>NZ_MSPP01000001.1 GCF_002150005.2 Marivivens niveibacter
GTGGGAGAGTAAGTCACCGCCAGACCTAGTAAAAACCAATAAATCTCTCTAAAACGATGAAAAATACCCCAGCCAGTTTAACATAACCAACTGGCAACAGTGCAAAAAGCACAAACATCGCGGGGTGGAGCAGCCCGGTAGCTCGTCAGGCTCATAACCTGAAGGTCGTAGGTTCAAATCCTACCCCCGCAACCAAAATCATCCAACGGAACTATACGCTTCCCTCGAACCACCTAGGTGCGTGGATTAGGTGTCTGGACAGGCACAATCGACCTGCCCAAATCGTTTAGATGTTCAGCGCTGCAACCATCCGCACAGCATTAGCTGCCTCTTCGCCCTTTTTAACGAAATGGTCGGTATAAAATTCGATGTGTTCGGCTGTTGGTTGGAAATGATGCGGGGTAAGGGATACCGAATAGGTAGGGACCCCAGTGTCGAGTTGAGCACGCATCAGGCCGTCAACAACTGCGGCCGCGACGAAATCATGGCGATAAATTCCGCCATCAACAACTAAGGCTGCACAGACGATTGCATCGAACTGTCCGCTTTGACCCAGTTTTTTCGCTAGCAGCGGCATCTCGAATGCGCCTGGGACGTCGTATGTTTTGATGTCTACATTTTGGCCAGCGTCGGCCATACCTTTTTCAAAGCCAACCAAGGATTGATCGACGATATCCGCGTGCCAGCGGGCTTTGATAAAAGCGATATTCAGTTTTTTAGTCATGGAACCATTCCTATACGTTTCAAAATGGTCCCAAGGCGTAGCCCATTCGTCGCCCCTGATGGGACGTCGTCTGGTTCTCTTTCATCCGGACTTTAACCGTCGGCCCCGGAGTTTCACCGGATCTGCTGACCCTACATGCGTAGGCGCTCGCGGGCTTTAACCGCCGGTGGGGAATTTCGCCCCGCCCTGAGAACGTACGATATATGCCTGACTGCACAGTTGATCACAAGCGTCCGCTACGACCTGTTAATGGGTCGTAGCGTCATATCCACCCCATTAGCCTAGGGTTTTCTATAGCTTGTCCCGTTGGCGGTAAAAGCGGACCATTGGCTATGCCCGAGTTGGGGGGCACTGATTGGACTGGAATAGATTATGAACAAATTTGGATTTGCCCTGTGCGCAGGTGCAGCTGCGATGTCGTTGTCGGCATGTTTGGGAAGCGAGGAAGAAGGCGAGGCGGTTATTCCTGCGGAGTATGCATCGTTAGAAACCCTATACAACGCCATTGATGAGGGCGATTTAGAACAAGCGTCTGCATCGTTGATGACGGGTAGTGCGACGATGACAGGTGTTGTCGTTATTTCTGACATTGGGGAGTCAGAGGACATGCAGGCTGTTGGTGACCTAAGCCTGACTGCCGATTTCGATGGTGGCACCGCGTCGGGGAGCGCGACGAGCTTTGAGCTTTATAGCGAAACTGATGGATCGGCGATCGATGATGGTGCGTTGACAGGCACGCTTACCGTTGCAGGTTCGGTCGGAAATGGCGGAATGAGCGCGGATCTAGACGGTACGCTGTCGGATGACGACCCTCACGTGATTGATATGACAATGAACGGCACGTTCTATGACAACGGTGGTGATGTTGCCGTTCAGGGCGATGTATCTGGTACGATTGATGACGAATACCACGAAGGCGGTTTTGTCGCGACCGAGTAACGAGTGATGGTACAGGCATGGGGTTTACGATGTGTTGTCGCGCTGTGCCTGTACCTGTTTTGGTCGCCGATTGGGGCGGCCCAAAACGTAAATTATGATCGGTTGGCCCGGGCCGAACAAATGCTTCAATCGGGCCAATCGCGCAGGGCCGAAGCCTATTTGTTGTATCTGACACGCGAAACGAGTCAGGCCGGTATTTACCTAGATGCATTGACCAAAGCGATTAAACGCCACCCTTGGCAGGTCACAGGCGGGTTTGCTTTACGACCTAGCTCCAACGCGAACCGTGCTGCGACCGCGCGTGTATTTGAAACGTCTTCTGGTGATTTTGAAATTGAAAATGGGGGCGAAAGTCAGGCCAGCGTGGGGCTACAACTCTCTGCTGGGGTGGCTTATCGTTGGGCTGTGAAACGCGGTCGCGTCGTTTCTGTTACGGGCAATCTGTCGCGAACAGCATACGAGGACGCAGATATCAGCCATTGGGACGCATCATTATCAGCGGACTACAGGATCTATTCGGCGGATGATGATTGGCGTTTTGGCCTGCAGATAAGCAGCGCGAGGTTTGGCGATGCAGGTTCGGATCGTGATACGATAGGGGCGCGGGTGGTTTGGACGCACAGAGGTGAGGTTGACCGCACAATCACCTTACGGGCGGAACATCGCGATTATCTGACCAAGGACAATTTGGATGGGCCTTATGTCTATGGCGCGGCGGGATGGGCGCAGCGCGTTGACGACAATGGGTATAGCTGGGGATTGTCCGTCGAACGATCTTTGCCGGATCTTGGTTATCAACGATATTGGGGCGTTGGGGTGCGGGCTGACTATCGAACTGAGATTACTGACAACATCCAGGGCGGCATTACGGCATCAATGACGGCGCGTCGGTATAATGAGGACTTTAGCGGTGTCGATTACGCAAGGCGAGATGATATCGCGAAAATCGGGTTAACGCTGTCCGATGATAGGATCGAATTTCTGGGAGCAACGCCGACTTTTGGCTGCACCTACACGCGTCATGGTTCCAATATTTCGCTATATGAAACGGACTATGTCGATTGCCAGATCGGTTTTGACTATCGGTTTTAGGCGGCAAGCCCCGTGATGATCTGATTGAATTTCTGGCTGATGACAAAATGACCGGCATCATCAAATTCCGCCAAGGTGGCTTGGGGGATATCGTTGCACAGCTCTTTAATTTCGTCGATGGGGCAGATTGGGTCGGTGGTCCCATGTAAAAATGTCACGGGCACATTCAGGTTTCTCAAATCAGATACCCAGTCGCGCTGTAGATTGATCAGTTCATCCATGGACGCGTGCACGGCTTGGTTCGCGATCAATTTCAACCATTGATGCAGGTTGCCTGTATCAAATGCCGCTTTGATCGTTTCCTGATCATGATCTGAATGTCTGTACATATGCCCCAGCGCAGGTTTTGCCAAAGTCGGAACACGGGCGATCAAATTATACAACCGTGTCAGGCCGTTGATGACCCGTTCATTTTGCCTGACGCGGGTAGAGACTTCGCTAAACAGGGTTGAGCGTTTCCACGCATTTCCGGATTGCGGCGTTGCTGCAAGATACAGATGCGACACTAATTCTGTATGTGCCCGTGCAAACCGAACCGCCCAAGCGCACCCCGCACTATCGCCCATGACGATCATTGGGTCCTCGGACAGATAGGTGACCGTTTCGGCTAACTGAGCGATTAAACGCGCCTGCCTGATGTCAGGGGATGCGATTTCACCGAAACCCAAAAAATGGCGCGGTACCATCAGCAGACGTAGATTGGCCTGTTTTAGACGCAGTGCAAAATCATCCGAAAAAATGACCGGTGCAAGAAGGCTGTGAAAATACAAAATAGGGCGGCCGGTTCGTGCCCCAAAATCCCAAACGGGAATTTCGACACCGTCGCCAATCGTGATGCGGTTTATGATAATGTCGCGGCCGTAATGTTTTTTGGCTAATGCAATTTCCGCATCACGTTGCGATTGAGCAAACAATTCATCCAAAATCCGCGCGGCGACATCCATCGCGATTGATTTCAGCATAGCTGATTGCGAATGCAGCCCCAGTTTGTCCATGACTTTCTGGATCTGTTTGCGCTTTGTGTCGTAACTGGCGCCAACGGATTCAGCCGCTGTGCGTAGGTCGTCGCCTTGTAAAAGATGCGCCAGCAGAATGTATTCGCTGTTGGTCAATGCCGCGTTTTCGGCCGAATTGGATGCAATTGACGATAGACGATCGGCATCTAGGTGCAGCGCGAAAAATTTTGTGCCTTTGGGGGCGTCAGGCCATCGTTCAATGCGATCATAAATGAAAAACAGCGCGTCGTTTTTTACTGCAAACGCGCATCCGTTCGCCGAAAGCCCGCCGTCGCATATTGTGTCTGGAAAGATAGGGTCCAGATCACGCGCGTACGTTAGTTTATTGTCCTGATCGAATAACGCGATGGGGAAACTGCACTGCGCGAATGCACGGAATACGAACCGTTCGTAGGGCGAATTATCAGACTCGGTCGCGGCATCGACAAACCGTTCGACCGACAAATCGGGCAGGGCGCTGTGCACGGTTTGCGATAGTTTCGATTTGGAATTGGGTGAGTCTTTCATCTGAACGTTCCCAAACGGATGTGCGTTCAGGCTACACGTAACTACCTAATTATCTAGGTTTTATGCTGATTATTCTCATCATGCCCCCCATTTGGGGGGCGAAACGGTGTGCCGTAGCCTGCAATTTAGGCGTGAAGGGTATTTGGGCACGCAGTTATGTTATTATCGCCATCAAAACAGATCGAACGGGCATCCGCGTTATCGCCTGACTTGGATCGGGCTGGTTTGGCGTTGATTGATGCGTCGGGCTGTGTTGTGAGCTCGAATACCGCGTTTGGGCATATTGAAAACCAGATTGAGTGTGTTTCAACGCAAGAAAACCAACTGACCATTAGGCCAAACGAACAGTTTTATCGCGCTAGGAACGCGGCTGCGAATGGGCGTCCTGTGTCGTTTGATGTCGCTTGTGGGGGCGGTGTTTCGTTGCAAGTCAACACGTTGCCAGTATCGGGCGGCTTGGTCGCAGTTATCCTATTTCTGAACGAGGCGCCCCGCGCAATTCCACAACTGTCGAATCGCGAATTGGACCTGTTGCGACTCTCGTCCAAAGGGTACAGGCGCGACCGTATTTCGCATGAATTGGGTATTTCTGTCGCAACAGTCGATTTCCACGCCGCCAATCTGCGACGCAAATTAAAAGCCCGTACAACGATCGAGGCTGTTATTATTGCGACCCGTTTGGGTTTGGTTGCCTAGCTATGCCTACTTACGCGGGTAACATTGTTCGTGCGAATCTGCCTTAAATTGGTTCACACAACCGCAATCCTTGCATAAGCTTGGCCCGATAAACCAAAGTTATAGGGCTTTTGATGGCCACCGATCCATCCAGTGACGTGAATTCGGCGCTTTTGTCATTGTATCAATGCGCGATTGATCCGACCCATTTTGGCCGCTTTCTGGCAACGATGGAGGCGTGGTTGATTTATCACGCAACGCCGGATGGATTGCAAAGCATCGAGGCGCAGTCGCAGCCGTTATGGGATCGGTTAACGTCGTTGCACCTTGCGCAGCTAGGGGTGGAACGGCGTCTGTCAAAGCCGCCAATATTCGTGTTGAACGCTGATGGGCGGCCTGTTGTTGCCGAAGGTGGCCGTGATTGGGATGCTTTTGAACAAAACGTATTTGCCTCTGATTTAACGCGTCTGAAAACGTGGTTGAAAAAATGCGCGTTGGGTGCGGAAACATTAGTCCGCGTAACCACGAACCGGACCGAACCCCAAATTTATTTGGTCCGTAAAACCAACATGAATGAGTTTATCGTTGTTGATACGGGAACAGAGCTCAGCACGTCGGTCGAACAAATCCTAATGGACAGCTTTTTGATCTCGGCCTCGGAGATGACTGTTTTGCGGCTATTGGTCACCGGCGAGGCGGTGAATGATATCGCGGACCAGCTGGGGAAATCGCGCGAAACAATTCGGTCTCAGGTCAAATCGTTGGCGCAGAAAATGTCTGTTAATCGGCAGCAGGACATCCAGCGCGTTGTCGATAGCATTCAGGCCCATAGTTCTGTCGAAGAAGAACAGCCCGTTCCGCGCGGCCAGCTGCGGATGATCATGCGTGATGCGGGGCGGAAACTGGGCTACCGCGTTTATGGCGATCCTGACGGTCATGCGGTCGTGTGGTGCAACGATTTTTCGGGCGGCAGTTATTTGCCTTTTGATACTGACGCAGTGTTTCGGGCCCGCAAAATGAAAGTCATCGTTTTGAACCGTGCAGGCTATGCAACCTCTGACGCTGTCGGGTTAGAGGGGCGCCGCCTGATCGATAGCCATTGTGCGGATTATCTGGCTGTTTTGGATGCCGAAGGCGTTGAAGAGTTCACCCCAATGGGCATGGGGACGGGTATGGCATTGGCCTATACCTTGGGCATTTTGCGGCCCAATCGCGCGCGGCTGGCCTTCGGGTTAAATGTCTATCCACCCGTTTTGTCGCGCAAAGACGCCCTACAATACAAATCGGGCATGTACCGCGTTGGCGCATTGGCCAGTCACTATGCCCCGCAAACGTTGCGGGTTTTGACCAATTTTGTCATCGCTCAGGCGGCGCGGGTCAAAACCGCCAAACAACTGTTGGCGATGGCCGACAATGACGTGGATCCTGCCCATCTGGACGACGCAGGATCGTATTTTCGGGAATATCTCAAGCCCAATCTGGATGACATCCTTGCAGGCAAGGGAACTGGGTCTGCCGCGGATTGCACATATTTGTCCGTTGATTGGGCGCAGTCTCGGCGCGATGATCTGATCCGTCCTAAAACGATCTTGATGCAGCACGCGGATTTTCCGTTTGTGCAGGCTCAATTCGTGCGGGATTTCGCAGCAACCATCGATGCGCGGTTTGTTGTCATCCCGAAAAAATTTCGCCAGTCTCACCGCGATGTCGCGTCACTGGCCGATCAGATATTGGCCGAACTTTAACCACGTGGTTTGATCGTAGCCGTCATTTTCCCGATAGGAGCCGCAACGTTCAGCGAATATTTTCGGGTGCTCCATTCCGCAGGTTTGGCCAGAGTCCAATCGAATTTTTCCAGCATGGTCTGGGCAAACATTGCCCCGATATAGGCTGCTACATCTTTGCCAGGGCATCCGTGGTCGTGCGGCGTGACTGATGCGGAATGTTCCGAATGGGACCAGATCAAATTTGGATCGTGGAATGAACGGTTTGGGTTGAACTCGTGCGGTTTGTCGTAGGCCTCTTCGTCTGATTGTACGAAAGGGATAGCGCCGGTTAGGTGTTCGCCTTTGCGGATTTCAAAGTTGCCAGATTTGGATTGCAGGGTGAAATCCTTTTGTGCGACGCCGAAGATAAAGAAAACGGGCGGGTGCAGACGCAAGGTTTCTTTGATCAAAGGTTGCAACAGATCCAGTGCATTATCCGTTTCGGCCAAACGCCCGCGCAGATCGGTTGCGTAATCGCTGTTGTTTGACAGTTCACCGATGATGGATTTCAGCAGCGATTGAATCCCAAGGTAGTTATTCATACCGACCAAGAACAGCAGTTGCTGCGCCAATTCATAGGTGTCGTGGAGGCGGTCTTTGGCCGCCAGCGCGCTATATTCGCGGAATTTGTCACTATCGACAATCATCG
This sequence comes from Marivivens niveibacter, assembly GCF_002150005.2. Classification (GTDB taxonomy): domain Bacteria; phylum Pseudomonadota; class Alphaproteobacteria; order Rhodobacterales; family Rhodobacteraceae; genus Marivivens; species Marivivens niveibacter. The sequence continues at coordinate 7,369 of NZ_MSPP01000001.1, forward strand.
ACAACACACCGTCCAAAGTACGCTTTGACGATTTCAATTTCGACCATGGATTCAAACGAGCCAAGATGCGCGGTTGATGCGAAAAAATGTGGTTATACAGATCGCGCATATCATCGGTGTCGATTTTGACACCGAAATACCATTCGAACAGGAACTCCATCGCGAACCGTTCGATGTCATCTGTGAAATCAACGGTGCCGCAGGCTGCCCAAGTGTCAGCATGTCGGTTCAGGACAGATTTAAATGTTGATTGAAAATCGCCCCGCCGCATAAGCAAGATCTTTTGGTACAGCGCTTTGTATTTGTTGTGTTTGTAGGTGTTATCGAACACCGATGGTTTTACGCGGCCTGTCAACTCACGCGGGACGGTGATCGCGCCAAAGCTGGCTGTCTTGGCCAGTCGGCCATCCCAGTTCGTAAATACCTCGCATCCTTTGGCGTCCATGATGACAACGCCTGATTTGAACGCGTGGGCGCGGAACACGGTGGAATCGTAACGGTCTTTGCGGGTGTTGTGATATTTGGTCCAACCGCTGATCGCAGCCATATCAACGGTTTCGACAATCCGTCGCAGGGGTGCCAATTTCTGCGGGCCAGGGACCTTTTTGATCGCCTGAAAACTACAAACAACGGCGTTTGGTTTTTTGGAATTGCGCGCGACAATCTGACGGAAACTGGTCGTTGAATTGATAATGTCCATACCGACAGGGCTGAACGTATCAGGGCCATAAATGTTTTTCGACAGTAGTGGATTGGTCAGCGCGTGGGTAAAGGCGTCATAGGCCACCATCCGCAGCATCAATTCGCCCAGCATCATGCCGTCATCGTGTTTTTCCGCGAAAATGCCAGGCATCCATTCGATGTCATCGGGATGTTTGTACAACTCGCGTAGTCGGTTCGCCAAAACAGGATCGTCGACCAGTTCATTGAAGTCACGGATGCGCGGCAGCCTGAACAGTTCGCGGTAATCATTCAGCGATCGTAGCTTGGCGTCTCGTCCCATTCTCAAGGACAACTCTTGCACCGACGGATTGTTGCTGTTCGCGGGCATCGGATCAAGGAACATATGGTGTGTGTTACCCAGACCGATTTTACCCGCCTTTTGTTGCGATGCGGCGGTGATAATCGTGTCGATACCCAATTCCTGAATCAGCTTTGGGTTGGCCCGATAATCCATGTGGGTCAGTTTGCGCCCTGCGATTTCCAGATGGTCTGGCACCATCGAATGCCAGCGGTACAGCAGCGTAAATTCTAAATTGATCCAATTTCCCCGATACCATGGCTGTTTTTCTGCCCAGCCCAATTCGGCTTGAAACGGAAATTTTACTACGCCAACTTGGGCTACGTATTCGCTTAGGACGATGTTTAACAGCAGGACGATCATAATCATCCGCGCCGTTGCGAACAGACGATCATCATCCCATTCGGGGTAGGCTGCCGCCAACTCATCACAAATGCGGTTATGTTCGCGCAGGAAAATCACGCTCAGCATTGTGTAGCCGATTTGGTTGTTCCCGTGTTCCAGCCCAGTCGCGTAGACGTATTTTATGCGGTCTTCGGAAAAATGCGCGAGGTTGCGAGCCAGCACTGCGCGATCATGTAATTTTTCAAATTCGGGATTGGCGAACACCCAGTTGTCTTTGGTCGTTTTGTCGGGGTCGAACAAATAGGGCGGATACATTTCGCCGTCGTGCATCGTGTACCGCAGTTTGCCGCCCGATTTAGACCGCAGGATATCCGTCTGATGTTGGGTCTGGCCGTATAGCTGGCAAAAATCAATTTCATGATTGGAATTGTTTTTGCGGGTGTCTTCGGTGTTCGTGCGCAGAAAACTGTCGGTGAACCATTGCGCGAAAAACGCGAACAATACGCTGGTATCAACCGAAGGGACCTCTTGGCCTTCGGTGCGGCGCCATAATTCGGCAACCTCTTTGATATCTGGTTTTGGCCGTAGATTTACATCTTCGGGCAGTTGTCGACCCGTGTAGCTGCGGTCTGTTAGGGACGACCACGATGTATAGTTCGATTTCAGCGAAAACTTCCGCGGTCGTTCGGGCGCATAGCTGGTGTAGCGCCCAATAATATTTCGGTTCAGTTGCTTGTGCACAAAGGGGATTTTGATCGCCTGATGGACGACGTAAGGGTACCGATCAACCAACTGTGCTATAGAAAACGCCAACTCACTATCCCCAACCAAGCAACTGAACCAATCGGGCAGACCAATAATTGCCCAACTGGTTAAATCTTTGTCGCATAACGCATACCGTTCAATGGTTGAGGCGCGTCAGCGGTCACCCATTTGGGTGAAAACAATGAAAAAACTGTCTTGGATCGATTGAGGGCTAATTGGCTTTGTCATCATTGCGTTCGGTGGTAACCACCGACGGGGACAATTTTCGACGGGGGCAATGCAATGACTGATCAAGCCGACAACCTAGCGCGCGGTATCGAACGCGCGTCTCATGGACGCCAACAGGAAGACGGTGTTTTGGTGATCCGAACCATCGCGATGCCCGCGGATACAAACCCTGCGGGTGATATTTTTGGCGGATGGCTGATGTCGCAAATGGATTTGGCCGCTGGAAATTTGGCGGGCCGTGTGTCCCAAGGCCGCGGCGCAACCGTCGCCGTCGAAGCGATGCAATTCTTGCGCCCTGTTAAGGTCGGCGACGAGGTCACATTATACGCAACGCTGAAATCCGTTGGACGCACATCGATGCGAATCCACGTCGACGTGTGGGCGCGATCCCGTTTTGCCAAAGAAGGTGCCAAAGTGACCGATGCGGATTTTGTCTTTGTCGCGTTGGACGAAGACGGTAATTCGCGCGCGATTTTTCCCGGATCGTGATCCAGCCGCTGCAATTGGGAATTTTTCACCACCCGTTCGGGAATGGACGTGGGGGGAGTGTTCCGCAGAATCCTGTTCCGTGATAGCGGCATGATAAAATATGATTGGGGATTTTGGTATGTGGACGGATCAGGAATTACCGCCCTTTGTGCAAACAGCACTGGATTACGGTCAACAAGGTGTTGATCTGGCTAAATCATGGCTGCTGAGTCCCGCTGCGTGGTCACAGTTTATATTGCTGGTGCTGGCCTACCTTTTGGCGCGCTATGCCGCCAAAAAAGTCACGCCCAAGATCAATGATTTCTTGCAACCCAAAGAGGGCGCTTCGGGGCTGATCGCGGAATTGCGCCGTCTGGCAGCGTCTTTCCTGCCATTGGTTCTGCCTTTGCTGGCCTATGCGTTTACTGGCATTGGGGAAAGCGTAACGCGCGCGGCGTTTGGTTCGGGTGCCGTTATCGCATTCGGTAAACGGGTGTTTTTGGTGCTTGCGGCCCAAGCACTGACGAAACATGTGTTGAAAGACCCATTCCTGCGGTTGCTGGGCAAATATGTTCTGATGCCGGTGATGGTTCTTTACGCGCTGGGCGTATTGGACCCTGCTATTGCGAAATTGACCGAAACAACCATTGGTGTCGGTAATATCCAGTTTTCGCTGATCACCGTTATTCGCGGCGTGATTGCGGGATCGTTGTTGTTTTGGCTGGGCCAGTGGTCCACCGGACAGTCGCGCAACTATATCGGCAAACAAGAGGAATTGCGCCCCGCCACCCGTGAATTGGCAACCAAAGCGGCAGAGGTCGCGATCTTTGGCCTCGCGTTCATTTTGCTGATGAACATTATGGGCATTAACCTTAGCACTTTGGCTGTTCTGGGTGGTGCCATCGGTGTTGGTATCGGCTTTGGTTTGCAGCAGATCGCGTCGAATTTCATCTCGGGCATTATCCTGCTGCTAGAGGGGCAGGCGACCGTCGGCGACTATGTCGAACTGGACGGGGGCGAGGCTGGCACCATTGTCAAAATGACCGCTCGTGCGGCGATTTTGGAAACCTTTGACGGGAAATGGATCGTTGTTCCGAACGAACATTTCATCACAACGCGCGTGATCAACTATTCCGACAGCGGATCCGCCAACAGGTACGAAGCCCCGTTTTCCGTGTCCTATGACACTGACATCAACAAGGTACCTGACATCATCAATGCGGCCGTCGCCAAACTGGATTTCGTGTTGGACGATCCCGAAGGCCCCGATTGCGAACTGGTCGGGTTCGGGGATAGCGGTATCGATTTCAACGTGGAATTCTGGGTGAATGGTATCGATGACGGACGTCACAAATATACGTCGCACGTCAATTTCGCGATTTGGAACGCGCTAAAGGATGCGGGCATCGAAATTCCGTACCCGCACCGTGTTGTCGAAATCAAAGGTGGATCGTTGCAGGGCTAGGGCCCTGCATCAAAAATCCAGACCCAAATCGACCGTTTTTGCCGAATGCGTTAAAGCACCAGAGGAAATGTAATCCACGCCCGTGGCGGAAATGGACGCGATGCGATCCAGTTTCACGTTGCCGCTGGCTTCGGTTTTCATGGCGCCGTTCACCATTTTCACGGCTTCGCGCAGCATGTCGTTGTCCATGTTGTCCAGCAGCACAACGCTTGCGCCGCCGACCTCTAGCACTTCGGCCAGCTGGTCCAGACGGTCGACTTCGATTTCGACGGCCATCATGTGCGATGCGTGGGCTTTGGTCGCCTCTAGCACCTGACGCACGCCGCCAGCGGCTGCGATATGGTTGTCTTTGATCAGGATTGCGTCGGACAGTGAATAACGGTGGTTGAAACCGCCGCCATGTAGGACAGCCAGTTTTTCAACCAGACGCATGTTCGGCGTGGTTTTGCGGGTGCAGGTGACGCGCGCGTTCGTGCCTTTGGTTTCGGCGACAAAGCTGGCGGTCATGGTGGCGATGCCCGTCAAACGGCCCGCATAGTTCAGCGCGACACGTTCGCCCGACAGTATAGATGCCGCCGACCCGCGGATGGTCATTAGGCGGTCGCCCTTTTTGCAGGGTTCGCCGTCGCGGATGTGGGTGATCACCTCTAGCGTTGGGTCGACCAAACGGAATGTGATTTCGGCCACCTGCATGCCCGACACAATCGCATCTGCGCGTGCGTTGATCGCCGCGTCATAGGTGGTGCCTGTTGGGATCACTGCGCGGGTGGTTACGTCGCCATAGCTGCCCAGATCCTCTAGCAGCGCGTTGCGGATCATTGGTTCTAGGATCAGATCGGGGACCGTGGCAAAGCTCATTGGGTTTCCTCGCAGATTTTTTCGCGGATCGCGATGGCGGCGGACAGGAACATGCGGGATCGTTCGCCTGGTCCGTCCAAAGTATCAGGGTAGTCAGAGCGTTCATGCGCCCCGCGGCTTTCTTTGCGCAGCAGGGCAGAGGCCGCGATCAGCGTCGCCGTCGCGCACATATTCAGGAATGATGGGCTGTCGCCGTGGTCGCGTTCCAGCTGGTCGATGGTGCGCAGTGCGGTTTCTAGACCGGCCTGATTGCGCACAACGCCAACATGGGCCGTCATCGTGTCGCGTAGCGTTTTCACCGCTGTTGGGTTGGGCGGCGTGCCGTTCGGATCGAATGCGATTGTGACCTCTGGTGCATCGACGGTTTCGATTTCTGCACCGATGCCATCGGCGCAGATACGCGCGTAAACCAATGCTTCTAACAGGCCATTCGATGCCAGACGGTTTGCGCCGTGCAGGCCTGTTGAGGACGCTTCGCCGCAGACCCACAGGCCGTCCAGTGACGCGCGGCCATCGGTGTCGGTTGCGATGCCGCCCATGTGATAATGCGCCGCTGGGGCCACGGGAATTGGATCAACCGCCGGATCAATGCCGTTGCGTGCGCAGGCAGAGGCGACCGCAGGGAATTGGGTTTTGACCTTTTCGCCCAACGCCGCGCGCGTATCCAAACACGGGCGATTGCCGTCTTTCCATTGGGAAAAAATGGCGCGGGCGACGATATCGCGGGGGGCCAATTCCGCGTCTGGATGGACATCCAGCATGAACCGTTTGCCGTTTTTGTCGATCAAGGTCGCGCCTTCGCCGCGCAACGCTTCGGTGGCTAATGGGGCGGGGTCTTCGCCGACATCCATTGCCGTTGGGTGGAACTGAACGAATTCGGCGTCGGCGATCAATGCGCCTGCGCGGGCTGCCATGCCGATCACCTGACCGCGAATGCGTGGTGGGTTGGTGGTCACGGCATACAGGCCGCCCGATCCGCCGCCCGCCAGCAAAACAGCTGATCCGCGCAGCATCAGCGGGGCGGATCGTGCCTCGTCCGCTTCTTGGATCGCAACGCCAGTGACGCGGCCTTTGGTCACTTCTAGGTCGGTCGCCATGACGCCTTCTAAAACTTGGATCGTTGGGCAGTTGCGCACCTGTTCAATCAGGGCCGCCATGATCTGTGCGCCCGCCTGATCGCCCTGAACCCGCACAACGCGGGCAAAGCTGTGCGCAGCTTCGCGCGATAGCACGTAGTCGCCAGTTTCCGAACGGTCAAAGGGGGTGCCCATCGACGTCAGGTCTAGAATGTATTCACGCGCTTCGCGTGTGACCAAATCGGCAACATCCGCGTCAACGGTACCCGCACCCGCGCGAACCGTGTCGTCAGCATGGTTTTTGGGGCTGTCGCTTTTGTCCATGGCTGCCGCAACGCCGCCCTGCGCCCAAGCAGAGCTTGCGCCCTCGCCCAGTACTTCGGGAGAGATCATCACAACAGGTTTCGGCGCCAGTTTGAGGGCAGCATAAAGCGCCCCCATACCCGCGCCGACAATGACGATACGGTCAGTCTGAACAGTTTTCATTTAGGGGGTTAGATTCCCAATTTGCGCGACAGATCGATCATGGCTTCGACCGATTTGCGGGCCTTTTCGGACACCACAGGATCAACCTCGACCTGACCTTCCATCGTGTGCAAGGCGTATAGGATTTTTTCCAGCGTGATCTTTTTCATGTAGGGGCACATGTTGCACGGGCCCAAGAATTTGACCTCTGGCAGTTCGTCCGCGATGTTCGACGCCATCGAACATTCCGTGACCAGCATCGCCTGTTTGGGTTTGTTGTCGTGGACGTATTTCAGGATGCCACTGGTCGAGCCCGAAAAATCCGATGCCTCAACCACCGAAGGCGGGCATTCAGGGTGCGCGATGATTTTGGTTTCCGGATTGTATTTGCGGAATTCGTTCAAATCTTCGGCGGTGTATTGTTCATGCACGATGCACGAGCCAGGCCAGTAAACGACGTTTTTCTGCGGAACATCGTTCGCCACGTTCTGCGCCAGATATTGGTCTGGGGTCATGATGACCGTGTCGCTGTCCATTGCGGCAACGATCTGTGCGGCGTTCGACGAGGTACAGCAGATGTCGGATGCGGCTTTCACCTCGGCGGTGGTGTTCACATAGGACACGACAGGCGCGCCCGGGTATTTGGCGCGCATTTCTTCGATGCCGTCGGCGGTGATGCTTTCGGCCAGCGAACAGCCGGCTTCCATGTCGGGCATCAGGACGATTTTTTCAGGGCTTAGGATTTTGGACGTCTCAGCCATGAAATGAACGCCCGCTTGGACGATCACGTCTGCCTCGACCTCGGTCGCTTTCTGGGCCAGCTGAAGGCTGTCACCGACGAAATCGGATACGCCGTGGAAAATTTCGGGGGTCATGTAGTTATGCCCCAGAATGACCGCATTGCGTGTCTTTTTCAGTTCATTGATGGCTTTGATGTATGGCGCATAAATGACGAAATCGTATGGGGTAACCACACGGTCCATTTTTTCGTAGATGTCTTGCATCGAGTCGGCCAACTCTTGGGAAGGGGCCAAGTCGTAATGCTCTGACAAAATCGTGCGAACATGCGTAAGATCTAGCAACGGGCTGGTCTCCGATGGTTACCGTTTGCCCATCAGATAATGGCTATTGTACGGAAAACCCAGCCCAACATGCGTTTCTGATACAAAAAATACATATTTCCCCGACAGGAAATTTTACCTGTCGGGAAAAATTATTCCGAAAATTACAACGGTTTATCCATGCGAACGCGTGCCCAAACCGTACCTTTGACCGCATTTTGCCAATTTACAGCAATTTGGGTCATGTCAGTTCCATAGGATGGTTCGATCCAAGGTGTTGAATAATCGACCGAATTTGATCCGTTGGTAATGGATCCTTCGTTTTGGAGTGTTTCCACAACCCGCGCCCTCCCGCCAAAGGGCAGCGTTGGCGCCGTATCAATGACCCATGTGCGTGATGCTGTGGACTGGCTGTGTTCAATCATCGCCGGATTTACTGTTTCTTCGGTCACACCATTGAAGGTGTTGCCGTAAAACAAGACGTTACGCATTCGGCTATAGTCTAGATCGGCAAAGGTGGTATCGACCGTTTCGACTCTTTGAATGTTGCCGTTTAGGGATCGGAACGTGTTGCCGGTGACCGAAAGGCCATGCACGAAATGTCCTGTGCCAAACGGTTTGATGACGATGAAATTGAACCAGCTGGCCACGTTATTGGCCGTGAAAATGTTGCCCGTCATCGTCAAACCGCCAAACGAATACTGCTGTCCCAGCGCAGGCGTTGCGTCGTGTTCGTTGGTCATTTCGATAAAGTTGTTATCGATGTAGTTGCCGGTGATGATTGATTTGCAGTTGGGCGAGGTGAAGATAATACCGCCCTTTCGTACGCCCAGATCCTCTCCGTCGCCATGGAACCAGTGGTTACCGGTAATCAAATTGCCGGTGCCAGCCAAGGTGCAGAAATGTTTAAAACGTACGACGCGGCAGTCGCGAATTTTGACGTCGTTCATATTCGCGTTGAAACCGATCGTGACACGCTCCGCCACGGGGAGCGACATTTCATTCGAAAGGAATTGGCAGCGATCAATCGTCAGGCCCTGACACGCACCGCCGATCGAGGTCAGGCCACGGTTTGCAGGTTTGTTGATAAAGCAGTCGCGGACATGAAAAATAGAGCCGTCCTTTGCCAGCATGATACAGCTCGCGCGGCCTTGGCCGTTAAGCTCCACATCGTCGATGATGAAGTTCGAAAGGGATTCAAAACCAGAAAAATCCAGCAGGTATTGAAAGCGGTCAAAGGTAAATACCTGTGTACCTTCGGCATCATACAACGGTTTGTTGATCGTGACGGTTTGCGCGGCGACATTGACCGCTTTGACATAGATTTCGCGACCCACGCCATTGCCGCTGACCAAAGATCCGACCGCGATATTTGCGACGTTTGTTACGCCTGTCAGTGTGCGTGGGCTATCTGCGGAATAGGTCGCTTGGGATGTTACAGTGACAGTGTCCCATGCTGAATTTTCGACTGCTTCGAATTGACCATTTCGGATGACGCGGCGTGTCGCATAGCTGGTTTTGCTGCCTTCGGCGGCTTGCATATCAATTGGGGCTGACAGTTGAATGCGGCGCCCGCATAGGTCCAGCGATTCATGACCCGAATTGTTCAATAGCGCCTGAAACGCCTTTTTAAATGCGATTTCTTCGTTGCCAAAGGCATCGGCGTAGGTCGCAAAGTCATAGTTTTTCTGCAAAAGGATCCGTTTGCTTTCAGGCATTGTAATTGTGCCTTCGAAACGGATTTGGTTTTCGATCGTTACGTGTTCGCCTAGGTAATAGGTGCCCGCGGACACCAGAACTTCGCGGCCATTGGCGTCGGCATCGGCGGCTTCGAAGGCTGCGGAATCGTCGGTCACGCCGTCGCCCTTTGCGCCGTAGTCACGCACATCAACCACGCCCATCATATCGCGCAGAAAGACCGTTGTGACATCTTCGATTGTGATATCGTCAACGCGAATGACGCCGCCAGCGCCGCTGATGATGTCGATGCCAAAATGCCCGTAAATCGCGTCGGACCAGACCATATCAACGCCGGTACGAGCCCCCGTCCCGACAATGGCGGATACTTCGACGACTTCGCCGTAGGTAGGCATGATTGTTTCAGGGCCGGTTTCGGTTAATCCTTCGACATGCAGATCGCCCGCGCCACCCGCCCAGCCTGCAATACGGATTTGCGGCAAGGGACCAGAGATCGCTTTGACCCGCGCTGTAATGCGTAAATAGCAGCCCGGTAGGATGGTTGTTTGGCCCATGTACCGCAGTTTTTGCAGGGCCGACGTCGATAGGATTTCGATACAGCCCGCGAAATTCTGGTCAGCGGATACATAGACGCCTTCGCCCGAACCTGCGTAGGTGTCCGATCCTGCGGTTCCGTCGCCGCTGGACCATACACCCAAACCATCCGCAAACGCTGGCGGCATTAGTTGCAGGCCATCGGTAATTGCCTTGTTCATGGTAACCCCTTTTTCTAGCGTCGCAGGCCAGACATGGCCGCGCTTCGGCAAAAGGGTTAGCAGGGCGGGGTAAACAGCCGCTGGGACCACCGTGACGGCGGGTGTTGCGTCAGGCCATTCCTGCAGGAACGTCGATGGGTGTGACCGCATCGATCTGCCAGCTATCGCCATTTTCGATCATGTAATAATCAAACAGGACAATGGCGCCTTCGGCATCCTGAACCATGACGCGCTGCACCCACTGACCGCGTTCCTGACGCAGTGCCAGATAGCTGACGGATGTGTTGTTCCAGACGGTGGAATACCCGTTTTCGACCATATGGCCGAATATTTCAGCAGACCCGAACATCCGTTGCAGCGACGGGCTGGCAAAAGAAAAGGCGCGGTCGATATCCCGCGCCTCAAAGGCTTGCATCTGTTCATCAATGATATCAGCGATAGCGCTGGTGTCCTGTGCCGCAACAGGCAGGGCGGCGAGGCTCAAAATCAATGCGATTGGTGTCTTCATGACGTACCCTCCATAACAAAGGATACGTCGGTTTTTCGAAAATGGATGACTCTGGGCTTAATTGCCCAATTTGCCGTCCAGACCGTCTTGGATCAGGTTGATCGATTCTTCGATGCCATAGAGCGCGATAAAGCCGCCGAAACGTGGGCCTTGGGATGCACCCAGTAGGACCTCGTACAGGGCTTTGAACCATTCGCGCAGGTTTTCGAATTCGTGGTCTTTACCGACCGAGAATACCATCGATTGCAGTTCTTCTGCATCCAGGCCACCGTCCCATGCCTTTAGGCGGGCAACCATGTCTTCCATCGCGGCGCGTTCCTGATCGGTAGGCGCGCGGAACACTTTGGTCGGTTTGACGAAATCCTGATAGTATTTCACCGCAAAACCAGCAGCCTGATCCAGATCAGGGTGGGTTTCTGGCGACGCGTCAGGCGCGTAACGCTGGATGAATCCCCACATCGCATCTTTGTCGTCTGCGCCAGATACAGAAGCAAGGTTCAGCAGCATCGAGAACGGCACAACCATTTTCGATTCAGGAACATCGCCGTTGTGGATGTGGTAAACAGGGTTCGCCAACTGGCCTTTCAGGTCTTGGGTCGCATAGGCGCGCAGCTGCTGGTGATATTCATCCATCATTTTTGGAATCACATCAAAATGCAGGCGTTTCGCGGTCTTGGGTTTTAAGAACATGAAATACGACAGCGATTCCGTCGACGCATAGGTCAGCCATTCGTCGATCGAAATGCCGTTGCCTTTGGACTTCGAAATCTTCTCGCCGTTCGCGTCTAGGAACAGTTCGTATACCATGTGGTTCGGCTTTTTCGCGCCCAGAATTTCCGAAATGCGGTCGTAGATGTTGGTGTTGGTGCTGTGGTCTTTGCCATACATTTCAAAGTCCACGCCCAATGCCGCCCAACGCGCGCCAAAGTCTGGTTTCCACTGCAATTTTACGTTGCCGCCAGTGACGGGTAGGGTCCATTCTTTGCCGTCTTCGTCGTCAAAGGTGATGGTGTAATCGTCACGGTTCACCGATTTCATCGGCACATACAAAACGCGGCCGGTTTCAGGGTGGATCGGCAAGAAAATCGAATAGGTCGACTGACGCTCTTCGCGCAACGATTTCAGCATCACTTTCATGATGTCGTCGTATTTGTCGACGGCGCGTTTCAGAACTTCGTCAAACTGGCCGGAACCATAGAATTCGGTCGCCGAATAGAATTCGTAATCAAACCCAAAGGTATCCAAGAAACGACGCAGCATGGCGTTGTTGTGATGGCCAAAGGATTCGAATTCGCCGAATGGATCAGGCACCGAAGTCAGCGGTTTTTGTTCATGTTCGACCAGCATTTCCTGATTTGGAACGTTGGTCGGAACTTTGCGCATTCCGTCCAGATCGTCCGAAAAACAAATCAGGCGGGTCGGGATGTCGGAAATCTGGTGAAACGCATTGCGGATCATCGTTGTACGCAACACTTCGCCAAAGGTGCCGATGTGCGGCAGACCTGATGGGCCATAGCCCGTTTCGAACAGAACATATCCCTTTTCGGGCGCGGCTTTCGAATAGCGTTTCAGCAGGGCGCGCGCTTCTTCAAACGGCCAAGCCTTACTCTCCATCGCTGCATCGCGCACTTCGGTCATTGTTCTACCTATGATTCCACGCCCAACCCCGTGTCAGGCTTCAAGCGCCCTCCCTATTGCGACAGGGCGCTTAGGTCAATAAATGTTAGGGTGTAACTATTGGAGTCGACCATGATCGAAGATCCTTACCTAAGTGCCGAAGATTCGCTGGTTGCCTTGGCGATTGCCGTTTCCGCAAGCGATTCCGAAATCCGCACAGCCGAGTTGGTTCGGATCAACAACATGATCAACCATTTGCCTGTTTTTGCCGAGTTCAAAGAAGAACATCTGCCGCGCGTGTCCGAAATTGTGTTCGACCTGTTCGAACAAGAGGACGGACTGGACGCACTGTTCGGTTTGGTGCGCGACGCATTGCCCGCACGCCTGTTTGAAACGGCCTATGCGATTGCCTGCGAAGTCGCCGCTGCCGATGGTCGCATCGAAGGCGCAGAGGCGCGGATGTTAGAAGAAATACGCCATGAATTGAACATTGATCGACTGCATGCAGCGGCGATCGAACGTGGCGCGCGTGCGCGTCACATGACGCTTTAGAAACGGCCCCAGCGTTTCAGCAAATCTTGCTGCAGCGCTTTGGCGCGCCTGTTCCATGCAGCCGAGCCAGCTGGGCGATCATCCTGACTGGCTTTGGCTGCTTCGCGTTTGTCCAAATCAGCGCAAAAAATCGCAAACGCAAGCGGCCTTTGGCGTGTTGTCTGTATGTATCCAGACAGCGTTGACACGAAATTCAGGGTGCCCGTTTTTGCATGTACTGAAATATCCGTGGTGATGGGGTTGCGCTGATCATCCAGCAAGGCAATCGACTTTAGCCACGGCCCGATCCGCTGCGGCACGCCTGCCGCGCCCAGCATTTTGACCATCTGATATGGGGCGACCCGCGATTGGTCGGATAGACCTGAATGGTCGCTCAGATCTACCTTTGCCCCAGTGCGTTCCGCGATCCATTGGTTCATGCGCTGGGCGGAACGTTGCATGTCTTCTGCTGCGGCCGCTAGTTTGCTAGAGGCGGATAGCCCCAGCGCTTCGGCCGTTAGGTTGGTCGAATATCTCAAGCAATCCGTGATAATTTTTTGCGTGTCGCCGCTTTTGTGGGCCGCGATTACGGTGCCATCTGGCGGGGTGCTGCGTTCGATTGGGCGCGGCATGTGAATGCCGTTTGACGCTGCAAACGTTTGAAACACTTCGCCTGCGTACAGGCCGGGTTTGCGGACCGGTAACCATCTTGACCCATTGTCGCCCAATGCGGATCGCGCCACAGTCCAATCGTCGTAGTCCCCAGCGTCTGCGTAGGTATAGACGGGCTGGTCGCGATCGACGACACGCATGCGCGACACATCAACATCGGGCCGATATAGCGATGAACGGGCGTCCATTGTGACCAAATAATTGCCTGATGTGCGGGCCCATTCGAAATGAACGCGATTAAAATTCAGGTTCAGGCCAGATACCGACGGATTATATCCCAAATGATCCATCTGGGATGCGTCGATTTCGTTGATATAGGGTAGCGCGCCGTCCCAGACCTGAAATTCGCCATCAACGTGCGTTATGCCCAAATCAGAAAGTGATTGGGCCAGGTCTGCCAAATTGTCCGTGTCTAATGTCGGGTCACCCCCGCCAGCAAGGATCAAATTCCCCTGCAGCCGACCTTGCTGAATCGGACCCGTGGCAAACAGGCGCGTTTGAAACTGGTGAAAGGGTCCCAGAACCTCGCCAGCGTAAAGTGCGGTGATGGCTTTTGCCACGCTTGCTGGCGGCAGTTGAGCGCTTGCATAGCTGCGTTCAATGATCTGCCCTGATTGCAGATCTGTGACGATGACGCTGGCGATGCCGCTTAGCCCCGCTGCGGCAATAACGTCCGGCAATGTCGGACGTGCGCGTGGTCGGGGCGGCGGTGGGAAACCTGCTGGCCGCGCAGAAGGCGAGGGTGCAACCAGAGGCGCATTTGCCAGAACCGGCGCCGCTGTTGTGCTGATCAATCCAGCAATGGCAGAGCGTCTGGTCCATCGTTTCATTGTTTAACCCCAGTCTCCTCTGGCGCGGATGGCTGTTGATGATGCATCCGACATAGGCAGGTTAACATAGCACCATTTTGGCGCGTCGCTACGGCCCAATGCTCGGGACTCGCGGGGTAATAGTTGTGATGTGTTAAAGACCTGGGTCGCCTTGGATGTTTTGGCTGATGTCGAATGGCCCGGTCGCGCTACAACGCCGATCGGCACGCTGCGCATAATGGTTTGCCAGTCTTGCCAGCGATGGAATTGCGCCAAATTGTCAGCGCCCATAATCCAAACAAAACGCGTCCCGCGATACCGTTTTTGCAAAGCAGCGATTGTTTCCGCCGTGTAGCGGGTGCCTAACCGTTCTTCGATGCCGGTGATAATAACACGCGGATCGTTCATCACTTGTTTGGCGCGGTGAATGCGGTCTGCCATCGGGGCCGGGCCGCGTTCCTTAAGCGGGTTGCCGGGGGACACAAGCCACCACACACGGTCCAGACCAAAACGGTTCATCGCCGTACGCGTGATGTGGGCATGACCTTCGTGGGCAGGGTCAAACGACCCACCCAATAGCCCGATCACCTGACCGCGTTTCACTGTTGGAAAAACGTGCTCCATCGCGGTTTTCAAGCCTGTGACGCAGGAAAAGTAAAGCAGCCATCGGCAAAGGGCGGTAATTCGTAGCAAACTGAGGAAGGCGCGCACCATGAGCGCGCGCCTGTTTGATCAGTCAATCTCGGCTGATTTTGCCCATAGATTAATCTGCTCTTCGTCCGCGTATTTGTCGATTTCGGCCAGTTCGGCATCCGTGAATTCCAAATTCGCAACTGCGCCTGCGCAATCGACAATTTGCGACGGTTTCGACGCACCGATCAACGCTGTGGTCACGCGTCCGCCGCGCAAAACCCAAGCAATCGCCATTTGTGCCAAGGTCTGTCCGCGTGATGCTGCGATATCATTCAGTTTGCGGATGTTGCCGATGGCCTGTTCCGTCAACATGCCCTTGTCCAACGATTTATCTTGGGCCGCGCGGCTGTCGGCGGGCACGCCGTTCAAGTATTTTTTCGTCAGCATGCCTTGGGCCAGCGGTGTGAATGCGATCGACCCGACGCCCAAATCGTCCAGAGTGTCCAGCAAACCATCGGTTTCCACCCAGCGGTTCAGCATGTTGTAGCTGGGCTGGTGGATCAGCAGCGGCACGCCCATGGATTTCAGGATGTCCGCAGCTTCGCGGGTGCGTTGGGAATTATAGGACGAAATCCCGATATACAGAGCCTTGCCCGACCGCCAGATGTGTTCCAGCGCGCCCATGGTTTCCTCTAGCGGGGTGTCGGGGTCGAAACGGTGGGAATAGAAAATATCGACGTAATCCAGCCCCATGCGTTTCAGCGACTGATCACACGACGCAATCAGATATTTGCGGCTGCCCCATTCGCCATAGGGGCCGGGCCACATGTCATAGCCAGCCTTGGACGAGATGATCAATTCATCCCGATACCCCGCAAAGTCGGTTTTTAGAATTTCGCCAAAGGCTTCTTCGGCCGATCCTGCGGGCGGGCCATAGTTGTTGGCCAAATCAAAATGCGTAATGCCCAGATCGAACGCGGTTTGGCACATTTCGCGTTTGGTTTGATGCGGCGTGTCGTGGCCGAAATTATGCCACAGGCCAAAGGAAACGGCCGGCAATTTCAGGCCCGAATTACCGCAGCGGCGGTAGACCATTTTCGAATAGCGGTCTTCGGCTGGTGTGTATCGCATCGTTCTCTCCTCTAAAACGATTTCGCCGCTACAGGACCACGTGACATGCCCCATGTCAAAGCGAACCCGCCTGTGCAAAAATGAAAGGACTATGAGTGGGGGTGCTTATCGCCTATAGGTTGTGTTGACTTTATCAAGTGGATTGCAAAATGCGTTTTATTTTACCCTTAGTTCTCAGTGTTGCCGCGACGATTGTAAATGCGGATGCCCAGTCAGACGCCGACTATATCGCCAGCGTCACCGCAACCCGCGCCAATTTCGAAGGCGCATTGATGGCACAGCGACCAATGTTGGTGTCCGCGATCCAGCATGACCTGTCGACCAAAGGCATCGCGCTGCCTGACCCCGAACGTTTCTTTGATATGTTCGTCGAAGTATGGATCGATTCATTTACTGCCGAAATGCAGTCAGTCACCGCTGAAATTTACCTGGATTTGTTTTCAGAGACAGAGCTAGAGGCGTTGGCGGCGTTTTATGCGACCGATGCGGGCCAAGCGATGCTGGAAAAAACGCCAGAATTGATGATGCGCGGTGCCCAAGCGGGCGCCGAGGTCGGGATGATCGCAGGCATGCGAGCCGGCCCAATGATGGCCGACCGCATTCGCGACGAAAATCTGATCGAATTCCAGTCGGATGATTTGCTGAATGCGCTAGAGCAATAAGCCCCGCATTGCTCATCCGGTCGTGGGTCGTTATCTAGGGCGCAACTTTGTCAAAGGATCGACCCATGGCCAATTATCAGTACGTCTATTTTATGGACGGCGTGTCCAAGACCTACCCTGGCGGTAAAAAGGTTTTTGAGAACATCCGTCTTAACTTTCTCCCCGGTGTGAAAATCGGTGTCGTCGGTGTCAACGGTGCGGGTAAATCGTCGCTGTTGAAAATCATGGCCGGCATGGACAAGGATTTCCAAGGCGAGGCATGGGCCGCAGAAGGCGCCAATGTTGGTTACCTGCCGCAGGAACCACAGTTGGATGAATCGCTGACCGTCCGCGAAAATGTCATGCTGGGCGTTGCCGCGAAAAAGGCCATTCTAGATCGCTATAACGAACTGGCGATGAACTATTCGGACGAAACCGCCGAAGAAATGGCCCAGCTGCAAGACGAAATCGACAGCCAGAACCTGTGGGATCTGGACAGCCAAGTCGACGTATCGATGGAGGCGCTGCGCTGCCCGCCTGATGATGCGGACGTATCGACTCTGTCGGGCGGTGAACGTCGCCGTGTTGCGCTGTGTAAACTGCTTCTCGAAGCGCCAGACATGCTGCTTCTCGACGAACCTACCAACCACCTTGATGCGGAAACCATCGCGTGGCTGCAACAGCACTTGATCGACTACAAAGGTACGATCCTCTGCGTTACCCACGACCGTTATTTCCTAGATGACATCACCGGCTGGATTCTGGAACTCGACCGTGGTCAGGGCATCCCATACGAAGGCAACTATTCCAGCTGGCTGGAACAAAAAGCCAAACGTCTGGAACAAGAAGCCCGCGAAGACAAATCCAAACAGAAAACGTTGGAACGCGAACTTGAATGGATGCGTCAGGGCACCAAAGCCCGTCAGGCCAAACAAAAGGCCCGTATCAACGCCTATAACGAACTGGCTGAACAGTCCGAGCGCGAAAAAATTACCCGCGCGCAGATCGTTATTCCAAACGGTCCACGTCTGGGCGGTAAGGTTATCGAAGTGTCCAACCTGAAAAAGGCGATGGGCGACAAACTGTTGATCGAAGACCTGTCGTTCGATCTGCCTCCGGGCGGCATCGTCGGCGTTATCGGCCCGAACGGCGCGGGTAAATCGACCCTGTTCAAAATGCTGACTGGCCAAGAACAACCTGACGAAGGTTCCGTCGTTTACGGCGACACCGTTCAGCTGTCCTACGTTGACCAGTCGCGCGATGACCTAGAGGACAACGCCACCGTTTGGGAAGCCATCTCGGGCGGTGCGGAGCTGATCCAGCTGGGCGATGCCGAGGTGAACAGTCGCGCCTATTGTTCGTCGTTCAACTTTAAAGGTGGCGATCAACAGAAAAAGGTCGGCCTGCTGTCGGGCGGTGAACGCAACCGTGTGCACATGGCGCGTCTGCTGAAATCGGGCGGTAACGTGCTGCTGCTCGACGAACCTACCAACGACTTGGACGTAGAAACCCTGCGGGCGCTAGAAGACGCGCTGACCGAATTCGCTGGTTGCGCCGTGGTCATTTCGCACGACCGTTTCTTCCTTGACCGTATTTGTACCCACATTCTGGCGTTCGAAGGCGAAGCCCACGTCGAATGGTTCCAAGGTAACTTTGAAGACTACGAAGAAGACAAAAAGCGCCGTTTGGGAGCTGACGCTTTGGAGCCAAAGCGCCTCAAGCACAAAAAATTCAGCCGTTAATCAGGCTGACGGGCCGTCCCTTAGGGGGCGGCCTTTTCTTTGGTGTTAGTGAGTGCTGGCCACGCAAATAGCACAATGCACAGGGCGACCAAACCAGCAGACAAAACGAACGGTGCACCGGGCAGGTAGATGCCATTAGCGTCTGTGTAGGCCCAGAAAATCGCAGTCATCAATAATGGTGAAATCGCTGCGCCGACCGCGCCAATCGACTGCATGACCCCCTGTAATTCACCCTGACGGTTGTCAGCTACGGCGCGGGACATGATGCCTTGGATCGCTGGGGTGGATACGGACCCGAGCGCCATAACGGGCGTTAGGGCAAGGATCAGCCAGCTTTCTTTGACGAACACAGCGCAGAACATGGCGATAATATCAATGGTAAAGGCAAACAGCACCGTGTTTCGATCGCCCAATATGCGCAGCATCGGTTTGACCAACACGGCCTGAACTACGGCCATTGATACGCCAAAGCAGGCCAGCGAAATCCCGATCATGCGCGGGTCCCATCCGAATTGCGCCGTCCCATAATAGGCCCAAATCGCGGGGTAAACGTAGTGGGCGACGCCGAACAGGCCCAGAATGGTCAGCATACGGCCCATGTTCGGCAGCCGTCCAATGGCTGAAAATGACCCCAGTGGATTGGCGTTTTTCACCGATATCGCACGGCGGTTTTCTGGTTTGACCGTTTCAGGCAGAATAAAGAAACCAAACGCCATATTCGCAAAGGCAAAGGCAGCTGCCGCATAAAACGGGGCGCGCGTGCCCAAATCGGCCAGCAACCCGCCAACCATCGGCCCCACGACAAACCCCAAACCAAATGCTGCGCCAATCAGGCCAAAGTTTGCGGCTTTTTCATCGGGTTTGGAAATGTCGGCCATATAGGCGCCTGCTGTCGAATGGGTCGCCGCTGTTATCCCGCCAATCATGCGGCCGATCAGCAGCAACCAAACCGTGCCCGCGACTGCCATCAGCAGATAGTCCAACATCATCACAAACAGCGCCAGTAGCAAAACAGGACGTCGGCCAAAGGCGTCGGACAGGTTGCCGATCAACGGGCCAAACAGGAACTGCATTGCAGCAAAAACAGCCGTCAAAACACCGCCCCATAGCGCCGCATTGCCCAGGCTTTCGCCGCTGACCTCTTGGATCAATTCGGGCATGACGGGCATAATGATCCCAATCCCCATCGCGTCCAGCAGGACGGTGATCAGGATGAAAACAACTGGTAGGCGCATGCGGTAAACTCCAACGAATGGAACATACCTAAACGCAATTGTTTACTTTGCAAGCAGGGAAAGACGCCCAAACGCAATCGCGATCTGAGGCAGGGTAAAACGCAATGTCAGGCGGCAATGCGCGGCGCCCCGTGCGGATTGGACAGCGCTGTTCAGCCCGTCGATCAGGGTGGTGATAGATTGGTCCAGCGCGGTATCGGTGGCGACCTCTGCAGCGGTTTTCGATAGCCACGCCGACAGATCACACAGCGCGGTCATAGGGTCGTTCGAAGGCGCGTTTAGGCGCAGACCTTCGACCAGTTTGTCGCGCAGCGGGCCGTGCTGCATGTGGACGATCTGAACCCGGTCGCGCAGGTCGTCAAAGTCGACAGCGATACCACGTTCGGTCAGTCGCGTTTCGACCAAAGTCAGGAATTGGCGCAGTCGCAGTGACTGAGCTGTATCCTCAATCGCGACGGCATCCGCGCCTTCCCCTACGTAAGGGGAAAATTCTGGCGCTTGCATCAACTCTTGAAAATGGGCGATCAGGGGGGTGATCGGTGACTGGCCTTTGGCAACATCCGCGGCCAATGCTGACGGGTCGATCTGCAGCTCTAGCGACGCGCGGTGGATTGCCTTGGCCGCTGTTTCTGGCATCGTTCCGATTTCGCCATTTGCCTTTGCCATCGACCCGATGACGATCATCATCGCGCGAACCTCGGCGGTATCTGTGAACAGCGCCGCGCATTCGCGGTCGAACAACATGTCGCGGAAAATCGCGCTATCAAAGGCAGAGGCGGTCATCAGATATGTCCCGTGTCTTTCATGAATTGGATCAGCCGTTCGGTATAGGCATGTGGCTGTTCAACGCAAGGCAGGTGCCCCGATTTTCGGATGATATGAAATTGCGACCCGGGCACGACATCCACCGTTTCGCGCACCAGGTCGGCCGGGGTGGACCCATCATCTGATCCCGCAATGCCCAAGGTTGGAATGCGCAACCCGCTGGTGGGTGTGTAAAAATCGGTGCCAGACACGGCGGCGCAGCAGCCACAGTATCCTTCGACCGTCGTCGCGCAGACCATATCGCGCCACGGTTTCACGGCGTCCGATTTCGCGAAATCACGGGTGAACCATTTGCGCATGATCCCGTCGACAAAGCTTTCGATGCCATGCGCGCGCACCGCATCGATCCGATCTTGCCACAGCTTTGGCGTACCGATCCGAGCCGCCGTGTTCGAGAGAACTAGCGTGCGTACGATATCGAACCGCTTTACCGCCAGCCCCTGACCGATCATGCCGCCGATGGACAGGCCCACAAACATCGCGTCGCGCACATTCAGCGCGTCGCAGACGGCCTCGGTGTCTTTGACCAGTTTGCCCATCGAATAGGGCGCAGGGGTAGCCGTGGATTTGCCATGCCCACGTTTGTCCATGCGCACGATCCGCAGGCCTTCGGGTAAGAACGGCAGGACCGCGTCCCACAGGTGCAGGTTCGTTCCCAACGAATTGGCAAAAACAACGGTCGGCGCATCTGCGTCCTGCACCCCGTCGACGCGGGCAAATAGCGTTGTGTCGCCGTGTTCGATGTAGTGTACAGTATAGGTCATCCCTGCGCGATATCAGGGATCGTCGTCAAATCCGAGAGCACAAATTCAGGCGCAGCGTACAAACGATCCAGCGGGTCGCCGTTGCGGTTCACCCATGCGGTCCGATAGCCGAAATTGGCCGCCCCTGCCGCGTCCCAGCCGTTGGCGGACACGAACAGCACCTCGTTGCGTTCACAGATGAAACGGCTTTCGACCATTTCGTAGACCAGATCGTGGGGTTTGAATACGCCGACCGATTCAACGGACATCACGTCATCCAACACGTCCGATAGACCCGCCGATTTCACGGCAGCGTTCAGCATTTCAGGGTTGCCGTTCGACAAGATCGCGGTGTTTAGGCCCATAGCCTTTAGTTTGCGCAGCATCTCTGGCACTTCGGAATAGGCGGACAATTCCCAATACAGCGCCAGCAGGCGTTCGCGCAGAGCTGGGTCGGTCAGTTTCGATGCCTCTAGCGCCCAGTCCAATCCGTCTTGGGTCAGTTGCCAGAAATCGATGTGTTTGCGGGCGATGGCGCGCAGCCACGAGTATTCCAGCTGTTTGCGGCGCCAATCAGCGGCCAGCGTTGGCCAAACGTCTGCCAATGCCTCTTGCCCCGGTTCATTTGCGGCTTCGCGCGCGGCGGCGGCAACGTCAAACAGGGTGCCGTAGGCATCAAATATGCATGTATTAATCAATTGTCTTCCTCCATCCTGACGCGCAACCTGCCGTGCCTGAATGCAAAGAACAACTACGCTGTTTGCAATTCTGCCATGCAATACTTACGTTACCCCAGAACCCAGAGCACCCGCGCAGTCGCGGCCTCGTATATCAATTCCCAAAAATCGGAGATTTTCATGACGCAAGTTAAGTCGGGCGATACCGTACGCATTCACTACACCGGCACCCTGACCTCGGGCGAAACATTTGACAGCAGCGCAGGTCGCGACCCGCTAGAGTTCGTCGTCGGTTCCGGTCAGATCATCCCAGGTCTGGACAAAGCGCTGCCAGGTATGGCTGTTGGCGACAAGAAATCGGTCGATGTTCCTTGCGCCGAAGCCTATGGCGAAAAACGTGACGAAGCGATCCAAGCGATCCCACGCGGCGAAATCCCAGATCACATCCCTACCGAACCGGGCACTCAGCTGCAGATGCAAGCGCCAACAGGTCAGGTAGTTCCTGTGACCGTTGTTGAAGCAAACGAAGAGCAGGTCATTCTGGACGCAAACCACCCGCTGGCTGGCAAAGACCTGAACTTTGCGATCGAACTGGTCGAAATCAAAGCGGCCTGATCTACAGGATCATGACGGCGTAGATGTATGAAAACATCGCCGCCGCTGTGAAAATATAAGCGCCTGCAATCCAAATTGCGGGCGTTTTTTCTATTTTGGGTGTTTTCGGTAGCGATTGCAGCAACACAATCCCGCGGATTGTTAGTGCCGCCAACACGCCCAGCAGCAAAGATTGATACCCAACCGCCAGCGCAATCATAACCGCCAATACCAGCGCGGCCGCCAGATAGGGCAGGGGATGGCCGAACGATTGGCCCAGCGTATATGCGACGCGTCCGCCAGCAAATGGCCACACAGGCAGGATCATGACGGCACCGTATGCGGGCGCAAAAACAGCGATCACCGACGCCCAACTGGACACCATCGGCGCATAGCCAAACGCGACCTGCGAAATGGAATGGGCAAGCGTTGCCACGGCCAGCAAAGTCGCCACGCCATATAGCGCTGCAAACGCCATATGCGTCGGCGGTATATCATCCAGATATCGCTGGGTGCGCAGTGGAAAAATCGGGTTTGTTCGGATCTGCGCAGGATGCCCAAAACTGCGCAGCGCCGCGATTTGTCCGATTTCTTGGGTGTAGACCAGCACGATCATCGCGCCGCCAACAACGGGCCCCATCAGATACACAATCAGGATTAGGCCCATAATGCCAAAAAGCCAGAACCTAGGCTCTGGCTTTGGGATTTGCAGGCCGGACCACCCGTTTGGTGCGGCCTTGATCAGCGCAACGCAATAGCCGATGGCAAGCGCTACGAAGACCATCGTTTACAGGTTGTCCTGCTGTGGCATGCCCAGAACGTGGAAACCGCCATCAACGCGGATGATTTCACCCGAGGTGTAGGCTCCAGCCTCGGATGCCAGATAAACAGCGGTGCCGCCGACGGCCTCTAGCGTGGCGTTGCTGCGCATTGGCGCGTTTTCTTCGGTGTGGCGGAAAGTTTTGCGCGCACCGCCGATTGCCGCGCCAGCCAGCGTTTTCATCGGGCCAGGGGACACTGCGTTCACGCGGATGCCTTGCGGGCCCAGATCGTTCGCCAGATAGCGCACAGACGATTCCAGCGCCGCTTTGGCAACGCCCATGACGTTATAGTTCGGCGTTACGCGGTTCGATCCGCCATAAGTCAGGGTCAGCAGGCTGCCGCCTTCGGGCATTAGTTCAGACGCGCGTTTGGCAACATCAATGAACGAATAGCAACTGATGGTCATCGAATTGCAGAAGTTATCGCGGCTGGTGTTGATGAAACGGCCAGTCAGTTCGTTTTTGTCGGAATAGGCGATCGCGTGAACGACAAAATCAATGGTGCCCCATTTGTCTTTCAACGTTTTGAACGCCAGATCCATGCTGTCGTTGTCGGTTACGTCAACGTCGATCAGAGTGTCCGACCCAACCGAGACGGCCAGTGGCGCAACGCGTTTTCCGAATGCTTCGCCTTGGTAGGTAAAGGCCAGTTCCGCACCCGCATCTGCCATCGCTTTGGCGATGCCCCAAGCGATCGAACGATCATTAGCAACGCCCATGATCAGGCCGCGTTTACCTTGAAGTTGGATCATTAGTCTTCCCCGAAATTTTTAAGAGATGTGACCCGTTTGTGCCCTAGGGTCAAGTTTCTGAAATCTGCCTCTGTCCAATTAAAGGCGTATGTGTGGACGCTCAAGTTCGTTAAAATTGGTTAATCAAGGCTTAAAGCTTTCCAGCATATTTGAGAAGTCATTAAGGATTTTGAGCACGGTGTTAATATCGTCGCTGCCGTATTGGTCCAAAAATGGCTTTAGTTCAGGCAAAAGCGAACGCTGCGTGGTCATCAGATGTTCGGCGCCCTTAGCCGTTATTTGCGCGAATTTGACCCGCTGATCGTTTGGCGCGTCAACTAGGTCAACCCAGCCGGCGCCGTGAAATTTACTGACCATCTTGGTGACAGCCGGCTGCCCGACCTGAACTGTACGCGCGATGTCGGTCACCCGCTGAGGGCGCTGTTGCCGTGCGATGTGCGACAGGACCGACAGTTGCGGTAAGGTCAATCCTTTGGGGCGCAGTCGGTCTTGGAGCACTGTTTGATACAGCTCGGCGCTAATTGCGAAACGGGTCGCAAATTCGACGATTGTTTGGGGCGGATGGGGCATTTGACCTGATCGGGTTGATTTTTCATTCCGAGGAATATAAAAACATTCCATGGAATGCAAATTGTGAGTCGTGAGTTAAGATGTTTAAGAATTGGAAGATGGAAATCGTGAGCCTGCCCGTCGGGTGGCATGTCGTGCTAACAGTTGGAAGTTTTTTTGTATTTGGTTTTTGCAACGCACAACTGACCCAAAGTTATGTCTCATCGCAGTTCCCCGTGCATTATGCGGTTGGGCAGACGGCCTTTGATGGAGATCTGATCAAAGGCTATTACGCCCACATGCAGGACCAAGGCACGTTGGGCGTTTATCTGCGAACCCAGTTCATCGATTTCGTGTTTATTGCGTCGATGGTGACATTTGGGGTGTTGTTATCGACCCTAGTTGCGCGGATTGGCGTGACGAACGGGCGGGGACAAAAAATTGCTTATATCGCAAGGGTTTCCATCATCGCTGGGGGCGCGTTGGATGTCGCGGAAAACCTGATGTCGTTTCTGATGCTGTCCAATGCGACTGGTTTCCCCAATTGGATCGCAATCATTTATTCGTCTTTTGCAGCGATGAAATTTGGTTGCATCACAGTCGCGATGGCTGCCGTTCTGCTAGCGTTTTTCGTAGGAGTGACAGAGCGCTTGTTCACCCGCAGGATCGCCGCTTAAACGAAAAAGGCCACGCGAATGTGCGTGGCCTTTTGTCTTCGATATTCGAACAGCTTAGTCGCGGTATTTCGACAGGATCATCGAACCGTTGGTGCCGCCAAAGCCAAAGCTGTTGGTCATCACGCTGTCCAGGCCTGCGTTTTCAACCAGCGACGATGCGATTTCTTCTGGTTTCAGGGCTGGGTCCAGTTCTTCGACGTTGATCGATGGTGCGATGAAATCGCCCTGTAGCATCAACAGACAGTACACAGCTTCGGAAGCGCCGGTGGCGCCTTGGCTGTGGCCAGTCATCGATTTGGTCGACGACACGGGCGGTGTGCCGCCTTCGCCGAATACGCGGCGGACGGCTTCGATTTCGCCAACGTCGCCAACAGGGGTCGATGTGCCGTGGGCGTTGATGTAGCTGACCGAACGACCCTCTGGCAGGGATTGCAGCGCCAGACGCATCGCGCGTTCACCGCCTTCGCCCGATGGGGCAACCATGTCGTGGCCGTCGGATGTCGCGGCAAAGCCTGTGACCTCGGCGTAGATTTTCGCGCCGCGCGCTTTGGCGTGTTCCAGTTCTTCCAACACCAGCATTGCGCCGCCGCCTGCGATGACGAAACCATCGCGGTTTGCGTCGAATGCACGGGATGCTTTTTCAGGGGTGTCGTTATACTTCGAAGACATCGCGCCCATCGCGTCGAACAGGCAGGACAGGGTCCAATCCAGTTCTTCGCCGCCGCCTGCGAACATAACGTCCTGTTTGCCCATCATGATCTGTTCTGCCGCGTTGCCGATGCAGTGCAGCGACGTCGAGCAGGCCGAAGTGATCGAATAGTTGATCCCTTTGATCTTGAACTGGGTCGACAGGTTTGCCGAAATGGTCGACGACATGCATTTTGGCACGGCGAATGGCCCAATGCGTTTCGGGCTGCCGTTTTTGTCGACGATCTGGTGGGCTGCATACATCGCGCTGGTCGATGGGCCGCCAGAACCTGCGATCAGGCCGGTGCGCACGTTCGAAACCTGTTCGTCCGATAGGCCAGCGTCTTCGATCGCTTGTTTCATCGAAATATAGGCGTAGGCCGCGCCGGGACCCATGAAGCGCAGCGCGCGTTTGTCGACATGTTCTGTGATGTCGATTTTTACGGTGCCCGCGATCTGGCTGCGGAAACCGCGTTCCGCCATTTCGGGGCTTGCCTCGATACCGGATTTCCCTGCGCGCAGGGAGGCTTCGACTTCGGCGGCGTTGTTGCCAATTGGCGATACGATGCCCAAACCTGTGACAACTACTCTGCGCATGTTCTCTCCTGTGGAATTGCTTGGCGTCCCTAGTAAATCAGACGACGTTTCGGAGCAAGCGGCTTGCCCTTATGGTGCCAAAGTGTAGCGCCTTTTGGCGCAAGATGTTCGGCGATTTACATAGTTGTGGTTTGATAAACAGTCGCCCCCGCCGTTTAGGTTTAGGCGGGGGCGACATTAAAAAACCGTTATGGCGTTCGCGATTAACTTTCGCTTAGCGCGACTTTCATGTCTTTGACTTCGTAGATGACTTCACCGTCGGCTTCGACGATGCCATCGGCCACACCCATGGTTAGGCGACGCGTTTGAACAGCTTTGGTAAAGTCGATCTTGTAGGTCAGCATTTTGCGATCAGGGCGCACCATGCCTTTCAGCTTTACTTCGCCAACGCCCAGTGCGTAGCCGCGGCCTGTCCAGCCACGCCAACCCAAGTTGAAACCAGTTAGCTGCCATAGGCCATCCAGGCCCAAACAGCCTGGCATGATTGGGTTGCCTGGGAAATGGCAATCAAAGAACCAAAGGTCTGGGTTGATGTCGAATTCAGCCAGAACATGGCCTTTGCCGTG
Source organism: Marivivens niveibacter (assembly GCF_002150005.2). GTDB lineage: Bacteria > Pseudomonadota > Alphaproteobacteria > Rhodobacterales > Rhodobacteraceae > Marivivens > Marivivens niveibacter. The sequence goes on from NZ_MSPP01000001.1 coordinate 34,581, forward strand.
GGCGCCACCATCACCCGAAATTTCGGTGATGCGGTCCATCATCAGCATAGGTGGTTCTGGAAGCTGTGCGTTACCTGGGCCAAAGAGTTCGCCACGGGCACATTTCAAAAGATCTTCGCGGTCAAAGCTGCTCGGATATTGGGCCATGTTGTTTGTTTCCCTCTTGGGTCCGGAATGATTTGGGACCGTCTATCACTCAGAGGTTAATAAGAGCAAGTCCAGCGGACATATCCGATTGGGCTGGATGAATAGAAGTTGATTGAAAATCACCACAAGGCCGCTTTATTATAAGGGACCACCGACAAAGGGCACAGGTATGCACGACCAAACGATCGAGCGCGGAACGACATGGCTAGCGGACGCAGGATTGCGCCCGACCCGTCAACGTGTGGCATTGGCTGCGTTGCTGGTCGGCGACGGAATGGACCGACATGTCACCGCCGAATGGTTGTTTGAAGCCGCCACAAAAGCGGGCGCAGGCGTGTCATTGGCCACTGTGTACAATACTTTGCGTGCTTTTTCCGAGGCAGGGCTGGTGCGTGAGATCACCGTTGATGGATCTCGCAGCTATTTCGACACGAATATGACCGATCACCCGCATTTCTATTGGGAAAATGACGGCAAGCTGACGGACGCCCCATCCGAAGAACTGCGGATCGAAGGTTTGCCCAAGGCGCCAGATGGTGCGCGAATCTCGGCTGTTGATGTTGTTATTCGTCTGCGCCGTGACTGACCGACACGGTTTTTAGAACCACTGCCCTGGTTCCATCAGGCCCAAATCCAGCAATTGGCGCGAATGCCATTCGAATTGCACTGAATTTCGCCAGCTGAATGTCGGGATCTGAAATGTGGATCCGGGATTGCGTTTCAGCGCCTTTGCCGTACGGAACGAACAGATCGCTGCCGTTAGATTGTGGTGCCATGGGCATGAATACGTATTGTATTCATCGTCATTGAACGTGTGATCTGGGTGCAGGGCTAACCCTTGTTTTGATTTGAACAGGGCAATGCGATCAATGCGCCGCAGAGCTGTCGGAACGAATTCTTCGAACCGCCAACGTAGCCCACCAAAGAAATCCAGTTGCCGTTCGTGCGGATGATTGTGGTTGGCGGGGTTCGGACGTGCCAGAGCGTAATACCCTGTCTTGTCCATTTGCGCGGTGTCTAGTGATACGGCATTCGGAAACTGGTTCAGGTCTTCGGCGTATAGGTCGACGACATACGTCAGCATTGAATCGCGGCGTTCTTCGGTATGAAACGCCAGCATTTCGCCGACAGTACGGTTTTCGCAGAACGGAAAGAACAAATATTCGGCGTTATAGCAGTAATACATCCACACCGCTGGTGCCGCTTTGATGCAGCCATTAACAGCCGCTGCCACTAGTTCAGCAGAACGCACATCGTAATCCACGCGGTCGATCAGTTTTTCTACCGCGGGATCAATGTCGATTTCCGGCGATGCAAAGGCGATGATCTTTTTGAAACCGATGTCGCGGTGATGGCGAATGGTGCTTGCGACTTCGATGTCGTCTTCGACCATGATCAGGGCAACAGGCCCTTTTGCCAGTAGATTGGGTGCGTCAGACAGAAAAGATTGTAGGGATGAATGGCGCATGGGTCTCGGTTCAAATAATGTTGGCATCAAACTCTGACAATTTTGCTGCCATTGCAAGACGAAGGGCAAGGCGTTAGGTAACGCCAAATTCCCCCTTGTCCGTTATTCGGGATCATACCCATGTCCGAGCCGAAGAAGCTATTTATCAAAACCTACGGTTGTCAGATGAACGTCTACGACAGCGAACGCATGGCCGAAGCGCTGGGCGGTAAAGGGTATATCCAAGTTCAGACGCCGGACGATGCGGATATGATCCTGATGAACACCTGTCACATCCGCGAAAAAGCGGCTGAAAAGGTGTATTCTGAACTGGGTCGTTTCAAGAAATTGAAAGAGGCAAAGCCAGACCTGAAAATCGGCGTTGCGGGCTGTGTGGCCCAAGCTGAGGGCGAAGAGATCATGGCACGTCAGCCGATGGTCGATCTGGTCGTGGGCCCGCAGTCCTACCACCGTCTGCCAGCAATGGAAGAAGCCGTTCAGCAGGGCAAAAAAGCCGTCGATACTGATTTCCCAGAAGAAGATAAATTCGACACTCTGAACAAACGTCCACGTGCGACGCGCGGTCCCACAGCATTTCTTACCGTTCAGGAAGGATGCGATAAATTCTGCGCGTTCTGCGTTGTGCCCTACACCCGCGGCGCCGAAGTTTCCCGCCCAAAAGAACGCATTCTACGCGAAGCCGCCGATCTGGTCGAAGCAGGCGTGCGCGAGATCACTTTGCTAGGTCAGAATGTGAACGCTTATCACGGCCACGAAAAAGGTCTGGCTGGCCTGATTTGGGAACTGGATAAAATCGACGGTCTGGAGCGTATCCGTTTCACCACATCGCACCCGAACGACATGGACGACGCCCTGATCGAAGCGCACGGCACCTGCGATAAACTGATGCCTTATCTGCACCTGCCTGTGCAGTCGGGCAGCGATAAAATCCTAAAGGCGATGAACCGCAAACACACGCGTGACGATTATTTCCGATTGATTGATCGGATTCGCGATGCGCGCCCTGATTTGCTGTTGTCGGGCGATTTCATCGTCGGTTTCCCAGGCGAAACCGATCAGGATTTCGAAGACACAATGGGTCTGGTCCGCCGCGTTGGATACGGGCAGGCCTATTCGTTCAAATATTCGACCCGTCCGGGCACGCCAGCCGCTGAAAAGGCGCAGCTGCCAGACGAAGTGATGAACGAACGATTGCAGGCGCTGCAGGCGTTGCTGACCGAACAGCAGGTCGCGACCCAAAACAGCATGGTCGGCAAAGAGGTATCGGTTCTGTTCGAAAAGGCGGGCCGTCAAGAAGGCCAGATGATCGGTAAATCTGAATACTTACATGCGGTTCACGCGACAGCGCCGGCAGAGGTCAAAGGCACCATTCGCCGCGTTCGGATTCTGGAAAGCCGCACCAATTCGCTGCACGGAGAGCTGATCTAAGTTTCGCAATAGTTGTGTAGCTTGTCGACAATTTGATCTAAATGCACTGATTGTTGTGCGTTTGGGGCTAAAAAGGCACCAAATATGTCTTTTCTCTTGCGATTTTTGGGAAAAGCGTCTGTATCTAAACGAAAGGTATGCGTTCGGGTAGGTCCGAGCGCGTTGAATGTTTAGACAAAAGGTAAGTGCTGTGAAGACGATATTCGGACAACGATTTGCAAAAGTAGCTGCGACAGCTGCTTTGGTGTCTCTTGGTCTCGCTTCGATCGTATCGGCGCAGGACAGCCGTGTTGTAGATGGCGAACAATATATCCCAACCATTTGGATCGACCCTGATGGGTGCGAACATTGGGTGATGGATGATGGCGCCGAAGGTTACATGGATGCGAACCGCCGCCCTGACGGTACCGCTGTATGTCACCGTAGTGAAATTTGCGGAGTCGTCCCGTCTGACCAGCTTTTTGCGACTGACCGTTACTACATCAACAATGCTGGCCGCCAACGTTTGCAAGGGTTCTTTACTGAATCGATGGCAAATGGCGCTTTTGCGTTCCTAGTGTACGGTCATACGGATAGCCGTGCATCTGACGAATATAACATGCGTCTGTCGAACAACCGTGCCAATGCCGTTGCCGATATTGCACGCAGTGTCGGCGCATCTGTTGTGGATGTTCGCGGGTTTGGCGAACGCAGCCCACGTGCGACCAACGACACTGCCGCGGGTATGCAAGAAAACCGCCGCGTTGAAATCTACTGCCTGCGTTAAGAGGATCGAGTTATGAAAATTGTTAAAGCAACCGTTCTTCTGACCGCCGCTGTATCGCTGTCGGGATGTATCATGGCAGAAAACCTAGAAGGCACAGGCCCATTCCGCACTGGCGGTATCGGTCCTGATAAAAGCATGGACTACGGCATCAACGAACACCACCTGTCGACCATGGTTGCCGGTATCTGGGTAGACCCGCATGGCTGTGACCATTGGATTATCGATGATGGCGTCGAAGGCTATCTTTCGCCGCGCTTGACCCCAGACGGTTTGCCAGTTTGTTCCGGCGTCGGCCTGCCCAACACGGCTGTTGGTCCGTTCAAAGCGGGCACACCAATCGCAGACGTTCTGTAATTTGGTCAAAAAAAATGCAATTATGGGTGGTCGCAGAGAAATCTGCGGCCATTTGTTTTATGCAACTGTCATATGTGCATGAGACGCTTGCTTTAATCACAACTTGTGGCACCATATATTATACAACCTCTTGTAAGGAGATGTGATTGCCTAACGATATCTTGACCCCGCACCCCGAGCTGGTGATTGAGTTCCCAGATAATTATCTTTTGGCTGCCCTGTGTGGTGAACACGACAGGCACTTGGCAAAGATAGAGGAGCGATTGGGAATACAGATTGCGCGACGCGGCAACCACATGATCCTGATCGGTGATGACGCTGCCCAGAAAACGGGGCAGGATGTTCTTCAATCTTTGTATCAACGTCTGGAATCGGGCCGCGAAGTCGGCTTGGGCGACATCGATCGTGAATTACGGATGGGATCGTCAGAGCGTGACACCGGCGTTCAGCGTGGCGATCAAATGGAAATGTCGATCGGCAGCCGCGTTGAAATCAAAACCCGCAAAAAACTGATCGAACCGCGCACCGATGCGCAAAAGGCATATGTCGAAAACCTGTTCAAAAATGAACTGGCCTTTGGCATCGGCCCTGCTGGTACGGGTAAAACCTATCTGGCTGTCGCTGTCGGTGTGTCCATGTTCATTCAGGGCCATGTGGACCGGATTATTCTGTCACGTCCCGCAGTCGAAGCGGGAGAAAAGCTGGGTTTCTTGCCCGGTGATATGAAAGACAAGGTCGATCCATTCATGCAGCCGCTCTATGATGCGCTGAATGATTTCCTACCGGGTAAACAAGTGGCGAAGCTGATCGAAGAGAAAAAGATCGAGATCGCCCCGCTGGCCTTTATGCGTGGTCGGACGCTGTCGAATGCGTTCATCGTGTTGGACGAGGCACAGAACGCGACGACCATGCAGATGAAAATGTTCCTGACGCGCCTTGGCGAAGGGTCGCGTATGGTCATCACAGGCGACCGTAGCCAGATCGACCTGCCGCGCGGGCAAGATTCGGGGCTGGTTGATGCCGAACGACTGCTGAAGGGGCTGAATAAAATCAGCTTTAACTACTTCACCGCCAAAGACGTGGTTCGCCACCCGCTGGTTGCTGCAATTATCGAAGCATACGACGCCGACGCAGCCAAATAATGCGCTGGCTGACGAGCTTAATCAAAAACAAAGTCGGTTCGCGTCTAATGGCGCGGATCGAAGAAGAAAGCCGTGGCTGGAAATGTGAATGCCCCGCTTGCGGCGCGGTGTATTCCGTCTGGGAATACGGCGGAATCCGATATAAGGCGGGCGGCACGAAAAAGACGCTGGTCCGCTGCCGTGATTGCGGGGGGCAGCATTGGATGACTGTCGCTTGGAAACCGGATGCAAATTGACATTGATTTGACGGATGACCGCTGGGTCGCTGTTGGACTAGAGGATATCTGCGAACGCGCGGCGCTGGCGGTATTGGATCGGCTGGAAATCGACGCGGAAGACTGCGAAATGTCCGTTCTGGGCTGCGATGATGCCCGCATCCGCGAACTGAACGCCGATTTTCGCGAAAAGGATAAGGCGACGAACGTGTTGTCTTGGCCTGCGGATGAACGCGCAGCAGAAGCCGAAGGCGCAATGCCCGATACGCCCGAGCCAGACGTTTTCGGCTCCATCGAATTGGGTGATATTGCGATTTCCTATGACACTTGCGCCCGCGAGGCAAAGGAAGCTGGTAAGCCGATTCAGGACCATACAATGCATTTGATGGTGCATGGTGTGCTGCATCTGTTGGGTTTTGATCACATAAATGACCCTGATGCAGAATTAATGGAAGGATTAGAGACCGAGATCCTTTGCAAAATGGGTCTGCCTGACCCATATTCAGAATATTGAAGATCAGCCACTGAAGGCACGATCATAGGTTTGGAGAAAATGGGCGACACCACAGAGGGGCCTTCTACGGCAGCGCAGAGCGCGCTGACTGAACAATCTGACGGAAATAAGGGTGGCCTGTTTGGTCGCATCCTAGGCGTTTTGTCGCCGTCAGAAGAATCCGAAACCATCGAACAATCGAATGATGAACAGCCCACGGCGCAACTGCCGACTCTGGGCCTGTCCAACCTGCGCCGAATGCGCGTCGAAGACGTCGCCATTCCCAAAGCAGAGATTGTCGCGGTTCCGATTGTATCCACCAAAGAAGAGCTGGTCGAAGTCTTTCGCGAAAGCGGATTGACGCGAATTCCGGTTTTTGACGGAACGCTGGATACGCCTGTCGGGTTTGCGAACCTAAAGGATTTCGCATTGCGCCACGGGTTCAACGGTAATCATGATTTCGATGTGCGCGATATGCTGCGGCCTTTGCTGTACGTACCGCCATCCATGCCGCTGCATGTTCTGCTGCAAAAAATGCAGGCTGAACGCATACACATGGCGTTGGTGATCGACGAATACGGCGGGACGGATGGACTGGTCACGATCGAAGATTTGATCGAACAGGTTGTTGGCGAGATCGAAGACGAACATGACGTTGACGAGGCCGATACATTCACCCGCACGGGCGCAGGCGTTTACATAGCGCAGGCCAAAACGCAGCTAGAAGAATTCGAAGCCGAAATCGGTATGGATCTGACGGCACACGAAGAAATCGACGCCGAAGAGGTCGATACTTTGGGTGGTCTGGTCTTTATGCTGGCGGGGCATGTTCCCGCTCGTGGCGAGGTGATCCAGCACCCTGATGGACCAGAATTCGAGGTCGTCGACGCCGATCCACGCCGCATCAAACGGTTGCGCGTTCGATTGACTGCTACGCCGGCGGAATAACTATGCTGCCTCGATTGTCAGGATTGGCCCTGCCATTCGGGGCGGGCATTGTTCTGTCTTTCGGACAAGAACCATTTCATTGGCCAGTCGTGGTTTTGCCCGCGCTGGCCATTCTGATTTGGGCCATCGCGCGGGCTGCGGATGCCCGCCGTGGTGGGGCGTATGCCTTTGCTGCGGGCTTTGGTTATTTTCTGCCAACGCTCAGCTGGATCATAAACCCGTTTTTGGTCGAACCTGAACTTTACGCTTGGATGGCACCGTTTGCTGCGGTGTTGCTGCCTGCTGGTTTGGCATTGATATGGGCCGCTTTTGTTTGGGCGGCGATGAAATGGTCGCGCAGCGTTGCTGGCGTGACTTTGGGATTGATGGCCGCAGAAGTGTTTCGCGCCTACGCCCTGACAGGGTTTCCGTGGGCGCAGGTTTCGCACGCGATGCTTGATACCATTACCATGCCGCTGTTCGCTGTGATGGGGGCCATGGGTCTGACCTTGTTGATGTTGGGCGTGGCGGGTGTCGCTGCAAGCCGCGCGCGATGGTGGGTGCTGTTCATTTTGGCGCTGCCCGCCGTGCCCTATTCGCCAGCGGCGACAGAGGTGACGCAATCGACCGTCCGTTTAGTCCAGCCGAACGCATCCCAAGCTGACAAATGGGTGCCAGAAAAGGCTGAGGAATTTTATCAGCGGATGCTGTCTGCTTCGATGGCGATGCCTGCGCCGGATTTGATTGTTTGGCCTGAAACGGCCATTCCGACCCTAATGAACTATGCAGAATACACGCTGAAAGAAGTGTCAGCAGCGACGCCGACATCGACGGTGATCCTAGGCCTGAATCGCAGTGCTGATGGGCTGTATTACAACAGTATGCTGGCGCTGAAATCTGATGGGACGCGGTCTGTTTATGACAAATCCCACCTTGTACCGTTCGGTGAATATATTCCGGGTGGTGAACTGGCGTGGAAATTGGGCATTCGTGGATTTGCGGCTCGCGATGGCGCGGCCTACGCTGCTGGTCCCGGTCCAGAGGTCATCGATGTTCCTAGCGTGGGACCGATCCTACCGTTGATCTGTTACGAAGGTATTTTCCCTTCCATGTCGGCCAGTGGGGTTCGGCCTGCCGCATTGGTATTGATTACAAATGACGCATGGTTTGGTCCGTCGGCGGGTCCCAAACAGCATTTTGCCCAAGCACGCATTCGCGCCATCGAACAAGGCGTCGCAATGGTCCGCGTCGGGAATACGGGCATATCCGCAGTGATTGATGGGCGCGGAACGGTTGTTGCGGATGTACCGTTTCAGACCGACGGCTACGTTGACGCGGCTTTGCCTATTGCTCTGCCGACTACTTTTTACACCCAGATGGGTAGGTTTTTGGGATTTATTGTAATCCTCACAGCACTGTGCGCCGTAATATTCAGCAATCGGTCAAATGGCCGTTGACGCTAAACTCTGGCGGGTCTAACCGATACCTCACTCACCCCCACAACGGCTTCCTGGCGTGGCGGGTCACATCTAATGGAGCATTTCATGTCACGACTGGACTACACATTCACTTCGGAATCCGTATCCGAAGGTCACCCCGATAAAGTATGCGACCGCATCTCTGACTCGGTTCTAGATGCGCTTTTGGCCGAAGAGCCAGAAGCCCGCGTTGCCTGCGAAACATTTGCGACGACCAACCGTGTCGTCATCGGGGGCGAAGTTGGCCTGTCCGATCAGTCCAAACTGGCAGAGTATATGGAATCGATGCCTGATATCGTGCGCGGCGCGATCAAAGACATCGGTTACGAACAGGATAAATTCCACTGGGAAACCGTGGAAATCACCAACCTGCTGCACGAACAATCGGCCCACATCGCCCAAGGCGTGGACGAAGCTGATGGCAAAGACGAAGGAGCAGGCGACCAAGGCATCATGTTCGGTTACGCGACCAACGAAACCGAAGCGTTGATGCCCGCACCGATCCAATACAGCCACGCCATTCTGCGCCGTCTGGCCGAAGTCCGTAAAAACGGCACCGAACCAGCGCTGGGCCCAGATGCCAAGGCGCAGCTGTCGGTCATCTATCGCGGCGGTCAGCCTGTTGGCGTATCGTCGCTGGTTCTGTCGACCCAGCATTTGGATGAATCGCTATCGTCCGCTGACGTTCGCGCGATCGTTGAGCCGTACATCCGCGAAACTCTGCCTGATGGCTGGTTGTCGGATGCGACCGAATGGTGGATCAACCCAACGGGCAAATTCGTCATTGGCGGCCCTGATGGTGACGCAGGTCTGACGGGCCGTAAAATCATCGTAGACACCTACGGCGGCGCGGCTCCACACGGCGGCGGCGCGTTTTCGGGCAAAGACCCGACTAAAGTTGACCGCTCGGCCGCTTATGCTGCGCGTTACCTGGCGAAAAATGTTGTGGCGGCTGGTCTGGCAGACAAATGCACGATCCAGTTGTCCTATGCGATTGGTGTTGCGAAACCACTGTCGATCTATGCCAACACCCACGGCACCAGCAAAGTCGATGAGGCTGCGATTGAACGCGCCGTTTCGGGTGCGATGGACCTGACCCCACGTGGTATCCGTACCCATCTGGGTCTGAATAAACCGATCTATGCCCGCACCGCAGCTTATGGTCACTTTGGCCGTGAACCTGATGCGGACGGCGGTTTTTCGTGGGAACGCACCGATCTGGTCGATGCGCTGACCAAAGCGGTCTAAATTATGAAAGGGCGGTGTTGTGCCGCCCTTTTTTGTATCTGTGCCAGTGGGGCGAATATGTGGCGTTTAGGGTTTATCGCGATCATTAGTCTGTCGGCGTGTACTATGGAAATGGCGTCCTTGGGGTCGCCATCTTTGGTTGGACGCACCGCGCAAACGTACAGCACAGACCACGGAACCCAAGTTGAATATCTGGCCGCTGATGGTCACGCGATATTGTGGTACCCGCAGCGGCCAATCCCGTGGGTTGGCGAATGGGAACGCCGCACTGGTCAAATGTGTTTCCGATATTTGGTTGAAACGACATCAGGTCTCGCGTTTAGCGAATGGACTTGTTCCAATTGGAACACCTACATGCGCAGCGTGAATGAATTGTGGCAGGGCGATATTTTCAATCTTGATACAAGATCTGTTCCATTCACGATTCCGGATCGCGATGTGTATTCAATTACTGAATTGGCGGATCAGGCGGGAATTGATCTATCAACAACCCAAGATGTCATGCTGACCATCCGCTGATATTGCCGTGCGCCGCGCGTCCTGCTACAGCGCGGCCTATGACCAGCGCAAACAAACACCCCAAAGCCCCTTGGCGTAACTTTTATGGCCGAATTCACGGGAAAACCCTGAATCAGGCGCAAAAAGATTACTTGGACGAAGATTTGGCCGCATTGGCCCCTGGTGGCGTGGATTGGGAAACCAATCCGAACCGCGATCCGATCGACATGGCGGCCCGTTTTCACGGCAAACCTGTCTGGGTCGAAATCGGCTTTGGCGGCGGCGAACACCTGATCCACATGGCGGAAAAATATCCTGACGTGGAAATCATCGGGTGCGAACCGTTCATCAACGGTGTTGCGATGCTGCTGGGCAAAATCCGCAAATCAGGCGCGACCAATATTTCGGTCCACCCTGGTGATGCGCGGGATTTGTTTGATGTTCTGCCCGATGAATCCATCGAAAAGGCGTTTTTGAACTATCCCGACCCATGGCCGAAAAAACGCCACCACCGCCGCCGTTTTGTGACCGACGAACATCTAGATCCGCTGTTTCGTAAATTGAAACCCGGTTCGGAATTCCGCGTTGCGACGGATATCCCTGACTATGTGCGCCAAACCCTAGAGGAAGTGCCGAAAGCAGGGTTCCAATGGACCGCGGAAGGCCCGACCGATTGGCGCGATCCGTGGGGCGATTGGATTTCGACCCGTTACGAACAAAAGGCTCTGCGCGAAGGCCGGACGCCGCATTATCTGACGTTCATCCGGCCTTGATCGTTTAGGCGCCTTCGAAATCACATAGCGTGTGGACGGACATGCCCATGTCCGTCAGGTGCTTGCGACCGCCCAATTCGGGCAGGTCCACGACAAAGGCGCAGCCAACAACAACCGCGCCCAGCTGTTCGACCAGATGGATGCCCGCTGCCGCTGTGCCGCCCGTTGCCAACAGATCGTCGACGATCAAAACGCGTTCGCCAGCCTGCAGCGCGTCATCGTGGATTTCAACGGTCGCTTCGCCGTATTCCAGTTTGTAGTCCTGCGCGATGGTTTTGCCGGGCAGTTTGCCTTTCTTACGGACGGGCACGAAACCGACGGCCAATTGGTGCGCGACTGCGCCGCCCAGAATAAATCCGCGGGCCTCTAGCCCGATGACCTTGTCGATTTTTTGATCCATGTAGGGATGCAGCAATTGATCGACCGCCATCCGAAACCCGCGCGGGTCTGAAAACAATGTGGTCACGTCGCGGAACATGATGCCTTCGTGCGGGAAATCGGGGATCGTGCGGATATAGTCCTGAACAGTCTTCATGTCGGCCTCTGATTTGAATTCGGCGCGGGGGCTATCAGCCCAATAGGCGGCCCGCAATCACCTTTAGCTTTTCGACCATGGTGCCGTCGCGTTTGTCGGGCGCGGTCATGATGGCATATTCTAGCGCCGTGTCACATCCGCAGGGGCAGGGCGCGCGTTCGGTGCCCAAAATAGCGGGTAGATTGGCGACTGTTTGTTTGGCGTTGGCCGAGTTGCCGTTCAGCGTGGCGATGATGTCGGTGATTTGTACCGCGCCATGATCGGGGTGCCAGCTGTCATAGTCGGTGATCATCGCAATTGACGCGTAGCAAAGCTCGGCCTCTCGCGCCAATTTCGCCTCTGGCATGTTGGTCATGCCGATGACGTCACAGCCCCACGCGCGGTACATGTGGCTTTCGGCCATCGAACTGAATTGCGGGCCTTCCATGGCGAGGTACGTCCCGCCGCGATGAACGGTTGTGCCTGTTGCCTTGGCCGCGGTTTCAGCGGCGTCCATCAGGCGTTCGCAGGTCGGATGCGCGACGCTGACGTGGGCGACCAATCCGGGGCCAAAGAACGATTTTTCGCGCGCAAAGGTGCGGTCGATGAACTGATCGACGATGACAAAATCACCCGGCGCCATGTTTTCGCGGAACGACCCGCAGGCAGACACGCTGAACACATCCGTTACGCCCAAAATTTTTAGCGCCGCGATATTCGCGCGGTAGTTCACGGTTGACGGTGTCTGCACGTGGCCGCGCCCGTGGCGAGGCAGAAACACCATATCGACGCCGTTCAATGTGCCCGTCAGCAATTCATCTGACGGCGCGCCCCAAGGCGTATCGACCGCGACCCATTTGCGGTTTTCCAGCCCGTCGATGTCATAAACGCCCGATCCGCCAATGATTCCGATTTTTGTCATGAGTCTCACCTGTTCATCTTTTGGTTGCAACGGTGCCGTGTCGCGTTTGGATGTGCAACCCTGTTGTTGTGGTGAATTTTGGTCATTAGGGGTACCAAAATTTCAGCGTGGGTTCACTTTCAGACGCTAACAGGATAGGGGCGGATCAAGCGAACAGAAACAGGATCTGGACTATGCCCCGCGCGACATTGTCGGCCTTTGCCGAAAAATTAGCGATTGCCGACAAAGGTGATCTGACGCCGTCCCAAATGAAAACCGAAATTCTGTCGGGCCTGACCGTGGCGCTGGCGCTGGTGCCCGAGGCTGTGGCCTTTGCATTCGTGGCGGGCGTTCATCCGTTGGTCGGCCTGTATGCGGCGTTTATCATTGGTTTGGTGACTGCGCTGATCGGCGGCCGTCCGGGCATGATTTCGGGCGCGACGGGCGCTTTGGCTGTTGTGATGGTGGCTCTGGTTGCCGAACACGGCGTCGAATACCTGTTTGCGACCGTGGTTCTGATGGGGATCATCCAGATCGCGGTTGGTATTCTGCGCTGGGGTAAATTCATCCGCCTTGTTCCGCACCCTGTGATGTTGGGTTTTGTGAACGGTCTGGCGATCGTTATTTTCTTGGCCCAGATGACGCAATTTCAGGTCCCAGGCACGGCAGAGGTATCGGGCCACGGCGCGTCGGGCGGTGAATGGCTGTCGGGTATGCAGCTATACATGATGCTGGGTCTGGTCGCGCTGACCATGGCGATCATTTACGCGCTGCCAAAGTTCACGAACATCATCCCTGCGCCTCTGGCGGGTATCGGCATCACCGCGATCATCGTGATCGTGTTCAGCATCGATGTTCCGCGCGTTGGCGATATGGCCGAAATCAAAGGCGGCCTGCCGATGTTCCATTTTCCAGAGGTTCCGCTGAACCTAGAAACCCTGAAAATCATCCTGCCGTATTCGGTCATTCTGGCCGCGATTGGCCTGATTGAATCGCTGCTGACGCTGAACTTGGTTGGCGAGATGACCAACAAACGCGGCGGCGCTTCGCAGGAATGCATCGCGCAGGGTTCTGCAAACTTTATCGCTGGTTTCTTTGGCACCATGGGCGGCTGTGCGATGATCGGTCAGTCGATGATCAACGTGAAATCTGGCGGACGCACCCGCGTGGCTGGTATCGCTGCGGCGCTGTTCCTGCTGGCGTTCATCGTTGTCGCTTCGCCGTTGATTGAACAGATCCCTCTGGCGGCGCTGGTTGGCGTTATGTTCATGGTGGTGATCGGCACGTTCGCGTGGAATTCGTTCAAAATCCTGTTCCGCGTACCGCTGACCGATGCATTCGTGATCGTTCTGGTGACGGTAGTGACCGTGATGACCGACCTTGCGACCGCCGTTGTTGTGGGCGTGATCGTATCGGCGCTGGCCTATGCGTGGAACAACGCGCGCCGCATTCACGCGAAATCCTATGCCACCCCCGAAGGCGCAAAGGTTTATCAAATTCAGGGCCCCCTGTTCTTTGGCTCGGCCGAAGGGTTCGCCGAACTGTTCGACGTTGCGAACGATCCATCGCTGGTGATCATCGATTTCAACGACAGCCGCGTTGTTGACCAATCGGCCCTGCAATCGATCGAGGCGATCGCCGCCAAATACGAAGCCGCCGGTAAAAAGGTTCAGCTGCGTCACCTAAGCCACGATTGCCATGCCCTACTGAAAAAGGCGGGTCACCTGATCGTGGATAGCGACGACGATCCCGATTACGAAGTTGCTGTTGATTACAGCGTCCGCACCGGCATTTTGGGCGGTCACTAAACACCACGTCGGCGCGTCTACGGGCGCGCCGCATCTGGACCATGAATTGGTCCCGCGATATGACGCTTTGCATAGCTAAAAGAGGTTACTCATGTCCGGTCACGGCACTCCGATCCCGATGATTTCCCGCAAATGTGGCCCGCTGAATGGCGTGGCGAATGTGCCGGGCGATAAATCCATTTCGCACCGTTCGCTGATTTTGGGCGCGTTGTCCGTGGGTAAAACCGAAATCACTGGCCTTTTGTTGGGCGAGGACGTTCTGGACACCGCCAAAGCGATGCGCGCATTCGGCGCGACGGTCGTAGATCACGGCGAAGGCAACTGGTCCGTCGAAGGCGTCGGCGTTGGCGGGTTCAAAGAACCTGAAAACGTGATCGACTGCGGCAACTCGGGCACGGGCGTGCGTTTGATCATGGGTTGCATGGCGACCTCTCCGATCACTGCGACATTCACGGGCGACGCATCGCTGAATTCCCGCCCAATGGGCCGCGTGACTGATCCGCTGATGCTGTTCGGCGCGAAATCCTATGGCCGTCAGGGTGGCCGCCTGCCGTTGACCATCGTTGGCGCGGAAAACCCTGTGCCTGTGACCTACAAAACGCCTGTTCCATCGGCGCAGGTCAAATCGGCAGTTTTGTTGGCGGGCCTGAATGCCCCGGGCAAAACAGTGGTCATTGAACAAGAGGCAACCCGCGATCACACTGAACGCATGCTGCAAGGGTTTGGCGCAGAGCTGACCGTTGAAGAAACCGACGAAGGCCGCGTGATCACGCTGACCGGTCAGCCGGAATTAAAAGCGCAGACCATCATTGTGCCGCGCGATCCATCGTCGGCTGCGTTCCCTGTTTGCGCTGCGATCATCACCGAAGGGTCGGATGTATTGGTGCCGAACATCGGCCTGAACGACACTCGTGCGGGTCTGTTCACGACCTTGCGTGAAATGGGCGCGGATCTGGAATACGAAAACCTGCGCGAAGAAGGCGGCGAACCAGTCGCAGACCTGCGTGCAAAATACAGCCCGAACCTAAAAGGTATCGAGGTTCCTCCAGCGCGTGCCGCGTCGATGATCGACGAATACCCTGTGCTGTCCGTTGTTGCGGCCTTTGCGGCGGGCGACACCGTGATGAAGGGCGTCAAAGAACTGCGCGTCAAAGAATCCGACCGCATCGACGCGATGGCCAAAGGTCTGCGCGCTGCTGGTGTGACCGTGGACGAAGGCGATGATTGGTGGATCGTCAAAGGCCAAGGTTTCGGCAACGTCAAAGGTGGAGCCACCGTTGAATCCCGTTTGGACCACCGTATCGCGATGTCGTTCATGGTGATGGGCATGGCGACGAACGAACCGATGCGCGTCGACGACGGTAGCCCGATCGCGACATCGTTCCCGATCTTTGAACCGCTGATGGCCGAACTGGGCGCAGCGATCACCCGCGAGGCATAAGATGCAGTTTACGGTTGCGATTGATGGACCTGCCGCCGCAGGCAAAGGCACAATTTCCAAAGCGGTCGCAGCCGCATTCGGCTTTGCCCACCTAGATACAGGGCTTTTGTACCGCGCCGTGGGGGCGAAAACGTTGGATGGCATGGACGCCGTGACGGCGGCGGAAACGCTGGACCCTGTGGATTTGGAAAATGACGCACTGCGGACATCCGCAGTTGCGCAGGCCGCTAGCAAAGTTGCCGTCATTCCCGAAGTGCGAAGCGCGCTGATCGCATTTCAGCAGTCATTCGCCCGCCGCACAGGTGGCGCTGTTTTGGATGGCCGCGATATTGGTACGGTGATTTGTCCCGATGCGGACGTGAAACTGTTCGTGACCGCCAGCGCGGAATGCCGTGCGGAACGTCGGTTTTTGGAATTATCCTCTAAAAATCCCGAAACGACCCGCGAACAAGTGCTGGCCGATGTGATCGCCCGCGACAAACGCGACAGCGAACGCGCAACCGCGCCGCTAAAGCCTGCCGACGACGCTGTGATGATCGACACGTCGGATATGTCCATTGACGAAGCGATCAAAGCCGCCTGCGACGCGATCAACGCCGCCCGTTAATCGGGATGTTTTGCGTCGAAATCGGCGCGTGCGGCATCAATCTGTTCCAGATGCTTTAGCCCCCAATCCCCCAGATAACGAATTGGATCGCCAAAGGATTCCCCGAGGGCGGTCAATTCGTAATCCACGCGCGGTGGTACGGTGTCATGCACTGTGCGGCGTACCAGCCCATCGCGTTCCAATTCGCGCAAAGTCCGCGATAACATACGCTGCGTAATGCCCAAATGCCGTTTCAGTTCATTGAAACGCATCATGCCCATGCCATCTAGTGCAAGGATGACAAGAACGCTCCAGCGATCGCCGACGCGCGACATGAACCCGTTCAGTTTTTCACAGGCCATAGGGCAGTGGCCAATGGTGTGATCCTTCATGGTGTCATCCTTGATACTGGTTTCAAACATGTGCCTTCTTGTCGGCGCGTTTCAGTGTCCAATATATACCAGTATTGAAAATATACTAGACTAAAGGACTCCTCCAATGTTCTACGAAAAACTTGAATGGCGCTATGCAACCAAAGCTATGGATGCTGCCCAAACTGTACCTGCCGAAAAACTGGAACGTATCATTGACGCCGCACGCAAAGCGCCAACTTCGTCCGGTTTGCAGCCATTCCAACTGCTCGTCGTGAAAGACGCAGAAACCCGCGCGAAACTATCCGAAGCCGCATTCGGTCAGAAACAGTTGGTTGATGGCACCGCTGTTTTGGTTTTCGCGGCCTGGGATAACTATTCCGAAGAACGCATTGATGGCGTTGTAGACCTGCACGCAGAAATCCGCGGCGAAAAATCTGATGCGCTGGTGACATATTACGATGGCCTGAAAGGCATGTATCTGCCACGCGATGAGCGCACTAACTTTGAACACGCAGCGCGTCAGGCCTATATCGCACTTGGTTTTGCTATGATGGCTGCTGCGGAAGAAGAGGTTGATGCAACCCCGATGGAAGGTTTTGATCCAGCTGCCTTCGACGAAATTCTGGGTCTGAAAGACAAAGGCCTGAAATCGGTGGTTATTCTGCCGGTTGGATACCGTAAACCTGAAAACGACTGGCTGCTGCCGCAGAAAAAGGTTCGCCGTAGCCGCGAAAATTTTGTAACCGAAGTATAACGAATTGGGCCTCGCGATTGCGGGGCCTTTTTCATTCTTGCTTGCGGCGTGTCGGTCGACCCGACAACCCTTGCAATTAAGGCAAAATCACAGTAAACGCGCGTCTGTCCAAAGTGGGGAACACATCCACGGGCGCAGATTCGGGCAGGGTCGGAAACATCCGGCCCTCTTTGTTTTGCGTTTAGGGCACCAACCAAAGACCGGTGGAACCAACCACCCGGCCAGAAAAAAAACGTGTAAAGGAAATAACGCCACATGGCTAACGCATCCATGGAGGAATTCGAAGCCCTCCTTAACGAAAGCTTCGAAATCGACACCCCTGCTGAAGGTTCGGTTGTCAAAGGTAAGGTCATCTCGATCGAGGCTGGCCAAGCTATCATCGACGTAGGCTACAAAATGGAAGGCCGCGTTGATCTGAAAGAATTCGCTAACCCAGGCGAAGCTCCATCCATCGCTATCGGCGACGAAGTCGAAGTGTTCCTGCGCGCAGCGGAGAACGCACGTGGCGAAGCTGTTATCTCGCGCGAGATGGCACGCCGCGAAGAAGCATGGGACCGTCTGGAAAAAGCATACGCTGCAGAAGAGCGCGTCGAAGGCGCAATCTTTGGCCGCGTCAAAGGCGGCTTTACTGTCGATCTGGGCGGCGCTGTTGCGTTCCTGCCAGGCAGCCAAGTTGACGTTCGCCCAGTGCGTGACGCTGGCCCTCTGATGGGTCTGAAGCAACCATTCCAGATCCTGAAAATGGACCGCCGCCGTGGCAACATCGTTGTTTCGCGTCGCGCAATCCTGGAAGAGTCGCGTGCAGAACAGCGTGCTGAAGTTATCGGCAACCTGTCCGAAGGTCAGTCGGTTGAAGGCGTTGTTAAAAACATCACCGAATATGGTGCATTCGTTGACCTGGGCGGCGTAGACGGCCTGCTGCACGTCACCGACATGGCATGGCGCCGTGTGAACCACCCATCGGAAATCCTGACAATTGGTGAAACCATCAACGTTCAGGTTATCAAGATCAACAAAGACACCCACCGCATCTCGCTGGGCATGAAGCAGCTGCAAGCTGATCCATGGGATTCTGTTGAAAACAAATACCCACTGGAATCGGTACACCAGGGCCGCGTGACCAACATCACCGACTACGGTGCATTCGTAGAGCTGGAGCCAGGTGTCGAAGGTCTGGTACACGTTTCCGAAATGTCGTGGACCAAAAAGAACGTACACCCAGGCAAAATCGTTTCGACCTCGCAAGAAGTCGAAGTCATGGTTCTGGAAATCGATTCGTCCAAACGTCGCGTTTCGCTTGGCCTGAAACAGACCCAGCGCAACCCATGGGAAGTCTTTGCTGAGACCCACCCAGAAGGTACGCAGGTTGAAGGCGAAGTTAAGAACATCACCGAATTCGGTCTGTTCGTTGGCCTGCCAGGCGACATCGACGGTATGGTTCACCTGTCCGACCTGTCGTGGGACGAGCGTGGCGAAGATGCGATCCAGAACTACCGCAAAGGCGACATGGTCAAAGCCGTTGTCACCGAAGTGGACGTCGAAAAAGAGCGTATCTCTCTGTCGATCAAAGCTGTTGAAGGCGACCCATTCGCTGAAGCAATCGGCGGCGTAAAGCGTGGTTCGGTTATCACCGTTGAAGTCACCGCAATCGAAGATGGCGGTGTTGAGGTTGAGTACGAAGGCATGAAATCGTTCATCCGTCGTTCCGACCTGTCGCGTGACCGTGCTGACCAGCGTCCAGAGCGTTTCGGCGTAGGCGACAAAGTCGACGTTCGCGTAACCAACGTAGACAGCAAAACCCGCAAATTGGGTCTGTCGATCAAAGCACGCGAAATCGCAGAAGAAAAAGAAGCTGTTGAGCAGTACGGTTCGTCCGACTCCGGCGCTTCGCTGGGTGACATCCTGGGCGCAGCCCTGAAAAGCAACGACTAATCAGTCGCGCTGATCACCAAAAAGAACCCCGTCACGGTAACGTGGCGGGGTTTTTTTATGCGAATCAAACCTTTCGACTGCTGCAGTGCAGCGGTCTGTATCTGTGAACAATTGTGGTTGTTCTGGTCGGATAATTGACCCAACCGCCCGAAATTCATGCGAAAATTCGCGTTTTGGACTAGATAGACCTATTTCCCGATCTAATTTCCTTTCCTATAGTCGATGTCACGGCACAATGAATTGCCTAGTATGTTTCCTGAGGGGGGATCGTTTTCATGATCAGATCTGAACTGATCCAAAAGATTGCCGACGAAAATCCGCATCTGTACCAGCGTGACGTCGAAAAAATTGTAAATACCGTGTTCGACACGATTACCGAAGCAATGGCAGATGGTCACCGCGTGGAACTGCGCGGTTTTGGCGCCTTTTCGGTTAAGAAACGTGATGCCAGAACAGGCAGAAACCCGCGCACCGGTGAATCGGTCGAGGTTGATGAAAAACACGTTCCGTTCTTTAAGACAGGCAAATTACTGCGTGATCGTCTGAACGGCGACGAATAAGAGAGACGGATGAAAACCTTACGTTATGCTTTCTGGGGCCTCGTTGCCCTGTGTCTGGTGTTGGTCGGATTGGCCAATACCGAAGTTGTCCTACTACGAGCAATGCCGCCTGCATTGGCGTCGCTGTTGGGGATTTCGCCTGATATCGAAATCCCGCTGTTTATGGCAATTTTCCTAGGCGTAGGCGTTGGGTTGTTCATCGGTTTTCTTTGGGAATGGATTCGCGAACACAAAAACCGTGCCGAAGGACGTGCAAAAGCACGCGAAGCGGCTCAGCTACGTCGCGAATTGGACCGTCTGAAAGATATGGACGGCGACGGCAAAGACGATGTTCTGCAATTGGTTGAACGTACGTAAATGCCTGACGTCAGAGTAAAAATTTGCGGCCTGCGCGATAGCGCGGGCATTCAAGCTGCGGCAGATGCTGGCGCGGCATACGTAGGTTTTGTGTTCTTTCCCAAAAGTCCGCGGAACGTGTCGATTGCTGATGCTGCCATGTTGGCCGTTCAGGTTCCAATCGGTGTAGCGAAAGTCGCGTTGGTCGTTGATGCCAATGATGCGTTTCTGGACCAGCTGACGGCTAATGTTCCGCTGGACATGATCCAGTTGCATGGGGCTGAAACGCCTGAACGTGTATCCGAGGTACGGGCGAAATACGGCCTTCCCGTCATGAAGGCGATCAGCCTGTCATCCCCCGAAGACGCGCATCAGATCGACGTTTATAGCCAAGTTGCCGACCAATTGCTGGTTGATGCCAAACCGCCGGCTGGGTCTGACCTGCCGGGCGGCAATGGGCACGAATGGGATTGGACATTGGCGCGCCGCAAATATTGGACCCGCCCGTGGATGCTGGCCGGCGGTTTGACCCCTGAAAACGTCGCCCGAGCCGTGGATCTAACTGGCGCGCGGCAGGTTGATGTGTCGTCTGGCGTAGAAAGCGCCAAGGGCATCAAAGATCATGAGTTAATCCATAAATTCGTCAAAGCGGCGCAAGCCTGATCAGTGGGCTTGTCCAGTCGGTGGATAAGCCTAGAAATACGGTTGGGCGCGGCGGGCTCTCTTTACCCTTGGGGCGCAAGAGAGTAGGAGTTTTCGGGCAAACGCGGGGAGGCCAAAATGGCAGACGATCTATTCAACAGCTTTATGAACGGTCCTGACGAAAACGGACGTTTTGGCGATTACGGTGGCCGTTTTGTTGCCGAAACGCTGATGCCGCTGATCCTGGATCTGCAGGCGGAATACGAAAACGCCAAAGACGACCCCACGTTCTGGGCGGAAATGGATGACCTGTGGAAACACTATGTCGGTCGTCCGTCGCCACTGTATTACGCGTCCCGCATGACCGAAGAGTTGGGCGGCGCAAAGATCTACCTAAAGCGTGACGAGCTGAACCACACTGGCGCGCATAAAATCAACAACGTGTTGGGCCAGATCATTCTGGCGCGCCGCATGGGCAAAACCCGCATTATTGCCGAAACCGGTGCAGGTCAGCACGGCGTTGCGACCGCGACCGTATGTGCGAAATTCGGCCTGAAATGCGTTGTTTACATGGGCGCGCACGACGTTGAACGCCAGCAGCCGAACGTATTTCGCATGAAATTGCTGGGCGCCGAAGTTGTTGCTGTGACCTCGGGTCGTGGTACGTTGAAAGATGCGATGAACGACGCGCTGCGCGACTGGGTGACCAACGTCGAAGACACGTTCTATTGCATCGGTACCGTTGCTGGTCCGCACCCATACCCTGCGATGGTCCGCGATTTCCAATCGATCATCGGTAAAGAGGTTCGTTGGCAGCTGCCTGAACAAGAGGGCGAAGGCCGTTTGCCTGACACCGTGATCGCGGCGATTGGTGGCGGTTCGAACGCGATGGGACTGTTCTATCCGTTCTTGGATGATCCATCGGTCAACATCATCGGGGTCGAGGCCGGCGGCAAAGGCGTCAACGAAAAGATGGAGCATTGCGCATCGCTGACGGGTGGCCGCCCGGGCGTTCTGCACGGTAACCGCACCTATCTGCTGCAGGATGACGATGGTCAGATCCTTGAAGGATTCTCGATCTCGGCGGGTCTGGATTATCCGGGCATTGGCCCTGAACATGCTTGGCTGAATGACATCGGCCGTGCGCAGTACGTGTCGATCACCGACAAAGAGGCGCTAGAGGCATTCCAGTTTGCCTGCCGCACCGAAGGCATCATTCCTGCGCTGGAACCATCCCACGCGTTGGCACATGTGATGAAAATCGCGCCAACCCTGCCGAAAGACCACATTCTGGTGATGAATATGTGCGGTCGCGGCGACAAAGACATCTTTACCGTTGCGCGTCACCTAGGCGTGGATATGGGCGGCAAATCCGAAGGTCGCGATACCGATTAATCGCGCGGTAAACGGACGGAATAGATAAGGGCGAAGGTTGGCAAACCTTCGCCCTTATTTCGTTTGGCGAATTTCATCGTGGCCCGTTACGTGCGCATGTCGGCGGCGACTCAATGAAATCACGAGGGCCAGTCCAATGTCATTGTTTACCCGAGTTTTGCCGACCGTTGCGCTGTTCGCTGGGGTGTTTGCGGCGCCTGTTCAAGCATTGACCGTAACAGAAGCGATCACCGCCGCCGAAGAGGCGGGATACAGCGTTGTAGCAGTACGCACATCACCTGATGGAACTGTCGTATCAGTTTTGGCGACGGATGGTTCGGACTATTACGACATTGAGTACGATACGACATCGGCTGAGACTGTGACCACCACCGTCGATGTACGCGATGATGCCACCGCCGCCACATCAGAGGATGTCGCAGCTGCCATCGCCGCGGCTGAGGCCGCAGGGTATACCGTTGTGTCGGTGCGATCGACCGATAGCGGTGTGTCGGTTTTGGCGACAGACGGTGAAACGCTGTATGACGTCGATTACGACAGCGCGACCGGTACCGCGACAACAGAAACATCTACCCGCCCCGCACGTCATCACGGGGGGCGCCCGGACCGAGATGTCGAAGAAACCGATTCCACAGAAACCACTGACGAAAGTGACGAAACCCGTCCTGAACGTGATGACCGCCGCAATGACCGAGGCCACGGCGGCCGCGGGGGCGAAAAAAATGGCCCGAACGGGCGACGGTAATCTTTGGTTTATTCGTTTAACCCTCATCGTCGCGATAAATGGCGGCGATGACTGCTAGGTAAGGCACATAATGAAACTTTTGCGAATGGCACTTTTGGGGGCTGGTCTGTTGTGGGGCGGCATTGCGCATGCGCAGTCCACTCCGGAAGAGATTGCAGCCCAATTGATTGCTGAAGGTTACACCGATGTGCAGATCGAACGAACCTTGTTGGGTCGTGTTAGGATCGTTGCCAGCGGCGCGGACGGACGCCGCGAAATCGTGATACAGCCGACAACCGGCGTGATTTTGCGGGATCGGGTTCAGGGTGACAATCCACGCCCTACGCCGCGGGACGACCGCGATCCTATGTCGCCGCCTTCTGCGCCGCCTGACGGTGCGGATAATGACGACGCACGCCCCGATCGCCCCCAGCCTCCAGATGACCAAGGCCACGATCGGCCCGAACCGCCTGATCGTGACAGAAATGATAAGGGCGATGAACGTCCCCCACAGGAACAATAGATATGGATTTTGTAAACAGACTACAGGCGGCGTCGCTGGGCATGGTGATGGTCATATCGCTGCAGGTTGTGTGTGCGTGTGTTTTTGTATGGGAACTGCTGTCATCGGTGACGGGCGGTGTGTTGCCACCTATTCCGTGGCAGGTATTTGAAATTGTGCAAATTATCGCGGCGGCTGGTTTGATCGCAGGGATTGTGTTGGGCGCACGCCTGTTGCGGAAATCCGAATGTCGCGCAGAACAGGCCGAAAATCGTCTGCGTGCGGCATCAGGTGCTTTTGGCGAACTGGTGGAAGAACGGTTTGAACAATGGGCACTGACACCAGCCGAACGTGATGTGGCGCTGTTTGCGATCAAAGGTATGACGACGGCTGAAATCGCATCCTTGCGCAACACGTCCGAAGGCACGGTCAAGGCGCAGACAGCATCCATCTACCGCAAGGCAGGTGTATCGGGCCGCCCGCAACTGATCAGTCTGTTTATCGAAGATTTGTTGGACGCAGAAACCGCCGCCCCCATACGTCAGGCGGTTGCGTGACGTTGCAGAATTTCCAGTGGAACGATGTCCAAGGCACCTTTGTGCGTCGCCTTTAGGTCAACCAGCGGGGCGCAGCCTTCGTCGGCGGCCTGCAAAAAACGTCCAGCGCATAGGCACCATTTGTCACCTGCCTTTAGGCCCGGAAAATTGAACGCCGGTACAGGTGTCGACAGATCGTTACCAACGTATTTGGAATAGGCCAGAAATTCGTCCGTCATGACGGCACAAACCGTATGGCTGCCTGTATCTTCGCTGCAGGTATTGCAGTGTCCATCCCGGAAATAGCCCGTTAGAGGATCGGAAGAGCAGGGGATTAACGGATCACCGTAGACGTTCACGGATGGATCTTGTTCGTACATTTGATGCCTTTCCTAAACGGGCGGTGCCCACTGTACCCAGCGACCATGAAAATCCATACGGCCAAGCGATAGTTTCAGATCATTGGGCCACAGGCGCAACGATATCCCTGCGCCTTCGCCTTTGCCGTCATTTTCGATCAGTAGCCACGCAAGAGGCGCATCAGCATTCGTCGCGCGCCCTACCATTTCCATGATTGCTTCACCGCGGTATTGAGCGTCTCTGGGCAAATACTGCCACGCGATTGTTGAATAGACCAAGGTTAGATGGCCTTTGCGCGTGGACAGCGATTTGCTCAGCCAATCTACGGCGTCGGCCTGATCTATTTTGGCGTTGAACATGGAAATCGCCGCATCGGTCATGTCCATCCTTTGGGGCTGGTCCGGCCAGATGTAGGATTTGAGTCGCAGGCGGTCGATTGGGCTGTGTATGTCAATCGGCGCTAGATCAACGCCGCGCCGGTCGCTGATGGCTACTGTTCCCGCAGGCGGTAGGTTTCCCTGCCAATCTGGCATCAATTGCACTTTGCTATCGGCAGGGCCAAAGGTTGCGTCGCCCGCGTTCAGTGCGAATTGATCCCACATCAAATTCAGACCCGCGCTGCATCCGATTTCGCGCAAATCGATCGGCAGCCCATAGCGACGATTGAGCCATTGACCCGCCGCGATCAGGCCTGCGCTACGACGGACTTCGTTCGTTTGGGGCGGACTGTCGATGAAGGTCGAAATATAGGCTGCTTCTTTATCTAGCGCCCAGTCCACGGCTCCCCAAAGGATTTCGATATCCAGTTCATTGGGGGGATATGCGTCTTGTAGTCCGCAACGGTCCAGCATCCGCAGGGCATGGAGCGCCCCCGTCAGGCGCAAAGGCACAGATTCAGCCGCAGGACCCAAGTCGCCGGGCCAGTTAAAGAGGCGTTTCTTTAGCGGCGTATCGGGGCGTAGACGTTCTGCCAAAAGCTCTAGCAGGGTTCGCATAAAAGGCGATCCCAGTTTTTCGCAGGCGTTTGCCTGTTCTATCAGAGCTTCGGTCAGGCGTGCGGTCATTTGAATTTGTCTGCTAGTTTCTGCAACGGGCTGCGGTTATCGACCTCAGGCTCTGCGGGCGAATCCTTTTTCTTTTTTTCGGCAGGTTGCGCAGGTTTTTTACCCTGTTGTCCGGTCCCTGAACGCGGCGGGTTCACGCGCAAGGCGACTGCGTTCATGAATTTTGCGCCGTCACCTGCGGCCAAATCGGCTGCGCCATCGCTGCAGCCGCGGATCATATCATCCAGCCAATCTTGATCAGCCTTGGCAAAATCGGACAGCACATAGCCCGCAACGCGGTCTTTGTGGCCGGGGTGGCCGATGCCCATGCGGATACGGTCATAGTCCGCGCCGATGTGCTGATGGATCGACCGCAGCCCGTTATGGCCCGCATGCCCTCCGCCCGTTTTCAGGCGACATTTGCCAGGGGCAAGGTCCAATTCGTCATGGAAAACAATGACATCCGCTGGCGTTAGTTTGTGAAACCGCATCGCTTCGCCCACGGCCTGACCTGATAGGTTCATGAATGTGTCGGGTTTCAGCAGGATGACTTTTTCCGAACCCAACCTGCCTTCGCTGGTTTGGCCCTGAAATTTCGACCGCCACGGTGTGAAACCGTGGTCGTCTGCAATGCGATCCAATGCCATAAACCCGATGTTATGACGGTTCTGCGCGTATTTCGCGCCGGGGTTGCCTAGGCCTACAAATAACTTCATTCCTTACCCATACCCTCAGGGCATGGCAGAGCCAACATATTTGCTATATACATAGGGCAGTGCCCCGTGTATTCGGCGGCCTTGACCTTTTGACCCGAAAGCCTCCTGACATGATCCCGACCCTATCCGCCGCGCTATCCGAGCGTGGGTATGACAAATTGACCGACGTACAAGAAGCCGTTTCCAACCCTGAATTGGCAGGGCAAGATTTGTTGGTTTCTGCACGGACAGGATCGGGCAAAACCGTTGGCTTTGGTATCGCAATCGCATCCGACATTCTGGACGAAGACGGCAACGCAGGCCGCGCAGGTTTGCCGACCGCGTTGATCGTTGCGCCGACCCGTGAGTTGGCGTTTCAGGTGGGCCGCGAATTGGAATGGCTGTACGCGAAAACCGGCGCTGTCATCGCGCTAGGCGTTGGCGGCATGGACCCACGCAACGAACGCCGTGCGCTGGAACGCGGCGCGCATATCGTTGTCGGCACCCCCGGCCGTATCCGTGACCACATCGAACGCGGCGCGCTGGACCTGTCGATGGCTCGCGCCATCGTTTTGGACGAAGCTGACGAAATGCTGGATCTGGGTTTCCGCGAAGATCTGGAATTTATCTTGGGCGAAGCGCCAGAAGAAAAGCGTTCGTTGATGTTCTCGGCCACCGTGCCGCCGATGATCGCGAAACTGGCCAAAGAATTCCAAAAAGACGCTGTTCGCGTCGAGGTTCAGTCGAAAACCGAACAGCACGCTGACATTTCGTATCAGGTTTTGAACGTTGCGCCGCACGATGCGGAAAACGCGATGATCAACCTGCTATTGTTCCATGACCCGAACAACGCAATCATCTTTGCGAACACCCGCGCTGCTGTTGCGCGTTTGACGGCGCGTCTGTCGAACCGTGGTTTCCAAGTTGTGTCTCTGTCGGGTGAACTGACCCAGACCGAACGTAGCCACGCATTGCAAGCGATGCGCGATGGCCGTGCAAAGGTATGTGTGGCGACCGACGTTGCTGCGCGCGGTATCGATTTGCCTGGTTTGGAACTGGTGATCCACGCCGAAACCCCACAAAACACCGAAGCCCTGCTGCACCGTTCGGGCCGTACTGGCCGCGCGGGCCGCAAAGGTATTTCGGCGCTGCTGGCAACCCCGCGTGACCGTCACAAGGTTGGCCGCCTGCTGAAATGGGCGAAACTGGACGCAGAAAACATTGACCCGCCTAGCGCAGAAGAAGTTCAGGCCCGCGAAGAAGAGCGCCTGATCGGCAGCCCTGTTTTCAGCGAAGCACTGAACGAAGATCAGTCCGCATTTGCCGCGAAACTGCTGGACAAATATTCGGCAGAACAGGTCGCCGCAGCCTATCTGCGCCTGTACCAAGAACGCCGCTGCGCGCCCGAAGAGCTGGGCGGCGCGACCCGTGAACGCGCTCCGCGCGAAGAATTTGGTCCGTCCACTTGGTTCTCTTTGTCGATTGGTCGCAATGGCCGCGCAGAGCCGCGCTGGATTCTTCCGATGATCTGCAAACAGGCTGGCATTTCCAAAACCGCAATTGGCAAAATCCGCATCACCGATGATGCGACCCTGATCGAGCTGAAAGAGGCTGACGCATCGGCGCTGGTCGCACGTGAAGGCGAGTCGATCGGAATGGAGCAGGGTCTGACCCTAACCAAAATGGACGAAGCACCGTCCATGCCTGATCGTGGTCCACGTAATGACCGCGGTCCGCGTAAACCGCGTGACGACCGTGGCCCTCGTGGCGATTTCAAATCGCGTGATGATCGCGGCCCGCGCGGTGACAAACCACGCGGTGATTTCAAAGGTCGCGGTGATAAACCGCGCGGCGATTACAAATCGCGGGACGATAAACCGCGTGATGAATACAAATCCCGCGATGATCGCCCGCGTGAAGATCGCAAGCCTCGCTACGATGACAAACCGCGCGAGGATCGTAAACCACGTGGCGATTTCAAGCCACGCGAAGATCGCGCGCCAAAGGGTGATTTCAAAGACCGCAAGCCGCGCAAGGATGACAAGGGCGGACGTCCTTCGAAATTCGAAAGCGCCGTGTCCAAGTCGGACAAGGATCGTCCATTCAAGAAAAAATCTGACGGCGCGCCAAAGTCGAACAAGCCAAAGTTTGACGTGAACGACCCATCCGCAGGACGCAAAGCGCGAAAAGGCGTCCGCGTGAAAGGCAAAGGCGCTGATGCCAAACCTTTCGCGAAAAAGGGCAGCGGTAAATCGTTCCGCAAATAAGAATTGAAAAAGGGGCCCGCTGCGGCCCCTTTTTTGTGGCCCAGTCGTTTTTAATACCGGGCCAATAAAAAACGGGGCCCGAAGACCCCGTTTTCTAATTTCAGTCGAAACGCGAAGATTACTCTTCTGCTGCTTCTTCTTCGTCGTCGCCAGCTGCAACCAGACCCGATGGAGCCGAGATGTTCGCAATAACGAAGTCACGGTCGATGGTTGGTTTCACGCCTTCTGGCAGGGTCACTTCGGAGATGTGGATTACATCGCCGATTTCTTTGCCGGTCAGGTCAACAACGATCTGTTCAGGAATGTCGCCTGCAACAACGTTCAGTTCAACTTCGGAACGAACGACGGTCAGAACGCCACCTTTTTTGATGCCTGGTGCTGCTTTGTGGTTTTCGAATTCCACGTGCACGAACAGGTTCACACGGCTGGTGCGCTTTAGGCGCATGAAGTCGATGTGAGTTGGCAGGTCTTTTACAACGTCGCGCTGAACGCCGCGGCAGATGACGCGAACGTCTTCTTGGCCTTCGACTTGCAGGTTGAACAGGGTCGACAGGAAGCGGCCTTGTTTCAGTTTCTGCA
The DNA here is from genome assembly GCF_002150005.2 of Marivivens niveibacter. Taxonomy (GTDB): domain Bacteria; phylum Pseudomonadota; class Alphaproteobacteria; order Rhodobacterales; family Rhodobacteraceae; genus Marivivens; species Marivivens niveibacter. The sequence goes on from NZ_MSPP01000001.1 coordinate 63,467, forward strand.
GCAGTTTGTTGTAGTTCAGGTTGATCGGCAGAGGGTCTGCGCCGCCACCATAAACAATACCTGGTACCAGGCCATCACGACGAGCTTGACGAGCGGCCCCCTTGCCTGTCCCCGTACGTTCCGTGGCGATAAGATCAGGAATCTCACGTGCCATTTTAATTCTCCAAAAATAAAGGGGCTGTCCTCCAAGGGTGTGCCAGCCCGGTTAGAAGCCGTCCCCTTACACGCGAATCCCTATTTTGCAAAGGTCAAAACGCCCCGTTTTGCCCATGTTTTGCGATATTCGCGAGGGGGAAAGCCCAAAGCGTCGCCGGGGGCAGGCCCCCACTCGGCTTTGGGCGCGCAATACTTGCGCATACCAGCGCCCGGCCTTAGAAGCCAATCAACTAGATAGGAGGGTCCTATGGGATTCAAGATGGGTATCGTGGGTCTGCCGAACGTCGGTAAATCGACCCTCTTTAACGCGCTGACAAAAACTGCTGCTGCGCAGGCGGCGAACTTTCCATTCTGCACGATTGAACCGAACGTCGGTGACGTGGCCGTGCCTGACGCGCGTTTGGACACGCTGGCCGAAATCGCAGGGTCCAAGCAGATCATTCCGACACGCATGACATTCGTGGACATCGCGGGTCTGGTCAAAGGCGCGTCCAAGGGCGAAGGTCTGGGCAACCAGTTCCTAGCCAACATCCGCGAATGTGACGCCATCGCGCACGTCCTGCGCTGTTTCGAAGACGACGATATCACTCACGTCGAAGGCCGCGTTGATCCGGTTGCGGACGCTCAGGTGATCGAAACCGAATTGATGCTGGCCGATTTGGAAAGCATCGAAAAGCGACGCGCCAATTTGGTTCGCAAGCTAAAGGGCAACGACAAAGAGGCCCAACAGCAGGATCGTCTGCTGGCCGCCGCGCAAGAGGTTCTGGAAAACGGGCAGCCTGCACGTACCGTTGAAGTATCCGGCGAGGATATGAAGCAATGGAAAATGCTGCAGCTGCTGACCCAAAAGCCGATCCTGTATGTGTGCAATGTCGAGGAATCTTCGGCCTCGGATGGCAATTCCAAATCCGCTGAAGTTGCCAAAATGGCCGAAGAGCAAGGCGCTGGTACGGTCGTTATTTCCGCTAAGATCGAAGAAGAAATCAGCCAGCTGGACGCCGAAGAGGCTGAGATGTTCTTAGGCGAAATGGGTCTAGAGGAAGCCGGTCTGGATCGCCTGATCCGCGCTGGTTACGAATTGCTGAAGCTAGAAACCTATTTCACCGTCGGCCCGAAAGAAGCCCGCGCTTGGACCATCAAAGCGGGCACCAGCGCGCCGCAAGCGGCTGGCGTGATTCACGGCGATTTCGAAAAAGGCTTTATCCGTGCGGAAACGATCGCCTATGTCGACTACGTCGAATTCAAAGGCGAAGGTGGCGCCAAAGAAGCGGGTAAAATGCGCGCAGAGGGCAAGGCATACATCGTAAAAGACGGCGATGTGATGCATTTCTTGTTTAACAACTAGGCCGCGGCCAAGTTTTAAAACTTTATATTTTGGAATGCCGCTCCTTCCGGGGCGGCATTTTGCGTTTCTTAGGTGCAAACCTTTTAGTGTCACCTGATTGGCCTAAAAACAGGTTGGGATCGGCAGAAATGTTCGCTTCGCCTGTGTGGTAGAAAGGTATGGTTCTAGCTCTCGACGAGGTCACAGTCGTCTTGAAAATCCGGTGGTAACGCTGGGCCAATCAAGTCGTAGGCGGGGTATTCTTGTGCCTGTAACCATCTTACCCAGTCAGGGTGCGCCGTGTTGCGGGGCAGGTCTGGGCGTTCTGGTGGGCGAAATATAAATTCCTGCTGTGCAGTTGACCGAACGGCGCGGGCAGGGGTGTAGATAACCCAGTCAAATTCAGACAGCTGGCGGCGTAACCGCGGTAGGGCAATTTCCAGCGGATCTTGTTGAATGTCGCACCATCCTGCGAACATGCGGCGCGATGTCGTAGATGGTAGTTCATGCAACCGAAGGCGTTGATTAAACCGTCTAAGCGATGTCAGAACGTCTTGTTCCATCGTTATGAGAGTTGCGACATCAGGATCGTTGGTTTCGGTCAAAAGAGTCGGTTTTAACCGCAATCCCCAAGCCGTGCGGTAAAGCAGAGCAAACCTGTCAGCTGCATCATGCCAGCCAACAACATCCGATAAATGCACAAACCGTTCAGGTACGCGCACTTTGAATTTTTCTGCGGGTAGTCGCGGGATGTCCAACGCGGCTCCGATTTTCCAATGCAAATGTTCTGGCGGAATACGCGCAGCCAAAAGCCGCCGCGCGGTTTGGCGCCACGCGGAAACGGTTCCGGCAAAGGGTAAAGTGATATCGACCATGGCAGGCTCTGGGATTTTTGTTCACTTTATGTTCTAGTTGAGGCAATGCAAATCGAAAAGACTATAATCTGCCCGCAGTGATGAATTTTCTTACTTTCCAGCCTTGTTTTCCCCCGAGGTCGCAGATAAACGGGTCGACGGAGACGTGGCCGAGTGGTCGAAGGCGCTCCCCTGCTAAGGGAGTAGGCGGGTAACCGTCTCGAGGGTTCGAATCCCTTCGTCTCCGCCATTACCCCATCGGTAATAAAATGCTTTCAATTTCAATAGCTTATGGTTTCAGTGTCGCGGCGGTCACCACACGTCGTCACCACACGCTTCTTGGCCGGTGCTGTACATTTCGCGCTTGGGCTTTTTAGCTTATTTCGATATTATCTCTGGTTGTATCAGTTGAGGTGTGGGGTTTTTTATGAGGAAGTTGACGCTTAGGTATAAAAACGTACTTCTTTATCGCTCTCGGAAGGCGATGTTGGCAAAGCGGCGCCTCGGCAGATCGAAGCGTCTCTTGGTTGACGTTTGGTACGGGGGGGAAGTCGAGCAAGTATATTGTTTAGAGGCTCCTCAAGTGCCGCCAGAGGTTCTCTGTCTCGACAAAAATACACTTGGCTCACTACGTTTTTTAGCTGATTGGCGTCATCGGATGCTCACGCACAAAGATTGGGACACTTTGGATGATGTAAAGTGGATCAATGACGCAAAGCGCCCGGGGGGTATGAGGTCAATTCAGTATTACGCAGACTTTTCAGGCATCAAGGAGCTTTCGACCGCGGTAGCGTTGATATTAACGGCAGAATACGATCGGCTAGGTACACTAGTTAACGACGTCCCGCCGACAGTGGAGTTGGATAAGTGGCCGAAACACTTGTTTCGACAATTGTTTGAGATTGGTTTTTTTGAGATTCTCAAGCTTTCAGAAGATGTCGCTGATAGATATCGGACGTCGGGTAGTAAAAAGACAATGAGGATCATAGCTGGCAGTACTTCTGAAGAAATAGAAGTTGTTAGCAGTCGAATCAAAGAGCTCTACCAATTTATTGAGCCTGAGCACGGTTTGGGGCAAGAGCTATCTGTAGCATTGAATAATGCTCTTTCCGAAGCAATGATTAATGTTGTCAAACACGCCTATCCAGCGGATCACAAATTCACCTACCGACCCATAAATAAGTGGTGGGTTACCGCATCGGCCGATGTGGACAAAAGAGAATTAACCGTTGTTTTTTATGATCAGGGCGTGACTATTCCAATCACCTTCCCGAGGAGAAAAATTAGTGATAGGACCCGTGATTTCATCAATAAACTGCTGACTTCACGAGGCAAATTTGATTTTGAGAATGATGGAACATATCTTGCAGGTGCAATGCAGAAGGGAAGTACTCAAACAGATGAAGAACATCGAGGGCTGGGCCTTGCTGAGATGAAAGAGTTAATCGATATATGTGGTCATGGTTCACTAAGGGTCTTTAGCCGAGGTGGTGAGTATCGCTATGATGCTGGCTCACAAATTGTTAGTAGGTCTAGGCGATTGTCGATTGGCGGAACCTTGTTTGAATGGACCTTGCGAATTCCACAGGAGCAACTCGATGAAGGACGAAATAGTGCTTAACGTGGCGGAGGAGTTCTCCAAATTTCCGACAGGAAGGGTTCCGGAGGATGGCTCAAATAGTGGGCAACGTTTCCGTCAGGATTTTCTAAGGCCTCGTTTGATTGAGGCGATCCGGTCAGATGCTAAGCTGGTTGTGTCGTTGGATAATTTGGAGACTTGCGGTTCTTCATTTTTGGAAGAATCCTTCGGGGGGTTGTTTCGTGATGAGTGCTTCCGAAAGAAAGGGTTCACGTTTGAACAAATCAAGAAGCATTTGAAGGTCAGTGCTACACAACGTGGAATGTTGAGGTATGTACGTTCGGCAGAGAAGCATATTGAAAAGGCATCACGATAGTTGAGAGGGTGCACTTTTGGCAACCGTTATTGTTACTGTTTTTCTAACAGCACTTACTGCTTATTTAGCTCAAAATTATTTTGCGACCCTTTCTGCACGTGCCGCGCACATGAGAGATCATGTCGAAGAGTTTTCCAAAATCGAAAGCCTAGCTGTCGAGTATTGGTCGAATCGCAGCGCGGATGACGTCAATAAAGACAAGGTGTTGTCAGCGCGATTGCTGGGGGCCGTGACGGCGTCTAGTTTTTTTAGCTCAGAGGCAACGCGCCTGTTAGGGAATCTAGAAGAAGAGTATATTGAGCTTGATGTTGCGGTTTACGATGCTGCCACGGGAGGTGACTTCCAAGCGGCTGATCGTGATCCCGATCCCGCTCGTGTTACCGAAGTCATTAAATGTTGCACGGAGATGCGCAACCTACTTAGACGGGCGTCGTGTCGATTGTACTGGGCAAGGTAGGACTGAAACATTTGCCAGATTTTTAGACGTTTATGTGTCATGTGAATGGCCGAAATACCCCCCCCGCCCCCCCCTCTTGCTTACTCGTTTGTGAGGATCGACTCGATTAAGCATCGAAATGGTTCGATGCATTTGACTCCGTTCATCAAGCAGAACCTACGTCCTCGACAAAATACGATACGTAGTTGCTCTACTAATCCCTACTCGTTTCGCAATTTCTGTAACAGCTGTGCCTTTTTCCCGAAGTGCTTGAACCTCTAATGCAATCTCGCGCCTAATTGGCTTTCGGCCCTTGTATCTGCCCAGAGCTTTGGCCTTCGCAATTCCCTCTCTCTGCCGCTCGAGCATGATCTCTCGCTCAAACTCAGCGATGCTACCGAGGAGGTTGATCATTAGCTTTCCTGTGGGAGTGTTGGTGTCCATGTTGAGGTCAATAATCCGAAGCTCAGCACCTTTGGCTCCAAGCTCGTCTCTAATGGCTCCCAGATGACTCACAGAACGCGCTAGACGGTCCAACTTGGTCACGACTAGGGTATCTCCCTCCCGAATGAAGGATAGGCACTCAGCGAGTCTCTCTCGCGCTCTGGCGTCAACTGAAGACACCTGCTCCTCATAGATGCGTTCACATCCTGCGTCTTTGAGTACTTTGAGCTGCGCCTCTAGACCTGCTGTTTGGTCGGAGGTCGATGTACGGGCGTATCCAACTAGCATTCCGAAAATCTCCTTTGTCTCAATAGGGCCTTAGGGCCTATGAGAGGGTGTGTCTCAAAATGCAGGGATAACTCCAATGAGTCACTTTGACTCATCTTAAGGCTGTCTCACATGGGCAAGGTCTTTTGAGACGTGCTGTCCGTTGATTGAGAGCTACTGCGTTAGAGAGGGAAGTGTAGGGCCGATTACAGGGGCGGTGCGAAAACTCAAATGCACAGCTGCCACGACAGCAAAGTTCGGAGGTTGAGGGAGAGCTTTGGTTTTTGGGAGACATACCCGACAATACAATTAAGCAAGCTTTGGACCTATTTGGTCGGCAGGGAGTTTCTGAATGTTTTGAAGCGTCATTACGGCTAACGGGTATTCATCAGGTTGCTTATCTGGGGGGTCGTGTGTGCTTCATGCGAAGACTTGATTTAACCGTGTTTTGGGTATGCAAAGCGCAAGGCGGCGATTTAAGAGACGCACTCGAAGGGCCGAAGGCCCCTCCGCTGTATGACATATACTTTAAGTCTAACTGTATGTCTTAGCTGTAAGATCTACTTTAGGAAGGACTGTAATCGAGAGAAGGAGAATATTTATATTCCCTCTTAACTATATGAAGTTGTAGATCAATCTGTTCGATTTGTTGGGGTCTACAGATCCATATGGACCATTACTAATCGCCCAAATCTGAAGCTTGTTAACGTGCCTTCGATTTAAGAGACGCACCCGAAGGGCCGAAGGCCCCCCCGCTGTATGATACATACTTTAAGTCTAACTGTATGTCTTACTTTAAGTATTACCTAAGATCTTACTAATCGAGTTACTGGAAGTCTTACTTATGGATCTAACTTAGATATTACTCTTCGATATACCTATGCTCTTGCCTATAGTTGGACAGTTGTCCGTTAGGGGGTTCCGAATTTTCGGATCCGTTTGATGCTTCTGCTTTCGCGCATTGCTCGATGCGGTTACCTGCGCCCCGCCATGGATGGTTAGCAGTCAGCTAGCTAGTAGCCGCAGTAGATCATTCGTAGCGCCGTCAATTCGCGGGTATGAGAGCGTTTGGATGGCCTGTAGCTTCTGCTCAAAACTCGGACCGCCGCTGTAGAGGCCATAAGTCATTGTGCCGACTTCATGCCCAACAATTGCAGCTGTGATGGTTTCAGGGACGCCGTTTTGCTCGAGTTGAGTCACGACCGTCTTTCGAAAGCTGTGAAAGACTTTTGTTTGCTTTTCATGTCCCATTCGAGTTTTTAGGTGTCCGAAGCGTTTTCCCACAGCGTTTGAGCGTGCCCCTGTTTTTTTTGTGGCGCTGAGGTCGGGGATGACAAATTCATTTGTGCTGGCTTCTCGAAGTTTGTTGATTACTGGCGAGAGTTTGGGATGGATTGGTACTCTCCGGTTTCCGGCATCTGTTTTGTCTTTCAGGTGAATTGTCTTGCCGTCTACCTGCGCCCACTGGAGGGAGCACAGAGACTCGATTCTAGCGCCCGTCCACAATGCCAGCAGTACGAGGATAGCTAGAGGTGCGTCTCGCTTCTCTAGGGCCCCTCTCAGGAGCTCTACGGACTCGTTTGGTGTGAATGGTTCATAGTGTTTTGCTCGACCTTGGCGATTTTGGCCCTTTCTAGATGTGGACCGAACTGAGCTAAATGGGTCGCGTTCACTGCTTACGGCACCTTTGGTTTGTAGGTAGGTCCAGAACCTGCGCATAGCTGCTAAATCGCGGCCTAAGGTGTTGTCTGCTCGACCTTCATTGCGAAGCCCTTCGAAGTACCCCTGAATGGCAGCGGCGGTTACGTCTCGCGTATTCTCAAAATTGTCGAGAAACTGAACGATGGCATTGCTGTATAGGTCAACCGTTTTACTTTGGACGTCCCGTCTGAGTTCAGCAATGAAGCCATCGAGGTGTGGGCGTAGCGGCGAGCATTCTCCAAGTGCAATTTCAACGAAAAGAGTAGCGAGTGCGTCGCCATTTGCTTCCTCTGGATCTTCGGGATCGAGGTACTCCTTCGCATTCTCTTTCATATCATCGATGTGAAATTCTCTGGTCGCTGGGTCTGCTGCCATTCCAATACGCTCACGCCATTCTGATGCCTCGCTGAAGACAAGACGTTGTTTTTCTTCGTATGTGAGTGCTGATTTCGAGATCGTATGTTTGCCGTGGCGAGCCTCGTGAATCCGCGCTCTCCAATCGGAATCCCACTTGGATGCGAGTATTTGGGCTTTCTCACGATCTTTTTGCTTGGTGCTTTTAAAAAAACGCTTTGTGCCAAGCTTGCTTTGGACATCCTTAGGGACATCCAAGACCGCGTACCAAAGTTGCCGCCGTTTTTCTAATCGCGCCATGTCGTCACCACACGTTTTCACCACACATTTAGCGTGATTATTGTTTTATTTCAGTGGTTACAACTGGTTATTCGAGGGCGTCGTGTAATCCCTTCGTCTCCGCCATCGAAAGTTTCAGCTTTCGTGAGACCTTGCGTTAGACCAAAAGCGTCCAGTCATTCCAGAAAGCAACGTAGCGATGCGAAAATTGGATCGCTCGCAGCGTGTAGATAACGATAGCGCTGTGGCTAAACGAAGGGCCAGTTATCCTTTTCTTTGACCGGCCAAATGGCGGCAGGCTCGGATTGTTTGGGCCATTATGGTCAGAGTAGTACCTGACACTCCGCTGCTTGGGAAAGCGCTGGCATCAGTGACATAAAGGTTAGAAATATCCCAGCTCTGCCCCCATTTGTTGAGGACGGACGTTTTCGGGTCTTTGCCCATTCGTGCGCCTCCAGTTTCGTGAATGGCAGCGCCCATTTGCATCACCATCGGGAAAAACCGTTTGAACAAGAAACGCGCGATTGGGTGGGCGTTGGGGTAGATGCCGCGCCCCCATTCGCGGATACCGTTGGTCGTTCCTAAGAATTCTACCTGACCACCCGCGTTATTCACGGTGTCCATAATCAGGTCTTCTTGAAGTTTTAGCGTGGTCTTGTCTTGGTCGCTCATTTTGCAACGGATGTGGGGCACCGGAATGCCGTATCGATCGCGCTTGACCGGGTCGATTGTGATCCGATTGTCAGGGTCGGGTTGCATACGGCCGAAACCAAAGAACATGAGTTTTGATGGCTCGTCTGGCTGGTCCGTCGGGGCGCGCCCGATGGAGCCTTGATAAACGAACTCACTTTGGTCCGCTTCGGTGACGAAAATGCCACCGCCATTTTGATAGAATGGGTCTTTCGGTTGGCTGTCCTCGGTGGTGTGACCTTTGATCGGTGGATAAGAGCCCATGCAAAGCAAGGGCAGCTGATCCATGAAATAGCGGCCTAGCGAATCCGAAGAGTTGCCGAGGCCGTTGGGGTGTTCCTCGTTGGCCGAATTCAGCAGCAGCCGCACGCTCTCTATTGGCGAGGCACATAGGACGAAGTGTTTGCCAAGGATGGTTGACCGAACGCCGGTTTGCGCGTCTATCACTTGTATTCCAGTGGCACGGTTACCTTCGCTTATGATCTTTTCGGCAACCGCGTGATATCGGATCGTTAGGTTGCTCGTTGCAAGTGCATCTTCTAGCGGTTTGTAGACGCGGCTTTTTGGCGGCAAGACAGAGCGCCAGCCAAGGACGCGGCGTTCGGGCCATTTGCGTTGAACGCGCGCCTTGAAATTTTCCTCGGCTTCTGTGAGCCCTTGCTGTGCTACGTAATGACCATCCGGCATGCTCTTGATGCCATCTGAATTTCCGTAGATGCCAAGGCAAGTTTCGACTTCGGTATAATATGGTTCGAGATCATCATAGCAGATTGGCCAGTCCACGCCGCATCCCGAACGGCAGTTGTGTTTGAAATCATCATCTGACCAACGCATCAGAACGCGGCCAAACAGATGAAGGCGACCACCTTCTTGGCGTCCTCGAATCCAGATGTAAGGCGCGTCTTTGGGCGTCGTATACGGGTTATCGCGATCGCTTGTGTAGAAATGACCCAGCATTCCGCGGAAAAACATAGAACGCACTTGGATCCAGCGTCCCAGCGCGCCATGGCGTGCGCGTTCAACGATGTTGATGATCGGCGGCTTTTTTGGTTTCAGCGAAAGATCGAAGTCTTCGGGGCCAACTTTGCGACCCGCCTCTAACATTAAGACGTTCAACCCCTGTTCACAAAGCTCTTTGGCGGCGAAGCTGCCAGATGCGCCTGACCCCACGACGATGGCATCATAGGGTTCTGCGCTCATTGATGCCCCCATTCCGAAGTGGCTGAACTTGCTGCATCAAGCGCACGCGCCGTTGCTACAGATCGACGTGCAAAGCGGCGCCAGTCTGCGGGTAAGTCGTGTTCGAGGATATTAAGGCGTGAGCCAGCCTCGACGCAGAGGCCCCAAAGATAATCCCAATCCATTATGCCATGGCCGAGATCGGCAAAGCCTTTTTCTTCAAGGCAGGTACCCGAGGGAGCGACATCTTTCACATGAACTGCAGGAATGCGGACTTTTGTATTTTTCAACGAATGTTCGTGGGTCGGCGCCGCCAACGACCATCCAAGCAAGATCTGGTTCAAAGGGCACAGTTTCACCCAGGAGACGATCAATAGGGTAACTGCCATCGGCCAAAGGCACCATTTCAAATTCATGATTGTGGTAGGCAAAAGTGAGGCCTCTTGAGGTCATTTCCTCATTGACCGCGGCGAGCCGTTTGCCAATAGCATCCCAGCCTTCGGGCGTTTCGGGCCTGATTGCGACGTCAATGACGGGGCAGGCGACGAGCCACATACCAAAGGCTGTTGCGATTTCTTCTACTTGATCGGGGGTTTCTTCAAATTGCTCGAGTAAGAAATGCCCGCTTTGCGCTGTTAGGCCGTGCGCCTTCATTGTGGAGATATAGTTGTGGACATCCTCCATGCTGTCCGGGGGACCAAAGAAAAAGGGTTGGATATCGGTGAGGCCAAGTTCGGCCAAAAGAGCCAACTGAGTATCTAGGTCTTCGGCTGCACGCGAGGAGAACATTTGAAAAGACAAAGTGGGACGCGTCATGGTGTCAGCCTAACGTATCAAGTGCTGCGGCCAAATCGGCCTTTAGGTCTTCGGGGTCCTCGAGGCCGATTTGCAGGCGAATGATTGGCCCGCGATCTTGCCATAGCGGTAGGCTGCGGCTCTCTGGATGGATAGGTAGGACGAGGCTTTCAAAACCGCCCCAACTAAAGCCGATGGAAAAGAGTTTGAGTGAGTCGATGAAACGACGGACTGCCGTTACTTCACGAGAGGCGAGTTCTATCGAAAAGAGGCCTGCGCTCCCCTTGAAATCGCGTTTCCACAAGTCGTGACCAGCGAAAGATGGAAGCGCAGGATGCAAAACGGCGGACACTTCGCTGCGGGTTTCGAGCCATTCGGCGAGCGCGAGGCCAGTGGCTCCCTGTCGTTCAAGCCGAACGCCCAAGCTGCGTAAGCCGCGAAGCGCAAGGTTGCATTCTTCGACACCGGCGCATCCGCCTAGATCTTGGCTCGCTGCACGCACGGCGTCATAGGTTTCAGTGTTGGTCGTAATTACGCCAAGCATCCCGTCCGAGTGGCCGACAATGTATTTGGTCGCTGCGTGGATCGAAATGCCTACCTCCAAATCAAGCGGTCTGAGGAGTAGGGTAGTCGCCCATGTTGCGTCGATCGCCGTGACGATGCTGCGGGATTTGGCGACAGCGACAATTTGCGTTAAATCCACATTGGCGCGCTGTATAACCGGAATTCAGTCTCCAACTGGGGGCAGGTTGGCGATCGAAGGTGTCCAGCCCGGCAAGGGCCGTGCTACGCGGCTCGAACGTGCCCGCAACGTTCAAATGATTTTTCAGGACCCGTCAGGTGCGTTGAACCCTCGTTTAACCGTCGAGCGAATTATAACCGAACCTCTTGCCGTCAGCGGTATAGGCACCCGTGCCAGTCGACGTGAAATGGTGATCGAGATGGCAACCAAGGTTGGGCTGTCCGGTTATCACCTAAATCGGCTGCCACACGAGCTTTCTGGTGGCCAGAGACAACGTGTTTCCATTGCGCGTGCTCTTGTCCTGAACCCTAATCTGCTTGTGTGTGACGAAGCGGTCTCAGCTCTGGATGTTTCGGTGCAGGCATAGGTTCTGAACCTGCTTGTTGATCTGCAACAAGAGTTGGGTCTTGCCTATTTGTTCATTTCACATGACCTCGCTGTCGTGCGTTATGTGTCGCATCGTATTGCGGTGATGTACCTTGGTCGGATTGTCGAAATCGGGAATGCCGAAGATGTATGGGCGGGGCGACTGCATCCGTACACGCAGGCTTTGGTCAATGCGATCCCTGACGAGGCCGCGCGTCGGGACGATGTCCAGTTATTAGAGGGCGATGTGCCGAGTCCCGTCAATCCACCTTCGGGGTGTCCGTTTCGTACCCGATGTGTTTTCGCAAAAGAGGCCTGCGCCGAAAGTCGACCCGAACTACGCAAGGTGGGAACGCACGAAGTCGCATGTCATTTTGCGGAAAAGATTTCATCCTGATGCGCAACTTTTGAAACGCGACCCGTTGGCGCCACGCTATCGCGCGTCACGGATGCCTAAGAGTTCACCGCGCAAAACGCTGACTAGCCATCAGCGATAAAGTTCTGGCCGACGGTCGCGCAAGTAGGGGCCAGAACGATCTGAACGCCCGACCAAACCTGTGTCTAAATCGGCGATCAGCAGCGCTTCGTCTTCGCCGCATTTGGCGAGCGTTCTGCAATCAGGGGCGGCGATGTGACTGCCGCCTAGATATGTCATGCCGTTTTCGACGCCGCTAAGGCCCGCATAGGCGACAAAAATTCCATTTTCAAAGGCGCGGGTTGGGATGTAACGATCAGAAACTGTGGTAATGTCACCAACCTTTGGTAGTGCTGTAGGGACCAGAGCCAATTGCATACCGTCCAGCGCTAATGACCGAACCATCTCTGGGAATTCGACATCATAACAGATCAGCAGGCCGACCTTTAGGCCGTTCCAGTTTACAAGCCGAGATCGGCGGTTTCCTTGCGCAAAAGTGGCCCTCTCCTCTTCTCCAAACAAATGGCATTTATCGTATGTCAGAACGACTCCATCTTCTGGGGTGATTAGGACGGCTGAATTAAATAGCTGGTCATCCTCTATTCGCGGGACCCCCAGCGCCAGTGCTACACCTGTTTCTTTGACCTTTTGGGCCAGCCGCTTGATCGCGGCGGGGACCTCACTCGCCACGTCGCGCAATGCCTCTGCGGATTGATTGTAACCGCTGAGGGCAAGTTCGGGCGCAAGCAAAAGCGTAGCGCCTTGTGCGGCCGCTTCATTCAGGCCACGTGCCAAACGAGTCTCATTGTCTTGCGCTCTTGTCGGTGTCATCTGAAGGGCGGCGATACGGAGGTTCATGCGCAGGATTCCTTTGGGTGGTTGTTGGGGTCACTGAACCAGAAAAGCAAAGCGGCTGCGAGAACGATGATGCCGACCACAGCCGGAGGCTGCCACCCGTGTTGGGCGAACAGTAGCCCCCCGACAGCAGACCCAAGAGCGCCCGCCGAATAAAAGCCTGCCATGAAAATACCGTTTAAACTGCCACGTCGCGTTGGCCCAAGAGCAAAAATGATACGTTGGCCGATCACAAAACTGACTGTCAGGGCGAGGTCGATCAGAAGGGCAGCAATAAAAAATACTAACAGCCCCACCCACTGATTAGTGATTGGTAATAGCGTTAGGCCAAATGCCACAATACCAAGGAAAAGCGCCGCCCCAGAGGTCAGATGGCCATGGCCTTTGTCTGCGAGAGCGCCGCCCAAAGGGGCCGCGAGCACGCTCATAGCCCCGGCTAGTGCAAATAAAGCAATCTCGCGTTGGCCTAGTGCGAAGTCAGCGCTGGCCAGTTCCAGAGGCACTACGGTCCAAAACAATGAAAAGGTGGAAAAGAGCGCGGCTTGATAAAACAGCCTGCGACGCAAAGTGGGTTCTTGGCGTACGGAAGCAAGCATCCCGCGGATCGTGCTGAGGTATTTTGCGGGTACGTCAGGCTGACGGCTGGGGAGGCGCCGCAATATCAAAGCCATGCACAGGGCTATGGCGCCAGCGGCGATAAAGAAAATACTGCGCCATCCGCCGAAACTCGCCGCCAAAGATGCGGCAGGTCGGGCCAGCATAATACCGAACATTAATCCACCAGTGACAATTCCGACCACCCGACCTTCGTACCCGCGCGGAGCAAGGTAAGAGGCGTAGGGGACCAGAACTTGAACGCATACGCTTCCACTTCCGATCAGAAAGCATGCGCCAAATAACCACCACAGGCTAGGTGCCAATGCTGCGCCAACGAGTCCAAGCAGGGCCACCGCTGCTAGGAAAAGCATCAGTCGTCTGTTCTCTACAACATCTAGTAAAGGGACCACAAAAAGCAGCCCCAAACCATAGCTGAGCTGGGTCATTGTTACGGCGAGGCCTGCGCCGCCTTCGGAATGGCCAAAGTCAGTGGCTATTTCGCCAACAAGTGTTTGTATATAATATACATTTGCAGAAAATAGGCCGCAAGAAATCGTCAAGAAAATCAGTAACAATGCAGCTGAATTAAGTGTCGGTTCAGTCGTCTGGTTTGACAATTCTGATGGCGCTGTTCGTGTCGTTTTCACGTCTTGCACTTCCTCAATTCGGCTCATTTTTTGGTCAGATGATTGGCGATTTTTGATGAACTTGATGACCATATAAAAAATCTCTGGCACCTTTTGCATACGTATGCAAGAAAAGAATCAAGAACAACGCAAATATGGGCATTAGACCCTGCGGAAAACCGGTATTTGCGAAATCATGCGGCAGTTGCCGCCTCGACAGGAGAGTGACATGACCTCGGACCCTTTTGCCTTTGACGGCGTAACCTTTATCAAAGCTCCAACTATCGACGAGGTGGCTGACGGCGCGTCGGTCAGTGCCCTTGTGGCGGACGTTTTGGCCGATGTGAAAACCCGCGGTGATGCCGCTGTCCACGATTATTCTGTGAAATTCGACAGCGCAGACATAAAGGTTTTCGAAGTGACACCAGAGGAGCGCGAAGCTGCTTTGGCGCGTCTGGACGACCAAACGCGCGCAGATACGGAATTCGCGATTGAAAACGTTCGCCGGTTTGCGCAGGCGCAATTGGATACCATGCTGCCGTTGGAAATTGAAACGCTGCCAGGGGTGCATCTGGGGCACCGTATCATTCCGATGGAACGGGTTGGTTGCTATGTCCCTGGTGGCCGATATCCGCTTTTATCCGCACCAATCATGTCAATCGTGCCTGCCAAAGTCGCGGGCGTTGATGAGGTGATTGCGTGTCTGCCGCCGAATGCACACGAGGCAATGATCGCGGGATGTCATCTGTCGGGCGCAGATCGTATTTTCCGAATTGGTGGGGCCCAAGCGATTGCAGCGATGGCCTTTGGTACGGAAACTGTGCCGCAGGTGAATAAAATAGTTGGCCCAGGCAATGCATTTGTAAATGAAGCAAAACGCCAGATTTTCGGTCCGATCGGAATTGATCAGTTGGCTGGCCCATCGGAAATTTTCGTGGTTGCTGACGGGACAGGCGATGCCGAGATGATCGCGACAGATCTATTGGCGCAAGCAGAACATGATATCCGCACGCGTGTCGGTTTGATCACCACCTCGGAGTCGTTGGCGAATGCTGTGGCTGAGGAAGTTGAGCGCCAGCTACAAACCCTTTCCACCGCCGAGGTGGCGCGTAAATCTTGGATCGACCGTGGTGAAATTGCATTGGCCAAGGATGAGGCCGCGATGATCCGTTATTCCGATTTTGTGGCCGCTGAACACCTGCAGGTCCATACAGAGGATCCGAAAGACTTTGCGCTGAAACTGCGTAACTACGGTTCTCTTTTTATCGGAGAGCTGGCCTCTGTCGTTTATTCCGACAAATGTTGCGGGACGAACCATACGCTGCCAACGCAGCAGGCGGGCAGATACACGGGCGGGCTATGGGTTGGGGCCTATGTCAAAGTCTGCACCCATCAATGGATGAGCCCTGAAGGTGTCGCCCAAGTCGCGCCACCCGCTGTGCGCCAATCTGCATCCGAAGGGTTGGAGGGTCACCGACGTGCGGCGGCTTTGCGGTTGTCGCGGCTGCAACGTGAAGCTGCGGAGTAAAAATAAAAAGGGCCTGAAAAACTCAGGCCCTTTTGCTTGCGCGGGTTAAGTTTTGCTAGAGTGCTAGAACGATACCGCTCCATCCACCTAATTTGATTTTGCCGCCATCTACGTTCGCGCGATTGTCGGTGCGATAAGCCACCCCCTGAATATGAATGCTCTTGGGCAGCTCCCACGTTAGTGTTTTGCGGCTAAAGTTAAGGGCAACCAAGGCGCCTTCGTTTTCCTTTGCCAGCCAGCGTCGGTAAATCAAAAGTTCAGGATGATCGGGGGCGAGGTCCGTGTAATCGCCATAGACCATTGATGGCGTGTCCCGACGTAGTTGGGTCAACTTTGCAATCGCATGGCAGGCGCTTTGGGGATCGGCCCACGCGGCTTTGGCGTTGATTGTCGCGTGGTCGGGATGCACAGGGAGCCAAGGCGTGACCCCTGATTGCGTGAACCCAGCATTCGGACCGTCATCCCATTGCATCGGTGTGCGCGTGTGATCGCGGGACACAATGTTCAATTCTGCGAGATATGCAGATGGGTCGGTTTCGCCCGCAGCCTGACGTTTTGCCCACCCCTGTCGCACGGCGATATCATCGAATTGATCCAGTGCTGTGAACGGGTAGTTCGACATTCCCAATTCGTCACCCTGATAAATATACGGCGTGCCAGGTTGGGTCAGGATCAACGTGTGCAGAACCTTTGCCGAAGCTTGGCGCCACGCTGGGTCGGGGTCGCCATAACGGTTCAGCGCGCGGGGGGTGTCGTGGTTGCTTAGGAATACCGTGTTCCACCCGTGAGGACGAACCGAAACGGATTGGTCACGCAAAACCCGTTTAAATTCGGGCAATGTCCAAGTGCGAGGTTGTTCGCGGCCCCAAAGAAAATTGATCACGTCGAACTGGAAAATCGTGTCGAGTTCGCCGCGCCGTGCATCGACCATGCGGCCCATTTGTTCGACTGACAAACCGTTGCCTTCGCCGACGGTCATGCAATCGTAGTGATCCAACACCTCTTGGCGCATTTCCTTTAGATATTCGTGAAGCTTTGGCCCCTCGGCGTAGAATTGTTCCCAGGGCAACGCTTTGTCGTTTTCGGGCAGATCGGCGGGCTTTGATATGAATGGGATCACATCCATGCGGAAACCGTCCACGCCTTTGTCCAACCAAAAGCGCATGATGTCATAGACTTCTTCACGGACTGCGGGGTTGTCCCAATTTAGATCGGGTTGTTCGCGCGCGAAAAGGTGCAGATACCACGCCTGTGTCGCATCATCCCAAGTCCAAGCGGGAGTCGAGAAAAAGCTCTGCCAATCATTTGGTGGTGCATCTGGCGTACCATCGCGCCAGATGTAGAAATCGCGTTTTTCGGCTGTTCGGCTTTTACGGGCGTCGGCAAACCACGCGTGTTGATCAGAGGTGTGGTTGACCACAAGGTCGATGATTAATTTCATTCCCCGCGCTTTGACTTGCGCCAAAAGCGTGTCGAAATCTTTCATCGTGCCGAACAGGGGCGACACCGCGCGATAGTCGCTAATGTCGTACCCGTTGTCGACAAAAGGGCTTTGGTAATGCGGTGATAGCCAGATCACGTCGACGCCCAGATCGGCGATGTGATCCAGATGCGCTGTGATCCCAGCAAGATCGCCAACACCATCGCCATCACTATCCGCAAAGGACCGCGGATAGACTTGGTAAACGACGGCCTCTTTCCACCATGCGCGGGCAATGGCGGTATCATCCGCCTCTGGGCTGGGCGGGGGTTTGTGCATCATGTCAGATCGCCTTTATGCCACGGCCTGATTGTCAAAACCGTCAATCCGCAGACCACTTTCGCGATCAAAAACGTGACATGCGGCCGCTGGAACATGGGCATGGACCGTTTCACCGATGGCCATGCGCGCCGTTTTATCGGCCTTGAGCGAGATCAGATCATCATGTGCGCCCTTGATTGCGAACATTGTGCTGTCACCTAGGTTTTCGACCGAATAGACAGGCGCGCTTAGGTTTCCACCTTCGCTAACAACCGACACATCTTCGGCGCGGAATCCTAGTGTGACAGGGCCGCGCGCGGCGTGGGGTAGGCCGCTGACCGTTAGGTAAGGGTTTGAGAATGTGCCGTCTGCGATATCCCCGTCGATCAGGTTCATAGCGGGGGATCCAATAAAGCTCGCAACAAAGGTATTGGCCGGACGGTCATAGATTTCCATCGGTTTGCCTACCTGCTGGGCAATGCCGCCTTTCATCACAACAACACGGTCGGCCAGGGTCATAGCCTCGACCTGATCGTGGGTGACGTAAATGGTCGTCGTTTTCAGCGCGTGGTGCAGGTTCGCGATCTGAGCGCGCGTGGATACCCGCAGCTTTGCATCCAGATTGGACAGCGGTTCATCCATCAGAAAACAGTTTGGCTCTCTTACAATCGCGCGGGCCAAGGCGACACGCTGACGTTGCCCGCCTGATAGGGCTGCAGGGCGTCGATCTAGGAACGGAGTCAGCTCTACCATCTCTGCAGCTTTCATCACCCGCTGTTTGTGTTCGCTGGCGGGAATGCCCCTGATTTTTAGGGGGAAGCGAATGTTTTCGTAGACGGTCATGTTTGGGTATAGGCCGTAGCTTTGGAAAACCATGGATACATCGCGATCCTTTGGTTCGAGATGGTTCATCAGTTTGCCGCCCATCCAGATTTCGCCGGATGAGACGTCTTCTAGTCCCGCGATCATGCGCATGGTGGTGGACTTGCCGCATCCCGACGGACCAAGAAGCACAAGGAATTCGCGATCTGGGATTTGCAGCGTTAGGTCGTCGACGGCGGTAAAGTTATGCCAACGGCGGCTCACGTTCTTGAGGTGAATCTCGGCCATTTTGTTTCCTTTCTCAGCCTTTGACGGCGCCCGCGGTGAGACCACCGACGATTTGGCGCTGGAAGAACATAACAAGCAGGAACAGCGGCACAGTTGCAGAAACAACAGCCGAGACGGCGAACATGATGTTGCCCTCCTGCTCGATTGATCCCATGAATGATGTGATCTTGGGGATCATGGTCTGGTTTTCTTGACTGAGCAGCATCGCCCCGACGGCAAAGTCGTTGTACGCGAGCAGGAAAGAAAACAGACCAGTGGTGATAATGCCAGGCCACATGACTGGGACGATCACAAGGCGGAATGCTTGTAACCTTGTGCAGCCGTCCACCATTGCGCTTTCATCTAGGTCTTTGGGGATCGACAGGAAAAAGCTGTGCAGCATCCACAATGTGAAAGGCTGGTTAATTGCGACAAGCACGATGATCGTCGTTGGCAATGTCCCCCAGATATTCCATTCGAAAAACGGCATCAGGTAGCCCGAGACCAACGTGATGTGTGGCATCGCCCGAAAGACCAGCGCGACCATCAGCAGCCAAAATGCGTATCGACGCCCCGATCGGGCCAAGGCATAGCCGCCCAAAGTGCCTAGGATCAGGCTAAGGGTCGTGACGAAAACGGTGACGATTGCGGTGTTTAGCGTTGCCTTCCAAAAGGCTTGATCAATCCAAGCGCCTTGATAGCCGCCAAGCGTGAATGGCCCGCCCGTTTGGCGGGTGGTATTTTCCCCGCTTAGGGCAAAGGTCCAGTCAATACGGCTAAAGAAATCCGCCTCGACCTTGAATGACCCCCATGCCGTCCAAAGGAACGGAAAGCCCGCAGTCACCAGCCAGATGGCGACAAAGACGACGGCAACAACAGAGATCAGCGGGATGCGTTGGCGCGGTTTGGATTGGGCGGTGTCGGTATGAAGTGTGGTCATTTCGCCTCCTTAGTGCGCACGTTTGCCGAACTCGCGCCATGTACGCACAAGGACGGGAGACAAAAGAATGACAACGAAGCCGATGGTCAGCATGGAGGTTGCCGCAGCAGAGCCAAAGAGCTGGCCGTTCTCGGCTTGCAGATCAGTATAAATGATGGATGACAGGGACATTGCGTGTGCCTCGGCGTTAAAGCCGACAATGGGTTCTAGCACGCGGAAGTTATCCATGACCTGAACCAGCGATACAAAGGTCGCCAGGGGCATAAGGTGCGGGATCACCACATAGCGCACCCTTTCCCAGCGGTTCGCGCCGTCTATCATGGCGCTTTCCAGCGTGTCGTCGGGCACGGTTTGTAGGCCGGCATAGAAAACAACAAAGGAAAATGGCGCAGCAATCCAGATGCCGTAAAGGATCAGCGACACCCACATCAACGGCCCCGACGCCGCGATCGACAGATCGGGATTGCCCGAAAGCCATTGCAGCGCCTTGCCTAGAATGCCACGTGAATTGAGCATCCAATATAAGACGAGAGAGCCAATCAATGGCGTGATGATCATGGGCAAAAGCGAGACAAAGATCACTGGCCCCTTGAGCATTTGCGGTAGGCGATTCACCGCAAGCGCGATCCAGAACCCGACGATGATGCCGGCTGGCGTTACGACAAAGGTGTAGATCAGCGTGAAAAACAAAGCGCGGTAAAAACGCAGCTGATAGACCTGCGCGAATTTTTCCCTAAGCGTCGTGTCAGAACGGAAAATTTCGCCGAGTTCCGCCGTCGCCAGGTGCGCGCGGTTCATATACGTACCCAATCCGTTCCATCGTCCCAAAGGTGCTTCGGCGCGCAGGGCGGCCGTTGCCTCGGCATCGACACGTGTCTGGGTTTTGCAACCGCCAAAGGGGGTGCAGCTTTCGACTTCGACGAGCACTTGCCCGTGTTCAACGTGCAGGGATTGCAGGATCACCGAGCCGATCGGCAGGGCGATGAACAAAAACATCGCAACCGCAGAGGGCAGAATGAAAAAGAGAAAGGTTCTGTGCGGCACGGTCTGTCCTAGTGTCTGGCGTGGTTGGCTCCGCGCGACGTGGGCCGCGCGGAGCTATAGTGTTTTCCTGGGGGACTTAGTTCAGGAAACCACGTTCGGTGGCCGCAGCCGAATAGGCTGCTTCGATATCGGCCAAAGCTTGTTCCGCGCTTTCGTTTCCTTGCATGAAATCAGCCAATTCAGAGCCAAGAGCGGAATGCAAAAGATCCATGAACGGCAGTGTTGGGTAGCCGCGCGCACCTTGTGCAACGTCAGCCATAATGCCAACTGCGCCTGGGGTGGGTTCATACCCTTTGATCAGCCATGCTGCGATGTAGCTGTTTTCTTCGGCGAATTCAGGTGCGGTCGCGTGCATCATCGCTTGGAATGACGCTTCTGCATCTTCGTCGGAAATGTTTTTGGAAATGGCAAAACCGTCCCAGAATAGGGTGGCGGCAGGGATGCCGTTCCCTTGAAAGCTTGGTGCGGCGGCAAGGCCCGCAACCGCTGCAATTTCTGGGTTGTCGCCTTCGGGGTCTAGGACTGGACCTGCCTGCGATGCCCAGATCACAGTCATTGCAACTTCGCCAGAACGGAACATTTTCGATGCTTCGGACGAACCGACCGACATGTAATCGGGCGATTGGTATTCCGTCAAAGCTTTCATCATCTCCAATGCGGCAACGCCGTTTTCATTGTTGATGGCAACCTCGGCAGAGCCGGGGGCAAAGAAGTCGGCGCCAGTTGCGGAATACATGTTCACGAATTCTTCGGCGAGTTCCCAGCCTGCTTGAACAGATGCCGCATAAGGGTAGTCTGTTTTGCCTAATTCTTCGAGTACAGCCGCGGCTTCTAATAGTTCTTCGTATGTTGTTGGGACTTCTAGGCCAGCTTCTTCCAGTAGGTCTTTGCGATAGAACAGGTGCTGACCGTTCACCATAAAGGCGATGGCCATAACCTTGCCGTCGATCCGGATGAGTTGTTGTTCGGTTAGGTTTTGGCCGTATTTTTCGACCAGATCATCCAGCGGACGCACCAGCCCATCATTCAAGAGAGGCGGCAAAGAGTTATTTGCGATCACAGCGACTGTATATTCGGCTGGATCAATCGAAAGTGCAGGCACCTGTAGGCTTTTGTGTTCTTGGGTCTGGTTGAACGTCACGGACACGCTATCGGTTGCGCATTCGGTTGCGCGTTCGTTGATTAGTCGCAATGCGTCAAAGTCATTGGATAGGATCCGAACGGAGCCTGCTTCGATCCCGCAATCCGCCAGCGCAGGCATTGCAGAGGCAGCAAAGACGACGCCTGTCGCAAAACGCGTCGCCAGTTTGGTCATTGAAATAGCCATGAAAGTATCCCTGTTATCTGCGCCCGTCGGTAAACCTGGGCATTTGTGCATTCGTATGCGTAAACTAATGCACACGACTTCTCACGGATCAAGGCCCATATGGGCTGATTTAGCGGAAACCACGTCTATTTACTGAAACATATGCCTAAATTTTTGGCACATCGCCACGTCTTGCAGGGAAAATCCTGCATACGCTGGCATTGTCGCTACCCGAGTCGGGCGGTCCCGCGTTTGACAAAGCTGCCGGGGATAAGAATCCTTTGCGGCGGGTTGTCAGGTGCTGCCATGCGCTTGCGCAATAATTCGACTACGGCTTGCGCCATGTCGGGTAGATGCTGGCGCACAGTGGTTAGATCGTAGGCGGGCTGGCGGGCTTCGGACACATCGTCAAATCCAACCACCGACAAATCATTAGGAACCTTCAGTCCCAATTCGCCCCGCGATGCGTCAACCACGGCCATAGCGATGCGGTCGTTCGCGCAAAAGACCGCGTCAAACGGACCTTTTTCTTTAATCGCCGCCAGAAAGGCTGCTTTGCCGCCATCATAGGAATAGTCAGCCGAAACAAGTTCGATTGAGCCTGAGCCAAGTTCTTCTATTCGTTCGGAAAAACCGCGCGTCCTTTGTTTGGATACGGGCGCATCTAAAGGGCCGGCAATGGATAGAAAGCGACGGTGCCCCGCCGCATGAAGCCGATCTGCCACTTGCTGCGCGGCTTCGTAGTGGTCGGTGGCGACGCTATCAAACGCTGCGCCAGCTGGATGACGGTTGTAAAACGCAACAGGAATTCCCCGCGTGCGAAAACCATCAAGTTGCGTCTGGGTTAGCGTGACGCAAGATATGACCCCATCCAGCGGGTACCCATATGCACCTTCGATCACGTCGCCCACGTGGGTTTCATCTTTTGGAGAGATCAACAGCATGCGCTGGCGTTCGCCTTCTAACGCTTGGCTGAGTGCATTGATCATTTCGGGCAGAGAGGAAATAGATTGTTGGGTCAGGATCACCCCAACCATCCCAGAGCGTCGCGTAATCAAAGAACGTGCGATCGCATTGGGCGTATATCCAATTTCCGCCGCAACCTTCAGCACATGATCGCGGGTCTTTTTGGAAATCTTGCTATCCGGAGAAAAGCACCGTGAAACAGTCGATTGTGACACGCCCGCCTTTTCGGCGACATCTGTTGCAGTGGCACGTTTGTGTAGGGGACCGCCCTTTGACTCACTCATCGCGCTCACTCTTCTTTCTTGGCACACTGACAGCGGAAGGCACGTTGCCACGATAGGCATACGATTGCAATGCGCCTTCCGTCAGTTGCCGTGCGAAGATTAAACGTCTGCCTCAAACGCTTCGGCTGCGCCTTTGATTGGCTCGGGTTCAACTTCGCGAGGTTCCGCAGGTGTCAGCGTACCATCTTGTAGCTGCGCCAATTTCAACTGAACCAATAACGATAGTTCGTCATAAACGCGCCATTCTTCGACGATTTTGCCATCCTTGATCCAGTAATGGCTGATGCCAAGGATTTGGATGCGCTTGCCAGTAGGCTCGCCCAAGGACTCGAGCAATCCATAACCCAGATGATGACCCTCTAGGATCCAGCGCACTGCGATCTTGTATCCGCCCTCTTCGCAGGGGGTCGTTGCGATATGCTGTGGGACAAAGGCCGCATCAGGTAGTGATCCAATCAGCGCAAGGCTTTGATGCATGATCGAGACGCGGTTGTAGGTATCGACCATATTGGGGCCGTGATACATCGCGGTCGTTGAATACGCCTCGTCAATGCGTCCAAACATCTTGCGGTTCCAGATGTCGTGCAGCAATTGCAGGAACTCGGCTTCTGTTTCGGTGTGGGCAAGCAATGTGTCTGCTTGCTCTTCTGGTGGGTATTGCCCAATGCGTCCGCGCATTTCACCGATATCAAGGTTGGTCACGCCAGCCGCAAGTTTTTTACGCGCGATTTTTTCTGCGTAGGGGTGCGGATCGATGCCAAGCTGACGCAAAATGGCCATCTGATCTGAGACCACCCATTCGCGATAAATCTTGTTGGCGTGTATCATACAATCGGCGACGGTACGCGAAACGTAAGTTTGGCCTTTGGCTGGTCCCAAGTGACCATTTTGCGTGTAACGTCCTGCGCCCGTGACCAGATGCGAGGTGTAGAACCCTTCTTTGTCGTCGCCATTCCAAACCACCTGCGTGGCCATACCGCGGCGTTCGGGAAAGCTCACGAGGCGCTGGATCGTGTCGTGGATGACGGCTTCGCGGTCATACATGGTTCCCATCGTGCCGTAGAGGACGCAATTATGGGTGTAGTGGGTGTAAATCAGGCCGACATTTCGTTCGTCCCAGATTTTGTGAGTGCATCGGACAATATAGTCGACGATGTCAGTGTAATCGTCATCAAACCCGTCCATCGACTGCACCCGTGGGCGATCTGTCGGGACGAGTTCGATGAAATCACGGCGTTCAACCTGAAGAACTGCGCCCTGCGGATCAGTTGAGCCCGTCTTTTCGACAGGTTTTGATGTGGATTTTGTGGGGGAATTCTCGGTCATATTTATTTCCTGCTGGGCCAAATCGCCATTGCGACGGGTCATAAAGCGAGCAAAGCGCATACGTATGCACATGTCAAATCGAAATTTCAAAACGTCATAATGCGGCGCGCACAGCAAAACTCGTTTGGACATAAAAGGGTAGGGGTCAGCCGCGCCTTGAGCGTGAGTTGCGTTGCGGCGATGCGCCATCGTTTTTGTATCCGAAAGTATACATCAGGTCGTTGAGGTGTTCTGTGTATTGCACCTTTGGTTAGTGGTTTTTATAGTTTTTCCGCATGATTTAGGCATCTAAGCATTTGAAATAGTTCAGTTTATATATACAAACATTCAAATAATTATTTTTGTTATTGCGTGAATCTGACTCTGTCGCCTAGGCTGGGGCATATAGTTTTCGTGATCTAGGGAGGGACCATGAAACAGATGTTTTTGACGGCCGCCGTTTTGGCGTGTGCGACCGTTGCTAAGGCCGAGGTGGTTGCGCCCGGCGATGTTCAATTCGGCGAATATGGAGCGATCGAAGCATCCCTGTCAGGTGTGCCTGGCAATGCGGATAGCGGGCTAGAGATCATGGTCACACGCGGCAAAGGCAACTGCATCGCGTGCCATGCTGTGTCTGCGCTCGAAGATTATCCGTTCCACGGCGAAGTTGGCCCATCGTTGGATGGTGTCGGCGCACGTTGGTCCGAAGCCGAGCTGCGCGGCCTAGTCGCAAATGCGAAGATGACGTTCGACGGAACCGTGATGCCAGCGTTTTATCAGACCACCGGCTTTAACCGCCCAGGCAACGCATTTACTGGCAAAGCGGCAGAGGGCGAATTGGACCCGCTGTTGACTGCACAAGAAATCGAAGATGTCGTCGCCTATCTGATGACATTGAACGAATACTAAAGGCCAAGCGGGGAGGAGACACACTATGAAAAAGTTCCTGAAAGCATCCGCTCTGGCTGCATCAGTATTCGCGATCGCCTCGGCTGCGCAGGCAGACGAAGAAGCCGATCTGGTTGTAAACGGCGAGATTGAAATCACCGTTCGCACGTCAGCGCCAGAACACGTTGATGGTTTGCGCGATATTTACTCGGGTTGGGTATTTCGTTCGGATGAAACCCAAGCGATGCAAATGGACGATTTTGATAACCCCGGCATGATCTTTGTCGAGGAAGCGATCGAAGCGTTTAACACCGTTGAAGGCTCCGAAGGTAATTCCTGTGCGTCGTGCCATGACACCCCTGAAAACCTAGCCGGTGCGCGTGCGACCCATCCAAAATGGAACGATAACGCCGAAGAGATCCGCACGTTGGGTATGCAGATCAATGGCTGCCGTACCGAACAGATGGGTGCAGAGCCGTGGGCTGCGGATAAGGGTGATATGCTTGCGATGGAGGCTCTATTGGCGTCCGTGTCGCGCGGTATGCCTGTGAATGTTCAAATCGATGGCCCTGCTGAGGCTGCGTATGAATTGGGCCGCGAGTTGTACTACACACGCACTGGCCAGCTGGACCTGTCCTGCGCGAGCTGTCACGAACAGAACTACGGCAATTACATCCGCGCTGACCACCTAAGCCAAGGTCAGATTAACGGGTTCCCGACCTATCGTCTAAAGAACGCTAAACTGAACGGTGTTCAGTCCCGCTTCCGCGGCTGTGTTCGTGATACCCGCGCCGAAACCTATGCTGTGAATTCGCCGGAATTCATCGCGCTGGAACTTTACGTTGCATCGCGCGGCAATGGCCTTTCGGTCGAAGGTCCATCGGTTCGCAACTGATCTGAAATGGCCCGCGCTATGATTGGCGCGGGCTTTTTCTATTTCGAGATATTCCAAAATTTGCATGTGATTGCAGCATGTTACCAAGCCAGCGCTAGGGGCGACTTGATGAACTATGATGCCTTCTTTGAACAATCCCTCAACGATTTGAAATCCGAAGGGAACTATCGCGTTTTTGCCGACCTAGAACGCCATCGGGGTGAATTTCCCAAAGCGACCAATCGTGGCGATGCGGAAAAAGAAGTCACCATCTGGTGTTCCAATGATTACCTAGGCATGGGTCAGCACCCCACCGTTCTGAACGCGATGCACGACGCGATTGACCGCGTCGGAGCGGGCGCGGGCGGAACGCGTAATATTTCGGGCACAACGCATCACCATGTCCTGCTGGAACGCGAACTGGCTGATCTGCACGGCAAAGAATCGGCGCTGTTGTTCACGTCGGGCTATGTGTCGAACTGGGCCGCGCTGGGCACCTTGGCTGCGAAAATCCCGAATTGTTTGGTGATTTCCGACAGCCTGAACCACGCATCCATGATCGAAGGCATCCGTCATTCCAAAGCCGAACGGAAAATCTGGAAACACAACGATCTGGCTGATCTGGAACGCCTGCTGGCCGAACAGCCTCTGGACCGCCCGAAACTGATCGCCTTTGAATCCGTGTATTCGATGGATGGAGATATCGCTCCGATCCGCGAAATTTGCGATCTGGCCGATAAATACAACGCGATGACCTATCTGGACGAAGTCCACGCCGTTGGCATGTACGGACCGCGCGGCGGCGGCATTGCCGAACGCGAAGGTCTGATGGATCGCCTGACCGTGATCGAAGGCACATTGGGCAAAGCATTTGGCGTGATGGGCGGCTATATTGCGGCGTCCCGTGATCTGGTCGATTTTGTGCGCTCGTTCGCGTCTGGTTTTATCTTTACCACCGCGCTGCCGCCCGCTGTGGCGGCGGGTGCCTGTGCGGCGATCAAACATCTGAAAACGTCATCCGTCGAACGCGAAAGCCAGCAGGCCAAGGTAGCGAAGGTGCGCGATCGGCTGGAGCAGATTGGCATTCCGCATATCGACAACCCAAGCCACATCATTCCAGTGATGGTGGGCGATCCTGTGAAATGTAAATTTCTGTCGGATGTGCTGATGCGCGATCACGGGATTTACATCCAGCCGATCAACTATCCGACAGTTCCAAAAGGAACCGAGCGACTGCGCATCACGCCGTCGCCCGTGCATTCTGATGCTGATATTGATGCGCTGCTATCCGCGTTAGAGGACCTGTGGGCCCAGTGCCAATTGCAGCGCATGCCGATGGCGGCGCAGTAGTCTATTCGAACTCCATCTGTTCATAGACGCGGCCCGCATTGCGCTTGGCTAGCTCTTCGAAGGTGTCCAGATGCGCGTAGGGGGATTGGTCAACGTAATAGGCTTCGGCCAAGTCGCCGCCGTTATCCAGATGTTCGCCGATTTTGCCGCGCAAATATTCCAGATAGCCTTTGGTGTAGCGACGCACCTGTTCCATGTTCGTTGGATGTCCGTGCCCAGGAATGACGTAGGTCGCGTTCAGCGCTTCGAACTCATTGTCCCATGTGTCTAGCCAGTCGGCGGTATAGGTATGTTCGAAAATCGGCAGCATGCGTTCGTGAAATGCCATATCCCCCGAAATCACCAGTTCCTGATTGGGCAGCCAGACCACTACATCACCAGGGCTATGGGCGGGGCCTAGGTATCGCGCTTCGATCCGATAATCGCCTAGATCGACGATATATTCGTCATCAAAGGTTTCGGTTGGGCCTTGAACGAACGTGCCTTCGGCGCGGTCCTGTAGATTGCGCTGCGCGCTTTCTAATTGGCGGTGCCCTGTTTGTTCGAATTCATGGGCGGCGTCACTGTGGGCGATGATTTTCACGCCTTGTTCGGCCCAATATGAATTGCCCAGCATCGCATGGCCCTGACCGTTTTCATCAATGACCAGCACAACGGGTTCGTCTGTGCGCGCACGAATTTCGTCATGCAATGCTGCGGCCAAACCGTAGGAGCCGCCCCCATTTACGACGACAACGCCTTCGCCCGTGATAACGAAGCTTAGGTTATTGTTGTGACCCGCATTGTCATAAGTAGACGGGGCCGTTGCGCCTATTGCGCTGAAAACACCGGGAACGAATTCCACAGGTGCGCTGTATAATAGGGACTGTGGGTACTGGTCAGGAATGTTTTCATTTGCGGCGGCGGCCGTTGCGAATAGCGCGACAGGAATGGTCCAATATTTGATCATGATGCGCTCACGAAATGATACCCGTTTCCACGCTTTTCGGCATATCCGATCCCTCCATTCGGCAGATGATAGCCAACCAACAGCATTTGATCGGTATTTAATTGATCGAGTAATTTTAGGCGCGTTGATGCGCCCAGATCGGCATCTTGGTCAGATCCCGATGCCCATTCGGGGCGTTCGAACCCGACGTGGTGATTGCCAATCGCGTCGCCGACGATCATGACAGACTGATTTCCGACGCGTGTTTCAAACGACATATGTCCCGGAGTGTGGCCGTAAGTCGCGCGCGCTGCGATGCCGGAGATGATTTCGGCGCCGTCATCGAATAGGGAAATTTGATCGGACAATTCACCCAAACGGTTCGCCGCGCCTACCGCGAATGTCTGGCGTTCCGTGCCAATAGTGGAAACCGTATTGGGGTCTGTCCAATAGTCCCATTCAGCCCGTCCGATATGATGGGTCGCATTGGGGAACCACATATCGCCAAAATCGTCAAAGCTGCCCCACAGGTGATCGGGGTGCGCATGGGTGAAAATCACATCCGTAACGTCATAGGGATCGACGCCCGCTGCAGCCAAAGCATCGGCCAGTTTTCCAGCAGTCGGCATAAATTCAGTACCGGATCCCACGTCAAACAAAACAGTCCGATCACCCGATTGCAGCAGTGTCACATTACAGTCTGGTGTTAGGGCATCACCCGTTACGCCATAGCGCGCCAGAATTTCGTCCGCTTCGGCTGGCATAGCGCCGGTAATAAACGACCGAGGCAGCGACAGCGTGCCGTCCGATAGCGTTTGCAGGTGAACACCTTCGGATTGCGCGACGGTGGTTTGGGCAAACATGCGTGCGGGCAGGGTAGATGCGACAGCAGTTGCCGCCGCCCCCCGCAAAAGGTCACGACGATTGACAGACATTACTCTCCTCCCATTCAAATAATTGAATATTAGAATGGAATGCCGAAAGGTATGAGTCAAAAGAAATCGCATGGCCCTATGCCGATGCGAGCGAGAATTGAATGTTATAGAATGCTAGCGGTTTTGATGTCTTGAACCGCAAATTCAATCAGTTCTCTGATTTTGCGGGGCAGGGCGCGGCCTTCTAGGTAGACGATGTTTGCCTGTCCTTTTTCGCTTTCATAATCTTGGAACAACGGGACCAGTTTGCCATCGCGAACCAGATCGCAGACCGCGAACCATGGGGCATAGGCGATCCCGATATTTTCCAGACATAAATCGGATGCTGCACGGGCGGAGTTCACCTCGAACGGTCCCGCGACATTGACCATCGTTTCGGTGCCATCTTTGAAAAACGTCCAGCGGCGCGGGGCGCGGCGGTTAGTGTCGATAATGCAGGTGTGTTCGTTTAAATCGGACGGCGATTTAGGCGTTCCGTTTGCATCCAGATATGTCTGACTGGCAACGGCGACCGAATGAAATTGTCCCAGTTTTCGGGTTTTAAGGGACAGGATATCGGATTGCCCTAGGCGAAAGGCCACATCAATCCCATCGGTCGCGAGATCGACAAATGTATCATTCAGCCGCAGGTCAAAACTTAACTGCGGATGCAGCCGTGAAAATCTGCCCAACATTGGACTGACGTAGACCTCTCCGAATGTGACGGGGGCAGAGATGCGAATAACGCCGGATAAGCTGCGCGATCCTTCGGCGACTTGTGTCAAAAGGTCGTCCAGATCATCCAATAGCGCAGGCGCGCGAGTGAATAGGTCTTGTCCTGCAGGGGTTAGGCCAACCTTGCGTGTTGTGCGTTGAAATAGTCTTACGCCCAAACGCGCTTCTAACTCGGCCACATATTTAGACGTGAGCCGGTTGGAAATTCCCAACTGATGGGCCGCTGCTGTAAACGATCCCGTCTGCGCGGTGGCGACAAACGCCTTTAGTTCGTCTACAATGTCCATCAGTCATTCCGAATAAAATGTGATCTATCACTGTGAAATTTCGGCGTTGAGGGCCGAATAATCAAGCTGATTATGTATTTCGTTTACTGGCAACGGAAAATGCAGCGCTCTACGTATAAGTCATGAAAGGCGGTTTTTCCGTCACCCCAGTTTAGGTTTCTAAAATGAATACTTTAAAAATTTCGGCTTCTTTGTTTGCATTTGGCGCGGTTCTGTCATCTGCGGTCTATGCGCAGGATACGTCCATATCTATGGAGGACGATGGCACTATCATCCTGTCGGGTCTGTCCGAACCTGGCCAGGACATCGCCATTGATCCAACCTGTGATCAAACCAGCCAAGGCGCGGTTGTTGCCTGTATGGCTGATATTTTTCTGAACACATTGGATGATAATCAAAAGGCGCAAGTGTTGTTGCCGATGACCGCCGAGAATGCGGCGTCGTGGTCGAATTTGCCATGTGGATCGGGTTGCCGTGTCGGTTTGGAAATGACCGACATGACCGAAGAACAACGTCAGGCGGCCTTGGGCGTTGTTTACGCGGCATCGAATACGGGCGCTGCGGGTGATGGCTATTCCGAAATTACTGCGTTGTTGATGGCGGACGATGTTCTGACACTGGCCCAAGATGCAGGCCTGTCGACCCAAGGCCAAGGCGGTGGTACACCGCCCGACCTGCCAGAAGGTGCAGAGCCACCACAAGGCATGTCCGACGACGGCCCAGATGGTGGCCCGATGGGCGACGGCGGTTTGGCCTATTCATCGAACAATTACTTTATCGCATTTCTGGGTGAACCATCTGCCACCGAAACGTGGCAGTTCCAATTTGGTGGTCACCATTTGGGCACCCTGCACACCTATGCAGGTGGTGAAGAAACGTCCGCCACGCCGAATTTTATCGGTATCGAACCAAAAGTTTGGATCGCTGACGGCGTTACCTATGACCCTCTAACAGATGATCGTAATGCGCTGGCCGATATGTTGGCATCGTTTAGCGCAGACCAATTGGCCGTTGCCGAATTGGATACTGTGTTTTCCGATGTGTTGCTGGGGCCAGGCCAAGACGGTCAGTTCCCTGACGAAAAGGTCGGTATCGCCGTATCCGAATTGGATGATGCACAAAAAACATTGGTTTTGGCCGCGATCCGTGAATGGGTTGGCGATACGTCTACCGCTTCTGCCGATGCGATCATGGCAGGCTACGAAGCGCAACTAGATGAAACCTACGTTGCATTTTCGGGCAGCGCTGAGCTGAACGCTCATGCCAACTATGTCCGCATTGATGGGCCTGGTGTTTGGCTGGAGTTTGTTTGCCAGAACGGCGTTATTTTCGGCGATCAAATTCACTACCACACCATTTGGCGTGATCACGTGAATGACTACGGTGCGGTCTACGATTTCTAATGAAAAAAGCACTGCATCTAGTGGTCTTTTCGGCGCTTGCCCTTTTGGGCGGCGCCGTTTCGGCCATTGCTCATCCCATACCTGAAACCACGATTGAACTGACCGTCGAAAACCAATCAGTGCGGGCTGATGTCACGATCCCGCTGAACGAATTTGCCTTGGCATTTGACCTATCGACGCCTGTAACTGATGATACGATTTCTGCGCAGTCTCCGCAGATCGCGCAGTATGTGGCGGAACACACCCATGCAGACGGTTGGTCGGTTGCGGTTTCGGAAATCGCCCTATCAACAGGCCAAACCGACGAAGGATCATATGCTGAACTGGTCGCAACCATGCGATTGGAACCTACGGCAGGCGACGTCACAGATTTTGATTTGTATTACGACGCCGTTTTGGAACGCGTTATCACGCATAACATTCTGGTATCGTTTGGCGGCAGCACGGATTTGATTGGCGTCATTTATGCCGAGCCCAAAGATGGGTCTGTCGCACCGTTGCATATTGATCTGAATGGATAAAATCCCGAATGGCGAGCCGTGGAGGACTCGAACCCCCGACCTGAGAATTAGAAGTTCCCTGCTCTAATCCAGCTGAGCTAACGGCCCCCAATTCGGTGTCGGCTGTATCGGTCAATTTTCGTGCGAATGTCAACTTGGTTATTGGCGCTGTAATTTGCTAGTAAGGCGCGACACACATGCGATCAGCGGGCGGATACAGGAAAAATAATGGTGCCACAGATTTTGCCTCTGGGAATTGATGGCGCTCTTGTTCGGTTCGGCACGGTCATGTCGGACGAGGCAAACCAATGCGCAGCCCAAGTGGCCCAAATCCTATCGCAAGACGAATTTGGGTTCATCGATGTTCAAGGTACCTTGGCCTCGGTCGCGGTGCGTTTTGATCCGATCCAAACGAATTTTTCAGATGTCCGTGCTGTTATCACAGCCCAAATCAACGATGCGACAACGGCACAGGCGATCCCGTTCAAACAATGGCGCATTCCAACCTGTTTTAATGGCGAAGATTTGGCAGAAGTCGCCGCAATCATCGGGGACAGCGCGCAATCCGTGATCGATGAAATCGCATCGATTCCCGTTCGTGTTTTAACCATCGGGTTTGCACCGGGGCAGCCCTATTTGGGTGAATTGCCAGATCGATACGGCATTCCGCGTCAGTCCCAATTGCGCCCAGTTCCGGCTGGCGCATTGGTCGTGGCGGTGAGGCAGATGGTTTTGTTCGCAAATGCGTCACCAACAGGTTGGCGTTGGATTGGGGCCACCGCTGCGCGATTGTTTGATGCGGGTCGCGATCCCGCTGCGATCCTGACGGCGGGCGACATGATAGAATTTTGCCCTGTCACAGCGGATCAATTGGCAAAGCTGCAATCAGACCCAATAGGCGGGGTCAGTTGGGATTGGTCATCATGAGCGGTGCGTTGATAGTCGACCGCGCTGGGCCTGCGATGACGATTCAGGATTTGGGTCGACCTGGGTTGCTGCATATGGGGGTGCCGCGCGGCGGGGCGGCGGATCGTTTGGCGCTATGCGAAAATGCTGCATTGTTAGCGCAGTCGCCAAACTGCGCAGTCGTTGAAATGGCAGGCTATGGCGGAGTTTTTCGCGCGACCTGCGATATGGCGGTGGCCCTGACTGGTGCGATCATGCGGGCTGATATTGACGGCCAACCGGTCAACTGGAATGCGGCACATCAAATGCATTCTGGTCAGATCCTGACGATCGGTGCCGCGACCCAAGGCGTCTATGGATATCTTGGCGTAAAGGGCGGTTTTCAAACACCCGTAATGCTGGGCAGTCGCGCTGCGCAGCTAACTTGCAACATCGGCGGACTTTTACAGTCAGGCGACACATTAGAGGTGATGCCGGCCACTTCATTTAAT
This sequence comes from Marivivens niveibacter, assembly GCF_002150005.2. Taxonomy (GTDB): domain Bacteria; phylum Pseudomonadota; class Alphaproteobacteria; order Rhodobacterales; family Rhodobacteraceae; genus Marivivens; species Marivivens niveibacter. Next base: position 96,981 of record NZ_MSPP01000001.1, read on the forward strand.
GCATGTAAATTAGACGTTTCTGCGCGATTTGGCGGGTCAGAGGTGCGTTATATTGCTGGACCGCAGACGGATTTGTTTAGTCCAGATACGCAAAAGTCATTCCAAGAAACGATATTCGTGCGCGATGCGGCGGCCAATCGACAGGGCGTAAAGTTTGGTAGCAGCGGGGCGCAATTCGCAACAGATGGTCAATTGGCGCTGTTGTCCGATGCAATCACGGTGGGTGATATTCAATTGACAGGGAATGGCGTGCCATACGTCCTGATGCCCGAATGCCAAACGATTGGTGGCTATCCGCGGATCGGCACAGTGATCCCGCAGGACATGCCGATCGTGGCGCAATCCGCTGTCGGTGACAAAGTTACATTCCGCCAAATCACGTTAGAGGACGCGGTCGCCAGTTATGAAAACGAACAGGCCATAACCCGATCCCTGACGGCGCGGGTGACACCGTTGGTTCGGGATCCGGCGAAAATGACCGACCTTTTATCGTATCAATTAATATCGGGCATGGTGACCGGATGGGAGGACGCATGAAAATCGACCTGAATTGCGACATGGGCGAAGACATGGGTGACGATGCAGCGATGTTGCAGATCGTTAGTTCGGCCAATGTCGCCTGCGGCGCGCACGCGGGCAGCCCACTCACTATGGCACGGACCATGGAAAATGCTGTTGCAAACAATGTGGGTATCGGCGCGCATCCTGGTTTTTTTGACCGTGAAAATTTCGGTCGGACCGAATGTCATCTGCAAGATGCCGAATTGGATGCGATTGTGCGGTATCAGGTGGCAGCGGCCCATGGCATGGCGACCGCATTGGGCGCAAATCTTACCCACCTGAAGTTACATGGCGCGATGGCGAATATGGCAACTAAAGACGCCGATATGGCATTGGTCTGTTATCGTGCCGCGCGGTCTGTTGTGCCCGAATTGCCCCTTATGGTGATTGCAGGCACAGCACAGGCAACTGCCGCAAATCAATTGGGTGGCCGTGTGATCAATGAAATTTTTGCGGATCGCACCTATGAGCCCGATGGCACTTTGACCCCGCGCAGGATCGAAGGATCGGTCATTCATGATGCGGATTTGGCCGCAAATCGCGTGGTGCAGATGTTAAAAGACGGCGCGATAACCCCGCGTGTCGGCGATGCAATACGGCTGTCGATTGACACCATCTGCGTACACGGCGACACACCCGGTGCTGTGCAAATGGCGGGCGTGATCCGCGACCGTTTGATCGAAAACGGATTTAAGATCGAACGGTTCTGACTAAGCCAGATTGCGAACAGCGCGGGCGATCACGACCTCTTCGTTGGTGGGGATGGTCATGACGGTCACGCGCGATAATTCTGCCGAAATACGGGGCGTGTTTTCGGCGTTGCGGGTATGATCTAATTCAATGCCCATCCACTCCATCCCTGAACACACGCGTTCGCGAATGAGGGTCGAATTTTCACCGATCCCGCCGCAGAAAATCAGGGCGTCAATGCCATTCAGAACCGCCGCCATTGCGCCCAATTCGCGCTGAATGCGGAATATGAAATAATCAATGGCCTGTTTTGCGCCAATCTGATCAGAGCGTTCTAACGTGCGCATATCATTCGATACCCCAGACATGCCCAGTAGACCCGAATTTTTATACAGCATGTCCGATATCTGATCGGCGGTCATATTTTCCTGCTGCATTAGGTATAGGACCACGCCCGCATCAATCTGTCCGCAGCGCGTCCCCATGGGCAGACCGTCCAGCGCCGAAAATCCCATGGTCGATGCGATAGATCGACCACCGCGCACGGCACACATGGATGCGCCATTGCCCAGATGCGCGATAACCACGCGGCCTTGGGCAAGGGTGGGTGATTGTTTTGCGATTTCACTGGTGATGTAGTCATAGGACAACCCGTGAAACCCGTAACGCCGAACACCCTGATCGTAATATTCGCGTGGGATCGCAAAGGTATCATTCACAAATGGGTGGTGACGGTGAAACGCGGTATCAAAACACGCGATTTGCGGCACATCACCAAAAGCGGCGCGAGCGGCATAGATACCTGCCAAATTATGAGGCTGGTGTAGCGGCGCAAATGGCGTCAGCGTTTCAAGATAAGCGATGGTTTCGTCAGCTAAAACTGCAGGCGCATCAAACCGCATACCACCATGCACAACGCGGTGCCCCACGGCAGAAATCTTGCGACCGTCCAGTAGTGGCAGAATGTTGGTCAAAATTGCCTGAACGGCAGACCCATGGTCGGATAAATCTGGCGCTGTGACGGGATGTTCGAAATCCTGGTCATCTTTAACAGTCAGGCGACCGTTCGGGCCGATGCGTTCCACCTGCCCACGGAACAGGCGCGCATCGCCGTCATAGACGGAAAATTTGATCGAAGACGATCCTGCATTCAGCGTCAGAATAAGCCCTGTCATCACAAAACTCCGCCAGATAAACGGGCCTGATGCAGGGCTGCCACTGCGCAGGATGCAAGGCGCGATTTTGAACTGTCAGACCGCGAATTCAGGATCACGGGCACCTTGGCACCCAGCACAATGCCCGCGCCTTCGGCGTGGCTGATAAAGGCCAATTGTTTGGCCAACATGTTACCCGCATCAATGTTGGGAACGACCAGAATGTTGGCGTGGCCTGCGACTTTGCCTGTTAAACCTTTGGTGCGTGCGGCGCCGATGTCCACCGCGTTATCCATCGCCAATGGTCCATCGACAAAGCCACCAGTGATTTGGCCGCGTTCCGCCATTTTTGATAGCAATGCCGCATCAATCGATGACGGGATGTCGGGGTTTACCGTTTCTACTGCTGATAGGATCGCTGCCAATGGTGCGTCGTGGCCGATCGAAATGGACAGATCGATTGCGTTTTGGACAATGTCGACTTTGGTTTTCAGGTCGGGCGTAATGTTGATCGCGGCGTCCGTCACCATCACAGGATGAGGCATCCCAGGGACATCCATGACAAACACATGGGTGAACCGTTTGCCGATCCGCAGGCCTGTGTCGCGCTGAACCATTGGGCGCAGCAAATCTTCGGTATGCAGGTGACCCTTCATCACCGCGCGGGCGCGACCTTCGTGAACCAATTTGCAGGCAAGGGCAGGGGCGCTGTGATGATCGCCGTCCAGCAGTTCATAGCGGGAAATATCGATCCCCAATCCTTGTGCTGCTGCCAATATTTTGTCGCGGTTTCCGATCAGGATCGGGGTGATGATGCTATGTTCAGCCGCTAAAATCGCGCCGCCCAGCGATTTTTCATCCTCGGGGCAGACGACTGCGGTTGGAATAGAGGGCAGGGGGCGGGCCTTTTCCAAAATGGCGTCGAAATGTTTGTGCCGTTCAACAACCAACCGTGGAATGTCGACATCATCGCGATCAAATTTTTGGGTTGGGGCAGCGACGGTTGCCTGACCTGTTAAAACGATGGCATCGTCAATCGCGCGACGGATGTCGGTGTCTAGCACAACCAAACCACCGTCGAGTTTATCAGCAACGGTCACGCGGCAAATAACCTCTTCTCCTGCATAGACGCGATCCAGAAATTCGATGGACTGTTTGCGATATGATGTCCCTGGGCCAGGGAGGCTGGTGCCCAAAACAGCAGAAATCAGAGATGCGATATACATCCCCGGCGCGACGCTTTCGACGTGTCCATCGCCGTCGCCATCCCATTCAGGCAGGTGCATCGGGTTATAGTTTCCGGACACATTGGCAAAGACATACAAATCGTCTGCTGTGACCAGGCGGCGCAATTCCTGTGTTTGACCGATTTCCATTTCATCAAAGGTTTTATTGGTGAGGTGCATGAAAACGGTGTCCTAATCTATGTATTCAAATCGTCGCGCAGCTGGAACGCAGCTGTGCCCAACTGTTGTTGCTTTGTGGCGAATCGCAACAGTAGGTCGATCAACTTTGTTCAACCTTTATCCCTGTGCCTGAATAATGTGCACTTCGCATGGTTGCACTTTACGTAAGGGATTTATGATCAATTTTTGAATGATTGGTGAAAAATGCTGCATTTAGATGTTGCGCTTTTATCGTTTGATCAAAAGTATGGCTCCTATGACCGTTCGAATAGACGAACGGCACGCCATAGAGCGGCTAAGCCGTCTAAGCAGGGAGAATAATCTCATGAAAAAAACAATTGCACTATCATCCACCGCAGTGACCGCATTGGTCCTGTCGGCCAGCATGGCATTTGCCGCTGGCACCCATCCCGTCACTGGCGAAGCGTTGGCCGATGACCAAACCTTTACCTATGCGACTATCGACGATTCCCCATCGTTTGACCCAGGTCTGGTAGAAGACGTCGAAGGTTCGGCCGTCACCCGCGACCTATTCGAAGGCCTGATGATGCAGGACCGCGAAGGCAACGTGATACCAGCCGTCGCCACCGGATACGAAGTGTCCGAAGATAAACTGACCTACACCTTTACCCTGCGCCCCGAAGCGATGTGGTCGGACGGCACCCCCGTGACCGCCAATGATTTCGTGTTCGCGTGGCAACGTGCGGCGAACCCTGAAACCGCATCGCCATACGCATGGTTCATTGAACTGATGTCGATCGAAGGCGCTTCCGAAATTATTGCGGGCGAGGCTGATCCATCGACCTTGGGCGTGTCGGCACCTGACGATCACACCTTGGTCGTGACCCTGACAAACCCTCTGCCGTATTTCCCGCAGATGGTCACCCACACCACAACCTTCCCAGTGCCGCAACACGTGGTCGAAGCGCACGGCGATCAGTGGATGCGCCCCGAAAACTTTGTCGGGAACGGCGCGTATGTGATGACCGAATATAACCCGCAGGAAAAATTGGTCCGTACCAAATCGGATACCTATTGGGACGCGGAAAACGTTATTATCGAAACCGTGAACCGCGTCATCATCAACGACGAAAACCAAGCGTTGAACCGTTGGATCGCAGGCGAAATCGACAAAACCGAAACCGTCCCAGCAGGCCAATTTTCGTCGCTGAGCGAAGAATACCCAGGCGAAGTATATTCGGTGCCTGAACTTTGTTCGTATTATTACAACGTCAACGTCCGCGACGATGCGCCTGAATGGGCCAAAGACGTGCGTGTGCGTCAGGCTCTGTCGTTGGCGATTGACCGTGACATCATCACCGAATTCGTTCTGGGCGCAGGCCAAACCCCTGCCTACACATTCACCCCCGGCGCGACCGCAGGGTTTGATGTGCCAGAGGTTCCCGCCGCCGCAATGACCCAAGCGGAACGTAATGAGGCAGCAATGGCCCTGATGGCCGAGGCTGGTTACGGCGCAGACAACCCACTGTCCGTTGAAATCCTGTACAACACATCCGAGGCGCACAAATCCGTCGCGATCGCAATCAGCCAGATGTGGAAACAGACGCTGGGCATCGACACCACGCTGGGCAACATGGAATGGCAGACATTCCTAGAGGCACGCGGCAACGGCCAGTTCGAAATCAGCCGCGCAGGTTGGTGTGGCGACTATAACGAAGCGTCGACCTTCCTTGACCTGATGGATTCGGAATCGGGCTACAACGATGCGGGCTATAACAACCCTGCCGTCGATGAACTGCTGGCTGCTGCCAAAACGATGGAAGACCCATCCGCCAACTATACCGAAATCGAACATATCATCGCCGAAGATATGCCGATCATCCCGATCTATCACTACGCATCCGCGTTCCTGATGGACGAGTCGGTCAAAGGTTGGCCATTCGACAACGTGCAGAACAACTGGCAGTCCAGCCTGCTGTACAAAGTCGCTGAATAATCCATCCTAAAACAACTCAGGTTGCGCCCCTATTGGGGGCGTAACCCACGCAGACCAAGGGGCACATAATGTTCGCCTTTACCATGCGCCGTCTTGCGGTGGCGATTCCGACGATCCTTTTGCTGATCGTCATTTCCTTTATCCTGATGTTTGCTGCACCCGGTGGCCCGTTCAATGCCGAACGCCCGTTGCCGCCCGCTGTTCTGGCAAATATCGAAGCCAAATACGGGCTGGATCAGCCGTATTGGAAACAGATTACGGACTACATTTACAACATTGTCGTCCATTTCGATTTCGGACCGTCGTTCAAATATCGCGACCGTTCGGTTTCTGACATCATCGCGCAGGGTTTCCCTGTGACCCTGAAATACGGTTTCTGGGCCTTTGTGGTCGCCGTGATTTCGGGCGTGTCGTTGGGCATTGCCGCGGCGGTGAAACACAACAGTTGGCTAGATTATCTGGCCGTTGGCATTTCCATCGGCGCGCAGTCGCTGCCGAACTTTGTCATGGCGCCGCTGCTGGTGATCGTGTTCACGCTGTGGCTGGGCTGGTTGCCGGGGGGCGGCTGGAATGGCGGGCAATGGCAATATGTCGTGCTGCCTGTGATCGCGCTGTCCACGTCCTACATGGCGTCGATTGCGCGGATCACCCGTTCGTCGATGTTAGAGGTGCTGAACGCCGGCTACATCCGTACCGCGCGGGCGAAAGGTTTGCCCACCAGCCGCATCATTTTCCGCCATGCGCTGAAACCTGCGCTGCTGCCTGTGCTGTCCTATATCGGGCCAGCCTTTGTTCTGATGATCACGGGGTCCGTTCTGGTCGACGTCTATTTTTCGACGGGCGGCATTGGGTACTATTTCGTCAATGCGGCGTTCAACCGTGACTATTCGGTGATGATGGGCATCACGATCCTGATGGGCGTGCTGACCATTCTGTTCAACCTGATTGTCGACCTGCTGTACGCATGGATCGACCCCAAAATCCGTTACTAAGGAGCCAACAATGTTAGCAACCGGATGTAACACCGCCGACGATATTCTGAACGCCGCCCACCGCAGCGAAGTCAAAGGCCGCAGCCTGTGGCGCGACGCGATGGGCCGTTTTGCCCGCAACCGCGCTGCTGTCATTTCGCTGTTTGTACTGGGTTTGATCTTGATCTTCGCGTTCTTTGGGCAGTTTCTATCCAGCCATGACCCTGCTTTTGTGGATTTCATGCTGCGCGGAAATATCAAAGAATTGGGCGGACCCTCCATCGAAAACGGCCACTATTTCGGTTTGGAAAAAGAAGGCCGCGATTTGTACCAACGCACCGTTCAGGGCATTCGCGTGTCGATCATGATCGGCGTGATCGGATCGCTCGTGTCAGTTGTGGTCGGCACGTTGTACGGCGCGATCGCGGGCTATTTTGGTGGCCGCGTCGACAGCATCATGATGCGGATCGTCGATATCCTGATGGCGATCCCATTCATGTTCGTGATCATCCTTCTGCTGGTGATCTTTGGCCGCTCTGTGTTCATGCTGTTCGTGGGTATCGGCCTGATTTCATGGCTGAACATGGCGCGTATTGCGCGCGGCCAAACCCTGACCATCAAAAACAAAGAGTTCGTCGAGGCCGCCATCGCCAGCGGCGTTAAACCATTCACCATCATCGTGCGCCACATCGTGCCGAACCTTGCTGGTGTGGTGATCGTTTACGCGACCCTGTTGATCCCTGAACTGATCATCATCGAAAGCTTTATCAGCTTTCTGGGCCTAGGCATTCAGGAACCGATGACGTCGCTGGGCGCGCTGATCAATGATGGCGCCAGCCAGCTGAATCGCGGCACGCCGTGGATGATCGCTTTCCCGCTCTTTTTCTTTCTTGCAACGCTCTACGCCTTTTTCTTTGTCGGCGATGGCCTGCGCGACGCATTAGACCCCAAGGATCGATAATATGGCTTTGTTAGACGTAAATGGCCTGTCGGTCACATTCAAAACAGGCGACGGTTTCGTAAATGCCGTCAACGGCGTGTCCTTTTCCGTGGAAGAGGGCGAAACGCTAGCCATCGTGGGCGAATCCGGTTCTGGCAAAAGTCAGACCGCATTCGCCGCGATGGGTCTATTGGCCCGCAATGGCACTGCAAAGGGCGAGGCGCTGTTTGACGGTCAGAACCTTTTGACGATGAAACAAAAGGAACTGAACCGCATCCGCAGCCAAGAGATCGCGATGATCTTTCAGGATCCGATGACGTCGCTGAACCCTTACATGCGGATTTCGGACCAAATGGCCGAGGTGCTGACCCTACACAAAGGCATGTCAAAATCCGCCGCCGTGGCCGAGGCGGCCCAAATGCTCGACGCCGTGCGCATCCCCGATGCAAAGGCGCGGATCAACATGTTCCCCCATGAATTTTCGGGCGGGATGCGGCAACGGATCATGATCGCGATGGCTCTGCTGTGTCGTCCGCGTTTGCTGATCGCGGATGAACCTACGACCGCGCTGGACGTGACCGTTCAGGCGCAGATCATGGATTTGTTCGGCGATATCCGCAAAGAATTCGGGACGGGCATTATTCTGATTACCCACGATCTGGGCGTCGTTGCAGGTTTCTGTGATCGCACGATGGTCATGTACGGCGGGCAGGTTATGGAGGAAGCCCCCACCGACCAACTGTTCGCAAAACCAGCACACCCCTACACCAAGGGCCTGTTGCAAGCGGTGCCGCGTTTCGACGTGGACGAAGATGAACTGCGCACCATCGCGGGCGAACCGCCTGACATGTCGCGCCTGCCTGCGGGCTGCCCGTTCTGTCCACGCTGTTCGATTGCCAAAGACCGCTGTCAAAACCAGCGCCCAGAGATCGACGTTTTCGGCGACCGCCGCCGCGCCTGTCACGCCACATTAGACGAGGTCGCATAATGTCCGATGCATTGCTTTCTGTTCGTGATCTGACGGTCACTTTTGACGTGCCGCGCCCAGGTGCCTGGCCTTGGACGGCTCCGCGGAAATTGCACGCGGTCAATGGGATCAACTTTGATCTGGCTCCGGGGGAATGTCTGGGGCTGGTCGGGGAATCCGGTTCTGGTAAATCCACCGCCGCCCGCGCTGTGATTGGGCTTGCACCTATTTCGTCTGGTAAAGTCATGTTTGACGGGCAGGATCTAGGGGCCCTGTCCCCTGTTCAGCGCCGCAAATATGGCCGCGAAATCCAAATGGTATTTCAGGACCCATTGGCCGCACTGAATCCGCGTATGACCGTTGGTGATATCATCGCCGAACCGCTGATCACGCACGAACCATCACTACCCCGCAAAGAGGTCCGTACCCGTGTCCAAGAGATGATGGAGATGGTTGGCCTGTTGCCCAATCTGGTCAATCGCTATCCACACGAGTTTTCAGGTGGTCAGTGCCAACGCATTGGAATCGCTCGGGCACTGATTCTACGCCCGCGATTGTTGATCTGCGATGAACCTGTGTCTGCGTTAGATGTTTCAGTACAGGCGCAGGTTGTAAATTTGCTAAAACGTTTACAAAAAGATTTGGGTCTTTCGATGATTTTCATCGCCCACGATCTAAGCGTGGTAAAGCATATTTCAGACCGTATTTCGGTGATGTATCTGGGCCGTTTGATGGAGCAGGCAGGCGCCAAACAATTGGTCCAAAATCCCGCGCATCCCTACACTCAGGCATTAATTTCTGCGGTTCCGATCCCAGACCCAGAGCGCGAAAAATCGCGTAAAATTATGATGATACAAGGGGAATTACCGTCACCTTTGGCCCCTCCATCCGGATGTGTTTTTCGGACCCGCTGCCCCTTTGCGCGCCCGGCATGTGCCGGCGACCGGCCTGAATATCACGTCGTCGGGGGCGATCATGTGGTGGCTTGTCCATGGTATAATCAGCTGGAAAATTCAACACTTACAGCGGTTTAATTGCTGCGGTGCAGCGACGAATTATCGCGGTAAGGGTTTGACAGTTGCACTTACATAGGCCAGCCTCTCGCTACGTCCCTGATTAGTCAGGATAGCCGGACGGTTGGTTTTTGGAGGAGGACCAATTGTCATAAGGCAAAAAGCCCCCCGATCTGATCGCCAAGCAGCTGAGCGGATCGGGGGCTTTGATTCCAAAATCGATTAAACAGCGAATGTGTGATTGATCCTGCGCGGGTCAGGCTTTCATGGTGATAACACCGACGGCAATCGCCGCCGCTGAAATCCAACGCCAAAGCGTGACGTTTTCCCGCAGAATTACGGCGGCAATCAATACCGCAAATAATATACTAGATTCCCGCAATGCGGCGACCAAAGCGATGGGAGCGACGGTAAAGGCCCAGATCGCGATCCAGTATGATCCCAGTGACATTGCCCCAGCCACCAGCCCTGGTTTCCATGCTGTGGCTATGGCAGTCCAAGGGCTACGTTTGCGGACTGTCAATGTGTAGATGGTCATCCCGATGGCATCACCAATGACCATCCACAAGATGAACGCAGAGGCCGATCCAGACGCCCGTGCGCCCATGCCGTCAGCCAAAGTGTAACTGGCCGTAAATGCGGCCGTCCCGAATGCGTAGAATAGGGCGCGACCGTTTATGGGTTTTGCGCTTTTGCCGCCAACAGCCATAACGATGACACCGCCTGAAATGAGCGCAATCGACAACACGGATAACGATGTGAATTGCGTCCCCAAAAACGCCGCCGAAACGACCGCGACGATCAATGGCGCAGTGCCGCGCGCCAAAGGGTATGCTTGGCTCAGATCGGCATGGGCGTAGGCTTGGATCAGGAAAACCTTGTAGCCTGTATGCAGCACTGCTGCCAGTACCAGCCATGGCCACGTAGCGGACCATGTCGGCGGATCGATAAAGGGTAGAATTGGGATCGCAATCGCAGCTTGGACCAGCGATAGCATGTAGACAGTCGACAGGCGGTCCAACCCGATTTTCAGGACGGAATTCCAACCTGCGTGTAACAAGGCTGCTAATAAAACGGCGGCGTAAACATGACTGTCCATCGTGGCAGCCTCACTAATTAATTCGCACTAACCTTATTCGATGCGTGAGGCCGCTCAATACAAAAGGCCCGCCGCGAAAATCGCGACGGGCCTCTGGATCAAAATATCAAATTTCCGCGTGTTATTCAGGCAGAATGCGAACGCCGCCTTTAGCCGCCGAAGATGCCAGCATCGCGTATGCCTTTAGCGCGGTCGAAACGGCGCGCTTGCGTGGCTCTGCTGGTTTCCAAGGCAGCGGGCCTTTGGCTTCGCGGCGGGCAGCCAGCGTTGCTTCGTCTACGGCCAGATTGATTGTGCGGTTCGGGATGTCGATTTCGATGGTGTCACCGGTTTCAACCAGACCGATCAGACCGCCTTCTTCCGCCTCTGGGGACACGTGGCCGATGGATAGGCCCGAAGTACCACCCGAGAAACGACCGTCGGTCAGCAGCGCACAGGATTTACCCAGTCCTTTGGATTTCAGGTAAGACGTTGGGTACAGCATTTCCTGCATGCCTGGGCCGCCGCGTGGGCCTTCGTAGCGGATGACCACGACTTCGCCAGCCTCGACCTTGTTGGTCAGGATGCCGTTCACTGCGTCGTCTTGGCTTTCGTAGACTTTGGCGGTGCCTGTGAATTTCAGGATGGAATCGTCCACACCTGCGGTTTTCACGATGCAGCCGTCCAGCGCGATGTTGCCGTATAGAACAGCCAGACCGCCGTCTTTGGAAAACGCGTGTTCTACCGAGCGGATCACGCCGCCTTCGCGGTCGTTGTCCAGTTCCTTGTAACGGTTCTGGGTCGAAAACGCTTCGGTCGTGCGAACGCCGCCAGGGGCCGCGCGATAGAATTCGTTAATCTTTGGATCGTTCGATGTGACGATGTCCCATTTTGCGATCGCTTCGTTCATGGAGGCAGAGTGGATGGTCGAAACATCGCCGTGAAGCAGGCCGCCGCGGTTCAGTTCGCCCAAGATGCCCATGATGCCGCCCGCGCGGTGGACATCTTCCATGTGGACGTCTGCTTTGGCTGGTGCGACCTTGGACAGGCATGGCACCTTGCGCGACAGACGATCCATGTCGGCCATGGTGAAATCAACTTTGCCTTCGTGCGCGATAGCCAAAAGGTGCAGAACCGTGTTGGTCGAACCGCCCATTGCGATGTCCAGAGACATAGCGTTTTCGAACGCTTCGAATGTCGCGATGTCGCGTGGTAGCAGGCCTTTTTCTTCGCCTTCGTAGTGGCGTTTGGTGATGTCGACGATGCGGCGACCTGCCTCTAGGAACAGTTCCTTGCGGTCGGCGTGCGTTGCCAGAACCGAACCGTTGCCCGGCAGCGCCAGACCCAGCGCTTCGGCCAGACAGTTCATGGAGTTCGCGGTGAACATACCCGAACACGACCCGCAGGTCGGGCAGGCGGCTTTTTCGATCGCGTCGACTTCTTCGTCGGAATAGCTGTCGTCGGCTGCGGCAACCATTGCGTCAACCAGATCCAGCGAATGTTCCAGATCGTCGATGGTGACTTTGCCGGCCTCCATCGGGCCACCGGATACGAAAATCACAGGGATGTTCAGGCGCATTGCCGCCATCATCATACCCGGAGTGATCTTGTCACAGTTCGAGATACACACCATTGCGTCCGCGCAGTGCGCGTTCACCATGTATTCGACCGAATCCGCAATAATTTCACGGCTAGGCAGCGAATACAGCATACCATCGTGGCCCATTGCGATGCCGTCATCGACTGCAATGGTGTTGAATTCTTTGGCGACACCACCTGCGTTTTCGATTTCGCGGGCGACCATTTGGCCTAGGTCTTTAAGGTGAACGTGACCGGGAACGAACTGGGTGAACGAATTCACAACAGCGATAATCGGCTTGCCAAAGTCGCTGTCGGTCATGCCGGTTGCACGCCATAGGCCACGGGCACCTGCCATGTTGCGGCCATGGGTGGATTTGCGGGAACGGTAATAAGGCATCTGGCTGTCCATTTGTTTGCGCGCGCCCGTGATACAGCGAAGGGGCGCAATTGAACAGGGCATCAACACTTTTTTGAAGATTGGCCTGCATCTTGCATTCAAATGGCAACTTTGAATCGGATTAGAAGGATCATCTTTGGATCGTCGTCAGTTCATAGCAGGTGTATTGGCCGGAATGGCTGCAACGCCATCCATGGCGGGGTCGGGGCTGTTGTCAGGGGCCTCTGGTCCGTTGATCGACATGTCGGGCGGGTTTTCATTGTATGAAAAACATGACCTTGAACCCGAACCTGTTGCGGCGCCACGTGCGCGGCCTGCGGAAATTGAACTACCGACAGGTAATCCGACCTTGTCTATGTATAACGTCCACACCGAAGAAACGCTGCGCGTTCAGCCCGTCAGCGCGACAGGTTTCGATCACGATGGTTTAGCGCGCGTAAATCGTTTTATGCGGGACTGGCGCCGAAACGAGGTTGCCCAAATAGATCCGAATGCGATTTTGGGATTGCTGCAAATTCAACAGCGCGCTCGTCGAAACGGGTTTTCGGGCAATGTGCGGTTCCTGTCAGGATACCGTAGTCAGGCCACCAATGACGCATTGCGGGCGTCGGGTGTGAATGCGGCGCGCAATTCGCTGCATATTCAGGCCAAGGCAATTGATTTTAGTCTGCCCGGCGTTGGAATTCCGCAAACCATTTTACTGGCCAAGGACTTGGATATCGGCGGGGTGGGTGGCTATTCCAGCTTTGTCCATATTGATACGGGCCGCGTACGGTTTTGGGGCACGGCTGTCTGATCGCATTTGCAAGCGGTGTTATTCCTGCTAAAGCCGTTGCAAAGCTAAGGAGACCGACACCGATGACTGCCCGCATTGACGCCTGCTTTGCCAAAGCCCGCGCCGAAAACCGCCCTGTTCTGGTAACCTACACCATGGCTGGCGACCCCGATGCAGAAACGGGTCTGGAAATCCTAAAAAACGTGGCGCGTTCTGGCGCGGATATCGTTGAATTCGGTCTGCCGTTCACTGATCCTGTCGCAGATGGTCCCGCCATTCAGGCTGCTGGTCTGCGTGCATTGGACGCTGGCCAAACCACGAAAAAGACGTTGGCGCAGGTCGTTGAGTTCCGCAAGGAATTCCCCGACACCCCTGTGATCTTGATGGGCTATTACAACCCGATCTACAGCTACGGCCCTGAAAAATTCGTGGCCGACGCGAAAGAGGCTGGCGTTGATGGCATGATCATCGTCGACGTGCCCGCCGAAGAAGACGACGAACTGTGCATTCCAGCTCAAAAGGCTGGTCTGGCGTTTATCCGTCTGATCCCACCAACCGCAGACGACAAACGCTTGCCTGTGATCCTGAAAAACTCGTCTGGTTTTGTGTACCACGTGTCGATCAACGGCATCACCGGTTCGGCAACGCCTGATTATTCGACCGTGTCGCGCGCTCTGGATCGTATCCGCAAATACACCGACCTGCCGATCGTCGTTGGTTTTGGCGTGAAAACAGGTGAACACGCGGCGGCGCTGGGCGAACATGCGGACGGTGTTGTTGTTGGTACTGCGCTGATCAATGAAATCACGGCAACCTATGACGGCGACAAAGCGACCGATGCGACCGCATCGTCGGTCAACGCGCTGGTCACCGAACTGGCTGACGGGGTTCGCCGCGCCAAGGCGTAACCCGACTGCGCACCTTCGCACAAAACTATTGGTGGCCCGTCAGCATCTGGCGGGCTATTTCTTTGACCGAATAGAAAAAGGGAGGGCGCAATATGGCACCCATCGTTCAGGTCAAAGACCTGCGAAAGACCTATGATGGCGGGTTTCAGGCGCTCAAGGGCGTTAATCTGGATATTGAAGAGGGCGAAATCATCGCTCTGCTTGGCCCGAATGGCGCGGGCAAAACCACGCTGATTTCGACGATCTGCGGGATCACCATGCCGACGTCGGGCTCTGTAACTGTTGGCGGGCACGATATTATCAGTGGATTTCGCCAAACACGGTCGATGATCGGGCTGGTGCCGCAAGAATTGTCGCTGGATGCGTTTGAAACCGTGTTCAATGCCGTGCGCTATTCGCGGGGCCTGTTCGGTAAACCGCGCAATGACGCCTATATCGAAGATATTTTGAAACAGCTGGGTCTGGCCGACAAACGCGACACGAAAATCATGGCGCTGTCGGGTGGTATGAAACGCCGCGTTTTGATCGCCAAAGCGCTATCGCACGAACCCCGCGTTCTGTTTTTGGACGAACCGACCGCTGGCGTGGATGTTGAGCTGCGCAAAGACATGTGGAACGTCGTCGATGACCTGCGCAAAACGGGCGTCACGATCATCCTGACCACCCATTACATCGAAGAGGCCGAAGCCATGGCCGACCGCATCGCGGTGATCGACGGCGGGCAGATCATGTTGGTCCAACGCAAGGACGAACTGATGCAACACATGGGCCAAAAGGAACTGCGCATTCATCTGGCGTCCCCCGTGACCGAAATTCCTGCGGGACTGGATCGCTATGATCTGGAAATCGTGCTGGACGGAAACGCGCTGCGCTATGTCTACGACACGCGCGCGGATCGGACGGGCATCACCGCGTTGCTGAATGATCTGAACGCCGTGGGCCTGCAATTGGCCGACATAGAAACCCGTCAAAGCAGCCTAGAGGAAATCTTTGTCGGTCTGGTCAAAGGAGACGCAGCATGAACCTAACTGCAATCAAAGCGATCTACCTGACCGAAATGGCACGGTTTTTCCGCACGTATAAACAAAGCTTTCTAGCGCCCGTCATTTCGACTTCGCTGTATTTCGTGGTGTTCGGCGCGGCCATCGGCAGCCGTATCGATCAGGTCGAAGGCGTCAGCTACGGCGCGTTCATCGTGCCTGGATTAATCATGCTATCGGTGATGACGCAGGCCACCACAAACGCATCATTTGGAATATATTTTCCAAAATTTACGGGGTCGATATATGAACTTCTGTCCGCGCCCGTAAATTTCCTAGAGGCAACCATCGGCTATGTCGGCGCCGCCGCTAGCAAAGCGTTAATCATCGGCGCGATCATCTTTGCGACGTCGTTCTTTTTCGTCGATGTACAGGTCGCGCACCCGCTGGCGATGGTGGCGTTTTTGCTGCTGACCTGTTTGTCGTTTGCTTTGCTGGGGTTCATCATCGGCATCTGGGCGGGCAATTTCGAACAGTTGCAGCTGATCCCGCTGCTGATCATCACGCCGCTGGTGTTTTTGGGCGGCAGTTTCTACAGCACGTCGATGTTGCCGCCGTTCTGGCAAATCGTGACGCTGTTTAACCCCGTTCACTACCTGATTTCGGGGTTCCGCTGGTCGTTCTTTGAACAGGCGGATGTGCCTGTTGCGATATCGTTGATCGCGATTGCGGGCTTTACCGCGTTGTGTCTGGGCGCCATTGCGTGGATTTTCCGCACTGGTTGGCGCATTCGGGACTAAGGCGGCTTGTTTGACATGGGGGGGCAGACTATCTGTCCCCTTATGAAACGCTGGATCCCATTTGTTAAATCAGGCCCGCGCGTTGCAGTCGTTCGATTGCAGGGCGCGATTTCAAATTCATCGCGCGGATTGGATGACGTCAGCCTATCGGCAGTCATTGAAAAAGCGTTTCGCGGCAAACCCGATGCGGTCGCGCTGCAGATCAATTCGCCGGGTGGATCGCCTGTGCAATCGTCGCTGATCGCTGCACGTATCCGCCGTTTGGCCGATGAAAAGAACATTCCCGTCTACGCATTCGTCGAAGATGTCGCTGCCTCGGGCGGGTATTGGCTGGCCTGTGCTGCCGATGAAATTTACGTGGATCGCGGGTCGATCGTGGGATCGATTGGCGTGATTTCGGCGGGGTTCGGGTTTAGCGACCTGATCGGCCGCTATGGCGTTGAACGCCGCGTTTACACCGCTGGGACGTCGAAATCGCAGCTGGATCCATTCAAACCCGAAAATCCCGAAGACGTGAGCCGCCTAAAAGGCTGGCTGACCGATCTGCACGGGTATTTCATTGATCACGTCAAATCGCGCCGCGGGGCGAAATTGAACGCGGATCAGGACCTGTTTACCGGCGAAATTTGGGTCGGTGACAAGGCAGTTGAGCTGGGCCTAGCCGATGGCATCGGGCATCTGGTGCCATTTATGAAAGACAAATTTGGCAAAGACGTCAGTTTCCGCCGTTACGCGCCGCGCAAACCGCTGGCGTTACGGTTCGGGGCATCGGCCATTTCGGGCGTAGTGGACACTATCGAAGAACGCGCAGCATTCGGGCGGTTTGGTCTGTAAATGCTGTTCCGCGTCGTTTCCATTTTTCTGATCGTCATGGTCGTTTTGGCCATGTTTGGGCGGTTGAAATACCCCGGCCAGAAACGAATTCAGAATGCAAAATGCCCCAAATGCGGGCGATTTAGAATTGGTAAAGGCCCCTGCGCCTGCAAAAAGGAATAACTCGGGATGGATTGGGTATATACCGTTATCGGCCTTGTACTATTGTTGCTGGCCGGCGATGCGCTGGTCAAAGGTGCGGTAAACCTGTCCTTGCGGGTGGGTATCCCTGCGCTAGTAGTGTCGCTGACAATTGTGGCATTCGGAACGTCTGCGCCTGAACTGCTGATTTCGATCAAGGCGATCATGGATAATGTTCCTGAATTGGCTTTGGGTAACGTTGTCGGGTCCAATACTGCAAATATCCTGCTGGTTTTGGGTATCCCCGCGTTGATTGCGACCATGCACACCAGCCATCACGATACGCGCGCGTCGTATTTGCAGATGATATTTGCGTCCGTTTTGTTCATCGCGCTATGTTTCATGGGGCCGCTGAATTGGGTCAAAGGTATTGTCTTGCTGCTCGCGCTGGCGGCCATGATTGGTCACGCCGTTTATGGCGCGATGCAGCACCGCGCTGAACGTGCCGCATTAGAAGAAGAGGTCGAAGGCGCTGACCCTGACATCACATGGCCCAAAATCGGGTTCTTTTTGGTTGCTGGTCTGATCGGCCTGCCATTGGGCGCAAACCTATTGGTCGAAGGCGCAACCAATATCGCGTTGCATTATGGCGTCAGCGAAGCGGTGATCGGTCTAACGCTGGTTGCAATTGGTACGTCGCTGCCTGAATTGGCGACAACTGTGATGGCTGTGGTACGTAAACAGGCGGACGTTGCGCTGGGTAACGTGATCGGTTCGAACATGTTTAACCTGCTGGCGATCATCGGCATCTCGACGCTGTTCGGCACCATTCCTGTTGATCCGAATTTCTTGCAGTTTGATTTGTGGGTCATGCTGGCGGCATCGCTTTTGCTGATCCCGTTTGTGTTCATGCGCCGTGATTTGACGCGTGTCAGCGGCGTGATCTTGACCGCGCTATATCTGGCCTATCTGTTCGTTCTGTTGTGATCGGAGGATAACCATGCGGGCATTGGTAACGGGGGCTGGGGCGCGCCTAGGTCAGGCGATGGCGATTTATTTGGCGGACCGCGGATATGATGTCGCCGTCCACTACGCGACCAGCCGTGATGGCGCGGATGAAACAGTCAATGCGATCAAAGAAAAGGGTCGTAATGCCATTGCCATTCAGGCTGACCTGCTGAACGAGGCAGAGGTTCAGGGCCTGTTGCCCGCAGCGGCTGATGCGTTGGGTGGGCCGATTACCTGTCTGGTCAACAACGCCTCGATTTTCGAATACGACAATATTCATACGGCGACCCGTGAAAAGTGGGACCGACATATGGAGTCGAATTTGCGCGCGCCTTATGTGCTGACACAGGCGATGGCGACGCAAATACCTGATCCCGTAATGGATGAAATGGACGAACCAGTCGCCCAAGGGTTGATCGTCAATATGATCGATCAGCGTGTACGCAAGCTGACTCCTGAATTTTCGACCTACACAATCGCTAAGATGGGTTTGTGGGCATTGACACAAACTGCGGCCCAAGGTTTGGCTCCAAAAATTCGGGTCAATGCAATCGGGCCGGGTCCGACGCTGCAGGGCGCACGTCAAAGCCGTCAACATTTTGACACTCAACGAAAAGCAACGGTTCTGCAGCGCGGCGCAAATCCGTCCGATATTTGCGCGGCATTAGGATACTTCATCGATTCGCCGGCGATCACAGGACAGCTTTTGTGCGTGGATGGTGGTCAGCATTTGTGCTGGGAAACGCCAGATATCTTGGGCGTAGAGTGAGTTTTTCCGACAACTGCGACAAGTTGTGCACCGATGGGCCAAGCTGACATGAAAGTGTCACGTTGGAAAATCACTGCTCTAAAATAAGCATGGTGAATAAAAATATCATTTGTTTCCAATGGTTTGAAACTGTGCTTATTTTTTGTGCAAATAGCTGAGGGGCCAGAAAACTAAGGGTTTTTTCTAGATGCCCATAATTTACCAACAGAGTTATCCACAGATTCAGTGGATGCCTTTCCTCTTGCGCCTGCCTTTGTAACATTGCAGCGCCACGCAGAATCACGGATCTGTTACATGACCAATGACTCGCCCGCAGAAAAAACCGGATATGACCGGATCGCGGAGTACCTGAAAACCCTAGACGGATCGCCCGGCGTGTACCGAATGCTGGACGCTGAAAGTCGGGTTTTGTACGTCGGTAAGGCACGTAATTTGCGTAATCGGGTCAGTAATTATGCCCGCCCGGGAAATCATTCGGCCCGCATTGCGCGAATGATTTCTGAAACTGTTTCGATGATGTTTCTGACAACGCGCACCGAAACCGAAGCGCTTCTGCTGGAACAGAACCTCATCAAACAGCTGAAGCCGCGCTACAACGTATTGTTGCGCGACGATAAATCTTTTCCGAACGTTTTGGTGACGGGCCACGAATTTCCGATGGTCAAAAAACATCGCGGTGCGAAAAAGGAAAAGGGCCAGTATTTCGGCCCCTTTGCCAGCGCTGGGGCGGTGAACCGAACGCTGAGCCAGTTGCAACGCGTTTTTCTTTTGCGCAACTGTACAGATAGCCAATTTGAAACGCGCACGCGTCCATGTTTGCAGTATCAGATCAAACGATGCAGCGCGCCTTGTGTTGGCAAGATCAGCGCGGCTGAATATGGCGCTGCGGTAAAAGACGCGGCAGATTTCCTGTCTGGTAAAACGGCCCATATCCAAGAGGCGTTAGCCAAACAGATGATGGACGCGAGCGAGGCCATGGAGTTTGAGCGTGCCGCGGCGCTGCGTGACCGGATCAAGGCATTGACCCAAGTGCAAACGGCCCAAGGGATCAATCCGCGCACTGTGTCCGAAGGCGACATTATCGCTCTGCATACAGAAAACGGTCAGGCCTGCGTTCAGGTTTTTTTCATCCGAGCAAACCAGAACTGGGGCAATCACGATTATTATCCGCGCATCACAGGTGACGAAGATTTGTCAGAAGTGATGGAAGCCTTTGTTGGGCAGTTTTATTCGGATCGAGAGCCGCCAAAGCAAATTGTTCTGTCGCATGGTTTGGATAACGAAGACCTTATGTCGGCTGCATTGGCGGAAAAAGCAGGGCGTAAGGTCGAAATCACCGTTCCCCAGCGCGGGGAAAAGGCCGAGTTGGTCGCGAACGCAGCGCGAAACGCCAAAGAAAGTCTAGCGCGCCGCATGTCAGAAAGCGCGACACAGCTGAAACTGTTGCGCGGGATCGCCGAAGCATTTGATCTGGATGGGCCGCCCGAACGGATTGAGGTTTACGATAACAGCCACATCCAAGGCACGAATGCGGTGGGCGCTATGATCGTGGCTGGTCCCGAAGGGTTTTTGAAATCCCAATATCGGAAATTTAACATCAAAGGCGATAGTCTAACCCCCGGCGACGACTTTGGCATGATGAAAGAAGTGCTAACCCGCAGGTTCAGCCGCCTTTTGAAAGAAGACCCCGATCGAACCCAAGGCATGTGGCCCGATTTGCTGTTAATCGACGGTGGTGCAGGGCAAGTTTCGGCGGTTCAGGAAATTCTGGACGAAATGGGCGTCGAGGACGTTGCTATGGTCGGTGTCGCCAAAGGCGAATTCCGCGATCACGGTAAAGAGGAGTTTTATCGAACCGGCGAACGGCCATTTGCGTTGCAACGTAATGACCCTGTTCTGTATTTCATTCAGCGCATGCGGGACGAGGCGCATAGGTTCGCGATTGGCACACACCGCGCAAAGCGGGCGAAATCGTCAATGGCAAATCCATTGGACGATATCGATGGCGTTGGCGCGACCCGCAAACGCGCGCTTTTGGCGCATTTCGGTAGTGCGAAAGCGGTCAGTCGCGCGAATCTAGCCGATTTAAAAGCGGTCGAAGGGATATCGGATGCCTTGGCCGAAACGATATATGCGCATTTTCACGAAAACGGCTGATCTGTTTCCAAAAGGTGCGGCTGCGCCGCGTTCTTTTTGTCTCGGGCCTTTTGGGGCCCTCGGGTTTAGGGCTGTTCGTTCGGGTTCGCCCCGTTTATGAAGGTCGCAAAGAACCAGAGGGACAAAGATATGAACTGGAACCTGCCGAATATTCTGACGGTTTTGCGGTTGCTCGCGGCGCCAGGTGTGGCGGTGATGTTCCTGTATTTTCATCGTCCCACGGCGGATTGGGTTGCACTGGTGCTGTTTATCCTGGCCGCTGTGACCGATTTCTTTGACGGCTATTTGGCGCGCCGCTGGGGACAAGAAAGCAAAATCGGCGCAATGTTGGACCCGATTGCCGATAAGGCGATGGTGGTTATTGCGCTATTGGTCATCACAGGGTTTTCTGGCATGAATCCGTGGATTTTGCTACCTGCGACTGTGATCATGTTCCGCGAGGTTTTCGTTTCGGGACTGCGTGAATTTCTGGGCGATACAGCCGGTTTGTTAAAGGTGACCAAACTGGCAAAGTGGAAAACGACAGCCCAGATGGTTGCGATTGCCGTGTTGTTTTCAACGGGTGCGTTTGAAACCTATTTCGCAATGGAAACCGACGGCATGGATGTGGCGTTCATTGCCGAAGTGTTACGCGGGAATGTGCCAGATGAAAACGGGATCATCTGGAAACATTTCGGTGCTGTTTGGTCGTGGAACATCGGTGTGGTTTTGCTGTGGATCGCGGGAATTTTAACCATCCTGACCGGATGGGACTATTTCCGTAAGGCTCTTCCTTATCTAAAGTGATCTTATGATCGACGTTTTATATTTCGCATGGGTCCGTGAACGGATCGGAGAGCCAAAAGAAACTGTAGAGACGTCTGCGGTGACGGTTTTGGATTTGGTCAACGAATTGCGGGCGCGCGAAGAACGCTACGCTCTTGCCTTTTCTGACCTGTCGGCGTTGCGCGTTGCTGTGGATCAGGAGCTGACCGAATTTGATGCGCCGCTTGCTGGTGCGCGTGAGGTCGCGTTTTTCCCGCCGATGACAGGTGGCTGATGTCGGTACGTGTGCAATCAGAACCGTTTGATGCAGGTGCCGAACTGAATGCTTTTAGCATGGGGGCTGAAGGTGCCGGCGCGGTTGTTAGCTTTACCGGAATTGTGCGTGATATTGCTGGAGGGTTGGACGTGATGGAGATCGAACATTACCCCGGCATGACCGAAAAGGCGATTTCAGGCATCGTCGCGCAGGCGCAGCAGCGATGGGATTTGGCTGATGTGTTGGTGATTCATCGTTATGGCGCATTGCACGCAAACGATCAGATCATGATGGTCGCAACAGCGTCGCGGCACCGTGTTGCAGCGTTTGAGGCAGCAGAATTTCTGATGGATTATTTGAAATCACGCGCACCATTTTGGAAAAAAGAACACACCAAAGATGGCGCTGATTGGGTGGATGCCACCGATGCCGATGAAAAGGCGCTGGACCGCTGGTAATCTAGATCGGATTTTAACGAACGCCCCATATTTTTAGGGGCTGTTAAAGACCCAAGGTCATAGTCGGACTGATCAGTCAGGACGTATCTATGACCGCCGTTACCAATAGCCCGCTGGACTATATCGTTCAGGAAAGTCAGAAAAATATTAAGCAGACCGTACGCAATTCGCTGGCGGCCGGGCATGCGCAATTGGCCTATCAGCCAATTGTTACCGCAGACCACAATAACTTTGTCGCATTTTACGAAGGCCTGATCCGACTGCGGGACGACGGCGGGCGGATCATTCCTGCGGGCCAATTTATGTCGGATGTCGAAGAAACCGCGATGGGGCGGGACATTGACTGCGCGTCTTTGCGGCTGGGATTAAATGTGCTGCGGACCCATCCAACCTTGCGATTATCTATCAATATGTCAGCGCGCAGTTTGGCGGACGGCAAATGGCGCCGTACACTGATGGAGGGGTTGCGCGGCCAAACCAAATGCGGAGAGCGTTTGATTTTGGAAATCAGTGAAACCTCGGCCATGCAGCTGCACGAGGTGCTGATCCGTTTCATGGAAGAAATGCAGCCCTATGGTGTCAATTTTGCTTTGGATGATTTCGGGGCGGGGTTGATTGCCTTTCAACGTTTAAAAGACTTTTACTTTGATATGGTTAAGATCGACCGGTGCTTTGTGCGCAATATCCACGATTCGCCTGATAATCAGGTCATGACAGAAGCGTTGGTAAATGTGGCGCATCAGTTTGAAATGTTTGCGATTGCTGAAGGTGTGGAATCTCAGCAAGAAGCCGCCGTTTTGACAGCGTTGGGCGTGGATTGTTTGCAAGGCTATTTATACGGTGTTCCAAAATTGAAACTGACACTGTGACCTTTGGTCTTAGCCGCGTCGCAGCGAAATAATGTTGCGCAAATGGGGTCCAGTACTTACAACAATGGCAAGGGCGAGCCAGAATCTATTTCTTCGCCTATTCGGATTTAAGAGGAGATTCCCCTATGACCAATATTGTTATCGCATCTGCTGCACGTACCGCTGTAGGCAGCTTTGGTGGTTCGTTTGCAAATACCCCAGCACATGATCTGGGTGCAGCAGTGCTAGAGGCGGTGGTCGAACGTGCGGGTATTGATAAAGCTGACGTTAGCGAAACCATCATGGGTCAGGTTCTGACCGCTGGTCAGGGTCAGAACCCTGCGCGTCAGGCTCATATCAACGCAGGTCTTCCTATCGAAAGCGCCGCATGGGGCATCAACCAAGTTTGTGGTTCGGGACTGCGTACTGTTGCGCTGGGTGCGCAGCACATCATGCTGGGCGATGCGTCCATCGTAATTGCAGGCGGTCAGGAAAACATGTCGTTGTCAGCGCATTGTGCCCACCTGCGCACAGGCACGAAAATGGGCGACATGAAAATGATCGACACCATGATCAAAGATGGCCTGTGGGACGCATTCAACGGTTACCACATGGGTCAGACCGCAGAAAACGTTGCCGAGAAATACGGCATCACCCGCGAAATGCAGGATGAATTCGCACTTGCATCGCAGAACAAAGCAGAGGCCGCGCAAAAGGCTGGTAAATTCGCTGACGAAATCGCGGCCTTTACCGTGAAAACTCGCAAGGGTGAGACTGTCGTTGATCAAGACGAATACATCCGCCACGGCGCAACGCTGGAAAGCATGCAGAAACTGCGCCCAGCGTTCACCAAAGACGGCTCGGTCACTGCGGGTAACGCATCGGGCATCAACGATGGTGCGTCCGCTACCTTGATGATGACCGAAGAAGAAGCCGCAAAGCGTGGCATCACGCCAATGGCGCGTATCGCTGGTTATGCGACCGCTGGTCTGGACCCATCGATCATGGGTTGCGGCCCAATCCCTGCATCGCGCAAAGCGCTGGAAAAGGCAGGCTGGTCGGTCGGCGATCTGGATCTGGTCGAAGCGAACGAAGCTTTCGCCGCGCAGGCCTGTGCCGTTAACAAAGAAATGGGTTGGGACCCAGCGATCGTGAACGTCAACGGCGGCGCGATTGCAATCGGTCACCCGATCGGCGCATCGGGCAACCGCGTGCTGAACACCCTGTTGTTCGAAATGCAGCGCCGCGGTGCTAACAAAGGTTTGGCTACCTTGTGTATCGGAGGCGGCATGGGCGTGGCACTTTGTGTTGAACGCGCGTAACAAACGTACTTTAGTATGGTTTTTGAGGGGGCGGTTCTTCCGCCCCTTTTTTATTGTTGTGCATTTGCGGCGTAACTATGTTGCGCGCGCAGCATCGTTAATGTAACAAGATTACTAAATGATTTTGTAGGAAGGAGAATCATATGTCCCGCGTAGCATTGGTAACTGGTGGATCCCGCGGCATTGGCGCCGCTATTTCGAAAGAGCTAAAAGAGGCTGGATACACCGTTGCGGCGACTTATGCCGGCAATGATGAAAAAGCTGCGGCATTCACCGCAGAGACCGGTATTAAAACCTACAAATGGAACGTAGGCAGCTATGACGATAGCGCTGCTGGCCTAGCAAAAGTCGAAGAGGAATTGGGTCCTATCGACATCATCGTGGCAAACGCTGGCATCACCCGCGATGCGCCGTTCCACAAAATGACCAAAGAACAGTGGAAAGAGGTCATCGACACCAACCTGACCGGCGTGTTCAACACCGTGCATCCTGTGTGGCCAGGTATGCGGGAACGCAAATTCGGCCGCGTTGTCGTGATTTCGTCGATCAACGGTCAAAAAGGTCAGTTCGGTCAGGTGAACTATGCCGCGACCAAAGCGGGCGATCTGGGTATCGTGAAGTCGCTGGCCCAAGAAGGCGCACGTTTCAACATCACCGCAAACGCAATCTGCCCAGGCTACATCGCAACCGAAATGGTTATGGCTGTGCCTGAAAAAGTACGCGAAGCGATCATCGGCCAAATCCCAACTGGCCGTCTGGGCGAACCAGAGGAAATCGCGCGCTGCGTGAAATTCTTGGTCGCGGATGACGCGCAATTTGTGAATGGTTCGACCGTTTCGGCAAACGGCGCTCAGTTCTTTGTCTAAGGGCTTGCCCGTTTAGCAAAAATCACAATGAATGGGCCGGTCAAATGATCGGCCTTTTTCATGTCTAAAAATACCTATACCGCGATTGGGTTTATTGCTGTTCTGCTGTGGGCGTTGCTGGCGTTGTTCACGGTCGGATCAGCGCCCGTTCCTGCGTTCCAATTGAATGCCATTTGTTTTGCCATTGGCGGCGGGATCGGCGTGGTATGGCTGCTGGCGACAGGCAATGTCGGGCAACTGAAAACGGTGCCGCTGCATGTTTATGTGATCGGCACGCTGGGTCTGTTTGGATACCATTTCCTGTATTTTTCCGCGCTCCGCTTAGCCCCCGCAGCCGAGGCTGGTCTGATCGCCTATCTTTGGCCGCTGCTGATCGTGCTGTTTTCGGGCCTTTTGCCGGGCGAAACGCTGCGACGGGGGCACATCATTGGCGGGTTGATCGGCTTTGCGGGTGCGGCACTGATCGTGGCCAAGGGTGCGAATTTTAACGCGGATGCCTTGCCCGGATACGGATTGGCGTTTTTGTGTGCGCTGACGTGGTCGGGGTATTCGGTGATCTCCCGCAGCTTTGGCGCGGTGCATACGGCATCGGTCGTGGTGTTCTGCCTTGCGACCGCTGTTCTATCGGGAATCGCGCATGTCGGGCTTGAAACCACGGTTTGGCCTGAAACCACGTTGGGCTGGCTGTCGATCATCGGGCTAGGCGTTGGCCCCGTTGGGATCGCGTTTTTCGTTTGGGATGTGGGCGTGAAACAGGGCGACATACAGCTGTTGGGCGTCGCATCCTATGCGGCGCCCGTGTTGTCTACCTTTGCTCTGGTTGTTTGTGGGATAGCAGAACCAACGTGGGTTCTGTTTGCTGCTGCGGCGTTAATCACCGCAGGGGCAGCACTGGCCGCAAAGGCCAGCGCCTAACCTTTAATGGGTGGTCAGTCGGGTAATTTCCTCTTTGACCATGAGCTTTTGTTTTTTCAGTTGCGCGACTTCAAGCGAACTGGCGCTTGGACTTCGTTGAACGGCATCGACTTTGGCCGAGAGGGTCTGGTGTTTCTTCCTTAGTTCTTGGATATGCGAACTTAGGCTCATTATCTTCTCCTCTGTTGTGTGTTGTCACAACTCCACTGCAGCATAGTTTTGCAAAACTGTCACGCGGCAGTGCAGAAAATTTAATAATAAGTCGTTTTCCGCCGATTGAACGCAATTTTATTAATCAAAATAGGCGTAATTCAGCGCCGTCACGTAAAATCGACTTGACCACGGTCGTATAGGATTCGCCGTCAGCGGTATGCGCAACCCCGTCGTGCATGACCAAAGGGGGACGCAATTTGAACGCCGCCCGCCCGTTTTTTCGGGCTGACAGAATAAACAGTCCCGATTCGCGCCCCTGTCGCGGTGCGATCGGTTGAATGACGATCGATCCCAGCAGTGAATGAACCACCGCTACTGTTTCAGGTAGGCGGTCTATCCGCTGGATCAAGGTCAGATAGCCACGCGGCGCGATCCTTTTGGCGCCGATGGTGATCCAATCGGCTAGCGGGGTGTCGCCGCCCAATGCTGTGTCGCGGCCTTTGTCCGTGGCGGGCGTGGACGCGTCGCGCAGGTAGTAGGGCGGGTTCATAATGACGTGATCGAATTGCGTGTTTCGAATGTCGGCGGGCAGGGCGCGTAGGTCTGCGGTGATCACGTCAAACGGCAGATCATTTTCGGCGGCGTTCCGGCGGGCCAGATCCGCGTAATCGGGCTGTAGTTCGATCCCCGTTGCGCGAATGCCCGCGACCCGCGTCGCCGCGCATAATGACGCCGCGCCAACGCCGCAGCCCAATTCCAGCAGCGTTTCGCCTGATTTTATGGGTGTTGCTGCGGCCAGCAATACAGGGTCCACGCCCGCGCGGTATCCGTTGGCGGGTTGATACAGGCGCAAACGTCCGCCCAGAAAATCGTCACGCGTCAGGTCGGTCACTGGCCCAAATCAATCTCGTTATCGCGCATAATCGCGGCGGCGATGAAATGATCGCGGTCGGCCACCATCAAACGGCGCGGCAATATGCCAATGCTTCCGTCAAGGACGCTCATATTTACGTCGAATTCAAAGCAGTCTATACCCTCACCATCCAAGAGCACCTTTGCAAAGGCGATCACTGTCGGGTCAGTCGTGCGCAAAAGTTCTTTCATACCACAGACCTAAGACGCCAAAGAGCGTTTGCCAATACCGCGGATGGAGCCGGCATGAGCCTAGATGTAGCTGCGACTAAACCTCATGAACGTCTGGCGCAGGCGCTGGCCCCTGAAATGGCGGCCGTGAATGCCATGATCCGCGAACGTATGGCGTCTGAACACGCCCCCCGCATCCCCGAGGTCACAGCGCATTTGGTCGAGGCAGGCGGCAAACGTCTGCGCCCGATGCTGACCTTGGCAGCGGCGAAACTGTGCGGCTATACCGGCGACTATCACATCCATCTGGCGACGACCGTTGAATTCATTCACACGGCGACCCTGCTGCATGATGATGTCGTGGACGAAAGCGACCAGCGCCGTGGCCGGCCAACCGCGAACCTTTTGTGGGATAACCCAAGCTCGGTTCTGGTTGGCGATTACCTGTTTTCCCGTTCGTTCCAGATCATGGTGGAAACGGGGTCGATCCGCGTTCTGGGCATTTTGGCCGATGCGTCCGCCACTATTGCCGAAGGCGAAGTTTTACAGCTGACCGTTTCGCGTGACCTGTCCACCAGCGAAGACACTTATCTAAAGGTCGTTCGCGGCAAAACCGCAGCGCTGTTTTCTGCCGCGACCCAAGTCGGCGCGGTGATTTCGGGCGCGGATCAGGCTGTTGAACAGGCGCTGTATGATTATGGTGATGCCCTGGGTATTTCGTTCCAGATGGTTGACGACCTGCTGGATTACGGCGGTACCGAAGCGATCGGCAAAAACATCGGCGACGATTTCCGCGAACGCAAACTGTCGCTGCCATTGATCAAAGCTATCGCAAAATCGGACGCTGATGAAATGGCGTTCTGGACCCGCACCATTGCCAAAGGCAAACAGGACGACGGCGATCTGGAACAGGCCATCGCGATCATGAAAAAACATGGCGCGCTAGAGGCGACCCGCGACGAGGCGCTGGCGTGGTCCGCCAAAGCCAAAGAGTCGCTGCAATCCGTGCCCGACCACGAAATCCGCACCATGTTGTCGGATATCGCAGACTATGTGGTCGCGCGGATTAACTAAGCAGCGGGGTCGGCACGACCCACCAGCTACCTTTGCGAATTTGGATAGGGCGTGCGACCTGACGGGCGGCGCCCATATCTTTGACCAGTGCAACGCAGGTCGCGCCCGATCCTGACATACCCGCCCACAGCACGCCGCGCTGATTGCGCAGGAGGGTTAGGGCTTCGTCGATTTCGGGGGCAATGGCGGCTGCGGGTGGATGCAGATCATTGCGCTGTTCGTTCAGCCACGCCGCAAATTCGGGCAGAGTCGCCCCCGTCGGCAAATCGCCCATCGACGGGTTGCGTTTGGTTTTCAGGCCTTGGAATGTCGCAGGGGTGGGGACTTCGACGCCGGGGTTGACCAGCACCATGGCGGCGCGGGGCAGGGCGGTGAAATCCGTCAGGTGATCGCCGATGCCGCGCATACGGCAGGGTGTCGGCGCACGCAGGCAAACAGGTACATCCGCACCCAGCGCGACAACGGCGTCGTGGTCATGGGGCAATGGGTCGACGTCCCACAGCTCTGCCAGCAATTTCAATGTGGCGGCTGCGTCCGATGACCCGCCGCCGATCCCCGCCGCGTGGGGCAGGTTTTTTTCCAGATGCAGATGCGCGCCCATAGTGATGCCGCGGACGCTACGCAAGGCTTCGGCGGCGCGCAGGATCAGGTTGGATTCGTCAGTTGGAACGCCCACCGCGAAATGACCCGACACAGTCAGGCGCATATCTACGGCGCGGGTGGCAGAGATCACATCGCCGACCTCAGCAAAGGTAACAAGGCTATCCAGCAGATGGTATCCGTCCGTTCGCTGGCCCGTCACATGCAGGGTCAGGTTGATTTTTGCAGGAGCGGTTGCCTTGATCGTGGTCACGGTTTTGGCTCGTCTAGCGGTGCGTTTTCGCGTTCCAGAACGGCGTCCAGCCCAACCTCTAGCTTCAGCCGGATGCGTTCTGCGTCTTTTTCTGCGGGATCAAAGGACAATGCGCGCTGCCATTGAAAACGGGCTTCGATTTTGCGGCCGACCATCCAATAGGCATCGCCCAAATGATCGTTCACTACAGGGTCTGTCGCTTCGAGTTCAGACGCGCGTTCCAAAAGTGGTGTGGCCTCTGCGTAGCTGCCCAATTGGTACATGGCCCAACCTAGGCTGTCGATAATTGCCCCATTGTCGGGATCGGCGGCTATGGCCTCTTCGATCAAGGCCAGCGCTTCGTCCAGTTTTTCACCGCGTTCGATCAGGGAGTACCCCAGATAATTCAAAACGGTCGGATGTCCGGGACGCAATTCCAAAGCGCGGCGGAAATCCGTTTCAGCGGCGTCCCATTGCTGCATCCGTTCACGGCAAATGCCGCGGGAAAAATACACGAACCACAGTCTGCGAACCTCTTCGTCGGGGGCGTGCATTTCCAGTGCTTTGGTGTAGGCGGCTTCGGCTTCGGCGTATTGTTCGTCGCGGCGCAGGTGATCGCCTAACGTGTATAAAACGAATGGCGCCGCGGTAAATCGGCGGTTTAAATTGCGCAGCGCCTCGATTGCGGCTTCGGATTGGCCTGCGTTTTCCAATGCTTCGGCACGGCCCAATTCGGCTTCGATAAATCGTGGGTCGTCGTCGGGAACCAAAGCATAGGTTTGCGCGGCCAGATCATCGCGGCCCGTTTGGGCATAAGTTCCAGCCGCCATGATAATGGGGTCGGATTTGGTCGGGGCCAGCAGATGTGCAGACCATGCGTAGGTCAGCGTATATGATGGCGGCGCGTCAGCCGATACGGCCGAAGCAATCGACATGAACACTTCGGACAGGCCTTCGCTGGGGGACGTGATAACGTCAAAGGCAAATGTTTTTCCGTCTTGCAGCGCGCGGATCATCCGATTGCCCATCGGGTTCACGGCCATCGGGTCAGCGCGGCGTAGAATGCCGATAGCATCGTCCGCGCGGTCCAGTTGGCTTAGGATCTGGGCATAAGCGATAACGGCGGCAGGGTTGAGCGCCATGCCGTTGTCCATAGCATCGGAAAACAGTTGGTCTGCGCTTTCAAAGTCGCCGACATAGGCATAGGCCAGCGCCTTTTGATATACGCCAAAGGACGACGATCCTTGGATTTCCGACTGGGCGTCAAATGCCTCGATCGCGTCAGACATGCGGCCATCGGCCAGTGCGGCCCAAGCCTGAATCGATCCATCGACCAACGGGCTGATCGACATGCCCTGTTCCAGATAGGTGTGCGCCTGATCCCAATCGCCGTTTTTGATTGCTTGAATCATGACCACGATATTGGCGACCTGACTGATATTTCCCTGATCTGCCAGCTGACGAGCGTATGGTGCGGCGCTATCGAAATCGCCCATCGCTGCATAGGCGTTAATGATGCCGTCAACGATCGACAAATCCTGAGGGTTATCGGGCAAAAAGCGTTCGAAATAATCGGCGGCTTCTTGGTAGGAACCTTCGGTGAAAGCCTGCTTGCCCGCCAGATACGCGCCAAAACCACCATCGGCGCGGGCGGAAAATGGAATAAGGCTAAGGGTAATTGCAGTTGCTGCGCACAGGCGTCGGATCGACAAGGTCACGTAGGCCCCTTTCATTCTTTTTCGGGCTAAGCGTAATGAAAACGCCCGCCCTTCGCAATCAAAGGACGGGCGCAATTGGCAAGATGCCGCGCGTGGGATGGCCCGCGATTGGCGGGCCGCCGCTTACATATTTGGATAGTTCGGGCCGTCGCCGCCCTGAGGTGTGGTCCAGTTGATGTTCTGCGATGGGTCTTTGATGTCGCAGGTTTTGCAGTGGACACAGTTTTGGAAATTGATCTGGAATTTCGGTCCATCGTCGCCTTCGATGACTTCGTAGACGCCTGCGGGGCAATAACGCTGTGCAGGTTCATCGAATTTCGGCAGGTTCACCGCGATCGGCAGCGAAGGATCGGCCAATTTCAGGTGGCATGGCTGCGATTCTTCGTGGTTGGTAAAGCTGAACGACACGTTGGTCAGACGGTCGAAAGACAACACGCCATCTGGTTTTGGATAGTCGATCTTTTTGTGCTTTGCGGCCTCTTCGGTGGATGCGGCGTCGTTTTTGCCGTGCTTCATCGTGCCAAACAGCGAAAAGCCCAACGTGTTGGTCCACATGTCCAGACCGCCCAGTGCCAGACCGCCCAGCAGGCCGTATTTCGACCACATCGGTTTGACGTTGCGCACTTTGTTCAGGTCCTTGCCGATTACGCCGCCACGGATGCGTGCATCGTATTCGTCCAGAGTGTCACCCGAACGGCCCGATTGTATCGCGGCGAACGCGGCTTCGGCGGCTTCAATGCCCGAATGCATGGCGTTGTGGTTGCCTTTGATGCGTGGGACGTTGACCAGACCAGCCGAGCAACCCAGCAGCGCACCACCAGGGAATGCCGTTTGTGGGATCGACTGCATGCCGCCTTCGGAAATGGCACGGGCGCCGTAAGCCACGCGTTTGCCGCCCTTTAGCAGTTCTGCAACCATCGGGTGGTGCTTGAATCGCTGGAATTCCATGTACGGATACAGGTGCGGGTTTTTGTAGTTCAGGTGAACCACGAAACCGACATACACTTGGTTGTTATCTAGGTGATAGATGAACGAACCGCCGCCTGCTTCGGAACCCAAAGGCCAGCCCATGGTGTGGGTCACGCTGCCTTCTTTGTGTTTTGCTGGGTCGATTTCCCAGATTTCTTTCATGCCGATGCCGAATTTCTGCGGGCAGTGACCGTTCGACAGGTCGTATTTCGCCATGACTTCTTTGGACAGGGATCCGCGCACGCCTTCGGACAGGAACACGTATTTGCCGTGCAGCTCCATGCCTGGTTCGGTGCCTTCGCCGATGGAACCATCAGCCTCTAGGCCGAATACGCCAGCAACAACGCCTTTAACCTCGCCGTTTTCGCCGTAGACCAGTTCGGAACAGGCCATACCTGGGAAAATTTCAACGCCCAGCTCTTCGGCTTGTTCAGCCATCCAGCGGCAGACGTTGCCCATCGATACGATATAGTTGCCGTGGTTGTTCATCAGCGGCGGCATCGCAGCGTTCGGCAGGCGGATTCCGCCCGCTTCGCCCAAGAAATAGAATTTGTCTTCTTTCACTGGAACAGTGATTGGCGCGCCTTTTTCTTTCCAATCAGGAATCAGACGGTTCAGGCCCGATGGGTCCAGAACGGCGCCCGATAGGATATGCGCGCCGACCTCTGACCCTTTTTCCAAAACAACGACGCTTAGGTCTGCGTCCAGCTGTTTCAGGCGGATCGCAGCAGACAGGCCAGCAGGGCCCGCACCTACGATCACAACGTCATATTCCATAGCTTCCCGTTCGATGGCGGTCATGGCTGTTCCTTTTGCTGCGCGGAGGTATCCGGTAACTTTCTTTCGTCTCGGATTATCCTATGGGTGCGATTGGGGCAATCGCGACACGGCGTTATTTCGCCTTAACGCGACAAAACGGTACAAGATTCGGCTATTGCGGTACTTTCTGACCGTTTGCGCGATGGCGGCCACTTGACTTCTATCCCCCTCAATACGTTATGCACTTCTGATCAAGGAATTTACTTCGACGGAGTACCCAATGGAAAAGATCCCGCTGACCCGGGCTGGTTTTGATAAAATTGATGCCGAGCTGAAACACCTGAAATCGGTGGAACGCCCTGCAATCATCGAAGCCATCGCCGAGGCCCGCGCATTGGGCGACCTTTCGGAAAACGCGGAATACCATTCGGCAAAGGAAAAACAGTCCTTTATCGAAGGCCGCATCAAAGAACTAGAAGGCGTCATGGGTCTGGCCGATGTGATTGACGTCGCCAAAATGTCTGGCACCGTTAAATTCGGCGCGACTGTCGAATTGGTGGACGAAGACACCGACGAAGAAAAAACCTATCAGATCGTTGGTGAATACGAAGCCGATCTGGAAAACGGCAAGCTGAACATCAAATCGCCGCTAGCGCGCGGTCTGATCGGCAAAGACGAAGGCGACAGTGTCGAAGTTCGCACGCCAGGCGGTTTGCGCAGCTATGAAATCCTAAGCATTACGTATAAATAATCCCTAGCAACGCGGGGGTGCCTATGGCCATCGATCTAAAACAGGATTCTGATTCTACGCAGCAGGATCTGACGGCGGTGGAATGGGCAGGTATCGCAGCAGCGCTGATCTGGTTGGTCGGCGCTGGTGTCTATTTCACTTTCTTTTCGACCGGTAGCGGCGAAAATTCGGATGGTATTCGGTTCGTGTTTACTCTTGTTGCTTTGCTACTGCCTGTCGCAGTTGTCTGGATGGCCGTCACATCGGCGCGCAACATGCGCATCTACCGCGAAGAAACCGATCGCTTGCGTCAGTCGATTGATTCCATGCGTGCCGCGTTGTTGGCCGAACGTCAGGCCAAAACCCAAGCGATAGCCCCGCAGGTCGAAGAAAAACTGGCTGCGATTGCACATACAGCGCAGAAAACCGAAACGGTTCTGGCTACTTTTACTTCGTCCCGTCAGGCAGGCCGCGTTCAGGTGCCGCTGCCCCGTTCCGTCGAAGCGGACGAACAGCCCAGCTTGGCCCTTGGTACGCCCGCAGAGGATCTAGAGCCGCCGCTATCGACGACCGATCTGATCCGCGCGCTGAATTTCCCAGAAACCCAAGAGGATGTCGAAGGTTTCGCCGCCTTGCGTGCCGCGCTAAAGGACCGTCAGGCGCGTCAACTGGTGCAGGCTGCGCAGGATATCCTGACGCTGCTGTCCCAAGATGGTATTTACATGGATGACATGCGCCCGGACCGCGCACGCCCCGACATCTGGCGTCGTTTCGCCAAAGGTGAACGCGGGCGCACCGTTGCGGCATTGGGCGGCATTCGTGACCGTTCCTGTCTTGCGCTGACGTCTACGCGTATGCGCGAAGATGCGATTTTCCGCGACGCAGCGCACCATTTCCTGCGCCGTTTCGACAAGACCCTGATCGAGTTCGAAGAGCACGCAACCGACGAAGAAATCGTTTCCTTGTCTGAAACGCGAACCAGCCGTGCGTTTATGCTGTTGGGGCGCGTATCAGGTGCGTTCAACTAGGGTTGCGCCCTTTGTCATTTTAATAAATGATCAAATTCTCAATTCGTGAATTTGGCGACCGATGACACCCCAATCCCGTAAAATCTATCTCAAAGGCCTCCTTGGTGGGCTGCCTTTTATGCCGGTTTTGATCCCTTTTGGACTGCTGTTCGGCGTTCTGGCAATGGATGCCGGATTGGCCTTGGGGCAGGCTATGGGCATGACAATGCTGGTTATTGCAGGCGCGTCCCAATTCACAGCGCTGCAAATGATGGTGGATAACGCGTCATTTTGGTTGATCGTCGCGGCAGCATTGGCTGTGAACCTGCGCATGGCGATGTATTCTGCCGCATTGGTGCCTTATCTGGGCGCGGCGCCGCTGTGGCAGCGAGTCTTGGTGGCTTATGCCAATTTTGATCAAACATATGCGGTGTCTGTTGCTGCCTATGATGCCAACCCGAATTGGACCGTCTCTGAACGGATCGCGTTCTTTTTCGGGGTGGCGACCCCGATCGTGCCCGTTTGGATCGCGGCATCTTTGGTTGGCGCATTGATCGGGCAGGCTATCCCTGTGAATACAGGTATGGATTTTGCGCTGCCTATCACTTTTATCGCGCTATTCGCGCCAATGCTAAAAACCATTCCGCATCTGGTTGCGGCAGCAGTGTCGATTGTGTTCGGTTTGCTATTTGCGACGCTGCCGTCGGGGCTGGGCCTTCTCGCGGCGGGCGCTCTGGCCATGTTCGCCGGCGCGGTGACCGAAACCATGATGCTGAGACGGGGTAAATCATGATCGATAATTCAGCGATGGTATGGGCGATAATTGCGGTTTTAGGTGTCGGTACTTTTCTGATCCGCTTTTCGTTTTTGGGGCTGATCGGCGATCGCCCTTTGCCGGATTTTCTGCAGCGCCTATTGCGATATGTGCCCGTTGCTGTACTGCCCGCTTTGGTCGCACCGCAAGTTGTCTGGCCCAACGCAACAGCAGGCGTTTTTGACCCCCTTCGGTTTTCAGTTGGAATTGTGACACTGGTGGTGGGGATCGTCACGCGGCAGGTGCTTGCCGCGATTATCGCAGGCGCAGGCGTGTTGCTAATAGGGCTATTGATTACCGCAGGGGCGTGACGTTGATACGATAAAGGACGCCAGAGTTGTCGTCTGAATCGTATTCCCGCACTTCGCGCGTCCGAACGTTTGGTAGCTTTGCGAACCTATTTTCCAGCGTGACTGGGAAAAACGTTGTGCCGATGGATTCGAACCCTGGCAGACCCGACAACAGACGTGACGTGGATGCCGCGCACATGGATTTGGGCACGGGGCCGTCCGACAGTGCGGCTTGCAATGCCATTTCTGCGACCGCTGGACTGACATCAATCTCTTGAATCACGGTATAATAGGTCGCACGCGAATGGTACGACACATAGTAGTCTGCGATTTGCGGCGTGACGCCAATAATCACATCATTCCGTTCGGGGATGTCGGGGTGGCGAAATGATCCCGCAGGGTCCCAGATCACGCGCTGGGATGCATTGATCATCAAAGACGTATGCGCCCCGTTGCCAGAGCCGACGTTTCGCATTGTCATCAATGTTAGGCGGGGTGGTCCGTCATGGGTGTATTCCATGGATCGGACAAAGTCGTCGGGTGCCCAAATGGCTTCGCCACAGCCGGCAACCAACAAGGGCGCGCCTAACATGAACTGTCTACGGTTCACTAGAATCGCGCCCCCTTGGCGATTGATAACGGATTAGCCGTTGATCAGAGTCAGCAGAACCAATGCCACCAAAATGCCGATGGTGGTGCGGGTTGCCAGCTTCATGAAACCGTTAAAGGTTTTCTCGTGTTCGCTGATATCCATGCTGCCGTGTTTGTGCTCAGCCATTTCAGGCTCCTTACATTCCTGTGTCGCGTTTGCGGGACTGAATAAATGATAATTTCTGGCCTGTCATCCCTTAGACCTGCTGCATCACGTCACAGCATCTAGATCTTTGCCCAATTGGAACCCGATCCGGTTCGGTTCGGCCTGTTCATTGGGTTTTGGCAAGGCCATCAACATCACGTTCAATTGGCTGACATGCTGAATCAGCTGCGTCCGTGCCCCAGATTCGTTAGACCCGTAGAAGGTGACGATATCGGGGTCATAGTATCCCAAACCTTCGATCCTCAGCGTACCCGCCGATGATCCAGTGAAACCCATTGCGACCTCTTGATCCGCATCCAGCTGTTTTTCAAAGTTCTGGATGTAGATGATCAGGCGTTCATAGGCCCATTGCGCAGGGCTTTTGTTGGCGGCGTTTTGTTTGACGGATGCTGGCAGGTCATCTGTTGATGGGCCATGCCGCGATGGATCGACATGCACTTCGTGAATGGTTGGCAAAACGGCATTTTCCAAAATTTCTGCCGACGTGTCGATGCTATCCGTGGTTTTCATATCGCGCCCCTTGTGACTTTGCGCTGAACATAATCACACTGGGTCGAATTTCTAGGCCCGCTGCCACAGCCATGCGCCATCGTCACCCATTTGCCGCGTGATGTGACCGCGATGAAATAGGTAATTCAAATGCGCAACCGTTTCGACAAAGGCCAACCCGTATTCGCCGCCTGATATGTCGCGCTTGAACAGCGGCACAAAACACTCCCCCCCGCGCCGAGGCGTTTCCAGATGGTCCAGCAGACGATCCAAGGCACCGTGATGGTTTTCGATAAGTTGGCGCAATCGAAGGGGCAGCCCGAAATAGGGTAATTTATGCCCGCCCAAAACCAGCTGGTCATCGCGCGCGAGGGGCAGGAATTTCTCGCAAGACGCAATCCATTCGCCCAATGGGTCGCTTTCAGGTTCTGTGGGGTACACGCCGATGTTGGGGCTGATAGACGGCAGCAACTGATCGCCGCCCAGAACCAGATTGTCGTCGCGGCTCCAGAATGTGGCGTGTTCGGGGGCGTGGCCGTCGCCGGTGATAACGTCCCAGGTCCGTCCGCCCATTTGTATTGTATCGCCGTCTTTGATCCGCAGGTATCCGGCTGGCAAATCGCCAACGCAATCGGCGAAATTGAACGGGCGTTCATCGGTGGACCGAGCGGTCAGAACATCGGCGTTCATCCCATAGCGTCTGTAAAATTCCAGCGCATGGTCGGTATATTTTTCCTGAACATCCAGCGTCAGCATACGGGTCAGGATATAGGTCGTGCGCGTCGTAACTAGGGCGGCACCCTTGGCGCATAATTCGCCCGCCAACCCGACGTGATCGGGGTGGTGATGAGTCAGGACAACGCGGCCCACGGGCTTGCCTGCAAGTGGCCCGTTCAAAACGGCGTCAAGCGCCGCGCGGCATTTGCGCGTCCCTATGCCTGCATCGATCAAGGTCCAGCTGTCGCCATCATCTAGCGCGTAGATATTGACATGATCGAGCGCCATCGGCAGCGGAAGCCGAAGCCAGAAAACGCCCGAGGCGATTTCGATTGGGTATCTGATTGTCTGTTGTTCGCCGTCCATCATACAGCCAGATCATCAGGCGTAATCGCCATCAGATCAACCGCACCTTCACGTACATGACTACATAGCGACACATGTTCCGGCAGCAGACGTTTGATATAGAACGCGGCCAGTCGCTGGCGGGATTCATCGCCCTTTGCTGCTGCGATCAGGTGATAATATCCGCCTAGAACACGGGCGAATGCACGCAGGTACGGAACAGACACCGCAAAACGATCCGAAACATCCTGAGCAACCAGCCATTCAGTGGTTTCGCGCAGATCTTCGGTCGATTGCCAAACGGCTTCGGCCAGTTCAGGTAGGTTGGCTTTTTGACCTTCGGCAAAGGCTTCGATTTCGTCCATCAGTTGGAAAGCAGCATCGCCGCCGTCCATCATTTTGCGGCCGACAAGGTCCATGGCCTGAATGCCGTTGGTGCCTTCGTAAATGGCTGTCACGCGGACATCGCGTAGATATTGCGCGGCGCCGGTTTCTTCGATGAACCCCATGCCGCCGTGGACCTGAATGCCCAGGTTCGCAACATCAATACCGGTGTCGGTGCCAAAGGATTTGGCGATAGGGGTCAAGAGGGCCGCACGGGCGGTCCATTTGGGGTCTTTGGTGGCGTGCTGCAGATCAATCGCAGCACCGCAAGCCAGCGCGATTGCGCGCGCCGCAAAGGTATCGGATTTCATGTGGGCCAACATGCGGCGCACATCCGCGTGTTCGATAATCGTACCCGTGCCGCCAACGCGGCCCTGTTTACGGTCCATGGCATAGTTATAAGCCGCTTGATACGCGCCTTCGGCGGTGCCAATGCCTTGTGTACCTACGCCCAGACGCGCGTTGTTCATCATCGTGAACATCGCCGCCATGCCGCCGAATTCGGGACCAACCAGCCAACCTTGTGCGCCCTCATAGCTCATCACTGCGGTCGGGGACCCGTGCAGGCCCAGTTTGTGTTCCAGGCTGACCACGCGCAGCGAATTGCGTTCGCCTAGCGATCCGTCAGCGTTGGGAATGAATTTGGGGACCATGAACAGGCTGATGCCTTTGGTGCCTGGTGCGCCATCAGGGGTGCGCGCCAGAACAAGATGGCAAATGTTTTCGGCGAAATCATTGTCACCCCAAGTGATATAGATTTTCTGACCCGTGATCGCATAGCTGCCATCGCCGTTTGGTTCGGCCTTTGTTGACAATGCGCCAACATCCGATCCTGCTTGTGGTTCGGTGAGGTTCATCGTGCCAGTCCATTCACCGGAAATCAGTTTGGGAATGTACATTTCCTTGATCTCGTCACTGGCGTGGGATTCCAGTGCTTCGATCTGGCCTTGGCTCATCAGCGGGTTCAGCTGCATCGACAGGCACGCGCCGGACATCATGTCGTTTACGGCGGTCGCAACCGTCAAAGGCAAGCCCATGCCGCCGTATTCAGGATCTGCGCAGATGCCGATCCAGCCACCTTCGGCGATTGCGCTGAACGCATCCGCAAATCCCGGAGAGGTCCGCACAATCCCGTTTTCCAGCTTTGCAGGATGCAGATCGCCATTGCGCTGGATCGGAGCGATTGCATCGTCGCACAGTTTGCCGGCTTCGGTCAGGATCGCATCGACCATATCCGAAGATGCCTCTGAGAATTTCGGCGTCGCTGCGATTGTGTCGAAATCAACGACGTTTTTCAGGATGAACTGAAATTCGGAAACAGGGCTACGGTATGGCATCGTGTCGAACTCTTTCTATCGGCTGTCGCGCGTGTTTTCCATTTTGCGTCAGCGCGGTCTATTCCACTTTTGTTGGGTTTAAGGTACGCACAGGCCCTGACCCCGCAACTGGAACGCAGCGTCATGACTGAATTGCACACCCGATACCTAACGTCGCAAACCGCCGACATCGCGACCGCCGCCAATATTTTGGCCGACGGCGGTTTGGTGGGATTCGCGACCGAAACTGTTTACGGGCTAGGGGCAGACGCACGAAACAGTACTGCCGTTGCCCGCATATACGAGGCAAAGGGGCGGCCATCGTTTAACCCCCTGATCGTTCATGTGCCTGATCTGGATGCGGCGCGGTGCTATGTTGAATTCAATGATTTGGCAGAAAGGTTAGCTTCGGCGTTTTGGCCTGGTGCGATGACATTGGTTTTGCCAATTAAACAGGATGCAGGCATTTCGCCATTGGTTACGGCGGGGCTGGATACTTTGGCCATTCGGGTGCCCGATGCGCCGATTGCCCAGCAGTTGCTGCGCGAATTTGGGGGCCCAGTGGCCGCACCTTCGGCCAATCCATCCGGCCAAATCAGCCCGACCACCGCGCAACATGTGATGAACGGGCTATCTGGCCGGATCGAAGCTGTTCTGGATGCTGGGCCCTGCGGCGTCGGTGTGGAATCGACAATTATCGGCTGTTCAGATGTGCCGCGTTTGTTGCGCGCTGGCGGTATCCCCGTTGAAGCGATCGAAGCTGCATTGGGCCAACCGCTTCAAGGCGCAAAAGAGGGCATAACAGCGCCCGGGCAAATGACATCGCATTACGCCCCAAATGGTACGATGCGATTGAACGTGACGGATCCCGATGCGGATGAAACTGTTCTGGGATTTGGGAATGTAGATTGCACGATTAACCTGTCGCCTTCGGGCGATTTGGTTCAGGCTGCTGCCCGCCTGTTTGACTGTCTGCATCAGCTAAACGACATGGGCGCCCAGAAAATTGCGGTCACACCTGTGCCGATAACGGGGCTGGGTCGTGCGATCAATGATCGTTTGACCCGCGCTGCGGCCCCGCGGGACTGATTAGCCTAGATTTTTCTGTTCGATATAGCGACGCAGCTCTTCGGCTTCGTGGCGGGCATCTCGCAGACCATCCATTGCCGCGCGAAGTTCCGCTTCGGTCTGGGATAGCTGGTTGGTAATTTCTGCTTCGCGCTGGTGAACATAATTGATTGCCTGATCGCGTGTTTCTTCGGCTTCGTGCAGCGCTTGGGCCATGCGGTCCAATTCGCCAATTTCCGCCTTTGTCACGCGATTGAAGCGGTTCACCAGCCAGTTCGCCATCCAGCCCAAACAAAAGGCTGCAAACAGGATCACAGCGGTCGCAAAGATCAATTCGGTTCTGTTCACTTTGGTATCCTTTGGTCTTTATTCGGCTGGCGCTGCATCATCGGATTCGGCGTTTGCCTCATCCGTGGTTTCGGTATCGTCCGCAATTTCGTTTGCTACTAGATTGAATTCGATCCGGCGGTTGGCTTCGCGGCCTTCTTCGGTGCTGTTGTCGGCGATTGGGTTTTCTTCGCCATAGCCAACAGCAACAAAACTAGAGGTCGGTATGCGGCGATTGCGTAAGGCGGATAGAACGGCCTCTGCCCGTTGTTGGGACAGGTTTTGGTTCATTTCTTCGCGGCCTTGGCTATCGGTGTAGCCTGCAATTTCCAGCTCAATATCAACGCATTCGCGCATGACCTCGGCGATATCGTCAATTACTGGAATTGAATCCGACGATAGTGTCGATTTGCCCGGATCAAATGTGATTTTGCGATCACCGGTGACCAGAGTGATTTGGTCCAAACATTCTTGCGGAGTGGGTTCGTTCGAAATCGGGTCAGGCAGGGCCACAAATTCCACATCGACGCTGAATTCTGCATCAGCGCCCAGCTTTTCAACCAGCAAAGATGAAATTTCGGCCTGCGCTTCTTCGTCGTTGGTGATGCCCGAAATAATCAGGTTGCTTGGTTCGACAATGACCGACCCGTTCGATAACCGCGACAATGCTTCTACGGCAGCCAGTGCGCGCACTTGCCAATCTG
The DNA here is from genome assembly GCF_002150005.2 of Marivivens niveibacter. GTDB lineage: Bacteria > Pseudomonadota > Alphaproteobacteria > Rhodobacterales > Rhodobacteraceae > Marivivens > Marivivens niveibacter. The sequence continues at coordinate 139,073 of NZ_MSPP01000001.1, forward strand.
CCGGTAGGCCGTCACCGACGCGCGTACCCATCGCGATGTCCGTTCCGGGGAAACGCGCCGAGGCATAATTTTCAACCACAGTATTGGTTAAATCGTTCGGAATGCGGCCACGGAGTTGAACCAGACCTTCGGGGCTAAGGGTCGCGGAGAATTGCGGCGGACCTTCTTCGGTTTCGGTGGGCGCTTCGGGCAAGGTTGCGTCCAGCGCGAATAATTCGGGCAGCGCGTTGTCTAATTCACCCACGACCTGATCAAAGCGGGCTTGGGTCGTGCCGATGCGGCCTACCAGCGAAATATCCGCATCCGATACAGTGATCGTCCCGCCGCCCAATTCTGCGATGGCGTCAATCGACAGAGCGACCGCGTCGCCCCATGTGCGGGATGGAACGCCCAACGCCAATGCGCAGGTCACATCGTCTGTCACACCGGCGGTTCGTGCTGCGGCCAGAATTTTTTCACGCGCCTCTTCGGTATCGGCCGTGCAAGCCTCAAACGCGGGTCCATTTTCGTCGATGGTAAAGCGGGTGATGTATGGCGACACAACGGGGCGGGGCGCAGCGATTTCCATTGTGACGTCGACGTTATCGGGCGCGATTGTGGTTAAACGCTGTTCAACGCGGCGTTTTTCATCGGCGCTGTCTGTGCTTGCGATGACGGTGACTTCGCCAGCAGCGACAGAAATTTTGGAACGCGGCAACATTTCCAGCGCACGCAGCCCAAAATTGATCGCCGGGCGCCAGTTGTCTGGCATGGGGTAATCGGCAAATTCCATCAGGTCCGAAACAGGCACGCCATCTGCCAAATCGGTCATGCGTTTCGTGAAATTTTCACGATCGGTTTCTGCTGGGACCAGACCAATGAGGAACACGCCGCTATCGTTGCGCAGGATTTCCAGCGCGAAATCAGGGGTGTCAATTCCAACCTGATCGGCGACGCTAATGTTGTTGATCACGCGGCTGGGGTCGACGGCCTGACCCGCGACGGTAACAGAGCGCAAGCGAACAACTTCGTTCGGGGCTTCGCCTTCTAGGACGATCTGCAAACCATCTGCAATGACCCGCGACCAAGACATGTCAGCATCAATCAATGCCTCTTGCACAGCCATCTGGGATTTGTATTCCAGCGTTTTGACTGCAGCCTTACCCGCTAATACGGCGACTCCGGCAGCTATGCCAAAGGCTCCAAAACGGATCGCAACTGATGATAGACGCATTGTGTGCTGTCTCTGACTTCTAAGAAATTTGTCTCTGATTAAGCTGTTAAACCTATTGGTGCAATCAAAGTAGCAGCGCACAGGCGAAAAACAGCACAGGGATCAGCCCTGCGTCGCGGTTTGAACGAAACAACCGCAGTAATCCGTCGCCGTTTTCTGGATCAAATCGTGCCATTTGCCACATCAGGTGCCACCCCATCGCCCAAACGCCGCAGAACGCGACGATCAGCGATAGCAGGGAACGGTCAATGGTTGCAAAAATTGCGGCCGACCCCAGCAGGATCATCGTCAGTGCCATGAACAGCCGCAGCCATTTGGGCGTTGCGTCGCCAAACAGGCGGGCGGTGGATTTGACGCCGATCAGGGCGTCGTCTTCGGTGTCTTGGTGGGCATAGATTGTGTCGTAAAACAGCGTCCACGCGATACCGCCCAGATACAGCAGTACCGCAGGCCAACCCAATGATCCCGTATGCGCTGTCCAGCCGACCAGCGCGCCCCAGTTGAACGCGATGCCCAGAAAAACTTGGGGCCACCAAGTGAAGCGTTTTGCAAACGGGTAGATCGCAACGGGCGCCAGCGACAGAACGCCGAGCGCTATGGTGTAGGAGTTGAACGTCAGCAAAATGCCCAGCGAAATCAGCGACTGTACGGCCATCCAAACGGCGGCCTGTTTCGTCGAAACTTGCCCCGACGGGATCGGGCGTGAACGGGTGCGGGCGACCTGCGCGTCGATTTTGCGGTCGGTGATGTCATTCCACGTGCATCCCGCGCCGCGCATCAAAAACGCGCCCATCGCGCAGCCCAGAGCGATCCACAGATCAAACCAACCCGCATTACCCGTTTGCATACAGGCCAGCGCCAGTGACCACCAGCAGGGCAGCAGCAATAACCACGTGCCAATCGGGCGATCCGCGCGGGATAGGCGCAAATAGGGGCGGGTCCAGCGGGGGGCGATGGTATCGACCCAGTTATCTTTCACCGCATCTGCTACTGTGCCCTCTGGCAATTGGTTCTCTGCGCTCATATTGTCCGGCCCATGGCATCCAAAGTTCGACTGTATGTAGATCATCCCCTGACCAAAGGGCAAACCGTCTCTCTGAATAAAGAGCAGGCGCATTATTTATTTGGCGTCATGCGCCTGACCGAAGGCACGGTTTTATCCTTGTTTAACGGCTCCGATGGGGAATGGGACGCCGAGGTTGTGTCCGCTGGCAAACGCGCAGGCGAATTGGTTTGCGCGGATCAGACCAAACCGCTGCAATTGCCGCCTGATATCTGGCTGGTTTTCGCGCCGATCAAAAAGGATCGCACCGATTTTATCGTGGAAAAGGCGACCGAATTGGGCGCCGCGCGGATTGTACCGATGCAGACCGAATTCACGAATTCGGGGCGGATCAATCAGGAACGTCTGCAGGCCCATGCGTTAGAGGCGGCAGAACAATGCGGCGGCACCTATGTGCCCGAGGTCGCCGATCTGGTGAAATTCACCCGACTGATCGACGATTGGGATCACAGCCGCCAGATCATGTTCTGTGACGAATCCCTTGTCGGCGCAGCCGAGGCACTGGGTGACGTCAAAGGTGGCCCTTGGGCGATTTTCATCGGGCCAGAGGGTGGATTTTCCGACGCAGAACGCGCGCGTCTGAACGGAATGGACTGCGCCCGCGCTGTATCATTGGGCCCGCGCATTTTGCGCGCGGACACGGCGGCTGTGGCGGCATTGACGGTTTGGCAACAGCAGTTGGGCGATTGGGAATGACCCGCGCCACGCAGGCCGATCTGCCCGAGGTGATCGATTTTCTGAAACGCGATATTTGTCGGTCGATGTTCGCGCTTTCCAATCTGGATCGGCTCGGACTGGACGGGGCGGGCAAATATGGCACGTCCTGTTGGATTCGCCGTTCGGGCGGGGACATCACTGACGTTTTGTCGATCACAAATAATGGGATCGTGATGCCTCAGTGTCCGACCGAACCGATTATTGCCCCGATTTTCGGACGCAAAGTCGCGGGCTTTGTCGGGCCAGCGGAACAGTGCCGCCCGCTGATGGACCTGCTGAAAATCGACGGGCCCATCAACGTTGATCGGGACGAACCGCAGTTTGAATTGGCCCGCGCCGATCTGATCGTGCCTGACGCGGGCGGTGAACTAATCCCATTCCGCGATGCGCCACGCGATCTGATGATCCAGTGGCTCACCCAATATTCGCAAGAGGCGATCGGCATGACCGCCCAAGACGCCGCAAATTCGGCCGCTGCTGCGGTTGATGGTATTGCGGCTGATCCCGAGCAATGGGTGCTGGTTGTTGATGGTGTCCCTGTCGCGAAAACAGGGTTTAACGCTGATTTCGATGGTGTAGCGCAAATCGGCGGAGTCTTTACGCCGCCCGAACATCGTGGCCGCGGATATGCCCGCCGCGCGGTGGCGATGCATTTGGCTCAAGCCGCCGAATTTTCGCGGTTCACCCTATTTGCCGCCAGCGATACCGCCGCGCGGGTCTATAAATCCATCGGGTTCAAACGCATCGGCGATTGGACGTTGTGCCTGTATCGGAGTCCAATCGATGTCTAATTTCCTACGCCCCGAAGCCGTCCGCACCATAAAACGCTGGACCCAAGCAATTGTCGGCGTCGCGGTCACGGTGTTTGGCTTGTGGGTTTTCGTGTCCACCTTTGGATTCGTAAAATGGTTCGGCGCGGGCGTTGCCGTTTTGGGGCTGTCGATCATGATCGAAGGCACCCGCCGCGCGCGTCTGGCTGCGCGGATGGGATCAGAAATCGGCGTCGGCATGGTCGATATCGATGAACGCCAGATCAGTTGGCTGACCGCCGAATGGGGCGGTGCGGTATCGATCGATCAACTGGCCAGCGTTGCCATTCGCATCGACGAAAATGACGATATGTTTTGGCAACTGACCCAAAAAGACGGCGAACGTCTGACGATCCCAGCTAATGCGACAGGCGCCGAAGAAATCATGGACGCTTTATCTGCGCTGCCGTCGCTGAACTATGATGCGGCGGTTTCGGCCATCAATTCCAAAGGCGCGGGTGTTTATGTGCTTTGGCGAACACCTATTCCGCATAACGAAATCCGTGGTCCCCGTCCCTTGACTTGACCCGCTAACAGGTCCACCTCATGAGCTTAAGACTTTGTAACTAGATCGAGGCCATCTATGTCCATTCCACAATCCGGCGGAGGCCCGATCGAGCGGCACGAACAACTGGCCGAATATTTGGCGGCTGGCTGCAAACCCGCAGAAGATTGGCGCATCGGCACCGAACACGAAAAATTCGGATATTGCCGCGACACGCTGAACCCGATCCCATACGAAGGCCCGCGTTCCGTTCTGGCGGTACTAGAGGGTTTGCGCGATCGTTTCGGCTGGGCCCCTGTGACCGAGGCCGGCAAATTGATCGGTCTGGAAAAAGACGGCGCAAACGTCAGTCTGGAACCAGGTGGTCAGCTGGAATTGTCTGGTGCGCCGCTGGAAACCATCCACCAAACCTGCGACGAGGTGAACACACACCTGCGCGAAGTCCGCGAAATTGCGGACAAGATTGGTGTTGGGTTCATTGGTCTGGGTGCTGCCCCGATCTGGAACCACGAACAAATGCCGGTCATGCCAAAGGGCCGCTATTCCCTGATGACCGACTACATGGACCGCGTTGGGACCTCGGGCAAATCGATGATGTACCGCACCTGTACCGTTCAGGTGAATCTGGATTTCGGTTCGGAATCCGACATGGTCAAAAAATTCCGTACCGCACTGGCGTTGCAGCCTGTTGCGACGGCTCTGTTCGCGAATTCGCCGTTCTTTGATGGCAAACCGAACGGGCACAAATCGTGGCGCAGCCGCGTTTGGCGTCATTTGGATGATAGCCGCACAGGCATGTTGCCGTTCGTGTTTGAGGACGGAATGGGGTTTGAACGCTATGTCGATTATGCCTTGGATGTGCCGATGTATTTCGTCTACCGCGACGGCAAATACATCAATGCGCTGGGCCAATCGTTCCGCGATTTCCTAAAGGGCGAACTGCCCGCGCTACCTGGTGAAAAGCCGACCCTGTCAGACTGGGCCGACCACCTGACCACGATCTTCCCCGAGGCGCGGATCAAGAAATTCATGGAAATGCGCGGCGCTGATGGCGGCCCGTGGCGTCGTTTGTGCGCTCTGCCTGCGTTCTGGGTCGGCCTGATGTATGATGGATCGGCGCTGGATGCTGCGTGGGATCTGGCCAAAGGCTGGGATACAGAAACCCGCGAAGGTCTGCGCGTTGCCGCATCAGTCGATGGTTTGGCTGGCGAATTTGGCGGCTTGAAGCTAATGGACATCGCGCGCGAGGCGGTATCCATCGCCGATAGTGGCCTAAAGGCCCGCGGCAAAGAGGGTGCAGGCGGCATGGTCCCTGATGAAACCCATTTCCTGAACGCGCTGAAAGACAGCATTGAAACAGGCCAGACGCCTGCGGATGAATTGCTGGAACGCTATAATGGTGACTGGGGCGGCGATCTGACCCGCATCTACGGCGAATTCAGCTACTAAAGAAAAAGGCGCCCTTTGCGGCGCCTTTTGTTATTTTTTGCCAATCTTGCTTTCTGTACCGGCCCGTAGGCGGCGGATGTTTTCGGCGTGTCGCCAGTAGATCAGCACCGCCAGAACAATGCAAAATCCGAACAAATGGCCGTATCCCAAAAACACCGCATATACGGCGGACATGCCCGCAGCCAGCAGTGCAGAGAGCGACGAATAGCGGCTGACAACGGCGGTGATCAGCCATGTTGCGCAGACGGCCAAACCGACAGGCCAGGCAATCGCCAGCATGATCCCGATGAATGTCGCAACGCCTTTGCCGCCTTTGAATTTCAGCCAAACGGGGAAACAGTGGCCGATGAATGCGAAAAGACCCGCGATGATCGCAGCGTCTTGGCCCGCAATGGCGCGGGCGATCAGCACGGCGACTGCGCCTTTGCCGCCGTCCAGCAATAGGGTTGCGGCTGCGGCCTTTTTATTGCCAGTGCGCAGGACGTTGGTCGCGCCGATGTTGCCCGACCCGATTTTGCGCAGATCGCCCAAATTCAGAACCCGCGCCAGTAGGATGCCAAACGGGATGGACCCCAGCAGGTAACCGATGCTGGCCCATGCGACGGCGGTGGTGATGTCGGTTGCGAAGATGGTCATTGCGGCCTCCCTTAGACGCGGCGCCCAGCGACCCACGTTCCGGCAACGGTGCCTTGCATCCGCGCGCCATCAAAGGGGGTGTTTTTCGATTTCGATTTCAGTTTGAAACGGTCCAAAACGAATGGCGCATCCGGATCGAACAGCACCAGATCGGCAGGGGCCTCAACGGCAATGGTGCCGCCGTCGATGCCAAACCGCTGCGCAGGGTTGTAGGACATCGCACGGAACAGTTGCGGCAGCGTCATCTGGCCCGCATGGTACAGACGCAGGGACGCAGGCAGCAGGGTTTCCAGACCAACAGCGCCGCTTGCCGCTTGTTCGAATGGCAGGCGTTTGGATTCTTCGTCCTGCGGGGTGTGCATCGAACAGATGATGTCGATCAGGCCGCTGGCAACGGCATCGATCACCGCGTTACGGTCGTCTTCGCTGCGCAGAGGCGGTTTCACCTTAAAGAACGTGCGGTAATCCGCGACATCGAATTCGTTCAGTGTCAGGTGGTGGATGCCGACGCCTGCGGTGATGTCCAGCCCGTTGTTTTTCGCGCGTTCCAGCGCGGGCAGGGCACGGGCGGTGGTCACTTGATCCACGTGGTATTTCGCGCCTGTCATTTCCAGCAGAGCAATATCACGGTCCAGCCCCATCCGTTCGGCCATTGGGCTAACTCCCGGCAAACCGCGCAGCGACGCAAATTTGCCCGAGGTCACAGCCGCACCAGCCGACAGGGTGGGTTCCTGAATATGACCCACGACCAGCGCGTTTAGGCTGCGGGCGTAGGTCAGGGTGCGCGACATGATTTTGGTGTTTTCGATGACGCTCGACCCGTCGGAAAACGCAATCGCGCCTGCGTCCAGTAGAAACCCGATTTCGGTCATTTCGCCGCCTTTGCGGCCCTTGGTCAGGGCAGCCATGTGGCGGACGTTGACTACGCTGTCTTCGGCTGCGCGGCGAGCAACGAATTCCAGCGTTTCGGGGGAATCGATGGTCGTGTCGGTGTCTGCGCGGGTCACGATGGTGGTCACGCCGCCCGCCGCCGCAGCGCGGCCCGCTGAGGCGTAGGATTCTTTGTGACGTTCGCCCGGTTCGCCCACCTTTACGCCAACGTCGATGATGCCCGGGGCCAGACACAGGCCGCCGCAGTCGATCACCTCGGTCGCGGTTGGCAGGTCGCCGCCTGTGTAGACGCCTGTGATTTTGCCGTCTGTGACAGCGATTGCGCCTGTGGTTTCGGTCAGCTCAGCCGGATCAATCAGCCGCGCGTTTTGGAACAGAATATCGGTCATTGCCGTCCTATATCATTTGCGCGGGATCAGCCCGCGACCATCACCATTACGACGACCAACAAGGCCATCACGATCAGGGCCGCCATGGCGACCATGCCGCTCATTCGGGCGTCGGATTTGGGTTTCTTGTCTGCCATCAGACCGTTACCACCTGACCAGCCGCGCGGCGTTCGCGCAGGTTGCGGGCCAGCAGGTCCATCGCGGCCATACGCACAGCGACACCCATTTCGACCTGAGTCTGGATCACCGAACGGTTGATGTCATCTGCGATTGATCCGTCGATTTCCACGCCGCGGTTCATTGGGCCGGGGTGCATGACGATGGCGTCATCTTTGGCATAGGACAGTTTTTCCGCGTCCAAACCATAGCGGTGGAAATATTCGCGTTCGGACGGGATGAACCCGCCGTCCATGCGTTCTTTTTGCAGACGTAGCATCATCACAACGTCCACGTCTTTTAGGCCTTCGCGCATGTCGTCGTACACCTCGACGCCGAGTTCTGACACTTCGGACGGCATCAGGGTTGGCGGCGCGATCAGGCGCACGCGGTTTTCCATTTTGCCCAGTAGCATGATGTTGGACCGTGCCACGCGGCTGTGCGCGATGTCGCCGCAAATCGCGATAGACAGGCGGTGCAAACGGCCCTTGGCGCGGCGGATTGTCAGGGCATCCAGCAACGCTTGGGTCGGGTGTTCGTGGCGGCCGTCGCCCGCGTTCAGGACAGCGCAGTTTACCTTTTGCGACAGCAGGCTGACCGCACCAGCGGACCCGTGGCGCACCACCAGAATATCGGGGTGCATTGCGTTCAGGGTCAGCGCGGTGTCGATCAGGGTTTCCCCCTTTTTCACCGAAGACGTCGCCATCGACATGTTCATCACATCCGCGCCCAGACGTTTTCCAGCCAATTCAAAGCTGGACTGAGTCCGCGTGGAATTTTCAAAGAACATGTTCACTTGGGTCATGCCCGCCAGAACATCCTTTGACTGGATGCCTTTGCGGTTTTGTTCGGCGTAATGGTCTGCCAAATCCAACAACGTTGTGATTTCGGTCGGATGCAGGTGTTCGATCCCCAAAAGATGGGCAGCGTTAAAGGTCATTAGATGCTCCGGTCTGGCTGCGCCCTTATAGTCAGACGATGGGCCGCGCGGCAAGGCAGAGTCGATTGCCTCTGCACATCTGCGCGCAATCGGGCTAACATCTGGCCTATGGATTCTGCTGTGGATTATTGGACGGCGCGGGCCCTGCTGGAATGGCAGGTGGAAATGGGCGCGGACGAGGCGATTTTGGATACGCCCGTCGACCGCTATGTTATTCCCGAACCTGTGGCCCCAACGCCCGCTGCCGCGAATATTCAGCAGCCCCCCACGGTTCCGATCAAGCCCGATATCGATCCAGTGGTCGAGGCGAAATCCGCCGCAGGTGGCGCGGGCACGATCGAGGCGCTGCGCAGCGCGATGGAATCGTTTGACCATTGCGAACTGAAAAAAGGAGCGCGGTCGTTTGTCTTTGCCGATGGCAACCCAGAGGCGCGTTTGATGATCGTGTCAGAGGCCCCGAACCGCGACGAAGACCAGCAGGGCAAACCGATGGTTGGCCAGATCGGCGCGCTATTCGATAAAATGTTCGGCGCAATCGGGCTGGATCGTTCGGGCTTGTATGTCGTGCCCGCGATCCCGTGGCGACCACCCGCGAACCGTGCGCCGTCCAAACGGGATCTGGAAATCATGGGCCCGTTTTTGCAGCGCCACATCGAATTGGTGCAGCCAGACGTGATCGTGTTGATGGGCAACTGTGCCTGTCAGGCGTTGATCGGGCAGGGCGGTATCACACGGTCACGCGGCAATTGGACCAAAGTGTTGGGCCGTGATGCCGTGCCGATGTGCGATCCGGATTACCTTATGTCTCGACCTGTCGCGAAACGTGATGCGTGGGCCGATCTTTTGTCGATCAAATCGAAATTGGGTATCTGATGTCCCGCGAATTTATTCCCGTCCGCATTGCCGTTTTGACCGTCAGTGACACCCGCGGTTTGGCCGATGACAAATCAGGTGACACGCTGGTTCAGCGGATCACAGATGCGGGGCATTCTGTGGCGGATCGCAAAATTCTGCGCGATGACCGCGCGGCGATTGCGTCGCTGTTGCGGGCGTGGTGCGCGAACCCTGATATCGATGTGATCATTTCCACGGGCGGTACGGGCCTAACGGGCCGTGATGTCACGGTCGAAGCGCACCGCGATGTCTATGAAAAGGAAATCGACGCGTTTTCAACCGTCTTCACCATCGTTTCCATGCAGAAAATTGGCACCAGCGCCGTCCAGAGCCGCGCAACAGCGGGCGTGTCGAACGGCACATATCTGTTCGCATTGCCTGGTAGCACGGGCGCCTGCAAAGACGCGTGGGATGAAATTTTAGTCAAACAGCTCGATTATCGGCACATGCCTTGTAACTTTGTCGAGATTTTTCCGCGATTAGACGAACATAAACGACGGAAATAACAAAACCGCGCGTTACATATCCCATTAGGCGCAATTTGCGCTGGTTTTAAAACCTTTTCACAGGGGGCGAACCCATGGGATTTTTGCGGCGTAGTCTGATTGGCGTATTTTTGTTCGGGGCGACGTTTGCCTTTCTTGCGATTGCAGGGGCGACGGTTTGGAATGCAGTTCAGGTGCGCATGTCCGATTCACCGCGCCAGTTCGGATCGCGTGAACGTGTTGCTTCGGTCAATTTGGTTACGGTCGACGCTGCCACAATCCAACCTGAAATGACGGTGTTCGGTGATGTCCGCAGTTTGCGGACCCTGACATTGCGCAGCCCTGTCGCAGGTAGCGTGATCGCCGCATCGGATAATTTCGTCGAAGGTGGTAGCGTGAAAGCGGGCGACCTGTTGGTGACGATTGACCCGACAGAAGCCGAAACCGCACTGGCACTGGCACGCGCCGACCTGACAGATGCCGAAGCAGAATTAAAAGACGCCGAGACCGCGCTGATCATTGCCCAAGATAGTTTAGAAGCTGCCCGCGCTCAGGCCGATTTGCGCGAAACAGCGCTGGTGCGCGCCCAAGAATTGCGGGATCGCGGAACAGGCACGACCGCTGATTTGGAAACCGCGCAATTGGCTGTCGCGTCTGCCAATAGTTCGGTCCTGAGCCAACGGCAGTCGGTGGCGCAAGCCGAAACACGCGTGGCGCAAGCGGGTACCGATTTGGAACGTGTCCGTCTATCAGTCGCTGATGCAGAACGCACTTTGGCCGATACGCAGATTTATGCGACCTTTGACGGAACGCTGTCTAGCGTTGCGGTGTTAGAGGGCGGACGCGTGACCGCGAATGAAACCTTAGCTGAACTGATTGATCCATCCGCGTTAGAGGTCGCATTTCGTGTGTCGACTGCGCAATACACGCGGTTGATCGACGAAAGCGGGACCCTGCTGGACCTGCCGCTGCGCGTGACGCTGGATATTTCTGGCGTGACGTTAGAGGCGTCGGGCCGGTTAACCCGTGAAAGCGCGACAGTTGCCGATGGGCAGACGGGCCGTTTGCTATACGCATCATTGGATGCCGCGCCGGGTTTGCGTCCGGGTGACTTTGTGACCGTCCGTGTGATTGAACCACCGTTAGATAATGTAGCGATTGTGCCGTCTACCGCTGTGGCCGCTGACAGCACGGTTTTGAAATATGGCGAAAACAGCCGTTTGGAATTGGCGAGTGTCGAACTACTGCGCCGTCAGGGTGACAACGTCATTATCAGTGCGGAAAACATCGATGGTGCATCCATCGTTGCCGAACGGTCGCCTTTGCTGGGGGCAGGTATTCAGGTCAATCCGCTGACCGATGAACCCGCGCCTGAAGCCGCTGCAGAACCTCAAATGGTGCAGTTGGATGACGCCCGCCGCGCGGAATTGGTTGACATGGTTAATGCCAGTCCCATGCCCGATGACGTCAAAACACGCATCTTGACACAACTGGAACAACCCGAGGTTCCCGTAGACGTCATCAGCCGTCTGGAAAATCGGATCGGGGGATAAACCATGGCGATGATGGATAACGGGGCAGGCGGTATCCTGTCATATTTCACCCGCCACCGCACCGCTGCAAACCTGTTGATGGTCCTGATGGTCGTCGCGGGGCTGGTTGCGATCCCGAAAATGCGCGCCCAGTTTTTCCCAGACGTTGTTTCCGAAACGGTGCGCGTTTCCGTGGCATGGGACGGGGCAGGGGCCGAGGATGTAGATCGCGGCATCGTTCAGATTTTGGAACCTGCGCTGTTGGCCGTTGATGGCGTGACAGCCAGTACCAGCCGTTCGACCGAAGGGTCGGCTACCATCGCGTTGGAATTTGAAACAAACTACGACCTTGCGACTGCGCTGACCGATGTCGAAGACGCGATAGATAGCGTTTCGACATTGCCTGACGATGCAGATGACCCTGTCATTCGCAGCGGCGGTTGGTCCGATGACGTGACCGATGTGGTTATTACCGGCCCTGTCGGTGTCGACCAGCTGTCCCGTTTCGCCGATGAAATGGTGGCGCGTTTGTTTGCCGAAGGTGTCACCTCGACCTCGATCCAAGGGATCGTGGCCCCGCAAACGTTGATCGAAGTCACGTCACTGTCATTGATCCAGCACGACATTACGATTAGCGAAATCGCGTCCGCCATCGCGGCAGAGGTAAACGCCGATCCGGTCGGTGACTTGGATGGTGCATCGCGCATTCGGGCCGGTACGGAAAAACGCTCTGCCGAAGAACTATCCGCAATCGTCTTGCGCACTGATGACGATAATTCCGAACTGACTGTCGGTGACGTGGCGACGATCACTGTCGAAGGCCCAGACCGTGAACGCGCCTATTACCACGAAGGTAATCCAGCGGTTCTAATCGCGGTGACCCGCTCTGCCTCTGGTGACGCGATTGGTTTGCAGCGGTCTGTCGAACAAGTGGCCGATGAAATGCGTGCGACGCTGCCTTCAGATGTAAGCGTCGATTTAATCAATACACGGGCCGAAATGATTACGGGCCGTCTGAACATCCTGATGGAAAACGGGGCGCAGGGCCTGTTTTTGGTGATGGTTCTGCTGTTTTTGTTCCTCAGCGCGCGCACGGCGTTATGGGTCGCTATGGGGATCCCTGTGTCGATGCTGGCCGCTGTTGCGCTGATGTATTCGGCGGGAATCACGATCAATATGATTTCCCTATTCGCCTTGATCATCACTTTGGGGATCGTGGTGGATGATGCCATCGTGGTGGCCGAACACGCTGATTTCAGATCGCGCCGTTACGGAGAAGACGGCCCAACCGCCGCCGAAACGGCCGCACGGCGGATGTTTAGCCCTGTGTTTTCGGCAACGATCACCACGAATATCGCCTTTTTCGGGCTGATTATGATCGGTGGGCGATTTGGCGAATTGATCGCGGATATTCCGTTTACCGTTATTGTGGTGCTGACGGCGTCGCTGGTGGAATGTTTCATCGTGTTGCCACATCACATGTCCCATTCTGTTGGGGCGCATCTGAAAAACCGTTGGTATGACCTGCCGTCGACCTATGTGAACCGCGGCTTTGACTGGTTCCGCCGCACGGCGTTTCGTCCGTTCATGGCGTGGGTCGTGCGTGGGCGCTATGTCGTGATCGCGGCGGCGCTGGCGTTGCTATCAACCCAAGCTGCCCTGTTTATCAAAGGCGATGTTCAGTGGCGTTTCTTTTCGTCGCCAGAACGGGGGCAGGTGTCGGGCAATATCGCGATGCTGGCATCGGCCACCCGCGAAGACACCGAAGAGATGCTGGAACAGCTATCAATCGCAACCATGGCTGTTGCCCAGCAGTTCGAAGATGAAACAGGTGTAAACCCTGTGGACTACATCCTGACCGAAATCGGTGGCAATTCGGGGCGCGGGCTGCAAGGGTCGGACACGAAAGAAAGCTATCAGTTGGGCGCGATTACGATCGAATTGGTGGATGCAGATTTGCGCCCCACCACGTCGAACGAATTTGTGACAGCCGTTCAACAGGCCGTGGTTGCCACGCCTATGACAGAAACCGTGTCGTTCCGCAGTTGGGGCGCGGGCCCTGGCGGCAACAGTTTGGAAATCCAATTGTCGGGGGCGGATGCTGATACGCTGAAAGAGGCGTCGCTGGCGCTGCAAACCGAATTGGGCCGTTTTGGCGAAATTTCGGGGCTAGAGGATTCTCTGGCCTACGACAAAGAAGAGTTGGTGCTAGAACTTACGCCCCAAGGGCAGGCATTAGGGTTCGATATCGAAACATTAGGAGCCGAGCTGCGCCGCCGTTTGGCAGGGGTTGAGGCCGCAACATATCCCGACGGAACCCGCAGTGCCGCAATCCGTGTTGAAATACCCGAAGGTGAAATTACCGCCGATTTTCTGGATCGTGTTCTAATGCGTTCTGATGCGGGCGAATATCTGCCTTTGGCGGATATTGTGACCGTTTCGCGCGAAACAGGGTTCAGCACCGTTCGCCGTGAAAACGGCATCATGTTGATTTCCGTGACAGGTGATTTGGATGACGATGACGCCGACCGAGCCACCGAAATTCAACAAGTCATAGACGAAGAGATCCTGCCAACAATCGAAAGCCGCTATGGCGTATCAGCGGCCTTGGGCGGGCTGAGCGAACAGGAACAGGAATTCCTGTCGGACGCGCAGACCGGTTTGGTCTTTATTCTGACGGGCATCTATCTAACGCTCGCGTGGATTTTTGGCAGCTGGACACGGCCTTTGGTCGTTATGTCGATTATCCCGTTTTCGCTGGTTGGGACGATCTACGGGCATAATGCATGGGGCATCCCCATGAGCATGTTCACTGTGGTTGGCCTATTGGGAATGGTCGGGATCGTCATCAACGATTCCATCGTTTTGGTGACGACCGTCGATGAATATGCACGCGACCGAGGTCTGATCCCTGCCATTATTGACGGCGTGTCTGATCGTTTGCGCGCTGTTATGTTGACCACGGCGACAACCGTTCTGGGTCTGCTGCCGCTACTGTACGAAGGGTCCAGTCAGGCCGAGTTCCTGAAACCTACCGTGATTACGTTGGTGTATGGCCTGTCATTCGGAATGATTATGGTCCTGCTGATCGTTCCATCGTTCATGGCGATCCAAGCGGATATAGCCAGTTTCAACGCGGCTGCACGACGCGGTATCAGGTCCAAAGCGCGTGCGATCCAATTGCCGACCGTTATTGGTGCAGTTTTGGTCGCGGTATTGTTGTCGGTGATCGTTTTGCCTGTTGCCTTTATGGGGGCGCCATTATCTCAGGCCTTGCCTGCGACGACGGGTGCAGCCATTGGTCTGTTTTTGCTAATGCTGGGGATCGGGCTTGCCCTGATCTATGGCATCGCCATGGTGATGATGCGGCGCGCGGCTTAGCCTGCGCAGCCGCGAATATCGACGGCACGTTGATCGCCCAGAACCGTCAGGCGAATGGCCGAACGGTCCAGCGCAAAACCCTTGACCATGGGAACGATGTCCACCTTGGCTGACAATGTGTCGCCGTTTCGGGATGTATCGCTCTCGGATACCCACGCTTGCGGCGCTTCGACGATGATCCATTCGTTTGCGCCGACGGCCGGTACATTGACATGCGCCGTCATTTCGATGGTGTCGCCTTTGATTTCGAAGTCACAATGCACATCGGTGACCTCTGCGCGGTCCGCTGTCATCGGTTGGTCGATCAGTGCGCCCGCAATCATTGGATTGGGTCCGCCGGATTGCAAAACGGTCGAATCGAAATCCAGCGCGACGGGTACGCAAATATTGTCACAGACACCAATATCAACCCGGCCTTTGATCCGCAGGGGGCCATCGTCTAGTGATTGGAATTCAACAGGGATCACGACCGAATCGTGATAGCCGATAGTGCGCATTCCGTTGGTGTCGAACACTTCGGGTGTGGGCCAGTGAAAGGATGCAGAGGCGATGTTTTCCGACCCAATCCATTGAAATAGCGGGGGGATGCCTGCGTCACCTGGTGCGCGCCAATATGTTTTCCACCCATCTGCCAGCGTGATTTTGATGCCCGCCATATAGGTGCCTTGGGGCGTTTCCCAACCTGGTATAATCTCTAAATCGGCAACGTCCATTGGGGCTTCGGCCCATGCAGGGACCGAAAGGGATAGGGCAGCGATGACTGGGGTGAGTAATTTCATATCGGTTAATCTAGGCATAGCCGCCGTAATGGGAAGTCACGTTCCAGCGATGACTTTGTTGCAAAGGGGTTGAACGTGGCGCCATTGCACCACATCATTGAAGTATGGACTTTGCGTCAAACGACCTAACCGGAAAATTGTTAATCGCCATGCCGGGCATGAGTGATGATAGATTTGCTCAAGCTGTGATTTATGTCTGTGCCCATTCGGATGATGGGGCCATGGGATTGGTCATCAACAAACCTGCCGATGAAATCAAATTCAGCGACTTGTTAGAGCAATTGGAAATTCCGATTGGCGACACAATGCGGGATATTCGTATCCACATTGGTGGCCCTGTCGAACATGGCCGCGGGTTTGTTTTGCACAGCGATGATTACGAATCTGATACGGGCACAATGGAAATCGGTCAGGGCAAATCCATGACCGCAACTGTCGATGTTCTGCGCGATCTGGCTGCCGGTGGCGGCCCTTTGTCGTCGTTTGTGGCGCTGGGCTATTCGGGATGGAGCCCGGGTCAGTTGGAATTTGAACTGTCTGAAAACGCTTGGCTGACCTGCGACGCGCGCGACGACATTATTTTCGGGCGCGATCCGTCCGTTAAATGGCAGACCGCGCTATCGGTGTTGGGAATTGATCCACTGACGTTATCTGCATCCGCAGGACATGCCTGATTATTCGGTCAGCGATCGAACCATGTTATAGACGACCTCTTGGTCCCAGTGCTCTTCGCCTGTCAGTCGCGCGATTTCGCGGCCTTCGGGATCTAGGATTACCGTTACGGGCAGACCCATCACCCGCATCGACCGTGCAAGGCGCATGTTGTTGTCGATATGTTTGGGCAGGTTGGTCACACTTATTTCATCGAAAAAGCGGTCGATCGCGGGGCGTGGGTTGCGGCCTGTGGCGATTGTGACGACTTCAAATTCGTCTCCGCCCATTTCTGTTTGCAGCGCCGAAAGGGACGGCATTTCGGTGCGGCATGGTACGCACCACGTCGCCCAAAAATTAACTAGAGTAAATTTTCCATTATATTCAGCCAGAGTAATCTCTGCGCCGTCTTCGGTCACAAACGGCACATCGCTGGGGGCAAAGGGTTCGGCGTGCCAGACCAATTTTGGCAGGTCTGCGGGGTTAAATCCGCCCATGTCACCGGATTCAGCGGCCGCACCGTTTGCAACAATGGCTAGGGCCGTATAAAGCAACGCAGACTTTAGTTTCCGCATGGGATCTCCGAATTATGACCAAATCTTCGAACGCGATGTGGGGCGGGCGTTTCGCCGCCGGACCGGATGCCATCATGGAGGCGATCAATGCCTCTATTGATTTTGACAAACGTATGGCCCGACAGGACATCGAAGGGTCCCGCGCCCATGCCGCAATGTTAGCTGCACAAGGCATCATTAGTGATAGCGACGCGAATGCCATTCGGGAAGGCCTGCTCACTGTATTGTCAGAAATCGAGGGCGGTTCGTTTCAATATTCAAAGGCGCTAGAGGACATCCACATGAACGTGGAGGCCCGCCTGAAAGAAATCATTGGCGAACCTGCTGGCCGTCTGCACACCGCGCGCAGCCGTAACGACCAAGTCGCAACCGATTTCCGTCTGTGGGTCCGCGATCAATGTGATGCCGTAGATAGTGCGCTGGAAACCCTAATGCAGGCCCTATTGGGTCAGGCAGAGGCGGGCGCCGATTGGGTTATGCCTGGTTTCACCCACCTGCAAACCGCGCAGCCTGTGACCTGGGGCCACCACATGCTGGCCTATGTCGAAATGCTGAACCGCGACCGTTCGCGTTTTGCCGATGCGCGCAAACGCATGAACGAAAGCCCGCTGGGCGCGGCTGCGCTGGCTGGCACCGGTTTCAACATTGATCGTCACATGACAGCCGCGGAGCTGGGTTTTGATCGCCCAACATCGAACAGTCTGGATTCGACGGCTGATCGCGATTTCGCGCTGGAGTTCCTGTCGGCGGCGTCGATCTGTGCGATGCACCTGTCCCGTTTCGCCGAAGAATTGGTGATCTGGTCGTCCGCGCAGTTCCGTTTTGTTGTCATGTCGGATCAGTGGTCGACCGGTTCGTCGATCATGCCGCAAAAGAAAAACCCTGACGCTGCCGAACTGATCCGCGCGAAAATCGGCCGTATCTTTGGTGCGAACGTTGCGCTGATGACCGTGATGAAGGGCCTGCCGCTGACCTATTCCAAGGACATGCAAGAAGACAAAGAACAAGTGTTCGACGCAGCCGATAACCTGATGCTGTCGCTGGCCGCGATGACGGGCATGGTTGAAACCATGATGCCGCAGCGTGACAACCTGCGCGGCGCGGCTGCGAACGGTTTCTCGACCGCGACGGACCTTGCTGACTGGCTGGTCCGCGAATTGGGCATGCCATTCCGCGATGCACACCACGTCACGGGTGCTTTGGTCGCGATGGCGGAATCAAAAGGCTGCGATCTGCCTGATCTTTCGCTGGACGAAATGAAATCGGTCAACGAAGGTATCACTGAAGGCGTGTTCGACGTTCTAACCGTCGAAGCTTCGGTTATGTCCCGTCAGTCCTATGGCGGCACGTCCCCGATCCGCGTCAACGAACAGATCGCGCGTTGGAAAGAAGAGTTAAAGTGAAAACAATCGCCGCCCTGTTGATGATCGCAACCCTTGCCAGCTGCGGCGCGGCAGGGGCCCCCTTGCGCCCTGTCGCAAATATGGGGTTAACGATCGGATCGGGCGGCGTTTCCACATCCTGTGCGGTAGGCGGTACCAACGGCACCGTTACGCTATCGGTGGCCTGCTAATGACTGTGTTGCGTTTTATCTGGCTGGCTTTGGCTATTTGGGGCGCGATTCACCCCATGTCCTATTTCATGGGGTACATGGACGAAACGGGCACAGGGCTAAGCGGCCTGATCGACGCGTGGTACGTGAACGATTCGACCATCGGCCTGACGTGGGATTTGACCATCGCGGCGATCACGCTGACGGTTTGGATTTTGGCCGAAACGCTGGTGCGCAAAAATTGGATGGCTTTGCTGGCGATCCCAGCCACGTTTTGCATTGGCGTTAGCTGCGGTTTGCCGCTGTATCTGTTTTTCCGATCCTCGCCCGTGCGTTGATTTGGGGCTTACGACCCCGTCGGGATTTGATATGACGCGCCAACACCGCGCGGAGGCCCCATGGATCATTTCATCTACAAAGATGGCGTTTTGCACGCCGAAGACGTTGCTCTGACCGATATCGCACGCGAAGTCGGCACACCGTTCTATGTGTATTCGTCGGCAACCTTGCTGCGCCATTATCAGGTGTTTGATGAATCGCTGGCGGGTATGGATCACCTGATCTGTTTCGCGATGAAATCGCTGTCCAACGTGGCCGTCCTGAAAATGCTGGGCAAAGCGGGCGCTGGCATCGACGTTGTGTCCATCGGTGAATATCTGCGCGCCAAAGCGGCAGGCGTTGACGGATCGAAAATCGTGTTTTCGGGCGTTGCGAAATCCAAAATGGAAATGCGCACCGCGCTAGAGGGCGGTATCCGTCAGTTCAATATCGAATCTGAACCAGAGATGGAGGCGCTGTCTCAAGTCGCCACCGAACTGGGTGTCGAAGCGCCGATCACCATCCGCGTGAACCCTGATGTTGACGCCAAAACCCATGCGAAAATCGCAACGGGTAAGAAAGAAAACAAATTCGGTATTCCAATTAGCCGCGCGCGCGAGGTCTACGCCCGCGCTGCCGAATTGCCGAACCTGAAAATCGTTGGCATCGACGTGCATATCGGCAGCCAGTTGACCGATCTAGAACCATTCCGTCAGGCCTATCGCAAGGTGGCCGAACTGACCGAAACGCTGCGGGCCGATGGGCATTCAATCACGCGTCTGGATCTGGGCGGCGGTCTGGGCATCCCATACACCCGTTCGAACGAAGCGCCGCCGCTGCCTATGGAACTGGGCCAAGTCATCCGCGAAGAGGTCGGCCATCTGGGCTGCGAAATCGAACTGGAGCCGGGTCGTCTGATCGCGGGCAACGCGGGCCAATTGGTGTCCGAAGTCGTCTACGTCAAAGAAGGCGAAGACCGTAAATTCCTAATCTTGGACGCGGCGATGAACGACTTGACCCGTCCTTCCATGTATGACGCGCACCACGACATCGATCCCGTGATCGAAGCAGACGCAGGCGTCGAAAAAGAACCCTACGACGTTGTGGGCGGCATTTGCGAAACGGGCGATACCTTTGCCAAAGGGCGCGATTTGCCACCGCTCAAGGCGGGTGATCTGGTGTCTTTCCGGTCGGCGGGTGCTTATGGCGCGGTGATGGCCAGCGAATACAACTCGCGCCCGCTGATCCCCGAAGTGCTTGTCGAGGGCGATAAATTTGCGGTTATCCGCCGACGTCCTACCTATGAAGAAATGATTTCCAAGGATATCGTTCCCGAGTGGGTCTGATCGCGCTAAGGTCAGCCCAACGGACATAAAAACCGGAGCAGGACGCTGACCAAAACGCCAGACAGTCTACCGCATTTGCGATTGCCGATCTTTGCAACGCGCGTTGGCATGATTGCCGAACGCGTGGTGCGCGGGTTCTGGCCAGTCTGGACGATCGGCTTTGCGCTGCTTGCGCCTGTTTTGTTGGGCGTTTTGCCTGATATTCCGCTGGAAATCGTGTGGGCGGGGCTGGTGTTGGGCCTGCTGGGTATTGCCTATTTTCTGTATCGCGGCTGGAGGCAATTCAATTTCCCGACATTGGTCGAGGCGATGGCCCGCGTTGATGCGCGTTTGCCTGGGCGGCCCATTTCTGCGCTTTACGACGCGCAGGCCATCGGGGCGAGTGACCCTGCATCGATCGCGATTTGGAACGCTCATATCGAACGGATGCGCGAACGGACGCGGGATGCGAAACCCGTCGCTCCGAACCTAAGCGTCGCAACCGCCGACCCATACGGGTTGCGTTATATTGCGCTGCTGGCGGTGACGGTCGGCGTGTTGTTCGGCAGTGCATCGCGCGTGACGGCCCCTGCGATGGCAGGCCCGCAAACGGATACGATGACCGCATCTGGCGCGAGCTGGGAAGGCTGGATTGAACCGCCCAGCTATACGGGCAAACCCACGCTGTATTTGTCCGACCTGACAGGCCGCGTCGAAGTCCCCAAAGGATCGCGCGTGACGCTGCGGTTTTACGGGGATGTGGGCGATCTGACCTTGGCCGAAACGGTATCGGCGCGCGCGGCCGACATGGTGCCGCCCGCGTCGGACCAGTCGCAGACATTTGACATCCTGCAAGACGGCGAAATTTCGATCCTTGGCGCGATGCCACGGGCGTGGAATATCGCGGTGCAGCCTGATGCGATGCCCTTTGTCGAACTGACGGGCCCAGTGCAGGCGGATGCGATGGGGGTGATGACTCAGCCGTTTTTCGCCAGCGATGATTTCGGAATTGTGGGCGGTCAGGTTGCTATCCAACTGGATCTGACGGGCGTCGATCGCCGCTATGGCCTGATGGTTGATCCCGATCCGATCGCGCCGTTGATCGTTGATCTGCCCATTCCAATTTCCGGCAACCGCGCCGAATTTGACGAAGCCCTGATCGAAGATTTCAGTCAGCATATTCTGGCAAACATGCCCGTCACCATCGCGTTCGAAGTGACCGACGCGTTGGGGCAGGTAGGTGCCGCTGAACCTGAACAGATCGTTCTACCGGGCCGCCGTTTTTTCCGCCCCGTGACCAAGGCCGTGATCGAACAGCGCCGCGATTTCATGTGGTCGAAATCGAACGCTCCGCGCGTTGCATCCATGCTGCGGGCGATTGCCTATCGCCCTGATCAGGCGTTCCGATCCCCAAACATCGATCCTATTTTCCGCGGTATCATCGAAAAAATCGAACTGGCCGTGGCTGATGGATCGCTGGATGACGAAACGCAGGCCGAAATCGCGCAGAACCTGTGGGATCTTGCCATTGAATTAGAGGAGGGCGCGCTTGCTGACGCCCGCGAACGTCTGAACCGCGCACAGGAACGTCTGGCCGAGGCGATGCGCAACGGTGCATCCCCCGAAGAAATTCAGGAATTGATGCAAGAACTGCGCGACGCGACCGACGATTACATGGATATGCTGGCCGAACAGATGCCTGATGGTGATGGGTCCGATCAGCCTGACAACAGTCAGGACACAAACGAAATCACGCAAGATGAAATCGATGCGTTGATGGACCGTATTCAGGAATTGATGAACGAAGGCCGCATGGCCGAAGCTGCCGAATTGATGGAACAGCTGAACCAACTGCTGCAAAACCTACAGATGCAGAAATCGCAGTCACAGAATGGCGAAGGCAGCCCAGGCCAGCAATCGATGGAACAGCTGGGCGATACGTTGCGCGATCAGCAAGAACTGAACGACGACGCTTTTAACGACCTGCAAGACCGCGCCTTTGGCGAAGAGGGCGAAGAAGGCGAAGAACAAGGCGGTCAGGATTTGGCAGATCGTCAACGTGAACTGCGCGAGTTGCTGGAACAACAGCGTCGTAATTTGCCCGTTCTGCCTGATGGACAAGAGGACGCCGCCCGCCGTTCGTTGGAACAGGCAGAACGTTCGATGGACCGCGCTGAACAGGCATTGCGCGACGAAAATTTACCCGAAGCCGTCGATCGACAGGCCGAAGCGATCGATGCGCTGCGTGAAGGTATGCGCCAATTGGGCGAAGCATTGACCCAAAGCGAAGAAACGGATGCGGACTCTGATGGCGAATCTGATGGCGTGCAGCGCGGACAACGTCAGGCCAATATTGATCCGCTTGGCCGTCAGTCGGGGACCGAAGGGCCAGCGGGCACCGATCAGTCGATGATGCAAGAGGACGTTCAACGTCGCGCGGGCGAGCTTATGGATGAGATTCGTCGCCGTGCAGGTGAATTGGACCGCGACGAATTAGAGTTGGATTATCTACGCAGGCTGTTGGATCGGTTCTGATCAGCCATCGCTGGATTGCGACGATAAGAACCCTTCGACGGCTGAATTCAGAGACACACGCAACCCGTCCACCCAAGTGCTGTAGCTGTCCAATGGGGCCGCGACGGTAGGGATCATATCACCGATGGTATCACCATAGATATAACCCGCTGCTGCAATGCCTGCGGCAATGATTGTGCCTAGAAACCCAGTGCGGAAGCCGCTGCGATTTTCTTGTTCGACCTTTTCACTAGTAGGAACAGTTCGGTCCGCTGCGGACCGAAGGGTCGAATTGATTTCTTCGATGTCGGGCAGCAAATCTTTGCGTGGACCATCGGTAGCGTTCTCTTCACCTTTTAGCGTCGAAAGACGGCGCTGAACCTCTAACGAATGTCGTTCCTCTGGGTCCATGTCTGGCGTGTCGGACAGGTCATCCAGACCCAGATCAGGTTGGCTTTCGATTGGATCGGGGTCTTGGGCCCGACGGGACGCGGCCAGATCCGCCTCTTCGCGTAGGATGCTAGCGATTGCGGGGTCGATGGTCCGTGCGGGGCGGGTCGGACGAATCCGTGCAGGCATGACGCCGATAGGTTCGTCTTCCGCGTCATCGGGTTCATCGTCGTCTTCGGAATAATCATGGAAATCGGCAGGGGCGACGGTTTCTTCTGCGTCATCCTCTTCTTCGAGTTCGGGGTCTTCGAATTCGTAATGTTCGTCGCTGTCGTTTGTATCAATCGACAAAACGGATGCGATTACATCGTCTTCTGCCTCTGGTGCTGCATTAACTGTTTCTGGTTCAGGTTGCGGCTCTGGCTCTGGCTGCGGCTCTGGTTCAGGTGCAGGTGGTGGGGGTTGAATTTCAACGCCGCCAACCTCTTCGGCTGATTCATATGGATTTTCGAACCAAGTATTGCCGCAGTTGGAACATTGTACATCACGTCCCGTTTCGGGGATGATGTCGTCAGGAACTTCGTATTGCGCGCCGCAATTTGGGCAAGTGAGCCGCATTAGCCATTCTCCAACGTCCAAGGAACGGACGAAATATTCGGTGTCTTTCGAGTATTAACAATCACTTATTATTTGGAAAAGCGAAACAATGCCTCTCTCTTCTGAGGTGATTGAATTCTGACTGTGTTTTAGGCAGAACACAAACGGCATGGTGCATGAAAGGATTTTTCAGTGATCGAACTGGATCGGGTTGCGTATTCCTATGGTGGCGGGGAACTGTTTTCGGACGTTTCGCTCACGCTTGCGCCGGGGTCATTTCAGTTTCTGACGGGGCCGTCAGGGGCTGGTAAAACGACTTTGCTGAAATTGTGTTACGGCGAATTGGTTTCGACGGCGGGCTATGTCCGCCTGTTCGGTAAAAATACGCGTGAAATGGAACGCGACGATGTTGCGATGTCGCGCCGTAAAATTGGTGTTGTCCATCAGGATTGCCAATTTTTGGATCATCTGTCGGTGGCCGAAAATATCGCATTGCCACTGACAGTTTCTGGCCGTGCCCAAGAGGCGGGCGATTATCTAGAAGATTTGCTGCGTTGGGTCGGTCTGACGCATCAGGCATCACAATTGCCACCGCAACTATCGGGGGGTGAACGCCAACGTGCGGCTTTGGCCCGTGCCGTCATCATTTCGCCTGACGTGATCATCGCGGACGAACCGACGGGGAACATTGATTGGGAGATGTCTCAGCGTTTGCTGCAGTTGTTGGTCGAGCTGAACAAGATGGGTAAAACCGTGCTGATTGCGACGCATGATCTGAATTTGATCCGCGCATCAAAATCGCAGGTATCGACGCGCGTCTTGCGCCTTGCGAACCGCCGTCTACATGTCGCGGGGGCAGAGCTATGAAGGTCAACCTAGGGCGATATATGTCGATGCTGGCTGGCGATCCGCTGGCTGATCGGGCCGTGCCGCCGACGGGATATACGGCAAACCTAACGGTCTTTACGGCGGGCGCGATGGCGTTTTTGGCAGTCTTTGCGCTGGCTTTGTCTTTGGCAACAGGCCGGTTGGCGGATCGTTGGTCGGCAGAATTGGCGCGCACGTCAACGCTGCGCATTTCCGCGCCTGCAGACCAATTGGCCGCTCAAGAGGCCGCAGCCGTCCGCGTTTTGGAAACGACCCCCGGTGTTGCGTCGGCAAAGCCGCTGACAACCGAAGAACAACAGGCATTGCTGGAACCGTGGTTCGGGCCTGATCTGCCGGTTGAAACGCTACCGATCCCGCGACTGATCGAAATTATCGAAGAAGGCGATGGATATGACCCCGCAGGCCTACGAGCCCGTCTACAGGCCGAAGTGCCAGGTGCGATTTTGGACGATCACACACGTTGGCGCGAACCGCTAATTGCGGCGGCGAACCGTCTTAGGTTGCTCGCAACGGTTGCAATTTTGTTGATCGCTGCGGCAACGGGCGCGATGATTACCCTAGCGGCCCAAGCTGCTTTGGCAGCAAATGCCCAAGTAATCCGCGTTATGCGTTTGGTTGGTGCGCGCGATTTATATATCGCGGGGGCCTTTGTGCGGCGGTTTACCTTGCGATCTTTGACTGGATCGGCGGCAGGCACTGCGGCGGGTATGCTGGCCGTACTGTTGCTGCCAAAGACCGAAGTCGCAGGCGGATTTTTAACGGGTCTGGGATTTCAAGGCGCGGGCTGGATCGCGCCACTGGTGATCCCGCCTCTGGCTGCTATCGTGGCCTTTTTTGCAACCCGCGCGGCGGCGCTGCGTACACTTAGGGCCAATTCATGATTGTCATTCAATTTCTGCGGTCGATGATTTTCCATGTCGTTATCTATGTTGGCATGGTGATCTTCGCGATTGGGTTCTTACCTTGGATGCTGGTCGATAAACGTGGTGGTCACGCTGCGTGTCATGCGTGGTGTTATTTTGTGTTATGTTGCGCGCGCTGGATCATCGGCCTAAAATGCGAAGTCCGCGGTACCCCCCCAACGGACGAGGTTTTGGTTGCGGGCAAACACCAGTCTTTTCTGGATATCATCATGATCTACGGCGCGATGCCGCGTGGTAAGTTCATCATGAAAAAGGAAATCCTATACACGCCCATCGTTGGTCAATATGGTCTGCGGATCGGTTGTATCCCTGTGGATCGTGGCAAGCGCGGCGTCGCCATCAAAAAGATGGTTGCCGATGTAGCAGCGGGTCGGTCTGATCCAGGTCAGTTGATCATTTTCCCCCAAGGCACCCGTGTGCCTGTCGGTGAAAAACGCCCGTATAAGATCGGGTCGGCGGTATTGTATCGTGAATTGAATCAGGACTGCGTGCCTGTGGCAGTGAATGTGGGTGTAACGTGGCCTAGCCACGGATTGATCCGCTATAGCGGAACCGCCGTGGTCGAATTTTTGCCGCGCATCAAACCAGGCTTGGCCACAGACGAATTCATGCAGCGACTTGAGGCCACAATCGAAACCGCCTCTGATAAATTGGCGGCAGAGGCTCTGGGGAAATGATCCGGTTGGTCCAGAACCCGCTGCATCCCTATGCGGCCTATCTGGATGTGGATCGCCTGACTCAACATGATGACCTGAACGCGGTCGAATTGCCCGAAGGGTACGACCGCGTGATCGCCACGCTGCCATTCGATCACGATTATGACCTGTCAGAATGGTCTGAAATGTCCCGATCTGGCGTTTTTAATTTAGCGGCACGCGCAGTTGATTGCCCAAATGCGCGGGTTGTTGCGGCATCGCAAATGGATCAATGGCTGAACGCCCATTGGGATTATTACCGCGATTGCAAGTCTGATAACCTGCCTGAAAAACCCACCAACCTGCGCCATACCTTTGGGCAATCCATCGAAGACGGCACCGCCGCATTTATCGGCGGAGGCTTTGCATCGTTGCGCGGTATGCGAGGGGGCGTTGCCGAGGCAGGATGGATCGCAGGCAATCGCGCCGAAATCAATGAGGCGATTGATTGGTGTCTGACCCAAGCCGACCGCATCGGCGCGCGCGTCGTCCAATTTGATGCCGAAGATACTGATCCGTTTTTATGGTCGGCTTTGATGGCGCGGGGAAAACCCGCAGAAACCTACGTCACGTATCAAAAAACGAACTAGCGTTTTGCAGCGAAAAAATCGCGCAACAGGTCTTCGGCGGCTTTGGCGTCGATGCCGTCATAGACCTCGGGCGTGTGATGGCATTGTTTGTGGGAATAGATACGCGGTCCCACTTCGACGCCGCCCGATTTCGGATCGGACGCGCCATAATACAGGCGGCTGATACGCGCAAATGAAATGACAGATGCACACATGGGGCAGGGTTCCAGCGTCACATATAGGTCATGACCAACCAGCCGTTCCGACCCGATTTGGGCGCACGCATCGCGTATCGCTAAAACTTCGGCATGAGCGGTGGGATCGGATAATTCGCGCGTCCTGTTTCCCGCGCGGGCTATGATGTCGCCAGACGGGGACACGATCACGGCGCCCACGGGTACTTCGCCCCGTTCGGCTGCGGCGTGGGCCTCTTTCATGGCTTCGGACATGTAGCTGCGGAATTTCATATCGTCTTGTGCGATGGGGCGTCTTTTCGCGCAACCCTTAACCGCTACCGATTGCGCAAAGCGCCGTGCTGCGATTAAAGGGGTATATGACCAAAGATACCCCAACGGGCGATCGCATCGCCAAAGTCCTATCCCGCGCTGGCGTCGCATCGCGCCGCGAAGCGGAACGCATGATCACCGAAGGCCGTGTCAAAGTGAACGGCAAGGTGATTGATAGCCCTGCGCTGAATGTGACCCTAAAGGATCGCATTCAGGTGGATGGGAAATGGGTGTCTGAACCTGAACCTGCGCGTTTGTGGCTGTATCACAAACCTGTGGGTCTAGTGACCACAACCCGCGACGAAAAAGGCCGCGAGACCGTTTTCGATCAATTGCCCGAAGATATGCCGCGCGTCATGAGCGTGGGCCGTTTGGATTTGAATTCCGAAGGTTTGTTGTTGTTGACCAACGACGGCGAATTGAAACGGAATTTGGAATTGCCATCAACGGGTTGGCTGCGCCGCTATCGTGTGCGCGTCAAAGGTAACGGCGAAAAAATCGATATCGAGGCTCTGCGCAAAGGCGTCACCGTTGATGGTGTGAAATATGCACCGATGGAAGTGATTTTTGACCGCCAGCAGGGCGCGAATGCGTGGTTCACCATCGCCTTGCGCGAAGGTAAAAATCGCGAAATCCGCCGCGCGATGGAACATGTGGGCGCGACCGTGAACCGTTTGCTGCGCCTGTCCTATGGTCCATTCCAGTTGGGCAACCTAAAGGCTGGCGAAGTCGAAGAGGTCAAGCGCCGCGTGCTGCGTGATCAGATGGGATGGGATGCGGAAATGAAACCGCTGACCAAACCCAAACCGAAACCTGCGCGCCGCCGTAAACCTTCGGCGACGGGGAAAAACAGCTAAATCTATCCCCTTGCGTGAAATCTGTGCCAACGTCATGGTGTTGGCATGGATTGGGGACATTGTTGGATTTGAAACGGGCTTGGCCTGACAAATCCGCGCATACGGATTCCAGTTCAAAAAGATCGACCTTGGCGCATTGTCATGCGGCTGTTGTGCCGCGCGCCTATGGTCACACGGAATGAAAATGGAATTTTGAATGCCCAAAGCCTTTCGCAATATTGCTTTTGCGCTGTTGATGGTCCTGATGTTTGGTGTCGTCACTGGCACAATTGGGGGGCTGTGATGGCTAAACGGTTTGGCGGAAAATACAGCCCCGACGGCAACGCAGATAGCGGTGCAACCTCCAATGTCATGGTTTCGGACGACCGCCGCGTTGATCCTGCTGGTGGTAAATCCAATGTGATGTTTGTCCCGCCGGTTGTTCTGGCGTTCACGTCAATTCGACAAGAGCCGACCACGATGATCACGGGCCTGATTTGTGCCGCCATTTTGGGGCTGGGGGCATGGCTATTACGCGAAGGATTGCGCGCCGAGGCGGCCTATAACGCGCGATCGATTGCGCGCCGGCCTGCGCTGCCGCGTAAAATTTTGGCGGCTATTTTGGCTAGCGTCGGAATTGCTGGTGCCGCGCTGTCCAAAGATGCGGGTATCATTGGTGCGGTTATTTACGGCATCGCGGCGGGCGGTTTGCATATCGCCGCGTTTGGGATTGATCCGCTACAGAATAAACGGCTCGAAGGGATTGATGATTTTCAGCAAGACCGCGTTGCCCGCGTTGTGGACGAGGCGGAAACCTATCTGTCTGCAATGTCTGATCACATCGCATCGCTGAATGATCGCAAACTGGATATCCGCGTCGCGTCGTTCCAATCCGCTGCCCGCCACATGATCCGCACCGTAGAAGAGGACCCCCGCGATCTAACGGGCGCGCGCAAATATTTGGGCGTGTACCTAATGGGTGCCCGCGATGCCGCCGTCAAATTCGCGGACCTTTATAAACGGGCCAAAGACGAAGATGCGCGGTCCAGCTTTGAACAATTGCTGACGGATCTCGAGAGCAATTTCGCCGCCAAAACCAACAAGATGCTGAATGATGATCGCACGGACATGGATATTGAAATCAAAGTCCTGCGCGACCGACTGAAACGAGAGGGCGTAAAGCCCGAGTGATGGAGAACACCATGTCCCAAGACGTACGTACCAAAGCCGAAGCGACTTTGGCCGAAGTTGAAAAAGTAACCGCTGTAGTGCTGCCGGAACCGGGCACTGACATCGTCCCGCTGGAAACCGCAGACGAACCAACGGGCGCAGAAATCGCCAAACGCATGGGCGAACTGGATATGTCCGACACGAATTCGATCGTGCGTTTCGGGTCCGCCGCGCAGGCAGAGCTTCAGGATATTTCGCAATCGATGCTGACCGGCGTCCGCAACAAAGATGTCGGTCCTGCTGGCGATTCATTGCGTGACATCGTGACCACCATCCGTGGGTTTTCGGTGTCCGAACTGGACGTGCGCCGCGAACGGACGTTCTGGGAAAAACTGCTGGGCCGCGCTGCGCCAATGGCGAAATTCGCCGCGCGTTTTGAAACAGTTCAGGGCCAGATCGACAAAATCACCGAAGACCTGCTGCGTCACGAACACGTCCTGCTGAAAGACATCGAAAGCCTGGATGTGCTGTATGATAAAACGCTGACGTTCTATGACGAACTGGCGCTGTACATCGCCGCTGGCGAAGCAAAGCTGAAAGAGCTGGACGAGACCACCATTCCAGCGAAAGAGGCCGAAGTCGCCGCCGCGCCAGAGGAAGAGGGCGTCATGAAAGCGCAAGAACTGCGCGATCTGCGTGCGGCCCGTGACGATCTGGAACGCCGCGTCCACGATCTGAAACTGACCCGTCAGGTGACGATGCAGTCGCTGCCTTCGATCCGTCTGGTTCAGGAAAACGACAAGTCGCTGGTGACCAAAATCAACTCGACCATGGTGAACACCGTTCCTCTTTGGGAAACCCAGTTGGCGCAGGCCGTCACCATCCAGCGTTCCGCCGAAGCAGCCAAAGCCGTACGCGAAGCAAACGACCTGACCAACGAACTGCTAACCGCAAACGCAGACAACCTGCGCCAAGCGAACAAAGCGATCCGTACCGAAATGGAACGCGGCGTGTTTGATATCAACGCAGTGAAACAGGCGAATGAAACGCTGATCGCGACGATCAACGAAAGCCTAGCCATCGCGGACGAAGGCAAACGCAAACGCGCCGAAGCCGAAAAAGAACTGCAAAACATGGAAGCCGAACTCAAGGCAACACTTGCAAGTGCCAAAGCACGCGGCGATGCTGCGGGATATAACGTAGGCACTGCAACAGGCGAATAAATGACAATTGGGTGGCGGTCGGTTTTGCTGGGTTTGGCTGCGGTGTCTTTGACCGCTTGCGACCTATTTCCGCCCGCCCCCGATGACGTGCCCGCGCCCGAGGCTCGTCCAAATGAGTTAGTACTACCCGAACCAAAGCCGGCAGAGGTGTCTGATTATAGCCGTATGTTGGAACAGCGTTATGCGCGGCTTCAGCAAGATTTGCTGGTACAGGGCCTGATGCGTACCAACGGCGGTGGGATAGAGGCACCGTTCGATGCTGACGATTTGGTACGAAATTTTGTGCAGATCGCGCTTTTTGATGAATACAGCGCACAGTCGGGTCGCCTGCGTGCGCAGCAAACGGAATCGTCACTGCGCCGTTGGGAACAACCTGTGCGCATGTCAGTCAAATTTGGCGCTTCGGTAGGTGCCGATCGCCGCGTGACGGATAGGAATTACATCCGCGCCTATGGCAGTCGCCTGTCGCGGCTAACTGGCGTGCCTATCACCTATTCCCATGACGACGCCAATTTCCACGTTCTTATCCTGAACCACGATGATCTACGCGCTTCTGCGCCGCTGCTGCGGTCGATTATGCCGGGTGTCGAAGAAACGTCGATCGATTATGCCGTGAACCTGCCGCGCGATCAGCTGTGTTTGGTGATCGGAACATTTGGCCCTGACGGTGTGCGCTACCGTCGCGCGGTGGCGATAATTCGCGCCGAACATCCCGATCTGATGCGCCAGTCCTGCGTTCACGAAGAGCTGGCCCAAGGCATGGGGCTGGCCAATGACAGCCCAAGGGCGCGTCCTTCGATTTTCAACGACGACGAAGAATACGCCTATCTGACAACGCATGACGAACTGTTGTTGAAAATTTTGTATGATGATCGCCTATCAGTTGGCATGACTGCTGATCAGGCGACGCCAATTGTCCGCCAAATCGCAAACGAATTGCTAGGCGGATCGAGTTAATAACGAAGGAGCCATAGTTATGGGCATTCTGGATTTTCTGTCGGGTCAGTTTATCGACGTCATTCACTGGACGGACGATACCCGTGACACGATGGTCTGGCGTTTTGAACGCGAAGGCCATGAAATCAAATACGGTGCGAAACTGACCGTTCGCGAAGGCCAAGCCGCTGTATTCGTGCATGAAGGTCAGTTGGCCGACGTATTCGCGCCGGGTCTGTACATGTTGGAAACCAACAATATGCCGATCATGACGTCGCTTCAGCATTGGGACCACGGTTTCAAATCGCCGTTCAAATCGGAAATCTACTACGTCAACACAACCCGTTTTTCGAACCTGAAATGGGGCACGAAAAATCCGATCATGATCCGCGACCCTGAATTCGGCCCAACCCGTGTTCGCGCGTTTGGCACATACACAATCAAAGTGTCTGATCCTGCGTTGTTCATGACCGAAGTCGTCGGCACGGACGGCGAATTCACAATGGATGAAATCAGTTTCCAGATCCGCAATATCATCGTTCAGGAATTCAGCCGCGCGATCGCGGCCAGCGGTATCCCTGTTCTGGATATGGCCGCGAACACGGGCGACGTGGCAACATTGGTGAACAAAGCCATTGCGCCGACCATCGCGGCCTATGGTTTGGAAATCCCTGAATTCTACATCGAAAACATCAGCCTACCCGAAGCGGTCGAAAAGGCATTGGATGCGCGCACCAGCCGCGGCATCGCGGGCAATCTGGACGACCACATGAAATGGCGCGCAGCCGAGGCGATGGGCAATCCTGCATCCGGCGCGGGCCAAGCCATGGCGACTGGCATGGGCGCAGGCATGGGCATGGCCATGGGCAATATGATGACCGGCCCTTGGGGCGCTGTGCCGCAACAACAGCCGCAATATGCGCCTGCTGCGGCCCCTGTTGCGCCTCCGCCTCCGCCTGTTGAACACGTTTGGCACATCGCAGAAAACGGCGCGACCAAAGGCCCGTTTTCCAAGGCCGCTATGGGCCGCATGGCCGCTGCTGGCGAACTGTCGCGCGAAACTCTGGTCTGGACCCAAGGTCAGGACGGATGGAAAGCCGCAGCTGACACCGAATTGGCGCAGCTGTTCACCGTGGCGCCGCCGCCTCCGCCGCCACCAGCCATGTAATCAACAATCGGGGCGGCCACGGTCGCCCCACCCATTTTCAGACCGACCGAATTTCCATGACCGTAGAAGAACACCGTTTTCCATGTGAACAATGTGGCGCCGATATGCGCTTTGACCCAGGTGCGGATCAGCTGATCTGTGATTTCTGCGGTCACACCGAAGCCCTGCACCACGACACCCCCGCAGCGGTCGAAGCGATCCGCGAATTGGATTTCCTAGCGGCTGTGAAAAACGAACTGCCGCAGGCGGATATGGAAACGACCCGCGTCACGCGCTGTGACAATTGCGGGGCAGAGGTCGAATTCGACGGTGTCACCCACGCCGACGAATGCCCGTTTTGCGCGACCCCCATTGTGACCGACACAGGCACCCATCGTCACATCAAACCCAAAGGTTTACTGCCCTTTAGTATCGATGAAAAATCAGCCAAGGATTCAATGAACGCTTGGCTAGGGCGTTTGTGGTTTGCGCCCAATGGGTTGCAGGAATACGCGCGCAAGGGTCGCAAAATGAACGGTATTTACGTACCGTATTGGACCTATGACGCGGATACCAAATCCGCCTATGTCGGCGAACGCGGCGATTATTATTACGAAACGCGGACGGTCACGCGGAACGGCAAACGTGAAACGCAGCGGGTTCGCAAAACGCGTTGGCGGCGGAAATCGGGCCGCGTTGCACGGTTCTTTGACGATGTTCTGGTGCTGGCGTCCAATTCGCTGCCGAAAAAATACACCGATAATTTGCAGCCGTGGAACCTGTCTGAGTTGAAACCCTATAGCCCTGATTTTCTGGCCGGTTTCCGCGCCGAAGGGTATCAGGTGCAGCTGGACGCCGGTTTTGACGAGGCGCGCGAATACATGGACCGCATGATCCTTCGCGACGTGCGGTTTGACATCGGCGGCGACACGCAGCGGGTGCATAACGTCGATACAAAGGTCAGCGATGTGACGTTCAAACACGTTCTGCTGCCTGTGTGGTTGGCCGCCTATAAATATCGCGGCAAAACCTACCGTTTTGTTGTGAACGGCCAAACGGGCAAAGTGCAGGGCGAACGCCCGTATTCGGCATGGAAAATCGCCTTTGCGGTTGTTTTGGGGCTGATTGTGGCCGCTGCGATCGGATATGTTGCTGCGCAAAGCCAGTGATGGGTTGACTAAACGGCATTTTCGCGGCACCCAACTGCGCAACGTTATCGCTAACAATTGAGGCCCGAAATGATCCTGTGCTGTGGTGAAGCCCTAATCGACATGCTTCCGCGTACCTCTACCGAAGGCGAGGCATGTTACGCCCCCTACGCAGGTGGTGCGGTGTTCAACACAGCAATCGCCTTGGGTCGTTTGGGCGCGAATGTCGGGTTCTTTTCGGGCATTGCGAACGACATGATGGGCGAAGTTCTGATGAACAGCCTAAAAGAAAGCCACGTTGATACCTCGCTGGTGAACCTGTCGGACCGTCCGTCCACCGTCGCGTTCGTGAAACTGGTTGATGGCCACGCGACCTATGCTTTCTACGACGAAGGCACCGCTGGCCGCATGCTGTCGCCGGATGATCTGCCTGCTACCGTTGACGCTGATGCGATGTTCTTTGGTGGGATCTCTTTGCCAGTTGAGCCATGCGGTTCCACGTATGAGGCGCTGATGATGCGCGAATCCGCGACCCGCGTCACGATGATCGACCCGAACATCCGCCCGTCGTTCATCAAAGATGAAACCGCCTATCGTGCACGCATTGACCGCATGATGGCCGCTGCGGACATCGTCAAACTGTCGGACGAAGATCTGGCTTGGCTGGTTGGCGAAGGAGACATCGTCACCGCCGCACGTAAAATCATCGCCATGGGCGCGAAATTGGTCTGCATTACCGAAGGCGCAAAAGGCGCGCACGGCATCACCGCAGATCAGCATGTGTTCGTCGACGCAACGCGGGTCGAAGTTGTCGATACCGTCGGCGCAGGCGATACGTTCAACGCGGGCGTTCTGGCATTGCTACAAGACGCGGGCCTGCTGACCAAAGACGCCGTTGCCAACCTGTCTGAGGCGCAGATCGCCAGCGCTCTGTCACTGGGCACCCGTTCGGCGGCAGTGACCGTTAGCCGCGCAGGCGCAAATCCGCCTTGGGCTAAAGAGCTATGAGAGCGTTAATCCAACGCGTTTCCGAAGCCGCCGTTCGTGTGGATGGCGAGGTTATCGGACAGATCGGGCAGGGCATGCTGGTTCTGGTCTGCGCTATGGACGGCGACACCGATGACAAGGCGGCGAAACTGGCCGCCAAACTGTCCAAAGTCCGAATCTTTGCCGACGAAGACGGTCGTATGAACAAGTCTCTGATGGACATTGGCGGTAGCGCTTTGGTTGTCAGCCAGTTCACTTTGGCCGCTGATACGTCCCGCGGGAACCGCCCTGGGTTTTCTTCTGCGGCCCGTCCGGACGAAGGCGAACGCCTGTATGAACTGTTCAAATCAGAGGTTCAAAACCTAAATATTCCAATGGCTTGCGGTAAATTCGGCGCCGACATGAAAGTGTCTCTGATCAACGATGGCCCCGTGACCATTTGGATGGACGTGTAACGCGCCGCGCAAAAAATTCTTGCCAAACGCGAAAACGGCCTGCTAACAACCGCCCCATGATGATCCTAGTGAACAAAACCATGAAGACCAAGATGACCACCGCTCTTGCGGGGGATGTTTTGGTATGGGCTACGATCTAAACCAAACCAACCCCGCCGGAACGGTCGGGGTTGCACATCAAAATCACAGCATTCCCCGACGTTTCTGCCCGCAAAGCAAAGAGACCGACCATGAATGCCCCAGTTTCCCAATTTGTCCCTGAACCGCCCGTCGTCGCCATCGTCGGCGCAACCGGTGTTGTTGGCCGCGAAGTGCTGCAGTGCCTAGAGGATCGCGGCACCCCCGTTGCGTCGATCCGTCTGCTCGCCTCGGCTCGTTCGGCAGGTCAGACCCTGTCGTTCAAAGGCGCGCATTTGCCCGTCGAAGAAGTCGCCGACCACCAGTTCGACGGCGTGAACATCGTGTTTTTCTGCGCCGGCGCGACCGTGTCCCGCCGTTACGCGCCTGTTGCGGCCAAAGCAGGGGCCGTGGTGGTCGACAATTCGTCGGCGTTCCGCATGGACCCAACCGTTCCGCTGATCGTACCCGAGGCGAACGGTAGCCAGATCGTGCCGCACGCAGGCATCATCGCGAACCCGAACTGCGTTGCCGCCATCGCGACGGTCGTTTTGGCGGCGCTGCAGCGGTGCTGGTCGATCAGCCGTTTGAATTTGGTCACCTATCAATCTGCTTCGGGCGGCGGCGCGGCGGCGATGGACGAACTGCGCGATGCGACCAGTGCGAAACTGAACGGTGACGATTACGCGCCGAACGCCATGCCGCATCCCTATGCGTTCAATCTGTTCAGCCACAATTCTGATGTGGATGGCGAAACGGGCTACAATGGCGAAGAACTAAAGGTCATCGAAGAAACTCGCCGTATCCTATCGCAGCCGAAACTGCCGATCGGCGTGACTTGTGTGCGTGTCCCTGTTCTGCGCGCGCATTCGATCGCCCTGTCCGTGCGGTTCGACCATTTTGTGGACGTGGAACAGGTGCGCGCGCGTCTGGAAAATGCCCCCGGCGTGCGTTTGGTGGATGACCGCGACTCCAACCATTTTCCAATGCCGTCCGAAGCAACAGGCGAATATGACGTGCTGGTGGGCCGTATCCGCCGCGATCTGGGCGACCCAACAGGCCACACCATCGCGATGTTCATCTGCGGCGATCAGTTGCTAAAAGGTGCGGCGCTGAACGCGGTGCAAATCGCGGAAACCTTGTTGGCGCTGGGTGCCGCACAAGAGGCGGCCTAGGTCGCTGGGTATCTGGCGGCCAGATCGGTCGCCAGCGCCATATCCCACGCATCCAGCGGCCCTGTCGCGCCTTGTCGGTGGCGCAAACGGAACGCGGATAGGCGGGTGTCTGCATCCGCAGTGGGGTATCCAATCTGGGTCAGGGCCGTGTCAAAACGGGCCTGATCTGCGGCAATCGGGGCCTGCGCCTGCGCGCGGATCGCCAAACCTTGTCGTGCAAGCCGCGTCCAATCAAACCGCGCACCAGGATCGATTTTACGGCCAGGTGCCATGTCAGAATGGCCGATCACTCGTTCGGGCGGGATTGACCATCGGTTCATGATTTCAGGCAGCAGAGTTTCCAGCGCATCCATCAAAGGGGCCGAAAATGGGGCTGTGCCGATGTTTGACATTTCGATCCCTATGGACCGTGAATTGACGTCCGTGACCGATCCCCATGACCCTGCGCCTGCGTGCCACGCGCGTTGATCTTCGTCCACCAATTGGGTGACGGTGCCGTTGGGGGCGATCAGATAGTGGGCTGAAACTTCGCGTTCGGGGGTGCATAAAACGCGCTGAGCTGCATCGCAATCGGCCATCGCGGTGTAATGCAGCACGATGATATCAGGCACCGCGCCATCGCGGCGCGGCCCGAAATTAGGCGATGGAAATTGAACGATCAGTTGCCCGAGGCCGCAGCGCGGGCCGCCTGAATGAATGGGGCAGGGTTCCAGTCACATGCGAAACCGTCGCCGTCAGGGTCGATACCTTTGGGGTCACGTTCTGGGCCGCCACGCGATAGGAAATCGCTTTGGGCTTCGTCTGCGCTGGTGTATTTGGCGCAGTTGCGTTCAAAGCGGCCCTGGCCCGAATACATGAAACGGCTGTACCATTCCTGACCCAGACTGTTTGGCGCATTCAACGCGTATGCAATGATGTTTGGGCCGGTCGATTCACGGGTCGGCAAATCGGTTGGCTGAACAACTTGATATTGCGATGCGAGCGCTGCGCGTCGTTCCGCGTCAGACTCAATCGTTTCGCGCGATGTCACGGCAGCAAAGCTTTGTTCATCCGACAATCCCGGATGATTGTACAGCGTTGGCGCAGCGTTGGATGGCGATGCCTCTACGCCGCCTTCGCGGATGAAAATGGTCTGCCCGTCTGAGCTGCTTTCTGGTGTGATGCCGCCGCTGTAAACAGGGGCTGCAGCTGCCGTTGACGTGGTGGTCGTTGTAGCGGCAGGGGCCAAAGGTGCAGCGGTGACAGGAACGCCCGTTAGCGCGGCTTCGCGCTGGGCGCGTTCCCATTCTGCGTAGTCAGAGAAACCTGGACCATTGCTGGCGGGGACATCATTGGCCCCACAAGCTGAAAGAACTGCGAAAGCGGCACTCACCAACAATATACGTTTCACGCGGTCTCTCCGACACTTGGTTGTTTTGGAACCGTTACCACCACTTTTGCGGTTTTGCTACAAAACCAGCGGAATGTTCGACCGAATGCGCGATATTCAGCAAATCGGCTTCTTCCCATGGGCGACCAATCAGCTGCAGGCCCAGCGGCAGACCGTTCGACGACATGCCTGTTGGCACGGCGATACCGGGCAGACCAGCTAGGTTCAGCGTCACGGTAAAGACGTCGTTCAGGTACATTTCCACAGGGTTTGCATCGGACACTTCGCCAATCCCGAACGCAGGGGTCGGGGTTGCAGGAGCTAAAATCGCATCCACGCCATCTGCAAACACGTTTTCAAAGTCGCGTTTGATCAGCGTGCGGACCTTGCGGGCGCGGTTGTAGTACGCATCGTAGAAGCCGGCGGAAAGAACGTAAGTGCCGACCATGATGCGGCGCTGCGTTTCTGGGCCAAAACCTGCAGCGCGGGTTTTTTCGTACATTTCGTTGATGCCGTCACCAGCGCCCAGCGGCGCGCGTTCGCCAAAACGAACGCCGTCATAGCGGGCTAGGTTCGACGACGCTTCGGCCGATGCGATAACGTAGTATGCTGGCAGCGCGTATTTCGAATGCGGCAGGGATACATCACGCACTTCGGCACCTGCAGCGCGCAGCATTTCCGCGCCTTCGTCCCACAGTTTGGTGATTTCTTCGTTCAGGCCGTCCAGACGGTATTCACGCGGGATACCGATGACTTTGCCTTTGATGTCGCCGGTTAGCGCGGCTTCGAAATCAGGAACAGCCAGATCTGCGCTGGTCGAATCTTTCATGTCGTGACCTGCCATCGCGGACAGCATGATGGCGCTGTCGCGGACGGTTTTGGTCATTGGGCCAGCCTGATCCAGCGACGACGCATAGGCGATGATGCCCCAGCGCGAACAACGGCCATAGGTTGGTTTGATGCCGACGGTGCCAGTGAATGCGGCAGGCTGACGGATCGAACCACCGGTATCGGTGCCGGTCGCGCCGAGACATAGATCCGCCGCAACAGCCGCTGCCGACCCGCCCGAGGACCCACCCGGTGTCAGGTTGCGATCATCGACTTTCCAAGGGTTCACCGCAGGACCGTAGGCCGAAGATTCGTTCGACGAACCCATGGCGAATTCGTCCATGTTCAGTTTGCCCAGCATCACCGCGCCGTTGTCGAACAGTTTGGTGGTGACGGTCGATTCGTATTCTGGTTTGAAACCCTTGAGGATGCCAGATGCTGCTTGGCTATCGACGCCTTTGGTGCAGAACAGATCCTTGATGCCCAGCGGGATACCGTTCAGGGCAGGGGCGTCAGCATAGCCGCGTGCGTCTGCAGCAGCAGCCTGTTCCAGCGCGATTTCTGGCGTTTTGTGAACGAATGCGTTCAATGCGCCCGATGCGTCAATCGCGTCGATGCAGGCTTGGGTCAGTTCAACCGAATTTACGTCGCCTTTTTTCAGGGCGTCGCGTGCGTCGGCAATCGTCAGTTTGTTCAGATCGGTCATTATTCCACCACCTTCGGCACGGCAAAGAACCCTTCGCGCGCGTCGGGCGCGTTTTTCAGCACTGCTTCTTGCTGGTTGCCATCGGTTACCACGTCTTCGCGGCGTTTCAGGCGCTGCGGGGTCACGGACGTCATTGGTTCGATGCCGTCTACGTCGACTTCCTCTAGCTGTTCGATAAAGCCAAGGATCGCGTTGAATTCCTGTGCCAGCGCGGGCAGTGCGTCTTCTTCCACCTTGATGCGGGCCAATTTGGCTACGCGGCGGGCGGTATCCGTGTCGATGGACATGGGCCTCTCCGATATATTGGGTCGGTCACGCGTTTACCGCCCCGCGCCCCGCCCTGCAAGGCTGGCCGGCAAAAACGGACCGATAATCGCTGTATTTTCGGGCAGGTTGGCCGCGTTTGTTACGCAGCCAGACCTTTGTTACCCATCGCTAGGAATTTTTTGCGGCGGTTCGAACGAATTTCATCGCCCGATTGTCCGTCCATTTCGCCCAGCATCTTTTCGATCTCTGCACCTACGGCAGCAATCGCTGCGCCTGCGTCGCGGTGTGCGCCGCCCAGTGGTTCAGGGATGATACGGTCGATAACGCCCAATTCGTTCAGGTTCTGCGCGGTCAGGCGCAGCGCTTCGGCGGCTTCGCGCATTTTTTCTGCGTCCTTCCATAGGATCGATGCGCAGCCTTCGGGCGAAATCACGGAATAAACGGAATGTTCCAGCATTGCGACACGGTTTGCGGTCGCGAACGCAACAGCGCCGCCCGATCCACCTTCGCCGATGATGACCGAAACCATTGGGACCTTCAGCGACAGGCATTTTTCCGTGGAACGCGCAATCGCTTCGGATTGGCCGCGTTCTTCGGCGCCTTTGCCGGGATATGCGCCGGGGGTGTCGACCAGCGTCACGACAGGCAGGCCGAAACGGTCAGCCAGATCCATTAGGCGGATCGCTTTGCGGTAGCCTTCGGGGCGGGCCATGCCAAAATTGCGTTCGATACGGCTTTTGGTGTCGTTGCCTTTTTCGTGGCCGATCACAACAACCGCGCGGCCATTGAAACGTGCCAAACCGCCCATCACGGCGTTGTCTTCGGCAAAGTTTCGGTCACCCGCCAATGGGGTGTAATCGGTGAACAGCGCGTTGATGTAATCGCGGCAATGCGGACGGTCAGCGTGACGTGCGACCTGACATTTACGCCAAGGTGTCAGCGAACCGTATAGCTGTTTCAGCAGGTCTTCGGCCTTTTTATCTAGGCCTTGTGCCTCTTTTTCGACGTCCATTTCTGGGTTCGAACGGGCCAGAGCGCGCAGCTCTTCTGCTTTGCCTTCAATCTCGGCGAGTGGTTTTTCGAATTCGAGGTAAATCGTCATGTCTCGCCTCTTTTGGGGCTATTGGTCTTAGCGGGATATAAGGCCGCAATGTGGGTGTTTGCAACTCGGCTATCAAAAAAGCTGACCTTGGGGCACAATTTCTTTGAAAATCAATGTCGCGACAGGGCATGGTTTAGGCAGTTTTCAAATTTTGCACGTTGTCGGCTGCGGACCCAAGGGGGAAATTATGCGTCATCTGGTCAAACTTGTCTCTCTTTGTGTTGCAACCGCGCTGCCACTGAATGCGCAATCCATCCAGTTTGGTGATGATGCAAGCCAGTGGTCGAATGATGGTGAATGTGACGATCCAAGATTTCAAGGTGCGGGAATGACGACGACCCCGCTGCTGGATGACGACATAATGCACGATGCATCCGATTGCCGCGCGGCGTTTGATGCGGGGACGATCACATTGCGCAGCGGGTCGACCAAATCGGACGGTAAAAAGTCGGTGGACCTGATCGTGGATGGTATCAATTTCGGTACGGACAGCGGTGAATGGGCCGCAGATGGCGAATGTGATGATCGCCGGTTTAGTGGTCCGGCGCGTTCGGTATTGCTGTCGTGGGAATATCTGGGCACGGACGCGACCGATTGCGCCGCGGCGTATAATGCGGGTCTGGTTTACCTTTGGAACCCGATCGATGCAGCCGAAGCGACACAATGCAACATGATCGACTTTGGTGACGATTCCGGCGAGTTTCCTGATGATCTGGAATGCGACGATCCGCGGTTCGAAGGTCAAGGTTCGTCAATGGCACTGGGCATTGAAAACGCCTATGGCGATGCGACGGACTGTAAACGAATGTGTGACTACGGCATTGTTTTCTTGCGAGAATACCAGTGACGCCTAAACCAAGATTGTAAGTGATTTAAATCTGGTTTTTTTCACCCTTCTTTTACAGGTGAAATAAAATATGTCCCTGCGGCAACCGCGTGCTGACGCGAACGTAACGTTGCTAATAAGGGTAAATCGAGTGTTCAACATTTCGATAAAGGAGATGTTTCCACGTCATTTGGCGTGTCTGAAACATGAGGAGGATTCCGCTCAATCGGATCGCGTTGCTGCGGCCGAGAAAGCCATTTCTGATCAAGACCTATGGCGCGTATGCGGCATGATGGTCGCGACCTATGACCAAAACTCGGCTGCGGGCCATGACCTATCCGATCAATCGAATGTTGGCTGGTTATTGCTGGACAGGGCAGACGTGGATGATCCGCTGGACGTCGTCATGTTGCCTGGCGGGCGCTATGCAGTGCTGCGCCATGTCGGCCCCTACGGAAATCTAACGATTGCGTATGATTATCTATACAACGAATGGCTGGACGAAAGCGGCGAGACGCTGCGCAATGGTCCGACTTTTGAAATGTATCTGAACACGCCAGAGCAAGTGGCTCCAGAGGAACTGATCACATTGATCTATGTCCCTCTGGAAAGTGCGTGATTTACGAACCGGCGATCATTTCGGCCTGACGTACGATAACCTCGGCCTGTTTGATGGACGCGATGTCGACCAGACGGCCTTTGTAAACGGTTGCGCCTTCGCCGCGGGCTTTGGCGTCTTCCATTGCGGCTAGGATTTCGCGCGCTTCGGTGACTTTCGCCTCGGATGGGGTGAAGACTTCGTTCGCCAGCGCGATCTGTTTCGGGTGGATCGCCCATTTGCCAACCATGCCCAGCGTGGCCGAGCGTTTCGATTGAGCGATATATCCTTCGTCATCGGAAAAATCGCCAAACGGGCCGTCAACTGGTAGCAGGCCATGGGTGCGGCAGGCCGCGACGATAGCGGTTTGCGCCCAGTGCCATGGATCGGACCAGTATTTTTCGCCTTCGCGCAGCATATAGTAGTCTTCTTGCGTGCCGCCGATACCGGTTGTCTGCATACCCATCGACGCGGCAAAGTCAGCGGCGCCTAGGCTGATCGCCTGCATACGTGGCGACGAGGCTGCGATTTCTTCGACGTGGGCGATGCCTGCGGCGGATTCGATGATGACTTCGAAAGAAATCGGCTTGGTGCGGCCTTTGGCGCGTTCAATCGCGGTGACCAGCGCGTCTACGGCGTAAATGTCTTCGGCGCAGCCAACTTTGGGGATCATGATCTGATCCAGACGGTCGCCAGCCTGTTCCATCACGTCCACAACATCGCGGTACCAATATGGTGTATCCAGACCGTTGATACGGATGGACACATATTTGTTGCCCCAGTCGATGGTATTGATCGCCTCGATCGCATTGGCGCGCGCCATGTCTTTGTCAGACGGAGCAACGGAATCTTCTAGGTCGATGTTGATAACATCAGCCGCCGATGCGGCCATTTTGGCGAACAGTTTGGTGTTCGATGCTGGGCCGAACAGTTGGCAACGGTTTGGGCGGGCAGGGGCGGCGGGTTGGATACGGAACGACATGCGCGATTCCTTTCGGTAATGAAATTACGTTTCAGGTTGTTAATTGGTTAGGAAATTGCGCTGCGGTGCGCAAGGTAATTTTGCACATGCAGCAATTTAACGTCGCGAGGTAAATCGTCGCGGGCTTGACGGCGGGGCATCATTGACCCAAAACCAATCCGTCATTTTGAGGAGAAACGCCATGACCCGTACCGTCTACGTCAACGGTGAATATGTACCCGAAACCGAAGCCAAGGTTTCCATTTTCGACCGTGCGTTCCTGATGGCGGACGGCGTTTACGAGGTGACCTCGGTCATCGATGGCAAGCTGGTCGATTTCGAAGGTCACGCCGTGCGTCTGGAGCGTTCGCTGAACGAACTGGAAATGCGCAACCCAGTGACCAAAGACGAACTGCTGCAGATCCACCGCGATCTGATCGAAAAGAACGATCTGACCGAAGGCGGCATTTACTTGCAGATCACGCGCGGCGCGCCTGCTGATCGTGATTTCGCTTGGCCAAACCCTGACGAAACTCCATCGGGCATCGTGCTGTTCACATTCGCCAAAAATCTGGTGGAAATGCCATCGGTGAAAACCGGTATCAAAGTCATCTCGATCGAGGACATCCGTTGGGGCCGTCGCGATATCAAAACCGTTCAGCTGCTGTACCCGTCGATGGGAAAAATGATGGCGAAAAAAGCGGGCTGTGATGACGCGTGGA
This sequence comes from Marivivens niveibacter, assembly GCF_002150005.2. GTDB lineage: Bacteria > Pseudomonadota > Alphaproteobacteria > Rhodobacterales > Rhodobacteraceae > Marivivens > Marivivens niveibacter. The sequence continues at coordinate 182,988 of NZ_MSPP01000001.1, forward strand.
TGGTCGAGGACGGTTTCGTGACCGAAGGCACGTCCAACAACGCCTATATTGTCAAAGGCAACAAAATCATCACTCGCGCCCTGTCGAACGACATCCTGCACGGTATCACCCGCGCTGCTGTCCTGCGTTTCGCAGCCGAAGCACAGATGGAAGTCGAAGAGCGCAACTTTACCATCGAAGAAGCGCAAGCTGCGGACGAGGCATTCATCACCTCGGCTACGACATTCGTTCAGCCAGTTGTTGAAATCGACGGCGCACAGGTTGGCGAAGGCGTCCCAGGTAAACTGGCCCTACGCCTGCGCGAAATCTACATCGAGGAAAGCATGAAGACTGCGGTCTAATTAGGCCGTCGCGGTCAGCAGAACCAAATCGTCCAGTGTAAGAGCGGAATAGCCTTGCACTGTGACGATCAAGGTTCCGTCAAACAATACGTGCGATCCGTCCTCGGTCACTTCGATTGTGATCTCGGGCGAATGTCCTGCCTGTAGGGTGATGGCGATCAAATCGTCCTCGGGTGTGAAATCAGTGATGGTGGTTACATCCGCTGTTTCACCTTCAGGAATTTCATCCTCGGCGCACATCAATACATTGAACAGGTCCTCGCCTTCGCCGCCAATGGCGACGGCACCCTGTTTCATATGGATCAGATCGTTGCCATCATCACCGTATAGTGTGCTGTCTGTGCCGCCACGGATCAGGTCATCGCCCGCGCCGCCGTGCAACGTATTCGCACCAAACACATCGATGACTTTGTCGTTGCCTTCGCCGCCGTAAATCAGGTCGATTCCAGCACCGCCATAGATAATGTCGTTACCATCATCGCCATGCAGGGTGTCGTTGGCGTTTCCGCCGTGGATTAGATCATCGCCGGTGCCGCCGTAGATGATATCGCAGCCTTCTTCGCCTTTTAGGTTGTCGTTTCCGTCATCACCGGTGATCCAGTCGGCGTTTTTGCCGCCCATGATGCGGTCATCGCCTTCGTTTCCGATCAGGATGTCATTTCCGGGGCCGCCAATCAGCATGTCGTCGCCTAGACCGCCGGTGGCTGTATCGTCACCTTCGCCTAAAAACAGGCAGTCGTCGCCTAACTCTCCGGTTAGGCTATCGTCACCGCCCCACGAGTAGGCGATGTCATCATCATCAGAGCCCACGGCATTGTCATCATCCGCGGGCATTTCATCCAATGGGGACATAGCCCCGCTGAACAGGGCTACGCCAACAGATGCAAGAAGCAAGGCGAGCAGCATTTTAGGTCCCAGACATTATTTGTCATGGTCCGTAACGGCGGCTCGGCGACATATTTTAGAGTCTTTTGAATCTGTTAGGTGCTGTTGGGGTAGGTCTCAGGACTCTTTGCCAACGTTTTCAGCAAATGATGTTTGGAACGCCTTTTTTTGTTCATCAGACGCCTCTGATTGGAATTGATCGCGCCACTGGTCGTACGGCATGCCGTAAAAAACCTCGCGGGCTTCGTCTTTGGTCATGTCGATGTCGCGTTCGTTTGCGGCCTCTTGGTACCAGCGCGACAAACAGTTGCGGCAAAAGCCAGCAAGGTTCATCATGTCGATGTTTTGAACGTCTGTCCGCTTTTCCATCAGGTGTTCACGCAAGGCGCGGAATGCAGCAGCTTCGATTTCGATGCGGGTTTGATCGTCCATTTTGACCTCTGTTCATATTTTTGTGCAGTATGACGTGACATAGCGGTGATGACATCAAAAGCATGATTTTGACACTCTTTCCAATACCACCGTTGAGAATGTCGAGATTTTGCGCAATAAGGCATTTAACTGACCGTTAGCGGTAGACGTTAGCGTTAACGGGTCAAAGTCAGATCTAGAGGATGAGGACTGTATTATGAAACGCCATCGCAACGTAAAAATCGTTGCCACGCTGGGGCCTGCATCCAGCACATACGAAGTTATCCGCGCATTGCACGAAGCTGGCGCAGATGTTTTCCGCCTGAACATGAGCCACGGCGAACACGGTGAAATCCGCGAACGCCACGCGATTATCCGTCAGGTCGAGAAAGACTGCGGCAGCCCGATCGGCATTCTGGCCGACCTTCAGGGGCCAAAATTGCGTTTGGGTAAATTCGCAAATGGCGAAGAAACCATCGAGGTCGGTCAGGATTTCCGCCTAGACCTGTCCGATGAGGACGGCGATGCGACCCGCGTTCAGCTGCCACACAAAGAAATCTTTGACGCGCTGAAACCTGGTGCGTCCCTGCTGGTGAACGACGGTAAAATCCGTCTGAAGGTCAAAGAATGCGGCGGCGATTTCGCAAACTGCGAAGTTGTTGTTGGCGGCGTGATTTCAAACCGCAAAGGCGTGAACGTTCCTGACGTTGTGCTGCCTCTGGCGGCTCTGTCCGAAAAAGACCGCAAGGATCTGGAATTCGTTTGTGATCTGGGCGTTGATTGGCTGGCACTGTCGTTCGTTCAGCGTGCTGCTGACGTCAACGAAGCTCGCGATCTGGCCAAAGGCCGCGCTGCGGTTCTGGCGAAAATCGAAAAACCAGCCGCTGTCGAAGCCTTCGATTCGATCTTGGAAGTGTCGGACGGCATCATGGTTGCTCGTGGTGATTTGGGCGTTGAACTGCCTGTATCGTCCGTTCCACCTATCCAGAAACGCCTGATCCGCAAATGTCGTGCAGCGGCCAAGCCTGTGATCGTTGCGACCCAGATGCTGGAATCGATGATCGAAAGCCCGATGCCAACCCGCGCAGAGGTCTCCGACGTCGCTAACGCGATCTACGAAGGCACCGATGCGATCATGCTGTCGGCAGAATCGGCCGCTGGTCAGTTCCCGATCGAAGCTGTTCGCACCATGGACAACGTTGCAAACGAAGTTGAGAACGACGGCAACTACGTCGAAATCATCGAAGCATCGCGCAAGGTTGACCATTCGACCGTTGCTGACGGTATCGTTGCAGCTGCGCGCGAAATTGCGGAAAAAACCGACGTAAAAGCGATCTGTTGTTATTCGCAGTCCGGCACCACCGCGCTGCGCGTTGCCCGCGAACGTCCGCGCGCGCCAATCATTGCGCTGACCACCGTGGAAACAACCGCACGTCGTCTGTGTCTGTCGTGGGGCATCAACACCGTCATGTCTGACAGCGTTGATCGTTTCAAAACCGCAGTTATCTACGCGATCCGCGCAGCAAAGGCCCAAGGCCTAGCTGAAGAAAAGGATCTGATTGTTGTGACCGCTGGTGTGCCATTCAACACACCAGGTTCGACAAACATCCTGCGTGTCGCACCTTGCGAGGAACGTTTGATTCACAGCGCGGATGCTGATTAATATACCCCCAATGTAATTGGTTAGGGGGCGCACTATGGACGCTGATCTGTTTTTAGTTGTCGGGCTGGTTTTGCTGGCTTTTGCGCTCCCTCCGATTCTTGGTGCTTTCTCCGAAGGCCGCGCCCCACGGGCTGCGGCCATCGTTGTTTTGGTGGGCGGCACGCTGGTTGTGCTGGCCGTCAACGAAAGGCCTTATGAAATTGCCGATATTCCGCATGCTTTTACGCGTGTTGTGGGCAGATTCATTAACTAGCCTATTGCCAAAATCATGGCGCGGTCCTATACGGCGCGCTCTAACCGCGTGACCGGCCACATGTGGCATGCCGAGTCGCGTTAAAACCGCACCCCGCTCAAGGAGACGGAAATGCCCAAGATGAAGACCAAATCGAGCGCCAAAAAGCGCTTCAAAATCACCGCGTCCGGCAAAGTAAAAGCCGGTCAGGCCGGCAAACGCCACGGCATGATCAAACGCACTACCAAGTTCATCCGTGATGCACGTGGTACCACGACTCTTTCCGCGCCAGACGCGAAGATCGTGAAATCCTACATGCCATACGACCGCTAAGGAGGCCTGATCAATGTCGCGCACTAAAGGTGGTACCGTTACCCATCGTCGTCACAAGAAAGTCCTAGACGCTGCTAAAGGTTATTACGACCGCCGCAGCCGTACTTTCAAAGTTGCACGTCAGGCTGTTGATAAAGCCAACCAATACGCAACTCGTGACCGTAAAGTTCGTAAGCGGAATTTCCGTTCGTTGTGGATCCAGCGTATCAACGCTGCTGTTCGCGCGTTCGACGAAACCCTGACCTACTCGAAATTCATCAACGGCCTGTCCAAAGCTGGCATCGAAGTTGACCGCAAGGTTCTGGCTGATCTGGCCGTTCACGAACCAGAAGCATTCAACGCGATCGCTGAAAAGGCTCGCGCTGCACTGAACTAAGTTCACGCAGACTGAATTTTCCGAAAGGCCGTCCCAATTTGGGGCGGCCTTTTGTCTTTGGACGTGTTGCTGTGCTTGCCCCTTTGCGCTGCACGGGTTAATCCCCTTGCGACCAGACTTTAAAGGGCGAAAACATGGACGACCTGAAAGCAAAATATCTGGACCAGATCGCCGCCGCCGCTGACGAAGCCGCGATCGAAGAGGTCCGCCTTGCCGCTGTTGGCAAAAAGGGTGAAATCAGCCTGAAAATGCGCGAACTGGGCAAAATGACCCCAGAAGAACGCCAAGTCGCTGGCCCTGCGCTGAATGCGCTGAAAGACGAAATTAACTCGGCTCTGGCCGCGAAAAAGGTCGCACTAGCCGACGCCGCGCTAGAGGCCCGTTTGGCCGGCGAATGGCTGGACGTAACCCTGCCGACGCGTCCGCGCCGCACGGGCACCATCCACCCGATTTCCCAAGTGACCGAAGAGGTCATGGCGATTTTCGCAGACATGGGTTTTTCGGTGGCCGAAGGTCCGCAGATCGAAACCGATTGGTATAACTTTGACGCGCTGAACATTCCGGGTCACCACCCTGCACGCGCCGAAATGGATACCTTTTACATGAAATCCAAAGGCGACGAACGTCCGCCTGTTTTGCGTACCCACACGTCGCCCGTGCAGATCCGTACGCTGGAAAAACACGGCGCTCCGATCCGCGTGATTGCGCCGGGCCGTGTGTACCGTGCGGATTACGACCAGACCCACACCCCGATGTTCAACCAGGTCGAAGGTCTGGCCATCGGCAAAGACATCTCCATGGCGAACCTGAAATGGACGCTAGAGGAATTCCTGTCCGCCTATTTCGGCAAACGCGTGAAAACCCGTTTCCGCGCATCGCATTTCCCGTTCACCGAACCATCGGCCGAAGTCGACGTGCAGTGCAAATGGGAAGACGGCAAAGTCACCGTGGGCGAGGGCGACGATTGGCTAGAGATTTTGGGCTCTGGCATGGTGCACCCGAAAGTTCTACAAAATGCAGGCATCGACCCGAACGAATGGCAAGGTTTCGCATTCGGCATCGGTATCGACCGTATCGCCATGCTGAAATACGGCATTCCTGATTTGCGCGCGTTCTTTGACAGCGACCTGCGTTGGCTGCGCCATTACGGCTTTGCTTCGCTGGACGTTCCGACGCTGCACGGCGGCCTGAGCCGCTAAGGAGATAAGACAATGAAATTCACACTCTCTTGGCTCAAAGAGCATCTGGAAACAGACGCGACCGTTGACGAAATCACCGACACCCTGACCGATCTGGGTCTAGAGGTCGAAGGCGTCGAAAACCCTGCTGACCGCCTGAAGGCGTTCAAAATCGGCAAAGTTGTCAGCGCCGAACAGCACCCTGACGCAGACCGTCTGCGCCTGTGCAAAGTCGCAACGGACGAAGGCGAACTGCAGATCGTTTGCGGCGCACCGAACGCCCGCGAAGGCATCACCGTGGTTGTCGCAAAACCGGGCGATTACGTGCCTGGCATCGACGTGACCCTGTCGGTCGGTAAAATCCGCGGCGTTGAATCGCACGGCATGATGTGTTCCGAACGTGAATTGGAACTGTCCGACGAACACAACGGCATTATCGAATTGCCTGCGGGCGAAATCGGCCAGCCGTTCGTTGATTATCTGGCGGAAACCGATCCTTCCAAGGTCGACCCAGTGATCGAAATCGCGATCACGCCAAACCGTGGTGACGCATTGGGCGTTCACGGTATTGCACGCGATTTGGCTGCTCGTGGTTTGGGAAAACTGAAGCCAGTGTCGGTTGACGCTGTCGAGGCAGGCTTTGAATCGGAACTGACCGTTTCGATCGACGAAGACACCACCGATGGCTGCCCTGTATTCTTTGGTCGTCTGATCAAAGGCGTGAAAAACGGCCCATCCCCGCAATGGCTGCAGGACCGTCTGACGGCAATCGGCCTGCGTCCGATTTCGTTTCTTGTCGACGTTACGAATTTCTTCTCGTACGACCTGAACCGTCCTTTGCACGTGTTTGACGCGGATAAGGTCGCTGGTAACCTGCGCGTTCACCGCGCGGCTGGCGGCGAAGAAATCGTTGCGCTGGACGAAAAATCCTACACCCTGCCTGCTGGCGCAATGGTCATTTCCGATGATAACGGCGTTCAGTCGATCGCGGGCATCATGGGCGGCGATGCAACGGGCTGCACCGAAGAAACCGTCAACGTGTTCGTTGAATCGGCATGGTGGGATCCTGTTCAGATCGCAAACGCGGGCCGTGCGCTGAAAATTAACTCGGACGCGCGGTATCGTTTTGAACGCACCGTTGATCCTGAATTCACCGGTCTGGGTCTGGAACATGCCGTGCGCATGATCGTGGACGTAGCAGGCGGCGAAGCATCCGAGGTTGTCGTTGCGGGCAAAATCCCGAACTTTAACCGTTCCTACCGTTTGGACGCGAAACGCGTGTCGTCACTGGTTGGTATGGACATTCCAGAAAGCGAACAGCGCCAGACGCTGACCGCGCTGGGTTTCCGTATGGAAGGCGAACAAGCGCATGTTCCGTCGTGGCGCTCGGACGTTCAGGGCGAAGCTGATCTGGTCGAAGAAGTGGCGCGTATCGCGTCCCTGACGAAACTAGAGGGCAAACCGCTGCCGCGGCTGACCACTGGCGTGCCAAAGCCGATCCTGACGCCTTTGCAGGTTCGTTCGTCGACCGCACGCCGCACCGCTGCGTCGCTGGGGTACAACGAATGTGTCACCTACACCTTTATCGATCAGCCCGCTGCGGCACTGTTCGATGGCGGGACCGAAGCGACCGAACTGGAAAACCCGATTTCCAGCGACATGAGCCATATGCGCCCTGATCTGCTGCCTGCGCTGCTGCGCGCAGCGGCCCGCAATCAGGCGCGTGGCTTCAACGATCTGGCCCTGTTCGAGGTCGGCCACGCATTCCACGGCGGCAAACCAGAACAGCAGCACCTACAGGTGTCGGGCGTTCTGATCGGCGCAACTGGCCCCAAAGACGTGCACGGCGCATCCCGCCCTGTCGACGTCTATGACGCCAAAGCCGACGCAGAGGCGATCCTTGCATCGATGGGCGCGCCAGAACGCGTGCAAATCCTGCGCGGCGGCCCTGCATGGTTCCACCCTGGTCGTCACGGCAAAATCTGTCTGGGCCCGAAAAAGGTTCTGGCGATCTTTGGCGAATTGCACCCGAAAATCCTGCGCGAGATGGACATCAAAGGCCCAGCTGTTGCCTTTACCATCTTCCCCGAGGAAATCCCGCTGCCGAAAAAGGCATCCGTTGCCCGCGCTGCGATGGATATTTCGGAACTGCAAGCGGTCGAACGTGACTTTGCATTCGTTGTGGATGCCGATGTTGAGGCGCTGACGCTGGTCAACGCGGCACAAGGCGCAGACAAAGCGTTGATTACCGAAGTGCGCGTATTCGATGAATTCATCGGTGGCAGCTTGGGCGAAGGTAAAAAATCGCTGGCGATTACGGTGCGTTTGCAACCCAAAGACGCAACGCTGAAAGACAAAGACATCGAAGCGGTCGGCGCGAAAATCGTCGAAAAGGTCACCAAGGCAACGGGTGGCGCCCTTCGCGGATAAAACAAAAGGCGGCCCAAGTGGCCGCCTTTTTCGTTAGCTTTGAGGGCGTTCGGCCCAGCCGGCGAATATTTTTTCCAGAGCTACAACGGCGTAGTACAAAACGATCCCCAACACGGCCAAGGCAATCAGGACCGCGAACATCAGCGGATAGTTCGCATTGGTTTCACCCGATTTGAACAACGCGCCTAAACCGCGCCCGTGTGGGGATACGATCTCTACCAGATTGGTGCCGATAAAGGCCAAAGTCACAGCGACCTTTAGCGCGCCAAAGAATTCAGGCAGCGTTTTCGGCAACGCGATTTTCCAGAAAATCGTGACCTTTGACGCGCCCAAGGCCCGCAGAATGTCGCGGTATTCAGGCTCTAACGTGGATAGGCCAATGCCGACCGACACGGCGATCGGGAAAAAGCTGATGAGGAAGGCCATTAGCACTGTGTTGAAATCGTGCTGACCGATAAACAACAGCGCGATCACGGGAACCAGCGTCGCCTTTGGGATTGCGTTGAATCCGACCAATAGGGGATAGAGCGCATCGCGCGCGATTTTGCTGAACCCCATCGCCATGCCCAGCAGCGTGCCAAACACAACGGCTATCAGCAGGCCCAGCACCGTGCGCCACAGCGTTTGCCAGCCCATGATCAGGAACAAATCCCAAAAACGGATGTAGGCGGCGGGCAGGTCCGATGGAGACGCCATTACGTAATTGGGCCAGCCATTGACCCAGACGATAAATTCCCAGAACAGGCCAAAAGCGACCAGCGCAAGGATAGGGACACCGATTTTTTGTAGCTTTTCCATCAGTGTGCCTCGCGTCCTTGGGCGATGCGGATTTGATCGCGCAAAATGTGCAACATATCCACGGCCTGTTTTTCGTACAGAATTTCGATGGTGCGGTCGGCGGGCAAATCCACGTCCAGCACGTATTGAGTGCGGGCAGGGCGGCCCGATAGAACGACCACTTGGTCACCCAAAAACACGCTTTCGCGCAGGTCGTGGGTGATCAGAATGCAGGTGAATGGCTCTTTGGCACGCAGGTCGCGCATGGTTTGCCACAGGTCTTCGCGGGTGAAATTGTCCAGCGCACCAAAGGGTTCGTCCATGATCAGCACGTCGGGTTTATGCACAATCGCGCGGCACAAGGATGCCCGTTGGCGCATGCCGCCCGACAATTCGCTGGGGCGTTTGTGTTCGAACCCTTTCAGGCCGACCAGTTCCAACAGTTCCATCGCGCGGGCGGTTTTATCGGCCTTGGACATGCCGTTTGCCACGATTTCCAGCGGCAGCATCACGTTTTCAATGATCGACCGCCATTCCAGCATGACAGGGTTTTGAAACGCCATGCCGACTGTTTTGCGCGGGGATTTCACCAATTCGCCGTGCAGCCAGACCTCGCCTTCGTCGGGTTTCATCAGGCCTGCGACCAGACGGGTCAGGGTGGATTTGCCGCAGCCGGATGGGCCGACAACAGCGCAAAATTCACCTTTGGGAACGGATAGGTTCAGCCCGTCCAGCACGGGTAAAGGCCCCGATTTTGTGGAATAGGCGTGCCGCACATCGCGGATGTCGATCAGATTTTCCATGGGAGCCTGCAGTGTAATTGCCCCCGCCGATGTTTCGGCAGGGGCTAGGTGTTTTATTCGACGGCAAATGCGCCTGTTGCAGGCAAATAGCTGCTGTCGAAATACAGCGATGCGTCTGGTTCGGACTGGAATTCATAGACCGATTTGGTCTGTTCAATCGCGTTCGCCATACGGTCCGCATCGATGCCGCCCAGACCGTTTTCCATGACGTAGTCGGTCATGACGTTGTCTTCGATCGCCATCATCAGGCGCTCTTTTTCCAGATCAAAGTCTGCTGCTGGGTTGCGTTCCAGAAGGGCAGTAACGGCCGCGTCAGGATCAGCAACAGCGCCGTTCCAGCCCATTGCGATGGACGAAAGGAAACCGCTGATAACTTCGGGGTTTTCGGCTGCGTAGTCGGTGTTCACGATGATCGCATTGCCGTACAGATCGACGCCGTAGTCGGTCATCAGCAGCACCGAAATGTCATCCTCTCGCACGCCCAGACGTTTCAGGTTCAGTGTGGACGAGAACGAGAAACCAGTAACCGACGCGACTTCGCCAGAGGCCAGCATAGGTTCGCGGGTTGGGAAACCAACGGGTTCGACGGTGATCGATTCCATATCCAATCCGGTTTCAGCGGCAAAGATCGGGAACTGAGCCCATGCACCATCAGGTGGCGGAGCGCCCAAAACACTGCCGTTCAGGTCGGCAGGTTCCGAAATGCCCAACGATTTGCGGCCTACGACAGCAAAGGGTGGCGCATCATAGATCATCATGGCTGCGGTCACGGGTGCGCCCGGGTTTTGATCCAGGAAACGCATCAGCGAGTTGATATCCGCGAAACCAACTGGGAAGGCGCCTGTTGCGACCTTTGGAATGGCGTCCAATGATCCAGCGCCTTCGGTGATTTCTACGGACAGATCATTCGCAGCGAAATAGCCAGCGTCGATCGCTAGGAAATAAGGGGCCGATGGGCCTTCGAATTTCCAATCAAGGGCAAAAGCAAGATCAGTTTCTGCCAGTGCGGGCGCTGCAACGCCTGCTAGGGCGGTGGCGGTAATTAGGGATTTGTGAAACACCGTTTGACACTCCGTTTGTTCAGTCGCGGACTGTCGTACTGTGATCAAGCATCAAAAGGTCGTCATGCTTTGCTGTGCTTGGTATCAGGTGTTTCCGTTGTTCTGATTAAATATTGGGCGAAAATTGTATACATGGTGCAAATTTAACCAATTGGTCTACAGTTCCATCCTGTATCTGTAAAAGCCGTCCATTGATGGCGACACTGGCTGAACGTTCAACGGGCTGTCGCCCAATAGATGTGCAGATGCGTTTGGGGACGTGTCAAACACGACCGTTGCGCCCAGTGGCACGTAGCCCCAAACCTTCGGGCAACGACGCGGGAGTGGTTCCGCCAGTCGCGCAGCGATCGCTGATTGAAGTGGTCTGCCCGAAGTCCAAATTTTTTGCGTGTCGGGCAGCATGGTAAAACCGCCACCGCCGTGCGCGCGGTAGCTGTTCGTAAGCACCACGAATTGATCCAAGGCTTGGACGCTTTTGCCTTCGTGGCATAGATTTTTGACCCGTTCGCCTGTGGGGCGTGACAAATCAAAGTCGTAGGTGACGCCAAACAAGGTATCTAGATTGTAGGAAACTGTTGTGTCGTCGAATAGCAACGTGTCGGTCGCGTTCGGTGTGACCAGTTTAAAATGCGCTGCGGATTGCTCTAGCCATTCTCGTAATATCGTGCCTGAAACCAGCAGCGCGACTGTTTGGTTTGGAAATGGATACAGCTGGGCGGCGTGTCGGTTGGTGGCGGGACCTGCATCAATGTCGATATAAGCATCTGGACCGCCGCGCCCGCCGCAGCGAAACGGCGATGTTGCTGAAAGGCGCGGCAGCTCGGCATAGTCCGACGCGTCCAGCGCCTCACGCGCTGAATCTAGTTGCGCCTGTGCGGTTATGAATTGGGCCAAATCTGGCTGCACGCGGGCGAAATAGCTGTGCAAGGGCCCTGTAAACGTGCCCAACTGTTTTTGCGTGAAAGCAAGGGTTTTCGCGTGACGATCTGCGACGATTTCTTTGATCTGAGTGTCAGCTTGTTCCGATGGGGTGATAAGATCGGCAGAGCCGCTTTCGGTTGCCCAACCCCGGTCGGATCGCCGTAAGTTCAGCGTAATGCGGCCAATATTTTTTCCATAGGCAGCAGGCAACGCTATCGGGGTGCGTCCGATTTTTCCTGCAAATGGAAGGTGCGTGTGGCCAGCGAAAACAGCGTCTATGCCGGAAATGGCCGCAATTGCGCTGGCAAAATGTTCGTGTGTCGTATCGACCTGCGTTTCGATCCCGCCATGGCACAGCGCGACAATAACCTCTGCCCCTTTGGATTTCAGCGACTGAACGGCAGTTTCTGCGGTTGATATTGGGGCGGTCGCATCAATTTTACCCGCCGTATGAAATTGATCCCACGTCAGGATCATCGCGGGCGTGAACCCCATGACGCCTATTTTAATCGGAAATTTGCGCCCAAACGCTGTGGTGATGACCCTGTCTAAAATCACTGCGGTCTTGAATGGCCAATCGCCACCGTCGACCCGGGTGATGTTTGTCGACACAACGGGAAATTTTGTTTGTTTATAGACGTTAACTAATGGATCGATGCCAAAGTTGAATTCGTGGTTGCCCAGCGTCGCGCAGTCATAATCCATCGCGTTCAGGCAAGCGATGGCGGGGTGCGGATGATTTTCATCGTCCAGCCAAAGGTCAGTTAATGGGGGGCCTTGGATCAGGTCACCGTTGTCAAAAAATAAACTGTTGCTAGTGGTAGAGCGTATGTCCCGTATCGTCGACGCAATATTGGCGAAACCAACAGTTGTTTCAGTATCTGAATAGTAGTCAAAGCTATTCAGATTCATGTGCAAATCCGACGTCGCGACAAGGGTGAGTTTCGCCTGAGTCGTTTGTGAGAATAATTTCATATAAGAATCAGCAATCGATAGAGCTCTTAATAAAACGATCGAAAGCTAATAAGTCGTAATGAGGTGCACAATTTGCCAAAAAGGTCAGGTATTTCATGAGTAGTTTTGCTTTCGCAGGTGTCGGATACGATCGCGCCGCCCATTTACGTAGCGACATAGAAACTCATTTGGCGGATCACGACAGCTGTAGCATTGTGTTATGGAAGGGTAAAGTTTTGTACGGTAGCGGCACGTTGGTGCGATTGCCCCTATCGCATCCTGTACTGAACGACGGCCGAAAACCCATTTTCATGGGGCTTGCGCCCAAGGCTGTGCTCGCCACGGATATTTCTGATTGGGAACCCGACGGGGGTGAGGCACCAGCAAGTGACGAATTCTGGGCCCCTGATGAACAACCGCATCCATTGGTTCCAGACGCAGCTTTTGTTGAGTTGCGATCGGTGATGACGCAGCTGTCAGCGTTGGATGCTGAATTGGCGGCGACAGCGAGGTCCATCACAGGCTGGCACCACAGTCACCGCTTTTGTTCGCGGTGCGGTGTTGCGTCTGAACCCACATCGGCAGGATGGCAAAGAACCTGTCCTGACTGTGGGGCGCATCATTTTCCACGCACCGACCCAGTTGTGATCATGTTGGTAACGCATAAAGATAAGGTTCTGCTGGGCCGCTCTCCGCATTTTCCGCAAGGTATGTATTCAACCTTGGCCGGCTTCGTAGAGCCTGGCGAAACCATAGAGGCCGCTGTTCGCCGCGAGGTGAAGGAGGAGGTGAATGTTGAAATCGGCAAGGTGACTTACATGGCTAGCCAGCCATGGCCGTTCCCATCGTCTTTGATGATCGGCTGCCATGCCGAAGCAACCACAACCGACATAACAAACGATCCCGAAGAAATCGAAGACGCCTTGTGGTTGAACCTAGACGAGATGCGTCAAGTATTTGAAGGTACACATAATATTGTCGCGCCTCCTCGCAAAGGTGCGATTGCGGAATGGATGTTAACAACTTGGGTTGCGCAATCTGGTGAATAATTTAGGTTCGCCAGATATCACTCATCGGACAAAGGGGTCAGTCGGTGCGATTTAGCTCTCGGGAAGATATCGAAGCGCCAATCGAGCATGTTTATGGCAAGCTGACTGATTTCTATGGTTTTGAACGGTCTGCAATGCGCCGCGGCGTAAAGGCCGAACGCGAAGATCCCTCCGCGCCTATCGGTGTTGGCACAATTTGGCACGTTCGTTTCAAATTTCGCGGCAAACCTCGCGCAGCGGACGTGGAATTGGTCAAGCTAGATGAAAATGACGGGTTTGAGATGTCCTTCAAATCCGGCGGCATCGATGGTTTGACGACTTTGGAATTGGTTCCGCTGTCGCCGCACCGCACGCGAATGATTTTAAAATTGGATCTATCGGCGAAAACATTGGCCGCGCGATTGTTGCTGCAGTCGCTGAAGTTGGCGAAATCAAACCTGACGCATCGGTTCAAAACACGTGTGGCCGATTACGCCGAAGAAATCGAAACGTCCTATACAGGCGTTTAACGCAGCGATTGGCGGATCGGCGCGGCTGGGAACACACCCATCAGTTTCACGTAGTCGGTGAAGTAATCCAATTCTTCCATCGCCAGTTTGACGTTAGCGTCGTCGGGGTGACCTTCGATTTCGGAATAGAATTCGGTCGCGGTGAATTCGCTGCCGACCATATAGCTTTCCAATTTTGTCATGTTGACGCCGTTCGTCGCGAAACCGCCCATCGCTTTGTACAGGGCGGCAGGGATGTTGCGGACGCGGAAAATGAAGCTGGTCATCATTTCCCCTGACCCACGGCGAGTCAGGTCGGTATCGCGCGCCATAACTAAGAATCGGGTCGTGTTGTTCGAATGGTCTTCGATCTGGCGGGCCAAAACGTCCAGTCCATAGATGTCGGCAGCCAGTTCGCTGGCCAAAGCGCCTTGGGATTTGTCGCCGCCTTCGGCTACTTCGCGTGCGGCGCGTGCGTTGTCAGAGCTGACACGACCAGTGATTCCATTTTCTTTTAGGAAATTGGAACATTGCGGCAGAATAACAGGATGACCGTGGGCATCTTTCACGTCGGCCACCGTTGCGCCTGGAACGCCCAATAGGTTCACGTGAACACGCACGAAAGCTTCGTCCACGATATGTAGACCTGATTTTGGCAGCAGGGCGTGAACGTCGGCGACGCGGCCGTAGGTCGAGTTTTCGACGGCAATCATACCCAAATCGGCGGTGCCAGAACGGACGGCCTCCATCGCGTCATCAAAGGTTGCACATGGAAATGGTTCGAAATCGGGGCGTGTTTCTGCACATGCCTGATGCCCATAAGCGCCCAGTTCACCCTGAAATGCGATTTTCTTTGTCATTTCCACCCCTCCAAAAAGGTCTTTTATGCCCCTTTGGGCAATAAGTCGCGGTTCTACAGCTTGCAAGACCGTACAAGAAACTAGTAGATAGCCGCGAAACTGTGAACGGAATGGAACGCGACATGTTCGACACAATGACAATGACCAAAGTGCTGGGCGGCGTTTGCGGCACTTTTCTTGTATTCTTGCTAGGTGGCTGGGCTGCCGACATCGTATATTCGGCTGGCGAAGGTGGCCACGGCGACGTAGCCACGGCTTACGTCATCGCATCGGAAGATTCTGGTGAAGTGGTCGTCGAAGAAGGCCCAAGCTTTATGGAAGTATACGCAACCGCTGATGCTGGCGCAGGCGAACGCGTATTCCGCAAATGTGCAGCTTGCCACGCTGTAGAAGACGGCGCAAACGGCACCGGCCCACACCTGTACGGTGTTGTAGACCGCGCTGTTGGTTCGGTTGACGGCTATGCCTATTCGGGTGCGCTGGTTGCTGTTGCACAACAGTGGGACCCAGAAACTCTGAGCGGTTTCTTGGAAAACCCAAAAGGTTACGCACCAGGCACCGCGATGTCTTTCTCGGGGCTGTCGAAGATCCAAGATCGTGCAGACGTCATTGCATATCTGAATTCGATCGGCGGCTAATTTAGCTGCACAGAATTTGACAGGCCGTCCCATTGGGGCGGCCTTTTTCGTTGAGATGACATCTGTTCACGGAAACTCAACTTGAAACTTTGGCATTCGCCCCGTTAGCTTGTTGGTAACACAGGGATATCAGGAGAATGCCATGTACAACCGCTCCGCTGCTGCCGCAGTCGCCCGCGCTAAACCGCGCAACAATGTTCTGGGTATGTTGGTTGGCGGAACGGCGCTGATCGTTGGTGTGATGTGGTCTGGGTCTGTTTGGGCGCAAGACGCGATCATCGAAAGCCATGCGATTTCGACCTTTGGATCGCCTGTTTACGCCGATCCTGATTTCCCACATTTGAACTATGTGAACCCAGATGCGCCCAAGGGAGGTGAGATCGCTGTTTGGAATACGGGCGGTTTTGACAACCTGAACCCTTATGCCACGCAAGAAGGCAAGCCAGCTTATCTATCTTCATCAATGTACGAATCGGTTCTGGTCAACACTGCTGATGATCCCGATGCTGTCTATTGTTACATGTGCACGACGCTGGAATATCCAGAATCCAAAGATTGGGTGATTTTCCACCTGCGTGATGATGTCGTGTTTTCCGATGGTACGCCAATGACGGCTTATGACATGGAATTCAGCCATAAATTGATGATCGAACAGGCGACCGAATCCTACCGATTTGCTGTTGCGCAGATGGTCGACAGTGTCGAGGTGATCGACGATTACACCATCAAATTCAATTTTGCCGCTGATTACCCGAAAAATTCGGTCATCGAAACGGTGGGCGCGACCCCGATCTTTTCCCAAAAATGGTACGAAGAATCCGGTGCCCGCCTGGATGAAAGCCGTATGGAAACGGGAATTGGTACGGGCGCCTATTTCCTATCCGACTACTCGATAAACCAGCAATTGATCTACAGCCGTAACCCGAATTTCTGGGGCGATGATCATCCGATCAACATCGGTCGGAATAACTTTGACACGATCCGCGTTGAATATTTCGACGACACCACCGCCGCATTCGAAGGTTTCAAGGCCGGCGAATTCACATTCCGTCAGGAAAATTCGTCGCTGTCGTGGGCCACGGCTTATGATTTTCCTGCGCTGAACAACGGCTGGGTTGTAAAAGAAGAATTGCCCGATGGCAGTGTTCCAAATGCGCTAGGGTTCATGTTCAACATGAAAAACCCGAAATTCAGCGACCTGCGCGTCCGTCAGGCAATTGCGCTGATGTATAATTTCACATGGACGAACACCGAACTGCAGTACGGTATTTTCCAACAACGCGAAAGTTTCTGGCAGAATTCGGATCTGGCCGCTGTGGGCGTCCCAACGGGCCGCGAATTGGAAATTCTGGAAACCGTTGCGGATCTGATTGACCCGTCCATCCTAACCGATGAAGTCACCATGCCGCACACCTCTGGCGACCGTCAGTTGGACCGCCGTAATCTGCGTCAGGCATTGGCCCTGATGGAGGAAGCAGGCTGGACCCCCGGCGATGACGGGATGCTGCGCGATGCGAACGGCAATAGCTTTGATCTGGAGTTTCTTGGTTATAGCCCTACCTTTGACCGCATTATGTTGCCTTATGTCGATAATCTGAAACGGCTAGGGGTAAATGCGGAATGGAACCGCGTTGACCCGCCTCAATACACTGAACGGACCCGTAATTTCGATTACGACATGATCTATTCAGGCTATACGTCTGGCCCGATCGAAGGCGAAGGCATCATTCAAAAATACGGCAGCGAAGGTTTGGGCGACGTGTTCAACCCAGCGTACTATTCGAACCCAGCTGTGGATCAGATCATTGAATTCGTGCGCAATGCCGAAACATATGAAGAAATGACGGCCTCGGTCCGTGCGATTGACCGTATCATGCGCCGCGATTTGTTCATCGTGCCATCATGGTATCTGGGTAAACATTTGGTCGCGTATTACGACATGTTCGAATACCCCGAAAACCTGCCACCCTATGCTCTGGGGCAGTTGGATTTCTGGTGGTATAACCAAGATAAAGCAGACGCTTTGGTCGCCGCTGGTGCATTGCGTCAATAAAAGGCAGATAAATGGGCGCGTATATTATCAGGCGGCTGCTATTGGTTATTCCAACGCTGCTGGGCATTATGATCCTGAACTTTGCGATCACGCAGTTTATGCCGGGTGGTCCGGTCGAACAAATGATCGCGCGCGCCCAAGGTCAGGGTGATGTTTTTGAAAACATCACTGGCGGGGTGGGCGACATTGAAACGGAAATGTCGAACGCCAATTCCAGCTACCCTGGCGCCCAAGGTCTGGACCCGCGCTACATAGCAGAGCTGGAAAAGCGGTTCGGTTTCGATAAACCACCGTTGGAACGGTTCCTAAACATGATGTGGAACTACCTCCGCTTTGATTTTGGAGAGAGCTATTTCCGCAAAATTACCGTGGTCGATCTGGTGCTGGAAAAGATGCCGGTGTCGATCACCTTGGGCCTGTGGTCCACGTTGATCGCCTATATGGTTTCGATACCTTTGGGCATTCGCAAGGCTGTGCGGGACGGGTCGAAATTCGACACTTGGACCTCAGGCGCAATCATTGTGGCCTATGCCGTACCTGGGTTCCTGTTCGCGATTTTCTTGGTCATCATGTTCGCAGGCGGCAGTTATTTTCGGATATTCCCGCTGCGCGGCTTGGTCAGTCCGAATTTCGAAGAACTGTCCATGTGGGGTAAGGTCGTTGACTACTTATGGCACATCACGCTGCCTGTTCTGGCGACCACGATTTCATCCTTTGCCGTTCTGACCTTGCTGACCAAGAACAGTTTTCTGGACGAGATTAAAAAGCATTATGTCATCACCGCCCGCGCCAAAGGTCTGGCCGAAAACCGCGTGATGTACGGCCATGTGTTCCGCAATGCGATGTTGATCGTGATCTCTGGCTTTCCTGCGTTGTTCATTTCGGTGTTCTTTTCAGGGTCGGTGATTATCGAATACCTGTTCAGCTTGGACGGTTTGGGCCGATTGGGATACGAGGCCGCGTTGCAACGTGATTATCCAGTGGTGTTTGGCACTCTCTACACGTTTTCTCTTATGGGATTGATCGTAGGGATTATCACCGACATCACCTATGTGTTCGTCGATCCGCGTATCGATTTCGAAAGCAGGGGGTAGGCCATGAAACTGTCCCCCCTGAACCAGCGCCGCTGGACGAATTTCAAACGCAATAAACGCGCGCTGTGGTCGCTGATCGTGCTGGGCACGCTGTTTTTCATCAGCCTGTTCGCCGAATTTCTGGCCAACGATAAACCGATTTTGGTCAGCTACCGCGGTGAACTGCGCAGCCCCGTCATGTCGTTCTATTCGGAACAGGATTTCGGCGGCGATTTCCGGACCGAGGCGATTTATTCGTCGATCGAAGTCAAATGCCTGATCGTCACAGGCGGATCGCTGGATTGTTGGGATGACCCCGAAGGCATCTATGAAACCGTCGAAAACGGCGGCACACCCGAGATTGAAGATTTCCAGCGCGGTTGGATGATCTGGCCCGTCATTCCCTATTCCTATGACACGATTGTCGACATCCCCGGCGTCGCGCCGGGTGCGCCAAATGACACCAACTGGCTGGGCACCGATGACACGAAACGCGATGTCAGCGCGCGCGTGATCTATGGGTTTAGGTTGTCGATCTTCTTTGCGATGATCGTTGTGACGATCAGTTCTGTGATCGGGATCATAGCAGGTGCGATACAGGGGTATTTCGGCGGCTGGATCGATCTGGTGTTCCAGCGTTTCATCGAAATCTGGGGATCAATGCCGTCGCTATATATGATGATCATCCTGATCGCGATTCTGGGCAAATCATTCTGGCTGTTGGTCTTTATGACCGTGTTGTTTGGCTGGACAGCGTTGGTCGGGCTGGTGCGCGCCGAATTCCTGCGGGCCCGCAATTTTGAATACGTCCGCGCGGCAAAAGCGCTGGGCGTGTCCGACCGCGTGATCATGTTCCGCCACGTGCTGCCAAACGCGATGATCGCAACGCTGACTATGCTGCCGTTCCTGATCACGGGCGCAATTGGTACGCTGGCATCGCTCGATTTTCTGGGCTTTGGTTTGCCATCGTCCGCGCCGTCGCTGGGCGATCTGACTATTCAGGCGAAACGCAATCCCGCCGCGCCGTGGCTGGGCCTGACCGCGTTCTTTACCTTTGCATTCATGCTGACGCTGCTTGTTTTCATTTTCGAAGGCGTGCGCGATGCATTTGATCCGAGAAAGACTTTCAAATGACGCTTTTGAACGTGTCGAACCTGACCGTTGATTTTCGTCAGGACAGTGTCACCACCCACGCCGTACGCGGCGTCTCCTTTAAGGTGGAAAAGGGCGAAACCGTCGCGCTGGTGGGCGAATCTGGGTCGGGTAAATCCATCACCGCGCTATCCACGGTGAACCTGCTGCCCGATAGCGCTCAGTTGGCGGGATCGATCACCTATAACGGCCAAGAATTGGTTGGTGCATCGGACAAGGTTCTGCGCGGCGTGCGCGGCAATGACATTAGTTTCATTTTTCAGGAACCGATGACCTCGCTGAACCCGCTGCACACGATCGAAAAACAGTTGGCTGAATCGATCGAATTGCATCAGGGCCTGCGTGGTCCTGCGGTGCGCGAACGGATCGTTGATCTGCTAGACCGCGTTGGTATCCGCGACGCGGAATCGCGGCTAACCAGCTATCCGCACGAATTGTCAGGCGGTCAACGTCAGCGTGTTATGATCGCGATGGCGCTGGCAAACGGGCCCGAATTGTTAATCGCGGACGAACCGACAACGGCGCTGGACGTCACCATTCAGGCGCAAATTTTGGACCTGTTAGAGGATCTGAAACGCGACAGCGCCATGTCGATGCTGTTTATCACCCACGACCTGACCATCGTGCGCAAAATCGCCGACCGCGTTTGCGTGATGAAGGATGGCGAGATCGTCGAAACCGGCCCGACCGATCAGATTTTCGCGAACCCGCAGCATCCTTATACCCAGATGCTCATCGCGGCAGAGGCGTCAGGGCAGGCGGCCCCAGTCCCTGATGATGCGCCTGTGATGGCCGAAACGGAAAACCTGCGGATTTGGTTCCCGATCAAACGCGGGCTGCTGCGCCGCACGGCAGGGTACGTAAAGGCCGTCAATGACGCGACGCTGACCGTGAGGGCAGGGGAAACGCTGGGCATCGTGGGCGAATCCGGGTCGGGCAAAACGACGCTGGCTATGGCGATCATGCGTCTGATCAACTCCACTGGCCGCATCGCGTTTGTTGGAAATGATATTCACGAACTGAACCAGAAACAAATGCGCCCGCTGCGTAGCGATATGCAGATCGTGTTTCAGGACCCGTTCGGATCGCTTTCGCCGCGGATGACCGTCGAACAGATCGTGACCGAAGGTTTGGACATCCATCGCGCGGGCGAAAAGATCGACAAAAAACAGTTGGTCGCTGATATCCTGACCGAGGTCGGTTTGGACCCTGCATTGATGTCTCGCTATCCGCATGAATTTTCGGGTGGCCAACGCCAGCGGATCGCGATTGCGCGGGCGATGATTTTGCGCCCCAAATTGGTTGTGCTGGATGAACCGACATCGGCACTGGATATGACGGTACAGGCGCAGATCGTTGATCTGCTGCGCGATCTGCAACAGAAATACGGGCTGGCCTATATCTTTATCTCGCACGACCTAAAGGTCGTTCGCGCGCTAAGCCATAAGATGATGGTGATGCGGGCAGGGGATGTGGTTGAAGCGGGCAGCGTTGCGGATGTGTTTGATAACCCGCAAACTGATTATACCCGCGAACTGCTTGCTGCGGCGTTCGAAGGCCGCAGCATCGCATAGTATCAGCTATCTTGGCCGATCATGAAACAGGTCATGTCGCGCGCCTGTAGGCGGCGGCAGGCCAGATCGGCCATTTCGCGGGTCATACCCATAAAATTCGCATCATACCCACGCGATCCTTCGACAACGCGGCGCAGGGATCCGTCGAGCGTCGCCATTTCGTTCAGCGCGATGCGGACTAGGATGCGTTCGGCTTCATAGCGGGAGCCATAGCGGCCCACGTTGATGCCCCAGTGGCGACCACCAGATGTAGACACGCGGGTGACGACCTCTGGCTGGGCTTTGGTGGCGGCGGCGACGGCCAGTGCCACTTCGTCTGCGTCAGTAGATGGGATCGCGACTGCGGTGACTTCGGCGACAACAGCAGGAGGGCGTGCAACAGGGCGGCTGGCAGATGCCAGAACAACCTGATCAGTGGTTGCCACAGCGACGGCTTGATCAGTTGCGTTTGCAACCTCCATCGCGGTTTCCAATGCTTGTTCAATGTTTCCCGCATCAGCCACGATAAGCGCTGGAGCTTCGGGTGCGGGCCGAGAAGTCGGGCGCGGCGATCGGGTGACTGCACCTGTGACGCGGATGGTGCGTCCCGCAGCACCGCTGTAGGTGGTCGTATTTGCGGACAACATCAGCGGCTCGTCTGCGGTGCTGCTACCCGGTTGGTAGGCGGGCAATGGTGGGCGCTGGATGCGTGCATTACGTGGAGCGCGGGAAAATCCCATATCCAGCAATTCGGCTGCACGGTTGTTGCGGGCGGTCACAGAGGATTCACCAAAGATGGTTGCAATAATGCGCACGCCATTGCGTTCGGCCGAGGCAACTAGGTTATAGCCAGCCGCCGATGTGAAACCTGTTTTGATGCCGTCAGCCCCGCGATAGGCGGCCAGAAAACGGCGGTTCGTGTTGTATACTTCGGCCATGCCAGCATCGGTCGAACGGCGCGAAAAGATGTTATAATATTCTGGGAAATCATAGATCATGTGACGCCCAAGGATCGTCATGTCACGGGCGGTCGACATGTGGCCCGATTCGGTCAGACCATTTGCATTGCGGAACGTCGTGCGCGTCATGCCCATAGACTGCGCCATGCGATTCATCCGGCGGGCAAAGGCCGCTTCGGACCCTTCTAGCGCGATACCAATGGCCGTGGCTGCATCATTGGCGGATTTCACGGCGGCGGCGCGGATCAGATACCGCAGGCGAATTTCTTGCCCCGTGCGTAGGCCCAATTTGCTGGGTGGCTCGGCTGCGGCTTCGCGCGTGATTGTCACAACCGTATCGGCGCTGATTTCACCACGTTCGATGGCCTGAAACGCGATATACAGCGTCATCATCTTGGTCAGCGACGCTGGATGCAATGGTGTGTTTGCGTTGTAGGAATCGATGATTTCACCCGTTCGGGCGTCCATCACCATCGTTGCTCCCGGACCTGCCAATGCGGACTGGGGGACGATAAAAGATAGCCACAATACTGCGCTTACGAATAGCCCAAAAGGGCCCCGAAATTTCGGACGACCTGCCACGGTTTGCCTCGTTCTGCCTCATGGCCCCGATCTATGCCGAGTGCCTATTGATTTTGTACAACCGTAGCACGCGTTCTGGTTTGCGAAAATACCTTATTTTTCAGGCAAATTGGGGCGTGGCTTTCGCGCATAACCATATGTTGTGGTCTCTTGCGCTTGTGCCTCTACATCCGCGAGGTGTAGGATTTTGCAAAGGCGGATTAGTGTAAACTGGCTATCAATTCGGGTAGCTGTCCAAGGCTTTCGATTTTGTAGAATCGGGGATGATCGGGTTCTTGTGCCAGCTCGTGGGCCCAGGTTGTTTCAAATGGCACATGCACACCCCAGGCTCCTGCGTCGATTGCGGGGATCACATCAGACCGCAAAGAATTGCCGACCATCATGACCCGCGCGGTATCAAATTGCGCAAAAATACGCTGGTAGACAGTGGCGGTTTTGTCTGACACGATTTCAACGACGTCGAAAAAATCACCAAGCCCTGATTGGGCCAATTTGTTTTCCTGATGCAGCAAATCGCCCTTGGTAATCAGCGCGATTTTCGCGTCCTCAGACAATGTTTCGATGACATCGCGAACATGCGGCAGCAATTCTACAGGATGATCCAGCATGTCACGGCCCATATCCACCAATTCGCGGATAACTGTCTGAGGAACCTTGTTATTTGTGACCTCTAGCGCCGTTTCGATCATCGACAGAGTGAACCCTTTGACGCCATACCCATAGAATTTGATGTTGCGTTCTTCGGCGGCGAATAGTTGCGCCTCTAGGGTTTGGGGATCGGCGTGATCAACCAGCAGTTCAAAGAAACGATCCTGCGTTAATTGGAAAAACGTTTCATTATGCCAAAGCGTGTCGTCAGCATCAAAAGCGATGGTCCAGCGTTGCGGCATAACGTGCTCCGACTATGTGGGGGTTTTCTTATAGGTCTTACCGACTATATAACGTGGTCAGACACAGCGACCAATGGTTCAGATGACAAAAGCTCCGCTACATATGATGGCAGATGATGCCGACGGTGATGATGGTGATATCGGCGTCAAACTAGACACGCGCCCGAAAACCAAACGTCCGCCGATGTACAAAGTTCTGATTCTGAACGATGACTACACGCCGATGGAGTTTGTGGTTCAGGTCCTGGAACGTTTCTTTGGAATG
This sequence comes from Marivivens niveibacter, assembly GCF_002150005.2. GTDB lineage: Bacteria > Pseudomonadota > Alphaproteobacteria > Rhodobacterales > Rhodobacteraceae > Marivivens > Marivivens niveibacter. Next base: position 206,915 of record NZ_MSPP01000001.1, read on the forward strand.
ACTCACGCGCAGGCTTTTGAAATTATGCTGACGGTCCACAAAAAGGGCGTCGCGGTTGTCGGTGTTTATTCCTATGAAATCGCTGAAACAAAGGTGGCTCAAGTGATGGATTTTTCGCAACGCCACCAGCATCCGTTGCAATGCACGATGGAGAAAGAGTGACGCGTCCCGTCACCTGATTGATATGTCGAAATCTCGTCTTACCACGGCGCTGAACGAAGGCCTGTTGGACCTTCCTTCTGGCGCCATTCGCGTTATGCGCCCCACTGCGGGCTATGATTTGTCCGCATTGCCACGCGATGTTGTCCGCGTTGATACCGGATTTAAACCGGACGCTACCGTTTGGGAAAATGCAGGTTACGTCCTGTCATCCGAGGCTGCGCCAGTCACGCTTGTTGTGTTGCCTCGGGCCAAAAAACTGGCGCGAGCGATGGTGGCAGAGGCTGCGAAGCAGGGTTTGGTCATTGTCGATGGTCAGAAAACCGATGGCATCGACAGCATTTACAAAGACTGCCGCAAAGCGCTGGGCGATCTGCCGTGCGTGACCAAATCGCACGGCCGTTTGTTCTGGTTCGACGGCGCAAACCAATTCGCTGATTGGGCAGTTGCTGATCCGGAAAAGGGTCCGCACGGCTATTTCACCACGGCAGGCGTGTTTTCAGATGGCGAAATCGACCGTGGGTCAAAGCTGTTGGTGGATTGCCTCCCCGATAAATTACCCAAACGCATGGCTGATTTCGGCGCTGGTTGGGGGTATTTGTCTGCTGCCGTGCTGCAAAATCCCGCCGTACAATCCATTGATCTGATCGAAGCAGAGCAAGCGGCGCTAGATTGCGCGCGATTGAACGTGGTCGATGATCGTGCGTCATTCCATTGGGCTGATGCGACGACGTGGAAATCTGATGGCTATGCAGGCATCGTTATGAACCCACCTTTCCACACAGGAGGTGATGCGACCCCTGCGTTGGGCCGTGCTTTTATCGCGAATGCTGCGAAAAATCTCTTAGCTTCGGGCCAGATGTGGATGGTAGCGAACCGACACTTGCCTTATGAGGCGGCACTTCGCGAATATTTTCGCAATGTTGATGAAATTGGTGGCGATGGTGCATTCAAAGTGTTCCACGCAACTAGGCCGATCCGCTAACCGTCGATACGGTCAAGCTGGGCAATAGGGGATAAGACATGTCTTTTTCTATCGAAGGTAAAACCGCAATCGTGACCGGCGCTGCGAATGGTGTGGGTTTGGCGATTGGCCGCCATTTCGTCGAACAGGGTGCAAATGTGATGTTCGCTGACATGGACGAGGCTGCCTTGGCCCGTGAAGTCGTGTGCGAAATGACAGACGAAGGCCCGATGCGTATCTTCGCGGGCGATTTACGCAAAAAACTGGCGGTGAAAAACCTGCTGTCGGCCACTGTGGATGCGTTCGAACGTATCGATATTTTGGTGAACGCGGCCCGTCAGGTGCAGCACACCGATCCGCTGGACCCAGATGATGATACGGTATCGACGCTGCTAGAACAGAACATGTTCGCTGCCTTGCGTCTTAGCCAGGCAACTGCCCGCCGTATGATCAAGCAATCCGAAGGAAGCACCAAAGGCCCTGTTGGGACGATCATCAATCTGTCGTCCATTGCGGCCCGCCGTACGCACCCAGACCTGATGGCCTATTCGATCGCAACCGCTGCTGCGGATCAGGCAACGCGTTCATTGGCGGTCGCCTTGGCGCCCCAAGGCATCCGCGTGAATTCGGTCGCGTTCGGTAGCGTCATGAGCGCGAGCCTGAAAGGTGCGTTGAAGGAACATGACGAATATCGCGAAGATATTCTAAGCCACACGCCTCTACAGCGGATCGCGTCACCCAGTGAAGTTTGCGATGCGGTTCAGTATTTGGCGTCTGATGCGTCCAATTTCGTGACCGGACAAGTCATCACCGTGGACGGTGGCCGGACCTTGATCGATCCGGCCGGTTGTGCGGCGCACTGATTATTCTGGGTTCGCCGCGATACACTGCTGGATATTCTCCTGTAGGTTTTCATCAATCGCAGCGCGGCGTTCTAACAGCGAATGTAGCTTTGCCTCTTCGGCGTTCAGGTCGATGGCCACGGGTGTGCGCACTGTATGCGTGACGACTTCGTCACATGGGAAACGAATGGTTTCGCCGCTTTCTAGCGTACGTTCACAGCGTTTATTGATGACGTCGACTTCTTCGTGTTCGGCGATGGCGTAGCCGCGTGCGATGTTGACGCGCGTTTCAGCGATGAGCGCGTCAATTGTGCGGGCGTTTGCCGACACTTGAGAAATGCAGCGTTCTTGGGGCGTTGCACAAGCAGCTAAAGCAATGAATGGTACAAATAAAATGGCGCGGTACATCGTGACTCCGTCAATTGGTCACAGCGGTTGCTGTGGTTTTGCCCAGCATTCAATGGTAAGGGGCGTTGATATTCAATAACAGCCCGTAAACGAGGTTCAGATGTCCGATACGATGGTTCACGAAAAGGCAACGGCCTCTGATTGGTTCCGTAGTTTGCGCGATGAAATCGTAGCAGCCTTTGAAGCATTAGAGGATAGTCAGGAGACCGGCCCATTTGCCGATCAACCGGCAGGCCGATTTGAGGTCACCGAAACCAAACGCCACAGCGATGACGGCAGTGATGCAGGCGGCGGTTTGATGAGCGTGATGCGCGGCGGCCGCGTGTTTGAAAAGGTTGGCGTGAATGTGTCCACTGTTTACGGGACATTGGGTGTGGCAGCGCAGAAATCTATGGCCGCACGCGGTGTGGCTGGGGTCGAGGAAGACCCGCGTTTTTGGGCGTCGGGCATTTCGTTGGTTGCGCATATGCAAAACCCGCATTGCCCTGCGGTGCATATGAATACGCGCATGTTCTGGACCCCTGCAGCGTGGTGGTTCGGCGGCGGCTCCGACTTGAACCCGTGTATCGAATATGACGAGGACACTGCGCATTTCCACAACGTGCAAAAGGCCCATTTGGACCCGCACGGTGAAGAGTTGTACCCAGAGCTAAAGGCTTGGGCGGATGAATATTTCTACATCCCGCACCGCAACCGTGCGCGCGGCGTTGGGGGGGTGTTTATGGATGACCGCAACACAGGCGATTGGGCTGCGGATTTTGCACTGACCCAGAACATTGGCCGCGCCTTTTTGCCGGCGTATCTGCCGCTAATCGAAAAACGCCGCGTTCAGGATTGGACTGACGCCGACAAAGAGGCGCAGTTGGTCCACCGTGGTTTGTATGCAGAATATAACCTTGTCTATGACCGCGGGACGAAATTCGGCCTAGCCACGGGTCACGATGCGAACGCGGTTCTGATGAGCCTGCCGCCGCTGGCGAAATGGATCTAACCACCGCTATCTTTGAATTTGCTCTGGCGTCGTTTCTGATCGAACTGACGCCGGGGCCAAACATGGCCTATTTGGCAATTGTTGCCGCAACGGAAGGCCGCCGCTTCGGCTTTGCCGCGGTGGCAGGGGTCGCGTTGGGGTTGGCTATTGTAGGTGTGATCGCTGCCTTGGGCGTTGGTGCGATAATCACAGCGTCGCCATTCCTATATCAAGCGCTGCGCTGGGGCGGGGTGATCTATTTGTTCTGGCTGGCCTATGACGGCTGGCGGGATGCTGATGAAACGATTGAACATGCGGACCTAGGATCGCCCATGGCGCTGTTTTTTCGGCGGGGGTTGATCACCAACCTGTTGAATCCAAAAGCCGCCGTTTTCTATATCGCTGTTTTGCCGGGGTTTGTTGTCCAAGGGACAGATGTGTTGCCGCAAACGATTACTCTGTCTGCCGTTTATGTCGCGGTTGCGACTGCGATCCATGCGGCGATTGTTGGGCTAGCAGGCACAGCCCAAACGTTGCTGGAAGATCAGAAAAAAAGGGTGTTTTTGCGGCAGGCGTTGTCAATCGCGCTGGCGTTGATCGCGGTTTGGTTCGCGTGGAAAACCCGCTGATAAAAGGAACGGGGGCCAATGGCCCCCGCGTTGTTTTTGCCTCGCGCCTTTTGGGGCGCTCAGGCGCCAGAACGCACCGTGTCGATCATCAGTTGAACGTTGTCGGGGCTGGCGTCTGGGGTGATGCCGTGACCTAGGTTAAAGATGTGTGGGCCGCCTTTGAACGCGTCGACTACGGCGCGGGTTTCGCGGATCAGGTCTTCGCCGCCTGTGACCATATGCGACGATTTCAGGTTACCTTGAACACAGCCGCCTGTTTGGACGTTCGCCGCAGCCCATTCAGGCGTCACGCCGTCATCCAGCGCAATACAATCCGCGCCGATTGCAGCGTGCAGGCCGACGTATTTTTCGCCTGCGCCGCGCGGGAATGCGATCACGGGGGTGTTCGGGTGGCGCTGCTTCAGGGCGGCGGTGATTTTGCGGGCGGGTTCGACGGCGAAATCGATGAAGTCTTGACCCTGTAGGCTGCCTGCCCAGCTGTCGAAAATTTTGACGACTTCGGCGCCAGCGTCGATCTGTTTCGACAAGTATTCGACCGTTGCGTCGGTCAGCAGGTCGATCAGCGCGGAAAATGTCGCGCGGTCGGTGTTTTTCAGTGCGTGAGCGGGGCCCTGATCTGGTGTGCCGCGGCCAGCGATCATGTAGGTCGCAACGGTCCAAGGGGCGCCTGCGAAACCGATCAGCGTGGTTTCGGATGGCAGTTCGCGCGACAGGATGCGGACGGTTTCGTAGACTGGGTTTAGCACTTCGTCGATTTCATCGATCGGTTTCAGCGCTTCCAGCCCCGATTTGTCGGTGATGGTGGACAGGCGTGGGCCTTCGCCAGTGACGAACCATAGATCAGCGCCTAGAGCCTGAGGCAGAAGCAGAATATCGGCGAACAGAATCGCGGCGTCAAAACCGTAACGGCGGATCGGTTGCAGCGTAACCTCGGCCGCGAGTTCGGGATTGTAGCACAAGGACAGGAAATCGCCTGCTTGGGCGCGGGTTGCACGGTATTCAGGCAAATAGCGGCCTGCCTGACGCATCATCCAGATTGGTGGCGTCGGAAGGGTTTCACCAGCAAGGGCGCGCAGGATCGTTTTTGTCATTGGCTTTCCTTTTTGTGTGCAAAAGGGTGGTCGCTAATGACGCAGCCCAAGTCAAGCCATTGCCCGAACGAAATACCGCGACTAGAAAGCGCATATGACAGTGAATTTGCCCACACCCGCCCAACCGCTGAAAATCGGCACTCGGGGATCGCCCCTAGCGCTGGCGCAGGCCAATGAAACCCGCGACCGTTTGGCGACCGCGTTCAACGTCCCGTTCGAGGCGTTCCAGATCGTGGTGATCCGCACGACGGGCGATAACCGTGCGATGATTGATGCCGACCGTCCGCTCAAGGAAATCGGGAACAAGGGCCTGTTCACGAAAGAGATCGAAGAACAGTTGATCGCGGGCGATATCGACATCGCTGTGCATTCGTCCAAAGACATGCCAACGGTGCAGCCTGAGGGGTTGGTTCTGGATTGTTACCTGCCACGCGAAGATGTGCGCGACGCGTTCGTTTCGCTAAAGGGGCAGGGGATCGCGGATTTGCCGCAGGGCGCTGTGGTGGGCACGTCGTCTTTGCGGCGTAAGGCGCAGTTGCTGTATCGCCGTCCTGACCTGCAGGTGGTGGAATTCCGTGGTAACGTGCAGACACGATTGCAGAAATTGGCGAACGGTGTGGCAGAGGCGACATTCCTAGCCATGGCAGGTCTGAACCGTTTGGGCATGGATGATGTGCCTTATACCCCGATTTCGGTGGATGATATGTTGCCTGCGGTCGCGCAGGGGGCGATCGGGATCGAACGCCGTGAAGGCGATAGCAATGTCGCTGAAATGTTGGCGGCCTTGCATCACGAAGAAACGGGTATTCGGATCAAATGCGAACGCGCATTTATGGCGCGTTTGGATGGATCGTGCGAAACGCCGATTGGTGGTTTGGCGGAAATCCAAGATGATAAAATCCGCCTACGCGGAGAGATTCTGGCAACCGATGGATCGGCCGCATTCAGCGACGAAGGCACCGCCCCAATCGACGATGGCGAAAAGCTGGGCCGTGAATTGGCGGAACGCTTATTGGCCGCTGCGGGGCCGGATTTTCTGAAACGCTAATAAACGAAGGGGCCGCCAGACATCTGCGCGGCCCCTTAATTTTTCGTTGTGCAAAAAAATGTGCAGGTTGATGAAAAAACCTGATCAGACCCTCTTGACCCCGCTCTCTACTCAGAATATTTCGCCCTCACTTTCGGCGGTATAGCTCAGTTGGTTAGAGCAGAGGAATCATAATCCTTGTGTCCGGGGTTCAAGTCCCTGTACCGCCACCATTCCCCCCCCACTAGAAACAGTGACTGTTCGTGTTAGGCACGAAAAGGGCCATCCGCGTTTTGCTGTAGCGTTTTGCACTGGCTGTGTGCCCAGGACGCTTTGGGCTGCCAATTCGTACGCCTGTAGGTCCTGTGCGGGGTGATCCAGCCAATACCAGATCGCGATTAGACCACGGCGTTGTCGAATCCGATCGCGTTCAGCGCGTCCTGAATTGTATTCAGCGGTTTGTCTGTGTGGATAGAGATTTGTTTAGCGTCCATATCAAAATCAACTTTCGCGGTGCTGTCCAATGCCTCGATCGCGTTCGAAATGGACGTTTTGCAGTGGCCACAAGACATTTCGGGAACGGATAGTTTCATTTGTATCTCCTTTGTTTGCACGAACAGATAGTCGTTCCACCTACTGGAAGGTCAATAGGGCCTTGACGTTCCAGTAGCTGGAATACCTATGTAGAGGTCAAACGGAAAAATTGGACGACATACAGTCATGGAAAAAACGGTTCGTTTCGATGTCGAAGGCATGTCCTGCGCAGCATGTGTCGCGCGGGTGGAAAAGATCCTGAACAACAACGCTGGCATCGAAAACGCGGCTGTGAACCTTGCCACGCAGACCGTTCAATTTGAAACCGACTTGCGGGATCTAGAACCGGTCATGACTCAGCTAGGTGCAGCAGGGTATCCGGCCAAATTCGCATCTGCCGACCGTCCGATGCAGTCTGAGGTGCGAGAGTTAGAAGCCACCGAAGTTTGGCAACGTATCGTTTTCGCTGGGGCATTAACCATCCCTGTTTTTGTCGCCGAAATGGGGGGGCACCTGTTCCCCGTGATCCATGATTGGCTGCACGGCCTGCTGACAATGCGTGGTCTGTGGGTGGTGGAATTTATTCTGGCGACGGTTTTATTGGCAGTTCCTGGACGCGAATTTTTCCAAAAAGGCATCCCCGCATTGATGGCTCGTGCGCCCAATATGAATTCATTGGTGGCTTTGGGCGCTGGGGCGGCATGGCTGTATTCGACCTTGGCCACATTCGTGCCGGTGATATTTCCTGATGGGGCATTGGCTGTCTACTTCGAAGCGGCGATGATGATTGTTACCCTGATCTTGTTGGGACGCTATTTCGAGGCCCGCGCCAAAGGCCGTACAGGCGCAGCGATCGAAGCGTTGATTAAATTGCGCCCAGAAACAGCGAATCAGATCGTCGATGGCGAAGAAAAGACAGTTCCCATCGCAACAATACGTGTTGGTGATGTTTTACGCATTCGTCCAGGCGAACGGGTTTCGGTGGATGGCATCGTGATTGACGGCAATTCGCTGGTAGATGAATCGATGTTAACGGGTGAACCCGTGCCAGTGGTCAAAGACATTGGTGATGAAGTCATCGGTGGCACAATCAATGCAGACGGAACGTTTTGTATCGAGGTCCGTGCAACGGGCACTGATACGATTCTGGCGCGTATTGTTCGCATGGTTGAAAACGCGCAGGCTGAAAAATTACCGATCCAAGCCACTGTTGATAAGGTCGTAGGTGTGTTTGTGCCTGTGATCATGGCGATCTCGGCGCTGACTGCGCTGATTTGGTTATTATTGGGCGGTGGCCTGTCCCACGCCATGGTGGCGGCTGTGTCTGTTTTGATCATTGCATGCCCTTGCGCCATGGGGCTGGCGACACCAACGTCCATCTTGGTCGGAACGGGCCGCGCAGCATCGCTGGGCGTTTTGTTCCGCAAAGGCGATGCTCTGCAAAAATTGAACGAGGTCACAACCGTTGCGTTCGACAAAACAGGCACCTTGACCGAAGGCCAACCGCGCGTTGTCACCATTTACAGCCAAGACCGCCGCGAAGCCTTGCGTTTCGCTGCCGCAGTAGAGGCGATGTCAGAACACCCCATGGCCCGCAGTATCCTGCGCGAAGCCGCAGAACAGGGGATCGATATCGAACCTGTGAGTGATTTCAAATCCCATGCTGGTATGGGCGTCGAAGGCGTTGTTGCCAGCCGCCGCGTTTTGATTGGCGCGGATCGATTCATGCAAAGCCGTAGCGTGTCTATCGCGAACTACCAAGCCCGCGCAGCATCCTTGGCTCAAGACGGGCAAACACCGTTTTTTGTGGCCGTGGATGGTGAAATGTTCGCTTTGATTGGCGTCGCGGATCCCATCAAATCGGGCGCGCGTGATGTCGTAACGCAGCTGCAAAACCGCGGTATGCGCGTTGCGATGATCACAGGCGATAACGCCGCTACCGCTGATAGTATCGCGCGCCGTTTGGGGATTGATCTGGTCGAAAGCGAGGTCATGCCAGAGGGCAAGGTTGACGCTGTGATCGCCCTTCGTGGCAACGGCAGCATTGCGTTCTTTGGCGACGGTGTGAATGACGCACCTGCCTTGGCTGCTGCGGATGTTGGGATCGCAATGGGCACCGGCACCGATGTCGCGATCGAAACCGCTGATGTGGTGTTGATGCGTGGGGATTTGAACGGCGCGGTCGCGGCAATCCGGCTTAGCCGCGCAGTGATGCGCAACATTCGGCAAAACCTGTTCTGGGCCTTCGCCTATAATACGGCGCTGGTGCCTGTTGCGGCAGGTATTTTGTACCCTGGACTGGGGGTTTTGTTATCACCGGTTCTGGCCGCTGCTGCGATGGCCTTTAGTTCGGTATTTGTGGTGACCAATGCGCTACGACTGCGCAACTACACAGCGGGGCGTGCCGCATGAATATCAAAGACGCATCCAAACACACCGGCCTGCCGTCAAAAACGATCCGCTATTACGAAGATATTGGATTGGTAGAGCCTGCGCGACTGGCGAATGGCTACCGTGATTTTTCCGATAATGATCTAGAAAAATTGGCGTTCATCGGGCGTGGTCGGGCGCTGGGGTTCTCCATTGATGAATGCCGCAGTCTGTTGGCCCTATACGAGGACCGCACCCATACGCATTCCGAAGTGCGATCTATCGCGCGGGCTCACCTGAAACGGATCGATCAAAAGATAAAAGAGATGCAGCAGATGCGCGCAACTCTGAATGATTTGGTCAAACGATGTAACAATGATGACCGTCCCGATTGTCCAATCCTGCTGGGTTTGGCTGGCGATTAAATCGTGATTGTGACGGGGGTGATATCCACCTCTTCTAGGTTTGGCGTGTCGCCGATACGGTCGATCACTGCAAACAGCCCAGGTTCGTGCAGCGGCGTTAAAACGCCATGCCACGTCCCGCGGTGGAAATTGATCGCCTGACCCGCCGCGCTGACAAAGGCGACAGGATCAGCAGGTTTACCGCCCGCATCGGGCGCGACGATGATCAAAAACGAGTCCATAGACATCGGCACAAAGGCCTGTGATCCGTCGGGGTGGCGTTCCAAAAGATCGCAAACATACGGGATGTCGCGCGGGATAGCGCGGAACAGGCTAATGCCCGCCCGCCCGTCAGGCCCGAAATCCAGCTTTGCGCGGTCATGAAACCGCCCGCACATCCCGCGATTGATGATTTTATCGGGGTCACCAGCGGTTTCTAATACATCGCCGTAGGGCGCGAAATTTTCGGCCGTTAGGGGCTGCGCTTTGATCTGCATTTACAGGGTCAGTTCCACGTGTCGGTTGACGTCTTTGTACAGCAAGTAACGGAAATTCGTATCGCCTGTTGCGATGCATGCCTGCGGGCAGAATGCGCGTAGCCACATGAAATCACCGGGGCCAACATCGACCCAGCGTTCATTCAGCAGGTATTTTGCGGTGCCTTCTAGAACATACAGCCCGTGTTCCATCACGTGGGTTTCAGCAAATGGGATGCGACCACCCGGTTTAAAGGTGACGATATTCACATGCATATCGTGGCGCATGTCGTCTGGCGATACAAAGCGCGTGGTGCCCCAGTTTTGATCGTCGTTCATCCAGTTGATCGGAACCTCTTGGTCCGCAGTGACGAATGGCGATGGATCGTCATAGGGATCCGCATGAACATATTTGCGGCGGATCCAGTGAAATTTCAGCGGGACCGTACCTGCGTTGCGCAATGTCCAGCGGCTGCGCGGCGGGATATAGGCGTATCCACCTTCGCGCAAAATATGGGTTTGGCCTGCTACGATCAGCTCCATCGATCCTTTGGCAATGAACAAAACGGCTTCGGCATCGCGGTCGGGTTCGGGATTGTCGGACCCGCCATCGGGCGCGACCTCTACCGCGTATTGTGCAAAGGTTTCGGCAAAGCCCGTCATGGGCCGTGCGATGATCCATGCGCGGGTTTCAAACCAACGCGGTAGCAAAGACGCCGTGATATCGCGCATCGTACTGGCAGGGATAAAGGCATAGCTGTCTGTGAAATGCGCCCCGTTCGATGCGGGATCATCGGTCATTTCTGGCATGCCGCCCGGCGGGAAAGCATAAGTCGTCATGGAAGCAAAGCCTTTAGTCTGTGGTACGCGATCCGCTCGACCTGTTGGCAAGCGGTGCCGAATTCGACATCAGTGTCATTGTTCAGCCTATCTTTGAAAGCGGCTAGAATCCCAGATTTGTTATGGTCTCGGACTGCGATAATGAACGGAAAGCCATGTTTTTCGGTGTATTTGGCGTTCAATTCGGTGAATTCCGCGCGCTCGGCATCGGTTAGGGCGTCTAATCCAGCGCTGGCCTGTTCTGATGTGCTGTCGGCGGTCAGGCGTTTCGCTGCCGCCAATTTGCCCGCCAAATCGGGGTGCGCGGTCAAAACGCCCATGCGTTCATCGGATGTGGCCGAACGGAATATACGGCACAGCGCATTGTGCAGACCCACGGCTGTGTCATGTGCTGGCCCCAGTTCCAGATCAAACGCGCGGTCGGCAATCCACGGCGAATGTTCGAATATCCCGCCATACGCCCCGACAAAGGTGTCGCGGTCCATCGCCGTTGGGCGGTCGTAATGCACAGGCGGATGGTGTTCGCGCCAATGGTTGGCGATGTCGATACGGCGTGGGAACCAGACGTCATCAAACTGCGCGACATAATCCAGAAATTTGATCAGCCCAGCGATTTTACCCGGACGCCCGATCAAACGGCAGTGCAGGCCGATGGACATCATTTTTGCTTTGCCTGCCGCGCCTTCGGCATACAGAACGTCAAAGGCGTCTTTCAGATAGGTGTAGAATTGTTCACCCGTGATGTAGCCGGGCGCGGTGGCGAACCGCATGTCGTTCGCCTCTAGCGTATAGGGGATGACCAGCTGATCACGGCCGCCCGCGTCGATCCAATAGGGCAGGTCGTCGTCATAAGTGTCGCTGACCCAATCAAACCCAGCCTCGCCCGTTAGGCGCACGGTGTTTTCGCTGCATCGGCCCGTGTACCATCCTGTCGGGCGGCTGCCTGTGACTTCGGTATGGAGGCGGATAGCTTCGGCGATTTGGGCGCGCTCTTCGTCCTCTGGCATGTCTTTGTGTTCGACCCATTTCAGGCCGTGGGATGCGATTTCCCAATCCGCGTCGATCATCGCGGCAACCTGTTCAGGACTGCGCGCCAAGGCCGAGGCGACGCCATAGATCGTCACCGGAATGTCGCGCGACGTGAACAGATCGTGCAAACGCCAGAACCCTGCGCGCGCGCCGTATTCGTAAATTGATTCCATGTTCCAGTGGCGTTTGTTCGGCCACTGGGCCGCGCCCGCGATGTCGGACAGGAATGCCTCTGACTGGCCATCACCGTGCAAGGTGCAGTTTTCACCGCCTTCTTCGTAGTTCAGAACCATGGAAATTGCGACTTTGGCGCCGTTCGGCCATGCGGCATTTGGGGCACGGGGGCCATAGCCGATCATGTTGCGCGGATATCTATTCATGCTTGCCTCTTGAGCATTTGGTCAAAACTATGGTGTTGTGAAAGGCAAGGAAGTGCAAGGCGTCCCCGTATCTTTGGTGCGTACTGGATTATTTTCGTCCGTGCGTTCAGACCTTGAGTAATCAAAACGCTTGGAGACTAGGCATGACTGGCGGTTTTTTGACCACCCATGTGTTGGATACGGCCCTTGGCACCCCAGCCGAGGGTTTGAAAATCGAACTGTATGATTTGTCGGGCGATGCGCCCGCTTTGATCGCAACTAAAATTACAAATGCGGATGGCCGCACCGACGGGCCGATCCTACCGACCGAAGATTTCAAAACGGGCCAATACGAGTTGGTGTTCTACGCAGGCGATTATCTGCGCGGGCAAGGCGGCGAATTGCCCGAGCCGTTGTTTCTGGACCTGATCCCGATCCGGTTCGGCATGGCGCAGGATGACCATTACCATGTGCCGCTGCTGCTATCGCCCTTTGGGTTTTCGACGTATCGGGGCAGCTGATGATTTATCTATTCCTAGACTGGATCGAATTTGCGGTCCGATGGCTGCATGTCATCACAGCAATCGCGTGGATCGGATCGTCGTTCTATTTCATCGCATTGGATTTGGGCCTGCACCGCGACCGCAATCTGGCAACAGGTGCGGACGGCGAAGAATGGCAGGTGCACGGCGGCGGCTTTTACCACATCCAGAAATATCTGGTCGCGCCCGACTCGATGCCTTCGGACCTGATCTGGCACAAATGGCAAAGCTATTCGACATGGCTGTCAGGCTTTGCCCTGTTGTTCGTGGTCTATTATCTGGGCGGCGATTTGTATCTGGTTGATCCGTCCAAATTGGACATCCCCGTTTGGCAGGCAGCAGGCATTTCGGTCGCGTCACTGGCCGTGGGGTGGGTGCTGTACGACACAATCTGTAAATCGAAATTCGGTGATAACAACACGCGGCTGATGTTGCTGCTGTATGTCATTTTGGTCGTGATGGCGTGGGGCTATACCCAAATCTTCACGAACCGCGCCGCGCTGCTGCATCTGGGTGCGTTCACCGCTACGATCATGTCGGCGAATGTGTTTTTCATTATCATCCCGAACCAGAAAATCGTGGTCGCAGACCTGATTGCGGGCCGCACGCCTGATGCGAAATACGGCAAGATCGCAAAGCAAAGGTCGACGCATAACAACTATCTGACGTTGCCCGTGATTTTCCTGATGTTGTCGAACCATTATCCACTGGCGTTCGGTACGGAATATGCGTGGGTGATTGCGTCGCTTGTGTTCCTGATGGGCGTCACGATCCGCCACTATTTTAATTCGATCCACGCGCGCAAAGGCAACCCGCATTGGACTTGGGCCATTACGGTGATTTTGTTCATTTGCATCATGTGGCTGTCCACATCCGCGCGCTGGGATTACGAAACCGAAAGCGCGATGTCAGATACAGCCCACGATTACGCCATGGCGGCAGAGTTCGAGGACGTGACCAACATCGTTTTGGGCAACTGTTCGATGTGCCACGCGTCCGAACCCAGCTGGCCGGGGATCAACGTGCCGCCCAAAGGCGTCATTTTGGAAAACCCGCAGCAGATCGCGAACCACGCCAAACAGATCTACACCCAAGCAGGCGTTAGCCATGCGATGCCGCCGCCCTCGGCCAGTTTTATCTACCCCGAGGACCGCGCAACTCTAATCCGCTGGTTCGAAGGCGTCAGCGGCTAAACCGCCATTCGACCTCTTGGGTCCAAACGCCCCCCGCAGGCACGTTGATCTTTGGAAAGCGTGCCTCGTGCGGGGCGTTCGGCCAAAACTGCGGCTCAAACGCCAGACCTGCGTAATCCGCACGGCCCGTTTTCGACGATCCGCGCGCGTCATACACCTGAATGCCGGGCATGTCGGTGGCCATGACCATCGTCAGATCGCCGCCTTTGAACGTCAGTACATCCCGCAGATCGGTACGTCCGCGCGACAGGCAAAAATTGTGGTCCAGATCAGGTTCGCCCGGGATCACATCGCGCAAGCTGCGGAAATCATAGGGCGTATCTTCGACGCGTTCGATATGCGTCGGCAGGTTGTCATCATCGGTCGGCAAATATTCATCCGCACGGATTTGCAGCTGATGCCCCACAATATTTGGCGCGCCTGTCAGGTTCCAATAGCTGTGGTTGCAGATATTGATGATGCTGTCTTCGTCCGTTTTTGCGGTCACCTCTAGGCGTAGCACGTTGTCGGCCATAATAGCGAAATGCACCATAACGTACTGATTGCCGGGGAAACCAGCCTCTCCATCAGGTAGGCGGACAGACAAGGTTACGGTGTCTTCGGTCTGATCCTCAATCGTCCATAGCTTGCGCTGGCTGCCTGCTTCGGCAGAGTGCAGGATATGGCGGCCTTGGTTCGGGGTCAGCATGTGTTCAATGCCCGCGATCCGCGCCCGCGCGCCAGCGATGCGGTTACCAACCGGCGCAATGATCGGACCGAAATGCGCCATTGTGGTCAGGTAATCGTCCAGATTTTCGGACCCGATGGTCAGGCTGTGATTCACACCTTTCAAACGCACGTCCTGCAGGATCGCACCATAGGTCAGGATGCTGGCCGACAGATCGCCGTTTGTGATTGTCACGCGTTCAACGTTGCGGCCATCGGGCAAAGTGCCAAAGATCATTTGTTCATTCCTTTAAACACAGCCGTCAAACCGGCCAAGGTGGTGTCTGTCGTGGTCGAAACCGGCGCGGATTGCGCCGCCAGCGCCTGCGCATAGGCATCAGCAATCGGGCCGCTGCCGACAACGGTCACCTGCTGGCCCAGCCAATAGGCGCGGGCGGATTTCAGGTCGGTTCCCGTTAGAATGCCCAACGCTTGGCCCGCGCGCTGCGCTGCCGTCAGGTCCATCGCGTCCAGCGCAGCCAAATGCGCCATCATCCGTTCAGGGCGATCCAGCCCCAGCGCAACACCCGCGCTAAACGCATCCGCATCGGGGGCATCAACGGCATAGGGCGCGTAAATCTGCGGCAGGGCCGAGGATTGAAAACTGATGATTTCGCCCGCGCTGACGTGGATCCAATGTACCTGACCCGTGACCCAAATCATGACGCCATCCCAACGGTCGTCCATCGCGACCAACCCCGCAACAGCCGCCGTGTGCGGCAATTGCGCCTGCGGGTTGGTTTGGCGGACGCGGGGGAATGCCCCGTTTTCGGGGGTGGCTTTGCACGGCACATCCAGCACAGGCGCATCGGGCAGGCCTGCAATGACTTGCGGCCCTGTCCAGTCGCCGATCAGTTCCGCGGGGGTTGACCCTGTGCGGGTCTCAATTGGGCTATGCCCGTCCATTTTCCACGCGCGCTGCGTGGTTAAATCGATTGCGATCCATTGCATGTGTCACCTCTTTGGGCCTTTTCAATCACGAAAGACCCAAAGAGGCAAAGCCCAGTTTACGCCATCACCCGCGTTAGCGCCTGATCAACAGCATCTGTGATCGCATCAATGTCGTCCGCACCGGCAATTAGGGCAGGGGCGAATAGCAGCGTGTTATTGAACCCTGGCATCGACCGGTTCGACGCGCCGATAATCACGCCCTGTTTTAGACAGTCGGCCACAACCGCCATGACGCGTTTTTCGTCCATCGGTTCGCGGGTTTCGCGCGATTGCACCAGTTCGGCGCCTTGGAACAGACCCATGCCGCGGACTTCGCCGATGCAGGCGTGTTTATCCATCAGCGCCTTTAGGTTGTCGTTCATCCGCTGGCCCATCGCGGTCGAATTATCGCATAGGTTTTCGTCTTCGATGATTTTCATGTTTTCCAGCGCCGCCACAGGGCCAGAGGTACAGCCGCCAAACGTCGAAATATCGCGGAAATAGCCCATTTTGTCGGTGTCATCCTTGAACATGTCAAAGACGCGTTCGGTGGTCACGCAGCAGGAAATCGCGGCATAGCCCGACGCCACACCTTTGGCCATGGTCACGATGTCGGGCTGGATGCCGAATTGTTGGTACCCGAACCAAGTGCCAGTGCGGCCCAGACCGCAAACGACTTCGTCGATATGCAGCAGGATATCGTATTTACGGCAGATTTCCTGAACGCGTTCCCAGTATCCTTTGGGCGGAACGATGATGCCGCCGCCTGCGGTAATCGGTTCCAGACACAGCGCGCCGATGGTGTCGGGGCCTTCGTGCAGGATGACATCCTCGATCGCTTGGGCGGCGCGTTCACCGTATCCTTCGCCCGGATTGTCGGCCTGATATTCCAGACAGTGGGGGACCTCGACGAAACCGGGGGCAAAGGGGCCGTATTGGGCGTTACGTTCCTGTTGGCCGCCCGCCGATAGGCACGCGATGGTCGTGCCGTGATAATCGCGGTCGCGGTACAGGATTTTATGTTTCTTGCCGCCGTAATGTTTGTGCGAAATCTGGCGGACCATTTTGAACGCTTTTTCATTCGCTTCGGACCCAGAGTTTGCGTAGTAAACCCGCGACAGACCAGGCATTTTTCCGATCAAACGTTCCGCAAATTGCGCGCCCGGAATAGTGCCTTTGGCCCCCGCGAAATAGCACATTTTCACCAGCTGATCGCGCACGGCGTCCGCAATTTCGGTGCGGCCATAGCCAACGTTCACTGTCCAAACACCGCCCGACACGGCGTCCAGATGTTCCTTGCCGGTGATGTCCCAAACGCGCATGCCTTTGCCTTCGACAATGATCTGCGGGTCGATGGTTTCAAAGGGTTTGTGTTGCACCAAGTGGTGCCAAACATGGGCGCGATCGGCCTCGATGATTGTGGCGGGGTCATTCATGGCAAGGGACATTTTGGGCCTCGGCGGAATTTGATCATATTTCCGTCAGTTGAGCCAAAATAGACCACTTGGTCAAGCATAGAGTTGGTTTATTCGTCCGCCATCATGTCTTCGACCAACTCGGTCAGCTCTGCACGGGTGGTATCCCACAATTCGCGCATTTCGGGGGCTTTATCGCGCATTTTTTCGGCGCTTTGTGTTTTGCCGATCGTTTCCAAGGACCGAAGCAGGCTGCTGAAGCTGACTGTGCCAAACATCGACGAAGAACCCGCCAATTTGTGGATTTCAGCGATCATTTGAACGTCGTCTTCTGGTGGCGTTTCGACCAGATGTTCAACCATCGTATCGGTTTCCGTCACAAAGGTTGATATGAGGTTTGATGCCATCTGGGGGCCAAGGTCCTCAATCAGGTTCGCCAACATTTCGCTGTCCACGGCATCTACGGCAGTGGGCGCTTCGGGTTTTGGCGTTGGTGTTGCCTCTGGCGCCGCCGCCGTTGTTGGCGCGTTCAAAGTCGGCGCTGTTGGTGTCACAGAAACTGTGCGGGCCAGTTTGGAACGGGAAATGGGTTTGATCAGGACATCGTTCATGCCGGCTTCTTTGAACCGTTCGATATCTTCGGGCAGGGCGTTTGCAGTCAGCGCAATGATCCGCGAATTTCTGTTGGGCCCGTCCCCGTTGCGGATTGCGACACACGCCGCGATCCCGTCCATCCGCGGCATCGAGATATCCATCAGGATCAGGTCAAAATATTGTTCCGCCGCTTTATCCACGCCTTCGCGTCCATCATTCGCCAAGGTCACGCGGTGACCATCTTTGGTCAGCATTTCTTCGACGACCAATTGATTGATCTGGTTATCTTCGACCACCAGAATATCCATAGAGTTCGAGATCTCTAACTCTTTGCTTTCAGAGGTCGGCAGCAATTCGGTGGATTTGGATTTCGCCAAAATTGGCAAAGGAATGCGGAACCAGAAAAGGCTGCCATCACCTGGTTCGCTTTCGGCGCCGATGGTGCCGTTCATTGATTCAACCAGTCTCTTCGCAATCCCAAGGCCCAACCCAGTACCGCCAAATTCGCGGGCATAGGAGCTGTCCAATGTTACGAAATCTTCGAAAATGCGGCTGAGGTCATCATCATGGATGCCGATGCCAGTGTCTGAAACGCGGAATTCGACAACATCGCTATCGCCGATTTGTTCGGCTTCGATCATGACGGTACCGCCACGTGTGAATTTAATCGCGTTTGAAAGCAGGTTCATAATCACCTGACGCAGCCGTTTTTCATCGCCCAATACGATGGGGGACCCCAGATCGGATAGATTGCAATGGACTGCGGTGTCATTGGTCGCAGAAATGCCATGCTGGCTGTCGATGATTTCTGCGATCATCTGGGACAGGTCAAATGGGTTGCGTTCGGCCACAACTTTGTCCGAGTCGAGCCGAGCAACGTCCAGAACATCATTCACATGATGCAGCAGCAAGCGGCCAGAGGTTTCCATAATCTTTAGGAAATTCTGCTGTTTTTCGGTTAGGTCAGTGTCGTTCAACAACTCGATCGTGCCCAACATCCCGTTCAGCGGGGTCCGCATCTCGTGGCTCATGACGGCCATAAAGTCGGCTTTGGCTTTTTCGCCTGCCAAGGCTTCGTCGCGGGCAGCCAAAAGTTCGCGTTCGGCCGCAACCTGCGCCGAATTATCGCGCAAGAAGGCAACAAACAGGATGCCGTTTTTTGTATTTGCACGAGCGATCGAAAATTCGCATGGGAACAATTCGCCGTTTTTGCGCAGGGCATCCATTTGCACGCGGCCACGTCCGACAACGTGGTAGGTTCCGTCGCGCAGGTGCCGTTTCATTCCTTCTAGGTGCGCTTTGCGGTGCTTCAGCGGGATGATCATATCGACCAACGGTGCGCCTATCGCTTCGACGCGGCTATAGCCAAAGATCGATTCTGCAGAACCATTGAATTCAACGACTCTGCCAGCTTCGTTGATGACGATCACAGCATCTAATGTGGATGACACCATCGCCTCTAATCGGGCCGAGGCCGCGCTGATTTCGTCGGCGTTGCGTTGTGCGTAGCGGTACAGTTGGAACAGAACGATTGACAATATGGCCAGTGCCAAAACCAACGCCATGGTCAGCGCCGCAACCCGCATCAGCGTAAGCCAAACGACATGTCTACTGCTGTCAGATACGTTGGCAAAAAAGTCGATGCCGATTAATGCCATTTGGCGAATTGGTGTTCCAAGCGTTTCCAATTCGCTTTGTAATTCTGGCAAAGATTGGCTCAGCACCTCGTCTGGTGCGTCTATTGTCGGAATAAGGGCATTTAGGGTTGATGAAATTCCGCCCAAACGCGCCGCAAAGTCGATATCATTGCGCAGACTTTCGTAGGCTGTGCCGGTTTCGAACGTCGATAAACGGCTGTACAGAACATCAAACCGCAGCCTGATATTGGAAACGTCACCTGTTTCTTCGTGATCATCAATTGCGGATAAAAGGCCGAGGTATTCGACCTCGACCTGTGACAAAACCCATTGGATGTTGTCGGAATTTGCTGCGGCCTGTTCGTCAATCTTGCGGTTGACCTCTAGCGCCAGAATAGCAATTGCGCCAAAACAAATGATTAGCACGGCACCCAGAATGCTGAGCTTAGCCCATCCTAGGGGCCGCTTTTCTGTAATCAATGTTTGCAAGGCTAATCCTGCTATACAGGGCTATGACGCTCTACAGGTTCAATCAAGAACCTCTATCCTGTCAAGTTGCCAGATGCTCCGAGAATAGATGACTTCTTTTTGAAAGTCAGTTGAGCTGTCGTATGGGAATACTACCCAAAGGGGCCCTTTGTCGCGGACGCTCATCGTGTTTCCGTTATTCTCGTACGCGACCAAGGCGCCGCCGGGAAATACCTCGGCTGTAGGGATTTCAATTGCATAGTCATTGATAGCCGTAGCGCGGATCGATTCGCCGTTGGCGCCGACATATTCTAGGAATGCGTGCAGCTCGACACCGGTAAAGGTTTGTACCCCTTCGGTCCAAATCGTCGATGTTTCGATTGTCGTTGCGGGCAGGGCGCGCAGCATTTCAAGATCGAAAATCGCGGTGTCACCTGCGTTCGTGTTGGTGATGTCGCCGGAAACGGTTAGGAGCGTAACACCCTGAGGAGCCGCCATTTCTTGCGCTGTTGCGTTCGTCCCTATGGCAATCGCGATAACCGCAGCAGCGGTAGCAAAGGACCGTAGTCCAAAGGTGTGCGTGGTCATGGAATCAGCTCCTTGGTCAAATATTCACTCGCTACTTTTTGCACCATTCAGTCTATCATGCGACATCGCAAAGGCATACGGTTTTATACGAAAGTATAGCTTAGTGCGCCTTGTGATTACCCAGTTATACGTTCGTTAGGGTACGTCATCGCAAGGTTGTGCGGTATCCATTCTAAGGTAGCGTTAGGCGAACGCGAAATTGAATGGTGAGAAAAAATGTATAACGATAATTTACAGGGCACCGGTCAAGGTGCCAGATCGATTGGAACGGGAACTTTCGGACAGACCGGTCCAATCCGAAGAGAGACGGAGCCGACAATGCGAGTATTGATTGCAGACGACCACGATCTGGTTAGGGAAACGGTAGCGGCATTCCTTTTGGCCGAAGGCGTTGTCGAGGTGAAAACCGCCGCTTCGCTGGACGAAGCGCTATCCATCACCGACGAAACAGGCAGCTTTGACGTTGTTCTTTTGGATTACAACATGCCAGGTATGAACGGCCTGGACGGACTGACACGAATGAAGGACGCCAACGACGGACGCCCAGTTGCGATCCTGTCGGGCACAGCCACGCGGGATGTGGCTGATGCGGCGCTGAAAGCAGGTGCAGCGGGCTTTGTTCCCAAAACGCTGGCATCTAAATCGATGGTTACCGCGATCCGTTTCATGGCAGCGGGCGAAACCTATGCACCATTCGGGTTCATGCAAGAAGCCCCAGCAGCAGGCGATGGCCTGTTGACCAAACGCGAAACCGATGTGCTGCGCGGGATTTGCGAAGGTAAATCGAACAAAGAAATCGCGCGTGATCTGGACCTACAAGAGGTCACAGTGAAACTGCACGTTAAAACACTGAGCCGTAAATTGGATGCACGCAACCGTACCCAAGCGGCTATGATTGCACGAGATCGCAACCTGGTCTGATTTAGACGATCACCATTCACGCCACTCATGAACAAAAGGCGGGCCAAGCAGCCCGCCTTTTTTATTCGTCCCAATCGCCGAAACTATCGCCCAATTGGTCAAACAGTGCCGAGTCTGCAGATAGTGAATCCAAGTCGGCCACCTGAGGTGCGGCTTTTTTCGGTTTCGTAGGTTCCTTGGCCGTCTCTGGTTCTGGCGCAACTTCAGTTTCGGCCGATTGCTCTGCCTCTGGTTCAGGCGCTGTATCTTCGGTTGGTTTCGTGTCCGAAGTGTCGTCCGCGAACGGATCCCAATCGTCCAGCGCGCTTGCCTCTGCTGAAACGTCTGTCGTGGTGTCCGTTTTGGGCGCTGCTGCTGGTTCGTCGTCAGCGAATGGATCCCAATCATCGGACAGAACATCAACCTTGGCGGTTTCAGCTTCTTCTGGGGCGTTTGTTTCGGCCACCTCTGTCGTTTCGGTCGGGGTCGCGTCTTCAGTCGCGCCAGCGGCGGCGGGCTCTGCTGCGCTGTCGTCCATTTCGGCAAAGGGATCCCAATCGTCATTGGACATGTCCGCCGCTGGCGATGGGGTCGTAGGTTCGAAAGCCGCTGGATCAGGTGACGCAGTTTCGCCAGCGTCTTCGGCTAAGGCGTTGGTGACCTCTGCCGCGACTTCTTCGTCGGATGGCGCGTTTAGGTTGTTCAGATCGTCGAGTGCACCCACATCAATCGAAGCGGGCTCTTCGACCTCTGGTTCAGGATCATTCTCTGGATAAACGGTTTCTTCTTCCTCCGCGCCACCGAACTGCAACATCATGGTCGCATCGCTAAGGTCCAGCGACATCATCGACGCTTCTTTTTTCGGCTTTTCCGGCTTGGGCGGCGGCGCGGGCTCTGGTGCTGGTTCCGGTTCTGGAACAGGTTCTGGTTCTGGTTCGGGCAGTTTGGTTGGCTTAAAAGCAGGTGCCTTGGGCGGTTCGGTCACCAACAATTCCATCAGGATCGACCGCAGTAAACGGCGATCTGGGCCAGCATCTGCCATCGCATATTCGTTTTGCAGCAATTCCAATTCGGCAGGCGTGATAGGGTTTGACGCCTTGCGCACAACGGTTCTGGCCGCTTTTTTGCGTGTGGGGTTTCGCGGTAGATATTGGTCTTTCGGCATTTCGACTCCGGTTTCAGCGAAACTTGGCACAGGCTTTGCATGACATGGCCCGAAGGACGGTTTTCCCGTTGAAGGACCAGACAATGACAATGACGACAGGTTTACGAGAAGGTTTAGGTATCCACACAGAGGCGTTGGTTCTGCGTGGAAAACGCAATGATCTGCTGGCATCCAACATCGCGAACGCAGCGACCCCCGGTTACAAAGCGCGCGATATCGATTTTGACTCTGTTCTGGCATCACAAACCCAGATGGGCGGTAATCTGCGCACCAGCGCAGACCGTCACATGTCGATTTCGACTGTTCACGGGCCAGATCAGACGGGCTACCGCGTGCCGACCCAGCCATCTTTGGATGGAAACACGGTCGATATGGCCGTCGAACAGATGGAATTTTCCGAAAACACCGTCCGCTATCAAACCAGCCTTGAACTGCTGAACCGTCGCATCAGCGGCCTTATGAACGTGATCCGAGGTGAATGATGACCAATAGTCTGAATAATATCTTTGATGTCGGTGCGCGGTCCATGTCCGCGCAGATGGTGCGTATGAACACCTTGGCGTCAAACATCGCCAACGCAGGCAGCGTCGCATCTACCCCAGAGGAAGCGTATCAGGCACGTCGCGCCGTTTTTGAAACGCAGTATTCGGGCGCTGTGCGTGACATTGATACATTGTCCACGACACAAGCGACCGAAATCGTCGATTTGGCCCGCGACCCCGAAGCAAAATATCGCCCCGACCATCCAAAGGCGGATGAAAACGGGTTCATCTATCAATCCACCGTCAACGTCGAAGAAGAGATGGTCGAGATGATGGAGGCCAGCCGTCAATACCAGAACGTATTGGAAACAGTGTCCACCATGCGCACGCTCATGTCGCGCACGGTTACAATGGGCAAATGAGGTAAATCATGACCGAAGTCACAGCCACCACTGGTAACCCGTTTTACCTGAACCAGATCGGAGAGGTCACAACATCCGAAGCCAGCAACGGCATGCTGGCCCAAGAGGATTTTTTGACCCTTTTGACCACCCAGCTACAAAACCAAGACCCCCTGTCGCCTATGGATAACGCCGAATTCTTGGGCCAGATGGCGCAGTTTTCCACCGTTGAAGGTATCGAAGACGTCAATGCAGGGATTGAGGCCCTGACCGAAGCCGTATCGAACAATCAGGTTCAAACGGCTGCTGGTTTTCTAGGCCGGTCTGTCCTGGCCTCGGGCAATATCGCACGTCCAGGTAATGACGGGGCAGTGCGCGGCATGGCCGAATTGCAGGCCGCAGTTTCAGACGTCACCGTGACTTACACCGACCCAACCACAGGCGACATTCTGCATACCCAAGAATTGGGCGCCCATTCTGACGGTTGGATGTCGTTTGATTGGGAAGATGTCCCAACAGAAATCGCAGATAGCCGCAGCCCAGTGATGGTTACCGTCACTGGCACGTCGGAAACTGGCACGATTAGTGCACCAGTGTCCGTGTTCGCCCGTGTCGAAAGCGCATTGGGCGGCCCTGCAACGCCGAATATCACATTGCTGGTCGAGGATTATGGCGCTCTCGACAGCTTAGAAGTCAGCGCCTTCCGTTAATTATCAGCCTCGGAGAAGATAAAGATGAGTATGACCACCGCCCTGTCCGGGCTGATTGCCGCACAGCAGGACATTTCGACCACTTCGCACAACATCGCAAACGTGGGCACCAACGCGTTCCGCAAAAGCCGCGCGGAATTCCAAGATGACTACTACACCACACCGATGGATAGTTTCCGCACTGTGGTCGGTTCTGGTACCCACATGAGCCGAGTTGCCGTTCAGTTTGAACAGGGTAACTTTGTTGCGACGGGTCAGACGTTGGATATGGCGATCCAAGGCGCAGGTTTCTTTGCGGTTTCTCCGCAATTGGATTTGCAGGGTAAACCGACCGAAATTCAATACACCCGAAACGGTGCGTTCAGTTTGGACGCAAGCGGCCAGATCGCAGACAGCGCAGGTCGCCCATTGATGACGTGGCCAGTGGCCCAAGATGGGTCGATGCTGGATAGCAATACGTCGGCTTTGTCGCCTGTGCAGATCCCGCTCACACGCGGCGAATTTACAGCGACAACGGACATGACGCTGGACCTGAATTTCCCTGTCGATGATGCGATGCTGAACAACCAGGATGCGGTTCCGCCGACCAACGCGTTTGATCCAGATGATTCCACGACATACGCATTTTCGACACCAGTCCCAGTCATGGACGGAAACGGTGAATCGGTAGAAGCGCGCGCCTATTTCATTAAAACCAAATCGCCTGATCCTTTGGACGATACAACTGTTTATGAAATGCGCATGACCGTTGACGGCCTAGAGGTCCCATCGGCAAATGCACCAGCGACCGAAACGATTACCTTTGACACGCTTGGCCGTGTTACCGCGACATCGGGAACAATGGAATTTGGGGATGGTGCCGTCGAATACACAATCGACCCAAGCGCATCTAGCCTATCCGAAGACCCTTTTGCGGTGATGGCTGCAAATCATAATGGTGAAAACCCAATCGGCCTGTCGAACCTAGAGGTCGACCAAATGGGCGTCATCTGGGCGAACTATGGATCGGACGAACGTATCGCGCTGGCACGTGTTGCTGTTGCTAATTTCTCGAACCCACAAGGCCTGCGTCAGACTGGTAACGCCAGTTTCGAAGCCGCCGCTGAATCGGGCGAACCAATGCACACCGCACCAGGCGAAGACGGACTGGGTCAATTGCAGTCGGGTATGTTGGAACGTTCTAACGTCGATCTGACCGAAGAATTGGTAAACCTGATCACGGCTCAGCGGAACTATCAGGCAAACGCCAAGGCGATGGAAACATCGTCGTCCCTGATGCAGACCATCATGAACATCCGTAACTAATCGGATTTTCTAAGGTAAAGGAGACGCAGAAATGGATCGTATGATTTACACGATGATGAATACTTTGGATTCATCGCGCACTCAGCACACCATTTCTGCCAACAACCTTGCAAACATGAACGTGCCGGGTTTCCGGCGCGATTTGCCAACCTTTGAAGGTTCGGCACAGCTTCAGGATAATACGAGTTTTGAAAGCCGCCTGTTTCAGCTGGAATCCGAACGGTCTTCGTTTTCGAATGACACGGGTTTCATGGATCAAACGGGCGACCCGTTTGACGTCGCCATTATGGAAGACGGTTTTTTCTATGTCCGCGAAGGAAATGGAGAAGTCGGCCTAACCCGCCGTGGTGATCTGGCGACAGATGCACAAGGCCGATTGGTCAACGGTGCTAACGAACTGATGCTGAACGCGGGGTTTGAACCGATCGTCGTTCCGCCTTATCGATCCATCCAGATCACTGAGGTAGGGCAGGTCATCATCGAACCAATAGGCGGCGGCGAAGGCGAAAAGATCGAAGTCGGTCTGTTGGCCACAGTCGTGCCTGACGGCGAACAACTGTCCAAAAGCGAAGACGCCCTGATCCGCCGCGTCGATGGAACGGTGCCAGAACCTAATCAGATGGCGATCGTTCGGCAGGGCGTTCTAGAAGGATCGAACGTCAACGCCACCGAAGAATTGCTGGCGACGATTGATATTCAGCGCGGGTTCGAGATGAACATGAAAATGATCACCACCGCAAAAGAACTGGACGAGGCCGGCGCGTCATTAATGCGGCCCCCAGGCGAATAATTTCCTAAACAATTGGTGCCCCGTGCCGTAAGGTTGGCACGCCCTTTGCAGCATAGACATCAACAGAGCCACCGATGATGGAGCCTTACGATGTCTACCGATGCAATGCACGTCGCGAAAACCGGCCTGAACGCGCAGCAAACCCGCCTTCAGGTGATCGCCAACAACTTGGCGAACGTGAATACCACCGGTTTCAAACGCGACCGCGCCAATTTTGAATCCCTGCTGTATCAGGTCGAACGCCCCGGCGGCGACCAAACGTCAGAGGCGACAAACCTAACCTCGGCATTGGCCATTGGTACGGGCGTTCGTGTTGTAAGCACCGACAAACTCTACAGCCAAGGCGCATTGACCGACACGGGCAACGCGCTGGACGTGGCGATCAACGGGCAGGGTTTCTTTCAGGTTCTGATGCCTGATGGCCGCATTGGTTATACCCGTGATGGTTCGTTTTCCATGAACCAAGAAGGCACGCTGACCACCGCATCGGGTTATGTAGTGCAGCCTGAAATGCAGATCCCCGCAGGGGCATCGCAAATCAGCATCTCAAACGACGGCATTGTCAGTGTGATCATGCCCGGTCAGACCCAACCCGAAGAGGTCGGCCAGATCACTTTGGCCAACTTTGCGAACCCGCGTGGTTTGGAACCAATTGGCGAAAACTTTCTGGTGGAAACTTTGGCCAGCGGCGAACCAGTTGTCTCCGCCCCTCAGGCCGAAGGTGCAGGTCAGCTGACCCAAGGGATGCTCGAGGCGTCGAACGTGAACGTGGTGCAGGAATTGGTCGATATGATCGAAACCCAGCGCGCCTATGAAATCAATTCAAAATCAATCTCGGCTGCGGACGAAATGCTTCGCTACATGTCGAATAAAATGGGTTAATCGTCATGCGTATTTTGTCCCTAATTGCTGGTCTTTCCTTGGTCGCTGGATGCACATCCACCTACGTCCAAGAAGTCACATCCGCCAGCTACGAACCCGTTTATCCGGTCGAAGCATCCTATCAACCAGAGCGCAATCCAACAGGTGGTATCTATTCCGCTGCTGCGCAGGGTTTGTTTGTACAGGATCGCCGCGCATCCCAAGTTGGCGATGTTCTGACCGTCGAATTGTCCGAACGTTTTTCGGCGTCAAAATCGCAAAGCGCCAGCAATGGCCGTTCGTCGTCCTACAGCGCGGATTTGCCCGGTTTCTTGGGTGCATTGGACGATAGCGCGCTGACCACCAGTTCGTCGCAATCGTTCTCTGGCAATGGTGCTGCGGCGCAATCGAATTCGCTGCGGGGCCGTATGACGGTACAGGTCGCGCGAGTTCTGCCAGGTGGGCTGCTGGAAATCATGGGCGAAAAACGTCTGACCCTGAACACAGGCAACGAATATATTCGCGTCACGGGCATTATCCGCCAAGAGGATATTACTGCCGAAAACACAGTCGACAGTGATCGTATCGCCAACGCCGACATTCAATACGTCGGTGCCGGCCAGACCGCAGACACTGCACGTCCAGGTTGGCTGGGTCGTGCTATGACAGTGGCGGCGCCGCTATGATCCGCGCGCTGGTAATGATCGCGGCGCTGGTATTCAGCGCGGGCGCGGCCCAAGCGGACCGCCTAAAAGATATGACAACCATTTCCGGCGTTCGGTCAAACCCGCTGGTTGGTTACGGCATTGTCGTGGGTTTGTCGGGGACAGGTGACGGTAATTCGGGCCTGACCTTGCAATCCATGCAGTCGATGTTGTCGCGCATGGGGCTGGCGGTTGAGGTAGGTGACATCAATGCCAAAAACGCCGCCGCTGTGATGGTTACCGCTGAACTGGGCCCATTCCTGAAAGAGGGTCAAGAAATCGACGTCACCGTTGCGACCGTTGGTCAGGCGAAATCGCTGCAGGGCGGTACGCTGCTTATGACGCCTCTTATGGGCGCAGACGGCGAAATCTATGCCATTGCGCAGGGCAACCTGATCGTTGGTGGTTTGGGCGTGCAGGGCGCGGACGGCAGTTCGGTGACAGTGAATATTCCGACCGTTGGCCGTATCCCCAATGGTGCGTCTGTCGAACGTATGGTCGATAGCCCGTTTCAGGACGGTGACTATCTGATGATGAACCTCAACCGCGGAGATTTTTCCACGGCCGCTGCAACAGCCGAAGCCATTAACGAAGTATTTGGCCCAGACGTCGCTGTTGCGTTGGACGGCACCACCATTCGCGTCCGTGCGCCCGCCGATCCCGATCAGCGTGTGTCGTTCGTGGGGCTTTTGGAAAACATCGAAGTCACTCCAGATCCACCCGCTGCCAAAGTGGTCGTAAATTCCCGTACTGGCACCGTTGTCATCGGTGGAGAGGTTCTGGTCACGCCCGCAGCTGTCACCCACGGCGGTCTGACGGTCACGGTAAACGAAGATTACGATGTGCAGCAGCAGGCGACCGTTGCAATGAACGGGGACACCACTGTCATTCAGCCCGATGAACCCATCGTGACGCCGGACAGCCAGCTGTACATCAACGAAGACCCCGCAAAGGCATTTCTATTCGATCCTGGTGTATCGCTTGCATCGTTGGTCGACGCCATCAACGCTGTCGGCGCATCCCCTGGCGATCTGGTCGCCATCCTAGAAGCTTTGCGCGAAGCAGGCGCACTGCGTGCCGAACTGGTCGTGATCTAAGGAAAGTCCAATGGATATCAACGCACCTGCATCACTGTATTCCGTCAATCAAACGCAGGCCCCCAGCCTGAACAACAGCGGCCGCGCGACCGAGCAAGACCTACGCGACGCGGCAGACGGATTTGAATCGCTCTTTGTGACGATGATGCTCAAGGCGGGGCGCGCAGCCAGTTTCGGCGACGAACTGACGGGCGGCAAGGGCGTTGAAATGGCCCAAGGCCTGTTTGACAGCAAAGTCGCCGAAGTCACCGCAAACCGCACAAATCTGGGCATCTCAGATGCCATTTTCCGTCAATTCGGCGGACACACATACAGGTAACAGATAGATGCCCAACCTTCTTGATATCGGCACTTCGGCCCTGATGGCCTATCGCACGGCGCTGACGACAACAGGCGAGAACATCGCCAACGCAGCGACCGATGGGTACAGCCGCCGTGATACAGTCGTCAAAGAAATCGCTGGCGGTCAGATGACCGTAACCAGCCAGAATTCAGGCGGGCAGGGCGTTATTGTTGATCAGGTGCGCCGCGCATTCGACGGTTTTCTGGCCGAACGCGTTCGCACGACAGCGGGGGAATATACCTCGGCTGAAACATTCCAGACGATCAGCAGTGCGATCGAAGATCTGTTTTTGCCATCCGTCGGCGGGATCGCGACTGGTCTGGACCGTTTCTTTAGCGGCCTGTCCACCTTGTCGGGCAACCCTGCTGATACTGCGCTGCGTCAGGCGGCGATGGAATCTGCCAATTCTTTGGCCACGTCGATCGCGGATGTTGCGGTGGGCCTACAGTCGTTGCGCGCCGATGTTGTGACGCAGGCGAATACGGCAAATGATCTGCTGAATGAAAAAATGTCCGCATTGGCCGAATTGCAGGACGGTATGACGGGCGCATCCAACGACAACGGCGGTTTGAACCCGTTGATGGATGAACGCGACCGACTGCTGCGCGATATTTCGGAAATCGTTGGCAATAAGGTCAAATTGGACGAATTCGGCCGTGCCAAAGTGTACTTGGGCGACAACGAAGGTGGCCCAATCCTGGTCGATACTGGAGAAGCTGTACGTAGCGAGCTGGACACCGACGAAGACCTGCGCATGGTTCTGACCCGCGATGGCGTATCCAAAGAAAGCACACAAATCACAGGCGGCCTGATCGAAGGCTACCGCGCCGCCTTGGCAGCGATTGACGAAGCAGCGGTACAGCTGGACGCTTTTGCGCGCCGTATCGCGACCGA
Organism: Marivivens niveibacter; assembly: GCF_002150005.2. Classification (GTDB taxonomy): domain Bacteria; phylum Pseudomonadota; class Alphaproteobacteria; order Rhodobacterales; family Rhodobacteraceae; genus Marivivens; species Marivivens niveibacter. The sequence goes on from NZ_MSPP01000001.1 coordinate 236,741, forward strand.
TGTGAACACGCTGCATTCGTCAGGTTTGGATAAGAACGGTGATTTCGGTGGCGAGCTGTTTTCGATGGACGGCTGGGACGTAAAACCCGACTTGGTCAATCAGGGTTCCGCTTTTGTCGAATTTGCGGTCACGGATGACGAATTGGCCGGTGACCTACAAACTTTTACCCTGACCCGCGATGACGCGGCAGGTGAATGGATCGCCAAGGATCAAGCGGGGGATGAAATCGGGCGCGGCGCGTCTGTTTTGACATTGTCGGGTGTAACGCTGACCCTGACCGGAACCTTTGTCGATGGCGATCGTCTGACGATTTCGCCGCGTACGGGCAAGGCGATTGATATGAAGATGGCGCTGAATGATCCGGCTGAATTTGCCGCATCTGCCGCCAATCTGGTTGCGCCATTGGCCAGCAATTCGGGCACCGCAGATGCTGTTATGGCGCTGGTTCCCGCATCAGAACCTGCCGTTCCTGACCTATCGACCATTTTGCCGGTCTCTGGGTCGGGTGCTGACGCGGCGAATTTGCTGTCGTCGGGCGTTGTTGGCTATGTACCTGCCTCTGCATCATCTTTGTCGTTGGCGGCCATGGGGCAGCAATCGACGCAGGATTTTGTCGTATCAGACGCTCAGGCGGCATCGGCGACGGCTCTGAATTTTTCCATTGCGGGTACGGCGTATAGTTTTGATCTATCCGCTGTTGGCGCGGCAGATGCGTCCGATTTGGCGGCTGCGCTAAATGCTGGCACGGTACAAACCGCGGCGGGCGAAACATTGGCCGATCTGGGTGTTCATGCAGCGGGCACCTCAGGGGCGCTGTCGTTGTCGCTGGGTGTCGGCGATTTCGATGCGGCGGCAACGCTGTCATCGGGCGCAGGGGCGTCTTCGGGCGCGCTGATCCCTGCGCAATCGGGCGGCGGCCAGATCCAGATTTTCACCCGCAACGGCGTACAGTTGGCAGGTCCAGCGCTGGATGCAACTGCGGCGGCTGCTTTGTTGACCGAAGACAACGGTTTCTTTGATGGAGCCACCTATATCCGTGACTACCTGTATGGAGATGACGCGAATGGCTATCGCGGTCTGACGCGCAATGAACAGAACATTCCAGGGGCTCAGGCGGTTAATCTAACGCTTTCTGCGCCAATCACATGGACATCGCCAGCGCAGCGCCCGTTGTCGGACGCTGAAACGCTGTCGATCGGCTATATGCTGGGCGAAGATCAGGAAATTAATTTGCCTCAGGGCGCTTCGGCGGCGCGGGCAGCGGCGATGATCGCGCCCAATATCACAGGCATGTCTGTCGATGCGGATACCAGCGCGGGACTGACCATTAGCGCCGATGGCAATGTGTCCTTTGTCATAGAAGGCACGAATGTCGAACCATTGTCGATCAATGGTTTGGTGTCTGGCGGACGGATGGACAGCATCGCGGCGGCTATCAATGCGCGCACCGCTGCCACGGGCATCACCGCAAGTCTGGCTCAGGACGGATCGCGGATTGTTCTAAACCACCCAGACGGCGAAAACATTGCGATTTCGGCCTTTACCCATTCGGCAGGCGGCACGATGGACATCACCCCAGCGGGTGCAGATGGATTGCCCAGCGGCACAGCTACGACCATCGGGGCGGGCGTTGACGGCATCTCGGTCACTGGAACGCTGACGTTCAATGCGCCTACTGCATTTGGTTTGGGCTACGATTCCGTCATGTATAGTTCTGCCGTTGATACAAATGGCGGCGGGCTGGTGTCGCAGTCCTATGGGCAGGCTGGTGCAGTCCAGACATTTACCTTTAGCCCGATAGATGATTTTGACGCGGGCGCTGCATCGGTCGACGGCCTTACGGCCCAAGCGCCTAGCACGCAATACACGCTGAACATGTCGGGTCAAACTGTGACCTATGCTGGGGCTGATCCAGCGGCTGGACTTGCCGCAGCATTGCGCAGCGAAGCCCCTCAAGCCGCCATGACAGGCGCAGCATTGGCCAGCCTGCCGCCCGCCGGTGCGGCCACATCCGTGAAATTGGGCGAAGACACTTATGTTCTGCGTATGACGACCAGCGGTATCACCGTCTCTGGTCCTGAAGAGGGGCGTTTGACCGCCAGCTTTGACGGATCAAACCGCCTGAATATCTCGGTCAATGACGGCACGTTGGATGGCGCGGCATTGTATGTGCCGTTGGGCACATCTGGCGCGGGTGATTTCGGCATCGCACAATCGCAGTCGCCAACGTCAACCTTGACTGGTCAAACGATGGACCCCGCAGGGTTGCCTTCGTCGATGGATATTGATGTGAACGGCACGATCTACACCGTGCCTGTTTCGACAGGCGGTGCCGCAGTTCCGACGGGGTTCCCAGGATCGGCCGCAATGGTCGGCGGTCAGATCGAATTCACTTTTGATCCTGGCACGGGTCCTGTCAGCATCGAACCGTCGGCAGGCGCAACTGCGGCAGGGTTTGGCGTTTTGGGTATGACGGCAAAAGTGTCGGGCGATGAACTGACGTTCAAATCGTCCACTGGCGTTTCAATCGATGCTGATATCACGGTTACATCAGCCGCCAGCCAACGGATCACACTGGATGACCTACCCGAAGAAGATCTGATCATCGTCATGTCGGGTGCGACCCCGATGCGACTGGGCGGCGGGTACGAAGCGGGCGAATTGACTGGCTATTCGCCGTCCGTGCGCGTTGATGTCGCCGATGCCGAAGCTGGCGTTGTGCGACTGGTCGATAACGACACTGGTCACACGATTGCAGAGCGTACCCTAGATGACAGCAATGCGGCTGAATTTGGCACCGTCCAGTTTTCGCTGTCCGGATCGGCACAAGATGGTGACGGGTTCGTCATGATGGCGAATGAAGGTTTTATTAACGACAGCCGCAACATCAACGCGATGGCCGCATTGCGCAACGCTGATCCAACATCGGGCGAAGGCGGCTTTGGCCGTATCCTAGCGGCGCTACAGGCCCAAAAAGGAGCGATGGTTTCCGCAGCCGAAGCGCGCGTTGAAGTCACCGACGCCAACCGCGAAAGCGCTGAGCGCGTCTATGCCGACCGCACCGCCGTTGATCTGGACGAAGAGGCCGCGCGCCTGATCGACCAACAGCAGGCCTATCAGGCCTCTGCTCGTATCCTGACCGTGGCGAACGAATTGTTCGACACATTGCTAAATTCACTCTGAGGGTCCCATGAGTATCGGTAACGTCCTATTTACAGAATTCGCAACACGCGGTTTTGCCCGTGTGCAGGATGATATTTCAGAACTTCAGGCACTGATTTCGTCGGGTAAAAACGATCCTCGGTCTTCGGCTGATCAAATGCGGGCGGCTCAGCTGTCTGCGTTCAAAGAGCAAGAGGCAGCCGTTGCACACTTTTCAAATGCCGCTGAACAGGCATCCAGCCGTGTGGCGTTGTCGGATCAGGCAATCGGGGATGCGGCGGTCATCATGCGCCGGATGCAGGAATTGGCTATCACAGCGGGCAATGACACGCTGACCGGCGCTGGGCTTGCTGGTCTGCGGGCCGAGGCAGAGACGCTGCGGTCGTCGCTGGTAGAAATCGCAAACCGTGTTGATGGTCTGGGGCAGCCGCTGTTTTCGGGCTATTCGCCCAGCCCCGCGTTCACCGAAACCAAAGAAGGCGTAATTTACAACGGTGACGAAGGTCGGCCTTCGCAACGGTTGTCGGAAACCCTGACGTTGCCCGTCGGTGTGAATGGCAGTGAATTATTTGGCGCCGTCGATGGAGGGGCCGAAGGCATGTTCGACATGATCGACGGGCTGATCGCGAGCTTTGGTCAGGCCATGTACAACGCCCGCCCAAAACTAGAAGTCGCCGAAAAAGCCGAGTTAAAATTGAACGCGGATCGCACAGAAAAAACCGTGACGATGACGATTGAGGGGCCAACAGGCGCTGTCGAAGTGTCCGCGCCCGTTGTCGCGGGACTGCATGGACCGATGATCGACGCCATCAATGCGGAAACCGCAAATACGGGCATTACCGCATCGTTGGCCGATGATGGCGAAGGCATCATTTTAGAAGCCGCAGGTTACATGACCGTTTCACAGATGTCGCGCAGTGACGAACCGAATGCGCCAATTGGATCTCTTCAGCAGCTTCAGACGAACAGCGCTAATCTACAGGATCCGATTTTGATACGTACTCAGGACAAATCGCAGGACGCGATGATCGCAAATGTCGATCGCGCTCTTGATCATCTGGCCGAAAAACGTGCCGAGGTTGGCGCAATGGGCGCAACCGTGGATTCCCAAAAAGAAGCTTTGGATACCCGCAGCCTGAATATTGCCGAGGCGATTTCAGGATTAGAAGATTTGGATGTCGCGGCGGCTGTCACGCGATTGCAGTCTCTGTTGCTAACGCGGGATGCATCGCAGCAGACATTCGTGAAAATCACGCAGACATCGTTGTTCGATTACCTGCGTTAATTGGCGCGATGATTGCAGGGGTAGGGCATGATGAAATTCGTCCTGCCCCTTTTTATTGCAATCGCCGCGCCTGCAGCAGCATCTGTTCCTGATTGCGAACGGATCGCCCGTGAACATGCATCACGCGTTGGCGCGCCACCCGATTTGGTTGTTGCGGTGGCCCGCCATGAATCTGGCTACGATCCGAATGGCGTGGATAAACGTGCGTGGCCATGGGCCGTGAATTTCAATGGCGAAGGCCATTATTTCGACACCCGCCAAGAGGCGTTGGCGTTTATCACGCGTATATCCACAGCGGGGGCCGTGAATTTCGATGTCGGCTGTATGCAGATCAATTACCGCTGGCATGGGGACCAATTTTCCGATCTGAACCAGATGTTAGATCCTGATCACAATGTCGCCTATGGCGCTGATTATCTGGCATCATTGGCGGCAGAAACTGGTGATTGGCAATCGGCGGTTGGGCGATATCACAGTAGGGACGATACCCGCGCGACCGAATATGCCGCTGCCGTGTCGACGATTGCAGATTTCAGTCCCGCGGCGTCTGAATTTTCCGATCCGGGTCCACTAATAGGATTTGATGTGTCACAAACCGAAATGGCAGGTCCGCAGCACGTCCCACCACGCTTGCGCGTTCAGTGGGACAAGGTGCAACATTTCCGCGCGCTGCTTGCCCAGCGCTAAACGGTGTGCAGCTGTAGCCTTTTGTCTGGAACAGCGACCTGAATTTCCACCATGCATAAGGGCTCTTCGCCGACATTGGTGATGGAATATTCATGTGCCTTTGGGATCAGCATACGGTCGTTTGGTCCCAACGATCGTGGCAGCCCGTCAATTTGTGCCCGCGCGGCACCTTTGACCACAATCAACGTTCCGGTTTGTTCGCGGTGAACCCGAGGGGGCGTGCTGCAATCAGGCAATAGCGTGATCCAGCGGACGCGTGCGCCATCTTCGCTGCGTAAAACATCAACTGTTCCCCAATTTTGGTTTGCGCTGGCCAGAACAGGGGCAATTGGTTCGGCGTCCTCTGACGGGCGCTGCGGTGTTATGGGTAAATTCACCACATACCCAGCAGCCAATGGCCAAAGTTGCGTTTCGAAATCCAATTCGTCGGCATTGGCGTAGTCGGCGCCTGGAATGGTGATGTTTTGGCGTGTCCGCGAATTTTTGATGGACCGCCGTACAGCAGCCCGCAATGGCGCTGCAAAACGGCCGAAAAATCCACGCAACGTTTTCGCTGTCGTCAGAACCAAACCCGCTGAATATTGATACTGCTGTGTGGCAAGAGCAGCAGTGACCTGTTCCGGCGTTAACCCCTGAACAATCTGTTTGATGGGTTGCGCTGAAGTGGATGCAATGGTGCCTTGCGCCATTTCAATCAAGGTATCGCCGTCGCCCTTTGTTGCGCCCAGCGTGACGATTTCACCTGCTTGAACCATCGGCAGTGTGGCAGCGATCGATTTAATCAGGGTTTTGTTCATCGTCGGCAACGTGCCGTTCATTAAAATGACCAGAACAGCATCTGGATCGATCAGGCAGACATGTTCAACGACGGCACATATTGCAGCAGCAGATCCGCGATCCGATGGTAGCTGTATCAGTTCAGCGTCTGGTTCCGCAAAGGGTGTGGGATGAGCAATAATCGGTGCGTCAAACCCGTCAGGCCATGGCGTGTTTGTCGCTACATGTGGGTGCAGAATGACAGGGCGTAGAGATAGATCGAGCATATCTTTTTCAGTCGTTCGTTTCTGCCCCCGTAAACCTTAGATGGAGCTTTCTATGTAAAAAGTCGATTATTCATAGGCATAGGGTTCATATCCTCAGCGCTTGAATGGGTTACCAGTCCGATTCGGAGATTCGTCTAGAAACCTGATAAAAGACGACTAAACCTAAGGGTGATCCAAACCTACATATTGTGGACAGGTTTAAGTACACACATAGGCTGCACTGCCTTCGGGCAAGAATGCCGCCCCTATTGCGCAGGGCCACCTATACTTTCGCGTTACAAACTAACCCAGTTCACATCTCTCTAACGGCGGCGTGAGCGGGTAGTTTAGTCAATAAGTTGACATGGCGAGTGACGGTTACACGGAAGGGTTAAATATGACAACACATTGGGCTCCTATGGTTGAATTGGTAGAAACCGTTTCCGTTGGTAAATCAAAGGCTTGCGATATCATTGTTGGTGAAACGCCGATTATGCGTCATGTCAAAAATCATATCGAATTGATTGGTCGTTCTGATGCACCGGTTCTGGTTCAGGGTGAAACAGGTACGGGCAAAGAATTGGTTGCCGAAGCGCTGCATGCCGTATCCGGGCGCGACGGTCAGCTGGTTGCTGTGAACTGTGCAGCTATTCCAGCGGACCTTTTGGAGTCCGAACTGTTCGGTCACGAAAAGGGCGCGTTCACTGGTGCTGACAGCCGCAAGATCGGCCGTTTCGAACAGGCACATGGCGGCACGCTGTTTCTGGATGAAATCGGTGATATGCCCGCAGCGCTGCAGGTGAAACTGCTGCGTGTTCTAGAAACCCGCAAGGTCCGGCGCATTGGTTCGATGGAGGAAATCGACGTTGATTTCCGTCTGGTGACTGCAACCCACCGCGATCTGATTTCCGGTACCGAAGTTGATTTCCGCGAAGACCTGTTTTTCCGTGTCGCCGTGTTCCAGCTAGAGCTGCCAGCGTTGTCGCAGCGGACGTCGGATATTCCTTTGATTTTGGAACGGATGCTTCAGGACGTTGTGAAAAAAGACCCAAACATTGCGGTGCCGCATTTTGACCCGACCGCTGTTCGCGCGTTGGCTGCGCACCCATGGCGCGGAAACGTACGTGAATTGCGCAATACGCTGATCCGCGCGACGGTTCTGTTCCCAGGTCAGATGATCAACGGCGAAATGGTCAAGTCGTACCTTCTGAACGCGGCATTACCTGATCTGGCGGATGGCGTACGCGTCACTGATGCGACCCTGCCAGAGGCCCAAGGCCTGCCCGATCCCGAAGATTTCCGTAAACTGGGCGAAGACGCTGCTGATCTGGATGTACGCCGTTACCTGCGTGACATTGAAATCGCACTGATCGAGGCCGCATTGGATCGTACGTCGGGCTGTGTGAGCCGCGCAGCAGACGCGCTGCGCCTGCGTCGCACAACACTGATCGAAAAGATCAAAAAATACGGTCTGCAGCGCGATTAATCAGTCGCTATTCCAGCTTTCCACCATGTTTGTCAGGTAGTTTCCAGTGCTGTTTAGTTCGGAAATTGCCTGCTCCATCGCTGCGAATTTGGCAGTATAGCGCGCCTCTAGAACCGCGGCTTTTTCTTCCAGAATTTCCATTTCGGCATCTTGTTCAGCGACAATACCGTTGAAATACAATTCGCGTGAATCAATGGTGCCGTTGGTTTGCAGGGCTTCGTCCAGAAACAGCTGGATTTTAGAAACCATAGAGCGGCCAAAACCAACGTCAGCTGATTGCGCAGTTGCGGACGATGTCAGTTTGGCGCCGGCCATATTGCCCGTGATCGCGACAAAGCTCATTGTTCCGTCACTCAGCGCCGACGCAAGCAGCGGCGTGCCGTCCAACGTTGCGGTGGCTGTGTCAGGGTCGAATTCAAACCGGTAGGTGCCTGGCATCGTTGAATCGTTGGGGGTGCCGCTGATTTTTACGCCGGGATCATCTGAACGGAATGTGTTTTGGAAAACGGCCTCGAACGCGGCGGGTTTTGTGTCGAACGATTGTTCGAACAGCGGTTTGTTGATGTACAGAGACCCGTTCCGCGAAGTCTGGATGCCTAAATCGGACAGGTAAACGGGTTTGTCTGAATGCCCCGCAATCGGTTCGTTCAGGATTTTCTGAAAATCCGTAATCATGCGCTGAACGGTGCGATCGTTGTATAATTCGCCTGCTTCGCTGTCTTCGGTCGCATAGGCGGTCATGCTTTTCAAATTTGTCAGCGTTTCGTTGACCGAATTTACAAAAGCGTCCAGCACCTCTTGGGCCAAATCAGCGTCGCGGGACACAGATACGGTGGTAGCATATTCTGTCGGGCTATTCAGTGTCAGGGTTAGTCCATCGATGGCATCATCGATTGTGTTGGAGGGGCGGAAAATGGTCACGCCGTCCACTGTCAGCATAGCGTCTGCTGCGGCCTGAACCTGTTTGGTGCCGTTTGTCGTGGTGTTGTCGAAATTTTCCAAACCACCCGCAGCATCCGCGCTGGCAGTCATGCGAATGGCATTTCCTGCGCCTTCTTCGCTGACAACGCCCAAGGTGTATGTGCCGTCACCACGGTCTAGAACGCGGGCTGTCACACCGTCCAACGATGATAGCGCCTGTGCTAGTTCGTCCAGCGTTGCACCTTCGCCGATGGTAATAGAATTCGTTGTTTTGTCGGGATTGACGGCGAATGTCGTTTCATCGGCCCAGACACCGATTTCGATAGTCAATTCGCCGGTGCCAATAACGTCGTCAGGGCTGGTGAAACCGGTAAATTCCAACACCTGACGCTGCGCGATGTTTATCACATCGACAGAAGAGTTTTGTTCCTGAACTGCAGAACGATCCGTCACTTCGACCGAAATACCGCTGTTCGCGCTGGTCGCGGACAAAACGGATGTGCCTGACAAAATGTCAAGCGCGCCATCCAAATCTTCGAACATTGACCGCAACGTGCCATAGGCCGAGATTGAGGTTTCGGCGCTGGTTTTTGCGCGTTCTGCTGAATTCAATTTCGGCGCGATATCCGCTTGTACCAAGCTGGTCGTCAGGTCCGAAATATTCAGGCCCGATCCATTTTTATTCAATGCACTTAGATAATCCACGGCACTCACACCTTACAGTTGTTATCTAACGGAACGACAGGTTTTGCGAATTGTTTACTCGCCACTGTAGTTGATTTCGATTTCGATCCGGCGGTTTTCCTCGCGGCCCGCAGCGGTATTGTTGTCAGCAACGGGTTCGCTTTCGCCCTTTGACACGGCCAGCAGACGAGATGGGTCGATCAGGCCAGAACCGCCAAGTTCGCGAACAACGGAAGAGGCACGGCCTGCAGCAAGGCCCCAGTTGTCGGTGAATTGGCCACCCGACAAAGGCACGTTATCCGTATGGCCCGTCACGGTAATCTGGCTGTCGCCGCCCGCAGCGCCCAAGGCCAATCCCGCCATGATTTCACGGGCCTGAGCTGTTAGATCAGCCGAACCAGACGAAAACGCGCCGCCAGCACCAACGGTGATGAACACTTTGTCGTCTTCGCGCTGAACATCAACCAGACCTTGATCAATCTGTTCTTGTAGCGCGACGCGCATTTTGGCTTCGGCGATTTCTGCACGGCGGTTGGCGGCGGCTTGATCCCCAGATGTTGGACCATCGCCTTGACCACCAATCGCTTCGGCAAGATCGCCCATAACGTCGGATAGGCCAGTGACCTGTACGTCATTACCGGTTGCGCCTGCTTGTTCCATCGCTTGTGCGGCTTGCGCCATTTTTTCAGCAACTTCTTCGATTGGCTCGTCTGCGGTGCCTTCGGGGAATTTAATCGTGACTTGATCGCCTTCCATTTCGACCGTCAGATCGCTGCCCATTTCGTCCAGCGCTTCTTGCATGTCTTCCATCATTTCCTGCTGTTCAGGTGTTGGATCAGGCTGGTCGTTTTCAGAAACCTCTTGGGGTTCGGTGATGTCGGTATCTTCGCGGTCACGATCGGTTGTTTGCTGAGTCATCTCTTGCGTCACCGAAGGTTGCGGCGACGGCGAGAAATTCATTTCGATGATTTGCTGACCTTCTGGGGCTTCCATTACGGGCACCAGGCGTTGCACACCGAATGCTTCGCGCAGGGAGCCGGCGATCATTTTGAAACGTGGCTGGTTAAATTCAGCGAACGACAAAATCAGAACAAAGAATGCCATTAGCAGGGTTGCCATGTCCGCAAAGGTGGCCATCCAAGCGGGCGCACCAACAGGCGGACATTTCGGGCATTCCTGTTCTTCTTCCTCGGGCGGAGGCGGCGGCGGGGGAGGGGGAGCTGGTTTCTTTGCCATGGTTTATGCCGCTGCCGCCGCCATCTTCGCCTGATCTTTTGGCGCAAGGGCGGTCATCATGACGTCCTGAATGTTACGGCTGCTTTCGCCTTTGGCGATGCCGCTCAGGCCTTCGATTACCAGTTCGCGATAGGTGATTTCTTCGGCTGTGTAACCTTCCAGTTTTGTCAGCATCGGCGCAAACAAAACGTTCGCAAGGAACGCACCATAAAGCGTTGTCAAAAGCGCAACCGCCATCGCGGGACCAATCGCTTTTGGGTCAGCCATGTTACCAAGCATCAGAACCAGACCAACCAGCGTGCCGATCATGCCCATTGCAGGGCCAATGTCGATCCAGGCTTTTACAACGCCGTGGTTTGCCTCGTGGCGGGCTTTCATAGCTTTGATTTCTTTTTTCATCGCGGACGACATTTTTTCTTCGTCTGCGCCGTCGACCAGCATTTGCAGGCCTTTTTCAAAAAACTTGTCGGGCACTTCCTGACCTTCTAGGGCCATCATGCCGTCTTTGCGGGCAAGATTCGCCAGTTCGACCATTTTTTCGATCAGGTCTGTTTGGCTTTTGACAGGTGGCAAAAATGCTTTGGACATAGCGCCAAAGCTGCCTAGGAATGTGCCCATCGGCGCAGTGTACATAACAGCGAAAAATGTGCCGCCGAAAACAATCAGGATGGATGGCACGTCAATAAAGGGCGCAAGCCCCCCGCCCGAGATCATAGCCCCGACAATAAATCCAATCGCGCCAATTAGGCCGACGAGTGATGCGATATCCATTGCGTACTCCGCAGTTGTTCAACTGGGGTAACGGCAAGGTTCGTGCCAGTTTAGGAAAAAAATGAAACTGTCGCACAACCCCGAGGAATGGCACGGAAAAAAGAATTAGAAAAATATCACTATATATATGGGGGCGAAAAAACTGGGGTCTGAACCAAAGAAAATTCACATCGATGCTAAACAAATTCCTGAGAGGCCGTTGAGGAGGACAAGCGCTGCACAGCGCACCCCACAAACTGCCCAGTTTTCTAGGAGGCAACGATGACTACAATTAACACCAACATTGGCGCCCTAAACGCACAAGCGAACATGTCGCGCGTTAATGACGAATTCAACACTGCAATGACCCGCCTATCGACCGGTCTGCGCGTTAACGCTGCAAAAGACGACGCAGCGGGTATGGCAATCGGCGAAAAAATGACCGCACAGGTCATGGGTCTGAACCAAGCGATCCGTAACGCATCCGACGGTAAAAACCTGGTGGACACCACTGAAGGTGCACACGTTGAGGTGTCGAACATGCTGCAGCGTCTGCGCGAACTGTCTGTTCAGTCCGCAAACGACACCAACACCGCATCGGACCGTGGCTCGCTGATGGCAGAAGCCAAACAGCTGGTTTCGGAAATCGACCGCGTTGCAGAAACCACCACCTTCAACGGCATGAACATCCTTGACGGTACCTTCAAAGGCAAACAGCTGCAGATCGGCGCTGATGCTGGCACCAACATGGAAATCAACGTTGACTCGGCAAAAGCGACCGACATCGGCGCACACTCTGTAACATCGGAATCCGACATTGCTAACTTCTCGTCGGAAACCGTGACCATCTCGGGCCACCGTGGTTCGGAAAGCGTCACAACCGCTGCGACCGACTCGGCGAAAGATATCGCTGCACGCATCAACGGCGTAACTGCTGGTACCGGCGTATCGGCAACCGCAGAAACCAAAGCTGTTCTGGAAGGTCCAGAAGTTGGTGGTACTGCTGCTGCATCGACCGTTCAGTTCTCGATCAACGGTGTTTCGACCAAAGCAGTTGCTGTTCCTGCAGCAGACCCAGCTGGCGGCGAACGTCTGGCATCGCTGCGTGACGCAATCAACGACCTGTCCTCGCAGACTGGTGTGACCGCTGCGATCAACGACGACGGCAACATCGAACTGACTGACACAGACGGCGACGACATCGCAATCACCGGCTTCTCGTCCTCGACTGCTACTTCGTCGATGACCATCACCACTGGTGACGGCGCAGCGACTGACGATCTGGACGGCACCACCACGTCGGTGACAATGAAAGGTCAGGTAGAGATGTCTTCGACCCAGACTTTCTCGGTCGCGACTGACGCAACTGGTGCAGCTGCAACCGAAACATCGTTCATGGCGGTAGACACCGGTGTTGAACACTTCTCGTCCTCGCTGGACGCAGTGTCGGACATCGACATCACCACCGCTGAAGGTGCAGAGGCAGCGATCAAAGTGATCGACTCGGCTCTGTCGAAGATCTCGGACAGCCGTTCTGATCTGGGTGCGGTTTCCAACCGTCTGGACTCGGTTATCTCGAACCTGACCAACATCTCGACTTCGGTACAAGCTGCTAAGTCGCAGGTTATGGACGCAGACTTCGCTCAGGAATCGACCAACCTGGCCCGCGGCCAGATCCTGAGCCAGGCAGCGACTGCGATGCTGGCACAGGCGAACTCCTCGAAACAGGGTGTCCTGCAGCTGCTACGTGGCTAATAGGTCGTCGGTTTTTCGACAATATACGAAAGTATCTCTGCCGTCTCAGATGGCAGAGATTTTTTGTTTTCAATGGCTTAAAAGGTGTACGTCTTATTTCCGACACGGCGTTTCCGTCATTTTAGGCCTGTCAAATTGATTTTTTTCATTTTCTGCAGAATCGCGGCACCTTGAATGCAAGGAGAACGTGAACCATGCAGCTTTCTACATCTCAAATACTCAGTCAGCGCCAGTCGCTTGTCGTAACCGCCCAGCTTCAGCAGGCGATCCAATTGCTCCAGATGGGCAACCATGATCTGCTGTCGTTTATCGAAGAACAGGCCGAACAAAACCCGTTCGTCGAGGTCAAAGTTCCAGCCCAAGCGCCACTGCCCACCGGTGTTGCCGGCGCGCGAGGCGGGGACGATTGGGATCGTATCGCTGCGTTGGCAGAAGAGGGTCCATCCCTGTACGCCCATGCAACAGCCGAAGTTGACCGTTTGGGCCTATCGCCTGAACACCGCCAAGCTGCCGAAGCGTTTCTGGACGCATTAGAGCCGTCGGGCTGGCTGGGTCAACCGTTGGATCTGATCGCCATGGCTGGCGGCATCGATCTGGACACAGCAGAGGAAATTTTGGCGCAGCTGCATGGCGTCGAACCTGCTGGTCTGTTCGCACGTGATCTGGCCGAATGCCTGCGTTTGCAAGCAATCGAAAACGAAATTTTGACGCCGCTGTTTGATGCGGTCCTGAAAAACCTGCCATTGCTGGCTGCCGCCGATCTAAAAGGTCTGGCACGCGCCTGCGATACAGACATGGACGCCCTGCGCCCAGTTCTGCGCCAACTGCGCAGCTTGAACCCTAAACCCGGTGCGATTTTCGAAGGTTCGACATCGGGCCAACGTCCGCCAGACCTGATCGTGACCAAGGGCGACGACGGCTGGAACGTCGATCTGAACCGTTCGACCCTGCCAACTGTGCATGTTCGCCGCAATGAAACGATCAAACAGTTGCGCACCACCGAAGAAGGGAAAACCTACACCGAGGACCGCATCAACGTGGCGCGTTGGTTGCAGCGAGCGGTCGAACACCGCAACATGACCACGCTAAAGGTCGGTGCCGAGGTCGTAAAACGCCAGTCCGCGTTTTTGGAACATGGCGCATCGCATTTGCGTCCAATGATCCTACGAGAAATTGCAGATGCAATCGGCGTACACGAAAGCACCGTTAGCCGCGTCACAACCGGTATGTTGATCCAGACCCCGCAAGGCACGCTGCCGCTAAAGGCATTCTTTAACGCGGCGTTGGGCAACAAAGGCGACGAATCCAATTCCGCAGCCGCCGTGCGTCACAAAATCAAACAGATGGTCGCAGCCGAAAACCCGAACCGCCCATTGTCTGACGATACTATCGTTAAGATGATGAAAGAGGACGGCATCGATCTGGCGCGCCGTACTGTCGCAAAATACCGCGAGATGCTGAACATCCCATCGTCGGTACAGCGTCGTCGTCAGGCTGTTGTGTCTGGCGCGGCTTAATCCGCGATTTCCAATTCTTCCTCTGAAATCGGCTCTTGGGCGGCGGCATACACAAACCGCCCCCGAGGGTCGATTTTTCCGTATGCAGCATGTGCGCCTGCTTCGGTTGTGGCCGCGACAATCGCGTAGGGCTGCATACCCAGATTGATGCGGTCCAAACGGAACAAGGTTGTTCCTGTGCGCTGAATAATCACGCCACAAGCCACATAAATGAACGGGAATAGGACCCACCAGATTGCAGTGGCGATGGCAATAACAGCTACGATAGCGGCCGTTGGAACCCACAACCGATTTTGTAGCAGCCAGAAAGGCGGACACAGTAGAGCCATCATGCCAACTTCTAACGGTTGGATATCATAGGCACCGTCTGGACCCCGCAGGATTTCCCAATTGCGCATCATGTCTGGATCCGTACGGTCGTCGGTCCAGTTTTGGATGGCGGCGGTCAGCTCCCATTTGCCCAGATCAGGGTGCAGGGCCAAAACAGTGATATCCACCTCGCCACGGCGAAAGGTCAGCGCAACAGGCCGCCCGCCCGCGTGTGTAAACCGTTCGTTTAACGCGGCCGCATTCCCAACAAAGGCTTTGCCATTGATAGCGGCAAGCGTGTCGCCGATTTTCAGGCCGAGCGCCGTGCCTGCGGCCGTTAGTTTACGGCCTGTCAGGCGCAGAGTTTGCGGGGCGTTTGGTGTTTGATCTGTTTCGACGTCTGCCATGTGCGTTTACGGAAAACTATATGGGTTTGGTTCAGGTGCTGCACGGGTCGCCGCAGGGCGCGCCGCCGGACGCGACGTACCAGAGGACGTCGAGGATGACCGCGATGCGTTCGATGATGTGCTGCTAGATTGCGCCGCATTGCGGGTTGCCATCGCGGCGGCGGTTTGGGCTTCGGCCATGGCGACACGTAATTCACCGACCAATGTGGTCAGTTCGTCCATCGTTTCAGGCGGCATACCCGATGCGGATGCCTGCACCATACCTGTTAGCGTGAGTTCCAGGTCAGCAATCGCACCCATGATATCGTCGCGCAAGCTGGTCATCTGATCGGACATTTCATCGTTCATGCCAGATGCCATTTGTGGCTGAAACCCAGCCATTTCGGCGGCATATCCCGCGACATCAGTTGCTACGGTTGCGATCTCAGTCGATAGGCGGTCGCGTACTTCGCGGACCTCTGCGTTGATTTCGCGGACGATTGTGCCTTGTTGGTTGCCTGCTTGAACGACGACCTCTTCCAACGCGGCGGTCTGTGATAGCAGTTCGGCCAACAGTTGCGCCTGAAGTTCGGCGTTTTCGCGCAAGTCGCCCACGGATCGGAAATAGACCAAACCCGACAGGGTCATCGCGACAGCAGCACCTGCAAACGCACCCAGCGATAGGGCGGTCAGTTTTTTGCTGGTCGATTGGACCTTTTCTATGACCTTTTCGTTTTCAGTGCGGATCGCTTGGATGTCGTCGGCGGCATCATCCGCCAGACGGGCAGCGTCCAGTGCCTTGGTCATTGCGTCAGACAAAGCGTCTGTTTCGCTGGTTTCTGGCTCTTCGGCTTTGGTGGCGCGTTTGCCTTTGCGGGTTGTCATGTCAATCTCCGGATATCCTTTGTATCCACTACGGCAAAAACCGTGCCATCCTTAGCGGCGTAACCAGTCAGCGAACTGCTGCAAAGGGAACCGAATGGCCCCAAGCGCTGATAAAAATGCGCAAAGGAACAGCGTAATTTTGGCCAAGGTCGATCCTTGCCAGATCAGCGCCTCGGACGTGATCCAGACGGCCATGCCAGCGTAGACAAAGGTGGAAATCATTTCCCCCGTTGAACGGGTGCGATATTTGCGGTTGGACATCATTCATCATCTCCTTCCAATGGGCGGCCAAATTCGTTGAACCGCAGCTCTTCGGGTAGATCGACCTCTGGCACGTCGTCGGCATAACCGCCGCGATCCAGATGGTAGACATAGCCCAGCAGCGTCGCGACTGCGGTAAACAGGCGTTCATCAATTTCCATGCCAATTTGCGTGGTGAAATACAGCGCACGTGCCAACACAGGGATGCGGACGTTTTGGATGCCCGAACTGGCTGCGATGCGGATGATTTCATGGGCCATATGGCCTTTGCCCGATGCGATAACGACCGGAGCGGACATTTCGCCCGGAACATAGCGTAGCGCCACGGCAAAGTGCGTCGGGTTGGTAACGATCGCGGTGGCTTTGGGTACATCGGCCAGTGCGGCCCGTTCTTTGGCACTGCGGCGCGACATTTCCATTTGTTTCTGACGCATTTTGCCTTTGACCTCGGGGTTGCCGTTGGTTTCTTTGGCTTCGTCTTTGACCTCTTTCAGGGTCATCATCAGGCTTTCGCGCATCGAATACATCTGCCATCCCAGATCCAGCGCACCGATGATCGCCAGAACGACCGTAAGTCCCGCGAGCAAAATGGTCATATCTTGCAAAATGATGGACATGGCGGATCCAGCGTCGGCCGATGCTAGTTTGTCGATCCGCGGCAGCATTCCATACAGCAGACCGAACGCGACAGAGGCAAGGAACGCCACCTTCAGGACACTTTTGACCAATTCAACGACGGATTGTTTGGAAAACATCCGTTTGAACCCTGCAATCGGGTTGATTTTGTCAGGTTTGAAACCCAGCGCTTTGGGGGCAAACTGGATACCGCCAATGCCGGCTTGTAACAGCAAAACAGTTGCGCCGACGGGCAACGCCACGATCAGCGAGGCAGTCAGAAAATGCCGCCATGCTGTGTCCAACTGGACCAACATATAGCTGTCCAAATCGGCGCCGGCAGGCACTGCCAGATAGCTGGCCCAAATGCCGCCGATTGTAGACATGCTGTTTTGCAGAAGGCCGATCATCAGCGTGCCCATGGCAAGGCTGGCAAACACAAACATCTCTTTGGATGTGACGACTTTGCCTTCTTCTCGGGCTTGTTCGCGTTTTCGCGCGGTGGGTTCTTCGGTCTTTTCTTGGCCGTCTTCGTTCTCAGCCATTTGCGGCCTCCGTATAGATGTCGACCAGCATGTTCAGCCCGTCTTGTAGCAGGCGGTCGAATGCATCGGCCGTGCCTGGAACGGTTAGGAACAATAGCACCAGCGTTGCGCTGATAGTGATCGGAAAACCAAAGGAAAATACGTTCAACTGCGGCGCGGATCGGGTAAAGACACCGACCATCATGTTCAGCAGCAATAGGGTCGCCACTACGGGCAACATGATTTTCATGCCCAGCGTGAACATCTGCATTCCGGCGGTCAGGCCGCCCGCTATCAGCGCTGCAGGATTGGGAATGTCGCCAGGTGGCAGGTACAGATAGCTATCCAGAACGATACGAAACGCGACCAGATGGCTGTCTGTTGAGACAAAGATCATCAACAGAAACATACCGAAAATCTGTGCGATAACGGGGACTTGGGCGCCTGCGGATGGGTCCATTTGCGCGGCAAAGCCCAAACCCGCGGTGTTCGCGATACGGTCGCCAGCAAGCGCAGCAGCGGCGAACAGGATTGTTAGGGTCAAACCGCCCGATAATCCGATGATGAGTTCGTTTAGGATCAGGTGAAACGCGGCCAGCTGCGCGATTTCTGCGGCGGGTGGTACGTCAACGCGGCCCATCAGGGGCAAAGTCAAAACCATGGTCGCGACAATGCGGATCGGCAGCGGCACATAACGGCCACCAAATCCCGGTCCAGCCAGCAAAAACGCCCCGATCCGTAAGGACAGGAAAAAGAACTGAGTCATCCAGTCGATGATCAGTGTCAGTTCCAAACCTGGGATGACGGGCGTTTCCATGAGTATCAGTCCATCGACGCGATAGATTCAAAAACGAATGTGAAATAGTCGGACATGGTGGTCAGCATGAACCCTGACGACACCGCCATAGTCAGCATGACGATCACCAATTTGGGTACGAACGACAGTGTCTGTTCGTTGATCGATGTCGCGGCTTGCAGCACACCGATCACCAGACCCACGGCCAAAGCCACGGCTAGAACGGGGCCGCCTGTCATCAGCATATTCCAATAGGCGATGCGCAGGTGTTCGACGTTGGCGTCAAAGTCCATGTTAGCCTCCTAGGCTGTAGGTGGATGCAAGGGATGCGATGGTCAGGGCCCAGCCGTCGACCAAAACAAACAGCAACAGTTTGAATGGCAGCGACACCAGAACAGGCGAAAGCATCATCATACCAAGGCTCATCAGGATCGATGCGATGACAAGGTCGATCACCAGAAACGGTAGGAAAATCAGGAACCCGATCTGAAACGCCGACTTTAGTTCGGACGTCATGTAAGATGGCAGCAATACCGACCATGGCACGTCTTGGGGATCTTCGAACGGGCCAGCGCCGACCATGTCGGAAAACATCAGCAGGTCATTCTGGCGCGTGTTTTCGACCAGAAAACCTTTCATGATATCGCCGCCGATTTGTATCGCGGACTCGGGGTCCAAGGCGCCGTCCAGATAGGGGGAAAGGGCCGCTGTGTACACTTCGGACAGGATCGGGTTCATGATGTAGAACGTCAAAAACAACGCGAGCGCGATCAGAACCTGATTGGGCGGGGTCTGCTGCGTACCCATTGCCTGTCGAAGAATTGACAAAACGATGATGATCCGCGTGAAAGCCGTCATTCCCAGCACCAAAGACGGTAGAACCGTCAGCGCGGTCATTAGGATCAGGATTTGGAATGACAGCGAATATGTGGTGCCATCCGCGCCTTCGGTCAGCGACAGTGCTGGCAGCCCTTGGGGCAGGGCAGGCGACGCGATTAGGATCAGCAAAAGGGCAGGCAGAATGCGTTTCACGCTGCGTCCTCCGGTTTGGTGATTTCGGTTAGGACGGGCGCTACGCCTTTGGATTTTATGACGAAAAATTCGCGATCATCGACGCGCATAATCATGGCGCGGTCTTGCGGGGAAATCGCTGTCACTTCTTGGACGGTGATGCGTTTGCCTGCGCGGACTTTGGCGCCCAAACCCTGACGGTTTACGCGTACAAACACCCACGCAAGCGCGAGCAGTCCTAAAAACAGGACGATTGTCAGTATCTGATCTGGGCGTATGAAATCCATCGGCAGTCCTTTGGGTTGGTCTGCCGATATTCGTGCAAAAGATGTGCCAGTCTGTCCGCTTGCGCGTCAAACGCTTTCGGCACGTTTTTCCGGATCGATGATTTCGCCAACGCGAATGCCGAAACGTTCGCCGACGACCACGACTTCGCCTTTGGCGATCGCGGTGCCATTGACCAGTACATCCAGCGGATCACCCGCCAAACGGTCCAGTTCGATGATCGATCCTTCGGACAATCGCAGCAGGTCGCGGATGGTCAATTCGGTGCGACCGACTTCGACCGTCAGTTTGACTTCGATCGTTTCAAGTAGTTTCAGACTTTCGGCCGTTTCGACCGTTGCTTCATCCGTCATGGGTGCGGCCTTTCTGTAATTTGGTTGGGTCCAGTTTTTTCGTCAGGTGCAGGGCCGATTTGCCGGTCAGTTCGCCTGCTTGGGCTTCGAACAGGGGCATACCTTCGATGCGGACCTGAACGCGGTCATCTAAATGGGTTGGGACGATGTCCCCATCTTTGAGCGACTTGAGCTTGCGCAGCGACATCGTCGGCTCGGCCAACTGGGCGGTAACCTCTAGCGGGATCGACAGGATCGCGCGGGTCAGGCGTTCACGCCAAGATTTGTCATCCGCCACATAGTCCGATTGCATACGGCTGCGCAGTTGGCTGGAAATGGGTTTCAGTGTTTGCAGCGGATACAAAATATCGAAACTGGCCGGTTCCAGATCGGGCAGCTGCACCATGAACGAACAGTTCACGATCATTTCGTCGCCATCCACAAAGGCGGCGAATTGCAAATTCTCTTCGCGGCTAACCAGATTAAAGGTCAACGGCATCAAGTCGCGCCATGCAAGGCGTAGCGCCTGAATGAGGTTATCCGACACGATTTCGATCACCCGCTGTTCGGTCGCGGTGAATTCATTGCGCGATTGTTTCAGCGAACGGATCGCACCACCGTAATAGGCGTCGGTCAGCAGCGAAATGAACGACGGCGGGATGACCAGCAATTGGTTGCCGCGCAGTTCTTCGATGCGGTTGGTCGTCATCGACAGGAATGGGTCCTGGCTGTCGCGATAGTCGTCAAAATTACGGATTTCGGGCGGGAACGATGAAATCCTTGGCTGGAACCGCAGCATCGGCATGAAAACCGAACGAGCAATACGGCAAAAGCGGTCGTTGATCATGCGCAGGGCGTGGAATTCGCCAAGCAGCGATAGGTCATCCGATCCAAATTGATAAGATCGGTAGGATACGCCTTCTTCACCGTCTGGCGCATCCAGATCCATCAGGCCGCCGACAAGAGCGGCGACTTCGTTTGATGAAAGTTTACGCGGTGATTTCACTTGAGTGATCCCTATTGCAAGACGAACGAGGTAAAGAAGACGTCCTCGACACCGCCGAACCCTTCGAGCCCTTCGAGGCGGGCGTTGACGACATTTTTGATAGCCAAGGCCAGTTCATCACGGCCCGCTGCATCGGATACGGTTTCTTCGCTGAAATCGCCCATGATGTTCAGGATGTCAGACCGGATCGCGACCTTGTGGGTTTCGACGTTGGTCATGACCTGTTCGCCGTATTGGGTCGACATACCAATGCCGACCTGCATATAGCGGCGCGATCCCATCAGGTTCGTCGTGAGCGGTTCTTCCATCTGGTAGTAGGAAGTTTCGAACATCGCAGTTTCGGGCAATTCGCGTGGAATGCGTTCAGGCAGGCCGTCGCCTTCGCCCTCTCCTTCGCCTTCGGCGGCTTCGCCTTCGGTTTCGGGTTCAGGGGCAAGCAGCGACAGCGCATTTTGCGCAGGCGACATAGGGTTGGCGAAATAGAACCAACCACCAGCAAAACCAACACCAAGCAGAATGGCGGCAATAACCAGCCGCACGATCAGTTTGATGATCTTGCTGACAATACCCGGTTCTTTTGGTGCGTCTTCGGTTGCGTCGGCCATTTTGGTCCTCAGGCGATCAGATTAACAAGGCTACTAGATAGTTTTACGGTTGGGGCAGGTGCGTCATTACCATCACCCGATTGGCCATTGGCAAAGCCGTGGCCGTTTTGACCCTGACCCTGGCCGCCATTGCCGTCACGGCGCTGGCCAGCGCTGGCATCTTGGCCGGTAAGGGTCAGGCCATTTTTGGACATCATCTCACTTAGCCGCTGTTCGTTTTGGTTGAACAGTTTGGCGGCTTCGGATGTGTCCGTCAAAATCGTGACATGTGCGGCGCCGTCGCGGACTTCCATCCGGATCCGCAAACCACCCAAATTTTCGGGTGTGAGCGCGATATCAATATCGCCGCCGTCTTCGGTAAAGCTGGCTTCGATCTGGTTGGCCAGTTCGTCCATCCACGCTTCTTGGGTGGTGTCGATGGTCGCAGTTTCAGCCTGCGTTTCTGTGGCAGTTTCGCTCGTTAGCCCGGTTTGCTCGATAGGTTGGCCCGATGCGTCAACGTTTTGCGGTTGAGCGGGCTGCGCGGCCTGCACTTTGGTCGCTTCGGCCAGCATATTTTCAAACTTTGCCGTCGGCATTGTCGTGTCTGTCATGGCCGCGCCAGTGTGGGATGGACGCAGTGCAGCACGACGTTTTGCAGGCGTCACATCAATCGCGTCGCTGCTGTCGCTGTCCGAAACGGTTTCGGAATCTGAATTAGTTTGCGATGCAGGACCAATCGTTGGTTGGGGGTTCTCAGATGGAGTTGATTGGGCCTGCATCGCGCCCATAGGCGTTTTTGCCACACCCGAAGGTGCCGCAGAACGCCCTGCAACCGGTTTCGACGCTGTGCCAGATGTCTGGGACGCTGTTGCCTCTGCTTGCGCATTGGCGGCGACAATCTGGGCTGGTTGCTGTTGGGATTCGATAATTTGTTTTGGTTGGACGGCTTGCATTTCGGCAGCGTCGGTTGTTGCGATCTGGTCTGTCGCAGCATCGCTGTTTTCTAGATCGGTGATTTCGGTGGTGCCATCCGCACTCAGAGCCGTCGCGGCTGCTGCCGCAGCAACGGGTGTAGCCACAATCGCGGCTGGGATCATGGTCGCGGGGCCGTCCGTAGCGTCGGTTGTTTCCGCGCCTGTGTCGGCAATATCCAGTTCTGCACCTGGAATAACCTGCGGTTTGTCGGTGGACTGCGCGACGATTTTGACTGGCAGATTCACATTGGCCGCTGTGCGATTGAATAATGCGGGATCAATGTCTGCCTCGGCCTCTTGGGATTCCAAAAGAGCCAGAATTTCGGGCATGTCGGTCGGCAACGCTTCACCGTCCGCCGAAGGCGATCCATCGGCCAAATCAAATTCTGTCAGGCCGTCACCCAGTGTAGGCATTCCCAACAGATCGGCGGATTCACCAGTTTCACCGACAGGGGCGACTGTCGCCATAAGGCGATCAAAAAGGGCTGTTTGGCTGTTCGTTTTGCCAGCTTTGCCCGATGTTGCGGGAACAAGGCTGTTTGATTTTGAGTCAGCTATGTTGATCGGTTCCATGGTAAGCCTTTTTTCAATCGCTTCGGAGCATTGATTGCAAAGTCTGTGCCAACTATCGGCGCGGGACGGGGCGCGATGCCATTTCGCGCGCTTCGCGTTCGTCTTCTTCTTCGGCGCGGGCTTGTGCGGCCGCATTCACTAGGTATTGGGTCTTGTAATCTTGCCGCGCAAATTCTGTACGAGACTGTTCTAGCTTTTTGGAAAGCTCGACCTTGCGTTCGGATTGTACCGCGGCTTCGGCAGCGATTTTGGTGTTCAGCGATGATGCACTGCGCAATTGGGCGGCCAATACGGGGCCTTTGACCTGACGTTCATCCAAAATGGTGCGCAACCGTTCAGACAGCATTTCTGCCTGATTATGCGCTGCCGTGATATTGCGCAGCTCACGCATTTTTTCGGCTTTGGTGGCGGCCTCTTTCTTTGCCATCAGAGTGTATAGGTCACTACGATTGCGCATTTGCGGTTCCTGCTGGTTTTGTTAGGGCGATGGCGGCTTCGACGCTTTGGGCGTAGGGGGATGGATCGTGCGGGTCTTGGCGGATCAGGGCCTGCATTGCGGGCCATAGGCGAACGGCTTCGTCCAGATCGGGGTCTTGGCCTGGCGTGTAGCCGCCCATCAGCATCAGATCGCGGTTGTCCATGTAGAGCGAAATGAGCTGGCGGATACGTGCGCCAGCGGCCCGATGTTCTGGGGTGACAACATCGTTCATAACGCGGCTGATCGATTGCGGAATATCGACCGCAGGGTACAAACCCATCTGTGTTTGGCGGCGGGACAATACGATGTGGCCGTCCAAAATGGCACGCGCCGTATCAACGACGGGGTCGTTTGTCGTGTCATCACCATCTGCCAGAACGGTATAGATCGCAGTAATCGCCCCCTGTCCTGGCAAACCAGGGCCGGTGCGTTCAATCAAATTCGGGATCATCGAAACGACCGAAGGTGGATACCCTTTAGCGGTTGGTTGTTCACCCAGCGCCAGACCGATTTCGCGCTGTGCGTGGGCAACGCGGGTCAGGCTGTCCATAATCAACAGTACCTGTTTGCCTTGCGAACGGAAATATTCGGCAATTGCCGTCGCGCGGCGCGCAGCACGCAGACGCAGCAGCGGGGAACGGTCTGCGGGTACTGCGACCATGCACAGTTTGTTGGCCGCTTCACCTGCCATCAGGCTGCGGGCAAAGGCGCCAACTTCGCGGGCACGTTCGCCGATCAGGCCGACGACGACAACGTCAGCTTCGGTAAAGCGGGTCATCATTTCGATCAGCACGGATTTACCCACGCCAGATCCCGCGACAATGCCAACGCGCTGGCCTTGGCCAACGGTCAAGCACGCGTTCAGAATTCGCACGCCGACGTCCAACGGTTTGGTCACGCCTGTACGGGCCAGCGGGTTCATCACTTTGCCTGCAAGGGGCCATTCATCGGTGCAAAACGGTTCGGGGCGATCGTCCAAAGGATTACCTTCGGCGTCAATCACACGACCCAGCAGCGCATCGCCAACAGCGACCATACGCCCGCCATTACGTAATCGCACAGACGCCCCCGCGATAATCGCAGCGCCGGGGGTATCCAGAAACACAAGGTTACGGCCATCCGCGAACCCAATGATTTCGCCCTGCACAGGGTCACCTGTTTCCGCGTCGATTTCGCACAACGCGCCCGGAGTTGCAGGAAAACCCGAGGTTTCAACGATCAAGCCATCATATTTCAAAACGCGGCCTGTGATGTGCGTGGACATGGCATCAGCGTTGGCCACACGGCCCGCAATTTGCTGGATTAACGGGTTCATGTGTCGGACCCCGATGATTTTTTCGGTGCAGGATTTGCGGTTGGTGCGCGGCCACTGTTTTCGGCAGCAGCTTTTTCATTCGCAGGCTGGGCCGTCAGATCATTCGGGGCGATCACGTCCTCTAGCCGAACAGCATCGGACCGCACGATCACATCGCCGCGTCCCAAACCCAGATCAATCGACAGCATGTCGGGATCAATGGTTTCGCTGGTGCCGATGTAAGGTTCAATCGCTGCAAAATCGCCAGGGTTCAGGCGGATTTTGACAGAACGGATGCCTTGGGACACGCGGTCTGCGATGGCTTCGATCCGTGTTAGAAAGGGTAGGGGCATGATGTCGATTTCCATGCCTGCGCGTTCACTTGCCAAACGGCGGATTGCGATGTCCAACGTGTCGACAATCTGGGCGCTGTCTTCGGGGTGTAGTTCGGATAGGCGCGCCACGGCGCGTTCAAACGCGGCTTTTGCGTCTTGAAGTTGGGCGCGTTCTTCGTTGATTTCGCCCTCTAGCCGTGCGCGTTCTTCGGCGATGCCTTCGGCTTTTGCGGCAGCGCGGGCAGCGGCGATACGGTGTTCAACTTCGGCTTCGGGAATGCCTTGAACCAGCGCTTCGGTGACGGGGGCAATGTTTTCCGCGTCTTCGATAACAGTCGCGCTGTCGGCGATCGTTTTTGCCGCGAATTTAGTTGCATCCGCCGGTTCGCGAAAATTGCGTTCGACAAATCCCTGTTCCGCATTGGAACGGATCATTTCCAAAATATCGGCAGGGCGGATTTTGCGTGGTTCTGGCTGAGTCATAGTTTACACCATCTGTTCGCCGCCACGGCCTGCCAGCACGATTGTGCCTTCGTCGGCCATGCGCCGCGCGACTGCGACGATCTGTTTTTGTGCCTCTTGAACTTCGGTCAGGCGCACTGGGCCCATTGCCTCCATTTCGTCGCGGATGTTTGCGGCGGCACGGGTGGACATGCAGGACAGCAGTTTCGCTTGCAGTTCTTCGTCCGCACCTTTCAGCGCCAGAACCAGCAGTTCGGCTTCGACCGAACGCATCAGGGTCTGCATCGAACGGTCGTCGGATTTGATCAGGTTGTCGAAGACGAACATGTTGTCTTCGATCGACTGCATAAGCGTTTTGTCTTCTTTGCGCAGGTTGCCCAGAATACGCTGTTCCATGTCGGAACGGGTAAAGTTCAGGATGCGAGCCGCCGCCTTTACGCCGCCAATCTGGCTGGCGCGCATAGTGGACGATTGTTTGAACTTGCGCTGCATGACCTGTTCCAGATCCTTTAGCGGTTCTGGCTGCACGGTATTCAGTGCCGCGATGCGGTGCACCAGATCGCCCTGTAATTCGTCAGGCAGCAAACCCAGAACTTCGGCTGCTAGGCCATAATCTAGACAAGCAATAACCAGCGCCATAATCTGAGGGTGTTCATCCGCGATCAGCTCTGCGATTGCGCGGGCGTCCATCCAATCCAGAATTTCGATCGGTTTGTTGGTATCCATCGGGTTGATACGCGACAGCACGGATTGCGCTTTGTCATCGCCCAAGGCCTCGGTCATGATGTTCTGAATGTAGCCAGGCGCACCCAAACCAATGCCAGATTCTTTGCGCAGAGCGATCAGGAACTCTTCGATGATTTCGTCCAGCGTGTCATTATCGATATCATTGACTTGATACATGGCCGAACCCAGATGCTGCACTTCGCGCGGGGCAAGGTTGCGCAAGATGTCTGCCGCGGCCTTTTCGCCGAATAGCATCATCAGAACAGCGGCCTTTTGGGTTTTGGTGACTGAAGTTGTTGCCATGTTACGATACCTGGTCGATTTCGTCGGACATCATACGGTGCAGAACCGATGCGATACGTGCGGGGTCTTCGGCAGCGAGCTGTCGCATGACTTCGAATTTTTCGTCGCGGCTGACATCACCACCAATGGCGGCTTCGGCCAATTCCATGCGGCGGCTGTTCAGGCGTTTTTGGACGTCTGTCAGGCTTTCGCCTTCGCCGACTTCGATTGCGGTCGAACCCATTGGTTGTGCGGCTTCGATAGCGGTGTTGGCTGGAACAAGGACACGATCCAGAATTGGACGGACGACACCCAAACCGATCACAGCCAGTGCGACGACAATGGCGACTTGGCGCAGGACATCAGGTAACCACGTGACGCTTTTGATTGGGGAACCAGAGGCGATTTCCATCGGTTGGAACGATTGCGCCATGACGGTTACGCTGTCGCCGCGTTCTGCGTTAAATCCGATCGCGCTGCGGGCCAATTGTTCTAGGCTTGTCAGATCGGGGCCAGCTGCGCCTTCTTCGCCTTCGGCAGCAGGTTCGGCGTGGACCAGAACAGCTGCGCTGATGCGAACGACACGTGCGCCTGGGGCTTGAGTTGCGGTGACGGTGCGGCTGACTTCGTAGTTGCGCGTGGTCGATGTCGAACGATTGGTCGGACCCGTTGTTTCGGTGGCGGTGGTTTCTTCGCCATCAGCCAAAGTGTTCAACTCTGCCGCTGGAGGGGGAGCGTTCGATACCGCACCCGGAATGCCGCGCGCTTGTCCTTCGGAGGTTTCAGACAGCGACTCTTGTTCCGATAGAACGACCGATCCGTTCGGATCCAGCATTTCCGATGTGGTTTCCATGCGGGTGAAATCCATTTCGACGGTGACTTGAACGGACATGTTGTCTGGGCCGACGACTGGGGCCAGCAGCGATTCAATGCGGTTGCGATATAGGCCTTCTAGTTGGACGCGGTGTTCCAATTCGCGGTCCGACAACATCAGACCGGTTTCATCTGCGCCGCGCGACAATAGGCGGCCCATTTGGTCAACGACGGTCACATCCTGACGTGCCATGCCGGGAACAGAGGAAGACACCAGATTCACGATGGCATCGACCTGACCACGGTCCAACGAACGGCCAGCAGCCAGTTGCAGGAAAACCGATGCGCGGGGCGGGGCGGTATCGCGCAGGAATGCCGACCGTTCAGGCAGTGCCAGATGAACGCGGGCGCCTTGCACAATGCCGATTTCAGAGATGGAGCGGGCCAGATCGTATTCTTGGGCCTGACGCAAACGCGCGCCTTCGACACTGCGCGATGCGCCCATTGGCAGGTCGGTGATCATGTCGCCGCCTGTTGGCACGCTTTGTGGCAGGCCAGCGGATGCCAGCGCCATGCGGGCTGAATAATAATCTTTGGATGCGACCATGACATCGCCGGTGCCATTGTCGATTGTCACATCAATGCCAGTGGCGCGCAGGGTTTCGACGACTTGGGATTTGTCATTTTCTGCCATGCCTGGATACAGCGCCGTACGCGATGGTTCGGACAGCAGTGCCCAAGCCAGAAATCCAACCACCAGCATGCCGACGATCATGATTGCAGGCATAGCGCGCTGGATCGCGGGTTGTCGCATCATGACCCCGACGTTCGACAGCGCACCGCTGGCGGTTGCCGCGAGTGAACGGTTCTGATCGGTTGGGTTGGTATTTGCCACAGACATTTATGTTCGCCTTAAACGGGGGCGGTCGTTAGACCGGCATGTTCATGATGTCGCGATACGCGGACAAAGCTTTGTTTCGGACCTGAAGCGTCAGCTGCATCGAAAGCGATGAGACCTGTTGGTCGACCATCACGGATGCCAGATCATTTTCCTGGCCCAGTTCGAACGCAGTAGCGCTGGCACGCGCATTGGCTTGAGCCTCGTTCAGATCATCGACTGCGCCTTTTATACGTTCGCCGAAGTCGGGACCGTTGGCGGCAGGCGTTTGGGCTTCGGCTTTGGCCGATTGCAGCGCCTGAAGCGGGGAAGGTACAGAATTGATGCCAGAGATGCTCATTGGTCAGTCCTTAGACAGCGTGTGCCATTTCGGGCAGAACCAGCGTTTCGCCTGCGTCGATGATCAGATCGTCGGCGGTGATACGGCTATCTTCGCACAGAACCAGAGCGCGCTGGATGACGTTTTCCAATTCGCGGACGTTACCAGGCCATGCGTGCGACTGCAGCGCAGCCATTGCATCAGGGGTGATCATCGGCAGCGCCATATCCGATGGGCAGTGGCGTGCAGCCAGAACCATCGCCAGAACGGGCACGTCTTCGGTGCGCATGTTCAACGCTTGGGTTGCCAGTGGGAATACGTTTAGACGGTAGTACAGGTCTTCGCGGAAGTTACCCAGTTTCACCTCTTGCGGCATGTTGCGGTTCGAGGTGGCAACTACGCGGATGTCTACTGGTACTTCTTTTTGCGAACCGATCGGGGTCACAGCGCGTTCTTGCAGCACGCGCAGCAGTTTTGATTGCAGGCCCATCGGCATTTCCGACACTTCGTCCAGCAGCAGGGTGCCGCCGTCAGCTGCGCGAATGATACCTTTGTTGCCGGTCGATGCGCCGGTAAAGGCACCTTTTTCGTGACCGAACAGAATTGCCTCTAGCATGTTTTCTGGGATCGCAGCGCAGTTGATCGCAACGAATGGTGCGTCAGCGCGGCGGGACGATGCGTGGATCTGGCGGGCCAGAACCTCTTTGCCGGAACCGGTTGGGCCGTTGATAAAGACTGTTACGTCTGTTTTCGCAACGCGGCGGGCCAGATCAATCAGTTTACCGGTGGATGCGGTTGCCAGCGCCATTGCGCCAACGGTGCCGCCAACAACATTCGCCAGCGTCAGCAGCGGCGCATTATGTAGTGTCGGCGCGTCCGAGGCAGGCAGGGCGATACGGATCAGACGACCACCCATTTCCTGTGCCTCGGTGTAAAAGCCTGCATTCTCTGCCACGATGATGACGGTCTTTGCGCCGCATTTACGTACAGTGTCGATTAGACCGCGCGTGCCGCCCAGTTTTGCTTCGGTCGCGGCAGAGGCAACAACAACTTCTGCTTCGGCGCCTTCAATTGGGCCACATACAGAAGTTACGCGTCGACGCAGCAGCAGATCGTTTAGGGCTGGGCCTGCGGTGAAATCGTCTGCGATGATATGGATCTGCGTCATTTGCTGTCTCCTTGTTTCGGGTTCGAAACTGGAAAAGCAGGGACCGTGCCAACTTGATTAAAAAAAATGAAAATAAATTTAAAACCCCACTAAAATGGGGAAATTGGCTGCCGTTCTATGGGGTGCAGGACCAAGATGTCGGGAATCCGTCTGTTGTCAAAGGCAGGATTCAGGCATCTCGTTTTTTTCTGACACTTCTTTTGGGCAGGTACGAATTTCCAACCGTATGGTTTGGTATTCCGATTGGTGAAAAACCACGTTTTTTCAAGGTTTTTTACAAATACATACTTTAGGATACATCACATTTCGGCAGTTTGCTCCGTTCACAATCCCGAGACACTCGAAGGACCAGGGGCCGACATGCTTTCTAAAACATACCACCTTAAGTTCCCTAATCTTGATGCAGCACAAGTGGCAGCGCCATTCGTGATCGAGGCAATGGGTAATGCCATTCCTAGCTGCAACTTGAATGGGCTGAATGTCGTCATTTCGAAAGAAGGTGACGTCGCTATCAACGTATTCTTTGGAAACGTCGGTGACCTGAAATCGTTTGAGAAACAGCACGGCGGTTTCCTCGACTCTATGAAGAAGACGTTTTTGTTCAAATCCACCGGGTTTGACGGCGTTTGTATCTACAACTTTGAACGCGGAGATGACGAGGCCGCGTAAACCCATGTTCGGGTTGGCCCGCCTTTTGCAAGAGGCAGGGCGGATATGCCTCGGGTTCCTATCAGGGCCATTGTTAAGTTGTAATCAAGGACACGACGAATGAGCGCACAAGCAGAGACGACGAATGATACCGGACTGGTCCGGGTGTCGTCCGAAAAAATTGGTCGGCTTATGGATCTGGTCGGGGAATTGTCCCTATCAGTTTCGGAAACAGTACATTCCCCTGATCTTCAGGGGTTGGATCTGGCGTCGTTTGACGCAGCCGTACACCGATTGACGATGATCGTGCGCGAAGTTCAGGACGTGGCGACCGAACTGCGCCTTGTTCCTATGGACGACGTGTTCAAACGCTTGCGCCGTATGATCCGCGAATTGGAACGTCAGACCGGCAAAAAGATCGATCTGGTGATCGAAGGTGGCGACACCGCGATCGATAAAATGGTTGCCGATAAACTGTACGATCCTCTGCTACACGTCATTCGTAACTCTGCTGACCACGGTCTAGAGGGTCAGGAAGAGCGCGTCGAAAATGGCAAAAACCCCAAGGGCCGTATTCTATTGTCCGCATCCCAGATCGGGTCCGAGGTACGTATTGTTGTCGAAGATGACGGTCGTGGCCTGAACCGGTCCAAGATTTTGGGCAAAGCGCGTGAGCGTGGTTTCTTTGGTCCAGAGGAAGAGCCAGAGCCCTCGATGCTGTGGCGCGTCATTTTTGAACCTGGTTTTTCGACCGCTGACACCGTCAGCAACCTATCGGGTCGTGGCGTAGGTATGGACGTTTTGAACAGCACCATGACGTCGCTGCGTGGCCGTATCACGGTTGACAGCTGGGAAAATAAAGGCACGCGCGTTGCGCTGTTTATTCCTGTGTCGCTGGCATTCCTTGATTGTATCATCCTGCGTCTGGGCAAAACTTTGTTCGCAGTTCCGATCGACGTGGTGTCGGAAATTGCGCGTCCCGAAGGCGACGAGCTGATGAATGTATCGGCTGATAGCAAACGCGAGCTGTTGAAATTGCGCGGGTCGATGATCCCGATTGTGCGGCTCGATCAATTCTTTAACGAAGTGGATGCAGACGCCGAACGCAAACCGGTGCCACCCATCTTGGTCGTGTTCAACACAGCGACAGGATCGATCGCGATCCCCGTCGATGAAGTTTTGGACCGCCAGCAGGTCGTGATGAAACCGCTCGTCGGACGGCTGGCATCGGTTCGCGCCAGCTGGGGCTGTGCTTTGCTGGGAACAGGCGAAGTTGCCTTGGTACTTGATTGTGAACGTCTGGCATCCGGAGCAGCGAAATGATGCACGAAGAAGTCGGTTTCGAACAGATCCGTACATGGCTGAACCAGCGGTGCGGTATCAACTACACGGACCAGAAAAAAGATCTGTTGTTGCAGCGTTTAGGTCGCGTTCAGCGGTCGTTCGGTATCGAGCGTCTGGCCGATATGTCGCGCCGCCTGAACGACAGCCAAGAACACGATCTGCAATTGGCCGTGATGCACGCTGCATCGACCAACCACACGTATTTTTTCCGCGAACAGGATGTGTTGGATAAATTCCGCGACACTATTCTGCCGACCATTGCGAACCGTAACGAAATTCGCATCTGGTCTGCGGCCTGTTCTTCGGGTGACGAAGCGTACACTTTGGCCATCATCATCGCCGAAGCGTTGGGTATGGACGCGCTGCGCCGCGTATCGATTTTGGGAACAGATATTTCCGCGCCGGTCGTAGAACGCGCCGAAGAGGGTATTTTTGGCGCGCGCCAGCTGGAGCAGGTGCCGCACGAATACCTGCAGAAATATTTCAAACCAATCGGCATGGGCCAGTATCAGGTTATTGACGCTATTCGGAACCGTTGCACGTTCCGTCGTCTAAACCTTATGACGCGCCCATATCCGTTCAAAAATGACTTCCAAGTCGTATTTTGTCGCAACATTCTGTACTATTTTGACATCAAAGATCAGTCGGCAACGGTTGATGCGATCTATGATGTGACTGAACCGAATGGTTGGCTGATCACATCCGTGACCGAAAGCGTCCGTGATTTGTCTACCCGTTGGACCCCTGTTGGCACCAGCATGAGCCGCCGTCCTGGGGGCTCAGCATGATCGTGAATAAGAAAATTCGCGTTCTGATCGTCGACGATAGCGCGATGATCCGCCGCGTTTTGGCGATGGGCATCGAACGCGATCCCGAATTGGAAGTGGTCGGTTTCGCGTCGAATGGCGAACAAGCCTTTGACATGATGACGCGCCTACGTCCGGACGTGATTACGCTGGATCTGGAAATGCCGAACATGGACGGTCTGACGTTCATGCGTAGCTACATGAAAACGCGCCCCGTTCCGACGGTGGTTATTTCGTCGGCAACGACCGAAAACCGCAGCGTTGCGTTTCAGGCCGTCGAAGCGGGCGCCGTCGATATCATCTCGAAACCCAAAATGGGCACGAATGCGGGTCTTGCGGGTATGATGGTTGATGTTTGTAGCCGTTTGAAAGAGGCCGCAACATCGCGCCCCGGTGTCGATCGCGCAAAAATCCTGAACAAAGCTGTCAGTGGCAATGCCGCATTCGAAGTGCCGCGCGGCCGTGCCAGTGGCTGGATCCACGCAATTGGCGCGTCGACCGGTGGTATTCAGGCGCTGAGCTCTATGTTGCCTTTGTTCCCAGCGGAATCCCCCGGCATTGTGATCGTTCAGCACATGCCTGAAGGGTTCACAGCATCCTTTGCAGGGCGTTTGGACACCATCTGCCCAATGGAAGTCCGCGAAGCGCGCGATGGCGACGTTGTTCAGCCTGGTCGCATTTTGCTGGCACCGGGCGGGAACAAACACATGGTCCTGCTGAAGCACGGCGTTGGATACCGCGTTGCGCTGATTGACGGCGAACCTGTGTGTTATTCGCGCCCAGCGGTGGACGTTTTGTTCAAATCCGTCGCCAAATTGGCGGGCCGCCGCTGTTCCGCTGCGATCCTGACCGGCATGGGCCGTGATGGCGCCGAAGGCATGTTGGAAATCCGCAAAGCAGGCGGTGCGACATTCGCCCAGAACGAAGATTCTTGTGTGGTCTACGGCATGCCGCAGGCTGCGCATAACATGGGGGCGACTGATACGCTCCTGCCTCTTGAAACCATTCCGTCGAAAATGACCGAAGCCATGGCGCCGTCCGATAACCGGTCGCGCGCACCAAAGTTGTAACCGCGAGGACTTCACCATGAACCAAGCTGCAGAAGTAACCGAAGACGCCATGACCGCGGCAGCCGCCCGTGGTGAGGCCGCATTCAACGACGCTGATAACGTCGATGATATGTACCTTACGTTTGCCCTAGCCGACGAAGAATACGGCGTAGGCATCGGCGTTGTGACCGAAATCGTTGGCATGCAACGGATTATGTCCGTGCCTGATATGCCCCACTACATCAAAGGCGTGATCAACCTGCGTGGTAAAGTGATCCCCCTGATGGATGCGCGCCTGCGCTTTGGCATGTCGGAACGCCCCTATGACGACCGTACGGTTGTGATTGTAATGGACGTCGAAGACGCCTTGATCGGATTGATCGTCGATGGCGTTTCCGAAGTTTTGGAAATTCCACCAACTCAGGTGGATGCACACGGCCAATTCGGCAAAGGCGGCAAATCCGTCATTTCCGGAATTGGTAAAGTCGGCGACCGCGTGTCGATCCTGTTGGATACCGGTGTTCTGGTGTCTGACAGCGATGTGACCCTGCCGCCGGACCTGCTGTGAGGCTGAACCCATGAATGCAAAAAAGAACAACAAGACCGCAAAAGCGGACACTCCTGAGGCAAGCGCCAACACTCCTGAAAGGACCAATGAAATGGTTACTACTACGATGAATAAAGATGCCCAGGCAGTGATCGGTGGCCTGGACTCCGCTCAAATGCTGGACATGATGGGTACGCCCGTCACGATCGCTGACAAAGACATGGTTATCCGTTACGCAAACGAAGCAGCGGTCGACATGTTCAAGAAAATGGAAGGCGATATTCGTAACGATCTGCCGAATTTCCGCGCAAGCAAAATTGTAGGCACCTGCGTTGACGATTTCCACAAAGACCCATCCCACCAGCGTGGCATGGTCGGCGGTCTGGACGGCCGTTACGACGGCGCGCTGTCTGTTGGCGGTCACCACTTTGATTTCATTGCAGTGCCGCGTTTCGACGAAAACGGCGACCTGCAAGCTGTGATCGTTGAATGGTCCGACCAGACCGACGCGAAAAACGCAACCTCCGAAGCGTTCCGCATGGTCGAAGAAATCGAAAAAATGTCGAACGCACATGATGCGGGTGACATTGATGTTGTCTGCGACGAAGCCGCATTCTCTGGCGAATTCGCCAAAGCGCTGCACGCCGTGAACTACATGGTCAACCAGCACATCGAGACCAAGAAAAAAGCAATTGGTTTCGCCGTTGAATTGGGCAAAGGCAACTATGACGCCGAGCTGGAAACATTCCCGCGCAAAAAGGTCTTTATCAACGAAGCCATGGAAAACATGCGCACCATTTTGCGTGACAACGCGCATAACGTTGACACTCTGTTGACCGAAATCCGCCAGATGGCCGAAGCGCACGATCTGGGCGACATCGATCACATCGTCGACACCAGCAAACTGTCGGGCACCTTGGCCGACGTTGGTGGCCGCGTGAATGACATGGTGAACCAGCACATCGAGACCAAGAAAAAAGCGATTGGTTTTGCTGTTGAACTGGGCAAAGGCAACTTTGACGCTGAACTGGAACGTTTCCCACGCAAAAAAGCGTTCATCAACGATGCGATGGATGATGTTAAAGCCGTACTGCAGGACAACGCGAAAAACGTTGATGCGCTGCTGGGCGAAATCCGCAACATGGCCAAGTCGCACGATCTGGGCGATATCGACGTTGTTGTTGATACCGAAAAACTGACTGGCACATTCGAAGATGTGGGTCGCCGCGTGAATGACATGGTGAACCAGCACATCGAAACCAAGAAAAAGGCAATCGCCTTTGTTCTGGAACTGGCGAACGGCAACTTTGATGCTGAACTGGAACAGTTCCCACGTCAAAAAGCGTTCATCAACAACGCGATGGAACAGGTGCGCGGCAACTTTAAAAACGTTGTTTCGTCGGTCGAAGGCATCGCACAGAGCCTTGTTGACGGTAACTTTGACATCGATGTGAACCCATCCGACTTTAACGGTGCGTTCCGTGACGTGATCAACACCATGATGTCGATCAGCACCAACTTTAACGAGGTGATCGCAGAAATCGAACGCCTGTCGAACGGCATCGTTCAGGGCAAACTGGACACCACCGTGAACACCGCAGAATTCCGCGGGTCCTACGGTTCGATCATGCGAGCATTCGAAGCAGCCTTTACCAGCCTGAACGCTGCATTTGGCACCATCACCAGCCAGGTCAAACAGATCACGACCACTGTCGAACAGATGTCGCAGTCGTCGCAGGCCTTGGCAACCAACAGCCAGATCCAGTCGTCTTCGGTGGACGAGGTATCGTCCTCGACCGAAGAAACTGAAAGCCAAGTTAAATCGAACGCGACCGCAGCATCTGCTGCCCGCGATCTGGTGGTCGGCGCGTCGACTGTTGCGGCTGACGGTAAGGTCAAGATCGGTGAAATGGTTACCGCAATGGACGGTATCCGCGCATCGAGCCAAGATATCGCCAAGATCATCAAGGTCATCGACGAAATCGCATTCCAGACCAACCTGCTGGCATTGAACGCCGCTGTCGAGGCAGCACGTGCAGGCCAACACGGTCGCGGTTTCGCAGTCGTTGCCCAAGAGGTTCGCAACTTGGCAGGACGTTCCGCAAAAGCGGCACGCGAAACCAGCGAACTGATCGAAAGCGCATCGACCCGCGTTCAGGATGGTGTGCGTATCGCAGACGAAACATCCAGCGCGTTCACCTCGATCGTCGAAGACATCGAAAAGGTCCGCACTCTGGTTGGCGATATCGCAACTGCATCGGACGAACAGTCCCGCGGTGTGGCACAGATCAACGTGGCTGTTTCGGAAATCGCGAAATCGGCACTGGCAACCAGCCAGCAGGCAGATGAGCTGGCGGCGTCCGCTGCTCAGATGCAGTCCGCGACCGAAAGCATGCGCAACGAAGTTAACCGCTTTGACCTGCGTAGCACCGTCAGCTCAATGCCTTCGAT
This sequence comes from Marivivens niveibacter, assembly GCF_002150005.2. GTDB lineage: Bacteria > Pseudomonadota > Alphaproteobacteria > Rhodobacterales > Rhodobacteraceae > Marivivens > Marivivens niveibacter. The sequence goes on from NZ_MSPP01000001.1 coordinate 273,411, forward strand.
GCCTGGCCTAGATGGCGTGTCGCCTGAAATGATGGCGCAGATCCAGCAGATGCTGGCAGCCCAAGGCAACGCCAACATGGCACCTATGGCACCAGCACGCACCGGCACGATGAACCGCAATAGCGATCGTGACGAACGCGGCTTTGGCAACTTCTAATCGAGTATTTGGGTCGGTGACGGCGTTATCGACCCAACCTTTTCTACAGGAGAAAACGAAATGACACACAACGTAATGATCGTCGATGATGCTGCGATGATGCGCTTGTACATCGCCAGCTTTATCAAGACCCTACCTGACTTCAAAGTAGCAGCGCAGGCATCCAACGGCCAAGAAGCCCTGGATAAACTGTCCGAAGTTCCGAACATCGACCTGATCCTGCTGGATATCGAGATGCCGGTCATGGACGGTCTGGAATTCCTGCGTCACGCGAAACTGAAAACCCGCGCAAAAATCGTCATGCTGTCGTCGGTTGCTGTATCGGGTTCGGCCCACGCTGCCAAAGCCCGCGAATTGGGTGCAGATGGCGTTGTTGCAAAACCATCGGGCACCGTTTCGCACGACCTAGAAGAAAAAGCAGGCGATGAACTGGCGCGCGTGATGCGCGAACAATTCGCCAACGCGTGATTTAGGCACGCTTATTGCTCTTTCTTTGCTGCCAACTACAACCTTGAAGTGAGATAGCTATGTCTGACGAAATGGACGAAATTTGGGCTCTCTATCTGGACGACGGTGCGCAATCGCTCGACCAGATGGAAAACGCTCTGCTTGCCCTGCAAGAAGGGGATGAAGCATCTGCTGGCGAACACGTCAGTGCCCTGTTCCGAGCTGTGCACACCTTCAAGGGCAACAGCCGCGTTCTGGGTCTGGCGACCGTCGAAAGCCGCGCACACCTGTCAGAAGATTTGATCGGTCTGGTCCGCGACGAAGGCGTGCCGCTGGACGAAGAAATCATCGATATCCTGCTGTACGCAGGCGATGTGTTGCGCGAAATGTTGGAACAGACGTCCGCCAATCGCGCAGACGTTGATGGCAGCAGCTCCGAAGAGTTGATGGACCAGTTGCGCGACAAGATCGCGCGCTGCAAAGGTGAAGACCCCGCAGCTGCGGCTGGTGGCGATGCTGCCCCAGCCGAGGCAGAGGAAGCCGTAGCCGAACCAGTCGCTGAAGCCGAACCAGAAACGGTCGCGGAAGACGCACCTGCCGAAGAACCTGTAGCCGAAGCAGAGCCCGAAGAGCCTGTGGCAGAAGAAGCTGCAGAGACAGAGGTTGCCGCAGAAGAGCCGCAGGCCGAACCCGAAGCGGTTGATGAGCCAGAAGAAGCTGCCGCAGAAGCAGTTGAAGAGGCTGAAATGCCGGTACAGGCTGCATCAAAACGCCTGATCGACGACCCCAGCTATCGCGATATTTTCAGCGGCATGTCCGAAGGCGCGATTGCGAAATTCCGCCAGTTCATGACCGACTACCCCGGTGATGTATCGGGCACCTACGCGGCTGCAAAGCGCGAGGCAGACAACCTGCATCACGCCGCCGGACAGATGGGTCTAGATGAATGGGCTGAAACGCTATCGGCGTTTATGGAGCAACCGGAATCCAATGCCGAAACAGGCGTCGAATTGCTAGCGGCCCTTGTTCTGCGCCTAGAAGAGTTGACCCGTCTGGACCTGACAGACGAGGTCATCACCGAAAACACCTCTGACGCGACATTCTTTGAAGCGATCAAGGATGCTTTGGGCATATTGTCCGATATCGGAACGAACTGGAGCGTTGGAGAAGAGCCAAACCCAGAGCGTGTTGCCACAGCCGCTGCGCACATCCGCGAAGTCAGTGATGGCCGCGGCCTTATCCGTGTTGGTGACGCCACCAAACGGATCGAAGAAGCAACCAACACCAAAGAATATCGCGCTGCCGAACTGTATCTGTATGAAGAACTGGCAGCCGTTGAAGGTGTATTGAAAGACGAAGCCGCTGCATCGTCGATCAGCCCGTCCGAATTGCTGCGTGCATGGTGTGCCGAACATGCCTTTGACACGCTGGCAGCAGTTGATGGCGCCCTGATCGGTCTGAAAAAAGGCGGCGAAGTCGATAAACATTACAGCGCGTTTTCGCGCAACATGCGCCTGATTTTCCACGCTTGTATCTATCACAAACTAGATACAGCTGGTCAGTTGGCTATGTCGCTGATCGACTTGTTCGGCCGCGTTCAAACATCGCATTCCGCGCCAGATAGCATCCTGATGCACATCGCGCGCGGGTTCACCGACACAATCGAATTGGTTTTCGACGCGTTAGAGCAGGGCGAAATTCCAGACACTGAAAATCTGGATATCCTGTTTGAACAGGCATCGAATGCGGCGTTCGCCCAAGAAGGCACAATGACCGCGACGGCGATTGAACGTCGCCTGCGTCTGCCTGATCGTTTCCACCGCGTTTTGTCGCCCGAAAGCGTGCGTGCAGCGTCTGCGTCGATCGAAGCGAGCCATCATTTCATTATTATCCGCACAGACATCAACAGCGATGTCGAATTGGCGGAAAAGTTTCTGGAATGGATCAGCGCGCCAAATATTCATTCGATCACCAACGTCACCGTTTTCCGTGACGAAGAAACGCTGTTCGATTTCTTGATCGCATCGCCTTTGGACGAAACCGAGGTTCTTTCGGCGCTGACCGAAATGGATCCGTCCGGTAAATTGCTATCCATCGACGAAGCGCTAGAGGACCACGCTGCCGAAGTATCGGAAGACGAAGGTTCGCTTGCTGGTGATGTGGATCAGCCAATCAGCCAAGGTCCAGGCCTGACCTCTGAAATGTTGGAAAGCATTTCCGAAGTCGCCGCAAGCCAAGCGATGGTGAACCATATGCTGTCTGATCTGGCGGAAACTGGATTGGCAGAAAGCGTCGAAGCCGCGCTGCGCATGGCAGACAAAGACCTTGAAGGTAGCAGTTCGACCATCCGCAAGGTGGTGTCTGAATTTACCTCGCGTCTGCAAGAGGCCGCGCAGGTCGAAGCGCAGTTGGTCAGCCAGATGGCGCATCTGCAAGAACAGACCGTTGCGATCCGTTCGCGTCCTTTGGATATGCTGATCCGCCCACTAGAGGCACTGGTTGGCACTCTGTCGCGTAAAAATAAGACAGAGGCGAAAATGACCAGCGCAGGCGGTCAGATGTCGATCGACGTGACGCTGATGGAACATTTGCGTAAAATGCTGCGCGTGTTGCTGACGGAACGTCTGTCCGACGATAAAGCGCCGCAGAACATCCACATGTCGTTCCATCGCGATGATGAACGCGTTTTGGTGACAATCGAAGACGATGGTCAGCCAATGGACGAAGCGGGCCTACGGACCCAGCTGGATATGCATCTGAAATCGACATCCAGCGATCTGCGCCTGATCGAGTTGCCAGGCAACAAAGGCATGCGGTTCCACATTTCGATGCCTTTGGCGATGGTCGTGCTAGAAGGCATGGTCGTGGGCATTGGCGGCATCCGGTATGTGATCCCTGTCGATACGATCCAGTCGATCGTGCAGCCACGCGAATCCGCACTGCGTCCGATTTCCGCTGCGAATGGCCGTATGGTGCTGCGTATGGAAGACGGCAGCATGATCAGCGTACATTGTATGGATGATCGCAAAGCCACCAGCATGCGTGATGCAGATGCCAACGGAAACCGCCGCGTGTTCGTGGTGCTGGGCGTTGGTGATAAAACACTGGCTGTGCCTGTCGACGAACTGCTGGGTCAGCAGCTTGTGCTGTTGCGTCCGCTGCGCGGGGTGCTGCGGCAGATGCGAAACCTGACCGGTATCGCGCTTTTAGCAGGGGGCGAGGTCGGAATGGTGCTTTCGACAAACTCTTTAATGTCAGATGCGGTCGAAGCGGCATGACTTTTGCAAACGGCGTCCTAGGGGCGCCGTTTTTCGTTGGCGTCCCAGACTAACATTTTTCTGGATCTGACGTTCTTTAACTTAACCACGAGGAAACGCGGACCCATGTCAGGAGAGGTGTCGAGATGACATTTGCAAACGCCAGATCGTCCTATCGAAAGGCCGAAACGATCAAACCGGTCGAACCTACCGATCCGCACGAAATCATTGGCGTGACATTGCGCGAACTGGAAAAATCCTTGCGGGTGATGGCAGCGGCCAAAGCCAATGGTGGGGCCTATCCTTCGCAGCACGTCAACCGCGCGTTTACCGCGATCTATATTCTGCAAAGCAGTCTGGATTTCGACAAAGGCGGAGAGATCGCAACCAACCTGTTCCGCGTTTACGAATTCTGCCGTCTTCAGGTCGCAGAGGCATTCGCCAAGAACCCTGATGCGCAGCTGGAACAAGGCGCAGAGCATATCGCAGGTATCCTGTCCGCGTGGGATGAAATCGGCGGACAGGCAAAGGCGCCGGAGTGATCCACATGGACCTGAAACGCGCTCATGTCGAACGTCCAGCCATGTTGGCCATCCTGATGGGTGGTTTAGGCCATGACGTTTTGGATGCCGCGAAAAAAGGCGAAAACGAACTGGTGATGGAGCTAAGCAATCGCCTACGTTACATGGCCGACCGTATGCAGGGTTGCGCCATGACCGAAGGTGATAAGGCGACGCTCAGACAGGCTCTGCTGGCCGCAGAGCGCACCGTACGCACCGCCGAGGACATCCTAAAAGATAAACTGCGTGGGCAGCGCCTGGGCGATAGAAACCGCCCTGCGTATCGCCGTACTGAATCGGTACGCCCCATGCCAGGTGGGCGGTCATGACCGCCTGCCGTCTATGCCTGTTTTTACGGGTGTTTCTGCCGTCTGCTGCTGCCCTGATATTCTTGATCGGGTTTATGCCCGACATCGCCACACCTTTTGGTGCAATAACGCCGACACCGATGACGATCGCAATGATCGTACCGATTGTCGGCGTTCCAGGTTTTTTCGTGAAATACTGGATGTGGCGGAAAACCCGGCACTAGGCCGGGTTATTTAGCGTCATTCAAATAGTCAGACACCGGAACGTGCCGCGTGGTTTCGCGCCCGTGGTCATCGAACGATGTGATTTCGATCATAACTGTACCCGCTTGCGGGGCAGGGGCCGGTGCAGGCCGAACGGGAACAGCGCGGGTAAGGGTGCGTGGTTGGGTATTCATGGCAGGCTCCTTTACTGGGTCACAGTCTCAGAGCAAATTTCATGCCATCATTGCATCGCGTAAGAGGTAATCAATACTTCGCGGACGGGGCTGGGGTCTTCGTCAGTTCCTACCTGTAGGTTCACCGCATGACGAACCATTGTGGGGATAAGGCGGCGCAATTGCTGTGTGTCGCGCGCCTGAAGGCCTGCCTCTTCGATCGCCTGAGTGATAACGGCATCTAAACGTCCATCGCGGTTACCGATGGATTCCCACAGACCTTCTGCGATTGGAGTGCCTTGATCCACCATGAAGGACAGGCCCACAGCGACCTTGCGATCAAATTGCGGAATGCTGACCGTCATTTGCGGATAGGCGATATAGTCTGGCGTCCCCATCGCGACAGGTTCCGTCACGGCGACCTCTGGTTCTTCGACCACAATTTCCGGCGCACCAGATAGCGTGCCGGACAGCCCCATGCCAAAAGGCACCATGACCATGATAAAGCCGACAAAGCTGATGATTTTGTTGCTGTCCATGATGGGTCCGAAATTGAAAATCTGTATATTCAGTTACGGATGAAATTGCGATTTTGTTGCTGTACCAAAGCCCAAATCGTCAAAATCAAAAGGATAGTTTTTTTGACAAAAACTATGCCATCGGAACTAACATAATCGCGCAAGTTGCCGTTTTGATCTGTAACAGGTTTACCCTTTATGGATCACGACCCGATGAATACTCCGACCAGCCGCGCATTGGTGCCGTTCAACAACACGCTACCAGCCCGCGCGACACAAACAGAAACCAATGCCCAAACGGCCTATGACCAGCACGAACCCGCGCCGGTTGATTTTGCATTGGTACGTCGGGAAACCCATTTGAAAGATAAGGCAGATGTTGAAAAATATTTGCCAGATATCTTGGGTCGCGCGTTGGCGCGGATTTGGATCGATAACCAGTTTCGCGACCGTTTCGCAGCTGGGCCAGTTGAAACTTTGGCCGCTTATGGCGTGTACCTGCCGCGCACCATTTCGATTGATTTTGTGACCGTCGGTACGCCGCGCCCGCAGATCGTTGTTTATGAACAGCGGTTCCCCGGCGCGCCGCGTCGCAAGTTGCTGTATTTACGTCTATCGATGGTTGCGGGGCGCTGATGAAACGGCTGTTCGTCATATCATCTGTAATGGCCTGTCTGGCTGCCGCCGCCCCTGCATCTAGTTTGCAAGAGGCGATGGATATGTATGCCGCTGGCGATCCTGCTGGCGCAGCTGCGGCATATAGCGAATTGGCACACGGCGGAAATGCCCGCGCGCAGTTCAATTTGGCGCTCATGTTCTATGCAGGCCAAGGCGTGCCGCAGAATTACAGCGATGCTTTTGTTTGGGCATGGCGGGCAAAACTGCAAGGCGTCCAGCAAGCTGAGGTGCTGATCGGGCGCGTTGTGGATTCTATTTCGCGCGACGAACGTACCGCATTGGTGGATGTTCTATCGGCGGAATTGGCACCAAAAATTGCGCAGGGCGACGCCAAAGCGATGCTTGCAATGTCCATAATCCAATCGGATTTGTTGCCGCGCCCTGATTTGGTGCAAACCTATGTGTGGCAATCGCTGTCTGTCGTGGCGGGACTGGATGCCGCTGCAACGCTGCGCGATGAAACGTTCCGCGGCCTGTCAGCACGCGATCAAGTCAAAGCCCAGACTGAGGCACGCGTTGCGTTTGATAACTGGTGCGAAACAGCAACCGTTCCACAACCTGCCTGCCGCGTAATCCGCTAACCCACAAAATGCGAAACCCTGTCAAATGACAGGGCCGCATTTAGATGGTCAAACTTGAAAAATTTTAGTGTTTGCGAAACCGTGCGATGGTTTCTGCATCTTCGACGCTCAGACCCAATTCGGTGCTGATGTGCGACGCGCTTTGGCCTGTGCGGGCCATTGCAATGGCTTCCTCGATCATACGTTCGCCGGCCAGCCAATCCATATCGGATTGCAGATTGCGGATGTCGTCATGGACGCGGTGGATCAGGTCCGCCTGATGGGCTTCGATCCGGTTTGCGACGCCTGACAGGCGTTCATCGATCTGTGCGATCAGATCCACGTTTTCTGTTGGGCTGCATGCGGCAGCCTTCGCTTTGCGAACACGCAGGGTGTAAAACGCAATCACGAAAGCCCCGAGCAGGGCAACGGCGGCGTATAGGACCGTCGGCGTCATCAATCCAGGCAAAGTCATGCCGTGCTCTCCGGTGTAGTCAAGAATTCAGTTCGAGGTAGCTTTCAAACAGGCTATCCGTGATCGCGTCCAGATCGATCGGATAGTCTCCATTCGCAATCTGTTCCTGCAACTTGGTCACCAAAGCCAATTCGATCGGCGGTTGCTTGAGCTCCTGAGGAACGCTCACAATCGCTGATTTGATTTCCATAGTGTCACCCGCCGGCGCGCCAGCAACTGGCGACGCTGGAACAGCCGTTCCGGCGGATTTATTACCTTTTAGACGTGCCGCGCTCGCGGCGTCGTCTGCAGCGCGCTTTAACTGCGGGGCGCCACCCGAGTTAATTGAGTCAACCATCTGAGACCTCCATTCGTGGCCAGTAACGGCAGGTAATTAAGGAATGTTAGGGCGTAGAATGACAGAGTTTTCGCCATTTACGATTCCGTTCACAATTTCCCCGGACGATAGATTTCGAAGCTCGATAACATCGCCCAACCTTCCATTTTCTAGTGCTTCACCAGGGGCAACCACTGAAATCGCCCCAACTGATACTTGTAGTGCAAGAGGCGTGCCGCTTTGGACCAGCCAGTCGGGTTCTAGGTGACGTAGGTGCAAAATTTGTTCGGCACCCAACGTGGATTTCAGTCTGCGACCGATAACCAATTGTGGATCAACAAAAATATCTGCCGCTGATCGTGTTGATCGGGGCACCAATGTCACGTCTGCAGGGCCGATCATTTCGCCGATTTGCATGGATCGTTTCAACGCAACGACCATCATCTGATCAACATCGGGCGAAACCGCACGGGTCGGGCGGTCGGCTGGTTGAAACTGCGGAGCCGGTAAATTTGTGCGCATCGCGCGGGTCCAGCGCGGGTTTGGGCACGAAATTTCTGCTGTCGCCCAACCGCCGTTTAACGGGGCGATAGATGGCGTCGCGTTACATGCTGGAAATGGGCGGATTGGGGCATTCGGGCGCGGGTTCTGAATACCTGTTGCGCGCATGGCATCGGCCACCAGCTCTGCGGCCTGAGTGCCGGATATGCCGCGACTGTAATCGGTTTGCGCCATTGCTGGTGATGCCAGCAGGGCAATGATCCATAACGCCCGCATCTGTTACAGACCTGTTTCCAAAAACCGCACGGGGCGGCCAACCAATTGCGATGCGGATACGGTTGGGTCCATTGGGCGCAAGGTTGCGTTACGGTTTGCGATCGATACGATTTCCAACATTTGGACGCTATGCCCATGGTCGGCTGTAAATGCGACGGCACCACGTGTCAGGCCCTGACGCGCACCAACATCGACCGACAGATAGTCACCGGACGCTGCTAGAACAGAGGTCAGCGGGGAACAGGATTGAATGCTAAGCAAATCATCGAATTCTTGTGCCAAACCTTGGGATAGATCAGTGATCATCTGACCACGCGTGCGCTGGGTTATGGCGGTTGCATTGCCTAAAACATTAGGGCCTGGGATTGGGGTTTGGCGAATAACATCGTGGCGGGTCACGTTGCCGTCGGAATGGACCAGCGCCAGCGCCATGGTCAATTGTGCGAAATTGCGGCGGCCTTGCGCCACGACATCAACGCGGATATCAGGGGCAAAGCCGAAATCACCCGAGGTCAGCCGAACGTCGCCTTGGGTCAGAACGGTGTAATCGCGGGCGGCACGGGCATCAGACAGGCCGACAGGCATCGCGCGGTCGGTGATCCGCAGCGTTTCGACCGCGCGGTGGCGATCCAATACACCATACAGCTGTTGCACCACGTCATAGGCCACCTGTTCCGTCCAGAACGGGGCATTCGGCGATACGGATATGCGCGGCTGGTACGTGATGATATGCAACCTGTTCGCCGCCTGACAGGATGTCAGTGCGTCATTGCCAACCATCGCCTGAATGCGCACGGTCCAAACGTGACCATTCAGAGATTGGTGAATGATATTGTGCTGTAACACGCGGCCCGTTGGGCGCACGATCAGCAGATCGCGCTCAATGCGGCCCATGTTAGCGACGCTGTGCGCCTTTATCGCGGCTCCGCCCGCCAAAGAGGCGTTCAGCAGCGCATCCATCAACGCGCGTCTGCGTGCGGATTCTGTGTCGTTACTGCCGGTGACAAATCCGAAACCTTCGGCTTCGACGCGAATGGCGTCTTGTGCCGAGGCCGTTTGGGCCAGCACCAATAGCGAAGTGATCAGGATCAGAAACCGGCGCAGCATCACAGGGCTCCTTGGGCGGCGCGAACGATATAAGCGACCGTGTCGGCGTCCAGCGCGAGTTTAACTTCGTAGCCGTCAGAGCCTTTGGGATTAATAGATACGGTACGGGCGCCGCGGATGGTGCCATCGACCGATGCAGACAGGGTATCGCTGATCACACGGGCCTGACCAACGGTGGTCGACGCGTTGATATGAATGCCATGTACCTGTTCTGTCAGGTCACGCAGCGCATCCAGACGTGCGGCGCGCAGAGCCATCAGACGTTTTTGATTTGTCGTTGCGCCAGGCTGATTTGCGATTTGGGCAAACCCCAGACCTTCGATCATAAATGGCATCGCGACAGTTGTATCCGGCGCGGTAGCGGTTGGTTGGCCGTCGGCGGTATGAACTACCACAGGGGCCGCGACGCGGGTTGGTTCTGCGATCGTTGTGCCCGCAGTTTCCAGTGTTTGCAGATCGTCACGCAGTTGCGCGATTTCTGCGCTGTAGGCGCTGGGATCTTCGGGCAGGGCGTCTTGGGCTGTCATGTTGGTATCCATGCAGGCCGCCAACAGTGGCGCAACGGCAAGGCCGATCAGCGCGGGGCGTTTGTACTGTCTTAGTGTCACGGGTTCGGCTCCTAGAGGGCGGGTTCGATTTGCCCTTGGGTCTGCAAACCCCGTGCCAAGTTTTCAGCGCCCTCAACCGTACAAACTGGCACGGCCTTTGCAGATCAACGTCCGAATGAAATCGACAATCGGACCTGACACCCAATGCGATCCCAGATCCTGAATACATCTAAAGGTTTATCATAATGGCGACAGTTGCGCGTACATCTATGTTGGGCCGTTTGGGCGACATGACATTGCCAATCGGCATCTTGGCGATCATGGCGATGATGGTTCTGCCACTGCCTGTTGTGCTGCTGGATACGTTTTTCGTGTCCAATATCGTTCTGTCCCTGTTGGTACTGATGGTAGCGCTGCACAGCTACCGACCACTAGATTTTTCTAGCTTTCCCAGCATCTTGCTGATCGCGACCGTTCTACGTCTGGCACTGAACGTAGCATCGACCCGCATCGTTCTAAGTGAAGGCCATTCAGGTAGCGCGGCGGCGGGTAAGGTGATCCAAGCCTTCGGTGAATTCGTGATCGCGGGGAATTTCCTTGTTGGTCTTTTGGTGTTTGCAATCCTTGTGATTATCAACCTTGTGGTGATTACCAAAGGTGCGGGCCGCGTATCCGAAGTGTCCGCACGTTTCACTTTGGACGCGATGCCTGGCAAACAGATGGCCATTGATGCCGACCTGAATGCCGGACTTTTGACACCCGAAGACGCCAAAGTGCGTCGGGCTGACGTCGCTGCCGAGGCAGATTTCTACGGTGCGATGGACGGTGCGTCGAAATTTGTCAAAGGCGACGCGATTGCCGGTATCCTTATTTTGGTCATCAACGTGCTGGGCGGCATCCTGATCGGCACCATCCAGCATGGCCTGTCGGCAGGGGATGCGGCGCAAACCTATATCCTGCTGTCCATCGGTGACGGTCTGGTCGCACAGATCCCATCCTTGCTGCTGTCGATTGCAACTGCGGTGATCGTGACCCGTGTATCGTCCAGCCACGACATGGCCGACCTGATCGGTAAACAGATGAGCCTGCGCCGCGCGTGGGTGCCTGTGGCGGGCGTTATGGCGCTGCTTGGTATGGTGCCTGGTATGCCGAATGTCCTGTTCCTGCTGGCTGCTGCTGGCGCTGGCGCTATGGCGTATTTTTCCCGTGAAGACGGGGATGAGGCGGTCGAAGGCGAAGTTATGCCAGGGGCTGCGCCTCAGGCGGGCGGCGCTGCGGCGGCTCCAGCTGGTGGTGATGAATCCAGCGAAGGTATCGTACCCGAAGACGTCACCGACAATGCTCCGATTTCGCTCCAGATCGGCTATGGCCTGATCCAGATGGCGGGCGGCGAAAATGGTGCGCTGGTGTCGCGTATCACTGGCATCCGCAAAGATCTGTCCAAGGCGATGGGCTTTGTCGTGCCGGGCGTGCGTATCCGCGATGACCTGAGCCTTCCGCCTAATTCCTATCGCATCCGTATAGGCCACCGCATTGTTGGCGAAGATCAGGTTTATCCTGACCGCAAGCTGGCATTGCCCGGTGGTGCATCGGTCCGCAAACTGCGCGGGATCGAAGTGAGAGACCCATCGTTCGGTATGGACGCCATCTGGATCCTACCGCAGCAGGTGACCGAAGCGGAATCCGACGACTATGTGGTTGTAGAACCTGAATCGGTGATCGCAACGCACCTAAGCCAAGTCGTGACATCCAACGCGGCGGACCTGATTGGCCCTGATGACGTTCAGGCGCTGCTGGATAACCTGTCCAAGGTAACGCCAACTTTGGTCACTTCGGTTGTGCCGAAACTGGTGCCTTTGCACACGCTGACGGCTGTTCTGCGTCATCTACTGGCGGGCCGTATCCCGATTTCCGACCTGCGCCGCATCTTGGAAGGTCTGGCCGAACTATCGGGCCGCAATCTGCCGCCTATTGAAATGGCCGAAGCGTTGCGCCCATCCCTGACGCCGCTTTTGTTGCAGCAGCTGGGGTCGATTACGCAGCCTTTGCCGCTGATCACACTGGACCCCGAACTAGAACAGATCCTGATCCGCGCCCGTCAGGCGGGTGATCTGGATGGTGGTCTCGTGGTGGACAATGGTCTGGCATCGACGGTGATCACGTCGATCTCCGAAGCTGCCGACAAAGCCGCAGGCGAAGGTCGCACACCTGTGATCGTGGTCGCCAGCCCGCTGCGCCGTTCGTTCGCCGCGTTCCTGCGCCCGCACATGCCTGATGCCATCGTGATTGGCATCAATGAACTACCCGATACCCGTCGAGTCGAGGTCGTCGCCGTTATCGGCGGTCAGGCCGGCATTCCCGCCCCTAATGGCGCCCGTTGAGTGAGGTAAACCATGTCTACTATTGTTGTACGCGCATCTGATACTGCCCTTGCCATGGACGAGGTCGTCAAACGACTGGGGCAAGACGCCTATATCCTATCGACCAAACAAAAAAACGGTCAGGTCGAGGTTCGCGCCACGACCGAAGCGCCCAAACGCCGCAAACCGCCGCGCATGACGCCAATGAACAAAACCTTTGGCGAGGTATTGGCGGAACGTTCAGGACAGCCCGTTGGCCCTGATCCGCGCGACATCCGTGATAACAACCCACACCAGCCAGCGTTCCGCCCGACAATGACGAAATCGTCTGGTGGATGGCCAGGTTTGGCGCCCGGGTTTGTGGCAGACCTGTGGGTCGAACTAGGCCAGCCCGCTGGCCAAGAGGACGGGTTCCTTAGCGACATATGCGGCGCTGTTCTGGATGAAAATTACCTTGCTGGCCGCACAGCGCGGACGCTGATCGTTGGCCCGCAGGGCGCTGGTAAATCCACGTTGGCGGCCCGCATGGCGACGTTGATGATGACCGAACGGACACACGTGGTGCCGCGCCTAATTGCCCCGCGCAAGGCACGTCTGATGTCCGAAGATCGTCTAACAGGGCAGGCGCGTTTGCTAGGGCTGAACGTCGAACGCCCATTGGTCAATGAAATCCGCCTACGCCCAGATTGGGGGCTGGTCGATCCAGCTGCTCCGCAAATTTTTGATCTGGATGTTACCTGTGCGGGATTGGCTGAAACGTTGATGATCGAAGGCCAAACCGAAATCATCCTGTGCTTGCCAACTGGGATGCATCCCGCGCTGTTGGCACGCCATTTGAAAGAGTGGTCCCATCTGAGCCCGCGCGTGTGTTTCACACGTGTCGATGAATGGGCACCGATGCCCGAAGAATTCTGCGCCATCGCGGCGGCTGGTCTGAAACTGTCCCTGTGGGGGCAGGGTGCAGGGCTGGTTGACGCTTTGCAGCGGCCATGCCGCGCGGACATCCGCGCCATCGCCAATGGATGGCTGACCCCAGTGTCAGGAGGCCGCTGATGACGAAACTACGTACCCAACCCGCCAAAAAGGGAGTACGCAAATGCTGCTAACCAAAGGCTATTCCGAACAGACCATTTCGCCTGATAAACTGGTCGCGGACCACATGCACATCGTGCGCAAAATCGCGTGGCATATGTATGGCCGCGTTGGCCGCATGGTCGAAGTCGATGATTTGTTGCAGGTCGGTTATATGGGCCTGATTGATGCCAGCCGTCGCTACAAACCAAAGGCGGGCGCGTCATTCGGGTCCTATGCCGCGATCCGCGTGCGTGGATCGATCGTGGACTTTTTGCGCGATAACGCCAGTGTTTGCCGCAGCACGATTGTGATGCAGCAAAAGGTGCGCGCGGCAACGGCCAAGTTGGAACAAGCGCTGATGCGCGCGCCCGAAAAAGAAGAAGTCGCCGAAGAGCTGGGGATCGAAGTTGGCCAGCTAGAGGAATGGGAAACCCGTTTCGCCGCCAGCCAAGTCAAATCGCTGGACGAGCTGTACACGGACCAATCCAAGCTGTTTTCGGACGGTGCGCATACGGTCGAAGACAAACTGCAAAACCAGCAGATGAAAGCGATGTTGCGTCGTGCGCTGGGCCAACTGCCTGAACGCGAAGCCTTGTTGTTGCAGCTGTATTACGTCGAAGAATTGAACGTCTACGAGATTGCCAAAGTGTTGGGCGTCACGACGGGTCGCGTCAGCCAAATCAAAAAGGCTGCCGTTGAACGCTTGCGTAAATTTATCGCAGAAATGGAAGAGGGCGAGTAATTCACCCGCCCTCTAAAATTCTACCGATGTGATCAGCGATCAAATGTTGAACGCCGGCATCACCATCGCGCCCGCAGCCAGACGTAGCGACCATTCTTTGATGTCATCGGCAAAGCGTTCGGATGCATTTGGAACGGCCGTCAGCAAAGCTTTAACAGCGATCTGCGACATGTCTTCTTCGCGGTCCAAGCCTTCGATATCCAGCTCTGTCCAATCGATACCGCCGACGCGGGTTTCGCATTTGTCGTCAGAAAAACGGATGAACCATTCAAATCCGAACAATTCAAACAGAACAGTGTTTTCACCGACCTGCGCATTGCGGCGGTGGATCATGTGCATCCGAATGTAATCATGCGTCGTATCGCGTGTAGCTGCGATGATTTCAGCGGCAATTTCGGACCAGCCTTCTTCGACTGTGTTTTTCAGGTGTGTCCATTCCAGATCGGTTTCCAGACGATACGCCAGCATGTTCAGGTCAGAAAGTTCACCGATCATGTAATCGGTACCGCCGATGTTCAGACGTGCCAGCGGTTCTGGTTCACCACCCGCATTCAGATAATCAGTGGTATCTTCTGGTTCGGCAACAGCGGGGCGCTGTTCGGTGCGGTCGGTCATTTCGCCGTCGAATTGGCCAGTGCTGAAACACTGCAGCAAATCTGTGGCTTCGTCAGTCAGGTTGAATTCAGTGCCGTTCAATTCAGCAAGCCCTGCAATACGCAATGCCGTTTGTTCAACAGGGGATGCCGTGCCGCGGGTTGCCATGCGCAACAGACCCATCAGGGTATGAGATGCAGCGCCTGGGTCGTAACCTCGCAGGGCGTTGATCAGGTCTAGAAAATCGCCCGTGGTATAATACCGATGGGGAACGTGCGGCTTTGTCGCGGCCGTTTCGGTCGAGGTTTGCATGGCGTCCCTTGCTAGTTGAGTTACTATCTGAAACCTAAACGTAGCGGGGCAGGTATTGTTTAGATGCCAGTGGAGTTTTCACGCATCGACTAGCCGTTTGGAACCAAACCCGTCCGAAAGAAAAGCGGCCCCGAAGGGCCGCCCGTTTAATTAAACCGAGTCTTTGTAATTTACCGATTTTATATCGTCGCCCGGCGCCGATTTTTCGCGGCGCACAATCAGGCGGTTGATCGCGTTGATATAGGCCTTGGCCGAGGCAACCACTGTGTCGGTATCTGCCGATTGGCCCGTAGCGATGCGGCCGTCCTCTTCCAATTTAACGGAAACGGTGGCTTGGGCGTCGGTGCCTTTGGTCACGGCGTGCACCTGATACAGGTCCAGACGTCCGCCGTGCGGGTAGATTTCTTTGACCGCGTTGAATGTCGCGTCAACAGGGCCATCGCCAGTTGCAGTGACCGATTTTTCGACGCCTTCAACGGTCATCACCAGATCAGCGGTTTGCGGGCCATCGGTGCCGCAGACAACGCGCAGGGATTTCAGTTTCAGGACGTCCTCGACCGTGTCGTTCTGACGGATCAGTGCAACGATGTCGTCGTCGAACACCTCTTTCTTGCGGTCGGCCAGATCTTTGAAACGGACGAACAGGTCGTTCAACTGGTTGTCCGCCATGGTGTAACCCAGCGTGTCCAGTTTCGCGCGCAGCGCCGCGCGGCCCGAATGTTTGCCCAGTGGCAACGATGTGCCTGCCAGACCTACGTCCTCGGGGCGCATGATTTCGAACGTTTCCGCGTTTTTCAGCATGCCGTCTTGGTGAATGCCGGATTCATGCGCGAATGCGTTTTTACCAACGATCGCTTTGTTGAACTGTACTGGGAAACCCGAAGCAGTCGCAACGCGGCGCGAGATGTTCATGATCTTGGTCGTGTCGATGCCAGTGCTGAACGGCATGATGTCGTTGCGCACTTTCAGTGCCATTACGACCTCTTCCAACGCGGTGTTGCCCGCGCGTTCGCCCAAACCGTTGACGGTACATTCGATCTGACGCGCACCGCCCGCAACAGCGGCCAGAGCGTTCGCAGTCGCCATGCCCAAATCGTTGTGGCAGTGGGTCGCGAAAATCACATCATCCGCACCCGGTACAGTTTCGATCAGACGTTTGATCAGGTCGGCGGATTCCGCAGGGGCGGTGTAGCCAACGGTGTCAGGGATGTTGATCGTGGTTGCGCCTGCTTTGATCGCGATTTCGATCACGCGGCACAGGTAATCCCATTCCGTGCGGGTCGCATCCATTGGCGACCATTGAACGTTGTCACACAGGTTGCGCGCATGGCTGACGGTTTCGTGGATTTTATCCGCCATTTCATCCATGGTCAGGTTCGGGATCGCTCGGTGCAATGGCGATGTACCGATGAACGTGTGAATGCGGCCGGAACCTGCGTCTTTGATTGCTTCAGCGCAGCGGTCGATATCTTTGAAATTGGCACGGGCCAGACCACAGATCGTCGAATTTTTCGAACGCTGTGCAATTTCGGATACGGCGCGAAAATCACCTTCGGAGGCGATCGGGAAACCTGCTTCGATCACGTCGACGCCCATGTCGTCCAGCATCTCTGCGATTTCCAGTTTTTCGTCGTGGGTCATTGTTGCGCCTGGCGACTGTTCGCCGTCACGCAAGGTTGTGTCGAAAATCAACACGCGGTCTTTGGTCATGTCTGTATTCCTTGTCTTTTCTTAGCTTTGCCCGACGCTAGAACACCCCTGAGCGGTCGCGCCGGAAGGCACGCTCAGAGGCTGCTAAGAAGTAGAAGGCCGCGCGAAGGCACAGCACGGCAGTTGCCGGCATCGGTGGTGATATGTGTCAAGCGCGTCATGGCGTCGGACTATACCCATGATTCCCATGATGAAAAGGCCGAATTGACGCGGTTTGAATGATTTTCTGTCTGGAACAGGGCGGGGCGGGCTCTATTTCCGCAACATGAAACGGAATCTGGTGATAGGCGCATCAGGCGGCATCGGCGCGGCCATGGTGCAAGCGATGGATGGCGACACGATTGGGCTGTCGCGGTCGGTCAATGGTTTGGACGTCTGTGATGACGCCGGCGTGGCGCGTTTGATCGGCGATCTTGACGGCCCGTTTGACCGCATTTTTGTGGCGGTTGGCATTCTGGCCCCAGAAGGAGCAGCGCCCGAAAAATCACTGGCAGCCATTGATCCAGATGTGATGGCGCGGGTGTTTGCGGTGAACACCATCGGCGTGGCGACTGTGTTGAAACATGCCGCACGGAAACTGGCCGCGAACGGGCGGTTGGGCGTTTTAACAGCGCGGGTCGGGTCGATTGGCGATAACAATTTGGGCGGTTGGCACAGTTACCGCGCGTCCAAGGCCGCCGCGAACCAGATCATCCGCGGCGCGGCGCTGGAAATGAAACGTACCCACCGCGACGCCGTCGTGTTGGCGCTGCATCCCGGCACTGTTGAGACATCATTCACCGCCAATTACAAAGCTAAGAAATTACAGCCAACGGAATCCGCACAGATGCTGCTGGACGTTCTGGATAGCGCCACCGAAACGGGTGGTTTCTATGACTACGCTGGAAAACCGATCCCATGGTGAAACTGGTTTTGGTGCTGGGGGATCAACTGTCGCCCGATTTGTCCGCCTTGCGCGAAGCGGACATCGATACAGACATCGTCGTCATGGCCGAGGTCATGGGCGAGGCGACCTATGTCAAACACCACCCAAAGAAAATCGCGCTGATCCTGTCGGCCATGCGGAAATTTGCGGCCCGTTTGCGCGATGACGGGTGGACAGTGGCCTATTCCGAACTGGATGATCCTGAAAATTCGGGGACGATCACGGGCGAATTGCTGCGCTATGCGTCGCAGTATGAAGCGGATGAAATCATCGCCACCGAACCGGGGGAATGGCGCCTGATTTCTGCGCTCGAGGATATGCCGATCCCTGTGCATCAGTTCGGTGATGATCGTTTCGTTGCTACCCATTCGGATTTTGAAACGTGGGCCGACGATCGCAAGGCGCTGCGGATGGAATATTTCTACCGCGACATACGCCGCAAGACGGGGCTGCTCATGGACGGCGACCAGCCCGAGGGTGGTAAATGGAACTACGACCACGACAATCGCAAACCCGCCCCCGATCAGGTCGATTTCAACGGCCCAATGAATTTCTCGCCCGATGAAACGGTGAACGCCGTTCTTGATCTGGTCGAGGCAAAGTTCGACGACCATTTTGGCGATCTACGCCCGTTCTGGTTTGCGGCGGATACAGAACAGGCGCGGCGGCAGTTGACCCATTGGGTCAAAGGCGGATTGCCCAAATTCGGCGATTTTCAGGACGCGATGCTGACGGGGCAGCGGTTTCTGTGGCATTCGATCATTTCGATGTACATCAACATCGGTCTGCTATCCCCGTTAGAGGCCTGTCAGGCCGCCGAAGATGCCTACCGCAACGGCGATGCCCCGCTAAACGCTGTCGAAGGGTTTATTCGTCAGATCATCGGTTGGCGTGAATATGTGCGGGGCATCTATTTCCTGCACGGGCCCGATTATGTGGACCGCAACGCGCTGGGTCATCACCGCGATTTGCCGTGGTTTTACTGGGGTGGCGACACAAAAATGCATTGCATTTCACAGGCCGTCGAACAAACCCGCACGGATGCCTATGCTCACCATATCCAGCGCCTGATGGTCACGGGTAATTTTGGCCTACTGGCGGGGATCGATCCGCATCAACTGCATGAATGGTATTTGTCGGTCTATGCAGATGCCTTTGAATGGGTCGAGGCGCCTAACACCATAGGGATGAGCCAGTTTGCCGATGGCGGCGTGATCGCGTCGAAACCCTATGTCAGTAGCGGCAATTACATCGACAAGATGTCGGACTACTGCAAATCCTGCGACTACAAGGTCAAAGATAAAACAGGCCCCGATGCGTGTCCGTTTAACCTGCTGTATTGGCATTTTCTGGATCGTCACCGCGACAGGTTCAAAGATAACCACCGCATGGGCAATATCTATCGCACGTGGGACCGCATGGACGAAGACCGCCAAAAGGCGGTCCTGTCTGATGCGGAAAACTGGCTGTCGAAACTGGACGCTGGCGACGTGATCTAAGGCCGTCAGGCCTTAGTTCGCTGTGGTTTCTTCGGTCGCTTCGCCGTCGGTGGTGTCTTCGGCGACGTATAAATCATCGTTCCATTCACCAGCTTCCACCTCGCCCGAGGCATAGGTCATCGTGCCTGCGCCCTGACGGCGGCCCGATACGAACATGCCTTCGTATTTGTCGCCGTTGGAATATGTCGCAACGCCAAAGCCCGCGATTTCGCCGTTTTGCCAATCCCCAGTGTAGGTAAAGGTTTCATCGGTTTCGGTCGCTGGGTTGTCGGGAATGGTGATTGTGCCTGTACCCGTACGCTGGCCGCCTGCAAATTCGCCATCATAGACGGACCCGTCGGCATAGGTGGCAATGCCTTTGCCTTCGCGTTGACCGTTGGCCCATTCGCCTTCGTAGGTGTAACCATCGCCGTAGCGCATAATGCCAAAGCCGTGGTTTTTGGCGGCTTTGAATTCGCCTTCGTAGACCAGACCGTTGGTGTAGGTGGCGATGCCTTGGCCGTCGATGACGCCATTGGCCCAGCCGCCTTCGTAGGTTGAACCGTCGGGATACGTAATTTTGCCAGTGCCGTTTGGCAGATCGTCAGCAAATTCGCCGACGTAGACCGATCCGTCGGCATAGGTGACTTGCGCCTGCCCCGACATCGCGCCGTTTTCCCACGATCCAACGTATACATATCCATCGGTGCCGCGGAACGTGCCCTGGCCGTGGCGGCGGTCGTCCGCAAATCCGCCCTGATAAATATCGCCGTTGGAATAGGTGACGGTGCCTGTGCCTTCGCGGCGGCCCGCGACCAGATCACCTTCGTAGATGTCGCCATTGGGTTGGACCAAACGGCCTGTGCCTTCGATCTGGCCCGCGACCCACGTGCCTTCGTACACAGTGCCGTCCGGCATGGTCAGCTTGCCTGCGCCTTCGCGGTCATCGCGCGCCAATTCGCCTTCGTAGACCGTGCCATCGGGGTAGGTGATGGTGCCGCTGCCGTCTTTGACACCGTTGACCCAAGTGCCGACATAGGAATAGCCGTTTGTTGCGGTCATCGTGCCCATGCCGTGGTGCATTGCGTTGCGGAATTCGCCTTCGTAGGTTACGCCATTTGCGTATTGGGCAATGCCCGACCCCGTGATGTTACCATCAACCCAATCACCTTCGTAGGTGCCGCCATCAGCAAAGGTGATTTTGCCGGTTCCGCTGGGTTTACCTTCGGTGAATTGGCCTTCGTAAACCGATCCGTTGGGGAAACGTGCGGTTCCCATGCCTTGGATGCGGCCATCGACCCATTCACCTGTGTATTCATAACCATTAGGCAGGCGATACGTGCCAATGCCCTGCTGTTTACCATCGACGAATTCGCCTTCGTAGACGCCGCCGTCCTCGTACTGTTTTGTTTGGATGTCCTGAGCCATGGACGCCCCTGCCATCAAGGCAAATGCAACCCCGCCTACCAGCGCAACGTTCCGAGTCATTGTGGTCTTCCCTGTTTCAGCACCGCAGACGTTAATCGACATGGGCATATCTTACAACGCTTTAGCTAGCTGTTGGCGTCAAACGGCTTTCCCTTGCCTGTGGTTCTGCTAAATCTAGGCCCAACTGATTGATAGGCTGCACATGACCGACACTTTCCGCATCACCATGGCCCAGTTGAATCCGACCGTGGGCGACATCGAAGGCAACGCCGCCAAAGCGCGCGCCGCGTGGGAAACCGCCCGTGATGCAGGCAGCGATATGATCGCGTTTCCTGAAATGTTTATCGCAGGCTATTCGACCCAAGATCTGGTGATGAAACCCGCGTTCCACGATGCTTGCCTAAGACGGATCGAGGCATTGGCCGCCGAATGCGCGGACGGTCCCATTTTGGCCATCGGCGGCCCGCTGAAACGCGATGACCGTCTGTATAATGCCTATTTCATCTGCAAAAAGGGCCAGATCGCGGCCGTGCAGCTGAAACATTTCCTGCCGAACTACAACGTGTTCGACGAAGTGCGCCAATTTAATCGCGGCGCTATTCAAGGCCCATATGATGCGGGTCCGCTGCGGATCGGATCGCCCATTTGCGAAGACGCATGGTTCCGCGATGTCGCCGAAACCATGTGCGAAAGCGGCGCTGAAATGTTGGTCGTGCCTAACGGATCGCCCTATTACCGTGGTAAATTTGATCGCCGCATGTCCCATATGGTGGCGCGCGTTGTCGAAAACGATGTGCCGATGGTCTATGTGAACACCGTTGGCGGCCAAGACGATCAGGCGTTTGACGGCGGATCGTTCGTTCTGAACCGCGGCGGTAAATTGGCGGTTCAGCTGCCCCTGTTCGAAGAATGCGTTGAACACGTTGATTTCACCCGCACCGCCGACGGGTGGGAGGCAACCCCTGGCCTTATGGCCGTCTATGGCGATGACTGGGAACGCGATTACCACGCGATGGTGATCACCTTGCGCGATTACATGCGTAAAACGGGGTTCAAAAAGGTGCTGCTAGGTCTGTCGGGCGGTATCGATTCCGCGCTGGTTGCGACGATTGCGGTTGATGCGCTGGGCGCAGAAAACGTGCGCTGCGTTATGCTACCGTCCGAATATACGTCCCAAGGGTCGCTGGACGACGCCGAAGATATCGCAAAACGTTTGGGCGTTCATTATGACTATGTCCCGATCAAAGAAGGCCGCGACGCGATCACCAATACTCTGGCCCCGTTGTTCGCGGGCCGCGACGCTGACCTGACCGAAGAAAACGTTCAGTCCCGTTTGCGGGGCCTGCTGTTGATGGCGCTGTCGAACAAATTCGGTGAAATGCTGCTGACCACGGGCAATAAATCCGAAGTCGCCGTGGGCTATTGCACCATCTATGGCGATATGAACGGCGGCTATAATCCGATCAAAGACCTGTACAAAACGCGCGTCTTTGAAACCTGCCGCTGGCGGAACGCGAACCACCGCCCGTGGATGGACGGCCCAGCGGGCGAGGTGATCCCAGTGTCGATCATCAATAAACCGCCCAGCGCCGAATTGCGCCCCGACCAAAAAGACGAAGACAGCTTGCCACCCTATGACATTCTGGACGCGATCCTAGAAGGTTTGGTCGATCAAGAATCCAGCGTCGCCGATCTGGTCGCACGCGGCTACGACTATGATACCGTCAAACGGGTCGAACACCTGATTTACATCAGCGAATATAAACGGTTCCAATCTGCGCCGGGTACGCGTTTGACAAAGCGGGCATTTTGGATGGACCGCCGTTATCCGATTGTGAACAGGTTCCGCGATAGTTCCATGTGATCACCGGATCGTGAATGTCGGTCACGGCTAAGTTAGGGCGCGGAACGGTTTCGCGCCCTTTCGTGTTCTCCTTTCAAATCAGCGGCACTGTCGTCGCTTTGAAAGGAGTTCGAAATGAAACCGATCAAAACTGCTCTTATGGGGTCTGCAATCGCGCTAATGGCTGCAGCACCTGCCACGGCTCAATCGCTATCCGCAACCGCAGCAACCGACCTGAATGTTCGTTCGGGACCAGGTGCATGGTATGAACCTGTAACTGT
Source organism: Marivivens niveibacter (assembly GCF_002150005.2). Taxonomy (GTDB): domain Bacteria; phylum Pseudomonadota; class Alphaproteobacteria; order Rhodobacterales; family Rhodobacteraceae; genus Marivivens; species Marivivens niveibacter. The sequence goes on from NZ_MSPP01000001.1 coordinate 296,243, forward strand.
TATTCCAGGTGGCGAAATGGCAATGGTTGACGGTTGTTTGTCCAACGCTGAATGGTGCGAAGTTACCTACGATGGCGTGCAGGGCTGGTCCTATGCCCCTTACCTGACCATCAACGAAGGCGAAGAGTTCGTGACTCTGCCACAGGCAACGGTAACGACTGTTGAAACCATTGAAATGGTCGATGTTGAAGCCACCGAAGCTGAAGAAACCGGCGCTGGCCTTGCTGGCGGTGCGGTCGGCGCGCTGATCGCATATGGTTTGGGTGGCCCTGTTGGCGTGATCGCCGCAACGGGTATGATGGGTGCTGCCGCTGGTGCTGCGACTGTTGAACCAACGACAGAAACCATCACCTACATCGAAACTAACCCAGTTGAGGCTGTATGGCTGAACGGTGAAGTTGTTGTTGGTGCGGGTATCCCTGAAACCGTGACGACCTATGACACGCCAGAGGTCGCCTTTGACTATCTGAACGTCAATGGTCAGACCGTTGTGATTGACGCCGAAACCAACGTGATTGTCGACGTTATCGGCTAATGTCGCCTAATTAATTGACGAAACGGCGCGGGTTTTCCTGCGCCGTTTTTTGTTGTGAACCATCTGGTTTTGGATCAGACATCATGGGTGCAGAATGAAAGACATGCTATGACCTCGCACCGCGCCCCCATCACCGAAGCCGAAGCTTTTCTAGACGCTTATCCAGATGTATCGGCCATCGATATTGTGTTGACTGACCTAAACGGGATCGGGCGGGGGAAAATCATTCGCCGTCACGAACTGCTGCCGTTGTTCAAATCGGGCCGCGGGATGCCTGCGACCTTGTTTGCGCAGGACGTATCGGGCCACGACGTGGATGACGCGATTGATTGCGTGACAGGCGGCACGGGCGATAGCCGCTGTTGGCCCGTTGCGGGAACCTTGGGGTTTATGCCTGCCACAGGACGCGGGCAGGTTTTGTTGCAGATGGAGGCGGAAAACGGCGCACCGCACCCCATTGATCCGCGCGGCGCATTGCTGCGTCAGGTCGCGCGGGCGCAGGCCGCAGGTTTCACCCCCATGGGCGCGATGGAGCTAGAGTTTTATCTTATCGACCGCGACCGCGATGCCCATGGCCGCGTTCAACCCGCACGCGCTGCGATGACGGGGCGGCGGTTGTCGGGCACCAACTGCATGTCCGTCGATGAACTGGACGAAATGGCGCCGTTCTTTGACGATGTTTATGCGGGCGCTGCGGCGATGGATCTGCCGCTGGAAACCGTTATTTCCGAATATGCTGTGGGCCAATTTGAACTGACCTTGCGCTATCGCGATCTGATTTCCGCGGCGGATGATATTATCCGCGCCAAACGCCTGATCCGCATGACTGCGCGTCGATACGATATGGACGCCTGTTTTATGTCGAAACCTTTTGGCGAAAGCTCGGGTTCGGGCATGCATTTGCATTTGTCGCTGGCGGACGAAAACGGCGCGAACCTGTTTGCCGATCAGGGGGATGACCTGTCGCCGCTGATGCTGTCGGCGATTGGCGGCATCCGCGCGTCGATGGCAGATAGCATGTTGGTATTTGCGCCTGTTCTGAATTCTTGGCGTCGGTTCGCGCGCAAGGTCTATTCGCCCGCCACGAATACTTGGGCTGTCGAAGATCGCGGCGTTGCCCTGCGCGTCCCTGCAGGTAGCCCCAAATCCCGCCATTTCGAACACCGTATCGGCGGCGTGGATGCGAACCCGTATCTGGTTGCAGCCGTGACTTTGGGCGCTGCATTGGACGGGATCGAACGTGGCATCGGGGCAGGGGCCGAAGGTCCTGATGGCGGCGTGGACTATCCCACTCTACCAACCAGCTGGGATCAGGCGATTGATCTGTTCGCCGCATCCAATCCGATGAAATCCATTCTGGGCGCCGATTTGCACGCCACATATTCGGCAGTGAAAAAGGGCGAATGGGAAACACTCGCCCTTTGGGTCACGGATGCCGAATGGCAGCTATATGGGCCGAATTTATAACAGCTGGTAGCTGTGCGGCACGAAATGGAACCCGTTTTCCGATCGCGTGTCGATGTAACCCAGTCCGGGGAACGGCATGTGATAGCCCACAACAGGAATACGGTCTGCGGCTGCCATCCCCAAAATACGCTTGCGGGTTTCGGCGGCGGCAGTTTTGTCCATGTCAAAACGGACTTCCCATTCGGGGTGCTGTAGCGACCAGACATAGTGATTGGTCGTATCGGCCATCAGCAGCAGTTGGCTGCCATTCGATTCCAGCATGTAACCCATATGACCGGGCGTGTGCCCATGCGCAGCAACGGCAGTGATGCCTGACCGCACCGAACCACCATCCCCAAGGAATGTCATCTTTTCAGCCAGTGGGCGCACCTTTGCGTCAAAACCATCGTTCCCAGCTGCGGCCCAATGGTCATATTCGACCTGACCCGTGACATAGGCCGCATTGGCAAAGGTCACGCCAGCATCGCCCGACAAACCGCCAATGTGGTCGCCGTGCATGTGGGTCAGCACAACATGGGTGATGTCATCTGCCGAATAACCCGCCCCAGCCAAGGCCGAGGTGATCCCGTCAGCCGATAGGCCCGTGTCGAACAGGATAACTTCGGACCCTGTGTTCACGACCGTGGGGGTAAAGAAATTCACGCTGCGGTCGGCAGGGATAAAGTTTTCGGCGGAGGCCGCTTCGAATTCTTCGGCGCTGGCGTTCATGCCAAAGGTGCCTTGGGGGTTATCCATCGGGCGGCTGCCCGCCAGCAGGGTTGTTACCTCGAATTCGCCCAGATTGAATGTGCGGTGGGTGATCGGTGTGGGTTCAGGCGACGTCGCGTGCCCAGCGGCGGATGCGTTCATGGCAAAGCTCGCGATAGGTAGAGTTGCGCCAGTTAATAGCGCCTGTCGGCGTGTAATGGTCATTAATAGTCTCCCTATTTCAATAATTAAGTGAGATAGGGCGGCTGCTATGGCGGGTTAGTCAAACTATCGTGAGTGGATTATTCCCACCAGCGATCAATCGTTGCGATCTGATCATCGGTCCAACCGAAATGATGCGCAAATTCGTGGGTGGTGACATGGGCGACCAGTTCGGCAAAGGTCACGTCCCCGCGTTCGGCCCATTCATCAATGATCGGACGGCGGAACAACCAAACGGTGTCATCCACGCTTTCGGCGAACCCTTTTTGCGTCAGTGGCACACCGACATACAGCCCCGTCAGAGTGTATGGATCGTCCTCTTCGTCGTCCTCGGGCCAGTCATCGACGCAAATCGCGACAGCGCGGGCGTGTTCGTTAAACGGCGCAGGGAAATGATCGGCCGTTTTGCGGGCCAATTCGGCGATTTGATCGTTGGTGGGGGCGGTATAGTCCATAACCCCGATATGGACATTTATAGCCCAATATGAAAGAGGCAGAACGAACAGGAGATGAACATGACAACAACCCGTTTTGCCCCGTCCCCAACTGGCTGGATGCACATTGGTAACCTGCGCGCAGCGCTGATGAACTTTTGCATTGCAAAGCAACAGGGTGGTACGTTCATCCTGCGGATCGACGACACCGATCAGGAACGTTCCAAACAGGAATATGTCGACGGGATCATGGATGCGCTGGAATGGCTGGGCATCACCTATGACCGCGTTGAATATCAATCCAAACGTCTGGATCGTTACACCGCAGCCAAAGACAAACTGATCGAAATGGGTCGTTTGTACGAATGCTTTGAAACGCCGACCGAATTGGACCTGAAACGCAAGAAACAGCTGAACATGGGCAAACCGCCTGTGTACGACCGTTCTGCTCTGGCCCTGTCTGACGATGAAAAGGATCGCCTGCGCGAAGAACGCGGCGGATCGCACTGGCGTTTCAAACTGGACTGGGAACGCATCGAATGGACTGACGGGATTTTGGGCGACATTTCGATCGACGCATCGTCCGTATCCGACCCTGTTCTGATCAAAGATTCCGGTCAATTCCTGTACACGCTGGCGTCCGTTGTTGATGACACTGAAATGGGCATCACCAACGTTGTGCGCGGGTCCGACCACGTGACCAACACCGCAACGCAAATCCAGATGATCAAGGCGCTTGGCGGCACCGTGCCTACCTTTGCCCACCATTCGCTGCTGACCGGCCCACAAGGCGAGGCACTGTCGAAACGTCTGGGCACTCTGTCGCTAAAGGACATGAAGGGCGAAGGCGTCGAACCAATGGCGATCATGTCGCTGATGGCGCGTTTGGGCACATCCGACCCTGTTGAGCTGCGCGACACCGTGCAAGAGGTGATCGACGGTTTCGACGTGTCGAAATTCGGCGTGGCCCCGACCAAATTCGATGTCGAGGATCTGAAGCCTCTGACCGCGCGCATCAACGCTGCGAAACCGTTTGACGCCGTGAAAGCCGATGTTCTGGCGCTGGGTGTTCCCGAACATCTGGCCGAAACGTTCTGGTCGGTTGTCCGTGAAAACATCACGTTCCTGTCCGACATGCAGGACTGGTGGACCCTGTTCCGCGATGGCGCCCCTGCGCTGGTCGCTGAAGAGGACCGCGAAATGATTGACACCGCGCTGGGTCTGTTGGGCGAACCGCCATACACTGCAGACACTTGGGGCGAATGGACGTCCGCAGTGAAAGAGGCAACAGGCCGCAAAGGCAAGGGTCTGTTCATGCCGCTGCGCAAGGCCGTCACAGGCCGCGAACGCGGCCCGGACATGGGCAATGTCATGCAGCTGATGCAGGTGAAACCGCGCCTGTAATCAGTCCTGCGGCTGACCCAATTTCGCTAAATATTCGTTGACCGTCGCCGTCTGTGCGGCGGTCAATTTTCTTGCGCGGGGGTAACGCGGGTCGGCGCGGTCATTCAGGACCGGACCCCAATTGTGCGTCGTGTCAAAGAAATGCTGCGCACCTTCATCGCCGAACATATCCATGTACCCCTGAACGACGACATCCAGATACGACAACAGGATTGGATTGACCGAAGGCGCCTGATAATGCCGTGCCTCAACCTCATAAACGGCGGTCGGCATCTGCGCCCCGTCAATCAGGTGGGTCACGTCTTTGCGCTGATATCCCGACTCTCGTTCATCTAAAGCGACCCAATCTCCATGCGGTACCTGCGCTGTGACGCCCAGCAATACCGTTTCGTCGCATGGTTCCACCGATAGGAATGCGGGCTCTTGGATCGAGGTGTGACGCCATACACGCCGCCAACCCTTTAGCGTGGCGGTCTGTGGGTCGGGGTATTCATGAGTGGTCAGGTTAACAAGGCTGCCGTAGCCGAAAAATCGCGGGTGGGTCATTGGGGTCTCTTACTTGGTTACCCGTCATATAGAGTGGTCATGACCAATAATCGACCGTCAGTATCCTTCGCCTTTTAGGATGGCGCGGTAACTGTAGTAGGGTTTGATGTTTTGCCCTGGTTCGTCGATGTAATTGGGATCTTGTGGCACACAATGGTGACCGCAGATTTGATAAGCGATCATTTCGGATGAATCCACATACCACAGCCGCCCACCTGGGGTCGCGATCCATCCATCGATGCCAGATGCCTCGTCCGATTCCATATCGGTCGATGATGGCACTTCGGAATTATATTCGGGGCTATATGTGCTGTGGGTGTGGAATGACGCGATAACGTCGAATTTCGTAGGCCAGTGGGGCAGGGTGCATCCAGCTTCTGAACCGGTGCTTAAACGGCTACTGACCAAACGGCCTGCATCATTGCGTCCGATATAGCCGCAAATCTCCCTGTTCAGTGCAAAAGAACGCGGCTGAATTTTTTCGAAAATTTTGACGATATAGGCCTGTTCCTCGGCCACGGGGCTGATCGTTTGTCCAATCACTGGGTTGGCAAACGCGATCAGGCTAAAACAAATAGACGCAAAAAACTTCATGGGCACAGCATTCCTGCGCCCATGAAATAAATCAACCTAAATCAGATCAGCTGTAGATCGATTGCAGATTCGCGACCGTCGCGGCCGGACTGCAGTTCAAAGCTGACTTTCTGGTTTTCATTCAGACCCTGCAGACCCGAACGCTCGACTGCGGAAATGTGAACGAAAATGTCCTTGGAACCGCCATCAGGGGCGATAAAGCCGTAGCCTTTGGTAGTGTTGAACCATTTCACGGTGCCAGTGGCCATCGTGAGACTCCTTGTAGTAGTGTCCGCTCGCGGTATTGCAGCGGCTCGGCTTGTCAGTACTGGATCGAAGAACTGGGCCGAAAAAGGAGACAGTGTCGAAAAAGGTCGTAACTCGCAGGCTATAGCATGGCATGAAGTTGAAATTAATCAAGTAAAGCTTTTGACACTGTGGGTTGTGTCGGATCTTAACACATCTTATATCCCTTATGTTTCGCAAGCAGGAGAGCGCAAATGGCTGGAATGAAAATCACCTGTCTGGACTGTGGTCAGGTCAACCGCGTGCCTGAAGACAAATTGGGGGCCACTCCGAAATGTGCGACCTGCGGCAGCAAACTGATGAATTCCAAACCTGTCGAACTCGATCTGACGACGTTACAAAAGGCCGCGCGCAATGACGATGTGCCGCTGATTGTGGATTTCTGGGCGCCGTGGTGCGGGCCGTGTCGTGCGATGGCACCAGAGTTTTCAAAAACCGCCGCAGCGATGGCGGGAAAGGTGCGTTTGGCCAAGCTGAATACCGACCAACACCGTGCAGCCAATACAAAATATCGGATAAGCGGCATCCCGACGATGATCTATTTCGCCAAAGGCAAAGAGGTCAAACGCCAGCCAGGCGCAATGCGCGGGCCAGATATTATGCGTTGGATTAACGGATAATTAGAACGGAGCTTGTTCAGCGATCGTTTTGGCGCGGGTTGGTTTCATCTGATTAACAATGGCCCATAACGGCAGGGCGATGCCCAGCCCTAGATACAATGCGAACGCAGGCACAATCGGCAAGTGTAGGAAACTCATTGCGCCGATTGCCACCATGAGGCCCAGAAAGCTGCTGGTCAGAAAAAGAATGATCATTTGGCCTTGTCCTCTATGTTCATGGTGTACTCGTTAAAGGCGATAAGTATTGATATTCCGTTTTCAGATTGCAGAGTCGGTCGCGTATTCCTCTGGCGTGTAATCTATCCCTTTGGATCGCCTGAAATTCGATTTTGTGGATAATTTTTCGCACAGGCGTTAAATTTCGGGCCAGAAATGGTCGAATCGCATGTGATTTTGATAGGTAATATCTATCGTTTAACGGTTCTTTGATATTGATCGATCGGGTAATTGCGCGCATTTTGCGTCAAATTACCGGAGCTCCAGATGTCGCAGACAATCCAGACCGTTTCCGAAATCATCGCAAGGCATGCCCATCTAGAGGGCCCTTTACTGCCGATGCTGCATGATATTCAGGCCGAATTGGGTCATATCCCCGAAACCGCAGTGCCCGAACTGGCCGCCGCCCTGAATATTGGCCGCGCCGAGGTGCACGGCGTCATCAGTTTCTATCATGATTTCCGCAAATCCCCTGCGGGCAAACATGTGGTCAAAGTCTGCCGCGCAGAGGCCTGTCAGGCCGTTGGCGCGAATGCGCTGTCGGATCGGGCATTGGCTCTGCTGGGCGGCGATTGGCATGGTAAAACGGCGGGCGGTGTGACGATCGAACCGGTTTATTGTCTGGGTCTGTGCGCCTGCGGACCTGCTGTGATGGTCGACGGCCAACTAGAGGGCCGCGTCGATACGGCCCGTTTCGATGAAATCCTGAAAGAGGTCGGCGCATGAAAATCTACATTCCCCGCGACGCCGCTGCCAAAGCCTTGGGCGCTGACCGCATTGCTGCGGCTGTTCAGGCTGAAATCGCCGAACGCGGCATTGATGCGACCATCATCCGCAACGGCACGCGCGGCATGATCTGGTTAGAACCTTTGGTCGAAATCGAAACGGATCAGGGTCGTATTGGCTATGGTCCCGTGACTGTTGCCGACGTCAAAGCGATCTTTGAAGGTGACAGCGACAAATCACTGGGCGACGTCGAACAGCTACCGTTTTTTGCGGCCCAGACGCGTTTGACGTTTGCGCGGGTGGGTAAAATCGACCCGCTGTCGTTGGATGATTATCAGGCGCATGGCGGTTTGGCTGGCCTGCGCCGCGCTATCGCGATGACGCCAGAAACCATCGTAGACGAGGTGAAAACGTCGGGCCTGCGCGGACGCGGTGGTGCGGGTTTCCCGACGGGTATCAAATGGGACACGGTTCGATTGGCCCACGCCCCGCAGAAATACATCGTTTGCAACGCGGACGAAGGTGACAGCGGCACCTTTGCCGACCGCATGATCATGGAGGGCGACCCCTTTACCCTTATCGAAGGCATGGCCATCGCGGGTATCGGCGTCGGCGCGACCAAAGGGTTCGTGTATATCCGTTCAGAATATCCAGACGCCATCGAACAGATGAATGACGCCTGCGATATCGCCCGTAAAAACGGCGTTTTGGGCGACGTTCTGGGGTCTGGCCATCAGTTTGACATCGAAATCCGCGTCGGCGCGGGAGCCTATGTCTGCGGCGAAGAAACGTCGTTGCTGAACAGTCTAGAGGGCAAGCGCGGCACGGTACGGGCCAAGCCGCCTCTGCCCGCGCTCGAGGGGTTCATGGGCCGTCCGACGGTCGTAAACAACGTCATTTCGCTGGCGACCGTACCTGTGATTTTCGAAAAGGGCGCGCAGCATTACGCCGATTTCGGGCTGGGCCGATCCAAAGGCACCATGCCGATCCAGATCGCGGGCAATGTGAAATTCGGCGGGCTGTTTGAGATGGCTTTCGGCATGCCTTTGGGTGATCTGGTGAATGAAATCGGGGGCGGCACCGCATCGGGTCGTCCGGTCAAGGCGGTGCAGGTCGGCGGCCCGTTGGGTGCCTATATGCCCGTGTCCAAATTCGACACGCCGTTCGGGTACGAAGAGTTCGACCGCCAAGGCGGATTGATCGGCCACGCAGGGATCGTCGTCTTTGATGATACCGCCGATATGCTGGGCATGGCGCGATTTGCGATGGAATTCTGCGCGGTAGAAAGCTGTGGCAAATGCACGCCGTGCCGCATTGGGGCCGTGCGCGGTGTCGAAACCATCGACCGCATTGCGCAGGGCGATACGGACGCGATCGATCTGTTGACCGATCTTTGTGATACAATGAAAGACGGATCGCTATGCGCGCTGGGTGGGTTCACGCCGTACCCTGTGATGTCGGCGCTGCAAAACTTTCCCGACGAATTTCAATCCGCAAAGGAGGCAGCGGAATGAAGGACTTTATCATCCCATGGGGCGACGACCGTGATCTGGGAACCCCTGCGTCGAAATCCGATAAAACCGTCACGCTAAAAATTGACGGATTTGATGTGACCGTGCCTGCGGGTACGTCGGTCATGCGGGCCTCTGCGCTGGCGGGGATTGATATCCCGAAGCTATGCGCGTCCGATAATCTAGAGGCGTTCGGATCCTGCCGTCTATGCGTCGTTGAAATCGAAGGCCGCCGTGGCACGCCCGCGTCCTGCACCACGCCCGTTGCCGACGGTATGGTTGTCAAAACCCAATCGCCAAAGGTGCAAAAACTGCGCAAAGGCGTGATGGAATTATACATTTCCGATCACCCGCTGGATTGTTTGACCTGCGCGGCGAATGGCGATTGTGAATTGCAAGATCAAGCGGGCATCGTCGGTCTGCGCGACGTGCGGTATCATCCCAAACAAACCCATTTCAATGTGCGTCAAAACGGCGAAGCGAACCCTCAGTTCATTCCCAAAGACGACAGCAACCCGTATTTCACTTATGACCCTGCGAAATGCATCGTCTGTTCCCGCTGCGTCCGCGCCTGCGAAGAGGTGCAGGGAACATTCGCCCTAACCATCGAAGGACGCGGTTTCGACAGCCGCGTGTCTGCAGGCGCTGCGGGCGATGATTTCCTATCGTCCGATTGCGTATCCTGCGGCGCCTGTGTTCAGGCCTGCCCGACGGCGACGTTGCAAGAAAAATCCGTGATCGAAATGGGCACGCCTACCAAATCGGTTGTGACCACCTGCGCCTATTGCGGTGTCGGCTGTTCGTTCAAGGCCGAAATGCGCGGCGACGAATTGGTGCGCATGACGCCTTATAAACACGGCAAAGCGAACCGCGGCCATTCCTGCGTCAAAGGCCGCTTTGCCTATGGATACGCCAAACACAAAGACCGTATTCTGAACCCGATGATCCGCGACAGCGTCGATCAGCCGTGGAAAGAGGTATCGTGGGACGAGGCGCTGACCTTCGCCGCGACCAAGATGCGCGGATTGCAGGAAAAATACGGTCAGAAATCGATTGGCGTGATCACGTCTTCGCGCTGCACGAATGAGGAAACCTATCTGGTTCAAAAACTGACCCGTGCGGTGTTCGGAAATAACAACACCGACACTTGCGCGCGCGTCTGCCATTCGCCGACGGGCTATGGTTTGGGGCAGACCTTTGGCACCTCGGCCGGGACGCAAGATTTCGACAGTGTCGAAGAAACCGATTGCGCGATGATCATCGGTGCGAACCCGACCGATGGGCACCCCGTGTTTGCCAGCCGTTTGAAAAAACGCATCCGTCAGGGCGCAAAGCTGATCGTTGTCGATCCGCGCCGTACGGATATGGTGAAATCGAACCACATTCAGGCCGATCACCATTTGCCTTTGCGCCCAGGCACGAACGTCGCCGTTGTCACCGCCATGGCGCATGTAATTGTCACCGAAAACCTGATCGACCAATCCTACGTGCGCACGCGCTGTGACTGGGATGAATATCTAGCCTATGCCGATTTCGTCAGTGACCCACGCCATTCGCCCGAGGCAACCGAACTGCTGACCGGCGTTCCCGCAGAGGATCTGCGGGCCGCCGCGCGGTTATATGCGACAGTGGGGAAATCTTCGATCTACTACGGATTGGGCGTGACAGAACATTCCCAAGGATCGACCACTGTTATCGCGATTGCGAACCTTGCCATGCTGACGGGCAACGTGGGAATTAACGGGGCGGGCGTGAACCCATTGCGCGGTCAAAATAACGTGCAGGGGTCGTGCGACATGGGATCGTTCCCGCATGAATTGCCCGGCTATCGCCATGTGAAAAACGCGGACGTGCGCGAAGTGTTCGAAAACGCTTGGGGCGTGCCGATCGATCCTGAACCGGGTCTGCGTATTCCCAACATGCTGGACGCGGCCGTCGAAGGCACGTTCAAAGGCCTGTATTGTCAGGGCGAAGACATCCTGCAATCCGATCCAGACACCAAACATGTCGCTGCTGGTCTGGCGGCAATGGAATGCGTGATCGTCCACGATCTGTTTCTGAACGAAACCGCAAACTACGCCCATGTGTTCCTGCCCGGATCGTCGTTCTTGGAAAAGGACGGCACGTTCACCAACGCCGAACGCCGCATCAACCGCGTGCGCAAGGTGATGGCGCCGCCGAACGGCTATGCGGACTGGGAAATTACTCAGATGTTGGCCAACGCCATGGGCGCGAACTGGACCTATACGCATCCTAGCCAGATCATGGATGAAATCGCGGCCACCACGCCAAGCTTCGCCAACGTCAGCTATGAGGCGCTAGAGGAAAAGGGATCGATCCAGTGGCCGTGCAATGACGCGCACCCAGAGGGCACTCCGCTGATGCACGTTGACGGGTTTGTACGCGGCAAAGGCCGTTTGATCGTCACCGAATATGTGGCGACGGACGAAAAAACGGGGCCGCGTTTCCCTCTGCTGCTGACCACGGGGCGTATTCTGTCGCAATACAACGTGGGTGCGCAGACGCGCCGCACGGAAAACTCTGTCTGGCACGATCAGGACGTTCTGGAGATCCATCCGCACGACGCCGAATTGCGCGGGGTCAAGGACGGCGACTGGATCAAACTGGCGTCGCGTTCTGGCGAAACGTCGCTGCGGGCGCAGATCACGGATCGGGTCAGCACGGGCGTTGTGTATACGACGTTCCACCACCCTGATACGCAGGCCAACGTGATAACCACCGATTTCAGCGACTGGGCCACCAATTGCCCTGAATACAAGGTAACAGCGGTGCAGGTCAGCCTGTCCAATGGCCCGACCGATTGGCAAGAGGATTACAACGCCCAAGCGGCGGCCTCGCGCCGCATTTTGCCCGCTGCCGAATGACACGGGTGTTGCCGCAAGAAGTCCCCGTTGCGATCGTGTTTAACGGCACGACGCAGGCGGTGATGATGGCAACGCCCGATAAACTCGATGCCTTTGGGATCGGTTTCGCGCTGACCGAAGGCACAGTGACGCGCGGCGATGAAATCGAAACGCTAGAGGTCATCAGACACGCCAAAGGGTACGAGGTCCGCATGTGGGTTTCAGACGCGGCGGCGGATCGTATGGCAGAACGGCGGCGTTCGATGATGGGGCCTGTGGGCTGCGGTCTATGCGGGATCGACAGTCTGGATCAGGCCGTGCGCGATGTGCCGCGTGTGATATCGGATTTCGCCATGACCACCGAACAGGTCCGCGCCGCGACCGCTGATTTGCGTAATCACCAGCCGTTGCATGACCAAACCCGCGCGGTACATGGCGCAGCGTTCTGGCAGGGCGACATCATCGCCGCGTGCGAGGATGTGGGGCGGCACAATGCGTTGGATAAACTGATCGGCACCTTGATGCAGAGGGGCATCGACCCCGAACAGGGCGCGATTGTGCTGACCAGCCGCGTGTCGATTGATATGGTGCAAAAGGTCGCTATCTTAGGTGCGCCTATCCTGATCGCGGTATCGGCCCCAACTGCGCAGGCCATTGAAATCGCGGACAAATCGAACCTGACCGTCGCGGCATTGTCGCGGGGGGATCATTTTGAAACTTTCACTCACCCTGAACGGATACGCCCATGAAAACGGAAAAGATGGTTTATATGGTCAACCAGATCGCGACCTTTTTCGAAACGCAGCCGGGTGATGATCAGGCGGACCGCGTGGCGGATCATCTGCATGATTTTTGGGAACCACGCATGCGCGAACAACTGGCCGCGCATCTGGATGCGGGCGGCGAAGGTTTGTCGCCATTGGCCTACAAAGGTGCAAAGCTGCTATTCCAAAAAGCGTAAGCTATCGCCGTTGCGCTGGTTTGCATACATTTGTATACAAACCGCAAAGTCATTAGCCTAACGGATTTGTCGTGCCACTGAACCAGCCCAGCTCTGCCCTATTGAACGCTAGCTGGAAACGCATCCTGATTTCCCACGTGATAGGTGCCGCAGGGGGCGCGATTTTCTATTATTTCAGCCTGCCGTTGCCGTGGATGTTGGGCGCGATGCTGTTCACTTTTACCGCTGTTATGCTGGGTCTGCCCGCGCAGACGATCCACAAACTGCGCACGCCCGTGATCGCCATTATCGGTGTCATGCTGGGATCAGGTTTCACGGCCGAAATTTTGGCCAGCGCAGGTGGCTGGATCGTGTCGCTGGCGTTTCTGGCGTTTTATATGGCGGTCGCAGCGGCGCTGCTGGTGCCGATTTACACCCGTATCGGCGGCTATGACCGCAACACGGCCTATTTCGCGGCGATGCCGGGCGGCGTGAACGATATGGTCATCATTGGTGAGGCGATGGGCGCAGACGGTCGCCGCATCGCATTGGCCCATGCCGCGCGGATCGTGATCACGATTGCCGTCGTGGCGTTCTGGTTCCGCGTTGTTCTGGGGCTCGAGGTGTCGGGAAATCTGTCGAACGGGAATTACGACCCTATGGGGCTGTGTGATTTTCTGTTGATGACGGGCTGCGCGGTGTTTGGCACGATCATGGGCAAGAAACTGAAATTCCCCGCCCACGCGCTATTGGGGCCGATGGTTTTGTCGGCGCTGGTGCATGTGACAGACCTGACCCATTCGGTGCCGCCATCGTTGTTGGTTAATATTTGCCAAGTCTTTCTAGGCACCGCATTGGGCGTGCGTTTCGTCGGTACGCCAAAGGGAATGGTGGCGCGGTCCATGCGTCTGTCGTTCGTTGCGACGCTGATCACGCTGGCGTTGACCCTGATTTTCGCGGTCGCATTCCACACGCTGTTCGACCAGACGACCGAACAGGTCATTCTGGCCTACGCCCCCGGCGGTTTGACGGAAATGAGCCTTGTCGCACTGTCGATGGGCGCGGATGTTGCCTATATTTCGGTGCATCATTTGGCGCGAATAACGATGGTGATCGCCTTCGCGCCAATCATTTTGAAACTGATGCTGCGCCGCGGGATTTAACAGATCCGCGGCAGCTGTTCGCCCACCAGCATATCTACGATGCGGCTGCCGCCAAATGCGGTTTTCATGGTGACCATGGGCGTGCCTGCCTTGGCCCGTCCGATGATCGCGGCATCGCGGCCCGTGTCGACCGACCGCATCGCCGCCAGCGCCGCATCAGCGTGTTCTGGTGCCACGAACAGAACCAACGTCCCTTCGTTGGCCAGATACAGCGGATCAAGGCCTAGGATTTCGCAGGTGCCTTTGACCTCTGCGCGCAAGGGCAGGGTGGTTTCGTCCAATTCGATGGATAGGCCTGCGGCCTCGGCCATTTCGTTTAGGGAACTGGCGATGCCGCCGCGCGTGGCATCACGGCAGGCGCGGACGGGTACGGCGTGGCAGACGGCCTCCATCAGGTGGCCCAGTGCGGCGCAATCGGATTGCAGGTCGGACATCAGCATCATGTCGCCGCGCGCGGCCAGAATGGTTGCGCCGTGATCGCCCAACACGCCGTTCACAATGGCAACGTCGCCGTCCTGTATGCTGTCTGCGCGGATATCGCGATCGGCGGGGATGACACCCACGCCAGACGAGGTGATGAACACCTGATCTGCACTGCCGCGACCGACGACTTTGGTATCGCCGGTGACGATCTTAACGCCCGCTTTGTCCGCCTCGGCCTTCATCGATGCAACGATGCGGCGCAATAAGGCGATTTCGGTGCCTTCTTCGATGATGAACGCCGCCGACAGCCACAGCGGTTTCGCCCCACCAACGGCCAGATCGTTGACCGTACCGCAGACCGCGATTTTGCCGATATCGCCACCCGGAAATTCGACCGGAGTCACCACATAGCTATCGGTCGTAAACGCCAGTTTCGCGCCCTTTTCCAGCAGCGCATCAGACATCAAACGGGCCTGATCTTCGCTGCTTTCGGGTTCGAAAACGTCGGTGAAAACGGATTGGATCAGATCGCGCATCGCCTTGCCGCCGCCGCCGTGGGATAGGGTGACACGTTCGTCGCGTAGCATTTTGTTCATTCTGCTGCCTCCACCGCGCGGCGTCCGCCATATTGCCAATAAGCGGCACAAGCGCCTTCGGAACTGACCATCAGAGCGCCCAGCGGCATTTCTGGGGTGCAGCCATTGCCGAATTTCGGGCAGGCGGTTGGTTTGATACGGCCCGTCATCACGGCCCCGCATTCACAGCCGTCAGGTTCCTGAACGCTGCGCTGGCCCGCCGCGTACCCAATGCCAAATTTTTCTTCGGCGTCAAAGGCTTTGTACTGGTCGCGGATACGCAGGCCGGAACTGTCGATTTCGCCCAATCCGCGCCATTCAAACGATGGACGGCGTTGATATACATCGGCCATTGCGGCGATGGATACAGGGTTGCCGTGTTCGGGCACGATACGGGCGTATTGGTTTTCAACCTCGGCCCGTCCATCGCGGATTTGTTCCAGAACCATCAGAACGGATTGCAACAGGTCCAGCGGTTCAAAGCCAGCCACTACAATCGGTTTTCCGTAATCCTGCGCGATGAAATCATAGGGGTGGATGCCGATCACCATCGACACATGACCTGGCCCGACGAAACCGTCCAGTACCATGTATGGGTCGTCCAGCAGCACCTTGATCGGTTCCGGCACGGTGATGTGGTTACAGAAAACGCTGAAATTGGGTAGACCTTCGCGCGCGGCCTGTTGGATGGACAGAGCCGTGGACGGCGTGGTGGTTTCGAACCCTAGGCCGAAAAATACGACCTCTTTGTCTGGGTTGCGGCGGGCCAGTTCCAGCGCGTCGAGCGGGGAATAGACCATGCGGATGTCTGCGCCGTCGGCCTTGGCCTGCAGCAATGATTTACGGGTGCCGGGCACGCGCATCGCATCGCCAAAGGTGGTGAAAATCACGTTGTCCTTTTCCGCGATCTGAACGCATTCATCGACGCGCGACATGGGCAGAACGCAGACAGGGCAACCGGGGCCGTGGATGAATTCGATGCCTTCGGGCGTGAGGCGATCCAGACCATAGCGGAAAATCGCGTGGGTGTGCCCGCCGCAGATTTCCATGATGTGGATTGGTTTTTCTTTGGTCGCGCCGATTTCGGCGGTGACCTTTTCGATTTTCGACAGAAGAGCTTTGGCTGCCTGCGGGTCGCGGAATTCTTCTACGTATCTCATGCGAACGCTTTCGCCCCCTCTGCCATGTTTTCCAATTCCTCTTGAGCCTCGCCCAAATCGCGCAGAGCCTCTAGCGTTGCGGCGGCCTCATCTTCGTCGATGATCGCCATCGCGAAACCAACGTGGATCAACGCCCATTTGCCGACCAGATCAGCAGGGTCGCCCGTCAGAACAGGGGCATAGGACACTTCGCGTTTGACGCCCGACACATCGGCCATGGCCATCATGCGCGGCTCGTCGGTAATGGCCACCAATTGGCCGGGGATACCTAAACACATTGGCTAGTCCTCTTCTTGGGATTGGCGAGTTTGCGGGTTGATGCCATAGCGATCCAGTTTCGCCCGTAGACCCACGCGCGACAGGCCCAGTTCGGCAGCAGCGCGGCTTTTGTTCCATTTCAGGCGGGTCAGCGTTTCGCGCAGGATACGCATCTCGATCAGCTCTACGCGGTCTTTTAACGTGCCTTCGGCGGTCAAAACCTCTTCGGCGCGGCGGTCATCGCCGTCACCGGATGGGTCAGCTTGTAGGATGTTTCGCGAAATCAACTCAGGGCCCAAAATGCGATCTTGGGCGAAGATAAGCATGCGGGTGACTTCGTTTTCCAGTTCTTTCAGGTTGCCGGGCCAGTCGTAGTTTTCCAGAAACTCTAGCGCCTGATCGGACAGGCCATGCACGGGTTTGCCATGACGCTGTGCGGCTTCGAACAGTAGGTGCTGTGCCAGAACGGCAATGTCACCGGGGCGTCCGCGCAGGGGCGGGATGTTCAGTTCGGTGACCGACAGCGCGTAATACAGATCCGCGCGGAACAACCCATCAGCGACGCGGGCGCGCAGGTCCACATGGCTGCCCGTCAGCAGACGCATGTTCGTGGTCATGGTTTCGTGCCCGCCCAGCGGCTGAAACGCGCCTTCGGTCACTACGCGCAGCAGGTTCAGCTGCAATTCAGGCGACAGGGTTTCGATCCCGTTCAGGAATAGGGTGCCGCGATCTGCCTTTTGCAGTAGGCCGATTTTGTTCGACTGGATGCCTGCGATTGCACCGCGTTTGGCACCGAACAGTTCCAGTTCGATCATCTCGGGCGTCATGCCCGTGCAGTTCAGTTCGAAAAACGACCGATCAGACCGCAGCGACGTGTAATGCATCGCGCGCGCAATTTGGGTCTTGCCGCTGCCAGCCTCACCAATTAGCAAAACAGGCACATCAAATGATGCGTATTGGCGCGCTGCCGTCAAAATAGGATTTAAGGGCGAATTAGGCGCACGCAGTACGTTTTCGAAACCTAGACCTTCGCGCAGGGCTTTGCGCTGTTGTTCTAGGCGGCCCTCCATCGTTTGGCCCAGATATTTCTGTTCCAGCGACATGCGTTCGTTTTCGCGGGCCAGTTCAAACAGATGCGACGCGTTTTTTGCGGCCATCAGCAACTGGTCAGGATGCCACGGTTTGGTGACAAACTGATAGATGCCCGCGTCATTGATCGCGGCGATCATATCGTTGGTTTCAGTATAGCCGGTGATGATGATCCGCACGGTTTCTGGCCAGCGGTCGCGAACATCCGTCAGAAATTCCACGCCTGATTTTCCGGGCATGCGCTGGTCACAGAAAATGACCTGCACATAGTTGTCTTCCATCAGGGCGGCGGCCTCTTCGGCGTTGTTGGCGGTCAGACAATCGAAATCATCCTCTAGCGCCATACGCATCGCCGAAAGGCTGTGCGGTTCGTCATCAACCAATAGGACCGTGGGTAGGGTCATTCGGCTGCCCTCGGTTGGGATTTTTCAGCGCGGCGTGCGTTCAGCCAGCCAATCCATTGATCCATGCCTTCGCCTGTGCGGGCCGACACGGGAATGATTTCGATCGAAGGGTTCACGCGGCGCAGGTTTTCGACATAGAGGTCCAAATCCACATCACAATGCGGCGCCAGATCGACCTTGTTCAAAATCGCAACGCGGGCGGCGGTGAACATATCGGGGTATTTCAGCGGCTTATCTTCGCCTTCGGTCACGGACAGGATCGCGACTTTGCAATCTTCGCCCAGATCAAAGGACGCGGGGCAGACAAGGTTGCCGACGTTTTCGATAAACAGGAACGACCCGGTCGCAAGGTTCAAATGTTCCATCGCGTGACCAACCATGTGGCCGTCCAAATGGCAGCCTTTGCCAGTGTTGACCTGAATGGCGGCAGCGCCTGTTGCGCGGATGCGGTCGGCGTCATTGGCGGTTTGCTGGTCGCCTTCGATCACGGCCAGTGGGGCATCGCCCAAAGCTTCGATCGTTTTGCACAGAAGGGTGGTTTTGCCCGAACCGGGCGAGGACACAAGGTTGATCGCGAATGATTCCAGCCCTGCCAGCACGGCGCGGTTTGCATCGGCGTAGCGATCGTTTTTGGCCAGAATGTCGGTCTCGATCTCGATCAACCGTTCTTGGGACATGCCTGGCACTTCGACGCCAGCGGGGCCGTGGCCGAAATGGATGTCGCCGTGGTGGTGATGGTGGTGGTGGTGATGACCGTGATCATGGGAATGACCGTGGTCATGATGGTGGTCTTCGATTTTGGCGTCACCGCATCCACAAACAGTACACATCACTTTACCTCCAGATCTTTAATTCGCATTTCGTCCCCGCCTTGGGGCATAAGTTTCCCGCCGCCGCAGTCGGGGCAGGGGTCTAAACGGTGGTCGATTTCGACCTCTTTCATGCAGTCATAGCACAGCGCGCGGCCGGGCAGATCGATCATGATCAGTTCGGCGCCTTCGGCTACTGATCCACGCATCACAACGTCAAAGGCGAATGACAGCGCATCCTTTTCAACGCCCGCAAATTTGCCGATTTCAACGCGGACCTTGGTCACGGGGCGGTCTGTTGCGCCTTCGATCATGTTGCGGATGCCTTCGCATAGGGACATTTCATGCATGGTTGGCCTCTTTCACTGTGATTGGGGTGCAGGGGTCCAGAATGTCCATCAAAAGCGGCAGTTTGGATGGATCGGGCAGGATGTGCAGCGATCGTTCCAAAATACCGTCTGGGGTGGTCAGATGATCGGTCGGCGTGATCCGTTCGATATCCGTAATTTGATCGGTTTCGCACGAAATGCGCAATCCATAAACGCCACGCGGGGCCGTCACAATCGCTCCAAAGGGCGTATCGCGGTATTCGGGTTCGTGGTGCAGATCCAGCAGGCGGGCGGTGACGCGCCATAGTGGGCCGTGGCCGTAATGATCGGCGATGGCCTGCATCAGCGGGTGATCTGCATGGCGGCCCGCGACCGAATTTTCCATCGGGGCGCGACTGAATAGCATATCGTCCGTCGCGGGGTGTAGCAGGCCCGTATCGCAGGCGCGGTTGGGAAAAGCCGCATCAATGGCCGCAAAAATGGGCGCGAGGCCCTTGCTAGACCGCATCCAAGCCTGAAAGTCATCCAGTGTTTTCGGAATAGCGCCAATTGCGTGGGTTAGAATAACATCGGGTTTGCCAGCCCAAGTCGCGGGCATATCAACCGAAACGCCCAATCGCTGAGGTAGAGCTACATACAAGCGCAGCACGTGGTCGCGTAATGCTTCCTCTTGTGCGGTTTGGGAAAGTTTGGCGGGCACATCGGTGCCTGTCGCTATACGTGCCGCAATATCCTGCGCCCCGCGGCACAGGTTAAACAGGCGCGGCAGAACGGTCACCGCATCATGACGTGTTTTGCCCACAAACAACCGCTGCAATGGCAAAGGTTGCGGCGCGGCCACGTGATATGTGATGCGGTGATCCAGCATTTATTCAGCCTCGGCCGATAGACCCGCGGTGATCACCTTGCGGCGCGACGGGGTGGCGTCGATTTCGGTTTCTTCTTCCGGTGCCTCGGCTGCGGCGATTTCAGCCTCGCGGGCGGCACGGATGTCTTCGCGGCGGTCGGTTTCGGCGCGGTTTTCATCCTTGAACAGTTCGACCATCACAGCGCGGGCCACATCGACGGCCTGTGCCTGCGTGTTGAAATCACCCATCGGCGAAAACAGCGAACAGGCTTTGTACCCGCCCGATTGTTCGCGGACGTTATGGATGAATTCGTAATCGCCCGATGGGAAACCAATCGTTTCCTTTTCACCCGCGACCAGATTGGACCAATCTTCGCCCTCTTTCGGCAGTAGGAACAGGTTCATGAACCATGGCGTGATCAAGATGCCCAAGGGGCGTTCGTTCCAGTATTGGAACCCGACGGCCTGAACGTGCAGCACCTTGTTCACCAATGGAACGTCACGCATTTTGGCGTGCCAAACCTCGCGGAAATCGGATTCCAGACGTTTCGCCAATTCATCCAATTCGCGGGCCTGAACCATGGATTCCGCGCCTGGGTCCTCTAGCACCATGAACTGTTCCTTGGGTGCCGAACAGTTGGGGCAGGACCAGTCATCGGGCAGCGCGGTGAACGCTGTGCCCGGTTCGACCTGACGGTAATCGTCGCCATCTGCAGGATCGTAGGGCGTCCAGCAGATTTTGCATTCCATGATCGCTAGCGGACTGATTTTGTCAGTCGCGCCTAAGAAAGATCCCTCGAACCCGCTCATTTGATTGTCTCCATCACGTCGCGGATGCGTGCGTCGCTGTCGCGCAGGTCTTCGTCTGCGGCCAATGCGACCTCTGGCATGTCGGTGACTTCGAACGTGTCCAAAATCAGCGTGTCCATCGAGTTGTAGAACTGAACGCGCCAGACGTTTGCCAATGCCGTCGCGGTGACGCGGCAGTTGCCGTAGCCGCGCGACAGAACAGTGACCGCGCCTTCGCCCAGTGCGGCATCCAGCCATTCCAGATCAGGTTCGGTATGCGGCAGCAGGGTCAGGTTGATGACGTGTGGCACCATGCCTTTTTGATAGCTGGCGGATTTGTCGATCAGTTCGGCCAGCAGCGCAGGCGCGTTTGCGATGCCCGCAGGTTTCGGCGCAGCGGTCAACAGGGCAGGGCGGTGCGCGTCATGGGCGCGGGTCAGGGCCAGCGCTGGAATCGGAGCGACCTCGACACGGTTCACGCCTTCGCCCTTTAGCAGCCAAACGCCCGCAAAGAACGATTCCTGTGCGCGAACAGCAGGGATGCCGCGCAGACGCAGGGAAACTTCGCCTTCGCCCAATGTATCGGCGATAAACGCGCGGTTGGTGTCGTCAAAGCCCGACAAATCAAAGCTGTAGGACTGCATATCAACCGCGCATTTCGCGCAGGCCGCTGCCACCTCGTGCATGAATTGCGTGCCTGCCGCGACGTCGGATGCGTCTTTGAATTCAGGGGTATGCGGCGCATAGGTGCGCATATCCTGCGGCATGATCGTGTACTGCAGTTCGTCGTCTTCTGCTAAAGGCTGCGAACCAGGGCCAAAGCCGGTCGGGGGCATTACAAAGTTCGACATATCAGACTCCTTCAGGCTTGAGCGCTAGGATTTGCGGGATGCGGGTCATGTATTCGCTCCAGTCGCGAACTTTTGGGATCGATCCGATGACCTGACCATCGCGGTAGAAAACCAGCGAAGGCGTTTTGAACACGCCCGTTGCGGTTTTCGCGTCGGTTTCAAATGCGTCAGCGGTCACGGCGCAGTCGAATTTGCCCTGAAACGTCATTTTCAGTTCAGGCAGAACAACGGCCACATCAGGGGTTTCTAGGTTGCGGGTCGCGTCGCCTGGGATGAACACGCAATGCGCGCCTTCGCGGGATGTGAATTCGGTCAGGTCGTTTGCGTTTGACAAAACGGGATAGCCGAATTCGGTCGTCAGTCGGTCAATTAACGGATGGGTCATTGCAGCCTCATGCGGTGGTTTTGCCAGCGGCTGCAGCAGCCGCGAGATGTGGTGGGAGCTGTGGGCCGCGCGATTCCAGATCGGCGAACGCATCGCCCAGATCGCCGCCCGCCATTAGCGAGCGCAGGCCTTCCAGCGCGGCGGTGATTTTATGTGCTTCGTCTTCGGTGATGATTTCGCGGGCCGCGCCCAGAAACGTCAGCAGCCACGTGCCATCGGGCACAGGGCCGACCAGCGATAGATCAACGATTTCATGCAAATCGCCCGATTGGCACTGGGCCACGATACCGGTCGATCCGATGACCTGCATTGGTACGCCGACGCACATTATTTCGCGCTCAGCGTTAGGAAACGGTCATCGCCCTTGCGATAGGCCTCTTCTTCGGATGGGCGCCCATCCTCGTACGCGCTGCGCAGGATCGACGGATCAGCAAGGTTGGATTTGTCGCCTTCGCCGCGAGTCGGTGTGATCTGCAGTTCGGCCAGACGATCCAGCGCGATTTCGATCGCCGCAGGGATTTGCGCCGCCACAACGTCGCGTAGGCCGCCGCCGTAATCCTCGAGCTCTTCGGGTTGGCAACCGATCAGCAGCAGTTCGTCAGGGCAGTAGCCCATCAGTTGCGCCGTTGCGATCACGTCCTGAAACCCTGTCTGGTGCAGCGACATTTTCTTGGCGCCCATGAATGCGGGCACTTCTTCGTTTTTGACGATTTTCATTGTGCCGGGCGTCAGGCCGTAATCAACCGCGTCGAAAACGATCAGGACGTCGGCCTCCTCCAGAAACGGTAAAAGGTACAGGCCCTGCGTGCCGCCATCCAGTAGTTTCACATTGTCAGGAAAGGACCACTGGTCCGCCAGAGTTTCCACGCAGCGCACACCGAAACCTTCGTCGGCCCACAGCACGTTGCCAATGCCCAAGATAAGCACCTGTTGTGCCATATGTCCCCCCTAGTCGTTGCCTGTGACGGAATTTGCGTTTCCGCCCCTTGGTTTAACTGACAATAAAGTTGTCGGTTTTCCGGTGGCAGAAAAACGTACACTTATGAGAAAATTCGCTAACCCCCTGTCCAAATGGCACTTTTTTGTATGCAATGGGATGCCGCGTAGCAGCATATTGAGATATTAACTTTCATAATAGCTTCAAATTGAAAGGTTAGTTTGCACTATGAATGTAGCGCAACAAAAAACGGGCACCGAAGTGCCCGTTTGAATCGCCGATAACCTAATGGGAGAGTTATTCGGGACGATCGTCTTTGAATGTCCGTGTGCCAGAAATCATGGTCGAAACCATGGACTGGCGGGACATGATGTCTTCGCGGATGGCGACGTAGATGTGGATGATCATAAAGATGATGATGAACCACATGCCCAGATGGTGCACACTGTGCAGGATCTGCGTGTTACCGACCCAACCGATCAACCATCCCATGACGTTATGCGACAGCGAACCGGCTTGCGCGCCTTCGGCGTATAGCGCCCAGCCTGTGATGATCATGAACGACAGGCCCAGAGTCATGAAGAAAAACATCGCTACCTGTGCCAGCGGGTTGTGACCCACGTATTTCTTGGGCTCTTTTTCCAAGAACAGATACCAACGAATTTCGAACGCGATCTCTTTCCACCATTCTTTGTTAGTCAGCGGTAAATAAAACAGCTGTTTGGAATGGTGGTTGCCGACAATCGCCCAATAGATACGGCCGAAAAAGGCAACGGTCATGATCTGAGCCGCCGCAAAGTGACCGAACCGCATATAGCCCATGACAAACTGATACGTGGCTTCGGCGAAATTCATCGACGGCAGCGGCGACGCAATGAACCAACCTGTAAAGATCAGCACCACGATGCACAGCGCATTCAGCCAGTGCCACAGACGCACGGGCCATTCGTAAACGAATACGGAGGTGCGAACGCGGATGCTTTCGATGTCTTCGGCAGTCGCGTCACCGGTCAACTGCGAAGTGCGCAGCGGATCGACGTCACGGTTGGGGGTGTGAATGGACTGGTCTGACATGGATCACTCCTTTTGAAAGAAGGTGCGGATACCAAACAGAACAGCGGCCAATGCGATCACGCCCAGCCCGTGCAGCGGCGATAGGGTCCAGTGTGCAACGCCCGAAAGCGCTGCATCATGGCCCGAGTGTGCTGCCGCGGACGTCGCGGACAGCATCAGGATCGAGGTTGCGATTTTTTTCATGTGTACGGTCTCCTCTTACCGGACTTTGACGGTGGTCAGCTCTTCGCCGTCTGGCGACATCACGTGGGTCGAACACGCAAGGCATGGGTCAAAGCTGTGCAGGGTGCGCAGGATTTCGACGGGTTCTTCTGGACGTTCCATTTGGGTGTCCAGCAGCGACGCTTCGAATGCGCCGATGTTGCCTTCGGTGTCGCGTGGCGAACCGTTCCAAGTTGTTGGAACAACACACTGGTAGTTTTCGATGCGACCGTCTTTGATTTTGATCCAGTGACCCAATGCGCCGCGTGGCGCTTCGGTCATGCCAACACCGATTGCTTCTTTGGGCCACGTGCTTGGGTCCCATTTCGCAACGTTTGCTGTGCTTTCGTCACCGTTTTTGATGTTTGTGACCAGTTTATCAAAGAAGTGTTTCTGCAAACGGCCACAGTATTCCGATTCCAGCGCACGCGCCGCAGTACGGCCCAGCGTCGAGAACAGCGCGTCAAACGGCAGATCCATGGTGCGCAGCAAGCCGTCGACCTGATCTTTGATGTCTTCGTGGCCTTTGGCGTAACCGATGACGTAACGCGCCAGAGGACCAACCTCCATCGCGTGACCGCGCCAACGAGGAGCCTTGATCCACGAATATTTCGCAGCCTCGTCCAGCTCTTGGATGTTGGTGCGGGTGCCTTTGGTGTTCGGGCCCAGTTCGTATTTCGCTTGGGTCACGCCATCCCATGGGTGTAGACCTTTGCCTGGTTCGTCGTATTCATACCACGAATGGTCAACGAATTCCTGAACCTGTTCTGGGTCGCGCACGTCAACATCGTGAACTTCGTTCAGGTTACCGTTGATGATTGCGCCGCGTGGCAGATGCAGCTGATCCGGCGAGAAATCGTTCGGATTTTCAGGAATATCGCCATAAGCCAGACAGGCTTTGGACGACAGGCCGCCACCGTACAGCCAGTTTTTGTAGAAACCGCCGATGGCGATCACGTCTGGCAGATATACGTTTTTGTTGAATTCGATACATTTGTCGATGATCGAAGACACAAGGTTCAGGCGTTCCATATTGATCGCGCCAACCGCACCGGTCGAATGGACGTTGATCGGGCAAGGTACGCCGCCAACCAGCCAGTTCGGGTGAGGGTTCTTACCACCAAAGATGGTGTGAACTTTCACGATCTCTTTTTGTAGGTCCAGGGCCTCTAGGTAGTGGGTGGTTGCCATCAGGTCTGCCTCGGGCGGCAGTTTGTAGGCAGGGTTATCCCAGTAACCGTTTTTGAAAATGCCCAGCTGACCCGATTCAACGAATTGTTTCAGGCGGTTCTGAACGTCGCGGAAATAGCCCGGGCTGGACAGTGGGTGGTTTGGACCAACCATCTGCTGCAGTTCGGATGTCGCTTTGGGGTCAGCGCGCAGGGCGTTGACAGGGTTGACCCAGTCCAGCGCGTGCAGGTGATAGAAATGCACAACGTGGTCGTGGATTTCTAGGTTCAGCTGCATGATGTTACGGATGGAGTTCGCGTTGTCTGGGATTTCGATACCCAGCGCGTCCTCTACCGCGCGAACCGAGGTCAGCGCGTGCGTACCGGTGCAAACGCCGCAGATCCGTTCGGTGAACGCCCACGCATCGCGTGGATCGCGGCCCTTTAGGATCACTTCCAACCCGCGCCACATGGTGCCGGTCGATACTGCGTTACGGATAACGCCGTTTTCGTCAACGTTCACTTCGCAACGCATGTGACCTTCGATACGGGTCACTGGGTCAACGACGATACGCTGGCCCGTGTTGTCGATGTTAAAGCCGTTAGGAGTCGTGACCATGCCTTATGCCTCCTCTTTCTTGTCTTGAGTTTTTCGTTGGGCGGCTTTCAGCGCGGAAATCGCGGCATGGGCGGCAACGCCTGCGCCAACGACGCCAGCGGCAGCGGTGCCGATTTGGTCAGCGTTCTTTTCAATGCCGAATTGGGTCAGATCGGTGACGCGGTCGTAGAAGGACCCCTGATCCCAGAACCCGTCTTCGGAACAGCCGATACAGCCGTGACCCGATTGAATCGGGAACGACACGCCTTCGTTCCAGCGAACGGTCGAACATGCGTTGTAGGTGGTCGGGCCTTTGCAGCCCATTTTGTATAGGCAGTACCCTTTACGGGCGTTTTCGTCGTCCCATGTTTCGACAAACTGACCAGCGTCGAAATGCGGACGGCGGTAGCATTTGTCGTGAATACGCTGACCATAGAACATCGCAGGGCGGCCCTGACGGTCTAGTTCTGGCAGACGGTCAAAGGTCAGCATGTAGGTGATAACACCTGTCATAACTTCAGCGATTGGCGGGCAGCCTGGAACTTTGATGATCGGTTTGTCCGTGATCACCTTGTGAACTGGGGTCGCCTGTGTCGGGTTCGGTTTCGCAGCCTGAACGCAGCCATAAGACGCACACGCGCCCCACGAAATCACGGCTTTTGCGTGTTTCGCAGCGTGTTTCAGCTGTTCAACGAATGGCTTACCACCAACGATACAGAACATGCCGTCTTCGTTCAGGGGTGGGTTGCCTTCGACCGCTAGGATGTAGTTGCCTTTGTATTTCTCGATGGTTTCTTCCAGCGCGGCTTCGGCGTGGTGACCTGCAGCGGCCATCAGCGTTTCCGAATAGTCCAAGCTGATCATCGACAGAACAACGTCTTTGGCCAGTGGGTGTGCACCGCGGATGAACGATTCCGAACAGCAGGTACATTCCAGACCGTTCACCCAGATAACAGGCGTACGTGGTTTGGTTTCCATAGCATGCGCGATTTGCGGTACAAAGCTTGGGCCCAATCCCAATGCCGAGGCCGTCAACGAGCAGTATTTCATGAAGGAGCGGCGGGTAATACCCTGCTTACGCATCACTTCGTAGAACGTTTCAATTTGCGACAATTGTCCCTCCCGTTTGATTCAGGCCCCGTGGCGCGGACGCACTAAGGGCATTGTGTTTCTAAAAATGCGGGGGAGGCAGCGGTAAGAATACCGCATTGTGGCGGTTATCGCATACAATGGGATACAGTATTTAATTCAATGGGTTATGGGGGTGTTGCTGCGGCTGCAAGCGGTTGTTTGCTAACCGACTTTCTGTCTGGATGGTTAGATGGTTTTCGCCGCTGCAATCATTGCCTGACCAAAGGCCAACCCGCCATCATTGGCAGGGATACGGCGATGAATCAGAACGGGTAGGTCGTCCAAAGCATTGCAAACCATCTGCAAAAGCGCTGCGTTTTGAAAACATCCACCCGACAATGCGATTGCCTGTGCTTGGCCCGATTGAACCAAGTCTCGCGCCTGTGCGGCAAAAACCTTCGCCAGCCCCAGATGGAACCGTGCGGCAATTTTTTCGCGCGAGGTATCTGCGCGCAGGTCATCGTTGATCTGCTGCCAGATCGGCGCAGGATCAATCTGTCGGTTGCTGACCCGAAACGCATATCCGTGCTTTTCGGCTGGATCGATCAGTGCTTCTAGCCGCATCGCGGCTTCGCCTTCGAATGACTGACCCATCGGGCAGATCCCTAACACCGCAGCGACAGCATCAAACAGGCGTCCGGCGCTGGATGACATCGGCGCGTTCAGGCCCTTTGCCACCGCGTGGCGCAAAATATCCCTAGGCGCGTTGGGGAATAGATTATCGGCCCAGTCGGACAGCCCCGCCTGATCCAGCCGCACCATCGCGTTTCGCCATGGTTCACGCGCCGCCATATCGCCGCCCGCCAATGGCGCAGGGGAAAGACCGCCCATGTGGTCAAATCCACGATAGTCGCCCAGCAATATTTCACCGCCCCATAGCGTGCCATCAGGGCCCAGCCCTGTACCGTCCATGATCAGCCCAACGACTTTGCCGCCGTCCAGCGGCCATAGGTTTTCGCCCATGCAGGCCGCCATATGGGCGTGGTGGTGCCACACCTCGATCTGCTCTACGCTTTGGGTCTGCGCAAATTGGGTCGATCGATATCCCGCATGGGCGTCAACAGCCGCGAAAGCAGGGGAATGATCGAACAGGGCTGAATAATCCGCAACGGCCTTTTCAAATTCGATCCCGCATAGCAGATCGTCCAGGTCGCCCATGTGGTGACCCAACAAAGCCTGCCCGTTTTTCGTCAAACAGATCGCGGACTTCATCTGCCCGCCGTATGCAATGATGGGCTTTGATTGTTCAAAGCCGGGGGGGAGCGGAAATGTCCCCGGCACACGCCCTCGCGCGCGGCGCAGAACCATCGGCGGATCGGCCCGTTCGACGCTATCATCCAGCCGCCGCTGAATGTCACGGTTATGCATGACAAAGGCATCGGCAAATTGGCCTAGCTTTTCGCGCGCTTCGTCATTGCCGATGACCTGCGGTTCACCCGACAGGTTACCAGACGTCATGACCAGCGGGCGCTGGATCGCGTCCAATATCAAGTGGTGGAGCGGCGTATAGGGCAGCATCCATCCCAACTGCGTCTGACCGGGTGCAAGGCCGTCTGGCAGCGGCGCGGCCTTGTTCAACAACACAATCGGGGCGGCTGGGTCGCTGATCAATTCACGGGCTGAATCGCTGATCCGCGCATAGGTTTCGATCACGTCGATGGGTCCCATCAGCGCCAGTGGTTTGGTCGGGCGATGTTTGCGACGGCGCAATTCTGCAATGGCGTCGGGATTGGTCGCGTCACAACACAGGTGAAACCCGCCCAAACCTTTGATCGCGATGATTTGCCCGTCCAACAATCGGCGCGCAGCATCGGCGATTGGGTCCACTGCCGCTGGTTCGATCAAGACATGCGGCCCGCACGCAGGGCAGGCGATGGGCTGTGCGTGAAACCGCCTGTCAGCAGGATTGCCATATTCGGCGGCGCAATCATCGCACATGTCGAATGTTGCCATGGACGTTTGCGCACGATCATAGGGCAGCTGTTTCAATATCGTGAAACGCGGCCCGCAATGTGTGCAATTGGTAAAGGCATATCCGTGCCTGCGACCCGCGCTGCGGATTTCCGTGACGCAATCGGGGCAGGTGGCTGCATCCGGCGTTACGCGTGTTTCTGCACCTTTTGCGCCACTTTGGGCGATGGTAAACCCTTTTCCCAATGCCGCATCAATCTCTGACACCTCAACCGCGTCGATCCGCGCTAGCTGAGGAGTTTCCGCCCGTATCGCATTCAGAAACCCATCATCGACGCAGACGCAACGGATCAATACGCCTTCGGCATCGTTGCGCACGTCCCCTTCAATGCCAAAACGCTGGGCGAGCTGCCAGATAAAGGGCCGAAACCCGACGCCTTGGACTTGGCCCCGAATGCGGATTTGAAACGCCATCAGTGGACCGTGCACACCATACAAGGGTCAAAGCTGCGCACGATGTGCTGCACGGCGATGGGGGTTTCTTCGCCGTCGCCAACGGGCGCGCCGACCAGCGCCGCCTCTAACGGGCCGGGGTTGCCTGCCGCATCGCGTGGGCCGAAATTCCAAGTGGTGGGGGCGATGATCTGATAGCCCGTGATCTTGCCATTATCGAACTTTGTCCAATGGCCCAAGGCGCCACGGGCGGCTTCGACCAGCCCTTGGCCTTGGCCCGATTTAGGCATGTCCCAGTGACCCATAAAACGATCCTTTGGGTCAATTTGCGCGGCCAAATCCTCTAGCAACATTTGGGTGCGTGCGATTTCGATCAGGCGGCCAACAACGCGGGCCATGGCCGATGGACGATCTGCCAAATCACGGGCCAGCGGATTGCCATCGATGATCTGACGGGCAAAGGCCCCCGTTTCGATGGTCTGCCCGTTCAGTCGCGGAGCCTTACACCAGCTGTAGGCATCGTCGCGCATGTCCTCATCAGGGGCTGTGCGCCCATCAGCGGGGTGGGCCGTTTCGCCCAGCATCCACGCGTGACTGATATCTTCGGTGATTTGGGCGGTGTCGACGTCATGCAGTCCTCCATCCCACATACCCGCCGCAAAGGCACGTTTTCCGGGCAGAGGATAGGCGCCAAAGGACATGAAACGCCCAGGTCCCATTCCGATATCATCCAGCCCAGTATCTGCGGCTATTCTTAAAAACAGGCCCGCGTCCCCAGCCGTCCAGTCCATCAGGCTGTCGCGTGCGCTAAGCGCGGCAAACTGTTCCGTTGGCGCGCCGAACAAGGTGGTTTCCAGATATCGGCGGCAACTGCGTAGCGCGGTTTGAATGCGGACTTTGTCAGACAGGGTGGGCGCTTTGGTCACGCCGGCGGGTTGGATCGCCAATGTGTGGGGCCATTTGCCGCCCAATAGGCCGACGATATGCAGCAGTTCGGCGCGGGCAGTAACAGCGTCGCGGGCGGCGGAGCCCTGTTGTGCTGTGAACCGCGCGACGGCCTGATCGTGCCACGTGCGGTCCGCGTAAACGGGGCGGGCGAAATCGGGCATGAAGAAAAGGTTGAAATGGGTCAGGTGATCGGCAAGGTTTTCGACCGCATGCAGGATCGCCGCGATCAACATCCCCTGATCGGGCATTTCTGCCCAAGCCGCATCCGCCAGCGCAAATGCCGCCGCCGCCGATTGGCTGATCGAACAGATCCCGCAAATGCGCGGCGTGATGGTCAGCGCGTCGCGTGGGTCTTTACCCAGCATCATCATTTCAAACCCGCGAAACAGCGGCGAATTGGTGTAGGCCGCCGCGACTGCGCCATCGCGGACGTCTAGACGGACCTCTAGGTCGCCTTCGACACGGTTGAAGGGGCCAACAAGCAAATTTCGGTCGGTCATGATTTGGGTACACGCAAGGTTGGAGGCACGTCGATCCGGTCGCTTTCGGCGTTTGTGGCGATGCGGTTGGGTGTCGCGGCCTTGGACAGGGACGCCAGCGCCATGAACCACGCTTTGGGCATGTCGGTGGGCAGGCCCACGGGAATGCCCGCGATTTTAGGCGTTTCGGTAAAGCTATGGCGCGGTTCTTCGAATTCGGGGGCGGTGCAGTTAATGCAGGGATATCCGCCGCGCGTACACGATCCTGATCCGTTCCACGGGCGGATGTTGCAATCGCCCACGGCTTGGGTCCCAACACAGCCCAGATGTTCCATCATGCAGCCGATCTGGCTTAGCTCTCGGGCAGAGGCCTTGTATTCGTAGAATTCGTTTTTTGAACAGCCGTGATGCACCAGATGATCGGCAAATAAACGGGGGCGGCCCATTCCGTCCAGATCAGCGGCGGTTAGGCTGTTATCGGCCAGCATCAGGAACGTTTCGGTGACCCAATCGGGGTGCATCGGACAGCCAGAGATGTTGATGACGGGCAGCCCGCCGTGCGCACGGAAATCGGCGTCGAAAATCCCGCCCTGATGCGATCCGTCGAATTGCAGACCAACAGCATCGGACGGATTGCCGCCCGCCGTCGTCACACCGCCATAGGCCGCACAGCTGCCCACAGCCACCACGTGTTTTGCGCGCGGGGCCAGCGATGTCACCCAGTCCAGCAGGGAACGGCCCGTACCCGACAGCATTTGGTATTTGCCCGTGTTGCGCGGGCCGCGTGCGATCGCGCCTTCGACGCATAAGATATCAATCTGGGTGCGGCCCTGTTCGATGTCGTCCAATAGCGCGCGGACCTCGTGTCCCGTTTCGACGGACAGGGCAGGGTGCCAGACGAATTCGATTCCAGCCGAGCCCAGCAGATCGAACACATTGGGATTTTCCGCGCACAGCAGCGACATAGTGCAGCCGCCGCAGCCAGAGGCCTGAAGCCATAGGACTTTCATCAATTGCCCCCTTTTAGGCTCAGCCGGAAACAGGCGCCTTTGTCCGATGGGATCAGCGCCAGATTTCCGCCATGCTCTTCGGCGATTTTGTGGGAAATGGACAGGCCCAGCCCCGTGCCTTTGCCAACGGGTTTGGTGGTAAAGAACGGGTCGAAAATGGATTGCGCAATATCAGGGCCAATGCCGGGGCCGTTGTCTGCGACCTCGACAAATACCATGTCGCCGCGTTGGCCCGCACGAATGTGGATTTCGGCGCCGTCCATGCCTTCGACAGCGTCCAGCGCGTTTTGGACAAGGTTCATGATCACCTGTTGGATATGCCCGTCACGCCCCATCGCGGTCAGTTTTAGCGGCATTTCGGTGTGGATCGGTGCGTGGCTTTTCATGCCGCGCACGACCCAATGAGTGGCAACGCGGGTGGTTTCGACCAGATCAAAGGGCGCAAAATCGCCCGTGCCGTCCGCCGATAGCCTGCGCAAATCTTCGACGATGTCGCGCACGCGTTCCGCGCCATCACGGGCGCCATCAATCGCGGTGCGCATATTCGATAATTCGCGGCCCAGTCGCAGGTCTTGGCGCAGGGCGATCAGGTCCTGACGGGACGCGCCGTTTTCGACGGCTTCGAAATAGGTGACGAAACGGGATACGTATTTTTCCAGCGCGTGGGTGTTGGCGTAAACGAACGAAATTGGGTTGTTCAGTTCATGCGCAACGCCCGCCAGCAGTCGGCCAAGTGATGCCAGTTTTTCGTTGCGCACCAGATGGGTCTGCGCCTCTTGCAGGGCGCGGTGGCTGTCCTCAAGCTCTGAATACGCATGACGCAGTTCCCCAACGGGGCGACCAATCAGAACTGCGCCCAGACTTTTGCCGCGGTCGCCAAAACGGGGTGCGATGGACATGTCCAGCGGGGTGGGGCCGTCGGGCGTGGGTAGGTCAATTTCCGCGCGGGCGGCCATGCGGGTATGGATCACACTTTTGACGGCGTCATGCAGGCGCGGGTCATTTCCGATGGTCGATAGGGGCTGGCCCTGCACGTCGGCGGGGCGGATGCCCAACAGCGCCTCGAATGATCCTGCGGCCTGTTCCACGGTGCCATAGCGGTCAACAACGATCAAAACGTCCGATACTGATGCGAAAACGGACGCCATAAAGCTGCGCATTTCGTCCAGTTCGGCGTTTCGCGCCTCTAGCTGGGTTTGATAGTCGACCAGTTCCGCATAGGTCCTGTCGACAGCGCGCATCACATCCACCCATGTTTCGTCTGAAACATCGGCCATACCAGCAGAGATGGATGGATCGTGGGTCACGTTAGGCTCCTCTGGGTGACTAACGTAACCACTTTTGGTTGTTGATCAATCAGCTAGATCAGAAATCGGGGGTCACGCCCGGCAGATTCAGTTCTTTGATCAGTTCGCGCAATTCCTGACGGGCTGCCAGATTCGAAATGTTCAGGTTGGTCACACCCACATCGCGCAGGTCCAACAAAGTCAGGCCGCGCGGGAACAATTCGCGGAAAATCACGCGTTCATTGAAACCGGGCGCGGTGCGGAAACCGATGCGTTTGGACAGTTTCGCCAGCGCGGCTTCCATCTTTTGTTTGTTGACCATGGCCTGTGCGCCCAAGCGGTTGCGCACAACGATCCAGTCGATCGGTTTTAGGCCAGCCTGAGCGCGCAGCTGTCGGGCGCTCCAGACCATTTCGGAATAGACGGACGGGCCTGTGATGGTTTCTCCGTCCGATTTGATATGCGCCAGTAGGTCGAAATCAACAAAGCTGTCGTTCAGCGGCGTGATCAGCGTATCCGCCAGCGAATGGGCAACTTGGCTAAGCCGTGTGTGCGATCCAGGGCAGTCGATCAGGATGAAATCGCAGGACTGTTCCAGATCCGCGACCGCCATCGACAGGCGGCGGTCGAACGCGTTTTCACCTGGTTCCAGTTGGGATTGGTCTATTTCTGGCAGATCGCGATATTGCGGCATCGCCAAATCCAGGCCTTCGGATTCCGCGAATTTCGCGCGGTTATCCAGATAGCGGCCCATGGATTTCTGACGCAGGTCCAGATCAATCGCGCCGATTTTGTGCCCCATACGGGCCAGCGCTGTGGCCACATGCATGGAAACAGTGGATTTTCCGGCCCCACCTTTTTCGTTACCGACGACAATAATATGCGCCACGCGACTACCCCAATGTTGTTTGTTATCGGCACTATATGGCCGACTATGGGTAAGGAAAAGACGCCAAAGCGCGATTTCCTGTGGATGATTGCCCCATTGACTTGTGCAGTGAAATGCTGCATGTGCAGCACACGATACATGCCGACCCGCGTGAGGTCTGCGCCGATAAATAGGGCGCAACGCAGTATCCCAACAGGTTCCCAACATCACGCAAGGGGCCGCGCAGTTCCGGCATTATGGCATTCGGCCCGATGCGAGCGACCCGCGCAACTCTTGCAACGCCGGTTCGCCGGCCAATAGCGCCCGCATTGCGTGGCGCGGAACAGGATTATTATGGATTTCGATATGCTGGGGCTGGCCCCCCGCCTGATCAATAAACTTGCCGAAATGGGTATCACCGAACCGACCCCCATTCAGGCCCAAGCCATCCCGCACGCCATGAACGGCAAAGACGTGATGGGTCTAGCACAAACCGGCACCGGTAAAACCGCTGCTTTTGGTCTGCCTATGCTGGACGCGCTGTTGAAAAACGGCACCAAAAACAAACCCAAAACCGCACGTGCGCTGATTTTGGCCCCAACCCGTGAATTGGCGAAACAGATCGCCGATAGCCTTGCGGCGTTTTCCAAAGACACGCACCTGAAAACGGTTCTGGTCGTTGGCGGCGCTGGCATTTCGGGTCAGGCACGCCGTCTGGAAAAAGGCACCGCCGTTCTGGTGGCGACCCCGGGCCGTCTGCTGGACCTGATCGACCGCGGCGCTGTGACCCTGTCCGACACCGAATTTCTGGTACTAGACGAAGCCGACCAGATGCTGGACCTAGGGTTCATCCATTCGCTGCGCAAAATCGCGACCATGCTGCCAGCCGAACGTCAAACCATGCTGTTTTCGGCGACCATGCCAAAGCAGATGTCGGAAATCGCTGCCAGCTATCTGAACAACCCTGTCCGTATTCAGGTTAACCCTCCGGGCCAAGCGGCGGAAAAGATCGACCAGTCTGTCCATTTCATCGCCAAAGCGGCCAAAGTTGACCTGCTGATTGAACTGCTGGACCAACACCGCGATGAACTGGCGCTGGTTTTTGGCCGCACCAAACATGGCATGGAAAAACTGGCTCGTATTCTGGACAGCAAAGGCTTTGCCGTTGCCGCGATCCACGGCAACAAATCCCAAGGTCAGCGTGATCGCGCGATCAAGGATTTCAAAGCTGGCAAAGTGCGTATTCTGGTAGCAACCGATGTGGCGGCACGCGGCATCGACATTCCGGGCGTGAAACACGTTTATAACTACGAACTGCCAAACGTGCCTGATCAATACGTTCACCGCATCGGCCGTACCGCACGTGCGGGCGCGGATGGCGCGGCGATTGCGTTCTGTGCACCTGACGAAATGTCCGAACTGCGCGACATCGAAAAAACGCTCAAGGCGTCGATCCCTGTGGCGTCGGGTCGTCCGTGGGAAACGGACGAGCCTGCACCAAAACGCGGCGGCGGTCGTCGTTTCGGCAAAGGCGGGGGCGGCGGTGGCCGTGGTCGCGGCAAACCGCGTGACGGCAAACCCCAAGGCGCAGCGCCAGCGGCCAAACCAAACGGCGGTCAGCGTCGCCGTAAACCGCAGCAAAAACGCAGCAACGGATAAAATCAAAACGCAGGCCCCGCGGCCTGCGTTTTTTTATACGCCCAGACAAAACAAAAACGCCGCGCAAAACCTGCGCGGCGTTTCCGTTAAATCCGTAAGGAATGGGATTAGAAGCCCAGACCTGCGTATTTGTTTTTGAACTTGGATACACGGCCGCCCTGGTCCATCAGACGCGACGAACCACCGTTCCATGCTGGGTGCACGGATGGGTCGATGTCGAGAGCCAGCATTTCGCCTTCTTTGCCCCAAGTGGATTTCATCACAACGGTCGAACCGTCGGTCATTTTTACTTCGATGAAGTGGTAATCTGGGTGGATGTCTTTTTTCATCTCGCCGTCTCCTTACGCGTCTGCGCCGTTGTTCAGCGGCTTGTAATTGGTCTGCTCGGCAATACGTGCC
This sequence comes from Marivivens niveibacter, assembly GCF_002150005.2. Lineage (GTDB taxonomy): Bacteria > Pseudomonadota > Alphaproteobacteria > Rhodobacterales > Rhodobacteraceae > Marivivens > Marivivens niveibacter. The sequence goes on from NZ_MSPP01000001.1 coordinate 332,499, forward strand.
GATTTACCGCGACGCGAACGCAGGTAGTACAGTTTCGCGCGACGTACTTTACCACGACGTACAACTTCGATGGTTTCGATGTTGGTCGAGTACAGTGGGAATACGCGCTCTACGCCTTCGCCGAACGAGATTTTGCGAACGGTGAACGAACCAGCAATGCCCGAACCGTTTTTACGGCTGATGCAAACGCCTTCGTAGTTCTGAACACGGCTACGCGAACCTTCGGTTACTTTGTAACCAACGCGGATGGTGTCACCCGCTTTGAAATCTGGGATGTTTTTACCCAGAGAAGCGATTTGTTCCGCTTCGATTTGTGCGATCAGATCCATCTGATGCTCCTATCAATGCTTGTGGTTAGTCCCACAAAGTTTCTTACGTCCCCAGAGCTCTTGGTCTTCTTTCGGGTTCACCGCAGTGCCCGCCAGAGGGTTCAGGTCGTGTTGCTTTGGTTCATTTCCCACCGCCAAATCCGCGCCCGAAGAAAACCGCGTAAGGCAATAGAAAAAGGTCTAGTGGAATCAAAGATACCCTAGACACCGCGCGTATAGGCGATTGGGGGGCAGGGGGCAAGGATTAGATGGGGAGTTTTCGGACTTGGGCTAGTTGCATTTCCACAGGGACATCAATTGCACGCAACTTGGAAATCCCAATTGATCGCTGTCCATTTTTTTGCATGGTGCTGCAGTTGTCCCAAACCAATGAACCTGGGCCGTTATAGGCCAATATAGCAGAGTTGCGCGGGGTCCGTTGGATAACGATTAGGTGTTGGGGTTCGTGTCTGAGAGCGACGCGATCTATTTGGGTGAACTTGATTTCAACCTGCACGCCCGATGGGCTGACTGCATCAAACCCTTTGTTCGATGCAGTGACCAAATCTAATTCAAAGGCATAAGCTGCGATTGCCTCGCCAATGCTGCCGACAAGGTGCCCATCAGGCCGAAAACTGCGACCTTCGAACATTTGTTCTAATTTTTCGCAGGCGCTATAGATCGCGTCCAATTGTTCTTTAACAATTGCCCAATCAGCGGTCATTTGGGGTCCGTAGACTTATAGCTTTCCCACATGTCAGGCCGACGTTCTTTGGTCAGGTCCTCGGCCTTCTCCCTACGCCATTTTTCGATGTTGCCGTGGTGGCCAGAGGTGAGGACTTCGGGGATTTCTAATCCGCGCCACGTTTGCGGGCGGGTGTATTGGGGGTGTTCCAGCAGGCCGTTGGAATGGCTTTCGTCCTCGATGCTTTCGGCGTTGCCCAGCACGCCGGGGATCAGGCGGACGGTGGCGTCGATCATGGCTTGGGCCGCCAATTCCCCGCCTGTCATGACGAAATCGCCTAGCGATACCTCTTGGATGCGGTAGGCGTCGATCACGCGTTGGTCGATGCCTTCGAAACGGCCACAAATCATGGTCAGACCGTCATAAGACGCCCATTCACGCGCCATCGCCTGATCAAACCGTTTGCCGCGTGGCGACAGGTAGATCAGAGGCATATTCCCGCGCGCAAATTGGCCCGCGTGCTGGATCGCGTCGTCCAGAACGTCGGGGCGGATGACCATGCCCGCGCCGCCGCCCGCAGGCGTATCATCGACGTTTTTATGTTTGCCGACCCCGAAATCGCGCAAATTGATCGTGCGCAGCGCCCATTTGCTGTCTTTCAACGCGCGGCCCGTCAGGCTTTCGCCCAGAACGCCTGGAAAGGCATCAGGCATCAGCGTGATGATTTGCGCCGTCCACGTGCCGACCCATTCGGGTTTTTCCGTCAACAGATCGGTCGGTTTCAGTGTCGGGCGAATAACCTTGCGGCCAAGAGCGCGGGGTTTTGGGGTATCGTCGGTCATGTCAGCGTCATAAGCAAAATTCAGGTCCTGCGCCAGCCGCCAAGCTGGGCCTTTTGTGCCAACGTATCTTTGGCATCGCGCAGGGCGTCATCGGATAGGTCAGATCGGTTGAGCGTTAGGAATTCGGACCACAGCGACTGCTCTGGCCCCTGATTGCCGCGCCCAACAGGGGTAAATCCCGTCAGATCGGTCCAGCCAAATAGGTTCAGCAGCGCCCCGCCCGGACCAAAGGCGTGGGTTTGGGAGTGTTCCAGCGGCAGGTCTGTCACGCAGTCGCCCAATGCGCCGCGCAGTTGGGAAAACACAGGGGCAAAATCCGTAGATGCGGCATAGCGGGTGCGATAGTCATCCCAGTCCAGCGTCAAACGCTGGCCTTTCAGGTGGTGACGGTAGGCTGAGAAAAGCCAATCATCTGCGCCGCGCGTTGTCAGAACGATTTCTAGGTGTTTGGTCTGGAACCGGTCCTTTAGAAATTCGGCGGTGTAGTCGATGATAACAGGCGCTGCGACATAGGTGTCGACTTTGGGCCAGCCGGGTAGGTGGCCGCACAACGCTTCGCAACTGATTAGAATATCGCGGTCATCGTCGGGCGTTTCTGCAAAAACGTCTGTCAGGCGGTCCACCAGATCGGCAAGCTCTAGCGGGTTACCCGTGCGTGAATAGCGGTGCGCGATCTGGGTCGCAGGTTTCATATGGCGCAGCATGAACAGATGCGCGCGTTCGTGGATCAGATCGCGGTTGAGCCAAAAGAAATGCTGGATCGAACTGGTGCCCGTTTTGTGAAATCCGGGGTGCAGTAAAATCCGGCGCGGTTTAGGCATCTGGGAACAAACCTTCGGGCGGATCGGCGATGATGCGGCCCGCGGTCAGATCCACAGTCGGCACGTTCGCCATGGTAAACGGCAGTAGGATCGTGGTTTTGTATCCTGCCTTGTGCACCTCTAGCAGATCGGTCGCGCCGTGGTTTTGCACCGCGCGCACTGCGCCCAGCAGGGTGCCGCCGGTGTCGAACACCTCTAGCCCGATCAGGTCGGCGTGGTAGAATTCGTCGTCAGGCAGCGTCGGCAAGACATGGCGTTCGGCATAGAGCGATGTGCCTTTTAACGCGTCGGCGTCCTCTTTCGTCACGATGCCGTCCATCCGTGCGGTCAGGCCGTTTTTGGTCATGCCAGTCAGGACGATCACGGGAAATGCGCGGCCGTCTTCGGTGTAAAGAGGCGTGTATTCGGCGATATCTTCTGGATTGGTGCAGTAGGATTTCAGGCGCACTTCGCCTTTGACACCAAAGGCACCAGCAATTGCACCAACGATCACACGGTCAGTCATGGTAGGCTCCTTGGCGAAATCTTGGGGTTAAGATTTGGCAAAACAGCCACAAAATCAATAGGAAACCGTTCGGCCCGCGTGGGGCCGAACGGTCTGTGCTGATTATTCTTCAGCAGCTTCTTCTGCAGCGGCAGCAGCTTTTTCAGCTTTTGCAGCAGCGCGTTCCTGTGCAGCTTTGCCTGGAACAGCTTTTTTCGGGTTGTTGCGCTCTTTCTTAGCAACAACGCCTGCAGCTTCTAGGAAACGCGATACACGGTCGGTAGGCTGTGCGCCTTGGTCCAGCCAGTACTGAACGCGTTCCATGTTCAGCTGAACGCGGTCTTCGCTGTCTTTTGCCAGCAGTGGGTTGTAGGTGCCCAGTTTTTCGATGAAACGGCCGTCGCGTGGCATGCGCGAGTCAGCTGCAACAACTGCGTAGTGAGGGCGTTTTTTCGAACCACCGCGAGCGAGACGGATTTTCATAGCCATGGGTTAATCTCCTTGAATGGCGTGGTAACGGCGCAGCGCCGTTAGGATTGGTGTTGTTTGTGGTGTTGGATCACTTCCTGAATGACGAAATTCAGGAATTTCTTAGCGAATTCAGGGTCCAGATCGGCCTGTTCCGCAAGGTCGGTCAACCGTTTGATCTGTGCCTCTTCGCGCACGGGATCAGACGGAGGAAGTTCGTTTTCAGCCTTTAGAACGCCCACCGCTTGGGTGTGTTTGAAACGTTCGGCCAAGGTAAACACAAGGATCGCATCCAGACGGTCGATGCTTTCGCGGTGGCCGCGCAGCAGAGCGGCAGCTTTTTCAACGGTGTCGGTCATTTACAGATCCTCTGGTTTCGGGTGGCGATACACCCAAACGGCTTTGCCTTCGGGTTGGGCGGCGGTTTCATCCAGAACTGCGCCTAGCTTTTCTGCCAGACGGGCGGAACGGGTGTTGCCGATGCCCACATAGCTGACCATCGTATCCCAATCCAGAACGCGCCATGCGTGATCGATGGCGGCGGCGGCGGCTTCGGTTGCGATGCCTGTGCCTTCTAGATTTGGATCCCAAATGGTCCAGCCAATTTCGTTTTCAGGCCAGTCACCCGGCGTCCATGGGCCGATCATGCCCAATGGGGTGTCGTCGCCTTTGCGGGTGACGATCCACATGCCATGGCCCAACATCGCCCAGTGACCGCATTCTGTCGCAAACATCCGCCACGCCCGACCATAGTCCAGCGGGCCGCCGATACCGGCAGCGCGGTCGGACATGAAAAATTCGATCGCAGTGTCGATGTCCGAAAGTTTGGGTTCGCGCAGAATAAGGCGCTGGGTTTCGATGGTTTCCATCGATTATTTCTTTTTCCCAAAGCCGGACAGACCGCCCGGTAGGCCGCCCATTCCGCCCATGCCAGGCATGCCGCCACCCAGACCGGGCAGTTTGCCGCCCAATGCTTTGGCCGCTTGTTCCATTGCCTTTGGGTCGTTCATGTCGGGCATGCCTTCGGGCATTCCGCCTTTGCCGAACATCTGTTTTACAGCCTGTTTCAGCGCGCCGCCTTTGCCCATTTTGCCCATCTTTTTCATGACGTCGGCCATCTGTTTCTGCTGTTTCAGCAGTTTGTTCAGTTCCGACACCTCTAGGCCTGCGCCTTTGGCAACGCGTTTTTTGCGGCTGGCCTGCATCAGTTCAGGGTTGGCGCGTTCTTTTTTGGTCATGGAATTGATCAGCGCGATCTGGCGACGCAGCATGATGTCGTCAAAGCCAGCCTCTTTGATCTTGCCAGCGTGTTTCGCCATGCCGGGCATCATGCCCATCAGGCTGTCCATGCCGCCCATCTTGATCATCTGTTCCAGCTGCATTTTCAGGTCGTTCATGTTGAAACGGCCTTTCTGGAACCGTTTCATCATGCGTTCGGCCTGTTCGACCTCTAGCGTCGCCTGCGCCTTTTCAACCAGCGCAACGATGTCGCCCATGCCCAGAATGCGGCCTGCGATACGTTCTGCTTCGAAGGTTTCGATCGCGTCCAGTTTTTCGCCCAGACCTACGAAACGGATCGGTTTGCCGGTGATCGCGCGCATCGATAGCGCCGCACCGCCACGGCCGTCACCGTCCATACGGGTCAGAACTACGCCCGACACGCCGATTTTGTCGTCGAATTCGGTCGCTACGTTCACGGCGTCCTGACCTGTCAGGCCGTCAACAACCAGCAGGGTTTCACGCGGGTTCACAACGTCGCGGACATCTGCGGCCTGTTGGATCAGTTCGGCATCGATGTGCAAACGACCCGCGGTATCTAGCATATAGATGTCATAGCCACCCAGCGACGCCTGTGTTTTCGCGCGTTTCGCAATGGCTACGGGGTCTTCGCCTTTGACGATCGGCAGGGTGTCGACGCCGATTTGCTGACCCAAGATCGCCAGCTGTTCCATCGCCGCAGGGCGGTTAACGTCCAGCGATGCCATCAGCACGCGTTTGCCGTCACGTTCTTTGAAACGTTTGGCCAATTTCGCGGTGGTGGTGGTTTTACCCGAACCTTGCAGACCAACCATCAGGATCGGCGCAGGTGGGGTGTCGACCTTTAGGCGGTCGTCGCCTTCGTCGCCGGACAGAACCGAAATCAGTTCGTCGTGAACGATTTTCACAACCTGCTGGCCGGGCGTGATCGATTTGGTGACCGCGCTGCCAGTGGCTTTGGATTCAACGGATTTGATGAACGACCGGACGACAGGCAGGGAAACGTCAGCCTCTAGCAGGGCAACGCGTACTTCGCGTAGGGCGGTTTTTACATCATCAGCGGACAGCGCGCCCTGTTTCGTCAGACGGTCAAAGACCCCGCCAAGGCGTTCGGATAGATTTTCAAACATGCCATGGCCCTCCAAAGACCTGTATAACTCACATGACCGACAGATAGGTGCCGACCGCTCAAACCACAATCGCGCCCATGGGCGCAACGCGCTGATGGACGGCGATCCCCCCATATAGGGAAGGGACCGGAAGACTCGGCTTCCGGGGGATTTGGGGGTCTGTTACGCCCGTATCACATTTGAGTCAAGCCAGCATGGGCTCTTGCGGGTGCTGGCAAAGCGCATAGATTAGAGCCAATTCAGAAAAGAGGCCGATTGTGATGGATCATTGGGACGAAGTGCGCACCGCATATCAAGTTGCGCGATTGGGCACGGTTAGCGGCGCCGCAGATGTTTTGGGCGTACACCATGCAACAGTCATTCGTCATATCGACGCGCTGGAGCAACGTCTGGGCGTAAAACTGTTTCAACGGCACGCGCGCGGATACAACCCGACCGAAGCTGGCAATGATCTGTTAAAGGTCGCCCAAGCCACCGATGATCAGTTTAGCCAATTGGGCGCGCGACTGCGCGGTCAGGGCGATGGCGTGTCGGGCGATCTGACTGTTACATCCTTGGCGTCTTTTTCCACGATGCTGACGCCAGTGTTGGTGAAATTCCAACAAGCTAACCCTGATTTGCGGGTGCGCTATCTAACAGGTGACCGTCTGTTCCGCCTGGAATACGGCGAAGCCCATGTCGCGATCCGCGCGGGCGCCGCACCAGATCAGCCTGATAACGTCGTGCAAAAGTTCATTAACCAACGGACCGCAATGGTCGCGTCCCAATCCTATATTGATCGCAAAGGCATGCCGACGTCAGACGAAGATTTGGTGAACCACGACTTCGTTAGCCACGACGACGACGCCAGCCGTGCGCCGTTCCATCAGTGGCTGATGAGCAAGGTGCCGTTGGATCGGATTGTCTATCGCACGATGGATAACCGTTCGATGCGCGATGCAATCGCGGCAGGGGCCGGCATCGGGTTTTTGCCGACATACGAAGTCCCGATGATGCCGGGTATCGTCAAAGTCATGGATGCACGCGACGAATGGTCGGCCGATCTATGGCTGGTGACGCATGTTGACTTGCACCGTACACCAAAGGTCAAACAGTTCCTGTCATTCTTGAAAGAGCAGGCTGGCACTTGGGACTAAAACTATCGGCCCAGATGCAGGGCCACGCCGCGATGTTGCTATTTTCGTTCGTCGTGGCGGGGTCTTTTTCGCTGGGCGGTAGTGTCGCGAATGATATCGCGCCAACGGCGTTCAATGCGATCCGGTTCTGGATCGCGGCGATTATATTAGGTGCGATAGCGATATATCAGGGCAACGCGGGTCGCGAACATTTTGCCAAACCGTGGCGCTATCTGGGCCTAGGGTCCATGTATGTGGCCTATTTCGTGCTGATGTTCGTGGGTCTGAAAACCGCGCCGCCCGTTAATGCGTCTGCTGTTTTCACGCTGACCCCGATTTTGGCGGCGATCTTTGGCATCTTTATCGTGCAGCAGGTCGTGTCGCGGCGGATCGCGATAGCTCTGGCCTTTGGCGGGGCGGGGGCGATCTGGGTTATCTTTCGCGGGGATATCGACGCGCTGATGGCGTTTCAGATCGGCAAAGGCGAAGCGATCTATTTCATCGGGGTTGTCAGCCACGCATTCTATACGCCCTTTGCCCGCCGATGGAATTTCGGCACGCCCGTGATCACGTATACGTTCGGCACGCTTTTGACTTCGGCGGTTTTGATCACGATTTACGCCTGGAATGATCTGATGGCGACCGATTGGGCCGCGCTGCGTCCGTTGGTTTGGGTCACGCTAATATATATCGCGGTGTTTGCGACGTCGCTTTCGTCACTGCTATTATTATTCGCCGCAATGCGCCTGCCGTCGTCCAAGGTGATGGCCTACACTTATTTGGTGCCGTCTTGGGTGATTGTGTGGGAAATGGTCCGCCACGGGTATCTGCCGCCTGTCATCGTGCTGGCAGGGGTGGGACTTACTCTGCTTGCGCTTCTGCTTCTTCTTCGGGAATGACGCCTTCGGACGCAAGGAACTGTTCGAACGCGTCCAAATCCAGTTCGTCCATCTGACCAAAGCCCTGCATCCAAACGCTAGCTTCGCGCAGGGCGTCGGGTTCCAGTTTGCACCATTTCACGCGGCCCCGTTTTTCCTGCGAAATCAACCCCGCATCCGCCAAAACGGTCAGGTGTTTGGAAATCGCGGCTAGCGACACGTCAAACGGTTCGGCTACGTCCGTGACGGCCATATCGTCCTCTAGCAGCATGGACAGGATCCTGCGGCGGGTAGGGTCGGCCAAAGCCATAAAGATGGTATCAAGTGATGCAGCCATAACAGCGATAAATGACACCCCGCGCAAAAGGTCAACCGATTGGTTGAATAACGCATTTGGGGCCCAATCAGGGCGTTTGGCGCGGCTTGACCGATTGTGGATAACCTTGGTGTTTGTGAAAGGTTATATTTATCAGTGGGTTAAGGTGCGACAATTTCGTGTTCACGGGTTGTTGACTCATTGCCCATCTCGCCATAGCAAGGCGCCAACCGAATGTGGGGCGAAACGTGACTACAGAACCTAAAGATCAGGATCGATTGAAGGCTCTGGAAAAACGGATCGAAGAGGCCAAGGCGGAAACGTCCGAAAGCCACCACATGAAGAAAGACTATTCCCAAGCGCAACACGCGTGGCGGATGGTTACCGAACTAGTGGCCGGTCTATTGATCGGTTTCGTCATCGGGTACGGATTGGACTACGCTTTTGGCACCAAGCCGATATTCCTGGTGATTTTCATTTTGCTGGGCTTTGCCGCCGGGGTGAAAACCGTGATTGGCTCTGCTCAGGAACTACAGACGCAACTGTTGGACAAAGAGTCCGGCAAAAACGGGGAAAAGTGACGTGGCAGACGCAGCACCAGGCGAAATCGTAATCAAGCCGTTTGACCAATTCATCGTGAAGCCACTGTTTGGCGGCACCGAAGTGCACTGGTACACGATCACCAATGTAACACTGTGGATGGCGCTGGCTGTTCTGTGCGTTGTCGGTCTGTTCGTTCTGGGCAGCCGCGGTCGTGCGATCGTACCATCGCGCAGCCAGTCGATCGGCGAACTGTTCTACGGTTTCATCTACAAAATGGTTGAAGACATCGCCGGCCACGACGGCGTGAAGTATTTCCCATACATCTTCACTGTTTTCCTGTTCATCTTCTTTGCGAACTTCCTTGGCCTGCTGCCAATGTCGTTCACGACAACCTCGCACATCGCAGTAACGGCTGTTCTGGGCTTTGGCGTGTTCATCATCGTGACCGTGATCGGTTTCGTGAAAAACGGCGCTGGCTTCTTGGGCCTGTTCTGGCCATCCGAAGCGCCAATGGCGCTGCGTCCGATCATCGCCGTGATCGAGGTTATTTCCTACTTCGTACGCCCTGTCAGCCACTCGATCCGTCTTGCCGGTAACATCACCGCAGGCCACGCAATGATCAAAGTGTTCGCAGGTTTCGCCGCTATCGCAGCTGTTGCTCCGCTGTCGGTTGTTGCTATCGCAGCAGTCTATGGCCTGGAAGTTCTGGTTGCAGGCATCCAAGCGTATGTATTCACCATTCTGACCTGCATCTATCTGAAAGATGCGCTGCACCCAGCGCACTAAGATAACCGCAAGTCTGAATTCACTATCCAGCCAATTCCATCGTAAGGAGATACAATCATGGAAGGCAATATCGCACAATTGGGTCAGTTCATCGGTGCTGGCCTGGGCGCAATCGGTTCCGGCTTGGCAGCTATCGGTGTTGGTAACGTTGCTGCAAACTACCTGTCGGGCGCTCTGCGCAACCCTTCGGCAGCTGCATCGCAGACCGCAACTCTGTTCATCGGTCTGGCATTCGCAGAAGCACTGGGCATCTTCTCGTTCCTGGTTGCTCTGCTGCTGATGTTCGCAGTCTAATCATCTGACGCATCCTTACGGTCGGGGCGCGCAGATCCTGCGCCCCCGATATTAACTAGGGTCCGACGGAGAGAGACGAGATGGCAGACACTACCACAGCGGTCGAACACGGTGGCGGCGCAGCAATGCCGCAGCTGGATCCATCGACCTTTTCGAACCAGATTTTCTGGCTTCTGGTCACGCTCGTCGTGATCTACTTCGTGCTGTCCCGCATTGCACTGCCGCGCATCAGCGCGGTTCTGGCAGAGCGGTCCGGAACGATCACTAACGATCTTGCTGCTGCTGAAGAGCTGAAAGCCAAAGCTGTTGAGGCCGAACAGGCATACAACAAAGCGCTGGCCGACGCCCGTGCAGAAGCATCCCGCATCGTTGACGAAACCAAAGCGCAAATTCAGGAAGACCTGAAAGCCGAGATGGCAAAAGCAGACGAGCAAATCTCTGCCAAAGCTGCCGAAGGCGAAAAGGCAATTGCTGAAATCCGCGCAAACGCACTGAATAGCGTTTCCGAAGTTGCCAAGGCTACGGCTGCGGAACTGGTCGCTGCGATGGGCGGTAAAGCTGACGACAAAGCGATTGACGCTGCTGTCGCTGAACAAGTGAAAGGCTGAGATTATGAAAAAGTTTCTGATCCCTGCTTTTGCTTTGATGGCGCAGCCTGCATTGGCCGCTAGCAAGAACCCATTTTCGGCAGATTTCTATTCGCTGTCGAACAGTGATCTGATCGTAACGCTGGCGTTTTTGCTGTTCGTTGGTGTTTTGGTCTACTTTAAGGTTCCTGGCAAAATCGGCGAAATGCTGGATGGCCGCGCTGACTCGATCAGCAAGGAACTGAACGAAGCCAAAGCCATTCGCGAAGAAGCTCAAGCCCTGCTGGCATCTTACGAGCGCAAGCAACAAGAAGTGCAGGAACAATCCGCACGTATCGTTGCAACCGCAAAAGAAGAAGCTGAAAAGGCTGCTGCTCAAGCGAAACTGGACATTGCTGAATCCGTTCAGCGCCGTCTGACTGCTGCACAAGAACAGATCGCAAACGCCGAAGCTTCGGCCGTGCGCGAAGTTCGCGACAGCGCAATCAACGTAGCTGTTTCTGCAGCACGTGACGTTGTGGCAAAGCAGATGACCGCTGCTTCGGCAAACAAACTGATCGACGACGCAATCGCAACCGTAGACGCAAAACTGCACTAAGGTTCGGTCGCTCCGATTTGAATGACCCCGTTGGTTCGCCCAGCGGGGTTTTTCGTTTGTTCGGTCCCATAAAAAAGGCCGCCCCAAAAGGGACGGCCGATGTTTTGGCGAAGGGTCTGATTAACCGTTCGGGATGATGACGATTTCCACGCGGCGGTTCTGTGCGCGGCCTGTTGGCGTCAGGTTGTCAGCTACAGGTGCGTCTTCGCCGCGGCCAAAGGCCTGAATGCGGTTTGCCGGCACGCCAGCGTTGATCAGAACCGAGGTCACAGCCTGTGCACGGCGTACAGACAGCTGTTGGTTATAGGATGCAGCGCCTGTGTTGTCGGTGTGGCCGACAACCTGAACGGTGGTGTTCGGATAGGCGTTGATCGAACGCGCAACGGTAAACAGGTCGTTTTGTAGCGCACCGGTTAGTGTGGCGCTGTCGGTTGCGAACAGGATGTCCTGTGGCATCGTCACGATCAGCTGTTCGCCAGTGTTCACGATAGACGCTTGGTTACCAAGTTGCGAACGCAGCTCTGCCTCTTGTTTGTCTAGGCTTGCGCCGCCAACAGCGCCCAAACCACCACCGATAGCAGCGCCCAAAATAGCGTTGCGGCGGCGTTCTTCGACGTTGTCACCAGATGCGATCCCGACGAGAGCGCCAAGGCCAGCACCAACAACAGCGCCGGTCTGGGTGTTACGGTTTGGGTTGTTTGGGTCGGTCATGGTACATGCCGAAACACCAACCAACGCTACGGTCGCAAAAGCAAGCGAAGTACGAGCAATCATAATAGGTCTTTCCAATCCAATCTGAGACGCAGGATTCCTGCGTCAATTGCCAAATCTATATGGTGCAAACGCGATTGTTATCCAATATCGCGCTGGTTTTACCCCCTGATTAGACGGTTTTCCGCCCATTGGACGCTTGCTTGATCCTGATGCTGGGGGCATACCCGATGGCATGGTTAAACAGCTTGATTACAAAACGATCCGCGAAATCTTTACTCGGTTTCAAGAGGCCGAGGCCGAACCGAAAGGCGAATTGGATCACGTGAACGCCTATACGCTGGTCGTTGCGGTGGCTTTGTCCGCGCAGGCGACCGACAAAGGCGTGAACCGCGCTACGGCCGAATTGTTCAAAATCGCCGATACCCCGCAAAAGATGCTGGAACTGGGCGAGGAACAGTTGATCGAACACATTAAAACGATCGGGCTGTATCGGAACAAGGCAAAGAACGTCATCAAGCTGAGCAAAATTTTGGTCGATGACTACGGCGGAGAGGTCCCAAATTCCCGCGCCGCATTGGAAAGCCTACCGGGGGTAGGGCGCAAAACCGCGAACGTTGTGCTGAACATGTGGTGGCATTATCCGTCGCAGGCCGTGGACACGCATATCTTTCGGTTTGGCAATCGGTCGGGCGTTGCCGTGGGTAAAGACGTTGTTGCCGTTGAACGTGCAATCGAAGACCACATCCCCGTCGATTTTTCGCTGCACGCTCACCACTGGATGATCTTGCACGGGCGGTATACTTGCACCGCCAGAAAACCCAAATGCGCGGCATGTCTGGTCCGCGATCTATGTATGTTTGAGGATAAAAACCTATGAAAAAGTTTCAGGTCGTCGGTATCGGCAACGCTATGGTTGACGTGTTGACCCGCGCCGAAGACGCATTTCTGGCCGATGCTGGCATTGAAAAAGGCATCATGCAGCTGATCGATATGGACCGCGCTGTCGATCTATATTCGCGTGTCGGCCCCGCCAAAGAGGTATCGGGCGGATCGGCAGCCAATACCATCGCGGGCATCGCGCATTTGGGCGGTAAAACGGCCTATGTGGGTAAGGTCAAAGACGACCAGCTGGGCGCGATCTTTGCCCACGACCTGCGTGCGCAGGGCGCTGTGTATGAAACCAAACTGGCGGGCAAAGACGCGCCGCAGGAAACGGGCCGCTGCATCGTGATCGTGACGCCAGACGGCGAACGGTCGATGAACACCTACTTGGGCGTGACCGAATTTTTGGAACCGTCGGACATCGACGAATCCATGATGGCGGACGCCGAATGGATTTACCTAGAGGGCTACCGTTTCGACGGTCCTGCCAGTCACGAAGCCTTTGCCAAAGCCATCGCAGCCTGCAAAGGCGCGGGCGGCAAGGTGTCGATCACTCTGTCCGATCCGTTCTGCGTCAGCCGTCACCGCGACGCGTTCCGCACCATGATCCAGAACGATGTGGATCTGTTGTTCTGTAACCGCGCGGAAATGTTGTCGATGTACGAAACCGATGATTTCGACGCAGCACTGGCGATGGCCGCGAAAGAGGTTGAAATCGTTGCCTGCACCGACAGCGAACATGGCGCGCATATCCTGTCGGGTGATCAGCGTTGGCTGGCCCCTGCGGTGCCGACCGATATTCAGGACGCGACAGGCGCGGGCGATCTGTTTGCGGGCGCCTTCCTGTGGGGTCTGACCAATGGTCATGATCTGGAAACCTGCGGCCGTATGGGCTGTGTCGCGGCAAGCGAAGTCATTAGCCACATCGGCGCACGTCCTGAAAGCGATCTAAAGGAATTGTTCACTAAGCACGGTCTATTGTGATTCCATCGCTCAGTTACTTGGTTCCGCCCTCGTCCGATCAATTCGGGCGGGGGCTTTTTCGTAAATAGGCTCTGGCACATGTGCGGGTGCGGGCCTACGTTCTGTGTAACGATTAGGAGTTTTCGATGACCAACCCACTGCTAGCTGACTGGAATACGCCATTTGGTTTGCCGCCCTTTGACCAGATTTCTGATGATGATTTCACGGCGGCGGTAGACGTCGCACTGGCCGATGCGCGTGCCAATTTCGCCGCGATCACCGCAAACCCTGATGTGACGTTTGAAAACACGATCGAAGCGACCGAAACCGCCACCGCAATGTTGGACCGCGTGATGGGCGCATTCTATGCGCTGGCAGGGGCCGATGCGAACGACAAACGGGAATCGCTGATGCGCGACTTTTCCCCGAAAATGTCCGAATTCTGGTCCGAGGTCACATCGAACGAAGCCCTATTCGCGCGGGTTCAACAACTGTGGGATCAGCGCGATGACCTAGACTTAACCGACGAACAACAGCGTCTGTTGTACCTGTCGCATCGCGGGTTCGTACGGGCGGGCGCGCAGCTGACTGGCGCGGATGCTGATCGGTTGAAAGAGGTGAAAACGCGTCTGTCCGTGCTGGGCACGCAGTTCACTCAAAACCTGCTGGCTGATGAACGGTCGTGGTTCATGCCCGTGTCTGAAACCCAAATCGCGGATATGCCCGATTACGTCAAATCGGCCCTACGTGCGGCGGGCAAGGACAAAGACCAGGATGGCCCTGTTGTGACCCTGTCTCGTTCGGTCATCGTGCCGTTCCTGCAAACCTGTCCAGACCGCGAATTGCGCCGCAAAGCGTATGAGGCATGGACGGCCCGCGGCGCCAACGGCGGGGAAACCGACAACCGCGCAATTGCTGCCGAAATTCTGGCCTTGCGCAAGGAACGCGCGAACCTGCTGGGCTACGTCGATTTCGCCCATTACAAACTGGAAACCGAAATGGCGGGCACGCCCGATGCCGTGCGCGATCTGCTGATGAACGTGTGGGAACCAGCCAAGGCCGCTGCCACCAGCGACGCCGCCGTTTTGGAAACCATGCTGCACAACGATGGCAATCAGGGCCCGTTAGAGGCTTGGGATTGGCATTACTACTCCGCCATTCGCCGCAAAGCCGAACATGATTTGGACGAGGCAGAGGTCAAACCCTATTTCCAGCTAGACCGCATGATCGAAGCGCAGTTTGCCTGTGCCAACCGTTTGTTCGGTCTGGAATTCGCCGCCGTTGACGGCCCGAAATACCACCCCGATGTGCGCCTGTTTGAAGTAACCCGCAACGGCGAACATGTGGCGCTGTTCTTGGGTGATTATTTCGCGCGCGGATCGAAACGGTCGGGCGCGTGGTGTAGCGCGATGCGGTCTCAGCAAAAATTGGCGGGGGATATCCGCCCGATTGTGATCAACGTCTGCAACTTTGCCAAACCAGCGGACGGCGAACCCGCGCTGTTGTCCTATGACGATGCGCGCACCCTGTTCCACGAATTCGGTCACGCGTTGCACCAGATGCTGTCGAACGTAACCTACGAATCCATGTCGGGCACCAGCGTGGCACGTGATTTCGTGGAATTGCCCAGTCAGCTGTATGAACACTGGTTAGAAGTGCCAGAGGTTCTGGCCGAATTCGCCGTGAACCCAGCAGGGGACGCGATGCCGCAGGATTTGCTGGATAAAGTGTTGGGCGCTGCGACCTATGACATGGGGTTCCAAACAGTGGAATATGTCGCCTCGGCCATTGTGGATCTGGAATTCCATTTGGGCGATCCGCCCGCCGATCCGATGCAAAAACAGGCCGAAGTATTGGAAAATATCGGAATGCCATCCGCTATCCGAATGCGCCACGCGACCCCGCATTTCGCGCATGTATTTTCAGGCGATGGATATTCCAGCGGCTACTACAGCTACATGTGGTCCGAGGTGATGGACGCAGACGCCTTTGCCGCGTTCGAAGAGGCCGGAAACCCGTTCGATCCCGACACCGCCAAATCGCTAGAGGCGAACATTCTGTCCGTTGGCGGCACGGTGGATGCAGCCGACCTATACACGCGGTTCCGTGGCCGTTTGCCGGGGGTAGAGGCTCTGCTTAAGGGCAGGGGCCTGGTCGCGGCGTGATGCGCCGTTGGATCATCGCCCTCTTCGTCGTTCTTGGCGTTGCGGCTTGTTCGCAGCGCCCTGATTTCGATGTCTTAAACCCGATTGATCCAGGCGATGCCGAAACTGAAATCGTGCGCGTCTACGTTGCCACGACCCGTGCCCGCGACGTGGATACGGGCCAATGGAACGGTAATCCGGACTATGTCGTGCGGCACATGTATTATGATGTTTCAGTGCCAGAAAACCGCGCGGACGGAGAGATTAATTTCCCATCCGATTTTCCCGATTTAACAAATGAATACGCCGTTGTCGGGCAGGGCGATCTGGATGCGGATACGTTTTACCGCGCTGTGAAAACCGCAAAGGCGCAAAGCGATACCCAAGAGGTTGGCGTTTTCGTTCACGGCTATAATGCACGGTTTCAAGAGGCGGTTTACAGGTTGGCCCAGTTGTCCGCCGATGCCGGCGAAGGCGGCGTTCCGATCCTGTTCACTTGGCCATCTGCGGGCAATCCGCTTGAATATATCGGCGATAGGCAGGCAGCGTTATTTTCCCGCGATGCCTTGGCCGATTTGATGGATGAATTGACCGATCAAACGGGGCAAACCATGGTCTTTGCGCATTCCATGGGTAGTTTTCTAACGATGGAGGCGCTGCGCACGTTGCGATTGGAAAACGACGCGGCGACGTTGGATCGTTTGAACATTATTATGGCCGCGCCTGATATTGATCCCTTTGTCTTTGCACAGCAGATGCAGACCGTTGGTCGGATGCGTGAACCGTTGGTTTTGTTGGTCTCGCCCGAAGATCGGGCATTGGGCCTATCGGCGCAAATCAGCGGTGGGCGTGATCGTTTAGGGCGGTTGGCTGTGGATGATCCGACGATTGCCTCTGCACCGTGGTTTGATCAGGTTGTGGTCATCGACATCACTGCAGTGAATTCTGATCCAATGGGGCACAGCCGTTTTATTAACGTTGCCAGCCTGTATTCAGATTTGCAGGGCAACGATACAGGTAGGCCGGATTTGTCGACCGGCACGGCCTTTGTGTTCAATCAATTCGGTGGCGGTGCGCTGCGGCAGGTCGTGTTTGGTCAGTGATGGCGTGTGTCGTCTGGATGGGGCTGCACGCCGATGGGGTCTTTGTGGATCAGCACATCAGCGTTGGGATGTGCCTCGACTATTTTGCGGCGCAAGGCCGCGCCGATGGCGTGGGCGTCTTCTAGCGACTGTTTACCGTCCAATTCGATATGCAGGTTCACGAAGACGCGGCTCCCTGCTTTGCGGGTTTTTAGATCATGAAACCCGTGTACACCTGCGAAATTGCCGGCGATGCCTGCAATAGAGGCAACCGTGTCATCATCAGCGGCGCGATCCATCAGGGCATCCCATGCACCTTTGCCGATTTTAACGGCGCCGCCGATCATAATCAGCGCGGCCAAAACAGCGACGACATTATCAATGTAGCCGATCCCGAACTGGCGATTGGCCCACAGCGCGATGATCGCCCCAATGGCTGGGATCAAATCGCCAATGTAGTGCAGGCTATCGGCGGCAACGACGCGGTTGCCCGTCCGTTTTGACACGAATGCCTGATAACTGACCAAGGCGACCGTCAAAACGATCGATAGAACCATCACAGACATGCCTGCCATTTCATTTTCAATCGCACCGCTGCTGCCTGACATGAACCGCACACCTGCGGCTGCCAAGATCGCAAAGGCAGACACGATGATGAATGCCGATTGCCCCAATGCGGCTAGATCTTCGGCGCTAGAATGTCCAAAGGCATGATCGTAGTCGGCAGGTTTTGCCGCATAGGCAATGGCAGCCAAACCGCCCATCGACATCAGCAGGTCTAAGGCGCTGTCGGCCAAAGTCGCTGCAATCGACAGCGACCCTGTCTGGCTAAGCGCCCATAGTTTTGCCAGCACCAAACTGACTGCGACACAGACGGAAAAGACCCCTGCAGACAGGTTTAATCGGTTCGGATTGGACATGGGCCGCGTCCTTTTTTCAGGGGGTATGTTTCAGACTTAGTCTAAAACTTCGTCTTCTCCAACGCCCCAAAGCGCGGTTTTTGGTGCCCATCCACGATAACCGCCTGTTCGAATTTTGCACCAATCCAATGTGCATTCGTCGATGCGGGCGACCACGCCGGATTCCAGCAATGCGTTCTGCGGGCTGGTTTCATCAGGGCGCGCGAATAGGGGCTGCATGTCCGTGTCTATGATGACGGTGCGTACGCCAGACAGCATGATGTAGTGAACCCAGCCGCCCATACCGTCACGGTCCACAACGCGGCGCCAGTTTTCATATTCGGCTGTGACGCGCAGCGGCATATCGCGGCGGGTGAACACCCAATCAATGCGGTGCGTGGTCGATGGACCGCGACGGACGTTGGCTTCGTTCGCTTTGAGCGACACAAATCGCGGCATCGGCAGGCCTGTGATGGGGCCAGTTTCCGTCCCGATTTCTAGATTTTCGGATTGGCCAACCGCAGGTAGTGCAAGAATAATCGCCAAAGCGGTCATAAAACCGCGCAAAACACTGAACATTCTGTCACCTGTATGATTGTTGCTGCGCTGCGGCAGGTTGCTGCTCTTGTATCGCGCCGATCATACGGGCAATCTGCCATTAACCGCAGCAATTGAAAAGCAGCAGAAAGGGCGAAGATGCCGGGTAAACAATTGAGTGTTGTTGTCACGCGACGGTTGCCCGAAGCTGTCGAGGCCCGCATGTCCGAATTATTCGATGTGCGTTTGCGTAACGACGACACTTGGCTGTCGCGGTCAGAGTTACTGGCGCGGGTCAGAGGTGTGGACATTCTGGTGCCGACCCTTACTGACACAATCGATGCCGAGGTTTTGGATGCGGCAGGGCCATCGTTAAAACTGATCGCCAACTATGGCGCAGGCGTTGATCACATCGACGTCGAAGGCGCGCGCAGCCGCGGCATCATGGTAACCAACACGCCCGACGTGATGACCGAAGATACCGCCGATATGGCGTTGGCGCTGATCCTATCGGTCGTGCGCCGCATCCCCGAAGGCATGGCGCAAATGCAAAAGGGCGATTGGAACGGCTGGTCCCCGACCGCGATGATGGGCGGGCGCATCGGTGGGCGCAAATTGGGTATCTTAGGTATGGGGCGTATTGGTCAGGCGCTGGCGCGGCGGGCGTCCGCTTTGGGCATGTCGATCTATTATCACAACCGCCGCCGACTGCGCACGGAAACCGAACAGGCGTTGGGCGCGACCTACTGGGAAAGCCTGGATCAAATGGTGGCCAATATGGACGTTATTTCGATTAACTGCCCCCACACCCCCGGGACGTTTCATCTGATGAACGCGCGCCGTTTGAAACTGATGAAACCGTCGGCTGTGATCGTGAATACCTCGCGCGGCGAAGTCATTGATGAAAACGCGCTGACCCGCATGTTACGCGCGGGCGAAATCGCGGGTGCCGGTCTGGATGTGTTCGAACATGGCACCGAAGTGAACCCGCGTCTGCGCGAACTGCAAAATGTTGTGCTGCTACCCCATATGGGATCGGCCACCGTCGAAGGGCGGATTGAAATGGGCGAACGAGTGATCCTAAACGCCTATACGTTTGCCGACGGTCACAGGCCGCCCGATATGGTTCTGCCCGAAATGATCTAACCTGAACAAAGTTGGAGGAGCGATGTTCACAGGAGAGGTAAAAACAGCCATAGACCGCGCGGTTCTATGTTGGCTGGCGACGGTTGACAATCAAGGTCAGCCAAATGTGAGCCCCAAGGAAATTTTCTGCGCCCCATCCGAAACAGAGCTCATGATCGCCGAAATTGCGAGCCCTGTTTCCCATCGGAACATCGGCCAGAACAGCAAGGTTTGCGTCAGTTTCGTCGATGTGTTTCGTCAAAAAGGGTACAAGGTGTATGGGGATGCGCGGCTGATTGCGGCGGATACGCCGGAATATGATGATCGCGCAGCGCCACTGATCGCGATGGCGGGGCCCAATTTCAAAGTGCGGTCGATCATTTTAGTCGATGCCATCCGCGTTTCGCCGATTGTCGCGCCGAGTTATACAAAATTCCCTGACACGTCCGAGGCGCAGAAAATTAAGGAAGCGTTTAAAACCTACGGTGTGCGGGCCGTTGATTAGGCCGACCCATTGGGGCGGGTCAAAATATAGGTTGCTGCCCCGATCAAACAGACCGCTTGGGCCGTTAGTGCCGTGGCGGGCAAGCGCAAATATAGGCTAAGCCCGAACGCAGCCGCCATCATTGATAATCCCATGGCTTTGTAGCGTGGGGCGATCGCACCGTTCTTGCGCCAATCCAAAATCATCGGGCCAAAGGTGCGGTGATTGATAAGCCATAGTTCCACCGTGCGGCTGCCTTTGCCAAATAAAAAAGCGGCTAAAATGATAAAGGGTGTCGTTGGGACAATTGGCAAGACCACGCCGATCAGCCCCGCGATCAACGCAAGCGACCCCAGCGCCATCCAGATCAGGCGCATCATAGGGTTTCGGGATAGGGGGCGGGGATCAACTGTCATACTAGACAGTATAGAACGGCCCCCGCATTTTTGCAGGGGCCGAAGTGTGCGATTTCGCAGGTATTAGTTCTGCAATTGACGCAGAAGGCGTTCGCCGGGCAAATCAGCGCCCAACACCTGCACGCGGGCGTCGCGCGCAAAGCCGTTGATCAAGGCGCGATAATACCCTTCGCCTGAATTGATGGCGCTACTGACCAAAGCGCCCGTTGTGGTTTGCGACGGATCGCCGACGGCAACCTGAATGGCGTATGTACCCAACAATGCGTCGCCATCGACAACACGGACGGAACCCGACAGGGTCGACTGGTCGCGCCCGAATGCTGTGGTTGTCGATCCCGCTACATTCAAACGCGCCACGTCTACAATCATCTGAACACCGCTAGGGTCCATTCGGTCCACGAATTCAGTTTCCAGAACGGTGCGTAGATCACCAGATAGGGCGCTGCTGTAATTCGCGGCGCGGTTGCTATCAAAAGCAGTGCCTTGAGTGTTCACGGTCACGCTGCTGAATTGCAGGGTTTGGCGCAATTCGCGTGCGATCGGGTTGCTGCTGGCTAGGGGCGTACAGGCGGAAATCGCAATGGCGGAGGCGAGGGCAAAGAATGCTCTGCGGTTCATTTATAAATACCTTTCTTATCTACCCGAGAGGGTAGTGCAGCATCCACAAATGACAAAAAGGCCCCACATACAATGGGGCCCTTTTCACGAACTATTACGATGCGTGTCAGACTAGCGGTAAACCTGATCTTCGGTCGGGAAGGCGCGGGATTTCACGTCCTCGGCGTAGCGTTTTACGCTGTCTTCGATCATCGGGCCTAACTGTCCGTAAACTTTGACGAATTTCGGGGTCCACGGGTTCAGGCCCAGCATGTCCTCTAGCACCAGAATTTGGCCGTCACAGTCAGCCGATGCGCCGATGCCAATGGTCGGGATGTCGATCTGTTTAGTGATCTTGGCGGCCAATGGTTCGACCATGCCCTCTAGAACGACGGCAAAGGCGCCAGCCTCGGCCACGGCTTTGGCGTCTTCTTCGTGTAGGGGCCAGCTGTCTTCTTCGCGGCCTTGAGTTTTGAACCCGCCCATGACGTGCGACGATTGCGGCGTCAGGCCGATGTGCGCCATCACAGGAATGCCGCGTTCGACCAAAAAGCGGATGGTTTCCGCCATGCGTTTGCCGCCCTCAAGTTTCACCGCGCCGCAGCCAGTTTCTTTCATGATTTTGGCAGCGTTACGGAAGGCGACGTTTGGGCTTTCCTCGTAGGTGCCGAATGGCATGTCGACGACGATCAGAGCCTTTTGCGTGCCGCGAACGACCGCTTTGCCGTGCATGATCATCAGGTCCAGCGGGACGCCAACGGTGGATTCCATGCCGTGCATGACCATGCCCAGACTGTCGCCCACCAGAATGAAATCCGCGAATTTATCGACGATGGCCGCTGTGTGCGCGTGATAGCTGGTCAGGGACACGATCGGATCGCCGCCTTTGCGGCGGGCGATTTGCGGCACCGTATTGCGGCGGATGGTTTCGGTCTGAGCGCTCATAGGGTGATCTCCCTTTGGTCAATAAGCATGATGGGATCATCTTCGGGTCCAAAAATGGCCGAGATCATAATCCCGATGGTCCCGTTCGGTTTGCCGTCGATAGGGGCAAGCGTCAGGGCCTGAACGATGTCCACGACCAGATCGCGGGCTCGTGGTTCGCGGGCGACGGTATCACGGATTGCGGTTTCAATCCCAGCGACATCATGCCCCGCCAGCGCAGCCGCATCAGCCGCAGCCAGCGATTGCGATAATACGACAGCCGCAGCGCGGTCCTGCGGTGTCAGGCGCATATTGCGCGACGACATGGCCAGCCCGTCGTCTTCGCGGACTGTTGGAACGCCGTGGACGGATAGGGGCATGTCTAGATCAATCGCCATGCGGCGGATAACCTGTAGCTGCTGGTAATCCTTTTCGCCGAAATAGGCGTTGTCGGGTTGCACGATATTGAACAGTTTGGTCACAACCGTGCATACGCCGCGGTAGTGCCCAGGACGCACCTGACCGTGCAGCATATTCGCCAGTTTCGTGGTTTCCACGATGGTTTCGGCGCCAGCAGGGTACATCACATCAACCGACGGCAGAAATAGGATATCAACGCCAGCGGAGGTCAGTAGGGCCTGATCGGCCTCTTCGGTGCGGGGGTAGTTATCTAGATCAGCCGATGCCCCAAATTGGGTCGGGTTGACGAAAATCGACACCACGACCGCGTCGTTCGCCGATTTAGCGGCGGCCACCAGCGACATATGCCCCGCATGCAGCGCGCCCATCGTTGGGACAAACCCCACGGTTTCGCCCGCACTGCGTTTCAAACGCACCGCCTGTCGCAAGTCACTGATCGTGCGGCAAATCTGCATTGTTCCCCCCAGTGTTTGGTGCAGGTTTATCCGCCCCGCCGCGATGCGGCAAGTTGGACGATCGGGGAATATCGCTAACGGTACGTCATAACCTGTCGGTTTTGTGCGTTTGTGTGTCGTCTGGTTCAATTGCGCCGCGCCGATTTGGGGCATTGTGGCCCCAAGTCCAATCGGGAGTCGCTTTTATGAAAACCCATGTTCGTGCTCTAGTCGTCGGTGGCGGCGCCATCGGCACTTCGATCGCTTATCACCTTGCCAAGGCTGGCTGGGACGATGTCATGTTGCTGGAACGGGACGAATTGACGTCCGGTTCGACGTGGCACGCGGCTGGCCTGTTGCCTTTGTTCAACATGTCCTATGCGACAACCCATATCCACAAATACTCGGTCGATCTGTATAAGACGCTAGAGGAAGAAACCGGCCTGAACGCTGGTTTTTCGATTTGCGGCAACCTGCGTATGGCTCAGACCCAAGAGCGCATGGATGAATACATGCTGTATTCGTCGGTCGCGGAAACTGCAGACGTTTACCACGAATTTATGACTCCTGCGCAGATCAAAGAACGCTGGCCTTTGGTCCGGACTGAGGACCTGAAAGGTGCGCTGTTCCACCCGCAGGACGGTTACATCAACCCCGCAGACGTCACCATGGCAATGGCCAAAGGTGCCCGTCAGCGCGGCGTTCTGATCGAACGTAAATGGCAGGTTGATGGCTACAAATGGGTTGGCGACCATTGGGAAGTCACTGTCACCAAAATGGGCGAACGCGGCGGTAACCTAGTTCCGACCGAAGAACAGACCGTGATCCACGCAGAACACGTTGTAACCGCGACGGGTAACCACGCGCAGCGCACTGCAAAACTGCTGGGCATCAAAATCCCTGCAATCCCTGTGGAACACCAGTTCATCGTGACCGAACCAGACCCAGAGCTGGTCGCCTACCGCGAAGCTGGCAATCCAGAGCACCCAGTTCTGCGCGATGCTGACGCGAAATGGTACGTTCGCGAAGAGCGCGGCGGCTGGATCCTAGGCCCGTATGAGCGCAACGCGCCTGCCTGTTTCCAATACGGCGTGCCTGATAGTTTCCGCGCGGACCTGTTCCCGCTGGATCTGGAACGTATCGAAGAAGAATACATGTCCATGATCCACCGTATTCCGTCGTCGGAAACGGTCGGCCTAAAAGACGATTTCAACGGCCCGATCTGCTATACGCCTGACGGTAACCCTCTGGTTGGTCCTGCACCGGGCCTGCGCAACATGTGGCTGGCCGAAGGGTTCAGCTTTGGCATTACCGCAGCGGGCGGTACGGGGTATTATCTGGCGCAAATGATGGTCGAAGGCGAAGCCGAGATCGACATGGCGTCGCTTGATCCGAAACGCTACGGCAGCTGGATGACCACCGAATACGGCGTGAAAAAGAACGAAGAGTGCTATGAGCACGTCTACATTCTGCACCACCCAGATGAGGAACGCGAAGCGGCCCGCCCATTGCGCACCGCACCAGCATATGACCGTCAAAAAGCCAAAGGCGCGCAATTCGGTCAGGTCAATGGTTGGGAACGCCCGAACTATTACGGCCCGCTGGATGCGCCTGAATCGTTCGACCATGACAGCCGTAGCTTCCGCCGCGGTGAATGGTGGCAGTACGCGATGGAAGAGGCGAAAGCCGTCCGCGAAACCGCTGGTCTGATCGACGCAACTGCGTTCACCAAACACATCGTCAAAGGCCCAGGCGCGACCCAATTCTTGGATTGGTTCACCTGTAACAAACTGCCCAAAGTGGGCCGTATCAACCTGACCTACGCGCTGACCGATGCGGGCACCACCCGCACCGAATACACCATCGTGCGTTTGGCCGAGGATGAATATTACCTTGTGTCCGCTGGAGCATGGACTGACTACGACGCTGATTTCCTGCGCAAAGCGGCAGAAGATAAGGCGCCTGAATTCGGCTACATCGAAATCCAGAACGTCACGACGCAGTGGGGCGTGTTCGCCATCGCAGGTCCAAAATCGCGCGACATTCTGAAAGAGGTTCTACGCGACGCGGACGTCGAAACGGCGCTGTCGAACAAACGGTTCCCATGGCTGTCGGCTCGTCAGATCGAACTGGGCATGTGCCCAGTGAACGCGATCCGCGTGGCCTATACAGGCGAATTGGGTTGGGAATTGCACCACCCGATCGAAATGCAGAACTACCTGTGGGATCTGCTGGTGCCTGTGCTGGAAAAACACGGCGGTAAACTGGTTGGCGCGCGTGCGCAAAACTGGCTGCGTCAGGAAAAATCCTACCGTGCGTTCGGCACCGAACTGGGCCGCGATGCGACCCCGCTAGAGGCTGACCTGCCGCGCTTTGTTGACCTGTCCAAGGAATTCAACGGCAAGGCCGCGATGGAAGCCAAAGGTATCCGTTCGAAATGCGTTACATTGCTGATCGACGGTCCCGCAGACGCCGACCCGTGGGGCAAAGAAGCGCTGCGTGATGCGAATGGCGATTACGCTGGTCGTCTGACCTCGGGCGGGTATTCCGTGCACTTTGGCAAACAGATCGGCATGGGCTACGTGAAACCCGAACTGGCCGAACTGGGCACCAAACTAAAGGTCAAAATCATGGGCGAACTGTATGACGCGGAAATCGTCGAAGACAGCCCCTATGATCCAAAGAACGCAAACATCCGCGTGGATGGCTAAAACGAAAAGGGCGCCCAATCGGGCGCCCTTTGATTTTGTACGGCTAGGGATCGATTAGGACGGAATGTCGCCTTCGATGCCTTCGACGTAAAAGAACATGCCAGCCAGATCGCCATCGTTTGCGACCTCACCTTCGGCCAACCAAACGGTGCCGTCTTGTTTGGTGATTGGGCCAGTGAACGGGTGGTAATCGCCCGTTGCGATCGCGTCGCGCATGGCTTCTGCTTCGGCTTTGTATTCTGCTGGAACGACGTCGGATACTTCGCCGATGCCAACCATGCCGGTGCCGATACCATCCCAAGTGTTGGTCGACGTCCAAGTGCCGTCGATAACAGCTTGAACGCGGTCGATGTAGTATGGTGCCCAGTTGTCGATGATCGACGAAATGCGCGGCATTGGGCCGTATTCTGCCATGTCAGCCGCCTGACCGAATGTGTAAACGCCACCAGCCTCTTTCGCGGCTTGATGCGGCGCGGTGGAATCGGTGTGCTGCAGAACAACGTCACAGCCCTGTTCAATCAGCGCTTTGGCTGCGTCTGCTTCTTTCGCTGGGTTCAGCCATTCAAAGATCCAGATGATCTTGAATTCGACGTCTGGGTTGACCTTTTTCGCGTGCAGATAGGATGCGTTGATGCCGCGAATAACCTCTGGGATCGGCACGGATGCGATGTAGCCGATTTTGTTGGTTTGGGTCACGCGGCCAGCCAGCGTACCTTGGATTGCGCGGCCTTCGTAGAAACGCGCCGAATAGACCGACACGTTATCTGCCTGTTTGTAGCCGGTTGCGTGTTCAAACACGGTGTTCGGGAAATTGGCCGCAACGTTGATGGTTGGGTCCATGAAACCAAACGAGGTGGTGAAAATGATGTCAGCACCCGAACGTGCCATTTGGGTGATCGCGCGTTCTGCGTCTGGGCCCTCTGGCACGGATTCTTGGTACATGAATTCGATGGCGTCACCGAAATGCTCTACCATTTCCATGGCCGAATGGTGGTGGTGCTGGGTCCAGCCGCCATCATTGATTGGGCCAACGTAGATGAAACCAACTTTGGTTTTTTCCTGTGCGCGAGCTGGCAGGCCAGTCACAGCAGCCATCGCTGCGGCAGCACCCGAGGCAAGTAGCGTTCTGCGTTTCATATTTCAAACTCCCAAGTAGGACATTGTTTTTGGTTTTTGATCCACCCGTCACGACGACGGATGAAAGGTTTTGCCAAGCGACGCAGCAGCGCCGCCCGATCGTAGACCCACCAGAACCGCGATGGTCGCAAGGTAGGGTAGCATGGACAGATACTCGACAGGGATAGTTTCCATGCCTAGCAATCTGAGCAAAGCGTAAAGCGCCGCAATTCCAATGATGGACAGGGGCACGATATTGTCACGAACATCGAAACGGGCCGTTTTGATGGCGCGGTAAATGGCGTAGCCGATGGTCAGGGCCGCGACGACAATGATTATCAGATCCAGCAGCGCCAGCGTTCCATCCGCCTGTAGGTTTAATTGCAGAACGGTCACGCCGCCAAACAGGTAGGCACCCGCAATTAGGCGCCAAGGTTTCCAGCTGGCGAACACAACGATGGCAAGCGCGATCCATCCGGCACCTGCGGTGATGCCGTCGATCCACTGGGGCACGCGGACGAGGCTGATGTAGGCCCCCGCCAAACCCGCACAGGCTCCGCCGAACACAATCGCTCCAACGCGGACCAGTCGCACGTGATATCCCAGCGCATGCGCCGCGCCGTGGTTTTCGCCGACAGCGCGTAGGATCAGCCCCGCGCGGGTGCGCGACAGGAAATACCAAACGCCCGCAACGATGCCGATGCTAAGGTACACAATCGCGTCGTGCTGGAACAGGATTGGGCCGATGAACGGGATGTCCGACAGCAGGGGAATGGGCAGTTTCGGCAGGCTAAGGTCTGTGGTGCCCACAGCCGATTGACCGATCAGCGACGACAGGCCCAGACCAAACATCGTCAGGCCCAGCCCCGTAGCGACCTGATTGGTCAGCAGGTATTGGGTTAACACGGCGAAAATCAGCGATACCGCCGCGCCCGCCAGTGCGGCACCTGTGAACCCCATGAACATGCTGCCGCTGTTGTGGCCCGCGATAAACCCGCAGACCGCGCCGACGATCATCATGCCTTCGACGCCCAAATTCAAAACGCCCGCGCGTTCGACGACCAATTCGCCGATTGCAGCCAGCAGGATCGGGGTAGACGCAACCATCAGCGCCGCAAGGATCAAGATTGGATTGATGTCCATTAGCGTACCTCTGCCCCTGCGAATTTAAAGCGATAGTTGGTCAATACGTCCACTGCCAATAGCGAAAACAGCAGCATGCCCTGAAACGTCAGGATCGCCGCCGAAGGCAGGTTCAGCGTCAGCTCCGCCGTTTCGCCGCCGATGTAGGTCAACGCCATCAGCAAACCCGCCAGTAGGATCCCGATGGGATGCAGCCGCCCAAGGAACGCCACGATGATCGCGGTGAACCCGTAGAACGACGGGAACGATCCCATGATTTGGCCTGCGGGGCCTGACACCTCGAACATACCCGCGACGCCGGCCAAAGCGCCCGACAATAGCAGGCAGCGCATGACCAAACGGTTCGCGTTGACTCCTGCGAACCCTGCGGCCCGCGGGCTTTGCCCTGCTAGGCGGACGTTGAACCCGAATTGGTGACGCGTGAACAGGATGTAGGCGACGATCACGGCAAAGACGGCGGTGATCGCGCCCCAGTGCATGCCTGTGCCTGCAATGACTTCGTTATTCGCGGCGGATGCGTATTGGCGCAGGTTGCGCGATCCAGGCATGCCGAACCCGTCGGGGTTGCGCAGCAAGCCTATTGAGAACGCTTTGATCAGAACCTCGGCCACGTAGACCAGCATCAGCGACACTAGGATTTCGTTGGTTTTGAAATAGACACGCAGGATCGCGGGGATCAGCGCCCATAACAATCCGCCCAGCAGGCCCGCGATGATCATCAGCGGGAAAATCAGCCAGCGGGCTTCGGTTGGGTAGAACGCAAGTGCAACGCCCGCGCCGCAGATCGCGCCGATGATGTATTGGCCTTCGGCGCCGATGTTCCAAATGCCCGCGCGGAAACCGAACGACAGACCAATGGCGATTAGGATCAGGGGGGCGGCTTTTTTGATCACCTCGGGGCGGTCCATATAGGCAAATTCGCCGAACACGGGGTCCCAAAAGATGGTTTTGATCGACAGGATTGGATCGTTGCCCAGAAACGCGAACAATCCCATGCCCAGAACGATGGTGATGACCACGGCTAGCAAAGGCGCGGCATAGGTCCAGAATTTCGACGGCTGCGGGCGTTTTTCTAGCTTAAGCATGTGCCGCCTCCTGTTCTGTTGCGCCGCCCAGCATGAGGCCGATTTTTTCCATGGTCAGACCTTGAGTCGGGACGGGGGCAGATAGGCGGCCTTCGTTCAGGGCGGCAAAGCTGTCTGCGATTTCCAAAATTTCGTCCAAGTCTTGGGAAATGACGACGACGGCGGACCCTTGATCCGCCAAATCTAGCAACGCCTGCCTGATAGACGCCGCTGCTGCCGCATCCACGCCCCAAGTCGGCTGGTTCACGATCAGAACCTTTGGGTTTTGCATGATCTCTCGGCCCACCACGAATTTTTGTAGGTTTCCGCCTGACAGCGCGCGCGCGGCTGTTTCGGTGCTGGGGGTGCGGACGTCAAATTTTTCGATGATCTGGGCGGCGAAATCGCGGGCTTTGTGCCAGTTCAGGAACCCGTTTTTCGACAGGTCCATGCGGGTGTTGCCCGTCATCAAAGCGTTTTCGGTCAGGGACATATCGGGGGCTGCGGCGTGGCCGTTGCGTTCCTCGGGCGCGGCACATAGGCCAGCGGCGCGGCGGGCGTTCGGTGGCAGGGTGCCGATGGGCTGGCCCGACAGGCAGACCATGTCGCCTTTGGTCTTGGTTTCACCCGATAGGGCCGCGACCAATTCGTCCTGTCCGTTACCCGCAACGCCGCCGATGCCATAGACTTGGCCCGCGCTGACGGTCATGGAAATATCGCGCAGCGCAGTGCCAAACCGATGGGGGGCAGGGGCCGACAGGCCGCGCAGTTCCAACACGGTTTCGCCCGTGCTGTCCGATGCCTTTTTGGGGGTCGACAACGCAAAGCCGACCATCATTTCGGCCATCGCGCTGCTGGTGGTTTCGCGCGGGTTGCAAGTGCCGACGACTTTGCCCAATCGCAGGATCGTCGCGTGGTGACACAAGGCGCGGATTTCATCCAGTTTGTGCGAGATATACAGGATGGATGTGCCTTCATCCGCCAGTTTGCGCAATGTGCCGAACAGGGTTTCAACTTCGCCCGGGGTTAGAACGCTGGTCGGTTCGTCCATGATCAGCAGTTTGGGGTTTTGCAGCAGACAGCGGATGATTTCGACGCGCTGACGTTCACCTGCGGAAAGATCGCCCACGATGCTGTCAGGGGACAAAGGCAGGCCGTAGTCATTCGATACGCTGGTGATCTGCGCGCTTAGGTCCCGCGGCGATGGCGGGTTTTCCATGCCAAGCGCGATGTTTTCGGCAACCGACAGGGCGTCAAACAGCGAAAAATGCTGGAATACCATAGCGATGCCCGCGGATCGGGCTTCTCGCGGGTTTTGCGGGGTGAATGGGGCGCCGTTCAGCGACATCGCACCCGCATCAGGTTTCACCAACCCGTAGATCGTTTTCACCAGCGTTGATTTGCCCGCGCCGTTTTCGCCCAGCAGCGCGTGGATTTCGCCCTTACCCACGGCAAAGCTGATGTCGTCATTTGCGACAACGCCGGGATAGGCTTTGGTCAGTCCTGATAGGTTTAATAACGTCACGCTGTCCCCGTCTTTGGTGTCGTTGTTGTCGCATTTTGCGCCAATAATGCAGCCCCGACCCCCAGTGCAATAGCCTGAGGATGTTTGCCCAGATTAGGGTCGCCAATCGGGCAAGCAATGCGCGAAATGGATTGTCGGTCATGGCCCAGCTGCATCAGTCGATTGGTGAACCGCGCCCATTTCGTCGCCGACCCTATCAGCCCCGCGGCGTCAAACCCATGGTGCAAAAGTCCATGGCAAAGCGCAAAGTCGATATCGTGGTCGTGGGTCAGGATAATATGTTCGGCATCGCGCGGGCAATTGGCGACCATACGGGCGGGATCAGCGGCGATGATCTGCATCACGCCGTCTGTGATGTGATCCGGAAAACGATCCGCCGAAATGTCGACCCAGTGGATTTTGAAATCAGGCAACGGAGCAAGGGTATTGATCAGAGCGCGCCCAACATGGCCCGCGCCCCAAACCCACAGATTGCGTACCGCTGGCGGGGCCGTTTCAATCAGCCAGTGATCTATCGAAATGGGTCGTTCTGTTGGCTGTAACCGTGTTGCTTTCTGCGCGATGCGCGGTGGGATCGGAGCGGCGCCTGATACGGACCTGACATACGGCAGGTTAGGTAGGGTTTGCGCGGTGAAAACTTCGGTCATTGTGGTGACGGACCCGCCGCAGCATTGGCCCAGTCGCGGGCCCAGCGGGTAAACATGTTCGGCGATGGTGCCATGGACCAACAGATCGCGGGCGCGGGCGATTGCGTCGAATTCCAGACGTCCGCCGCCAATGGTGCCTTGGGTTTTGTCGGCCCAGACATACATTGCGGTGCCAGCCTCGCGCGGGGTTGAACCTGCGACACGGGTGATGACCACACGGGCGACGGGGCCGCGTTCGGTGGCCTTGGTCAATGTGTCCAGATCAATCGCCATCGCGCACCTTTTGGACGGCTTTCAAAATGCGTTCGGGCGTGGCGGGGGCGTTCAGGTCGGGATAGGCGGCACCGCATGCTGCCACAGCATCCGACAACGCCAGCAGGGCAGAGATACCCAGCATAAAGGGCGGTTCGCCCACGGCCTTGGATCGATAGATCGTCGCCTCGGGGTTTTCGGTGTTCATCAGATCGACGTTGAACACCTGCGGGCGATCCGAACAGGCGGGGATTTTATAGGTGCTGGGCGCGTGGGTTTTCAAAACGCCTGCGTCATTCCATACCAGTTCTTCGGTCGTGAGCCACCCTGCGCCTTGAACATAACCGCCTTCGACTTGGCCTTTGTCGATGGCGGGGTTCAGGGACGCGCCAGCATCATGCAGGACATCCGCCCGAAGGATACGGTTTTCGCCTGTCAGCGTGTCGATCACCACCTCGGTTACGGCGCAGCCATGAGCGAAATAGAAAAACGGGCGGCCTGTGCCGGCGTCGCGGTCCCATGACAGGTCGGGCGTTTTGTAAAAACCCGTGGCCGATAGGCTGACGCGATTGGCATAACAGCGCTGGGCGGCGTCTTCGAAACTGATGTCTTCATCTGCCCATTTCACGCGGCCATTTTCAAACGTGACAGGTGCGCCGCCGTCCAAATGTTCGGCCATACGGGCGCGGATTTTGTTGCAGGCGTCCAGCACAGCCATGCCGTTCAAATCGGAGCCCGACGATGCAGCAGTGGCCGAGGTATTGGGCACCTTGGCCGTATCAGTCGCGGTGATTTTCACGCGGTCGGTGGTGACGCCAAAACGGTGGGCGGCGACTTGGGCGACCTTTTGAAACAGGCCTTGACCCATTTCCGTGCCGCCGTGGTTCAGCATAATCGACCCGTCGGCGTATAGGTGGACCAGTGCGCCTGCTTGGTTCAGGTGGGTCAGCGTGAACGAGATGCCGAATTTCACAGGGCTAAACGCGATCCCGCGTTTCAGGATCGGAGATGTGGCGTTCCAGTCTGCAATCGCCGCGCGTCTGGCCGCATAGTCGGACGTTTCCATCAACTGATCCGTCATCTGGTTCAGGATGAAATCTTTGACCTCCATATTATAAGGGGTCGTGTTGGGCTGCGCGGGGGTGGTGCCCATTTCGGCGTAGTAATTTGCGCGGCGTACCTCGACAGGATCGCGGCCCAGATGGTGAGCGATGTGGTCGATCACGCGTTCGATGCCCACAACGCCCTGAGGCCCGCCGAACCCGCGATAGGCCGTGGCCGATTGCATGTTGGTTTTCAAACGGTGCGAGGTGATTTTCGCATTCGGCAACAGATAGGCGTTATCGGCGTGCATCATCGCGCGATCCGCCACCGCAGCGGTCAGATCCTGTGCCCAGCCACCGCGCGTGTACTGATCGAATATGATCCCTTGAATACGGCCCTGATCGTCAAACCCGACCTCATAATCGATCCGGAAATCATGGCGTTTTCCCGTGATGGTCATGTCGTCATCACGGTCATATCGCATTTTGCACGGGCGGCCCGTTTGTGCGGCTGCCACGGCGCAGGCGACGGCCAGGGCGTTGCCTTGGCTTTCTTTGCCGCCAAAACCGCCACCCATCCGGCGGCATTCGACGCGGACACCGTGCATCGGCAGGCCCAAAGCTTCGGCCACTTTGTGTTGAATTTCGGTGGGGTGCTGGGTCGAACTATGGACCAGCATATCACCGTTTTCTTGGGGCAGAGCGGCGGCGGCTTGGCCTTCGAGGTAGAAATGTTCCTGACCGCCCATTGCAATACGGCCCGATAGTTTATGGCGGGCGGATTTGATGGCGGGTTTGGCTTTGCCTTTTTCCCACGTGCGCGGGCCGCCTTCGAAATAGGATTTCGCGGCGATGGCGTCATCATAGGACAGGATGGGCGTACGTTCCGCGATGTCGAATTTTGCCAGCCGCGCGGCCTTGCGCGCGTTCAGGTGGCTATCGGCGACGACCAAAAACACGGGCTGACCGATGTAATGCACGGTACCCGTGGCGAGCAGCGGTTCGTCATGGATTGATGGGCTGACATCATTTGCGTGGGGCAGATCTTCGGCGGTTAGAACTGCAACGACGCCAGAGGCGGCGCGGACCGCCGTTAGGTCCAGCGATTTGATCACGCCATGTGCAACTGGCGATTGGCCGAAACATAGGTGCAGCGTTGTGGGCGGCATGGGGATGTCATCGACATAACGCGCGGCGCCCGACACATGCATGGACCCGCTGTCATGCGGCAAAGGTTTGGTGACGGTCATACGCGTAGCTCCAACAAATTGGTGGGCACGCCTTGGGTCTGGGCGTAATAGCGGCGCAGCATGTTCGCGGCGGTGTCCAGTCGGTACTGGGCAGAGGCGCGCATGTCGGACAGCGGTGTGAAATCATCGGCGAATTTGGCGCAAGCGGCATCAATCGTGGCCTGATCCCACGGCTGACCAATCAGCGATTTCATGACGGTTTTCGCCAGTTTCGGCGTGCCTGCCATGCCGCCAAATGCAATACGCGCAGCGGTCACGGTGCCATCCGTTACGGTGATGTTAAAACACCCACAAACGGCCGAGATATCCTGATCAAACCGTTTCGACAGTTTATAGCACTGCAAATCGGGCGCGGATTTTGGGATCGTGATGCCTGTCACGAATTCTCCGGGGCGGCGGTCTTGTTTGCCGTAGTCGATAAAGAATTCCTCGATCGGCAATTCGCGGCGCACGTTACCGCGGCGTAGATGCAGCGTCGCACCCAGCGCGATCAGCGCAGGAGGGTTATCCCCGATGGGCGATCCATTCGCCACATTGCCGCCGATTGTGGCGGCGTTGCGCACCTGCACGGATGCATAACGGCGGATCAGTTCGCCGTAGCTGGGCAGGTGTTCGTCGATCACGGGGTGCAGGTCTGACATTGTGACGCCTGCGCCGATATGGATCGCGTCAGCGCCCACAGTTATCTGTTTCAGTTCCGCACATTTGTTCAGGAACACAGGCGTTTTCAGGTCGCGCAGTTGTTTGGTCACCCACAGACCCACATCGGTTGCGCCTGCGATGATGGTCGCATTTGGGTTCTCCATCAGGATCTGCGCCAGTTCATCGACGGTTGTCGGGGCAGGGGCCGCGTTTGTGGCCCATTCGCGGTCGGTGTCCAGCCAGTCGGGTTTGGGCGCGCCTGTCGTTGCCTCTGCCGCGCGGATGATCGGGGCATAGCCGGTGCAGCGGCACAGGTTGCCCGCCAAAACGTTGTCATGATCGGTGCGGCCATTGGCGTGACCAGCGACCATCGATGCGACGATGCCGGGGGTACAGAACCCGCATTGCGATCCGTGGTGTTCGACCATCGCGGTTTGCGCGGGGTGATTGCCGCCGAAACCTTCGACGGTGCGGATGGCCATGCCGTCGATCTGGGGCATGAATAGGATACAGGCGTTCAGCGCACGAACGCCGCTGGTGTCCAGCACCACGACGGTACAGGCGCCGCAGTCGCCTTCGTTGCAGCCTTCTTTGGTGCCCGTCAGGTGTTTTTCTTGTCGTAGCCAATCCATCAAAGTCAGCGTTGGCGGCGCTGACATTGTGACAGTCTCTCCGTTCAGAAGAAACGTAATGTTCATCGGTGAAACCCGCCGCCTTACCAAAAATCCGTCTTGGGCGTGTCCTGTCGTCGATGCGGCGTAGACGGCGGACCCCCAATTTGTCCCGTTGATCAAATCCCGACTGACCGCCCAAAGCAAGACCTGAACCCAAATTTCCCGCACGTTAACGCGCCATTTGCCGAAAAAATATGCATCACGACAAAGTTGGGGATGAATGTTCGGTCCCTGTTCCCCTAGGCGGCGGGATTGGATAGCTTTGGCGCATGACCGACTCTGCACGTTTTATCCATCTGCGCACCCACACCGAATATTCCCTGCTAGAGGGGGCAGTGAAGGTGAAAAAGCTGGCCGGTATGGTCGAACAGCTAAACATGCCTGCTGTGGCTGTGACCGATACGAACAATATGTTCTGTGCGCTGGAATTTTCCGAATACATGTCGGGGGCGGGCATTCAGCCGATTATCGGCTGTCAGGTGGATATGTGTTTTATCGAACCCGAACCCGGTAAACGCCCCGAAGACCCCGCGCCAATCGTTCTGCTGGCGCAGAATGAACGCGGGTACGAAAACCTGATGAAGCTGAACAGCGTCCTCTATGTGGATGCGGGTGGGCGGTTGCCTCAGGTCGAATTGGACGATTTGCGCCGCCATAACGAAGGCCTGATTTGTCTGTCAGGCGGCCCTGACGGCCCCGTTGGTCGTCTTCTGCGCATGGGTCAACGCGGCAAAGCCGAAGAATTGATGCAGGCATTCAAGTCGATCTTTGCCGATCGTTTGTATGTCGAACTTCAGCGTCACCCAGGCGAAGACGGCGCACCAGAGGCGGAACACCTGTCTGAACGCGGGTTCGTTGAAATGGCTTACGGCATGGATATTCCGTTGGTCGCGACCAACGATGTCTATTTCTATAAACCCGATATTTACGAGGCCCACGACGCGCTGATCTGTATCGCCGAAGGTGCCTATGTCGACCAAAACGAACCGCGCCGCCGTCTGACGCCTCAGCACTATTTCAAATCGGCCGAGGAAATGATCACGCTGTTCGCGGATTTGCCCGAGGCGATCGAAAACACCGTCGAAATCGCCAAACGCTGTGCGTTCAAGGCGTATAAACGCGCGCCGATCCTGCCCAAATTTGCCGATGACGAAGTCGCAGAGCTGCGCCGTCAGGCGAATGACGGTCTGCAAAAACGTCTGGCCGTGATCCCCCATGCAGTCACGCCCGAGGAATATCAGGAACGTCTGGATTTCGAATTAGACATCATCGAAGGCATGGGGTTCCCCGGTTACTTTCTGATCGTTGCGGACTTTATCCAGTGGGGCAAAGATAACGGTATCCCCGTTGGGCCGGGCCGTGGTTCGGGTGCGGGTAGTCTGGTGGCTTATGCGCTGACGATTACCGACCTTGATCCCCTGCGTTATTCGCTGCTGTTCGAACGTTTCCTAAACCCTGAACGTGTGTCGATGCCTGACTTCGACATCGACTTTTGCATGGATCGCCGCGAAGAGGTGATTCAATACGTGCAGGAAAAATACGGTCGTGACCGTGTGGCGCAGATCATCACGTTCGGTGCGCTGTTGTCCAAGGCAGCAGTGCGCGACGTTGGCCGCGTGTTGCAATTGCCGTTCGGGCAGGTGGACCGCCTGTCGAAAATGATCCCCGTCGAAGGCGTCAAACCCGTTTCTATCGAACAGGCCCTGATCCAAGAGGACCGCCTACGCGAAGAGGCGCGCAATGACGAAACCGTGGATCGCCTGCTGACCTACGGCCAAAAGATCGAAGGCCTGTTGCGGAACGCATCGACCCACGCGGCGGGTGTGGTTATCGCCGACCGTCCGACCGACGAATTGGTCCCGCTTTATCAGGATCCCCGTTCGGACATGCCTGCAACCCAGTTCAACATGAAATGGGTGGAACAGGCGGGTCTAGTTAAATTCGACTTTCTGGGTTTGAAAACGCTGACGGTTATTCAGTCGGCGATGAACCTGATATTCAAATCGGGTCGCCCATTGCATGTCGCTGCAGACGGCACGCAACTGTATGAACCTGCGCACGGTGCGGAAAACGAAATCAACGCCATCCCGTTGGATGACGAAAAGACGTACAAACTCTATTCCGCTGCGAAAACGGTCGCTGTGTTTCAGGTGGAATCGACGGGCATGATGGACGCGCTAAAGCGCATGAAACCAACATGTATCGAAGACGTCGTTGCGCTGGTGGCGCTGTATCGTCCGGGTCCGATGGAAAACATCCCCGTTTATTGCGATGTGAAACACGGCCGCAAAGAATTGGAATCCGTCCACCCGACGATCGACCACATTCTGGCCGAAACCCAAGGCATCATCGTTTATCAGGAACAGGTGATGCAGATCGCGCAGGTCATGGCGGGCTACAGCCTTGGTGGCGCTGACCTTTTGCGTCGTGCGATGGGTAAAAAGATCAAAGAGGCGATGGACGCCGAACGCCCCAAATTCGAAGAGGGCGCCGCCAAGAATGGCGTGGACAAGAAAAAAGCGTCCGAAGTGTTCGACCTCTTGGAAAAATTCGCGAACTACGGTTTCAACAAATCGCACGCGGCGGCCTATGCGGTGGTGTCGTATCAGACCGCGTGGCTCAAGGCGAACCACCCAGTGGAATTCATGGCGGGCGTCATGAACTGCGATATCCACTTGACCGAAAAACTGACCGTCTATTTCCAAGAGGTCAAAAAGGGTCTGGGCATCGAATATATCCCGCCCTGTGTGAACCGTTCGCTGGCAACATTCGATGTGGTCGATCAGAAACTGGTCTATGCGCTGGGCGCGTTGAAAAACGTGGGCGCGGATGCGATGAATTTGGTGGTCGAAGGGCGCGGTGATAAACCATTTGCGACTTTGTTCGATTTCGCACGCCGCGTGGATTTGAAACGAGTGGGTAAACGTCCGCTGGAAATGCTGGCCCGTGCGGGTGCGTTTGACCAGCTGGATAGCAACCGCAAACGCGTGTTCGAAAGCCTTGAATCCTTGGTCGGGTATTCTGCGGCGATCCACGAACAGAAAAATTCCAATCAGGTGTCGCTGTTTGGCGAAGCGGGCGATGATTTGCCCGAACCGCGTTTGGTCAACACCCCTGATTGGCTGCCCGCGCAGCGCCTGACCGAAGAATACAAAGCGATCGGTTTCTATCTGTCTGGTCACCCGCTGGACGATTACATGACTGCGCTGAAACGCCAGAAAATCCTAACGCTGGACGAAGTCACCGCCAAAGCCGCCAATAGTCCCGGCGTGATGCGTATGGCGGGCCATGTTGCGGGGCGTCAGGAACGTAAATCGGCACGCGGGAACCGTTTCGCCTTTGCTCAATTGTCGGACCCAACGGGCGCTTACGAGGTGACGATTTTTTCGGACACGCTAGAGGCTTGCCGCGATCATCTGGAAACGGGCAACCGCGTTGTTTTGAATGTCGAGGCAACGATGGAATCCGATCAGCTTAAATTGTTGGCGCGGTCCATTTCGCCGATTGATACTGTCGTCGCTGATGTGAACGAGGCCGCGCTGCAGGTCTATATCAACGAACCGCAAGCGATCACCTATATCTCGGCCGTGCTAGAGGACGCCCGCAAACAAAAACTGCGCGGCGCACGGGGGCCTGTCACACTGACGATTTTGAACGACGGTGACGAGTTGAGCGAAATTGACGTGGAACTGAACGAAGATTTCCCGATCAACCCCGAAATCAAAGGGGCGCTGCGGTCTTTGGATGGCGTGATGGACGTGGTCGAAGCATAGGCGCATCGCCGCCAAGTCACTGTCTTTGCACTGGACGGATATTGGGCGCGCCGTTATTGCGTGTGTATGAAAATGCTTCGTTTATCAGCACGTTTTGGCGTCCTCCTAGGCGCGTTCGCTTTGTCGGGTTGTCTGTCATTGAAACCCGTACCGACCGTTGATGACGTTGATCTACCTGATGTCCAATCCGAGGCGGCGCTGATCGAAACCGACGCGCCTGATACGGGTGCCATTCGTCGTGGGTTGTCGTCGATGTTCCGCGGCAATCGCGCACAAACGGTGGATCGCAATGTCGAACTCGTCGATCAAGGCGTGTTTCTGGAATACGGTGATGTCGCTGCGGTGTGCGGTCTATCGAACCGCGACCTTGGGCAGAAAGTCGAAACAAAGTCTGGATACACCCTATACGATGCTGGGGGTGATCCTGCATCGCCGCGTACCCATTATCTAACGGGATTTGCGGATGGCTGTGCACGTCAGTTCACGGCGGCTATGGTGATTTTTGCCGACGTCGGCACCCATGAATTTGTCCGTTATCAAAGCGCGACTGCAAATGACGACTATACCGAAACGGACAAAGCCTATGAGGTCATCAAGGCACGATTTTGCCGTGCAGGACATGGGGATCCGTGCGGGGCGAAATTAGACGCTTTGGCAGGTCGCACCACGTTTTTGACGCTCTACGAACGGTTCGGCACAAACCCGCATTGGATCAACATTTTGCTGTCTGATGGTGTTGTGTCTGCCGTGGATGCGCACGATCACTGATATTGCTTTTCTGTCGCAGATGAATGGCTGGCTTTGAACACGCTGCAATGTTACATTTCATTATCTTGATGTAATTTTGGGGCTTGAAATGTTTTCGACAAATGTAGGCAGTATCGACCGTATTCTTCGCATTGTTGTTGGGTTGGCGCTGTTGGCTGGCTTTTTCATGAACGCGGACGCGCAATATCGCTGGCTGTACCTGATCGGTATCGTGCCACTGGCGACGGGTCTGATGAAAACCTGTCCGTTGTATTCGATTTTCGGTATCAATACCTGCCCGCGCGGTTAATCCGCAGGGCTCGTTCGTTTTACCAATGCGGGGGACGTTGATCCGCCAGCGGAATACCGTCACCCACATCCAATTCGCGTTCTGCTTCGCGTTGCATCAACATGGCGACGCGGCGGGTTAGAACGTCGATCTCTTTGCCTTGGGATGCGACGACATCCGACAGTTCCTCGACCGTGCGGGTGAGGTGGGCAATTTTTTCTTCTAGGGCGGTTAGATCAGTCATGAATTCGCGATAGCATGTCCCGTTTCGTCATACCAGCGCGACATAATCAACCTATCCGTTGCCCTTGGGGCCTGTCCGCTATAAACGCGGGGGCGAATTCAAATCCCGAGGAACCAGATGGCCAAGGTTAAAAAACAACCCCGCCCAAAGGCAGTCACGCCCAAAGGCTTTCGTGATTATTTCGGTGCAGAGGTAACAGAGCGTTCGCATATGTTGTCTCAGATCGCCGAAGTGTATCATCGATACGGGTTTGAGGCGCTGGAAACATCGGCTGTGGAAACGGTCGAAGCTTTGGGTAAATTCCTGCCTGATGTGGATCGCCCGAACGAAGGCGTGTTCGCATGGCAAGAGGATGAAAAGGACTGGGTCGCCCTGCGTTACGACCTGACCGCGCCGCTGGCGCGTGTCGCGGCGCAGTACCGAAACGACCTGCCGTCGCCTTATCGCCGGTATGCGATGGGCCCCGTTTGGCGCAACGAAAAACCTGGTCCAGGCCGTTTCCGTCAATTTTATCAATGCGATGCGGATACCGTAGGATCGCCCACCGTTGCTGCGGATGCGGAAATCTGCGCGATGCTGTCGGACACTTTGGAAACCGTCGGCATCCCGCGCGGCGACTACATTGTGCGCGTCAACAACCGCAAGGTTCTGAACGGCGTGATGGAGGTCGCGGGCGTGCTGGACCCGAACGATCCAGACGCAATGGAAACCGAACGCGGCATCGTTCTGCGCGCCATTGATAAGTTCGACAAATTTGGCGAAGAGGGCGTTCGCCTGCTGATTGGCGCGGGCCGCATGGACGAAAGCGGCGACTTTACCAAAGGCGCGGGTCTGTCGGACGAACAGGCCGATATCGTTATGGGCTTCATGAATGCCCGCCGCGAATCTGGTGCGGCCACGGCTGCGCGTTTGCGCGAATTGGTCGGCGCTAGCAAAACTGGTCAGGACGGCGTGAACGAATTGGAAACCATCGCCGAACTGCTGGACGCCCAAGGATACGGCGGCGACCGTATTCTGATTGACCCTTCGGTCGTGCGCGGTTTGGGCTATTACACTGGCCCCGTGTTTGAGGCAGAGCTGACCTTTGAAATTCTAGACGAAAAAGGCCGCCCGCGTCAGTTTGGTTCGGTTTCTGGCGGTGGTCGTTACGACGATCTGGTGAAACGTTTCACCGGCCAAGAGGTCCCAGCAACGGGCGTATCCATCGGCGTTGACCGTCTGCTGGCCGCCCTACGTGCCAAGGGCCGCATGTCATCCGTGGAAACCGGCCCTGTTGTTGTCACCGTGATGGACCGCGACCGTATGGCCGATTATCAGGCAATGGTGGCGGAACTGCGCAACGCTGGCATCCGTTCCGAGGTGTATCTGGGTAACCCCAAAAACTTTGGCAACCAGCTGAAATACGCAGACAAACGCAACAGCCCGATCGCGATCATCGAAGGTGGCAGCGAAAAGGAAAATGGTGTTATCCAGATCAAGGACCTGATCCTTGGCGCTCAGATTGCGCAAAACGCGACGCTGGACGAATGGAAAGAACGCCCCAGCCAGTACGAAGTGCCGCGCGGCGATCTGGTCGCGAAAGTGCGTGAAATTCTGGAAAGCCAGAAACAATGACAGGCCTAGTTCAAACCAACGCTGAAGCCCTGCGCATACGTGCGCTGTTCGAGGCGAAGGGCGCGCAACTGGTAGAAACGGATATCCTTCAACCTGCGGAAACTCTGCTGGATCTGTATGGCGAAGACATCCGCGGCCGCGCCTATGTGACCCACGACGGGCTACGCGGTGAAATGATGCTGCGCCCTGATTTCACGGTGCCTGTTGTGCAATGGCATATGGAAACCAATGCCGAACCTGCCCGATACACCTATTCGGGCAAGGTGTTCCGCATGCAAGAAGACGACGACCGTCGCCCCAACGAATACCTGCAAGTCGGGTACGAAGTGTTCGACGGCAAATCGCCGTCCACCGCTGATGCCGAGGTATTCACGACGATCGCC
Source organism: Marivivens niveibacter (assembly GCF_002150005.2). Lineage (GTDB taxonomy): Bacteria > Pseudomonadota > Alphaproteobacteria > Rhodobacterales > Rhodobacteraceae > Marivivens > Marivivens niveibacter. The sequence goes on from NZ_MSPP01000001.1 coordinate 374,349, forward strand.
GATGCTCTGTCCGGTTTGCCCGTACGTGCGGCGACGGGCGATTTGGGCATTCTGATGGCGGCTGTGCGCGGGTTGGATACAACCGACGCCCGCAAAGCGGCTTTGCTGCGCCACGTCTGGCGCCCGCGCCGTTTCCGCAATCTGCTGGACCGTTTTGGCGGCAAAACTCCTGCGCCTGCATCGCGCACCGCTCTGTTGGCCCAATCCGATCCGCTGGCTGGGGTCGAACCACATGGTCTGCGTTCAGTGGCCGAGGTTGAGGCCCGCATCACAGCTTTGCGCGCGGATGCCTCAGCTGCGCCGATTGCGTCGGAACAAATCCGTTTGCTGGACGAACTTCTATCGCTGCGCGAAACTTGCCCGAATGTGTTGTCGAACCTGCGTGATATCGCGGTCGATATGCCGTCGATTTCCGATGCCGTTTCCCGATTTGCGGAGCGTTTGGACGCTTTGTCTGCGGCGGGTGTTGATGTGGACACGCTGGAATACGAAGGCAACTTTGGCCGTACCACGCTGGAATATTACGACGGATTTGTATTTGGGTTCTATTCAACCCAGCGCCCCGATTTGCCCCCTGTGGCGACCGGCGGGCGCTATGACGCGCTGACTTCGGTTCTGGGCGGCGGCCGCGCTGTGCCAGCCGTGGGCGGCGTGATCCGCCCCGAAATCACCATCGCGCTAAAGGATCAGGCATGACCGTAAAATTGGGTATCCCGTCCAAAGGGCGGTTGATGGACAAAACTTTTGACTGGTTCGAAGAACGCGGTCTGACCCTGAAAAAGACAGGCAGCGAACGCGAATATTCGGGCGCTGTCGAAGGCATCGATGGCGTCGAATTGGTGCTGTTGTCGGCAGGCGAAATTCCGCGCGAATTGGCCGCTGGCCGCATTCATCTGGGCGTCACCGGGTCCGATTTGGTCCGTGAAAAGGTCCCTAGCTGGGAAACCCGCGTCATGGAATTGGCGCAGATGGGGTTCGGCGGTGCGGACCTGATCATCGCGGTGCCTAGCGCTTGGGTCGACGTGGATACGCTGGACGATCTGGACGCGGTGGCAGCGCAGTTCCGTAAAAACCACGGGTTCCGTTTGCGCATCGCCACGAAATACCACCGTCTGGTGCGCGATTACCTGCGCGAACACGGCGTTGCGGATTACCAACTGGTCGATAGCCAAGGCGCGACCGAAGGCACCGTGCGCAACGAAACCGCCGAGGCCGTGGCAGATATCACATCCACTGGTGAAACTCTGCGAGCGAACAACCTGAAAATCTTGTCGGACGCACTGGTGCATTCGTCGCAGGCGACGTTGTTCAAGTCGCGCGCGGCGGATTGGTCGGGTGACAATCGAAATACGCTGATGGCGCTCGAGAATATGCTGGGTCTGTAACGGGCCTAGCGGACACCGATTTCGGCCAGCGCAGCAGATAGGGACGGGGGCAGTTCGTCTTCGTCCTCTTTCGCCACACCCAGATCGGCGGGGGCGTCTTCGGGTTTTAGATAGCGCCACCCTTGAAACGCACGTTTCTGCGTCGGTTCCACGCGGATCAATTCAGGGTCCAGCACAATCGCGCAGCGGCGGATGCCGTCATCGCCTATGACTTCGTCCAGTCGCATAATTTTTTGGCGGGCGGTGATGACGCCTTTGATCACCCAATAGATCGACCCGCCATTCAGAATCTCGGCCTCTTTTTTTGGCCACATGCGGGTGACGTGCCGTGGCAAACCGTCTGGCATCCGCGCCGAAAAAGATTTTTGCCAACGAGCTAAGTCACTTAGCCCTTCGGTGCCGACCGACAGCTTGATCAGGTGGGTGATTTTGGTCATAGTGGGCCTCTCTTCAGCGTCCTTATGTAGTGTGCTTTTTCGGACGGGCAAGTGAATTTTCTACTACATTTAGCTTGCTGAATTGCGTCTGGCACAATATCCAGATGCGCATCCAACTATAGTCTATACAGCCAGAGGATTCGATCCATGACGCGTTTCGCCGTGCCTATCGCAGAACAGATTTGGGACATGAAGTACCGATTCAAGGATGCGGACGGCAAACCAATTGACGGAACCGTCGAGGATTCGTGGCGCCGTATTGCCCGCGCGCTGGCTGCTGTCGAAAAAGACCCCAAAAAGTGGGAAGATAAATTCTACTCCGCTTTGGAAGATTTCAAATATCTGCCAGCGGGCCGCATCACCGCAGGGGCAGGGACCGCGCGTTCCGTGACCCTGTTCAACTGTTTCGTCATGGGCACCGTGCCGGATTCGATGGGCGGCATTTTCGACATGCTGAAAGAGGCAGCCCTGACCATGCAGCAAGGCGGCGGCATCGGCTATGATTTTTCGACCATCCGCCCCAAAGGCGCATTGGTCAAAGGTGTGGCGGCTGACGCATCGGGCCCGCTGTCGTTCATGGATGTGTGGGACGCGATGTGCCGCACCATCATGTCGGCTGGTTCGCGCCGTGGTGCGATGATGGCCACCATGCGTTGCGATCACCCAGATATCGAACAGTTTATCACCGCGAAATCTGACCCAGCGCGCCTGCGCATGTTCAACATGTCCGTTCTGGTCACCGATCCATTCATGGAAGCGGTCAAAGCGGACGGCCCATGGGAACTGGTGTTCGACGACAAAGTTTACAAAACCGTTCAGGCCCGTGATCTGTGGAACCAGATCATGCAGTCGACCTATGATTTCGCCGAACCAGGCGTGATTTTCATCGACCGTATCAACGGCATGAACAACCTGAACTACTGCGAAACCATCGCGGCGACCAACCCCTGTGGCGAACAGCCTCTGCCGCCTTATGGCGCATGTCTGCTGGGGTCGATCAACCTTGCGCGTCTGGTCGAAAATGCGTTCGACAAAGGCGCACGCATGGACGTCGAAGCGCTGGATGATCTGGTCGCGACCGCTGTGCGCATGATGGACAACGTTGTTGATGCGTCCCGTTTCCCGCTAGAGGCACAGGCCCAAGAAGCCGCTGCAAAGCGCCGCATCGGTCTGGGCGTTACCGGTTTGGCGGATGCCTTGCTTATGGTTGGCTTGAAATACGGCACGCCAGAGGCAGCAGCACAGACCGAAGCGTGGATGAAACAAATCGCCCGCGCGTCCTATTTGGCGTCGGTGGAACTGGCCAGAGAAAAAGGCGCGTTCCCACTGTTCGACAAAGACAAATATCTGGCTGCTGGCAACATGATGCAGATGGACGACGATGTCCGCGCAGCGATTGCGGAACACGGTATCCGTAACGCTCTGCTGACGTCGATCGCGCCAACGGGCACCATTTCGCTGTATGCGGGCAACGTGTCGTCGGGCATCGAACCTGTGTTCGCCTACGCCTACACACGCAAGGTTCTGCAAAAAGACGGATCGCGCACCGAAGAGGAAGTCGTCGATTACGCCGTCAAAATGTACCGCGATAAATTCGGCGCGGATGCTGAACTGCCTGACTATTTCGTCAACGCCCAAACGCTAGAGCCTTTGGCCCACGTTCGCATGCAGGCAGCGGCGCAGAAATGGATCGACAGCTCGATTTCGAAAACCATCAACTGCCCAGAAGACATCGACTTTGAAACCTTCAAAGATGTCTACATGGAAGCCTATGAAACCGGCTGTAAGGGCTGCACCACCTACCGTCCAAACGACGTGACCGGTTCGGTTCTGTCGGTATCGGAATCGTCGGAAAAAACGCCGTCCGAGGCACCCCAGACCGCAACCGACGCCGAAGTCATCTATATGTCTGAACCGCTGGACCGCCCAGCGGCGCTAGAGGGCAACACCTACAAGGTCAAATGGCCAGACAGCGAACACGCCCTGTACATCACCGTCAACGACGTGGTGATCGCAGGCCACCGCCGTCCGTTTGAGGTGTTCATCAACTCCAAAAACATGGAGCATTTCGCCTGGACCGTTGCGCTGACCCGCATGATTTCGGCCGTGTTCCGCCGCGGTGGTGACGTGTCGTTCGTGGTCGAAGAACTGAAAGCGGTATTCGACCCACGCGGCGGCGCATGGATGAAAGGCAAATACGTCCCATCCATTTTGGCAGCTATCGGCGGCGTTCTGGAACAGCACATGGTCGCCATCGGCTTCATCGAAGGCGAAGGCATGGGCCTGAAAGTAGACCCACAAGCCGAAGCCGTCGCAGTCGGCGAACGCCCCAAAGGCAAACCATGCCCATCGTGCGGTGAATACGGAATGAAGATGGAATCGGGATGCAATTCCTGCCCATCCTGTGGTTACAGCAAATGTGGCTGACCTGAATTGGAATTAGAGCAGCCAGATGTCGTCCGACATCGGAATCAGGGTTTTGCGACAAAAGCTGTGTTTTTGAACCGGCCGCGGGCAGAGCCTGAAATCTGAACTGGAAGAACGAAAAAGGGCGGTGCCAAATGGCGCCGCCCTTTACTTATTCGTGATTTTGACGATTAGTCGGCCAGTGCTGCCTCAACTTCGGTTTTCAGGTATACTGGGCCGAAGTCGATACCATCGATGTTGAACGTGCTGACACCAGCATTGCGTAACTGGCGGGCTAGGGACTGCCATGTTTGACCTTTGGTCCGCGCCAGAATCCGCAATGTAATGAATTGCTCGTGAAAGGTGGAAGCGTCTTTGGTGGCGATATAGCGTTGAAGAATCTTTGTGCGTGGATTCCGCATCTCTGACGTAGAAACGTAGCCATGCTGAACCAGTCGATTAAGGTAGACTGGGTTAGCTATGCCCACGGTCTTGGCGAACATCTCAAGGGACATGGCCGATGGCTGTTCTTTCGCGAGGACTTGAGCCACTTCGTCATGGTAGACATGGATAGAGGCATAGCCTTCAAATTGGACGTTTCGCGCAACGAGCTGAATGCGACCGTCCCAAATAGCTTTTATGATTTCGCCGGGTCGCAACTGCAGACGCTGCGTAGCCTTGCCGATCGTTTCCCAACCATGTTGGGCTTGTTGAATGATCTCTCCTCCGACTAGGAGGCGGTACACCAAATCGCGCCCCTTGCGAGGATCCCAGATGTACTTTGTTGTGGCATCTTGCAGCGATGGCTGCACAATGCCGTCCTCAACAAGCAAGTTGAATTGCGAGCGTCCGATGTGGTGCATCTCATAAAATTGCTTTGCGGACACAAAGGTTAGCAAAGAGTCCATCATCGTCTTGGCGTTTTTGGCATCGAACACGGCCCAATTGTCAGGCAGGCCTGCATCGATCATGTTCGCGGCTTCCAACATCTTGCGTAGACGTCTGATATCGATTCCGGTTTCGTTGGCCGCAGTCCTGACAGAATGAAGTTTGCGTTCGGTGACTGGCGTACCGAGTAAATCATCTCCTGGCCCCAAGGGCCAACTCTCCATCAAGTGCCGTGCCAATACCTCGCGGTAGACCGCAAAGTCTGTGTCCTCAACATGCTCCCGTGACAGACGGTCGTACAGGACGGGGAAGACCGCCTTTGGGCCGAGGCGGGGTTCGGCGAGTTGGTTAAGCCTACGCAGCTCTTTGAGAATTGCCTCTTCGCCATGCCGCGCGGTTTCAAAGCCAAGGTGGTAGCAGGCCCATTCAGATCCCGGCCGCAGATCTGATAGGCGAAGGTCGTGCAATTTTAGAAGCGCTATGCCCAAAAGTCGGCAGAAAACGGCCGCGGCATGCAACGGGTGATCATCCAGCCACGTGGTTTCATGAGGTTGGCCAGAAAGTCTTTGATCGAACCAGATTTCAAAGGGTGTCGGATCCCGTCGCTCGAAAGGAGCATCATCGGCGATAATGCGATCCGCGATATTGGCAAACTGCGCCGCTGTGTCGTACCGCAGGCTGGGCGCGGCCTCTTTCCACAAAGTCTCAAGGGGACGCTTGTGGCGGATGCAAAGCGTGACGTGATGGACAAGCCAATGCGATCGAAACGTCATGGCGCGGTGCGCAGATAGAGCAGATTGCTGAACGTCGTCTTGCAGGCAACTTGGACAGCCGCGAACCTCGGAGGTCAGCGTCGGCCTTACAGGAAAGAGGTGACCGTTTATCTCGCGCTTGGTTTTGCCTTCAGGCAAAGGCGTCCAGCGGCCAAGAGCCGAACTTTCGATGCCAGTGATGGCTGCAATTTCATCCAGCGTCTTGGCATCTCCCCGCAGGACCCGGGCAAGTGGGACCCCTATGTCTTGCCCGAAATCCACGGCGGACACGCCCCCAGTCGCTGCAAGACGTGACACGATGGCGAAGGTCGGCTCGCGATCGCGAGCTTTCGTTTGCAGGGGAGAGTTGGCATGGTTTTGCTTCATGCTACTCAGGTATGAGCCGAAAATTGGTCTGTCAAATGCCCAATAGGGAGAAAAGCGCGCCGCTCATGAATTCGGCTGATTTGGGCGGGAAGCGGACATTCGCTGCATTTCAGTTTAATGGCCGCTTCCAATAGAGGCAGGTCGTGTAAGCTTTCATCTGTAGATAGGCAGTTTGCTGGACGCCTTCATTTCCTTGAGCGATAGGTTCGAACGAATACTGGTCACGCCAGGCAAGCGGCGCAGGGTGCTGTCAACGAAGGCGCTGTAGTCGTCGAGATCGCGGGCGACGACGATCAGCAGGAAATCGTCTGCGCCGGTGGTGTTGTGGCAAGCGAGAATGTTCGGTGTCACCTCGATGATGCGTTGGAATTCGGCGGTGGCTGCCTGATCGTGCTCCGAGCAGCTTAGCTGTACAAAGGCCATGACCCCGAGGCCCAGCTTGCGGCGATTGAGTTGGGCTTGGTAGCCTTCGATGATACCCGTCTCTTCCAGTTTCTTAAGTCGTCGCCAAGACGGTGTTTCGCTCATGTTCAGGTGTTCGGCGAGCTTGGAATTGCTCATGCGCCCGTCGCTTTGCAACAGTTCGAGAATTTGTGCGTTGACTGCGTCGATGGCCGGCATGGGAAGACCTTCCTCAAAAATTCCAGGATAAGAGAGATTACTGCCCAAAAAGTTCACAAATGGGGGCAGAATGGCAAGGCTATTTCTTGTCCACGTGATAGATTTCCCTCAACTCTCCAATTCAACCGAAAGACTCCGCCATGAAAGCTGTCCTGTTCGAGAAGTTCCAAGAAGCCCCGAAAGTCGTCACCGTCGCTGACCCGACGCCTGAACCACATGGTGTCGTGCTGAAGGTCGAGGCCACGGGTGTGTGCCGCAGTGATTGGCACGGCTGGATGGGGCACGATAGTGACATCGACCTACCACACATCCCCGGTCATGAACTGGCGGGGGTGGTCGAGGCGGTCGGCAAGGACGTGAAAAACTGGAAGGTTGGCGATCGGGTCACAGTGCCGTTCATCTGTGGCTGCGGGTCGTGCAGTGAATGTCATGCAGGCCATCAGCAAGTATGCCTACATCAGGAGCAGCCCGGCTTCACCCATTGGGGCAGCTTTGCGGAATATGTGCCGATCCATCAGGCTGACCTGAACGTGGTCGCTTTGCCCGAGACGATGGATTTTGCCACAGCCGCCAGTCTGGGGTGTCGGTTCGCGACGTCATTCCGTGCGGTGATCGACCAAGGCAAGGTAAGCGCGGGCCAGTGGGTTGCCGTGCATGGTTGCGGCGGTGTCGGCCTCTCGGCGGTGATGATCGCCAGTGCGGCTGGGGCGAATGTCATCGGGGTAGACCTTGATCCGGGTAAACTGGCGCTGGCCAAAGACCTTGGTGCGGTCGCAGTTGTTGATGGCAAAGGTGACGTGGTGGAGGCGATCCAAGAGATTACGAAGGGTGGCGCGCACGTCTCGCTCGACGCGCTTGGCCATCCTGCGACAATGACCAACTCCATCCTCTGCCTGCGGCCACGGGGCAAACATATTCAGGTCGGCCTTATGCTAGGCGATCACGCGGCCCCTGCGGTTCCGATGCCCAAGATCGTGGGCCAAGAGATCGAGCTGCTCGGCTCCCATGGGATGCAGGCGCATCGCTATGGGGCGATGCTGGATATGGTCGAAAACGGCAAGCTCGATCCCGCGCGGCTGGTCGGCGACAAGATTAGTCTGGAACAAGCACCCGACGCCCTGATGAACATGGACAAGTTCCAGTCCGTCGGCGCGACGGTCATCACGAGGTTCTAAGTCATGGAAAACATAGCATTCATCGGCGGCGGCAATATGGCGTCGGCCATCATTGGCGGTTTGGTGGCAAGCGGATGGGGGCCGTCTCGGATCACGGTTATTGACCCAATTGCAGAACAGCGGAAGTGGCTCGAACATGAACATGGCGTCCACACCACTGGGGACGTCGCGAGTGCCGAGCAAGCAGACATCATCGTGCTGGCTGTCAAACCTCAGGTCATTGCCGCTGTGGCTGCCCAATTGGACGCGGACCTCTCTGGCAAGCTGATCATTAGCATTGCCGCAGGTGTGACAATTGCCGCGCTGGAGGGCCACTTTGGCCCTGTGGCCATCGCTCGGACCATGCCCAACACACCCGCCTTGCTGGGACTTGGGGCAACGGGGCTATTCGTCAACGCGCGTACAAGCGAAGCACACCTCATGACCGCCCAGTCAATCATCGAGGCCTTCGGCATTTGCGTCACGGTCGATCGTGAAGAGCTTTTGGATGCCGTCACGGCCGTGTCAGGCAGCGGCCCCGCTTATTACTTCCTGATGATCGAGGAGATGATCCGCGCCGGAACCGCCCTCGGTCTGTCTGAGCAGGATGCCAAGGCGCTTACGCTTCAGACGGCCCTCGGCGCTGCCACGATGGCCATGCAAGGCGACGCACCAGAAGACCTCCGTGCCCGTGTCACGTCCCCTAACGGCACGACCCATGCGGCCATTGTGTCGATGCAGGAAAACGGCTTTGGAAACGTGATCGCAAAAGCCATGACCGCCTGCAAGAATCGCGCCGTCGAATTGGGGCAAAGCTGACCCAGTTATAGCGACTTACATTACACCAAAGCTGCCCTTCGACGTAGAAGGCGGTGAACGGCAGCTTTGGGCCGTCAGCGTCCGCCTTCCTGTTGCGACAGAGCGCGGGTCCCGCAGCGCCGCAGCAGCACCGCTTCGAGCCCGAACCGTCACTTGCGGAACGCGCGGCTCGACACCTGGATTGAGTTCTTGGATGGGTCTTTTGCATTGGCAAACTCATAGCCGTCAGCCCTGTGGATTTTGCCAAAATCAAGCCCGTCAGCCCTTGTTGCATCGCAAAAGGCTGACACGTCCTCAACGTCGAACACAAGTTTCACCAAGACTTGCCCTTCCTTCTGCTTTGACGCTGCCGGGTGCAAAAGCAGCGCCATGCCGGACGTTTGCGGCTTAAGCTCAACGATGCGGTCGCCCTCAGCACGCACTACCGAGAAGCCAAAAAACTTGGCGTAAAAGTCCGCCATTTGATCGATCTTGCTTGTGTAAATGACCAGTTGGCCGAGTGATGCTGACATTCTGCTTCCTATGGCACTCTCTGAATCTGACAACGTTATCACGGAATGAGACGACACGGCAGCTTTGTCCCGCACTTTACCATTTCGCAGATGGCTCGAATTTGCGGACGCAGCGAAAGACAGTAAAGTGGGTTGCGACCGCAGCATTTTGACCTGTCGCTGAAAGGCAGCTTTGGGCCGTTCGTGTCGGTCGGATTGAGGCCGTTGGGCAGGATTGTGGTGACGCAGCGAAGGTCTGGATTAGAGCCCAACTTGCCCATTCAAAATCCATGCCCTATTGGTGATTTAGATACTGATTGGAGCTGATGCATTATGTCCAAAATTTGGGTGGGCTATTCTGAAAGCCTGGGCTTTCGAGATTTGATCATTACGTACATCGATCCGTATTTTGGACCAGTTGAAGGGGATGATGACGAACCCGTCGGTCTGTTGGAGCTTGAGTTTGGGGCCTCACGAAATGGTCCAGGCTCTTTTGAAGTCTATGAAAAGACGCCAGAAAATGAAAACCAGTTTTGTTTTGACCACGTTCTGGCTTGGTTCCCATTTGAAGAAGTGCCCCTTGGCTTGCGCACCATCAATTGGAGTAAAACAAAAACTGTCTTCTTCATCATGAACGACAAAGAACCAAAACGAGCAACTGATGGGCGCGTTTGGATCACAGATGTTATGAACGTCAAATTCGAGTGGGAGTAAACGGCAGCTTTGTCCCGCGGAGCTGACCTTGGCGTGCCAGACCTTGCTGAACGATGCCACTAATGGCCGCTTTGGAGAAGCCGCGCTGTAGCGGAGCGAGCTTGGCGAATGTCAGGTAGGGGCCGCTCTCAACCTCAGTCCGACTGAATAGCCCCGCGTATTGTGGACGCATTCTTCGCTAACTTTGAGGCAAGGAGGCCATGATGGGCACAGGGAATTTCACAGTCGATTTCAAGCGCGATGCGGTCGCGCATTTCGCAGCATCGAATAAAATGGGCTTGAAGCGGTCCTGCGGCGGCGCGGCGGGACCCGCGCTCTGACGCAACAGGATGGCGGACGCTGACGGCCCATTGCTGCCGTTCAATTCGTCTGTTAACGCTGCACCGCAGCTAAGCTTATCCAACTGCATTTAAGGTATTTCGTTAAAGCCTCAGGATCGGCACATACTTGAGGGTATGGCTTTAGAACTCAACGTTCGCGTGGGCAGTTCTATCGTACTGTAGCGACGCGAATATTGTTTGTGCTACCGATCTGGCCGAATGGAACGCCAGATAGGACTACCATTTTTTCACCAGACTCTGGTTGCAATAGCTGTCGACATTCTGCCTTGGCTGTTTCTACCATGCTGTCGTAATCGACGGCTGAGGCTTCCAAGACAGATCGCGCGCCCCAGACCAACGCCATGCGACGTGCCACACATAGATCGCGGGTCATGATCACGAGGGGCAATTTCGGGCGGCGCGCAGAGACCCGCAGCCCTGTTAAACCGGTCATTGAATAGGCCGTGATGCAGACAGCATTCAAGGCGCAGGCCAGTGTCGCACCCGTGTCGGCAATCGCATCTGCATCGCTTAGGCAGGCTTCGCGCGATGAAGACATGGCCGCCGCGTAAAAACTATGCCCCTCGGTCGAGCGAATGATCCGATCCATCACTTCGACAGCTTCTGAGGGGAAGTCACCTGTAGCACTTTCGGCCGATAACATTACCGCGTCGGCGCCGTCGTAAATGGCCGTGGCCACGTCTGACGCTTCGGCACGGGTCGGTGTCGGGGAAGTAACCATAGATTCGAGCATCTGCGTCGCCACAATGACCGGGCGGCAGGCGCGTCGACACAGAGCGATGATTTCTTTTTGTCGAGCGGGCACGTCCTCAGGAGGTATTTCGACGCCAAGGTCGCCCCGCGCAATCATGATCGCGTCAGATTTATCAACGATCCCTTCAATTTCTTCCAGTGCGGAGGGCTTTTCTATTTTCGAGATCAAGCCAGCACGGCCGTCGATAATTGCAGTAATTTCATCAAGGTCAGTGGCTTTTTGCACAAAAGACAACGCCACCCAATCCACACCGTTGTCCAGCCCAAATTGAAGGTCGGCGCGGTCCTTCTCGGTCAGGACGGGCAAATCCAAGATACAATCAGGCAGGTTGACCCCCTTGCGATCGCTGACCTTTCCTCCCTCCAGAACTTCGGCCTCAATCCAGCCCACCTGCTTGTCCGAGATCCTGAGGCGGATCCGACCATCATCAATGAAAAGACGGTGGCCCGGTTCAATGGCATCAAAAATTTCTGGGTGCGGGAGGGGTAAGCATGTTTCGTCCTCAACCGTTTCCGATGGCAGGAAACAGACCTTCTCGTGCCGGTCCAGAATGCGTGATCCGCTTTTGATGCGTCCAAGCCTGATCTTTGGTCCCTGCAAGTCCTGCAAAATACCAATGGGCGCTCCAATTTCGTTTTCCAGCTTGCGTATGGCCGCAATTGTTGCGGCATGAATGTCATGTTCACCGTGGCTGAAGTTCAGGCGAAACGTGTCGACGCCTGCGTTAAACAGGTTGCGCAACATGAACGGCGAAGCGCTGGCTGGGCCAACTGTGGCAACGATCTTGGCACGTCTGGAACGGATCATGGGGTGTCCTTTGGGGTGGGTCGTTAGGAGATGTCAACGAACAAGCACAGCGCGAAAATCATTGACATTGGTAAGGGTTGGTCCGGTTCGGATCAGATCGCCCGTGGCGTCAAACAGGGTGTAACTGTCGTGTCGCACCAGATGGTGCTTAGGGCTCATGCCAACCCGTTGGGCCCGGGCCAGCGTGTCCGGCCCGATGATGGCTCCAGCTGCGTCTTCAGTGCCGTCGATACCGTCGGTGTCTGCCGCCAGCGCATGAATGTTGGCGTGCCCGTTCAGCGCGACCGCAAGGCTGAGAAGAAATTCGGTGTTCCGCCCCCCCCGACCAGGCTTTTTACCGCCGATTGAAACGGTCGTTTCACCGCCCGACAGCAAAATAGCCGGAGGGGATGAAGGCGCTTTTTGACGTGCGATCCATGTCGCCATCCCCGCCATTGCAATGCCCAATTCACGCGCCTCTCCTTCAAGGGCGTCGCCAAGGATAGTCGGCGCCAGACCAGCCTCGCGGGCGACACGGGCTGCGGCCTCAAGTGACAGTTGGGGCGTGGCGATAAGCCGGTAGTCCACATCAAAGGGTGTCTGCTCTTTTGTGGGCGTCAGCAGGATACTGCGCGCGACGTGGGGCAGATCCGGGCCAAGGCGGTCGACAATAGGGCTAAGATCTTCGCCCGCAGTCGGGTCCGGAACCGTGGGACCCGATGCAATTGCGGCTGGATCGTCGCCCGGGACATCCGATATTGCCAAGGTAACCAATTTGGCTGGATGCACCGCACGGGCAAGCCCACCGCCTTTGACTAGTGAAAGCCGGCGTCGAACCTTGTTCATGTCTTCAATCGTCAGTCCCGACGAAAGCAGCATTTTGTTGACGATGATCTTTTCATTCAAGGTCAGCGGGGCAACCGGCATTGGCATCAGCGAGGACCCACCCCCTGATATCAACGCGATCACAAGGTCGCCTTCGCCAGCCGCGGCCGCAGTCTCCATAATTTCGCGGGCGGCGGCCAGACCGGCCGCGTCAGGTACCGGATGGGCGGCCTCACGAACTGTGATCTTCTTAGTCGGCACAGCGTGTTCGTAGCGCGTGACGACGACGCCTGAGATGTCGACGTCGGGCCAGGCCGTCTCAAGAGCCTGGGCCATGGCTGCGGCGGATTTACCTGCGCCGACAACGATGCAGCGGCCTGTTGGTTTCTCTGGGAGGTGCGCGGCCAGAACAGCCGCCGGATCAGCAGCCTCAATGGCAGCCGCCATCATTCGACGCAAAAGCGCCGTTGCATCGTCATCGGTCATATGTCTGCCTTTAGATATTTTCGCCGCGGATCGCTTCGCAGACCGCATCAGTGACGTCCTGCGTTTTCGCCGTGCCACCCACATCGGGGGTCATGATACCATCGGCACAAACCTTTTCGACCGCCCGCATCAGGCGTTGTGCAGCCGCGCTTTCACCCAGATGTTCTAACATCTGGCTGGCAGTCCAGAACGTTGCGACTGGGTTGGCGATGCCTTTGCCCGTGATATCAAAGGCCGAGCCGTGGATCGGTTCAAACATCGAAGGAAAGCGGCGTTCGGGGTCGATGTTGGCTGTTGGCGCCACACCAAGCGAGCCCGCCAAGGCGCCAGCCAGATCTGACAAGATGTCTGCATGCAGGTTGGTGGCAACGATCGTATCAAGAGATTTGGGGTCTTTGACCATGCGCACGGTCATTGCATCTACCAGCATCTTATCCCATTCCACATCAGGGAAGTCCTTGGACACTTCCATTGCAATTTCGTCCCACATGACCATGCCGTGACGTTGCGCGTTGGACTTGGTTACAACGGTCAGGAACTTGCGGGGACGGGATTGCGCCAGCTTGAACGCATATCGCATGATCCGCTCAACCCCGACGCGGGTAAAGATCGAAACTTCGGTCGCGACCTCTTCGGGCATACCTTTGTGGGCACGGCCACCGACACCAGAATACTCCCCTTCGGAGTTTTCGCGCACAATCACCCAGTCCAGATCGCCGGGGCCTACACCCTCTAGCGGGGCGGAAATACCGGGCAGAATACGCGTGGGGCGCACGTTGGCGTATTGATCAAACCCTTGGCAGATCGGGAGGCGCAGCCCCCAAAGTGTCAGGTGATCCGGCACATCCGGCGCACCAACCGCGCCGAAAAATATTGCGTCGAACGCCTTTAGTTGTTCGGTCCCGTCTTCAGGCATCAGCGCGCCTGTGCGCTTATAACGCTCTGAACTCCAATCAAACTCAGTGACATCAAACGCAAAACCACCATCGCGGCGCGCAAGTGCCTCGAGCGCTTGGTGACCTGCGGCGATAACTTCCGGCCCGATACCATCAGCAGGAATTGAAGCGATCTTGTATGTTTTCATGGCGTTCTTCCGATCTAATAAGTTCTGCGCGACAACGGATTGACGATTGAGAACGAAAGCCACACGGTCTTCGTGTTGCCTTCGATCTGTGATGTCTGTCCGGCACCTGTCGTGAAGCTACCTTTCCTAAATCGTTGCGCTCAATCGACACAGGATTATATACTGATGTGAAATAGTGCTGTGGGGACCTGGCTTTGGACATTACGCAAATCAAAAGTTTTCTTGCCGTGGCCGAGACCCTTCATTTTGGCAGGGCAGCGCAGTCTCTCGATATATTGCCAGCCTCTTTGGGGCGTCAAATTCGTCTGCTCGAAGACAAGCTCGAGACCCGCCTCTTTGTGCGTACCACCCGGTCGGTCTCGCTGACGGAGGCCGGCAACAGCATTCTGGAAGACGCCAGAGCTTTGGTCGCGCAAGCCGAACGTCTTGAGACCAAGATCAGGGATGTCAGAAAGTCCGAAACGCCTGTCCTAAGGGTCGGTGCAATCGACAGTGCCGCAGCGGGGCTAATGCCGCAACTGCTAAAGATGGTACGCGAGGAGCTTCCGGATCTTGATATCCAGTTGTTCGAGCAAAAGACGATTCACCTTCTGCCCAAACTGTTGAGCGGGTCCATTGATATTGCGTTTTGTCGCCCACCAGATGTGCGCGATCAGCGGCTTAACTTTCGAACGCTGTTTTTCGAAACGGCCGTCGTTGCTTTGCCGGTGTCACACCGTTTGGCAGACAAAGACTCTATTGCGATTTCTGATTTGGCTGATGAACCACTTATCGTCCCCGATCGCCGGTCACGCCCGCATTCACACGACCTTACGATCAAGTTGTTCGTTGACGTCGGCTTGACCGCTCGGATCGCGCAGATCGCCGAGGAAAAGCAGACAATTGTTAACCTTGTGGCCGCAGGCACGGGGCTCGCGATTGTACCACGCTGGACGTCGCGATTTCAGGTGCCTGGCGTCGCTTTTGTGCCGCTTTCAATCCCGCAGGGTACGACCCGCTCAAAACTAATCTTAGCTGCGGCCTGGACACGTGGCACCCGCGACGAAAGGCGGGATGCCTTTCTTTCTATTCTCGATAAGAAGTTGCCCGAACTAGAACGCACTGCTTGATTGTATCAGTTTTGAATATAAATTCTGGCGCATAGCGATATGACGTGGTTCTTCCCATCATGCTGATAGATGCATTCCGTATCCGGAGGCGCATTGGAGGATATACCTTGGAGGAGGAACACCCATGAAATTCGCAACTTTTACAGCAGCGGCTCTTTGTGCTGCCATCGCGTTGCCCGTATCCGCGCAGGATCGTGACGGATGGCCGAACAGCCTGACAATCGGCACTGGTAGCCAAGGTGGCACATACTTTACTTACGGCAGTGGTTTCGGCGCCATGATCAGCGAAGCGCTGAACCTGAATGCCGGCGTCGAGATCACCGGTGGCCCTGTTCAGAACGTTACTCTGGTTGAGACAGGCGAACATCAAATGGGCTTCGTAACCCTTGGGCCCGCCGACGAAGCCCGCCGCGGCGAAAGCCCGCTGATGCCAGGTGTTCCGCATGAAAACGTACGTGCGCTGTTCCCGATGTACCAGACACCGTTGCAGGCGGCTGTCCTTGCTAGCTCTGACATTATGAGCTTTCAGGATATGGCTGGGCAGCGCGTTGGTGTTGGCCCTGCTGGCGGCACATCTGCAACCTACTGGACACGCTTCTTTGAAAACGCTGAAGGCTACGATGGCGTAACCATTTCCAACGCAGGTGGTTCAGATACAGCTGGGCAGCTAAAAGACGGCCTGATCGATGCTTTCGTTTATGCTGCGGGCTTGCCAACAGGTGCCTATGCACAGCTGGCTGTCGAGAATGACGTGCGCTTCATTTCAATGGATGAAGAGACATTGGATCAAATGATGCAAATCGTGCCTGCTATGGCTCCGTTCACCATTCCTGCAGACACTTATGAGGATCAGCCAGAGGATCTACAGACTGTATCCCTTTGGAACTTCGCCATCGCTCACCAGGACATGCCAGAAAGCTTGGCCTACGAGATTACAGCACTGGCCATGGAAAACCACGACCGTATGGTTCAAAACCACGCCGCCGCCCGTGAGACACTGGCAGAAAACGTCGTGAAGAACGCTGTTGTTCCCTTCCACCCCGGTGCTGTGCGCTGGTTTGAAGAGAACGGCTATGAGATCGCTGACGAACTGAAATAATCAGTTTTCGATCTGATTTTGACGCGGGCGGTTGAACTTTTTCCCGCCCGCGTTTTTCTTCCACCCCTTTTTCGGGCCGCCCAAAATGACAAACTCCCCAGACGCCGACCTATCTGTAATCGAACAGGAAACCGCAAAGGCAAAAGTAGATGAAGAGGCTTTGACAAGAAATCAACGGGACTTTGGAGGAACACGCAACATGGTCGTCGCTGGACTATGCGTCGCCTATTCCGTCTTTCACCTCTTGGTCATGAACGTCTACCCGCTTGAGACATGGGCCTACCGCCTTAGTCATGTGGGCGGCGGCCTGTTTCTTGGTTTTCTGCTGTTCGGTGCAACATCCATGTCAGGGTCTAGCGCTGAAAAGGCTCGCAGTCCTCTATCGCTTGGGCTACTGGCGCTGGCTGGCGCGGGTATCCTTTATGGTGCTGTCGCTGTTGCCGCGATCTGGATCAACGGTCGCGCTATGGGCAATGCCCTACCGCCTGCTTGGGCCATGTCGACGTTTGGGATTCCTTTGGTCTTGGGCTCCGCTCTGGCGGTCTTGCATGGATGGTTTTTCCCGCAGCGTGATCGTCGCCAGTTCGCAATCGCTGACATCCTTCTGGCCGTGGCCGCCGTTGTCGCGACCGCTTACCTGATCTTCTTCGCCCGCCAACTCCAGTTGCGCGCTGGTATGCCTATGGCCTTGCCCGGTGATATGTGGGCGGCTGTGACCGGCGTGATCCTGATCATCGAGCTGACACGACGTTTGGCCGGTATGGCATTGGTCATCATTGCCGGTGTTTTCGTGGCCTATGCCTTCCTTGGCCCATGGTTGCCCGGCATCTTTGAACACCGTGGCTACGACGCCAAACGCTTCTTTTCCTATATATACACCGACAACGGCATCTTGGGCGCGCCGATTGCGATTTCGTCGACCTATATCATCCTATTCGTGATCTTTGCAGCCTTTTTGCAAACCACCCGTGTTGGTGAATACTTCGTCAACCTCGCCTTTGCTGCCGCCGGTCACAAACGTGGCGGCCCTGCCAAAGTGGCGATCTTTGCATCCGGCCTGATGGGCATGATCAACGGCACATCCGCGGGCAACGTAGTGGCCACAGGGTCCCTGACGATCCCGATGATGAAAAAGGTCGGCTACAAGCCCCAGACCGCAGCTTCGGTCGAGGCTGCGGCCTCGACTGGTGGGCAAATCATGCCGCCGATTATGGGCGCTGGTGCGTTCATCATGGCTGAAATTACCGGTATTTCGTACATGGCCATTGTTTCCGCCGCGATCATCCCCGCCGCGCTGTATTTCATCTCGGTTTACTTCATGATCGATCTAGCCGCGCAAAAAGCGAACCTGAAAGGTCTGCCGCGTGACCAACTGCCAAAGTTCGGCGTACTGGTGCGTCAAATTTATCTACTGACGCCGATCATCGTTCTGATTTCCGCGCTTTTTGCGGGCTATTCCGTCATTCGCTGCGGCACGCTCGCCATGATGACTGCGGCTGTTGTGTCGTGGCTGACACCGCACAAAATGGGGCCAAAGCAGCTTTTCCACGCGCTGGACAATGGTGCGAGGATGGTTTTGCAACTTGTCGCGGTTTGCGCGACGGCAGGTATCATCGTCGGGGTCATCGCTTTGACAGGGATTGGGTCACGGTTCTCGACAGTCTTGTTGACGCTTGCGGATCAAAGCCAGCTTCTGGCGCTGTTCTTTGCGATGGTGGTCTCCATCGTATTGGGGATGGGGATGCCAACAACAGCCGCTTACGCTGTTGCGGCCAGTGTCATCGCACCGGGTGTAGTTAACCTTGGCGTCGAACCGCTTATTGCGCACTTGTTCATCTTCTACTTTGCAGTCATGTCAGCCATCACACCGCCTGTGGCTTTGGCAGCCTACGCCGGTTCCGCACTGGCGGGGTCAGACCCTGTTAAAACCAGCGTCGAGAGCTTCAAGATCGGTCTCGCGGCCTTCGTGGTGCCCTACATGTTCTTCTATTCTCCGGCGATGCTGTTGCAGGGCAGCTGGATTGAAATCATCCACATTGCCATAACAGCAGTGATTGGCGTCTATCTGCTTTCGTGCGCTGTGCAGGGTTGGCTGGTGAGACACGCCAATACCGCTGTCCGCGTCCTTGTGCTGGTCGCAGGGCTGTTCATGATCGCAGGCGGATGGTCGACGGACGCCATAGGCTTGGGCGTCGCAACCCTGCTGGTTGTCTATCAAAGGCGCAATGCGGCCACAAACGCGGCCTCGTGATGATGAAAGACTACAGAGGCGGCCAGCTGCGACTGCGGCTGCCTCAAGCTCCCAACAGCTTCAGATCTGAGCGACGAAACTGTCTTACCCAACTGGTATCTTCGCCTCTATTAGAGCGTCACTGAGGTGTCGGTACCGTCGACACCGGCGAGCAGACCATAGCAACAGTCTATTCTCCGCATAGCGGCGAACGACCGCTTTCCGCCCTAAGCTGACGTTCCCGCCGAGCGCGGCCAATGGCTTCCTTTGCTCCGAAGCATACCTCACAAATCTCACACGAGTTTATTCGCTTCCCGCTTTTCAGATTTTTTCTAACTGAGCTAAAAATTGGGAATTCGGCGTACTTCCCTTCATTGAATTGACGCAATTCGCGACGAGCTGAAGGTTATGCGCTGTATAGTGGCCATCGCTTTCTATGCGATCCGGACTCACACACCAGTCTCCTTTGGTGAGTGACATTTGAACTTGCGATAATGCACACATACCTTTTTGCCTATGATTAAGATCCTCCAAGTGATCCGCCATGGCATCAGCACTTTTAAAGCCAAACTCCTTCCACTTGCTAATTGTTGTTTTTTCTCTGCCTGCCTCCTGAGTTGTACGCTCAGCTCTATAGGCGATAGTGAGTAGCGCTTTGCGTAAACCTTCGGACCTGGCACCAGCAAAGCGTTCTTCATCAGGCCCCAATGCGGATGTCGGGACCTCGGTCATTTCTTCGGTTAATTCGAAGGAAACGGTCGCCCTTTCGCCGTTGCACGTTAATTTCTCATCAAGATGCCCGATGCGATAAATGCCAAGATAGCTATCCCGAGCCCTCGTTTCGACGCCATCTTCGACTTTCCCTTTTTGCACAACCGCGTAGCCATTTTCGAAAGCAGACAACCAACGATGATATTTTTTGCTGATTTTCTTAAATTCATCGAAATAAACAGGGGGGTCTTGGGTCCAGTCTACTCGAGAATTATAGCAGGCAGGAATTTCCAAGCCGTTTTCTGTTAGAACGGTCCAAGTTCCGCGAGAACCTTTCAACTTTGGCTGCTGGCGCCGAAAATCGCGATAGACGTTTGCTGCTTGGGTAAAGGCTGTCCAGTGAACGACACCGGCATCAATTGCGCGGTCTCGACCCTCAGCTTCGGTTAACCCTTGCTTCGTTGCTTTGATTAGAATTGCTCTCGCAGCTTCCACGGGCTCTGGAATAGTTGACGAAGATCTATAGGCTTTATGGCGCGTCTTTCGCCAAAAGTGCGAACCGCAGTCACCGTTGATCGTTTATCATCTTGAACAAGCTCGTCGATTGTAGCTTCGGAGTTGGCGTTGAGCGCGGCGAAGACCCGCTCGTTAATTGTAACTTTTGACACTTATTAATCCGTAAACAGCAATGAGGTTCTCGGATTAGAACATAAAACGACCAACTTTATTGGCGCAATCCGAAACATGCTTTCATTCTTATCTTCGTTTTGAACAGAATCTATTCTGAAGCGACTTACTGCTACTCATCGACAGTCCCGCCAACGGCGGTTTTTGCCTAAATTACTTGTTCCATTCAGGTCGCAGGAATGCCCGCTCACCGCCCAAAGCTACAGATTTTCTGCAATGCAAAAAGCGAAGGTCGCGTCTATTTTGAATGCAAAGGTTTTGACTTTTGCTAGGTTGGAGTTGTCATGAAACGTACGCCAGTACTATCCGCGGCACCTCCGCAGAAACATCTTGAAGCGCTGGCCAAATACTGTGCCACAGTGTGTGAGATAGAATGTTGTGGACTGGATGCGTGCGACTTTTCTCCGGTCCACATCGCCTCATATTATATGAGTAGAAATGTTCGTTCCCCATCACGTGTTGCGCAGGAAATCATTGAACAAGCCAAAACACTGAAATCAAATTTTGGATCAAATGGCGCGAGTGCTCGCGGTGTTGCTATCCATGAACTAAACGAGCGTATGACAGCTCGGAGAGTCGATATTTTGGCTGAAATGCTCGAGCGTCAAGTGGCTTTAGCGGAAAGCCATTCTCGAGACCGAGCAGACGGATGAGCGCGATCCAGTTTTCGTTTGGGAAGATCGCCGAGCTTCTGACGTTCTGAACGAAGATTGATTAGGCCCGTGACCTAAACGGCAGCTTCGGGCCGTCTGTTACGACGACCTAAGGCGTTCAGATATCCACCGCCTCTGCGATGGTCAGCGCATCTTCGAGTTCAACGCCGAGATAGCGAACCGTGCTATCCATTTTCGTATGGCCCAACAAAAGCTGAACCGCGCGCAGGTTGCCGGTTTTGCGGTATATCTGCGCCACCTTGGTCCGCCGCATGGAGTGGGTGCCATATGCGCTCGGCTCCAGGCCGATTGAGGTCACCCATTCACGCACTAGGTGAGCGTATTGCCTCGTAGAAATATGAAAGCGCTCGTGGAAGCGGCCCGGCCACAAGTGTTCCGATCCTAACATTAACGGCTCTTCGAGCCATGTTGCGACGGTCTTCCGCGTTCCCTCGGTGATCTCGAAGCTGACCGGTTTACGCGTCTTGCTTTGGACGATGTAAGCGCGGTGCTTGACCTGTCCGGCAGCATAGACGTCAGCGACCGTTAGTTTCACCAAGTCGCAGCCCCGTAACTTGCTGTTGATGGCAAGATTGAATAGCGCCAGCTCTCGGACTTTCTGCGCGACCTCAAGGCGAACCCGGATCGCCCATACATTTTTTTGGCGCAAGCGGTCGCTTCTGTCTGACGATCCGCCCCTTGTTCCAAGCTGGGCGACATGCACGACTGGCAGGCAGGTTTGTAGTTGTCATAGTGGTTACTCCCAGCCACCACGCCCACCACGTCTTCGGCAGTATGCCGATACCCGATCATACCACACTCGCCACGCTTAAAGGCGATCAAGTCGAACAAAGCGTGCCGCGGCGCCGTATGGCCGGTTTAAGCCCTTCTTGCAATGTGCTGCGCCGCGCGCGAATGACTGTTCTGGAGCCTACGCGCGCGGCGCCTTTTGGGCCACGAGGCAATAACTCATCGGGATCTGAGCCGCACGCCCGTCGTAGATGTCATATTCCGGCTCTCGGATGGTGTGCGCAAATTCCTTGAGTTCGTCGATGCCAAGCCCTGACCGCGCACAGGCGGTGACGATTTCGCCGAGCGGGTGAATGAACCAGTAACCTGTCTCGCCTTTGCCATGGTCCCTGCCGTCATAAGTGATCGCTTCCGTCACCTCCTGCGGGTGCCGCTCGAAATAGCTGAAGGCGGGTTCGAAGGGCGTGGCGCTCGCCGGATCGAAAACCTCGAGAAACGGATGCGTCTCGTAGATCACCAGCCGCCCGCCTGGTGCAAGAAGTCCGGAGGTGATGCGGAAGAATTCGGGCAAGTCCGGCATCCAATTGAGAACGCCGATTGTGATAAGAACTAGGTCAAATTGGCCGACGCCAGAAGGCAAGTCGTAGACATCTGCTTCAAGCAGTTGGAGATCTAGGTCGGCTGCATCCGCAAGCCGCTTTGCCTGGGCAAGAAAACCGCTTGCCTGATCGATGCCCATTTCGGGTCGGATGCCGAGCGAAGCAAGGGAAATCAGCTCACGGGCATTGTTGCAGCCGATCTGCACGGCGGACTTTCCCTTGAGATCAAGCCCTTCCAGTATGGCCGTGAGAAACGGGTCGAGCACCGAAAAGCCGGGTTGCGCCGCATGTTCAAGAAGCTGCTGCCACTGATCGCCTTCTCCGTGCAAAGGCGCCGAAGCGTTCCACGCAGCTCGGTTCGCTGCGGTGATCTCCTTACGAGTGATTTCTGACATCGAGCGCACCGTTGGTTAAAGCATTGATCTTGCGATAGCATATAGTAGACCTTCAAGAGGTCACGTTGAAAGGCAACAAAGTCCCGCACTGACGAAACAGTCGGGGGAGGGCAATTCGGGACACGGATCCTGAGTGTTGTCGTTCCTGGTCGCTCGACGGTGAAGGAAACCCTCAATGCCATTTTGCGCGAGCTGGGGCATCCTGCACGTGGTCGTCGGGACGAAGATTACCTGTCCGACTTGGTGATAAACTATCTCAGGGAATGTGGCGTTGCCGCAGTTCACCTCGACGAGGTCCAGGACAGTGGTCGTTATAAGACCAAGGACAGCGTGGATCCGTTCCTGAAAATCTTCCGCAACATGTTGCAGCACAAGGAATGGCCGGTCTGCTTGATCATGACCGCGACGCCGGAAGACAGAGAATTGCTCAATCGCGACAAGACCCTCCTGCGCCGGTTGAGGCCCATGGAAATGCGACCGATGACGTTCAAGGACGATGGCAAGGCACTGCGTGAAACCCTCGGGAAACTGTTTGAAGATGCTGATCTCACTGACCCCGGCATGCTTTCGATGGACGAGTTTGTCGGGATTCTGATCCACGCGTCCGCTGGGCGTTTCGGAGTGGCGGTGGAAATGTCCATCGAAGCGATTGGCGAATGCTTGGCGGAGGGCGAAAAGGAGATCGGACGGGGCATTTTGCAGATGCCTACGAAATGCGGATGGATTGCGACGAAGAGCTCAATCCATTTGTCTCGGAAAATTGGAAGCTCATCGACACCATGACCGCGCTTCAGCGGTACGAGGAAGAACGCCAGGTCAAGCGCCGTCGGAAGAGGTAAGTTTCGACACCGACTACAAACCAACTCGAAAAGGCCGCCCAATCGGGCGGCCTTTTTACTGTTTCGGTAGTCCTACGGTTGCGGCAAATGCCTATTCTGGGTCGCCTTTTTCGTGACGCAAGTTGCGAAATCCATGTCGGAAACTGCATCGTCAAATGTCGCGCGTTTACCTAAGTTATTGACTTTATTTATGCGGATTTTGCCTCAGTCTCGACTATCTATGTCGGACGACAAAATTAAAGCCCCTTCTATTTTTGAAGGGAATTTTATATATGAATAAGATACTTGAATTTCTGACAAAATAACTCAGATAATAGGGCATCTGAAGCTTATTGTTGCTAAATAGCGGGGTTAGCCCGTTGTTCAGTTAGGAAATTACCATGTCATCCATCGAAATTGATGAACCCTATATCGATCGGCAGCGCCATGAATTGCACCGCCGGACTTTGACCGTTGTGGATCGCATCGAACTAACACCGCATATGTTGCGGTTCACATTGACCAGCGAGGATCTGGGTAATTTTGTCAGTGCATCGCCAGATGACCATGTAAAGCTGTTCTTTCAAACCAAAGGCGGCGACCGCGAGATGCGGGATTATACGCCGCGGGCGTTTGATACAGAAAAACGCCAATTGGTTCTGGATTTCGCTGTTCACGAGGCAGGGCCTGCAACGGATTGGGCCCAAAAGGCTCAGGTTGGCGATACGTTGAACATCGGCGGTCCACGTGGATCTCAGGTTATCCGCAACGTGCGCAATTGGCTGTTGATTGGTGATGAAACAGCCCTGCCAGCGATTGGTCGCCGCATCGAGGAAATGGAAAAAGGCGACTCGGTGCATGCCATCATTGCGATACCAGATGCCGCTGACCAGCAGACGTTTGAAACTCAGGCGGCGCAAACGATTGATTATATTGTTCGTCCTGTCGATCAGGCCGCCGATGCTGAACCTCTGCTTAAGGCGCTAAAAGCCGTTAGTTTGGCTGCTGATTGTTTTGTGTGGATCGCGGCGGAATCGTTGGTGACGCGTACTCTACGGACTTATCTGTTAGAAAACGGTTGGCCGAAAAACCGGATCAAAGCAGCGGGATATTGGACCAAAGGCGTTGCCGATGCTGCGGAAAAATTTGTCGATTAAAAATAGAAAAGGCGGCCAAATTGGCCGCCCGTTTCGCGCATTTTGAAATGTTTTAGATCAGCGCAGCAGCGCGTGCTTCGATCTGGTCGCGGTTCATGCCCAGCGATGCCAGTTCGGTGTCAGTCAGTTCGTTTAGTGCGCGGCGCATTGCCGAACGCTGCAGTGCTTTACCGAATGCAGCAAAGCCGTTTGCCACTGCGGTGAAAACCGACGATTTGTTTGCGAATTCATTGGCGTTTGCGAAAGTAGCCATTGTCGTATCCTGACGTATCATCTGTATCAAACTATGCAGGCTGTTGCCCGCCGTTGATCCAAATATAGGGTGTCTAGGATCATGCCGCTACGCAGCATTTGGAAATGCCGTCATGCAGCAATTGCAAGCCGTTGCGCTAAAATGCATTGCCGCTATGCAAATCGGTCAGGGTTAGATCGCTGTCTAGCGCTATGAATTGGTCGATCGGCCTATCGATCGGATCGATAGGCAGCAATCCGATCGCCATGCGCGGATTGTCTGTGGCCATGGCAATGCACTCTGCCAGCGTGACATCTACGCTCTGGTGCAGATTGCGCAGCGCCGTGACCATATCCAAATGCGCCCCTGCCAAAGCGCCTTCGTCATTGATCAAACGACCGTTTTGAATAGTGATCCGTTTTCCGTAGAGGTCGAAATGATCTGGTCCACCGACTGTGGCCATCGCGTCAGAGACCAAGAACATTTTGTTGGCTGCGGGGCGGGCCGCGATGGCAATTTGCAACATGTCCCAGCTGACGTGGATTCCGTCGGCGATCAGTCCGCAATAGGCATTCGACAAAATCGCCGCGCCTACAATGCCGGGTGCGCGTGATTTCATCTGGGGCATTGCATTGAACAGATGGGTGAACACGGTCACACCGTGATCCATGGCATCGCGCGTTTGCTCTGCCGATGCGTTGGAGTGTCCGGCTGACAGGATAACGCCCAGTTTTGACAATGCGTCCAATTGTTCTGGGCTGGCCAATTCGGGGGCTAGTGTCAGCACCACCGTCACGCCTGCTTGCCTTAGGCGAACCAGCGTCGCCAAGGTCCGATCGTCCAGGGGGCGAATATAGTCGGCATTATGGGTGCCACGTTTTTCCACGTCAATGTGCGGCCCTTCGATATGAAGGCCTAATTGGTTGGGATCATCACGCACGGCAATTGCCGCATCCGCCGCGGCATCAATCACATCGGGGGTATCTGTGATGACCGTGGGCATGATCGCCGTTGTTCCCAATGTCGCATGGGCGGCTGCAATTTTTCGCAGGCCTTCTGGCGATGGGTCAGAATTGACCATGACACCGCCGCCGCCGTTGACCTGTATGTCATGACACCCAGGCATCAGGATGTAGGGTGATTGATCGGCGATACTGGTTGCCGCTGAAATTTCGCGGATGATCCCGTCAGTGACAGTGATCGCTTTGCCGGTTAGCAGCCGTCCTGCGTGATAGAAATATTTTGGCGTTATTACGGTCATGCGGCAGCTGCCTTTTGCGCTGCAATTGCAGCCCCGCGTGCGCCAGAACTGTCGCCGTGTTGAGCCAAGGCAATTGTTGGGGCAGGGATGTCTGCGAACCGCAAATCTTCGAATTGATCGTAAATCATGTCGATGACGCCAGCGATGCGTGATACGCCGCCGCCCAGAATGATCGCGCTGGGATCCAGCATGAACTGTGCGGTGTAGATACATTCCGCAGCAATATCAGCCCATATTTTCATGATCTGATCACATGACGAATGGTCGGAAATTTCAGGCGCAGCGATTTTGGATCCAGTTAGGTGCTTCGCCAGATTTTCTAGCCCACGACCAGAGATATAGGTTTCGTAGCAGCCCGATTTTCCGCAGCCGCACGGTAAGCTGGGCAAGCCATTGCGATCTAGCGCCCGTGCAGGCACGCCTATGTGACCGATTTCAACAGACAGTCCGTTGTACCGAAAAGCGGCGTCGCCGGATAGGACATACCCGCCGCCGATACCTGTTCCCATAATTAGGCCGAATACGGATTGCGCGCCGTGGCCTGCGCCGTGGTGGGCCTCGGACATGGTAAAGGCCATAGCATCGTTTAGAACGGGCAATGTTTTGCCCAATTTGTGATGCAGCGCATCCTGAATAGACTGCCCGTTACAAGGAATATTGGCTGCGTGACACGCGCCACTGCGCGGATCAATGACGCCTGGCATACAAACGCCAACGGGGATGTCTTGGCCAGCTTGGCCCCATAGCCAGTGAATCTGTTCAATCAGCGCGGCGACCATAGCGTCAAAACTATCGGTCGGGGTGTCGATACGGTGAAAGCTGTGGCTTTCGACCTGCGGGCCAGTAAATAGACGTGCTTCGATCTTTGTGCCGCCTAGATCAATTCCACCGCAGAACGTCGTCATGCTGTTGCCTTTGTAAAAACTGTTTTCGGCAATAGCATAGAATTTCGCGGTTGGTCAGGGGGATGCTGTCAAATGCGCGGCGCTGCGAGCGATTAAGCTATCGGTTGGGATCGGGATCGTTGGAAGCGGGCGGTTCGCGATGGTTTCGGCTTCGGCTTCGGATAGGCCCATCATACGCAATAATGCGGCGATGTAAGGTTCGGCATCAACGTGGCCGTTTTCTATCTGACGGCGCATGATTGATAGGCCTATCGCCTCTAGAATATCGATTGCGGTCTGTTCTGGCATTTCATTGAAACGACCCGTTTCTATTCCCGCGCGGATTACCTGCGGCGCTGTGGTGCGGATATAGCTGCCTTCGCCTAATCCGCGCGTGCCCAGTTTGGTCGAAAACTGCAAAAAGATAGGATAGTCCAACGCGATTTTCACGAACCCGCCCATGCCGATCGCCAGTTGTTCTGCTGGATCGGTTTTGGTGAGCGCAACTTGCGTCACGATCTGGATCATCTGTTGGGCAAGTTCCCGTTTGGCTGTTTCCAACAGTTCTTCGATAGACCGAAAATAGTTATAAAAACTACCGCGAGAGACACCAGCCTGTAGCACGATATGGTCTATCACTGTGTTTTCAGGCCCGCGTTCGGCAAAAACCAATGTCGCTGCATCAATCAGGCGATCACGCATTTTTTCGCGGCGCTTTTTGGTGGCTATCAGCCGCGCATCAATGCCTGTCCGATTTTTGATCATTGGGTGTCACCTCTTGGGGGATGTTAGACCGTATACCGCGCAATATAGGGCAGGCACGAACAAAAGGGTAATCAACGTGCCGGCAATGATCCCGCCCATCATGGCATAGGCCATTGGACCCCAGAAAATCTGGTGGCTGATCGGGATCAGCGCCAATGACGCGGCTGCTGCGGTCAGCAAGATTGGACGCGCACGGTGTTCGGATGCTTCGGTCACTGCATCCCATTGCGATTTGCCCAATGCGCGTAAATCTTCGATCGCTTGGACAAGGATAATGGAATTGCGGATCAGAATTCCGACCAATGCCAGAACGCCCAATATCGCGACAAAACCCAGCGGTGCACCCGATAGCAATAGCGCGGCCACGACACCGATCAGGCCCAATGGCGCAACCGCCAAGACGATGAACATGAGCCTAAAGCTTTGGACTTGGGCCATGACCAAGATCAGTAGGACCACCAGCATAATCGGCACCACAGCTATGATGGGGGCTTGGCTTTCGGCACTGGATTCGACAGGGCCGCCGACCTCTACCTTATATCCGTTTGGCAGGCTGGCCGCATAATCTGCCAATTGAGGCGCAAGCGCATTCACAATCGTGGCAGGCTGATCGTCCGTGTTAATCGCCGCGGATACGGTGATCGTTGGAACGCGGCCTTCTTGTTTGATCATGGGCGGTTCGGTTGTCCATTCCAACGTGGCAAAGGACGCCAGTGGCACCAGCGTTCCATCTGCGCCTGCAACTTGCAGGTTTTCCAGCGCGCTAAGGGTTTGGCGGGTATCTTCGGTGCCGCGAACAACGACATCAACCAGAGCAGTTCCATCCCGCAGTTGAGTGACTGTTGTGCCTTCGTACAAAGACAACAGCAGCGACCCTACGTCCGCTTTGGTCAATCCCAACTGCCGCAGTCGCGCCTGGTTCAGGTCGATCTTGATGGTTCGTGTTGGTTCATTCCAATCCAGCCCGATGCTAGCCAAACGGTCATCTTGTTCCATGATTGCGGCCAACCGACGCGCATGATCGCGCAGTTGATCATAATCTGGCCCTGCCACGCGGTATTGGACGGGTTTCCCAGATGGCGGCCCTAGCGAAATAAAGGTTGGGAAAAACTCAGCCGCCGGGTTGGCGTCAGAGTATTCACCTACCGCATCTGCAAGCGTGTTGCGATCGGCGATGCTGCCTGTCTGGATGACGATTTGTCCTGTCGATGGCGACGCAGTTGGCCCCTGTAGGGTTAAGACAAAACGTGGCGCAGGTTCGCCTACATAGGTTGTCCAAAACACCGGTTCTGGCCGTTCGGACAACCACGTTTCAAAATCGCGCATGGCATCGTCGGTGGCATTAATGCTGGCGTTTTGGCGCAGGGTGACGTCGACCAATACCTCGGGTCTGTCACCGGTCGGGAAAAACTGCTGTTCCACATATTTCATGCCGAATAGCGACAGGCCAAACGCGGCAGCAGTGATCGCAATGGTGAGCCATTTTGCACGCATGGCCCAGTTCAATACGCTGCGGAACATGCGGCGTAGTCGACCGGGTTCGTCCGTATGATGTTTCATCTGCGCTGGCAGGAACGCGACCCCCAAAATAGGGGCGAATAGAACGGCGACGAACCATGAAATGACCAATGAAACTGCGATCACCCAGAACAGCGAATTTGTGTATTCGCCTGCTTGGCTGTCGTTCAGGCCGATGGGAATAAAACCGGCCACGGTGACCAATGTGCCCGTCAACATTGGGAATGCAATCGACGTCCATGCATAGGATGCAGCTTTGGTCAGTGAATCGCCGACCTCTAGTCGTGAAATCATAGTTTCAATTGCGATCATCGCATCATCAACCAATAGCCCTAGCGCGATGATCAATGCCCCCAGTGAAATGCGCTGAAGCGTGATGCCCATTGCGTCCAGAATGACAAAAGTTACCGCCAGCACCAAAGGAATGGTCAGGGTCACAACAAATCCCGCCCGCATTCCCAAAGATACAAAACTCACCGCTAGAACAATTGCGACCGCTTCGATCAGGGCCTTAACGAAATGCCCGATGGATTCTTCGACAACATGGGGCTGGTCCGCGACGTGGTGTACGTCGATCCCGATGGGGAGGGCGGCGATTTCCTGTTCCATTAGAGCGTTTAACTCTGCCCCAAAATCCAAGATGTTTTCGCCGCCACGCATCCCGATTGTCAGGGCGATTGCCTGTTGGCCGTTGTATCGAAACAGCGAACTGGGCGGGTTTTCATAGCCTTCGATTACATTCGCAACATCCGACAGCGTGAAAAACGTGTCGCCTGATCGCAAAGGCGCTGATGCCAGTTGTGCGGCGTTATCAAATTGCCCGTTGATACGGATTGCGATGCGTTCGTGCGACGTATCAATCGTGCCGGATGGTACAATCTGATTTTGCGCGGCCAAAGTGTTCAGAACGGTTTGTGCATCCAGTCCCAGCGCGGCAAGGCGGCTATCGGAAAATTCAACAAACACCTTGCGTTCTTGCAGGCCGACCAATTCGACACGCCCCGCCGCGTCCAGCAGTTGAACGTTGTCGGCGATGTTTTCGACGTAGGTTTTAACCTCGTCCGATGTGTAGCCGTCCCACGTAAAGGCATAGATGTTCCCGAACACATCCCCGAAATTGTCGTTGAAAACGAAACCTTTGAATTCGGATGGAAATTCCCCGCGGATGTCGGACATCATGGCACGTACTTTGGTCCATGATTGTTCAATTTCTGCACCGCGAACAGTTTCCAGCAAATCAACGTAAACAACCGCATGACCCGCGTAAGTCACCGAACGGGTCGCATCTAGCGTGTCCAGTTGTTCCAGCTTTTTCTCAATGCGGTCTGTGACTTGGGTCAGGGTTTCCGATGCTGTTGCACCGGGCATGACGCCTGTGACCACCATGGTGCGGATGGTGAAATCGGGGTCTTCTTCGCGGCCCATTGACGTATAGGCGAATAGCCCTGCAACAGTTGATAGGATCATCAGAAACCAGACAAAGGATTTGTGGTTTAGCGCCCAGTCGGACAGGTTGAAACCTTTCATTGGATGCGGTCTCCGATGTGTTGGCCAATGCTGACGGATGATGCGCCGCGCGTGATAATTTCGTCGTTGATGTCGATACCTGCGGTGATTGTAATCCGATCCCCAATTTCGGTTGAAACTGTCACAGGTGCGAATTCGGCGGTGCGATCTGGTGTGATCCGCCAAACCCCTAATTGGCCGTCCAGCGTCGTTAGGGCCGACTGGGGTAGGGTAATTGTAGGCGTCTGCTGGGCCAGCGGGCGGGCAAGTACCAGTGCGCCGATGCGGTAATCTGCTGGAGGATCGATCAAAGTCAAACGCATGCGGCGGGTGTCTAATTTGCCTTCGGTCACGGGATCGACGCTACGCAATGTTGCACGGATTGGATCGACGCCAGGAACCTGATGCGTGATTTCAAATTGCGACGTAGTAGTCAGCGTTTCAAATAGCGGTTCTGGAACGTCGATAACCGCTTCGATCTCTGATCCGCCAGTGATGGACAGAACCGATGTCCCTGCGGCGATGTAGCTGCCTACTTCGGCGTTGGTGGTTAGGATAACGCCATCGACGGGCGCGGTTAGATTGCCATAGTGGGCCGCCTCGCGGGCCTGAACTTCGGTCGCGATGGCGTTGTTCAGCTGAGCTCGCGCAGCGTCAGAACTGGTCTGTAATTGCTCCAGTTGGGCCTGCGAATAGACGCCGCGATCAATCAACGCCGTCCCGCGTTCCAATTGCGCAGCTGCAAGATCTGCTGCCGCACGGGCGGATACAACTGCGGCGCTGGCGGCGTCTAGATCCTGTTGCAACGTGATTTGATCGAGGCTGGCTAATACTGAGCCTTGGCTCACACGGTCGCCTGTTTCGACAGATATTCGCGCCAATCTGCCCCCTGTACGGAACGCCAGGTCGATCTGGTCGCGCGGTTCAATTACCCCGTCAAAGCTGCGCATAATGGCAGAATCCGCGCGCACGATTTCAGAAATAACAGGCCGAGGCGCCGCGTTTTCCGTGTCAGCGACAACGGGCGTTGCCATTGCCAGCAACGCAGAAAGTAGAATAGGGCGGATCATTTGTCGGCTCCCGTCGTGATGATACGGCCATCGAATAGGGTGTGCGCACCGCGGCCCACGATCAGGTCGCCTGCGACCAGTCCATCGCTGATGTAAATAGAGGTTTCGTCGTAGCGTGAAATGCTGACTTGACGCGCGGAAACCGCATTGGTGTTCGGGTCCACAACCCAAACTGCAGGATTGCCTGCGGATAGGGCCAATGCCTCGGCTGGGACAATGAAATCGCCTGTGCTGGGAAATGTAACCTGAATGCGAACGAGCGTTCCAATCGCGATGTCGGTGTTATCTGGCAGCAAGGCGGTGACAGAAACGGTTCCAGCGCTGCTCACAACCGGAGAGATTTCGCTAATCCGTGCCGTGATTTCTGATCCACCGTCGATGGGTATGATGGTGACGGGTAGCTGCGATAGTTGGTCCAATCCTGCCGTGTCAGGCACATCAATCTGAACCTCTAAGC
This sequence comes from Marivivens niveibacter, assembly GCF_002150005.2. Taxonomy (GTDB): domain Bacteria; phylum Pseudomonadota; class Alphaproteobacteria; order Rhodobacterales; family Rhodobacteraceae; genus Marivivens; species Marivivens niveibacter. Next base: position 406,580 of record NZ_MSPP01000001.1, read on the forward strand.
GCGAGTCCGAGGCCAATTCGGCAACGGTCGTGCCTGCACCCACTATTTCGCCTGCATTGGCAAAACGGTCTATCACGATGACGGCTTCGTCAGCTCTGATTTCAGTGTCATCTACCGCCTGTTGTGCCTTTGATAGTTCCGTTTCAGCCTGACGATAAGCGGATTGAGCTGCGATAAAGGCCTGTTGCGCCCGATCCAAATCCGATTGCGTGGCAGTCCCACGATCCAGCGACCCTTGAGTGCGGTCCCGCGTTGTTTCGGCTTGGGTTCGTTGCGCCAAAGCAGCCTCTAGGTTTGCAGTTGCGGCGTCACGTTGTGCCATCGCGGTCACATTTTCCAACCGCGCAATTAGATCACCCTGTTCTAGGTGGTCCCCGATTTCAGCCGCGATTTCGGCGATCATGCCGCCAGTTCGAAAGGACACGGGATAATCGTCTTGGGCTTGGACCGTCCCGACCAAACTGCGTTCGATTGTTTGGGCTGATTTTTGTACTTCAACGATTTCCACTAAAACCGGTTGGTCCGAAAATGCAGCAATAGGCAGCGTGAACAGCGCGCAAGTGGCGGCGATAAGGCGAAACATTTCAATTCCCGATTTGCTATTGGTCGCATCTGCAAAGGTTTTGACAATACTGTCAATAAAAAACTAAACTAAACTGTTTATTTTATTAATTATAACGCCTGAGGGTTGTTTGTCGCCGTGCGGCGCGCTTACCTAAGGCTGAGTATCAAAGGGGATTTCCATGACCAGTTTGTATGACCCTCAAAGTTACCAAAGTTTTATGACGGCCGATAACGTGCGGATTGCCTACAAAATTTCGGGCAAAGGTTTGCCTGTTTTGGCATTGGCGGGTTTGACCCGCGATGGTCGCGACTTTGATTTTATGGCGCAGGCGTTGCCGTTTGATTGTCAGCTGATCCGTCCCGACAGCCGTGGGCGCGGGGCATCAGGCTGGGCCGATCCGACGTCCTACACGATTTTGCAAGAAACGCAGGACGTCATCGCGCTCATGGATCATTTGGGCATCGAAAAGGGCGCTATCATTGGGACCTCTCGGGGTGGTCTGATTGCGATGGTCATGGCGATGATGGTGCCCGACCGGTTGGCAGGCGTGTTTTTTAATGACATCGGGCCAGAGCTGGACCCAATCGGCCTGTCCCGCATCGATACCTATCTGGGGGTGCAGCCAAAGGCGAAAACGCTAGAGGACATGGCGGTCGCTTTGTCGAAAACGAGTGGTTTTGAGGATGTGCCGATGGATCGTTGGCGCGATCAGGCCGCGCGTCAGTTCGAACAAACATATAATGGGCTGAAGCTAAGTTATGATCCTGATTTGCGGGTCGCCTTTGAAATGGGGCAGAGCCAGCCGCAGCCAGATTTGTGGCCCATGTTCGATGCCTGTTTAGGGCGCCCATTGGCGGTTGTTCGGGGAGAAAATTCGGATCTCATGTCGGCAGACACCGTTGGAAAGATGGCTGAACGATGCCCTGATCTGGTGACTGCGATTGCGGCAGGGCGTGGGCATGTTCCGTTTTTGGACGAACCGGAATCAACTGCGGCGCTGTCGGAGTGGTTTTCGCGATTTAACGGTCAATACTGACCGCTTTGATGACGGCGTGAACTGTCTGCCCAACTGTTAGACCCAACGCCGTCAAAGATCGTTGGGTGATCCGCGCAAGGAACGGTGCGCCACCTGTTTCCAATTGGACCAACGCGCCTGGTCCATCGCCTTTGCGGATGGCGGTGATCGTGGCGGGCAGGGTGTTTAATGCCGAAATCCCCGACAAAGGCGCGGTAGCAATCATGACGTCTTGTGCCGCGATCCTTAGGCGCAGGTCGGTCCCAACAGGCGCATCGCAATTGGGTACGATTAAGTTGGATGCTCCAATCGACAGCACCGTTAGTCCGTCGTCATCATGGGTCACTACGCGGGCTTGCATCACTGCGCCTGCTGACCGAACGCCAGTTGGGGTGACGGTTGGATCGGATAGAACGGTTTCAGCCGAACCAGCATGGGTCACGCGGCCTTTGTTCAGGACGACAACGGTGGTCGCGAGCCGCGCAACTTCGTTTGCGGAATGGCTGACGTATAAAATCGGTACTTTCGCATGATCGCGTAGTTTTTCGAAATAGGGCAGAATTTCGGATTTGCGGGCCTCGTCCAGCGCGGCAAGCGGTTCGTCAGCAAGAATAAGATCGGGGTTCGATAGAAGTGCGCGACCAATCGCGACGCGTTGTGCTTCTCCGCCAGAGAGTTTCGCAGGGCGGCGGCCTAGCAGGCTATCCAATCCCAGCATATCCACCACCGCGTCAATGGGTCCTGTCGGGCGGCCATAAGTCAGGTTTTGGCGGACGGTCATATGTGGAAACAGGCGCGCGTCTTGAAAAATATACCCGATTTTTCGTTTGTTGGGCGGTGTGTTGACGCCTGTTTTGCTATCAAACAGGACGCGCCCATCCACAACAATGCGACCGTTCTGCGGTGCCAGCAGCCCAGCAACGGCGTTGATGATCGTGGTTTTGCCTGATCCAGATGCGCCGAACAGGGCTGTCACGCCTTTTGGGGCATCAAATCGGGCAGCCAGATCAAACCCATCGAAGGCGTGGCGTATGTTGATCTGTACCGTCATTGGCCGCGCACCTTTCGGGCGATGATTTTCGACAAATACTCAGACAAAATCAGTGCCGTCATTGAAATAACAATCGCGATCGCAACCAGCCGTATCGCCGAACTTTCGCCGCCGGGCACCTGCAAGAATGAATAGATCGCTGACGGTAGCGTTTGTGTCTGGCCGGGAATGTTGGAAACGAATGTGATGGTCGCGCCGAATTCGCCCATTGCTTTGGCGTAACCCAAAACCGCGCCTGCTATGATCCCAGGAAGGGCGAGAGGCAGGGTGATTGTCGCAAACACGCGGGCGTTCCCAGCGCCCAATGTACGCGCCGCATGTTCTAGTTTAGGGTCGACAGCTTCGATTGATAACCGAATGGCGCGCACCACCAGTGGAAAGGCCATGATCGCAGCAGCCAATGCCGCACCCGTCCATTGAAAGGCAAATGTGAACCCGAAAGTTTGTTCCAGAAACATCCCAACAGGTGCGCGCCGTCCAAATGTCATGAGCAGCAGATACCCAGTCACAACAGGGGGCAGGACCAACGGCAGATGGACAAGGCCGTTCAGAACCTGTTTTCCGACAAATTCCCAACGGGCCAAGGCATGGGCGACGAAAATAGCGAACGGTAAACTTAGCAGCACAGCCCAAATTGCGACGCGCAAGGATAGCGCGACGGCTTGCCATTCGGCGGGGGATAACCACTCTGCCACTTAGTTCAGTACCTTAAATCCGTTTTCGGTAAATATGCGTGCGGCAGAGGAGCCGGTCAACGTATCGAAAAAAGCACGGCCATTTTCCGTCAGCAACGCGGCTGGATATGTAATCGGCGGATGGCTGTTTTCCGGAAACTTTGCGACCACGGACACGTCGGGTTCTGCCGCCGCGTCGGTTGCATAGACAACGCCAAAGGGGGCTTCGCCCAAAGCGACGAGCGCTAGCGCCGCGCGCACATTATCGGTTTGCGCAACATTGGGAGCGATATCGTCCCATAGTCCAAAATGTTCAAAGGCTGCTTTGCCGTATTGGCCAGCTGGAACAGCGTTGACCAGCGCCATGGCTAGTTTTTCGTTTCCCAATAGGATCGGAAGATCTGTAATTTCAATTGGGTCTTGGTTGCCACCTGCGACGATCACCAGTTCGTTTGATAACAGGTCGATCTGCGCGATCGAATAGTCTGATGTGGCGTTCATCCATTGCATGTTGGCCGAAATGAACACATCCGCAGGGGCGCCTTGGCGGATTTGCTGTGCCAATGCGCCCGATCCAGCGTAGGATACGATAACGACATCATCGTGTGATGCATTCCACTCCGCCACGATGTCATCCAGTGCGGTTTTCAAACTCGCCGCAGCAAAAGCAACAATGTTTTCGGCAGAGGCTGGCGTTGCCAATAACGCGAATGCAATGGAAATGGTGCGGATCATGGCCTGACTATTGCGCCCCGTCGGTCTTTGGGCAACCCGCAATACCCGTTTGCACCCAATCAATAAATAACCGCGCCGTCTGCGACATGCCACCAACTGGCGTGATCATTGTGTAGTGATCCCCAGTTTCAAAATGCCGTTTCGTTGCCATAGCCAAATCACCGCGATCCAACGCTGGCTGTGCGATGATATCAGGGACAATGGCCAAACCCATCCCCGCGATGGCGGCATCTACGACCATATCGAAATGATCCATCCGCGCCCCACGCAAGGCGCGGCGTGGGTCTGTGTCGTGGCTTTTGAACCAATCTAACCATAACGTCGGGCGGGTCGATTGTTGTAATAAGGGCAGGTTCAATAGCGATTGATCGTCCAAATCCGACCTGTCGCCTAAAATAAATGGGGCGGCTACCACAACCAATTTTTCTGGCATGATTGGTATGGTTTCAGCAAAGGGCGGTATATGCGATGTACGCATAATCGCTATGTCGATTGTATCGGTCGAAAAGTCGACTGGCGATAGACGCGCGGTTAGGTCGATACGAATGCCGCTATGTTGTTTTAGAAACGGCGCAAGTTTTGGCAGTAACCAAGCGCGTCCAAAACTGGGTAATGCAGCGATCCTTAGCACTGTTTCACCGCCGCCAAACGCCATGATGCCGACCGCTGCGTCATCTAATGATGCCAATATGGACTGGGCTTTGGGCAGAAATGCGTGCCCAGCAGGCGAAAGAGTCAGGCGTTTGCGTACACGTTCAAATAAAATCACGCCCAACCGTTGCTCTAGCGATGCAACACTGCGGGAGATCGCGCTTTGCGTCAGGTTCAAATTCGACGCAGCCATGGTTGTGGTGCCGTGCTGCGCGCAAGCGATAAAAGCACGTAATTCAGGAACGGATGGCGTGTAAGATTGGCGCATTTCATGAGTATAACTCATTAACTGGTGCTTTTAAATCGTTTGCTTGACCTTACGTGGCGGCGGTAGAGTCGGGCAAAATTGTTTGATAGGTAGGCACAGAATGACGTTGAAACCCAAAGATGCCCCAGATCTATCCAGCTTTGACTGGGCGGACCCGTTGCGCATGGATGCGCAGCTGACCGAAGATGAACGAATGATGGCCGAATCCGCCCGCAGCTATGCGCAGGCAAAACTGCAAACGCGAGTCACGGATGCCTATCTGACGGAAACCACGGACCCGTCGATTTTCCGCGAAATGGGGGAAATGGGGCTACTGGGCGTGACCATCCCTGAACAGTACGGCGGACTGGGCGGGTCGTATGTTGCCTACGGTCTGGTCGCGCGGGAAATCGAGCGGGTCGACAGCGGCTATCGGTCGATGATGTCCGTGCAGTCGTCGCTGGTGATGTATCCGATTTATGCCTATGGCACCGAAGAACAGCGCCAGAAATACCTGCCCAAATTGGCCAGCGGCGAATGGATCGGCTGCTTTGGCCTGACCGAACCTGACGCTGGATCGGACCCAGCTGGCATGAATACCCGCGCTGAAAAAATCGACGGTGGCTATCGCCTGACCGGATCGAAAATGTGGATCAGCAACGCGCCGATCGCCGATGTGTTTGTCGTTTGGGCGAAATCCGATGCGCACGGCGGCAAGATCAAAGGCTTTGTTCTGGACAAAGGGACCAAAGGCCTGAGCGCGCCCAAGGTGGATAATAAACTGTCCCTACGCGCATCGATCACGGGCGAAATCGTGTTGGACGGGGTCGAGGTAGGAGAGGATGCCCTGTTGCCCAACGTGGCTGGCCTAAAGGGGCCGTTTGGCTGTTTGAATCGCGCCCGTTACGGGATCGCGTGGGGCGTTATGGGATCGGCTGAATTCTGTTGGCACGCGGCACGTCAGTACGGACTGGACCGCACGCAATTTGGCAAACCGCTTGCGCAAACGCAGCTGTTCCAGAAAAAACTTGCGGATATGCAAACGGAAATCACGCTGGGTTTGCAGGCCGCATTGCAAGTTGGCCGCCTGATGGACACGGCCCAAGCCGCGCCAGAAATGATCAGCCTGATCAAACGCAATAACTGCGGCAAGGCGCTGGATGTGGCCCGCAACGCCCGTGATATGCACGGCGGAAACGGGATATCGGCTGAATTCGGCGTGATCCGCCACATGGTCAATCTGGAAACCGTGAACACGTACGAAGGCACGCACGACATTCACGCGCTGATCTTGGGGCGTGCGCAAACGGGCCTTCAGGCGTTTTTCTGATGCATCCGCTGCAAGGTATCAAAGTTGTGGAATTGGCTCGCATCCTTGCTGGGCCATGGGCGGGGCAGACTCTCGCTGATTTGGGCGCCGACGTCATCAAGGTCGAAAGCCCAGACGGCGACGACACCCGCCGTTGGGGGCCGCCGTTCGTGGAGGATGGAACGGCGGCCTATTACCACAGCTGCAACGCCGGTAAACAGGTCGTCCGCGCCGATTTTCGTACCGAAGAGGGGCGACAAACGGTGCTAGATCTGATCCGCGGTGCCGATGTTTTGATCGAAAATTTCAAAGTTGGCGGGCTGGAAAAATACGGGTTGGATTACGACAGCCTGCGCCGCATCAACCCGCGGCTAGTCTATTGTTCTATCACAGGGTTTGGTCAGGATGGACCATACGCGGCCCGCGCGGGGTATGATTTCCTGATCCAAGGCATGGCTGGATGGATGCATCTGACGGGCGAACCTGATGGGGCACCGCAGAAAACGGGCGTTGCCTTTGCCGATATTTTCACGGGGCTATACGCCGTGATCGGTATTCAGGCCGCATTGCATGCGCGCGAAACCACAGGGCAGGGGCAGTTTGTTGATATGGCCCTGCTGGATTGCGCGGTGGGCGTGTTGGGCAATCAGGCGATGAATTATCTGGTGTCGGGCCAATCGCCGCGCCGCATGGGGAATGCCCATCCTAATATCACGCCCTATGACGCGTTTCAGGTGTCGGATGGAGCGCTGATCGTGGCGGTTGGCAACGATGGTCAGTTCGAACGGTTTTGTGCCGTGGTCGGGTTGCCGATGGATGATCGTTTCGCCCGCAACGACGGCCGCATCACGCATCGGGCAGAGCTGAAGTCGAAAATCACCGCCCTGCTAGCCGACTGGAAACGCGATGATCTGCTGACCGCATTAGAACAGGCAACGGTGCCCGCAGGCCCCATCAATGACATTGAACAGGTGTTCAAAGATCCGCAGGTTCAGGCGCGGGGAATGCAGGTAACGCAAAACGGAATTCCGTCTGTCCGCACGCCCATCCGCCTGTCGGATACACCGCTGAGACGTTAACGGATTATCGGCTCTAGCGGGTCATACATCGGGGCGTCATCATCGCCCCACGCAACAGCGGCCAGACTATCAGGCTTGACCCGCATCCTTGCCATCTCGTCGCGGGTGACCCATTTGCGGTGGCTTACGATGCCTTCGGGATCGGTCCATTCGCCATGTGGATCGCCAGAGGCAATCGTGCAGCGGAAATAGATATCCACCTGATGAAACGGCCCGTTTGGGTCGTGAAATTCGTTAATGAGGCAAGGTTTGCCGACCTTCACGATCAGTCCGGTTTCTTCGTACACTTCGCGCGATAGGTTGGCGGGCAGGCTAGAGTGTGGTTCGGCCCCGCCGCCCGGAGCGCACCACAAATGATCGCGATTTTTCCACGCGTTTACCAACAGCAAACGGTCGTTATGTAGGATGATGGCGCGGGTCGCGATGCGTATGGACATTTTACCAGACTGGCGGGTTCGCGCCTAACGTACAAGCCTTGTTGCGATTGATTGCATGCAACCTGCGCCCTATGTGATCGGCATGAAATACTTTGCCTCGGCCATTGCTCTGTTATTCGCGACCCCTGCATCGGCGGACTGTGTGGTTTTACTGCACGGGCTTGCCCGATCCGAAGTGTCATTATTCGTCATGCAAACCGTGTTGGATGCCGAAGGGTACAAAACGGTTAACCGTGGCTACCCGTCGACCAGCAAACCGATTGATGACCTGTTGCAAGACGTAACAGACGATGTCGCGGCCTGCGGGGATGATACCGTTCATTTTGTGACCCATTCGATGGGAGGTATTCTGGTGCGTGCGTGGCTGGCGCAGAACACGGTGGAAAATATGGGCCGCGTTGTGATGCTGGCTCCGCCGAACCAAGGGTCTGAATTGGTTGACGTATTTGGCGACTGGCCGCCGTTTGAATGGCTGAACGGTCCTGCGGGCGAACAGTTGGGGACAGGGGCCGATAGCGTCCCGTTGGAATTGGGCACCCCAGATTACCCCGTGGGCATCATCGCGGGTTCCCAATCGCTGAACCCTGTTTATTCGGCCCTGATAGACGGCGAAGACGATGGCAAAGTCTCGGTCGAATCCACGAAACTTGACGGGATGACCGATCACATCGTTCTGCCAGTTACACATACGTTCATGATGAACAACGCCGTCGTGATCGCAGAAACGGTCGCCTTTATAGAAGAGGGCGCCTTTTTCAGAGAGGCGCCCATCTTAGGTGATGATTTTATCGTGGATTAATTGGCAGGGCCTGTAACGCGGTTCACGTGGCCCATTTTGCGGCCCGGTTTCGCGTCGGCTTTGCCATATAGGTGGATCGCGTCGCCCGATTTGGCGATTTCGGGAATGCCGTCTACGTCATCGCCGATCAGGTTTTCCATGACCACATTCGAATGGCGTTTGCCATCGCCCAGCGGCCAACCGGCAACAGCGCGGATGTGCTGTTCGAACTGATCCACGGTACATCCGTTCTGCGTCCAGTGACCCGAATTGTGCACGCGTGGTGCGATTTCGTTGACGATCAGGCCCTGACGGGTGACGAATAGTTCGACCCCCATAACGCCGACATAATCCAGTTTGTTCAGGATCTTACCCGCCAACAGAACCGCATCGGCGGTTTGCATGCCGGTCAGGTTTGCAGGCACGGTGGTCGTGTCCAGTATGCCGTTTTTGTGGACGTTTTCGCCCGGATCGAAACAGCAAACTTCGCCCGTTAGACCGCGCGCTGCGATCACCGATACTTCGTGGCTGAAATCAACGAAACCTTCCAAAATGGCTGGTGCGCCCGCCATATCAGCCAAAGCGGCCTCTGCGTCATCAGGCGACATGATCCGCGCCTGACCTTTGCCATCGTACCCGAAACGGCGGGTTTTCAGGATCGCAGGCGTGCCGATTTCGGCAATCGCTTCTGCCAGATCGGTGGCGTCATCAACGGCGGCAAAAGGCGCAGTTTTCAGGCCCAGTTCGTTCAAGAACGCCTTTTCCACCAGACGGTCCTGCGACACGGCCAGAGTTTTGCGGTTCGGGCGAATTGGTTTGATGGCTTCGATCACGTCCAACGCTTCGGTCGGGATGTTTTCGAATTCATAGGTCACAACGTCGACCGACTCCGCGAATTTACGCAGGGCATCGTGGTCGTCGTAGGACGCTTGGAAATGGTAGTTCGCAACGTGGCTGGCAGGGCAGTCGCCCGCAGGTTCAAAAATGCAGGTTTTGAACCCCAGACGGGACGCCGCGACAGACAGCATACGGCCCAATTGACCGCCGCCCAGAATACCGATTGTTGCGCCGGTTGTTAGCATATCACTCATCGACAGGCTCATCAGCGATAGAGGCGGACAAAGCTTCGCGCCATGCGTCCAGACGGGCGGCCAAATCGGCGTCTTGTAGCGCCAGAATACCAGCGGCCATCAGGCCCGCGTTGGATGCGCCAGCCGCACCGATTGCCATGGTGGCAACAGGGAAACCTTTGGGCATCTGAACGATGGAATACAGGCTGTCTACGCCAGATAGGGCGCGGGTTTGCACTGGCACGCCAATCACAGGCACGCGGGTTTTCGATGCCATCATGCCGGGCAAGTGGGCCGCGCCACCAGCGCCCGCGATGATCACTTGCAGGCCGCGGCCTGCTGCCTCTTTGCCGTAGGTCCACAGACGATCTGGCGTGCGGTGGGCGCTGACGATTTTCTTTTCATAAGAAATGCCCAGCTCGTCCAGAATATCGGCGGCCAGTTTCATGGTCGGCCAATCCGATTGGCTGCCCATAATGATACCGACAGAAGGTGTGGTCATGGCTAAATACCCGCAGTTAAATTGAAGCGGCACTATAGCGGCGCAGTGGTCAGGTGCAATTGCCCGACGCCCGCTTTAGGCGATGATATCGGGAAAAATACGGTCCTCTAGCGCGACAATTTTGTCTTTGAGGCCCAGTTTCTGTTTTTTAAGACGCCGAATGGTCAGCATATCAGCTGATCCCTTTTCTTCGAGCGCGGAAATCGCTTCGTCCAGGTCGCGGTGTTCGCGTTTCAGGACTTCGAGTTCGACCCGAAGAACTTCGGTTGTGTCCATCCGTGTGGATTTGTTCATTGGAATTCCTGGCTCGTCTTGCGCGGATACCAACCATCTTAGCAATTCCCATCGATTCCGCCTAGCCCTTGCGAAGCTGCGAATAGCCCCCCATATTAAATTTGTGGTCGCCGAACGCGGGGCCATTACCAGACGGTCGCTAATACAGGACGTGTCATATGACGAAATTAACTTTGGGGACGCACCCGTTTTTGCTGGGGTTTGAACAATTGGAACGATTGGTGGAACGCACAGCGAAATCAGGAAACGAAGGGTATCCCCCTTATAACATCGAACAGACCTCGGAACGGTCGTATCGGATCACTCTGGCGGTTGCCGGTTTTTCGGAATCCGATCTGTCGATCACGGTCGAGGATAGTTCGCTGGTTATCCGTGGACGTCAAAAAGACGAAAACGAAGGCCGCATTTTCCTACATCGCGGCATTGCTGCCCGCCAATTCCAACGGTCATTCGTTTTGGCCGACGGGGTCGAAGTAGGCGAGGCAAGCATGGAAAACGGGCTGTTGCATGTCGATCTGACCCGCAAAGTGCCTGAAACGGTGGTGCAGACCATCAAAATCAAAAGGAGTGAATGAATGAACACCAAATATGATTTTGAAAAAGACCAAGACCGCATCGTTTACGTGAAATCCGTAGCGGTCGCCGATCTGCCAGTCGAAGTTCAGGAACAAGCCGAAGGTCTGGATCATCTGTTCGCGGTTCACAAATCCGACGGTGAACAACTGGCGCTGGTGGCGGATCGCAAAATGGCGTTTCTGCTGGCGCGTGAACACGAATATCAGCCGATGACCGTGCATTAACCGCACCCTTTATCGCCGAATTTTTGAAAGCGTCCTGAAAATTCAGGGCGCTTTTTTCGACGGAAACGGTAGGCTGGATCGTATCAGCCCAAAGGAATTTTAGCCAAAGGTGTTTCTATGTCTCAGCCAGACCGTTTTTCGCGGCCGCAAATGATCCTGCATTGGGTCGTCGCCGTGTTGTTTTTGTTCAACTATTTTGTCTCTGACGGATTAGGCCGCGCAGCAGGGATGTATGCACGTGGCGAAGATTACAGCCAATATTTCGCGGCGATCGTGCACCCCTGGGTCGGGGTGGCGTTATTGGCCGCGGTTCTGGCGCGTATCGTTTTGCGGTTCACCGTGGGCGCGCCCGCCGAGCCGGAAATGCCAGCGTGGATGTCGTGGGCGGCGAAACTGACCCACGGCGCGATTTATGCGTCATTGCTGGTTTTGTGTGCCTCGGGCATCGCGCGTTGGTTTTTCGGCGTCCGTGACGCGGGCGACGTACACGAGGTGATGGTAAACCTCACCGTTACCCTGATCGTCGTTCACATCGGTGCGGCGCTGTATCATCAGTTTATCCTCAAGGATAATTTGCTGGCACGGATGCGCTAACGCAAAAGCCCCGACCGAAAGGCCGGGGCTTTTTATTTGGTGCTGGTTTCGGGCTTATTTGCCCGAGATGAGGCCCATGCTTTCCAGTTTCAGCAGAACCTGATGTGCGCAGTTGTCGACTTCGACGTTTTCGGTTTCGACAACCAGTTCTGCGTTCGTTGGGGTCTCGTATGGGTCAGAGATACCGGTGAACTCTTTGATTTTGCCTTCGCGAGCCAGTTTATACAGGCCCTTGCGGTCGCGGCGTTCGCATTCCTCGATCGTGGTCGCAACGTGGACTTCGACGAAAGCACCGTATTGTTCGATGTCTTCACGAACCGCGCGGCGGGTTGCGGTGTAAGGCGCGATTGGCGCACAGATCGCGATACCACCGTTTTTGGTGATTTCGGACGCAACATAGCCGATGCGGCGGATGTTCAGGTCGCGGTGCTCTTTCGAGAAGCCCAGCTCAGACGACAGGTTTTTACGAACAATATCACCGTCCAGCAGGGTCACAGGGCGGCCGCCCATTTCCATCAGTTTCACCATCAGCGCGTTCGCAATAGTCGATTTACCCGAGCCCGAGAAACCGGTGAAGAACACGGTGAAGCCCTGTTTCGAACGTGGCGGTTTGGTTTTGCGCAGTTCGGTCACAACCTCGGGGAAGCTGAACCATTCTGGGATTTCCAGACCTTCGGCCAGACGGCGACGCAGCTCGGTGCCCGAGATGTTCAGGATGGTCACGTCGTCTTTGTCTGCGATTTCGTCCGCTGGTTCGTATTGCGCGCGTTCCTGCACGTAAACCATATGTTTGAAGTCGACCATTTCGATGCCGATTTCTTCTTGGTGTTCGCGGAACAGATCCTGCGCGTCATATGGACCGTAGAAATCCTCACCAGCCGAGTTTTTGCCCGGGCCAGCGTGGTCGCGACCAACGATAAAGTGGGTGCAGCCGTGATTTTTACGGATCAGGCCGTGCCAGACAGCCTCGCGCGGGCCTGCCATACGCATCGCTAGGTTCAGCAGCGACATGGTGGTGGTGGCTGCTGGGTATTTGTCCAGAACCGCCTCGTAGCAGCGCACGCGGGTAAAGTGGTCAACGTCGCCCGGTTTGGTCATGCCAACAACAGGGTGGATCAGCAGGTTGGCCTGCGCTTCGCGTGCGGCGCGGAAGGTCAGTTCCTGGTGTGCGCGGTGCAGCGGGTTGCGGGTTTGGAACGCAACAACCTTGCGCCAGCCCATTTTGCGGAAATAGGCGCGCAGTTCGTTTGGCGTGTCGCGGCGACCGCGGAAATCATAGTGAACAGGCTGCTGGATGCCGGTGACAGGGCCGCCCAGATAGATTTTGCCAGCCGTGTTGTGCAGGTAGTTCACCGCAGGGTGGGCCAGATCGTCCGCGCCGAACACTTTTTCAGCTTCGCGCGATTTGTTTGGTTCCCATTTGTCGGTGACGGTCATGGTCGCCAGAATGACGCCCTCTTGGTCACGCAGAGCAATGTCCTGACCCAGTTCGATTTTCGATGCGAAATCTTCGGTCACGTCCAAGGTGATCGGCATCGGCCACAGCTGGCCGTCCGCCAAGCGCATGTTTTCGACAACGCCGTTGTAGTCTTCTTCCGACAGGAAACCTTTCAGCGGGTTGAAGCCGCCGTTCATCAACAGCTCCAGATCGCAAATCTGGCGCGGCGTCAGGTCGTGGCTGGTCAACTCGCCAGCTTCGATTTTCAGTTTCTGGGCAGAGTCGTACGATACATACAGCTCGGGGATCGGGGCTAGGTCCATCGTCATAATAGTGTTCCGGCGTTGAAATATACACTTGGCTGATTTGCGCCCGACCTACGCCCCCAATGCACCCTGTTTCAAGCCTAATTGCCAGATATCGACCCAAAAGGGATGCTGTGTGGGCAAAACGGCGCAATCTGGACTGTAAAAGCACGTTTTTCGATGCATCGGGAACATTTGTTCCGTCCTATCGCCTCTATTGGGAAATAGACCTGCAAAATCAGATTTTTTGTTTCGATATCGGAACGAAAAAGCGCCGCAAAATTTGCGGCGCTTCGGGTCGATGTGTCTGGAATGCTGTGAATTAGGATTCGAGTGCAGCCAGATAGTGTTCCGCGTCCAGCGCAGCCATACAGCCCATACCCGCCGAGGTAACGGCCTGACGGTATTTGTCGTCGGTCAAATCGCCTGCTGCGAACACGCCAGGGATCGAGGTTTCAGTCGTGCCTGGTTTCACTTTGACGTAGCCGCCGTTGTAGGTTTCCAGCTGGTCTTTGACCAATTCAGAGGCTGGTGCGTGGCCGATAGCTATGAACACGCCCTTGGCTGGCACGTCCACGATTTCGCCTGTTTTCACGTTTTTGGCTTTCACACCCGAAACACCTTTGGGGTCGCCTTCGCCAACGACTTCTTCCAACTGGTGGTCCCACATGATTTCGACCTTGGGGTGGTTGAACAGGCGGTCCTGCAGAACTTTTTCGGCGCGCAATGAATCGCGGCGGTGGATCAATGTCACTTTGGTTGCAAAGTTGGTCAGGAACAGTGCCTCTTCGACGGCTGTGTTGCCGCCGCCAACAACAACGATTTCCTGTCCGCGGTAAAAGAAACCGTCACAGGTTGCACACGCCGAAACGCCGAAACCTTTGTAGGCTTCTTCGGAGTCCAGACCCAACCATTTCGCACGTGCTCCCGTTGCCAGAATAACAGCGTCTGCGGTGTAGGTGGTGCCTGTGTCGCCTTTGGCAACGAACGGACGCTGTTGCAGGTCCAGTTCGCTGATCATGTCCATCACGATTTCACAGCCCATTTCGCGAGCGTGCTCTTCCATGTTGACCATCAACTGCGGGCCTTGGATCGCTTTTTCACCGGGCCAGTTTTCAACGTCGGTGGTGGTGGTCAGCTGGCCGCCAGGTTCCATGCCCTGTACCAGAATAGGGTTCAGCATTGCGCGGCTTGCGTAAACGCCTGCGGTGTAACCTGCAGGGCCGGAACCGATGATCAATACTTTGGTGTGGCGCGTCTCAGACATGGCAGCCCTCTTTTCATTATCTGTTTGCCCCGATATAGCCATGCGGCCCGAGTCCTGAAAGGGGGCAAAGGCAACTCATATCCATTCGTGATGTAAAATTCTCTGCGTAATGATCTTGCGCAGATGTGAAATAATGTTGCGCAGATGCGGCTTTGGTCGTAGTGTTTGCGAAACTTTCTTTTGGGGTAGGCAATGCCAGGCAGCAAACTCGACGAAATCGATCGTATGATCCTAGCTGAATTGCAGGCGGACGGTCGAATGACCAACGTTGAATTAGCCAAACGTGTTGGAATTTCCGCGCCTCCGTGCCTGCGCCGTGTGCGTACTTTGGAAGAACAGGGTTACATTCGCGGATATCATGCCGACGTCGATAGCCGCGAGTTGGGTTTCGAGGTGCAGGTGTTCGCGATGGTCGGCCTGCATAAACAGGCTGAATCCGATTTGTCGGCCTTCGAAGAAAAATGCCGTCATTGGCCGCTGGTTCGCGAATGCCACATGTTGAACGGTGAAGTTGATTTCATCCTAAAATGTGTGGCCCCAGATCTGCGTACATTCCAAAGTTTTCTAACGGGTGAATTGCTGACTGCGGACAACGTTGCGAACGTAAAAACATCGCTTGTCATCCGCGGTGCTAAGGATGAACCGGGCGTGCCTTTCGATGTATTGGAAGAGCGGCTGGCGCGCGACGCCTAAGCCGCTTTGGCTAACCTAGATTGGGCGGGTCCGAAATCGGACCAACGTTCGATATGGGGAAATAGCTCTAAAAATAGCGATAAACGCGGCCCTTGTAGGCCAAAGCTGTGCCGCGCCCCAGGGTGATAGCTGTGCAGTGCGATGCCTTGGGCATCGATGGCGCATTGCCTGTCGAACACAAGGTGAAACAGTTGTGTTGGGCGCATCGGTGTGATGTCGATGACGCCGCTGTCATCAATCAGATCATTTGCGGCTTTTTCCGAACCATCCGCTAGTCGTGCGGCGGGGCCCACCATTATGTCGTTTGATGGGCGCATCGGCCCGAGACTGTCTGCGGTAATACGGACCAGATGTTTTGTTTGGTTTTCTTGCGGAACGACTGTAATCGCGCCTTTCCAGCGCAGCTCGTGGAAATGCCCGTCAACATCGCGTACCTCATCTCCGGGCAGCAAGTCTTCGATCGCGACAGCGCCATAGCGAGTCGTTAACACCAATCCGCGGGCAAATGCCGAAAAGGCAGTTTCAAATATAGGGATTGCAGGCGCGAGCCGCTGAAAGGTTTCAATGTCACCAGAAGAGGTCAGATAGGCGACTTCGTAAGTGCGCATAAGAGGCCGGTTGCGCTGAAGTCGCCCGTCTTTCCGAGCGATCCGGTCCTGAGAAACCGGAGAGGTATGCTGATAACCGATAATGCGGTTGTCCGAGGGCGTGTACATGGGATCACCTAAATGGTTCACCCGCTGTCGGCCCCCACCGACAACATCGGGTCGCTTAACTTGCTGACAATGTGGCAGAAATTGGCCCGACTTGTCAAATCTGGCTTTGATTGCAGGCTTCTGGTGGATCAATCTAGGGCTGTGGGTGGCTATTGTTCTGCAACGGCGGGGTAATTGGCCACATTTGGACGCGCTCGGCCGCGAATCAATAAACGAAAAAAGGCGGCCAATGGCCGCCCAAGTTTCACGAGGGGAGAGTAATTGATTAAGCAGCGCGCGCTTTAGGGGCGGCCTCTTTGGCATTGCGACGGGCGATCATGGCTTCGCGGCGCAGTCCGCGTTCCCATGGCATACGAACGGTGGTGTCTTCGGATGCTTTGATCATGTTTTCCAACCAACGTTTGTTTTTCATCGCTCTGTCCTCTGCTTTGTTTGCTGTGCCGTTTGCGGCGTTGAGATTAATTTGCCCCCAACACGCGGCAGCACTAGGGCAGGAATATGCAAAACCGATAAAAATTCAGAAAATGCAGTGGGTATTTTCTAAGTCATTGAATTTTATTGATAATATTTAAATGTGGAAACAATGCGCCAACAAAAACGGGTATTGTTTTCGTCAAATAAGGCAGCTTTGCCCCAATTATAGCCGAATAACCGAAATCAATCGGCCATAATCTGCCTCTTGGTTATGGGTCGTTCTGCGGAAGCTGTAGAATCGTTCTGGATCAGAATAGGTGCAGTGCCGCGTCCATTCCGCATGGCCGACCCCTGCGTCCCGTAGGCGCATCAATCCAAAGGCGGGCAGGTCAAACATATACTTGCCGTCTTTTGTGCCATTCACAAAGAAACGGGTGTATTCGGGATCTTCATCGGCGAATTTGTCGAAAAACTCTTGTCCGACTTCATAGGCGCGCTGGCTGATGCTGGGGCCGATGATTGCGGTGATAGAGTCGCGTTTCGCACCAAGCTCCAACATCGCATCAACGGTACGGTCCAAAACGCCCGATAGCGCGCCTTTCCATCCGGCATGTGCCGCGCCGATGACGCCGTTTTCGGTATCGGCGAATAAAACCGGTTGGCAATCTGCGGTCAGGATCGAAATGGCGATACCCGGCGTTGCAGTGACGATCGCGTCTGCTTCGGGTTTTTCGGTCGTGAATTCAGTGATGGTCGCAACATCGGCGGAATGCACCTGATGGACGCCCACCAATGCGTCAACGCCCATGGCATCGGCCACGCGTGATCGGTTTATTGTGACGCATTCCATTTGGTCACTGCTGCCACCGCCACAGTTGAGGCCCGCGAAAACCCCCGATGATGCGCCACCCTTACGGGTAAAGAACCCGTGCATCACTGGGGCCAATCTGTCGTGGGTGATGATTTCCAGCGTCATAATTCTAAACCAGCAATAGCAGGGGCGTTGTTCGGCAAAATGCCAATCACTTTGAACAGGTCACCCATTTCTGCAGGGTGGGTCAAGCGTCGATGCGCCGCGATATGCGATTGCAGCTTATCGCCGCTCATAGTTTGCGCAAGGGCCTGCGCTCGGGCGGTAATACCTAGACGTTCCAGAAATACGCCTTGCGTTGATAGGCGCGTGTGACGGGCAGGTGAACAGGCCGCTGCAATAGTTTCAAAATCAACATGCGCTGTCAGGTCTGCCGAACCCGGTGCGGTCAATGGATCGATCGTTTCGTGATCCTTTAGCGCTTGGAACGTGTCACCCAATGACCGCCAATCACCGTAATCGATGATAATCGCAGCTCCACCGTGTTGTGCGATGCGGTTGCCAATGTCTTGCGTGATTGGCGCTGCACTTGGGCAGATTTCAACTAAATCGCCGTCTTTGGTGTCGTCTAAACGGTGTTCTAGCATGGCCAACGGGGCAGGGGATGACAGGCCGAATGCAAGCGCGCCATCGGTTAGGCCGACCATTCGTTCGCGCCAGCTATTTCCGTCGCGTATAAACTGACGGATCGGTAGGGCGTCGAAAAATTCGTTGGCAATTAGGAACAAGGGCGCATCCGGCAGATCAGCGGCGCGGGCATGGGACTGAACAACGGGCAGTCGCGCCGCTTGTGCTTCGGCTAGAACGGGCGATGCCTCTACCAAATGCAGATCCAACGCGTCGTGAAACCCTGGCACGGCTTTGGTCGCGCGCAGGACGTCGTGCATCAGCGTTCCACGTCCGGGGCCCAATTCTGCCAGCACGCCTTTGGGGCGGCCTTGGTCGATCCACGCTTGCGCCAGACACAGTCCGATCATTTCGCCGAACATCTGACTGATCTCGGGCGCTGTTACGAAATCACCCGCCGCTCCAAGCGGGTCGCGGGTGGTGTAATAGCCGTGTTCGGGGTGCAGCAACGCCTCGGTCATATAATCGGCGATGGTGATCGGGCCGGTGGTCGCAATCCGCCGTTTCAGTATATCTGTCAGAGCGGTCATTTGCGTGCCCTCAGGATCAGGGTCGCGCCAATTGCGATCATCGGGATCGTCAGGATTTGCCCCATGGTCAGGCCATAACCGCCCACCTGCAATGCCAATCCTAGTGGATTATCCACCGTTTGGAACTGCGCATCGGGCTGGCGGAAAAATTCCACGATAAAACGCGAGATGCCATACCCCGCAAAGAATATCCCCGTGACCAACCACGGTTTGCCCAATCCACCTTTGCGGAACACGGTCCACAGGATCACGCTGCCTAAAATCAGGCCTTCCAATGCGGCCTCATACAGCTGCGATGGGTGACGCGCACAGATGGGCAGCAGGCATGATTGCGCCGCTTCGCCTGGGAAAACAACGGCCCACGGCACGTCCGTGACGCGGCCCCACAATTCGGCGTTAATGAAATTGGCCAAACGGCCCAGCATCAGGCCAATTGGCGCGGCCATTGCCATGCAGTCTGCGACCGACCCCAGCCGCAGGCCTTTGACTCGCGCATAGATGGCGGTTGCGACGATAACGCCCAGAAACCCGCCGTGGAATGACATGCCGCCTTGCCAGACCTGCAAAATCTCTGACGGGTTCGCCATGTAATAGCTGAACCTGTAAAACAGCACGTACCCCAAACGGCCGCCCAAAATCACGCCGATGATGATGTAGGTCGACAGGTCCTCTAACTGTTTGCCTGTCATGGGCGGGTCGTATTTGCCCCACAGCGCAGGACGGGCCAGCGCGCGCAGGATCAACCACCATCCAATCGCGATTCCAACGATATAGGCCAGCGCGTACCAACGCAGCGCAAATTCGAATCCGAATATCGGGAATGAAATCAACTCAGGAGAGATATTGGGAAAGGCAAGTGCAGCAAACATGGGCAATGTCTGCTGCGCCAAATCGTTAGAGTCAACCTGTCATGGGGTTGTTCCTTTCGCGGCGACACTCCATATAGGTGACAACACTGATCGGAGGCTGACATGCAGACCCGCAATAAATTTCTGGACGATATGTCCCAATTGATGACCAACGCGATGGGCGTCGCCCAAGGTGCCAAGGATGAGGCGCAAAACGCGATGAAATCCATGTTGGATCGTTGGCTGGCCGACCGCGATTTCGTAACGCGCGAAGAATTTGACGCTGTCCGCGCAATGGCCCAGAAAGCCCGCGAAGAGAACGAGGCGCTCAAGGCGCGGCTCGACGCTCTCGAAGCCGATAAATAATTTCCCGCGCCGTCCGATCTGGGCGGCGTTTTTACATGGCGCATCATGTCAATGACTTCCTCTAAACCCGCTTTGCGGTACTTTACGCTTGCCTTTGCTGTGACCGCGGGCGGTTTAGTTCTATCTGCCTTTTTGGGGTGGTCCGTTCACCGCACTGTCAGCGGTATGTTGAACGTGTTGTTCATCACGGCGGTTCTGTCTGTCCTTGAAATATCGCTGTCCTTCGACAATGCGATCGTGAACGCCAACAAACTGCGGGATATGTCCCACAAATGGCAGCAGAGGTTTTTGACGTGGGGCATTTTGATCGCTGTCTTTGGTATGCGCATTGTTTTCCCGCTGGCAGTGGTCTGCATCGCCGCGAAAATCGGCCCTTGGGCGGCAATCGAACTGGCTTGGGCCCGCCCCGAACAATACGCCCACATAATGGAGGGCGCCCGCATCCCGATCAGCGCCTTTGGCGGCACGTTCCTGATGATGGTCGCGCTGTCCTATTTCTTTGACCCCGACAAAGATGTGAACTGGCTGCCCGGTGTTGAACGCCTGATGGTCAAAGTCGCGGGGGCGAAGCTGCTGGTCGTCACCATCGTGATCGGTGTGATTACCATCCTGTCGAACCTTTTCGATGACCGCACAGGGATCGTGTTCCTGCAATCGGCGATCTGGGGGCTGCTGACGTTCTTGTTGGTCGATGTTCTGGGGCAATATCTGGACAATCACGCCGGCAAAAAAGCCGTCGGTCAGGCCGGTCTGGGCGCGTTTTTGTACCTAGAGGTACTGGACGCATCGTTCAGTTTCGATGGCGTGATCGGAGCTTTCGCTTTGACACAGAACCTGTTCATTATCGCGATTGGTCTAGGCATCGGCGCGATGTACGTACGTTCGATGACGATCATGCTGGTCGAAAAAGGCACTTTGAACGAATTCAAATACCTTGAAAACGGTGCGTTCTGGTCGATCCTTGTTTTGGCTTTGGTCATGTTCGCCCACGTCGAATTCCACGTGCCAGAGGCTTTCACTGGCCTGATCGGCGCCGTTCTAATCGGCGCGTCGTTCTGGGCATCACTGCAGGCGAATAAACATGAAGCCTGATCGGATTGTAGATGCCATTGGCCTTTTGTGCCCGCTGCCCGTTTTGCGCGCGCGAAAGGTGCTGAACGACATGGCGGTGGGGGAAATCCTGCAAATCACCGCAACCGACGCGATGGCTCAAATCGATATGCCTTCATTCTGCCGCGAAGCAGGCCATGAACTACTGTCATGTACGGACACGGATCAGGGGCAGGTCTACCTAATCCGCCGCGGCTAAATCCTCGGGGGTGTTGAAATTGCGGAAATAGTCGCCCTCGAACCGCACCTCGGTCGCGCCGACGGCGCTGGCCCATTTCATCACGCGGCGATCCCCCGCGATTAACCGTTCGGCCAAATTCGCCGCTAAATCGGTTGGCCAAATGCCTATCGTCGGATGCGCCCGCCATTCATCACCCTGATACGACGCTGCATATGCTGGCCCTGTCCCCAAGCGCGCCGTCAGATCGCGCGGCAGGCGGATGGTGTCACCCGCAACCACCAGCACGTGCCGCGCCTGCGATGCCCATTGCATCGCAGTGTGAATGCCTGACAATGGCCCGCAATCGGCAATCGTATCAGGCACGACCTGCAATCCAAAACGGTCCCATTGCGGCCCGTGTTGCGCATTTATCGCGATGGGCCCCGCCATGCCGCGCAGATCGTCCAGAACCCAATCAATCAAATCCCGCCCGCGCCATTCCAGCAGCGGTTTATCCCCGCCGCCCATTCGGGTTGCGCTGCCACCGGCAAGGATCATGGCGGGTAGGGTCATCTTTGGCTTTCCAAATCGGTTTTGCGCTGGCATCGTGCCGCATGTATGCGAAAGGGACAATATGCTCGGCTACGTCATTGCAACGAAAACAGTCACCGCCAACCCGACTCTTGTTCATGTCGCGCAAGAGCTGACAGGCGATGGCGTGCGCGTTGCGGGGGCTTGCCAGATCAATGACGACCCTCAAGACGGATCGCCCTATCATATGGATCTGCATATAATCCCGTCGGGGCAGATCATTCGCATCAGTCAGGACCTTGGGCCGCTTTCTTCTGGTTGCCGTTTGGATGCCAGCGCATTGGAAGAGGCCGTTGGCATCGCTCAGTCGTCACTGGATGGCGCTACATTCCTGCTGGCTAATAAGTTCGGCAAACAAGAGGCCGATGGCCGCGGGTTCCGCCCCATTGTGGCCGAAGCACTGGCCCGCGATATCCCCGTTCTGATGGCGGTGCGTGATGAAACACTGCCTGCGTTTCACGAATTCACCGGCGGTATTGGCGAAGAGCTACCAAACGATCCTGCGGCGGTCCTAGATTGGGCCCGCCGCATTATTCGCGGTTAACCCGCCATTTTTTCATCGCGCAAACGTTGGGCAATCTGACGTTTGTTGATGACGGAAAACGTGATGACGCCAATTGTCACGATACCGATCATGATGGTCGAAAGCGCATTGATTTCAGGCGAAACGCCCAAACGCACAGCCGAAAAAATCTTGATCGGCAGGGTTGTTGCGCCTGGACCCGTAACAAAAGACGCGATCACCAGATCGTCCAGTGACAGGGTAAACGCCAGCAACCAACCCGACAAAACCGCAGGGAAAATGATTGGCAATGTCACCGATTTGAACGTGTCGAACGCGGTTGCGCCTAGATCAGCGGCGGCTTCTTCAATCGAACGGTCGAACGACATCAGGCGCGATGACACTACGACGGATACGTAACACATCGCGAATGTGGTGTGCGCGAGGATCACGGTCGTCATGCCCATGCTGCTGAACATGGTTTTGAACAGCAGCAACAGCGATAGACCCAAAATCACGTCTGGCATCACCAACGGCGCATAGGCCATCCCTGCAAACAACGTGCGGCCCATAAACCGTCCGCCGCGTACCAGAACATACCCCGCCAACGTGCCCAGCACAGTAGCTAGGGTGGCTGTCGCAACGGCCACGCGCAGGGTTACCCATGCTGCATCCAGAAACGCTTCGTTCGATAACAGTTCACCGTACCATTTCGTGGAAAACCCCGCCCATACGGTGACCAACCGGCCTCCGTTGAACGAATAGGCGATCAGCACCAGCATGGGGATGTACAAAAACGCAAACCCCAAAGTCAGCGACGTGATATTGAACCAACTTGGCTTTTTCATTGGTCCGCCTCCATCTGTTTTTGCTGGTTGCGTTGAAACAGGATGATCGGAACGATCAAGATCATAAGCAGAACTACAGCCACCGCCGACGCCAATGGCCAGTCGCGGTTGGCAAAGAATTCGTCCCACAGGACCTTACCAATCATTAGCGTATCCGAACCGCCCAATAGCGATGGGATCACGAATTCACCCAAGGCTGGGATAAAGACCAGAAAACAGCCTGCAATCACGCCCGGCAGGGATAGCGGCGCGGTGATCAGCCAGAACGCTTGGGCACGGGTAGAGCCCAAATCCTCGGCCGCTTCGATCAGGGACATGTCCAGTTTTTCCAGCGTCGAATAGATCGGCAGGATCATGAACGGCAGATAGGTGTAAACGATGCCGATATAGACCGCGATATTGGTGTTCAGGATGGTCAGAGGTTCATCAATAATGCCGATCCACATCAGCACCATGTTTAGGAAACCTTCTTTCCCTAGAATACCGACCCACGCGTATACGCGGATCAGGAACGACGTCCAGAACGGCAGGATGACCAGCATCATCAGGGTAGGGCGCCATTGTTCAGGCGCGCGGGCCATTCCGTAGGCCATCGGAAACGCGACCAGCAATGTCAGCATCGTCGAAATAACCGCGATCTTTAGCGACGATAGATAGGCCGTGTAATACAGCGGATCGAGCGTCAGGAAGGTGAAGTTGTCGAAATCCAACTGCCCAAAGAACGATTTGATCCCCGCCCAGCCGCTAGATGGGTCCAGCGTCGGAGTATAAGGCGGAATGGCAATCGCAGGGTCAGACAGCGATAGTTTCAGGACGACGATAAACGGGACCAGAAAAAACAGCAGCAGCCATGAAAAAGGTATGGCGATCAGGATGAAACGGCGCAGGGTCATGGTTTACTCCGTCAGGACGACGCCGGCGGTGTCGGTCCATGATAGCCAAACTTCGTCCTCCCACGTGAAATCACGGCGGGCCAAACGGCGCGAGTTGGTCATCAGCGCGCTGACCAATTGCCCAGACGGCAGGCGCACGTGATAGGTGGATACGTTGCCCAGATAACCGATGTCTTCGACCTTGCCTTTGACGTGGTTGGCGCGGTCCGCCAAAGGTTCACGATCGACCGAGATTTTTTCGGGGCGCACCGCATAGGATACGCGTTGTCCATCAGTGATCGGTTTGTCTGTCACCGCGTGGATCGGATCGACGCCTTCGGCAAAATGGACATCAACCTTTTCGCCGCTGACGGATGCGTTGCCTTCGATGATGTTAACGTCACCGATGAAATCGGCCACATAGACGCTGTTCGGCGCCTCATATATCCCTGCGGGGGTATCGACCTGAATCATTTTGCCCGCGTCCATAACGGCGACGCGCGATGCGACGGTCATTGCCTCTTCTTGGTCGTGGGTGACGATGACGAATGTGGTGCCCGTCTTTTCCTGAATGTCCATCAGTTCGAACTGAGTGTCATTGCGCAGCTTTTTATCCAGCGCGCCCAATGGTTCATCCAGAAGCAACAGTTTCGGCGCTTTGGCCAGCGAACGGGCCAGCGCAACGCGTTGACGCTGACCGCCTGAAATTTGGTGCGGTTTGCGTTTCGCGAATTTTTCCATGCGGGTCAGGCGCAGCATTTCCGCCACGCGGTCGCCAATCTGGTCTTTGGGCATATCGCTGCGTTTCAGGCCAAAGGCGATGTTTTCCCAAACCGACAAATGCGGGAACAGCGCATAGGACTGGAACATCATGTTCACGGGGCGCTGGTTTGGCGGGACAGGCACAATGTTTTTGCCGCCCAACAGAATCTCCCCGTGGGTCGGATTTTCAAACCCTGCCAGCATCCGCATCAACGTGGTTTTGCCGCAGCCAGATGGCCCAAGCAGCGCAAAGAATTCGCGTTCATAAATGTTGATCGTCAAATCATCGACGGCGGTAAAATCGCCGAATTGTTTGGTCACATTTTTAAACTGGATCAGCGGCTGTGCGGTCGGGTCAGTCCACGGTGCGAAAACGGTCTGGGCTGACGCGGGACGGGTCGGTTGGGCCATGAAAATGTCCTGTAGAAAATAATGTGCCCCGCGCGATCTGGTCGCGCGGGGCTAATAGTTAGGCCGAATTAGACGCCGGATTTAACCTTGGTCCACAGGCGTGTGAGCAGGCGCTGCTCTGCTGGGCCGAATGGGGTGACTGTGTACAGCTCTTCTAGGGTATCTGCATCTGGGTAGATTGCAGTATCGCCGCTGACATCTTCGATCAGGAATTCCTGAGACGCTAGGTTGCCGTTTGCGTAATAAACATAGTTCGACGCAGCAGCCATGTTTTCAGCATCCATGATAAAGTTCAGGAATGCGTGCGCGCCTTCGGGGTTCGGCGCATCAACAGGAATTGCCATTTGGTCGAACCACATTAGCGACCCCTCAACTGGGGCGTTGTAGGCGATTTCGATGCCGTTATCGGCTTCCCATGCACGGTCGCGCGCTTGCAGAACGTCACCCGACCAACCGACAGCCACACAGATTTCGCCGTTCGCCAATGCGTTGATGTATTCGGACGAATGGAATTTCTGGATGTAAGGGCGGATCGCCATCAGAACTTCTTCTGCTTTGGCGAGCGATTCAGGGTCTTTGGCGTCTGGGTCCAGACCGGCATAAGCCAGCGCCGCTGGGATGATCTCGGTTGGTGCGTCCAGCAATTGAATGCCGCACTCTGCCAGTTTTTCCGCATTGGCAGGATCGAAAATCAGCGAAAGGCTGTTGATCGGGGCGTCTTCGCCCAGAATTTCGGCCACTTTGCCAGTGTTCACGCCGATACCTGTGGTGCCCCACATGTAGTTGATCGAATAGGCGTTGTCAGGGTCGTAGGTCGCGGTGCGTGCCTCGATATCGGCCCACATGTTTTCGATGTTCGGCAGTTGCGATTTATCCAGCGGCTGGAATGCGCCTGCTGTGATCTGACGCTGAAGGAAGGTGCCAGTAGGAACAACAATGTCGTAACCCGAACCGCCAGCCAGCATTTTGGTTTCCAACACTTCGTTCGAATCGAACACGTCATAGATCAGTTCGTAACCCGTCTCTTCTTCGAATTGGGTCAGCAGTTCTTCGTCGATATAGTCCGACCAGTTATAAACGCGGACTTCTTCGGCGGATGCGGTCGATGCGATGATCGCTGCAGCAGCCGTCATAGGTAGCCAGATGTGTTTCATTATATACTCCCAAGTTGGACGCCCTTTTTGTGGGCTTTTTCCTAATTTGATCAAAATTAGCCTAGCCTGCAAGTTTTCTGTCGTGCAGGGCCCGAATTCATCCCGCCACGTTGTGACGAAAAAAACAAGGAGCGGTGATGAAATGTTTTGCACATTGCGGGTAGTTGGCTGAAAAAACGGGCGTTTATAGCCTTGGTTTCCTATCGCGATGCGGATTTTGAAAGCTTTGTTTTACAATGGAATCTTTGGATCGTTTGGCGCGAAATTGCACAGCGTGCGGGTAGTTTGTTCAAAATTCAGTAAAATTTATGGCGAATCTTTAAACGCGCGTGGGTAGGGAAAATTGGCAATTTGATCAAAATCCCTTGACCCTGTTTCTGGCCATTCCTATGGTCCAAGGTGAACCGCAGTCGAACGCTGCGGAGTTTCCCATTTTTCAGGCGACCACACGTCCGGAGGCCGACATGACCCTAATCAGTACCCAAACCCCAACTGCCGAATTGCAAGCGCTGGATAGCGCCCACCACATGCACCCATTTACCCAAGGCGCTGGCCTTGCTGAAAAAGGCGCGCGCGTGATCACCCGCGCTGAAGGTGTTTGGCTGACCGATAGCGAAGGTCACCGCATTCTGGACGCCATGGCTGGTCTGTGGTGCGTGAACATCGGTTATGGTCACGATAGCCTGGCCGAGGTCGCAGCCCAGCAGATGAAAGAGCTGCCTTACTACAACACGTTCTTTCAAACGACCCACGTGCCAGTCATCCAACTGGCGAATAAACTGGCCGAAATCGCGCCGGGTGATCTGAACCACGTGTTCTTTGCGAACTCTGGTTCCGAAGCGAACGATACAAATCTGCGCATGGTCCGCGCTTATTGGCACGCCAAGGGCGAACCAGATCGTCAGGTCGTGATCAGCCGTAAAAACGCCTACCATGGATCGACCATGGCGGGCATGAGCCTTGGCGGTATGGCGGGCATGCATTCGCAGGGCGGCATCATTCAGGGCATCCACCACATCAACCAGCCGAACTACTGGTTGGAAGGTGGCGATATGACCCCAGAAGAATTCGGTCTGGCCCGTGCCCGCGAATTGGAAGACGCCATCTTGGAAATCGGCCCAGAAAAGGTTGCCGCATTTATTGGTGAACCCGTGCAGGGTGCAGGCGGCGTGATCGTTGCACCTGACACCTATTGGCCTGAAGTCCAGCGTATTATCGACAAATACGGCATCCTGTTCATCTCGGACGAGGTGATCTGCGGTTTCGGCCGCACAGGTAACTGGTTTGGTTTCGAATACTACGGCACCAAACCTGACATCATCACCACGGCTAAGGGTTTGTCATCTGGCTATATCCCGATCGCTGCTTCGATTGTGTCGGACAAGGTCGCGTCGGTCATCGACACCGTAGAATTCAACCACGGCTATACCTATTCGGGTCACCCTGTGGCGGCGGCTGTTGCGCTGGAAAACCTGCGCATCATGGAAGACATGAATCTGGTCGATTACGTGAAAAACGACATCGCGCCTTATCTGGCTGAACAGTGGCACGCGCTGGGCGATCACCCGATGGTGGGCGATACGAAAATCGTTGGTATGATGGCGTCGCTGGCGCTGACCCCGAACAAAGACACCCGCGCAGTGTTCAAATCGCCAGCAGGCACCATCGGTTACATGACCCGCGAATGCTGTTTCGGCAACGACCTGATCATGCGCCACGTGGGCGACCGTATGGTTGTATCGCCTCCGTTGGTTATCACCCGCGACGAAGTCGATGAACTGATCAAACGCGCTCGCAAATCGCTGGACGAAGCGTATGAGAAAATCAAAGCAGCCGGATTGTTCGAGGCTGCATAATGGATGTGCTGACTGCCAACGACCGGCCGGGTGAATATCCGGCCAGTTACTATGCCGCGACCTCTGAACCGCTGGCGCCTTTTCCATCCGCGCAGGGCGACCTGACGGCAGATGTCTGCGTGATCGGGGCGGGGTTTATGGGCCTGTCCACAGCGCTGCATCTAGCCAAACGTGGTTATCAGGTGACAGTGATCGAGGCGCAGCGCATAGGCTTTGGCGCATCGGGCCGCAATGGCGGGCAGGTGTCTGGCGGTCAGCGTATCCATCAGGACGAATTGGAAAAACTGGTCGGCCGCGATATGGCCCGTCAGCTGTGGGACATTAGTCAGGAATCCGTGCGCGTGTTGCGGGATCTGGATGCCGAATATGATTGCGGCGCGGGCTGGGTTGATGGCGTGATCGAGGCTGACCACCGAGCCCGTTTCGTTGCCGATACCCACGCCTACGTCGACAAAATCAACGCTGAATACGGCTATGACAAGCTGCGGAAATTGGACCGCGACGAACTGTATGACCTATGTCGTTCGCCTGCCTATCATGGCGGCGCCATCGATATGGGCGGCGGGCATATCCACCCGCTGCGGTTTGCGCTCGGCCTTGCGCGGGCCTGCGTCGATCTGGGCGTGACGTTCTATGAACAATCCCGCGTGTCCTATGTCGAAGAAGGCGATCCAGCCATCGTTCACACGGACGCCGCTAAAATCCGCGCGAAATTCGTGGTGATGGGCTGTAACGGCTATCTGGGCAAAATGCAGTCGCAGGTTGCCGCGCGGGTCATGCCGATCAATAACTTTATCATCGCGACCGAGCCGTTGGACGATCCTGACGCGGTGCTGAAAAACAATCACTGCGTCGCAGACAGCAAATACGTCATCAACTATTTCCGTCTGTCGGATGATAATCGTATGCTGTTCGGTGGTGGCGAAAGCTATGGGTATAAATTCCCTGCCGACATCGCCTCGACCGTTCGTCAACCGATGTCGCAGATTTTCCCGCAACTGGCGGACGCGCGGATCGATTACGCGTGGGGCGGAACGTTGGGCATCACGATGAACCGTCTGCCGCATGTCGAACGTCTGTCTGGAAATGTGCTGTCGTTATCAGGGTTCAGCGGTCATGGCGTGGCGCTGGCCACCATGTCGGGCAAAGTCGCTGCGGCAGCCATCGCAGGGCAGGCCGAACAGTTTGACGTCATGGCACAGGTGCCAACCCCGCAGTTTCCAGGGGGCGCGTCATTGCGCAAACCGCTATTGGTGCTGGGGATGGTGTGGTTTGGTCTGATGGACAAACTGTGATCCGTCTGGCAACGCAGGGCGATTTGCCCGCGATCCAGCACATCGTGCGCGACGCCTTTTCCCCCTACATCGTGGACATTGGGCGCGAACCTGCACCCATGACCGATGACTATGCGGCCCTGATCAATCAAGGGATCGTTTGGTTGATCGATGATTGCGGCGTCATGGTTTTGAAACGCCACGATGATCATCTAGAGGTGAAAACCATCGCCGTGTCTCCAGCGGCCCAAGGGCAGGGGTACGGACGCCAGATCATGCAGCATTGCGATGACGTGGCGGGCGGCAAACCCATCCGTCTGCTGACCAATGCCAAGATGATCCGCAACATCAGGTTCTATCAGGCCTGCGGGTATCGGATCACCGACAAACGGTCCGAGGACGGGTTCGACCGTATCTATTTCGAAAAACCTTAGTCTTTTAGCGACAGGCGGATCTGGTTGAACCCTTGTTCAATGTCCAAACGGATCGCGGTTGCGACGCCTGCTGTATCGCCGTCCTTTAGCGCGGCAATGGCGTCTGCGTGTCTGTCATCCAATGTCGCCGTGCCGAAACGTCCACGCATGACGCGCAGCGATGGACCCATACGAAGCCACAACGCATCCGCCAGTGCCATCACCGTTTCAGCCTGCGACACGGCATAGAGCGTGCGATGGAAATGGTAGTTCTGGATCAGATACGTCTGAATATCACCACGGTCGATTGCGCGGTTCAAATCACTGTCGATCGCCTCTAGCGCGGCAATATCGTCGGCCGTGGCTTTTTCGGCGGCCCATTCGGCCAGTTGCGGTTCCAGTGCCAACCGCGCAAAGGCGATTTGATCAATTTCTGTGCGGCTCAGGATCGGTAGGCCAACGCGGCGGTTGCCTTTGAATTCCAGCGCGTGTTCGGATGTCAGGCGGCGGATCGCTTCGCGGACGGGGGTCATGCCTGCGTCCAGTTCGGCCACCAAACCTTGGATCGTAACTGCTTGGCCTGGTTCCATTTCCCCGCATAGGATCATGTCGCGCAATCGGCGGTAAACGATCTGGTGAGCGGGTTCTTTGACCTGATCTTGTGTCACGCGGGGTGGCTCCTGTTGGCTGTCGGTTAATCTTGCCCGACAACTACACAATGATCAAATCGAATATCACTCAATCCCGTCAGCGCCGTATTTCAAGATGACCGGAACGACCAATTCTTCTTCGTCTACCAAATGGCGGTCTAAATCGCGGGTTACAACTGCCAATTCTTTGTGCAATGCACCCGCCCCGTCTATCAGTTTTGGCCCTTCAAGAGATTTGAGCGCTAGGTTGGCGACGTCAACAAAGCTGGCAAGGATGGGATCGATTTCGTGGTGGTCTTTGTCCAGAATATCAAATCCCCGCACCAATCGCGCGTCTTTTTGTACCAATATCGGAAAATAGTGCATGTCTTCGATCTGATGGTGCCCGTGCAACTGCTGAACAAACGTAGACCCGTATTGCGAAATCGCAGCGGCAAAACGATTGGGGTCACCTTTGTCTAATACATCTTCGGTCGCGGTGGTCATGGCGGACAAAAGGCGGCGGAACATGATGTGACGATCCAGCCAGAAACTAACCAGTCCGTGAAAATTGGGATCGGTTGCCCACATATCACGCGGATAGTCGCGGTACAAAACGCGCAGGGCGTCGGGCAGAGCTTCCCTTGATTTAAGGTCAAGTTTTTCCATCAATAATCCCTTTCGAAAAAGACACCGATAGAGGTTTCTCCATCCGATCCGAACCCACCTTTGGCGGTGATATCGCTGGTGATGTCCAGATTCAGGTTCACTTCGGTTTCGCCGGCGGCATCGACCGTTACATCGGTGTAGACGTTGTCGCTGATGTATTTACCGGCGCTGACAGCGGCGTTGCCGTCTTCGTCGGTCGTGACGTCTAGATCATCTAAACCGGCACCTTTGCGGATCGCGCCTACGATCCCTTCGCCACCACGTCCGGCCAAGGTATTCACGGCATTGGCCAATTGTAGCGCCTGAAACGCACTGATCGACGATAGATCGCGGCCAAAGATCAGTTGGGATAGTACTTCGTCTTGGGGCAGCTCTGGGCTGCTTTCAAAACTGACTTCGGGTGCGCTGGCTGGGCCTTCGATCACGACGCTTACGGTGGTATCCGTTGCTGTCTGGGTCGTTGCGACGAACCGCAGCACAGGAACAAAGTCGCCCTGCATCCGCACGTTGCCTTCGGTCAGGTTAAAACGCTGTTGCAAGATATCCAATCGACCACGGATAAGGCTGAACTGTCCCGCTGGAATAACCTGATCCGTGGTACCCGATAGGGTTAATTGCCCGCCCAATTCTGCGTCTAGGCCGCGGCCGCGCACAAAGATTTGGCTGGGTGCATTGATCACCAGGTTCAACGGATAGGCTGCGCCGCCCGAACTGTTCGTAGATGCCTCTTGGCCGGTTGCGGTCAGGCCTGCACGGTCCAGCGTTTGACGGACCACTGTTGATGCGCCGACATGCGTCACATCAGGTAAATCGCCCAATGATCCAACGGTTGAGGACGGCACCTGTACTTCGGTTTCGTCTAGATTGATAGCGCCTGTGATGGATGCGCCGCCTGCCAATGGGCCGTCGATCGCAATTGTTCCCGTGGCGGTGGTTTCGTATAGCGTTGGGTCGCGCAGAACCAGATTGCGCAAATCAACGGTCAGTGCCGCCGGATAAGTACCAGTCATGCCAATGCGTCCGCGTGCGTCTAACCTGCCGCCGTTCGACGAACGTCCGGTTAGGTCAAGGCGTACAGCTTCGCCCGATAGGTTGGCGGTGCCTGCAACATTGGTGAGCGATTGCCCCAGCGTTGGGGCTGATAATTCGCCCTCGGAAATTGTGATCGTTCCGGCAAGCGATGACAGCTCTGCGGGGCCATTAATGGATAGGTTGAACCCGGCTGTGCCTGCCAATCGGCGCGGCTCTAACACGCCGTTCAGCAAGGCGAGCGGCAGTGACCCGCGTGCGGTCATCGCCAAGTCAGTTCCGTTGACCTGACCTGAAACGTCCGCATTCGTTCCGCCCGGACCAGTGAGCGCCGTGTCGATCACCCAACGGTTGGGTGAAACCATTTGCGCGGTGCCTGATGCTGTCGCGGCGCCAGAAAAATCGGGTGTGAATAGGCCAATGTCGGCAAGGCGCGCATTGTAATTGGCCGTACCCGTTTCGCCGTCGGTGGACAGATTGCCTGTCGCTGTGACGTTCGGAAAGGCCACATTCAGGTTCGTCAGATCAATTTGATCGCCATCGCGGGCGACCTGAACAGAGACAGAGCCTGAACCGCTCAGCAACGTATCAACCGCATTTGTCCCAATCGCGGCGTTGCGCGTGTTTGCTTTGATCTGTGCTGTCAGGGCGGCAAAATCTGATGATGCTGTACCTTCGGCAGTGATGTCAGCAGCGCCATTCAGATCCAGCCCAGTAATTTGTGCGAATTGCGACAGGTCCGACATGTCAGCAGTGATTGCAAACGGCCCCGTACCAGTGGCGGGCAAATCCAACTGCGCTGTGATTGTGTCGTTGTTTAACGTCACATCAGCGGTTGCTGTTATCGCGCCTTCGGTTGTACGGGCACCTTTCGCGACGGCGCTGATGGTGCCGGTTGCGCCTGGCAATAGGTTGGATGTAATTGTGCTAAACGCCGCGTCGCCCGTCACGCCGTCTGTTGTCAATTCGGCGTTCGCGGCCAATTCGGTGTCCGGCGTTGTAATGTTTAGGTTTTCAATCCGCGTGCTTTGGGTGTCGCGGATGAAACGGGCGGCAATGTTACCTTGACCTGATAACATTTGGTCCAGCTGTTCGATGCCGATCGTCAGGTCATTGGTTTGGCCCGAAATCGACAAATCCGCTGCCGAGGTTAAGGGGAGGATGTCGCCGGTGACTGCAACCGATGCGTCTCCGCTAAGGTCAGGCATTTCGACCAAAGAGGCGAAACGCGACAGGCCCGAAACGGTGATTTGTGAATCCGTTGTGATGACAGGGTTTTCGCCAAATGTCGCAGTCGCGGAAATATTGGCATCGACACCAGCCCCGATCAACGTCAAGCGATCCACGGACAGCGGCCCATCTGGTTCGTAGTTCAGGATCAATTCACCGGATGCGGTGGACCCAACAGCCTGCGACATGGCCCCGTCATCAAAGGAAATGCCTTCTGCCGCATAATCGATATCGGCAGTGATACGACCTGATTGCGCGATTGTACCGCCACCCGTCAGCGCGATTTCGGGAATGGTGATGCCAGTGCGTTCAAAGTCTGAGGCAATAATGTTGGCAGTCCATTCGTCGCCTTTTTCAGCATCAAAACCAATGTTGATCGATGCAGAGGAAAGGTAAGTTTTGTCGCCGCTGATCGGCATAAGTAGCGGTAGGTCATCATCGCGTCCCAACTGGCCAACCAGCGCAAAGCGATCGGGCAGACCTGATGCGCCAATTTCAGCGGATCCAACCAGCTGCATCGATTGGGTGTTCAGCGCCAGTGTGGTTAGGTCGAACCCACCGTCCTCTGTATGCCCAGCGGCGCGTAGCGATACCTCTGACCCAAAGAAGTCGCGGTATTCAGGCAAAAATAGCGCGGTCACATCACCGTTCAGATCGACATCGAAACTGCGGGTCGATGCTGCGGTTTCGTCGGTTGTCGTGATCAAGGTGACATCGCCGGTCAGTCGGCGTTCGCCATTGGTGTCCAGTGACATGTTGGCGGCAAAGTCGGTGATTGGTGCATCGCCTGTTATCGATAGATCAACAGACGGCAGATCGGGCAAATCCAGTAGTCGTGCGGCAATGCCTGCTTCGCCTTCGGATAGGGTCAGGTTTAGGGCCAAGTTGCGGGTGTCATTGGAAAACGCACCTTCGAATACCATCACGCCAACCGCGCCATCCACACGCGACGCGGTCAATGCGGCTGATCCTTCGCCATTGGCAAGCGCGGCGTCGCCTTCGACATTCAGGGCAATCGCTTCGCCCAAAATTGGGGCGCCTAAATTTAGGGTGTCGATCAGCAGTCTGTCTACGTTCACCGATACGGGCAAGTCGGGTAAGGCGAATGGGGTTGTGCTGGCCGTGGCTGAAACATCAGTCGGTTCGGTTTCGGATATGGGGGCACGTTCGACCGTGATTGCGTCCGCGGATAGGTCGGCAATTTCAATGCGGCCGGTCAAAAGGGCGGAACGGTCCCAGTCCAAAATCAACCCTTCGGCGGTCAGCCAGATGCCTTGATCATCTGCGATGGTCAGACGTTCAATTTCTGCCTTACTGCTAAGCGCGCCTGAAAAACCGTAGATCGAAACCTGACGGCCAGCGCCGGATAGGTTGTCCTGCAAAAACGATGCGATCAGACCGCGATCAGATTCTTGGTCTTGGGCAGGTGCGACGGTCGGCAAAAGGCAGACCAGAATAATAGGGATATAACGCATTAGAAAGCCTGCCCGATACCAACATAAACTGAAAGGGATTTACCCGCATTGTCGCCCGATGCAGCGGTTGCAAGGTCCAGTCGGATGGGGCCAATTCCTGTGTAGTACCGTAGTCCAACGCCAGCGCCCGATTGCCATTCGCCATCTTCGAACGGGATTTCGGTTTCGCCAACAAATCCCGTGTCATAAAATCCGACAACGCCGATTGTATCTGTAATGTCGACGCGGGTTTCCAATGACACGGCCGCAAAGCTTAGCCCGCCAGTGGTCACGCCGTTTTGCGTCACGCCCAGCGATTTATAACCTTCGCCGCGGACGCTATCGCCGCCACCTGAATAAAACAGATAGTCAGGTGGTGCATTATTCGCATCCACGCCCAGAACGGATCCCAGTTGCCCGCGCAAAGCAAAGGTGACGTTTTGTTGTTCGCCAACAGATCGGTAAATGCGGCCATCGAAATAGGCGCGCCCACCTGATCCAACATCGCCTGTACCTAAAAACGGGGTCAGTTCCAGCGTTGAAAACTGACCTGATTTTGGGTTCAACGTATCATCGCGGCGGTCAATTGTGCCGGTCATGGGGAAGGTTAGCATCGAGTAATGGCGTACGCCTGATGCCTCTTCGGATCGGGCCATTACGAAACCAACACCAACGCTGTAGTCTGTGTCATTTTCCAACAGACGGGTGACGGTGACATCGCCCGAAAACTGGTCCAGCAGATAATTTGGTTCGTCTTCGTGGTTTAGGGCCAAGGACGCCGTCAGTTCGGTATCAATTGCAAACGGGCGTGGAACGGAAAGCGACACACCTGTTGAATAATCAATGCCGCCGGTTTCACCTGCTATGCCTGATACTTCGCCTTCGACGCGGAAACGCTGTGCGCCGCCCAAAAAGTTGCGGTGCATCCAGTACCCCGACACAGTCAGGCCGTCTACGGTTGAGAGCTCTAGCCCGAACCCGACACGGCGCGGGGCGGCTTCGGCGACTTCGATTTCGACGGGCAGTTGTCCGTCAATCACGGTGTCCGATTCAACCATCGCCACCGATGAAAACGCGCCCGTGCGGCGCAAACGTTCAGCGACCTGTTCCAAAGTTTGCGGCGAAAATTCCGCGCCTTCGGGGTAACCGATAATACGGCGAATGGCCCGTTCGCGAACGGCGTCATTCCCGCTGACGGTGAGCGGGCCGAAAACAGCATTAGGCCCAGGATCAATGCCGATAGTCGCGTTTATGATCCGATCTGTATGACGGGCGGTGATTTGTTGTGCGCTTACGGCCGCGACTGGATGACCTGCGTCTCGCCAGCCAGAAATCGCAGCAGATGCTGCATCACCAATTGCACCGGAACGGGCGCGTTCACCTGTTGCAAATGTGTCGGGCAGCTCTGTTGTGTCTGTTGTTGGCGCGATGTCCGCTGTACCAAATCGAAACGCTGGGCCGGTCGTGATGTCGAAGCGGACTTTTTCAATCGTGTCGGGCGCATCCAGCGGGGCGACGTTTGATGCCTCTTGACCATCGATAAGGATTGAAACGGTCCCTGCGTAATAGCCTTCGGAATATAGACCAGTCAGAATGCGGCGGTAATCTGCACGCGCGGCGGCGATGATATCTTGCGTGCTCGCGTCTTCTTCGTTGTCGATGATTGTCGCAACCAATGATGCGCTACGCAGCACGTCTTTGATGTCTGCGCCATCGACTTTGATCGACAAAGATTGCGCCATGGCTGGGACGGCAAGGCCGATAATCGCGGCGCCGGTTGCCAAGGGTAGTTTAAAATTCACGTCTTTTCCGCCTTTAGTGCAGCCCGTTTATCGGACGCTTTGTTCGGGGTCTATATGATCTGTACCGTATTCAAAATGATTGTTTCAGACTGTGGCCCGAACATTCAAAGGTTCAAGTCCGTCTAAGGTTTATTAGGCGATATTTTGCGCGAGTTGTTTCAGGTTCGTGATCGGATAGCTTGCCTTTGGGGATCGCAAAAAGGTATCTGATCCAAATGATCAAAACAGCCCGTCGCAAATCAATCGGATCGCAGCGCAACCCTGAAACTCGCATCGCCGTGCTGCAGGCCGCGCGGGATATCATGGCAAATGGCGGCATCGCCAAATTTTCCATCGAAGCGGTCGCGCGTGAGGCCCGCGCGGGCAAACCCACGATTTACAAATGGTGGAATGGCAAAGCGGGGCTGCTGCTGGACCTGCATCAATCGACAGCACCTGAGATCGAGGCGACGAATACTGGTTCGCTGCGCGAGGATATCGCGGGTTTTCTGGTGAATTTAATCGATCATTGGCACAGCGATGATGCGGGCGATATTTTCCGCGCCGTGATTGCCGAAGCGCAGGTCGACCAAAAATCTCGAACGGCATTTGGTGACTATATCGCAGGGCGCCGCGCGGTGCTGTCGGGCATGGTCGATGCGGCGGTCTCGCGCGGCGAAATCAGCGGCGGCGCGGATATCGACGTTTTATGTGACATCCTGTCGGGCCTGGCATTGCAGCGGTTGTTATCGGGCCGTGATCTATCGGTAAAAGAGGCGGGCGCGATTGCCGATGTCGTCATCGACGGGATCGTGGGTCAGTCGAACGGCGCGTCTTTGTAACCGACACCAGCTAGGTACAGGCCTTCGGGCGGGCAAACGGGGCCGCAGGCGGAGCGGTCGCATGCCTCTAGCGCTGTGGTCACATCGTCAGGTGTCCAAGCACCTGCGCCGACGCGTTCTAGTGTGCCGACGAAAGACCGTACCTGATTGTGTAAGAAAGACCGCGCGCGGACGTGGAAATGGAATTCCTGACCATTCGGGCGTTCGATTTCCACCACGCGCAATTCGTCCAGCGTTTTCACGGGGCTTTCGGCCTGACAGATAGACGAACGGAAAGTCGTGAAATCATGCAGGCCCAGTAGGCGATCCGCACCTGCCTGCATCGCGGCGCCATCTAGGCGGTGTTTTACCTGCCACACGAGCCCCGCATCATGCGCTAGCGGCGCGCGGCGCGTAACCAGCCGGAATAGATACCGCCGTTCGTGAGCCGAAAAGCGGGCGTGCCAATCGTCCGCAACCTTGGCCGCCTGAACGATCGCGACGGGCAGCGGTTTGAGGTGATAATTCAGCGCCTCTGACAGTCGAAAAGGGTCCCAGTCGCGTTCCATGTCGCAATGGGCGACCTGATGGGTGGCGTGCACGCCTGAATCCGTGCGCCCCGCCGCCGCAATAGTGTGATCGCGCGGTTCCAGTTTCGATAGCGCGGTTTCAATCGCGCCCTGAACAGAGGGTTGGTCAGCCTGCCTTTGCCATCCGGCAAAGGGGGCTCCGTGGTATTCGACCTGAAGTGCATAGCGTGGCATGGCGTTCGGATATGACGGTGCGGGGTGAAAATCAATCCGTCCTCTACACATGGGCGCGGTGAATGCCTATCTAGGATGCGAAGTTTTAGGAGATTGTTTTGCGCCTTTCTGATTTGGCCGATGGTGTTGTGCGCAGCGTAGAAACTGTTGCTGATACCGTCATACAGCCGTTTTCCGATCCAGTTATTCGTTTGGGTGTTACGGGGCTCAGCCGTGCGGGCAAAACGGTTTTCATCACGTCTTTGGTCGCGAATTTGATGGATCGCGGGCGTATGCCGCAGTTTTTGCCAGCTGCGAATGGGGCGATCCGAACGGCGTATCTGCAGCCGCAGCCTGACGATACGATCCCCCGTTTCCCGTTCGAAGATCACTTGTCCAAACTGACTTCCCCAACGCCCGTTTGGCCCGAAGGGACGCGGAACGTGTCCGAGCTGCGCCTGTCGTTGCGTGTTCAGCCAACGGGCATGATTGCAGGGCTGACGGGACCGCGGACGGTACACATTGATATTGTGGATTACCCCGGTGAATGGCTGCTGGATTTGGGGCTGCTGGATAAATCCTACCGCCAGTGGTCGGATGAAACGCTGGCGCGGATGCAGGGTCGCGATTTGGCGGCGGATGCGTTGGCTGCGGTGAACAGCGCTGACGGATCGGCTGTGTTGGATGAACCCAGCGCTGGGCAACTGGCGGGTGTCTTCACCGACTATCTGAATGCCGCGCGGGATGCGGGGTATTCGGATTTGTCGCCCGGTCGGTTCCTGCTGCCCGGCGATCTGAAAGGATCGCCCGTTTTGACCTTTGCGCCATTGCCAGAGGGTGACAAACCGCGTGGATCTTTGGCACGCGAATTCGAACGGCGGTACGAGGCGTACAAACGTCAGGTCGTAAAACCGTTTTTCCAGAACCATTTTGCTAAAATAGACCGCCAGATTGTGTTGATCGATGTGCTGGGCGCGATCCACCACGGCCCCAAAGCGGTCGAGGATTTGCGCACCGCCATGGCCGATATTCTGGCAGCTTTCCGTCCGGGGCGGAACGCTTGGCTGACGCGTCTATTGGGCGGACGGCGCGTGGATAAAATCCTGTTCGCCGCGACCAAAGCGGACCATCTGCATCACCACCAGCATCCAAAGCTGACGAATATCACCCGCGCGCTGGTCCGTGATGCGATTGACCGCGCGGATTTTGCGGGCGCGCAGACCGATGCCATGTCGATTGCCGCCCTGCGCACCACGACCGAAGATACGGTTGCCCATGATGGAGCGTCGCTGGACGTTGTGCGCGGCGCGCTGATCGACGGGCGGCAGGCGGCGTTTTATCCGGGCGCTTTGCCTGATGATCCGTCGGTGTTGTTGTCGCCCGCGCGTGATGGTGTGGAAAAATGGTTGGATCAGGATTATTCGGTCATGAATTTCGCCCCCGCGCCGCTGACACGCAGGGCAGGGGACGGGCCGCCGCATATCCGTATTGACCGCGCAGCGCAGTTTTTATTGGGGGATCGCCTATGACCAAAGGCCCCGTTCTGATCGATCTGGATCAGCCCGCTCCGAACCCGTCTGACGCTCCGATGATCGAGGATCAGCCAGTCGGCCAACCCGTGGCGATGCAACAGCTGGCCGCGCTGTCTCAGCGCAAACCGTCACGTGTCGCGAAATGGTTTTGGTCGATCCTAACGGCGACCATCGGGTTTGTTGTGTCGCTGGCCGCATGGGATTACGTCAACGCGTTGATCGACCGTTCGACGATTTTGGGCGGGATCATAACGGCTCTGTTTGCCGCGATGGTGTTCGTTCTGGCCATCGTTGCGCTACGCGAATTGGCGGCGTTCGGGCGGATGCGCAAGGTCGATCACATCCACAAACTGGCGCAAGAGGCGACCGCGAACCATGATCTGAAACAGGCTCGCAAGGTGGTCGATCAACTGCAATCGCTATACGCCCGTCGCGATGATCTGGAATGGGGGCGCCGCCGCCTAAAGGAACAGGAAAAGGACGTGTTCGACGCCGATGGCCTGCTGGGGGTGGCGGAAACGACTCTACTGGCCCCGCTGGACGCGCGTGCGCAAAAGGAAATCGAGGCCGCAAGCCGTCAGGTCGCCACCGTCACAGCGATTGTGCCGCTTGCGCTGGCTGATCTGTTCACGGCGCTGGCGTCGAACCTGCGGATGATCCGCCGTATCGCAGAAATCTATGGCGGTCGGTCGGGCACGCTGGGCAGTTGGCGTTTGGTGCGTAGCGTTTTGGCGCATCTGGTGGCCACGGGCGCTGTGGCCGTGGGTGATGACCTGATCGGGTCCGTCGCAGGCGGCAGCGCATTGTCCAAAGTGTCTCGCCGTTTTGGCGAAGGCGTTATTAACGGCGCACTAACCGCCCGTGTTGGTGTTGCCGCGCTAGAGGTCTGCCGCCCATTGCCGTTCAACACTCAAGCAAAGCCCAGCGTCACAGGCATCGTACGCCGCGCACTGATCGGATTGTTCGGCGGCGCGAAAGGTTAATCCACAGCTTTTTGGTCTGGGCTGCTCGCGGTGGCCTAGACTCGGCCCCTGCGAAGACCGATATTAACGTCATGAGTCTGCCCCCTGGATTTTTAGATGAACTGCGTACCCGCCTGTCGTTGACACAGGTTGTCGGGCGCAAAGTCATGTGGGACACCCGCAAATCCAATCAGGGCAAAGGCGACATGTGGGCACCATGCCCGTTCCATCAGGAAAAAAGCGCATCGTTCCACGTCGATGATCGCAAGGGGTATTACTACTGCTTTGGTTGTCACGCCAAAGGAGACGCCATTTCATTCGTGCGCGAAACCGAAAACGTCAGTTTTATGGAGGCGGTCGAAATCCTAGCGGGCGAAGCTGGGATGCCGATGCCCAAACGCGATCCGCGTGCGCAGGAAAAAACCGATCTTCGCGCGCAACTGTCCGAAGTGATGGAAGAGGCGGTCAAATTCTACCGCTTGCAATTGCGCACAGGGCTGGCGGCGGATGCGCGCGCCTATCTGGCGAAACGTGGCCTGTCCGAAGACGCACAAAACCGTTGGGAAATCGGGTTTGCGCCTGCGGGATGGCAGAACCTGTATGACGCGCTAAAGGCAAAGGGCATTGATGACAAACTGATCATCGGCGCGGGTCTGGCTAAACCATCGGACAAAGGCAAACGCCCGTATGATGTGTTCCGTAATCGGATCATGTTTCCTATCCGCGATGCCCGTGGCCGCGCGATTGCGTTCGGTGGCCGCGCGATGGACCCCAATGACAACGCCAAATATTTGAACAGCCCAGAAACCGCGCTGTTTGATAAGGGCCGCAACCTGTATAATCACAAAGCTGCGCGCGAAGCCGCCGGTAAAGGCCAGCCCTTGATCGTGGCCGAAGGGTACATGGACGTCATCGCCATGTCCGAGGCTGGGTTTGGCGCAACCGTCGCACCGCTGGGCACCGCGATTACGGATAACCAGCTGCATCTGTTGTGGCGTATTTCGGATGAACCGATCATCGCGCTGGACGGTGACACCGCTGGTATCCGCGCGGCGATGCGTGTGATCGATCTGGCCTTGCCGCTGCTAGAGGCGCCGAAATCCGTGCGCTTTGCCATCATGCCCGAAGGCCAAGACCCCGATGATCTGATCCGCGCAAAGGGCGCGCAGGCCGTGCAGGACGTGTTGGACAAGGCGATGCCGATGGTAAAATTGCTGTGGCAGCGCGAAACCGAAGGCAAAGTGTTCGACAGCCCCGAGCGCCGCGCCGCGCTGGATAAAATCCTGCGCGAAAAGATCAAAGTGATTCAAGACCCGTCGCTGCGCCATCACTACGGCGAAGCGATCAAGGAAATGCGCTATGACCTGTTTGGTCCGAAACGCAAACAGGGCGGCGGTTTCCAGCGCCGTCCATGGACACCGCGCGGGGCTGTGCCTGTTGCACCGCTGATGACGACGAAATCGTCGGCGATGGGGTCGGGGCAATTGAACGACGATAAACTGCGCGAAGCGGTCATTCTGGCGATCCTGATTTCTAACCCGACCGAAGTGTTGGCGTTCGAGCCTGATCTGGAACGCCTGAAATGCTGTGACCCGCTGCACTCCGATATCCGTGATGCGATCCTGCGTTACGTGGGCGAAGACGACCTGCGCGACCGCGTGGCCGAAGAAATCGGTCACATGGCCCTTGAAACCTTCTTTGCGGATCGCCATTTCCCGTTGATCCCTGCAATCCGCCGCGCTGGCGACAGTGAATTGGCCTATAATTCCCTACGCGAAGAATTCGCGAAGTTGGAAGCGCGCCGCGGGCATCAGGCCGAAATGGCCGAAGCATGGGAAGAATTTGAAACCTCAGAGGAGGAGGGGCTGACATGGCGTTTGGGCACATCTGCGATTGCCGCCGACCCAACCACCTCTAGATCTGTCGAAGACACATCCGAAATGGTCGTCGCTCAGAACGGGCTGGCGGTCAAAAAAGACGAAAGTGATAGCCTGCGAAAACTGGTTGAAGCCCTAAACGCGCAAAACGTCGGGCAAAAAAAGCAGGGTTCGTAACTGTTATCGATAAAAAACATAGCGTAGTGGTTGCGAATCGCGCCGCGAAACCGTTGATTCGTATAAACGCGAATCGGTGATTCTAGCTGAAGCTTTGAGGAACATTGCATGGCCGCCAAAGATAACGACGACTCCAAGGTCGAAGACAAAGACGACGAAATGTCCATGGATGTCAGTCAGGCTGCCGTCAAACGGATGATCTCCGAGGCGCGCGAGCGTGGTTACATTACCTACGACCAGCTGAACGCCGTTCTGCCACCTGATCAGGTATCTTCGGACCAAATCGAAGACGTGATGTCGATGTTGTCCGAAATGGGAATTCAGGTGACCGAGGATGAAGAATCCGAAGAGGTTGAAGAAAACAAAGGCGGCACCGATCTGGTGACCACTGGCGGCAACCGCGAGGTTGCCTTGTCCAGCGGTGATACCGAAAAGCTGGATCGCACAGACGACCCGGTTCGCATGTACCTGCGTGAAATGGGCAGTGTCGAACTGCTGTCGCGCGAAGGCGAAATTGCAATCGCAAAACGCATCGAGGCTGGCCGCAACACAATGATCGCGGGCCTCTGCGAAAGCCCGCTGACATTCCAAGCGATCACCATCTGGCGTGACGAATTGCTGTCCGAAGACATTCTGCTGCGCGACGTGATCGACCTAGAGGCGACATTCGGCAACCAGTTGGGTGACGAAGACGACGAACAGCCAGTAGTGGATACGTCAGCAGCGGCCGCTCCATCGGAAAAGCCGAAAGAGCAGGAACTGGATGCCGACGGCAATCCAATCCGCACCGACGACGATGACGATGATGATGAACAAGCCAACATGTCGTTGGCGGCGATGGAAACTGCGCTAAAGCCGCAGGTTTTGGAAACGCTGGAAATCATCGCACGCGATTTCTATACCCTGTCTGAAATGCAGGATGCCCGCATATCGGCCACCCTGAACGAAGACGGATCGTTCTCGGATACGGACGAAGATACCTATCAGAAACTGCGGTCCGAAATCGTTGTTATGGTGAATTCCCTTCACCTGCATAACAACCGTATCGAAGCGCTGATCGACCAGTTGTATGGTATCAACCGCCGTATCATGTCGATCGACTCGTCCATGGTTAAACTGGCTGACCAAGCTCGCATCAACCGCCGTGAATTCATCGACGCCTATCGTGGCGCCGAACTGGATCCGACCTGGATGGAACGCATGGGCGAAAAATCTGGTCGTGGCTGGCAGATGTTCTGCGATAAATTTGCAGACAAAGTCGAGGACCTGCGCAACGACATGGCCCAAGTTGGTCAGTACGTCGGTGTGGACATCAGCGAATTCCGCCGCATTGTTCAGCAGGTTCAAAAGGGCGAAAAAGAAGCCCGCCAAGCCAAAAAAGAAATGGTCGAGGCGAACCTGCGTCTGGTTATCTCGATCGCGAAAAAATACACAAACCGTGGTCTGCAATTCCTTGACCTTATTCAGGAAGGTAACATCGGCCTGATGAAGGCGGTGGATAAATTCGAATACCGCCGTGGTTACAAATTCTCGACCTACGCGACATGGTGGATCCGTCAGGCGATCACCCGTTCGATCGCAGATCAGGCGCGCACCATCCGTATTCCAGTTC
This sequence comes from Marivivens niveibacter, assembly GCF_002150005.2. GTDB lineage: Bacteria > Pseudomonadota > Alphaproteobacteria > Rhodobacterales > Rhodobacteraceae > Marivivens > Marivivens niveibacter. The sequence continues at coordinate 450,925 of NZ_MSPP01000001.1, forward strand.
ACATGATCGAAACGATCAACAAACTGGTGCGTACGGGTCGTCAGATGCTGCACGAAATTGGCCGCGAACCAACCCCAGAGGAATTGGCAGAAAAGCTGCAAATGCCGCTGGAAAAAGTCCGCAAGGTCATGAAAATCGCGAAAGAGCCAATCTCTTTGGAAACGCCAATCGGCGACGAGGAAGATTCGCAGCTGGGCGATTTCATCGAAGACAAGAACGCGATCCTGCCGCTGGATTCCGCAATTCAGGAAAATCTGAAGGAAACCACGACCCGCGTTCTGGCATCCCTGACCCCGCGCGAAGAACGCGTTCTGCGTATGCGTTTCGGCATCGGCATGAACACCGACCACACGTTGGAAGAGGTCGGTCAACAGTTCAGCGTGACCCGCGAACGTATCCGTCAGATCGAAGCGAAAGCGCTACGGAAGCTAAAACACCCAAGCCGCAGCCGCAAACTGCGCAGCTTCTTGGATCAATAAATCAAAGCGCCCTTCGGGGCGCTTTTTTATTACGGCCCCTGGGGAAAGAGTAATGATCAAATCGGTTTTTCTGGCTGTATCAATGATGGTTCCCACGATTGCAGCCGCGAATTGTTACGGGGCAGGACAGACATTGTTTTCCTGTGGGTTTTCGAACGGCAAATCGGTTCATGTCTGCCTGTCGAAATCCGACGAGGTAACGTACCGTTTTGGCGTAAAAGGCGAAGAGCCTGAACTGGAGCTAGTTCGCCAAGCCTCCGATGTGCATATGCAGCCGTGGCACGGTGTCGGACGCGCGATCTGGGAAGTCATTCGCGTTACGAACAGCGGATACGCGTATGAAATGTCGTACTCTATCGACCGAATGGACGAAACCATCCCGATCTATGGCAGCCTGACAGTTCTACGCGGCGATGAAACGCTGGCGATTTTGGAATGCGTCGAAGGCACCGTCGCGAGGCACGATTTCTCCCCCCTCTTTGAGGCAAAAGAACAGGCTGGTCAAAATTGGTGCGCCAACGAACAAACCTGGTCATTTAAGGACTGCCAATAAAAAAACGCCCCGAAGGGCGTTTTGATTAGGATTTGTACAGCGATGCCAATTCTTTCTTGAGCGGGCCAAGGAACTGGTCATAGCGTTTCCAGCGCCCGATGGACGAACTGTAGATTGGCTGGCGCACTTGCCATGTGGAAATAGTGCGGGCCGCGTTATCGTTGTTTTGATAATTCAGGCAGGCCTCGTCCCAATCCAGACTCAGTGCCGAAATCGTGGATTTCGCAGTCGTTTCCAAGTCGTTCACCATGTCCTCGTACCGGACGGTGGCGATTTGCAGCGGCAGCACCGATTTCCAATGCTGCATCAGGCCCAAATGGTATTTGTAATAACGGCCCAGCTGGTCCAGCGATTGGGTGTACCCGTGATTGCCCGATAGGGGGCTCATGTAGCAGGATGTGCAAGTGTCCATCGGGTCACGTACTGCGTGAATGACGCGCGCTTTGGGGAATAATTTCGCAATCAGGCCCAGACGTTCGAAGTTATGAAGAAACTTATCAACCCCGCGCAGCGCGCCGTCAGGCAGGCGTGATTTCATGTGGGTCAGATAGTCACCTGCGGCCCGCGCGGATGTTTCCGAATTGATACCACGGATTACATCAACCATGCGTTTGCCGTCGTAGATGCCCAATTTCAAACGGCTGCTGATGTCGTTCATCGCCAAGCTTTCGCCGATGCCGCCGATCTGTGGATGCGCGGTCAACACCTGTTCCAGCAGCGTGCTGCCACTGCGCGGCATACCAACGATGAATACAGGCGTTTCGTCGTTCGATCCTGTTGCGCCAAAGAAATCAGCGCGGGTCAGGTTTTGCGTTTGGCTTTGAACAAAATGGACATATCGTTTTTCATCAAAACGGGCAGGGGCCGCAGCTTTGGCCATGTGAACCAATTTGAACGCATCGTCGTGGTTGCCCAAATCGGTTTCGATTTTCGACACTAGTCTCGCACCTCTGGCAAAGGTCAGTCGGTCCGTTTTCTGTAGGAGCGGTAATAGACGTTCTTTGGCATCTACATAGATCGGATTGTCGGCGGTGATTTTGTTGGCGGTCGAATAGAGCGAAAGGCCGCTTAGGTCGTTTGGGAAATCCTTTGCCAGGTCTTCGGCAATTTTGGTTGCGCCGTCCAAATCGCCTGTGTTTACGAGCAGGCGGCCCAATTCGCGGCGGGCGAATTTGTGGTTTGGTTTGGATTTGATCACTGCGTCCAATAGGGGGCGAGCGGCGGCTTCGTCACCTGATTTGCGCAAAATGACTGCATAGATGTATTGGATTTCAGTGTTCTTGCGATCGAGCTTGTGCGCTTTTTCCGCCAATTTGACAGCGGTTTGTAGCTGATTTTGTTCGGCTTCGACCTGCGCGGCAAGGATCAGTGCCTTTGACGATTTATTGGTATTTGCAACCAACTGTTTCGCAAACGCAGATGCAAATCGCGCCCCACCTGGGCGGCGCAGATAAAATTCTGTGATCGCGGTTAGGGCAGGGGGCGATTTGGGATCTTTTTGAACCAACTGGCGCAAAAGTTTCTCTGCGCCAGTGATGTCACCGGATTGTTCCAGTTTTGCAGCGTCTTTGATCGCGTTTGCCATGCGTGCCTCCAAGTTTGGGCGACACAGACCATAGGTCGCGGCCCTTGGCAAGCGTAGGGTCGATCAGGCTAATACATCAGCCAATGGCGTGGTTTTTCGACCGATCAGCTGCGACAGGGTGTGGCTGTCGTCGAATAGCCATCCGTCGGCTGCGCGCGCATCGCTGTCGGCCAAAACGCCTGCGAAACCTTCGGGTAGGCCCGCATCGACCAGTACCGATCTATAAGCGTCTTCGGGCAGGTTGACGTATTCAACGGCAGTGCCTTTTGCGGCAGTCACAGCATCGGCAAAATCGGACAGTGTGAACGCGGTATCGCCTGCCAGTTCGTAGGTTTTGCCAGCGTGATCCGACCCTGCCAAAACGGTCGCAGCCGCCGCCGCATAATCGGCACGGGTTGCTGCGGCGAATTTGCCGTCACCTGCGGCGCCAAAATGTTTACCCATTCCGACCGCTTGTTCGGTTTGGCCGCTGATGTTTTCGATGTACCACCCGTTGCGCAGCAACGTGTAAGGAATGCGAGATGCTTTGATCGCGGTTTCGGTTGCTTTGTGTTCTGCGGCCAATGCCATTGGGCTTTCTTCGGCGCGCAGGATGGACGTGTAGGCGATATAGCCGACGCCAGCCTGTTTCGCGGCTTCGATGACGGCGGTATGTTGGCGGACGCGTTCCCCAACGGCCGAGCTAGAGATCAGCAGTAGTTTATTAACGCCCTCGAACGCGGGCGCCAGAGTTTCAGGTTTATCGTAGTCGCCGATGCGTGTCGCGATGCCTTTATCCGCGTATAATTTTGCGGCATCGTCAGAACGGACCAGCGCGATGATGTCATCTTTGTTCACCAGCGTTGCTAGGTGGTCGATCACTAGTTGGCCCAATTGGCCGGAAGCGCCTGTAATTAGGTGTGTCATTGTCGTCTCCAGTTTAGAATCGGTTGCTAGTCTCATTTAGAGACCTTATGTCTGATCCGTAAGGAGGCAGGTTTTTTGCCATAGGTTACGAAAAGGGAACCGCCATGCGTGACGTGCAGCAAAACAGATTGGACGAATGGAAGGCGCAGGGGTTTGATCCCACGGCCTGTCCTGTGCGGCAGGTGTTGGACCACGTCGCTGCGAAATGGACCATGCTGATCCTGCTGGAACTGGCGAACGGACCCGCGCGGTTTAATGCGCTGGGGCGGGCGTTGCCGGATATTTCCAAACGGATGCTGACCCAAACATTGCGCGATCTGGAACGCGACGGTTTGGTCACACGCGAAGTGTTCCCGACCAAGCCGCCTTCGGTCGAATATACGCTGTCGCCCATGGGCCAGTCTTTGCTATCCGCGATGGATGGGCTGTTTGATTGGGCCAACGACAATTTCGATCACATCAAACAGGCGCGCGACGTATACGCTCAGGGGTAGGTGATGACACATCAATTGATTAACGTTCCGACCAACGGACAGGGTTTGTACGAATTCACGCGCAGCGTTCAGCAATTCGTTCATGGGCGCGGGGATGGGCTGCTGACTTTGTTCGTGCGGCACACGTCCTGTTCCCTGTTGATCCAGGAAAATCACGACCCAGAGGTGCGTGTGGACATGCGCGAGTTTTTCCACAGGCTGGTGCCACCAACCACGGACCCGTCGATGTCATATCTGACCCACACATACGAAGGCCCAGATGATATGCCCGCCCATATCAAGGCGGCGCTGCTGCCTGTCAGCTTGTCAATTCCCGTCATTTCAGGACGTGCTATGTTGGGAACGTGGCAAGGTGTTTACCTTTTCGAACATCGGGACCGACCTCATGATCGTCAGGTCGTTGCGCAGCTTTTGACTGAATCTTGATTGCCACATCATATGGTGGGGCAAAATTGACTCTATCCAAATGTAGCGGAGGCCCCTATAGTACCTGTGGATAACTGGTGGATAAACCAGATTTAGGCGGTAAGGGGACAGGTCTATGCGTTGCCCATTTTGCGGAAACGTCGATACGCAGGTAAAAGACAGCCGTCCGGCTGAAGATCACGTAGCCATTCGTCGTCGGCGTTTCTGCCCGGCTTGTGGTGGTCGTTTCACAACATATGAACGGGTCCAGTTGCGGGATCTGGTGGTGATCAAATCCAACGGTCGCCGCGAAGATTTTGATCGCGACAAACTGGAACGATCAATCCGTATTGCACTCCAGAAACGTCCTGTCGAACCGGAACGTATGGATCAGATGATTTCTGGTATCGTACGCCGTTTGGAAAGCATGGGCGAAACCGACATTCCGTCGAAAACCATTGGCGAGATCGTGATGGAGGCTTTGGCCCGCATTGATACCGTTGCCTATGTGCGTTTCGCGAGCGTGTACAAGAATTTCCAAGCAGCCGATGATTTCGATAAATTCATCGACGAACTGCGGCCTGACGTTCCACCAAACTCGTGAATTTTACGGCAAGTGACGAACGATACATGCGTCTTGCGCTGTCTTTGGGGCGGCGCGGGATGGGGCGTGTTTGGCCGAACCCTGCGGTTGGATGCGTAATCGTTCAAGGCGACATTATCGTTGGTCGTGGTCGCACCGCTGATGGCGGGCGGCCCCATGCGGAACCCGTTGCGTTGGGGCAGGCAGAGGACCGTGCGCGCGGCGCAACCGCCTATGTCACACTGGAACCCTGTGCCCATTTTGGCAAAACACCGCCCTGCGCGAATGCGTTGATTGAAGCAGGCGTTGCGCGTGTAGTTATTGCTTGCACGGACCCTGACCCGCGCGTGTCAGGGCAGGGCATCGCGATGCTCCGTGCGGCTGGGATCACAGTTGATGTGGGACTATGCGAGGCTGAAGCGCAGCGCGATCACGCCGGATTTTTCGGTCGCATCACCAATAACCGCCCTTGGGTGACCTTGAAACTTGCCTGCACGTTGGATGGCCGGATCGCAACGGCGACGGGTGAAAGCCAGTGGATCACAGGGCCAGAGGCGCGCCGCATGGTCCATGCGCAACGTGCGCGGCATGATGCGGTTATGGTTGGGGCAGGGACTGTTCGTGCAGACGACCCATCATTGACTGTGCGTGATATGGGCGTTGATCGCCAACCTGTACGTGTTGTTGTGTCGCGACAGATGGATTTGCCGACCGATTGCACGTTGACGCGGACGGCGCGCGATATTCCCGTTTGGGTCTGCAACGCAGCATCGGACACGCAGGTTGCGCCGTGGGTCGATGCGGGGGCTGTATCCCTGCCTTGTGCTGTGACCGATGGTCAGATTGATGTGACATCTGCGTTGGCAGCTTTGGCGCAAAATGGGCTGACGCGGGTGTTTTGCGAAGGCGGCGGCGCTTTGGCGGCGTCTTTGTTGCAGGCCGATTGTGTCGACGAATTGGTCGTGTTCACAGCGGGTATGGGGATCGGGGCCGAAGGTCTGGCTGGATTGGGTCCAATGGGTATTTCGCACCTATCAGACGCGCCCCGTTTCGATCTAATTGAGGTTACACCTGTCGGCGCGGATATCATGTCGCGTTGGCAACGGCGTTAACGCCACAAGAACGCAAAGCTGGAAAATACCCCTTGTAGTTTTGACAGCAGGTTCAGCATAGGTGGCCCGTTCGGTATGTCGTCCGCCTCTAGCCTGTCTAGAATAACCTCGATCGGGCAGGGTAACCCTGTTACGGGGTCGAAATAGCGTGGGTATTCGATCAGACAGGCATGGACAAAGGTTTCCAGATCGGGGCGCGCTGCCCGCCGTTCTATTGGCATTCCGCGATCCAGCGTCAGGCCCCAGCCCGCATAAAACGGCTGTCCAAATGTCACCACCCGTTTGCCGCGTAGCAAGGCTTCGAACCCAATTGTCGAGGTCATCGTCCAGACTTCGTCTACGATTTCCAATGCGGCATGTGCGCTGACATTCGTTAGGATCGCATCGGCAAAATCGGCTGCATTCGGTACGTGACCTTTGCGCAGGCCAGCTTCTACATCGGGATGTGGTTTGAATAGGATCGTGGCGGCGGGATTTGCTTTGCGCGTCGCCTCTAGCAATTGGGCGTTCGTGTGGATTTCTGCGGTGCCAAGTCTAATCGATGCGTCGTCTTCGACTTGACCGGGAACCAATATGCGCCGACCAGTGGGTAGATCGGTGGGGATATCGTCAACGCCCATATTATATTTGCTGATCCCCGCACGGTTCAGTCGCGCAATCACTTTGCCAGCGCGGACCAGATCGTGGGCATGGGGCGTGTGCGAATTCAGGATATGTTCCAATCGTGACGGCCGCGACGGATCGTAATAGATCCCCATGTCATCCAGAACGAGGCTAAGTGGCGGTGTCAGAGCCGCCCCCAATCCACGTGATCGCACAAAGCCGTCTTCGACCCTAACAGCGCCAGCGGCATCTAACTGGTCCGTGGTGTTTCCAGCCCAGACCATGATTGGTCTGCCCGATCGTTCGGATTTGGCGATCGTATTTTTATCGGCAAAAATAACGGGCTGATACCGACCAAATGCCTTTTGTAGCGGGCCACGTTTCCATAGCCGCATACCTGAAGCGATCCATCCGTGACTGTCTTCTTGGTAACTGCGGGCCTCGGCCTCTATCGCGGCTAGGGCGGTTTCGAAATCGCACAGGCAATCGCGGAACGGATCATACCATGCAGGATACAATAGCATCGCGGCTGCGAATAACTGGGCGCGGGTCAGGGGGCGCTGTCTGCGTGCGATTGGGTGTTCGTCCTGCGTCAGCCCCCATCCAGCATAAAACGGTTGGCCGAAAACACGCGGTTTATGGCCTGCGATGATTGCCTCGAACCCCAATTGGGATGACACGGTATAAACCGCAATCGCACCATCTAATAAAGCCTGAGGGCTAATCGCATCATCGTATAATTCGATCCCGTCCGTGCAGTCCTTGTCCCGATAATGGCCTTCGCGGTGGCCAGCGGTGGTTTCGGGATGGGTTTTAATGAGGATGCGCGCGTTTGGGTGTTCTTCGCGGGCGATGAACAGCATTTCGCGGAACGTGTTACGATTGGCGCGACTGGCTGTGACGCTTGCGTCTTTGGCCGTTTGATCAACGACCAATACATAGCCAGGCTCGGGGGCAGTAACACGCGGATCGTGGTTGTTGTATTTCGATAGATGATTGCGTCGAATGCGGTCCATGCCCGACCGTGCCCGCGACAATAGCGCGGCGTCGTCTAACGGGTGTTCCTTTAGGATTTGTTCCAATCGGGATGGCGTTTCGGGATCAAAGTGCACGCCCATATCATCAATGCACAGCCCAATGGGCAAAGCGCCGTCGCGTCCCAGCCCAACTGATCGAATGAACGCGTCCTCAACGCGCAAAATCGGGGCATCGCGTTTGGTTGCAACAGCTTCGCCGCGGGGTGATGTCGGGCTTTGCCCCCAGACGCCGACCATGTCGCCATCAGAAGGGGCGCCTATGCTGATATCGTAACCGCATAGGTCCAGAATACGGCGCAACCGTTTTTGCGTTAAAAAGCCACCGTTATAAACATACAGCCGCCGCGGGGATATCCCTGCGGCGGCTGGAGTCCATTCAGGAGCGTGCATTACTGGAACGCGGACCGTGCGGTATCCGCTGCGGTCAACGAACCAGTCGCTGCGGCAACGGCTTTGTTGAACTGAACGAATGGTGCTTCGGTCACGTAAACGGTGTCTTGGTCGCGGATCGCAAAATCGCGGGCCATGAACATGCCATTCGGGCGCGTTAGGTCCAAAACGTAGATGATGCGCTGATCGCCGACCAGATCGTTGCGCGCCAGCAATTGGTTCGCGATTTCAGCGGGTTCATTGCGGAATACGAAAACGCCTGTTGGGTCGGCTAGGTTGGATGACAGGCCGCCGACCGTTGCGATTGCTTCGATCGCAGAGATCGCTTTGGATTCGAACGGGATTCGGTTTTGCGCGCCTGTTGCGCCAAGCGCGGTAAAGGTGCGGCTGTCTTCGGTGACATAGATTTTGTCGCCCGCACGCAGTGCAATGTCCGCGGCTGGGTGTTCAAATAGGTCTTCGTACCAGATTGTGCCGCTGGTGCTGCCACGTTGAACGGTCACTTGTGCGATCTCTGGCTGGACGGCAACACCACCCGCTGCGGCCAGCATTGCGGCCAGTGTACGCGTCGGGCGCTCAATCGGGTAGACACCTTGGCCGCCGACGGCACCAGATACAGATACGGTCGCGCCATCGCCTGCCAAACGACGTACCTGAACCTGCGGTTCTGGCGTTTGTTCGGCCAATTTTTCGGTAATGATCTGGCGGATACGTTCAGGGCTATTACCAGCTGCGCGAATGCGGCCCGCGTATGGAACAAAGATAAACCCGTTCCCGTCCACCTGAATTTCGTTCAGCACGGTTGCTGGTTGTCCCTGAGGAACAAGCAAACCGTCATCAACGTTTTCCCAAATGGTCAGGCCCAGAATGTCGCCAGGCTGCACTGTGTCAGATCCGACGATGCCAGCGTTTTCTAGTGACGCGGCAAAGCCAAGGGCGGGGGACACCGATGCAATGCGGTTGATGCGGTCATCAACGATCAGCACGAAAGCATCGCCTTCGCGCATGACAGAGCCCGCATAAATTTCGGACTTATTCGGGCCCGAACGCGGAAGTCCACAGGACGCCAACGCGGTCACTGCGGCAATCACGGCCACGCCTCGGGCTAGGCGTAAACTCAGGGTGGTCACTGCTACGGTCTCCTCGACCTATTATTTTTGCCTCGCATTTTGACACGAACGTAACCTGCGTTGCATCAAAAATCCAGTATTTACAAAAATCTGGGGCGACATGTTGCAGTGCCGCCAGAACGTTAATGTCGGTAAACGGTCTAGTTGACGACACGCAATGATTGCCGAGGCGCAATTTTACCCGACCGCAGCGCGTCATATGGGTCTTCGTTGTCCAGCATCATGTCGACAATTTGGCGCATTAACTGGCGGCGGCCGCGTGATGAATAGAACCCGCCGGGCACTTGGGATGTTTCCAGCAGAAACCTGCGATAGTCGCGATAGGCACGATTATCAGGGCGACCGGGCTGGGCAAAAAACTGTGGCAAAGGCAGCGTCGATACGAATTCAGGTTTATCGTAAACGGCGGCCCCAAATACCTTGAGCGGGATAGACCGCCACAACACCTGCTGCGCTGCCGTGGAATTTACTGTTACCGCTGTCCGCGCATGATCCAGAAGTCGCGCCAATTTGCCGCCGCGGATATAATGAATGCGATCCGCAACACCCAGCTCCGCAGCGATGCGTTTGATATTTTTGCGGGTTGGGGATTTGTCGTTTTCTAAGGGGTGCGCTTTGAACACCAAATGGTGGTGGTGCGGGGCACCTTTGGCAAACCCGTCGATCACAACGCGCAGAAATTCCTCCATAGTCGCAAAGGGCGAATGGCGTTGAAAATTCGAGTCATGTTCCAGTTGCAGCAAAACCAGATGATAGGGAAAGCCGCCAAAGCGTACTCGCGTGGTCGAAATCATTCGATCCAACGCGATCAGAGGCATCAGCAGCAAGCGTTTGGTGTATAGCGCTGCTTCGCGAGTGACCGGCAATTCACGATGCGGGCGGAAATTGCGGAATTCGCGGTTACGGAACATGACGAACCAATGATACAGCGCGCCGTAAAACACATGCTGCCGCATATCGCCCCAATGGGCTGGGGGTTCGGGGATGTCCATGTCGGACCGTTCCAGATCCTTGCGCATGTCGTCGATCGACATTTGCATCAGGCGTGAATTGCCGTTCGTGCCGCCACGTTCATAGGTGACCCAGTAGGGACGCATGTATCCTTCTTCGAATACGTGGATGGTCAGCCCTTGGTCGCGGGCGATATCAACCGCTTGGGCGTGGATCGGGCGGACGTCGCCGTAAAGCACGATATCGGTGATCCCGCGATCATTAACCAGGTGCTTGAAATAATCGGCCCACTCATCTGGCGTTCCCGTGTATGGAATAAACCCTGCATCACCAAACGAAAATGCGCGGTCGCCTGCATTGAACCCAACGCGCCAGACTTTCGCCCCAGCCGCGCGAAGCATCTGCCCAAGCCGATGGAAAAACGGTCCATGCGGTCCCTGCAAAAACAGAAAATGGCGGTTGGCGTAATTGGTCACTCGATACACTTTGATCCGTTAAGGTTAAGATAGTCTAACCGCAGGCTTTGGCAGAATTAAGGCCTAAAATAGGACAGGTTCTTGTCTATTAGTAGTCAGAGAGATACCTCTGTTCCGGAATTGGAAAGGATTGCACATGTTCACAGGCATCATCACCGACGTCGGCGAGGTTCTAGAACTAGAACAGCGCGGCGATTTGCGGGCGCGGATCGGCACGGTTTACGACGTGGATGGCATTGATATCGGTGCATCTATTGCCTGTAACGGGTGCTGTCTGACCGTTGTTGCGCTGGGCCGTGAACCGCGCAATTGGTTCGATGTGGAAATCAGCGCCGAAAGCGTGGACAAAACCAATATTGGCGACTGGGCCGTTGGCAAACCGATCAATCTGGAGCGCGCGCTCAAGGTGGGCGACGAACTGGGCGGTCACATCGTATCTGGCCATGTCGATGGCGTTGCGGAATTGATCGACCTCAAAGACGAAGGCGACAGCACGCGTATGACGTTCCGTGCGCCGGATGAACTGGCGAAATTTATTGCGCCCAAAGGATCGGTTGCGTTGAACGGAACGTCTTTGACTGTGAACGATGTGGATGGTGCCACCTTTGGGATCAACGTGATCCCGCACACCAAAGAGGTCACCACTTGGGGCGATGTCGCAGTAGGCGACCGCATCAACCTCGAGATCGACACCATGGCCCGTTACGTCGCGCGTTTGCGCGAGTGGGATTGATCCGGCGCGGAAAAGGAAAACCCAATGTCCGAAAATTATGAAAACGCTGGCCCAGTAGAGCGGGAATTGCGCGACGCGATTTCCAGCATCGAAGAAATCATCGACGACGCCCGCAATGGCCGCATGTTCATTCTGGTCGATCATGAAGACCGCGAAAACGAAGGCGATTTGGTGATCCCCGCGCAAATGGCAACGCCTGATGCAATCAATTTCATGGCGACCCACGGGCGCGGGTTGATCTGCCTGACACTTGCGTCGGAACGGATCGAACAGCTGGGCTTACCGCTGATGGCGACCAACAATTCGTCGCGCCACGAAACGGCCTTTACCGTATCGATCGAAGCCCGCGAAGGCGTCAGTACAGGCATTTCCGCCGCTGACCGCGCGCGCACCATTTCGGTGGCAATCGATGCGTCCAAAGGCGCGCAGGATATCGCAACGCCTGGTCACGTGTTCCCTCTGCGTGCCCGTGACGGCGGGGTTTTGGTTCGCGCGGGCCATACCGAAGCCGCGACCGATATTTCCCGCCTTGCTGGTTTGAACCCTTCGGGCGTGATCTGCGAGATCATGAAAGAAGACGGCGAAATGGCCCGCCTGCCTGATCTGGTGGCTTTCGCGCAATTGCATGGTCTGAAAATCGGAACCATCGCTGATCTGATCGCCTATCGTCGTCGCCATGACAATCTGGTTATGGTGACAGATGAACAGTCCATTACGTCGGAATTCGGCGGTGATTGGACGATGAAGGTGTACACCGACAAAACCCAAGGGTCGGAACATTTGGCGCTGGTCAAAGGTGATATTTCTGGCGACGATCCTGTGCTGGTGCGTATGCATTCGCTGGACCCGATGCTGGATATGGTCGGGGCCGGTGACGCGGGCCGCGCGTTTGAATTTTCGACATCGATGAAAATGATTGCCGAACAGGGGCGCGGTGTTGTGGTTCTGCTGCGCGATCTAGAAATGAAAATCACCTCGACCGAAGAACAGCACCCCAGCACCTTGCGCCAATATGGTTTGGGCGCGCAGATTCTGTCAAACCTTGGGCTGTCGAAAATCATCCTTTTGACGAACAGCCCGAAACCCAAAGTCGTCGGTCTGGACGCCTATGGTCTGGAAATCGCGGGCACCCGCAAAATCAACGGAGACGCCTAATGGCCGGTATTTCGCATCACATTCTGCCGCGTCCTGAATTCGACAAGGCTGTGAAAATCTGCATCGTCGTTGCGCCTTATTACAAAGATATCGCCGACCAACTGGTTGCCGGCGCGAAGGCCGAGATCGAGGCCGCTGGCGGCACATACGAAGTGGTCGAGGTTCCCGGCGCGTTAGAAATTCCTACCGCTATTGGCATCGCGGCGCGTATGTCGAATTTTGACGGCTATGTCGCGCTGGGCTGTGTGATCCGTGGTGAAACCACCCACTATGACACCGTCTGCAACGATTCGAGCCGCGCCATTACATTGTTGGGCCTGCAGGGGCATTGCATTGGCAATGGTATCCTGACGGTTGAAAACTATGAACAGGCGGCGGTGCGTGCTGATGTGAATGATCAAAACAAAGGTGGCGGCGCTGCTGCTGCGGCCTTGCACCTGATCGCATTGGGCCGTAAGTGGGGGCCTTCTGGAAAACTCGGATTCACGTCTGACATTCTGCTGGCCCGCGAAGGCTAAGGATATCTGCCCAATGACCATGTCGAACAACCAACGCCGCAAACTGAAATCTGCGTCCCGCTTTTTCGCGGTTCAGGCGCTGTTCCAGATGGAGCTGTCGGGCCAAACGGTCGAGGCAGTGACTAAGGAATTTATCGATTTCCGTTTTGCCGAAGAATTCGACGACGTGGAAATGCAGGACGGCGATCCGGGCATGTTCCGCGCGTTGGTCGATAATGCTGTGAATAATCAGGCGAAAATCGACCAAATGACCGACCGCGCGTTGGTGGAAAAATGGCCTCTGGGCCGTATTGATTCCACCCTGCGTGCGTTGTTCCGTGCGGCGGGCGCTGAACTGATCGAAGGTGAAACGCCGCCCAAAGTGGTCATTGTTGAATTCGTTCAGATCGCCGAAGCGTTCCACCCAGAAAGCAAAGAGCCAAAGTTCGTGAATGCGGTGCTTGATCACATGGCACGTGAAGCGCGACCAGAAGAATTTTAAGCGCTTTTTGTCTCATCCGATTATTATCGGCTTGCAGATCGCTAAATAGGGCCTACGTTACTATTAGGTAAACACGAAAGGTGGACGCTATGAACGGTATTAAAATGATCGCACGCACTGTTGTTTCGGCAATCGACGCGGCTCTATCGTTCCTCGTCCCTGATGTACGCGAACCCGCACGCATCAAAGTCGCCCAAGAACCAAAGCGCCGTTACAACGCGCGCAACCTGTAAGGTGCGATGTGGCTGGTCTGCCGCAAAACAACAGCTTTGACCGCCCAAAATTTGCAAGGTTCCGCCGCCATTTCATTTGGGCGGGGCTTTGCCTGATCGCGATTGGTATATTGTCGATCACCTTTCCATTTATTTTCAGCATCCTGACCAAATTCTTGATTGGCATCGTCTTTGTGATGGTTGGTGCTGTTTTCCTATATGAGTCCGTTTGGTCCCGCACGATTGCGGATACGACCGTTCATGGTGTGATCGCGCTGTTGTATTTGGTGTTGGGTGTCTACCTGTTGGCGCAACCGACCACGGGGTTGGTTGGTATGACCGTTTTCATCACCGCGACATTATTGATCGAAGGTTTCGGTAAGATGTTTTTTGCCCAGCGTCGCCGCCCTAGGCGGGGTTGGGCGTGGATGATGGCCAGCGGGGTCGCTGCGGTATTTGTTGGCGTGATGCTGATGATCTTGCTACCCGATTCAGCGCATTGGGCGATTGGTATGGCACTGGGGGCGAACGCGATGGCAACTGGCGTTGCCCTGACCGCTATTGCCTACGGCATGCGGACCTAAGGTAGGCGAGAACCACAGCGACCGTGCCACCCTTTATTCCCGAGGACCTGATATTTCAGGTGGGCGCCAGATAACTAGACCAGGATCCAGACAGAGCCAGCTCCCTCGGATTTGCTTAAGGCCACTGGAATGTAAGAGCTTAAGGCACGTGAAGAGCAGAAACTCGCCTGATCCGTCATCTAGTATTGAGCGCCGTTGCATTCAAGGGGGCAGGGCGCACTTGACCGATGTTCACGTATTGTTCATGATCCCCATATGGCTGATATTTCCCCAGATGACCGCATCATGATGCCCGGCCAGATTTTGGCCCGGGGTGTCTGCCGCCACCTTTTGTCCCATGATTTCGTCACGGTCGAAGAATTGGTTCCGACCCGCGGTTTGCGTGTGGATGTGATGGCGCTGGGGCCAAAGGGCGAAATTTGGGTGGTCGAATGCAAATCGTCCCGCGCTGATTTTCAATCAGACAGCAAATGGCAGGGCTATTTGGAATGGTGTGATCGGTTTTTCTGGGCGGTTGATGCCGATTTCCCGACCGAATTGCTGCCTGCCGAAACCGGTCTGATCATTGCGGATGGATACGGCGGTGAAATCGTTCGTATGTCGCCTGAGTCGAAACTTGCGCCTGCGCGGCGCAAGGTCATGATCCAAAAATTTGCGCGTCACGCCGCGATCAGACAGATGGCGGCGCGTGATCCGCAATTTAACGTCGCGTTTTAGGGGCCGACCCACGGGCCGCCATTGCCGCTGCGCGGATTTCTTCGGCGATTTCTTCGGCTTCCTCGGGTTCAAAATCCATTGGGATTTCGATTCCCGTAGCTTCGATAAACAAGCGTACCATGCCCGCATCGGTCGGGCCGATTTGCAGGTTCGCTTCGATGTCGCGTTCGTCGTTGATCCCCATGACATTCTCCTAAGCTGGCGATGGGGGTGACTATCGCGTTCTGCATAAAAGTTTCAAGGTGATTGCAAAAAACGGACAAAGGCGGCTTGCATTCAGATCGCACTGGGGCTAAATCGCCCGCAGTGCCGCCTTAGCTCAGTTGGTTAGAGCGCCTGATTGTGGATCAGGAGGTCCCCCGTTCGAGCCGGGGAGGTGGTACCACTCTCATCCAGAGAAACAAAAAGGTCCGCAGCATCCGCTACGGGCCTTTTGTTTTTGGGCCTAATGCCTGTGCCACCTTGCTCCTGCGCACAGTTTCCACTAGGCCGATACCGATTTATTTTGCCACGACGGATCGAAACATGCGCCTCTCCCGCTATTTTCTGCCGGTTTTAAAAGAAAACCCAGCCGAAGCCCAAATCGTATCGCACCGCCTGATGCTGCGCGCGGGCATGATCAAACAGCAATCCGCTGGTATCTATTCCTGGTTGCCGCTGGGTTTCAAAGTGCTGCGCAAGATCGAAGATATTGTTCACGATGAACAAATCCGCGCAGGGCACATCCCGATGCAGATGCCAACCCTGCAAACGGCTGATCTGTGGCGCGAGTCTGGCCGCTATGACGCTTACGGCCCTGAAATGCTGCGCATGAAAGACCGTCATGACCGCGACATGCTGTTTTCGCCAACCGCCGAGGAAATGTTCACCGACGTATTCCGCGCACATGTCAGCAGCTACAAAGACCTGCCGCTGACGCTGTACCAAATCCAGTGGAAATTCCGCGACGAAGTGCGCCCGCGTTTCGGTGTGATGCGTGGCCGTGAATTTTACATGAAAGACGGTTATAACTTTGACCTGACCAAAGAGGATGCGCTGCACGCTTATAACCGCCACTTGGTCAGCTATCTGCGCACCTATGAACGTATGGGTTTGCAGGCGATTCCAATGCGTGCAGATTCCGGCCCGATTGGCGGCGATGACACCCACGAATTCCTAGTTTTGGCTGAAACAGGCGAATCCGAAGTGTTCTATGACGCCCAGATCACCGATCTGACCTTTGGCGACCGTGAAATTGACTATGACGATCGCGCAGCCTGTCAGGGTGTGTTGGAAGAGTTCACCAGCCGCTATGCGCGCACTGATGAAACGCACGACGAAGCCGCATTTAACGAAGTGCCAGAAGAGCGCCGCCGCGTTGCCCGCGGTATCGAGGTTGGCCAGATCTTCTATTTCGGCACCAAATATTCCGAAGCGATGAACGCCACCGTAGTGGACAGCGAAGGCAATAAAGTGCCTGTTCACATGGGATCGCACGGTATCGGTGTGTCCCGTCTGCTGGGCGCGATCATTGAGGCGAACCACGACGACAATGGCATCATCTGGCCAGAAGGTGTGACGCCATTCCACGTCGGTATCGTGAACCTGAAGCAAGGCGATGAAGAAGCGGATGCTGCCTGTGAAGCGTTGTACAAAGAGTTTGAGGCTGCTGGCCTAGAACCACTTTATGATGACCGCAAAGAACGTGCTGGCGGCAAATTCGCGACTATGGATCTGATTGGTCTGCCATGGCGCATTACCGTTGGCCCACGCGGCCTGAAGAACGGTGTTGTCGAGCTTACCAGCCGCCGCACTGGCGAAAGCGTCGAGCTATCGCCTGCAGATGCAGTTGCAAAAATCAAAGAGATTTACGCGAAGCACCCCGATCCAAAGGGCGCATGATTTTCGCCTGTTGTTAAAATGCAAAGCCCCGCCAGTGTGCGGGGCTTTATTTTTATATGCGCCTTGCGGCGCGGTGGGCGCCCGGGGCTGCCGGTAAGCGCATTGTTGTGCGGCCTGATATTGCTCTTGGGGGCGGGGGGGCGTAAAGCAGGACCATGAAAATACTTTTCCTTGGCGATGTGGTTGGCCGCGGCGGACGTGCGGCTGTTGTTGAACGGCTTGCGAAGATGCGTGAGGCGTGGAAGTTGGATTTTGTCGTTGTGAACGGCGAAAACGCCACGCGCGGGATGGGGCTGTCCGGCGAACACGCCAAGGCATTATTGGATGCGGGTGCTGACGTGATCACGCTGGGCGATCACGCGTTCGATCAAAAGGACATGATGAGCTTTTGCGAACAAGAGCCGCGCATCATCCGTCCGATTAACTTTTCCAAAGTCGCGCCGGGCAAAGGCGCACGGGTTTTCACAACCACTCGTGGTCAAAAAGTGTTGGTCGCGCAGGTACTGGGCCAAGTGTTCATGAAGCGTGCCTTTGACGATCCGTTTTCGGCCATGGATCAGGTGCTGCGCCAGTTTCCTTTGGGCGGTTTGGTGCAGGCGGCATTGGTTGATGTGCATTGCGAGGCGACATCCGAAAAAATGGCAATGGGCCATTTCTGCGACGGCAAGGCTAGCGTCGTTGTGGGCACACATACCCATGTACCGACAGGCGACGCGCAGATTTTGCCGAACGGCACCGCGTTCCAGTCTGATGCGGGCATGTGCGGCGACTATGACAGCGTCATCGGCATGAACAAAGCCGAACCTATGCGCCGTTTCGTGACAGGCATGTCCAAGGGCCGTTTCGAACCCGCCATGGGCGAGGCGACCCTGTCGGGGCTATACGTGGAAACTGATGACCGCACCGGCAAAGCAACGCGCGTAGAAATGGTGCGCAATGGTGGCCGTTTGGCGCAATCTGGCCCTAGTCCGCTGTAAGTTTGGCGAAATATACTTGCGCGTAGAAATGCCTATGGCAAATATGCCTTGCTAATAACGCGAGGATTCACATGGTTGAATATTTAAACCTGTCCCAGACAGGTGAGGCGATAGTCGCGATTGCGATCGTTATCGGCATGTTCATCATGTTTTTACGCGAAACTTATCCGACCGAAGTGGTCGCGATAACGGGCGTTGCGGTCATGTTGGCGGTTGGTGTGCTGCCGTATGACGTGGCGGTTGCATCGCTGTCGAACCCCGCGCCATGGACAATTGCCGCGATGTTTATCGTGATGGGCGCGTTGGTTCGCACGGGGGCGTTGTCGCGGATGACGCAGTTTGCGCAAACCAATGCCGCAACCAATCCAAAATTAACGCTCGCAGGGTTGATGTTGTTCGTCGTTGTGGCCTCGGCGTTTGTGAATAACACACCTGTTGTTGTTGTGATGCTGCCGGTCTTTGTTCAATTGGCTGGCACGTTGGGTGTTTCTGCATCCAAACTGCTGATCCCATTATCCTACGCGGCTATCGTGGGCGGGACGACGACTTTGATCGGAACCTCTACCAACCTGCTGGTGGATGGCGTGGCGCGACAATCGGGGCTAGAGCCTTTCGGCATTTTCGAAGTGACCCCAATCGGTGTCATTATCGCGCTATATACCTTGGGCTATTTGTATTTCTTCGGTCGTCACATGTTGCCAGACCGGACCAGCATGGCGTCGATGTTGTCGAAAAATGACAAATCGAAAATGCGGTTCTTTACCGAGGCCGTTATTCCGCCGGAATCCAACCTGATCGGCCGCGAAGTGTTGTCGGTTCAGTTGTTCAAACGTGATGGTGTCCGTCTGATTGACGTTGTGCGCGGCGATGAATCGTTGCGCCGTGATTTGCAAAATGTACAGCTGCAGGTGGGTGACCGCGTGGTTCTGCGGACCCAAATCACTGAATTATTGTCGCTTCAGCGGAATAAATCCCTGCGCCGTGTGGATCAGCTATCAGCGGTTGAAACCTCGACCGTAGAGGTTCTGATCACGCCAGAATCTAAAATGGTTGGCCGCCGTTTAGGCCAGATGCGTCTGCGCCGCCGTTATGGTGTTTATGTGCTGGCTGTGCACCGCCGCGACAAAAACATTGGCCGTCAGATTGATGATTTGGTCGTGCGTGTCGGTGATACCCTGCTGCTTGAAGGTGCGCCCGAAGATGTTCAGCGTCTGGCGGACGACATGAGCCTTGGCGATGTGTCCAAACCTTCGGCGCGTGCCTATCGTCGCAACCATGCCCCAATCGCCATTGCGGCAATGATCGGCGTGGTCGCTTTGGCGGCGTTCAACGTCGCGCCGATTTTGCTGCTGGCGGTTATCGCCGTGGCTGTTGTTTTATTGACGGGCTGTATCGACGCAGAAGAGGCGTTCGAACATGTCGATGCGTCGTTACTGGCGCTGATATTCGGGATGCTCGCGGTTGGTGCTGCGTTAGAACATTCGGGCGCGGTTGCGCTCATTGGTAATGGCGTCGCGCCGTTCCTTATGGACCTGCCGCCATTTTTGATTGTGTTCTGCGTGTATACTCTGTCGATGATTTTGACTGAACTGGTGTCGAACAATGCAGTGGGCGTTGTTATGACGCCGATCGCAATTGGTCTGGGGCAGGCGTTGGGGGTGGACCCGCGTCCATTGGTGGTGGCCGTAATGGTTGCGGCATCTGCCAGCTTTTCAACGCCTATCGGGTATCAGACAAACACGCTGGTCTACGGCCCAGGCGGATATAAATTTTCCGATTTCTTGCGCGTGGGTGTGCCGTTGAATGCGTCGCTTGCGTTCTTGTGTTCGGCGATTATCCCTATTTTCTGGCCGCTTTAGGCCAGAAATGCCCCCTCAGGCTTGCAGGCAGCCCGCGCCCTGACATATAGAGACGCGAACTGTCCAAAGACATAAAACAAAGAGGTCCCCATGGCCGGCCATAGTAAATGGGCGAACATTCAGCACCGCAAAGGTCGTCAAGACGCGGCGCGTTCGAAACTGTTCTCGAAACTGTCCAAAGAAATCACCGTCGCTGCGAAAATGGGCGACCCTGATCCAGAAAAAAACCCGCGTCTGCGTCTGGCTGTTAAAGCTGCGAAATCGCAGTCGGTTCCAAAGGACGTGATCGACCGCGCGATTAAAAAATCGCAGGCAGGTGACGGCGACGATTACACCGAAATCCGTTACGAAGGTTACGGCCCATCGGGCATCGCGATCATTGTCGAAGTGATGACCGACAACATCAACCGTTCGGCATCGAATGTGCGTTCGATCTTCACCAAAGCGGGCGGTAATCTGGGCACCACCGGTTCGGTTTCGTTCATGTTCGATCGCGTTGGCGAAATCGTCTATGATGCATCCGTTGGTGATGCTGACACCGTCATGATGGCCGCCCTAGAGGCAGGCGCAGAGGACGTAGAGTCGGACGAAGAAGGTCACTGGATCTACTGCGCGATGGAAGATTTCGCAGACGTGTCGGACGCCTTGGAAAAAGAGCTGGGCGAAGCAAAAGACACCAAACTTATCTGGAAACCTCAGAACCGCACCGATGTGGATCTGGAAACCGCGCAAAAGCTGATGAAGCTAATCGACACGCTGGAAGACGACGATGA
This sequence comes from Marivivens niveibacter, assembly GCF_002150005.2. Lineage (GTDB taxonomy): Bacteria > Pseudomonadota > Alphaproteobacteria > Rhodobacterales > Rhodobacteraceae > Marivivens > Marivivens niveibacter. Next base: position 471,519 of record NZ_MSPP01000001.1, read on the forward strand.
CGTACAGACAGTCACCGCCAATTTCGACGTGCCAGAGGATGTCGCGGCGCAGCTGGGCTAATCACAGCAAAATCAATTCTAAACGGCGTCCATTCGGGCGCCGTTTTTTATTGTCTGGTCGAAAATGGCGCGATAGGCAGTCGTATGGAATTTTGGATTGGTCTACGTACAGGGATCGCCCTGATCTTGGCGATTGGCGCACAGAACGCGTTTGTATTGCGTCAGGGCGTGCGCCGCGAACATGTGCTGGCTGTTGTTTTGGTCTGCGCGATTTCGGACGCGTTGCTGATTGCCGCAGGTGTCGCAGGCATCGGCGCACTGGTCGAGGCCGCACCTTGGGCGCTAGAGGTGCTACGCTGGGGCGGCGTTGCGTTTTTGACATGGTACGGCGTCAAAGCGTTCCGCGCGGCCTATCTGGGCGGCGAAACGATGGAGGCCGCAGGCGGTGCCAAGGCATCCCTGAAAAAAGTCATCACGACCTGTGTCGCACTGACGTGGCTGAACCCGCATGTCTATCTGGACACGGTCGTTCTGCTAGGGTCCATTTCGGCGCAATTTCCGGGGCGTGAATGGGTGTTCGGGGCAGGGGCCATGCTGGGGTCTGTCCTGTTTTTCAGCGCGCTTGGCTTTGGCGCGCGTCTGCTGGCCCCTGTATTCCGCAACCCGACAGCGTGGCGCATTCTGGATGTGTTGGTTGGGCTATTGATGTGGTCGGTCGCGCTGAAACTGGCTTTTTTGAAAATCTGATCAAATTTTCATTGCGCCCGCCTGATCGCAGGGTCATGACTGGCGCATGACGACTCTTACAGATCAATCGCGGCCCGTTCAGGGCGTTTTATGGATGTTGGCGACGGGCCTATGCTTTGTCGTGGTGAACGGGATTGTGCGTTATTTGGGCACAGCGTTACCCGCGCCGCAGTCTGCATTCATTCGATTTTTGTGGGGGTTCGTTTTCCTGCTGCCGGTATTGGCGCCCGTGTTAAAACGCGGCCTGTCGACCGAGGCTTGGCAGCGTTTCACCTTGCGAGCTTTGCTGCATACTTTGGCCGTCAGCTTATGGTTTTACGCCATGGCGCGGATTTCTTTGGCCGAGGTGACGGCGATCGGATACCTCAACCCGATTGTTGTGACCGTGGGCGCTGCGCTGATTTTCGGTGAAGGGTTCGCATGGCGGCGCATGATGGCGATTTCGGTCGCGATTATCGGTGCGCTGGTCGTCCTACGGCCTGGTTTGCGGGAACTGTCATCGGGTCATTTTGCACAGTTGGGGGCGGCTTTGTCCTTTGGCGCGTCCTATCTGGTGGCGAAAACATTGACCCGCTACGCGCCAGCTGGGGCGGTGGTCGCAATGTTGTCTGCAATGGTCACCATCGCGCTCGCCCCTCTGGCGATATGGCTGTGGGAACCTGTGACGTTGGTTCAGGTGCTGTGGCTGGGCGGGGTCGCGGCCTTTGCCACGGCGGGGCATTATTGCATGACGCGCGCCTTTGCCGCCGCGCCCATGACCGTGACGCAGCCCGTGACGTTCCTACAGCTGGTTTGGGCCAGTTTGATGGGTTGGATCGTGTTCCACGAATCCATTGACCCCTATGTGCTGCTGGGCGGCGGTATGATTATCGCGGCGATCAGTTACATGACCATCCGCGAGGCGCAGCTGCGCCGCCGCATTACCCCAGCGCCCAATCAGGCGAAAATCTGATCAGTTGATCGTGACCGTTTGGGTCAACGCACCCGTGCCGCGATCATAAATCAGGATCGTATCGGCGTCCGTTGTCACCGCGAACCAATCGGTGCCTTGGGTGAAGCTGACGGCGGAAACACCGTCTGGCAGGCTAATTTGTTCGGGCAAGGGCAAAGGATCTGCGTTCAAACGGATGACAAGCGTCAGAATAAGGACTACGAACCCCGCAATCATGACCACGGCCATCGCAGTCACCAGACGTTTCAAATACGTCACCAGCGGAGGGTCGATTTCGTTTTCAGGAGCCTGATCCATGGCCGAGACCTTTGTCGAATTTATCATCGCGGAAAACCCGCCTGCGCGCCTTGATAAGGCTCTTTCGCGCGATGTACCAGCAGAGGCTGACCTAAGCCGGTCGCGTTTGTCTAAACTGATCGAACAGGGCGCTGTTCTGGTGAACGGTGCCGTCGTCGAAAACCCGCGCCACAAGGCCGAAGAGGGCGACCAGATCAAAATCACGGTCGAGGTCGCCATCGAAAGCCATATCGAAGGTGAAGATATTCCCCTGAATGTGGTGTACGAGGATGACGACCTGATCGTTGTCGACAAACCCGTTGGCATGGTCGTGCATCCGGCACCCGGTACGCCGAACGGCACGTTGGTGAATGCGTTGATCCATCATTGCGGAGATAGCCTGTCGGGTGTTGGCGGCGAAAAACGCCCCGGTGTTGTCCATCGCATCGACAAAGACACCAGCGGTCTGATGGTTGCCGCGAAATCGGACAAGGCGCACCACGGGCTGGCCGCGCAGTTCGAAAAACACACTGTAAATCGTCGCTATCTGGCGGTCTGCTATGGTGCGCCGGATCAGAATGACCCGCGTATTCACGGCATTCGCGGGACGAATTTTGAATCGGGCAATATCCTGAAAATTCAGACGTTCCTTGCCCGTCATAAAACTGACCGTCAGAAACAGGCCGTTTATTTTGATACAGGCCGTCACGCTGTGACCCGCGCGCGGATCGTGCAGGATCTGGGCACGCCGCCCGCCGCTGCGCTGATTGAATGTTGGTTGGAAACGGGCCGCACGCACCAAATTCGCGTTCACATGGCACATGTTGGCCATTCTTTGATCGGCGATCCCGTCTATGGCGGCAAACGCAAGATGAACACCCGATCAGTCGGCGAAAAAGGCGCTGCGGCCGCCGCGGCATTCTCGCGTCAGGCACTGCATGCCGCGACGTTGGGTTTTGAACACCCAGTCACTGGCGAATGGTTGGAATTTGATTCCCCGTTGCCTGCAGATATGGCCGAATTGGTTACTGCTTTGGGCGGCGAGGCTTGATCCAAATGCGTGTTGTGATGTAACCTATGGTGGCAGAACGCCGGGGCCACGGCGCTGTGAACATTCGGAACATTATGACAAATACCTTGATGCGGTTTGCTCATCTAGAGCAGCGTTTAAAGTGGATGGCCTTTGCCCTAGGGCTAGGCAGCGCGGTTTGCGTGGTTTTCGACAATCAATTGGGCGCAATGCTGCTTAGCCTGCCATTCTGCCTGATCTGGATTTATTGCGCGTGGCTGCACGGTGAACGGCAGCTGAAATATATCAACATGCTGTTTACGGCTCTCTATATTTACGGGCTGTGGCGGTATTACGATCTGCATCTAGCTGCGCTGTAATAAAGGTTCCCATGTGCGTGAAAGCGCGCAAAATCCACTGGCACAGCGACGGAGCGGCGTTACATTCCCGTATAACTGTTAATTCGGATCTCTTGAAACGGGGTCTGGGCGTTCCTATTTGGAATGTTAAGCCCTTAAACATTATAAGAAAGGGGATTGGGAATGAGTAATTATCAAAACCTTCCGGCACCGTCTCCGGAACAGGGTTTGAACCGCTATCTGCAGGAAATTCGCAAATTTCCTATGCTGGAACCCGAAGAAGAATACATGCTGGCCAAACGCTGGGTCGATCACGAAGACAGCAATTCGGCCCATAAACTGGTGACATCGCACCTGCGTTTGGCCGCCAAAATCGCCATGGGCTATCGCGGCTATGGTCTGCCGCAAGCCGAGGTGATTTCCGAAGCAAACGTTGGTCTAATGCAGGCCGTCAAACGGTTCGATCCAGAAAAGGGTTTCCGTCTTGCGACCTACGCAATGTGGTGGATCCGTGCGTCGATTCAGGAATATATCCTGCGGTCATGGAGCCTAGTGAAACTGGGCACGACATCCGCGCAGAAAAAACTGTTCTTTAACCTGCGCAAAGCAAAGAACCGCATCGGTGCGTTAGAGGACGGCGATCTGCGTCCTGAAAACGTGAAAAAGATCGCCACAGATTTGGGCGTGACCGAAGACGAAGTGATTTCGATGAACCGCCGTATGTCCGGCGGTGACGCATCGCTGAATGCTACGGTTGGGTCGGATGACGAAGGTTCGGCGCAGTGGCAAGACTGGCTCGAAGATGAAGATGCCGATCAAGCTGCAGATTACGAAGCGCGCGATGAATTGGACACGCGCCGCGAATTGCTGGCCGAAGCCATGTCCGTGCTAAATGATCGCGAAAAGGATATTCTGGTTCAGCGCCGTTTGTCGGACGAAACCGTTACCCTAGAGGATCTATCGGGCCAATACGAAGTCAGCCGCGAACGTATCCGCCAGATCGAAGTCCGCGCCTTTGAAAAGCTACAAAAAAGGATGCAGGAATTGGCAGTCGAAAAAGGGCTGCTGATCCAAGCAGAATAAAACCAAAGGCGGCCACCTGTGCCGCCTTTTTTAATCGATAATCGGCTTATTCAGTTGTTGCCGGTCTTATTCCTGCCTAGCCTTCGCGCGTGGGTAGGAACAGGAGATTGCAAAATGAAACCGGTCAAATGGGGCGTTTTGGGCGCCGCTAAATTCGCGCGTGAACACATGGCCCGCGCGATTCATGCCGCAGAAGGCGCAGAGTTTTATGCAATCGCGACGTCATCCGAGGATAAAGCTGCGCCGTTTCAGGCATTTCAACCAAATCTAAAGGTGTTTACGGACTACGATCAGCTGCTTGCCGATCCAGACATCGACGCAGTTTATATTCCGCTGCCCAATCATTTGCATGTGGAATGGACGATCAAGGCGCTCGAGGCGGGTAAACATGTTTTGTGTGAAAAACCCATCGCTATGGGCGAGGCGGAGTTTGATCGTTTGATCGCTGCGCGCGACAGTTCAGGAAAATTCGCAGCCGAGGCGTTTATGATTGCGCATCATCCGCAATTCACCCGTGCCAAAGAGGTACTGCAGTCGGGCGTTTTGGGCGATCTGGTGCTGGTCGATACTGTGTTCAGTTTCAATAACGGCGCAGACAAAGACAATATTCGCAATCGTCCCGAAACGGCTGGGGGCGCGCTGGGTGATATCGGTGTCTACGCCTTTGGGTCGGTTCGATTGGTGACGGGCGAAGAACCCGTCCAGATCCGCGCCGCCAACATCCGCCGCGAAAATGGCGTGGACGTATTCTCGCAAACCTTGGCAGAGTTCCCATCGTTCGATTACCAAGGCACTGTGTCGATGCGTATGGCAAACCGCCAGCATCTGACATTCCACGGCACCAAGGGCCACATGACCCTATCTGCGCCGTATAACGCAGGCGTTTATGATATTGCAGAGCTGACGGTGGAAGCGCCAGCAATGGAACGGCACGTTGAACGCTGGCCTGCCGTTAATCACTATGTCCTACAGGTACAAAATTTCTGTGCGACAGTCCGTGAGGGCGCTGAATATCCAGTTCCGTTGGAGTTTAGCCGTGGCACGCAGGCAATGACCGATATGGTGATTGATAAAGAACACAAAGCCTGACACTGACAACCGGTATCGCTTTGGCCAACTGCGACCCAAGTTATTGGGTCGCGATCAGCCGAGGGTCAGTTTAACCGTGCACGCAATACGCGGATCATATTTCCGCCCATAACTTTTGCGATCTGGTCGTCCGTCAGGCCCGCATTAATCAATGCGTGGGTCAGCGCGGGCAATTCGGATGTGTCAAACGCGGTTTCCACTGATCCGTCAAAGTCAGATCCCAGTGATACGTGATCTTCGCCGACCTCGGCGATGGCGGTCGTGATCATTTTGGCGATTGCATCTGGGCTAGGGTGTTCGCAGACAACATCAGCCCAATACCCCATGCCAATCACGCCGCCGGTCGCTGCAATGTCGCGCATCAGGTCATCGGGGAAATTGCGCTTTACGGGGCAATGGCCATGCACGCCTCCGTGGCTAACAATGATCGGTACATCTGTCATTTCCAGCACATCACGGGCGACTTGCTCCGAGCTATGGGCAATGTCGATGATCCACCCTTCGGTCGCGGCGCGGGCAACGACTGCACGTCCAAAATCCGTCAGGCCTTTGTTGCCAACGCCGTGCAAAGACCCGCCCAGTTCATTGTCAAAGAAATGCTGCAACCCGATCAATCGATAACCTGCGTTCCACAGAACGTCCATGTTGTCGATATCGCCCTCTAACGGGTGCGCGCCTTCGATGCCCAAAATGCCTGCCGTTACATTAGAACCCGCGGTGCGGTCGGCCAGTACCGCGTCTAGGCCGGCCTCATTGGTGACAATGCGCAACGCATCTGGCGCGCGGTGTTCGAAACGGTGCAGCTTTTCCGACTGATACACCGCGCGTTCCAACAAACTATTCCAAGTGCGCAAGGGCCACAGCTGCCCGATGGCAAGCAGGGTTATGTTATCGAACGCATCATCGCTGTTTTCATCGTAATTCTGACCAGCTGGGGATTTCGTGACGGCGGTGAAAACCTGAACAGCCACGTTGCCTTCTGTCAGGCGGGGTAGGTCGACCTGACCGTAATCACCACGTTTTGTCAGGTCGCGATTCCACAGCAAACTATCCGCATGCCAGTCACCGACAATTAGGTTTGCGTGCAATTCGGCGGCCTGCGGCGATACGGGGTAGGGATCGTGCGCGATGACATTGTTACGGCCTTTTTCCACTATCTTTGGCGCGAAAATGAAAAAGGTTGCGGCCGCGATGACGATGAGGCCAAAGACAGCGGCTAAGAATTTTTTGAACATTGATAATTCCCCTACCTATGACCTCAGACTGGCACGAGTTAGGGATTCTTTCCAATAGGCTGCGTGACGTCAGCCCAAATGCTCCATGGGGCTCCATGCGGTCACGACAGAGGTTTCGGCCGACCAAGCATAAAAGCTACCTGCGGTGTCTGGCGATATATCTATGCCCGTTAATTTGCTGCGCAACACAGTGCCGACATAGGGGTGGCCGATAAACAGTGTGTTGTCGGGCGCGGTACGCATGATGGCTGATACCTCGGCGACGATGCGGGACTGTAGATCGGTGTCGTCGTCCGAAACTTCATTCAAACGCGGTCGGATCAGGATCGGGCAGCCCAATGCGCCCGCGATGATCGCGCCTGTTTCTACGGCTTTGGTTTCGGCGCTGGTGACCACCTGTTTGATATGGGCCACTGCGCCTGACTGAACGATGTCCTGCGTCCTGTCCCGCCCACGCTGCGACAAACGCCATAGGGCGGGATCGCAGGTGGGGTCTGGTGTCACCTCTGGGTGGGACAGGTAGTAGAACATAATATCTAAATCGGCCCCGAGGGTCGGGACCGCCCATTTTAGTTTTCCATGGCCTCCAGTTCGTCGATCATACCTTCGATCATCGACAAACCTTTGGACCAGAACGCAGGATCCGACGCGTCCAAACCGAATGGTTCCAACAGATCCTTGTGGTGTTTCGATCCGCCCGCTTTCAGCATTGCAAAGTATTTGTCTTTGAATTCTTCGCCGGACTGTTCGTACACAGCATAAAGTGCGTTCACGAGTCCATCACCGAATGCATATGCGTACACATAGAACGGAGAATGGACAAAATGCGGGATATACGCCCAGAATGTTTCGTATCCGGGCATAAACTCGAACACGTCACCTAGGCTTTCGCCCTGAACGGACATCCACAGATTGTTGATGTCGTCGGGTGTCAATTCACCTTGGGCGCGGGCGGCGTGCAGTTTGCATTCGAAATCATAGAACGCGATCTGACGGACGACCGTGTTGATCATATCCTCGACCTTGCCAGCAAGCAGGACCTTTTTCTCAGTCTCGGATTTGGCGTTTTTCAGCAGCGCACGGAAGGTCAGCATTTCGCCAAACACCGATGCCGTTTCGGCCAGCGTCAGCGGGGTCGACGACAGCATTTCACCTTGTTCCGCGGCCAACACCTGATGCACGCCATGACCCAATTCGTGGGCCAGAGTCATCACATCGCGCGGTTTGCCCAGATAGTTCAACATCACATAAGGGTGCACGGTGGTGACCGTTGGGTGCGCGAATGCGCCTGGCGCTTTGCCCGGCTTTACAGGGGCGTCGATCCAACCTTTTTCAAAGAACGGTTTGGCAAGATCAGCCATGCGCGGATCGAAATCGCCATAGGCGTCCATGACGATCTTTTCGGCCTCGGGCCAATCAACGATACGGTCCGTTTCGATTGGCAGAGGCGCGTTGCGGTCCCAGACCTGCATTGTGTCTAGGCCCAGCCATTTGGCCTTTAGTTTGTAATAGCGATGGGACAGGCGCGGATAGGCGTCGACCACGGCGTTGCGCAGGGCTTCGACCACTTCGGCTTCGACGTGGTTGGATAGGTGGCGGGCCATCTGCGGGGTTTCAAATCCGCGCCAGCGGTCCTCGACCTCTTTTTCTTTGGCTAGCGTGTTGTGAACGCGAGCAAAGGTCTTGATGTTCGCGCCAAAAACGCGGGCCAGTTCGCGGGCCGCGGCTTCGCGTTTGGAACGGTCCTGTTCGGACAGGAAATTCAGCGTGCCTTCGATATTGTGTTCGGTGCCATCGACGGTGAACGTCAGGCCAGCGATGGTTTCATCGAACAGTTTGTTCCACGCCGTCGAACCAACAACCGAATTGTCGTGCAGGAATTTTTCCAACTCGTCCGACAGCTGGTACGGTTTCATCGCGCGCATACGGTCTAGCACGGGGCGATAGCGCGCCAGTTGTTCATTTTCCGACATCAGCTGCGCATAGCGGTCATTGTCGATGCGGTTGAATTCCAGCGACCAGAACACCAGCGGGGTTGTGTAGGTGGTGATTTTGTCCTGACAGTCGGACATAAATTTCGCGCGGTCGGCGTCGGTGGTCAGTTGGTAATACCGCAGGCCCGCATAGGACATGATGCGCCCAGCCACGGTGTCGATACGTTCATAGCGCAGGATCGCCTCTAGCAGGTCAGAGGAGCCCAGATCAGCCAGTTTGCCTTCGTAATCGGCGGCAAAGGATGCGCAGGCCTGTTCCAGCCAATCCATATCGCGTTTGAATTCGGCGCTATCGGCAGCGGGGTACAGATCGGTCAGATCCCATTCGGGCAGGTCGCCCAGATCAGCGCCGCCATTCGCATTCGCGTCCCACAAAGGCTGTTTGGTAAACATTGTTGCGTCCTTTCAAATCGTCTTGCCACAACAGATAGTGCGGCAAGGGGCGGGATGAAAGGTTTAGCTGGCGTGAGCGCGGAAATGTTCGGCGATACGGTCGAATGCATCGGTGCGGATTTCGGGGCGTTCCATCAGGATTTCGTGCAGGCCGCCGTCATATTCCACCAGCGCCTGACCCGGCCATTTACTGGCGACATGGCGCACGCATTTGGAGTCGACGATTTTTTCGTCGCTGCCTAACAGGACAATCGCGGGGGTATCCGGCGCGGGCATGGCCCGCAGTTTGTACATTTCGTTCAGCGCCTGAAACAGCCATCCAAATGTGGGGCCGCCAAGTGCTAAATCGGGCTGTGCGCGCAACTGATCGCGCATGTAATTGTACATATCTTCGTCAGTCGTCAGGTTATTACCCGCAAACGGGTTGACGGCGACATAGGTGTCTTCGGATTGACCAAAGGCCAAAGTGCCGTTGATCCCCAAAGGTCGCGCCATTGACGATATGGCCCATGCCACAGGGCGAATGGCCGCGCCCAGATTGATACCCCACATCGGGGCCGAAAACGCGGCGGCGCATACGGGCAGGGCGTTGTGCAACGCCCGCAGGCCAATGCAGCCGCCCATCGAATGCCCGATCAGGAAAAACGGTTCGGGCAATTTGATACGGCGGGCATAATCCACCATCGCCTGCACATCGCGCTGATAGTCTGTGAAACGGTCCACGTGACCCAACATGCGATTGTCCAACAGACGATCTGCAATGCCCTGACCACGCCAATCAATGGTCAGCACGTTAAAGCCGCGATCGGTCAAAGACACGGCATCGCGGCCATATTTTTCAATGTATTCGGTGCGCCCTGGAAATAGCAGAATCGTGCCAATCGCGTTGTCGGTCGTCCAGTGGGCCACGCGTACGCGCACCCCGTCGGACGTGGTCAACCATTCGGCGTGACCACCGTTTGGGCCTTGGGCGATGTCTGCGAAATAGGGCGCGCCGGACATTAGGCCAGAACGCCTGCCAGTTTCATCGCGGTGCCCATGTCGCCGTCGACGGACAGTTTACCGGTCATGAATGCGGTGGTTGGGTTTTCTTCGCCTTCTAGAATGGCTTGGAATGTTTCTGCGGTCGCAGTCAGGGTCACATCGGCATCATCGTCGCCTGCATGTACGCCAGCACCGTCGATCATGATCGCGCCTTCGCCTTCGATTACGAATTTCGCCGATCCGTCAAAACCGCCGTCGATTTTTTCGCCCAACGCTTCGACTGCTTTAGTCACGATTTCGCTCATTTGACTTCCTCTCTTCGATGTTTGTACGCCGCCACTGGTGGTCAGCGCATTTTACGCTACATTCATGTTATGGGCACGATTACGCAAACGTACAAACCTATCGTTACGGCATTCGCAATTGTCATGGGCGGCAGCCTAGCTGCTTGGGCGCAGACGGCAACCGTCGACGATCTATTTGAACGTCTACAAGATGCGGAAGAGGCAGAAGTATCACGGCTCGAATCGCAAATCATGACAGAGTGGAGCAAATCTGGCTCTCCTGCGGTCGATTTTCTGCTGCAACGCGGGCAAGAGGCGATTGGGGCGGGCGATTTCCCGACCGCTGTGGACCATTTTACCGCTGCGATAAATTATGCCCCTGATTTTGCCGAAGCTTACAATGGTCGTGCAACGGCGTTTTTCATGATGGGGGAATTGGGGCCGTCAATTGATGATATTCGTCAAACGCTTGTACTCAATCCACGTCATTTTGGGGCGCTTATGGGGTTTGGCGCTATCCTAGAGATGGTGGGGCAGCCTGATCGGGCTCTTGAAGTTTACGAGAAAATTCAGGACATGATCCCCGAGGATCCAAACGCCAATGCGGCGATTGATCGTTTAACACTAGACTTGCAGGGTCAGACGCTCTGATCGCTGTTCCAATCGGGGATAGGCACCATGGACGCGCGCGTCACGGCTGTATTGGGCCCGACCAATACCGGTAAAACCCACTACGCCATAGAACGGATGCTGGCCTATCCAACGGGCATCATCGGCCTGCCGCTGCGGTTGCTGGCGCGCGAAGTCTACGACCGCATTGTCGCCATTCGCGGCCCGTCTGTTGTGGCGCTGATCACGGGCGAAGAACGCATCATGCCGCCTCGCGCCAAATATTGGGTCTGCACAGTCGAAGCGATGCCCGAAGGCATGGGCTGTGATTTCCTAGCCGTCGACGAAATTCAGCTATGTGCCGATCCCGAACGTGGCCACGTGTTTACGGACCGATTGCTGAACGCGCGCGGGCTAAAGGAAACGGTGTTCCTGGGGTCTGACACCATGCGTCAGGCGATTGCGGACAACGTGCGCGATGTTCAGTTCATCCGTCGCGAACGCATGTCCACGCTGACCTACGCAGGTTCGAAAAAGATAAATCGAATGCCCGGACGCACCGCAATCGTCGGGTTTTCTGTTGAAAATGTATATGCCATCGCCGAACTTCTGCGCCGTACCAAAGGCGGCGCTGCGGTGGTTATGGGCGCTTTGTCGCCGCGTACGCGCAACGCGCAGGTCGATATGTATCAGAACGGGGATGTCGATTATCTGGTGGCGACTGACGCCATCGGTATGGGTCTGAACCTAGACATCGATCACGTTGGATTTTCCGCGCTGACCAAATTTGACGGACGGCGGATGCGGTATCTGGAGCCGGACGAATTGGCCCAGATCGCAGGCCGCGCAGGGCGACACATGTCACACGGCACATTCGGCGTCACGGGCGAGGCGCACGAACTGGACGAAGCCGTGGTTGCCGCCATCGAAAACCACCAATTCAAGCCCGTCAAAAAACTGCAGTGGCGCAACGGGCGTCTGCAATTTGGCAGCGTGGGGCGTTTGATCCAGACGCTGGAACAACGCACCGATGACCCATGGCTGACCCGTGTTCGCGAATCCGACGATCTGGCCGCGCTGAAAAATCTGTCTAACGATGCCGAGGTTATGGCTCGTGCATCTGATGGCCAGTCTGTGCGTTTGCTGTGGGATGTTTGCCGAATCCCTGATTTCCGCGGGATCAGTCAGGGTGAACATGCGAACCTTTTGCGCGACATTTTCGGATTTTTGCACCAACATGGTCACGTTCCCGAAGATTGGTTCGCCCGTCAGGTGAAACGCATTGATCGCAAGGATGGTGATATTGACACATTATCCAAACGATTGGCCTTTATCCGCACTTGGACCTATGTGGCTCAGCGTAAAGGGTGGTTAAAAGACGAAAACCATTGGCGCGATGCGACTCGCGCTGTAGAAGACCGATTGTCAGATGCCTTGCACGAAGGCCTGACCCAAAGATTTGTGGACCGGCGGACGAGCGTTCTCCTTCGCCGGCTCAAGCAGAAGGAGGGCCTTGTGGCCGAAGTAAACGATCAGGGTGAAGTGACTGTCGACGGCGAATACGTCGGCAAGTTGGAAGGTTTCCGTTTCCGCATGGACAAAACAGGGAGCCCCGATGAGGCGAAAACCCTGCGCCAAGCGTCCGTTCAGGCGTTGGCGCCGCAGTTCCATCTGCGCGCGGACCGTTTCTATAACGCGCCGGACACCGAAATTGACTACACCGAACAGGGTGGTCTGATGTGGGGTGAACACGCAGTTGGTAAGCTGGTCGCGACGCAAGACCCGCTGAAACCGCAAGTTCAGGCGTTCGTCGATGACGAAGCAGGCGACGACGTGGCCCAAAAAGTCCAGCGCCGTTTGCAGCATTTCATCGACCGCAAAATTGCGGCGCTGTTTGAACCGATGCTGAACATGCAGCGCGACGAAGCGCTAGCCGGTCTGGCCAAAGGTTTTGCCTTCCGTCTGGTCGAAGGTTTCGGTGTGATTTCGCGCGGCGAAATTGCAAGCGAAGTCAAAGAATTGGATCAGGATGCTCGTGGCGCGCTGCGCAAACACGGCGTTCGTTTTGGCCAGTTCACCATCTTTATGCCTTTGCTGTTGAAACCTGCGCCGACCCGTTTGCGTCTGGTTCTGTGGTCGCTGGCAAATAAACTGGATGAATTCCCCGAAGCTCCGCCCCCAGGTCTGGTGACCGTTCCTGCGATTTCGGACATGCCTCAGGGCTATTTCACAATGGCAGGCTACCGCGCCGCTGGTGAACGCGCAATCCGCATCGACATGCTGGAACGTCTGGCTGACATGCTGCGCGACAAAGACAGCCGTGGTGGTTTCGAAGCGAACCCAGACATGCTGTCGATCACAGGTATGACGCTGGAACAGTTTGCTGATCTGATGCAGGGCCTAGGCTACCGCGCAGAAAAAGGCGAACGCACCAAGGTAAAAGCCGTTGATCAGGTTGTTCCTGCGGCTGCTGGTGGCGACGAAACCGCCGCTGCAGATAGCGTTCCTGTTGCTGATGCGATCATCGACGAAGGCGTTGCGCCAATTGCTGAAACCCCAGCAGAAGACGGGCCAGCAGAACCAGTTGCTGAAGTTGCAGAAAACGAAACCGCTACCGGCGCTGCCGCTGATGCGGGCGTTGAAACGGCTGAAACCGAAGTGTTCTACACCTTTACTTGGGGCGGACGTCAGGGCGGCAACAACCGCCGTCAGGGTGGCAAACCCGCTGGTAAACCACGTCAGGGCGGTAAACCGAGCGCGAAGGGTAAAGGCAAAGGTCCAAAGGGCGGCAACAAAGCCAAATCCTTTGAGGCGAAACCAAAGCGGGAAAAACAGATTGATCCTGATAACCCGTTTGCCGCTGCATTGTCTGGTTTCAAAGCCAAATAATGGACGACACACGCCCCACGATCCGGGTTGATAAATGGCTATGGCATGCGCGTTTTTTCAAGACGCGCACGCTGGCTGCCACGATTGTCAAACAGGGCAAGGTGCGTGTGGACAGCAATCCAATCAGTAAACCGGCCCGCACTGTCGGGCCGGGTGACGTTTTGACCTTTGTTCAGGCGACCAACGTGCGCGTAGTGCGAATCTTGGATATTGGTGAACGCCGCGGCCCAGCCCCCGAAGCGCAGGCGCTGTACGAAGATTTATCTCCGCCAGAAGAGAAATCCGTAGAAAAAGCTTCTAAAAATCCATCATTTGATGGGAAAGGACGCCCAGGAAAGCGCGAGAGACGGAACATGGCGTCGCATCTTGGGGGCGATGGGCCATTCGGGCTTGAATGATTGTGCCCACAGGTCTAGCTAATGGCCCGAACAAATTAGGACCGCCCACATGACTTATGTCGTTACCGAAAACTGTATTGCCTGCAAATACACGGACTGTGTCGAAGTTTGCCCAGTAGATTGTTTCTATGAGGGTGAAAACACATTGGTGATCCATCCTGACGAATGCATCGACTGCGGCGTTTGCGAACCTGAATGCCCTGCCGATGCGATCCGTCCGGACACCGAACCAGACATGGAAAAATGGGTCGAATTCAACCGCAAGTATTCGGAAATGTGGCCGGTCATCACAGCCAAAAAAGACCCGCTTCCGACCGCCGAAGAAATGGACGGCAAACCAGGCAAGCTGGAGCTGTTGTCCGAAGTGCCAGGCGAAGGCGATTAATCTGATTCGATTGTAATACGAATCTAGGACGGCTCTGATGCTTCAGGGTCGTTTTTTCGTTGAAAACCACGGTTTTCGGGCGAATCGATGCCGTACTTCCACGAGGCGCATTTTTGTGGTATGACTACATCAATGTTGCCGAAAAATTGACCCATCCCAGTTCACCAGACACCCCGACGGAGGCGTAGTGCCCCGCCGGTTTTATTGTCTTTTGGGGCGGGTTTCAGAGGAAGGATAATCATGACTAAATCGAACGACTTCAATCCTGATGATTACGTTGTTTACCCAGCTCACGGTGTGGGCCAGATCGTTTCGATCGAAAAGCAAGAGGTTGCTGGCTTTGAGCTAGAGCTTTTCGTGATTTCCTTTGAAAAGGACAAAATGACCCTGCGCGTTCCTACGAACAAAGCAGAAGAAGTCGGTATGCGTGGCCTGTCGTCGCCTGACGTTGTGGCGCACGCGATGAAAACCCTAAAGGGCAAAGCCAAGGTCAAAAAGGCCATGTGGTCGCGTCGCGCACAGGAATATGAACAGAAAATCAACTCGGGCGATCTGATCGCAATTGCCGAAGTTGTCCGCGACCTGCACCGCGCAGACGATCAGCGTGAACAGTCCTATTCCGAACGTCAGCTGTACGAAGCTGCGCTGGAACGCCTGACTCGCGAAATCGCTGCAGTTGGCGGCAATGACGAAAAAGAAGCTGCGAAAGAAATCGACAGCGTTCTGGTCAGCCGCGCAGCGTAATCTGCGACACATCCAAAAAGAAAGCCGCGCTAATCTAGCGCGGCTTTTGTTATTTTGGCGGGCGCTTATAGGGCGCGCCAGCCGATGTCGTTGCGATAGAACCCTTCGGGCCAATCGATCTGTTTGATCATCTCGTAGGCTTTGGCGTGGGCTTCGGCCAATGTCGCGCCGCGCGCGGTGATGTTCAGAACGCGGCCACCCGTTGCGGTGATATCGCCGTTCGATTCCGTGGTGCCCGCGTGGAACGTGTAGGCATCAGTGGTTTCTGGCAGAGCAGCCAGACCGCGGATAACGGTCCCTTTTTCGTACGCACCCGGATAGCCGTTCGACGCCATAACGATGGTCATTGCGTGATCGTCAGCCCATTGAGCCTGAACTTGGTCCAGACGGCCTTCGGCGCAGGCCAGCATCAGATCCAATGCTTGACCGCCCAGACGCATCATCAGCACCTGACATTCAGGGTCGCCAAAGCGGCAGTTGTATTCGACCAGACGTGGTTGGCCGTCTTTGATCATCAGGCCCGCGTACAGGACGCCCTGATATGGCATGCCCTGTTTCGCCATTTCGCGCATGGTCGGAATGACGATTTCGTTCAGCGCTTTGTCCGCGATTTCGTCGGACAGGACAGGAGCAGGGGAATAGGCACCCATGCCGCCAGTGTTCGGACCAGTGTCGCCATCGCCCACGCGTTTGTGGTCTTGGGCGGTGCCGATCGGCAGCACGTTTTCACCGTCAACTAGGATGAAATACGATGCCTCTTCGCCTTCCATGAACTCTTCGATCACGACTTCGGCGCCAGCGGATCCGAATTCACCGCCGAACATATCGTCGATGGCGTCTAGCGCGTCTTGTTCGTTCATCGCAACGATCACGCCTTTGCCTGCGGCCAGACCGTCAGCTTTGACAACGATTGGGGCGCCTTGTTCGCGGATATATGCCTTGGCTGGTTCAGCTTCGGTGAAACGGGCGTAAGCGGCGGTGGGGGCGTTTGCGGCGTCGCAGATCGCTTTGGTGAATGCCTTGGATGCCTCTAGCTGGGCGGCAGCTTGGGATGGGCCGAACACGGTCAGGCCAGCGGCGCGCAGTTGGTCGGCAACGCCAGCAGCCAGAGGGGCCTCTGGGCCGATGATCACGAAATCAATGGCGTTTTCTTCGGCAAAGGTTGCAACCGCATCGCCCGACAGGATGTCGATGTTTGCGCATTCCGCAATCGATGCGATCCCTGCGTTTCCGGGTGCCACGATCAGGCGATCACATTTCGGGTTCTGTTTTACAGCCCATGCAAGGCTGTGTTCACGCCCGCCGCTGCCTAGAATCAGGATGTTCATGGTGCCCTCCGCTTGGCCTTTTGTTTGCGGCGTTCTAAGGTTGGTAGGCAAATATAACAAGGCCGACCGACAATGGATCTGTTTGAAGACCCACAAGACAACGCACACGAGTTTTCCGTTTCCGAAATTTCGGGGGCAGTAAAGAAGACGTTAGAGAACGAATTCGGCTTTGTTCGCGTCCGCGGAGAGGTGGGCCGCGTGGTCATTGCGCGCACAGGTCATATGTATTTTGACCTCAAAGATGATCGTTCTGTTTTGGCGTCGGTCAGTTGGAAAGGGCAGGTAGCCAAACTGGCCCACCGTCCTGAAGAGGGGATGGAAGTCATCGCCACAGGCCGTTTGACGACATTCGGGCCGCAGTCGAAATACCAGCTAAACGTCGAAGACGTGCGCCCCGCAGGGGCTGGCGCGTTGATGGCGATGCTGGAAAAACGCAAGGCCGCGCTGCAGGCCGAAGGTCTGTTCGCCCCCGAACGCAAACGCCCGCTGCCGTATTTGCCCGAAATCATCGGTGTTGTGACGTCGCCCACAGGTGCCGTTATCCGCGATATTCTGCACCGTTTGCGGGATCGTTTTCCGCGCAAGGTATTGGTCTGGCCCGTTGCCGTTCAGGGCCGCGATTGCGCCGCCCAAGTCGCCCACGCGATCGAAGGGTTCAACCGCCTGACGCCCGGCGGCGCACTACCGCGTCCTGACGTGATCATCGTCGCCCGTGGCGGCGGCAGTATCGAAGACCTCTGGGGCTTTAACGAAGAAATCGTTGTTCGCGCGGCGGCCGCATCGCAAATCCCGCTGATTTCGGCGGTGGGGCATGAAACGGATACGACCCTGATCGATTATGCGTCCGACCTGCGCGCGCCGACGCCAACGGCTGCGGCCGAACATGCGGTGCCCGTGCGGTTAGAGCTGATCAACTGGGTCGATAATAAGGGCGCGCGCCTGTCTCGTGCTGCGACGCAAATGGTGGGGCTGCGCCGTCAGCGGCTAAATGATCTGTCCCGCGCATTGCCCCGCAAAGAGGAATTACTGGACACCCCGCGTCAGCGTTTGGACATGTTGTCGGAAAAACTGGATGGGGCGCTGCGCGGCTATACGGCCCGCAAACGGATCGCGCTGACCGAAACGGCGGGGCATTTGCGCCCCAGCCTGTTGTCGGTGCGTGTGGGCAATTTCCGCAGAACCGTTGATGATCGTGCCGCGCGTCTAAAACC
This sequence comes from Marivivens niveibacter, assembly GCF_002150005.2. Classification (GTDB taxonomy): domain Bacteria; phylum Pseudomonadota; class Alphaproteobacteria; order Rhodobacterales; family Rhodobacteraceae; genus Marivivens; species Marivivens niveibacter. The sequence goes on from NZ_MSPP01000001.1 coordinate 489,488, forward strand.
AGCGCTATCCCGCAGCGTGGCGACCGTGCGCCGCGATGTCGATAAAATGCAGGCCGAACGCCGATTGTCGGATGGATGGGCGCGTATTGTCGAGCGTCGCAAATCACAGCTGGATAGCCTTGCGCGGTTGCATTCGACGCTGGGGTACAAGGCGACGCTGAAACGAGGCTATGCGGTTGTGCGCAGCGGTGATGCGATTATCACCGACACGAAATCGGCAAAACAGGCGGGCAGCCTAGAGATCGAATTCGCAGACGGAAAATTCGCGGTTGGCGGCGCTGCGCCGAAGGCCAAAAAGGTCAAAACCGACGACGGACCAGATCAGGGCAGTTTGTTTTAGGAATTACATTCCAAAATTATCACAAACCAACTCGCGGTTGATCGGGCTAAGCTGATATATGCCACCGCTATCGTCGTCCTGTAGGATGGCCAGCGTATTGGCGCCTTCGGCGAAATACAGCCAGCAATGCGGATCGGGATCAAAATCATAGACGAAGCAGATGGATGGCCCTTCGGCGTACCATTTGCCTGCTTCGCATTGGCCGTCGCCCCAGCTCCAAATCACTTTGTTATCGGGCAAATATCGTTCGATGCCATAAGGCGCAGAGCCAACGTATCCAAAATCAAAGGTTTCACCCAAAACCCGCGCTTCAAATTCGGACGGTGTCAGGGGTGATTGTGCGACAAGCGGCGTTGCCAAAATGGACAAAAACAAAGCGTAAACTCTCATGCGCGCAATATCGGCGAACGCGAGAGGCTGCGCCAGAGTTTTCTGATTAAAGTGCGGTTTCCTGCCATTTCGCGACACGTGGATTCATCACACGGCGCCACAGCGGCGGAACCAACGCGACACACGCCATAACAGGTAGTGATCTTGGCAGCATTGGCGCGTCAGGCAATTGCAAGGCAGGGTAGATGGTCATGGGTGATACATGGTGATCTGAATGGCGCGGCGCATTCAACATGAGCGCCGAAGAAAACCAATGCGGACTATTCCAGCTGTGTTTGGCAGCAATAGGTTCGGGTTTGCCGGCATCATCAACCATGCGGGTCAGGCCATAGTGCTGAACGTAATCTGACAGCATAAGCTGGATCTGGGCAAAAAACGCTAAGGCAAGATAGGCCCCGATCCCCGCTGCGCCGCCAATGGCACCTGCGATGCAGACCATCGCAATTGCGCCGCCAATGTAGGTAACGAATGGATGGGACCATTTTGGCTTGCCTGCTCGGACCATTCTTTTTGTTTCTGCTGCATAGGATTTGCGCACAGACCCGCGCCATGCGCGACCAAAGAAACGATAAAAGCTTTCGTTCAGGCGCGAAGTGTTCGGATCGTTTTTTGTGCCGACATGTATGTGATGCACTAAAACATGGGCGGATGTGTGATGACCAAACAGTACCGAAATATAGGCCCATTTGCCCAAATGGCGCAAAAAACGGCTGGAGCGGTGAATGAGTTCATGTGCGTTCGAATTGCCGACCTGCCCGATATACAGGCCCGCAGCGATAAACACGCCAATTTTGGCGGGCACGGCCAGATCAGAGGTTAGGGCGAACACGGTCGCAGCGATGATAGCGAATTGCCCAAGGGCGATGGTGGTGGACAGGGCGTTTGCCACTGGAAATTCTGCGCCTGATGTGGCTGGCGTAACGCGGTCCACCCATTCGTCCAAGACGGCTGTCACGACTGTCATGTACAATGGCGCGGTCAACGCCCAAACCCCGCCAGAAAATGCGGCGATCAGAATTAAGGGTATTGGAATAAGCGTCGCAGTTGCAAAAAGGATCATCGGCGGCATTGGAAGCTCCTGTCGGGGCAGAGTTTAGTGGGCGCAGACGGGGCTTTCCATCCTTTGGCTTAGGTATTAGGTGATAAGAAAGCTTTGCAAAGGCCAATTCATGTCGTTTTTCAAAAAACTCCGCGATCGTCTTACCAAATCTTCGTCAAAGTTGGACGAAGGGTTAGAGGCCATCGTCGAGGAAGGCGCGGATGCTGCGCCGGACGAACCCGATGTCGCAGTTGATTCCGCGCCAGAGCCCGAGCGCGTAGAGGTTGATGTGACCCCCATCGCGATTGAGGAAACCGTTGAGGATGAGGCCCCGAAGAAGGGCATTATTGATCGGTTGGTGGGGCGCGATACATCCCCGCGCCGCGTTTTGGACGACGAGATGGTCGAACAGTTGGAAGAGCTGTTGATCAGCGCGGATATGGGCGTGGATACGGCCCTTCGCGTGACGTCGAATATGGCTGAGGGGCGTATCGGCAAAAAGCTGTCTGTGGATGAGATTAAATCGCTGCTGGCCGAAGAGGTTGCGCGGATCATGGAGCCTGTGGCGCGGCCATTGCCTTTGTATGCAAAGAAGCCTCAGGTTGTTTTGGTTGTTGGCGTGAATGGCGCAGGCAAGACCACGACCATCGGTAAATTGGCGAGCCAGTTCCGTGCGGCAGGGAAATCCGTTGTGATTGCCGCGGGCGATACATTCCGCGCGGCTGCGGTAGAGCAGCTGCAGATTTGGGGCGAACGCGCGGGCGTGCCTGTGTTGACCGCGCCCGAAGGGTCGGACCCTGCCAGCCTTGCGTTTGATGCGATGACCAAAGCGCAAGAGGACGGCGCGGATCTGTTGATGATCGACACCGCAGGCCGTTTGCAGAACCGTCAGGACCTGATGGAAGAACTGGCCAAGATCGTGCGGGTTATTCGCAAGAAAGATCCCGATGCGCCGCACAACACGTTGTTGGTGCTAGATGCGACTACAGGCCAGAATGCGGTTAATCAGGTGGATGCGTTCCAGAAATTGGCGGATGTGTCTGGTCTGGTCATGACGAAATTGGACGGCACGGCAAAGGGCGGCGTTCTGGTAGCGCTGGCGGATAAATTCGGTCTGCCTATCCACGCGATTGGCGTTGGCGAACAGATCGACGATCTGGCTCCATTCGATCCCGAAGATTACGCGAACGCTTTGGTCGGGCGCGGGTAATGAAAGCGAAACAGCATGGGTGAGTGGCTCGTCTCTGTTTCGGGCACCCCGTTTGGTGCCCATCTGGCGACTATTCTGGCGCTGACGGCGGCGATTGCTCATGCCGTGTTCGGTGCGCTGCAAAAGGGCAAACACAACCCTTGGGTGGCGCGCGGGTCGATTGATCTGTGGTTCACAATCCTGTCCGCGCCTTTCGCGCTGTTCGTCTTTCCCTTGCCCGAAGGCGACATGTGGCTGATCCTGGTCGGGGTCGTCATCATCCATTTTATCTATAAACTGCTGATGGCGCTGGCCTATGAATACGCGGCCTATACGGTCGTTTATCCGGTGGTGCGGGGTACGGGGCCACTGATCACGGTTATCTTTGCGTCCATTGTGTTTCACGAACCCTATTCGTTTATGCAGTGGGTCGGCGTTGGCTGTTTGTCGGGCGGTATTTTGCTGCTGGCGCTACGCAATCTGGCCGAAGAAACGATTGCAAAACAACGGGTCAAGATCGCGCTGATCTGGGCGGCGCTGTGCGGTGTGATGGTGGCGGTCTACACGACCTATGACGCGTGGGGCATCCGTCAGGCGGCGGATCCGTTCACGTTCCTTGCGTGGTTCTTTTTCCTAAGCGGTATCGACATGCCGCTGATTGCCTATGTGAAAACGCGCCGTTCTGGGCTGAAGGTCGATTTGGCGCCTTTGATGTGGCGCGGGGCGCTGGGCGCGGTGATCGGCTGGGTCAGCTTTGGCGGCGTGATGATCGCGACTCGTTTGGATAAAGTCGGCGAAGCCGCGGTTCTACGCGAAACGTCGACCGTCTTTGCGGCCTTGATCGGGTGGTTTATTTTAGGCGAAAAGGTCGGGCCGCGGCGTTTGTTCCTGATGGCTTTGATCGCGCTGGGCGCCGTAATTGTTGAGGTAGGTGGCTAAATGGCTGAAAAACAAATCAATCCGCTGTTGAAACAGGTGCTGGAACTGGGCCCAACGGTCGCGTTTTTCCTGCTGTACGTTAAGATCAAGGATAACACCTATACCTTTGCGGGCACCGAATATTCGGGGTTCATCGTTTCGGCCGTTGTGTTTATCCCGATCCTGCTGGCCGCAATGGGCGCGCTGTGGGTTCTGACGGGGAAACTGTCGCGGATGCAGGTGTTTACCGCGTTCATGGTGATCTTTTTCGGCGGCCTGACCGCATGGTTCAACAACGAGGCGTTTTTCAAAATGAAAACGTCTATCGTCTACGGGCTATTTGCGCTGCTGCTGGGGATTGGCCTGCTGCGCGGTCAAAGCTGGCTGGAATATGTGATGGGCGAACTCCTACCGATGGAGCGCGAGGGCTGGATGATCCTGACCCGCCGTCTGTGCGCGTTTTTCGCGGCCCTAGCCGTAGCCAACGAAATCATTTGGCGGACGCAGTCGGATGAATTGTGGGTCACGCTGGAAACCTTTGTGTTCCCAGCGGTCATGTTCCTGTTTTTGTGGTCTCAGATCGTGAGCCTGCAAAAATACCTGATCGAAGAGCCTACACAATAAAATCGGCCGCGATGCGCGTGTCGCGTAGCGGGCGGACGATATCGATGGATTCTTGATACAATGGGTGCGCCTTGTAGGCGGCCAATTGGTCTTCGTCTTCAAACTCCCCGTAGACAACAAAGTCCGGGCCGTCTGGGCTAATCGGGTCTTTGTTCATGTTGTACCGGATTTCCAGGCGGATACTGTGCGGAATGGTTTCCAGACGTTTCAGGCCATTGAAAATCGTTTCCCGATATTCGGGTTTCTGAGCGGTGAAAAAGACGATGTGACGGATCATTGTTGTTTGAACAGGCGTTCCATTTGTTCTTTGGTGTAACCCTTCTGGCGCAGTTCGTTGGCGAGTTCCATCCCCCTTTTTACCGCAGGGCGGGCAGCCAACCGATCCAGCCACGCGGCAAGGTGTGGTTTGTCATCTAGAGTTTGCTGCTGACCTTCCCAACCTGCGGCCCATGGATAAATTGCGATATCCGCGATGGAAAATTGGCCGCAAACATAGTCGCGCCCGTTCAGACGTTTGTTCAGCACGCCGTATAGGCGCCCAACTTCGTTGCGATAACGGTCTTGGGCATAGGGCAGGACGTGGGGCGGATCCATGACGGGGGCGTATTTCAGGAAATGATGCGCTTGGCCCGCCATAGGGCCCACGCCGCCCATTTGCCACATCAGCCATTGGTCAATTTCAATCCGGTCGCGTTCCGTGCTGCCGTACAATTGCCCTGTCTTGCGGGCGAAATACTGCAGGATCGCACCCGATTCAAAAATGGAAATCGGTTCGCCGTCTGGGCCATCTGGGTCGATGATCGCGGGGATGCGGTTGTTTGGTGCGATGGCCAGAAAATCGGGCGCGAATTGGTCGCCTGCGCCGATGTCAATCAGGTGGGCCTGATAGGGTAGGGACAGTTCCTCTAGCAGGATGCTGATCTTTTTGCCGTTGGGCGTTGGCCAGTAGTACAATTCAATTTCAGACATCGGGCACCTAATTCATAGCTAGGTGGAACAATGGGGTTTTGTCTGCTGCGTTCAACCCCTGTTTTTCTTGACCTATCGCGACACGAGGCGTATCCGCGTGTCTGTGGTGATTTGAACCGGATTGCGGACCACGTAAAACAAACCGCTAAACAGGAAACAGGCCAAACCCTGCTGCCTATTTCCGGTATCAGGGTTTTTTATTAGGTCGAAAGGACGACAGACATGGACAAACTATCCAAACGTACCCGCGCCGTACATTCGGGCGTTCGCCGCAGCAAATATAACGAGCTGTCCGAGGCGATGTTCCTGACCCAAGGGTTTGTCTATGAAACCGCCGAACAGGCCGAGGCCCGTTTTGTTGCGCTGGGTGACGACGAATTCATCTATGCCCGCTACGGCAACCCAACCACCGCAATGCTAGAGGACCGTCTGGCAGACCTAGAGGGCGTCGAGGCAGGCTTTGCCACCGCATCGGGTATGGCTGCGGTCAACGGCGCGCTGATGGCGCTGCTAAAGGCAGGCGATCACGTTGTATCCAGCCGTGCGCTATTCGGGTCGTGCCTGTACATCCTAGAAGAAATCTTGGTCCGTTTCGGCGTTGAGCTGACGTTGGTCGATGGCCGCGATCTGGACGAATGGAAATCCGCAATTCGCCCTGACACCGCGCTGGTTTTCTTTGAATCGATTTCGAACCCAACGCTCGAAGTCATCGACATGAAAGCCGTCATCGATCTTGCCCATGCAAATGGTGCCAAGGTGGTCGTGGATAACGCGATGGCGACACCGATCTATTCAATTGCGGGCGAATTGGGGGCAGACCTGATCGTTTATTCGACGACCAAACACGTCGACGGGCAGGGTCGCTGTCTGGGCGGTATCGTACTGGGATCCAAAGAATTGGTTCGCGGCCCCGTAGAGGCGTACCTGAAACACACCGGCGGCGCGATGAGCCCATTTAACGCGTGGGTCATGCTGAAATCCATGGACACGCTGTTCCTGCGTGTTGGGCATCAATCGCAGTCGGCATTGAAAATTGTGGACGCGCTTCAAGGTCACGAAAAACTGAACTCGATCAGCTATCCGCTGCACCCTAGCCACCCACAATACGAACTGGCCGCAGCGCAGTACGAAGGTGCGGGCACCGTGTTTGCCATCGATATCAAGGGCGGCAAAGATGAATGTTTCCGTTTCCTGAACGCGTTGGAAATTTTCACGATCACCAACAATTTTGCGGACAGTAAGTCGCTCGTGACGCATCCAGCGACGACTACGCACCAGCGTCTGCCGCAGGATCAAAAGGACACGCTGGGCATCACGCCTGGTCTGGTACGAATTTCGTGCGGTCTAGAAGATGCTGACGATTTGTTGGCTGATCTGAAACAAGCATTGGACGCGATCTGATGACTGATCCGCGCGACGGGTACAAACGTATTCCTTTCGAACGTTATGGAAAACCGTCGCGCGCATCCCATATTGAGGATCAGACGCGACAGGGCGGAGACCTCGAAATGAACATTCATAATCAGGACATGGAACGCGAACCTACTCGGGAAGAGGCAGAGGCCGCATTGGCGCTGTTGCGCCGTTGGGCCAAAGACGTGACCGCAGAAGAGGTCGCAACGCTGGACCCACTGGTGTCGCGCCTGATCCCTGGCCAAGAGGTGTCGAACTATCCGGCGCTGGCCCGCGCATATCCCGAAGATTTCGAAGTCGACGATGCGTACAAAGCATCGATGCCCGATTTGCAGAACGGTCCGTCCAGCCTGATCCGCGGCGCGAAACAGCAAATCCAGCACGTCGGCATTTCGAATTTCCGCCTGCCAATCCGGTTTCACACCCGCGACAATGGCGATGTGACGCTGGAAACCTCTGTCACCGGTACGGTCAGCCTAGAGGCGGAAAAGAAGGGCATTAACATGTCCCGTATCATGCGGTCCTTCTACAAACACGCCTCTGATACCTTTAGTTTCGAAGTGATGGAAACCGCCCTAGACGCGTACAAAGCTGACCTAGAAAGCTTTGACGCGCGCATTCAAATGCGTTTCCGTTTCCCGATGAAAGTGGCATCCCTGCGGTCGGGATTAGAAGGGTACCAGTACTACGACATCGCGCTGGAACTGGTTGAAAAGGCGGGTGTTCGCAAGAAAATCATCCATCTGGATTATGTCTATTCGTCGACCTGCCCATGTTCGCTGGAACTGTCCGAACATGCGCGTCAGTTCCGCGGCCAATTGGCGACTCCGCATTCGCAGCGGTCCGTATCGCGTCTGTCCGCCGTGATCGAAGATGGCGAGATGCTGTGGTTTGAAGATCTGATCGACATGGCCCGCGATGCGGTGCCGACAGAAACTCAGGTTATGGTGAAACGCGAAGACGAACAGGCGTTTGCGGAACTAAACGCCGCCAACCCCATCTTTGTCGAAGACGCAGCACGACTGTTCTGTGAACAGCTGCAAAATGATCCGCGCGTCGGTGATTTCCGCGTTATCGCCAGCCATCAAGAAAGCCTGCACAGCCATGATGCGGTATCTGTCCTGACCGAAGGCGACACCTTTGACAGCGAGAGTTTGGATCCGCGAATGTTCAGCACGCTGATCCATGTTGGATAAGGCAACAAAGTTGACTTGCTTTGCGTCTATGTAAATGCTGCGTTGCAGTATTGGCGCTACACGCAAGGCAGGTTTTGCCCTAAGTTTGGATCAAGGGGGGAAACAACCGAATTAACGGAGTTTCCAAAATGGCCAATCTGGCAGTCAACGTTCACCTACCTGAACTACACGTCGCAGACGCATTCAAATCGTTCTTCAAATCCATCGCGCATGGTTTGGAACTATATATGGAGCGCAAATCGCGTTTCGCGGAAATGCAGTCATTGCAGTCCAAAACAGACGAAGAACTGGCTGAAATGGGCATCCGCCGCGATAAAATCGCTGTGCACGTGTTCAACGACCTGTTCTACGTTTAATCGATTTTCGATGCTGGCGGGGCTAACCCGCTGGCACCGCTTGACTTAGCCGCCTAGGCAAGCCAAGCCTTCGTCCATGATGGACTTGCGACCAGTTGGATATGTTATCGGTTTGCTGACCGCAGTCTTGGGCTGCGCGATGATCGGACCCTTGTTGTTCGATCTCGCTCATGGTGATCCTGAATGGCACACGTTTATGCAAAGTGCCGTTATCACCATATCCGCAGGGTTATTTACATCGTTGGCTTGTGCGAATGGCAAAGGCCACGGTCTGAACCTGCGCCAAAGCTTTATCCTGACAACAGGCGTCTGGATTGCACTGCCCACTTTCGGGGCGATTCCGTTTATTATCGGTGAAACACAATTATCGCTGGTCGATGCGATGTTCGAATCCATGTCGGGCATGACCACGACGGGTGCCACGGCGATCGAAGGTTTGGAAACGCATTCCTATGGTATTCTGCTTTGGCGTGCGATTTTGCAGTGGCTTGGCGGTCTCGGGATCGTCATCGTTGCGATGATTTTCCTGCCTGTGATGAAAGTCGGCGGGATGCAGTTTTTCCAATCCGAAGGTTTCGACACGCTGGGTAAATCGTTGCCCCGCGCGTTGGATATCGCAAAGGGTTTGTTGCAGATTTATATCGGGCTGACGATTGTTTGCGCCTTGGGCTATATCGTGTCGGGCATGTCGACATTGGAAAGTATTGTGCATTCCTTTACCACGATTGCGACAGGTGGGTATTCGACGACAGATGCGTCCTTTGCGGCATTTCCGGGCGCGCCGCAATATGTGGCCAGCCTGTTCATGTTTTTGGCCTCGGTCCCATTTATTCGTTTCTTGCAAATGATTGTTGGCGATCCAAAACCATTGTTTCAGGACATGCAGTTGCGCGGTTACCTGACATGGAGCGCATATGCCGTTGCTTTGATCGTGGTGTATCGCATGAGCCTAGAGGGCGAATTCACTGAGGAAATGTTCCGATCAACCCTGTTTAATGTCGTGTCGATTTTTTCGGGCACTGGGTACGGCGATGGCGATGTTATGGCATGGGGGCCGTTTGCCTTTGCGATCTTGTTTTGCGTTGGCATGATTGGCGGTTGTTCTGGATCGACTGGCTGTTCGATCAAAGTGTTCCGTTATCAAATCATGCTGCGGGCGATTTCGGCGCAGATCAAACGCTTGTACAGCCCGAACCGCGTTGTGTCTGTTCGTTTCGAAGGCCGTTCTGTGTCGGACGATGTTATGTCGTCGATCATGCTGCTGTTCACATGCTTTGTCCTGACCTTTGGTATCTTGATCGTTTTGATGGGTATGACGGGCATCAGTTTTCTGGCCGCTGTGACAGGGGCTTGGACATCAATTTTCAACATTGGTCCCGTTTTCGGACCCGAAGTTGGCCCCTCTGGCGCGATACATTTGTTTCCTGACACCGCGAAATGGTTGATGATCGTGGGAATGCTGTTGGGACGTTTGGAAATTGTATCCGTGCTGGTGCTGGTACTGCCGCGTTTCTGGCGCGCATAAAAAAAACCGGCCCAAATCAGGCCGGCTTTTATTCGTTTGGCTTGAACGCCTGATTACCAGCAATTCACCAAAACTGTGACATCGGAAGCGGCAGAGGTCAGCGTTTCAGGTGCCATATAACCGCTGCTGGTCGATTGATCGGCGCGAACCGAAGCTTCGGCAAGGGCGCTAAGGATTGCACCAGCGTTTGCTGCAAAGGCCACGTTTTCAGGCAGCATTTGACCGTTATTCGCTGGGGTTGGAACAAGAACGCCCACAACAGCGCCGCTGGCATCAAATACGGGGCCACCAACGTCGCCTTGGGTCGTGGTTAGGTTCAGGCGCAGTTTGCTGGCATCGCCTGTCAGATCAGAACCATCTGCGACAGTGCCGAACGTCACCGTCGGCAATGCCAATGCGCCGCCATATGGGTATCCGCCCACTGCGATTGTCGCATCGCGATTTGCGGCTTGGGTTTGGATGACCGCGTGACCTAGCGGTGCCAGCGCCGTTTCAGGGGTCAGCACGGCCAATGTGCCATCATTGAACACGACGTTTGCTGGATAATCTCCACCGGCAACTGTCACGCGTTCACATTGATCAACGTTGGCAGCAGCAGTGACGGTCGTGCCGCGCGCATCAACAAAGAACCCCGAGGCCGAGTTTTTCGGCGTGCGAATGGCCAGACCAGATACCATATCAACCGAACTATCGGCAGGGGCTGCCGCAGGGCTCAGCAGTCCATCAATTGCAACAAAGCTGTTTTTCATCTCCGACAGGACGCGATTGCGGCGTTCGTTATCGCCTGCCGGCCAAACCAGAACAAAGCCTTTGATCTCGCCGTTTTCGTGGCGTGCGGTCGCGTAGCTATGGCGCGTTTCGGATAGGCCTTCGATTTCAAAACTGTCGCTGCCGCGTTCCCGTGGGCCCTCTAGCGGCATGATTTCCAGCGTTTGCAGGATTTCGTATAGGCCATACAGGCGGGTGCGGTCGCCTGGTTGGGAAATGACCAAAACCTGAACACCTGAATCGTCGGTGGCAGTATAGCGGGCGAAAGGCGATTCATTGGCGTCAAACTGGACCAAACCCATTGGAATTTGCATCGCTACGCCCGTGTTCGCGTCTTCGATCAGTGTCAGGTCTGTGCCTTCTAGGATCGCGTTGTACTGGCTGCGCAGTTCAGCGCGTTGCGCGGTGGTCAGAATGCCGGTCACTTCATAGCCGTTCGCCTCTTGCCATGCGGCCATGGAATTGCGGGTGCCGCGACCAAACGAACCGTCGATGCCAGCGTTATAAAAACCGGCCCATTGCAGCATCACCTGCAGGTCCATTTTCTGTTCGCGGGTCAGCTGAGCTTCTGATGCGCGCGCCTCGGCGGGTGTTTCATCAGGCAGCGTTGGTTCAGGTGCTGCGATCGGTTCGGCGTCTTCGGGCGCCATTGGCGGCTCGATCTGGGTTGTGTCGGTGGGAGGCTCGGATGGCAGGGGTTTGGGCGTATTGCTGATGCCAACGCCTACGGGCCAGAATTGTTGGCCGTATCGCTGACCGTCGCTGACAAATGAATCGCGCGGAATTTGACCTGTGCGGCGCAGTTGACGCAGTAGGTTTTCGGCATCTTGTTCGGAATATGGGCCCAAAGCTACGCCGTACCAATTGGACCCCAGATGAAACCCGACGACATCATCCAATTGCGCCGAAAATTTTCGCGCTGCGTCTTGGGCTGCCGATAGGGTGGGGTGCGCCTCGATCTGGAGCCAGCTTGCGCTTTGTGCATGGGCCTGCACAGCGATTACAGCCGCGAAAACAATTCCCAGAAGTCGTTTTAACATAGTCTTTCCAAAATCCGAACTTTACCAATTGTGTGTCTATCGCACCTGATGCCGCATGAACATAGCCCCGAAACGGTTCAAAAACAGTGCGAATGGGTAAATGTGACCTGCATGCCCCAATTGACCCCATGCCCCATGCATCATATTCAGGCGCGGAACCGAAAAGAGGGCGACCATGGCCGATAAACCCCGTTCTTTCCAAGAGATCATCCTGCGACTCCAGAATTACTGGGCAGCAAAAGGATGCGCAGTGCTGCAACCCTACGATATGGAGGTCGGCGCTGGTACGTTCCACCCCGCGACCACCCTGCGTTCGCTGGGCGACCGTGCATGGGCCGCAGCCTATGTTCAGCCGTCGCGCCGTCCGACCGATGGTCGCTATGGTGAAAACCCGAACCGTTTGCAGCACTACTACCAGTACCAAGTGCTGATCAAACCATCGCCGCCCGATCTGCAGGACCTGTATTTGGGTTCGCTCGAGGCGATTGGCATCGACAGTTCGCTGCATGACATCCGTTTCGTCGAAGACGACTGGGAATCCCCAACGCTGGGCGCATGGGGTTTGGGTTGGGAAGTCTGGTGTGACGGCATGGAAGTGTCGCAGTTCACCTATTTCCAACAGGTTGGCGGCCACGACTGTAAACCTGTGTCGGGCGAATTGACCTATGGTCTGGAACGTTTGGCGATGTACGTATTGGGCGTGGATCACGTCATGGACATGCCGTTCAACGATCCTGAATCGCCAATCGCACTGAAATATGGCGATGTCTTCCGTCAAACCGAAGAAGAATATTCGCGCCATAACTTTGACGTGGCCGACACCGATCAGCTGTTACAGCATTTCATCGACGCAGAGGCCGAATGCCAACGCATTCTGGACAACCCTGCCGTTGATCCGAAAACGGGCAAACGCATCGTCATGGCGCACCCCGCCTATGACCAGTGCATAAAAGCATCGCACCTGTTCAACCTGCTGGACGCGCGCGGCGTGATTTCGGTCACCGAACGTCAGGCTTATATTGGCCGTGTCCGCGCGCTGGCGAAACTATGTGCTGACGCCTTTGTTCAGACCGAGGCAGGCGGCTATGTGGCCGAGGCTGCGGAATGAAACCGGTTCAAATGGCAATCACGGCAATTGTTGTGTCCGCCGCCGCTGCGGGTGGGCTGATGTATTACAATCAGGTCTACGCGTTCTATGACCGCGTGGATGCGGCTGATTTTGGCCAGATCGAACTGACTTCGACCATCACTGGGCTGCCAGAACCGATCCTGACCAATGATTTTCAGGCCATCGATAGCGAAAGCTCTCCGATCCGGTTTCGTGCGTGTTTTACCACGCCGATCAGTCTGGGTACTTTGACCGATACCTATGAAATCTATGAAACGGCTGAACCGCTGAACGGCCCCGGTTGGTTTGATTGCTACGACGCCCGCACCGTGGGTCAGGCGATTGAACGCGGCGACATGATCGCATTCATGGGCACCGAAAACATTCAATACGGCATCGACCGCGTTGTCGCGTTTGATCAGGCTGGCAATGGCTATGTCTGGGAACAGATCAACGCATGTGGCGAAGCGAAATTTCAGGGTGACCCGCTGCCATCGGGCTGCGAACCCGCACCAGAGGGGGGCAACTAATGCCAAACCTGCTAATCGAATTATTCTCCGAAGAAATCCCAGCGCGCATGCAGGCGAAAGCCGCTGATGATCTGCGCAAAATGGTCACTGATGGGCTGGTGGACGCAGGCCTGACCTATGCGGGCGCTGCCGCATTCGCAACGCCGCGCCGTTTGACCCTGTCGATCGATGACCTGCTGGCTGAATCAAAACCCGTCCGCGAAGAACGCAAAGGCCCAGCAACCTCGGCCCCTGAAAAGGCGCTAGAGGGTTTCTTGCGTTCCACTGGCCTGACCAAAGATCAGCTGGAAATCCGCGACGTGAAAAAAGGCCAAGCCTATTTCGCCGTGATCGAAAAACCAGGCCGCAAGGCGGCTGACGTGATCGCAGAGGTTTTGGAAAACACCGTTCGCAATTTCCCATGGCCGAAATCCATGCGCTGGGGCGCGGGCCCGCTGCGTTGGGTGCGTCCTTTGCATTCGATCATCTGCCTGTTGACCACCGATGACGGCAGCGAAGTTGTCGAACTGGACATCGACGGCATCAAATCGGGCAAAACCACCCGTGGTCACCGTTTCCTGTCGTCCGGCGAAATCTCGGTCAACAATTTCGACGACTACGAATCCAAACTGAAACAGGCCCGCGTGGTGCTGCGTGCAGACGAACGCGCCGATCACATCTGGCATGACGCAACCAACATGGCGTTCGCCGCTGGTTTGGAAGTGGTCGAAGATAAAGGCCTGCTGGCCGAAGTGTCTGGTCTGGTCGAATGGCCTGTTGTTCTGATGGGTTCCATCGACGATCAATTCCTTGGCCTGCCGCCAGAGGTTCTGCAAACCTCGATGAAAGAGCACCAAAAGTTCTTCTCGGTTCGGAATCCGAAAACGGGCCGTATCGAAAAATTCATTACCGTTGCGAATAATGAAACCGCCGATAATGGCGCGACGATCCTTGCGGGTAACCAAAAGGTGCTGTCGGCGCGTCTGTCGGATGCGCTGTTCTTCTGGAACAACGACCTGCGCACCGTTGAACGTAACGGGTTCGAGGCAATGGGCGCCCCATTGGCGAACGTGACCTTCCACAACAAACTGGGATCGCAGGCTGAACGCATCGCGCGCATCGCGGCGCTGGCGTCTAAAGTTGCCCCAGTTGTCGGCGCAGACGCGACCGAGGCAGAGCTGGCCGCCAAGGTCGCAAAATGCGACCTGTCATCGGAAATGGTATATGAATTCCCTGAATTGCAGGGGATCATGGGCCGTTATTACGCGAAAAGTGCAAGTCTGTCTGACGCCGTTGCTGACGCCTGCCGCGATCATTACAGCCCACTGGGCCCATCGGACGACGTGCCAACCGATCCCGTTTCTGTCGCTGTCGCGCTGTCCGATAAAATCGACACGCTGACTGGTTTCTGGGCGATCGACGAAAAACCAACGGGGTCGAAAGACCCGTTCGCCCTGCGCCGCGCGGCATTGGGTGTGATCCGTTTGATTTTGGAAAACGATCTGACGCTGTCGTTGACCGAATATTTCGGCGCTGCGAATACGGATGCTGATGCGGCTGACCTGCTGTCGTTCTTTCACGACCGTCTAAAGGTGTTCCTGCGCGATCAGGGTATCCGTCACGACGTGATTGATGCGTGTTTGGCGATGCCGGGCAACGACGACATGACCCTACTGGTGAAACGCGCCCGCGCCTTGCAGGATTTCATGGCGACCGAAGACGGCGAAAACCTGATCCAAGGTTACAAACGCGCGTCCAACATTCTGGCCCAAGCCGAAGAAAAAGACGGCGTTGAATATTCGTTCGGCGCGGACGTGAAATTTGCCGAAGGCGACGAAGAAAAGGCGCTATTCGCAGCGCTGGATAAAGCCGAGGCAGAGATCACCCCAGCGATGAACGCCGAAGATTTCGGTGCGGCAATGGCGGCCATGGCATCGCTGCGTGCGCCGATCGACGGTTTCTTTGACGCGGTGCAGGTGAATTCGGACAACGAAATCATCCGTCGCAACCGTTTGAACCTGCTGTCGCGCATCCGCACGATCTGTTCGTCGGTCGCGGATATTTCACGCATCGAAGGTTAAGAATTACGCCTTCCCCCCCTTGCTGCGATTGTCGCTTTGTCTAAAGTGAACCGCAGCAAGGAGATGCCGCAGTGCAGCAAGAAAAACGATTTGATCCAGTTACGCTGATCACACCCACTGCGGCGATGTCGCCTTCGGTCCATGGTGGCCGTGCGAAATGTTTGCAGCGGTTGATCCGTCTGGACATGCCTGTTCCGACAACTGTGGCATTGTCTTTTGCCGCTGTGCGCAAAATTGCACGTGGTCAAATGCCTGATATGGCTGGGATTTTAGACCCGTTCGGCGCAAATCCATTGTTGTCTGTGCGGCCGTCCAGCCAAGATCCCGATTGGGGCGGTCCATCGGCAATTTTGAACATTGGAATGAACGACACACGCTATGCCCAGCTGATAGACAGTTTGGGTGCAGACGCCGCTACGTCAATCTATTTGCGGTTCATTCAATCCTACGCGGTTCAAGTCGCGCGTTTGGATCCTGAACCTTTCCACCTGCCAGATACACCGACCGAAGAATCGCTTCGGGCGATGCTGGATGCCTATGAATACGAAACCGACGAAGTGTTCCCCCAAGACCCTGCCGAACAACTGGGGCAGGTGCTGCGTTCGATGGCGCGGGCATGGGATGGCACGACGGCCCGTTTGCTGCGTCAGGCCAAAGGTGCGCCTGCAGATGCAGGGTTGGGGCTGGTCGTGCAGTCTATGGCTCTGGGTGTCGGTGAAGGCACGTCCGGGGCGGGCGTCATCCAATTTGTCGATGACGCGACAGGCGAACGTCGGATCAAAGGCCGATACCTAAGCCAGAGTCAGGGCCGTGATGCACTGACCGTTGCCAAGGGCGCGTTGTTCCTATGCAAAGACGGTCGCGGCCCTTCTGTCGAAGAAGAATTGCCCGAAGTCTTTGAGCAACTCCGCAATTACGGGGACCTATGCCGTATTCGTCTGCGCGAAGAAATGCAGATCGAATTCACGATTGAAAACGGTCAATTGCACATTCTGGACGCGGTGCGCGTACAGCGGTCTAATCGCGCGTCTGTGCGTATTGCCGTAGCCTTGGCCGAGGATCAGGTCATCCCAACGGACGAAGCCGTTATGCGCGTCGATCCCGCTGTTCTCTCCGAACTGTTGCACCGTCAGGTCGACAGCGTTTCGCCACGTGATCGCATCGTACGCGGTATCGCCGCCAGTCCAGGCGCAGCGGTGGGGCGTATTGTGTTCACCGCAAACGAAGCCCAAGCCAGCGCAGCGCGGTCAGAGCCATGTATTCTGGTGCGCCGCGAAACAACGCCCGAAGATATCAGAGGAATGCACGCAGCGGCCGCCGTTGTGACCGTTCGCGGCGGGATCACCAGCCATGCTGCGGTGATTGGCCGTGGTTTGGGTCTACCTTGTGTGGTTGGGGCCTCTGATCTGGTTATTGATCGCAAGGGTAAGCGCCTGATTGCGCCTGATGGCCGTAAATTCCACGAAGGTGACATGATCACAGTCGACGGGACGTCTGGTGATGTGTTGGCTGGCGCGGCGCCATTGTTGGAACCCGCGCTTGATGGTGCGTTCCAGCAGTTGCTGCAATGGGCGGATCAATATCGCGATATTGGTGTGCGTGCGAACGCGGATACGCCAGCCGATGCCCAGACCGCGCGTAATTTTATGGCGCAGGGCATTGGGTTGTGCCGCACTGAACATATGTTCTTTGAGGGCGATCGTTTGGGCATGATGCGCGAAATGATATTCGCGGATACGGTCACGGAACGACAGGCTGTTCTGGATCGCTTGTTGCCGATGCAACGCGGTGATTTCGCCGAATTGTTCCATATCATGCAGGGGCAGCCTGTTTGCATCCGACTGTTTGACCCGCCTTTGCACGAGTTTTTGCCTGCGGATAAATCGGGCCACCGCGAATTGGCGGAACAGCTTTCTTTGCCCCTGTCCGAAGTTCACGCGCGGGTCGAAGCTTTGTCCGAATATAACCCCATGCTGGGGATGCGCGGTGTACGTTTAGGTCTGACCTATCCTGAAATCTATGACATGCAGGCGCGCGCTATTTTCGAAGCAACCGTCGAGGCGAGCCGTTCCGGTGATCCTGTGGTGCCAGAGATTATGATCCCACTGGTCAGCGCTATGCGCGAGGTGGAATTGGTCAAAGCACGCATTGACGCCGTTGCTGGCCACGTCCGGGCAGAGACAGGCGTTCAGTTCAATTACCGCTATGGCGTGATGGTCGAAACGCCCCGCGCCGCCTTACGTGCCGAAGATATCGCGCAATACGCGGCATTCTTGTCGTTCGGTACAAACGATTTGACCCAGATGACGTATGGGTTGTCGCGCGATGACGCTGGTCGTTTCATGTCAGCCTATGTGAACGCGCATGTCTACGAAGAGGATCCGTTTCACACGTTAGACGTCGATGGCGTTGGCGAATTGTTGAAAATGGGCGCTGAACGAGGCCGCGCTGGACGCAGCGATGTGGTGTTGTCCATCTGCGGCGAACATGGCGGCAGTCGGTCTGCAATTGATTTTTGCCGCAAGCAGAATTTCAATTACGTGTCTTGTTCGCCGTTCCGTGTACCCGCCGCACGGTTGTCGGCCGCGCAGCTGGCAATTTCGGACGCTCGGGCCGAATTGCGTTAACTAAAACCTAGGATTGTATGCGGTAGGCGCAACTAAACACCCATTTGTGTAGGAGCTGCTACAAAAAGGTGGGTGGACTCTATTTGTGAAAATCTTGTAACACCCCGCCCGCTAGCGTGGGGCAAGCCGCGTGTATCCGGAGTTGGGCGATGTTGCATTCGTTCGTCACTAAAATGACCAAGACCGCCGCGGCGGTTTTGTGTTTTGTATCGGCTGGCACCTTTGTGTCCGCGCAGGATCTGACCTCTGTTCGTCTGTCGTCTTTGTTGGGCGAATTCAGCACCGAGGTTCAGGAAATCCCATCGGTACAACTGGCGTTTTTGACGACCATTCCATCGCCTGCTGATCGTGACATTCAGACCGTGCCACGTGACCTTTACGACCGCGAAAAAATCGCGGCCATGCCCGAAGCGACCGGTGGTTCCCAATGGGAATGTTTGGCAGAAGCCCTTTATTTTGAGGCACGTGGCGAATCCGTGCGCGGTATGTTTGCCGTTGGCGAGGTTATTTTGAACCGTGTCGATAGCGCCCGTTTCCCTGACACCGTATGTGATGTGGTGAACCAAGGTACAGGCCGCCGCTACGCCTGCCAATTCACCTACACCTGTGATGGACATGCCGAAGTCATCAGCGAACCCCGTGCATGGGAACGCGTGGGTAAAATTGCCCGCCTATTGATCGATGGTGCACCGCGTGAATTGACCAACGGCGCGACCCACTATCACACCCGTGCTGTGAACCCATCATGGGCCCGTGTGTTTACCCGCACAGCCGCGATTGATTCGCACCTTTTCTACCGTCAGCCGGTCAGAACCGCGTCGAACGGCTAGTCGCTTTCAAAAAAGATATGGCCGCGGCTGGTCGCTTGTTCCTTTGTCCCTCAGCTAGTATGCGGGGACACGACAGATGAAAGAGCGACCATGAATAACGACATCCGCATGGCTTTTGCCCATCCCGCCGAACGTGCCGAGGCCAGCGCGACCCAGCCGTGCGACCGTATTTCCCTAAGCGATTATGTCGTCGAGGTTGAAATCGGTGCGTTCCAACAGGAACGTGGCCATCTGCAACGCGTGCGGTTTAATGTTGTGGTCGAGGTTGCCCCGCAAACTGGTGACATTGATGACGACGTTGATCGTATCCTTTCATATGACACGATCACAGAATCCATTCAGATCGAGCTGGGTGCAGAGCGTATCAATCTGTTGGAAACGCTCGCAGCGCGGGTTGCGGAACGCATTTTATCCGAACCATTGGCGCAGCGCGTTTTTGTGCGTATCGAAAAACTAGATCGCGGTCCTTTTTCCTTAGGCGTCGAGATTGTTCGTGCCAAGGGCGAAGTTGCGAGCAAAGGCCAAGACCACGTTCAAATTCCGCATCCACGCGTGGTTTTCATGTCGAATGCGGCGATCGGCTCTGACAATTTGAAAACATGGATTGATCAGTTGGCAGCCGATCCGATGCCGCTGATCATCTGTGTCGGTGCCGACGATACGCCAGCGCCGCGATCCGGTGCCGCACTTGCGCAGCGCCGCATTGATTTGTTGGCGATTGAACAGAACGCTTGGGTTTTGGCGGGGCGCGACAAACGCTGTATGGTTGTTGGAACGCGCACCGAACTGGATTGGGCGATGAAACATGACCAGATTTGCGTCTGGGCACCGTCCAAAATTGTTTTGGATGCGGTCGAAAGTCCCTCTGCAGGTCCCGATGATGCGGCGGCGTTGTGCGCGTGGTTTGCGGAACATATGGAAGCGGCCGAATTGCTGTTGATCGGGGATGATGCACCGCAAACAAAACTCCCCGTGCGGTCTGTGAAAGTTGGCACTATAGACGTCGTATGACGACGCAATATTTCCGACCTATTCCGATGATGGATGCCGCGCGCCCTGCAAGTGCGCTTACGATCGCTGGCGGCTGGTGCTGGTTTGACCGAGTTGAGGTTTTAGAACGCGGCAGGAAACCCCAGATCATTTCGGACTCTGACGTACCGCAATGGGCGTTGGATGCGATCACCGCGCCTCGCGCTGATATCGCCGGGCTGTCGCTGGCCAAGCCGCAGATGATGGGCATTCTGAATGTTACGCCCGACAGTTTTAGTGATGGTGGGCAATTTGATGCGCCCGTAGCGGCGTTGGCCCAGGCCGCAGCCATGGCGGAACATGGCGCATCCATCATTGATATAGGCGGCGAAAGCACTCGGCCTGGCGCTGTTGAAGTGGCCGTTGATCAAGAAATAGAGCGCACGCAAGGCATTATCGCCCAAGTGGCCGGAACTGGAACGGTCGTTTCAATTGATACGCGCAAAGCGCCTGTAGCCAAAGCGGCAGCAGATGCTGGTGCGCTGATCTTGAATGATGTGTCGGCCATGGAATTTGATCCCGAAATGTCGAACGTTGCGGCCCAAACGCAATTGCCGATCTGTTTGATGCACGCGCAAGGATTGCCAGAGTTCATGCAAGACGATCCGCGCTACGATGATGTTTTGCTGGATGTTTACGATTACTTAGCTGGCCGCATTGATGCGGCCGTCGCGGCTGGTGTTGATCGGTCGCGCATTATTACCGATCCCGGCATCGGTTTTGGGAAAACCAAGGGGCACAATTTGGCGCTGCTGCGCAGGTTGTCGCTGTTTCACACTTTGGGCTGTCCGATATTGCTGGGCGCCAGCCGCAAACGTTTCATTGGTGAAATATCCAATGCGCAGGATGCTGCCGAAAGAGCGTCAGGATCGGTATCCGTCGCGTTGGACGGCATTCGCCACGGCGTGCAGATCGTGCGCGTACATGATACGTTAGAGACCAAACAGGCGCTAAGCCTGATGTTCGCAGTAAATGGGGTAGGGCATGACTCGTAAGCTTTTCGGTACAGATGGAGTGCGCGGGACCGCAAACCAGTATCCAATGACCGCTGATATGGCGCTGAAAATTGGCGCTGCCGCTGGTCGTTATTTCCGTAATGACGGATCTAATGGCCACCGCGTGGTGATCGGCAAAGATACCCGTTTGTCTGGTTATATGTTTGAAAATGCGCTGACCGCTGGTTTGACCAGTACGGGTATGAATGCGCTATTGCTGGGCCCTGTGCCGACGCCTGCCGTGGGGATGCTGACGACGTCCATGCGTGCGGATCTGGGTATTATGATTTCGGCCAGCCACAACCCGCACCATGACAACGGCATCAAATTCTTTGGCCCAGACGGTTTTAAATTGTCGGATGACGCCGAGGCAGAAATCGAAGAAATGGTTTTTGCCGATATTCAGCCCGCGCAGGCGCTGAACATCGGGCGTGCGCGGCGTATTGATGATGGTCGTTTCCGTTACGCCGAACGTGTCAAATCCACTTTGCCCGCTGGCGTTGACCTAAAAGGTCTAAAGGTTGTTATTGATTGCGCCAATGGCGCTGCGCACCGTGTTGCCCCCGAAGTGCTGTGGGAATTGGGTGCGGATGTTGTGACCGTAGGGACCAATCCCAATGGCTATAACATCAATGAAAATTGCGGTTCGACGTCCCCGCGCACGGCAGCCGAAACCATTGTCAGCCATGGCGCTGATGTTGGCATCTGTCTGGACGGCGATGCGGATCGCGTGATGATCTTGGACGAAAACGGCCGCGTTGCAGACGGCGATCAGATCATGGCGCTGATGGCAGATCGTTGGGCGACTGAGGGGCGGCTCAAGGGCGGCGCATTGGTCGCGACTGTGATGTCGAATCTTGGACTTGAACGTTTCCTTGATGGCCGCGGCCTATCGTTAGAGCGGACAAAAGTGGGCGACCGCTATGTTGTTGAACGTATGCGTCAGGGCGGTTTCAATCTGGGTGGCGAACAATCGGGTCACATTGTGATGACCGACTACGCGACAACCGGTGATGGTCTGCTGGCTGGTTTGCAATTTCTAGCTGCAATGGTTTGCACCGGCAAAAAAGCCAGCGAATTGACCCAAGTCTTTGAAACTGTTCCGCAAATGTTGAAAAACGTGCGCTACGGCGGCGGTGTGGATCCGTTAGACAACGCAGAGGTGAAAAAAGCGATTTCTGATGCAGAAATCAAACTGACAGGGCAGGGGCGGTTGCTCATCCGTAAGTCAGGTACAGAGCCTTTGATTCGCGTTATGGCGGAATGTGAGGATGACAATCTGCTAGGTTTGGTTGTGGATGGCATCGTCGATGTCATTCAAAAGGTCGCTTAATATATCCTTTTGGAATCTAAATTAGCCGTCTGAGTCCGCTGCTATTTCTGTCGGATCAGTTACCTTGTGATTGTGTAAATGGTGCTTCACGAGGTGGTTAATGATTTCCTTGATTGAGTATGGGCGATCTTTGGCCGGTTTGGTTCGCAAAGGCGAAGACAATCGGTGGGAGAAGGAAACGTATGATCCGAAGGCTCGGATCATTCCGTTCAGCGCCTTAGATAAAAATCGTGAACGTTAAAAAAAGCGCCCCGAAATTCGGGGCGCTTTTCGTTTCGGTAGGTGGCGGGCACTGCCCGCCAAATCCAAATTAGTTTTTCGCTTTGTCGACCATTTTGCCTTTGGAGATCCAAGGCATCATTTCGCGCAGTTTTGCACCGGTCTCTTCGATCATGTGCTCGTCGTTTGCACGACGCGACGCTTTGATGGTTGGCTGACCAACAGCGTTTTCCAGCATGAAGTCACGAACGAATTTGCCCTGCTGGATGTCTTCCAGAACGGCTTTCATTGCTGCTTTGGTCTGCTCGTATGGCAGGATGCGTGGGCCGGTGACGTACTGACCGTATTCAGCAGTGTTCGAGATCGAGTAGTCCATGGTTGCGATGCCGCCTTCGTAGATCAGGTCTACGATCAGCTTCACTTCGTGCAGACATTCGAAGTAGGCCATTTCTGGTGCGTAGCCAGCTTCGACCAGAGTTTCGAAACCACAACGGATCAGTTCAACCAGACCGCCGCACAGAACAGCTTGTTCGCCGAACAGGTCGGTTTCGCATTCTTCGCGGAAGTTGGTTTCGATGATGCCCGAACGACCGCCGCCGATAGCGGAGCAGTAGGATTTACCGATTTCCAGCGCTTTGCCGGTTGCGTCCTGGTGAACTGCGACCAAGCAAGGAACGCCGCCGCCTTTGGTGTATTCGCCGCGAACGGTGTGACCTGGGCCTTTTGGCGCCATCATGATCACGTCAACGCCTGCTGGCGCTTCGATTAGACCAAAGTGAACGTTCAGACCGTGAGCGAAAGCGATCGCTGCGCCTTCTTTCAGGTTGTCTTTGACGTATTTGTTGTAGGTGTCAGCCTGCAGTTCGTCTGGCATGGTGAACATGATCACGTCACACCATGCAGCTGCTTCTGCGATACCCATTACTTGCAGGCCTTCGCCTTCAGCTTTTTTCGCCGATGGGGAACCTTCGCGAAGAGCGATAACAACGTTTTTCGCACCCGAGTCACGCAGGTTCAGTGCGTGTGCGTGGCCTTGCGAACCATAGCCCAGAATCGCGACTTTCATTTCCTTGATCAGGTTTACGTCGCAGTCTTGATCGTAATAAACGCGCATTTTGGCGGTCCTTACTGTTAGCGTTTCAATTGGGCGCAGAATAAGGAAATGGGCATGCAATGGCGATGGTTGTTTCGTTATTTTTTGCGATATTTTCGGGATAGTTATTCTCTCGATAATAAATTATTGTGTTTTTTATGCTTGATGATGTTGATCGACGAATATTGCGCCTAATGCAGGCTGATCCTGAAATGCCTTTGCCAGATTTGGCAGAAGCGTGCGGACTGACGGTTGGCCGCCTGACCCGCAGGATCGAAAAGCTGCGCGAAGCAGGCATTCTAATGGGGCAAGAGGCGATCATCGACTGGACCGCGCTAGGGTTCGCTGTCGCGGTGTCTTTGCGTTGCACGTTAGATAAAACCGTCCCGCGTGCGTTCGATGATTTCATGGACGCCGCCCGACAGGTTCCCGAAGTCATCGAGATCCAAACATTTTTAGGCCGCGTGGACGTTCGTTTGCACATCGTGGCGCGGGATTTGGCGCATTGGCAGGCAATCTATCGTGATCGGGTTCTTACGTTGCCACATATTGCCGAACTTGAATCATTGCTGACAATCGCCACCCTCAAACGCGAAGAAGTACTGCCTGTATGATTGATCTGGATGATATTGACCGTGATATCCTGCGGGCCATGCAAAAGGATGCTACGCAATCCGCCAGTCAGTTGGGGCGACGTTTTGGGATGTCTCAGCCCGCAATGTGGCGTCGTATCAAAAGGTTGCAGGACGCTGGCGTGATTGCTGGGCGACGCGTGGTTTTGGACAAAGACAAACTGGGATTTGGCGTCACCGTTTTTCTGGGCGTAAAACTCGCCGCGAAAGGGCGCGTGAGCCTAGAGGATTTTGAACGGGCAGTATCAGCAATCCGCGAGGTTCAGACCGTCGAACATGTGTTGGGACTGTACGACTATCGTTTGCGTGTGGTCGCAACGGATATTGCAGATTTCGAACGGGTGTTGCGGCGGCGCATTATGACGCTGCCCGGTGTTGGCAACGTCGAAGCGAACGTTTTGTTGACCGAAGAACGGTTGCCCGGCCCGTTATAACATATTCGTAAGTTGTAATGTTTATGGCCTCTGCTATGGTCCGCCAAAGTGTTGGAGGTCCCATGAAATTTGCCGTATTTGCCGCTATTCTATCCATTGCTACGCCTTCTTTTGCGCAGATGCATGGACATGAAGTAGATGAAAACGGCAATCTGATTCACGACATGCGAGGTATGCCCGGCCTACAGGGACGGAACGCTGAACCGCACGAAAGTGAAGAGCTGGCGATCATGTTCAACAAATTCAACACGCTGTCGCGCACCGTTGAAAATCTGCCCAACGGTATTCGAACCCTGACGACCAGTTCCGACCGCGAGGTGATGGATGCGCTGGTGAGTCATGTCGTTGGAATGATCGGTCGCGTTGAGGCCAAAGACGACCCGCAGATTTTCATCCAAAGCCCGACCTTGGACATCTTTTTCGAACGGTCAGAAAAGATCGAAACGACCATTGATGTGACGGATGAAGGCATCGTCGTGGTGCAGACCACTGACGACCCCGAACTGATCGAAGCGATGCACATTCATGCCGCCGAAGTATCTGACATGGCCGCGCGTGGTATGCAGGCTGTCCACGAACAGATGATGGGACGGATGCACTAGGCGCTATCGCGCGCCTAGACCCATTTCCATCAATGCTTTGCGCACGGGTTTGACCGAATATAGCGTTTCAACCGCCTTGGCCCTAAGATCGCGGACGCCTTGCGCACCAGCAATGGATGCGCGGTTCAATGCATCTACGCCTCGGACACGTAGCGCGATTTCGGAATGACGGCGGCGTTGGTATTCATCCAGCATTTTCGGACTGCCGATGTTTTCTGGATCTGCCTTTGCCAATTCCAATAGGCAGGTCATATCGCCCATCGACATGTTTAACCCTTGGGCGCCAATGGGTGGGACGACATGCGCGGCCTCTGCCACCAGCGCCGTGCGCTGCGCGGTCAGGCGGTCAGCGATTTGGGAAATAATGGGCCACGCTTGGCGTTTGCTACACAGCGTCAATTCGCCATAAACCCCAGCGGATCGAGTTGTTACGGCAGTGTTGAATTCGGCCTCTGGCATATCGCGAATATCCAACGCGGTCGGGCCATGTTCCATCCACACGACAGCAGACCGTGGTTTTCCATCCAGATCTGGCAATGGCACTAATGTGAACGGGCCGCCAGAACGGTGAACTTCGGTCGAAATATTGTTGTGGGGCTGGTCATGCGTTACGGCAAATACAACTGCCTTTTGTCCGTAGCGCGTTGTTTTGACATCGATGCCAGCGGCTTGTCGGACTGCAGAATTTCGCCCATCGGCACCGATCACCAATTTACAGCGAGCTTGGGTGCCGTCGGACAGCATGACGATCGCTTCGCCAGTGCGGGTGGTCATTGATTTGAAACCAACCCCAGCGCGGAAATCGACGTTAGGCAATTCCGTCAGCCGCGCGACCATTTCGCGCCGTAGCAGCCAGTTCGGTAAGTTCCAACCAAAGGGCAGATCCGAAATGTCAGAGGCGTCGAAATCTTTGATAACTCGGGGTTCTGGTTCAACGCCGCCGGCATCAACGATCCGCATCACCTGTAGCGCAGCGGCGTGGTCTGTCAAACGGTCCCAAATGCTAGCATCTGCCAGAAATTGTTGTGACCCTTGGAAAAAGGCTGTGGTGCGGTGGTCGGTGCCATCGCTGTTCACATCTGTGACAGGCGGCGTTGGATCCACGCATAGCACCGAAAATCCGGCCGTTCCAAAGGCAGCAGCGCAGGACAAACCTGCAACGCCGCCACCTGCGATCACTACGTCTGGGGTAATTCTTTCCATACGCCAGACATAGGCCTGTCTGCAGGCTTGGGAAAGGGTGGTCAGACGACCTGCGACAGAAAATCCGTCAAGTCATCGGTGTGATGATGAATATGGGGGGCAGGGTCGGGGTTGGGGCCGACCAGTACAGTGCGCATACCCAGCGCATGTGGCACCGACAGGTTGCGAACGTCATCTTCGAAAAACGCCCCTTTTTCGGGGGCCACACCGTCTAATGCAAAGACAGCCTCAAACGCGGCTTGATCCGGTTTGGGGCGGTATCCCGCATGTTCCACGCCATACACTGCGTCGAACACATCCGACAGACCGCGTGCCTTTAACACTTGATGCGCATAGGGTCGCGTGCCGTTGGTGTAGACGATTTTTCGGCCAGGTAGGGCCGCGATGTTCGCGGCTAAATCTGGCGCTGTCTGTAGATGTGAAAAGTCGATTTGGTGAACTTGTTCTAGAAACGGGTCGGGGTCGATGAAATGTTCCCGCATCAACCCGTTCAGGGTGGTGCCGTATATTTTCCAGTATTTCCGACGCAGTTCGTCCGCAGCGTTAGGTTCCATGCCCAGATGATCGCAAATGTATTGGGTCATTTTGATTTCGATCTGCGCAAATAATGCGGAATCTGGCGGATATAATGTGTGATCCAGATCGAAAACCCAGACGCGAACATGTGAAAAAGATGCAGCAACCATAGTTATTTGGTAGATACAGAATGACGCAAGCGCAACTGTTTGGGTTGATTGTTGCGCACACCCGAGTAGGGTGTGGCGATTAATTTGATGAAGATAGACATGCTAGATCCGAAATCCCCGCAAAAAGACGCCTATCAACTGATCCTAGAGGCCATTGATAGTCACATCTACAAACCAGGCGATCGTCTGGTGGAAAGCGACCTAGCGGATCGTTTTGGCATGTCGCGCACTCCTATCCGCGAGGCGCTGCAACGTCTGGAAACCCAGAGCCTGTTGACCCGTGATGGACGTTCTTTGATCGTCGCATCGCTGGATCATACGCAAATGGCGGAACTATATGTCGTGCGCGGAGAGCTAGAAGGCTTAGCCGCCCGATTGGCCGCACGCCACGCCACGCCCGAAGAGGTCCGCGTTTTGCGGGATATGGTCGAGGCGGATCGCAGTCTATTGGGTGATCCAGCGGCTCTGGCGCGGGCGAACAAACGGTTCCATAAACAAATCCATCTAGCCTCTCATAACCGGTTCTTGGTGCAGCAGTTGGATCTGGTGCACCGTTCGATGGCGCTATTGGCAACAACGTCATTGGCGGCTGATGGTCGTGGGGATGACGCGTTGGCGGAACACGACGCCATCGTACGCGCAATCGAAGAAGGCAATGGTGACGCCGCTGACAAGGCATTGCGCGATCACATTTCAAAGGCCTTTGTGACCCGCCTGAAACTGGATGCCGTGGCCGACGAGGCCTAGTGTTTATCAAAAATACCGTGGCTGGTTTTATCCCAGTAAAATGGGCTGTGTAGCAGTTCCCATAACCCTTTGTACGCGGCCAGCGAGGCAAGGGGGAAATAGAATTGCAATGTCGGTATCCAGACCGCCAGCCATCTGCGATCGGCCGCATTGATACCCCGCCATGCCGCAAAGATATTCACCGCCTCACACCCAATAAATATTAACGCAAGGGCGGTAATCGCGGCATCTGGTAGGACGGAAGAGACAGGGTGCCAAATACCAAACGGGATCAGCCAAAGTGACCACAGCAAAGGCGCCGTCACAAATTGGCACAAGGCGCCCAAAAACTGCACCTGAAGCCCCAGAAATTTTCGTAGCCCAAGGTCGCGCAATAACTGGCTAGGCCGCCGCATGTGAACGCCATAGGTTATGGCATATCCCTTTAACCAGCGGGATCGTTGTTTAACCCATGGCCATGGACGGCAATTGGCTTCTTCGTATGTCGTGGTGCGCACGATGCGGGTTTCAAACCCCGCACGGGCCAACCGGATGCCTAGATCAGCATCTTCTGTGACGTTATGGGCATCCCAGCCGCCCAACGTTTCCAAAATGTGCTTGCGGAAAAATAGCGTTGTTCCGCCCAAGGGGATAACGAGCCCGAGCCGTTCTAAACCGGGCAAAATGACCCGAAACCACGTTGCATATTCCATCGTGAAACAGCGCGACATCCAGTTGGTGCGCGCGTTGTAGAAATCTAATCGCCCTTGTAGGCAGGCAACCCGGCTGCTGCATTGTGCGAAAGTGGAGACGACCCGTTTTATCTGGTCGGTTTCTGGGGCATCTTCGGCGTCGTAGATGCCAATGATCGACCCGCGCGCAAAATTTAGGCCATAGTTCATGGCTCTTGGCTTTGTTTTTAGCGCGCCATGTGGAACGACGATTGCCCGCATGAACCGCGGCAAGTTGGCGGATTTGAGGGCCAGCCGCGTCATGTGATCGTCTTCTTCCAACAGCAGGCAAACATCCAACAATTCGGGCGGGTAATCCAATGCGGAGACCCGATCAATCAACCGCGTTGCGATTTCGCTTTCGCGGTACATCGGCAGCATAATGGTCACGATTGGCAGTTTTTCGGGTAACTTTATCGGGGCCGACGGCAGGTAATCTGGTGGTTTTCCTAGTAATGTCAGCGCCTTTAATGCGGTATTTACGCATGTCCAAAAAATGGGAAAGGCGATAACCGCAAATGTCGTCCAAACCGGCCAGATCATCAGTAGGATTGCAATAAGAACCGCACACATGCCCACGATTAATCCAGCGCGCCGCGTATTCCAATCGCGGCAACTTTGATCCGCTGACACTTTAGTTTCGGCGGCAAGGCGCAATTCTGTGACGCCGTTCGCGCAAAGTGCCCGTTCGATATCTGCTAACGGGCAAATGGTCATGCGGACGGGTCCGAAGATTTCGGTCAAATCGGGAAGGTGTTTGTCAAATTCTTCGGGTTTGGCGGTGAGTACGACGACTTCGCCCGAAACCCGACGCCATGGCATAATCCCGCGGGTAAGGCAGTTTAGAACCCCAAACTCTGATAACAACCGCAGGTCGGGCGGCGTATTTTTCAGATCAATACGGTCTGATTGATAAAGCGTGGACTGAATATCGGTAAAGACCGATGGGGGAACAGACAGACTGCGGCGCAGGGCAGTGGGCACATGGTCGCCGCACCTATTTGCACGATGTTCGATGTCGCAAATGCGGGTTGCCGATCCAAAACCGCGACGCAAAAGTTCCCGCCCCAATGCGGTTGTTGGTCCTGCCTGTTTTGCGGACTTAATCGTTGTCCAATCGACGTGCTGCAAAAGAAAACTCCCAACCCTTGCGGATCAGGAGTTTCGGTAACTTTAGTTAAAACCGCGTTAACGGTTAGGCTTTGCGAGCTTCCATTGCTTCGGCAAAGCGTTCAAACAGATAGAAGCTGTCTTGTGGGCCTGGCGATGCTTCTGGGTGGTATTGAACCGAGAAGACAGGGCGGTCAGCCACGCGGATACCACAGTTCGAACCGTCAAACAGGGACACGTGAGTTTCCACAACGTTTTCAGGCAGCGATTGGCTGTCCACGGTAAAGCCGTGGTTCATCGACGTGATTTCAACCTTGCCCGTATCGTGGTCTTTGACAGGGTGGTTTGCGCCGTGGTGGCCGTGGTTCATTTTCACAGTGCTTGCGCCCAGTGCCAGTGCCAGCATTTGGTGGCCCAGACAGATCCCGAATACAGGCAGGTCGGTGGTTTCCAGAACCTGTTTGATCATCGGAACCGCGTATTCGCCCGTCGCGGCCGGGTCGCCAGGACCGTTCGACAGGAACACGCCGTCAGGATTATGTGCCAGAACTTCTTCGGCGGTGGCGGTTGCTGGCAGAACGGTGACGTCACAGCCAGCCGATGCCAGACAACGCAGGATGTTGCGTTTCGCGCCGAAATCGACGGCGACAACCTTGTGTTTCGGCGCAAGGTTCGGCGCATAGCCATCAGGCCAAGCCCAAC
The DNA here is from genome assembly GCF_002150005.2 of Marivivens niveibacter. GTDB lineage: Bacteria > Pseudomonadota > Alphaproteobacteria > Rhodobacterales > Rhodobacteraceae > Marivivens > Marivivens niveibacter. The sequence continues at coordinate 519,905 of NZ_MSPP01000001.1, forward strand.
GCATTTCGTTCCATTTGTACGATTGTGCGCAGGTGACCTCTTTGGCTAGGTCCAAACCAACCAGACCTTTGAAACCGCGTGCCGCAGCAACCAGTTCTTCAGCGTCAAAGTTGCCTTCTGGATCAAAAGCCAATGCAACGTGCGGCGCGCCTTGCTGGCGGATTGCGCGGGTCAGGCGGCGGGTGTCGATACCACCGATACCGATGCGGCCCTTGCTTTCCAGCCACGCAGTCAGTTCTTCGGTCGCGCGCCAGTTGGATGGTTCGGTCGGATCCCATTTGACGACCATACCTGCCGAAACTGGATCGTTGGTTTCATCGTCTTCGGCGGTGACGCCGGTGTTCCCAATGTGCGGGAAGGTAAAGGTCACGATCTGGCCCGCATAGGACGGGTCGGTCATGATTTCCTGATAGCCTGTCATCGCCGTGTTAAAGCAAAGTTCGGCGGTGGTCATACCGGGGGCGCCAAAGCCCTTGCCGTAAAACAGCGTGCCGTCAGCCAAAGCAAGACAAGCGGTCGGTTTTTCGTTGGTTCCGTGCGGCATGACAGCGACTCCCCTAATGGCCAAATTGATGCGGTATTAGGCAGGTCACGACATAGGGTCAAGGCGTAACCTGACAATGGTTTGTGAAGGTTGCCCCTAAAGTGATCTAAGGGTAAAGCTGAGCACTGTTATCGTTCGCAACCGGATGGGGATATCATGCGCGACCGGCTGAATACGGCCTTGAAAGAGGCTATGAAAGCAAAAGACGCGGGGCGTTTGTCGACCCTTCGTCTGATTAACGCTGCGATCAAAGACCGCGAAATTGCGGCTCGCGGCGAAGGTGATGAGACCGATATCACCAACGACGAAATTCTGGCGATCTTGGGCAAGATGGTCAAACAGCGCCAAGAAAGCGCCCGCCAATACGAAGAGGCTGGCCGTCTGGAGCTGGCTGAAAAAGAACGCGCTGAAATCAAAGTGATCGAAGATTTCTTGCCGCGTCAGTTGGATGATGACGAAGTGTCGGCTGCGATCGACGCTGCGATCACCGAAGTTGGCGCAGAATCGATCCGCGACATGGGCAAGGTCATGGGCGCGCTGAAAGCCAAATACACAGGCCAAATGGATTTCGGCGCAGTAGGCCCGATCGTGAAATCCAAGTTGGGTTAAACATTTTGGCTCGTCCGTTTCAACGGGCGGGCCGTTTCGTTTAGTTTGATCGCGGACTATGAAACGCGATGTTCAATTCACTAAACAGTTGCTGGCGTTCTTCGGCGGATAGAAAACTGCCTATCTCGACCTCGCGCACCGACTTTCCTTTTAGCGTTAGATAATGCGGTACAGGACCGCCTGTGTCGTGCTGCGTCACGCGCACCCAATAGGGATTCGCGGTCCACGTTTGCACCGGCTTTTTATGCGATGCGCGGGTGAGGATGACCTCTTCGTCCCAGATGCGCAGAATCTCCAGAATATCACCATCACGATAGCTCCGCTGTAGGGCGGCCCAAATCGCCCAAGTCACCAGTAGGATAAACGGCAGTAGCCCCCATAAAACCGGAGTGCCTAAAACGGCGCTAATCGGAAATAGGAACATAATCGCCGTGATGCCAATAAACCGGACAAAACCGGTTTTGGGCAAACTACGGTATGGCCAAAGATGCAGTTCGGCGCGGGGCGGCGTATCGCCGTCAGCGGGTTCTATCCATTCATAAGGCATGTGTGTCGTCTGATCTGTTCGCTGGATTGCAATCTAGCGGCAGGGCAGGGCGCGACAAGGTACAGGACGTCGCACTATCCCAAAGAAAAACCCCGGCGCAGTGGCCGGGGTTTTCGTTATTTTAGTGAGCTGGTTGTTTGTCCCAGTCTTCGCGCTTTGGCAGCTGTTCGAACGTATGTTCTGGCGGTGGCGAAGGCAGTGTCCATTCCAGCGTGTCAGCGAATTCGCCCCATGGGTTCGGACGGGTTTCGCGGCGACCAGCCAGCAGAGTGTATGCCAACACACCGATGAAGAATACGAACGAGGCAAATGCTAGGAACGCACCGTAGGACGATACTTTGTTCCACAGAGCGAATGCGTCTGGGTATTCGATGTAGCGACGTGGCATGCCCTGACGACCCAAGAAGTGCTGTGGGAAGAAGGTCAGGTTCGCGCCGATGAACATCATCCAGAAGTGCAGTTTTGCAGCCCATTCAGGTGCAGCGCGGCCCGAGAATTTTGGCAGGTAGAAGTAGATACCAGCAAAAATCGCGAACACAGCACCCAGCGACATCACGTAGTGGAAGTGAGCAACCACATAGTAGGTGTCGTGGTAAGCGCGGTCGACTGCAGCTTGCGACAGAACGATACCGGTTACACCACCAACGGTGAAGAGGAACAAGAAGCCGAAAGCCCAAACCATTGGCGATTTGAATTCAACCGAACCGCCCCACATGGTCGCGATCCAAGAGAAGATTTTAACGCCAGTTGGAACCGCGATGACCATCGTTGCCAGCATGAAGTAGGACTGCTGGGTCAGCGACATACCAACGGTGTACATGTGGTGTGCCCAAACAACAAAGCCCAGAACACCGATTGCAACCATTGCGTAGACCATTGGCAGGTAACCAAAGATCGGCTTTTTCGAGAAGGTCGAAATGATGTGGCTGATGATGCCGAAGCCAGGAATGATGATGATGTACACTTCTGGGTGGCCGAAGAACCACAGGATGTGCTGATACAGGATTGGGTCACCACCGCCAGCAGGCTGGAAGAACGAGGTGCCAAAGTTACGGTCCATCAGCAGCATGGTGATTGCGCCAGCCAGAACAGGCAGCGACAGAAGGATCAGCCATGCGGTTACAAACACCGACCATGCGAACAGTGGTACTTTGTGCAGGGTCATGCCCGGCGTACGCATGTTCAGGAAGGTTGTGATGATGTTGATCGCACCCAGAATGGACGATGCACCCGATACGTGGACAGCAAAGATTGCCAAGTCCATCGAGTAGCCGCCCTCGGAGGTGGACAGAGGTGGGTAAAGAACCCAGCCAACACCCGAACCCAGCTGACCGTTACCGCCTGGTGCCAGCAGCGATGCAACACCCAGTGCAACACCAGCAACATACATCCAGAACGACAGGTTGTTCATACGTGGGAACGACATGTCAGGAGCGCCGATCTGCAGTGGCATCAGGTAGTTACCAAAACCACCGAACAGTGCAGGGATAACCACGAAGAACATCATCAGAACACCGTGGTAGGTGATCATTACGTTCCACAGGTGGCCGTTTGGCGTACATGGTGCCGAAGGATCGGCAATGAAACGTGCGCCTTCTAGGCACATGTATTGTACACCTGGATCCATCAGCTCTAGGCGCATGTACACGGTAAATGCGACAGAGATGAAACCTACGATACCTGCAACGAACAGGTACATGATCCCGATGTCTTTGTGGTTGGTGGACATGAACCAACGGGTGAAGAACCCCCGGTTGTCTTCGTGTTCATGGCCATGGATGGCTGCATCTGCCATTTGGCTCTCCCATTATTTGAATTCCACAAACGGGGCCGAGTCAGACTCGTCCCGCAGCTTTGGTGGTGGTTCTAGTGCCAAACCGCCCTATCGGCAATATCCGAAAGGCCTAATGTTATGGGGTATTTTGGCGCACCCCATCCAACGGGGAGACAATGACGAAGCGCGCCTAAGGCCTTGTTTGTCCTAAAAATCGGGGGCTTACTTTGAGATAGGTCAAATACCGCGCCGAAATTTAGAAAAATGTAGGCGCGGCAATATGACCAAAGTCCTATTCGCAATAGGGCGTCACTACCCGATCGAAGGTAGATTTGAGTGCAACATCAACGTCTTCCATTGTCACAGGCAGGCCCAAATCAACCAAAGACGTCACGCCGTGCCCTGAAATCCCGCAGGGGACGATTCCGCCGAAATGGGACAGGTCGGGTTCTACGTTGATCGACAGGCCGTGAAAGCTCACCCATTTTTTCAGGCGAATGCCGAGCGCCGCGATTTTGTCTTCGCGGACAGATCCGTCAAATAGCAACGGTTTTTCGGGGCGGGGCACCCAAACACCCACGCGTCCATCACGGATTTCGCCGTGAACGTTAAATTCTGCGAGTGCGGCGATCACCCATTGTTCCATGTCGCGCACAAAACAGCGCACATCGCGGCCGCGTTTGCCAACGTCCAGCATCACATAGGCTACACGTTGCCCCGGACCGTGATAAGTATACTGTCCGCCGCGTTTTGATTGGTAGACAGGGAACCGATCCGGTTCCAACAGGTCCGCCACCTTTGCAGAGGTGCCAGCCGTATACAAAGGCGGATGTTCGACCAACCAAATCGCCTCTTCTGCGGTGCCATCATGAATGGCGGCTGCGCGCGCTTCCATGAAATCAACGGCGTCTTGATAATCGGTCAGACCCGTCGAGGTGATCCATTCAACCATATCTTACGCGGGCAGTAGCCCGGCCTCTTTGATCGTGGGGATGTAGCTGCGGCTGACAGGAATATCCGTGCCGTGGGTCATCGTTAATATGGCGCGATCACCTTTGCGCTCGGCGCGCGTCACGGCACGTATCGCGACCCAATGTGATCGATGCACCTGAAGCCCGTCTGTATCGCCGGTTTCGCGGATCGCATCGGACAGGCGCATCAGCACGACAGCTTCCCCTTTTTCTGTTCGTATGCGGACATAATGATCTTCGACCGAAATTGCGACTAGGGGCGCACGTTTTTCCAATTCGATGCGATCTAGGATAGGTATGCCTCGCGATACCTCGGGGGGCGGCTGGTCATCAGATTGGGCGAAATGCAAACTGACATGGGTGATCGTCGCGGTCACCACCGCTGATATTGTAAACATTGACAGCGCAGTGGGAATAAAGGTGTCGGCTGTGACCCATGGCCCAAAGACGGCATGGTTCAGGCCGAAAATGAAACAGGTTAATGCGGCAGCAACGATACAGGCCAGCTGTATGGTCTTTGCTATCGACATATCGGATGGAGTTTTGGGGCCGATGATGGTGCGCGACAATAAAAAACCGATGCTATAGCCGCCAAAGGTCACAAACGCCCAATATCCCAACCGTGGCAAAAACCGCATGACCGAAGCCGTGTCGAACGGACCTGATATGGTCAGCACGATTGTGACACCAATCAAAGCATAAATCGTAATTGGCTTTGAAAATTGGCGCCGCCATTCACGTAGCGCGAAATGCGATCGGGCGTTGGTCACGAATGCCTCGGTGTGGTTTGCGTATCAATGGTTGAGCCATCAATACCCGTCAGGCACGAAAATTTCCAGATCGACATTGTTTAGGCGAAAGGGAAATTACCATGACGTTGCAGCCATTTATCGACGCAGGGTGGGTCATTCAAATTCACGCGGTCAGCGCAACGATTGCGCTGGTGCTTGGGCCGCTTGCGATTTATCGGCGCAAACGCGATCAGGTGCATAAGGTCGCGGGCTATATCTGGGTCGTCGCAATGGCGCTGACGGCGATGTCGTCATTTTGGATTCATGATTTTGCAATCGTCTGGATCCTTAGCCCTATCCATGGGCTGGCGGTGCTGGCGCTATGGTCGTTGTTTGTTGGGATGCGTCATATTTTTCAGGGTAGGGTAGCCCAACACCGCGCTGTTTTCCGTAGTTTATATTGGAATGGCGCCTTGGTCGCGGGGCTCTTTAATTTCCTGCCGGGGCGCGTGGTGAACCGCATCTTTTTCGACGATTATCGTACGGCTGGTGTCTATGTGATTTTGATCGGCGCGACGCTCTTGGGCCTACGTTTGGTGCGGCAATTAGAGCAGCGAAAATCGATGCTACCGGCTCAGAGTTAGGTCTTGTCTAGGTCAGGGTCTTCGGTTAGAGACCACCCACCATGTCAGGGCGTGCGGTCGTGGCGGAATGGTAGACGCGCAGCGTTGAGGTCGCTGTGGGGTAACACCCGTGGAAGTTCGAGTCTTCTCGACCGCACCAATTTTCCAAGAAATCCCTGCGTATTACGCAAAAGACAATGCCGATCGTATAGGTTTCGGTCTTGGTCGTATAGTTTTTGGAATAACGGCTAAACACCGTCAGTCAGGTCCCGTTTTCACGCTTTACCAGCAGTGTGAAAGAGTGGGTTATGGCTGTTTATACGATTTATGGTTTTGGACCGGACGACCTGAACGGGTATTCAGGTGGGTTCCCGCAAGTCGGCACGACCATTACACTTGATGCAGACTGGTCAGCCTCTACCGACGCATATCGATTTGATATCGAAGACGCAGACCTGTTGCTGCTGGTGGAGACAACCGACGATTTTTTCAGCGGGGACGGATCAAACCAAGAAGTCGGTGACGATAGTTACAAGCAGACGCTGACTTTGCGTGACCCTAGTGGCAACGTTGTCGCGTCTGGGCGTGCGTATCTAGAAGACAAGATGACTCTGACCGGCTCTGACGGGTCGGTGATTGATGTTTATACTGTCGAAATCGGCGGCGTTTATGTTGGGTCGATCGCGACGGGCCAGATGCAACCGGGTGTCACTTACGAAGTGACGGCATCGGGAAATACCAATGGCGCACCCTACAGCAGCTTTGTCGATCAAACGTTCGACTTGAACGCTGATAACGAATTCACGGGCGAGGACAACGTCAACGACACACTGTACGGTGGTGGCGGAAATGATAAATTGTCGGGCCTTTCGGGCGACGACGTCCTGTATGGTGGCGCAGACAATGACATCATTGTCGGGAGCGAAGGAAACGACCAGCTGTTTGGTGGGACTGGTGCCGATCAGATCGTCGGTGACGGACAGCTATATGATTTATCGTTTCATGCCTCTGGCACGCCAGTAACGCCCACAACGCTGACTATCACGAACAGCTCTGATGGACCGATAACGCTTAGCCAAATTGGTACAGATGGATCTTCGACCAACATCTATGTCTTGGCCGAAGGTGAAACCTACGTCTTGGCCACCCACGCAGAGACGAATTTCGTCCTGCGTGACGAAAACGGTTACTTTCTGGACAGTATCGAGGGCGGCCTAAACCTGAACGTCACCTATACGGGAACGTTCAATGACACGATCTACGGTGAAGATGGCACTGACGACCTGCGCGGTCAGATGGGTAACGATATTATCTACGGCGGCAATGACACGGATACCGTTTATGGCGGCGCGGGCGATGACCAGTTGCATGGCGACGCAGGGACCGACACGATCTATGGCGGGGATGACGCTGATACTATTTTCCAATTGGGCGCTGACATCATTGACGGTGGGTCGGGCGGAAACGATTGGGATACATTGGAGATGTCCGATGGTGGGGTGTCTATCACCTATTCATCGAATGAAACCGGTACCTTTAGCGACGACGGTGGTCTAACCACAGGGACCTTTTCCGATATCGAACGTGTCTTTGGCGGCGAAGGGGCCGACGCTATTGATGCCTCTGCGACGACAGGTTGGGTGAGCGTTTATGGCGGCGGCGGCGATGATACGATCACTGGCAGCAACAACACTGATGTCATCGACAGCGGTGATGGGACCGATACGATCTATGCCGGTGGTGGCGACGACACCATCTATTTCCAATCTGGTAACGACGTTGTTTACGCCGGCGACGGCAATGACGTTATTGATGACGTTCCTGGGACCGAACTAGACGGCAATAACACCATCTACGGCGGCGCAGGGAATGATAGCGTTTGGACGGGCCGCGGCAGCGACACCATTTTCGGTGGTGATGGCGACGATTGGCTTTACGGCGAAGACGGCAATGACGTTCTGAACGGCGACGGCGGCAATGACGTTTTAGTCGGCGGGGCAGGGGATGACACTTTTGTCGTATCGTCGGGGTATAACTATGTCGGTGATTTCGACATGGGTGATGCCAATGCCGATGGTTTTACCAATGACCAATTGGACGTCAGCGGAATTACCGATGCCGACGGAAACTCGATTGACCATAACGATGTGAGCGTTGGCGTTGATCCGAACACCGGCTTTGCGATGCTAACCTTTCCGAACGGAGAGGTCATGGTCTTGTACAACATTACGGCGGATCAGGTTGATACCGGCCCCGAAATGTTCAAGATCGGCATCCCTTGTTTCACCACTGGTACAATGATCCTAACGCCAACTGGCGAAGTTCCGGTTGAAATGTTGCGTCCGGGCGATCTGGTAGTGACCCGTGATAATGGACCACAGCCGATTGTATGGGCAGGCGCACGCCAACTACAGGAAAATGAACTGCGTTCAATGCCGTCGTTACGCCCCGTTTTGATTCAGCCCGGTGATTGGGCGGGGGATCGTGGGTTGCTGGTGTCGCCTCAGCACGCGATATCAGCGCGCCATTCGGACGGGTCCGAACGTTTCATCCGCGCGACACATTTGGCGCGTATGAAAGGTGGCAAGGTGCGCAACGCAAACGGGGTTAGGTCGGTCACCTATGTTCATCTGATGTTCGAACAGCATCAGGTTATTTTCGGAAACGGTATCGCATCCGAAAGCTTTTACCCTGGACGGTTTGGTCTGACTGCACTAGGTCGCGAGTCGCTGACTGAAGTGCTGCAACTTTTCCCCGATGTTGGGCGACTCGGTGCGGTTGATGGCTATGGTCAAATGGCTCGCCCAATCGCGCGATTTAACGACCTACCAAGACATATTCGCGACTTGTCCTTGGATACCATCTAAAGGACAGCCGCCCACCGTTGCATGGGTAAGTGTCCGATTTTCCTGTAATCGCGTGATTTTGCGATGAAAAAGATCGCCATTTTGCCCTCTGGCGGGCATTTGTCTGTATATTGTGCGAATTCGGCGCTAAATCGGTTTAACATGTTGCAATATATATGAACCACGGCTTTAGTTTGATGAGAACAGGCGGGCAAACCGCCGTAATCATCAGGGAGTGCCGTTTTGGCCGCAAGCGCAACGGACAAAGCGTTCGTCGAATTCGAACGTGTACAAAAAAGTTATGATGGCGAAACGCTCGTCGTCAAAGATCTCAACCTGACCATGCCGAAAGGCGAGTTTTTGACCATGCTTGGGCCTTCGGGTTCGGGTAAAACCACGTGTCTGATGATGCTGGCTGGTTTTGAAACCGCGACGCATGGTGACATCCGCATCGGGGGCACGTCGATCAACAACATCCCGCCGCATAAACGCGGCATCGGGATGGTGTTTCAGAACTACGCCTTGTTCCCGCACATGACGGTTGCTGAAAATTTGGCCTTTCCGTTGGAAGTGCGGAAGATTGGCAAATCCGAACGCGAAGAAAAGGTAAAGCGCGCATTGGATATGGTTCAGATGGGCCAATTCGGTGGGCGTCGTCCTGCGCAGCTATCGGGTGGTCAACAGCAGCGTATCGCGTTGGCCCGTGCGCTGGTGTTCCAGCCCGAATTGGTGCTGATGGACGAACCGCTGGGCGCGTTGGATAAACAGCTGCGCGAACATATGCAGTTTGAAATCACCCGTCTGGCGCATGAATTGGGTATCACCACCGTTTACGTGACCCACGACCAGACCGAAGCCTTGACCATGTCCGACCGCGTTGCCGTGTTCAACGATGGTCGCATTCAGCAGCTGGCTCCGCCTGATAAACTGTACGAAGCGCCTGAAAACAGCTTCGTTGCCCAGTTTATTGGTGAAAACAACACATTGACGGGCAAGGTCGAAACCCTTTCGGGCGAACGCTGCACCGTGCGTTTGGACAGCGGCGAACTGATTGATGCCCGCGCTGTGAATGTCAGCGCAGTGGGCGATCGTACCAAAGTGTCGATCCGTCCTGAACGCGTTGAAATCAACAAAGACCGTTTGTCGCCAGATGCTCATACGCTGAAAGCCGAAGTTCTGGAGTTCATCTATATGGGCGACATTTTCCGCACGCGTCTGCGCGTTGCGGGAACCGACGAATTCGTCATTAAAACCCGCAACGCCCCTGATCAGGTTCGCCTAGAGCGCGGACAGCAGATCGAAATTGGTTGGCTTGCGGAAGATTGCCACGCTTTGGACGCCTAATCAGGCGTCCTTTGCGTATCAAAACGCGCCGTTCTTACCCGGGAGGGGCGGCGCAAATAAATCAACCGGGAACTTACGGGAGTTATGATTATGAAACTGACGAAAACCCTACTTGCAACTTCGGCTCTGACCGTTGCTGCGGGCGCCGCAATGGCCGAAGGCCACATGGCATCCGACATGACCCTGGTATCCTGGGGCGGCGCGTACCAGTCGTCGCAGATCAACGCGTATTCGGACCCATATTTGGCGATGAACGACGGCGTATCGATCGTTTGGGATGAATCCTCGGCCGAGGCAGTTGCGAAACTGCGTGCGATGGCAGAATCTGGCAACATCACCTGGGACCTGGTCGACGTAGAAGCCGCTGACGCAATCCGTCTGTGTGACGAAGGTCTGGCGATGGAAATCGACCACGACGAAATGCTGGCAGCTGGCGACGACGGTTCGTCCGCATCGGACGACTTTGGCGACTCGATCATTTCGGATTGCTTTATTCCGCAGATCGTATTCTCGACCACCGTTGGTTACCGCACCGACATGGTTGGTGACACCGCACCAGAATCCATCTGTGCGATTTTCGACACCGATGCATACCCAGGCAAGCGCGCGCTGAACAAACGTCCGCTGGCAAACATGGAATGGGCGCTGCTGTGTGACGGCGTTGCGAAAGACGAAATCTATGACGTTCTGGCAACCGAAGAAGGTCAGGACCAAGCGTTCGCAAAACTGGACACCATCAAAGACGACGTGATCTGGTGGACCGCTGCTGCGGAAACTCCACAGCTGTTGGCTGACGGCGAAATCGTCATGGGTTCGACCTATAACGGTCGTCTGTTCGCTGCAATCGCAGAGCAAGACCAGCCAATCGGTATGCTGTGGGACGCACAGATGCTGGACTTTGACGGCTGGGTGATCCCTGCTGACCTACCAGAAGACCGTCTGGCACGCGTAATGGATTTCGTATCCTTCGCAACCGACACCCAGCGTCTGGCTGATCAGGCTGCATACATTTCGTATGGTCCAGCACGCGCATCGTCGGCACCTCTGGTTGGTACCCACGCAACTCTGGGCATCGAAATGGCGCCACACATGCCAACCGATCCTGCAAACTCGCAGAACGTATTCGTAACCCAGTACGATTTCTGGGCTGATTACCGCGACGATCTGGATGCAAAATTCCAGGCGTGGCTGGCACAATAATCTGACCTGACAAACCTTTTGGGTTTGTAACGAATACACCATGCCCCCTGACAACGGGGGGCATGGTCACCGGACAGGACTATTTCATGACAGACCAGACCTCGGGCGCCGATCTGCTGACGACAGCAGACGGGAAATCGCTCAAATCCAGTTTGAACCGAGCATTGCGCCGACAGAAAATTCGCGCGCTGATGCTGATCGCGCCTTTGCTGCTATTCATCCTGATCAGCTTTATTGCGCCGATCTTTGACATGCTTTTGCGGTCGGTCGAAAACCAGATCGTTCCCGATACCATCCCGCGCACCATCGAAGCGCTAGAAGAATGGGACGCTGACACAGGCGAAGCACCGTCGGAAGAGGTTTTCGCAGCCTTTTACACTGACCTTGCGATTGCCGAAGAATACAAAACGCACACCCGTTTGGGATCGCGTTTGAACTATGAAAAAACCGGTATTTCGTCGATGTTCCGTTCGACCGGCCGCCGTGTTGGCCGTTTCGATACCGACGCATATACCGATGGCTTTACCGATGCGGATGCCGCATTTGCCGATCCGGCGCAGTGGGCCGCGTGGATGGCGGATGACGCAGTACGCGCATCGCTGCCACTGACCACGGATGCCTATGACGCTTGGGCGCTGCTAACGGTCGAAGAAAACAACGACATCCCCGCCGAAGAAGACCCCGCCGATTTCGTCTACACCGCGCTGTATCGCGACCTGATGAACGGCAATACCGCTGCGGCCATGCCTGCCGTGGACGTGTCCGCGTGGGAACCTGTCGTCATCAGCGAACAGTTTATTGACGCTAACGACGGCTGGGCCGACCCAGAGGTTTGGGCAACGATCAAAACCTATGGCGGTACTTACACCTCGGGGTACTTCCTGAACTCGGTCGATTTGCAGCTGACCCCAGATGGCGTCGAAACCCGCCCCGAAGACGAACGCATCTACATCACGCTGTTTATCCGCACGATCGTTTTGTCGATCCTGATCACGGGCAGCTGTATTTTGCTGGGCTATCCTATAGCCTATCTGCTGGCCAACCTACCACTGCGCAGCGCAAACGTGCTGATGATCCTTGTGCTGTTGCCGTTCTGGACATCGCTGTTGGTTCGTACATCCGCGTGGAAAGTTCTGCTGCAAAATCAGGGTGTTATTAACGATATCCTCGTGTGGATTGGCATCGTTGCGGACGACAACCGGCTAGAACTGATCAACAACGCAACAGGTACGATCATCGCGATGACCCACATCCTGCTGCCGTTCATGATCCTGCCGCTGTATTCGGTGATGAAAACGATCAACCCGTCCTATGTGCGTGCGGCAAAATCCATGGGTGCAACGGATTGGACAGCGTTCTGGCGCGTCTATTTCCCGAACTCCATACCAGGTATTGGGGCAGGGTCGATCCTCGTGTTCATCCTTGCGATTGGTTACTACATCACTCCCGAACTTGTCGGCGGCACAAAGGGCGTGTTCATTTCGAACCGTATTGCCTACCATATCTCCAGCTCTTTGAACTGGGGTCTGGCGGCGGCTTTGGGCAGCATCCTTCTGGTGCTCGTTCTGGCGCTGTACTGGCTCTATGACCGTCTTGTCGGCATCGATAACGTGAAACTCGGAGGCTAAAAGACATGTCCGCACTCCCCCCATATGCAAGCACAGGTCAACGCGCGTGGTTCTATAGCTACCGCGTGATCTGCGGGCTGATCTTTTTCTTCTTGATCGCGCCGATCCTTGTGATCATTCCGCTGTCGTTCAACGCGCAGGATTTCTTTACCTTTACGCCTGAAATGCTGCGTTTGGACCCAGAGGGTTATTCGCTGAAACACTATCAGGATTTCCTGACGAACTCTGACTGGCAGTTGGCGCTGAGCAACTCGCTCAAGATCGCGCCGATCGCGACGTTGATTTCTGTATCGCTGGGCACGCTGGCAGCCATCGGTCTGTCGCAGTCCCACGTACCAGGCCGCCGCGCGATTATGGCGATCATGATTTCGCCAATGATCGTGCCGCTGATCATTTCGGCAACGGGCATGTACTTCTTTTACTCGAACCCATACATCCCAACGCCATTTGGCAAAGTGTACCTGCCATTTACCCTGACGGGCACCTATGCGGGCGTTGTTCTGGCGCACGCTGCACTGGGTATTCCGTTTGTGATCATCACCGTGACCGCAACGCTTGTTGGTTTCGACAAGTCACTGACCCGCGCGTCGGCCATGATGGGCGCAAATCCTGTCACCACGTTTTTCCGCGTGCAGATGCCGCTGATTTTGCCCGGCGTTATTTCGGGTGGCCTGTTCGCCTTCATCACATCGTTTGACGAAGTCGTGGTGGTGTTGTTCGTTGGGTCCGCCCAGCAGAAAACGCTGCCTTGGCAGATGTTTACGGGCCTTCGTGAACAGATCAGTCCGACCATTTTGGCGGTGGCAACGATCTTGGTCTTTATCTCGATCTGTTTGCTGACAACGCTGGAAATTCTGCGGCGGCGGTCTGAACGGCTCCGCGGGATGAGCCCAGGTTAAAAGAAAGGCGGCCATTGGCCGCCTTTTTCTATGGTAGGATCGTGAGCCAGATCGACGCCGTTACCACCGTTGCGGCTGTCCCGATCAACACGGCAGATGCAGCGACCCTTTGGGCGTGGCCGTACATCGACGCGAATAGAAACGCATTCACCCCCGGCGCCATCGCGGCGGTGACCACAGCGGACCGGAAACTGTCGGTCGGCAGGTTAAATGCGCCACCCAGCAAGTAAACGACCACAGGGTGCACGATCAGGGACACGCCGACGATATAGGCGACGGTCAGCATGTCGCCTTCGGGTTTGTAGCGGTACAACACGCCGCCCAATCCGAACAGAGCGGTCGGCAGCGCCGCGCGGGCCATCAGGTCTACGGCTTCGGTGAATACGGTTGGTAGGGGCAGGTTGGTCACGTTCACCGCGATACCCGCCAGAATGCCCACAATCAGCGCGTTATGCAGCATCGCGTTGGCGACCTTGCCCGGAAGTTTCGCCAGCGACCCGCCACGGTTTTTCACGATCTCCATCGCCGTGATCCCTACGGCGTAGCAGAACGGCGAATGGATCGCGATGATGGCATAGTTCGCGGCCAGTGCGTCGGCCCCATATGCGCGTTCGGTGATCGGCAGACCCAGCAACAGGGAATTCGAAAACAACCCGATAAAGCCGATGGCAATGCAGTCTTCCCATTCGCGTTTGAACAGGAACCGCGCGCCGATAATCCCAGCGGCGAAACCGGACAGCGCGCCCGTATAAAACGCACCCCATAGCGCAGGGTCAAAGCTGGCCGCCAGATCAAGTTGCGTCATGGACCGAAACAGCAGCATCGGGATGGCGAAACCTTGGGCAAAGGTCATCAGCGCATCAACGGCGGCTTTGCTGAAATATTCGCGCCACGCGGCTGCGTAGCCAAAGGCAATAACGATGAAAACAGGTAAAACGACCTGCAGCAGGGTGGCCATATTGGGCTCCTTCGGCGGAGCCCGCCGGACATTAAATATTAAACGACAGCTTTAGCCCGTCATAAGCGGGGATAATATGGTCAGGCGTTTCCGCTGCAACCGTTTCATAATCAAGGTCGATATGCATGTTGGTCAATACGGCCTGTTTCGGCTGCACGCGGTCGATCCATTCCAGCGTTTGCGCCAGATGCGAATGGGTCGGGTGCGGATCGCGGCGCAAAGCATCAACAATCCAGCAATCCAGATTGTTCAGGATATCCCACGCATCATCATAGATCGTCGCAACATCAGGCAGGTAGGCCACATCGCCAATCCGGAACCCCAGCGCGTCGATCGACCCGTGGTTCACGCGGAACGGGGTCAAAACGATGTCACCGCCAGCGCCTGGAACTGTCACATCACCGTCGATGTAATTCAGTTCCAAAATAGGCGGGTAGGGCGACCCTTTGGGTTGGACAAAGGCATAGCCGAACCGCGACAGCAGGCTTTCGGACGTATCGCCGTCCGCCCAAACCTGAAGCCGTTGGCGCGTGTTAAACACCACCTGACGCAGGTCATCCAACCCGTGGGTATGGTCGGCGTGGGAATGGGTGAAAACGACGCCGTCCAGTGTTCCTGCGCCCGCATCAACCAACTGGTCTTTCATATCGGGGGAGGTGTCGATCAACACGCGCGTCACGGCGTCGCCGTCAAAACGTTCGACCAGAATGGAACAGCGACGGCGGCGGTTTTTCGGGTTGGCTGGATCGCAGTCACCCCAGTTGCCGCCGATACGCGGCACACCGCCCGACGACCCACAGCCCAAGATGGTGATATCCAGCCGCGCCATCACAGATGCGCCTTTGTGAACAGTCGGTCAAAGTTCGCGGTCGTGGCGGCGGCGAAATCATCATAGGTCATGCCGAACACATCCGCGCCAACTTGGGCCGTGTGGATGGTATAGCCAGGTTCGTTGCGTTTGCCGCGAAACGGTTTCGGGGCAAGGTACGGGCTGTCCGTTTCGACCAGAATGCGGTCAAGCGGGGCGGCTGCGAAAATATCGCGGACCTCTTGGGATTTGGGGAAGGTCGCGATGCCCGACATCGACAGATAAAACCCCATGTCCAGCGCAGCGCGGGCCAGTTCAGGCCCCGACGAATAGCAATGCATGACGCAGGTGTAGGCGCCGTTGTCCATACCTTCGCGCAGGATTTGGGCCATGTCGTCATCCGCGTTGCGGCTGTGAATGATTAGCGGAAGGCCTGTTTCGCGGGCGGCATCAATATGGATGCGCAGCGATTGTTTTTGGATGTCGGCGCTGTCGGGCGTGTAGTGGTAATCCAGACCCGTTTCGCCGATGCCCACCATTTTGGGGTGTTTGGCGTAGTCCGCCAATTGATCAACGCTGACCAAAGGTTGATCTGCGGCGCTCATTGGGTGGATGCCGACCGCGTAGAAAACGGGGTCAAAGGTTTCGGCGATTTCGCGGACCTTTGGTTCGTTGTGCAGCTTTGTGCAGATGGTCACCATGCGTTCGACGCCCGCATCGACGGCGCGCTGGATCACCTCGGCGCGTTCTTCGTCAAAGTCGGGAAAGTCTAGGTGACAATGGCTATCTACGATGGCTGCGGTCATGGGTGCCTCAGGTTGCGGCGGTGCTGCGCGCCGTTTCTTCGATCTTGAAAATCATATCTAGGATCAATGCAGCAGGGTCAAGGTTCACCGCCCGTCCGCGACGCACCTTGAGGCTCAGCTGCTGTTGCAGGTCGGCCCATTTGCGGGCGGCCTGATCGTGGGGGGCTAGGCGAGCCAGCAGGCGGGCTTCGCCGTTTGCGCCTTGGGAATGGGGTTCGCCCAGCAGGCCCGCGCGGGCGGTGCGGGCAAGGAACAGGTCAATCAGGTCCAGCGCCATTTCAAACCGCACTTCGGCAGTTTTGCCGGTGCAGCTTTCGGCCAGTTTTAATGCTGCACTGCGGTCTACGGTTGGCAGGCGGTCGAACAGGTGAACCAATTCGCGATACAGCTGCAGCCCATCGTGGTTGATCAAACGGATCGCTTCGCCGACCGATCCGCCTGATAATGTGGCAAGGCTTTCGGTTTCGTCCACGTGAATGTCCGCTTGGGCCAATGCGTCGTTCATATCGTCCGCGTTTAACGTGGTGCAGCGCAATTCGCGGCAACGGGACCGGATGGTCGGCAGTAATTTTGACGGCTGGTGCGATAGCAACAGGATCGTGGTGCGCGCGGGCGGCTCTTCTAGTTCTTTCAGGATCGAGTTTGCGGCGGTGACGTTCATTTCATCAGCTGCGTCCACGATCACCACGCGGCGTCCGCCATCGGTTGATGACATGTGAAAGAATTTCTTTAGGTCGCGAACAGGATCGGCTGTGATTTCGGTTTTCAGCTTGCCCGTCTTTTCGTCGACGGGGCGGCGCACGATGGTCAGGCGCGGGTGGCTGCCCGCGCGGATCAGGCGCAGATCGGGGTGTTCTTCGCCAATGTCCAAAGTCGTCGGCAGGGGCGGGGCGTCGCCAAATAGGCCCGCATTTCCGTCAGGGTTTTCCGCCAACAAAAAGGCCGCGATTTTATAGGCTAGGGTTGCTTTGCCGATCCCTTTGGGCCCTGTGATCATCCAACCCGAATGCAGACGTCCCGAATTATAGGCCTCTAGAAACGCTTCTTCGGCGCGGGATTGCCCGATCAACCGCGCGGTTTCACGCGGATGCGGTGCGCCTTCGATCCGATCCGGTTCTGGCAGAGCGTCGTCGCTCATGCGCGGTCCTCGAATATCGCTAGGATTTCGGCGCTGACCTGTTCGGGCGTGCGGTTGCCATCTACGATGATGCAGCGGTCTTTGGCGCTATGCGCGATGGATAGAAACCCGTGACGCACGGTTTCCTGAAACGCCAGACCCATGTTTTCAAACCGCTCTTCTGCACCGACACGGGCAAGGCCACGATTCAGCGCGATTTCTGGGTCCATATCAATGATAAAGGTCAGGTCAGGTTCGTGTCCGATCATCAGCTCGTGCAACTTGTCGACCACCGATCGTAGGTCGCCTCGGGTCGCACCTTGATAAACACGGGTGCTATCCGCGAAACGGTCGCAGACCACGATCTGACCGGCCTCGATGGCCGGAAGGATCGTTTTTTCCAGATGGTCGCGGCGGGCCGCGGTGAATAGCAGGATTTCGGTTTCTGCTGACCAACGATCCGCATCGCCATTCAGGATCAGGGCGCGGATTTCTTCGGCGCCAGTGCTGCCGCCCGGTTCGCGGGTATGGATTACGTCGTGCCCTTTGGCGCGAAGGCGTTCCACCAACATGCGCGCTTGGGTCGATTTTCCGGACCCGTCGATCCCTTCGAATGTGATCAATTGTCCGGTCATAATCAGGCCTTAGGAATTGTCGGCAGAAGCTTCGGTTGGTTCTTGCACGATTTTATCCAAAAGAACCAGAGCAGCCGTTTTGACACGGGTCGTAAACCCACCGCGAGCGACATCGGACTCGGCGATCAAAGGAAAACGACGTTCGGGTAGGTTATCGAGTTTGATCACCAGTTCGCCAACTTCTTGGCCTGCTACAATTGGCGCTTCTAGAGGAGCGCTGAATTCCACATCACCTGCGACTTCGCCTTGGTTCAGAATCGGGATCAACATGGAAACATCTTCTGCGACGGTCAGGCCGACTGTTTCGGATTGGCCCATCCAAACATCTGCTTCGGCAACGCGCGTACCGGCTGCGATCACGTCCTTTTGTGCGAATTGCCGAAAGGCCCAGTTCAGGATGCGTTCGGATTCTTCGGCGCGTGATGCTGCGCTTTCCAGACCCGTGATGACAAAAATTACGCGGCGGTCACCTTGTTTAGCTGAACCAACCAATCCATATCCCGCCTCTTGGGTATGGCCGGTTTTCAATCCGTCCGCACCTAGGCCCAGACCCAAGATCGGGTTGCGGTTCTGGCTGTTCGACGGAACGCGCCCGTCGAAAGCAAAGCTTTCTTCGGAAAAGATTGGGTAGAAGGTCGGGAAATCGCGGATGATCGCATTGGCAAGGATGCCCAAATCTTCGACCGACATACGCTGTAAAGGATGTGGCCAGCCGTTAGAGTTTGCAAAAGTCGAATTGACCATACCCATCTGCTGGGCACGGGTCGTCATCATTTGGGCAAAACCTGCCTCGGTTCCGTCTGGCGATAGGTTTTCCGCCAATACCGCGCTGGCATCGTTCCCTGATAGAACGATCACGCCGCGGATCAGGTCCTCGACGCTGACGCGTTCGCCAGCCCGAAGAAACATGGACGAGCCTTGGTAATCCATTGCGTGCTGAGACACGAGCAGTTCGTCGTCGATGCTCAAACGTCCGTCTGCGATAGCCTCGAATGCCATGTAAATGGTCATGAGCTTCGACATCGACGCAGGAGGCAGCGCGGTTTGCGCGTTTTTCGACAGCAGGACGGTGCCGGTCGATACGTCATAGACATAAGCGGCACGCGCCGGCGTTTCGAACGTTTGTGCATGGGCGGATGCTGCAAATACGCCAAAGGTCAGCGCGGTCAGCAGTCGGGAAAGAATGCGGAACATAGGGACCTCTTAGTTCGTGACGGGGTAGGCGTCTTCGAAACCCAACCCTTTGATACGGTTTAGCAATGCGCTGCGTTCGTCGCTGGTTTGCGAAGGGCCAACAACCACGCGCCAGAACGCGCGCCCTGATGTTTCACCCGTCAGTACAGATGGCGTAATGCCGTTCGATGACAGCAATTGCGCGGTCCGATCTGCATTTTCTTTAATCGAAAAGATACCGATTTGAATGAAGGGTTTGGTCAAGCTGCTGCTGACGGGGGCAGGGGGCGTTGATGCTTGCTCTGCTTCGGCGTTTGCAATTGCAGCTTCGGCATTCGCGATCGGGTCAAGCGACATGGTTTCGACGGCAGGGGCTTCTAACGCTTCGGCTTCGTCGAAGTTTGCAATGGGCGCAGGGGCTTCGATAGGTGCTTCTTCGCGGCGCAGTGCGGTCACTTGCAAAGGCGTCGGTGCACCAGCCAGCAAATCAAGCGCAAGCGCTGCGTCCGATGACACCTGCAACGCTGGTCCCGGTTGCGCACGTTCGCGCCGGAACAATGCGCCGATCACAAATTTGCCGTTTGATTGGTTTCGAATGATGACCCGTTCAGGTTCGGCAACATCTGGGTGGGCAACCCAAACACCGCCCAGCGATGGGCGACCGTCCCACAGGCCTGATTCAGTCACCTGAAATACTTCTGGCGCTTCGACATCGCGTTCAACCAGTTGAACACTTTGGCCGCTGTCGTCTAGTTGCGCTTCTGCGCCGCCGAATTGCGGCATCTGAAACGCTCCGGTTTCATCGCATCCTGCTAACGCCACCATGACGACCGCACCAATCACGCTGCTGCGTAACATGCCTTGAATGCCTGCCATTGCCTATGCCCCTTTATTGAAACGATTTTCCGTTTGCCTGTACGTCGAAAATCGAGCCTGTTTTGTTTGTCTGTGACACTTTAGCCGTGAGAATACCGTTTTTGAAGCCTCCGCGGATAAGCATCGGCGGTTTTCCTCTTTTAGAATCGGAGCGGGGTATTTATGCACACCGAACGGTCGGAGGAGTGGCAGAGTGGTTTAATGCACCGGTCTTGAAAACCGACGTACGTGGAAGCGTACCGTGGGTTCGAATCCCACCTCCTCCGCCATTTCCAAAGTCGCAAATTTGGTGTTTGCCCTTGTAAATAAGGGATTTTCGCTCTTGTTTGTGCGTTCGGGAAAATCGCCGCCGTTGTTTTGCTATACATTTTGCTATACATATCGCTGACACCAATGGGCTGGGGGCGGTATGAAAGGTTTGAAGAAACGCCGATCGACGTGGCATTTAGTGCGCCGCGTTCCGACCGATTTTCATGATGTTGAACCGCGCCGTTTACTTACGCTTAGTCTTAGGACCGATTCCAAAAAGCTTGCCGCCGAAAAGGCCACGCAGGTGTGGGACAATTTGTTAGAGGGCTGGCAGGCTCTGAAAGATGGCCGTTCTGACGATGCCGATGTTCGGTTTAAGGCCGCCCAACGTATTTGTGCAAACAAAGGTTTTCAATATCTGCCCGTGGCCGAGGTCGCCGACCTGCCACTGGTCGATCTGCTTAAACGGGTAGAGGCCGCCATTCAGTCGAACGGTCATGTCGATGCTGATGTGGCAGCGGCAACGCTGGGAACGGTATCAGAGCCACAGTTATTACTTTCACAGCTGGTAGATCACGTTGAAGGCCTGTCCGCGCATGAAAATCGGTTCAAAAATGATGCTCAGTTAAAGGCATGGCGTAATCCACGCAAACGCGCGGTTAAAAACCTAACGGCAGCGATTGGAGGTGACAAACCTGTAGCGCAATTGACGCGCGCTGACGTGCTGTTGCACCGTCGGTATTGGCAGGAACGCATCAAACAGCGCGGGTTGGATATCGAAACGGCCAACAAAGATTTTACGAACATGTCCGGGATGCTGTCACGCTATTATGACGATTTGGGGGTCGAGGATCCACCGCGTATCTACAACGGCGTTAATCTGACTGATCGACACAAAAAAAACACGCGCAAGGACGAAGTGCCTGTAGCATTTATTTTGGAAAAATGGTTTGCAAATGGCGCGCTGGATTGCTTGAATACCGAAGCGCGCGACATTCTGTTAATCAGCATTGAAACAGGTTGTCGCCAAAGCGAAATCTACAACCTGCCAGCGTCCGCGTTTCAGTTAGATGCGCCCATCCCCCACATCGTCATCAAAAACGAAGAGGGCGTGCGCGAGATCAAGAACAAGCATTCCGCGAGATTGGTGCCGTTGTTTGGCGTGGCGCTCGCGGCGGCCAAACGAAACCCGAATGGGTTTCCGCGCTATCACGGCAAAACGAGCTACAGCAATGGGGTTCATAAAACGCTGCGCAAAAATGGATTGTTGCCCCGCGGTATTACAGTGGGCGGTTTGCGGCATACGTTCGAAAGCCGATTGAAAGGCGTCGAAGTGCAGTCGGATGACCGTGGTGAGCTGATGGGCCACTCTGTTGCCAATATCCGTGGTCGCGAATGGTATGGGGATGAAATGCATTTAGAACAGCGCGCCGCGATCATGCAGGCTATTGCATTTCCGGTTCCAGACTATCTGAAGTGATTGCCGGTCGGTTTGCATCAACGATACGCCGCGCTTGCGCAAGCAGGTCGCGCTTTGCATGCATGGCAGAGAGTTCGTTGTTTAGTCTTTCGAAAATCGGCAGATAGGCTTCGTTTTCCAACGCCAGCTCTGCGATAGTGACCAATGCGCGTTCTAACTGCGCTGTGGTGATTTCCCCTGCTGTCACCATCCCGAATAGACCCCCTGCGAATAGGGGGCTGCATCGAAATACAGCTTCTTGGGGGGATTGATCATTATGGCCTTTGTCGCGTTTTTTTCCGAAACTGATCAGATAGAGGAGTTTTGATTTGCGAATGCAAGACAATTCCCCAACTTTTCTGGTTTCCACGTTTCTTTTTCGAAATCAGTGTCGATCGGGGTGGTGAAAGTGCAAAACACTATCTCTGGCAAAAAATGTCGGCGATTGAGTTGAAATAGAAATCGCGAGCCATTATTATTCGATTATGCAAAGACAGGCCCTCATATCCGCGTAACGCACACTCCGTTCGTTTTTCGCGATATATGAAGGTATTCCATGACTGTTTTTCGTGTTCAGCGCCTTTTGGCGCCCATCCGATATTCTGCAAGACTGCTAAAATCTGCGACTGACCTGTACGAGGTCGGCAGCAGCTGTTTTGAAATCACCACAGCGTTCTGGGGGTGGTTCAATGACCTATTATGAACCGCAGGACTTTATGGCAGGGTCAGGCGGCGACGATGATTTACTGGTAGATTCTGTGGGGATGGCGATGTGGCGCATGGCCGGTCACCTTGTCCAGATGGCGGAACCTGTGTCGCGCATTGGTATGAACCGATCGGATCAGCCGAGGAGTTGGTCCGTGCATTAACGCAAGAGGCATTGCGGAACGATCTATCTCTGCGCGCTTTGTTGCGTATTGCAACAACAGTCATTCACGATGCTGGTGTGGCGTTGCACCGATGGCCGTCTTTTGTGGAAAACGTCACCTGCTTTTCTGCTTTGTTTCTATACGTTCCAATCAGTACATCACTACAATACTACCATCAGATCTAGGAAATAAATTATCCCAAATTCATGTCCGATATAGGATCTGGAGATGTTAGCAAAATTAACTGAATTGTTGTCAGATCGAATTGGTTCGATAAATCAAAGACCTGATATTTTATTTCCCAAGAATTTCGCAGTTTCGCCGAAAAAACAGTTTGTAATGCGTGTTCGCGCGACCTTCATTTGTTTCAAATCGAACAACGAAGGTACTGGAATGACGATCAGGTTCACGACATTTACGAGCGAAGCCCCGAAGCGGCTGACAAAGCATATCACTCTGCAGGACGGGGCACTGGTGACCGAGGCTGGCGGTTACATGACGCGCGGTATGTATGTGGTGGATGAATGTGCGAACATCTCTGAATTCGGGGACCATATCGCTTCATTGCGTACCAATCAGGCCCTGTCCTATGGCCTGCCCAAGGGTGCAGAAATGGGCATGGTCGTGACGCGCGCAGTGTATGAGGCGCTGCCCGTTGAACAGCGGGAGGGGCGTATCGCGCGGATCAACGACCATTTCGAATGGCCTGACGGTCCCGGCATTTTCATGATCGATATTGATCCACCCAAAGATGCGTCGGCTTTGACGAAGTCCGAGGCGATCAACTTGATCCGCGGCGTTGCGCCTGAACTCAAGGATGTGCCCATGCTTTGGTATCCGTCATCCAGTAGCATGATCTATGCAGACGATGGCACTGAAATGTCAGGTCTGCGGGGGCAAAGGTTCTATGTTCCCGTGACCGATGCAAAGCAGATACCGGAGTTTGCGGAACATCTATGGGTGCGGTGCTGGGCGGCGGGTCATGGGTATATCGCCATCAGCAAATCGGGCAGTATCCTGAAGCGGACGATTTTTGACAAAAGCGTCTATCAGCCCAGCCGCCTGGATTTTGCAGCGGGGGCGAGTACGGGCCCCCATTTGATCCAGCGCCGCGGCCAGCCGGAGGTAGTGTAATGGGCGCGATGATCGATGATTTTCTGAATGTTGCCTCTGTCATGGTCGAAGAGGCATCAAAGGCCGAAGCGAAAAAGCGCGAGGATGAAGCGGCGCAGGCGGCTACAGATGACGCAGCTACGCAGCGCAAAATCTGGTTGGCGGAACGCCGCGATGAAATCATGCGCAAGCACGGTTTGACCGCAGCTGTCGCAGATCAAATTCTGCTCCGCGCCGCCGATCAGCTGGAGTTGTCCGGAGAGTTTGAACTACATGTCGTCGATCCGAAAACCTTTGAGCCGGAAGTCGTAACGGTTCGGGACGTGCTGGAAAACCCGGACACATATCACAATCGCACGACGTTGGACCCGCTAGAACCAGAGTACTGCGATTACAAAAGCGTCGGTGTTTTGTTCCTGAAGGGTAGGGCGCCCAAACTTGTTTCGCAGGCTCATGGCGGCGCGACTTACGCATTGGTGCGCGGGATGTCCGAAAACACGATCGAGCGTATCCGGATTGAATTCACGCCTGACAACCCTGCCGGTTTTGTCGATCGCTGTGTCGAGGCGTTGAGGGCCACTGGTCTGTATTACACGTCAGGATCGACGACGGTGTGCCGCAATGGTCAGCAATTCAAACCTGTCCGGACGGAACGTTTGGACTACGACCTGTCGCGGATCGTCGCGCCATTCAAATACGAGATGACTAAAAAAGGCCCCGCGCGCAAATCCATCGACATTCCGCGTCGGTTGCTGTTGCAGGTCGAAACGTTATGTGACGGCAAATTGCCGAAATTGGCGGGCACGTCGGACCATCCACTGTGCCGCTTGGATGGAACCCTGATTGCCGATGCTGGCTATGATGACAAAACAGGCGTGTTTATTTTCAACGGGACCGACGCGGTGCCCGAGATTTCTCGCTCGTTCGACGCGCCCGCAATGAAAGCGGCGGTCGAAACCTGCCTGACACCATTTCGCGCCTATCATTTTCCGGACAAGGTGTTGGGGCGTACAGCGCTTCTTGCCGCTGTGATGACGGCCGTTTTGCGTCCGGCGTTAGATACCGCACCGATGATCGCTGTCAGCAGTCCCGAAGTTGGCGTGGGTAAATCGTTCATCGCGCAGGCGCTTGGCGTGCTGGCGACTGGCGAATTGCCCCGTATGAAGAGCGTGGAAAGATCTGGCAGCGCGGAGATGCGCAAACTGCTGCACGCGGATCTGCTCGAACAAAATCCGGTGATTATCTATGACAACATGGACGGCAATTTCCGGAACGAGGTGCTGACCAGCTTTATCGCGTCGCCGATTTGGTCAGACCGCATTCTGGGCGAAAGCCGGACAGGCGGTTCGATCCGTAACACCGCGCTATTGATTTCAAATGGCGTGAACATGACGTTTCCGCGTGGGATGAACCGTCGGTATCTGTTGATCGACCTCTTGCCAGCTTGCGACGATCACATCACTGCAGATTTCGGTTTCACGCCGCAGAGCGAGGCTAAACGCATGCGCGCAGACATCATCTCGGCGGCATTGTCGATTGCGGTCGCGGCCCGCCCGGACAAAGCGTTGTCCGGAACTTTGGGATCGTTCGAAGGCTGGACACGCATGGTTAGGGACCCGATCCTGCGTCTGTCGCGGGAAATTCCCGAGCTGGGCCTTTGCGATCCACTGGACCTGTTCAAACAGGCAATCAGTGATGCATCCGAAGTCGAAACCTATCATTCGTTCCTGTTCTCCTTGGCCGAAAAGTTCGGCCCAGAGGATTTCACGGCCGATCAAGTCCGCACTGCGATTTTCGCTGATGAGATGCTGGAACGCCTGTGCCGTGAAATCTCGGACTCTGATCCGTCGCTGTCGGTCCGAAGCGTAGCCGCGCTCATGTCGAAATTGAAAGGCGTCAACTATAACGGAGCCAAACTAACCGCCCGCAAAAGGGCAGGAACCAACCTATGGCGCATCGAAGTGGAGGCGCCGAAAGCGATTATGAAGATCGTTTAATAATGGAGACCATGTAAAATGCGCCCTTTTTACTGACGCGAAAGGGCGCATTTTCTGTCTGATATTCGGTCAGTTCAAATTTGGCTTCGATCGCGTGTGATTTGTCGAATTTCAACCGCATCGCTTGCCGCCAGGTTACGTTGATTGTCCCGTCAGGTATACATCACGAAGCAGGTGCATTTTATGCGAAGGGCACCCGCAGTCGTTTCCTTTCGGAACCAAGCCCTTGTGGAAGTGCTTCCCATGCTTGTCATGGTTGAAAAAATTGGTTTAAGTGAATGCATATTTTATAAGGTTTATTTATGCATTCTACACATACCCCGATCCCCGAGCTGTATGTATCGTACGACTCTGCCCAGAAACTGAAAGTCGAAGCTGCTGATCTGACCAGCCACGACCTGACGCCGCGCCAGATTTGCGATCTGGAGCTGTTGATGAACGGCGGTTTCAACCCGCTGAAAGGTTTCCTGTCGGAAGAAGATTACAACGGCGTCGTGGAAAACATGCGCTTGGCAGACGGCCAGCTGTGGCCAATGCCGATCACTCTGGACGTGACCGAAGATTTCGCATCGAAAATCGAACTGGGTCAGGACATCGCCCTGCGTGACCAAGAAGGCGTCATTCTGGCGACCATGACTGTCACCGACAAATGGGAACCAAACAAATCGCGCGAAGCTGAAAAAGTATTCGGCGCGGACGATCTGGCGCACCCTGCGGTCAACTATCTGCACAACACCGCTGGTAAAATCTATCTGGGCGGCCCTGTCACCGGCATTCAGCAGCCCGTTCACTATGATTTCCGCGGTCGCCGCGACACGCCAAACGAACTGCGCGCCTATTTCCGCAAAATGGGCTGGCGCAAGGTTGTTGCGTTCCAAACCCGTAACCCTCTGCACCGCGCGCACCAGGAACTGACGTTCCGCGCCGCACGCGAAGCGCAGGCCAACCTGCTGATCCACCCTGTTGTCGGCATGACCAAACCGGGCGACGTGGACCATTTCACCCGCGTGCGCTGCTACGAAGCGGTTCTGGACAAATACCCAGCGGCCACCACCACCATGTCGCTGCTGAACCTTGCTATGCGTATGGCTGGCCCGCGCGAAGCTGTCTGGCACGGCCTGATCCGTAAAAACCACGGCTGTACCCACTTTATCGTTGGTCGCGACCACGCTGGCCCTGGCAAAAACTCGGCTGGCGAAGATTTCTACGGCCCATATGACGCGCAGGATCTGTTCCGCGAACACCAGTCCGAAATCGGCATCGAAATGGTCGACTTCAAACACATGGTTTACGTGCAGGAACGCGCACAATACGAACCAGCGGACGAGATCGCAGACAAAGACGACGTGACCATCCTGAACATCTCGGGCACCGAACTGCGTCGCCGTCTGGCCGAAGGTCTGGAAATTCCGGAATGGTTCAGCTTCCCCGAGGTTGTGACCGAACTACGCAAAACCAAACCGCCACGTTCGAAACAAGGCTTTACCGTGTTCTTCACCGGTTTCTCGGGCTCGGGCAAATCGACCATCGCGAACGCGCTGATGGTGAAACTGATGGAAATGGGCGGCCGCCCTGTGACCCTGCTGGACGGTGACATCGTTCGTAAGAACCTGTCGTCGGAACTGGGCTTCTCGAAAGAGCACCGCGACCTGAACATCCGCCGCATCGGCTATGTAGCGTCCGAGATCACCAAAAACGGTGGTATCGCGATCTGTGCGCCTATCGCGCCATACACCGCAACCCGCCGCGCTGTTCGTGAAGACATCGAACAATACGGTGCCTTTGTCGAAGTCCACGTTGCGACCACGATCGAAGAATGCGAACGCCGTGACCGCAAAGGCCTGTATAAACTGGCACGCGAAGGCAAAATCAAAGAGTTCACCGGTATCTCTGACCCATACGAGACCCCAACGAACGCAGAACTGGTTGTCGAAACCGAAAACGTCGAAGTCGACAACTGCGCACATCAGGTTCTGCTGAAACTGGAAAGCATGGGTCTGATCTCGGGCAAATAAGCCCCAGACCGACATAAAAACAAAAGCCCCGGCCTTTCGGTCGGGGATTTGGCGTTAGCGAGTTTTCCCTGTCGTGGTGTGGCCTGAGCCCCTGAAACACATCGAGTCTTGTGTAGAGTCAGTCCTGATATATGAAACAAGGTTCACCGACGAATAGATTACTCAAATGATCAAGTAGCAGGATGGGCTTGTGCCGTTTAAGTTCCGATCCTTTTGTGCAATATGTAGCCTTTCGTTCGAAGGCCAAGGGGCTTTTGTATGAGCTACCCCCCATTTATCGGATATTGAATAGCCCCGTGTATTGTGGACGCCTTCTTCGCTAACTTTGAGGCAAGGAGGCCATGATGGGCACAGGAAATTTCACAGACGATTTCAAGCGCGATGCGGTCGCGCAGATTACTGAACGAGGCTATCCGGTGAAGGAAGTTTCGGAACGGTTGGGTGTCAGCACGCATTCTCTCTATGCGTGGAAGCGCAAGTTTGCGGAGTCGGTGTCCGGCGACAGCGAGAAGGACGCCGAGATCCGCAGGCTGAAGCGCGAGCTGCTTCGTGTGACGGAAGAGCGGGATATCTTAAAAAAGGTCACCGCGTATTTCGCCAGGGATGCAAAGTGAGTGGAGCCATTGTGGCGCCATTGGTTCGAGCCAAATGGCGACCGCGTTCGTTGCCGAGCATCGCGAACTATTCTCAGTTCGTGCGATGTGCCGTTGTCTGAGGATACAGCCGAGTGGGTTCTATGCGTGGCTGAAGGCCCCGTTGAGACGACGGGCCATTGAAGACCAACGCCAGACTGCGATGCTGCAAGAGGCGTGGGTGGAAAGCTGTAAGGTCTACGGATATCGCAAGCTGCATGACGACCTGCTCGAGCAAGGTGAAAGTGTCTGCCTGAACCGTGTGGCCCGTCTGACCCGACTGGCCGGGATCAAAGCGCAAATTGGCTACAAGCGCCGCCCCCGCAGGTATGGTGGCAAGCCATCATTCATCGTGGATAACATACTGGACCGGCAATTCGACGTGGCCGCCGCCGACCAAGCCTGGGTCACCGATATTACCTATATCCGCACACACGAAGGCTTTGCGTATCTGGCTGTCGTCATCGACCTCTATTCTCGGCTGGTCGTCGGATGGTCGATGCAAAGCAGGCAGACGACCGATATCGTCCTGCAAGCACTGCTGATGGCGATCTGGCGTCGCAAACCCCGCGACAAGGTCCTGATCCACTCAGACCAGGGCAGCCAATTCACCAGCATGGATTGGGCTGCATTCCTCCGCACCCACAAACTGGAACATTCGATGAGCCGGAGAGGTAATTGCCACGATAACGCCGTTGCCGAGAGCTTCTTCAACCTGCTCAACCGCGAACGGATCCGGCGGCGGACATACCGCACACGCGCAGAAGCAAGGCAGGATGTGTTCGACTACATCGAAATGTTCTACAATCCGAAACGCAAGCACGCGCATAACGACATGCTGTCGCCGATTGAGTTCGAACGGCAACAGAAACTGAAAAACCAAGGCGTCTAAGAAACGCGGGGGGTAATCCCCCCGTTTTTGCGGGGGCTTGGTCGTAGAATTTACGCGGCCATTCTCAGTTTTTGGGCAGGGGTCATCCCGCCGTTGCCCATGTTGGGACGTTCGTTGTTGTAGGACCAGAGCCACTCGGTGGCAATATGCTGCACCTGGTCGATGCTCTCGAAGATATGTAGGTCCAGCCATTCGTGCCTGACCGTTCGATTGTAGCGCTCGACATAGGCGTTCTGCTGGGGTTTGCTGGGCTGGATGTGGGCCAGGGCGATGCCCTTGTGCTCTGCCCATTCCATGAGGGTGCCGCTGATGTATTCCGGGCCGTTGTCGACCCTGATCGTCTTGGGCGCACCGCGCCATTCGATGATCTGGTTCAACGCCCGGACGACCCGCTCGGCAGGCAGCGAGAAGTCGATCTCGATGCCCAGGCCCTCGCGATTGAAGTCGTCCAGCACGTTCAGCAGCCGGAACTGGCGCCCATCCCCCAGCCTGTCGGCCATGAAATCCATGGACCAGACCTCATTCGCAGCTTCCGGAACCGCCAGGGCCTCGGGCTTGTCCCGCTTCAAACGCTTGCGGGGCTTGATCCTGAGGTTCAGTTCCAGCTCGCGGTAGATCCGGTAGACCCGCTTGTGGTTCCAGCCATGTCCCTGGACGTTGCGCAGGTACAGAAAGCACAGGCCGAAGCCCCAGGTCTTCTTCGCCGTCGTCAGTCCGAGCAGCAGATCGGCGATCTGCTCGTTCTCTTCGTCCAGCTTGGGGCTGTACCGATAGCACGTCTCACTGACGTCGAGCGCCCGGCACGCCAGCGCTATGCTGACGCCCTTCATCGCCAGCGCTTTCACGGCCAACTCTCGGCGCTGAGCTGGCCGTCTCATTTTTTTCCGAGCGCCTCCTTCAGGAGGTCATTCTGCATGCTGACGTCGGCATACATGCGCTTCAGGCGGCGGTTCTCCTCCGCCATCGACTTCATCTCGCTGATCAGGCTGGCGTCCATCCCACCGTACTTCGCCCGCCATTTGTACAGTGTAGCACTGCTCATCCCGTGCTCACGGCACAGCTCGGCTGCAGGTACTCCGCCTTCCATCTGGCGCAGCACAGTCATGATCTGCGCTTCGGTAAATCGTGTCTTCTTCATCAGAATCTCCTCGTTCATCCTGCCGAGAAAATTCTACTTCCGCATCCCCTTAAGATCGGGGGGGATTACCTGACCATCCGGTTGCGATTTGCAATTGCTTCAACATAAATATCTTCAATCAATTTGAGATTCGTTTCGGCGCTATAAAGGCCTTCAAACCGTTCGCGCGCATTAACTGATTTTCTCTGTAGATCGCCGTTCAGTAGCGTCGCAGCATTTTTAATAAGAGCCAGCGAGTCATCAGATTTATAAAGCGCTCCACATTTTTCATCGTTGAGGATTTCATGTGCCGCACCAATATTTGCCGCAAGTATAGGCGTCCCGCAAGCGAGTGCTTCCGCGATTGTCATTGGGAAGCCTTCGTACCAAATCGAAGGAAAAACTAACAGACGTGCATTTTGTAATTTTTCAATGACCTGATTTCTAGGCTTAGCTCCCAAAATGGAAACATGTGGTGGTGCGTTTTCACGAAGCCAATTTTCTTCAGGACCACTTCCTACTATGTCTAACGGCACGTCTGGTAAAGATTTCCATGCTTCCACTAGACGCCTAACCCCTTTTTCGGAAGATAGCCTCCCGACAAATAAAGCACTACCTTGCCGATCTTGTATAGGAGGGCCTGGGTCGATGCTTGAGACAAAGTTGGGCTTAACTGCTATCTTCGTTGGCGGTAGACCACCTTGGATAAATTTACTTTTTCCGAATTCCGTTAAAGCAATGAACTTATCCACCGAACTTAACCAGTTTTCGGAGCCTAATGTAGCTCTTTGCATTGCAACCACTGCTGCGGAAGCGATTTTGCTGTCACGATAACAACTATTTTTGATGGCTGCCAAGCGACTATTTCCGAGGCAGTCCTCGCAAACGACTCCATCGCGTAGAAACATTGCCCCTGCGCAAAGTAAACGAAAATTATGTAGGGTCTGAACAACTGCTGCACCACTCTTTGCAGCCGCAATATGGGCTGCTGGTGAAAGCAGCGGAAAAAAGTTGTGTATATGTACGACATCTGGTTTGAATTCTTCACAGATATTTATAACTTCTCGAACAGATTTGTGGTTCTTTTGGATCGAAGCGAAAGTTATAATTTTTTGAATATTTCCTGAGATACTATCATTTGAAAATCTGAAAGACTTCACTTCATGATCGCCTGATTTAAGTAGTTGTTCTTCTTGTTCAACCACCGTATCTTCGCCGCCGCGTTGTTTGTAAGAGTTGTGCAAAATAAGAATTTTCATTTTATGCTTTTTAATAAAATTTATTATCTAAATGTGGTGCTCTTAGGAGGGCGATGAATACCAGCCAGAACACAAAGTAGGTTAAGACATTGTCTGTCATGAATAGTATTGAAGTGTAAGTTGAAAAATTTGATGATAGTCGGTCTTTGATGGCCAGTTTTAGTAAAAACAAAACCCCCACGAAAAGTCCTATGAGGCCGTAGTCTGAGAACATTCGGAGGAAGTCATTGTGAAGTAAAGGATAGTGTTTATCGAGAAGAAGGGATGATTCTCCCAAAAAGTATGTGGAATAACCCGCTCCGTTTCCAAAAAGGATAGTTGTAGTTGTGAGATTTTCAATTAAATTGTCTGTAAAAACAGACAAGGCAAAATATCTGCCGGATGAAAGATGATCTGGCGATACATAATTTCCAGTTGTGTTGTAGTATATATTTGATATTATTTGATAAAATTCGGTGGGGAATAATCCAATTGTAGCCGTTGTTAAAATTATTGAAATCTTAACGGTTGTGGCGGCGCTATGTGAAATTTTTAATTTTTTGAAGTAAGTATACTGCAGTGTGTCTATTAATAGTACAGTTAGTAGTGCGACAAGGCCAATTCTTTTGAACATTAGGACCGTTACAATGATAGCAAGAAAACCTAATACTCTTTGGCCTTTTGTGAACAGGAAGATTGCAACGAGTGGGGTGATTAAGCCTAAAGAAGTTTCTGTACCAATGTTAGATGATGCGAGGCCGAATTTTATTTCGGAAAGGGATAATCCATTGATCAAGCCTCGGATAGCAACGGTGATCAAGCAAGAAAATAGAAAATATGTCGGAAACCATTTTGGAGTTTTGAAGGCAATTGTGGCAACCGTTAGGCTTAATATTAGGAATACAGCTTCCTTTGTGTGTGCTTCTGTGTTGTTCGCTGAGTAGGGAAAGAAAAAAGTTAAGTAGATAATTAAAGTGGAAAGTAAATACGGTTTCAGTCGCAGCGATCCTCGTAGGGTTAACTCAAATGCAACTGTTGCCGGTAGGATGTATATCAGTGGTCGAAGTGGATTTTGATCAGTAAAGCCGAAGTAAAGAATGTAAATAACGAGTATGATAAAAAATGATACGCTTGCAACATCCTTTGACGGGTAATGTTCGTTGTTTGCGCTGCCGTCGTATGTTGTTAATGGATGCGTCATTTTGAAACTCAACGATTCCTTCTCACGTTGTTCGATTGTTTGTGGGTAAAATAGCCGTGGTTTTCGACTTTGTGAAAGCGGTGTATCAAAGCTTTGGTGTGTTTTATATTTGATAATAAGTTGATGGTACTGTTCGTTGCATTCTAATGTCGATGATTCAGGTTGAATAATAATGGGACATGGCTGACTGCGTTGCATCTTCAATTTTTGTAATTTGTTTTGCGTTTAGAACATTTTTCCATTCATCGATTCGTCCGGACCGAAAGGTGGGGCTTGCGGCTGAGAAGGCGTTTTCTACAATTATATCTATTTGTTCTGGTTTGAGATCTATTCCCGCATGGTTGGCAATATCGACTACTGTTTTCTCCCGGTTTGGCCCAACTAGATCTTCAAATCTAACGGAGAAAATTTCAGGTTGTTTTGTCCACCCAGCGAATAGGTTCATGTTTGTTATGAAGTTCTCTCCGTTATCTTCTGGTTTTTCGTTGATTAAAAGATTAATCGCTTCTTCTACGCTCAAATTTTTAAGGCGCTGATGTTCCGCATGATCTGCTCTTTTTTGTACGTAATGCACATAGGAAAGCACCATGGCCCTTGGGTCTCGAGTCATGGCAAATGATCTAACTTGTTTTTGTGATAATTTTTGTGCCCAGTCAGGATGAAAGTGAAGGTGTGAAACTATCAGTCTTCCATGAATAGCTGATTCAGCTATATTTTCGAAGCCTCCATATCTGCCAAGGTTATGTTCGTTTACGGTTCTCATTATAGGGCGATAAATGCCAGGCATTAAGCATAAAACGCGTTCTAGTAAGTGGGTCCCGCTCTTTGGTTGAGAGGTGATGAAAAAACCGTGGTCAGGTGTATTGAGTAATAGGCGTTCTTTTAAGATTTGTGGCGATAGGCCAAAGCGCCGTAAGTTCCAGGATAGCTTTGAATTTGACATTTCGTTTCCAAATTTGATTAATTTTTTTTGCGATTGAAGTAGAGGAAGGCCGATATTGACGATAGGTTGCCGATTGTTAAAGCGATAGGAACAGAAATCTCAATGAGTAGTTCTGCTAAAGCGAATGTTGAAAATATTGAAAGCATTGCGCCAAATATGTTGATGTGGAAAATACTTTTTGTTTGTTCGAATGTGTACAGTTTGACGTTCATTATTTGGCGGATTAATGATAATAATGTGGAGGCGCCAAAGAAAATCAATATGATCTTCGTGTTTGGCGATTCTAGCTTCATCCAATTGTTTATTATTAATTCAGAAAGGGATGCTAGCGTTAGTATTCCAACAATTATAAGCGCCGTAGATGCTATTGCGACTTTTAATAGGAAGACTTTTAATTTATGTTCACCATGTTCAAATAATTGACGTGCAGCTATTGATGGAAGTATCTGTGAAAGTGTGTTAACCGGCAAATTTAAGAGGTTTGTGACTTGCTGGATTGCTCGCACTGTTCCAAGTGCGGAGGGTCCCATTATCGCCCCAAATATCATCATAGGGCCAGATCCGTGTAGGGAATCGAGTGCAGTTGCAGGCAGCATCCACTTGCTGAATTTCCAATGTCGCATCCACATTAATTTGAAGAATTGTCTTTTGTGCTTTAGTGTCCCATATCTAATGGTGCCCAAAATGACACCAAATAGGTTTGAGAATGCTAGCAAGTTTAGAGCGATAGCAACGTTCATTGGGTTGCTTGGTAATAAAAGATAAATTGTAATTGCGAATAGTTGGGTTGTGTTTCTAGTTAGGTCGATAAAAAAGGAAAATCCGGGTGATTGATAAACTACGTAATAACGTCTGAAAAAGTCTGATGCATTTGTAAGTGCGTTGGTGACCGCTAGTGTTATTGTAATTGAAGTAAGCCATTCGTAACCATTTAGCGAAGACAGAAGAGAAGCTAGCAACCCGATTGCTAAACTGGAGATTAGAAAAAATGCGGTTGCGTATATTAAGATGAAGCTTCGATACGCTGGCTCACTTATTTTATTTAATTTGGGTGCGAGCGCGGACATGGGTGCTAAAACCATGGTATTAAGAAAGTTCCGCACAATCATTATTGTGAGAAAAGTTAATGTGTACTGACCGAATTCCTCTAGTCCCAGCATGCGCACGAGTAAAATAGCACTAATGAAATTTGTCCCGCTTGTTATCAATTGACTTGAGAGGCCCCAAATCGCTTGTTTCCTAATGCTGGAGCGAGGTTTGTTGAGAGAGTTAATCGTCATCTGGTTTCGCGCGATTCATCGGCATTTTCTTTCTTTTCACCAATGGTGATGCGCCAAACAAAACGTGGGGCCATAATTAAATATCGTCGCCATAGTCGGCTTGGTTCACTACATAATCTGTGTAAAAACTCTAAGCCGCTCCGCTGCATCCACTTCGGTGCTCGCTTTATACTTCCTGAGTGAAAATCAAATGCGGCTCCAACTCCAATCATCGTCGCCTGGGTTTTATGCGCATTTTGTGCCATCCAGATGTCTTGTTTGGGTGAAGAAATTCCAACCCAGACCACATCTGCACCACTTGCCTTAATTTTTTCCAGAACAGCTTCATTTTCTTCATTGGTTAGTTCACGGAATGGTGGGCAGTGAGTCCCCACTACTTGTAATTGGTCGCTTCGTTTTGAAAATTTTTGCTTTAGAATATCTGCAACGCCTTCTTTCCCGCCGTAAAAGAAATGCTTGAGTGAAACGCCCGGTTCCTGGGTTAAAAGCTGTTCCATCAGGTCAGGGCCGCATGTTCGGGAAACATTCAATCCACGTCTTCTCCCGATCCAAACTAAGGGCATTCCATCAGGCACATTCATTGCTGCTCCCCGAGCAACGTTCAGGAGCTCCGAAGTTTCAGATAGTGCAACTGTGCTGGCAACCTCTCGAACACCGACATAGCGCCCGATTTTATCATTGGACCAATCGGCAATTAATTCAGACGCTTTATCGAGTGAAACTGCCATAATTGGAATGCCTAAAACTTCAAATGTTTCGTATGGCGGTTGTTCTAGCGGGGATTTTTTATTTCGATCAGGCGACATCCTTAAAAACCTTATAGGTGTGTAAAATGCCTTCTTCTAACGACCGCGCCTTGTCCCAGCCGAGCCGATGTAGCCGAGAGCTATCCATTAATTTTCGCGGTGTACCGTCGGGTTTGGTGTTATCGAAAACCAATTCGGCTTCATAGCCGACTACCTTAGCGATTGTCTCTGCTAATTCTCGGATTGTTACTTCAACACCTGAGCCGATGTTTATATGTTCAAAGTCGGAGTATTCTCGAAATACATATATGAGTGCATCGGCTAGGTCGTCTGCGTGGAGAAATTCTCTTAAAGGTGTACCTGATCCCCATATTGTGACTGATGGCAGCCCAGTTAACTTTGCCTCATGAAATTTGCGTAATAATGCAGGTAAAACATGCGATGAATTTAAGTCGTAGTTGTCGCCCGGCCCGTAAAGGTTGGTTGGCATTGCTGAAATCCAGTCTCGACCAAACTGCTTTCTGTACGCTTGAACCATTTTTATGCCAGCAATTTTGGCAACAGCATACCACTCGTTTGTTGGTTCAAGTGATCCTGTTAAAAGGCTCTCTTCAAGAATTGGTTGAGGTGCAAGTTTGGGATAAATGCATGAGGAGCCAAGGAACAGGAAACGTTCCACATTCGCTTCATGAGCGGCTGCGCAAATATTAGTTTGAATCTGCAAATTCTGAACTAAAAAGTCTACTGGATGTGTGTCATTCGCCAGAATTCCTCCTACTTTAGCGGCTGCCATAATAATCGCATTTGGCCGATGTTCCGCCATCCAATCTTTGACTTGTGATTGGTTAGTGAGGTCGACGGTGTCGCGCCCTACTGTGAGTATCTCACAATTCTCTGTCGCTAGTCGTCGAACAACTGCGCTTCCAACCATTCCGCGATGCCCAGCGACCCATATGCGTTTGCCTTCTAAGTTATAGGTCATGTTATCCCTCCAAAGAAACCGGCAGATCTAAACCATGTTCTTTTAATAAGCGGTAGCGACGAGCTGTTTTCAGGTCCTCGGAGACCATTTCTGCACACATTTCTTGTGCTGTAATTTCTGGTACCCAACCCAGCTTTTCTTTAGCTTTGCTGGGGTCGCCTAACAGAGTGTCAACTTCGGCAGGGCGGAAATAGCGTGGGTCGATACGGACAATGACATCGCCCACCTTTACTGATGGGGCGTTGTCGCCAGTGATAGATGCAACTGTTGCAACCTCATCGACGCCTTCTCCTGAAAACTCTAGCTCAATGCCCAGCTCGCGCGCAGACCACGTGATGAATTCTCGCACCGAGTATTGTACGCCCGTCGCGATGACGAAGTCATCTGGCTGCTCCTGCTGTAGCATCATCCACTGCATACGGACGTAATCTTTGGCGTGGCCCCAGTCGCGTAGGCTGTCGATATTGCCCATGTATAGGCACTGTTCGAGGCCTTGTGCTATGTTCGCCATCCCCCTGGTAATCTTTCGGGTCACGAAGGTTTCGCCTCGACGAGGAGACTCGTGATTGAATAGGATACCATTGCAGGCGTACATGTCGTAACTCTCGCGGTAGTTTACCGTGATCCAGTACGCATACATCTTTGCAACAGCGTAAGGGGAGCGTGGATAGAACGGCGTGGTCTCTTTCTGAGGTGTTTCTTGGACGAGGCCGAAAAGTTCAGAGGTCGATGCCTGATAAAAACGTGACTTCTTTTCCAGCCCAAGAAAACGGATCGCTTCGAGGATACGTAGCGCCCCAGTTGCATCCACGTCCGCCGTGTATTCGGGTGCTTCGAATGAGACAGCAACGTGGCTCTGTGCGCCCAGGTTGTAAACTTCGTCGGGTTCAATGTCGCGCAGCAGACGGGTGAGGTTTGAGGTATCTGTTAGGTCCCCATAGTGAAGCTTGAAGTTCGCATTGTCAGTGTGGGGATCTTCATAGATGTGATCAATCCGCTGAGTATTGAAAAGTGATGCACGGCGTTTGATCCCGTGAACTTCATACCCTTTTTCGAGAAGGAATTCAGCCAAGTAAGAGCCGTCTTGGCCCGTAACACCGGTGATGAGTGCTTTTTTCTTCATTTGTATTACCTAATTAACCTTTTGCGCCTTGTCCGCGCGAATAAACGTCTTCGTATCTAATAATGTCGTCTTCACCGAGGTAGCTGCCGGTCTGAACCTCGATCAGTACCATTGGAACTTTGCCTGGGTTGCGCATTCTGTGAACTGCACCAAGCGGGATAAACACGGATTGGTTCTCGGTAACCAATTGTACCTTGTCATCTATTGTGACTTCTGCCGTACCTGACACGACGATCCAGTGTTCCGCACGGTGATGGTGCGATTGCAGCGAAAGAGCGGCGCCTGGGTGGACGTGAATTCGTTTCACCTGAAAGCGATCGCCGATGACTAGGCTTTCAAACCAACCCCAAGGGCGGTGATCTTTGGGGAACATTGTTGCCTGATCGGCATTTTTCGCCTTAAGGGCTTCGACAGCTTTTTTGACGTCTTGGGCGCGTGACATGTCTGCGACCAAAACAGCGTCGTTCATAGCGACGGCCATAATATTTTTTAGGCCAATACCAACCACTTCGAGGCGTTCGCTATCTGAACGCAAAAGTGTGTCTTCGCAGTCGATGGCAGTGGCCTCACCGGAAGTTAAGACGCCGTTGTCACCCTTTGGACTTTCGCGCCAGACTGCATCCCAACCACCAAGGTCGGACCAGCCGCTATTAAATGGCACAACCGATAGGTTGTCGGCCTTTTCCATCACTGCATAATCGATCGAAATGTCTTCCGCCTCAGACCATGCATCTGGCCCAAGTCTGCAGAAGCCTAAGTCCACGTGGCCCGTTTCCATTGCTTGCGCTACTGGCGGCAATAGGTCAGGTGAATGTTGTTCGAACGCAGCGATAATGTCTTTCACGCTGAATAGGAAAATACCTGCGTTCCAAAGATAATTTCCCGCGTCCAACATTTCCTGCGCCCGAATTTCATTCGGTTTTTCAACGAACTGCTTGAGAGCGACTGGATCACCATCGCTTTGGGTCGTTAGTTCCAAATAACCATATGCAGTTTCAGCGTGGGTCGGGGTAATGCCAAAGGTTACCAGTTTGCCTTCTTTCACAGCCTTCATGCCGGCGGCAACAGCGGCTTGGAACGCTTTAGTATCAGGTACGACGTGATCTGATGGTGCGACCAACATCACGGCATCGGGATCATTTTTTTGCAAATAAAGAGCGGCAGCTAAAACGGCAGGCGCGGTGTTGCGGCCTTCGGGCTCAATCAGGATAGCACCGGGATCGATACCGACTGCTTGCAGTTGTTCTGTAACGATGAATCGAAAATCGCTGTTCGTGATAACAACAGGTTTAGCAAACTGGTCGCCCTTCATTCGTACGGCTGAACCTTGGAAAAGTGTTTGTTCACCAACAAGTGGAACGAATTGCTTGGGGTATGACTTGCGGGAAAGAGGCCATAGGCGAGTTCCTGAGCCGCCGCACAGGATCACTGGAGTAATCATTTCAAAATATCCAAAAGGCTTAAAAATATACCAAACGGGTAACTTATGGGCGCTATTTTTTCAAGTCTCGTGAGCCTCATGACGCGTCGCCGCTGTAACTTTCGCTACTTTGCATAAAAAATGGACGCTTCTCGCGCAGGGGGCTCACATATGGGCGGTTTAGTTTTGCAAGGTGTCTTCGACTTTGCCGAGCATCGATTTCAGTAGAACCGAAGCGGCGTCTTTGGTTTTTGCTTGGGTGTAAACGCGGAATTCGGGCGCATTGCCTGACGGCCTAAGGTGGACCACTTCACCCGTTTCACCGAATTCGACCCGTATGCCATCGGTAAGGTCTGTTGCTGAGATTGGGCCGACGAATCGAAAAAAGTCGGCCTTGATTGTTTCGTCGGTAATCAGTCGCTCCAGAAAAGCGGCTGCTTTTTCTTTGTCGATATTCTTGAGCCGATCGGCAGCAGTAAAGCATGGGGGTAAGGCATTCACCAATGTCACGAGTGATTGGCCTTGCGATTTTGCTGCGGCAAGCGAGGCAATGATTGGCAGCATGCAGTCGCGAGTGGGTAGAGGGGATAGCGGTTCTTTTAGCTGGGCGGTGAAGCCCAGTAGGTAGCCACCATTTGCCTCGAAACCTACTACATTTTTGTTGCTGAAATTTTGCATTCCAGCAATTACGAAAGGGGATCCAATTCGCGTCAGGTCGACT
This sequence comes from Marivivens niveibacter, assembly GCF_002150005.2. Classification (GTDB taxonomy): domain Bacteria; phylum Pseudomonadota; class Alphaproteobacteria; order Rhodobacterales; family Rhodobacteraceae; genus Marivivens; species Marivivens niveibacter. The sequence goes on from NZ_MSPP01000001.1 coordinate 559,991, forward strand.
TTCTCGAATTCAGGAATTTGACGGACCATGTCATTCGACGAGACTGGCGTGACAACGTGGGTGGCGCCAAGGAATTTCGAGGTAATTACGCCCAAGATATCGCCGGGGATTACAGTGCCTGTCGCATCGCATAGCATCGGTCGATCGGCGTCACCATCTGTTGAAGCAATGGCGTCTAATTTGAACTCTTCGCACCAAGATTGCAGCAGAGTCCGCGTTTCGGGATCCACGGCTTCGGTGTCTACCGGAATGAAAGTGTCTGAATGTGCCAATGGAACGATTTCGGCACCCAGTCCTTTGAAGATCGCCTCCATTGTGTCTCTTGCGACTGATGAATGGCGGTAAACGCCGACACGTAGGCCACTCAGGGCGTCCGTTCCAAATGCTGAAATGTACCGATCGATGTAACGTTTTTCGGCTTCTGGCATTTCTGCTAGCGTGCCAACCGATTTGGTCGGCCTTTTGGCTTTCATCGAATAGGCTTGGGTGATTTTGGCTTCGTCGTCCTTTAGCACCTCACCGTGCGGCAGGTAGAATTTGAGCCCGTTGCGATCCGCTGGAATGTGGCTACCTGTGATCATAATGGCCGCGGCACCTGCATTCATTGACGACAGCGCAAGGGCAGGGGTTCCCAGTGCGCCGCAGTCGACAACATCTACACCCGCTGACAGCGCAGTCTTGCAGACGACCGAGGAAATTTCCGGAGAAGACGGACGTAAGTCGCGCCCAACATAGAGTGTGTCGCAGTCGACTGTGGTTAAAAACGCATTCACGTAGTCCGAAACCAATTCATCCGTCAGTTCGGTAACTAGCCCGCGAAGCCCGCTCGTGCCAAAAGCTGGTGCCATGGGTAAATTCCCCTAAATTTTGTGACCAGAAGATTGTGAACGCAAGTCTGGCCTGAAAAATAAATCAAATATGCACAAGGGGTACATTGATCGGGCTCAACAAAACAAGGCCTTTCTTGAGTTAAAGTCCTGATTTGCGACGAGGTGGTGCAGTTCTCTTGCGGTATAGCTGCGCGACCTTTAGGTTGTTTTCACAACTACCAAGACGTTCGGTTTATGGCACTTTTCAAATTTCTTCGTACCCAGCAGAATGATGATAGATCCCTGTTGGAAAAGTGTTTGTCGGTTGATTTAGAGGTCAATCCCAAAACGGCGAAGGTCTTTGATCTGGCGGCCGTGGCATATGGCGACGGGCCAGCGGTTGTGGCGCCTAAATCCGGTCTGGAAGCTGGACTGACTAAGCTCGAGAAAAGCCTCACCAACTATCCGTTTATTGTGGGCCACAATGTGTTGCGGCACGATATTGAACATCTGTTGGTTTCGCGTCGAGAACTGCGAGCCAAAATGGATGCGCCAATCGATACCTTGTGGCTTAACCCATTGGCGTTTCCACGAAATCCATATCACCACCTTGTCAAACATTATCACGATGGGCGGCTGCAAGCGGGGCACATCAATGATCCGGAACTGGACGCTAGATTGGTGTTTGATGTGCTGGAATATCAGTTGCAGGCTTTGCGTGATCTAAATCATGCAAACAAAGATACGCTGATCGCCTATCATTATCTTTGTACGCTGTCTGATCGATCGGCTGGTTTTGACGCTGTCTTTGCAGACGTGCGAAAGGATAAACGCCCTAAACGGGACGCCGCAATTGAAGCAATCCAAAATCTTCTTCGGGATCAGGGTTGCACAGCACAGATTGGCCGCGTCATTGGTCGGCTCAATGATACCCGGATGGGGTGGCCGCTTGCTTATGCCTTGGCTTGGATATCGGTTTCAGGCGGCAATTCGGTTATGCCGCCATGGGTCCGGCAATCATTTCCCGAGGCCGCAGATTTGGTGCGTGAACTGCGCGATACCAACTGTAACGATGCAAACTGTCAGTGGTGTGCGCATCAAAACGACCCAGTAGGGGCGTTGAAAAAATGGTTCCGTTTCGAACAGTTCAGGCCGCAGCCTGTAGATGTCGACGGCAACCCGCTGCAACAGGTTATCGTCGACCAATCCATGCGTCGGGAAAACGTGCTGGGCATTTTGCCAACGGGCACAGGTAAATCCGTTTGTTATCAGGTGCCCGCGCTGAGCCTTTATGAAAAGACAGGTGCGCTGACTGTCGTGATATCTCCGCTGGTTGCATTGATGGTTGATCAGGTTCAGGGGCTGGAACGTGTTGGAATTTCATCGTCGGTGACGATCAACGGTTTGCTGTCCATGCCCGAAAGACAAGAGGCGCTGGACCGAGTGCGCATGGGTGGGGCGTCGATCCTTATTATTTCGCCCGAACAGCTCCGCAGTGTATCGGTTAGGTCGGTTCTGCAACAGCGCGAAGTTGGCATGTGGGTGCTGGACGAAGCGCACTGCGTTTCCAAATGGGGACACGATTTCAGGCCCGATTATCGGTATATCGCGCGTTTTATCAAAGACTTCTCTGGTGATCGTAAACCTGCGCCTTTGCTTTGTTTGACAGCAACGGCCAAACCCGAAGTCGTTCAAGACATTACCGATCATTTTATGGGCGGACTGGGTGTCGAGCTGGGTTTGTTTGATGGCGGTGCTAGTCGGTCGAACCTGACGTTCAACGTGCAGCCCACCAACAAAGGCAGCAAATTGGGCGATATTTTGAACGTCCTGAACGAAAAGATGGAGCCAGACGCAAAATCAGGAGCGATTGTCTACTGTGCGACCCGCGGTGAAACCGAACGTGTGGCTGCTTTCCTAAAGGCTCAGGGGTTGTCGGCAGAGCATTTCCATGCGGGCCTCACGGCTGACGATAAACAAATAGTTCAAGAACGGTTTCGTGTTGGCGATCTGCGGATCATTGCCGCGACCAACGCGTTTGGTATGGGCATTGATAAACCAGACATTCGGTTGGTTGTTCATGCTGACGTACCCGGATCGTTGGAAAATTATCTTCAAGAGGCGGGCAGGGCTGGCCGTGATCGCGGCCCAGCTGAATGCGTTCTGCTTTATCATTCTGACGATGTTGAACGGCAGTTTTCATTGGCTGCGCGGTCGCGACTGGAAAGACATGAAATTGGCGCAATATTAAAGGCACTGCGCCGTATTGATGAACACACGCGCAACAGTGGCAAGATTGTCGCCACACCAGGAGAGATCGTCCGAGAGGAAAAGGATCGCGAATTCCTGCGTGACAGCACGACCGAAGATACGCGGGTCAAAACAGCCGTTTCGTGGTTAGAAGAGGCAAAGCTGCTATCGCGCGAAGAAAACCGTGTTCAGGTGTTTCCTTCGTCTTTGCTTGTCCGGACAATGGCCGAAGCAGAAGAAAAATTAGCCAAAGCACAAATTGCCGAGGCGCATCGCAATCGTCTGCGGGCCATTGTCGTGCATGTGATGAACACGCCTTCGGATCAGGGAATTTCGACAGATGAACTGACGGGCGTCAGCGGAATGTCGCATCGCGAATTGTCCAAAGCGATGGCCGATCTGGAAACCTTGGGAATTGCGCGAAACGATATTGCGATCACTGTTTCGGTTCATATCGGCATCGAAAATCAATCAAAACAGCGTTTGTCGAAAGCTATGGCGCTGGAAACCGCGCTGATCGCTTCGATGCGTGAATATGCCCCTGATGTGGACGTTGGTGAAGGCGCCCAGATCGATATTAATTCGGCAAGTCAGATGTTGCGTGAAAAGGGTCACGAAAACGGTAGCCCCCACATAATTGACCGTTTGCTGCGCAGTATCGAACGCGACGGGCGTGACAGTGATGGCGGTTTCGGCAACGTCCGCTTGCGTAAACTTACACACAAAACTCACGAGGTGATCCTGCAACGATCATGGAAGGTTATCGAACAAACCTCGACCATCCGCCATGCGGCTGCGGATATACTCTTGGATTTCTTGGTCAAAGCAGCGCCAATAGGATCGCGCGGCAAAGACATTCAGGTGGAAACCACGATCGGTGATTTGCTGGGCGTGCTGTCCAACAATGCAGTTTTCAAAGCCGCGGGCGTCAAAGATATGACCAAACTAATGGAGCGCGCGCTGCTGTGGTTGCACGAACAGCAAGTCGTCACGTTGGGCAAAGGTCTGACCGTTTTCCGTTCTGCGATGACGATTTATTTGAACCAAACCCGCGCCAGTTTCACGAAAAAGGATTTCTCGCCGTTAGAAGAACACTATCGCGAACAAACGATTCAAACCCATGTCATGGCGGAATACGCGACCAAGGGTTTGGATAACATCAACGATGCGATCAGGTTATCCAAAGACTATTTTGAACTGGACCAAGATCGATTCTTGCAGCGATGGATGCCGAAACGGGGCGTGGAAATACGGCGCCGTACAACAGGCAAAGCGTGGAAAGAAATCGTCGAAAACCTGAACAACCCTGTACAACAAGCCATCGTTGCCGACGATCGCGAAGAAACGAACGTTTTGGTTCTGGCCGGGCCTGGCTCTGGCAAGACAAGGGTGTTGGTGCATCGCATTGCCTATCTGCTGCGTGTGCGCCGCGAAAATCCGCGTGAAATTTTGGTCATGACCTATAACCGCCACGCCGCTGCAGAAATCAGGGCGCGGCTGCGGCACCTTGTTGGGGACGACGCATCGTTTGTCACGGTCACCACATGCCATTCGTTGGCGATGCGGCTGGTCGGAGCAAGCTTTACCGGCACATCGAACGAAGAACGCGATTTCGATGGCATTATCATGGAGGCTGTGCGGCTGCTTGATTGCGAAGGGTTGAGCAAATCTGAAGCCGAGGCCCAACGCGAAGCTTTGATCCAAGGATATCGGTGGATCTTGGTTGATGAATATCAGGACATAGGCGCCGAAGAATACGCCTTGATTTCAGCCGTGGCAGGGCGGTCACTTGAAGATGCAGATCAAAAACTCAGTCTGTTTGCGGTCGGCGATGACGACCAGAACATCTATTCGTTTACCGGTGCATCGGTATCTTTTATCCGCCAATTCGAAGAAGACTACCGCGCCAAACCTGTCTTCCTGACCGAAAACTATCGATCCACAAAGTTCATAGTAGACGCGTCCAATCAGGTCATTGAACCCGCGCGCGACCGCATGAAGAAAGATCATCCGATCAGCGTCGATAAGGCCCGCATGTTGGAAATGGGCGGCGGCGCAATGGCAAATCACGATCCAATCGGGCAGGGGCGTGTTCAATTCCTAGACGTAGAAAGCAACCCTACAGTCCAAGCGATGGCAGCGGTTGATGAAATGGTTCGTTTGTCGCGACTGGATCCTGATTTCAATTGGACTCGTTGTGCAATCATTTCGCGCGATTGGAAAAGTCTAGGCCCTGTTCGGGCATATGCAGAGCAGCTGGGACTTGCCGTAGAAATGGCCAATGAAAAACTGCCCAGCGTATGGCGATTGCGCGAGATGCAGCGGTTCATCGCGCGCCTGCGGCAGAACCCGACAGCGATGCTGTCGGTGACCGATTTGCTGATGGTTCTGAATGAACAGCCATCGAACCGCTGGATAGAACTGATCGTTGATGGGATCGCAGACCTAGCCCGCGAGCTAGAAAAAAAGACGATGCCCGTACCAGACGTTATCGAATGGCTGGCTGAATGGGCGCAAGATGTCCGCGGGACGCAACGTGGCCTATTGTTGCTGACTGCGCACCGATCCAAAGGTTTGGAATTCGATCATGTAGTCATATTGAATGGCGGCTGGCAGTCCATCTCTCGCGGTGAAGACGGAGAGGCGCCGCGCCGCCTGTTCTATGTCGCCATGACACGCGCAATGAAGAGTCTGTCTGTCGTGGTCAGCGGCGAACACCCGTTTGTGTTGGCTGATAGTGAAAGTGAATTGCTGCGTAAGATTGAACCGCCGAAAAAACACGATTTACCTAATCCTGACCAATACCAGCTCCCCGATATGTCGACCGTAAATCTATCTTACGCGGGTCGGTTAAAGGAGGGCAATAAAACGCTGGCGGCTATTTCCAAAGCGACAGTTGATGATCCGCTGTGGATAGAAAAACAGTCAGGAAAGTGGCTTTTGATTGATAGTCAGGGCGTCGTGATCGGTCAAATGGCGGCAAAATGGGAACCGCCGGCAGGGCATGTTTTGGTTTCTGGAAAAGTCGGCGCAATTATTCGATGGCGTAAAGCTGACAACGAAGAGAAGTTCCAAACATCCATTAAACGTGATGATTGGGAAACGGTTTTGCCTGAGTTTATTTTTAGGAGTGATGCTTAAGTGATTGTGCTAACAGATTAAATTGGAAGGTGACTGGACCTGTCGCGGTTTGATGCCGCTCCTTTGCTAGCATTTGCTGCAACAAAGGAGGCGAATTATGGGACTGAAACGAACGGACGAATTCCGCGCTGATGCGGTGCGTATCGCGCTGACAAGTGGGCTTACGCGCAAGCAAGTGGCTGACGATCTGGGTGTCGGGATGTCGACGCTGAAAAATGGATCGCCGCGCATCGAGACACTGATGTGGTGTCGAAAGAAGATTTAGAACTCGTCAAAGGGAATGACCGACTTCGGCGGGAGATCAAGCTCCTCAAGGAGGAGAGGGATATCTTAAAACTGTTCCGAGCCGTCGCCCGCCTGTGCGCGGTAGAAACAGCCCGTGCTATGGTGTGATCGAAGGGCAGTTGCCGATAGCTTATTGGTGGGTCAGACCCCGTTAAAAAACGTGGCACATGGACTGATGCGCACGTGAGAGTGGCGACACTGTTCGGCAGTGATCCCGGTTAGGAAGATGACGAACTTGCATGGTCCACGCCCTTCGATTTGAACGGAGGTGTTAACATGACGAAGTGTAAGACCGGCAGCCACCCGGATCTGAAAATGGTCAATCCCAATGCGGCTGCAATCGATATCGGCTCAACATTGCATATGGCCGCCGTCAACCCCTGACGCGGACGTCAAGCCGGTGTGGGCCTTCGGGACATTCACTCTGGATCTGCATGATCTGGCCGATTGGTTCCGGTCTTGTGGCGTCACCACCGTGGCGATGGAATCTACAGGCGTTTACTGGATACCTGCCTTCGAGGTTTTGGAGGCGCATGGTCTCGAAGTGATCCTGGTGAACGCCCGGTACGCCAAGAATGTGCCGGGCCGCAAAACCGACGTGAGTGATGCAAGTTGGCTGCGGCAATGCGGCTGTTTAGACCTTCTTCAAAACGATCAAGGCCGAGCTGATCTGGAGACGATCATGGGAAACAAGGCGACAAGCTGAGATGGCGATCTTCGAGTACATCAACGGCTTCTATAACCCGAGACGTCGCCACTCAGCACTGGGATGGAAAAGTCCGGTCGCTATCGAACGGAAGGTAGCCTAAACGAGCGCGAGGGGCGGCACAAAAGCGGGAAAGGTCCAGGCATTGTCCAGGCTTCGTGCCGAATGCGATGTTTCCGCGTCAGCGGCGTTCGCTCTTGCCCACATCGGTGGGCTACTTTTCCCGCTCAGGCGGGAATGGACCGAACTGCGAACTTGTTTCGCACGAGGGTTTTCCCATTCAGGTGGGATCGCAGGCCTGGTGGAGTTTCATGCAAATGAGCTCCACCAATCCTGCACTTATAGAGCCAGTTCAGGTTGCAGGCATGTGCCCGCAAAAAATCTGAAAAAAGTGCGCAGAGGCTATTGTGTTGAAAATCTCGTGGCATGTCTGCGCCTGAGAACGAGCGGTTGGCATCGCATTTTACCCGCACAGGCGGGAATGGACCGTGAGGAGTTGAGACGTCGCCGATAAGGCTTTGTCAGGCTTCGTGCCGAATGCGATGTTTCCGCGTCAGCGGCGCTCGTTCTTGCCCACATCGGTGGGCTACTTTTCCCGCTTGAGGCGGGAATGGACCGAACTGCGAACCTGTTTCGCAAGAGGGTTTTCCCACTCAGGTGGGATCGCAGGCCTGGTGGAGTTTCATGTGAATGATCTCCGCTAGGCCTTTTCAATTTGTCAGATCAGATGCGCTCCACCCGCTCCGAGATCGTTTAACAATGACACTCGGCTGGCCTACGTTATTAAACGATCGGGCTGAGCGGGCTTCATCTGGGTCGTCACACTCTTTCAGATGGATCGCAGAGGGGAGTCATTTTTTCTTCGAGCCCTCTTGTATGCGCAAAAAGCCGACCCTACTTTTGGCTGACCATGACACAAAACCGCACCCACACCATACGCTGATCAAATCAGCAAGTTTCCCTTCCACGGGAGGCAGCACGGGTGTGCGGTCGGAATTTATACTCCCGAATGTGGCGCCAGATTAGCGCGTACCGTCGGGTTCGAGTCCCGAGCCTCCTACCAAATTATGGTGGTTATCATGGTTATCATCTCGAAATTGCAATTCGTGGCTGTCGCGTTGGCGAATGCCGTGGTTCTCGCTGGCGATCTCGTTGAAACGCTGACAGATCTCGTGAGCGGCGATCTGATTGCCGCGGCTCAGAGCCTCATCCTCGGTTTGGTCTGAGGAGACAAAACATGCGTATCCCGTTTGTTAACATCCTTTTCCGAATACGAAGGGCGCCCGCCCTTCGCGACATCTCATGCTTGAATTTCCATTCGCAACAGGACCACCCATGGCCAATCTTCTTTTTATTGCCGTCTCCCTGTCGGGGTATGCTGTCATCGCCGCCGCCATTGCCGCCGTTGACTCCGGACACGCAAATCCGCTTCTCTATGCCGTTTTCGCTCTAGGGATGATCGCACGCGTGCTTTTGATCATGCGTGCCGAGTTCGACGCCAACGATACGGTCACGCGTATTTTCATGATCCCGCTTCTGCTTGAGCTGGTCTTCTCAATGATCGTCGGGGGTATGTTTTCGTTCGTTTTGCTGCTCGGCATGGGTATGTCGGGTGCAACGGTTGAGGGCGTGATGGTGCTGCTCTGGACGTTCGCGACCGGTATGGTTTTTGCGTCTTACTCAGCTGCAGCGGCAGGGTGAACGAAATGATCTTGAACCTGCCGAGCCGTCAGATTCCCTGCTCCATTCCTGATGACACTGAGCTGTTCATTATCGGCGACATCCATGGCCGCAGCCTTGCGTTATCGCGGTGTCTGTCCGAGATCGCGCGGACCCCGACGGTTGCCGACACGCGCCGCATCATCGTTCTACTTGGTGATCTCATCGATCGGGGACCAGACAGTCTGGGTGTGATCCAGCAGGCGATGGAGGCGCATAACTACGCTGATTTGGTCCACATCTTGCCGGGAAACCACGAACTGATGATGCTGGACGTCCTTGATGGTAGCCGCAATAGCCTTTGGCTTCTGAACGGGGGAATGGCGGTTTTGGACGAACTCAATCCGGAATGGCGGGGAATGGCATGGCGGAATGTGATCAAGATGGTCCGCGACGGGCTGCCCGATGGATTTGAACAACGGCTCCGGGATGCTCCGTCTCATCTTGTGATCGGTGACCTGCTCTGTGTTCATGCTGGCTTGCATCCCGACCGATTGCCTGAACAGCATTTGCTGCGGGATCGGCCTCATGCCACCCCTGATCATTGGGCAACGATCCGTTATCCCGCGCTGAACTGGCGCGGCGGCTGGGATTGGAACGGTCGTTATTATACCTGGGGCAATCGCGTGGTTATCCATGGCCATACCCCAGCTGTGCGTTGTGCCGTTCTCGATGACCCCAAGGTCCTGCGGGACTGCGATGGGATCGACGAATATCGCGCACTTTGCCTTGACGGAGGGGCCAGCGCCTATGATCAGATCGCATGGGCGCGCATCTGGCGAGATGGTGGCGAGACACGGTTGCAGATCTATGCGGCCAGCGGCGCACCCCGTGCCGATGGTGATCTGTATGGGGAGAATTTTGATGCGAATTGATGACAGTCAGCGCCACGCGGTGCTCTGCGCTGTGCAGAGGGTTTTGTCTGACCAATTTGCAGGACAGAAATTCGACGTGACGGCGCAGGTCCATGAGGCCGACTGCGGAAACATGACCCTCGCCCATGTCGGGATCCTATCAGATATGGCGCGTGAGGACCGCTTGGTGCTGAGCCATCTCGCACAGGCGCTGGTTCAGGCCTGCGGAATCGACGTGCATCTGCATCCGATGCGCGATGTGCGCCTGTTGCATCCCGATCCGCGCGACACGGTACCCGAAGAGATCTCTCAGTATGAGTTGGTCCTGCAGAGGTTCATCCGCGAAAACTGGGCCCGTCTCATGGTCGAGGCCGAGGCCTACCGCGCTCGGCGTTTGGCAGAAGCCAAGCGCCCACGCGCCGTGTGTTTCGATCTCGTGGGTGCGTTGCTGGAACCGCTGGACCTGTCCGGTGACACCGCCGCCAATAATACCGCCTTCCGGATGTCGCAGCAGGGCGCAGGACTGTGGGAAGCTGCGTACGCAGCCGGGCTTCCCATCGCAATCTTTGCCAACCTGACCGAAGACCATCTCGCCCTTGCGCTGGCGATCTTGCCTGCCAAACCTGCAGTCGTGGTCCTGAACGGTGCCGACGGTCGGGGGCAACCCGAGCAGACCTTCCTTGCGCAGATTGTATCAGCGCTGCGCATTCCGCGAGATCGCATTCTCTGTGTCGGTACGCCTGCGACGGATGACCTCGCTGCAGCGCGCGCATTCGGTATGCAGACCTGTTTCGCCCACGACGCGCTGACGCGATTAAGCGACCTCGACCCAGACCAGATTGGCAGCGCCCGATGACGGGGCTGCTTTACCTTCGCCCCATCGGAGCACAGACTACCTGTATGACCCAACAGGCCTCCCTTTTCCTGCATCGCATATGACGGCATCGCGCTGCGCGACGCTGTCTGACCGATCACACCCTAGTCGACATCCTGTTGGCGGGTCCAGGAAACCGTTGCGCGTCTTCGCGTGACGAATAGGAGATTTTACGTGGATTACACCACATGCTTGCCTCATGCGCCCGCGCGCACTCATACCGTCTATACTATTCCACGCGACCTGACCTGGCATGCCACACAACGTATGCCAGCGGTGATCGAGACCGCCCTGCAGAGCAAGATTTCCGAGCTTTGCATGCTGTTTTGCGAAGCGGGGCTGTACTTTGATCCGCTCGTTTCGCTGACGTTTTGCCCGGACGAAATGGGGGCACGTGTCACTTGCGATTTTAGCCATGTCGCGGTTGAACCGCTGAAGCAACTCGTCTTTCAGTTGGCCAAACGTTTCGAACACGATCTGAAAGTCGCCAACTACCTGGTCGCTGAGGATGCAGATCGCGGCGCTCTGGAGTACCATATTCAGAGCCTCATCCAGCAACAGCTGGTCTTGCTCAAGCCCCATTACCAGCGACTGCTGCGAAAGCAGGAGGATATTGCACGTCGGGAAATTCCGCCGCACCTGCTGGCTACTGCTGCGCGCAAAAATGATCGAAGCGACTGGGTGTCTGAGCTGGAAGTCGGCGAGGGCGCGCTTCCTCTTGGCGGGCCGACTGACCATCATGGGATCGACGAGTTGATCGCAGATGTTTTTGCCAAAGCACCATGGATGGATGCGCCGTTGCGCCGTATCTGGGATTTGATGAAGACCAGCAGCGAAGGGGGGCTTGGATTTCCGCCGATCTTACTGCACGGCCCAGGCGGCACTGGAAAATCTATGCTCGCGCGATTGATCTCCGAGGCCTCTGGGGTTGCCTGCCACGAAATGGATGGCTCGGCCGGTGCAGCCGCATTTCGGGTCGCTGGACTTGAAGCGGGGTGGGCAGGATCGCGCCTTGGCGAACCGCTGCGTTTTATTGGCGCGCAGCGCTGCCCGAACCCGATCATGGTCATCAACGAATTGGATAAAGCGACTGGCGGAGCCCGCTCGGACAAAGGGGCAGAGAGCAGCCTGATCAATGCTCTGCTGCCTTTGCTGGACCCGCATTCCGCTGCCAGCTGGCGCTGCCCCGTCAGCGGCATGGTCTGCGACATGTCGCGCATCAACTGGGTTTTCACCGCCAATCAGCTCGATGGCCTGTCGCAACCGTTCCTCAGTCGGCTCGAGGTGATCCATGTCCCTGCGTTGACCGAGGTGCAGTATATGCAAGCGGTCGAGGTGATGTGCCCCAATGACGAGCTTGTCCGGGAAACCGCACGGCGGTTTGTTCAAGAAGAATGGCGGCGCCCTCAGTTTTCGCTGCGGCTCCTATCCCGGACAATCAAACGCCTGTCCGCAGATCAACGACCGGAGTTTCATTGATGTCCGGCAATCGACAGAAATATTCCAATTTCAAGGCCCGCCGTGCCCGCTCATCGACACCTGGAACTCACGTTGGCGCAGGCGCTTTTAATAATCGTGAGAGCAGTATTGGCTACCGCGATCCGTTTGATTGATACAGTCATTGGGCGATTGCATTAGTGAGATCGGCATCTACGCAGCTCTGATCGTGAGGTGCCGCTAAATCCTGTTGCTGACCGCCCAACGTTCGTCTGTTTTGCTGGACAATATGCCATCAACAGAGCGGCTCTAAATTGCGACAGGTCCAAACCGCACACGCCGGAGGTTTTGGTTTCTGGAGAAGTCGACACAATTATTCGTTGGCGTAAAATTGATAACGAAGAGTAATTCCAAAATACTCAAGATGGATAATTGGAAAACGGTTTCTCCTGAATTTATTCTTAGAAAAGATGTTTAATTAATTGTGTTAATCAATTAAATTGGGTGGTGACGCTGCGTGGCGGATTGCTATACATTTTGCTACACAAAGCTAACTTTGGCTAAGTGCTGAAGTTCTGTTAAGGTACTGATTTCCTTTGAATTTTTGCGTGTTTTTGTTTCTGGTTGGAATCTCACCTCCTCTTTGGTGTGCTATGAGAGGTCGGGCGATGGCCTATAAGGAATGATTTAATTTTTCGTTAATTGAAGTAAATTTTATTTTTAAAGGAGGTAACTTTCGATTAACATTTTTGAATGACCTTTTAACGGCGTCAGGATTGCCATTGGAAGGTTTGATTTTTAAAGGTGGCTGAACTTTCCGGCGCAACGTTTTTTGCGCTGGAGGGATCATGGATATCAGAAGTCCGAAGCGAATTTCAGATTTGCTTGACCAAGTTCGTAGTGTGCGTTGTGAGGAGGGGGTGAAAGCATTATTTCAGGAGATGAAAGCTCCATCTGGGGTACTGACCGTAGCCTTCATAAATGCGCATGCAGTCAATATGTGCTGGAAGTGTGATAAGATATCAGCCGATTTTAGCAGTGTAGATATTTTACTGAGAGATGGAAAAGGTGTTGAGGTTCTTTTTAAGTCGATCGGAAAAGATCCGGGACTGAATTTGAATGGAACTGATCTTATTCCAGAGTTTTTGCGTTCTTGGAAAGGCAGCCGGATATCGGTTTATGGAACCTCCGAACCCTGGTTGTTGCGCGCGTGTAGGAAACTGGCATTGGAAGGTCACGAAATCATTTCACAAATCGATGGTTTCAAAACTGAATCGGATTATCTTGCAGATGCGATTGAGAATGAACCTCAAATTATTTTGTTGGCTATGGGAATGCCCAAGCAGGAAAAAGTCGCGCGCTTTCTACGTGAAAACCTAGTCGACTGTAATATCACGATTATATGTGGAGGAGCTATTGTTGATTTTTTTGCTGGGAGGTTCCCCCGCGCACCAGAATGGATGCGGAAAAGGGGGCTTGAGTGGCTATTCAGGTTCCTTCAGGAGCCGATGCGTCTGTGTAAACGCTATCTTTTGGGAAACGTGTTGTTCTTATCGCGAATTCATAAGGTAAAGAGGGTGCTCAACCTTTAGCACCCTTTAAGTCGATCAGCCCGATTAGAGTGCGCTATTGTAGATGTCGAGGTCGTCTTGAGACAGCTTGTTTAAGATACGTTTTTCGATCGTATCTAAGTTGCCGCCATTCACTATTTTTCGAGGTTGTTTGGTGACACCTCTTTTCAAAATGCTGTGTGCTGAGTTTGGGATCAAAGGTTCAACATGGTTTTGAAAGAATGGTGATGATCGCAGATATCTTGCCCAAGGGGTCCAGTTTCTACGGTCGCCCGCAGTATTTCTGACCTTTTGGGTATCAATTTCGGGCATCTTTGCACTGTCGGCTCCTAGAAATTTCAGTATTTCGTCGATATAGGCCTGTCTTTTTTTGACAAGATTTTCAAACTTAATGATCAGAATATTTTCTTTAGGGAAAATATCGAAGTAGGGCTTTAGCTGTTTGGAGTATTGGCTGAGTTCGATCATAGATGAGTGATTATCTACGGCCTCTGATAGTGTGGGTATGTCTATTTCACAGTGTTGAAATTCGTGCCCGTATTGACTGATCGCGCGTTTAACCGGATCTCTAACAACGTATATCAGTTTAATGTTCGGTCCTAGCGTTTTATAAATATTTTCTGCTGCGTTTGGTAGAGAGGGCAGTTTTGTATAGTGGGTAGAGCTTTCGCCACATATTTTATTGTTTGGTACGTTTTTAAATATTTTTTCATACTCACCACGTCGTGCCGCCTTGAGCGGAAATTTTGATGGCCCACCAAAATCGGGACCAACAAAATACCCAGGCTCTTTCCACCCAGACATTACGATATCAGGGTGGAGGTTTAGGTCCTCGTGCAGTGTCGTTGTACCAGATTTCATTGCGCCGATGATGATAAAGTCAGGCATACGAATTTCGTTGTTCTTCATTGGGATATTCTTCGTTGGTTCAAAAAGGCGTATAAAATTGCGACCGAAATTGACCAGAAGATCCAGCTAGGTCGGGCGAATTGAAACGCGGGGCTTTCAAAAACGGATCGCAATGTAGAGAAAACAATAATCGCGAAACATAGTGGCACTGGTTCAGGGTTTAGGGTGCTGCCGATGCTGATGGTTTTCGCGACTGGTAAGACGACCAATCCGAGCGCCATAAGAAACAAACCGATAAGCCCAGTGCCTATCATCGTTTGAAGGTATGAACTGTGTGGATGTGGTGCGATCGCAGCAAAAGGTGTGACGGCATCACCGATTAAATTCGGACTGTCGTCACCAAATATGCTTCTGAAACCAAATCCTAGCCAAGGCCGTTCGCTCCAGACAGATATGGCGGTGCGCCATATGCCGACCCGACCAGTGAAGTTATACGGATCATTAAACAGCCAATATTGTATTTCGGCGTTGGACAATGCCATGGCGATGACTGAGGTGCCCAGAATTGAATAGAAACCTACGACGGCGCGCCCATATCCGCCAGCATACCAGCGGCGGATAAATAGTAATGCCATATAAGCAATAACGGTGAGTAGGAGGGCTGTTCTGGATTGCGTCCCCCATAGAAAGACAATTGATGCGATAGCTATGGTAAAGTTGAGCTTTGATTTCCTGCGTAGCCAAGCGTCGGTAAAGATTATGGTCGCAACAGCGCCGACAGCGCCAGCTTCGTTTTTGTGGTTGTACAACCCGCGCCATGAACCAGCGATCAAAGGATCATAGATTGAATGGACTGCATGGTCCCACAACAGGACTGCAATCAGGCTGGCCACGATTGAGACTGCCAAGCACCTTTTAAATAGGGTCCAGGCGCGATGGCTGGGCATAGAGCCAATAAGAAGTATCAGAATGAATGCTGGCAGTGTGCCGCGCAGGGCCAAATGTAATGTAACTAAAGGGGTAAATGACCAGTAGGACGAAGCGATGCAAATAGCCATCGCAAGGCCGATCCATATCGGGATACCGTACCATTTCCGTGGGACGTCGGAAGTGACATGCACCAAAACTGAAATCGGCAGCAAAAGCAGTGAAAAGACATAACTCAGTGAGTTGCTACCGATGAATAAAGTCGGAATGAGGGCGATTACGAATAGAATTTCGACGCCCTTTTTACTCCCGTCTGTTCGGATTTCGTTGCCGAAATATGGGGGGTAGGGTGGTTTCATACGCCGTCCACTTTGTATTCGTGGACGCGATAGCGTGCAAAACCGCTGAAATACCCGATAGAACGCCAAAGCCGAAGTCGCGCGTCTAATCGTCGAACTGGGCTGCGGCAACCCAAGAACCAGAACGCGGGAAAACTGCAAATTCCAACAAGACCGAATAGAACTAAACGTGTAATAGATTTTAATTTTTCAGGCCGCTGAGTTGCCCGCCAAGCAGTCGTTGATCCACGTCGAAAGTTTCGTTTTAGCGCCCATTGGGCCGTGCTGCGTGATGCTGGAATTGCCTCGAGTATTTCTGCATCGTCAGCCCAAGCGAAGGTCGCCCCGCTTCGTTTGGCTCGATAGAAAAAGTCCGCGTCTTCACCGCCCGTTGTGGCAAAGACGGGATCAAACCAAGGTTTTGGAATCGTCCCTAAAATCGAAAACTTTAGCAGGGCGTTTTCGGTCGAAAGCACAACTGGGACAGGCCCTGTCTGGTTCCTTTTGCGTCTGAACTGTTCGCAATGAACTACACAAGGTGGCGTTTCGTTTTCGAAAACAGATTGAACGGGGCCGCCGACGACATCGGCTTTTGTCTGAAACGCGGTTTCTTCTAGCTTCGTTAACCATTGTCGCGATGGCCATTCATCATCGTCAATCATTGCGATGTAGTCACAATTTTCTTTCGTCGCGATGTGTTCGAACAATGCGTTCCGGGCGTACGATAGCCCCTGTTTCGGTTCCGATATGCACTCAAGCTTGAACCGATAGCCTTTCGCTAATCTTGCCTCGACGATCTTTTTCCCTGCTTGTTCCTGCCCGTCATTGTCGCAAATCAGAACCGTCACGACAGCGGCTGTTTCCAGCGCTTCGATATGGTCAAGCAGGCGTGACAAACCTGAAGGTCGTCGAAAGGTTGCCGCGGCGATGGTAATTCGTGTGAATCGTGTCATTTTGTGATCCAGCTGTTTGGCCCGATCACGGCGGGTCCGCCCAATGCGACTTTTTTAATGAGCTGTCGGTCCAGTTCGTACGTTTGTGAAATACGACTGCGGAGTTGATCTGAAATCGACGCCCTCAATGTAGGGGTATGCGCCGATAGGTGCCGCAATGGGGTATCTATGCCCCTGTTGCTAATCAGGCCAAGGCGCCGCTTTATGCGCCTAAGGTATTTGCGGATAACGGTTGCGGTGACCGAACTGATCTCTTGGCGTGTATTCTGTGGCGTCAGGTCGACTTTGGTCTGTTCGATATCCAAAAATGTACAGATTTCGGACCAAATTCTGTCTGGTGCCTGTATAATCTGTTCGAAATCTACAATTAGGATGTGTTCGCGCTGTATGCTTTTTATAGCGCGTATGAGCTGGTGACCCATTTTTGCGCGCTCTTCATAGTCGATCTTTTTGGGTTCAGGACGCGTGATTGGGATTTTGCGGCCCAAGCGGCGTTGCGGTGACAAAGCGAATGCTTTTTCGAAATCAGATTCCAATTCGTTGCCGCTGATAAGTTCCTGTTGATGTATGGAAAACAGTAGGTCTGCGTGGTTGCGCACTGCGACGATAAAGCGAGCCTGAGGCGCTATTTTTACAATTGAGTTGATCGCGTTTTCGGATGCTAAGTAGTCAACTGTCGCATCACAAAACCATGTCTTGGGCAGGCTGGATTGAAACAGTGAGCGATATTGTTTTGGCCTCCTGCGAAAGTGCCCGTCTTTGTAGTCGTCGTTGAAAAAACCAGGCTCTTTGGGGTTGCTGACCAAAACAGAAGGGTGTTGTGACAGCCAAGACGCGATAGAGGTCGTGCCGCATTTGGGGGCGCCTAAAATAAATAAGTTCGGCCAGCGGCCATCTTTTTGACCGGAATTCATTTTTTGATCGCCTTTTGTGAAAAGATCGCAGTTCGGATGCCGCTGATGTGTTTGACGCTGTGGATCTTGAATAAATGAATATTCAGGCGTTTCGCGCAAAGAGTGGTGCACCAAACGTTCCAAAGTATGGTGGCAATTGTTGAGCCGATTGCGGCCCCGATCAGCCCATACAATGTGATGCCAATCGCCGTGCAGAGGATGTTTGCTATCCCGGCGACGATTGAAATAAACAGCGTCGCCTTTTCTTGTCCTGCAAGGTTCAATAGATGCCCGTTAGGGCCGCAGGCGGCATTCACAAGCTGTCCAAATGCAAGGCAAATCAAAACGATATGGGCGTCGCTGAATGCGGGATCAAACTGTGCCAACAGCCAAGCGCCCCAAACAGAGTAGAAACCAAACCCAATCAGCGAAAAGGTTAGGGCGGCAACGCTAACAGTCGTCATAACGCTCTGAAGTCGTTGAAATTGTCCTGCATGCCAGCTGCGCGCGATGATAGGGCCGGAGACCTGATTGGTCCCAATCAATCCAATAGACAGAAGATTTGATAGCCGCTGAGCCGCGAAAAAAGCACCTGCCGAAACTGGTCCCAACATAATCGCGACAACGAAAGTGGCGGCTTGTTGCAGCCATTGACGGGAAATTTCGCCGCCGCACAGCGCCCATTCGGCGCGTTTCATCGCCGCTATTTCGCCGAGAGGCGGCGACGTGATGTCCCTAAGCGATCCAATCGCGCGGAACATGCGCATAATTTGGACCAAAGTGACAACTGATAGGCTCAGCGCCACGATAGACAGGGCCTGCACTCCGGTTAATTCGGAACAGAAACCTGCGATTATGATGACCAGTAGCCGCCAAAGGATGTCCTTGGGGAGTATGGACCAATGAAGCATACCCTGGGCACGAAGCGCAAACGCAGAGAATTGCGATGCGCCCAGCGCGACGGCGAATAAGGCCGTCCAAATGACCATGCCGCCTGTAAATTCAGTCATGCCTAGCGAAGGCACAACTAGGTTTAATAAAACAAAACCGCCTATTACGACCGCACCGCTGCCAATTACTATCTTCAGCGCGCGTAGCAGTACAAAATTTGCAGTCGCGACGTCATAGCGATCGGAAAATGTGGGCCAAAAACGAACGGCGAGTGTTGATTGTCCCGCGGTCACAAAAGGCCAGACAAGGCTGGCGATAGTGAAGCCGATTGAATAGAGGCCAAACTCAACGGCATTCGTTTTCATGGCCAAGAAAAGTACAACGGTAAACCCCAGTCCAGTCCCAACCAATTTATACAACCCACCCAATCCGGAACGCAGGATTATGCGCCTATTCTGGGTATTAAAATCTACGACTTTGTCGGGGTGCATCGCGGTCTGTTGATTAACTGTGTTTACGGGTGGGCCGACCGCTCTTTGTCCCGTCGGGCCAGTCAGCGGAAGGCTTTCGTAAAAGTTTAATCAGATTGATTAATTTTCAGTTAAGGCCTGTTAACAATTAATCTTTTCGACACACGATGGTTGTTCGTTGATAACGCGTCGCCGGCAAAATGCTTTGCCGGCAACACATTTGGAAACGCGCTATTTAGTTTTTGGACCAGAAAGATCTGATAACCTGGATGATGTTTTCGACCTCTTCGTTGGTCATGTTGGATCCTGATGGCAAGCAGATCCCTGTTTCAAATAGTGATTTTGAAACAGCAGGCTGGCTTTCGTCATGTTTCACCACCGAATAGTCACCGAAGACAGGTTGCAGGTGCATAGGTTTCCAAAGGGGGCGAGCTTCGATCAGGTGGTCGAAGAGATAGGTGATCAATGCAGAGGCCGTCTTGGGGCCGTTTTGGGCATCAATCAGTGCACAGGATAGCCAACGGTTCGAATAGCTCCAATCGGGTTCGGGCATAAACGAAATGGCGTCGATATCTGACAGGCCAGATTTGTAGATTTCATTGATTTCGCGGCGGCGCGCGATGCGATCGTTTAAAACGCGTAGCTGACCCCTGCCGATACCCGCCAGAATATTGCTCATCCGGTAGTTATAGCCCAGTTCTATGTGTTCGTAGTGAACCGCTGGTTCGCGGGCTTGGGTTGATAGCTTTTTCGCTTTGTCGATTAGCGATTTGTCATTGCTTACCATCATGCCGCCACCCGAAGTGGTGATGATCTTGTTGCCGTTAAACGAAAAAACTCCGATCTTTCCTATCGTCCCGCTCTGGCGTCCATCGTAGGAAGCGCCCAAGGATTCAGCGGCATCCTCCAAAATCGGAACGCCGTATTCGTCACAAATTTCTAGAATAGGGCCCATGTTCGCGCTTTGGCCGTACAAGTTCACGACAATAACGGCCTTTGGCATTTTTCCAGCTTCCTGAGCTTGTTCAAATGCACGACGCAAGGCGACGGGCGACATGTTCCAAGTTTCGGGATCACTGTCGATAAACACCGGCGTCGCGTGTTGGTACATCACAGGGGCGGCGCTGGCGATGAATGTGAAGTCCGAAACAAACACTGTATCGCCAGGTTTGACGCCTAAGGTGACGAGCCCCAAATGGAGGCCTGCCGTGCCCGAAGAAACTGCGCAGGCGTATTTTGCGCCGACCAATTCGCAGATTTCTTTTTCAAAATTGTCGATATTTGGGCCAACAGGCGCGATCCAGTTTGTACGGAACGCTTCGTTGACGAATTCGATTTCGTAGTCGCCCAAATGCGGCGTGGACAGCAAAATCTGGTTTTGAATGTCGGCACGATGCACGATATTTGTCGGGTTTCCATTGGCATCGACCACAGGCACCTGGTTGATCCCGTTGGCATGTAACATTTCTAGCAATTGACGAGGCGTGGTTGTTTCGTCGGCTTTGATGGACGTGTGAACGGGCAGTGTCGCCAGTTTGTCGTCGATGCTACCGCCGTTCAACAATTGGCGGCGCAGGTCACCATCTGTGACTGTGCATAGAAATTTCTCATCGTCATCAACACGAATGGCCATGCCAAGTGCCGTTTCATCCAAAGCTGCCAACGCATCTTTGATTGTGTTGGAGTTGGACAGTGTAACGAATTTGTTTTGCTTAAACATGTGTCTGCCGATGTCAGTGCGAAAAGTTCTTTTTTAGAACGTTTCTTGAAAGGTCTAAGGATTTGATAACTTCTACGATACGAGATGCGCAGCCGCCATGATCGTATTGGTTGTCGAAATTCCCGTCGTAGGAAAGGGATTGTTTTAGCGCATCCGCAATTGCGGTTTTGTCTACAGCAGCGTCAAAGACGCTGTCGTTTCGATCACGCGCGTTTTGGCGATCACCAATATTCACCACAGGAGTGCGTAGTGTCGCTGCTTCGATGATGCCAGACGAAGAGTTTCCAACCAGCACGTCAGACCTTTGAATAAGCCAAAGGTAATTATCGCGGGCGAGGTGAGTGAGCCAAATGAATTGCGCTTTTGATCCAGCGTCAGCCAAGGTCTGTCGCGCCGTTTCGAAATAGCGTGCGATACCTGCGGAACCTGCATCAGAATTCGGCGCTAGAACGACCACTTTGCCAGAAAAACCAACTGATAAAGTCTCGATCAACGTTTGTGCCTGATTAGCGGCGTCATGCGCATCTTGAACGACAGGGTGAAACACAACTGTTGCGACCTTGTCATCGGGTGCAATGCCTAACGTGTCTGCAATATCGGGTTCTGCTTTGAACGTCGTCAGACCATCTAGACCAGGTGCGCCCAAGGTGCGAATGGTCAACGGATCTTCGCCCATCGCAATGAGCCTATCACGCGCTGCGTCATTCGCAGGGAAATGGTAATGCGCAAGGCTCGTAATGACTCGTCTAAACTGGTCGTCCACCGTTCCCGACCTGTCACCACCATGGAAATGTGCGGATACGATGCCTAAAAATACGCACGCCATACCCGCGGCGACCATTTCACCACGATCACCCAGTAACAGGACTATATCTGGCGCATCATTAGAAAAATGGTCAATAATTTGTTGCATAGCAGTTGCAACAACGTGGCCCATTTCTGCGCCTGTTTCACCGGGCATATCTAGTGCGGGTAGTCGGTGTACGGCTAGGCCGCTGGCTTCGATGTCTTCGATAGTATTCCCGTATCGAGGGTCCAGATGTTGACCCATAGCCAACACGCTGACATCGAAACTCGGTTCGATATCCAGCGCCCGCAACGTCCGCTCCATGAGGCCGAAATCGGCACGCGTACCCGATACATAACAGATTTTCACGGTGGCGATCCCTTATAGGTCGTCCATGGTGAATGGGTCACCATTTTTGATGTCGCGTTTTGCCGCCTTGCCAATCAGGTCAAATGCGTATTTCGGTTCGATGCCCGATGCTGGCCGCAACATGATTAGATCACTGGCCGAAATGATCTGACCTTTTGCCAAATCTTTTGCAGCGAAAACACTGCGACGAACCAGATCACGCGCTTGCAATTCGCAAGGCTGGGGTTCTTTGATGCCCGTTCCTAGCATTTTTTCGGCGCGACGGATCGCGTCGATCATCGTTTTCAATTCTTCAGGTTCCAACGATGCCTTATGGTCAGGGCCGGGCAGATTTCGATCGACGGTAAAGTGTTTTTCATAAACGGTCGCACCTAAAGCGACTGCCAGATACCCAGCCTCTAAGCCGCCGGAATGGTCCGAATATCCTGCAGCACATTCAAACGCATTTGCGATGGTTGTAATGGCCCGAAGGTTCAATTGGTCGTTTGGTGTTGGATAGGCGCTTGTGCAGTGTAGGATGCTTAGCTTTTCCTTTGGGGTGTCACCCAAACCCATCTCTTGGCGGGTTTCGCGGATCAGATCATATGCCTCTTTGATTTCATCCATATTGCACATGCCTGTCGATAGGATGATCGGCAGGTCAAACTGGACCAAATGTTTGATAAAAGGCAGGTTGGTCAACTCGCCCGATGGAATTTTGATGCGGGAAATGCCGACGGATGCGAGGAAATTTGCACATTCTTCGTCAAAGGCAGTCGACATGAATTCTATGCCGCGCTCCTTGCAACGTTGTGCGATGGTGTAATGGTCTTCTTCGCTCAACTCTAGACGGCGCAACAGCTCTTGTTGGTCATCTTGTTCTGCGTTGACCTTTTGGTATTCGACTGTTTTTGTACCGGTTCGAACGGTTTTGTCGGCTTTGAAGGTCTGAAATTTGACCGCATCGGCACCTGCGTCAGCCGCGATGTCGACGAGTTTAAGGGCAAGATCAATGTCACCGTTGTGGTTAACACCTGCTTCAGCAATGAAAAACAATCGTCTATCTCTTTACTACAGTTGTTTGACTGGACAGCCCGCATAGGTGCCTGCCTCAGTAATATTGCGGATTACGACGCTACCCGCGCCGATCGTTATGTTGTCGGCAATAGAGACTAACTCTCGGATTGTCGAATTTGCGCCGACTGTTGTTTGAGAACCGATTTTCACTGCACCCGCCAACGTTGCGCTGGGACAGATATGGGTCGATTTTTTGATCATGCAATCGTGTTCTACAACGGCTGCGGTATTGATAATACACGCCGCGCCAATCTTTGCGCGGGCATTAATGACCGCTCTGGCAGAAACAAAGCTTCCCTGTTCAATGGATGCTGATGGGCTTACCCACGCAGTTGGATGAATAACCGTGGCCAATTTGAAACCCGCGTTTTCTAGCCACTGCGTTAACGTCGCGCGGACTTGGTTATTTCCGATAGCGACGATCGCTTGTGTGGTGGCGTTGTCAAAATTTTCTGGATCGGGGCGCCCTTGGGAAATTGGCAAGCCCAAAATCCGGTCGGTTTTGGGCGCTTCATCAAAAACCAAGATTTCCACACCAGGCCATGCCGCTTGCGCAGCGTCAATGACCACCGATGCATGACCTCCTGCGCCAAGTACGATTAGTTTTTGCATCTCAACGTCTAACATTGTCGCCTTGTGCCAATGGCTTCGCCTCGTTAGGACTTAGAGCAGCTTTGTTAGCTGGTAAATATAAACTTTTTTGGTCGAGCTCTACATATGAAAGCCCTTTGTGTTGTTCCTGCGCGCGGTGGTTCAAAGCGACTGCCTAGAAAAAATGTACTGGATTTGTGTGGAAAGCCTTTAGTGGGGTGGAGCATCGAATTCGCAAAGTCTTCAGGGTTGTTTACCAAAACGGTCATCTCCTCAGATGATCAGGAAATCACCGATGTTGCTCTGCAATTCGGGGCTGAAACACATGGGTTGCGACCTTCAGATTTGTCTGGTGACACTGCGAGTTCAATTGATGTTGTACGCTATGAATTAGATCAGGCTGAAAAGGACGGGGAAAAATATGACTTCGTCGCCTTGATGCAGCCAACGACCCCGTATCGTGATCTGTCGCGGTGGATTGAGGCATTTGATATCCTGAAGAATAATGAAACCGTTCCATCTGTAATTGGCGTGCGCGAGGTCGAAGAAACACCTTACCACATGTTTGATTTGGGCGCGGACGGCGAAATAAGGGCGCTATTCCCGGACGGTTTAAAAATGCGAAGCCAAGATTTGCCTCGGACAGTGGTCATCACTGGCTCGATGTATATCGTACGGGCTGATGCGCTGCGTCGTGAGCATTCATTGTTTTTTCCCACATCCCGCGCGATCATCTGTCAGAGCGATCTGGAGAGCATCGATATTGATACAGCAGATGATTTCGCAAACGCGGAACTGCTGCTGGCGAACGAGACGGCTTAAAATAACAACCCGTCGTCCGCGTCGATCTCTGCAGTTTCATTGATGCTACCGATGTTGATCGGTTTTGAATTGTTAATTGCCAATGCTTCGTTGATATTATCAGTAATCGTCGCTTTTTGGTCCGCGACTACGATTGCTTTGGTGCAGATTGCTTTGACAACTTGTGTTTGTTTCGGCGTCAATAGAACCGTTTTTGCCTTCGCCTTTGCCCTCAATAGGCCGATGATATTACGAGAAAAATCTACATCCTCTGGGAAGGCGAGGTTGGTGTCTATTAGGTAAATGTCAAAATCCGCCACTAGTGCCAACAGCAGGCTAAATTTTAGTTTGATTTGGGTTGGCCAATTTACAATAGGCTTCCAGAGAAGCTCGTATTGGCCAAGGTGTTCTTTGACGAATTCGATGCCGAAATTTCTGTCAAATCCATACAAGATCGAAAAATGCGATATGGCATTGATGCCGGTAACAACGCTTGAAAATACGCCCATTCGTCCGATGGGCCACGAGATGTTCCCTCTTATCCGGCAGAAACCATTTTGTAATTCCGATTTGCCACATAGCAGATCAAGAAAAGCAATAGTGTGAAGGCGAGACGAACCAGACAGAAGGTACCAGCCAGGGTCAGCGGCAGTCGTGCTGTTGGCCAGAATTTGATGCACGGTTCCTGAATTGCGTACAAAATAGGTCGCATTTTGAATTTCGATCGGCTTCATGCGCGTACATTTTCCACTTTGCTGCGGTTCCGCATGTGCATTGCTAACCCCGTTGCAATCAAAGTCAGTGACGCGAAGAATAGGTAAAACAAGCTCGCGTCAGAGGATTTGTATTCGTAAAACCAATAACTTCGTGCGAACTGCACAGAATGCAGCAGCGGGTTCATCAGGACAATCTGGCGCAGCGTGTCGGGTAATTGCTCGGAAATGTAAAAGGTGCCTGATGACAGCGCAATAAAGCGTATGGTGAACCCATTGATCCTGCGAAACCCCGAATAGATACCGATTAGCGCATGAAAAATCGTTCCGTAGGCAAGGCCGATGCACCAATTTAATACCAGAAATAGCAGTACTATCGGTAAGTTGGCCGGTAGGTCACCGCGGCCGAAAAGGACGATGAGTGACATTAGAAAAATTCCGATCAATGTGTAGACTGCTAATGAATGCAATGCGCGCGCAACGATCACGTCAAATCTAGATACCGTTGGGTGATCTAGTTGCGGCAACAGTGCGCCACCGCCTGACATTGCACCTGTAGCCGCCATGCGAAATGTCATTAAAAAACATGCCCCGATCACACCGAAGGGCAAAACTGGCATGTCATCAACCGTGTCTGAATGTAGAAAAAAAGGGATCGCACAGATGATCAATACGTGGATCATCGGATCGGCTAATAACCATAGGTAACCGATCCGATCCATGGTTCCATCTCGGTGGGTCGATTGTATCCATAGACTCCAGATTTTTAACAGCCAGTTCTTGGGGCGGCTGTTTTTCGCAATCTTGGGGGGGGCGGTTTTTGTATCAGGATGCCCATCGTTTAGCGCGAAATAGGGTGAGTTTGGATCATACAGCTCCCAAACCGTTTCGGGTCCGTCGTCCGAAAGATTTTCGCGGCTTATTTCGCGTTGCCGTTCGGCGATCGCGAATTCGATCGCCAACCTGTTTTGGTAGTCTTTCGGTGAACTAATCAGTCCACGATCTTCCGCGGAGTCTCTTAATTCGTTGAACGCGATTAGCCGTGCTTCTGCATCAAGGTCAGAAGGACAATTCGAGCGCAGATAAGAACGCACCTGTTCGTTCGTTTCTCGCGTCGACATCAAATTATCTCGCTTTGGGCGGTTCGTTGGGATTGGTTAATCATGTGATCTAATCCGTCAAGGATAGACTTGTTCCCGGGTAGATGACGAAGAGCGTAGAAACCCAACTCGATGTTTTTTTCGTTTGAGGGAAGTTGTTCAAAAATACGAGCGAGCGTTAGCCATTTTCGTTTTTCAGTGTCGCTATCTGATGGAGTGAAACCGTCAAGACATTGCGCAACACTAGTGGCTGGCAAGTCTATAACTGCAGCGTCAGTCCAACTGTCGAACAAGGCTGGCGCAAATTCGGTGTCGTCGCTGAGGTGCAGAAAAATGTGCCACGCTTTCTCAAGCTCTCCTGATTTGATGAGTGCCTTGCAGTGGGCGTTGAGCGATTTGCGCGTAGCTGAAGCGAACGCCGAAATGGATGGGATGTCAGGGAATGCTTTTGCGAGCGATTGAGCTTCAAGATAAGCAACATCAAATTGCCTGGCCCTAAATTTTGACTGAGCTTCGCGCAATTCGGCACTTGGGTCGCGGTCATGTTCAGTCATTTGTGCCTGTCGCTCGTCATCGATTTCAAAATCGGTTTGTACTAAAGGTGTAAATTGTAGCAAACATCGGGTCAATTCTTTCACCGATGTCACCAGGGGCACTGCCTGAAAAATGACAGATTTAAGATCTCCAACAGTGTCGATAGTGACACCTGCGTACAATGCCGAAAATGTCATCAGTCAATGCTACGCTTCCATCGCGGCACAGACCCTAACGAAATGGGAATGGATCGTTGTTGATGATGGATCGATAGATCGAACCAAAGCATTAGTTGATGCAATCATGCAATCTGATCCACGAGTTCAATTTGTCTCTTTGGATAGGAACCAAGGCGCTGCGGTTGCGCGGAATCGTGCGCTTGAAGCTGTGATTGGTAGGTATGTCGCGTTTTTAGATGCTGATGATTACTGGTATCCGGAAAAGCTCGAACGGCAGGTGAACTTTATGATCCGGTCAGGCGAAGTTTTCACGTATTCTTCCTATGGCGTCGAAGATACTTCGGGAATTCGGGTTGCTACGTACATTCCGCCGACGCGGACAACTTATGATGAACTATTAAAGACAAACGTCATCGGCTGTTTAACAGCAATGTATGATCGTGCTTATTTTGGGCATGTTCAAATGCCCCTGTTGCGCAAGCGCCAAGACTATGGGCTTTGGTTGGAGTTGTTGAGGAACGTCGATCACGCTGCCGCAATACCTGAGGTGTTGGCTGTTTATCGCAAACAGAAAAAATCGGTCTCTTCAAATAAATTGACAGCAATTCCCTACACTTGGGCAGTGTACCGCAAGGTTGCCCATTTAAACATATGTGACAGCACATTTTATTTGGCACATCAGCTTGTTTCAGGATTGTGGGCTCGCTTGCACAGACGGCGTTAGTGCGTGAATTTACGGACCCGATCGCCGAAACCTTTACCGCCCAACATCGATAGGGCTATTTTTAGATCGAGTTTTAGGCTCCAGTTCTTGATGTAAATGCTGTCATATCGCGATAGCTTGACGGGCGTCGACATATCCACACCGTAAACTTGAGCGAGCCCAGCGATGCCTGGTTTCACGCAAAAAATGTGCCGTTTTTCGCGTTCGGCAATGATTGTATCCTGTGTTGTCAGGCATGGACGAGGTCCAATCAAGGACATTTCCCCGCGCAGAATGTTCAAAATTTGAGGAAGCTCGTCAATCTTTGTCCTGCGCAAAAAGCGGCCCAGAGGCGTTACATAGTCTCCGCGGATTTCGTGAGTGCTAACGTTTGGGGTATCTATGGTCATTGTTCGGAATTTGATACATTCGAAAACGGCTTTGTCTTTGCCCACCCGAAGTTGACGGAAAAGTACAGGACCTTCGCTAGTTAGTTTGATTGCAATCGCTACCAATGGATAGAACCAGATCAAGATGAGTAGCAGCAGGATTGCGGCTGCATAATCAACAAAAGTTTTAGTACGGTTCATCCGGTAACACTTCAAAATTAATGAGCCGCATTCGCGATTTGATCTGCAAACTGCGTTAACTTTGGTTGAGACACAATGCCCGAGTTGCGCCCGGGTGTCGATAATCCGCCTGCAACCAGTAGTTATGTAGATTTACGTGCGTTTTCTGTTATAGCGATTCACGGTTTGATTAGTGATCTCCATGACCGACCTAAATGAAAACTCTGCGAACTTTGAGAAAACGGCGACAGCGGTCCAATCGACTTTGGTCAAATTCTGGGGGCAACAGAGTTATCAAGGATTTCAAGCAAGGCTATTGTCAGGTGTTACTGCATCTGCTGCAACATGCATCGGGCGTGGGCTTAAATATAATCTCGTAAGCAAAATCACGTGGGCATTGCTTTTGATGTCGCTTCGTAACTTGCCAAGAATTGAAAAGGGTTCCCCCTTGGTGTTTGCACCGACAGCTACCAATGTCAGAGCTGTACAGCGTGTGCTGGAATTATTGCAGGATGGTGTTGCTGAATTCGACCCTTGCATTGGCAGTGCGTCAATCTGGTCGCGTCTCAGTGCTTTTAAATTAAGAGGCTTTCAGCATGATTTGCGCGCTTTAGATCCGTTTGTGCGCATTCAATGCGTGACGGGTCATGCGGCGGTTTCCTATTTCTGGAATGCTTTTCTGAAGTGTCCGCCTTCGTCCGTTGTCGTGGCTAATGATCACAGTCCGATCTCTGTTGCTTTGATGTATGTAAGCAAAGAAATGGGCGTACCGCTTGTTTATGTTCAGCATGCGCCGGTAAATGACAACTACCCTGAATTGATTGCTGACCTTTCAATCCTTTTTGATCAGCATTCGCTTGATATATATTCAGCGATTGGTGGAAGCTGCCGGGATGTCGCGATTTTGTCGCCATTCGATCCAGTTGGCAGGCCAGTTGCTGTTCAGCATTCGCTGGAGTGCTGGGGAATTCTGTTGTCACGGGTTCCCGACATTGCTGGTGTAAGCACTGTGATACGTGACCTCAAAACGCGTTTTTCATCTGTACGAATTGTAATTCGGCCACACCCAGCTGTCGGGCAAGTTCCCGATGGCATCATGATTGATCAAAAGGTGACGGTTCATTCGGGGCCGATGAACGAATTCGCTAGATTAGTTGATGTTGTGGTTGCTCCCGGCTCTGGCGCCATTGCTGAACTGCTTCATGAGGGTACTCCTGTTATATATAGATCCGACTTAGATGGAGTAGGCTTTGACCCTCATGGATTGGTCAGAGATGGGATTGTGCTGGATGGGACGAATATCGCTTTGTCCGATATTCCCCAAAGGCTCTGTGATTTTTATGATGAGGACTGGCACGCGCGTTTGAGCCAAAAACTGGATGCCCAAGATATAAAATCACAGGAGCGTGTGGTGCGGGATAAGTTGCATGCGCTGTTAGATGTGTTGCCATGAGGTGCAGGTCAGATATACGGTGGCCATCAAAAGGTAAGGGCAGTCGGAAAAAGTCGTAGTTTGAATAAAATGAAATACACGCCCCTCAAAACTCTTTTTACGGCTGCAGTGTTCGGTTTGAATTTTGCTTTGTCGGGGTGTTCATTTTTGGCGGGTGTCGGTCCGCTAACAGCTGGTGTTACTAGTGAAAGTCAGAAAGAGGATGCGGGGTATCACCTCGTGCCTGTATCTGATGCTGTGGTTCAGTTTCTCGCTGACGCAGGTGAGCCAAGCTTGAGCGAGAGCTTTGAGGTGCGATCAGCTCCTGTGGAGCAGCGGATCGTCGTTGGTGACCGGCTGGGGATTACAATATTTGAAAGCGCTCCTGGCGGGTTGTTCTTTAATGGCATTCCTGGCGAAGTCAGCGGTGCGCGTCAGGTTGTGTTGCCAACACAAACCGTCGATCAAAATGGTATGATCGAAGTGCCCTACGCAGGGCGGTTTAAAGCCTCGGGAAATTCACCCAGTGTTCTGTCCGAGTTAATTGAAGAACGTTTGTCTGACCGTGCGATTGACCCACAGGTCATAATTGGTTTGGACAGTTATTCTGCCAACTCCGCAACCGTTTTGGGTGAAGTCAGTGGAACGGGTTCGGTGGAGCTGTCTCCTCGAGGTGATCGATTGTTGACCGTGCTAGGCAACGCAGGGTTGGCAGCGAACGAAACAGAAGCTGTAATTCGCTTGGTTCGAGACGATTATATCGTCACGGTGCCTTTGCGCACGATCATCAATAACCCCGCAGAAAACATCTATGTCGCGCCAGGCGATACGATTTTTGTGCTAAGTAAGCCACAAGTTTTCAATGCCTTAGGTGCTGTTGCTACGCCGGGCCAATATACGATCACGTTTGCCGAACAATCTATTGCGGGGGCGTTGTCTGTAGCTGGTGGATTATCTAGTGCGTTGGCAGACCGTAGCGGTGTGTTTTTGTTCCGGTTTGAAAATCCTGAAGTCGCGAGGGGGCTCGTTTCAGATGATCAAGAGCTTCGTGTAACAAGGTCCGGCGTTCCTATTGTTTATCAGATCAATATGTCTGATCCTAATTCGTTCTTTTGGCTAGAACAGATGACAGTGCGCGACTCTGATATGATCTATGTTGCTCAGACCATTACGACAGAGTTGGACCAATTTGCTTCGATTGTTGCGCGTGGCCGCTTATTCGGTCTTTAACCGTGTTAAATCAAAGTGTGTCCGACACTTAAGACAGGAAAAATTATGAAGATTTGGTTGGTTGGTGCAGGGCCTATGGCGGGCTTCCATGCCGAGGTTTTGCGAGATTTGGACCACGAAGTCACCATTATTGCGACGAGCAAGACGCGCGCCGCACCGATGGCCGAAAAATTTGGAATGAAATTTTCAGATCACGGTCTGTCGGGGGCGTTAGAGCAGGTAGGGCCGCCAGATGCTGCTGTGGTCGCTTTGCCTGTCGATATGCTGGCACAGGCTGCATTGGAATTATTGAATGGTGGCGTTAAAAAAATCCTCTTGGAAAAGCCAGGCGGACTGAATGAAAACGAGTTGGCGAATGTCTCTGATCTGGCACGCGAAAAAGGTGCTGATGTGTACATCGCGTACAATCGCCGGTTCTTGTCGTCGACAATAGAGGCGAAAAAGCGGATCGAGGCAGCGGGTGGTGCTTTGTCGGTCGCTTTCGAGTTTTGCGAGAATGCGCCCCGCATTGAAGAGCTGCCAACACCAGCCAACATCAAAGAGAAATGGCTGATCGCCAATAGTACTCATGTTATCGATATGGCCTTTTATTTGTGTGGTTTTCCAATCGATCTGCAGACCAAAACCGTAGGTGCATTGTCGTGGCACCCTTCGGGGGCATATTTTTCGGGGCAGGGTGTAACAGACCAGCAAACAGCCTTTTCTTACAATGCTGACTGGCGGGGGCCTGGTCGCTGGGGCATTGAAATTGTGCTGCCTGAAGAAAGAGTGGTTTTGCGACCGATCGAACAGCTGCAGGTCATGCCAAAAGGTAAGTTCCAGACCGAGGTCGTTGAAATCGATGATGAACTGGATACTAAGTATAAGCCAGGTCTTTACCTGCAGATGCAAGCCTTTTTAACAGATGGGGCTGGGTTGGTAACTGCGCAGGATCAATGCGACGCTATCGCAAATGTATACAATAAAATTGCAAATTACTGAGTAAGAAAATGACGACTGTAGTATTGATCGGTGGTGGCCGTATGGGCCATCGTTTTTCCCAAGCTATCCGAGAAGCGGGTCATAAGTTGTCCATGCTTTTCGATCCAAGCGAGAAACCTTTCGCGGTCGAAACAGAAGCGGCATTGGCAGATGTGCATGAACGTGATTTTGAAAATGTTCTGTCTAGCGATGCGGATTGCTTCGTCATTTGCACAACAGCTGACCTTCATGTTCCGATTGTCCAGCAACTCATCGAAGCAGGGAAGAAACGGATCGTCGTAGAAAAACCGCTATCTCAAAGCGCTAAAGATGCAATTGAATTGCGAGAATTAGCTACCCAAAATGGCGTGCGTATGATCGTGAACCATGGTCGGCGTTATTGTGCGAACATCCAAATGTTGAAAGAAATGGATGGTTCGCCAGAACTTGGCAGCCTGCGTTCTGTTATTGTAAAGGTCGGCGGCGGATCGCTGGGCTGCGTGGGTACACATTGGATTGATATGTGCAATAACCTAATGGGCGGTATGCCCAAATCGGTTTACGCCGAATTGAGCGACGAGACCCCATCGAATACCCGAGGAACAAAGTTTGATGATCCAGGTGGCGTCGTTCTGATGCGTTATGATGGTGGTCGTCGCGCTGTGATTGAAGCTGGCGATGATGTAGGAATTGTTATTGGCACTGATTTCATTTTCGAACGTGGCGTCGTGAATTGGGTTGCTGAAGGTGGCGTTTGGACGTTGCGATGCCGTCGGGCTGAAGATCGCGAAAAGCCGCTGTTTTTGTATGGCTTACCGCTAGAGCAGAGTGATCTGGAAATTACGCCGCCGAACCTGATTTCATATGCCAAAGCTGTATTGGCGGATGCATTCAGTTCAGAAACGCCGATCAGCGGTCTGGATCAAGCTTGCGACACAATGAACGTCTATGCGGGTTTGCGCGCGTCAGCCGCCAATCGCACGCCAGTGACTTTCCCATTGGGTGATGACGATGTTTCGGCGCACTATCCGATCCCATAAACTACGAATTACAGTTTAGGTGTGAAAATGCAAAAGGCTCGGTCGCGAATTAGTTTGGTTACGTTGTTATTCATTGTCGTCGTGATAGTTCCGACGTTTGTGACCGGTTATTACGCATTGGTTACCAAAGCACCGCTATTCAGATCGCAAACGCAGTTTGCGGTCGAAGATAGACAGCAGGGTTCATCGAAAATGTTGGGCGGCCTAGCAACTGCTATCGGTATCGTAAGCGGCGAGCCTAGCGCGATCTATTCAGTAAAAAGGTTTATTGAATCGCCTGATGCTTTAAACGCTTTGGAGGAGGTCTTCGGTTTTGCTGAATATTATCGGGCCCCTTATGGTGATTACTTCACGCAGTTGCCTGATAGTGCTTCATCCGATGCTATATTGGCATACTACCAACGCCATGTCGTCGCGCGTGTTTCTAGCAAGGAAAACATTATATCGCTCGAGGTTTCTGCGTTCGACGCGGCAACGGCACAGGCAATCGCGGATAACCTGCTACGCATCGTAGAAGCTTTTGTGAATGACCTTAATGCGCGTGCGTTAAATGATCAGGTTCGTTTTCAGCAGGCAAACGTTGAAGCCGCTCAGCAGAACGTTCTAGACGCACGCCTTGCGCTTACAGAGTGGCGAAACCGAAATGGTGCTGTAGACCCGATGGCGCAGGTTCAGATGCTTCAAGGGATGATTGGAAATCTGGAAACTGAACTGTCATCGGTTCAGTCCGATCTTTCGCTGCTTGAAGAGTCAGAAGATGCGGACAGGTTTAAGCCGCGCATAGATGCATTGCAGGATCAAGAGCGCATTATTTTACGACAAATATCATCTGCCAGAGATAGATTGGCCAGTTCTGCTGAAGGCGCAGTTTCGATGCAAATCGATGAGTATGAACGCCTGTATGCTGCTTTGGAGTTCGCAGCAAATGATTTGGAACTTGCAACTATGTCGCTGGAAACAGCGCGTCAGGTTATTTTACAGCAGCAAAAATACTTGCTTATTATTTCGAACCCGTCGCTGCCAAGTGATCGAACATTTCCAATTTTGACTAAACATGTTCCAATTGTTTTCGTGGCCTGTATGCTGATTTTTGCAATTATTGCATTGTTCGCCAATGTGACACGTGATTACCGCCGCGTTTAACGGCGATGTATGAAAGTTTCTGAATGCGTATTTTCACACACAAAGCTACGCTCGCATTGCGCCGCCTTCAGTTCACCTTTCGGTTAAAAAAATCTACGCTTGAAGTCGTAAAATATCGGCCAAATGCGCCGTATCGCACGATCGTGTATGGTCTAGATAAAGATAAATGGGCGTATTTTGATGCAGCTTATCCAGAATTTCAGAAATATTTTGTTCCGATAAATGTCCATGTGGCAGATCTGCGAAATATGCTATTGCGTCGTCACATGGGCGTCGTACTGTTTCAGGATTACTCACGGCGCCGTTTTGATTTGGCGGCGAATGGACTTTCACCCGTCATTTTTTACGGCGCTGACGCGCCCTTTTCTGTTCTTGAAAAAGGCGAAAAAGATGCTGTCGGGTTCGTGTTGGATAGTATGGCAGACTGGACGTTGGCACGCCGTCAACTGGAAATCGACATAATGCTCCAAGGGTTTGATTTTGAAGAACATCCAGACCTTTTGGATCAGGCATCAAGCTTTCTAGATAGAGCTAACGATGTCATATCAGATGGTGATAAATGCCTGATTATTCCAAATATAAAAGATATATCGGCTACGTCAGAACTTTCATCCAACGAAAGAAAAGAGTTTGCAGCTGCTATTGCAAAGTTAAAGCCTGGCCAAGAGTTGACCGTTTTTCGACCGCTGCCGTCCGAGGATGTAAGGCTACAGGATAATTTTGCGCACTTTCTACAGCATTTGAAGCGGTGTAATACGGTTATTGTAAAGGATCATGCTTTGGGTTTAGTGGCGGCACTTTGTGGTCGTCGAGTGATCGTAACCGGCCGACCATTTTGGGCAGGCTATGGAATTACCGAAGATCTAATTCAGATATATCGATCACGTGAATTGACGCAGGACGAAATGGCAGCAATTATTATTGCGATACAGTCAAGGTACGGTACGGCCTTTGGTGAAAAAGTTGAGCCATTTGATGGTTGGTCGATGCCACTGGTGGGATAGTCGATCGAATGGATCGTTCCGTAATCTTTTCGGGCAAAGCAAAGCATTATCGTAGCGATTTATGTTCGCTGCCAAAAGTTCTGCGTGCTTTTGGTGAAATCAATGCAGACCTACCTTTCGGTCTCTTGATCGAAGTTAGCAGAAATTTATACGCGCATGTTGCTGCTGGCGATGATGCTCCATTTATTATGGAGACAAGGCAGGGTCAAATCAGAGCAAAGCTGTCTTTACAGGCGACTGACTTATTGGTGTCGCCGACTTGCGAAGGATGGTTGATCACCGGTGAAAACCATAAAGGTGTATCAAAGTCTAAAAGCTGGTTGCCTTTAGAGCGTCGGTCGGTTGCGAATATTGAGCCGGTCTATCGATCGTTCAATCGTCATAGAGAAAATATAATAAATTATCTTTATGAAACTACAATAAATGATCTGGAAACCGCATCACGTACTGTCGATGCTAGTTCTGCCAAAAAGGCAAAACTTTATCATGTTTGCAGAAGTCTATTACCACAGGCAAAACAGGATTTTTCTTGGAAAAAATTATATTTGGCGATTGTTACTCGCTGGCAAGGCCTCTTCGCACGTGACTTAAGAGAATATTCGGTCAATTATTGGGCAAGGAATATTCATAGTAAACGAGATCGTGGCGCGACAACCGCAATACTTGCCTCATTAATATACTCTATTCGTAGCATTAACCATGACGGAACCCGTTTCGGTGGTCATCAAGCTCGAAACAATGCTAAAAAAATTGTAGATAGTTGGAACTTTGAACCCCGTAGACGAACAACTAAGAAATGGCTTGAGAATATCCAAAGGAGGTTTTTTCGACCTGAGATTCAGAAAAATTTTGTCGATCGTTTTTTGTTGGACCTAGAGAAATCTTCTAAAGATTCATCAGGAGTAATATCTGGTGGTTGGGTGAAGTCTGATTTACCGCCTCCGACCTACGTTTTGCTAAAACGATACGCCAAATCACAACCTGATCTTGCTGGTATTATTGCTATTTTATTGTTGAAAAGAGGGCTTGATTCAGGGACTCCTGAGATGTTGCTCACTGTTCATAGATTAATCAGCGGTACGAATTTTTCAAAGGACTTCATGAATGCAATTCGTAACGTAGTAAATGCTACAGTTGAAACGGATTTGTCTTACTTTGATCTTGAACCAGTCAGGGTTTTTGCTCGGCTATCTGGTATTTCGTTTGATTGCCCGATAGATGACGCGCTTTTGCTTTGCCCTCAACTCGAAAACCTAGAGTACAATCTAGTAAGTTTGATTGGCCAAAAAAAAACTCAGGATACGATTGGTCGTTTTG
This sequence comes from Marivivens niveibacter, assembly GCF_002150005.2. Classification (GTDB taxonomy): domain Bacteria; phylum Pseudomonadota; class Alphaproteobacteria; order Rhodobacterales; family Rhodobacteraceae; genus Marivivens; species Marivivens niveibacter. The sequence continues at coordinate 596,206 of NZ_MSPP01000001.1, forward strand.
ATACAGCATTCGTTACAACTATTAACCCTGATATTGGACCGGCCCAACTTGCGTTTGATACGTCGGGCGCTACGTTCTTACCTGCAACTTTATCTACTAAAAGGGTCGATTGGTTTGAGAATTGCTCGTCTTTTGCTGACTTAAGAGTAGCAGCCTACAGCGTTACCGAAGAGGAATTGAGTTCTCATACCGAGAGCTTAGCGTCACTCTTAATCGATGAGTTAAAGGCAATAATTGGTGACGATCTGTCTCAGACTTGGTTGGATTCCCTAAAGTTGCCTTTAGATGATGCGTTGTTCGCAGCGTCGATTGACTTTTGGAGCATTATAAATTCACACGAGCTGCAGAGTTCGAAACGCGCTTTGGTTGTTTGTGATACTGCACAACTTGCAACCGCCTATCAAATAGCTCTTGAGAGTCTTTCAGTTGATACTGATGTTGTTTTTGCAACTAAAGGGTCGACAAGTTTTGAAGCAGATTACATTCCTCCCATCCAATCCAATACCGAAGCAGGTTTAGTCCGGGATGCTATATCACATTTGATTGGTGATGCGGGGGTCACGAATGGATCTGATATGACCTCCAGCACGGCGTTGTTGGTAGGGAGGAGTTTCGATCGAAATTACAAGACCGACCTTCTTTTTTTAGGGAAGGAGCTCCAAAAAACCGGTACGGTGCATTTTGCTTTGACTGCGGGTAAGCGTGGTTTGTCTAACTTACCTGATTTTTTAAAATCCTATGCAGATTTGTGGTTTGATAAACTATCGATCTCACCGCTGCTGCGTTTGTTTGTTCCTCCCGCTGATCTGCCAGAAGTGTTTCAGTCCGGCTTGGCAGATTTGCTTATTGCTCGCATTTGGCAGCGAGATTTGTTGACGCCTACTAATCTTGCGCTGTTGATGGCAGCAAAACCCAGAATAGATGCTTTTTTCAATGTCCGTTTGCCGCGTCTAGTTTTGGCTGGGGCTGATGTCGTTCGTTTGGTTGAAAAGACCAGACCTAAGCAGATCGTTTTGTTACCCGGGCGCGATTACATTTCACAAGTCGCGGCGTTCTGCGGGCGTGAGACTGGCGCGAAAAGTTTCGATGTTCAAACTGTTTTCGTTGGGCCTCGATCTCGGTATAAGGCATCGGTTGCTGATTATCAGTTTGTGATAGAAACCTATTCTGAAAAGATTTTTGAAGACTTTTTTAAAGTTCCAAAAGAAAAGTTGGTACTGACTGGTAATTCAAAGGTTGGTGGTGTTCAGGCCCAAATTCGCAAGTTGGATCGGAAAAGTTGTAGAAACAAGGCGAAGTTACACGAAGATTTCCTAATCACATTCGCTTGTTCGCCAATATTGCAAGACGATAAGGATGTGATTGATACGTTGGCGTTGGTCGTCGGGGATATACCCGGTGCTAGGTTGGCGTTTCGTTACCATCCCACGGCACATCAGGAATACTTCGACTACTGTGACGCGATTGTCGGGAAAAATGACGCCATTTTCGTTGCCGATATGTTGGATCTGCCAGAAACATTGCTTGCTTCTGATCTGATCGTCACGCGGTTCTCTAACGTGGGCTTAGAGGCTGCTTTGGCAGGTCGGAATGTTATTTCGTGTAATTTTACTGGAAAACGTTTTCCAATTAGTTTGGATGAAATGGGTGTCGCAACGTTGGTTGATGAACAGGCAAACCTATTGCAAACCATTTTGGATATTCAGAAGCAGGGCGTCCTTTGGGAAAAACTACAACAAACGCGCCAAGCTTATATCGAAGCCAACCCGCAACTTTATCACGATAATCCGCCAAAAGCGATGTGTGAGTTTATGCAGTCCGTTAGCGGATAGAGTTACGCCCGGCATTTTGCCGGGCGTATTTTTGTTTAGCCGAACATGTCAGCCGTGATCCCGTCGTACCAGCCAACGGATTCTTCATATGTTGCCTGACGGGTGGATGCGTCTTCACCTGTGCTAGAGATGAACCCATCAACTTTGGCGATCTTTTCGTCGGTTGCTTCATAGGTTGCGCCGACTTTGACGCCGTCGTTGGTGTCGATCAACGACCAGCAGGTGTTCGCGAAGCGGGCAGGGAACACTGCCGAACCTGTCAGCGCGCCGCGAACGGCCATTGCGCAAACTTTAGCTTGGCTGTTGGCCGAGAAACCCGATTTCGGCATGTCACCTTGCGCACAAGCATCACCCAGAACGTGGATGTTTGGATCGATTTTCGACGACAGATCGATCGCATTCACGGGTGCCCAGTTGCCATCAGTGACGCCTGCGATTTCCGCAATACGGCCTGCTTTCATAGCTGGGATGACGTTGCAAACATCGACTTTGTTCACGTCGCCGTCGATATCGACAGTCATCGCCGATGGGTCGACGGTTACATTTGTGCCGCCAAAATCTGGACCGATACGTTCGATCATACCCGAATAATGTGCGTTCCAGCCTTCTTCGAACAACGCCTGTTTCGAGAATTTCTCTTTCGGGTCAGCAATTAGGATTTTTGCGGTTGGGTTCACCTGTTTCAGGCGGTGGGCAACCATGCTGACGCGTTCGTATGGGCCAGGAGGGCAGCGATACGGGTTGGGCGGTGCGACCATGGCAAAGACGCCGCCCTGAGGCATTGCATCGATCTGCGCACGCAACAGTTCGGTTTGCGAACCTGCTTTGTATGCATGTGGCATGGCGTTTTGTGCCGAAACATCCCAACCCTGAACCGATCCATCGATGAAATCGATACCTGGGCTGATGACCAGACGATCATAAGGCAGGGTGTAACCGCCCGCAGTTGTCACTGTTTTTGCGTCGCGGTCTACGCCGACTGCCCAATCGTGCAGAACGTTGATGCCGTATTCAGACGCAAGCGTGCCATAGGAATGGCCCAAGCTGTTCATCTCGCGCAAACCACCCAAATACAGGTTTGAGAAGAAACAGGTGTAATATTCGCGGCTAGGTTCGATCAGCGTGACATCAATCGCGCCTTCGCTGTCCTTTGCAATATAACGAGCGGCGGTCGCACCACCTGCGCCGCCGCCAATTACGACTACTTTTGGTTTGCCGTGACCGGCACCCATCACCATTGGTGCGGATAATGTGCCTGTGACCGCTACTGCGGTCCCCAGGAATGTACGTCTGTTTAGTTTCATGGTTCTCCTCCCTAAGAACACACCCCGATTATTCGAGGCTTTCGAAATACGCTGCGAGGGCTGCAATCTCCTCGTAGGACAAACGCGATGCCATCATTTCCATGGCCTGATTTTCACGCATGCCGATTTTGAAATCGTGCATGGCCAGCATGAATGTTTCGCGCGGCCAGCCTAGAATACTGGGGATATTGGATGCGCTTCCCGACAATTGGTGACAGGAAGTGCAATCGCCCGACAGATATTCGCCGTAGGCTGGGTCGCCCTGAATATTCAAAAACGCATATTCAGGATCGTGCTCTTTCACTGGTTCGACCGAGGCCTCCTCGGTCTCAGCCGGCTCCTCTTCGGCGGCCTCCTCACCGCCTTCGGATCCGTCATCTGGTGTTACGTCCAGAACGGTCGCGCGCATCGTGATTGTCACACTATCCTTACAATCGGTCATGCAAACGTCACCCGCAAAAATCGGGTATTCTGTCGTCGCACGGTCATCCATGTAGAAATTTGGTTCGTTCGGCAGACGAACTTCAAGGAAGTTGTCATTCGACAGTTCGAAATCGTCGTCGACCAGATCGTTGACGTACAGAAGGTACGCGGTGATCGCATAGACTTCGTCGTTTGTCAGCGATTGGGCCATGCCGAATGGCATTGCGCGGTTGATGTAGTCATAGACTGTCGACAGATAGGGCCAGTAGGAACCAATGGTTTTTACCGGATCTTCGTCGGACAGAGTATTGTGTCCGCCCGCCAGAACAGGCCAGCGGCCGACAGCTTCGCCAAAGTCGCCGTGGCACATGGCGCATTTTTCAACGAATACCTCTTCGCCGGTCCATACGTCACCAGACCCAGCAGGTAGGCCTGCACCATCTGGACGTACGTCAATGTCCCATGCTGCGATTTCGACAGGCAACGCGTCGCGGCCCAAACCAAAACCAGCGGTTTGCGGGGCAGGGGCGCCTGAAACGAATGCGCCTGCCTCGGCTGCGACTTTGATCGCGTCCAACGATAGCGCGGCAGCAGCAGCCTCGGCTTCGGTTGCCTCGGCTTGCGCGATTGCTTGTGCCGCGATCCGTTCATTGTTGGCTGCGATCTGAGCCTGATATTGCATCGTCGGCAAAGCATAGGCCAAACCGCAAATCGCTGTTACGCCGCCCAGGCCAGGGATCATAATGCTTGACAGTTTTGTCATCTGATTTCCCCCTTATTCAAAAGTTGCCAGATAGGCGATGATAGCGTCGATTTCCTCTTGGCTGCGTAGCCCGCGGAACGCCATTTTGGTGCCCGGCATTGCGCCGCGTGGATCGGCAAGGAATGCACCCAGAACGTCAGCGCTCCATTCGCCACCCACATCCAGCAGAGTATTGGAATAGCGGAACCCATCAACACTACCGATTGGGCGATCGACCACGCCATTCAGGTGAGGACCTACGCCATTGCCTGCGCCATCACCGACTTGGTGACAGGATTTACACTGACGGAATAGCGCTTCGCCTTCTGCGGCCAGATCGACCTCAGGTTCTGCCGCGGCTGCGACAACTGTGGCGTCTTCCTGCGCTGCGTTTTCATCCTCTGGCGTTACATCCAGAACCGACGCGTGCATCGTGATTTCAACGCTATCCTTACAGTTTTCCATGCAAGGTTCGACGCTGAAAATGGGATATTCGGCTGTCGCGCGATCATCCATAAAGAAGTTCGGCTCGTTCGGCAGGCGAACTTCTAGGAAGTTTTCGTTCGACAGTTCAAAATCGTCGTCCACCAGATCGTTAACGTACAAAAGATACGCGGTGATCGCATAGACTTCGTCATTCGTCAGTGATTGTGCCATGCCGAATGGCATCGCGCGGTTGATGTAGTCATAAACTGTCGACAGATAGGGCCAGTAGGAGCCAATCGTTTTTACCGGATCTTCGTCGGACAGAGTATTGTGTCCGCCCGCCAGAACAGGCCAACGGCCGACGGCTTCACCGAAATCGCCGTGGCACATGGCGCATTTTTCAACGAATACCTCTTCGCCGGTCCATACGTCACCTGACCCAGCAGGCAGGCCCGCACCATCCGGACGTACGTCAATATCCCATGCGGCGATTTCGACCGGCAGAGCGTCGCGGCCCAAACCGAAACCAGCGGTTTCAGCGACAGGCGCACCCGTACTCAAAGGTTGGGCAGCCAAAGTATTGATTAGGTCGGTCGCAGCAGCCTGAGTATCGGCAATTGCGGCCTGCGCTGCGGCAGCGCGGTCTTCGGCTGCTTGGGCGGTGGCTTGCGCCGTTTCAATCACGTCGCTTTGGTGGTTGCTGGAGTTAACGGCGACGCCAATGCCGACGCCGATCCCAGCAATCCCCAGTACTGTGTACAGGCCGTTAGGAGATTTCGACATTCTCGGCCTCTCCTTTTTCGTTCACAGCCCAAGTTTGGATGCTGTTGTTGTGATAAATCGAATTTTCACCGCGAACGTGGCGAAGTTGCTCTTTGGTTGGCTGAACGTATCCGGTGCTGTCATGCGCGCGGCTTTGTAGCAGCATTGGTTTGCCGTCCCATTCGACATCCAAATAGAAACGGTGCATCGATTTGTTCAGCGATGGGCCAGACATACGGGCCTGTTGCCACGTAATGCCACCGTCGATGGTTACATCTACGCGTGGGATCGTGCCGCGACCCGACCATGCAACGCCCGTGATGACCAATGGGCCAGGGCCTTGGGTGATAGGGGCCTGCGGGCTAGGCGATGTGATGACCGATTTCGCGTCCATTTCCCATGTGAAGCGGCGCGCCTGACCGTCGGCCAGAAGATCGGTATATTTTGATGTTTCTTCGCGGTGGTGCCATGGCTGATCGCCCACTTCGATACGGCGCAACCATTTGATCCACATGTTGCCTTCCCAGCCGGGGACAACCAGACGAACGGGATAACCCTGTTCAGGGCGCAGCGCTTCGCCGTTCATTTTGAACGCGACCAAACAGTCGTCCAGCGCTTTTTCAATCGGGATCGAACGGGTCATGCCGGATGCATCTGCACCTTCTGGCATGATCCATTTGCCAGTTGTCTTAACACCAGCTTCTTGCAGCAGCAGGCGCAGCGGGACGCCTGTATACATGACGTTGTGGATCATACCGTGGGTGAACTGGCAGCCGTTCAGCTGCGCGCCAGCCCATTCCATGCCGGTATTCGCAGCACATTCTAGGAAATAAACGTGGTTTTCACGTGGGAAACGCATCAGGTCTTCCATGGTGAAAACCAGCGGGCGGTCCACCAGACCGTTAATCATCAGGCGGTGTTCAGCTGGATCGACTTCGGCGATACCGGCGTGGTGACGTTCAAAGCACAGGCCGTTTGGCGTGATGATCCCGTCCAGTTCGTGCAGCGGGGTAAAGTTTACCGACGACACAGGGTCAGCAGTCAGCCAAGGCACATCCTGACGGCGCACGTGGGATTCAAACTGGGATGGCATACCATAGGGGCGGGCATCGACGCCTTCGCCCAGATATTGGTTCCATTCTTGTTTGTTGATGATCGCTGGATCACCTTCAGCGTTTGCAGCTTTGGCGGAAACCATTGCAACACCGCTTGCGGCTGCTCCTGTTAGGAAGCTGCGGCGGGTGGGTTTCATGCCTTTGTAAATTTTGGTCATGATGAGTGTCCTTTTGCTGGGGCAGGGGCGGTTAAGCGCCCACAACCTGAACAGAGGTATTCGGAGCGACAGAGACAGTGCCCTGACGGCGGATGTAATTTTCGACAACGTCCCAAATGGCGGGGCCTTCGGTGCCTTCGTTGACCGAAGCCCACCCTGCGACCACATAGGTTTTTGCAGGATCAATCAGCTCGCCTGTTTTCAGCAGCGTCATTTCGGAAATGCGGCTACCGATAGGTTTGGTGATGTCGATTTTGTATCCCATGCCACCAACGCGAACCATGTCGCCGCCTTGCTGGTAATAGGGGTCTTCGTTGAACAGGTTGTCGGCCACGTCTTCCATGATGGTGTGGATAAATTCACCTGTCATTTCAGTGCGATAGGCGTTCGGATAGGTCATCGATGTGACGTTCCACAGGTCTTCGCGAGTGATTTCCTGACCTGGCAGGACCGATGGTCCCCAACGCACGCCTGGAGACATGGAAATGTCGGCATCGCGTTCGTCGATCAGGGCCTGACAAATCAGGTCGTCCCACGATCCGTTGAAATTGCCGCGACGGTACAGCAGCGTATCTTCAGCAGTTTTGCCGATGACTTCGTTCAACTGATCAGCAAAAGGCGCACGTTCCGCATCAATTGCAGCAGCTACGTCAGCGTCAGGTGTTATAACGTCGGCGAAGATCGGGATCAGTTTGTGTTTGAAACCCATCATACGCCCGTCGCGGATGTCGAGGTCGACGCGGGATACGAATTTGCCGTTAGAACCAGAGGCAACAACGATGGTCTCATTGACCAGATAGGGTTCGGGCAGGGCATCATGCGTGTGGCCTGATAGGATCACATCAATGCCCTGAACACGCGATGCCATCGCCTTGTCCACGTCGAAACCATTGTGGGACAGGACGACGACCACGTCTGCGCCCATGCCGCGTACTTCGTTCACCATTTCCTGCATACGTTCGTCGCGAATGCCGAACGAATATTCTGGGAACATCCAACCGGGGTTGGCGATGGGCATATATGGGAACGCTTGGCCAATGACCGCAACCTTTGCACCGCCACGTTCAAAGAATTTGTAGGGCGCGAAATCTTCGGCGGGTTCGTCCCATTCGCTGTCGAAAATGTTCTGCCCCAAGGCTGCATAGGGCAGGTTGGACAGGTGTTCACGTACACGTTCGCTGCCCAGCGTAAATTCCCAGTGGAATGTCATCGCGTCTGGTTTCAGCATATTCATGACGTTCACAACGTCCTGACCTTGGGTGTGGTAGCAGGTGTAGGACCCATGCCATGTATCACCGCCGTCCAGCAGGATCGCATCAGGGCGGTCACCGCGGATTGCATTGACCACAGTTGCGACGCGGTCGATCCCGCCCAAGCGGCCATATCCGCGGGCAAGGGATGTAAAATCGTTATAAGTCAGTGCGTAATGCGACGGGCTGCCGTCTTCGATACCGTATGCGCGACGGAAATCTGCGCCCGTGATGTGCGGTACAGCGCCTTTGTTGTCACCAACGCCCAAGTTAATTTCGGGTTCGCGGAACCAGATCGGTTTCAGCTGCGCGTGGATGTCTGTGATGTGGATCAGGGTCACATTGCCGAACGTATCGAATTCCAACAGTTGATCCTGCGTCAGCAATTGCTGAGCCGCCAATTTGCCCCACTGTCCGAAACCGGACGCGCCAACGATGGCACTGGCAGCCATACTGGCCTGCAAAAAATCCCGACGAGAGATCATAAAACTACTCCATTTGCAGGCACGGGTGGTGACTGCAGTCATTGAGGTTGAAATTTGATTGAAAAGTTTGGGCGGCGCGGACGCCGCCCAGGAGGAGGCTGTTACGCGACCGCGATGTCTTTGGTTTCGGTGTAGACGCTGCCGTCGTCATCGTTCCAAGTGAAGGTAAAGGTTCCCGATTCAGGAACTGTCGCTTGGAATTCGAAATACGGGTTGGTCGAAATCGCAGGCTCTAGAACAACGTCGATGACGTTCTGACCATTAAAGTCACATGTGAAGTGATTGATGATCGAACGTGGGATCGGGTTGCCGTCGCCGTCTTTGCGCTGACCCGATTCCATTGGGTGCGAAATCAGCGTTTTGATGGTGATAACCTCGCCTGCGGATGCTTCGCGGGGTACACGTACGCGTGGTGTTACATTGTCTGCCATGGTTTTATCCCCTTATGCCTTAGCCGCCGCAGCCGCCGATGGTTACTTTGACTTCCTGACTTGCACGGACAAAGCTGCCGTCAGGCATTTGCGCGATGGCGATCACGTCTTGGGTGCCGGCCAAACGCATACGGGTGGACGCGGAATGCGAACCAGCCAGCGGGCCAAAGGTAAAGGTTGCGACCTCTGGGGTCGGGTTGCCGCCAGCAAAAACAGCGATCATGGTCGCGCCTGGTGCATTCACTTCGATCGGAACGGTGTTGCCGTTTTCTGCGATCTCAGGTGCGATAAGGGTCAAGCCTTCAGAGCCAGCTTCGGCGCCATTCAGCAGCGCGTCAATGGCGGCGTCGGCGTTTGCCATTGCCTTGAATGGGACAGCCGCAGCGATCGCGGTCCCCACTGTCATCAGCAGCGTATTTCTACGAGTAATCTGCATGGATACTCCTCCTCCAGATGTGCGGCCACGTCGATGTGTGACCGACCTACAGTTCCAAATCTTGCCCAGCTTGGGCGCGAAAGTTGTCAAAGAGTTTCATGCAAAGCCGACCGTATCAGCTGCTTGCACCAGATGCGTTCCTCCAAAAACGCGTCTGCCTCTCCCCTCTGGTGTACCGTAGCGTACCAAAGCGGATTCTCGCAATAATAAAATCAAAAATTTGAATATGTAATTTTGATTATTTTATTAGTCGTTATTTTTCAGGCGTTTGGGTGGGGTAGTGTTGCTATACTTTCGGGTTAAAGTAGTCGGGATAATGACGGCGCAACCATGAGTAACCACGCCGCAATGCGTTCGACCGACCCTGTTCCGATCAAAATCGCAAACACGATCAAGACGGCCCCCATGACCTTTTCGGTGTAACGCATCAGGGAACGATGGCGGTCAATCCAGCCAAGGAACGGTCGTGCGAATAGGGCCGCAAAAATGAATGGTGCCGTCATTCCGATCCCATAGGAAAATAGCAGTGCTGCACCTTTCCAAACGTCATCATAGCTGCCTGCGACAATCAAAACGCCGGTTAGGGCAGGGCCCACACAGGGCGTCCAGCCAAAGCCAAACGCCAAACCAGTCATATACCCGCCGATCAGGCCAGTGGCGGGTAGGCGGCTGTGAATGCGTGCTTCACGGTAAAACAACGGGATTTTAAATAGACCCAGAAAATGCAGGCCGAACAGGGCAAGCACGACCGCGGCAACGATTTGTAGCGTGCCTTTCCATTGCGCAAAGGCCGTGCCGATTGCGGTCGCGCCCATGCCTAACAAGACAAAGATTGTGGTCACGCCTAATGCGAAACTGATGGCGCTGATTATCAAACGGACGTGAATCCCCACTGTTTCATGGCCACCGCCGCGAATCTGTCCCACCGAGATGCCGGCCATATAACTCAGGTAGAAAGGAACCAGCGGCAGCACGCAGGGCGTAAAGAATGATAAAAACCCTGCAAAAGCAGCGCCTAGATGGCTGATTTCGGGCATTCGAAGATTCCTTGAAAATTAGTGCATTCATATTAAAATAATTGAATGTTTAGATTTTTGGCTATCCCCTTTCTGATGTTCGCCCCGATTTCGGCCTTGGCCGAGGTCCAGATGATGATGGCCGAAAGGCCGGGGTGTCAGTGGTGTTTGGCATGGGACCAAGAGATTGGTCCGATCTATCCCGTCACAAACGAAGGCAAAGCGGCCCCGCTGCGCAAGGTGGATGTGACCGATGGTATGCCAGAAGATATTACATTGGCGCGGCCCGTTGTGTTTACCCCGACATTTGTTCTGTTGGTCGATGGGGCAGAGGTGAACCGCCTAGAGGGATACCCAGGGGATGATTTTTTCTGGGGGCTGATCGCAAATATGCTACGCGATGGTGGGGTGCAGATCGCACATGACTGATCTGGCCGATATCGCATTTAAGCCAAAGGTCGTAACGACCTGTGGCATATTGCGGTATGGTAATGAGATGGTTGTTGCACTAAACCTACAGAAAGCCTCAGTTTTAGGGGGCAATGTTTTTTGATGCAGCCGCCTTTTAATATGAATATCCCCGTCCTTGATCCAGATATGTCCGACGCCGAAATTACGGCGATTATGGAAAACGCGACCAAAGCCACCAATTACCTAAAGGCTATCGGTCACGAAGGCCGATTGATGATCCTATGTCATCTGGTGTCGGGTGAAAAATCGGTTACCGAACTAGAAGATCTGCTCGCCTCTCGGCAGGCGGCGGTATCCCAACAGCTAAGCCGCCTACGCCTAGAGGGATTGGTCCAACCCCGCCGCGACGGAAAAACGATCTATTACAGCTTGACGGATGATCGCGCGAAACAGATCATATCGCTGTTGTTTGATTTGTTCTGTAAATAGCCCCTTCGTTTCCGGGGCATCGACACAAGCATGGGGAGGATGCGAATGGTCGAACTGCTGGGCGAAGGTAACTTTGCGGCGCTGATAGGTGGTGTTGGCGGGATCCTTTTGGGGCTTGCTGCGCGTCTGGGCCGGTTTTGCACGTTAGGCGCTATCGAAGATCACGTTTATTCCAGCAATGACACGCGTTTGCGCATGTGGGGTATGGCAATTGGCCTATCTGTTTGCGCGACCTTTGTTTTGTCGGCGTTGGGTTTGGTGGCTGAAACCCAAACCTTTTATTTACAGATAGAAGCGCAACCAATCGTATCGATTATCGGCGGTTTGATTTTTGGCTATGGCATGGCGATCGCAGGGAACTGCGGATACGGCGCATTGGCCCGATTGGGCGGGGGCGACCTGCGAAATTTTGTGATCGTGGCCGTGATCGGCGTTGCGACATATGCAACATTTTCGGGACCGATTGCCTGGGCCCGTCTGGCGATCTTTCCCGACCGAACCGAGGCTGCTGCTCCCGCTGGGATTGCTCATGTTTTGTCTGGCGCGACAGGTATTCCCACGTCTGCAATCGGCATCGTCATTGGTTTAGCGGTCGTTGCTATAACGCTGTCATCAAACGATTTTCGCCGCGATTCAAAGGCCCTGTTTTGGAGCGCGGTCGTCGCATTGGCCATCGTCACAGCATGGGTCGGCATGACCTTTGTGAACCGCGTTGGATTTGATGATCTGACCATTGTGTCTCACACATTCGCCGCACCAATCGGTGAGACGATCCTTTATGCAATGACGGCAACGGGGCAAACGCTTAGCTTTGGGATCGGGTCAATCGCGGGTGTTTGGGTCGGTGCATTTGTAGGTAGCCTGATAAAAGGTCATTTCCGTTGGGAAGCTTGCGAAGACCCGCGTGAATTGCGCCGCCAGATCATCGGCGCTGGGCTGATGGGCGTCGGTGCAGCGCTATCACTGGGCTGCAGTTTTGGCCAAGGCCTATCCGCGATGTCTGTGCTGGCATTGTCCGCGCCCCTGACGCTGGCAGGCATCTATTTGGGTGCGCGGCTGGGGCTGAAACAGCTGGTCGAAGGGCGGCTGGCTTGGGGGCTATAAGCCCCCGTCGGCATTCCGCGCACGAGCCGGCAGATCATAGACCAACAGTTCAAACAATTTGTGTTTGTCCAAAGGTTTAGCAAGCAGCGGGATATCGATCTCTCGGCATTCGCGCTGTAGCTCTGTGGAACGGTTGGCTGACAATATTGCTGCTTTAACTTTGCCATAGCGTTTGGTGAAAGTGCGATAGAATTCAACACCGCTCATTCCGCTACCTAATTGATAATCCAGCAATAACCCGTCTGGGATCAGTTGGATTTCTTCCAGCAGATCGAGTGCTTCCTCAGCGCTATGCGCGATCAGAACCTCGGCTCCGTGTTCTTCGACCATCAATGTGATCGCGGCTGATAGCGGGATATCGTTTTCGACCAGCAACAAAACCTGTCCAGTCAGTTCCTTGCCCCATGTTCGCGGTGTTTCTAACGGTGTTTCTGGGTGTTTGGACACATCGCACAGCGGCACGTTCAATGAAAAACAGCTACCCACATCGGGTTGTGACCAAATGCCCAAAGGATGCCCCAATCCCGCAGCGGCTCGTTCCACGATAGCAAGCCCAAGGCCTAAGCCCGTATTATCGGCAGGTCCGTCGCGACGTTCGAATTCCTGAAAAATTGCTTTCTGGTCTTCTTCGGCAATGCCGCGGCCCGTATCCCAAACTTCGATCCGCGCCGATTTCCCGTAGCGGCGAACGCCGACCAGAATACGCCCCTGATCAGTGTACTTAATCGCATTTTCCATCAGGTTCTGCACGATGCGCCGCAGATAGGCGGGATCACTCATCACCGTCAGATCGGCGGTCACCATGCGCAGTTCCAACCCTTTGGCAGCGGCAGTGGGTGTCAATTCATCGCGCAGTGGTTCCAGAATTGCCGACAGGCGCACCGGCTGCACCTTGAACGTGGCTTTGCCGGCGTCCAGGCGCGAAATGTCCAGCAAAGCCTCGATGATCTTTTCGACGCTGAATAGGGCGGTTTCAGCTTTGGCCAGTACCCCGCGCGATGCGTCGTCTGACAGGCGGTCGGATAGCGATGACATAAACAGTTTCGCGGCCGAAAGGGGCTGTAACAGATCGTGGCTTGCTGCGGCCACAAAACGCGATTTCGATGCATTGGCACGTTCCGCCTCGGCCAAGGCAACGCCCAATTCAGCGGTGCGATCGCGCACGCCCTGTTCTAGACGTTCGTTAATCTCTGCCATGGCGCGTGCGGCGTCGACCTCGGCTGTGACGTCGGTAAAGCTGATCACGAAACCGCGGTCTGGCATTTCCTGACAAAAGACGCGCAAGGTGCGACCGTCTTTGCGCGTCGCTTCGAATTTCAGCGGACGACGGCGCTGACGTTGTTTCGCCCATTTGATCAGGCGAGAGACGCTTTGGCCGTCAGAATATTTTACCCCATCATCAAAGCTGTCCAGCAATTCGTGAAATTGCAACCGATGCACCGCGCGGCGCGGCGGCAAAGACAGCAACCCCTCGACATTCGTGTTCCAGCCGACCAAAGCTAGCGTGTGATCGAAAATACAGATACCTTGATCCAGATGGTCCAATGTTGCTTGCAAAGTTCGGGCCTGCTGATCGCGCAGTTTATTCCGCTCTTCGCGTTCGTTTTGCATGATTTCGGTGACATCCGTTTGCAAGATAACGGTGCCACCGCGCGCGGTTCGATGTTCTGAGACCTGAATCCAGCGCCCCCAGCGAACGGCGACGTTGAAAACCACGTGGCTTTCGGAATGTAATGCCATGCGTTCGGCAGACCATTGCGCGCGGGTTTGATCGGCGGGCAGGGCCAACGCTTTGCTATGTGCAACCATATCGACATAATCGCCAAAGCTTAGGCCTTCGGTCAGGTTGGACATAACGTCATGCATGTCGCGGCAAAACCGGCTATTGAACAGCACGAGTTTTTCATCGGGATCGAACAGCGCAAAACCGTCATTCACAGTTTCAATCGCTTCGGCCAGATTTGTTCTTGCCGCTTCGGTTTCTGCATTCGCGGTTTCCAGCCGCGCATTGGATTCCTGAAGCAGGTCGAGCGTACGTTCTAATTCAATCGTCCGTTCGCGCACCTGCGTTTCTAGTAGCGCGGCGCGTTCGAATTGCTGATACGCTAGGCCCGTGTGTTCGCTTTTCTGTTCAACCCGCTTCATCAACGCTTGGGCGATGTTCAGCAGTTTTTCGTTTTGCCGTTCCAGACTGTCTTCGGGGTTAACAAGCGACATTATGGGTTCCTAGGGCGCGTTACGATAAAATGCCACGCCGGTCATGGTGTGGTTCACATGTAGGGGGCCGATTTGTTCCCCATAGGTCGATAGGCCTAGAACTTTATTCTCGGCCATAATTTCTGACAGTTGGCGGGTTAATTGGGTCTGTTCTGCCTCTATCCGGCGCAGAATACAGTCGAAACTGATGATGTGATCCGGTTTTGATTTGGACGACAATTCGGCCATTTTTGCGTTCAGGTGATCGACCATATTGTCGGCTGTCGCGACGGTTAGAACCATGCCTTCGTCGATCGCAGAAAAGAAAACCAATTCGCCAGCATCATTGACCTGTTGAATGGCGCGGACATGGTGTTTGCCGCCCAGGCGCACCACCACGGGATGCGATGCAAAGGTGAAACGGTCCAACTGTTCGGGATCTTTGCCGACGATCCGCGCGTATTCACGGGCAGCGGGTTCTGCGTTGATGGATTTCACGATGCGGCGTTCGGGGTCGGCTTCGGTGACGACCATTTTCTGGTCGGTTGGGACCAGATGATCTAGCGTGAATACTTTGATCTCGGCTGAACTGCGCAGAATATTCAGGACGGCCGCGTTTTTCATGACCTTGCCATTATAGGCGATCAGCGTTTCGCTAAAGCGCGTGCCATCACCAGCGGACGCCCCCAGTAATGGCGTATCACGCAAGGCAGGGGAAATTGTGGCGGTTAACACGTCTTCGCGCAGCGACAGGCCATCGATTGTGAGCAAGGCAAACCCATAGGATTTGTCTTCGTGCTTTTCTTGTAGGCTGACGCGTTGTTGCGCGATCCGGTCGCTTAGGGCCTGCGCATCGAAATCAGCCAAATTTTCAACGATCACCGCGCTGCTAGCAAATGTTTCGGCGGGGAAACCGATGGCGATGATTTGGCCTTCTTCGTATCCTTTCTGGCCAATTTCACCTGCGGTCGTGCAAGCGACGATTTGGGTGTCTGGATACCGTTTCATCAACGCATCGACGATCGCCCGAAAATCGGCTTGCGCGGTGATATATACCGACAGCAAAGCCATAGGCGTTTGCCCGATTTGGTCAGCGATTTTTGAAATAGGGTCCTGCACATTACAACACACTTGCGCTGTGCGCAGTACATCGGCGCGCACAATATCCGACCCAACAGCCATAGCTGTTACATCTTCGTTCCTAGCCATAAGTCTCTCTCCCTACCCAACACGATAGGGGGCTTATGTTTCTTTTGGCAAGGGCTTTGAGAACTTTGCTTCTTGCGCAACTAGCACTGCTTGTGTGCGGCTTTGGACGTTCAACTTTCGCATGATCGAAGTGACGTGCGCTTTAACTGTTGCCTCTGCAATGGACAGATCATAGGCGATTTGTTTGTTCAATTTGCCTTCGCAAATCAGCTCAAGAATCCGTGCCTGTTGGTTCGTAAGCGACGACAAACGGGCAATCGCGAGCGTCTCTTCGTCGTCCTCTTGGCCTTCGACGAAACCTTGAGGTGTGTAAATGTTACCTGCGCCGATCTGTTCGATAGCGTCGCGGAACACGTTGCGTGCGGAATGTTTGGGAACGAAGCCTGAGGAGCCAGCCGCGATTGCGCCTTTGATGATGTTATTATCGGTCATAGATGACACGATGATGATCGGCGTTTTGGACGCGGATCGTTTCAGGCGGATCAATCCATCCAATCCGTTTACGTCCGGCAAATTCAGATCCAGCAGGATCAGGGCAGGGGCGCTGTTGGATGCGTCCAGTTTTGCCAAAGCCGCCTCTAGGCAATCGGCTGTCTGCACTTCGCTAAAGTTTTGAAGGGATTTCAGGGTCAGTTCCAACGCGTCGCAAAACAGCGGGTGATCATCAACCACCAAAGCCCAGCCACTGGACTGTGGCATTACAGTTGGCGCTGTATCTGTCATTTTTTCAGTTTCCATAACCATACGGTAGCACCCCCTGTTGTCTCCTCCTACTTAGCCTAAAGACTATAATAGAAAATGCGCCCCCGACTATGGTCGGAGGCGCATCTATTTTTAGGTCAGCGTTTTAATTACTGAACTGATGCCAGCTGCTGTGGCAGACGGAATGTCCAAACCATGCCGCCTTGGTTCAGGTAGTTAACTTCTTTGGCAACTTCGCCGCCCCACAGAGGAACCGCGCCGCCCCAACCGGAAACAACCGAAACGTACTGTTCGCCGTTCTGCTCCCAAGTGACAGGCTGACCAACGATGCCCGAACCTGTCTGGAACGACCACAGTTCTTCGCCGGTTTCCGCGTCAAACGCTAGGAATTCGCCTTCTGGGTTGCCGGTGAATACCAGACCGCCAGCAGTTGCCATCACGCCACCCCACAGAGGTGCACCGTTCTGGTATTCCCAAACGATCTCGCCCGTGTCTGGGTCAATCGCTTTCAACGAACCGATGTGGTCTTCGTAGTTTGGTTTGATGGTGAAACCAGCGCCAAGGTATGCAGCGCCCTGTTTGTAGGTGATTGGCTCGTTCCAGATGTCCATGCCCCATTCGTTCGATGGAACGTAGAACAGACCGGTTTCTGGCGAGTGCGCCATTGGCATCCAGTTTTTGCCGCCCAAGAACGATGGCGATGCGAATACAACTTCGCCTTGGCCGCCGTCTGCTGCGTCTGCTGGGTTACCTGGACGGTTGTCTTCGTTATAGATCGGACGACCGTTTTCATCGATGCCGCTAGCCCAAGAGATGTCTTTGACGAATGGGGTCGCGGATACGAATGCACCGTCTTCGCGGTTCAGAACGTAGAAGAAACCGTTACGGTCAGCGGTTGCGAAACGGTCGTTACCTTCGCGGTCGGTGTATGCGACCACTTCGTTCACGCCGTCATAGTCCCAACCTTCGCGCGGGGTCGTCTGGAAGTGCCATTTGATTTCGCCGGTCGCAGGGTCGATGCCCAGACGCGATGCTGCGTACAGGTTGTCGCCTGCATTGCCTTCAACTGGGGTGCCAGCGTTGCGCAGGTGGCTGTTCCAAGGTGCAGGGTTACCTGTGCCGAATACCAGTGTGTCGGTGTCCGCGTCGTAGGAACCGCCCAACCATGTTGCACCGCCGCCTGTTTTCCACATGTCGCCTGGCCAGGTTGCGTTCAGCGTACCGGTCATGGTCGATTCTTCGCCGTTCAGCGTGCCCATGTGGCCTTCGATCACGGGGCGATCCCAGATCAATTCGCCGGTTTCAGCGTCGCGTGCCTGAACCGCACCTACGATACCGAATTCACCGCCAGAGTTGCCGGTGATGACCATGCCGTCAACGATCAAAGGCGCAGCGGTCATCGAATAACCAGCCTTATAGTCGGCGACTTTTTTGTTCCAAACGACGTCACCGGTTTTCAGGTCCAGCGCAACGATACGTGCGTCCAGCGTGCCGAAATAGATGTTGTTGCCATAGATCGCGCCACCACGGTTGATCACGTCACAGCAAGGCAGGATGCCTTCTGGTAGGCGTGCGTCGTACTGCCAGATTTCTTGGCCGGTCATGACGTCGATCGCGAACATACGCGAATACGAACCGGTGATGTACATGATGCCGTCGTGGATCAGCGGCTGGGTTTCTTGACCGCGCTGTTTTTCGCCGCCCAGCGAAAACGCCCAAGCAGGCACCAGATTTTCGACGTTGTCGGTGTTCAAGGTGTCCAGTGGCGAAAAACGCTGAAGGTGACGGCCCATGCCGTTTGTCAAAATGTCACCAACAGAGTCGGTGTCATTCAGCAGCATTTCTTCGGTTACTTCGGCGTTTGCTGCGCCCCCAATCAGTAGTGTTGCAGTGACTGCGGCTACGAACCTGTTCATTTCGGCTCCTCCCTATGGCCAGTTGAAATGGATCAGGGCGAGTCAGTCCCCGATCGGTCTGGGCCAAGTATTCAGCGAAATTGAGTTCACGAGATATTGAACGATAGTCGTACGACCTTTTCGGGCTTGACCGATTAGGAGGCTAGGCTTTGGTCGTATTTCGGCCCGTTCCGAAATCGGGTCTGATCTGACCAAGCGAGGGAGGATCACATGACATTCATAAAACCACTGGGCGCGGCGATGGTCGCGCTGTGCACAGCAACAACGGTTTGGGCTGAAACGCCGAATTTGCGCGCTGCGGTGTTGGAATTTGGGACAGTAAATTGGGAATTGGACACCATCCAACATCATGAACTGGACACAGCTAATGGGTTTGAATTGCAGGTTATGGGCGTTGGCGGCGGGTCCGCTGCGCAAGTCGCGTTTCAGGGCGGCGAAGCAGATGTGATCGTTTCCGATTGGCTGTGGGTCGCGCGGCAACGTGCGGCGGGACATGACTATGTGTTTATCCCTTATTCCTTGGCCGTTGGCGGCGTTATGGTTGCGGCGGATAGTGACGCCCAAACGCTGGCCGATCTGCGTGGGAAATCCATCGGCATCGCCGGTGGTCCATTGGATAAAAGTTGGCTGATCTTACGTGCCTATGCCGAAAAAAATTATGACATGGATTTGGTTGCTGAAACCGAACAGGTGTTTGGTGCGCCCCCATTGATTTTCGGATCGGCAACGTCGGGCGAATTGGATGCGGCCATTAATTTCTGGCATTTCATGGCAAAAATGCAGGCTGCTGGAATGCGTGAACTGATTTCTGTGTCTGATGCCGCAACCGATTTGGGGTTGGATCCAGAAACGCCGTTGCTGGGGTATGTCGTGCGTGGTGAGCTTTTGGCAGAACATCCCGATTTGGTTCAGGGATTGGCCGATGCGTCGCGCGGCGCCAAGGATATTTTGGCAACCGACGATGCAGAATGGGACCGTCTGCGTCCGCGGATGAACGCCAAAACCGATGCGCAATTCGAAGCGCTGGTCGCTGGATTTCGCGCGGGTATTCCATCTGCTGATCCCGTTGACGAAGACGCCGCCGCGCGCATGTTGGATCTGATGATCGAATTGGGCGGAGAGGAATTGGTCGGGTCCGTCACCTCTATGCCCGAGGGCGTGTTTTACAACGGCAATTGACCATGCAGCCCCAGATCGCACCCATACCTAAACCTCATGTTGACCGTTCGGCAGTGCTGTCGTTGCAATTGACTGGGTTCGGCTATGGCACCGCGCAGATTTTAGGGGCGATTGAATTAAAAATCCAGCGCGGCGAAACGGTCGCGCTGGTTGGGCCATCGGGCGGTGGTAAATCATCAATTTTGCGTATTTGTGCGGGGCTTGAACAACCCAGCGGCGCGAAATGCCGATTGCGCGGACGCGTCAGTATAGTGTTCCAAGAACCCACATTATTACCTTGGCGATCATTGGTGGAAAATCTGACGCTTACAACCGGCATTACACGAGGTGCCGCGCGCGATGCACTGGCCGCTGTCGGATTGGCAGGGCGCGAAAATGATTTTCCGGGTCAAATGTCATTGGGCCAGCAGCGGCGATTAGCCTTGGCCCGCGCGTTGGCCGTGCGGCCTGATCTGCTGTTGCTGGACGAACCTTTCGTTTCGCTGGACCCGCAAACGACCAGCGATATGATGGACCTTTACGACAAGCTACGCGATGATTACGATTTGACGACCATCATCGTCACCCACGCCGCGTCCGAAGCCGAAAGGCTCGCAACCCGCATTGTGACTTTGGGCGGGTCGCCAGCCGTCATAACGAGCGATCAGAACACAGGCGCATAACGCCAGTTATCGGCGTCTGGTGTGACTTCCTCTAGGTCATAATCCGCACCTTGCAGACGTTTAGCGATGGGCAACCCTGCTTCGGCGGCTTCATCTACCAGTGCGCGACCGGCGGCTTCGTCTTGTGCGACACCGTATCCGCGCATAAGGCTGATACCGTAGTTGAATTTACCAACGGGATCGCCCAGTTCCGCCGCCATACGATCCCATTCAGCCGCCGCATCAGGATCGTATTCACCGCCCAAACCATTGTTTTCCAGTTGGCTCATCCACGTCATTGCGCCTGTGTACCCATCACGCGTGCAGTTTAGGAACAACCTCCGCGCTTCTTCGTGGCGGCCCGATTTCGTCAACAGATAGCCGGTGGAACAAATGACCATCCCTGTTTCACCGCGTTCGGCCCGATCCAAAACGGATTCCCATGTCATTTCATCTGGGTTCAACGTGCCCAAATCGTCGTCTTCGGCTGCGGCGATGCTGGCGGTTGCGACCACTAGTGACGCGAATACTCTTTTCATGGCTTTCCCCATTATGATTTGGACGAGCGGGCAGAGTTGTAACCCCACAGCGCGAGCGCGGTAAAAATTGCGGTCGAAAAAACGGTCCATCCCAGTGCTGGAAAATTCCACTTCAAATAGGCGGCGAAACGGATCAGCTCGACGCCGTGGGTGAATGGATTGGCGGCACAGATGTTATGCAAAAGGACCGAGCTTTCGGCCATTTTCCACAACGGGTACAAGGCAGACGACAGAAAAAACATTGGGAAGATGACAAAGTTCATCACTCCAGAAAAGTTTTCCAATTGTTTGATAAAGCTGGATAAAAACAAACCCAATGCGCCCAGCATTAATCCTGTGATCATCAGGGCAGGCGCTATGGCTACGTAGCCGAATGCGGGTAATTTGATACCGAACCCTGCGGCAACTGCTAGAAACGCGTAGACCTGCAACACCGAAATCATGGTCGCGCCGATCAGTTTCGATAACAGCAGCCACCAACGCGGCAAAGGGCAAGTCAAAAGCAATTTCATCGACCCTAATTCGCGATCAATGATCAGGCTGAGGGATGATTGCATTCCGTTAAACAGCAGGATCATGCCGCATAGCCCCGGCACGATGTAAGTTTGATAGGTGATATAGGTTTGGTACGGCGGGATTATCGACAGCCCCAGTGCGGCCCTAAACCCTGCGGCGAAGACCAACAGCCAAATTAGCGGGCGGACCAATGCAGCGACAAACCGTTCGCGTTGATGAATGAACCGCAACGCTTCGCGCCAGACGATGGCCTGTAGGGCAGTCCAGTAAATCATGGCGACACCATTGATAGAAACGCATCGTTCAGGTTGCGCGGACCTCGGATGACACCTGCGGTCCCATCGGCCAAAACGCGCGATTGATGCAGGACGACCAACCGATCCGCATCCCAAATTTCATCGGGCAAATGCGTGGCCCATAAGACGGTTGTGCCATCAATCGTCAGATCGTGGACGTGATCGGTGATTGCCTTGCGGCTTTGCGCGTCCAAACCAACTGTGGGTTCATCCAGCAGCAAAACTTTGGGATCGTGCAACAGCGCTCGTGCGATTTCAGTACGGCGGCGGTGTCCACCATTCAGGGAACGTGTTTTGTCATCAGCGCGATCTGTTATGAACAAACGTTCTAATACCGCATCAATGCGTTTCGCGCGTTCCTTGCCGCGAATGCCGTGCAGGGCGGCAAAGTAGGATAGGTTTTGTCGGACGGTCAGATCCAGATCCAGCGTTGGCTGCTGAAACACGATGCCCAGTTGTGCCAATGCTGCCCGTCGATGCGTGGCAATGTCGTGACCCGCAATTGTTACATGGCCCGTATCTGTCGGGCGCAAGCCGGTTAGGATGGAAAACAGGGTCGATTTGCCCGCGCCGTTTGGCCCCAATAACGCGCAAAATCGACCCCGCCCGATATCAAAGCTGACGTCAGACAGTGCAGTGCGCGTGCCATAGGAAAACGTCAGCCCTGATACGGTAATCCCGTTCATTCGATGGTGATCTCCATCCGTTGGGTTTCACCCGTGGTGCCAGGGATTTTGATGTAGTACTGGCCTGGTTTGATCGCGACGAATCCGATCTCCATTTCGCCTGCTTCGTCAAATTCGATGCTATCCAAACCCAGCGGGCGGATTTCCAACCCTTCGACGACGATTTCATCGATCCAGATGGCGCGGAAAAATTCCGGACCTACCAGAGCCAGTTCCTGACTGCCATCGCCGATGATTTCGAATTCGTAATAGGCGCCCGATTTCAGAACCCAAGGGGCTTCGGAAATTGGCATCCCAGCGGTCAAAGTGATCGGGGGCAGGTCGTTTTGATTGCTACCCGATAGCAAACCAGCCGCGCCGAAACCTGTATCATCATCGTCCGCGAACGCGGCGGTGGCTGCGCAAATGGCGAATGCGGTAATTAGGTGTTTCATAGTCTCCCTCTTAGTTCGTTGGTCTGTACGCCGCGCCCCACGGGAAACGGCCGACTTTGATCGTTTTGATGGCTTCGCGGCTGGCGACGTCGATCACGGTGACATCGCCCGACACGCCGTTCGTGGTGAACAGCTGTGATTTGTCGCCATTGAACGCCATGTGCCAAACGCGGCGACCGACAAGGATGTAATCCTCGACCTCAAACGTTTCGGCGTTTACGGCGGCGATATGGTTGGCTGGCCCCAATGCGACAAAGACGGTTTCGTCGCCTTCGGAAAATTCAAATCCCACGGGCTGAACACGGTCGGGGTGGATGCCTGCGATTTCGAACTCCATCTTGCCAATCTCTGTCTGGGTTTCGACGTCGAACACGGTCACCGTGCCGCCAATTTCGGAACTGACCCACATCTGTTTGCCGTCACGGGTGAATTCGGCGTGGCGCGGGCGGCTATCGACCAGAGTGTTTGCGAACAGCTCTTGGGTTTCGGTATCGATCCAATGAGCCATGTTTGTGGTTTCGGATGTGGTGATGGCGATTTTGCCATCGGGCGATACGGCCATGCCTTCGGGTTCGACGCCCACGTCGATTTGGGCGACCACGCGGCGGGTTTCGACGTCAACCACGGTGGTGATCGCATCGTCTTCGTTCGCGATGTATAGATGTACGTCATCAGGGTGCAGCACGAATTGTTCGGGATCTTCGCCCGACGGCAGATCGTGCAGGATTTCGCCCGTGTTCGGGTCCATCACCTGAACCGAGTTGCTGTCAGACGCGCAAATATAAAGGCGGCTGAAATCGTGGCTGAACGTGATCCCGCGGGGGCGTTCGCCGGTTGGGTAGGTTTGGATGACCTCTAATGTGTCAACGTCGATCACCGAAACGGTGTCGTCTTTTTCGTTGGTGACCCAGATTTCATCGGACCACGCAGCCGACGACAGTAGCGACAGGAAAAGTGCGGAACGTAGTATCATTCAAAGGCCTCGCATTGGCTTTCGGGGCGGTCCAGGCCCAGTGAATCAAGTTCGTTGATATGGTGCAGAAACCCATCCAGTGGCGCGGTCGCGACCAAGGCGCGTGGGTGGGCGATGGCGATGGGTTGGCGCAATTGACCGTTCCAAGCGCGGTAAGTTAGGGGGCGGCCCTTGAACCCTGCCAGTTCGAAATCATCCGACAGGATGTAGGCGCGCAAGGTGTCGAAATCGCCCGAATTCGTGCGGGTGACAGCCTCGCCCACTGTGCGGACGGCGGCCCACGCGGCGTAGTCCACAGGGGCCATAGCGCGGTCATGGGCTTCGGTGAAACGGCTTTGTAGTTGGGCCGCGCCCCATTGTTCGATCACAGGTGCCCAAGCGGTGGCTGTTAGCCCTTCGGATCCCGCGACTGGGCGCGGCTCCCATGTGTTATATAGAATATAGCGACCAAAATCGTGCACTTCATCCGCGACAACCATGACGTCATAGTCACCGAAATCTTGGGTAAATAGGGGCACCTCGGCTGATGCGGCGCGGCGCATGTCGGCGTCAAAGGCCCATGTTTTTTCATCGCCCATCCGCATGCCAAATTTCCGAACCGAATTGCGCATCGCCTCGGCATAGGCAGTGTCAGCGGGGTAGGTGCCCGCAATCATCACAATGTCATCCCAACGGCGGCTGACAAAAAGTTGTGCCAAGGCATCTGTTTCCATCGCATTTGATGGAATTGTGTGCAGTAGGTTTGCGCGGCAGTCGGTGCTGCGCAGCGATTGATCTTGGGCCGACGCGTTGAAGAGCATGGCACCTTGGGCTGATGGTAGGTCAGCAATTGCGATCAAAGCATCCATAGGTGCGTCGATCACAAGGTAAGGGGACGCAGCCAATAGATCCGCCGCCGCCGCCAAATAATCGCCGTCGATGTCGACTGCAGTTTGATTAAGGCTGTAGTTGTGGTTGAGAAAACGGCCTGTTGTTTGGTTGTCTTCAATGCCGGTGATGGCACCAGCAGACCCGAGGTTTTCAGGTATTTCGTCCAGTCGAGACAGAGTCGGCGGCGGCGGCGTGATGACGGATAGATATCCGATAGTTACATCGACATCGGCCAAAACCGATGTGCCCCACAGCGCAGCAAAGATAGCGGCGCTAATATGTGTCCTCCCTTTCATCATGCCTCCACGCTAGATGATCGTTTCCCCTGATCCGTATTGGACATTGGTATCAGTTGTTGCGGTACCCCAACCAAAGTCGAATACCGTCCGGAAACCGCGTTGATGTAGGCATTGGAAAACCACATCTGGAGGAGACACCCGATGACCACTCAAATGCGTAGCCGCTTGATTGCAGCCGCCGCGTTTTCCATGCTGGCAGGTTTTGCCAATGCGCATGGTGACGTTGCGCCTCAGGCCGTTGATACCACTGGTTTGCCTGAAACGGGCGACGAATGGCTGATCGAAAACCCGTATCGCGCGGACAAAGTCGGCGAAGAAACATGGCTGCGCGCCATTCAAATCGGTTCGTCCGGTTACAACCAGAACTGCGCACGCTGTCACGGGCTCGAGGTTGTTTCGGGCGGTCTGGCACCGGACCTGCGGTTCCTAGAAGCCGAAGAATACGGCGACGAATGGTACGTTGAACGTTTCCGTTTCGGTTACACGCAGAACGGCATCACCAAAATGCCTGGTTTTGGTGACTTGCTGGGCCAAGACGCGGCTTGGGCGATCCGTACCTACATTGAAACCCGTCCAGATTCTTACGCGATGGAGGAATACGCAGACGAACTGAAAGCGCTGCGCGACCAGATGGCAGGTTATGGCGAAAACGCGGATGGCGCAGACGCCGAAGCGATCAAAGCACGCCTATCGGAAATCGCTGCTGCGGTTCCAACGATGTCGGGCGCGCCGGTTGCTGACAGCATCGCATCGCGCGCTGTGGTTCAAATCGACGGTTCTGCCGAAGGTTACACCAAAGCGGCCGAGACTCTGACCATCGGTCTGTCGGCGGCGCACTAAACATGAAAGGGCGTCTAGGGAAATTCACCCTGGGCGTTCTGGGCCTGCTCTTTGCTGGGCAGGCCTATGCGGCCGACCCTTGTGCCGACTATGTGCCGCAAGAACGCCCCCAGAATGTTGGCCGCGATATCGTGGGCCAAGAACTGGATACGATTATCGAACAGGGCAGCATGTTGTTTGCCGTGTACGAAGATTACCCGCCCTACAGTTGGGAAGAGGGCGGTCAGGCCAAAGGTGTTGATGTAGACATTGCACGTTTGATTGCCGAAGAATTGGGTGTCGAGGCCCATTTCAACTTTGTCCAAGCTGGCGAAAACCTAGAGGCAGACCTGCGAAACAACATCTGGAAAGGCCCCATCGTAGGTGGGCGCGTATCCAATGTCATGATGCGCGTGCCTTATAATTCGTCGTTTAAGTGTCGCGTCGAACAGGTTGTATTTACAGGGCAATATGCCAGTGAATCGATCGCCATCGGTTTTGACAAAGACAGCTATCCAGACGAAAAACCGGTCCCTGCCTATTTCCGTTTCGATACAGTTGCCGTTCAAAACGACACGATTGCGGATTTCTATCTGTCCGCTTTTCCTGGCGGACAATTGGGCGGGAATATCCAACGCTATGTCGATATGCGTCAGGCAATGGGCGCAATGGAGCGTGGGGATGCGATGGCCGTTATGGGGCCTTTGGGTCAGATCGAATATAGCCTGACGGATGCGTCGGGTGTGCATCAACCGCCTTTGCCTGGGTTTGCGGTTGGCGAATGGACGTTGGGAGTTGCCGTGAATTTCCGCTATCGCCCGTTGGCCTATGCCGTTGATGATGCGATTTATGCCGGCCTATCTGACGGACGCATTCACGGTATTTTCGAAAGCTATGGCCTGACGTTCCAGCCGCCAGAGCGCTAATAATCAGATCGTGGACAGATCGCCGTGTTTGTCCACGATCACTATACGGCGGATCGCAGGGTGCTGCGCAGCCGCGTTAATTTCATCCAAATTTGCCAAACACAGCGCTGTCGAAAATGCATCGGCAATGGTTGCTGCGTCAGCTTCGACCGAAATGGTTGACCACTTTGCCGTGCGGGCTGGATGCATGATATGCGTCTGCGCCCCCACAAATAGGGCCGCCGGCGACGACGTTGCGATGGCCGCACCTGAGAGCTGCCGGCGGCCAATCACCCCGTGGCGCGGGTCACTAAGCCCGAGCTGAAACGGCCCGCCAAGCGCACGGTATTCGCCGATATTGACCAGCACGTCTTGTAGCCCAAACTTCTTCAATAGGTCTGTAATCCTGTCTGTAGCGTAGCCTTGGGCGATGCCGTTGAGCGTGATGGATTGCGTGTCACCGATGGAAATTCGGGAAGGGTTGAAACGAACCTGATCCCAGCCCATTGATTGTAGACTAACGGGGCCACCCGACGCCATATCGCGCCACATTGCGCCAATCGTTGGATCGAACAATCCGCCCGTGTCACGATAAGCGCGATCAGCGTGGTCCATGAGGTCAACAAACATTTTATCGGGCGCGTTCAGGGCTTTGCTGCGATTGAGTTCGCGAATAGCGGATGTGCTGTCGAACAGGTTAAATTGCGCCTCTAACTTGCGGATTTCGGCAATGGCGGCGCGCAATGCTGCGTCGGCGGTTTCATCTGGGGCATCCAGCCTGATCGACGTGTCAGCGCCAAAGGCATAGCCCGTCCATTCATGTGCTTGCGCCGTTCGGGGCAGCATAGATGCAGCGGCAATGGTGATGAAACGGCGGCGGGATAGTATCATGGACGGGCCTGTTTTTTCGCCTGAAGGATCAAAGGAACACATTTCGTTGGATCGTCATGGATCGTCACGCAGTCGAGGCATTGAAAACATTCAGAATATTGGATCGATCCATCTTTGCGGATTGCATCATAGTTGCATTTGACGCGGCATAATTGGCAGGGCGATC
Source organism: Marivivens niveibacter (assembly GCF_002150005.2). Classification (GTDB taxonomy): domain Bacteria; phylum Pseudomonadota; class Alphaproteobacteria; order Rhodobacterales; family Rhodobacteraceae; genus Marivivens; species Marivivens niveibacter. Next base: position 623,827 of record NZ_MSPP01000001.1, read on the forward strand.
CGCATTCAGCGCGTCGGGCAATCCACTCGCGTCCTCGGATCAGGCCGCCGATCGCCATAACAGCGCCTAAAGGGCAGACATATCGGCAGAATCCTTTGAACGTGACCATGGATAGGATCAACAATCCGGCAGCATAGACGACGTAGTACCATTCGCGGATGAAAAACGTTGTGACGGCGGTTTTAAAGGGTTCAACTTCGATCGCGGTGTCCAGATGCGCGGGGGCTGACACAGCCATCACGACAAGCAACGCTAGAACGCCGTATTTGATCCATTTCAGGCGGTCGTCCCATTTGCTGCTAGGGTTCCACGTTGGTAACCACAGAATGCGGCCCAGATGATGTGCAAATTCCTGCATCGCACCAAAGGGGCACAGCCAGCCGCAAAACAGCCCACGACCCCACAGCGCAAATCCAAAAATCGCGATTGCCCAGATCAACAGGGAAAACGGATCGTACAGCAAGAAAGCAAAACTGCCGCCCGATGTGGCCGTTCGAATGATAGCCAAAGGTGTTGCAATAGATAACTGTCCTTGGCCCCACCAGCCGATAAATCCCATGACAAAGGCAAGGATGGTTAGCCGTATCGCCGTGAAATATTTGGCCCCGGCCAAGCGGTTCAGGTTCAAACCCAGCCCAGTGACGAGTGCCGCCAAAAACAGGCCAAGCACGACCAAATCAGCGCTGCGATCAAGAATCGCCTGTTCCCATGGGGCGCGTTGTTTCGGTGCGGTGGGTTTGATGTAAAACCGTTCGGGCGACTGCACAGTTGTTTCAAACGTGGTCGAACCGATTTCGGGTTGGAATACGCCGTGTTCGCGTAACGCTTTGATCTGTATTGTCCATTCAGTTGTGGGATCAAACCCCAGTCGTCGATCCGTGCGCAGGATCAACGCGGGTGCATCTTGCAACGCGGCAGGCGCGTCATCCGACAGTCCGACCAAAATATCGGCATCCCGCAAAGCGATCGGAAATCCAGATTGTTCTGCGCTGATCAGGTCCGGCGCGGTGTTGCGAATGAAATCATCGGTGATCAACCCATGGCGACCAGCGTCGATGACAAGGATCGGTTCGTCCATATCAGCAATGGCCATGAACGCCTGCAATTCGTCTAATGCGTTATCATCCAAAACGGCGCGGGCGACGGACGGTGGGCCAATGTCGATGACCCATAAATCCAGATACAAATCGTCTGGGTTTGCGGTCGCAACAGGATCGTCGTTTTGCCATTTCGTGCCTTCAAATGCCTGATTTACCTCGGCGTTTGTGACCTGCAACCGATGCGCGATGCCGTCCAGATCATCCCAAGTCAGCGTTTCATCGATGGATGGATCGGGGTAGGCGGGCGGTCCTGCCGATACGCCCTGCATCTTTTCTCGGGCGACTTTGAGCGTGGCCGCCAATAGGCTTTCGTGTGCGATACGGATGGAGGCCGTGGCTTTGGTCACGCCGTCTAAATAAATCAATGCCGACCCGTCGGAGGCCCCCCCATAGGGCGTTCCCACCACCAAACTGTCCGAAATCGAAAGACCCCGATATTGTTCGAAAAATGCATGAAACGGCGCTTCGCCTAGGCCAGATACAAAAATAGGTTCGTTATGTGAAAGCAGACGCACATCCAAGAAACGCCCGTCCAAATCTAACACAACCAGCATATTGATTGGCGCGCCTGAAAAACCAGGTAGGGGGGCCATGTTTTGGGTTTCGAAAACATATCCCGCGACCGCGCCGCCCGAATTCAATAGCTCCCATACGCCATCTTCGGTCAATTGGTCGCCGATAGACATTGGCGGCGTCACATAAGGTTCCAAGGCTGATTTCGGCAAAGCGTCAGCCTGCAACAGCGTCGCAATGCTGATCAACGCCGCGCATAAAATCCAAATAAGTTTCATTCGTCCGTACATGGTTGAAACACTATGGATCGATCGTGAATGTCCCTATGCGACTTAGGTCTTGGGCGGTGCGAAACGTTTTGGATCGCGCGGACAAATATGCGACCAATTTGCTATGGCACAACCGTCTGACCCCAAATCCGTTCCCATTGTCCTGCTGTCTATTGCGGGGTTCATCGTGTTTTGGGCGCTGTTATCCATCGCAAAGGCTGATCCCATGGTATTGCCGTCACCTTTGGCCGTTGCGCAAATCATTGGGGATGAATGGACCAAAGGGGCGTTGCAAAAACACCTTTGGGCCACGTTGGTGCGTGTAGCGGCAGCCTTTGGTTTGGCAATGGTGCTGGGCACTGTGATTGGGATTGTCATGGGCGCCAGTAAACAGGCAGACCGTTGGTTCGGGGCGTGGTTGGTTGTGTTTTTGAACATCCCTGCCTTGGTGGTGATTGTGCTGTGCTATCTATGGATCGGACTGAATGAAACCGCGGCGATCACGGCAGTTGCGTTGAATAAAACCGCTATGGTTGCTGTCACAATCCGCGAAGGCACACGCGCGTTAGATCGCAGGTTGTGGGAAATGGCACATGTGTTTCAAATGCCCCCAGTGCGGCGGTTTGTTCATGTGACCTTGCCTCAGTTATGGCCCTATATCGCATCGTCTATGCGCAACGGGATCGCAATCATTTGGAAAATCGTGCTGGTCGTTGAATTTCTGGGCCGCAGTAGCGGGGTCGGATTCAAAATCCACCTGTATTTCCAGCTGTTCGAAATTGGTCATGTTCTGGCCTATTCCGTCAGTTTCGTCGCGGTCATGTTATTGATCGAATACACGGTTATTTCGTCCATCGAACGCCGCGCGACGCGGTGGCGCAGCCCATAGAGACTAAGAGACTATGGTCGGATAGAGCGCACCATATCGCTACGATAGTGTCCCCAGCGGGAGATAAACCAAGGGGAGCTATCTATGATCCGTACATTCGTATTGGCTGGCGCATTGGCAACTGTTTCGTCTTTTGCACTCGCCGAAGGTGATGCCGAAATGGGCGAACGCGTATTCCGTAAATGCCAGTCCTGTCACCAAGTCGGTGAAGGCGCTGCAAATCGCACCGGTCCGACGCTGAACAACATCGTAGGAGCCCCGATGGGCGCTCATCCTGATTTCGGGTATTCGGATGCTTTGGCTGATATGGCTGCCGAAGGCGGCGTTTGGGATCTCGAAACACTGACCGCATTTCTGGCAAATCCGCGCAGCGCGATGCCGGGGACTCGTATGTCCTTTGCCGGTTTGCGCAAGGAACAGGAAATCGCGGATGTGATCGCGTATCTGGCGACATTCAGCGAATAAGCTGAACAGGTTCTAAAATGAAAAGGCCCGCCAATTTGGCGGGCCTTTGTGGTTTTATGCTTCTTTCGCTTTCGGCTCTTCTTTGGCGGGGGCGCTTTGCAGCACCAGATAGCCAGTGATTGCCGAAATGATCGAACCGCCCAGAACACCGATGCGGACTTCGTTCATTAGCGTACCTTCGCCAAAGCTAAGGCCACCGATGAACAGCGACATGGTAAAGCCGATGCCAGCCAGACAGCTGACGCCGTAGATATGCCGCCAAGTTACACCATACGGCAGCTGCGCCAGTCCCGATTTAACCAACAGCCATGTCGTTCCGAAAACACCAATCTTTTTGCCCAAGTACAGACCCAGTGCGATACCGATCGGAAGCGGAGCAAACACCTGATCCCAAGTGATACCAGCCAGAACCACACCTGCGTTCGAGAAAGCAAAGATCGGTACGATCAGGAAAAACACATATGGGGATAGACCGTGTTCAATCGAATGTAGTGGGGATTTGCCGTATTTATCTTTGAGCGGGATAAAGAATGCGGTGATCACACCAGCCAGCGTTGCGTGAACGCCAGACTTCAGGACAAAGAACCACAGGATAACGCCTAGCAAAATCGACGGCGCGATGCGGTGCAGACCATAGTAGTTGCGCAGCCACAGACCCGTCAGCGGGATAAGCGATAGCCACAGATAGTCGATTTTCAGATCAGCGGTGTAGAACAGCGCAATGATGACGATGGCACCCATGTCATCCAGAATAGCAAGCGTCAAAAGGAAGATTTTGATGCCTGATGGCGCTTTGGACCCGACCAGAGCCAAAACACCAATCGCAAATGCGATGTCGGTTGCCGCCGGAATGGCCCAGCCGTGGATTGTTTCTGTGTTGCCCCAGTTAAAGGCCACGAAAATCAGTGCTGGAACGACCATGCCGCCAACGGCTGCCATACCTGGCAAAAACACGTCGCGAGGGTTCTTGAGTTTTCCCTCTAGCATCTCGCGTTTCAATTCGAGACCGATCAGGAAAAAGAACACAGCCATCAAACCGTCGTTGATCCACAAGATCAGCGGCTTTTGCAGGCCTTCACCACCGAATTGGACGGTGAAATAGGTGTTCAAGAAACCATGATAAGCATCGGTCAAGCCAGAGTTGGCAATGATCATTGCCAAAACCGCCGAAACCATCAATACGATACCACCAGCGGCATCGTGGCTAAAAAAACGGTCCAAAGCCCGCGCAAGTGACATATCATTCCCCATAAATTTAGTGCATGCTAGCTAGGACTTAGTGGCTTTTTCGCCTGCATCAACGCGATACGGTCCAAAACCCGAGTAAAACGAAAGGAATTTTGTCGCATATGTCGATTTGGTCACGAATTGCGGATGCTTTGGCAGCTTTGCGAAGCGGGGAAAGCCTGTCGACGGTGTTTGACCGGTTACGCACGCCGCCCGAAAAATCGGTCGGTTTTACCATTGCGGTGATCGCGCTGGGCGCAAAAATGGCCAAAGCGGACGGCCAAGTGACGCGCGATGAAGTTGCGGCCTTTCGTGAAATTTTCACCATTGCACCCAAAGACGAAGCGCAGGCAGGGCGTTTGTTCAATCTGGCCCGCCAGGATGTTGCCGGATACGAAGAATACGCCAAACGCGTCGCCGCAATGTTTCGCGATGACATGGACCCGCTGTGCGACCTAATGGAAGGTCTGTTCCACATCGCTATGGCGGACGGCGTTTATCATGATGGCGAGGACGCGTATTTACAAAATGTTGCCGAAATTTTCGGGTTTGATGAGGCAAAGTTCAAAGCGATACGCGCGCGGTTTGTCCCTGATGCCGAACGGGATCCCTATGATGTATTAGGGGTGACACCAGACACGCCGATGGACGACATTCGCAAAGCTTGGCGTAATGCCGTACGTGCAACGCATCCAGATCAGATGATCGCCCGAGGTGTGCCAGAAGAGGCGGTTAAACTGGCTGAGGCGCGATTGATCGCCGTGAACAATGCTTGGGAAACCATCGTCGGGCAGGCGCGGTAAATGCGGATCGCGACCTATAACGTCGAATGGTTCAACAACCTGTTCAACAACCAAGGAACGCTGTTGCGCGACAGTGAATGGTCTGGGCGGTACAATGTGACACGCGGCGATCAGGCGGACGCTTTGGGCGCTGTTTTTGCAGCTATGGATGCCGATGCGATTATGGTGATCGAAGCGCCAGATGATAATCGCCGCAGGTCGGGTGTAACTGCCCTGAAAAACTTTGCCGCCTTTTATGGTTTGCGGACAACCGAAGCGGTGATTGGGTTCTCCAATGACACCCAGCAAGAAATTTCATTGTTGTTCGACCCAACATTGATGACCGTTCAGCACGATCCCATCGGGGACACCTCTGACCCCTATGCGCCCCGTTTCGACGGGCGGTTCATGTACGATCTGGATACGGATGCCGCGCCGGAACCCGTGCACTGGTCGAAACCTCCGTTCGAGGCGCGGCTGGATACGGCATCGCAAGTAACGGTGCGGTTGATCGGTGTTCACGCCAAATCCAAAGCGCCGCATGGGGCCCGCAATGCAGATGAGGCCATGCGCATTTCTATCGAAAATAGGCGCAAGCAGCTGGCGCAATGTGTTTGGTTGCGCCGGCGCGTAGATCATCACGTAGAGCAGGGGGATCATCTGATCGTATTGGGTGATTTCAATGATGGCCCCGGTTTGGATGAGTATGAAAAACTCTTTGGCCGGTCTGGGGTAGAGGTGGTCATGGGCGAAGGGAACAAACAGTGCCTGTATGATCCCCATGCGCGCATGGCCCTGTCGCAACGGGTAGGCGCGGCGCCGACCACAGCCCGATTTAGCGTAGGAAAAGATCAGCCCTATCTAAATGCGCTGTTGGACTACGTTATGGTGTCACCGACGTTGATGGACAAATCGCCCCGTTGGACGATTTGGCACCCCTTCGATAACCCCAGGTGTTATGCAGACGTTCCACTGCGCGAGGCTTTGTTGGCGGCCTCGGATCATTTTCCGGTGACGTTGGATATTGATCTTTAGTCTACGAATTCGATGTTTTTATCGATCGCCGACAAAGAATTTGCCAAGGAATTAAACCGCGATGCGGGCACTTCGCCCCATAAGGCGTGCGCATGTTCCGTCAGGCGCAATTCCAATTCGCGTTTTTTGGGTTTCCAGACCAATTCACCCGGCAATTCGTCGTCTTTGAGCCAAAGCATTGCACCAAGCCGCATGGCTTTACCCAAGATTTCGGCCTCTTTGATTTCTTGTTCTGTCAATAACCCGAACAATGGTTCAAAGCGCGACCCTTCGCGTTTGTTTTTATAGCGGTGAAACAACGACAGACCGACGAAAACGCGTTCGGAATGTTTCAGGCCGCCAAGGTTCGCGCGGGTGACGTTTTCAAAGGCAACTTCGTCGCGGTAATCAGGGTGCGCGCGCCAGCTAACATCGTGTAGCAGCGCGGCCGCTTTGATCAGGCGTTTTTTCTGCCAACTGACATTCGGGAATAGGGGGGTGACGAAATCATACATCACCTTGCCAAATCCGGGCAGACGGGAATCTTTGGCTTCGGCATAGCGACAGGCTTCGATCAGCGGGTCGCGATCGCGCAGTTCCTGTGGCATTTGCTGATACAGCAGGCCTTCGCGTATGCCGTAGGATGATACTGTGATGTCTTTGGGTTTAAAGGTTTTGACGACTTCGCGCAGAACCTGAACCGCGATTGGGACCAATGCCATACGGTCCGATGAAATGCTGCAACGTCCGCGCAGATCATCCAGATTCGCCGCACCGATATAGTCTGCGGTGGTCGAAATGGCGCGGCTGGTCATGCGGTATTCGTGCAGAACGGTCATCGGATAGCCGCGGCGTTCCATATCTACGCGGGCAATAGCGCGCCATGATCCACCCACCAGAAACAGACGTTTACCCGTTTCATTGCCCATCTGGTCATGCAGGCCTTTGACGATGGATTTGATGTGCTCTTTGAGCTGTTTCTTACCCTTGATGTCTCGCAATTTCAGCGGGCCCAGCGGCGATGTCAGGCGATTGCCTACCTTGCCTTCTGCGATCACAGCCAATTCCATCGACGACCCGCCGATGTCGCAGACCAGACCATATGATCCGGGCCAGCCTAGCAACACGCCTTGGGCGGATAGGCGGGCCTCTTCAGCGCCGTCGATGACGTGCAGTTTTACGCCCGTTTCGCGCAGGACTTCTTCTTGGAATTCGGGGCCATCTTCGGCCTCGCGCGCGGCGGCAGTGGCCACTGCGGTCAGTGGTAGGGCGCCCATGCTTTCGGCAAGCGCCGCAAAGCGTTTGATAGCAGACAGGGCGCGTTCGCGGCCTTTGGGGTTCAGGCGGCCCGTTTCAGATAGGCCAGCGCCCAAACCTGCCATTACCTTTTCGTTAAAGAAATAAGCTGGGCTGCGTGCGGCGCCATCAAATACGACCATACGGACAGAGTTGGACCCAACGTCCAAAACTGCGACCCGCGCCAATGCCTTGGCCAGATCTTTGTCGAACAGCGGACGGCCAAAGGGCCCCCAATCGGTCACGTCATCTGTGGTCGTATCGGTCATTTGATCTCCGGTCTTGTCAGAGGTTTGACCCGACCGGCCACTGGTGTCAATCGTCGGCGTGGGTAAGTTTTACCACGTCAGACGCGCCAGCCGATCCGCGACCCGACAAAGACGGCGTTTCCATAAAGAATTTATGGCAATTAAACGCGAATCCGTCTTCGGGAATTTTGGCACGAATGAATTTGCCATTCGGCTGCATTGTCCAGCTTTGGGCGATGTCGGCCATGTTGGCGGCCATGATCTGATCGACGATCTGCGCCTTAACCGTTGGGTTCATCGCCTCGACCAGCGTTTCGACACGGCGGTTCAGGTTGCGGCTCATCCAGTCGGCAGAGCTAAAGAAAACGCGCGCCTTTTTACCGGGCAGGCCGCCGCCATTGCCGAAACATACAATGCGGCTGTGTTCCAGAAAACGACCCACAATGGATTTGACGCGGATGTTTTCGGACAGGCCTTTGATCCCTGGGCGAATGCCGCAGATACCGCGCACAACAAGGCTGATTTTCACGCCCTCTTGGCTGGCGCGGTATAGGGCGTTCATCACGTCCTCTTCGATCAGGCTGTTCATTTTTGCCCAGATGGTTGCAGGGCGCCCCGCGCGGGCATGTTCGATTTCAGCGTCGATCATTTCGATCAGGCGGGGTTTTAGGGATTTTGGCGAAATCGCCAAATTTTCCAGTCCCACAGGTTCGACATAGCCCGACAGATAGTTGAACACTTTGGTAGCATCCCGGCCCAATGCAGCGTCGCAGGTAAAGAATGACAGGTCGGTGTAAATCTTAGCCGTGATTGGGTGGTAGTTTCCCGTGCCATAGTGGGTATAGGTGACCAATTGGTCGCCTTCGCGGCGGACCACAGTGCTGATTTTGGCGTGGGTTTTGTACTGCGTGAACCCGTATACCACATGCGCGCCTGCGCGTTCCAAACGGCGCGATTGGCGGATGTTCGCGGCTTCGTCAAAGCGGGCTTTTAGTTCGACCAGCGCGGTGACCGATTTGCCGTCTTCGGCGGCTTCGCACAAGGCTTCGACGATCGGGGATTTTTTCGACGTGCGGTACAGCGTCTGTTTGATCGCCACGACATTCGGATCGGTCGCCGCCTGATTTAGAAACCGCACCACCATGTCAAAGGTTTCATAGGGGTGGTGCAGCAGCATGTCCTTTTGTTTGATGGCGGCAAACATATCGCCGTCATAGTCTTGAACGCGTTCGGGCACGCGCGGCGTGTAGTTGGGCCACAGCAGATCAGGGCGGCTGTCTAGAACCAGTTCGTTTAGGTCCGCCATGCCGATCAGGCCATCAACCTCGATCACTTCGGATTCATTGACGTGCAGTTCGTCCATGATCATCTTGCGCAAACCTTTGGGCGCGCCTGACGTCATTTTCATCCGCACAACTTCGCCGCGGCGGCGACGTTTCAGGGCGACTTCGAATTCGCGAACCAGATCTTCGGCTTCGTCTTCGACCTCTAGATCGCTGTCACGCAGCACGCGGAACGCACAGCTACCTGTCAGGCGATAACCGGGGAACAGCTGGTGAATTTGCATCAACAGCAATTCTTCTAGCGGAAGGAACCGTTTTTCATCACCGGGTAGGCCAATGAAACGGTCAATCTGTGCAGGCACAGGCAGCAGGGCCCGCATAACGCGTTTGTCCGATGTGCGTTCTAATTCCAACGCCAGCGCAAAGCCCGTGTTTGGAATAAACGGGAACGGGTGTGCTGGGTCCACGGCCAATGGGGACAAAACCGGAAACACGTTATTCAGGAATACGTTTTCCAAATATCCTGTATCGCCATCGGCCAGTTCGTGACGGGTCAGGATGCTGATCTGTTCGGTTTTTAACAGTGCCTTTAGGTCGTTGAAAACAGCCTGCTGTTTAAACATCAACTGGCGGGCGTCTTCGTCGATCAGGGTCAATTGTTCCGATGGTGACAGACCATCCAAGGCGGGCGTCGTATTCCCCGCATGGGCCAATTCGCGCAGGCCCGCGACACGGACGGTATAGAATTCATCCAAATTCGTCGCCGAAATCGACAAAAACCGCAGCCGTTCCAATAGCGGGACACGCGGATTTTCGGATTCCTCTAGCACGCGCCAGTTGAACGATAGCCAGCTGAGTTCGCGGTTATAAAAACGCGCGGGGCTGTCCAGATCGAAATCTGGGTCTACGGGGGCGGGAAACGGGGCGTTTAGAAAATCAGCGGTGTTCATGGGGTGCTTATGCTGCGGGATTGCAACGGATTGGTGACGATTATGCGTCGTGTTCGCCAGAAATGTCCAGAATAGCCCGCGCGAGGCTAACGGTAACCTTGGAACCTTTGGCCAATGCCTCTTTATCCAGCAGCGCGACCACGTCGGCGGCGGATGTATAAGACCGCTCCATGTTCTTTAGCAGGTAGGCGATCACATTGGGTTTGGGGAACAACTGCCTGTCGGCAAAGAGTTTCATCAGTACCGCCGACAATAGCCGGTCATCAGGGTTGCCGATGTCGACTGCGGGGGCAGCTTGCATGCGGCTGGCCAAATCGGGCAGGGCGATGTCCCAGCGGGCAGGCGCAGATTGCGCGGTCATCAGCAGTGGTTTGCGCCGCGCCCTTAGATGGTTGTGCAGGTGGAACATGTCCTCTTCTGCTGTGCGGGGCAGGGTTTCCATGTCTTCGACGACAATGGCCGTATCGGGCAGATCATCCATGTCCGCCAAATCGCTGGCCGTTAAAATCGCAGCGCCGGTGACATGCTGGAATACGCGGGCCAGATGGGATTTCCCGCTGCCTTTGGGGCCAACGACAACCAATTTACCTTCGGCCCAGCCGTCGGGCAGTGTCGCCATTGCATAGGCATGTGCATTCGCACCTGACACGAAATAATCGTCAGGGCCCAACGACACTTGTGCAGGCAGGTCAAAAGATAACTGTTTGGGGGTCATTATTCGTCGGCGTCTTTTTCAGCAAAGCCTTTGTACAGGCGTCCGTCTTTGTAGCTGCGCACGGCATGACGTGCAACGACGCCGATCATTGCGGCGACAGGCACAGCAACCAACATGCCCACAAATCCGAACAACGTGCCGAACAAAGACAGCGCAAAGATCAGCCAAACAGGGTGCAGACCAACGGAACTGCCGACCAATTTCGGGGTCAGGAAATTCCCTTCTAGGAACTGGCCAATACCAAAAATGGCGGCAACGATACCGATGCGGATCCAATCAGGGTGGGTTGTTGTAATGTCGCCCGATGTGACCTCGACCCCGTTCCAGAACTGAAACAGCGCAAGACCGATAGACAGCAGGCCGCCAACCAAAGCGCCAACATAAGGAATAAACGTCAGCAGACCCGCGATCGCGCCTGCGACCAGTCCGAATTGCAGACCGACCAACATCAGGCCAAGGGCATAAAAGACGCCCAAAATCAGGCAAACGGTGCCTTGACCGCGAATGAACGATGCAAGCGTTTGGTCAATTTCTTTGGCAACGTCGCGGATTGTGCCCACGTGATCACGCGGTAGCAGGCGGTCGATTTCGGCCACCATGCGGTCCCAATCATACAGCAGGTACACGGCAACGACCGGCACGATAACCAATAAAACAACGACGTTCAGGAGGCTCATCGCTGAGGTCAGGATGCCGTTCATCAGGTCGCCGCCTTTGGATTGAACAGCCTCTGCTACAGTTTGTAATTGGCCCGATAGGGTGATGTCGTATTGCGCCAGCATCGGGAATGTCTGTGACAGCCATTCATCCAGATCCTGCAACATGGATGGTGCACCATCGACAGATGTGCCGATGAATTCAAACAGCGATGCAGTTTGTTGCAGCAAAACCGGAATAATCAGCAGAACGCCCAAAACAAAAATCAGGGTTCCGATAAAGGAAATGATTGCCACGGATGTTGCGCGGGAAAAGCCAGCGGCTTCGAACCTGTCAGCGACAGGGTCCAACATATAGGCTACCGCACCGCCCAGCACGAATGGCAGGATTACGTCGCCGACGAAATACATCAAGAAAGCAAAGGCAGCCGCAGCAAAGCCCCAATATTTGACTTGATCCCTGACCGGCAAACCCATGGCAGTGTCCCTAGAAATTAATTCGCGCAATACACAACGACTTAGGGGGCAAAGCCTATGCCTGCAAGTAAATCAGGCTTTTTTCGCTTGATCGGCTGAAAATTCGCCCTTGCGCCATGTGAACATGATGATCGCGCAGCCGCCGACATCATGCGATTTCAGGTCTTCGACCAATGTGCCCAATGCCACGTCGAAAATATGTTCGGATTTATGGGTCACATTCGCGCAAATGTGGCCTGTTGCATCGGCAGGCAGACCCGATTCCAGCAATTTGTCACGCAGCGCTGCCGCCTGAGACACCGCCATGTAGTAAATCATCCGGGTGCCAGGGTGAACGTGGTGATGCCACAATGGCGCGTCCGCGCCTTGGCGGCTATGGCCAGTTGTGAACACAACGCTGTCGATTTCGCCGCGTTCCGTCAGGCTGCGGCCCATCGCGGCGGCAGCGGCGCTGGCGGCGGTGACACCGGGGATGATTTCAGTGGGGATGCCCAGTTCGCGGGCGGATTCCAATTCTTCGGTCGCGCGGCCAAAGATCGACGGATCACCCGATTTCAGGCGAACAACACGGCGGCCTTTGCGAGCTTCGTTTACGATCAGTTGGTTGATGTTGCTTTGCGGGATGGCATGAGCGCCCACGACTTTGCCAACATAGACGCGTTCGGCGTCGCGGCGGGCCAGTTCCAGCACGTCAGGATCAACCAGACGGTCATAGAATATCACATCAGCCTCTTGCAGGCGTTCAACGGCTCGCAGGGTCAGTAGATCACGCGCACCGGGGCCTGCGCCAACCAGAGAAATCTGACCTTCGGTCTGTTTAGCACCCGTTTCAATGGCGGTTTTCAGCAGCTCGGCTGCCTCGCGTTCTGCGCCGCGTTTGAATGCCTGCCAAGGCGCATCGTTAAACGCCCAACGCCAGAATTCGCGGCGGTTTTCACGGGCGACCTTTTGCGCGACGCTATCGCGCAAGCGACCCGCCAGCGCGACGTAATTCCCCAAACGCGGGTCCAGCATTTTTTCGATCTGGGTTTTGATCGAACGGCCCATGACGGGCGCGTTGCCTTCGGTGCCGATGGCGATGACGACGGGGTCGCGGTCAACGATCGACGGCGTTGTCGCATCGCAAAGGGCTGGTTGGTCGACAACGTTGACCAAGGCGTTCACGGATTTCGCAATCGCATGGATCGAAGCGTCCACCGCAGGGCAGCCCGTGCCGATCAGAACCATCGCGACATCGCGGAATAGATCAGCGGTAATCGGGCCTGTGTGATGATCGGCGCGGCCTTTGTCGACCAGCGCCTGTAGTTCGTCATCCAGTTCGGGCGCAGCGATGGTGATCGCGGCATCCGTTTTCAGCATAAGACGCGATTTTTGCGCGGCTTGTTCGTCCCCTCCAACGATCACAACGCGGCGATCGGCCATTTTGATAAACATTGGAAAGGACTGCATTGGGATGGCTCCTAGTTGGCTATGCGGCGATTGCGCGCCGCCCATAGATCAGCGGCCGTTTCAGACGCGCCAATCGTTTGCAGCGCCAGATCCGCCGTGCCCAGCACGACCGACAGCGCGAAATCATCGGTTAATTCCCCTGTCCACAGCGCAGGCAGCGCGGCAGGGTTGGTGTTTTCTGTCCCTTCGGCTAGGCGAACGTGGTCGGCGTTAATCACGGGGGCGTCTGCCTCCCACGCTTTGCCGCCCCGCAGGCCGAATAGGGCGACGCCTTTGGATGGGTTGCGTTCAAATTCGCCACCGCCGCCTTTTAGGACTGTCATGGATTGCTGGCCCAGAATGACGCCTGCATCCATCTGCAATTCGCGATAGGGCGGGTGGAATACGCCCTGAACGGACGCAGGGGCGGATGCTGGGTTCAAAACGCGCAGCACAGTGTTCACGCAGGACCGCAGGTTGAACACATCGCGCAGGCGCAGCAGGTCGAACATGATCGGCGACAGGGTTTCCAGCGGCAGATAGCCGATGTTGCCGTCCAATTTGTCGAATGTGGCCGATGCCAGCGTCGGGATGCCAATGCCGTCCAACGCGCCGCGCACGGATGCAACGGGGTTCTGGTGGCTGTTCCAGCCGTGCATCAAAACAGGATACCCAGCCGAGGCAACCAATTTCGCCGACAACAGGAACCACGGCAAACCGCGTGTACGGCCCGCCGCATATGACGGCCAATCTAACGCGACATTGCCGACGGCAGGTGCCACAACGCGTGCAGCGCGCACGAACCCCGCGATTTCCTGTGCCTCTTCGCCCTTCATCCGCATGAGCATCAGCATGGCGCCTACCGCTTCGGGGGCTGCTTCTCCGCGCAAGACGATTTCCATCGCCTCTTGGGATTCCTCGAGCGTCATGGAACGGGACAGGTTGGCCCCACGTCCTAAAATGCGGACATAGGGGGCAAGGGCGGTTTTCATTCGGCGGCCTCTTTGACGGTGCATTTCGCAATCAGCGCCGCCAGTTCAGGTTTACACGAACCACAGTTCGTTCCCGCAGAAAGTGCAGCGCCAATAGCGTCTACAGTCATCAGCCCGTCCGCTTCAATAGCGTGCAGAATGGAATTCACCCCGACCGAGAAACAAGAACACACAATCGGCCCCGGATCAGGGCGATCGCCACCCGGACGGCCCGCCAATACATCGGCATAATCGCCGCCCAGCAGACCCGCCAAATGTTCGCGCGATACGGCGACAGGTTCGCGGCCCGCGAAAAGCGCGCCGATCAGACGTCCGCCACTGACCACCGCCACACGAGCGATCCCGCGGGCAGGGTCAATGACGGACACGGTTTCGCCGTCCCCAAACAGCGATTTGGCGTATGCGTCCCAATCTGTCGGAGCTGTGCCAGCCAGCTCCATACGCCAACCGTTTTCAACCCGCGCTTTTGCCCAATAGGTGCTGTCGGGTGTAATTTCCTGCGCCGAAACCGCGAAGGCATAAAATTCAGGATCAAATGGCGCAACAGCGACAGTCGATGCTTTGCTTTCTGGTTGGCCCGATACGGGGTCAACATATCCTGTGACCAAAGCATCAACGCGGCCCGTAGGGGCTGTTTCGCCTGTCCAGTGGATCGGCACGAATACCTCGCGACGGCGCACGCGGTCGGTGACCAGCGCGCGAACAATCGCGGTGCCATGATCCGACGTCAGTTTTACAAGATGCGCAGGTTTGATGCCCAAACGGCTGGCGGTATCTGGGTGGATTTCAACGAATGGTTCGGCCAAATGTTGCGACAAACGTGGGCTGCGCGCAGTACGGGTCATTGTATGCCAATGGTCACGCACGCGGCCCGTGTTCAGGCGGAATGGACGGTCGGTCGTGATCGCCGATTTCGGTGCGCGCGATTTCAAGGGCAGCATTTTTGCCTTTTTATCAGCGTGATAGAAGCCACCGTTTTCAAAGAAACGTTCAGTGCCCCAGCGGCGCGGGAACATGGCGTTGTAATCGTCGGTCCAGTCCGAGATGTCGAAATCGCGTTCAAATTTTGTGGCGATCCCCGATAGGGCGGCGTATTCGCGGAACACGTCTTCGGGCGTGGCATAGTCGAATGCGTCTTTCCAGCCCATACGCCGACCAACATCTGCCATGATGTCCCAGTCGTTGCGGGCCATTCCCGGTTTGGGCAGGAACGGACGTTGGCGGCTGACGGTGCGGTCCGAATTGGTGACCGTGCCGTCTTTTTCGCCCCAGCCCGTGGCGGGCAGCAGGACATCGGCGCATTTCGCGGTATCGGTGGTGGCGAACATTTCGGACACAACGACAAAATCGCAATCCAGTAGCGCCTGACGAACTTTGTCCGCCTCTGGCAGTGACACAACAGGGTTGGTGCACATGATCCAGATCGCTTTGATCGTGCCATCAGCGACGGCGTCGAACATATCGACAGCCTTTTTACCAGCTTGCGTTGGCATCGTTGGGCTGTCCCAGAACGTGCGCACAGCATTGCGGTGTTCAGCGTTTTCGATGTCCAAATGGCAGGCCAGCATGTTAGCTAGGCCGCCAACTTCGCGGCCGCCCATAGCATTTGGCTGACCCGTGACGGAAAACGGCCCCATGCCAGTGCGACCGATACGGCCCGTGGCAAGGTGACAGTTGATGATCGAGTTGACCTTGTCGGCACCCGAGGTGGATTGGTTAACGCCTTGGCTGAATACCGTGACGACCTTTTCTGTCGAACACCACATATCCAGAAACGCCATCAGATCAGCGTCGCAGATATCCAACGTTTCGGTTACATCGGCATGGGCTGCGGCGACGGCATCGTCAAATCCGTTCACGTGCTGCGCAACGTAGTCGGCGTCAACCAGACCGCGGTCGACGATTTCAACCAGAAGGCGGTTAAACAGGGCAACGTCTGATCCCGGCGCGATGGACATATGCAAGTCTGCCAGATCGCTGGTCGCAGTGCGGCGCGGGTCGACGTTGATGATCCGCATGTTCTGGTTCGCGTCCTTTGCGGCCGAAATGCGTTGGTACAGAACTGGGTGACACCACGCCAGATTGGACCCTACCAGAACGATCAGATCGGCTTGTTCCAGATCGGTATAATTGCCCGGCACGGTATCGGTGCCAAAGGCGCGTTTATGCCCCGCAACGGTCGAGGCCATGCACAAACGCGAATTTGTGTCGATATTCGCGGTGCCCATGTAGCCTTTGATCAATTTGTTGGCGACATAGTAGTCTTCGGTCAGCAATTGGCCGGACACATATAGCGCAACGCTATCGGGGCCGTGCTGTTCGATGGTGGATTTGAAACGTTCGGCGACCAGCGACAGGGCCGTATCCCAATCAGTGTCCTGATCCCCGATCCGAGGGGCAAGCAAACGCCCGTCGGTCGAAACTGTTTGGCCCAGTTGCGATCCTTTGGAACACAGGCGGCCAAGGTTGGCGGGGTGGTGTGGGTCTCCTTTGACCGTCACACCGCCATTGCCGTCTGGCGTCGCGATGACGCCGCAACCGACCCCGCAATAGGCACACGTGGTCCGCACCGTTTTTACAGGGTCGTTTGTCATTATGCTGCGCTCCGTGCCATGATCAGTTCGATATCCAGCAGGATACGGCCGTTTTCGACCTTGGCTGGATAGGTGGGAACGGAACCTTCATCGTTGCCCTGAGCCTCGCCCGTGTTCATGTCGAACACCCAGTTGTGCAGGGGGCAGGTGACTTTGCTACCGTGAACGATGCCTTCGGACAGGGGGCCGTTTTTATGTGGGCAGCGATCCTCTAATGCGAAAACGTCGTCGTTCAGCGTGCGGAATACCGCAACGCAGCCTGACTGAGTTTTCACAACCCGCGCGCCTTGGCGCGGGATGTCGTTTAGGGCGCCGATATCGATCCAGTTGCTCATTCTGCTGCCTCCAGTGCGAGGTTGGCGATAGGGGTATAACGCGCCTTTTCTTTTTCGACGTGTTCGGCCCATGGGTCTTTTTGGTAAACAGTCTGCGAAATCGCGAAACGTTCGTTCAGCGCCTTGCGGTTTGCCTCATCGGTGACCTGTTCGGTGACCCATTCCAGACCAACCTTGGCGACCCATTTGTAGATGCGGTCCAGATATTTCGCATTTTCGCGATACAGCTGCATTACCGCCTGAACGTATTCCAGAACTTCCTCTTCCGAGGTCGCTTTGTGCAGGAATTCCGTTTCTTTCACGTCCATGCCTGCGGCGCCTGCGATGCTTACTTCGTAGCCAGAGTCGACGCAGACAACGCCGATGTCTTTACAGGTGGCTTCGGCGCAGTTGCGTGGGCAGCCGGTCACGGCCAGTTTCACCTTGTGCGGTGTCCACGAACCCCACAGGGCCTTTTCCAGTTTGATACCCAAACCGGTCGAGTCCTGAGTGCCGAAACGGCAGTGATCTTTGCCGACGCAAGTTTTCACCGTACGCAGACCTTTGGAATAGGCGTGACCCGATACCATGCCAGCGGCGTTCAGATCGGCCCAGATCGCGGGCAAATCTTCGCCTTTGGCACCCAAAAGGTCGATACGCTGGCCGCCCGTGACGTGCAGGGTCGGGATCGCGTATTTTTCCGCCACATCCGCAATTGCACGCAGTTCGTCAGGCGTGGTCATGCCGCCAAACATCCGAGGCACAACCGAGAAGGTGCCGTCTTTTTGGATGTTGGCGTGTTTACGTTCGTTGATGAAACGCGACTGAGGGTCGTCCTGATATTCCAGCGGCCAATCGGCCAGCAGGTAATAGTTCAATGCAGGGCGGCAAACGTGGCAGCCATCAACCGTTTTCCATGCCAGTTCTTGGAACACAGCAGGCATGGATTTCAGTTCTTGGGCTTTGATCAAACGGCGCACGTCTTCGTGGGTGTGATCGGTACATTTGCACATTGCGGCAGCGGCTGGGATGACGAAATCGTCGCCCAAGGTCGATGCCAGAACTTGTTCTACAAGACCCGAACAGGTCCCGCAGGAAGCAGATGCTTTGGTCGTCGCGCGGATATCGTCCAGTGTGCTTGCGCCATTGTTAATGGCCTGAACGATTTGACCTTTGCATACTCCGTTGCAACCACAGATTTCCGCGTCATCCGGTAAGGCTGCAACGGCTGCTAAAGGGTCTGCGGCTCCGCCACCCTGATACGCCGGTCCAAAGATTAAGGTGTCACGCATTTCGGTGACGTCGGTGCCGTCTTTGATGTGGCTATAGAACCAAGCCCCATCAGCGGTATCGCCGTACATCACAGCGCCGATGACTTTGTTGCCCTGTAGGATCAGGCGTTTGTAAACGCCGCGGGCAGGGTCACGGAATACGATGTCTTCGCGGTCTTCGCCTTCGGCAAAGTCGCCCGCGCTGAACAGATCGCAACCTGTGACTTTCAGTTTGGTAGATACCTCTTTGTTAACAAAGGCATCTTCGATCCCCATTAAGGTGTTGGCCAGAACGTTTGCCTGATCATACAGCGGGGCCACCAGACCAAAGATCGCGCCGTTGTGTTCTACGCATTCACCCAAGGCCAGAATGTTTTCGTCGCTGGTGACCATCTGGTCGTCAACGTGGACACCTTTGCCAACAGCCAGACCAGCGTCTGCCGCAAGTTTGGTGTTCGGACGGATGCCGACCGCCATCACAAGAAGGTCGCAAGGGATTTCGGTCCCATCATCCAACAGCAGCGCGCGCGCCCGTCCGTTCTCATCTGCCAGGATCTCTTTCGAGTTCGCTTGGCACATGACCTTGATACCCTTTTCGGTCAGCGATTTACGCAGCAGGTAACCCGCCGCTTCGTCCAGCTGACGTTCCATCAGGTGACCCATGATGTGGATGACAGTTACGTCCACACCGCGGGCTGCCATGCCCGCTGCGGCCTCTAGGCCCAGCAGACCGCCGCCGATAACCACGGCTTTGGCGTCTGGTTTGTTGCCCAGATCCATCATCTCTTGGGTGTCTTCCAGATCACGATATGGGATAACGCCCTCGAGATCGTGTCCGGGCAGCGGGATGATGAATGGGTTCGAACCTGTGCCGATGACCAGTTTGTCATAAGCAACTTCGCCTTTTTCACCGACTACGACTTTGCGTTCGCGGTCGATCGACACGACCTTTTCGCCAAAGCGGCAGTTGACGTTGTGTTCGGCGTACCATGCGTCATCGTGGGTTACGATTTCTTCGTATGTTTTTTCGCCAGATAGAACGGGCGACAACATCAAACGGTTGTAGTTGCCGCGCGGTTCTGCGTTGAACAGTGTGACTTCGAAATCGGCGTTAGCATCGAATAGTTTTTCGAGCATCCGCCCCGAGGCCATCCCAGCCCCGATAACGACGAGTTTCTGTGTCATTGTGCAGCTTCCTCTGTAGGGTAGGCAGCGTCGATCATGACGCCTGACAATGTTGTGTATGCAGTGACCCAAGCGTCTTTCGTCTCGGGTGTGAAATCGTCGCCCAGACCTTTTTCCAATGTGTCCAAAAGGGCCTGGCCGACTGGTGCGTAGTGTTCGGCCGTCACGCCGTAATCGACGTGTTTGACGGCCAATTGCTGCGCAACGGGAACAATTTTGGGAAGATCGCGCAGGCTGTTCACGACAACGCCCAAAGTCGTCATCAGCTTTTTGCCTTGATCAGCCATGTCGCCTTTGAACATGGGCTGCACCTCTGGTGCGATTTCAAATAGGCGTGCGTAGAACAGTTCTGCTGCAGTGTCTGCAATCGGAACGACTTTGGCGAAGCTGGATTGAACGAGGTCTATCTGGCGATCTTCCATTTGAATTACTCCGCTGCGATGGCTTTGGTGGGTTTCGACTTTGGTTTTGGTTTTGCGCCGTGTTCGTATTCCTCTAGGAAATCCAGAACCTCTTGGCGGTAGTGGTAGTAATCTGGGTGTTCCAACAGCGCCTTGCGGGTGCGTGGGCGCGGCAAGTCTACTTCGGTGATTTTACCAATGGTCGCCTGAGGGCCGTTGGTCATCATCACAACGCGGTCCGCCAGCAGGATCGCTTCGTCCACGTCGTGGGTGACGCAGATGGCGGTCACTTTGGTGCGCGACCAGACTTCCATCAGCACTTCTTGCAATTCCCAGCGGGTCAAACTGTCCAACATGCCGAACGGTTCATCCAGCAGCAGCAGTTTCGGCGACAGGGCGAACGCACGGGCGATACCGACGCGCTGCTTCATGCCGTTAGACATGGAGTGAGCAGGGCGGTCCATCGCATCTGCCAGACCCACACGTTCCAGATAGTATTCCACAACATCCTGACGTTCAGCCTGCGACGCTTTGGGGTATACTTTGTCCACACCGATCGAAACGTTCTCTTTGGCGGACAGCCACGGGAACAGGTTCGGCGATTGGAACACCACAGCGCGTTCTGGGTCGGCGCCTTCAACGTGGCGACCGTCCAGTTTGATCGCGCCTTTGGAAATCGGGTTCAGACCCGCAGCCATCGTCAAAACGGTGGATTTGCCGCAGCCAGAGTGACCGATCAGGCTGATGAATTCGCCACGGTTCACCTTCAGGTTAAAATCTTCGACCACGGTCAGCGGACCCTTAGGCGTTGGGTAGATTTTGTGCAGTTGGCTGAAGTCTAGGAAACGTTCTTCGATCAGGCCTTCTTGGGCGGCTTTGACCGCTGCAGGAACGCCGTGGATCGGGGTGACTTCTGGCAGGGTGCGGGTTTCTTCGACCTTGGCCTGAACGCCCACGTCCATCAGATAGTTGGTTACCTGAGCGCGCAGTTTATGGAACCCTTCGTCTGTGTTCATCGCCATACGGTCACGCGGACGCGGGATGGTGACGGTGACAGGGTCGCCCAAGGTGCCATCAGGGTTCAGCGGGATGATGCGGTCGGCCAGTAGGATGGCTTCGTCCACGTCGTTTGTGATCAGGATACAGGTCTTTTTGTCCTGTTCCCAGATGTGCAGGATTTCGTCTGCCAGATTTGCGCGGGTCAATGCGTCCAGCGCCGACAGAGGTTCGTCCAGCAGCAGCATTTCAGGCGACATTGCCAGTGCGCGGGCAACCGACACACGTTGGCGCATACCGCCCGACAGTTCGGCAGGGCGACGGCCAGCCGCGTGCGACAGGCCAACCATTTTGATGTAGTGGTCTGCTTTTTCGTCTTTTTCCTTGGCGGAAAGTTTTGGGAAAACAGAGTCGATGGCGACCATGATGTTTCCCTTAACCGTCAGCCACGGCATCAACGAATAGCTTTGGAAAATCAGGCCGCGTTCTGGGCCAGGGCCGGTGATTGGCGCGCCTTTGAATGTGACCGAACCGGTGTCTGGCATTTCCAGACCTGCGATCAGGTTCATCAGGGTCGATTTACCAGTGCCGGAGAAGCCGAGGATCGCGATGAATTCGCCTTCTTCGATGTCGACGTTGATGTTTTTCAGGACCTCGGTGCGGGCTGTGCCCTCACCGAAACCTTTGTTGACGTCTTTGAAACTCAGAATAGCCATGTGCGATTACCGGTTTGCAGAGAAGGTGAAGAAGGATTGGATGGCGTACATAACGCGGTCCAGCAAGAAGCCGATGATACCGATGGTGAATACAGCAACCATGATGCGTGCCAGCGATTGGGAGGAACCGTTCTGGAATTCATCCCAGACGAACTTGCCCAGACCAGGGTTTTGCGCCAGCATTTCAGCTGCGATCAGAACCATCCAGCCCACACCCAGCGACAGACGCAGGCCGGTAAAGATCAGTGGCAGCGCCGAAGGCAGAACCAGTTTGGTGATCTTTTTCCAAGTCGACATTTTCAGAACCTTGGAAACGGACACCAGATCTTTGTCGATGGATGCAACGCCCAATGCGGTGTTGATCAGGGTTGGCCATAGCGAACACAGGGTCACGGTGATCGCGGACACAAGGAACGATTTGGCGAACAGGCCGTCGTTTTGAACAGTTGCCGAAATGATCATGGTCACGATCGGCAACCAAGCCAACGGCGACACTGGTTTAAAGATTTGAACCAGCGGGTTGATCGCAGCGTTCGCAATCGGCGACAGGCCAGCGATGATGCCCAGCGGGATCGCAACCGCAGCTGCGATGATAAAGCCAAAGAACACGGTGCGGATCGATGTGCCGATTTGGTCGTAATAGGATGGCGCGCCAGTGTAGGTCATGACTTTGACCTCGTCCGCGCGGCCAGCTTCGATCAGGCGTTCGTTGCGCATTTCGACGCGTTCATAGAAAACGGCCTCTTTTTCGGCCTTTTCAAGAGCGTCCTGATGCAGATCAACCGCGCTGGACCAGACTTGCGCTGGACCGGGGATCGCACCCAAGGACGTTTGCACTTTGGGGGCTAAGAAGCCCCACAGCGCGATAAAACATAGGATCGCCAGCACAGGTACACCCAGTAGGCGCCAGACTTCTTTCATCTGGGCGCGTGGGTTGTCGCCCAATGCGGCCTTTAGCAGAGGTGTAATCCAAGCCAGACCCAACACGGTGAACCATGCGTCGGCTTTGTTGATGCGGGTGAAAAGACGGGCGCGGCGAGCTTCGCGTTCAGCGTCTTTCTGGAAATTGGTGTCAGCGGTGGTCATGGCGGTCCTCAAAAGGGGCTGATGTGGGCGACCCTAAGGTCGCCCAGCAAGTGTTTGATTAACCTTGGATTTCGTTTCCAACGACAGTCTGGCCAGACTTTAGGCCGATTGGCAGGCTGTCGATGTAAGCGTTCGGTGTGCGGCCGTCGTATGGAACACCATCGATGATGTCGGCAGCAGGGGTTGGTTCACGGTAGCCGTCGCTGTCCCATGGGAAATCAGCTTCGGATGCCAGGCCTTCGTCCACCAGCATACGGGCGGCTTCTAGGTAGATTTCTGGCTTGTAAACCGACTTTGCGACTTCGTCGTACCAGCTATCAGGCTGATCTTCGGCGATCTGGCCCCAACGGCGCATCTGGGTCAGGTACCAAACAGCGTCCGAATAGTATGGGTAGTTCGCGTAGTAACGGAAGAACACGTTGAAGTCAGGAACGTCACGAACGTCACCTGGTTCGTATTCGAACGTACCAGTCATCGAGTTGTCGATAACGTCAGCGTCTGCACCTACGTACTCAGGCTTGGACAGGATGTTTACAGCTTCAACGCGGTTTGCGTTGTCGTTTTCATCCAGCCACATTGCCGCGCGGATCAGCGCTTTGGTCACTGCCAGCGTGGTGTTTGGGTTTGCTTCTGCGAATTCAGCCGAGATGCCGAATACTTTCTCTGGGTTGTTTTTCCAGATTTCGTAGTCGGTGATCACAGGAACGCCGATGCCTTTGATAACGGCCTGCTGGTTCCATGGCTCACCCACGCAGTAACCGTTGATGGTGCCTGCTTCCAGCGTTGCTGGCATCTGAGGAGGAGGGGTAACCGACAGGAATACGTCTGCAGCGATCTGGCCAGTCACGTCTTCTGGCGAATAGTAACCTGGGTTGATGCCGCCCGACGCCAACCAGTAGCGCAGTTCGTAGTTGTGGGTGGATACAGGGAAAACCATACCCATGTTGAATGGTTTGCCGTCAGCGTTGAACTGTTCGATCACAGGCTGCAGCGCTTCTGCGGAAATTGGGTGCTGTGGGCGACCGTCATCCATCGAAGGGATGTGAGGGCGCATCATGTCCCAAACTTCGTTCGATACGGTGATGCCGTTGCCGTTCAAGTCCATCGAGAATGGAGTCACAATGTGCGCTTCGGTGCCGTAGCCGATGGTTGCAGCCAGTGGCTGACCTGCCAGCATGTGCGCACCGTCCAATGTGCCGTCGATCACGCCGTCCAGCAGAACCTTCCAGTTTGCTTGCGCTTCCAGCGTTACGAAAAGGCCTTCGTCAAAGAAGTAGCCTTGTTCATAGGCAACGGCCAAAGGGGCCATGTCGGTCAGTTTAATAAAACCGAAAGTCAATTCGTCTTTTTCCAGTTCCAGCATTTCGGCAAAGGCCGGAGTGGTCAGCAGCGTTGTCGCTGTAAGAATGGCAGATAGCCGTTTCATATCCCTGTCGTTCCTTTGTTTGTGCCCCATTTTTGGGGTTTTAAGACGCAAAAAGCCGCTGACCGTACACTGCGAGGGAGGAGGTTCGCAGCAGGTCGAGCGGCTTTGCTCTATCTCCCTAGACACTGGGAGAAGTCGGATTTTGGGTGGCGCCATTGCTACCCTGAGTCGACGTTGACCTATACTTTTGACGCTGTCGATTGGTTAAAGGTCGTTAATGCTGCTTTGCGGCAATCGGGCCCGCCAATGTGCCTGTTTTTTAATCAGTCGACCGTTTCGGGGTCAAAAAAGCGGCGGTCGAAAAACGCACCTGGCTCTAAGTACAGCTTGCCTGATTCCGATGACACGGGTGTGCGGCTGTCCAAAAGGCCTTCGACTTTGGATGATGCAGACGGCAAATCGGCAGCCAGCCCAGCAAGCGCAGCGCGATATAGGTCACTACGGAAAATCATGCGCGTGCTGGATCCAACCGTTTTGCGGTCTAACCCCAGTCGAGACGCCAATTGGGACGCGATCCACGCACTTTGCGATGCCCAAGGAAACCCTGCCGCGCCACGGTGGAAGACAACAAAATCGTCGCGATGCCGTTCTTCGCCGCGGCCGTTGATAACGATCTGACCAGATAGGGCGCGATCGATAACCTCTGCGGGGACATTTACATACTGTGGACGCGCAAGGATTTCGGATGCGGTCATGTGGTTTTCGGGTTGGTCCAGCCAACGCCCCGCGCGCCAAACGGCACGTATTAGGCGTTTGGACAGTTCTGGTTCGGATTCGACCCAATCGTGACGCGCGGCCAAAACCTTTTCAGGGGCAAACCCCCAGATGGCGGCGCCTGGGATCAACAGTTCACCAACGCCATTGTTGACGGCAATTGATCCCCAAGGTTCGCCGACGCAGAACGCATCAATGTCACCATTCGCAATGGCTTCGGCCATGAGCGCAGGTGGGACGGTATGAATTTCGACCGATTGCGGTGCAGGCAGGCCCAACGCGTTCAGCCAATAATACAGAAGTTCTGCGTGCATCGAAAAAGGAAACGGAACGCCCAAACGCAATTTACCCGTCGCAGCCGCAATTAATGCGCGACCTGCATTTTCCGCATCGGTGAAGTCGAACGTGTATCCGCTGTCACGCATACGTTGTGCAAGGTCGGTAGAGACGCCAATGACAGTACCGTTCACTGACAATACTGACAGCGCATCGAATTTGATGCCGCTGCTTAGCCCCATCGACGTGGCAATGGGCACAGGGGCCAGCATATGCGCAGCCTCAATCCTGCCTAGCGCCAGCATATCGCGCAGGGTGGACCATGACGGCGCTTTTTCTAGGGTCAGGTTTAACCCTTCTTGTTTTGCAAACCCCAGTTCCTGCGCAACGATAACCGGTGCGCTGTCGACCAGCGCCATAAAGCCGATGTTCAGATCAATTCCGTTCATGACAGCAGCCCCGCAGTCGTAACAAGTGCTTGGGCCACATCCACGACCTTGCGGCCTTGGTCCATTGCTGTTTTGCGCAGCAACGCATAGGCGGCGTCTTCGTCCAGACCTCGGGCTTTCATTAAGATGCCTTTCGCGCGGTCAATGAGTTTGCGTTCTTCCAACGCCTTTTTGGTGGCTTCCAGTTCCTTGCGCATGCTTTGGAACATATGAAACCGCGTGATCGCCGCATCCAGCACGGGTTTTAGGCGATCCGCACGTAGGCCGTTCACTACATAGGCGCTTAGCCCTGCTTCGATGGCTGCTTTGGTCAGACCATCGTCGCTTTGGTCGACGAACATTGCGACGGGGCGATCCATTGGGCCCGACGCCAATGCCAATTCCTCTAGCGCGTCACGTGACGGGCTGGCGACGTCGATCAGCACGACATCGGGGTTGTATTCGGCAATGGTGCGGGCAACTCGGCTGGATTCAGCTACGATGTGGATATTGTAGTCGCCCGCATGATCAAGGCTCGCGGCGATAAGTTCGGCGCGGTCGCGATCAGGTTCAACAACAACGATAGATAGGCGGTCTGTCATAGCGCCTGTCTGCGCTTAGATCTGACTTATTTCTATCGCGCGTGCGTGAGAGTAGTTTGTTTTCACACTTGTTTTGTGCGGTGTGGTTAAAAAATGTGCGAACTGTCCGATATTTGGGCGATTTAGTTTATCACCCCGTTGAGCGCGGTTCGGAACCGTTCGCCCGCGACCTCGATTTGTTGGCGTAGCAGGGCGGTGGTTCTGTCGGTATTGCCTGACACGGCTGCATCTGCGATGGCTTTGCACGCGTCGATAGTGGATGCGCTGGGCGGCAAACCTGCCTTGCGTGCCATACGGCGATAGCGATCATTCTGGTTCGTCAATATCCGCCAAAATCCAATCAATGTGGGCATTTGGCAGCCTTGAACCAAGGTTTCCAAAAACGCCAAATAGGCGCGGTCCCAATCGTTTTTGTCCTGCTCTGCTGATCGTCTAAGTCTGTGAAAGGCTGCCAAAATGTTGCTTTCCCATTCCAGATCGTTGTGGGTCATCGCGTGGGATACGGCCAGCGTCGATATTGATGCGACCAGCGATGTGATCTCGGCAAGGTTGGCGGCGGATACGGGCGCAATGCGATAGCCGCGCTGGTCCTCGAACGTAATCAGCCCTTCGTTGACCAAACGTGACATGGCTTCGCGCATGGGGGACAGCGATACACCAAAAACATGGCGTGCTTCTTCCAAGTTGATTTTTGACCCCGGTTCAAAGTCCCCGCGCAAAATCGCCTCTTTCAAATCTTGCGATACGCGGCTGGCGCGCGTCAATTTGGTGCTGTCTTGCATGTGGGGTCCAAAAAACGGTCTGTCCTGTGTTCTTCTTTGTCATTGTTGGGGTGGTGCCGCAACTAAATCGGGTTTTTACGCCGTCTGGGGTTGGGTTCGTTGGTCATGAGACCGAAAACAAATGTTGCGCGATCGCATAGTTTTTGTGCAACCTGATCAAATAATGACGCAGTTTGCTGAACCAATTAGCGATTGAAACGAATTTAGGCGCATTCCTTTGACCGCAGATGCGGGCGCAGTAGCGTTAATTTGATCCTTTGGTCAAACAATCAATAGCACGTCCTAATAGGAGATATGTATGCCAGCCCTTAGCGCGAATTTGACGATCAATTCGGACCGTCTGTGGGACAGCCTGATGGAAATGGCCAAAATTGGGCCTGGTATCGCAGGCGGCTGTAATCGCCAGACTCTAACGGACGAAGATGCCGAAGGTCGCGAATTGTTCCAAAAATGGTGCGAAGACGCAGGTATGACCATGGGCGTAGATACCATGGGCAAT
This sequence comes from Marivivens niveibacter, assembly GCF_002150005.2. Lineage (GTDB taxonomy): Bacteria > Pseudomonadota > Alphaproteobacteria > Rhodobacterales > Rhodobacteraceae > Marivivens > Marivivens niveibacter. The sequence continues at coordinate 651,421 of NZ_MSPP01000001.1, forward strand.
ATGTTCATGACCCGCGCAGGTACGGACCCTGATGCATTGCCTATCTATGTCGGTTCGCATTTGGACACCCAGCCGACGGGCGGTAAATACGACGGCGTACTGGGCGTGCTCGGCGCGTTAGAGGCTGTGCGCACCATGAACGACATGGATATCAAAACCAAACATCCCATCGTGGTCGTCAACTGGACCAATGAGGAGGGCGCGCGTTTTGCCCCAGCTATGTTAGCCTCGGGCGTGTTTGCGGGCGTTCTGGATCAGGATTACGCCTATGACCGCACCGATCTGGACGGCAAACGGTTCGGTGATGAATTGGTACGCATCGGCTGGAAAGGCGAAGAAGAAGTCGGCGCGCGTAAGATGCACGCCTATTACGAATTGCACATCGAACAGGGCCCGATCCTAGAGGCAGAGGGCAAAGACATTGGTGTTGTCACCCACTGTCAGGGCCTGTGGTGGCTCGAATTTACTCTGACAGGGAAAGAGGCGCACACAGGGTCCACCCCAATGCCTTTGCGTGTAAACGCGGGCCTTGCCACTGCACGGATCATGGAGATGGTCCAAGAGGTCGCCATGAAAAACGCCCCGGACGCTGTGGGCGGTGTGGGGCAGATGAAATTCAGCCCCAATTCGCGCAACGTTCTGCCCGGCACAGTGGTGTTCACGGTCGATATTCGGTCCCCCAACCAGGACAAACTAGACGATATGCGGGCCGAAATTGAAAAACGCGCTGCGGAAATCTGCGCCGAAATCGGTGTCGGCTGTTCGGTCGAGGCTGTGGGCCATTTTGACCCTGTCACCTTTACCCCCGAACTGGTCGCTAATGTCCGCAATGCCGCCGAACGTCTGGGCTATAGCCATATGAACCTGGTCTCTGGCGCTGGGCACGACGCCTGTTGGGCGGCCAAGGTCGCGCCTGCAACGATGGTGATGTGCCCTTGCGTCGATGGTCTGTCCCATAACGAGGCCGAAGAGATCAGTCAGGACTGGGCCAAAGCAGGAACCGATGTTCTACTACATGCCGTGTTAGAAAGCGCCCAGATTGTCGAAGGTTAACGCGCATATGGCGGGTTCTGAACGAACAGGGACAATGCAAAGTCGTTTTGCATTTTTGGGCCTACGTTTGGAATATTTCGCATCCTACATTGCAATTGTGCAGCGGGCATCCGGCCCGTTTGCGCAAGACGCAAATGATTATGGGGGGCAAAATTATGCCGCTATTGAACTTTCACATCACCGAAGGCAGCCGCAACGACGAAGAGCTGCAACTGTTTCTGGACATCGCCCACGAAGCGGTGGTCGAAGCCTTTGGTGTGCCGCAGCGCGACCGCTATCAGATCGTGAACGAGCACAAGAAAGGCCACATGATTTTGCAGGATACGGGGCTGGGGTTCGAACGGGACGACAGCGCGGTTTTGGTGCATATCTTTACCAGCAACCGGCCCGAGGAACAGAAACACAAATTCTACGACATTCTGTCGTCGAAACTTCAGGCTGCGACGGGGCTGGACCCCAAAAACCTGATGATTGCGCTGTTCGAAAATACCCAAGCGGACTGGAGCTTTGGTTTCGGTCGCGCCCAGTACATCACCGGCGAATTGGGCTAACCAGCCCGACACAACCGAACACATTTTTAGCCGCCCACGCGCCTGACCAGATGTCAGCGCGGGCGGCTTTTTCTATTTCAAATACCCCAAAGGAGACCACGCCATGACCACCGTGATCAAAGGCGGCACCATTGTAACCGCCGACCTGACATACAAAGCCGATGTTTTGATCGAAAATGGCGTCATCACCGAAATCGGGCCGAACCTGTCGGGCGATGAAACGCTGGATGCGACGGGCTGTTATGTGATGCCCGGCGGGATTGATCCGCACACCCATTTGGAAATGCCGTTTATGGGCACCTATTCGGCCGATGATTTTGAATCGGGCACGCGGGCGGCACTGGCAGGCGGGACCACAATGGTCGTCGATTTCGCGCTGCCCAGCCCCGGTCAGGGCCTTCATGACGCGCTGCAAATGTGGGACAACAAATCCACCCGCGCCAACTGTGATTATTCGTTCCACATGGCTGTGACGTGGTGGGGCGAACAGGTGTTTAACGAAATGGAATCCGTGGTGCGTGATCGCGGGATCAATACGTTCAAACATTTTATGGCCTACAAAGGCGCGTTGATGGTGAACGACGATGAAATGTATGCGTCTTTCCAACGTCTGGCCGAATTGGGCGGCATCGCGATGGTGCACGCAGAAAACGGCGATGTGGTGGCCGAATTGTCCGCCAAACTGCTGGCCGAAGGCAACACAGGCCCCGAAGCGCACGCCTACTCCCGCCCATCCCAAGTCGAAGGCGAAGCCACCAACCGCGCGATCATGATTGCCGACATGGCTGGCGTGCCTCTGTACGTGGTGCATACCTCCTGCGAAGAGGCGCACGAGGCGATCCGCCGCGCACGTCAGAACGGCAAACGCGTGTGGGGCGAACCGTTGATCCAGCACCTGACGCTGGACGAAAGCGAATATTTCAACGCCGATTGGGACCATGCCGCGCGGCGCGTTATGTCGCCGCCTTTCCGTAACAAAAAACATCAGGACAGCCTGTGGGCGGGTCTGATGTCGGGGTCGTTGTCGGTTGTTGCGACGGACCACTGCGCGTTCACCACTGATCAAAAACGATATGGCGTTGGCGATTTCACGAAAATCCCGAACGGCACTGGCGGGCTAGAGGATCGTATGCCGATGCTATGGACGCATGGCGTTGAAACGGGGCGCATTACACCGAATGAATTTGTCGCGGTAACCTCAACCAATATCGCGAAAATTTTGAATTGCTACCCACGCAAAGGCGCGGTTCTGGTGGGCGCTGATGCTGATCTGGTTGTGCTGGACCCGAACAAGGAAAAAACCATCTCGGCTGCGACGCAGCAGTCGGCGATTGATTACAACGTGTTCGAAGGCCACAAGGTCAAAGGCCTGCCACGCTTTACCCTGACACGCGGCCAAGTCGCCATTTACGACGGCGAAATCCGCACCCAAGAAGGCCATGGTAAATTCGTCAAACGCGAACCAAACACGGCTGTGAATAAGGCTCTGTCGACGTGGAAGGAACTGACCTCTCCGCGTCCTGTCGAACGCACAGGCATTCCTGCGACGGGTGTGTAAATGACGGTCATACAGGCCCAAGGGCTCGATCTGACATTCCAAACCAACGATGGTCCGGTTCAGGCGTTGCGCGATGTGAACCTGACCATCGATAAGGGCGATTTTGTGTCGTTCATCGGCCCGTCGGGCTGCGGCAAGACGACGTTCTTGCGCTGCATCGCTGGGCTGGAAACACCGACGGGCGGCACGCTGACCGTGAATGGAATGACACCGGACGAGGCGCGAAAATCCCGCGCCTATGGATACGTATTTCAGGCCGCTGGCCTGTATCCGTGGCGCACGATTGGCGGCAATATCAGGCTGCCGCTGGAAATCATGGGGTTCAGCAAAGAGGAACAAGCCAAACGCGTGGCAAAAACGCTGGATCTGGTGGATCTGTCAGGGTTTGAAAAGAAATTCCCATGGCAATTGTCAGGCGGCATGCAGCAACGGGCATCCATCGCGCGGGCGCTGTCGTTTGATGCGGATATTCTGCTGATGGACGAACCCTTTGGCGCGCTGGATGAAATCGTCCGCGACAAACTGAACGAAGAGTTGCTGAAGCTGTGGGATCGCACGGGCAAAACCATCGGCTTTGTCACCCATTCCATCCCAGAGGCCGTGTACCTATCGACCAAAATCGTGGTCATGTCGCCGCGTCCTGGTCGGATCACGGACGTGATCGAATCGACCCTGCCGCGCGAACGCCCGCTGGATATCCGCGATAGCGCCGAATTCATCGAAATTGCCCATCGCGTCCGCGAAGGCCTGCGTGCGGGGCATTTAGATGACTAACGATCCAGCCATCCGTTTTGCGCAACAAGCGACCCGCAAAGAGGCGAAAAACGCCGACAGACGCGCCCGATCTCAAAAGAACTCTCCGACATGGAGCCTAATCGCTGCCGTTTTGTCCGTTGGGTTGTGTGTATACTGGGCGACGTCGCAGCAATGGCTACTTGCCGCAATTTGGTTCATCGTCGCGATTGTGCATATGCGGGAATTTGTCCGCGTGCGTGCGCAGGGAAGGGGCGCTGCATGAAACAGCGGATTGTTCCCATATTAACAGTCGTTTGCGCGATCTTTGCCTTTTGGTACGTGGCCTGCATTCCGATGAACGTGCAGGAAACGTTGACGGCGGCGGAACGGGCAGGGGCCGTTGTCACCCCCGACAACGCACGCGATCGGGCCGAGGTTGGGCGTTTTGCGCTGATGGTCCAGAACTTGGACACTTTGGGCGGCAGTTGGTCCGTGGATCGCGCCCGTCTACCCGCACCACATCAGGTCGCGGTGGAACTGTGGGACAGCACATGGAACGAAGAGGTTCATGGCCGCCGCGGAATCGTGAAATCCGGCAGCCTGTCGAACAGGTCCTTGATCTATCACGGCGGGGTCACCTTGGGGGCGACTGTCGTTGGTTTTCTGATCGGGTCGGGGCTGGGCGTATTGCTAGCCATCGGGATTGTGCATAGCCGGACGATGGATATGTCTGTGATGCCTTGGGCCATTGTTAGCCAGACCATTCCGATTGTTGCGCTGGCCCCGATGATCATCGTTGTGCTGTATTCCATCGGCGTACAGGGCCTGATCCCAAAGGCCGTGATCAGCGCCTATCTGTCATTCTTTCCTGTCGTCGTCGGCATGGTCAAAGGCCTGCGCAGCCCCGATGCGATGCAAACCGACCTGCTGCGGACCTATAACGCCAGCAAATCCGACGCGTTCTGGAAACTACGTTTGCCGTCGTCCGTGCCGTACCTGTTTACATCGCTCAAGGTCGGGATCGCGGCGTCGCTGGTCGGCGCAATTGTGGGCGAATTGCCTGTGCAGCGCGGCGGATTAGGCGCGCGGATGTTGGGCGGATCGTACTATGGTCAGACCGACCAAATCTGGGCAGCCCTATTTTTCGCGGCTGCATTGGCGGCAATTTTAGTCGCCATCATCGGCTGGATCGAGGCACGCACGTTAAAACGCATGGGGGTACAGCAATGACCCTGATTTTCGTTTTGATCGTGTGGGCCGCAGGCTGGGGCCTGAATGTTATGATCGCACGGTCCAAAGGCGCAAATACCGCCGCCGCTCGGTTTGCTGTGCCTGTCATTTTTGGCGTCACCGTTTTGGCGATCTGGGAAATACTGGTGCGGGGTTATGATATCTCGGCCGTTATTCTGCCCGCGCCTTCGGCCATTTGGACGACGTTGACCAGCACGACGGACGTGCTGTGGGGCGATTTTGTTCAGACGTTCCTAAAGGGCGCGTTGTCGGGGTATATCATTGGCTGCGCATCGGCTGTTATCATGGCGGTGATCGTGGACCGCTATGATTTCCTCCGCCGCGGGCTACTGCCTGTCGGGAATTTCGTGGCGGCGCTGCCCATCGTCGGCACTGCGCCGATTTTGGTGATGTGGTTCGGGTTTGACTGGCATTCCAAGGCGGCGGTGGTCGTGGTCATGGTGTTTTTCCCGATGCTGGTGAACACTGTTGCAGGACTGCGCGACACATCGGTGATGCAGCGCGATTTGATGCGCACCTATGGGGCGTCTTACATGCAAACCCTGTTCAAATTGCGCCTGCCTGCGGCGTTGCCGTTTATGTTCAACGGTCTGAAAATCGCGACCACCTTGGCGTTGATCGGTGCCATTGTGGCCGAATTTTTCGGTTCGCCCGTGCGCGGAATGGGATTTCGAATTTCGACCTCGGTCGGGCAATTGGCGCTGGACATGGTCTGGGCCGAGATCGTGGTCGCTGCCATCGCGGGCAGCCTGTTTTACGGGCTGATCGCAACTGTCGAAAAGGGCCTAACCTTTTGGCATCCAAGTCAACGAAAATAATTACCAACAAGGAGATACCAATGAAAACATATATGATGGCCGCTGCTGCGGCGCTGACAACTGCGACGTCTGCTTTTGCGGCGGATGACGTGACACTGCAGCTGAAATGGGTGACCCAAGCACAATTCGCGGGTTACTATGTCGCGCTGGAACAAGGGTTCTACGAAGCCGAGGATCTAAACGTTGAAATTCTGGCTGGCGGTCCTGACATCGCACCAGGTCAGGTGCTGGCTGGTGGTGGCGCTGACGTGATGATCGACTGGATGCCTTCGGCGCTGGCAGCGCGTGAAAAGGGCCTGCCGATCGTGAACATTGCGCAGCCTTATAAATCGTCGGGCCTGATGCTGACCTGCTGGAAAGACAGCGGTATCACTGGACCGGAGGATTTCGTTGGAAAAACCATCGGCGTCTGGTTCTTTGGTAACGAATATCCGTTCCTGTCGTGGATGAGCCAAGAAGGCATTTCGACCGCTGGCGGTGAAGACGGCGTAACCGTTCTGAAACAAGGCTTTAACGTTGACCCGCTGCTCCAGCGTCAGGCTGAATGCATCTCCACCATGACCTACAACGAATACGGTCAGGTGCTAGAGGCAGGCGTTTCCCCTGACGAACTGGTTACCTTTAAATACGAAGACGAAGGCGTATCCACGCTAGAGGATGGTCTGTACGTGCTAGAGGAAAATCTGGCCGATCCAGAGTTCGCAGACAAAATGGTTCGTTTCGTCCGCGCATCGATGGAAGGCTGGAAATGGGCCGAAGAAAACCCAGAAGAAGCAGCCATGATCGTTCTGGACTACGACGAAACCGGCGCCCAGACCGAAGAGCACCAGATCTATATGATGGGCGAGGTTGCCAAACTGACCGCGGGTTCGGACGGCACTCTGGACGTCGCGGACTATGAACGCACGGTTGCCACGCTGCTGGCAGGCGGTTCGGACCCAGTGATCACCATGGAGCCTGAAGGCGCATGGACCCACGCGATCACTGACGCTGCACTGCAGTAAACATATCTCGGGGGGCGGATTACGTCCCCCGATTTCGCTTGCGCCTATGGGTTGCAAATGCACATGATGACATCGCCAAATAAAGGTGGTTGTTATGTACAGCAGTTTCCCTGTGGACGGGTCAAACGCCCGTATCCTTGCCCCTCAATCCGAACTTTCATTCTATTGCCCGCAGTCCGTCGATGTGCCGCGCGATATCACGCCGTTGCAGGTTTGGAATCTGATGATGGCAAAACCTTTGCCGTTTTTGAAAACGGCGTTTTTAATCCGCGATAAGGTGTCCGCGCTATTTGGTGTGAAACAGATCGGCGGGTTTGAACGCCGCGCGGTTGATCAGGTTGAGGTGGGCGAAAAGCTCGATTTCTTTTTGGTTGAATATATCGATGATCAGGTGATGTTGCTGACAGAACGGGACAAACATCTGGATGTGATGACCTGTATTTCGGTTCAGGATCGGCAGCTGACGATCACGTCGTCCGTGCGGACGCACAATGCGTTCGGTCGTTTATATATGATCCCCGTCGCGCCTGCGCATAAATTGATTGTGCGAACTATGCTGAACCGTCTGCAAAAGGCGATGGCCTAACGTTCGTTCAGGCCTTTGCCTGTGATAATGGCTGGGCGGGCCTTTTCGATGCGGTTGAAACGGGTTTGCACCTGTTTAGCGCCCGCGACATGCAAAAACCAACTGCGCTGACGGCCTGGGGTTAGGGCGTGGAAAGCCTCGGCCAATTCGGGGTCGGCGTCCAAAGCCTCGGCCAGTTCTTCGGGCATTTCGCGTTCGGGCGCGGGGGGCAGGGGAATTGCGGCGCGTTCGACGCGCACAGCCTCGGCCATGAGTGCGGCGATGGCATCGGCGTTGGCAATCAGATCATCCATCGACGACAGCTTCACAACGCGGCCCGCGTGCCCGTTTTCGCCCTGTTTGACCAGCAAACCGTTGGGGTCATCCATGATGATCCCTTTGAAAAAATTCACTGTGGCGAAATCTTTGAACGCGCTGATGATGAACGTGTTTTTGCCATCAACGGCATAGCACGGCTGCCACCACTTTTTCTCTTCTGTGACTTCCAATTCCAGCGCCATCGCCCGCAGGCGGCGGTGAATGTCCTGCCACGGGCCGGTTTTGTCGAAATAGAAATCTAGGTCAGGGTTCGGTTGCGCCATGGGTCACCATACGAAAAAGGGCGGGGAAAGTCCCCGCCCAAATTCATGAATGTCAAACTGATTAGCCGATGATTGCGTTCAGCGTCGCCGATGGGCGCATCACTGCTGCAACTTTGGCTGGGTCCGCGTGGTAGTAGCCGCCCAGATCAACTGGTTTGCCTTCGCCAGCGGCCAGTTCGGCCAGAATGGTTTCTTCTTTGTCAGCCAGTTCTTTGGCGATTGGCGCAAAGTGAGCCGCCAGATCAGCGTCTTTACCTTGTGCTGCCAGTGCCTCTGCCCAGTAACGTGCGAACCAGTAGTGCGAAGTACGGTTGTCGTTCTGGCCAACTTTACGTTCAGGCGAATTGCCGTTCAGCAGAACCTTTTGGGTCGCGTCTTCGATTGCGTCGCCGAATACGCCAGCCTTTGCCATGCCTTTATCAGCAAGGAAGTTGAAGGATTCACCCAGCGCACAGAATTCGCCAAGGCTGTCCCAACGCAGGTGGTTTTCTTCGACCAGCTGCTGAACGTGTTTCGGAGCCGAACCACCAGCGCCGGTTTCGAACAGACCGCCGCCCTGCATCAGGGACACGATCGACAGCATCTTCGCCGAGGTGCCCAGTTCCAGAATTGGGAACAGGTCGGTCAGGTAGTCGCGCAGAACGTTACCGGTGATGGTGACAACGTCTTTGCCCTGAACCATGTTTTCCAGTGTGAAACGGGTTGCTTTTTCTGGGGACAGGATAGGGATGTCCAGGCCTGCTTCTTTCAGGGCTGGTTCAACGTATTTGATCAGTTCGGCGTCGTGGGCGCGGTTTGCGTTCAGCCAGAATGCCGACGTGCCGGTTGCCTTGTGACGGCGGATCGCCAGTTTGATCCAGTCTTCGATCGGAGCCTGTTTTACAGTTGCCGAACGCCAGATATCGCCTTTGCCTACGGTCAGTTCGTGCAGAACGTCGCCGTTGTCCAGAACGATGCGGACGGTGCCCGCTGCTGGCATTTCAAAGGTGGTTGGGTGCGAACCATATTCTTCGGCTTTTTGTGCCATCAGACCGACGTTGGAAACCGCGCCACAGGTGGTCACGTCCAGTTTGCCGTTCTCTTTGAAGTAGTTGATGGTTTCCGCATAAACACCTGCATAGGAATTATCAGGGATACAGCATTTGGTGTCTGCTGGTTTGCCGTCTGGACCCCAACCGATGCCGCCTGCGCGGATCACTGCAGGCATGGATGCGTCAATGATAACGTCCGATGGTACGTGCAGGTTGGTGATGCCTTTGTCGCTGTCTACCATGTACATTGGCGGACGTGCGTCCAGTGCGGCTTTCAGGTCTGCTTTCAGCGCGTCGTCGCCAGCAATCAGTTTTTCCAGATCGCCGATGCCGCCGTTCGGGTTGAAACCCAGCTCAGCCAGTTTTTCGCCGTGTTTCGCGATGAAGTCTTCAAGGTAGACCGATACAAAGTGACCAAAGATGATCGGGTCCGAAACCTTCATCATCGTGGCTTTCATGTGGACCGAGAACAGAACGCCTGGTTCCATGCTGTCGATTTCTGCTTTGATGAAATCGCGCAGGGTCGCAACGGACATGTAGGTCGCGTCAACGATGGTGCCTTCTTCGTATTTCAGGCCGTCCTTTAGAACGGTTTCGGTGCCGTCTTCAGCGGTGAAGGTGATTTTGGCGCCGCCAGCTTGGGCTGCGGTGATGGTTGCCGATACTTCGTTCGCAAAGAAATCGTTGCCTGGCATAGACGCAACGCAGGTTTTGCTGTCGGCGGTCCATTCACCCATCGAATGCGGGTTCGCTTTTGCGTATTCTTTAACAGCTTTGGCCGAACGACGGTCAGAGTTGCCTTCGCGCAGAACAGGGTTCACGGCCGAACCTTTGATCGCGTCGTAACGTGCGCGGATGTCTTTTTCTTCGTCGGTTTTTGGTTCCGACGGATAGTCTGGCAGGGCGTAGCCTTGGGACTGCAGTTCAGCGATCGCTGCGTTCAGCTGAGGAACCGAAGCCGAAATGTTCGGCAGTTTGATTACGTTGGCTTCTGGTGTTTTTACCAGCTCGCCCAGTTCCGCCAGATCGTCGGAAATGCGTTGTTCTTCGGTCAGGTAATCAGGGAAAGCCGACAGGATGCGGGCTGCAACCGAAATGTTGCGGGTGTCTACGGAGATGTCCGCAGCACTTGCAAAAGAACGGATGATCGGCAGCAGGGACCCGCTGGCCAATTCTGGGGCTTCGTCAACAATGGTGTAAATAATATCAGGCGTCTTTGCCATGGGTCGCTTCTCCGCTTTAGTCGCTGGCGCGATGGGCATTTAGCATAGAACGCCAACCGTCCTATACCGTTGCGCACGGGATAAATGGCCCCCGCGCTCAAGTCAATGTGTGCAATTGTATACCGAGAGGTTTTGCGACGATTTGTACAAATATGGGTTGATGTTTTCTATATTTCCAGAATAATTGAATTATGGAAAAGAATGAAGCATTGGCAGCTTTGTCTGCATTGGGCCAAGAAACGCGATTGGATGTGTTCCGATTGCTGGTCGTCGCTGGCGAAGAAGGCTTGTTGGCAGGTCAAATCAGCGACGCATTGGACCTGCGCGCGAATACTTTGTCCGCCAATCTAACAATTTTGCTGAACGCGGGGCTTGTACACAACAAACGCGAGGGCAGGGCGATCCGCTATTTTTCCAACATGCAGGGGATGCGCGGATTGCTGGATTACCTAACCAAAGATTGTTGCGGCGGTGCGCCTGACGGATGCCTGTAACCGCAACGAAATTTACCAACTACCCAACGAAATAGGATTATACCGTGGCCGACCCGATAGACACGTGTCTCAACCCAATTGACCCGACTGCGTTGTTCCCAACTGAACAGAGCACCCACGCGCCGCGGATTTTGATCCTGTACGGATCCCTGCGCGAACGCAGCTTTTCGCGCCTATCGGCCGAAGAAGCCGCCCGCATTCTGGAACGGTTTGGGGCAGAGGTGAAAATCTACAACCCATCCGGTCTGCCTTTGGTCGATGATGGCGTGGACGCGTCCCACCCAAAGGTGCAGGAACTGCGCGAACTGGTGAAATGGTCCGAAGGCATGGTCTGGTCGTCGCCCGAACGTCATGGCGCGATGACGGGATTGATGAAAACTCAGATCGATTGGATTCCGCTGTCAGATGGCGCGGTACGACCGACCCAAGGCAAAACGCTGGCGGTAATGCAGGTTAGCGGTGGCAGTCAGTCGTTCAATGCTGTCAATCAGATGCGCATTTTGGGCCGCTGGATGCGGTGCCTGACCATTCCGAACCAGTCTTCGGTCGCTAAGGCGTGGAAAGAATTCGACGACGATGATCGGATGAAACCATCCGCCTATTACGACCGCATCGTGGACGTGATGGAGGAGCTGGTGAAATTCACGCTACTCACTCGCGATATCAAGGACCATCTGGTTGATCGCTATTCCGAACGCGTTGAAACCGCTGAACAGTTGATGAACCGCGTCAACAATACCTAAGGCAGCGGCCCCGTTTGCCACAGCTGAATGCGCAGCCCGCCGTGTGAAATCGGCGGGTTTTCTGGCTCAAACGGTAGGCCCGTTGTTTTCGCCAGTGCGGGCTCTGACGTGATGATCCCCACGCGCCATCCCGAAAACCGATCCAGCAGGGTTTTGCCCAGTGCGCCGTAAACCGCGTACAGCAGTTTTTTGTTACCGATCCGTGCGCCGTAGGGCGGGTTGACGATCACGATGCCTGGCGCTCCGTCAGGGCGGGGCAGGTCGCTAACCGCGTGGTGTTCGAACGTTACCCAGTCATCTACACCCGCGCGGGCGGCATTTTCGCGCGCGCCTTTGATCGCGCCAGCATCGCGGTCGGATCCGTAAAACACCTGCGTTGGCGTGCCATTTGTTGCGCCGCTGCGGATTTTGTCGAACGCCGCCTGATCAAAAGACGCAAATTTTTCAAAAGCAAAGCTGCGGTCGCGGCCCGGCCATAGGTTTGCGGCGATCTGCGCAGCCTCGATCGCAAAAGTGCCGGACCCGCACATTGGATCGACTATCGATTGCGTCCCATCATAGCCCATCTGTTCCAAAAACAGCGCCGCCATATTTTCACGCATCGGCGCCTTGCCCACGAATGATTTGTGGCCACGTTTGTGTAGGCTTTCACCTGAGCTATCTAGCGATATTGTGCATAGATCATCCTCAATCCGCACCTTGAGCGTGATGTCGGCTTTGTCCGACAGCGTCGCGCCAAAGCTTTCGGTTAGCGCGGTTTCGATACGCTGTTTGGCGGCTTTGGCATGGTAGATTTTTGATTTGCGGCAGGTGACATCGACCTTGATCGGGACATCTTTGCGCAGAGTGTCGCCCCACGGGAATTTGCGCGCGCGTTTGTCCAGCTGCGCCAGATGCATCACGCGGAACGATCCGATCCGAACCAAAACGCGGGCGGCGCCGCGCAGCACCAAATTGGCGCGCCACACGTCAGGCCAGTCGCCGTTTACGGTCACGCCGCCTGTGGATGTGCCTTGTACGGAAAACCCCGCCCGGGCAGCTTCGGCAGCTAGCGCGTTTTCAAAACCGGGGGCGACAGAAAGGAATAGTTCTAGATCAGACATGCGCCTACCTACCGCGAAACGCATCCCTGCGCCATATTGGGAAACGTTAATAAAGTTGAAATGTTTGATAGGCTTTATTATCAAAACATGAACGCGTATCGGATTGTTTTTTCGATATTTCTTTGGGGTAGGGCGACGATATGGCCATCCATCCGGTGATTTTATGTGGCGGGTCGGGCACGCGGTTGTGGCCGCTGTCGCGACAATCATATCCCAAACAATTCGTTCCATTGGTCGGCGAAGAAACGTTGTTTCAGGCATCTGCACGACGTTTATCCGGCCGCGATTTTGCCGCGCCTTTGATCCTGACGGGATCTGATTTTAGATTTATCGTCGTCGAACAGCTGCAATCTATCGGAATTGATCCGGGTGCTATTCTCATCGAACCCGAAGGCCGCAATACAGCCCCCGCGATTTTGGCGGCTGCGATGTATCTGGCTAAATCTGATCCAGATGCTGTCATGCTAGTCGCCCCTTCAGATCATGTGTTGCCCGATACCGAAGCATTCCATGATGCCGTGCAACAGGGTTTGGCTGCGGTAGAGCAGGGGCGATTGGTGACATTCGGCATCCACCCAGCAGGACCGAACACGGGCTATGGATATCTGGAATTGGCAGCGGAACCCGATGGAACGGGGGCTGCGGTCGCGCTGAAATCCTTTGTTGAAAAGCCTTGCATTGATACCGCAAAAACGATGGTGGACGCAGGAAATTTCCTGTGGAATGCAGGAATTTTCTTGTTCAGGGTTGGTGATGTTCTGGATGCCTTTAACCAACTGGCGGCTGATCTGGTTGCGCCAGTGCAGGGCGCGGTGGACGGCGCGAAACCCGATCTGGGTTTTCTGCGGTTGTCCCCTGAACCATGGCAGAATTGCCCCGATATTTCTGTCGACTATGCCGTGATGGAAAAGGCGACCAACCTATCGGTTGTGCCATATAGCGGGGGCTGGTCCGATTTGGGCGGTTGGGATGCCGTATGGTCAGAATCGCAGCCGACCGACCGCGGCGTTGTACTAAGTGGCAGCGCAACGTCGATTGACTGTGCTAATTCGTTGCTGCGATCAGACAGCGAAAATTTGGAATTGGTTGGCATCGGACTCGAGAACATTATCGCCGTGGCAATGAATGATGCAGTGCTGGTGGCCGATAAATCACGAGCGCAGGATGTGAAATTGGCGGTTTCGGCGCTTAAGTCGAAAAACGCACCGCAAGCCACTGATTTTCCAAAGGATCACCGCCCTTGGGGCTGGTTCGAAAGTTTGGTTAGCGGCAGCCGGTTTCAGGTCAAACGCATTCACGTACACCCAGGTGCATCACTCAGCTTACAAAGCCATTTTCACCGATCAGAACATTGGGTTGTTGTTCAAGGCACAGCGCGTGTCACCTTGAATGATGCATCGAAATTGGTGACGGAAAATGAATCCGTCTATATTCCTGTCGGATCGGTTCACCGTTTGGAAAACCCGGGCAAAGTGCCGTTGGTCGTCATCGAAGTGCAAACAGGCACCTTTATGGGCGAAGACGATATCACGCGCTACGACGACAAATACGCGCGCGGCGAAGGCGCAAAGGGGTAGGGGATGGCGCCTGCCTTTGGCACCAGCGGTTTGCGCGGATTGGTTTCGGATTTAACCGATGAACTGGTGCGCGACTATGTGCGTGCTTTTCTGACGACCGTAACCGTGACAGCGGTTTATGTAGGTCGTGATTTGCGGGAATCGTCGCCGCGTATTTCGCAGGCCGTCATATCAGCTGTTAGGGAGGCGGGCTTGATCGCGGTTGATTGCCGCGCGGTCCCGACGCCTGCATTGGCCTGCGCAAGCCTACAAAATCAAGCCGCTGCCATCATGGTCACAGGAAGCCATATTCCCGCGGATCGTAACGGCCTAAAATTCTACACCCCGCTCGGTGAAATTACGAAAAGGGACGAGGCGACGATTAACGCAGCTTTGGGTGCCGTGTTTGTTGCCGATGACGGGCGCGTTGAAGCAGCAGAGGTTTTGGGCTCATTCGCCAAACGCTATGTCGATGCGTTCGGTGCCAACGCGCTGAAAGGGTTGCGGGTCGGGGTGTACCAGCACAGTTCGGTCGCGCGTGATCTGTTGGTTGATGTGATTGCTCAACTTGGTGCGATTGCCGTTCCATTGGGGCGTTCGGAAAATTTTGTTCCCGTTGATACCGAAGCTGTCGATCCTGATACGCGACAATTGCTGGCCCAGTGGTGCCAAGACCATGAATTGGATGCAATTGTATCGACAGACGGTGATGCCGATCGCCCCATGGTCGCGGATGCAACAGGGCAAGTGATTGCTGGCGATGTTTTGGGTGTTCTGACCGCCTTGGATTTGGGTGCCGAGGCTGTGGTCACCCCCATTAACGCCAATTCAATGGTCGAAAAGGTCGGCTTTGCCGAAGTTCGTTTCACCCGCATCGGTTCGCCATATGTCATCGCAGGCATGGATGAATATCGTGGGCGGCAGGTCGTGGGGTTTGAACCCAACGGTGGTTTCTTGCTTGGCTTTGACGCATATGGCGGTGCGACGAAGGCTTTGCCCACCCGTGACTGCATGCTGCCGATATTGGCGCCTTTGTGCATGGCTGCAAGGCGCGGGGTTAAAATCGCTGAACTGGTCGCCGAATTGCCGCAGATATTTACGGCGGCTGATCGTTTGAAGGATATTCCGACACCGCAATCCAAAGCGTTCACTTAGCAGATTGTGGGCGATCCGCAGTCTACGTTCTTTCGTCAGTTTGGTAAAACGGACTACATCGACATGACAGATGGGGTTCGGGCAATGTTTGAAAACGGGGACGTTCTGCATCTGAGGCCGTCCGGAAACGCGCCAGAATTTCGCATTTATGCACAGTCCACATCGCGCGAATTGGCGAATGATCTGCTGCTGCGTGGTTTGTCGGCTGTTCGGGCTGCATTGATCGACACTGTCGCATAATTACTATGCCAGCGTGCAAAGCCCGATGTTTTGAACGGTCGATTGTTGCGCTTGGCCCTTATTCGCCCAACAAAGCAACGTAATAGATAGCTGATAAAAGGGTTTTCCATGCCTACCGCCTTAGTCACCGGCGCTGCCGGATTTATCGGATCGTTCGTTTGCCGTACCTTGCTAGAGGAAGGTTGGCGCGTGATCGGGCTGGATTGCATGTCGGATTACTATGACGTCAGCCTGAAAGAACGCCGCGAAGACATCTTACGCGCTTACGACAATTATCGGTCGGTCCATGACAAGGTGGAAACACCTAACCTATTGATGTCGCTGTTTGAACAGGAACGCCCCGATGCGGTGATCCACCTCGCAGCCCAAGCTGGCGTGCGCTATTCCATCGACAATCCGCGCGCATATCTAGAAAGCAACATCGTCGGCACCTTTGAACTGCTAGAGGCCGCCCGCGCGTTCCCGCCCAAACACATGCTGCTGGCGTCCACGTCGTCGGCCTATGGCGCGAACACCGAAATGCCATACGTCGAAACGCACAAGGCCGACCACCAGATGTCATTCTATGCGGCGACCAAAAAATCGACCGAAAGCATGGCGCATTCCTACGCGCATCTGTTCGACCTGCCGATTACGATGTTCCGCTTTTTTACGGTCTATGGCCCGTGGGGTCGCCCCGATATGGCGCTGTTCAAATTCACCAAAGCGATTTTGGAAGGCAAGCCAATCGACGTCTATAACTATGGCGATATGAAGCGCGACTTTACCTATGTCGAAGATCTGGTTCACGCGATCCGCCTGCTGATCGACGCGGTGCCCGTACGTCCAGCCGATGGTGTGGTGCCCGAAGGCGACAGCCTGTCCCCCGTCGCCCCGTTCCGCGTTGTGAACATCGGCAACAACGACGCCGTCCAACTGACCGATTTTATCGAAGCGATCGAGGCCGCGACCGGCCAAACCGCCGAACGTAACCTAATGCCAATGCAAGCGGGCGATGTGCCTGCGACTTGGGCCGACGCCGACCTGCTGAAATCCCTGACGGGCTACGCCCCCAAAACATCCGTGCGCGACGGCGTTGCGAATTTCGTCAGGTGGTATCGCCAGTTCTATCAGGTCTAATGCAAAACGCCGGCCACTGGGCCGGCGTCTCTACTATGCCTCTCGGGCGCGATCGCGCAGGATGAATTTTTGAATTTTACCCGTCGATGTTTTGGGTAGGGGCCCAAAAATAACGGTCTTGGGGGCTTTGAACCGTGCCATGTGATCGCGGCAAAACGCGATGATGTCCGCGTCGGTGACGTCTTGGCCTGGTTTTAGATCAACGAAAGCGCAGGGCGTTTCACCCCATTTTTCGTCTGGCTTTGCGACGACTGCGGCCTCCATCACGGCGGGGTGACGGTACAGGACGTCCTCAACCTCGATCGACGAAATGTTTTCACCGCCGGAAATGATGATGTCTTTGGATCGGTCTTTGAGTTCGATGTAACCGTCAGGATGCATGACGCCCAAATCACCCGAGGCGAACCATCCGCCTTTGAACGACTCTTCGGTTGCTGACGGGTTTTTCAAGTACCCTTTCATCACAACGTTTCCGCGCATGAAAATTTCGCCCATAGTCTGTCCGTCAGATGGAACAGGGGCCAATGTATCTGGGTTCGCGACCATTAGATCATCCAGCGCAACGTTTTTCACACCTTGGCGGGATTTCTTTACGGCTTTGTCGTCCCCGTCTAAATCGTCCCAAGTTTCTTTCCACGCGCAGACAACCGAAGGGCCGTATGTTTCGGTCAGGCCATAGACGTGGGTTACCTCAACGCCCATCGCTTCCATCTTTGCAATAACGGCTGCGGGCGGAGAGGCGCCTGCGGTCATCACTTTCACCTGATGGGAAAAATCCTTTAGCTCATCTGGCGCATTTGCAAGCATGTTCAGAACGATAGGCGCGCCGCAGAAATGAGTGACCTGTTGATCGCGGATCAATTGGAAAATCGGTTCGGCACGTACGGCACGCAAACACACGCAGACACCCGCATTCGCCGCGATGGTCCAAGGGAAACACCATCCATTGCAATGGAACATTGGCAGGGTCCACAAGTACCTAGAATGCTGCTGCATGCCCCATGTAACGATATTCGACATGGCGTTCAGGTGAGCGCCGCGATGGTGATAAACGACGCCTTTGGGATTGCCTGTGGTGCCTGATGTGTAATTCAGCGAAATGGCGTCCCATTCATTGGCGGGCCCAGACCAGTCAAAATCGGTATCACCTTCGGCAATCAATTCATCATAAGTCATCGACCCGATTTTGCGCCCGCCGTCGAATGTGTCATCGATGATATCAACGACCAAAGCATCCGTCAGGCCCGCCATGTGAATAGCGCGGTCTACTACGTCTGAAAATTCGGGATCGACGATGATAACTTTGGCTTCGGCGTGGGATAGAATAAAGGAAATCGCTTCGGCATCTAGGCGCGTATTGACAGTGTTTAATACAGCGCCTGACATGGGTACTGCGAAATGCGCTTCGAACATTTCAGGAATGTTGGCCGCAATGATTGAAACCGTTTCGCCTTTTTTGATGCCCCGCTTAACCAAAGCCGAGGCCGCGCGTTTCATTCGATCATAGGTTTCCCCCCATGTCTGACGGCGGTCGCCGTACACGATGGCAGGATATTCTGGATAAATGTGCGCGGTTCGTTTTGCGAACGAAAGGGGCGTTAAGGCCTCATAATTTGCGGGGTTTGCGTCTAAACTGACGTCATAGATACTTTGATGTTTCATATTCCTCCCTCCACCAATGTGCATCAGTCTCCTCACTGTGCGCATGGCGCCTGTTATCAGGTCGTTATCAGATTGGCGGATCAACCCATTCGAGTAAATGGGGGTGGGCGTCTTTCTGAAAACGAGAAGGGTGCGTTAAAGTGTAACAGGCCAAAGCGCCTAATCGCGTCGCCCGATTGGGCGACGCCGTGTTTAGGCCGGATATGCAATCATAGATCGGACGCAGTGCTGTGATAATGCAGGCCAATATCCATCACCGATTACCTGTGATGGGATCGTTTCAGTTGAACCATCCCCATACGTCACCAGCAGATCGAAAACGCCTGATATCCCGCGCACGGTTGCAATATCGGCAGGGCGCGTATGTTCGGCGCCGTCTGTTGGAATATAGGATGTCGGCACAGTTCCCTTTTCCAACTGCATGCCCAGAATGACGATATCATTCCCTGCTGTAACGCTATGGGGACCTGCCCCAATCGAATGCAATTTGGTCGCGCTGGGCACGAATGACAATCTAACGCGTAATGTCCCATCGGAATGCCGATGCTGATCAATGAATTCGAGCGCCCCTGCAGTATTCGTGCTGACCTTTGCGTCTGCGAATGTTCCGCTCAACGTGGTGCTATTGCCGTCTGATGTTCGGAACGTGACCCTGTAGGTTTCAGATGTCGATGGACGCAACCACAGCGACAGGCAATAGGTTTCGCCTTGCTCTAACTCCACAGAGGGATGGATCAGACGGTGGAATGACGCACCGTTTGATGCACAAAGCACGCCGTCAAATTGCCCTAATGCGTTCAGGGACAATTGCGAAACCGTCGCTGATGACACGGCCCAAGTGTCAACAGATGCACGTGAGTGGATTAACATATTGGTTCGGGCAGGCTCGATCAAAGTTCCGATAACCGCCCCTGTGGTTGGGTCATGGTCCAGCCGCGGAATATCAGTACCGTTCGCAGTCATTATCCCGTCAGCTGCTAGGGAATAACCTGTTCCCGAACGATTAAATTGGACGTTGTTCGTTGGGCCGTTAGGTGTGATCAGGCTTATACCCCGACGTTCTGATGATCGGCTCGTGGCCCAGCAATTCGTTGCGAATCCCAGCATCAATTCACCGTCAACGCATGAATGCCCGAAGCGGTCGTGCCCATATTCAAAACGCGCGTTGCGCCTACCGGTAAAATCGTGAAATCCGCGACCTGAATGTTGCGGGTTTCGCCTGTGACTGTGACGAAGGACAAGTTGCCACCCGTTTCAATATACAGTGCGACTGCGACCTTGCTCAAATCCACGGTGTCGGATGGCGTTACAGGCAACATATCCGTGGCTGGGCCAGACAACGACGGGCTACGATTTGCGAATGGGTTGTTCATGTCTATCTCCTGCATGGTTCTGAAAAGGCAAAGAACTTTGCCAAACAGAATGTGATCGAAGACAGATATAGGAACCGCTGGTTAATGCGTGATTTTCTAACCGTTCGCTAAATAGCGCAACGTACTGATTAGTATTTTGGGAAAACCCAGTGGAGGCGAGTACCGGAATCGAACCGGTGTACACGGATTTGCAATCCGCTGCGTCACCACTCCGCCAACTCGCCGCCAGTGGTGAGCCGTTCTCTATACTGCTTTTTCTGGGGGTGCAAGCGGTTGAAAAAGACATTCTTTGGCTTTCCGCCATTGCAGGAAATGGGTAAGTATGGTTAGACGCAAACTGGAACTGAACGAAAGAGTTTAGATCGTGGCAGATTATTCCACCCGCCGGACCATGATGGTCGACACGCAAATCCGTCCTTCGGACGTGACCAAATTTCCGATTATCGACGCGATGCTGTCGGTCCCGCGCGAGGCTTATGTGCCGGATGATCAGCGCGAAGCGGCCTATGTAGGTGAAAACCTGCCTTTGTCCGCTGGCCGTGTTGTGCTGGAACCGCGCACGCTGGCAAAAATGCTGGACGCGCTGGACCTGCAAGCGAACGAAGTCGTTTTGGATATCGCTTGTGGCCTAGGCTATTCGACCGCTGTTCTGGCACATATGGTCGATTTCGTTGCCGCAGTCGAAGACGACGAAACCCGCGCAGAAGAAGCACAATCGATTCTGTCCGAACAAGGCGTCGATAATGCGGCTGTTATTGCGGGCCCACTGACCGAAGGTGCTGCAAAGTCTGGCCCTTATGATGTCATCATCTTGCAAGGCGCGGTCGAGGTTCTACCTGATGCGCTGTTAAGCCAGTTGAAAGAAGGTGGTCGTATCGCTGCATTGTTCGCCGAAGGCGAATTGGGCACCGTTCGCGTCGGATATAAACTGGATGGCCGTATAAACTGGCGTATGGCGTTTAATGCCAATGCTCCGGTTCTACCGGGTTTTGAACAAAAGGCGTCCTTCGCCCTGTAAGACAACAATGTCAGGGGCGGTGGCAGCATGAATACGAAAGAAAAGGACCTTTCATGTTTCGTAAGTCTATCGTCGCAGCGACTGCTGTAATCGCCCTTGTCACAACGACGTCGGCCGCTTGGTCCGAAACATTGGGGGATGCATTGGTATCCGCCTATAATTCCAGCGGCCTTCTTGATCAAAACCGCGCAGTTTTGCGTGCCGCCGACGAAGATGTCGCTAGTGCTGTTGCCGCGCTGCGCCCAACGCTAAGCTATAGCGCATCAGCATCCATCAATGACGCCACCGAAGTCTGGAGCGAAACCTACGCTTTGGTCGCTGGTTTGACGTTGTATGATGGCGGTGCAAACCGCATGGCTGTTGATGCAGCCAAAGAGGCAGTGCTGGGCACTCGTCAAGAATTGCTAAGCGCAGAGCAAGATGTCCTACTAACAGCCATTCAGGCCTATTTAGACGTCCAAACCGCCCGTGAATTTGTAAACCTGCGTCAAAGCAACGTACGCGTTCTGACCCAAGAATTGCGCGCGGCCCGCGATCGTTTCGATGTGGGCGAGGTGACTCGTACCGACGTATCGTTAGCCGAGGCAGAGTTGGCATCCGCTCGTTCGCTATTGGCTGTGGCTCAGGGCAACCTGATTACAGCAGAAGAGTCTTATCGCGTGGCCGTTGGTCATGCGCCAGGATCTTTGGCAACAGCACCAAACGCAAATATCGGTATGTCAGTGGCCCAAGCCCGCGATTTTGCTGTACGCAATCATCCCGCGATCCGTTCGTTACAGCATTCGATTGCAGCAGCAGAATTGGCGATCCAAATTGCAGAATCGGCCGCTGGTCCATCGGTCAGCGCTCAGGCCCAGATGGGGGCAGGTCGGTCTGATTTCAGCGAATTCAGCGTGGCACGACAGTTTAGCTTGTCGATGTCAGGTCCGATTTATGCAGGTGGCGCGCAATCCAGCGCAGTCCGTTCTGCACAAGCGACCCGTGACCGTCTGCGCGCGGCACTGCATGTTGCAACTCTATCCGTTGAACAAGCTGTCACTAGCGCGTTTGCCAGCTATCAGGCTGCCGTTGCCGCTAGCGAGGCCTATCGTCAGGGCGTGACCGCGTCGCAACTGGCGTTTGACGGTGTCCGCGAAGAGGCGAACGCAGGTTCACGCACCACAATCGACGTGCTGAATGCCGAACAAACGCTGCTTGATGCGCGTGCGAACCTAGTTGATGCGCGCGCGGCCGTGGTCGAAGCGACATATGGCATTCTTTATGCAGTTGGATTGCTAAACGTTGATCATTTGGACCTACCTGTCCAAACTTATGACGTAATTGGCCACTATAATATGGTCGAAAGCGCGCCAATTCGCATTTCGCCTCAAGGTCAGGCAATCGAACGTGTGCTCGAGGCAATTCGCTAAGAGTTTAACCATCGTTAATGTGGTGTCGGTTGTGTGGTTGGTGTGCTTTGGGTAAACTCTAACCCCAACGAGCAGGGAAATGACATGTCCGATCCACAGACGAATGTTGAAATCGAAGACGTTCTGACATCGATCCGCAGGCTTGTGTCTGAGAGCGAATGGACACGCCCTGCGGCACCGTTGCAGCAGCAAAATAAGGCGTCCGAGCCTGTCGCCGAGGCGACACAAAGCGAGCCTGCTGATAAATTCGTCCTGACACCTGCGTTGCGCGTTGTTGAAGATACGCCAACCGAATCGACCGAATCTGTATCCGAAGACGTCGATGAAAATGCGACCGATCTAGAGCGTATGATCGCAGAACTAGAGGCCGCAGTTCATACCGAACAGACCAGTTTCGAACCCGAAGGCGACGAAATCGAAGATTTGGCCGCGACACCGCTCAGCTTTGCATCGGTGGATATGGCTGAAGTCCCTGACGCCGATTTAGTGGAAACCGTTGTTGAACAACAGCTTGCTGCACCAGTCGCCGAAATGGTGGCCGAAGCAATGGCCGAAGAATTCAACACTGATGACGAACATGATGTCGAAAGCGATGACCCCGATCTGGGTGAATTGGATGAAAACATCGACGACTATCTGACCGCGACGCCGCAGTTCGATGAAACGATGCTGCGCGAATTGGTTACAGATATCGTGCGGTCCGAATTGCAAGGCGCGCTGGGTGAACGGATCACCCGCAACGTCCGCAAATTGGTGCGCCGCGAAATTTATCGCGCCCTGTCGTCAAAGACTTACGAATAATCGACCGTTTCAGCGAGCGACGCGATCAAATCGACATCCAGATGGGTTTCGATGTGTTGTGCTAATGCGTCCAATGCGTTCTCAACTGTGTCGCCATAGGCCGTTTTTGATGACCCGCCCAAGTCACGCAAAAATGCCGCCCGAAAGGCGTCTGACGCAAACAATCCGTGGATATAGCACCCCATGATCCGTCCATCGGATGATGTTGCGCCTTCGGGATTGCCATCAATCGTCAGCCATGGCCGCGCTGTGTCAGGCCCAGTGGTATCGCCCAAATGGATTTCATAGCCTGACACCGCGCAGCCTGACACAATGTGCTGTGCATTCGTTATTTTAACGCGCTTTTGCGACTGCATGTGTGTCGTGGTGTTTAAGTGCCCTAGACCTTCTATTACCGACGGCGGACCCTCTAACCCCTGATCATCGTGGATCATTTGTCCCAGCATCTGATAGCCGCCGCAGATACCCAAGACCAGGCCGCCGCGTCTGATGTGGGCTTTTAGGTCGATGTCCCACCCCTGCGCGCGGAAATAGGCTGTGTCAGCAACGGTGGATTTGGTCCCCGGAATAAGCACTAGATCAGCATCCGCAGTTAGTGGGTGACCGTGTTCAATGATCTCAACCGTTACGTCCGGTTCTGCGGACAGTGGATCCAGATCATCAAAATTGGCAATCCGCGATAATTTTGGAACTGCGATTTTAATATGCCCACCTGGGCGACCATGCAGATCCAATACGTCTTCGGCTGGTAGGCGCCAAGCTTCCATGAACCACGGCAGAATACCGACGGCAGGCCATCCGGTGTGGTCTGTAATCGCTGTCATGCCATCCGCAAACAACGATGTGTCGCCGCGAAATTTGTTGATGCCAAAAGCGCGGATGTGGGCGCGATCTGCGGCTGGTAGGACAACATGAGTCCCAACAAGCTGCGCGATGACGCCGCCGCGATCAATGTCGCCGAATAAGATGACCGGAACCCCTGCAGCCTCGGCAAAGCCCATATTGGCGATGTCGCCTTTACGCAGGTTTACCTCGGCGGGGGACCCAGCGCCCTCGACGATGATCAGGTCATGGGCGCGGGCCAAACGATGAAAGCTGTCCAAGACCGGCCCGATCAAGGTTTCTTTCTTTTTGCCATAGGCGTGCGCCTCTTGGGTGTCGATGCGTTTGCCCTGAACGATGACCTGTGCGCCCGTTTCCGATTCTGGTTTCAGCAAAACGGGGTTCATGTCGACGTGTGGGGGCAGGCCGCAGGCCAAAGCCTGTAATGCTTGTGCGCGGCCAATTTCGCCACCATCTGGGGTGACGGCTGCGTTGTTCGACATGTTTTGCGGTTTGAACGGGGCAACCGATAATCCGCGCCGTTTGAAGGCGCGGCACAATCCAGCCACCAACATAGATTTGCCGACGTTCGAACCGGCGCCTTGAATCATAATCGCTTTGGTCATGGCGAATGTGTAGGCGCCGCAGACGGCAATGGATAGCCCCAGAATCAGAAACGCGGCCCGAGCAGAGGACCGCGTTTCCGAAACCAAACGGGCAGGAGGGTGCCCGCGAATATTACAGCGATAGTTTATGCAGCTTCGTCAACTGCAGCAGCGGCGTTGCGACGTTCGGATTCTTCGCGCGACAGCGCGACAGAGGTACGAACACCCTTTGCAACAAATTCCATCAGACCCGACACAACACGTTCGTTCGGATCAATGCCCGCACAGGACAATACTTCGCGACCATCGCGCGAACGTGCCCAGCGAGCGATCTGTTCAGGACCGTTGCCGTATTTTTTATCGTCGGCAATTGCATCGTCCAACGCGGCCAAAACAACAGCAGCAAACAGTTTGCGTGCGCGGTTGCCTTGCTCGTTGTTGAATGCGGTGCCATCAACGAAATCAGCCATTTCGTATCCTTTGTTGTTTTTGCTCTTGTGATTACGGCGTGAAGCGCAATATGCCTATTTTGAACCGATTCTGGGGTTCTCTTTTGGAATGTCTGCTATGCAATTTGTGCATAGGTAATTTGCCAGACTTCGCATATTTAGCTCCGGAACGCCCGTCACAACCATCGATATAGGTGGGAGTGCCGTAAAAACAACCAAACTGACACAAAACTGAGACAAAACACCGATGCCAAAAATCAACGGTAATGAAATTAAGCCAGGTAACATCCTTGAACATGACGGCGGTTTGTGGGCTGCGGTCAAAGTTGGCCACGTCAAACCAGGTAAAGGCGGTGCTTTTGCTCAGGTCGAAATGAAAAACCTGCGTGATGGCCGGAAACTGAACGAACGTTTCCGTTCGGACGACAAGGTTGAAAAGGTCCGTCTGGAACAAAAAGATCAGCAATTCCTGTACGAAGACGACGGCATGTTGATTTTCATGGATTCGGAAACGTTCGAGCAGACCCAGATCGACGCTGAACTGCTGGGTGAACGCCGCCCGTTCCTGCAAGACGGCATGATCGCTACTGTTGAATACTATGAAGAAGAGGCACTGAACGTGTCCCTGCCGCAGAAAGTCACCTGCACTGTTGAAGACACAGAGCCTGTCGTCAAAGGCCAGACCGCTGCGAACAGCTACAAACCAGCGGTTCTGGATAACGGCGTTCGTATCACTGTGCCTCCGTTCATCGCGACGGGTGAGGCGATCATCGTGAACACCGACACAATGACCTATTCGGAACGCGCATAATTTTAAGCGAATCCGTGAATTGAAAAGGCGCCCAATCGGGCGCCTTTTTTTTTACGCTTTGGCGATGACTTGGGTCGCGGCTTCTAACGCGCCAGGGCCGTGGGGGATGCCCAAAGCTGTTAGCCCAGATTGGACGACGGCCAGAACACCCAACGTCATATGTGCATTTACGTGGCCCATATGCGCGATGCGGAACCAGTCAGAGGTGGGCGCGCGGCCCAAACCGATGCCCAGCGTCACACCTGCCTGATGTTCACACCAATGCCGCAGGCGATCGCCGTCGCCATTGCCTAGGTAGATCGACGTGACCGAACGTCCGCGCATGTCGGGATCGGCCACATTCAACCGCATGTCGCCAACGGTGCCCCACGCATCAACGGCGGCCCAAACAGCGCGGGCCAGTGTTTCATGGCGCGCCCAGACGTTCTCCAGGCCTTCTTCTTTGATCATGTCCAGTGCGGTGCGTAGCGGATAAATTAGGTGGGTGGGCGCAGTCCCATTAAAGTGTTGGTAGAACAGTTCAGGTTTGACCCGCGGTTTCCAATCCCAATAGGGCGTTGCCAGATCGGCAGTTTCGCGGGCTGCTGCGGCGCGGTCGTTGAACCAGACAAATGATAAACCTGGGGGTGTCATCAGACCCTTTTGACTGGCCGCAAGCGTCACATCTGCGCCCCATGCGTCCATTTCGAACTGATCGCAGCCCATGGTCGCGATGCAATCCACTTGCAGCAGCGCAGGGTGGTTCGCGTCGTCCATCGCACGGCGCAGCGCTGGAATGTCTGTTTTGACACCCGTTGACGTGTCCACATGGACCGCAAGCACCGATTTGATCTTATGATCTTTGTCCTGAGACAGTATTTCCGCCACGCGTTCGATATCGACGGTTTTGTCTTGGCCGAAATCTTCGACCACGACATCTAATTGCAGTCCTCGCGCGGCTTCGGACCAGCCATGGCCAAAGCGGCCCGTGGTCAATGCCAGAACGCGGTCACCGCGTGAATGCGTGTTGGACAGCGCGGCTTCCCATGCGCCATGCCCGTTTGAAATATAGATAGCCACTTTGCCTTTGGTGCGGGCGATGTCGCGTAAATCTGGAATGATCGTCTCTACGGTTTGCGATAATTCGCCTTCGTAGATATTGGCCGAGGGGCGAACCATCGCCTGAATAACACGGTCGGGCAGAGGCGACGGGCCGGGAATGGCCAGATAGGGGCGGCCGTTGGCAAGTGACATTATTGACTACCTATTCAAAATTCTGACCAGACGATAACGCAGGCTTTCGCAGCGTCAATCGGCGATGGGTTTCCATCGGGCGGGTTTGTCGGTATCCGATAGGGACGTGAACACAAAAGGTGCAGCCGTGGCTGATAAAAATACCTCCGTCGCAAAGTTGTTAAAATGGCTTTGGTCTGGATATCTGAAATTCCAATGGTCAGGTCTGGCGGTTGCCATGCTGTTCATGATGATCGAAGGGTCAATGCTGGGCCTTTTGTCCATGGTCATTCGGCCGATGTTCGATTCCGTTTTTATCGAAGGACAAAGCGGCGCAATCTGGATGGTCGGGTTGGCTGTGATGGGCATTTTCACCGTGCGCGCAATCAGTTCGGTTGTGCAAAAGGTCATGATCAAAAGGGTCAGCGAAAAAACCAACGCATCCATGCGTATGGATATGCTGCGACATTTGATGTGGTTGGATACATCGTTTCACCAAAATCACCCGCCCGGTCACCTGATTGAACGGGTACAAGGCGATGTAAACGCCATCGGACAGGTATGGACCGGTATCGTCACCAGCCTATCGCGTGATCTGATTTCTGTAATCTGGCTGTTTGGCGTTGCGATTTCGATCGATCTGAAATGGACCGCTGTGGCGTTGGTCGGAATCCCTGTGTTGGTTTTGCCGTCTTTGATGGTTCAAGGCTACGTGCGCCGTAAATCCAAAGCGGCGCGCGAAATTGCAGGTCGGATGTCGACCCAGCTGGACGAAGTGTTCCACGGCATCAACCCGATCAAACTGAACACGTTGGAAACCTACCAGTCGGATCGTTACGCCACCCTAGCCGATACTCGCGTAAGGGCTGAGGTGAAAGCCACATTAGGCATGTCATCAATTCCAGCGTTAATCGATATCATGACAGGCATCGGATTCACCTTCGTTCTGTTTTTTGGCGGCACTGAAATCATTGCAGGCGAAAAAACGGTTGGTGAATTCATGGGGTTTTTCACGGCCATGGCATTGGCATTTGAACCGCTGCGCAAATTGGGCGCGGTATCAGGGCAAGTCCAGAATGCTGCGGCCAGCGTGGAACGGGTGCAAAAGATTTTGCAAACGCAGCCAACCTTAGTATCGCCCGCATTGCCGAAACCTCTGCCAACAACGGCCCCAGATATCACCTTGGATGATGTTGAGCTGGCCTATGGTGACTTGCCTGTTCTACGCGGCACTAGTTTCGTAGCTGAGGCTGGAAAAACAACGGCTTTGGTTGGGGCTTCTGGCGCGGGTAAATCCACTGTTTTCAATATATTGACGCGTTTGGTTGAACCGCAATCGGGCCGCGTCATGGTTGGGGATGTCGCCACGAATGAGGCCGATTTGGCAGACCTGCGGTCGTTATTTTCCGTGGTCAGCCAAGACGCGGCGCTGTTCGATGAAACCATTCGCGAAAACATTGTGTTAGGCCGCGATGTGGATCCAGACCATCTGGATCAAGTGTTAAAGGCTGCGCATGTCGCAGATTTCCTGCCGCGCATGCCCGATGGTTTGAACAGCCCAGCAGGTCCGCGCGGCATGAATTTGTCAGGCGGTCAGCGTCAGCGCGTGGCCATCGCGCGGGCACTCCTGCGGAACACGCCAGCGCTGTTGCTTGATGAGGCAACCTCGGCCTTGGATACAAAAAGCGAAAAGATTGTTCAGGATGCGTTAGAAACCCTGTCCAAGGGGCGCACCACGTTGGTCATTGCGCACCGTCTGTCGACTGTGCGGAATGCCGACAAAATCGTCGTTATGGACAAAGGCCGCGTGATGGATCAGGGCACCCATGATGAATTGATAGAGCGGGGCGGTATTTACGCAGATTTGTACCGCCTACAGTTCCAGTCCGAAGATTAAGACCTATATCGGCTAAAGCAGATTAAAGGATACGACATGACCAATCGCCAAATTTTGGAAATTACAGGAAATGACCGCGTCAAATTCCTGCAAGGTTTGGTCACCAATGACGTGAACAAAGCGGCTGGTGGGATCATCTATGCGGCGCTGTTGACGCCTCAGGGTAAATATCTGGCCGATTTCTTTATCATCGGCGAACCTGACCGCATTTTGATCGATGTCGATGCGTCTCTTGCGGCTGGTCTGGCGCAACGGTTGTCTATGTACAAACTTCGTGCCGACGTCGTGATCAGTCCCATTGATATGTCCGTGTCTTGCGGTGCGGGTGATGTGCCTGATGGGGCCTATTTGGACCCCCGTAGCGCCGATTTGGGCTGGCGACTGTATGGTGTTGATGTGCCTTCGGATGTGGATTTCGACGCGCTGCGGGTAGCGAATGCTGTTCCCGCGACTGGCATCGAATTGGGTCCAGACAGTTACATTCTGGAAATGGGGTTCGAGCGTTTGAACGGCGTTGACTTCAAAAAAGGCTGCTATGTCGGCCAAGAGGTCACCGCGCGTATGAAACACAAAACCGAACTGAAAAAAGGTCTGGCTCAAGTCGCAGTCTCTGGCTCCGTCGCGCCGGGCACGACGATCATGGCGGGCGAAAAAGAGGCTGGGACGATCCACACTGTTTCAGGCGACCGCGCGTTGGCCTATTTGCGGTTTGACCGTGCGGACGGTGAAATGACAGCGGGCGACGCTGTCGTCACACGTATCTAAAGCCGCAACAGGTCGCGCGGCATCAGCAAAACCAATGCAATCGCGCCCATTTTTAAAACGCAAGGTAGCAGCGCGTATGCTGCTGCCAATGTGGTCAGGGCCGTTTCATCATTGGCTTGCCCTGCAACAAATCCAGCCCAACCCAAGGCGGGCAGAACGATCAGCGCGGCACAGGCCAACGAAGCCTTGGTCGCAAAAGACCACAGGCCGAATGCCGCGCCGCCCGCAATATTATTCCTCGCCAGCAGCGCCGTGAACAGCGTTGGCAATAAAACCAGATCGGCGCCGATCACAAAACCGGACGCGGTGCAAATGATCGCAAATCCTGTCGCATCGCCTGTGTTCAGGTAAAATGCACCGACAAAGGCGGGGATCGACAGGCACTGCGCCGTTAGCAATATCCTTTTAGCGCCGAACTGCGCGGCAAGGCGGCTCCAGATCGGGATGGCGATGCCTGATGCGATAAAGAACAGGATCAAATAGGGGCCAGCCAACTCTGGCAATGCCAGACGGTCCTCGACATAGAATAAGAAAAGTGTCGAACTGATCGCCACGGGTAGGCTGTTCACCAAAGCGAGCGCGATGAGCCAAACCGCGCCGCTGTGGCGCAACGCCTGCAACGTGATCGGCGTATCTGGCGGAGCAGGCTGCCTCCACAGTGGGGCCGCACAAATGGCAGCGATGATCGCAATGGCAGCGATCCCCCAACCAAATGCGCGGTAATCGCCTAAAACACTGGGGGCAGCGGCAGCGACTATGACGCCCACCAACAATCCAGTTTCACGAAAAATCGACAAGCGCAGCTGCCTTTTGTCGCCGATGGCTCGGCTTTGGCCGTACATTAGGATTGTGCCCAGCGAATAGCCTGTGAAAACAACCATCAGCGATAGCAATAGCCACGCTGTGACGGGAATTGGGGCAGGGACGGAAAACACCATGGCAAACCCGCCACCTAATAAGATCATCGCAGCCCACCCGAAGGCAACGCGCCATTGCGGGTAACGGTCGATCATGCGGCCTAGCAACGGGTCCTGTACCAGATCAAACAGGCGGATCGCCATCAGCAGGGCGCCCAGTGTTGTCAGCGGCACGCCTAGGTCCGCCGCCGCATAACGGGGCAGGTGGATGTAGATTGGGATGCCTGCGGCAGCAAGGGCCAGCGCGAAAACGCCAACCCGCCAGAAACTGGGTTGGGTCATGCATTAAGTACGTAGTGCAAACCGCGACAGATCAAAGAAAAGGGCGCCAATTGGCGCCCCGTTCCGTTATCCGATTTCTGCCAGTCGGGCCAATGCGGCCTTTAGCTGGGCGTCTTCTTCCTCGCGTAGGGCAAGGTTCGCTTTGGATTCTTCGATGACTTCCTCTGGCGCGCTTTCGACGAATTTAGGGTTGTTCAAACGCCCCTTTAGGCCGCCGATTTCTTTGGCCAGTTTGCCGATCGCTTTTTCGATGCGGGCCTTTTCTTTGTCCACGTCGATGATGTCCGCCAATGGTAGAGCAAAGGTCGCGCCAGTTGTGGTGATGGTGATCGACCCCTTTGGCGCCTCGGCGGCTTCGGTGATGTCACCAACGCGGGCCAGACGTTTGATCAGGGTTTCGTTGTTCGCCAGCGCCGATTTTGCATTTGCATCAGCGTCCTGCATCACAACAGGGACGTACAGACCAACAGGCACGTTCATCTGCGCGCGGGCCGAACGGATGCCTTCGATCATCGAAATCGCCCAGTTCATTTCCTGATCTGCCGATGCGTCAACCAGTTCCGCCGCCGTGTAGGTTGGCCAATCGGTCAGTGCCAGCATGTCAGAACGGTCGCCCAGCGTGTCCCACAGCTCTTCGGTGATGAATGGCATAATCGGGTGCAACAGGATCAAACATTGGTCGATGACCCAGCCCATTACCTTTTGGGTTTCGGCTTTGACATCGTCCGCGCCGTCCATCAGCAATGGTTTCGAAAATTCGACGTACCAGTCGCAAACCTTGCCCCAGACAAACCCGTACAGAGCTGATGCCGCATCGTTAAAACGATAGGCAGCGATGGCTGCGTCTACCTCTTCGCGGACGCGAGCGGTTTCGCCGATGATCCATTTGTTCACCGTTGCGGTCGCCGCAGGGATACCATCGTGACCATGCACTGCGCCATTCATTTCGGCAAAGCGGGACGCGTTCCACAGTTTGGTGGAGAAGTTGCGGTAACCTTTGATGCGGTCTTCGGACAGTTTCAGAACGCCGCCGATCGCCGCCATGGACGCGTTGGTGAAACGCAGGGCGTCTGCACCGTATTCGTCGATGATCACCAGCGGATCGATCACGTTGCCGGTGGTTTTCGACATTTTCTTGCCCTTTTCGTCGCGGACAAGCTGGTGCAGATAAACCGTGTGGAACGGAATTTCGTCCACGACAGCCAGCTGCATCATGATCATGCGCGCAACCCAGAAGAACAGGATGTCAAAGCCGGTGACCAGAACGTCGGTCGGGAAATACTTTTGCATTTCCGCGGTGTCCTCCGGCCAGCCCAGCGTGCCGATCGGCCACAGGCCCGAGCTGAACCACGTATCCAGAACGTCGGGGTCGCGTTTCAGCGTTTTGCCGCCAGATTGTTCGATGGCTTCGGCTTCGGTCGGGGCGCAATAGGCGTTGCCTTCGTCGTCGTACCAAACAGGGATCTGGTGACCCCACCACAGCTGACGCGAAATACACCAAGGTTCGATGTTTTCCAGCCAGTGGTAATAGGTCTTTTCGCCCGATTCAGGCATGATTTTGATGTCGCCGTTGCGGACCGCGTCCAGCGCAGGCCCAACTATTTTCGACGTTTCAACAAACCATTGGTCGGTCAGCATCGGTTCGATGACAACCTTGGAACGGTCGCCGAACGGCTGCATGATTTTCTTGGCTTCGACCAGCGGGACGTCGGTGACCTCTGGGGCTTCTTCGCCCTTTTTCAGCTTTGGCTGAGGGCCAAGGCGCGGGTCGTCCGATTTGGTCATCACGGCCAGACCTTCGGCGGTGATGGCGTCGATGACTTTCTGGCGAGCTTCGAAACGGTCTAGGCCGCGATATTCGTCGGGCACCAGATTAATCGCGTCGATTTCTTGAACGGTGAATTCTTTGCCCTGCGCGTATTCAGCGGCCTTTGCGGCCTCCTCTGCATAGGGGGCGCCGTCGGCCCGCATCGCGCCGCGGGTGTCCATCAGGCGGTACTGCGGGATGTTGCCACGCTTTGCGACCTCGTGGTCGTTGAAATCATGCGCGCCGGTGATTTTCACCGCGCCCGAACCGAATGCCATGTCTGGATATTCGTCGGTGATGATCGGGATCAGGCGGCGCTGTTCCTTTGGACCAACAGGGATTTCGCACAGTTTGCCAACGATTGGCGCATAGCGTTCGTCGTCGTGGTGTACAGCAACCGCGCCGTCGCCCAGCATGGTTTCAGGGCGGGTGGTCGCGATGGAAATGTAATCCCGCTCTTCGCTAAAGATGACATTACCGTCTTCGTCTTTTTCGACGTAGGTGTAGGTTTCGCCGCCAGCCAGAGGGTATTTGAAATGCCACATATGGCCGTCGGTTTCGATGTTTTCGACCTCTAGGTCCGAAATCGCGGTTTCGAAATGCGGGTCCCAGTTTACCAGACGTTTGCCGCGGTAAATCAGGCCTTTGTTGTACATTTCAACAAAGACTTTGATCACGGCGTCGTGGAAATTGCCTTCGTTGCCTGCTGGGGCGTTCGGCGCGCCAGACATGGTGAACGCGTTGCGCGACCAGTCACAGGACGATCCCAGACGTTTCAGCTGGTTGATGATGGTCGAACCGTATTCGCCTTTCCATTCCCAGACTTTTTCCAGAAACGCATCACGGCCCAGATCACGGCGACCTAGTTGGCCGGTTGCCGCCAGCATTTTTTCAACCTGCAACTGGGTTGCGATGCCTGCGTGGTCTTGGCCCGGCTGCCACAGAGTGTCGAACCCGCGCATGCGGTGCCAGCGGATCAGGATATCCTGAATGGTGTTGTTGAATGCGTGACCCACGTGCAGCGCGCCCGTCACGTTGGGCGGAGGGATCATAATGGTGAAGCTGTCAGCGCCTTCTTTGGCATTTGCACCGGCCTTGAACGCGCCAGCGGATTCCCATTTTTCGTAAATGCGGGCCTCGGCTTCGGCCGCATTGAACGTCTTTTCCATCGCCATTTTTCTGATCCCTTGTGGTCTTGGGCCTTGGATTATCCAATCAGCGCCCAAAGTGAAAGGGGCAAGGCGTCACGTCGGGCGGTCAATCTTGGTCGATAGGTGAATTAATGTCTCCATCGACTGGACGCCGTCGATTTCTGCGATGCGATCCAGCGTTTGGTCCAATTCCAGCGTGGTTTCCGTGCGCAATTCGCAACACAGGTCAAACCGCCCGCTGGTGGTATGCGCCATTTCGACCTGCCGCAGTTTTTTCAACTGGCTAACAATCGCGCCTTGGGCCGATGGGCGGATGTCCAGCAACACGGTCGCGCGGATCAATCCGCGCTGCGCGGTTTCGGACAGACGCAGGGTATAGCCGGCAATCACGCCCGCGCGTTCCAAACGGTCAATCCGCGCCTGAACGGTGGTGCGGGCCAGCCCTAATATGACCGCCAGTTTCGCAACGGGCAGGCGGGCGTTTCGGGATAATTCGGTGATCAACGCGCGATCTGTATCGTCAATTTCGGTCATAGTGACGATGATGACGTCAGATTGCATGAATTGCGAGTCATTTTGTGCAATTTGACACGATGAATTGACGTGTGTGCGACCCATACTGAACCAGCAGAACAGGAGAGGCACATGTTACAACAAGCGATTAAAGCTGCGACGATCAAAGATATTCTAACAGGCCGCGATGACGGCGCGCCTATTCATTTCTTTTCTCCGACCGCTTTTATTGACCGGTTGAACGAATTTCTGCGCGGCTTTCCGGGGGATGTGACCTTTGCTGTTAAAGCCAACCCAACAGACGAAGTTCTGCAGACCCTTTGTCAAAATGGCATCAACGGGTTTGATGTAGCCTCGCCGGATGAGATCGAACAAATCCGTCGTATCTGCCCCAATGCACCCATGAATTATAATAACCCTGTACGCAGCAAATCCGAAATCGCGGCAGGGATCGCTGGGGGTGTGACCTCTTGGTCTGTTGATACGGTGGCAGAGTATCAGAAATTGATCCAATACGGCGTTGCTGCCGACGCGGAAATTGCCGTACGGATTAAACTGCCGGTCGCGGGTGCCTTGTATGATTTCGGTGCCAAATTCGGTGCGAACGAAGAAACGGCCATCGAAATTCTAAAGATGGTTGATGCCCATGGCCACCAGAACGCAATGACGTTCCACGTAGGAACGCAGTGTACTGATCCGAATGCCTATGTCGCCTATATCCATGCCTGTGCGCGGATCGCAGAAATGGCAGGAGTGACGCTTGTTCGCCTGAACGTGGGTGGCGGCTTTCCATCGGGGCGCGATGGGCAGCATCGCCCGTTAGAGCCATTTTTCGCTGCTATTCGGGACGCAATGTCCGCGTTTGATGAACGCCCTGTACTGCTATGCGAACCGGGGCGTGGCTTGGTTGGTGACGCATTTTCCTATGCGGTGCAGGTCAAATCGCTGCGCGGAAACGCGGTGTTTTTAACCGACGGTATTTACGGTGGCCTATCTGAAATGGTGATGTTTGATGCCCCGGCTTGCGCTGTTTTGGGCGAAGACGGTCTCTTTAAATCTGGGCCGCGTGCGCCGCGCCGCGCGTTTGGTCCGACCTGCGACAGTGTCGATCTGCTGAAATCAGATTTGTGGTTGCCAGATGATGTTGCCGAAGGCGATTGGATTATTTTTCGATCAATGGGAGCATATGTAACTGGTGTCACGACCCGTTTTAATGGCTATGGCGCTTTTCAAACTCAGGTTGTTCGCGATATTGATGCACCATACGAGGCAGCCGGACAGGTATAGCATGCGGGGTATGTGGGTGGCATGATCTTCGCATCTGACTGTTGGGCGTACACGACAACGTCACAGGCGGAAATTCATGCGTATTCGCAACTGGATACTTGATCGGCTAGGCCGCAGCCCCAAAACCAAAGACGGCCACCAGCGCCTGCGCGGACCGGCGACGCATGTTGTGATCCTAGATGGGACGATGTCGACGTTGGAACCGGGCCGCGAAACCAGCGCAGGGTTGACCTATAAACTACTGCGCGAAGTCGGCCATAACGCGAACATGTCCGTCTATTACGAGGCGGGCATCCAGTGGCGCGACTGGAGCGAAACCTTTGGCGTCATCGCGGGGCGGGGTATCAATCGGCAAATCGAACGGGCCTATGGCGTGCTGTGTTCGCGTTGGCACCCCGGTGATCGTATTTACCTGATCGGGTATTCGCGGGGGGCGTTCGCGGTGCGATCGCTTGCTGGCGCGATTGATAAAATGGGCCTCATCAAACCCAGTTTTGCCACCGTTCGAAATATTCGCCAATCCTATCGCTATTATGCGCAAGGCGGAAATACATATCATGCGGAACGATTTTCGGAATTATATTGCGACCGTTCCGTGACGATTGATGCGATCGGCGTTTGGGACACGGTTAAATCTTTGGGGCTTAGGCTGCCGCTGATTTGGAAACTAGAGGAAAAGCGCCACGCATTCCATTCAGACGGTCTGGTGCCCAGTGTGAAATCCGCGTTTCACGCATTGGCGCGGGATGAAAAACGTGTTGTATTTGCACCCGAAGTTTGGACCACACCTGAAAATTGGACCGGCACAATCGAACAGGTTTGGTTTCGCGGTGGTCACGGCGATGTTGGCGGACAGTTGGGTAATTTCCAGCAAGCGCGACCACTGGCGAATATTTCGCTGGTTTGGCTGTTGTCACGCCTGCAGGATCAGGGGCTTGATCTGCCCGACGGCTGGCAGGATCGGTTTCCCCAAGATCCGAATGCTCCGGCGGTTGGGGCGTGGCACGGTTTTGGAAAACTGTTCCTCGTTCGCCGGTCACGTACTGTGGGCCATGATCCGTCAGAGCGGCTTCATGAAACGGCTGTGCCCCAAAATGGAAATGCCCCACCTGTTGGCGGGGCACCTGCCTAATTAGGCAACGTTTTCCAATTTCGCCGCTGGCGTCACACCCAATGCATGGCACACATCGCGTGTTAGCTCGGGTTTGTTCAGCGTGTAAAAATGCAGATCGTTCACGCCGCCACGGATCAGATCATCGCATAGCTCGGTTGCCAAAGCTGTCGCCAGTAGGTCCGTGTCGCCGGTTTTCGCAGCGTTTTCAAACGCGTCCGAAACGACCTGTGGGATGGACGTACCGCACATGTTCGCGAATTTCTTTGCGCCGTTCCAGTTTTCGATAGGCAGGATGCCCGGGATGACCGGGGCATCAATGCCTGCTTTTTCGCAGGCATCACGGAAACGGAAAAAGGTGTCTGCTTCGAAAAAGAATTGGGTGATTGCGCTGTGTGCGCCCGCATCCAGTTTGCGTTTCAGCCATTCAACATCAGCTGCAGCATTTGCCGATTCTGGGTGTTGTTCAGGGTAGGCGCCAACGCGAATTTTGAATTTTCCGGTGTCCGCCAAGGCTTCGATCAATTCCACCGAAGATTGGAAACCGTCCGCTGCAGGTGCAAAACCATTGGACCCTTTTGGTGGGTCGCCGCGCAGCGCAACGATTTCGGTCACGCCAGCATCTGCATAGGCATTGGCGATATCTAGGGTTTCGGCGCGTGTTGCCTCGACGCAAGTCAGGTGAGCCGCGACGGTTAGGCCAATATTTTTGTGAATTGCGCCAACCGCTTCGTGGGTTAATTGGCGGGTTGTGCCGCCAGCGCCGTAGGTCACGGATACGAACGTCGGATCAAGCGGCGCAAGCGTGGTCGCGCAGTTCCATAGACGGAACGATTGGTCCAAGGACTTTGGCGGGAAAAATTCGAACGAAACGTTTGGGCGGGACATGGGGCACCTATTTGCTGTTACCCCCTTGTCGCAGATTTAATGATGTGAGACAAATTCATAATTTTCACTAAAATCATGAGGTTCTTTCATGATGCACATCGAATTCCGCCATCTGCGGACGATCAAAGCGATCCATGACACGGGCGGGCTCGCGCGGGCTGCGGATTTGTTGAATATCACCCAATCCGCGCTGAGCCATCAGATCAAAGGAATCGAGGAACAGGCCGGAGTCGAATTGTTTGTACGCCGGTCCAAGCCTTTGCGGTTGTCAGCCGCTGGGTTGCGTATGTTGGCGGCAGCGGAACAGATCATTCCGATCCTGAACGATCTAGAAGTTGAATTTCAGGGTCTCCAAGACGGCCGGACAGGTCGATTACACATCGCGTTGGAATGCCACGCGTGTTTTGAATGGCTGCTACCGGTTTTGGAACAGTTCCGAAAAATCTGGCCCGATGTGGATGTAGATATCAAATCCAGCCTAGCATTTGACGCGATGTCGGCGCTGCGCCGCGAAGAGGTTGATCTGGTCATTTCGTCCGATCCCGAAGACGAAGGCGGCACGGATGTGAACCCGCTGTTCGACTATAGCCCTGTGTTTGTCGCCTCTGCTACGAACGCTCTCGCGAATAAATCGGCGATCGAGGCGCGTGACTTCGTTGGGCAGACATTGATCACATATCCTGTCGATAAATCGCGTTTAGACGTGTTTAAAATGTTGCTCTCCCCTGCGCGGGTTGAACCAGCGGCAATTCGTCAGGTCGAACTGACTGCGGTTATGCTTATGTTGGTGGCCTCTAACCGCGGCGTTGCGGTGATGCCTGATTGGGTGGTTAGGCAGGTGCGGAAATCGGCGGACTATGTCACACGCCCATTGGCCCGCAATGGAAGCGTCGGCCTGACGCGCCGTATGTATGCTGTGACGCGCGAAACCGAAAATACGCGCCCGTATATGGCCCACTTTATTCGGCTGGCTCGGCAAGAGGCTGTGAAGCTTCAGAGAGACTAGCAGTATCGGCAAATAGTCGGATGCGCGTTTCATCAATTGGCATCGCGCGTCCGAACAGAAATCCCTGACCGTAGTTATAGCCTAACTCCCTCAGGTGTTTGGCTTGTTCTTCGGTTTCGACACCTTCGGCGATAACAATCGCGCCGAGGCCCCGCGCAATGCCCAAAAAGCCACCGATCAAGACTTCGGTGGTGTCTTCGCGCCCTAGATCTGAAACGAATGATCCGTCAATTTTCAACTCGTCAAATTCCAATTCGCGCAAATGTTGGAATGAGGCAAAGCCGGTGCCAAAATCATCCAGCGACACGCGCAGTCCTTTGCCGCGGAAGTACGCGATGCTTGACCGGATCATGTCGGCAGACCGCGTGATAAACACATCCTCTGTGATTTCGAGCGTTATCTTTTTGGCGGCTTTGGGGTGGCGCGCCAACAGATCATCCAGATCACTGCGGCCGGAATGGGTGGCTAAGGCGACTTCTGGAACATTGATCGATACTTGGCCCGGATCCAAACCTTCGGCGATCAGTTTTTCAACGTCATTTAAAACGCACGACGCCATGTGAATTAAAAAATCACCATGAAGTCCCAATTCATTTACCATCGGAATGAACGTTTTGGGAAATTGCAGCCCATTTGTCGGATGTTCCCAACGGGCAAGCGCCTCGAACCCAATGCAGCGGCGGGTCTTTAGGTTCACCTTTGGCTGATAATAGGGGCGGATTTCGCCGTTCTTCATCGCGCTGACGATATCAATTCGATCTTCGAGCGATAGGCGTTTTTGGAATTGTTCGGGGGTATATAGAACCTTGTTAATGCCTGCGGTGCCTTTGGCGCGATACATCGCCTGATCCGCTGCAGCGCATAGGGATTCGGTTGCAGTGCCTGCGTAGCGCGTCATCCCGATCCCGATCGAGGCAGAGATATTCAATTCTTTTTCACCCCAAGTAATGGGTAAATTCATTGCCCGAACAATTTCGTCGGCCAGCTGGTTTGCGTCGGCTTCGGATGCGATTGATCTGCAGGCCAGCGCGAATTCATCGCCGCCCAGACGCGCCGCAACACCATAATTTTCGGCGATTTTTGAAAGGCGGTTCGCGACAACTTGCAGAACGCGGTCGCCCGCTTCGTGGCTGTAGGTGTCGTTGATTGGTTTAAAACCATCCAAGTCGATCAGGTAAACAACAACCTCACCGGTGGGACGGCGAAGGGAGAGTTGCAGTTCCAGTTCATCGTCAAATGCGCGGCGGTTCAAAAGACCCGTCAAAGGATCATGGCGCGATAGGTGTTCAAGGGCACGAAGGCGTGAATTTGCTTCCTCTCGGGCGGCATTTAGCGCCCGCTGTGTGTCCTTTTGTTTGTGTAGCGTTTCGTAGGTGTTAAAAATATACGCCAGCATCATCATGGATGTGATGATCCATTCGCCATCAGACGACGGGGGGAATGTGTTTTTCGATGCCAGCCAGAACACGACAAAAGCCGACCCAAAGGACGGCAGCATTAGTGTCCAGTTGTAAAATGGCAGCGCGGCAAAGGTGTTGGTGATGTGTACGAATACTCCAAACAGCCACAAAAAACCCGCAAGCAAGATCGCAGAGGACGGTTGAGCCGCGAGGATTAGGGCAGGGGCCAGATAGACTAAAACCGATGTGCAATTCACCAACCAGATTAGAAAAACATAGGCTGCGCTCATGTCTTCGTCGCGTTCTGGCAGCTGGCGGGTTAATAGATGCGCGATCACTTCGTAAACGATGACGACGCCCCACATCGCGGCGGCGATTTTTCCGTACCCCAACCACCACAAAATTCCCATCATCATCGCGGCAGAGGCTAATCGTTTCGCGATGTCGCGGGTTGCAACGTGGATCGCAAACCGTGTTTGGTACCGAATTTTATCGAAATTGTTAACGAATTGCATGCACCACCACCTATTTAACGCAGCTATAGCGCGAGAATTGCAAACAAAAGGTTAACGCCGTTAATTTCCGCGCTTAATGTGCGTTCAAACTCTTGCCCGATGGTGATGATTTGCCTATACGCGCGGCTTGGACGGTGAACGGAGGCCAAGATGGCGGCAAGTGCAAACCTGAACGTGATGATCAAAACCGCGCGCCGCGCTGGCCGCGCGCTGCTAAAAGATTTTACCGAAGTCGAGCAGCTTCAGGTCGGGACGAAAGGCCCTGGCGATTTTGTCAGCCGCGCTGACCGTCAGGCTGAAGAAACCATTCGCACGCTGCTGATGGAAGCCCGCCCAACCTATGGTTTCCTAGGTGAAGAAGGCGGCGAAATCGAAGGCGAAGATCCAACCCGCCGTTGGATTGTTGACCCGCTGGACGGCACCACCAATTTCCTTCACGGCCTGCCGCAGTGGGCGGTGTCCATCGCACTGGAACACAAAGGCCAGATCGTTGCGGGCGTTGTGTATGATCCTGTCAAAGACGAATTGTTCCATGCCGAAAAAGGCAATGGCGCATGGATGAACGAAAGCCGTATTCGCGTCTCTGGCCGTCATCGTTTGATCGAATGCATCTTTGCAACGGGTCTGCCGTTCGGCGGTAGCACCGATTTGCCGCAAACATTGAAAGACCTGAGCCAGCTTTTGCCTGCGACTGCTGGCGTGCGTCGTTTCGGCGCTGCGTCTTTGGATCTGGCGTATGTCGCTGCCGGCCGCTTTGACGGGTTCTGGGAACGTCGCCTGAAGTCATGGGATATTGCGGCTGGTCTGATCATCGCAAAAGAAGCAGGCGCATTGGTCGAAACCATCGTTCCAGAAGGCAACCCGCTGGACGGTAACGTGATCGTTTCTAATGAACCTGTTTTCGCAAGCTTTGCGAAAATTATCCGCAAAGCAGCGGAATAATTAACGCTTTCGCGTGACCCGCGGAATGCGGGTCTGCGAAATTTGATACTGCGCTTCGGGGTGGGGTGGATGGCCGTCGTTACGCCGCCAAAAATTGCCTGCCCCGCGCGATAAAAACATCGGAATGGTCAGTATCACACCTGCAGCAAACCCGCCTGCATGCGCCCAATAGGCAACGCCGCCCGTATCGGCGCTGGATGCC
Source organism: Marivivens niveibacter (assembly GCF_002150005.2). GTDB lineage: Bacteria > Pseudomonadota > Alphaproteobacteria > Rhodobacterales > Rhodobacteraceae > Marivivens > Marivivens niveibacter. Next base: position 693,067 of record NZ_MSPP01000001.1, read on the forward strand.
AGTCCCCCAAATATCTGCATACCCATCCATAGACCCAGCATGATCCATGCGGGCAGCGGGATGATGCGGATAAAGATCACAAAAAAGATGAGTATATCGACCCGCGCCTTGGGGAATAGCAGGATGTAGCCCCCCATAATGGCGGCAATCGCGCCGGATGCTCCTACCATTGGCACCATCGAATTCGGGCCAGATGCGACCTGCGCCATAGCTGCAGCAGCACCACCAGCAAGGTAAAACAAAATAAACCCGGTGTGGCCAAAGGCGTCTTCCATGTTGTCGCCAAAGATCCACAAAAACAACATGTTACCGGCTAGGTGCATAATGCCCCCGTGCATGAACATCGACGTCAGCACGGTGCCCCATTCGCCGCGCATCATTAGGTCGCGCGGGATCAACGCATAGGTATCATACAGCTGATAGGTGGCGTAATCGTTCGGCGTGGCCGCAATCGACAGGACGTAAATCGCTATATTGGCAACGATTAACGCATAGGTCACGAATGGTATGCGGTCGGATGGATTGTGATCTTTGATCGGAAACATGCAGCGCCCAAGGTTGATTTGCCTGTAACCCTACTGGATTACAGGCCAGTTGCACGCGTCAAATTACCGGATCATTCAATCGCGTCCGCCACGGCAGCCAATAGCGATGCGTTGCCGCCTGCTGCCGTCGTGTCGATGCAGACATGGCGTTCATGGAAAACATGGCCAATGTCTGGAACGGTAGTGATCAAGGGTATGATCGGACCGCTGCGTTGCGATAGCGCGCGTTCGATTTCCCTTGCCGTTTCCGTGTCGCCCCACCACATGACCGCAGAAATGTCCGCCACATGCGCAAGGTCGATTTCCGATTTGTAGCCGCTAATCGATTGCCCACCCAGCTGTGCTATGATGGCCGACTGTTTCGATGTATCAGCGTCAGTCGGGCCAAGGCACAGGATGGGTTTTCGCGGCTCTAGGTGCAGCCTATTGGATTCACCTGTCGGGCCGGGCATTGACTGGTCTGGCTTCGCTTTGACGTTTGGGGCCGCGTCGTAGAAACGATGCAGGTAATAGGGGCCGCCGGCCTTTGGTCCGGTGCCGGATAGGCCCTCTCCGCCAAAGGGTTGGCTACCAACGACGGCGCCAATCTGGTTCCGGTTCACATAAATATTGCCTGCCTCAACCCGATCTACGATGTGCTGCACGCGGTCATCGATCCGTGTGTGAAGCCCAAAGGTCAGCCCGTAGCCCGTTTCATTGATGTCTTGGATCACTTGATCCAATTCATGGGATTTGAAACGCGCCACATGCAAAACAGGACCAAAAATTTCGGTGGTCACATCGCGGATGCTGTCGACACGCAAAACGGTCGGCGGGATGTAATGCCCAACGTTAGGTGCAGCCAGCTGTCGTATCAATTGGCCTTTATCCCGTGCTTGGTCGATGTAGGTATGAATGGTGTTGAACGCGGTTTCATCAATCAGAGGCCCCACATCGGACGCCAAGCCCCATGGATCGCGGATACATAATTCATCCATTGCACCGCATAACATCTCGATCAGCTGATCCGCGATGTCGTCTTGCACATACAGCACTCGTAGCGCGGAACAGCGTTGCCCAGCGGATCGAAACGCGGACATCACAATGTCGCGCACCGCGTGTTCAGGCAAAGCGGTGGAATCAACGATCATCGCGTTGATCCCGCCTGTTTCTGCGATCAGTGGCGTTCCAGGGGCTGCGTTTTCGGCCAATGATTTGCGGATGATCTGCGCTGTTGCGGTCGATCCAGTGAAGGCGACGCCGTTGATCATCGGATGCGATGTGATCGCTGCGCCTACATCTGCCCCGCCGATGCAGAGCTTGAGAGCAGTTTCTGGAACGCCCGCTTCATACAGTGCGGAAACAGCCAGCGCCGCGATCAAAGGCGTTTGTGGCGCAGGTTTCGCGATGACAGCATTTCCGGCCGCCAGCGCCGCCGCGATTTGCCCTGTGAAAATAGCCAATGGGAAATTCCATGGGCTGATACAAACCCAAATGCCGCGCGGTTTGTTATCTGGGTATTTCTGACATTCGGCAGCGTAATAGTTCAGGAAATCAATGGCTTCTCTTAGCTCTCCGATCGCGTCAGGCAACGTTTTGCCTGCTTCTCGGGCCAGTAGGGCGTAAATTTCAGGGGCTTTGGACTGTAGGATTTCGCCCGCGCGAACCAATGCCGCCGCCCGAGCGTCCGGCTGCGCCGCCCAAGGTTCACTTGTCTCAAACGCCGTTGTGACGCTGTCCGGTGTGGCGACCGTGCAGGTGCCGACAACATCGTTCGGATTTGCAGGGTTTGTAATTGTGATCGTTTTGCCCTGCGTATCGCCATAGGTGGCCGCGTGCCATTGATAGGGCGCTGCAAACTTTTCACGCAGAGGCAAAATTTCGGCCGCCGCGGTCCGATGGGTCGGGTCAAAACCGACCGAATTGGCGCGATCAGGCGCAAACAGTGACGCCGCTGTTTGAACGGGGGATTGGCCTGTGAGGGTTTCAAACGGGCAGGGCGCAACCTGATCTGCTGGAATATCCGTGTCGATGATACGGTTCACAAAGCTAGAGTTTGCCCCGTTCTCTAGCAGTCGCCGAACCAGATAGGCCAATAGGTCACGGTGGGCACCTACAGGCGCATAGATACGGCAACGGGTGGAGTTATTAGATTTAACGATCGTGTGGAGCGCTTCTCCCATCCCATGCAGTCGCTGAAATTCGTATGCGTCAGTTGGTACGTTCATTTGATGCGCCATTTTCAGAACGGCACAAACGGTATGGGCATTGTGCGTTGCGAACTGCGGATAGATGCGGTCGGTTTTATCCAACAAACGCCGTGCGTTCGCGATGTAGCTGACATCGGTCGCCGATTTTTCTGTAAAGACTGGGAACCCGTCGATGCCTTCGACCTGGGCGCGTTTGATTTCACTGTCCCAATAGGCACCTTTGACCAGTCGGATCATAATCTTGCGGTCCAGACGTGTCGCTAATTCATGCAGATGTTCGATGACGCCGCCAGCGCGTTGTCCATAAGCCTGAACAACCACGCCAAATCCATCCCATCCAGCAAGGTCCGGCGATTCCAGAACCCGTTCAATGACATCCAAGGACAGCGAAAGCCTATCTGCCTCTTCTGCGTCGATATTCAGACCCATACCGTTTGCTTTGGCCTGTTTTGCTAATGACAAAACCAGCGGCGGTAGCTCTGACAACACGCGTTTCGATTGCAGTTCTTCGTATCGTGGATGTAGTGCGGATAGTTTGATGGAAATGCCGGGGTTTGTGCGAATGTCAGCACCGGTCGCGTGCCGGCCAATAGCGGTGATCGCTGCGCTATACGCATCAAAGTACGCCTGTGCGTCTTTGGCGGTTTTTGCGGCCTCACCTAGCATATCATAGGAATAGGTGAGCCCTTTGGCCTGCATTTTTGCGGCGCGATCCATCGCTTTATCAATGGTTTCACCCAACACAAACTGGCGCCCCATTTCCTTCATCGCGCGGCTGACAGCGCTGCGTATGACCGGTTCACCCAGCCGCTTAATCGCCCCGCGCAATAAGCCCGCAGCGCCGGGGTGTTCATCGTCTAACACCTTGCCCGTAAGCATAAGTGCCCATGTCGATGCGTTGACCAAAGATGATGAAGAATGGCCCAAATGTTTGCCCCAGTCGGAGGGGGCAATTTTATCTTCGATCAAAGCGTCGATCGTGGGTGCATCGGGCACGCGCAACAATGCTTCGGCCAAACACATCAGGGCCACGCCTTCGTCCGTCGATAGACCGTATTCAGCAAGGAATACCTCCATCAATCCGGGTTCGGAATGGGTGCGTATTTGATCAACCAGTTTGGCAGTAGAGCGTGCAATCTCGGCCCGCGTTTCGGCAGATAGGTCAGCGAGTTTGATTAGCTGGGTTAAACTGACCGAAGGATCGGCGTAAGTTTGTGCATCAATAGCGGGTCGCAGGGTGGTCATTGAAGCCTCCGAGGTAGAAAATCATTTCTCCTTGTATAGAGGTAAAATTTCGGTATGAACGACTAACTTTGACCGGTATTATGATCGGTTGTTTTGAATATGTGGTAAAAAATGGTCAATTCGACTTCTGAGATGGATCAGTTTGATAAACGGATTCTCGACATCGTTGCGGTCGAGGGCCGCATCAGTGTCACCGAACTGTCGCGGCGTATCGGTTTATCCAAATCCCCGACCCAAGCGCGTCTGAAACGGCTAGAGGAGACCGGCCTGATCCGCGGCTACCGTGCGCTGTTCGATCCCATCCGTTTGGGACGCGATCACGTTGCCTTTGTCGAGGTTAAATTAACCGAAACGCGCGAAGCTGCATTGGAAGAGTTTAACGACGCTGTTTTAAGAGTGCCAGAGATCGAACAGTGCCACCTGATCGCAGGTCAGTTTGATTACCTACTAAAGGTGCGGACATCTTCTATGGCGGCATATCGTTTGGTTTTGGCCGAAAAAATTTCGACGCTTCCGTATCTGGCAAATACTTCGACATATGTGGCGATGCAGGCCGTAAAAGAAGAAGGTGTTGGTCCAGCTGGCGGAAATGTGTGAATGCCTCTTGCCCATCTCGTCAGAGACAGGCAAATAGGGTCCCGTGCCCGCGTGGTGGAATGGTAGACATCGGAGACTTAAAATCTCTTGGCCTTAGGCCGTGCCGGTTCGAGTCCGGCCGCGGGTACCACCCCAACTGACTATATCAACTATGACGCTGCGCGTAGGGCGTTGTTAGCTGCGGTGCATTCGCTGGTTTTGGGGCAAGGCGGCTTTGTTGTTGGGCCGTGTCGGCCGTCTCGCACGCTACACGGTATGCAATCGACAGCGTTTCGGTATCCTCTGGCAGTTCTTGCAACGCTGCTGCGCAGCCTTCCCAGTCGCCCAAGCGCATTCGCAAACGCGCGAGGTGCCGCCAGCAATCTTGATCCCCAGGGGATAGTTTCGCAGCAGTCGAGAATGATTTTTCAGCGGCCTGCGGGTTATGCGCCATTTGTGCGCGACCCAGTTCATACCATGCCATTGAATGGTTCGGATCCACGGCCACCGCTTTGCGTAGCCATGGGATCATTTCATTGTCTTTGCCCTGTGCTTCTAGCACACGGGCCAGATTGTAGAAAACGCCTGCTGTCGCGCCGCGCTGTGATGCGGCGTCCATCAGGACGTTTTCGGCAGCGGACCAATCGCCGCGTGCCAAAAGGGGTGATATGTTTTTTAGTGTGCTCATGGACTATAATTACGCCCGATGAGTGAAAAGTAACTGTAAACTCGCCGTGCAGTCGCAGTGATTTCACCACGACTGCACAAAATTTCATACCTTTTGGTCAAATTGGCGAAAAATCGTTCGACTTTTAGACTGATTTTGCCAGCGGCATTTCAGGGGCGAGCGATCGCAGCGCGTCATATTGCGACAGGAACACCTGTCCTGACATTTCTTCTAGGAAGTGGCCAGTTTGCAGGCGGTCCATCACGGGACCTTTGACTTCGGCCATGTGCAGCGTGACGCCCATATCCGTCAGGCGCGAATTGATCGCCTCTAGGCTTTCTAGCGCGGAAAAGTCGATGGCATTTACGGCCGACATCATCAGCACCACGTGGTCGATGCCGCAGTCAGGCTGTACGCGGTCATAGATGTAATCCTCCATATAGCGCGCGTTGGCGAAATATAGGCTTTCGTCGACGCGGATCATGACCAGACGCTCGTTGGTTAGCACAGGATGTCGTTTGATGTTGCGGAAGTGTTCGGTGCCTTCCATTAGGCCAACCTCTGCGATGTGCGGGCGGGATGTTTTGAACAGGAACAGCAACACAGACAGACCGACACCTGCCGAAACGCCCGTTTCCACGCCAAAGCCCCAAGTCAGCAGGATTGTTGCAGCCACTGCGGAAAAGTCTTGTTTCGAATAGCCCCAAGATTTTTTCAGGATCGAAAAATCGACCAGCGATAGAACGGCGACGATGATTGTCGCGGCTAGCGTTGCTTTGGGCAGGAAATACAGCAGCGGTGTGAGGGCCAGCGCAGCAATCGCCAGACCAACGGCTGTAAAGGCACCCGCAGCTGGTGTTTCAGCACCGGCATCGAAATTAACGACGGAACGCGCGAAACCACCTGTCACTGGGTAACCGCCTGTGAATGCAGCGCCTAGGTTTGCCGCACCCAAACCGATCAATTCCTGATCGGGATCAATACGCTGGCGTTTCTTTGCGGCCAAGGTTTGGGCGACCGAAATGGATTCTACAAAGCCGATGATCGAAATCAGCAGGGCAGGGACGAACAACTGGCCTAGCAAGCTTGGCGATAGGTTGGGCAAGGTGAATGGCGGTAGCGACTGCGGAACTGTGCCGACAATTTTAACGCCGTAATTATCCAGCCCAAACAGCGCGACAATGCCAGTCGTCACAACCACAGCGGCAACAGGGCCTGCTTTGGTCAGAACATCAGCCAGCTTTGGTGGCACACCTTTGGATAGCAACAATGGTTTCAAACCTTTGCGGACCCAGAACAGGAACGAAATCGCTGCAACACCGATCAACAGAGTGATCAGATTCAGGTTGCCTAGGTTGTGAAACAGGCTTTCGATCATGTGGGGCAGCGAATGCCCAGAGATGGAAATGCCCAGAACATGACCCAACTGGCTGGCTGCGATCAGAACGCCAGATGCGGTGATGAAACCCGCGATCACAGGGTGCGACAGGAAATTCGCAATCCATCCCAGCCGAAACAGGCCAAGGATCAGCAGCATCGCGCCCGATAGGAACGCAAGTGACAGCGCAGCCGTTGCGTATCCCATGGTGCCGGATTCAGCGATATTGCCAATCGCCGCGGCGGTCATCAAAGACACCACAGCAACGGGACCAACGGCCAGCGACCGCGATGTACCAAAAATGGAATACAGGATGATCGGCACGATCGACGCATAGATACCTGCCTCGGGCGGTAGGCCTGCCAATAGGGCATACGCCAACGACTGAGGCACCAACATGATCGTAACGATCACTGCGGCGACTAGGTCATTTTGGAACGTATTTTTATCATAGCGCCGACCCCATTCCAGCATGGGGACGTATTTTTCATAAGCTGATCGTGCCATTGGATTGTCTTTTCATCAGAGGAAAAACGGGGCGCCGTTTTCGCGCCCCAATTTGGTTTATTTGGCTGTGATGCTTTCTGGTTTGGCCATCCATTCACGGCCTCGTAGCATCGCTTTCCAATAGATCGGGGGGAGGGCGGTTTCTTTCAGGAACCACGCCGCGCGGGTCGGTTTGGTGCCATTCAGCAGCCATTTTGGGAACGATGGTTTCAACACACCGCCGTAACCGAATTCGGCCAGAACGATTTTGCCGCGTTCCACGGTCAGCGGGCAGGAGCCATATCCGGTGTATTGCGCGACCGCCGATTTGCCGTCGATGTCTGCGCAGACGTTTTCGGCCACCACAGGTGCCTGAACGCGTGCTGCCGCTGCGGTTTTCGCATTCGGTGCGTTCATCACGTCGCCAAGCGACCAGATGTTGTCGAATGTTTTGTGGCGCAATGTTGCCTGATCCACATCGACCCAGCCCGCCGCATCAGCCAAAGGCGACACGCGGATGAAATCAGGTGCGACTTGTGGCGGCACCACGTGGATCATGTCGAAATCAACGGTCACGGTCGTCTTGTCCGTGTCCGGCTTTGCGACTTCGAATGTTGCCTTTTTCGCCTCACCATCGATCGACACAAGGTTATGGAAGAAGTTGGTGTTTACGCCATACTTTGCAATGTAGGTTTCCAGCGCAGGAACGTAATCTTTGACACCAAACAGAACGCCGCCGGCGTTGTTGAAATCAATCTGGATGTTTTTCAGCGCGCCGTTTTTGTACCAATGGTCACCTGACAGATACATCGCTTTTTGCGGCGCGCCTGCGCATTTGATCGGCATTGGCGGCTGGCTAAATACTGCGCGGCCCTCTTTCATTTCTTGGACCAGTTTCCAAGTGTAGGGCGCAAGGTCATAGCGATAGTTCGATGTCACGCCATTGCGGCCCAGCGTTTCAACCAGACCTTCGATACGGTTCCAGTCCAGTTTGATACCGGGTGCAACGATCAGGCGTTTATATCCGACAACGCGGCAACCATCCAAAATGACGGCGTTATCTTTGGGTTCAAATGCAGCAACGGCTGCTTTGATCCAATGGACGCCTTTGGGGATCAGGCTGCCCATGGTTTTTGCGGTATCTTCGGCGTGGAAAACACCGCCGCCAACCAAAGTCCAACCAGGTTGGTAATAGTGGATGTCAGCGGGATCGATCACCGCGATGTCTAGATCGGGCTTGCGCGATTTCAGTGACGATGCGACCGAAATACCGCCCGCGCCAGCGCCTACTATAACGACGTCGTATGATGCATCGGTCTGATCGGTCGGCGTTTTGCCGCCATTTACGATGCGGCGGACTACGCCGCCCATGTCATATCCAGCGGCTTTGGTCGCGGCCAGAATGTCAGCCGTTGGCGACGACGTCGCAGCGCTTAGCGACCACAGGGTCGCAGAACGCGTACCGGTGCGGCAATACGCAAACACCGGACCGGGCAGAGTATCCATGGCTTCACCAAAATCAGCGGCGTCTTCGTCGCGGACCTTGCCCGAAGTGACAGGCATGTAGACGGTTTTCAGACCCGCTGCCTGTGCTGCCGCGTCGATCTCCTCAAATGTGGGTTGATCGGCGCCTTCACCATCAGGACGGTTGCAGATGATCGCACGGAAACCCGCGTAGGCGATCGCCTTTACATCGTCCACTGTGATTTGCGGCGACACGGTTAGGCGTTTGTTGATTTGGTTCAGTTCCACGGATGTCTCCTCCGGACGTGGGGTGATTAAAGGCCGTTTACAGGCACTTTGAGCATCGGATTGCCGTCTTTATCGCGAGGGATTTCACCTGCGCGCATGTTGACCTGCAGCGATGGGATAATCAGGCGCGGCATAGCCAGTTGCGCATCGCGTTCGGTGCGGAACTTGACGAAATCCTCTTTGGTTTTGCCTTCGCCAACATGAATGTTGTGCTTCTTTTCGTCGCCAACGGTGGTTTCCCACTGAATGTCACGGCCGTTCGGGCCGTAGTCGTGGCACATGAACAGGCGCATGTCGTCAGGCAGCTCCAGAACCTTTTGGATGCTGTCGAACAGGATGCCCGCATCGCCACCCGGGAAATCGGCACGGGCCGAACCGCCGTCTGGCATGAACAGTGTGTCGCCAACAAAAGCCGCGTCACCGAATACATGCACCATGCACGCTGGGGTGTGGCCGGGTGTATGCATTGCAAACACTTTCATCGAGCCGACCTCGTATGTGTCGCCATCGGTGAATAGTGCGTCGAACTGCGATCCATCACGCTGGAATTCGGTGCCTTCGTTGAACACTTTGCCGAACACATCTTGAACAGTTTTGATGTGTTCACCGATGCCGATCTTACCGCCGGTTTTCTGCTGGATGTACGGCGCAGCGGACAGGTGGTCGGCGTGTACGTGCGTTTCGATCAGCCATTCGACTTCCAGATCGTTGTCCTGAACGTACTGGATGATTTCATCGGCCGATTCATATGTGATGCGGCCGGCGGCGTAATCGATGTCCATTACTGAATCTACGATAGCGCATTTATTCGATTCAGGATCTTTGACCACATAGGAAATGGTCCAAGTTGCTTCGTCGAAAAAGGCTTTTACCTCTGGCTTTACGGACATATTCACTGGGTAAGTGGTCATATTGATCTCCTTCCAAGGGGCGAGACCCCAATACATTTCATTTGTTTGATATATGGGGCCAGATCGTTTGCCTGTCAACGGGGGGAATGTGAGTGCAGAAAAGAAATATCTAAAAAACAGAATATGTTTTTTGATTTAGATCAAATGACCATGCCTAATTATTAGGCAGACGCGGATTTGTGGTGCGAAATTTGGCTCTCAGGGGTGGTTCTTTGAGGGGCACAAGTGTCCAATAGGGTAAAGCGCAGCCCAATGCGCCCCAAAGGACGGACGATGAACTACGACAAGATCGACAAGAAGGCCCGCAAGATTCTACAGGAAAACGATCGCGGGCTATACACCGTGCCGACAAAGGGGCTGTATCCGTACCAGTGGAACTGGGATAGCGCATTTGCAGCCTGGGGTTTTTCAAGCTTTAACGTGCGCCGTGCGTGGGCCGAATTGGAAACGTTGTTTACGGGGCAGTGGGACAACGGCATGGTTCCGCATATCGTGTTTCACAAACAGGCTATTGGCTATTTTCCGGGGCCCGATGTTTGGAACCTAGAACGCGTGCCGCATACGTCAGGCATTACGCAACCGCCCATCGCGGCCACCATGGCTCGTGCTGTGTATGAGGCGGATAAACACTATGGCCGCGTCCATATGGAGCTGTTGTTCGGTCGTTTGGTCAGTTGGCACCGTTGGTTTATGAAAAACCGTATCGAAGATGGGATGGTGGTTATTACCCACCCATGGGAATCCGGTCGGGATAACGCCATCGACTGGGATGATGCGCTGGCAAACGTCGATGGATCGAATGTTGGTGAATATCACCGCCGCGATACTGATCACGTCGACCCTTCGATGCGCCCCAAGAAAGAAGACTACGATAAATATCTGGCACTGGTGCAGTTCAGCCGCGATGCTGGTTACGATGAAAAGGTAATTAAATCCGACGGCCCGTTCCGAGTTGGCGACGTTGGTATGACATTCCTGTTTTTGAGGGCGTGTCGTGACCTGTTGCATATCGCGGTCGAGCTGGATCACGAAGTCGATGAAATCGAAGGCTGGATCAAAATCCTCAAAAAAGGTGTCGAGCGACATTGGAACGAAGATCGCGGTCATTATGACTCGGTCGATGTGCGTACGGGTCAATTCACCAATTCGCTGTCATGCGCGTCATTCCTGTGTTGGTACGCAGGGATCAAAGACGATCGCATGCTGACGCATTACGACCGGATCATGCAAACGGTCGACTTTGGGATTCCGTCTAACGATCCCGACGATCCGCATTTCAACCACCTGCGATATTGGCGTGGACCAGTGTGGGGCATGTTCAATTCACTGATCGGCATCGGTTTAGCTGAAACCGGTCACACCGTACATGCCGAACGCCTGCGTAAACGGACGCAAAAGTTGATCGCCGAACACGGGTTTTATGAATATTTCAGTCCACTGGACGGTGCGCCCGCGGGCGGCACGCATTTCACATGGACGGCGGCAATTTGGCTGACGTGGGCATCGCCACACGCCAAGGGGCGTTTCTAACCGATTCGAAAATCTAGGCAGGGTCAGGGTTTACCCGACTTTTTCACGCACACCTTATTGTGGAAAAAGGGTGGTTGCGGTGTCACAGTTTTGGCGAATTAGGATAGGTTTAGCGCTAACGGGCTATCTAAAAGTACATGCATATATACTGTTGCTATTGCTGAATAGACTGCTGCCTCGGGAATAAAAACTATGCGCAAGCGCAACGTAAAAGTATCGATGGGCAAAACGGGCTTTCACTTTTTTCAAGTGAAAGTGGGAAACACGCCTCGACCATCCATTCGTGTGATGAACTATGACTTCCGTCCGAACACCGGAAAGAAACCGTTCACTCAGGCTTTGATCAACGTGTCTGCAATTGGGGATGCTCAACGTCGCCCTGTTATTGAATTCCACGGCGACGTTGAAATCGTTCCAGCACAGCCAGTGCTGCAATTGGTCAAGTAATCACATCTGGTGCGTCACGGCCGGTATGGGTGGTGATGCCAGCAATCGCGTCAGCGGCTGCGATGATGTCCGATAGGGCTGCTTGGGCATCATTGTGCAGGGCAGATGGATCGGTTTCATAGCTTTCCAGATAGACACGGATTGTTGCACCTTGAGTGCCTGTTCCAGACAATCGGAACACCACGCGCCCGCCTGAAGTAAACCCGATGCGGATGCCCTGACCGGCAGAATGGCTGCCATCAACTGGATCGTCGTAGGCAAATTCGTCTGCCGTCGAAACGGTCAGTGGGCCGACCGATTGACCTGGCAGCGACGCGAATTGCGAACGCAACCCATCCATCAACGCATTGGCGCGATCCGTTTCAACAGCCTCGTAATCGTGGCGGCTGTAATAGTTGCGACCATATTCGGCCCAGTGGTCCGACATCAGATCAGCCACGGATTTGCCCGTCACGGCAAGGATGTTCAGCCAAAGTAGAACAGCCCATAGACCGTCTTTTTCGCGGACGTGGTTGGACCCCGTGCCTGCGCTTTCTTCTCCGCACAGGGTGGCGCGGCCAGCATCCAGCAGGTTGCCAAAGAATTTCCAACCAGTCGGCGTTTCGAACGCATCAATCCCTTTGGCGGCTGCAACACGGTCAACGGCGGCAGAGGTTGGCATGGACCGCGCAACACCCGCCAATCCGCCCGCATAGGCAGGGGCAAGATGTGCGTTTGCTGCCAGCACCGCCAAACTGTCGGATGGCGTTACGTATTGGCCGCGTCCCACAATCATATTGCGGTCACCGTCCCCGTCTGACGCCGCGCCAAAATCAGGCGCGTTTTCGCCGGTCATGATATCCATTAATTCATGCGCCCAAATGGGGTTCGGATCAGGGTGGCCACCGCCAAAATCGGGCAGGGGCGTGGCGTTCATCACGGTGCCTTTGGGCGCGCCCAGTTGGTTTTCCAGAATTTCAACAGCGTAAGGGCCAGTGACCGCATGCATGGCGTCAAATTTCATGGTGAAGCCAGATTTGAACAGGCCCGCAATCGCATCGAAGTCAAAGATCTGGTTCATCAAGGCAGCGTAGTCGCTGACCGGGTCAATGATTTCGACGGTCATGCCCGCAATTTCGGTTGTCCCGAGCGTGCCCAAATCAATGTCACCTGCATCGACCGAGTAATAGGTGTCAATGTCAGTGGTGCGGGCATAAATTTTGTCGGTGACGCCTTCATTCGCGGGGCCACCGTTTGGACCATTGTATTTCAGCCCGAAATCTTCGTCGATGCCGCCGGGGTTGTGGCTGGCCGATAGGATCAATCCGCCGTCAGTTTTTAATTTACGGATCAGGTTTGACGCGGCGGGGGTCGATAAAATGCCTCCGCGGCCAACGGTGCATTTGGCGGCGCCATTCGCAGCGGCCATTCGCAGGATGACCTGAATGGCTGTGTCATTGAAATAGCGACCGTCGCCACCGACGATCAGGGTTTTGCCTTTGACACCGCCAATGCCATCGAAAATGGATTGAACGTAGTTTTCCAGAAAACCTGGTTCCATGAAAACACGGGTTTTTTTCCTCAGGCCACTAGTGCCTGGTTTCTGACCCTCAATCGGTTGGGTCGAGATCGTCAAAACAGTCATTTAAAATCCTTGGGTCGGAATTATAGCCGATAATACCCCGAGTTTATGACAGTTCTGCGCGACCTCAACCGCAATCGGTCAGTCTTCGACGCCTTTTAGGATCAAATCGCAAGGCAAAGTGCGATCAATGATACGTTTTGCGTTGGGAATGTCGTTTCCTTCGGCGCGGCGCAGGGCATTTGCGCTGGAATGGTTCAAGGATAGCCAACGTTGAATAAGCCGCGCGCGCAGTTCGGGCAGCGGCACATCCCAGCGGATCGTGAAATCCCACAGGTCGGCCAGATCGCGCCATGGGGCTTCGTCGAACATCAGGTAATTGCCTTCGACGATAATGACCTGAGTGTTCGGGGAAACATATCCTTTGCCTGCGATGGAAATATCACGTGGGCGATCAAATTCAGGGTAGTAAACGGGTTCTCCGGATTTGATCCGCCGGATCATATGGATAAAGCCATCGGCGTCGAATGTTTCGGGCGCACCTTTACGGGCGCGCATGCCCATTTCATCCAGAATGTCGTTGTCCAAATGAAACCCATCCATTGGAACCACCGCAGCCGAGATTTTTTTCAAATGCAATCGGCGCAACAGTTCTGTTGATAGGGTGGATTTTCCCGATGCTGGGGCCCCTGTCAGGGCAACGATAATGCGGGGCGCATTTTCCAGCCGCGTTTCGATTTCATCCAGCGCAAGATTGACCTTTGGGGTCAGGTTTAGATTGTGTGCCATTGGTGTGCCTGTTCGTTTTCCGCTCAGCTGTGGCCTCGTTACACACTTGAAACCCGCGAGGCAGCATTACAATGTCACAGTTATGAGCGGGGCTTTTTCAAAATTAATGGCAGCGGTGTCTGCCTTTCGCAAGGTGTGGTCGGCAAACGATCTGGATCTAATTTCGGCGGGTGTGGCGTTTTATGGGCTTTTTTCCATTTTCCCTGCAATCGCGGCGTCAATCGCAGTTTTCGGGCTGATTGCTGATCCGGTTGTTATTTATGATCAATTAAACCTATTGCGTGAATTTATACCTGCTGACGTATTCAATCTATTACGGGCACAGGTGAACCGATTGCTTTCAGCGGAAAGTACAACGCTGGGTTGGGCGTCAATCGTGTCATTGGGTATCGCACTTTGGTCTGCGCGGGCAGGGGTTGGTGCGCTGATCCGTGGATTGAATGCGATCACGGGTGTCCAGTCGCGCAGCGGTGTTCGGCATCTGATGACGGCGGTGGGATTAACTGCTGCCCTGATCGGGGTTGGAATTGTTGCGCTAATTATGGTTGTGATCGCGCCTGTGGTGATCGCATTCGTCCCATTGGCGTCAAAGATTGAAGGCTTGCTTCTGGCTTTGCGCTGGGTCGTGGCCTTGTTGGTTTTGCTAATCGCGCTTGGCTTACTTTATCGCTATGGACCGAACGGGGACGGCGTAAGCCGAGGCCGGATTTTTACAGTGGGCAGTGTGGTGGCTGTTGTGCTGTGGTACGGCGCATCGTGGCTGTTCTCGTATTATCTGGCAAATTTCGGCAATTATAACGAAGTTTACGGATCTATCGGCGCCGTCGCTGCGATGCTGATGTGGCTCTATATCAGTTCTTATTTGGTTTTGCTTGGGTGTGTTCTGAATGTCGCATTGTTGCGAATTCGGGCATAAACTTTGTGTAGAAACCCATAAACTGGACCTCTTTGGAAAAAACGCACTAGAAATTGTGGCGCTTTTTGGGTAGTAAATTATCAAAAGTATAGCCGAACCATCGTCAAAAAGAATGGTCGGCATTGAGGCGGAGTAGTAGTTATGTCGGCGATTAATTTCGTCGCTCGCAATGTTGCGGGCGAAGTGTATCATGGTTCTGTGGCTGGTGACGGTGCGTCGGCATCCATTATAGCAACTCAAGATCAGCAAATTTCCTTAAATCTATCTCGTGCGCAGGTTCAGTCCTATTCGCGCGAAGGCCAAGCGCTGCAAGTTGCGCTGATTGATGGCCGTGTGATCATGATCGAAGGGTTCTTTTCCCCAGAGGGTATCCCTGAAAACAACCTGTATCTATCTTCGGGCGGTGTGCTGGCCGAGGTGGAGCTGTCCGCAGCGGATGGCGCATATTACTATGCCAATTACGCAGAGGCCGAGGCCTTTGGTAAGTGGAGCCCTAACGACGATCTGTTTTTCCTAGAAACGCCAAATGTTCAGGTTGCGGGCTACAATCAGGTCTACGGCACTGACGAAGAAGTCGGCATGCTGGCTGCGCCGCTATTGACCGGTTTGGGCGGTCTGGGGCTCGCTGGTGGCGGCGTGGGTGCGGCGGTTTTGGGCGGTACGCTTTTGGTGGGCGAAACCGTGAATGGTGGGGGTTCTGGTCCATCGGTCGAGGTGACTGAAGGTACAACAACATCGGACGGTACTGTCGTTTCGGGTGATGATTATTCTGACGGGGTGGTCATCACGGGTACGGGTACTGCTGGCGGCGAAATCACCGTAACAGTCGAAGGTGAAACCGCGACCACGACAGTGGGTGACGATGGAACATGGACCGTTGTATACGAGCCGGGTCTATTGCCCGAAGGTGAATACACAACCGAAGCAACGGTTACGATTACGGTCGGTGATCAGACAGAAACAGTCACGTCTGAAATTCAGTTCGACACGCAAACCACTGTTTCCATGGATGAAACCACAGGTGGCGACGGCGTTGTAAACAGCGAAGAATTCGAAGGCGGCATTGTTCTGTCGGGTGCGGTCGAAGAAGGTTCGACTGTTATCGTCACGATTGATGGTATGTCCCACGAGGCGACAGTGTCTGGCGGTACGTGGACGCTGACTCTATCCAATGACCAGTTGGCCGAAGGTGAATACGATCTAAACGTCACGGTCGAAGCAACGGATGCTTATGGCAATGTCGCAACGACTACTGGCACCGTTACGATTGATACTGTGACCGAAGTGACCCTGAGCGATGCAACGATCGCGGGCGACGGTGTTGTGAACGCTGTTGAACATTCCGAAGGTTTCGACATTTCGGGGACCGCTCAACCGGGTGCGACCGTTGATGTAACCATCGGTCTGGTGACACACACTGTCACTGCGGACGCGAATGGAAACTGGACAACCACGTTCACTGAAAATGACATTGAACCAGGCACTTATGCTGCTGACGTTAATGTTGTTGCGACGGATGCTGCTGGAAACACGGCCTCCACAACGGGGACCATTCAGATTGATACTGAAATGGGTCTGTCGATTGATGCCGCTGCTGGTGGTAGTGATAGTGTCATCAACGCAGCAGAGGCCGCATCGGGCCTAATCCTGACGGGTACGGCAGAGGCTGGCTCGACCGTTGAAGTGACCATGAACGGTGCAACGCGCACTGTGACCGCTGGATCCAATGGATCTTGGTCCGCGACTTGGACTGCTGCTGAGCTGCCTTCGGGTGAGGGCGCGATCGCAGTCACCGCAGTCGCGACTGATGCATCGGGCAACGTCGAAACCTCTTCGACTACGATCGATTACGATACTGTTGTGAACACATTGACCCACACGAACGGCGCTGTTGGCGGTGATGGTGTGATCAATCTGGATGAACAGGGCCAAGCGATCACCGCATCGGGTATGGTTGAACCAGGTTCGACGGTCACAGTCACCTTGGCTGGTGTATCGATGGCGGCAACTGTTTCGGCATCGGGTGCATGGTCGGTTACGTATCCTGCGGGTTCGATCCCAACGGGCGAATATGATACCGAATTGGTTATTTCCGCGACTGACGCGGCTGGTAATACATCGTCGCTAACCGAAAGCGTTCTCGTTGATACCGTGGCAGGTGATGTCGCGTTGTCGTCGGCTCCGATTGAAATCGACGATGTCATCAACGCGGTTGAGGTCGCCGACGGTGTGGTCATCAGCGGCACAGCGACGCCGGGCCTGACTGTCACTGTGACACTGGGTGCTGCATCGCATCAGGTTGTGGCTGCTGCTGATGGTAGCTGGTCGTCGACCTTCCTGTCGTCCGAAATTCCATCTGGCACCTACACAACAGACGTGACTGCGACGATCACCGACGCTGCAGGTAACAGCAAAACGGTCACTGACACAGTGGACGTCGATACCCACGTTGATGACTATGCATTTTCTCAGGTGCAGATCGAAGGCGACGGAATGGTCAGCGGCGCCGAGGCATCGGACGGAATTTCGTTCTCTGGCACTGTTGAACCAGGTTCGATTGTCGTTGTTAACTTTGCGGGTGCAAGCCGCACCGTTCAGGCTGGTGCGGACGGTACATGGTCTGTTGATTTTACGGCATCCGAAATTCCGGGCGGCGAATATGAGGCCACGTTGACTGCGCGCGCAACCGACCCTGCTGGTAACGTCAGCACGATCACCGAAACGGTCGAAGTTGATACCATCGTAAACACCCTGAACATGGCGGCTGCGGAAACCGACAACGTGGCAAATGCAGCTGAACTCGCGGACGGTCTGACCCTCACAGGGCAGGTTGAACCAGGATCGACAGTTGTTGTGACCTTTGACGGAATCACGCGCGTTGCGACCGTGGATGCGAATGGAAACTGGACCGTTCACTATGACGCGGATGAAATTCGCGCGGGTGAATACGATGCAAATGTCACTATTGTGGCAACGGATGCTGTTGGCAACCAGCGCACCGAAACAACGACCGTGGAAATCGACACCCTTGGTCCAGATGCTCCTGTCGTGACATCGTTGGATCAGGGCCGTGATGGACTGCGTTCGATCGGTATCGCAGACGAAGATACGGACCTAGAAGTCTTTAAAGTGTCGGGTACTGGCGGCGTGACCGAATTGACGGCTGATGCAGTCCAAGACGCCCGTTATGACGAAGTCGACCTGTATTTCGATCAGGCTGTACCCGATGGATCGCAGCTGGTTCTTGCATCGACCGATGCGGCTGGCAACGAAACATCGACTTTGTTTGTACTGGATGAAGCAGGGACCAACATCGTCAATATTGATAACTCTGGCCTAGACGGTTTTGATATCCGTTCGATCGACCTGCAGTTTGCAGAAAACAGCGAATTGGAATTGTCGGCCCAAGATATCGAAGATCTGACCGGCGGGATGGGCGAATTGACCATTCTGGGCAGCAACGACGATACGGTAACTATGACTGGTGCAACCGACACTGGTTCGACCCGCGACGTGGATGGTTCTACCTACAACATTTACACGCTGGGCGATGACGGCACCGTTCTGGTGAACGAAGACATCAACGTCATCATCTAAATCATTGACGGGGCGCCTGATTTTAGGTGCCCTTTCTGATCCAGACCCCGACGATATGGGCGATTATACTGTGACTAACTATGCATTTTTCAAAACAGCTATCTCGGCGATCACGCTGACAACTGTTTTGGCGGGATGCATGGAAATGCCGCCTATGCCGTCTATGGGTGAATTGCCGTTCATGAACAAAACGGCCGAAGACGCGCCGCAAAACGTTTTGTCGCCTGAAATGGCGACAGGCGAAGAAAGCGTTGTCATCAACAGCCTGTTAGAACGTAGATCGGTATTGCCCGACGGACCGTTCGCGACTGTTGCGGATGCTGTTTTGGATGCAAATTCCCGCGCTGCCGAAGCTGAATTGCGCGCCGCGCGTTTGCGGGCAGAGGCCGCCTCGACCAATTGGCTACCGACTTTGGGGCCGCAAATCAGCCTGACCTCTTTGGGGTCGGTTGTTGCAGGTCTGGTGGTTGAACAGGCGCTGTTTGATAATGGTCGCCGCAAGGCTGAACGTGAATACGCAGTCGCCGATGTCGAGGTCGCAGCGGTTGCGCTGGCCCAAGACACAAACCAACGTGTTTTGACTGCGCTAGAACTGTACCTGCGCGCCGAAGAAAACCGCGCCACTGCGGCGGTCAATGCCGCCGCGATGGAGCGTATGAACCATTTCGCTTACATCATGCGCGAGCGCGTGCGCGGCGGTGTGTCGAACCGTGCGGATCTGCAGATCGTGGAACAAAAACTGAACCAGATGCAGTCCGATCTGATGTCTGACCGCGAAGAGGCGGACGCCGCCATTGCCGAACTAAACGCCATGTCTGCATATTCGGTTTCGGATGTCTCTGGCCTGTCGGCGCTTGCGGCGACGTCAATCATTTCGATCCCGTTGTCTGTTGCCAAATCTCAAGCCGAGGCAAGCCGCCAAATCGCTGAAGCCAAAATCGCGCGGGCCGGGTATTTGCCAGGCTTGTCCGCAACAGGATCAGTGACGAACAGCGGTTCTGATTTCAATTTGGGCGCAGTTATTCCAAACGGAATTGGCTTTGGCAACGCTGCCGCACGCGAAGCGATCGAAGCGCAGTCGCAAGCGGCAGAATCCAAGGTTGCGCAGACTCGCGAAGATACAAACCGCCAACTGCGGGCGCTGGAATCGGAATTGGCCAGCCTACAGCGTCAGGCCGAACAGGCGCGGTCTATTGCATCGCAAGCTGCTGCAAACTACGACATCTTCGCAAGCCAACTGCGCGAAGGTCAGCGTACCGTAAATGACGTCGTCGGCGTTTTTGAAACCAAGGTGCGGACCGAACGGGCAATGGTTGCGTTCCCCTATCAAATCGCGTTGGTAGAGCTAAAAATCGCCGCAATCCAAGGCGCATTGGTCGACGGAGGCCGGATATGAAGGGTCCTGTAATCGCGTTTGATATCAACGCAGGTAAAGGCGCGCGGATTAAGCGTGTGGAAAAACCAGCCGAACCTGTCGCAGAACCCGCAAAATACGAAGACCGTTTTTCAGACCGCGCCCGTCATCGCGCGGATCTTGCCTCGGTTTATGCAGGTATTTTGGGCGTCGATGTGGTGCGTGCGGACCTGCTGGAAAAAATCGTCAGCGAAGGCAGCGATGACGTGACGATGGCAGCGATTGCTGATGCGTTGTCCTCGTCAGGATTGGTTGCGGCGCAAAAGTCGATCAAAACACCTGTCGCATCGCTTTGGCCGGCTTTGGCTGAAATGACCTCGGGGCAGATGGTGTTGGTGCTGGAACAGCAGGGCAACACGTTATTTGTCTATGACACCACCTGTGCTGGAAATCGGGCCGAGGTCGCGTTGAATGAATTCATGCCTGTGTTCGCAGGTACGATTGTCCGTGCGGATGTTGCGGTGCGTGAATTGTCGCGCCGCCACGCGTCGAAGGGAAAACAGTCACACTGGTTCTGGGGCGAAATTCGTAAATTCCGCCGCCACGTGGCCGAGGTCGCGTTGGGATCATTTGTGGCCAACCTGTTAGCTGTGGCTATCGCTTTGTTTTCTCTGCAAGTGTATGACCGAGTCATTCCGCATCAATCGACGGCGACCTTATGGGTTCTGGCTATCGGTGCGGGTCTGGCCATGGTGCTCGAGGCGTTTTTGCGCATCGCACGTGCCCGTCTGATGGATGGGGCAGGCCGCCAGATTGAACTAAAGGTTCAACAGTTGCTGGTTGATAAAATTCTGGGGATGCGCGCCAACGCGGGCAACAGCCAATCGCAGACGTTTTCGGCTGTACGCGAATTTAGCACGATCCGTGAATTCTTTACCGCGTCAACCATCGGCACGATGACCGATTTGCCTTTCATTGTGCTGTTCTTGGCGCTGGTCGCGTCGATCGGTGGCAATATTGTTTGGGTGTTGTTCGCGGGTGGTTTGCTGATGGTTTTGCCCAGCTTTTTCATGCAGCGCCGCATGATCAAACTGACGCGCCAGACCCAAGGGGCCAGTACCAAAGCCACGCGTTTGCTGCATGAAATCGTTTATGAAAGCGACACGATCAAAGCGACCCGCGGCGAAGACCGTTTCCGCCGTCAATGGTCCGAACTGTCCGCGCTGAATTCGTTGGCGACCAGCGAACAGCGCAAACTGGCATCGACCCTGACATTCTGGAGCCAAGGCGTACAGCAAGCGACCTATATCGCGGCAGTTGTCGCCGGCACCTTCATGGTTTTTTCGGGTGAATTCACCGTGGGTACGATCATCGCGGTTGGTATTTTGACATCGCGCACCTTGGGGCCGCTGACGCAATTGGCAGGCACAATGGCGCGATGGTCGAATGTGAAAACAGCTCTAGAAGCATTGGATAAAATTGCGGATGCCCCGCAGGACACAGATGAATCGCGCAGCTATTTGCGCCGCGATACGATTGATGGGGCTTATGAAATCCGTGATCTGATGTTCAAATACAACGAAGAGAGCGACCGCGTTGTTGATATTTCGGGCCTCAAGATCGAGGCTGGCCAGCGCGTTGCTATTCTGGGTGCGAACGGGTCGGGGAAATCGACTTTGATGAAAATCCTGTCGGGTATTTATCCGCCAACAGCTGGCCGCGTTATGATCGACGGCGTAGATATGGTACAGGTCATGCCGCGCGATTTGCGCCGCAACATCGGTTATTTGGGTCAAGAGGTGCGCCTGTTCGCGGGTACCCTGCGTGATAACCTGAACATGACGATGCTCGAGCGTGATGACGACCGCCTTCTGCAGTCGCTGGATTTCGCTGGACTAGGCCAATTTGTGCGTAGCCACCCAAAAGGCCTGGATATGCCGATTTCGGATGCCGGAGAGGGCCTGTCAGTCGGTCAGCGTCAATCGATTGGTTGGGCGCGCCTGTGGCTACAAGATCCAAAGGTGTGCCTGCTGGATGAACCCACGGCTGCTTTGGATCAAACGTTGGAACAAACTTTGGTGACGCGTTTGGACCATTGGCTAGGACAGCGCACCGCGATTATCGCAACCCATCGTTTGCCCATCTTGCAGCTGACCTCGCGCACTGTCATTTTGCAGAACGGACGCTTGGCCGTTGATGGGCCGCGCGAAGAAGTGCTTGCGCATCTGCGCAACAAAAAGGCGACGGGGTAATGCCGACTACGGTCGATACGGAATTAGACAGTGGATTGAAATCGTCCAGCAGGATCATCTGGATCGTCGCTGCGGCGGTTTTGATTTTTATCGCTTGGGCGAAATTTGCTTGGATCGATGAAATCGTCCGCGCAGATGGAGAGATTATTTCTGGCGCGCGTCCGCAGGTCGTTCAAAACCTAGAGGGCGGCATTTTGGCAGAATTGCTGGTTCAACCGGGTGACGTTGTCGAACCAGGGCAGGTCATTGCGCGTCTTGCGGGTACACAATTTCAGGCGCGGGTGGATGATTTGGGCGATCAATTGGTCGCCGCCGAAATCCGCCGCATCAGGTTAGAAGCCGAAATGGCAGGGCAAAGTGATTTTGCCGTAGATCCGTTAATCGAATCCCATAGCCCTGCCATCGTCGCATCGGAACAGGCGTTATTGGCAGCGCGTCAGTCGGACTATCAAAGTAAGCTTCGCGGCGCGTCGGCGGTTTTGGCTGAAACGCAGCGCGAATTGTCGTCGATGGAGGATATGTACAGCCGCGAAATCGTCGCCTTGTTCGAAGTCACCGACGCGCGCAAGGCGCATTCCGATGCGCAAATCCGTTACAACGATATCGTGACTGGCGCTGAGCTGGAGCGTGCGAACCTTTATTCCGAAACGCTACAGATCATGGCAACGCTGACCCAAGAGTTGCGTACGGCGCAGGACCAATTGTCGCGGACCGTTATCACTGCGCCCATGGCTGGCATTGTGAACAATCTGGGGGTCACGACGATTGGCGGTGTTATTCGACCCGGTGAGGAAATTTTCCAGATCATTCCTATCGACGATGAACTATTCGTTGAAGCGCGCGTTCCACCTGAAGATATCGCCAATGTGCGGGCAGGGCAGACGGCGACCGTCAAATTGTCTGCCTATGACTATACAATTTATGGAACGCTGTCGGGCGAGGTTACATTAATTTCGGCGGATACTTTCAAGGATGACCGCGTTGCGGATGGCGATCCGCACTACAAGGTGACATTGGCTGTGGATCTAACAAACCTGACCGATCGTCAGCGCGAAATTGAAATCAGACCGGGAATGCAGGCGACGGTAGAGCTGCACACAGGCGGGAAAACCGTCCTACAATATCTGACAAAGCCCCTGTATCGCGGTCAAGAAGCGCTCCGAGAGCCGTAGAGAGAGCTGTTAAATTGCGTGGGGGCCAGATGGCCCCCACATTATTTTTACGCACGCCTTGTGGGCGCGCGCGTTTGGCGCTCTAATCATTATGAAACGAAACACTGACGCGGGCGGTCTTGAAGCCCCCGTATATGGCCACTAAGACTCTGTAGAGAATTACCGATTATAGATTAACTACGTGTCACCAACTTTGAGGCAGTAAGAATGCAAGACCCGATCGAAACATATGCCAACCTGGTTCCTATGGTTGTCGAACAGACGGCCCGCGGCGAACGTGCCTATGACATTTTTTCGCGCCTGCTGAAGGAACGTATCATTTTCGTGAACGGTCCAGTTCATGACGGGATGGCGCAATTGATCGTGGCGCAGCTGTTGTTCCTAGAATCGGAAAACCCGAAAAAAGAGATCAGCATGTACATCAACAGCCCTGGCGGCGTTGTGACGGCTGGTTTGTCGATCTACGACACGATGCAGTACATTCGTCCGAAAGTGTCGACCTTGGTTGTTGGTCAAGCGGCATCGATGGGATCGGTTCTGTCCATGGCAGGTGAAAAGGGTATGCGTTTTGCGCTGCCAAACGCACGTATCATGGTGCACCAGCCATCGGGTGGCTATCAGGGGCAAGCGACCGACATCATGATCCATGCGCGCGAAACCCAGAAAATCCGCGAACAGCTATACGGTCTGTATGTGAAACACACCGGTCAGCCGCTGGACGTTGTTGAAAGCGCGCTGGAACGCGATAACTTTATGTCTCCTCAGGAAGCGAAAGACTGGGGTCACATCGATGAAATTCTAGAAAGCCGTGGCGACGCAGCTGAATAAGCTGTGAAACCGTTTTCGGTTTTTTGACATTGTGGAGCGGGTCGGGCTGTCTTAGTCTATCCAGACGGGGCACCCGACGATGTTACGATTTACCGCCCGAGGGACCAATATGGCGAATACGACTGGCAGCGATAGCAAAAACACTCTTTACTGCAGCTTCTGCGGCAAAAGCCAGCACGAGGTGCGCAAGCTTATCGCGGGCCCGACGGTGTTTATCTGTGATGAATGCGTCGAACTGTGCATGGATATCATCCGCGAAGAAACGAAATCTTCGGGATTGAAGTCCACAGAAGGTGTACCAACTCCAACCGATATTTGTAAGGTTCTGGATGATTACGTCATCGGTCAGGCCCATGCGAAACGGGTTTTGGCGGTTGCTGTACATAACCACTATAAACGCCTGCATCATTCGTCGAAATCCGGCGATATCGAGCTGGCGAAATCCAACATCATGCTGATTGGCCCGACCGGTTGTGGTAAAACACTGCTGGCACAGACGTTGGCGCGCATCTTGGATGTGCCATTCACTATGGCTGATGCAACCACCCTGACCGAAGCCGGTTATGTGGGTGAAGACGTTGAAAATATCATTTTGAAGCTGCTTCAGGCGTCGGAATACAACGTTGAACGTGCGCAGCGCGGGATCGTCTATATCGATGAGGTCGATAAGATTACGCGCAAGTCGGACAACCCGTCGATCACGCGCGACGTATCTGGCGAAGGCGTGCAGCAGGCGCTATTGAAGATTATGGAAGGCACCGTTGCATCGGTTCCACCACAGGGCGGTCGCAAGCATCCTCAGCAGGAATTCCTGCAGGTGGATACAACGAACATTCTGTTCATCTGTGGTGGTGCATTCGCTGGTCTGGATAAGATCATCGCGCAGCGCGGCAAGGGCACGTCGATGGGCTTTGGTGCTGACGTTCGCGAAGAGGACAGCCGCGGCGTTGGTGAAGTGTTTAAGGATTTGGAGCCAGAAGATCTGTTGAAATTCGGTCTGATCCCTGAATTTGTCGGTCGTCTGCCTGTGATCGCGACACTGACCGATTTGGATGCGGACGCGTTGATTACAATTCTTACCGCACCGAAGAACGCGCTGGTCAAGCAGTATCAAAAGCTGTTCGAAATCGAAGGCGTGCAGCTGACCTTTACCGATGACGCGCTGCAGGCGATCGCAAACCGCGCGATCGAACGCAAAACCGGTGCACGTGGTCTGCGGTCCATCATGGAAGATATCTTGCTGGATACCATGTTCGACCTACCAGGCATGGACACTGTGACCGAGGTTGTCGTCAACGAAGAGGCTGTCGGACCGGACGCCAAACCGTTGATGATCTTTGGCGAAGACGCCAAAGAAGACAAAGCATCGGCAAGCTAATTCAAAACCGCCCTTCTGGGCGGTTTTTTTATGCGCATAATCCCTCTGGACTGTGGCGGCTGTTTACGGCAAAGCCATTGCAAATTTAGGGGAGTCTCAGATGACTATGAAACGTGTATTCACCGGCAGCCCGTTCGAAGAAAAAATGGCCTATTGCCGCGCTGTTGTTGCGGGCGGCTTCGTCCATGTTGCAGGCACCGTAGGTCAAGGCGACGATGTTGTTGAACAGTGCAAAGCCGCGCTGGCCACCATTTCTAACGCATTGAAAGAGGCAGGCAGCGACCTGTCCAAAACAGTGCGTGTGACCTACTACCTGCCTGATGCGGCAGAGTTTGAACCTTGCTGGCCAACCCTGCGCGAAGCATTCGGTGCGAACCCACCTGCCGCGACCATGATCGAGGCGAACCTGATCGACCCGAAATACCGGATCGAGATCGAAGTAACTGCGCTGGCAGGCTAATTTCTGCGCTATACCCTTGCGGGCACTGGACCTTTGGTGCCCGTTGGGACATAACGTGACTGACGAATTAAGGGAGCGGTCCATGGGCCTACTGAACTTCATTAAACGTGTTCTGACTTGGTGGGACGGTCAAACCATTGGCACCCAACTGTTTACTTGGCGCAAAGGCGTCAAAGTGGGCGAGGACGAGCAGGGCAATGTGTTCTACAAAACTCGTGACGATTCCCGCCGCTGGGTCATCTTTAACGGTGAAATCGAAGCATCGCGCATCGCGCCTGAATGGCACGGATGGTTGCATCGCACGTGGGATGAAACCCCATCTGAAAAACCTTTGGCACATAAAGCATGGGAAAAGCCGCATCAGGAAAACCTGACCGGTACTGCCTTTGCTTATGCGCCTTCCGGTTCGATCCGCCGCAATGACACGGTGGAACGTTCGGATTACGAGGCTTGGCAGCCCGAATAAGGATACCGCCTGAATGGCAACTTCCGTAACAGAAACCATAGTTGGGGCGGCTGTATTGGCCGTCGCCGGTGGTTTTTTGGCGTATTCATCGCAATTCGCGGATCTGGGCGGATCGGGTAGTTACGAACTTACCGCGTCGTTCCGTTCGATCGAAGGCGTCAGTGTCGGCACTGACGTTCGCATGGTTGGCGTCAAGGTTGGCCGCGTAACAGACATCGCGCTAGATACCGAATTATTCCGTGCCACGACCGTATTATCTCTACAGTACGGTGTGCCTGTGCCTGATGATAGCACCGCGATCATTGCGTCCGAAGGTTTGTTAGGTGGTAATTTCGTCGAAATTCTACCGGGTGCATCGTTCGATAACTACGCGGCTGGGGCCGAGATTTTGGATACCCAAGGTTCGGTAAGCCTTATGAATTTGCTACTAAAATTTGTATCGGGCGGAGGCGACGAATGATCCGCGCTATTGCTTTTGTAGCTGCTATGTTGGCAACCCCTGCGTTTGCACAGGATGCGGCCAATGCGAATGGCGCTGATCTGCGTTTGTTGGACAAAATCTCAGGTCAAGTGACCACGCTGAACCTATCGGTAGGGGATCGTGCGACAGTTGGCCATTTGCAGGTCGTTCTGAATGAATGCCGCTATCCCGTGGATAACCCGTCGGGTGATGCTTTTGCAGAACTGACAGCCTACTATAACAACCAAGCAGACCCCGTATTTGATGGTTGGATGATCGCCTCTGCGCCTGCGCTAAGCGCGATGGAACACCCCCGTTACGACGTTTGGGTTGTCCGCTGTATCACGTCCTGAGCGGACGCGACCGTTTCCACAGAATAAAAATCAGCCGGTTTTTGCAGGGCTTTGAATAATTGCGCGCGATAGTCGACGCGAGGAATTTCAATGCCACCCAATGACGCCAAATGCGGTGTCAGGAATTGCGTGTCAAACAGGGTATAGCCGCATTCCCGCAAATGATCGGTCAGCCAAGCCAGCGCCATTTTCGATGCATTTGTTCGGCGTGAAAACATGCTTTCACCGAAAAACGCGCTGCCTAATGCGATACCATAACTGCCACCAACGAGCGTTTCGCTTTCCCACACTTCGACACTATGGGCGACGCCTAGATCAAACAATTGGCTATATAGGTCAAAAATCGTATCGCTGATCCACGTTTCTTCGCGGTCTGCACAGCCTGCCATCACGTCCCGAAATGCGGTGTCATAACTGATGCGCCATTCGGATTTCCGCATCGCTTTGGCCAATGATCGCGAGATGTGGAATTGGTCTAATGGGATAATGCCACGCAGTTTGGGATCGACCCAGAAAATTTCAGGATCATCGCGGGATTCCGACATCGGAAATACCCCCGCCGCGTAGGCGTTGATCAATAATTCTGGGGTCAAGGCAGGGGGCGTGTCGCGCATGTTTGAACTTTACGCCCAAACGTTCCGCAAAAAAAGAGCGCGCCCCAATTTGGGGCGCGGTCTGATTAGTTTTCGATGTTGGCAGCCAGCCATTTTTCCAGCCAGTGAATGTTGTAATTCCCTGTTTGGATGTCTGGTTCAGCCAGCAGTGCGTGGAACAGCGGCACAGTGGTTTCGACGCCATCGATGATCAATTCGCCCAAGGCGCGGTTCAAACGCGCCAGCGCTTCGGTGCGGTCTGCGCCGTGAACGATCAGTTTGCCGATCAAGCTGTCGTAGTAGGGCGGGATGGAATAGCCCTGATACAGCGCCGAATCCATACGAACGCCCAAACCACCCGGAGCGTGGTACTGCGAAATCTTACCCGGACATGGGGTGAAATTCGGCAGACGTTCCGCGTTGATACGAACCTCAATCGCGTGACCGTTGATTTTCAGGTCGTCTTGGGTGAACGACAGTTTGTTACCAGCGGCAACATTGATCTGTTCGCGCACCAGATCGACACCAAAGATGCCTTCGGTCACTGGGTGTTCCACCTGCAAACGGGTGTTCATTTCGATGAAATAGAACTCGCCGTCTTCGTACAGGAATTCGATGGTGCCTGCGCCGGAATAGCCCATTTTGGCAATCGCGTTGGCACAGATGTCACCGATGCGCTTGCGCTCTTCTTCGGTGATGCAGGGGCCTGGGGCCTCTTCGAATACCTTTTGGTGGCGACGCTGCAGCGAACAATCGCGTTCGCCCAAGTGCACGCCGTTGCCCTGACCATCGCCGAACACCTGAATTTCGATGTGGCGTGGCTTCTGGAGGTATTTCTCCATGTAGACTTCGTCGTTACCGAAGGCCGCTTTTGCTTCGGAACGGGCGGTGCGGAACGCGGTTTCGATTTCTTTTTCCGATAGGGCAACCTTCATCCCGCGGCCACCGCCGCCGGCGGTCGCTTTGATGATGACGGGGTAACCCATGTCTGCCGCAACTTTTTTCGCGGTTTCCAGATCAGGCACACCGCCGTCAGAACCGGGCACAACTGGGATACCCAGCTCTTTTGCGGTTTCTTTTGCGGTGATTTTGTCGCCCATCATACGGATGTGCGCAGCCGACGGACCGATAAAGGTCAGGTCGTGATCTTCGACCACCTGAACAAAGGCCGCGTTTTCAGACAGGAAACCATAGCCCGGGTGGATCGCTTGGGCGCCGGTGATTTCGCAGGCCGAAATGATCGCAGGAAAGTTCAGGTAGGATGACGCGGACGAAGGCGGGCCGATACAGATCGCTTCGTCCGCCATGCGGACGTGCATCGCGTCGGCGTCAGCGGTCGAATGGACCGCTACCGATTTGATACCCATTTCGCGGCAGGCGCGCACGACCCGAAGGGCGATTTCGCCGCGGTTCGCAATGAGGATTTTATCGAACATTGGACAGGCCTTATTCGATGATAACCAGAGGCGCGCCGAATTCGACAGGCGATCCGTCTTCGACCAGAATGCGTTTCACGGTGCCCGATTTTGGCGACGGGATCTGGTTCATGGTTTTCATCGCTTCGACGATCAGCAGGGTGTCGCCTTCTTTGATGGACTGACCAACCGAAATGAATGCAGCTGCGCCTGGTTCTGGCGACAGATACGCGGTGCCGACCATTGGCGAAGTCACGGCGCCCGGGTGCGATGCTGGATCGTCGTTCGATGCAGCGGCAGGTGCAGGGGCAGCAGCGGCTGGCGCGGCGGCAGCAGGAGCTGCGGCGGCTGGGGCAGGGGCGGCAGCAACGGTTTGTACAACGTTCTGCTGACGGCTGACGCGGACGTTCAGGCTGTCGTTTTCACCGTAATCGCGAACAACCTCTAGTTCGGTCAGTTCGTTTTCGCGCAGTAGTTCCGCCAGTGCGCGGATAAAGCTCACATCGCCGTCGTGGCTGCGTTCTTTGCTCATAAGTGTCCTCGGCCTTTTTGCCATTACGTTGCGTCCGCAAGACGTTTTGCGGTTGATACGGGCTTATACGCCAAGGAACGGGGGCTGCAAAGCATATCCCATATCAAATTAGGGGGAATAAACGCGAACTGGCCCATGCACTGCACGGGCCAGTAAGAATGTTTCACATGAATGTATCTGCGTGAAAGATCAGATCGCCAGGTATTTGGCGCGCAGGGCTTCGTCCTCTAGCACCTCTTTGGCAGAGCCGTCGAACACCACGGTGCCCGTGTCCAAAATCACCGCGCGATCCGCCAAAGTCAGCGCCGCAACAGCGTTTTGTTCCACGATAATGGTCGTGATGCCCTGATCTCGGATGATGTTCAGCGTTTTCGCGATTTCCTGAACGATCACCGGTGCCAGACCTTCGTATGGTTCGTCCAGCAAAAGCACTTTGATGTCGCGGGCCAGAGCCCGTGCGATGGCCAACATCTGCTGTTCGCCGCCCGAAAGGGTTACGCCTTCTTGGGTGCGGCGTTCTTTTAGGCGCGGGAACAGTTCATAGATGCGGTCCAGCGACCAACCGATTGGCGGGGCGATTTGGGCCAGTTTCAGGTTTTCTTCGACCGTGAGGCCGGGGATGATGCGGCGGTCTTCGGGGACCAGCGCGATACCAGCGGCGGCGGCCTGATGCGATTTCATGTTGTGCAATGGCTGGTGGTCCAGCCAAATTTCACCATGTTTCAGTTCAGGATCATCCATGCGCGCCAAGGCTCGCAAGGTAGATGTTTTGCCCGCGCCGTTACGGCCCAGCAACGCCAGAATTTCGCCTTCGTGGATGTCAAAGCTGACGCCCTGCACGATATAGCTTTCGCCATAATAGGCCTGAATGTCCCAAACGCTGAGGTATTTGGGATGGGTGGCGGCGTTGTTCACATTTTTGTCGAACGGTTTGTTCATAATCAGCCCCCTTAGACCTGCGCCTCACCCAGATACGCTTCGCGTACTTTGGGGTGGCCTTTGATGTTTTCTGGCGTTTCTTCGACCAGCGGCGTGCCTTGGGCCAGAACGGTGATGCGTTCGGCCAAGGAAAACACAACGTGCATGTCGTGTTCGATGATCGCCATGGTGATGTCGCGCTTTTCCTTGATCTCTTTTAGCAGATCGATGGTGTTGTTGGTGTCAGCGCGCGCCATACCTGCGGTTGGTTCGTCCAGCAGCAACAGTTTCGGGTTCTGCACCAGACACATCGCCATTTCCAAACGACGTTTGTCACCGCGCGACATGGACCCTGCATGCATGTTGCGTTTGTCCAGCATGTTCACGTCAGCCAGCATTTGTTCGGCCTGTTCGACGATGTCTTTTTCGCTAGCCACGGCTTCGACTGCGTGCAGGCGGAATGCGCCGTCACGTTTGGCAAAGCAGGGGATCATCACGTTTTCGATCACCGACAGATCGGTAAAGATTTCCGGTGTTTGGAACACGCGGGAAATGCCCATCTGGTTGATTTCATGCGGTTTACGCCCCAGCACCGATTGCCCGTCGAACATAACCGAACCCGAATCCGGGATCAGTTTGCCCACCAGACAGTTCAGCAGGGTGGATTTACCGGCCCCATTCGGGCCGATAATTGCGTGAACGGTGTTTTCTTTGATGCTTAGGTTCACATCACCCAGCGCTTGCAAACCACCAAAGCGTTTGTTGACGCCTTTGACTTCTAGAATACCCATTTTGGTGTCTCCTTATTCCGCAGGCGTCTGCGATGTTTCTTCTTTGGATTTGCCGCGGTTTTTCATCCAGGAGCGAACGCGTTGACCGCCTTCGACCAGGCCACCAGGCAAGAAGATAACAACAAGCATAAAGATCAGACCCAAGGTGAGGTGCCAGCCTTTACCGATGAACGGGTAGATGATCGCAACGATCAGATCCTCTAGGCCGTCAGGCAGGAACGCGAACCAGCTGTGCAGGATGTCGCTGTTGATCTTGGAGATGATGTTTTCCATGTATTTGATCATACCAGCGCCCAGAACAGGGCCGAACAGGGTGCCGACACCGCCCAGAATGGTCATCAGAACGACTTCGCCCGATTGTGTCCAGAACATGCGTTCCGCACCAGCCAGAGGGTCCATCGATGCCATCAGTGCGCCAGCCAAACCGGCATACATGCCAGAGATGACAAAAGCTGCCAGCGTGTATGGTTTTGGGTTCACACCAGTGTAGTTCAGACGCTGCTGGTTCGATTTGATCGCACGCAGGGTCAGGCCGAAC
This sequence comes from Marivivens niveibacter, assembly GCF_002150005.2. Classification (GTDB taxonomy): domain Bacteria; phylum Pseudomonadota; class Alphaproteobacteria; order Rhodobacterales; family Rhodobacteraceae; genus Marivivens; species Marivivens niveibacter. The sequence goes on from NZ_MSPP01000001.1 coordinate 725,166, forward strand.
GGCGACCGGAAAATGCGGACGGACAGATAGAATGCGACCAGCATGATAAGAGCGCAGAAATAGTACCCAAAGTTAAAGGTAAATTCCCATGCGCCCACAGGCACCGTGGTGGATGCACGCATTTCGACGCCAAACAGCGATGGGGTCGGAATATTGCCTTCGGGCGTTGCGGAAATACCCAAGATGCGTGGATCGTCCAGCGCCAGCTGTAGGCCCGTTTCACCGCCCGTGATCGGTGTCAGAACCGAATAGGCCAGTGCGAACATCATCATCGCAAACGCAAGCGTCAGGATCGAAAAGTAGATGCCCGAACGGCGCAGCGACACATAACCAATGACCACAGCGAACAGGCCCGACATGATAACCGCCAGAATGATCGCAGGGATGACGTTCATGCTCAGCAGTTTGAACATCCAAACCGCCGAATAGGACCCAATGCCCAAGAATGCGGCGTGACCGAACGATAGGTAGCCTGTCAGGCCGAACAGAATGTTAAACCCGATGGCAAAGATGCCAAAGATAACAAAGCGTTGCATCAGGTCAGGGTAGCCCGCGTTGAACTGCGCCATGGCAGAGTCGACGGGGAACGGGTTCAGGATGAAGGGCGCGAAAATAGTTAGCGCCGCAACAACCAGCAAAATAGTGGTGTCTTGTTTGTTTAGACCCAGCATAATTATTCCTCCATCACGCCTTTGCGACCCATCAGGCCACGTGGACGCGTAAGCAGAACGATGATGGCGACCAGATAGATGATGACCTGGTTGATACCTGGGATGAGGTCGATGACTTCACGCATCGAGGCAAAGCTTTCCAGAATGCCCAGCAGGAACCCTGCCAGAACGGCGCCGCCCAGACTGCCCATGCCGCCGACAACAACCACAACGAACGACAGAACAAGGAAATCCATGCCCATGTGGTAGTTCGGCGGGTTAATCGGCACGTACATAACGCCAGCCAGACCAGCGACTGCAGCCGCGATGCCGAACATGATGGTGAAACGTTTATCGATATCGATACCCAGCAGACCTACAGTTTCACGGTCAGCCATACCAGCGCGTACAACCATGCCAAAGGTGGTGAATTGCAGGAATGCAAAGACACAGCCAATAACGATTGCAGCAAAGCAGAAGTAGATCAGGCGCCAGTAAGGATAGATGATGGTGTTAGGGTCCAGACCGATCATAGCGCCAAAATCAAACGATCCTTTGAACGCCTCGGGGGCGGCAGTTGGGATCGGGTTTGCGCCAAAATAGTACTTGATGACCTCTTGCAGCACGATCGCCAGACCAAAAGTCACAAGGATTTGGTCAGCGTGTGGGCGTTTGTAGAAATGTTTGATCAGACCGCGCTCCATGATGACGCCAACAAGGATCATCACAGGGATCGCAAACAGGATCGACAGCGGAACGGACCAGTCGATGATCGCAGCGCCGGCGGATTCGCCGAACCAATCATAGACATAGGGCACGTCTTCCTTGAGTGGATTGCCCAAAAAGTCGGTTTTGCCTTCGACCAGCACTTCGTGGCTGGCAGACAGGATACGGCTAAGCGTGACCGCGCAGAACGCGCCGATCATGAACAGCGCCCCATGCGCAAAGTTCACAACGCCCAGTGTGCCGAAGATGAGTGTAAGCCCCAGCGCAATCAGCGCATAGGCCGAGCCTTTATCAAGCCCGTTTAGAATTTGAAGAATAATAGCGTCCATTGTCCCACCTCTGAGGGTCGGATTGCATCATGCAGCCCAGTTTGTGCCGTAGGGGATTTGTTGATTGGCAGGCAGCGGTTGTGCTGCCTGCCTTTCGATAGGTCGATTAGGCGCCGTTGTTACAGGTGCCCAATGCGCCGCCCGCGAACTGCGGGTGATCGGATGCATAGGTGACCTGATCAACTGGCGTGACTTCGACGATTTCCACGAGATCGAATTCGTTCTCTGGGTTCTCTTTACCACGCACAACCAGAACGTCCTTGAAGCACTGGTGGTCTTCTGCACGGTACAGGGTTGGGCCGTTGCCCATGCCGTCGAATTCGAAACCTTCCAGAGCTTCGACAACTGCGCATGGTGCGAACGATCCTGCGCGCTGAACAGCATCTGCGTACAGCAGGGTCTGAACATAGCAGGTGTGTGCAGCCTGGCTTGGTGGGAAACCGTACTTTTCGCCGAACGATTTGACGAAAGCGTTGGTGCCCGAGTAGCGCGAACCCAGCTGGTTTTCGATTTTCCAGTCCCAGTTCTGCGAACCCAAGATGCCAGCGATGTTTTCGCCCGCACCGCGAGCCATCAGCTCCGAGTACAGTGGAACAACGATTTCGAACTTCTTACCGGCGACTTCTTGTGCGCGCAGACCGAACTGAACAGCGCTGGTCAGCGAGTTCACCATGTTACCGCCGTAGTGGTTCAGAACCAGAACGTCAGCACCCGACGAGATAACAGGAGCGATGTAGCTCGAGAAATCGGTCTGGGTCAGTGGTGTTTTAACGGTTGCAACAGTTTCCCAGCCCAGAGCTTCGGTCGAGGAACGAACCGCTTCTTCTGTGGTGTAACCCCAGTTGTAGTCAGCGGTCAGGTGGTATGCCTTACGGTCGGCGCCGTACTGATCAACAAGGATCGGAGCAAGTGCAGCACCCGACATGTAGGAGTTAAAGAAGTGGCGGAAACCGTTTGCACGGCGGTCTTTACCGGTGGTGTCGTTCGAGTGGGTCAGACCCGCCATGAACATAACGCCGGCTTCTTGACACAGTGCCTGAACAGCCACAGCCACACCCGAGGACGAACCGCCGGTGATCATGATTGCGCCGTCTTTTTCGATCATCGACTTTGCCGATGCGCGCGCTGCGTCCGATTTGGTCTGGGTATCACCCGTTACGTATTCGACTTTTTTGCCCAGAATACCGGTGCCGTCCAACGCCTTGGACGAGAAGGTCTGCAGCATACCGCCGTCGCCTTCGCCGTTCAGGTGTTCAACAGCCAGTTCATAGGCGCGCAGTTCGTCTGCGCCTTCATCAGCGTATGGGCCAGTTTGCGGTACGTTAAAGCCCAAGGTCACGGTGCTGCCGGTTGGCGCATTGGTGAAACCTTCGTGGCCAGCGGCACGCAGATAGGTTGGCAGTGTCAGACCAGCGCCAGCAACGGCACCGGTTTTCAGCACACCACGACGTGTGAAGTTTTTGGACATGTATATATCCTCCCTGATTTTGAAAAATCGCAGCCGGGCTCCTCTTCCCAACGGCGAATGCGCTTTACACGCCAGTCCAGTATCGGTGGCTTTTGGAAAATCTCGCAACAAACCGTTTGGATATAATGACTTTTTTGTAAATTTTGTCACAATACCGTGGTATGCATTGTAAATTGTTTTTCTCGCACCTGCGGAAAGGCACTGAAAACGTTAAAGGAATTGGATGCCACAGCGTCAGTTAACCGGAAGCCGGATTCGCGAACGGCGTATTGATTTGGAAATGCGGCAAACTGATCTTGCGCAGGCCGTTGGTATTTCCGCCTCCTATCTAAACTTGATTGAACATAACCGGCGCAGAATCGGCGGAAAGTTGTTGAATGACCTTGCGCGCGCCTTGCAGGTTGACCTTGCGGCGTTGACCGAAGGGGCCGAGGTCGCGCTATTGGATCAGTTACGCAGCGCCGCTGCGCAAGACCGTGGGGCAGGGGCGGAACTGTCCCGAACCGAAGATTTTGCAGGACGTTTTCCAGGCTGGTCCGGCTTGGTCACGCGTCAGGCCAAACGCATCACTGACCTCGAAGCACGTGTAAAAGTGTTGACCGACCGATTGGCCCATGACCCGCAGCTGGCAACGTCCCTGCACGAAGTCATCACGGCAGTGACCGCCATCCGGTCGACCGCGTCTATCCTTGTGACGGACAATGATATCGACCGCGATTGGGAAGAAAGGTTTCACCGCAATATATATGAGGACAGCCTCAAGCTTGCTGAATCGTCGCGCGCGCTGGTGTCTTACCTAGACACGCCTAGCGACGAAGGCGCCGCAGCGCTGTCCCCCCATGAAGAGGTCGAGGCCTATCTGGATGCCCAAGGGTTCCATCTACCTTACCTAGAAGAGGGCGGAGCGGCACACCACGCGCCGACCCTGCGATCCAAGGCAGCAGCCAGTATTTTGGCCGAATACCGTGCGACCTATTCCCAAGATGTGCGCGACATGCCTTTGGTCGTGTTTTCGCAGGCAGCGACTGAATTGGGGCATGATCCCGCGCTTTTAGCGGCGCGTTTTGGTGTGTCATTGGCGGCGGCAATGCGGCGTTTGGCGACTTTGCCCGAAACATTGGGGCATCCTGCATTCGGATTGGCGATGTGTGATGCAGCAGGCGCGATCACGTTGCAGCGATCAATCCCAGGGTTCAGTTTGCCACGGTCTGCAGCATCATGCCCGTTATGGCCGCTGTTTTCTGCGCTGAGCCAGCCAATGCAGCCAATCCGTCGCGACGTGCAGTTGCCCATCGAAGGTGGGGGCCGGTTCCGCTGTTATGCGATCGCGACCCCCGCAGGTGCCTTCAGCTTTGATACAGCGCCGACCATGCAGGCCGTCATGTTGGTGCGTCCGATTACGGCATCGGGCAGTCCTGCGGACCCTGTTGGCACCTCTTGTCGCATCTGTTCTCGTTCTGGTTGTCGGTCCCGTCGCGAACCGTCGATCCTGAATGATGACGCGGTGTGACCTATGTGACTTTAGGCGCGGAATTTTTTGACAGCGCGGTCCATTCCCGCAATAGTCACAGCAATAAAAACAATAGCTGACGTCTTGGGAGGGACTGACGCATGGCCAAACGCGTATTGGTGATCGAAGACGAACCCAATATCATCGAAGCAATCAGTTTCATTCTGTCCAGAGACGGATGGACGGTGCACACTCATTCCGATGGCACAACGGCCAACGAAAAAATCAAAGCAACACCGCCCGATCTGGTGATTTTGGATGTCATGTTGCCGGGCAAAAGCGGTTTTGACATTTTGCGCGACCTGCGTGATACGCCTGAAACCGCGCATCTGCCAGTATTGATGCTAACGGCGCGGGGGCAAACCCGTGACCGCGAAATGGCAGAGCGACTGGGCGTGTCGCAATTCATGACCAAACCATTTTCCAATGCCGAAGTGTTGGAATCTGTTCGGTCGTTGGTTCAGGCCTAGGGGCGGCCTATGGCGCTGCCTTCGGGAAAATTGACGTTTCTAGAACGGTCTGGTTACCGCAAGCGACGGATGCGGGATGTGGCGCGCGTGCTGCCAATCTTTGCGCTGTTACTGTTCAACATTCCGCTGTTGTGGCCGCGCGGGGATGTCGGCGTCTATGGAACCAGCCGCGCAGTAATTTTTATCTTTGTTGTCTGGGCGTTATTGATCGTTGTTACAGCAGGTTTGCTGTATCTGATCGGTGCAAAACAGTCCGAGGATATGCGGTAATGCTGTCGTTCAACGTCGTTGTTGGCGTCGCGTTAGCCTATGTTGTTTTTCTATTCGCCGTTGCCTTTGCTGCTGAACGCAGCGCGGATCGGGGCCATGTGAAATGGCTGCGGTCGCCGATGATCTACACGCTGTCATTATCCATTTACTGCACCGCTTGGACGTTTTACGGCGCGGTGGGCTATGCAGCGCGGTCTGGTCTGGAATATCTGACGATCTATCTGGGCCCGACTGTGGTGATGATCGGCTGGTGGTGGGTGCTGCGCAAGTTGGTCCGCATCGGACGCAGCCAACGCATTACGTCGATTGCCGATCTGATTTCGTCGCGGTTCGGCAAATCGACCGCGTTGGGCGTTTTGGTGACATTGGTCATGGTTGTGACGGCGACCCCATATCTGGCGCTGCAATTGCAGTCGGTGACTCTGTCGTTCGCGGTGTTTGCCAACGCATCTGGCGCCGTTTGGGTGACCGAGGATTTGACACGTTCCGCGCTGTGGGTCGCGTCGGGTTTGGCCCTGTTCACAATCGTATTCGGCACCCGCAATCTGGATGCGAATGAACGCCATCATGGTATCGTTTTGGCCATCGCGGTCGAAGCAGTGGTCAAACTCTTTGCACTTGTTGCGGTGGGTGTGTTCGTTATTTGGGGGATCGCGGGCGGCGTTGGGGAAACCTTGCGGTTGATTGACGCCTCTCCTTTGGCGGCGTGGGAACAACGCGCGGACCGCTGGCTGGGGCTGACGTTTCTATCTGGGGCTGCATTTTTAACGCTGCCGCGGATGTTTCAGGTGCTTGTTGTTGAAAACGCGGATGAAACGAACCTGATCACCGCCAGCTGGGCGTTTCCTTTGTATCTGATGGTCATGAGCCTGTTCGTGGTTCCCATCGCGGTTGTCGGCCTGAATGTTTTGCCAACGGGATCAAACCCCGACTTGTACGTTCTGACCATTCCATTGGCCGAAGGCCGCACAGGTCTGGCGATCCTTAGCTTTTTGGGCGGCTTTTCATCGGCAACATCTATGGTGATCGTGGCCACCATTGCGCTGGCGACCATGATTTCCAACCACATCGTCACGCCCATTTGGTTGTCGTCCAAAGGTGCAGGCGCCGTGGTGTCGGGGGACGTGCGGCAGCTGGTCATCGGGGCGCGTCGTTTGTCGATCGCGGGCGTTTTGCTGCTTGGATATATCTATTACCGCCTGTCGGGCGGTGGTGCGGCTCTGGCCTCTATCGGGTTGATATCATTCACGGGTGCAGTTCAGGTGCTGCCTGCGCTGATCGGTGGGATATTCTGGCGCGGCGCAACGCGCTGGGGCGCGGCGGCAGGCGTGTCGGTCGGATTTATCGTCTGGGCGTGGACGCTGTTTTTGCCATCCTTTGGGGATGCGATCATTTCGCAGTCGGTCATCGAAAATGGCCCATTTGGTATCGGCCTTTTGCGCCCACAGGCATTGTTCGGGATCGAAGGATTGGATGCCCAAGTTCACGCTGTGATGTGGTCCATGCTGCTGAACACATCCGCGTTCTTTTTTGCCTCGGTTATGACGTTTCCATTGCCTTTGGAACGGCTGCAAGGGGCGCAGTTCGTCAATATATATGACCATTCAGACGGTGCGCGGGCGTGGACAACATCCTCTGCCGAAGCCGAAGATCTGTTGGTTATGGCGCAGCGAATTTTGGGTCCCAGCGACGCCCAAGCCCTGTTTCAGGCCGAAGCGCAGCTACAAGGCAAGGCAGGGTATTTACCCGAGGTCACGCCCGATTTCGTCCAGCGTCTGGAACGCGAACTTGCGGGCTCTGTCGGCGCTGCAACGGCCCATGCGATGGTCGGCCAATTCATCCAAGGCGCATCCGTGTCGGTTGAGGATCTGATCGCCGTTGCGGACGAAGCCGCGCAGATCATGGAATATTCCAACCGACTAGAGGCGAAATCGGCCGAACAGGAACGCACAGCGCGGCAGCTGCGTTTGGCCAACGAAAAACTGACCAAGCTGTCGATTCAAAAGGACGCGTTCCTTTCGCAAATCAGTCACGAATTGCGGACGCCGATGACCTCTATCCGTGCGTTTTCCGAAATTTTGGGCGAGGGCGGCATGTCCGACGACCAGATCGGAAAATATTCTGGCATCATCCATGAAGAGGCCAAGCGCCTAACCCGTCTGTTGGATGATTTGCTGGATCTAAGTGTGTTGGAAAATGGTCAGGTCACTTTGAATATCAGTCGTGGTGATCTGGGCGATCTGATCGAACGGGCCATTGCCGCTAGCAATATTGCGACAGACACAATGCGCATTCGTTATTTGCGAACGGATGTTCCTATTGAGCTTGAAACGGATTTAGATCGGTTAAGTCAGGTGTTTATTAACCTGATTGTAAACGCCGCGAAATATTGCGACGCGCCCCGTCCAGAACTAAGGATTGTTCCGCATCAGGTGTCAGGCCGCTGGGTTGTGGATTTTGTCGATAACGGCACAGGGATTTCCGAAGAAAACCAACAGGTTATTTTTGAAAAATTCTCGCGTCTTGCTGACTCTGTGACTGCGGGGGGGGCGGGGCTTGGGCTCGCGATTTGCCGCGAGGTGATGCAGCGATTGGGCGGGGAAATTTCCTATCTGCCCGGGCAGGGTGGCGCAGCATTCAGAATTGTTCTGCCGGTTTGGTCCGATTAACGATTTGCTAAAGGTCGTGCAGGTATTTCCATGATGAAAGGTCATGGTGATGCACGAATCCGATCCCTCCATTTTATCGCAAATGCTGCGCAATCCCATTCCGCCAGAGCCTGCGCCCGGGCCCGACAGACTGTTACGGGTTGCATTTGAACGGGCGGCTGACGGATGTGGCCCTTTGACCGATCAGGCGGTCGGGATTGCCCTGACCAAAGTCGCATTGGATGATCTGCATTGTTTAGTTGATGAAACCTGCCTGATCGCTTCAATAGATCGCGGAGGTAAAACAGTGGGCGCAGTGATGTTATGCGCGGAACTGCGCAACGCGCTGGTAGAATTGCAAACCTGCGGTGCGGTACAGCCACGTGTATCGCCGCTGCGTGCATCAACACCTGTGGATTGGGCCTTGGTCGCGCCATTCGTGACCCAAGCCCTTGCAGAGTTGGAAGCAGAGGCCAGTGATGTCAGCGCATTGCAGGGGGCTAAGGGCGCAAAAACTGGTGCGATCATTCGTGCGGCGCGGTCGTTGACGATGTTATTGGCCGATGCAGACTATGACGTGATCACCGCGACATTCGATTTGGGCCATGATCGGATTGGACGTGTCATGTTGGCATTCCCCCCTGCGATCAAACCAAAGCCTGAAAAACCTGAAACACCGCCCGCTAAGGTAACTTTATCCACGGCAGTATTGGATGCGCCAACCTGTCTGGATGCCGTGTTGCATCGGATGAAGTTGCCTATTTCCGAGGTTGAGGAGTTCGATGTGGGGCAATTGGTTATGTTGAACGGCGCGGCCATCAATCATGTCGAATTGCTGGGGCCTGATCGGTCCTGCGTCGGCATTGCCCGATTGGGACAGATGTCCGGCCAAAGGGCTGTGCGTCTGGATGCAAAAACGCCGCCGGAAATGACCGACGGCGGAATTCCTGTTTCTAAATCGGTCAAAACGCCGATTTTAGCTGCCAGCGATTGCGGTGATCTGGGGGGCTAGGCCCGACAGATCGTATCCTGCGTTGCCAGTGGCGGTCATGATCTCTTCGACCGACATTTCTTTGGCCATGCCTAGCGACCAGACGATCGAGGACCGTGTGCCCGATGCGCAATAGGCCAATACTGGACCACCCGCCGATTTCAACGCCGCGATTTGGGTTTCAACCATATCCATGTTCAGCCCTGCGTGGGTGACAGGATTGACGGTGAACGCCAATCCGGCTTCTTTCGCGGCGGCTTCCATCGCGTCGGCCTGCCATTCTGGCGGGATCTCTGCGTCTGGGCGGTTGTTGATGATCGCCACGTAACCGGCCGCTTTGATTGCGGCCATGTCCTCGGGGGCGATCTGCGGCGATACAGCGTAGCTGTCAGTAATCGGTCGAATATCCATGTCGAATCTTTAAACCGCTGCAGCGGCCGCGTCTAGACGGGCTTTGACCATTGGTGAAATGTACATCCCAACGCCCATTGCCAGAACAAAGGTCGCGCCTTGCAGGCCGCCAAAAGATAGCGATGCGATCGCCGGACCGGGGCACAGGCCAACCAGGCCCCAACCCAGACCAAACAGGGTCGAGCCGATGATCAGATTGCGACCGATCACAGGATCAGGTTTAGGCGGGAACATACCGCCCAGCGCAGGGGTGCGGTTATTGGTCAAACTCCACGCGATGAACATCGGGATGATCGCTCCGCCCATAACAAAAGCAAGCGTTGGGTCCCATTCGCCGAATACATCCAGCCATCCCTGCACCTTGCGGGTGTCAGTCATGCCAGAAATGAACAGGCCGGTGCCGAACAGTCCACCAGAGATAAGAGCAAAAAGATTACGCATTAGACCCATCCCAGCAGGTGTTTAAAGATAACCACACCAAAGCCGCCTGCCATGATGTAGAAAACAGTTGCGGCGATGCCGCGCAGGCTAAGCCGCGAGATACCACAGACGCCGTGGCCAGATGTACAGCCGTTCGCCATGCGCGTGCCAACGCCAACCAATAGGCCTGCAATAATCACAGCCGCCAGGTTTGACGTTGCATAGGTTTCCGCCGGACCATCGCCGCGGATGTCACCTAACAACAATGCCAAAACAGTCGGCACGCCGAACAAACCGACGAGGAACCAAATACGCTCTTTGGCTTGGGATCCTGCGCTGCCGTCAACCAGCCCGCCTATGATTCCCGATGCCCCCATGATCCGACCGTTCACCAACAGGTAAACCGCGCCGGCAAGGCCGATGATCACACCACCGGCCAATCCGAAAAGCCAATCAATCTGCATTTTCTTTTCCGTTCGCTTGTTTCTGGGCAGAAATTGCAGCTCTGCCCAGTTTGGTTATTTGAATTTATGCCCAAAACGCTCTAACACGGCTGGACCCACGAGTTCGGACAGGGTGTTCATAACCACTGTGAATCCCGCGTTCGGCTTGATATATATTTGGATATTGAAATATTTCAAGTCCATTATATATCTTGGGTATGAGTTATGAGGGTGCGATGACAGACCTAGCTTTTACTGCTGATGAAATGAACCAAGCCGCCGACGAAGCCGCAGAGGTTCTAAAGGTTCTTTCGAACCCCGCGCGTTTACGCATTTTATGTGCTCTTTTGCCGGGCGAACGGTGCGTGAGCGATCTTGAGGAAATGCTGGGTGCGTCTCAATCTTATGTATCGGGCCAATTGGCGCGTATGCGGTCTGAAGGTTTGGTAACATGCGATCGCGATGGTCGAACAATCCACTATCGCATTGCAGACGAACGTATCGGGCCGATTTTAGAACGCTTATACGAAGTTTTCTGTCCCAAATCGCTTTGAGGCATGACATAGGTCATAGCTTTGTGACCTTGCTGGTTTTACACTTGTTGACGTTGGGGAAGTCCAATTCCTTAAAGGAGGAGTCAATATGCTGAAGAACCCATTCGAAGCACGTCTGAACGAAGTCCTTTCCAAGATCCAAAACAGTTCGGCAGGCCGCTACAAACACCAGCCTGCACTAAATGCTGTTTTGACAAACATGCGCGATAGCGGCCTGCCGATACCGCATCGTCTGGTTGAATTGAACAATTCGATGCTGGACGAAGCCGTCGAAGCGCAGTTCGATAATCTGCCCGTGTGACCTCGCGCGCCCAATTTTGAACCAAATGGCGGCAATTTCAGCGAAAATTAACGTTGTGCCCTTGATATGATTGAACGCTTTGGCACAATTGCCGAAATTGTGTTCTAGGGCAGGCGGGATATTTCGGTGAAATTGGTAAAATTCCGTATTTCGGATGGTATCGCTGTCGTCGCTTTGGAGTCAGGCCCAGTAAACGCGTTGACCCATCCTGTGCGCGACGCATTGTCAGACGTGTTCCATCGGATCGCGAACCGCGATGATGTGCGCGCGGTTTCTTTGACTGGCGAAGGCGTGACGTTTTCGGCTGGCGCTGACCTGCGGGATACATCTGACGTTTCCAAATCGCCGACATTGAATGAAATTTGCGAACAGATTGAAAACTGTTCCGTTCCTGTTGTCGCGGGTCTGCATGGGTCAGTTCTAAGCGGTGGTTTTGAACTGGCTATGGCCTGCCATTACCGCATTGCGTCACCCGATACCCATCTGGCGATGCCAGAGGTGACGTTGGGCATGATCCCCACAGGCGGCGCCACTCAACGTCTGCCGCGTTTGGCGGGGTTGGGGGTCGCTATGGATATGCTGATCCAAGGCAAACCAATTGGCGCCGAAGCCGCGAAAAAAGCGTCGGTGATCGATGGTGTGATCAACGGAAATGTTCAGGCTGGCACCATTCGGTTTGCCCAAGCGATCGCAGAGGCAGGCAAACCGGTGCGCCGCACCAGTGATTTACCTGTTAAACCAGATGGGCGAAGCTATTTCGCATCAATCAAAACCCGCCGTGCTGTAGCAGCCACAAGCCCGCTGATCGCGCCAAAGGCCATTCTGGACGCGTTAGAGGCCGCGGCGATGATGCCGTTTGATATTGGCCTGTCATTTGAACAGGGCCGCGCCGAAGACGTAATGTCCGATCCACAGTCTGCGGCACTACGGCGTTTGTTCGCGGTTGAGCGGAGATTGTCCGACAGTCTGATCGCGCGCGATCCCGAAACCCGCAAACGTATATTGGGTCCAACGGGGCAAAAGGTCGTCGAACGGTTGCAACGCGCGTTGGAAACGGCGCAAACCGCGATGCAGCAGGCCGGTATTTCCGAAATTTCAATCCAGAATGCGATGGCATCTTTGGGGTTAACGTCGCCCGTTGATAGAGAAAGCGGCCCCGGAAATGGCGCTGTCGCGGATCAGGTTCTGGGGGCCTTGGTGGCCGAGGGTGGCCGCATCATTCAAGACGGATTGGTGAACCGCGCTGCCGAATTGGATGCTGTAGCCGTATTCGGGTTGGGGTTCAGTCGCTGGCTCGGCGGGCCAATACAGGTCGCACAAACGCGCGGTTTGTTGCACCTGCGCAATCAAATGCGCGACTGGCAACAACACAGCCCCGTTTGGGCCGTGCCGCCGATGATGGAAGAAGCCGTAAAATACGCCTCGGGTTTCGATGGTCTGGTTCTAAAACGCGCCAGTTAACTCAAGCTGATGCCCAAGATCACTGCCATCAGGCCCAAGATCGAAAACAGCAAAGCGCCCAAATTGATCGGAATGATTTTGCCCAATCGTGCGCGCAGATCTTCGTCGTCTGTTGCGGCCTTGCGGGCTTTGCGCACCAGAACAACGGTAAATAGCAATCCGCAGATGCCGATGACGCTGACGGCGGCGCCGATCCAGATCAAAAGGTCCATGTGTTTCTCCTTTGCTGCGGGTGTTCGCCTAACGTGGGGGCGGGGACTTGGCAAGGGGGCGGGCAACAGCTAGGGATTGCGGCAACCCGAAAAGAGCAGGAGCCACCATGTCCGATTCCGTTACCGAAAGCGTTGCATCCCAAGAGTTGCGCCAGTTCATCGAACGTGTTGAACGCCTAGAGGCTGAAAAGAAAGATATCGCTGAAGGCATCAAAGAAGTGATGGCCGAAGCCAAAGGCCGCGGTTACGACACCAAAGTCATGCGCAAAGTGATTTCTCTGCGCAAACGCGATGCCAATGATATCGCCGAAGAAGAGGCGATTTTGGATATGTACAAAGCCGCTTTGGGCATGTCGTAAAAAATCAGGGGGCCGCGGCCCCCTTTTTTATGGTTCGATGAAACGAACCCCGTCCATTGTGGCGATAACATCGATATCTGCCTCGTAGGCTTCCGTCAGGGATTCGACGACGAATTCATCCCATTCCGGAATTTCGATATCTTCGATAATTTCTTCTTCGATCGCGAACCGTTCCAGAAACGTTGAAATGATCTTGCGTTTTTTCGTTTCCGTTTGCGGTGGGTGATCTTTGATATACGCAACAAAGCGCTGCATGCCTTCAGGCGACATGATTTCGCGTAGTAGATCAAAACCGCCCGTGATGCGCGTTGTGGGATCGACCCCCGATATTTCGCGGATCAATTGCGCCCAGATAAAGGGCGTATCTTCGTTGCACCAAACGGTGATCGGAATGCCGGGCGCATTTTCCTGAATGCGGCGGATAACGTCGGACCAACGGATGCTGTCCAATTCTGCGCCGCGCAGAAACGTATTTACGTCATCTGTTTTGGATTTCGCCAGCGTTGCAGGGATAAACGTCGCTGGGTCGCGAATACCCAGATAGAACGAAATTTTGTCATGCGGGAATAGGTCGCGCAGGGTCGCACATTTGGCCGATGCCAGTGAATAGAATTCACCGCCTTCAAAGATCCGATTGGGAACGCAGATGAAATCAGGGTTCGACAGGATCAACCTGCTGCCTTCTTGATCCTCTAAAATGGCATCAATCAAAATATCCCGCGTATCAGCAGCGGGCAGCATCCCATTGAGGTTATTCAATGTTTCCCGAACCAGCCTGCGATACCGATTGGGGCGCGGCACAACAATCCCATGTTCGGCATACCGATCCGCGTTTTTCAAAAGGCTTTTCAGTAGACGTTCTTCGTCTGTGCAACTTGCGCCGATGTGGAACGCAATTTCCAAGTGCCTGCTCCTTTTGTGCCTTCTTTGTGCGGGTCTAATATACGGTGATTTCTGGACAGGGAAACCGGTTTCGGCTAGGCGGTGATTTATGTCCGATGAAACTGCTCAGAATTACAGCCCTCTAGCACGTCGCATGTCGTTCGACCCATGGTCAACAGCGTCGATTCTGATTGCGCTGTTGGTGCTTGCGCCCATTGCAGCGGTGCTTTGGTTTGCGGCCACGCCGACCGACAATATCTGGCCGCACCTGATGTCTACCACGCTGCCGCGCTATTTGGGAAATACGCTGGTTTTAATGTCGGCGGTGGGCGTTGTGACAGCGGCGGTTGGGGCCGGGGCTGCTTGGCTGGTTGTGATGTACCAGTTTCCAGGACGACAGTGGATACAATGGGCGCTTCTTATGCCCTTGGCTGTGCCTGCCTATGTCGGCGCATATGCGTTGGTGGATTTGTTTGAATATGCGGGTCCTGTTCAAACGGCATTGCGTGACACATTCGGCTGGTCGCGACCGTCTGACTATTGGTTTCCTGCGGTACGCACGCGTTGGGCGGCGGTCGTGGTGCTGTCCGCGTCGCTATACCCATATGTCTATCTATTGGCGCGTGCTGCGTTTCGTGAACAATCCGGCGCAGGGTACGAAGTCGCCCGCGCATTAGGTGTGGGACCATGGGGCCGTTTTTGGCGTGTTGGTCTGCCTTTGGCGCGTCCCGCGATTGCAGCAGGCTGCGCCGTTGCGATGATGGAAACGGTCAATGATTTCGGCACCGTTGATTATTTTGCCGTTCAAACCCTGACCACGGGTATTTTTTCGACATGGCGTCAGGCAGGCAATTTGGGCGGAGCTGCGCAAATCGCGGTTCTGGTTTTGGGCTTGATCGTGATGCTGGTCACATTGGAAAAATTTTCCCGCCGCAAAAGCCGCTTTTTCACGTCGGCACGGGGTCAGCGCCCTGTGTCGCCTGTTGCGATCAAAGGTCCGGCAAAGTGGTTGGCCAGTTTCGTCTGTATCATCCCGCTGCTGATCGGCTTTGTCCTGCCGGTTTACGTTCTGTCGACCCATGCGATGGTCGCGGCAGAATGGGTTGCGCCAGGTTTGCTGCGGGCACTGGTCCATACGCTGGTCGTAGGCGGAGCTGCCGCGATTCTGACCGTGTTGGGCGGTGTCGTCATGGTCTATGGCGTGCGACTGTCAGGTAAAAACCTGCCTCGGATTTTGATGCCGGTCACTGCGATCGGATACGCCGCACCGGGGGCTGTTCTGGCATTGGGCATTTTTGTGCCATTGGCCGCAATTGATAACCGCGTTGCTGATGCGATCCTTTCGATCACAGGCTGGGACCCTGGTTTGATCATGACAGGTTCTGCTGCGGCTTTGGTGCTGGCCTATGTCGTGCGATTCTTTGCAATTGCCCAAGGCACTGCTGACGCTGCATTGGGCCGCGTTGCGCCCAGCTTGCCTATGGCGGCACGTTCATTGGGACAATCAGCAGGCGGCGTTCTGAACCGAATCTATCTGCCGCTGGTGCGCGCGTCGGTTGGGTCGGCTTTGTTGTTGGTTTTCGTGGATTGCGTCAAAGAATTGCCCGCCACACTGCTGCTGCGTCCGTTCAATTACAACACGCTTGCCACCCGCGTTTATGACAAGGCGAGCCTTGAAAACTTGACCGAAGCGGCCCCAGCAGCGCTGATGATTACGCTGGTCGGTTTGGCTGCCGTTGGTTTTCTTGCAAGAGCGAACCGATAGGGGTTGCAGCCCTCGATTTGTCAGGCTAATACCCCGCCCAGTGCCCCTATAGCTCAGCTGGTAGAGCAACTGATTTGTAATCAGTAGGTCCGCGGTTCGAGTCCGTGTGGGGGCACCATCAAATCCCAGACATCGACAGTATCGTGGTCATCGTAGATGGCTCATTGCCTTAGAATTCGGCCATGAGCGTGATGAATGCACCTTGGTCGTTGCGCGTCAGATCCGTCAGGTCATCCGAAAAATCGGTCGCGTTGTAACCGATGCCCAATGACACAGAATCTGTTACCTTGCGGCTAAGCGCGATCAGTGCGCCGCCTTGGGCGAAATCGGCATCCACGGCATTCAGATAGCGCAGTTCAACCAGCGCGTCCCATTCATGTGGCAGGTGGTATCGCGCATTGGCGATAGCAATCCATGCGTCATTATCGGTATAGGCCGATGCGGCGTCTGTGGCGCTTTGGCTGATGCGGGCGCCGATTTTGCCGCTGATTGTCCATCGGTCGGTCAAATCATAGATGGTGTTGATCGACGCGACATGGCTCCGCTGCAATGGCGCTGCGTCATCTGTGCCGTCTGTCGATTGGCCATAGTCATCGGCCAAATAGGTATAAGACGCCAATACGTTCAGGCGGTCATTCGTCGTCGGGCGGTAGGCGTATCCCAGTTTTGCACGCACATAGTCGCCAGCGGGCAGGGTGGCGTCATCGCCAATGGTTCGGATGCCATCAAAGCTAAGCAAGACACGCTTATCATCGTTGATGCGCACGATGCCGTCCATCACGACCGCAATCGTTTCGCGATCGACCTCGGTTGCGGATAGGGTTCCGTTGTCACGACGATATTCCAACAGTGCGCTGAAGGCGTTTTTGGTTTCATATGTCGCGTCATAGGCAAAGCTGATGGCGTTGCGGTCAAAATCGCCAGCTGGGTCGATGATACGCCCCGTTTCAAACGACGCGCTGATCGTTTCGCTGTTGGTCAGACGGTATTCAGCACCAAAGGTTGATCCAATAGATTGGTGACGGCCAAACATATCATAGCTGTTTTCGGAAAAAACATTCAGGTCAGAGGTCAGCTGAGAGGAACCGCCAGTGATGAAACGTCCTTTGTCGCGGCCGACCAAATCCACGCCGCTGATGGTGCGCCCTGCAGCCAGTTCATAGCCGAAGTAGGTTGTCGTTGTGCCATTGTCGTAATCCAGTCGCAGCAGGCCGCCCGTGCCGTCGGTGCCAGTCGAAACTTCCGCAGCAGCGGATAGGGTGTCTGTAAACGCATAAGACGCACCAATGCCGATACGGTCGTTGCGCGATAAAGCGCCAGACTGGTGCAGAGTCGACTGGCCGAATGCATATGCGGATAAGTCATCGTTCGGCGCATAGGTCGCTTTTACTGCGGCATCGGTGCGACGACCGTTTTCTGTTGGATTAGATGTATCGGTTTTGTCGGTGTGGCTGATACCGAAATCCAGTTCCCATCGGTCAGACACCGCATAGGACAATTCGCCGATCACCTCGGTTTCTTTCGATTGACCCGATTGAATGCGCTCTGCGGCAATGCCCCAGGCTAGGCGATCAGATACATTGACTGTGACGTCGAACCCTGTCGTGGTTTGGTCCGTTTGGAATTGGCGGTCAGGTGTCGAAAACCCAGCCGAATACCGCTCCGACCAAAGACGCAGCTGACCATCAGCATCTGCGCCTAGATCGCTCAGCGCCATTTCTGCATTCAATTTGAATGCGCGCCCGTTGCCCGCGGTTGGCGTGGTGGTTTCGTAAATACTGCCGCCGTCTGCAGAAAACTCTGCGCCATATCCTGGGCCGCGTGTCATCGCAGCCTCTGCTGTGATGACGCTGCTTTCGCCAAAATGATACGCTATATCAACGCCCTGCGCGGTCTGATCGGCAGAACCAGTTCTGTCGACAGTCGCTGTTGCGCCGATTTGCAGCCGATCATTTGCCCACCCTTCGACGCGGGTACCATAGGCATATCCGTCGATGTCATCGCCCGTCGGCGCATAGTCATACTGAACGACCAAAGATTGCGTGTTTTGGTCGGACGCTGCCGCGACCAAAGCGCCATCGTCCACAACGGCCGCAGATAGCGGGGCGGCCAATGTAATCAGGCCTTGGGTATAGTTGATGTCGTAATCGGTGCCCGCAGTTAGGTATCGGCGGGAAATCACGCGACCGGTGTCAGGGTCCGCCACGACGATAGAGGCAATCTCTGATCCGGGAGCGATGAATTGTTCGTTGAGGAAATAGACCGAGCCGCCCGTGCCGCGCAGGATGTCTCGGTTTGAGAGCGAATCCGGCGTTGCCGCATAAGCCGAAACCGTTAAACGCGGGTCGCCATTTGTTGTGCGGCTGGGCATTTCATAGCGACCCGACGCACCATAGATGGCCCGTTCGTTGCGCATCAATTCGGTGCTGGTTAGCGGAGCGCGTGCATTGCCCCACATCACATATGATCCATCGCGTTCGGCGCGCAGATAAAAACGACCATCGGTTGGCGCATCGTTGGTCGCGGTGCTGTCGTCGCCATATGTCGCGTAGGCCAAATCGGGATTCAGGCGCGCCAATAGGTTCAGCGGGTCTGACTGAGCGAAACCATTAAACAGCTGATCGACGGGTCGTTCACCCGTGTCTGCCGCGCCAACAAAGGACCAACCGTTTGCGGTACGGCCTCTGGTATAAAATGCGATTTGGCCGCGGTTCCATGTATCGCCTGATGACAATGACTTGCCATAGGTAAGCTCGGCTCGGCCCGTGGTTTCCCATTCACCGTTCGGGATAGTGATGACGGGGGAAACAGATGCCGCACCATTGGCCGAGGCCGTAATGACATGGCTGCCTACTGGCAAAATGCGTTGGATCACGGCGCGGCCATTTGGGCCGGCGGTGTATTGATCACCAAACGCGTTCAGTGACGCGCCTGCGGGTAAATCCGTCGCGCTGACCGTCACCGCTCCACCTGTAACAGCGATAGACCGATGTGCCAAAGACAGCGATGTATCAAAAGAGCGGTCGGTATCGACAGGGATCGCAACGGTTTCGTCATAGCGCCCATTTTGCCCATAGACCCGCAACGCGATCCGCTGATTTTCCTGCGTAGCAATGGTCACATTTTGGCCGATAGGGGCAGGGTGGACCGACACCAGTTTCCCGCCGTCATAAATGCGCAATTCGCTGGCCGATATAAACGCTGGATAGTTGGACAGCGTTTGAATAGTTGCACGGCCTTGATCTACGCGGATCGACATATCCAATACGCGCGGCGTCGCCAGTCCATCGGCGATGACATCGATGCGTCCCTGCTGCAATTGCGGGATTTGGCGATCTGGCAGGGTGTTGGCCAGCGCACGGTCACCTGACACGGGCGCACCGCCGACGACGATTGCAAAACCAGCCCCATCTTGGGCCACACCGGCAGAGCCGATGATCGCGGCGGTAGACAGTAAAAGGGCAAAGCGGCGTTTGGTGGTCATCATTGCTCTTGCTCTTTACTGTAGGTATTGAACGGTTTTGATAACCGTGATCGGCGTTCCGCGTTGTGCACGTGCCGCCCGTTTGATTGCGGTTTCAACCATATCCAAACGATCCAACGCGACGGCGTCGCTGTCGGTCGAAGACAGGATATAAACCAGTTCGATTTGCGATGGCTGGCCAGACAGATCAGCGACGAATGTAGCGATTGCTGAGCCCAATGGTTCTGGCAATTGGTCGTCGTCGCCAAAAGCGTCACTGGTCAGCGCGATCTGCACTGGCACCAATGGGCCTACGGCAAAGTTCATCTCGGCCGCCATGCCAGCCGTCAAACGCAGGCTGCGCGGGTTTTCCGACAAAACGCCCACGCCCTGAGGCAAGCTGCGGGTATCCAGTTCGATGGTGAAATTCGATCCTTCGCTGCGGGGCAGGGCCGCACATGGAACGTGGAACCGCCCGAAAGCATCGGTCGTAATCAACAGACCGTTCTGGGTCGCAATACGCGTGGCTGGAACGCCTGCTTCGCCTTCGGTTTGGCGGTTGTTTCCATCTGTGTCGATCCAGACTTTGCCGATGACATCGGAACAATCAAACACGCCTTCGGGTGTCATGCGCAGGGTAACGGTGCCAATGGTCGAAATCCGTTGGCCGGCTGCATTTTCAGCAAAGGTTCGGTTAACGATTTCCGCGCCATCCGACAGGGTCTGGGTCACACGGGCGTTGAATGTCACTGTCGCGCTGTTGCCCGCAGAGATATCAACACTGTCCCAAGTCAGGTTGGATCCGACCATGTCTGGTTCACGCGCCGCGCCATTGACTGTGGCGGATCCCGGCACATAGCCCAGACCGTTTGGCATGCGGTCCACCAATACAATGTCACTATAATCGCTGACCGAATTGTTGGTGAAATCCAGTGTGAAGGTCACAACATCACCCGCACCAACGGTTTCGCGGTTGGCGGTTTTGGTGGCTACAAACAAATCGCTTGGGCCAAATGCGATGACCTCGGGGTCGTTCGTTGTGTTGCCATCGGAGTCATCTGTGTCGTCAGATACGTCTGACACAATGGCGTTGTTTTGCGTCGCGGCGGATACATCGACTGAAGCGCTTAGAACGCCCGTTTCAATAATTGTATCTGTCAGGGTCGCCGCGACCGAATAGGTCCAGATTTCACCGGGTGTGACCAAACCATCGTTGTTGGCATCGCCGTCCACGTAGGCTGGCACAGCGGCAAAGCCTGATGCACTGCCTGTGCCGTCCCACAGGGTTTCGTCAAACGACACTGCATCCAGCGACACGTTTCCTGTGTTTTCAACAGTGATGACGTAGGGAACCAAAGTGCCCGCAGCGGCGGTTTCGGCAAAATCTGTCGATAGGGTTGCGTTCAACACTGGTGCAGGGGCGATGTACAATTCGGTCGGCGTATCACCACCTAATGTTGCATCGTTGTCTGACAGGTCAAACAGCGTCGCTCCAGTAGGCGAGGTTGCAGTCGCGGTGATCTGGTTTTCCAGCCCGGTCGCATCGACGTCTGCCTGTGTCAGGACGTAAGTCACCTCGTAAGTGGCGGTCTCACCCGGAACGATAGTGCCTTCGGCCGATCCGAAATCAGAGGTGACGTAGGTCGCTGTGATCCCCGAAATCGGCGTGCCATCGGCGCGGGTCATCGTATCGACAAGCGTGACGTTCGACAGCGTGACATTGCCAGTGTTCAGGGCATAGACGTCAAAAGTGACAGGATCACCGGCCTTGTCGCCCGATTGACCAACCAATTTTGTGATGTCCATTTCTGGCGCAGGGGCAAAGCGTGTGATTGTCGGATCATCGGCGGTGTTTCCATCCGCATCATCCCCGTCATCTGAGACATCAGACACGGTGACATCATTTGGCGCAGTCATGGTGACCGTTGCTGTGTTTGAAATGCCGCCTGAATCTATGTCTCCTTGGGTTAATGTATAGGTTACCGTCCACGCCAACATTTCAGACGGCGCAATTGGTGCAGCACCCGAAACCAGCGTCGGCGTCACCGCAATCGCATCGCCGTTCAAGCGCGTCATCGTGTCGGCTATCACAGGGGCATTTAGGGTCACGTTGCCGATGTTGCGCGCAGTGATGGTGTATTCCAAAACATCGCCGACTGCGGAGCCGGCGGTGGTCACGGTTTTTATGACATCCAGTGCAGGGCCAGCCACGAATAATGTCTCGGTCGGATCGTCGGCGGTGTTGCCGTCGGTGTCATTTCCGTCATCAGAGGTATCCGACACCGATACCAATTGCGGCGACACGGCTGTCACATCGACAGAGTTAAACACTCCGCCCGCATCCAGATCGGTCTGGGTCACGGTGTAACGCGCGGTATAAATCCATGCTTCGGTTACATTAAGTAGTCCATCGCCGTCATCGCCCGCCACATAGGCGAATGGCGCATCCAGTTGCACGGCGGTGTTGTCAACGCGCTGCATTGTATCGGTTAGCGCGATATTCGACAGCGTGACGTTGCCCGTGTTTTCCACCGTGAGGGTGTAGGTGATGACTTCGCCTGCCACAGGTGCGACAGCGGATGCTGTTTTTGTGGCTTCCACCGCTGGTAACTGGTCTGGGCCATCTGTCACCAACGTGGCGCTATCACTCACGTAAGTGCCCAGTTGGGTCGCGGCAGTGACCGATGCTGTGTTTTCGATATCACCCGCATCAACCATTTCTTGGATCACTTGGATGCTGAAACTGCACGGCGCCGATACGGCATTTGGCGCAAGCGTTTCGATCGTGCAGGCCAGATTTGGCGCCATTGGATCGGTTATCGTCACATCAAACATCGTGACGTTTCCAACGTTCTGCGCCGATAGCAGATAGGTCAGTGACGATCCCACAGCGCCAAATTCATTCGGTGTTGCGGTTTTGGCCAATGCAATCGCCGGCGACTGCGCGGGCAGAGTGACGTTCGCCGTGGCCGTTGCGGTGAGCTCAGATCCTTTTGGCGTCACTGCAGATGCAGATGCCGTATTGGTCAGTGTCCCTGCATCCAAATCCGACTGTGTCACGGTATATGTGCCGGTGCATTCAAGCGCCTCGGTCGGTGCAAGTTCGGCCCCTATCGACGCAGCGGTCCCGCCGACCGTACAGGTCAGCGCGTCAATCATTGGATCATCAATTGTGACCGCGCGCAAAGTGCGGTTGCCGTCGTTGAGCGCTGTGATTGTAAATGTCACAACCTCACCGACAGCCGCC
This sequence comes from Marivivens niveibacter, assembly GCF_002150005.2. Taxonomy (GTDB): domain Bacteria; phylum Pseudomonadota; class Alphaproteobacteria; order Rhodobacterales; family Rhodobacteraceae; genus Marivivens; species Marivivens niveibacter. Next base: position 747,746 of record NZ_MSPP01000001.1, read on the forward strand.
ACCACAGTGGGATTTGCCGTTTTGGTCAGGCTTAGGTTCGCCCCACCTGCGGCAGGGACAGTAACTGCCTGTGGGTCCGAAACAACTTCGTCATTTTCTGCGCCATACTGGGTCGAGGCATAGGCCTGATTGACGACCTCGCCGTTATCCAGATCAGACTGAACGACGGGGTAGGACCCATAACAGGTTGCTGTATCACCCGGCGCAAAGGTTTCATCGCCAGCCGTTGCGGTCCAACAAGTGATATCACCAATCAGCGGATCAACGATGATTACATCACGCACGAACGGGCGCGTGCCTGCGTTTTCGACTGTAAAGGTGTAATCCAGAACGTCACCAACCGCCGCAAATGTTGCGCCATCTGCGGCCGTTTTTGTCATCGACAGGGCAGGGACTGCGGCCTCTGGGATGCTGACCGTGGTGCCTAGCGACGACAGATCGCCGCTTTGTGCCGTAGCTAGGTTGGTCACCACGAACAAATCAACGTCGTCTGCTGTCACCACATAATCTGCAGAACAGGTGATCGACTGGGCAGGCGCCAAACCACCCGCAGGTAATGCAGGGCAGTCCACAGTATCGATGCGGTTATCAGCTACCGTGATCGGGTCAGTCAGGGTCGTGTTGCCAGTGTTGGTAACGGTATAGGTATATTCGATGATCGCGCCGACGACGAACTCTTCTGCGGGGACTGGCTCCACTGTTTTCACGATGTCGATGTCTGGCGTTTGGATGGCCGGTATTGTCACGGTGTTTGACGTGGCAGGTGTTCCGACCTCGGCCGATGCGGTCGCTGTATTTGCAACGGACCCTGCGTCAATGTCTGCTTGGGTCACGGCATAGCTGCCCGAACAAGTCAGCGTATCGTTTGGCCCCAACGGGCCAGCCCCGCAGGTCAGCGATCCGCCTGCATTTTCAATCAACGGGTCGGATACCGTAAATGGACCAGTCAACGTGATGTTGCCTGTGTTGGTCAGGACAAAGCTATAGTCCAGAACATCCCCAACCGTGTCATAGCTGGCCAAAGACCCAACCGCGCGCGATTTTGCGATTGTGATGGCTGGGGCCGCGGCGATTGTCAGTGTTGCAGGAGTGTCCGCTTCGTCATTGACGATTTGCCCGCTGGGCGCTGCGCCTTGGGCTATGACGGTATTGGAAACACCACCTGCATCTACATCGGACTGCGTCAGGGTATAGGTCGCCAAATAGGTCGCCGTTTCATTTGGCAACAACGATGCAGGACCAGAGCCCAGATCCGCGCCCGTAAAGGTCGGCCCAGAGGTCAGCGTCAGAACAGTGCTATCAGCGCGGGTTAGCGTATCAGTCAGCGCAATGGCCGTTAGCGTCACATTGCCTGTGTTTTGGACCGTGATTGCAAACTCAGCCGTTTCGCCTGCGACTGATACCGCGTTGGTCAGAGTTTTTTCGGTTTCGATAGATGGCAAGGCAGTGATGTCCAGCGACGCAGGTTTGTTACCCGGTCCTGTACCGTCATCCGAAATATCCGATACCGTCGCGCCAGCAGGCGTTGTGGCAGCTACGGTTGCGCTGTTGTTGATACCACCTGCATCAATATCGGCCTGCTGCAATGTATAGGACACGGTATAGGTCCAAACCTCACCCGTATCGATTTCGCCGTCAGTGTCTGTATCGCCGCTGACATAGGCGGGCGCTGCATCTGTTGACAACAACGCACCGTTTTTGCGGGTCAGTGTGTCGGTCAGAACCGGATCAGACAAAGTCACATTGCCTGTGTTTTCGGCTGTGATTGTGAAAGTGACCGCATCACCTGCAATGGGGGCAACCGGGGCGTTGCTGACGGTTTTTAAAACCTCGACCGCGCCAACAGGTGGCAGATCAACAATGGTTGCGTCATCATCTGCCTGCGTTGCGCCAGTGACGTCTGACACGATAGAGGCGTCAGGGGCCGTGCCGCTAACTGTAGCGCTGTTTTCAATGTCACCGGCGTCGACGTCGTCTTGCGTCAGGGTGTATGTCGCCACAAAAGTAAGGTTTTGCCCCACTGGCAAATCAATGGTCGCCGCATCGCCGCCCAGATATGCGCCGCCTGCATCATAGGTAATAGTCGGAGCGCCGCCCGTACCGCTAAAGGCGGTTTCTGTGACGTTGATATCAAACAGCGTCACATTGCCCGTGTTTGAAACTGTAAAGGTGTAGTCGACCGTATCGCCTGCATCTGCCCGTCCATCAGTACCAAAATTGGTTGTGGCGGTTTTGATGCCGCGAATGGCGGGGCTGCGTGTACCGGTGACTGTCGCGTCATCAATAGCAGTGGTTGTTGCGACTGGAATTTGTGTCGATGTGACTTCGGCGACGTTGGTGACGAACCCCGCGTCAACGTCGTCTTGGGTGACTGCGTACGTGGCCGTGCACAAAACGAAATCGCGTGGGGCCAACCCCGGTGCAATAGCAGGGCAAGTCACCGTTCCGATTTTGTCGTCAGAAATGACAGGTTGGGCTGTCAGGGTTACGTTGCCCGTGTTGGCCACGACATATTGGTAATCCAATGTATCTCCAACTGCGGCAAATCCCGTGTCCAACGCGGTTTTTTGCAACGTGAATTCCAGAATGTGGTCTGGGCCACGCGCGAAAACGCTGTCAGAGACCGATTGTTCTGTGCCGGTTGGATGTACAGGCAAATAGGTTGCAGTCGCCGTGTTCGTGACACCGCCGTAATACGGCGCTGGGCCGTTTTCGGCGTCGATGTCGGCCTGCGTAGCTGTGTATGTATAGGTACAGCTGTTATCGGTGTCCGTTGGTGACAGCGTGCCAATGTCGCAGGTTCCTGGAACCAGATCATCTGTGATGGAAACATCGGCCAGGGTCACATTACCAGTGTTTGTCACTGTGATACGGTACTCAATGTCTTGACCAACAGCACCAAAGGCAACGCCGCCGATCACGGTCGATGTGATCTCTTTCGTGATGGTCAGGTTCGGCGCGGCGGGTTCGACGGGCTGATTAACGGTCGAAGACGCCGTGATGGTAACGCCCTTGGGGTCGTCACCGCGTACGGTTGCCGTGTTGATAATGGTCTGTGCGTCAATGTCGTCTTGGTCCACGGTATAGGGCGCAGTACAGGTCCAGCTATCCCCCACAGACATCGTTTGCGGCATGGTTACAGGATTGGTGCCGTCGGTACAGGACAAAGCCAGCTCGGGCATGTTATCACTGACGATCACATTGGACAGCGTCTGGTTGCCGGTATTCTGAACCTCAATCGTAAAGGTGACCGTGTCACCAACCGCAGGGAACGCCGTAGCATCGCCCGTTTTTACGATCGCAAACGCAGGCGCACCCGCAGTTGTGATGGTTACATTGTCAGGGGCGGAAACAACGCTCAGCTGGTTTGTGCCGCCATAGGTGTAGACCGTATCGGCATAGGCGTCGTTTGAAAGTTCTTCGCCGTCCAAATCTGCCTGCGTGACAGAATAGGGTGCGGTACAGTCAAAACTGTCACCAACGGCAAAGTTGCCATAGGTCGCGGTATCGCGGCAGATAAAACTGCCGATCTTGTTGTCGATGACGTTGATGTCGCCGTTCAGATCAGCTTTGCCCGTGTTTGTCACTGTGTAGGTATACGTAATGACCTGCCCCAAGGTGTCATAGGTCACAGCATCCGCTGATTTCGCGATCGACAAAGCGGGCGGGTAAAGGACAGGATCGTTAGGATAAATCACCGAAGTTGGTGGGGATTCAATCGCGGCCCCGTCAAATGTACCGGCACTGGTCGCCACATTCACAGTAGAGCCCAAAGAAATGTCGCCATCTGTCACCACATAGTTCGCAGTACAGCTGGTGGTCGCGGCAGGGGGCAGTGATCCAGCGGTGCCACAAGAGATGGTCCCGATTAGGTTGTCGGTCACACTGAATGGCCCATCAATCGTGACGTTGCCGTTGTTTGTGATGGTGTAGGTGTAACCAATCGTTTCGCCCGCCGAATACAGGGGCGGGGTCGTTGTGACCTCTTTCAAGGTCGTCAGCGATGGGGTTTGCCGTGCGGTTACGGTGGCGGTATCCGTTGCTTGATAGGTCAGACCATCAAATATGGTTTGGGCTGTGCCGATGTTTGTAACCGATCCCGCATCAATTGCGGCCTGATCTGCTGTCCAAACCAAGGTGCAAGTGCCGTTCGCGCCGGGTGCTAAAGTGCCGGGATTACAATCAACGCTACCTGCAGGGATTTTATCGTCGGTCACCGTGATCGGATCGGTCAGGGTCACATTGCCTGTATTTGTTACGCGGTATTCAAATGTCACCGTGTCACCAACAGCGCCATAGGTCGACGCGGATGTTTCGGCCACATATTTAGCCAACGCAATTGCGGGGTTTTGTCCGGCTGTGACTGTAGCGTCATCTGAAACGGTCAGCTCTTCGCCTTGATCGCTGGTTGTCGCGGTCGCCGTATTGGTAAAGCTACCGCTATCCAAATCTGCCTGAGTGACCTCGTAGGATGCGGTACAGACAAAAGACGCGCTGGGCGCTAATCCAGCAGCAGGGACCGCTGCACAGGACAAGGTATCAGCCAAAGGATCGCTGACATCAAACGGGCTGGTCAATGTGACATTGCCGGTGTTCGTGACGGTGATGGTGTAATCAATCGTATCGCCAACTGCCGCGTAATTTGGTGTATCAGCGGTTTTATCAATTGAAATCGCTGGCGCACGCGCTGGGCCTGTGGACAGGACTGATGCGGTATCCGACACAACAGTTGTGTCAGGCGCCGAACCAGAGGCCGTTACCGTATTTTGAACCGATCCTGCGTCGACGTCCGCTTGGGTTGCGGTGCGGCTGACCGAAAACGGTGTTGTGTCAGCGCATTGTGTCACGGTCTGCGATGGCGCAATGGTGCCAACCGCGCAGCTGAAGCCCAGCGCCGGATCATTGATCGTCACATTCGTCAGCGTAACATTGCCGGTGTTTTCAATGCTGAACGTCCATGTCAGCGTGTCATTCAGTGCGAAATTTGCAGGGCCGGATTTAGTCACATCGATTGACGGGGTGGAAGTCGGGCCATTGGCGGTCACTGATGGCGATTGATCAGCGGGTGCGGTCACGCCTGCGGGGGCGTCAGCAGAAACGGTTGCCGTGTTTGTATAGCTGCCCGCGTCAATATCGGACTGCGTGACGCTATGGGCCGCACTACAGGTCGATGTGTCAATCGCACCTGGTGCCAGCGTGCCGATAACGCAATTCAGGCCTAGCTGAGCATCGGACACGGTGACATTCGACAGTGTCACATTGCCGGTGTTTTCGACGGTAAAGCCAAAGTTCAGTGTATCGCCGACCGTGGTGTAATCCTGATCGACTGTTTTCACAGACGTAAAGCCCGCGTTTCGGCCAGCCACGGGCAGAGTGATCGTGTCTGTTTCATCTACCGCCAACTGTGCCCCAGACAGCGTTGCGTTATTCGTCAGGCTGCCAGAGTCAAATTCCGACTGGCTCACAACATGCGCGAAACGACAGCTGTTGTTGGTGGCTGAGGGCGCAAGAGTTGAAATGGAACAGCTCCATCCGCTGTCCAACGCGTCGGTCAGCGATAGGTTGTTTAGCGTGACGGTTCCGGTGTTCGTCACAGCCAATGTGTAGATGATTTGTTCGCCGACTTGGGTGATTTCAGCAATATTGGCCGTTTTGTCCAATGTGGCCGCGGCGACCTGCGCCCCTGCGGCGGCGTTTGCGATGACGGTATTCGACGGTTCGTTCAGCGCCGCGCCCGATGGCGTGCGGGCGGCAACGGCTGCGGTGTTGGTGATTGTGCCCGAATCCAGATCGGATTGGGTGACAGTATAATCGCCCGAACAGGTCATCGCAGCAGACGGCGCTAATGTCGTGGATGGGCAGGAAATGTTTGTGATCAGCGGATCGGTCACGGCGATTTGGGACAGCGTTTTGTTGCCGGTGTTCGTGGCTGTTAGGCTATAAGTCAAAACCTCGCCCTTGGCGGTAAATTCGGCAGGGCCCGATTTCACGATCGAGATCGAAGGCGCGCCATTCACCGAGATTGTGACAGTCGAAGGGGCCGAACTAAAGGTCGATCCATTGTAGCTGGTTGAAGCGATCGCCGTGTTTGTGATGCTATCCTGATCAATCTGCGTTTGCGTTGTCGTTAACGCGCCCGTGCAGTCAAAGCTTTGCCCTGCAAGCAACGCAGCGGGCTGCGATGAACAGTCAACGCCGCTGATAAGCGGGTCATCAATGGTGATCGGCTCAGTAATGGTTGCTGTGCCTGTGTTTGTGACGGTGAAGGTGTAGTTAACCGTTTCACCAGCCGATGAAACCGAAGCCACATCAGCCGATTTGACCAAAGAAATGCCGCCATCAAAATTTGGGGCGACGGTTTCACTATCTTGGGCTGACGCATCGCCATTTGCGTCTTGGACGGTTGCGACATTGGTCACAAAGCCTGCGATCTGATCTTGGGTCGTTATCGTGTAATCGCGGCTACAGCGGATTGATGCAGTGGGGGCCAGGTTGCCCGGGTTACATTCGAACGTACCGATTTTATCGTCCACAACCGTGATAGGACCAACCAACGTGGTGTTGCCGGTGTTTTCGACATCAAAGGTGTACGTGATCGTCCGACCTGCAACAAACTGCGGCGGAGGCACATTGCCAGCGGTTTTGTCCAAACTGATCGCAGGGTTTTGTTCGGCGTTGACCGTGACCTGATCGGAATTCGATTGCACGGCTTCGCCCAACGTGGCGGCTGTGCCGCTGGCATAGGCGGTATTGGTGATGGCCCCAGCGTCGATATCATTTTGAGTGATCGCCGTTTCCGTTGCCGTACAAACAGTGGTCGTTGACGGCGCAAGCGATGTGACGGGGCAAGTCACCGCGAGCCGATCATCGGTGACGGTCAGGTTTTCAATCGTGACGTTGCCACCATTGGTGACGGTGTAATCGTAATCGATCGTGTCGGTCGTCGCCGCATAGGTGGTGGCCGATCCATCGTTCAGAGATTTATCGAGCGTTAACAGTGGTGTACGCGTTGCTATCAACGTGACACTGTCGGTCTGGCTGGCTGATTGACCTGCAACCGAAATGGATGCTGTTGCCGTATTCAGCAATGATCCTGCATCCAGATCAGCCTGCGTAATCGCGTAGGTCGCATTACAAGTAACCGTCGCACCGATGGCTACGCCGCCTGTTGGGCAATTCACAGGCGCGATGCTGTCGTTGACAGTTGGCGCAGATGGCCAAGCCACGTTGGACGTGTTGGTCACATCAATCGAATAGACAATGGTTTCACCAACGGCAGAGTAGCTGGTCGCACCCGTTGATTTGTCGATGGTCAGGGAAATCTGCGGCGCGGATGCTGCAACGGTGGCCGTGTCGGTCTGGCTGATCGTGGTCCCAAGCGGTGTATCGGCACGCGCTGTTGCTGTGTTCGTGATTGGGCTGCCATTCACCGCCGTTTCAAATTCGGACTGGGTGACGGTATGCGCCTGCGAACAGGTCAGATCATCGCCGGGTGCCAGCGATGCTGCGATACACGAAAGCGACGGGAGTTTCGGGTCTGTCACCTCAACATTGGTCAGCGTGACATTGCCGTCGTTCGTGGCGCTCAGCGTGTAGGTGATGATGTCACCCGCTGCGGCGATCGACGCGACATCCGCAGTTTTTTCAAATGATAGGACAGGCGTGCGCGCAGGGCCGGTGATGGTGACGGTATCGCTGACGTTGCCCAAATTACCATAGGTCGGCGTACCCGATGCGGTTGCGATATTGGTGATTTCACCAGCGTCAATGTCGGCTTGGGTGACGACGTAGGACCCTGTGCAGGTCGCAAACTGCGCGGACCCACTGCCGCTCGTTGTGGCGTCCACGGTCGTGGTGTCGCAAGTAACCGACGGGATTTTGTCGTCGTTTATGGCGATGTCGGTAATCTGTACCGATCCGATGTTGGTTACTGTGTAGGTGTAGTTCACCGTTTCGCCAATTGCGGCATAGCTGCTGCGATCTGCGGTTTTTTCAATCTCGTACCCTGGGGCGACGGTGATCAGATCGTTATTGCGGATGTTTTCGCCAGCGCTGAAATCCCAATAGTTATCGTTGGGATCGCGGTCGAAAACTTGGGTCGTGGTCTGGCCCGTCGATAGGATCGAATTGGCCAGAGCCGGGTCTGAACTTGAAAACCAACCTGTGCTGATTGCGCGGTCTGAGAATCCGGATGTGAACCCGTAGCTGACTGTTCCTGTGGTGTTCGTGGATTCTGCGGTCACGTCGGACCAATTACCAACGTTGTACCCGTTCAAAATCAGGAAAATATCGTCTTCGTCAAAGTTGCCGGGCGAGGTATCGCCGTCATCAGCGGTAAAGCGGATGTAAACTTGGGCAATGCCCCCGCCAAAATAGGTAGAGCAGGATGAGAAACCGCAATTCAGTTCAACGGGGTCGTTGATTGTAAACGGGTTGCCGCGAAATTGGCGGGGTCGACCGCGATTTTGGAACCCAACAAACGCGCCTTGTGGGTTGGAGAACTGATAATAGATGTTTCCGTTGTCACCGATAACGACAAAGGCCACGCCGCCAGCTTCGGGGTATTCTGACGGCAGGCTGATATTTGTGCCTGGGACAGTCATCGTAAAGGATGTGGCGGCTGCGTGGTCTGGCACAAACGATAGGGTTGCGAGTGCCATTGCTCCAAAAGCATGGAGTAGTTTTGTCATCTGTGTCCCTTGTCGTCCGACCTTGGCGTTTAAACTGTTGGCATACGCGGGGTCGGTCCGACACGCGCAGAAATCCTGAGTCTCTAAGTTATCTTTGCCTATGATTAAGTCCAGATCAGGTAGGGGGGAAATTCGGGCAGAACGTGACCGTATGAAGGTACGTCAGTGGCGCTTTGGAACTGCCTGCATAAACTTTCGATGCGATGGTGATCTGATGGTCATTGGAATTACAGGCTTGCGCCGTGCCTGCGGCTAGGGTGTACTTCGGTCATTAGATCAGAGGGTTACATGGCACAGTTAGAAAAACGCATTGCACAGGGCCGCGGGGACGAACCCGCTGATATCGTTCTACGAGGCGGTCAAGTTTTATGCGTCGTGACTGGCGCTATGATCCAAGGTGACGTTGCGATCTGCGGCGATACGATTGTCGGCATCGGGGCGGATTATGATGGCGCGCGAATTATTGATGTAACGGGCCTGATTTTGGTTCCGGGATTTATTGATACCCATCTGCACATCGAAAGTTCACTGGTGACGCCGTTCGAATTTGACCGCTGTGTTGCGCCGCGCGGGGTGACGACCGCCATCTGTGATCCGCATGAAATTGCAAATGTCATCGGTCTGGAGGGCATCCGGTATTTCCAGTCGGCCAGCGAACGCACGGTCATGGATATCAAGGTGCAGCTATCGTCATGCGTGCCGTCTAGCCATATGGAAACGGCAGGGGCGACGTTGCTGGCCGATGACATCGCGCAGGTTATGGGGCACCCGTCTAACATCGGGCTGGCAGAGTTCATGAACTACCCCGGCGTTATGTTCCGCGACCCTGATTGCATGGACAAAATTCGCCTGTTCGAAGGCGCGCATATCGACGGGCATTGTCCTCAGCTATCGGGCAAGGATCTAAACGCCTATGTCAGCGCGGGCATCCGCACCGAACACGAGGCAACAACCGCCGCCGAAGCCATCGAAAAGTTGCAAAAAGGTATGCGCGTTTTGATCCGCGAAGGGTCAGTGTCCAAAGACCTAGACGCGCTGCATTCGGTGCTGACGGATGTAACCTCGGCCTATTTGTGTCTGTGCACGGATGACCGCAATCCACTGGATATCGGCGAACATGGGCATCTGGATTACATGATCCGCCGCCTGATCGAATTGGGCTGTCCGCCGCTGGCTGTGTACCGCGCGGCGTCCTTGTCCGCTGCCGAAGCGTTCGGAATGAAAGACCGCGGTCAGATCGCACCGGGGAAACGGGCCGACATCGTTGCTGTTAAATCGCTGGCGGATTGCGATGCGCAATTGGTGTTGGCGGGCGGCGTAGTGGTGGATGATGCTGCCTTTGCCACGCGGGACATCATCGAACCTGTGGGTCGCAATTCCGTCAATTCGCCTATGGTGACCCCCGATATGTTCCGCCACGGCGGCAACAACCCAGAAACGCCCGTCATTGGTATTCTAGAGGGCAAGATCATCACAGAATACCTGACCCGCGATATTCCCAGCTCAGATGGCGACAAACGTCCCGATACCACCCGCGATTTGACCCGCATTGCGGTGATCGAACGCCACGGGAAAAACGGCAACCATGCGACGGGTTTCGTCAAAGGGTTCGGGATTAAACAGGGCGCGATTGCGTCGACCGTTTGCCACGATCACCACAACATCGCAGTGGTCGGCGCGGATTACGATGACATGGCTGTTGCTGCGAACCGCTTGGGCGAAATCGAAGGCGGCTTTGTTGTGGTTAAGGATGGTCAGGTGCTGGCCGAACTGCCGTTACCCGTCGCAGGTCTGATGAGCCTTGAGCCCTTTGAAACCGTCCGCGATATGCTGGTCGATCTGCGGTCCGCCGCGCGGTCACTGGGCGTCACGTTAGAGGAGCCATTCCTGCAACTGGCGTTCTTGGCTTTGCCCGTTATCCCCGCGCTGAAAATCACGGATCGCGGGATGGTGGACGTTCATAAATTTGAACTAATTTCCTAATTGCCTGATTTTTGTGCAAGATGCCTAATTTTGTGCATTCATTCCGTTGCGATCATATCCAATGGGGCGCAATGTTTGCGCCATCTTTCGCATCTTGGATCGCGGTGTCTTTGATTAGATGCGAATTGGGGGACAGATGTTAGACGCGCATCCACATGTATCTTTGCAACGGGCCAAAGGGCGGGCCATGGCTGCGTTTGGCGGCGGTGATAATCGTCTACGTGATCTGCATCAGTCCGGCAGCCTAAAGGCGCTGCTGCCCAAAAACCACGCGCCCGTGCCTGATCTGGTGCTGGTGAACACGGCGGGTGGCCTAACAGGCGGCGATCGGTATGCGGTGAATGTTACCGCGCATGATGGGGCATCGGTCACTGTTGCAACGCAAACTGCCGAACGCGTTTACAAAGCATCAACAGGCGTCGCCCATATGGATGTGACTCTGTCCGTTTCTGGCGGCGGTGCGCTGCATTGGTTGCCGCAGGAAACCATCCTATTTGATCACAGCGCGATCCAGCGGACCATCACCGCTAATGTGGACGAAAGCAGCCGTTTGCTGATTGTCGAACCGGTGGTCTTTGGCCGTCAGGCGATGGGCGAAACGCTGACGCAAACGCATTTTTCTGACCGCTGGCGCATTCGTCAAAACGGGCGGCTGATCCACGCCGAACAAACGCGCATTTCGGGCGATTTCGCAGCCTATCAGGGCATAGGTGCGTTGAATGGCGCGCGGGCGGTTGCGACCATTTTATATGTGGGGCCTGATGCGGTTGACCTGCTGGAAGCCGTGCGCAGTTACGGCATTCAGGCCAGCGCGTGGGACGGGCGAATGGTAATCCGTTTGATGGACGAAAGTCCTCGTAACTTGCGCCTGCAAATCACTGATTTTATGAAAAAATTCCGCGGCTGCGATCTGCCCCGCGTTTGGACAATGTAAGGAGGAAACATGAACCTTACCCCTCGTGAAAAAGACAAACTTTTGGTGTCCGTCGCGGCAATGGTGGCCCGTGGTCGTCTGGAACGCGGCGTGAAACTGAACCACCCCGAAGCTATCGCGCTGATCACCGATTTTGTGGTCGAAGGCGCGCGTGACGGACGGTCGGTCGCTGATCTGATGCAGGCAGGCGCGCATGTCGTGACCCGCGATATGTGTATGGATGGCATCGCCGACATGATCCACGACGTGCAGGTCGAAGCAACCTTTCCCGATGGGACCAAACTGGTCACCGTCCATCACCCCATCCGATAAGAGGTTCCCATGATCCCAGGTGAAATTTTCCCCGCTGACGGCGACATCGAACTGAATGTCGGGGCCGAGGTGACGACGCTATTGGTTGCCAACACGGGCGACCGTCCCATTCAGGTCGGCAGCCATTACCATTTTGCCGAAACCAACGCGGGTCTGGCGTTTGACCGTGACGCTGCACGTGGCAAACGTTTGGACATCGCGGCAGGCACCGCTGTGCGTTTTGAACCGGGCCAGGAACGAGAGGTCGATTTGATCCCTCTGTCCGGTGACCGCAAAGTGTTCGGTTTCAATCAAAAAATCATGGGGGACCTGTAAATGCCGGCCAAAATTTCCCGCGCAACATATGCTGATATGTACGGCCCCACAGTGGGCGACAAACTGCGTCTGGCAGACACAGACCTGATTATCGAAGTCGAAAAGGACCACACCATTTACGGTGAAGAGGTCAAATTCGGTGGCGGTAAAGTCATCCGCGACGGCATGGGCCAATCGCAGCGCACTCGCGCCGAAGGCACCGTTGATACGGTCATCACCAATGCGCTGATTATTGACCACACAGGTATCTACAAAGCTGACGTAGGTCTGAAAGACGGGCGTATTGCTGGCATCGGCAAGGCGGGCAACCCCGACACTCAGCCAGGCGTGAACATCATCGTTGGTCCCGCGACCGAAGCGATCGCAGGCGAAGGCCGCATTCTGACCGCTGGCGGGATTGATAGCCACATCCACTATATCGCGCCGCAACAATTTGATGACGCGCTGCATTCGGGCGTGACGACAATGATCGGCGGCGGGTCGGGTCCTGCGCATGGTACTTTGGCGACGACCTGCACGGGCACGTGGCACATCGGCCAGATGATGAAATCCTTTGACGGTTTGGCGATGAACACGGGCATCGCGGGCAAAGGCAACGCATCGCTGCCCGAACCGCTGCGCGAAATGGTGCGGGCAGGGGCTTCTGCTATGAAACTGCACGAAGATTGGGGAACCACTCCAGCGGCGATTGATTGCTGTTTGTCCGTGGCCGACGAAATGGACGTGCAGGTGATGATCCACACCGACACGCTGAACGAATCCGGTTTCGTGGAAAACACCGTTGCGGCGATGAAAGGCCGCACGATCCACGCGTTCCACACCGAAGGCGCGGGCGGCGGGCACGCCCCTGACATCATCCGCGTCTGCGGCGAACCAAACGTGATCCCGTCGTCCACCAACCCAACGCGGCCCTATACGGTTAACACGCTCGAAGAACACCTCGACATGCTCATGGTCTGTCACCATCTAGACCAGTCGATCCCCGAAGACGTCGCCTTTGCCGAAAGCCGTATCCGTAAAGAAACCATCGCCGCCGAAGATATCCTACACGATATGGGCGCGTTTTCGATCATCGCGTCTGACAGTCAGGCCATGGGCCGCGTGGGCGAGGTGCTGATCCGCACATGGCAAACCGCTGATAAAATGAAAAAACAGCGGGGCCGTTTGGACGCGGAAACAGGTGAAAACGATAACGCCCGCGTCAAACGCTATATCGCGAAATACACCATCAACCCTGCTATCGCGCACGGCATGTCGCGCCACATCGGCAGCGTCGAGGTCGGAAAACGCGCCGATCTGGTGCTGTGGTCGCCTGCGTTCTTTGGCGTGAAACCCGAAATGGTTCTGCTGGGCGGTACGATTGCAGTTGCGCAGATGGGCGATCCAAATGCGTCGATCCCAACGCCGCAGCCCGTTTATACGCGCCCCATGTTCGGCAGCTTTGGCGGTGGTCTGACCGCAGGCAGCGTGACGTTCGTTTCCAAAGCGGCGTTTGACGCTGGCGTCGGCGAATATCTGGGCAAAGAGGTTCTGCCAGTCGAAAACTGCCGCGGCATTGGTAAGGCTGATATGGTCCACAACAACCTGATGCCAAAGGTCGAGGTTGATCCCGAAACCTACGAAGTCCGCGCAGACGGCGTTTTGCTAACCTGCGAACCTGCCGAAAGCCTGCCGATGGCGCAGCGCTATTTCATGTTCTGAGGCTGCAATGACGACTTTGGAAATCCTAGCCGCGCGCGAATTGAAACGGGGGCCGATGCCGCCGACCGCATTGTCGCTGACGTTGACGTATGAGGATCGTTTTATCCGCCGCAAACGGCTAATCACCGATCAGGGCGAAGCCGTGCTGGTCGATCTGGCGGAGACAACTTCGATTGATCATGGTGACGCGCTGGTGCTGACCGATGGCCGCATGGTCACAGTTCTGGCCGCGAAAGAAGAATTGTTAGAGGTGCGCGGCGAAAACCTGACGCGTCTGGCTTGGCACATTGGCAACCGCCACACGCCGTGCCAAATTGGGCAGGGCCGTTTGTTGATCAAAGACGATCACGTGATGGCCGATATGCTGATCCGTCTGGGCGCAGATTTGGCGCGGGTCACCGAACCATTCACCCCCGAAGGCGGCGCCTATGGTCACGGGAGGACGCATGGCCACAGCCACTGATCTACTGACTCTGACGCAATGGTTTGGCGCGAACTTTCCCGTTGGCAGTTATGCCTATTCCCACGGGCTAGAGGCGATGATTTCAGATGAGGCTGTCACGGATAAAGACAGCTTTGCCAATTGGTTGCACGATGTTGTTGAGTTTGGTTCTGGGCGTCAGGATGCGATCCTTTTGTCGCTGGCTTATCGCGGTGATGCCGAACAGGTGGCTGAATTGGCGCTGGCCTTATCGTCTAGCGGTGAACGCCATTTTGAAACAACGCAACAGGGCCGCGCCTTTGGTCAGGTGGTTGCAAACGTTTGGGGCGACGCGCAGTCGGCGTGGCCGTTTTGCGTGACCGCCGGTGCCGCAGCGCAAACCCATGGTTTGCCATTGGAACAAACGTTGGTGTTTTACCTACAAGGTTTCGTCAGCAACCTATGCACCATCGCCGCCCGCGCGATCCCAATCGGCCAATCGGACGCGCAGCAGGTTTTGCGCGACATGGGGCCAGTGATCGAACGCATCGCGCAGGTGGCCCTAACCGCGACCGAAGACGATCTGGGCAGCGCAGCATTCGCAGGCGATATCGCCGCGATTGCCCATGAAACACAAACCGTGCGCATTTTTCGCACGTAGAATAGGACACGACATGACTTCACCTCATGGACCATTGCGGGTCGGGATCGGCGGGCCGGTTGGCGCTGGCAAAACCACGATGACCAAAGAGCTGTGTAAACAACTGGCGCATCGCTGTTCGATGGCGGTCATCACGAACGATATCTACACCCGCGAAGATGCCGAAGCATTGATGCGTGCGCAGGTTCTGCCACTGGATCGAATTCGCGGCGTCGAAACGGGTGGGTGCCCGCATACCGCGATCCGCGAAGATGCCTCGATCAATTTGGCGGCGATTGCCGAATTGAACGAAACCTTTCTCGACCTGGATCTGGTCCTGATCGAAAGCGGCGGCGACAATCTGTCCGCAACCTTTTCGCCTGAATTGGCCGACCTGACGATCTATGTCATCGACACCGCAGCGGGCGACGATATTCCGCGCAAGGGCGGCCCTGCGCTGACCAAATCCGACCTGCTGGTGATCAATAAACGCGATCTAGCGCCTTATGTCGGGGCCGATGTGGATCGCATGAACCGTGATGCCACCGAACACCGCAAGGGCCGCCCGTTTTTGTTTGCCGAATTGCGCAATGGCGTTGGCCCCGCAGAAATTGCCGATTTCATCATCCGCGAAGGCGGTCTAACCGTCCGCGATATGGCGGCTGAATAAGGCTTCACACAGCCGTGATCGTTTGCGGTGTGTTCGATGCAACTATCTTAGGGCGTGCTCGTATCCATTAGTATCTGCTAATGAATGGGGGCACTGCCATGCCTACTGAAGTTTCTTCTAATCAATTTTATCGCCTTGATTTTAGTTTGCTAGGTGCAGACCTTGGCGGGCTGACTAACCTGAACGTCGCTAATGATTTGGACCAGGTTTCTGGAACAATAAACGACCAAAATGGTGTAATTTCATCAGGGGCCGAAGCGAACGCAACCTTTACCCAAGACGGCGGAGAGCCGACCGAATTGACGTTCCTCGGTGCAGGGACGATCAGTTTGGTGTCCCTACTTGGTATCGAACTGTATCCGCGCGAGGTAATGTTGTTCGAGGCAGGTGGTGAATTCTTTCTTTTCGCACCAGATGGTTTGCCGCCGCTTTCATCTACTCAGTTTAGCCTTAACCTTGATGCAAACGCAGAGTTTGTTTTGGAGTCTGGTCCGGACGGTACAGTTGACGGTCTGGAAACCGGCGAAGTTATGGGGCTGGGCTATACCGACCGCCAAGGCGACCAGATCACCGATGGCGCGGACACAATTTTCGGCAATGGCGGCGATGACGTTATTCTGTCCGCTGGCGGCGATGATTTTGTTTACGGCGGCGATGGCAATGACACGATCACCGGCGGTGCTGGCGCAGATAGTTTATTCGGGGATCAGGGTAGCGATGTGTTCATCGGCGGCAATGATGGCGATGTCATTGCTGGTGGCGAAGATGCTGATGGGACCGATTTCGATACTCTGGACCTGACAGGCACGAATGTCGCAACGATCAATTATGCCGATGACACGCGCGAAAACGGCACTGTGGTTTTTGATGATGGAACCAGTTTGGTGTTTTCGGAAATCGAAAATGTCATTCCATGTTTCACGACCGGTTCGCAGGTCGCAACGCCAAAAGGTTTAGTTGCTGTCGAGGACTTGAAGCAAGGTGATCTGGTTATCACGCGGGATAACGGTATACAGCCGATTGCTTGGGCAGGGCAGCGCAGCCTGTCGCGCGCAGAGTTGGAGAAGGACCCAAAACTGCGCCCGATTTTAATCCCCAAAGATACCTTTGGCGAAAATCAGCCAGATCGCGACATTATGGTGTCTCCGAACCACCGATTGTTGTTGTCGGGGGGCGATGTTGAATTGCTGTTTGGCGAACACGAGGTGTTTTCAGCCGCAAAGTTTTTGGTCGGATTGCGCGGAATTAAAAGGGTCGCTGCGACTTCGGTTTCTTACGTACATTTCATGTGCGAACGACACGAGGTCGTATGCAGCGACAGTTTTTGGAGCGAAAGTTTCCAACCGGGCGACTACAGCTTGGGCGGTGTTGATGCGGCGCAACGCCGTGAATTACTGCAATTGTTCCCCGAGTTGAAAACAAAATCAGGGCTTTCTGCGTATAAAACTGCGAGGCTAGACCTTAAACGATTTGAGGCGAACAGTTTGTTGCGAAATTCGATCTAATTGGAATTGTTCCAATAGAGTGGGTTGTCGCGTAATTTGCGCGTCTAACCTACCCTTTTTAACTTTTGAGAGAGAGGCAATTTTGATTTAGATCAGAAATATTAAGAATAATTTTGTATCATTTGAGAAATTTTATTTCTGAACGGTCAATTCCCTAGGCGCTTGCCACCGCTTGGAGTGAATTAGCATAGACCCCCAATCCAATCCCAAAAATTGACGTATCATTCCATATCAGCCCGCTCGGTAATCAGCCGACATCGTGCCGGGTTCGTGATGCGCCATAAGGGAGGGATGAACTGTGGCACTCGTCAAAAAGAAATCAGCGAATGGTGCAGCCTCGGTCGCACGTGTTTCCAAAGGGCCAGCAAACAAGCAAAGCCCGAGCGTTGACCAAAAACGCCAGCATGCCCGCACGGTTGCAAAACAAAAACAGTCTGCCGACACAATCGCATCGGCCTGCGCAGAACTGAGTGCGGGCGTCCAAGAGGCCAGCGCGGCCACAGAAGAGCTATCAAACGCGATGTCGCAGATTGCGGCGGGTGCGGTACAAGCGGCGTCATCCTCGGAAGAAAGCGCTGCGTCGATGACGCAAGTAAACCGCCGTGTCGGCCTACAATCCGCGGCAGCGTCCAAATCGCTGGATGTGACGAACAAGCTGCAAACCCTGATCGCCGAAGCGGATACCAGCGTTGCTGGATTGATTGATAACGTCGACGTTGGCGCCAAACGTCAGTTGGCGTCGGTTGATCTGATGCGCGAACTGGAAAAACAGGCCCAGAATGTAATCGAAGCCGTCAATCAGGTGATCCGCATTGCCGACCAGACCAACCTATTAGCCCTGAACGCCGCGATCGAAGCGGCCCGTGCTGGTAAACACGGTAAAGGGTTTGCCGTGGTTGCCGACACCGTTCGCAAGCTCGCCGAAGCGTCAGAGCGGAATGCGACCGATATTGATGAACTGGTGCGCAACATCCAAGGCAAGGCCAATGTGCTGTCAGGCAGCGTGGGCGAGGCGGCCTCTACCGCCGCCGAAGAAGTTCAGAAATGCCGTAAGATCACGGATAACCTATCGGTCATCGCAGAGGACATGCGATCAATTCAGACTGGTGCGGAAACTCTGTCGGCGAATGCATCCGAAATGGGCGCTGCGGCAGAACAGGCGCTAAAGGGCGCCGAACAGGTTGCGGCCGCCGCCGAAGAACAATCCGCAGGCGCCGAACAAGCCAACAAAAGCGTCACGGATCAAGCTGAGGCGTTAGAAGAGGCTGACCGCGCATCAACCGAACTGGTTGAAATCGCCGAAGACCTAAGCACCGCCGCAGACATTGGGAAATCGTCCGAAGAGCTTGCCTCTGCGTCCGAAGAATTGGCGTCGACGATCGAAGAGTTGAACCGCGCGAGTACCGAAATTTCGACCGCTATTTCGCAGATTTTGGACACCGCATCATTGCAGTCCGCCGCGGTCGAAGAGGGCGTCGCGGGCATCGTTCAAATCGAAAAAAGTGCAAACGAGGCCAAGCAAAATTCCCAAGAGGCGCTTGCCAAAGGGAATGCCATCAGTGACCTGTTGATTGAAAATCGCGACGGCATCGGCGCTGTGATCAAAGGCGTGAGTGACGCGATGCAGACTGGTAAGCAGTCGGTCACCGAAATTCAGGAACTGGAAATCGTCAGCCGCCGCATCGACAAAATCGTGGATGCGATTGCCAACGTGGCGATCCAGACCAACATGCTGGCCGTGAATGGCGCGGTCGAAGCTGCCCGCGCTGGCGAGTACGGCAAAGGGTTTGCTGTTGTGTCGACTGACATTCAGAACCTTGCAGAAGACGCCCAAAAGAACGCTGACGACATTAAGGATATGGTCAAGGGCATTCAGGACCAGATCGTTATTGTGCGCAATGATTTGATTGAAACTGCAGAAAATTCGTTGGCCGAGGTCGAACGCGCCCGAGGGACGACAAAACTGTTGGAACAGGTCGCCGATGACATGGCGATTGTTCTGGAAGGTAACACCGAGATCCTCAATTCGAGCGATGAAATCCTAGAGGCTATCGCGACCGCACGGCAAGGAATGGAGCAGATCGCATCTGCTGCAGAACAGGCCCAAACCGCCGCAAATCAAGCCGCGATGGCTGCTGAAGAGCAACGCAAAGGTGCCGAAGAACTGTCCGCCGCAATCGACAACATCGCTGCGAGTGCAGACGAATTGCAGATGGGTTGATGTTCGCGCTGTAAGTAATTGAAATTGCAAAGGGTTAGTTATGGTACAACATGAACCATCCGCCTTTGACGCCGACAAAGTCGGACAAGATCAGGTAAACAGCGTTCGCCAGTTTGTCAGCTTTGTCATTGGTCAAGAAATGTTCGCCTTTTCGATTGAAAAGGTTCAGGAAATTATCCGTGTCCCCAATTTGGTGCGGGTGCCTATGTCGCCTGTTTCGATGTTGGGGCTGGCAAATTTGCGAGGGGAAATCCTACCTGTGTTTGACCTGCGCGGCATGCTGGGCAAATCAGGGTCGGCCATCACCGACACTTCACGCGTTATCGTGGTCGAAGAAGGGGCCAAGGTCGGGTTGGTTGTTGATCGCGTGGCCGAAGTACTGAACGTCCCCGCCGACCGGATCGAAGATGTGACCGCGATCGAAAAAACGGTGAGTACCGATTTACTCATGGGGGTGGTCAAAAACTTTGGTGATCACGGGTTGATCCAATTGGTTGACCCCAGCGGTTTGCCGGAATTGCAGCGGTCTCAAATAGACGCGGAAAAACAGTCAGTTTCGGCCCCCGCTGCCGCCAAAATGGCACGGCCCGATGATGACACATCTATCGAAGATGTTCTGCAAATCGTGTCCTTTCAGATCGGCACCGAAGAGTACGCATTCAAATTGGCGGATGTGGATGAAATTGTGCGCGTACCAACCTCGATCGCCGAGGTGCCGAATGCACCGCGCAATGTCCTGGGACTGATCACTTTACGTGACCGCGTCCTGCCGATGATCAGCTTGCGTGATTGTTTGGGTGTTGCCCCAGAGGAAGGCGCAGACATCAATCGCGTCGTTGTTTTGCGCGTTGCAGATGAAAACGGCGAATATCGCCAATTTGGAATGGTGGTCGACCGCGTCCGCGAAGTGCTGCGCGTACCCATGGATCAGATCGATGATGTTCCCGAAGGCGTCAAACGCCGCGGGGCAAATGAAATCGAATGTATTTGCAAATTAGACGACGGCGCGCGGATCGTTTCGGTTTTGTCGGCCTATGAAAGTCTGGGCCAGATCGACCTAAACGAGGTTCCGACCGACCTGCAATCACAAGACACCACACAGGAGGCAGAGATGACATCCATTGATGCAACCGACCAAGAAGAGGTTCAATTGGTCGTCTTTAAATTGGCGAACGAAGACTTTGGTATATCGATCCATTCGGTGCAGGAAATCATCAGGCTGCCTGATCATTTTGTGTCGGTTCCGAATGCTGACCACGAAATCGAAGGCATCATCAACTTGCGCGGTATGGTTTTGCCCGTGATCGATATGCGTCGTTATTTCAACATGTCGGCGGCGACCCGAACGGAACGCCAACGTATCATCGTGCTTAGCTGCGGCGGCACATTGACGGGTTACATCGTGGACAGCGTGACCCAAGTTTTGCGCGTCACGACTGCTGAATTGACCGCGCCGCCACCCTTGAACAACGAAGCCGCAAAGTTCGTACAGCATGTTGCCAAATTGCGTGAATCGCAGTCGATGGTTCTGGTTCTAGATAGTGCGGCGTTTGACGTTGTTGATGGCGCAGCACTGGAAATGGAAGCCACGCCATGAAGTTGCTGATGGTCGAAGATTCTGCGCTTATGCGGCGGGTATTGCGGGAAAACGTTTCTGCAGACCGTAGGATCGATCTGGCCTTTGCTCGAAACGGAGAAGACGCCATCGACAAGCTGCAAAGCTTTGAACCAGACGTAATCACGATGGATATCAACATGCCGAAAATGGACGGGCTGACCTGTCTTGCGCATGTGATGGACATTCGTCCATGCCCCGTGATCATGTTGTCATCCTTGACGGAGAAAGGGGCCACTGCCACGTTTGAAGCGTTGGAGCTGGGCGCTGTTGATTTCGTGGCAAAGCCTGATGGTACCGTGTCCACTGATATCTCGTCCATTATCGATGACTTGATGCAAAAGGTTTGGTCGGCTTTTCGGACACGAAAGCCTGCAAGCATTAAAAAGATGAAACCGCCAGCGGCACCGGTCCGCAATCCTATGATGGATCGCGCGCGACCACGGGTCGAACTGATCTTGATCGGTAGCTCTACAGGGGGGCCTGGGGTGGTGCAGCATCTTTTGGAAAACCTGCCGTCGCATTTGCCTGTGCCTATCCTAATCGCGCAACATATGCCGCCGCGTTTCACCACGACATTTGCCGGCAGATTGGGGCAGATTTGTCGCCATCCGGTGATCGAGGTGACGCAAACAACGCCGCTTGAACCGGGCACCGTTTATCTGGCGGCTGGCGGTAAAGACGTTGTTGTAGATCGCAAATTTAATCGGCTGGTTGCATCGCCAGTTCGGTCCGACCCACAGTTTCCTTGGCACCCTAGTGTGTCCCGCATGTGCCTGACTGCGCTGGATAAGATCGAACCAGCAAAGTTGATTGGGGTGATGCTGACGGGGATGGGTGATGATGGATCTGCCGAAATGGCGCGTATTCATCAACGGGGCGGCGTTACGATCGCAGAATCCGCAGATACCGCTGCCGTATTCGGAATGCCGGGAAAGCTGATCGAAAAAGATGGTGCATCTGTTGTGCTGCCATTTCCCGACATCCCTGAACAACTATCGCGCTGGTTAGGTCAGTCAGCCCCAATTCGGAGGCGCCAATGTTCGTAAAATCAACAACGCCAAAAATGGACCAAGGCACCGGATTTGATGCCTACGCGATGATCAAAGATACGAACGCTGATAATCGCCGCGCTGCTGCGATTGCACTGTCTGGGCAAAAAGAGGCATTTGCCGAACTTGCCGATCTATCCCGTAGCGAGACGGAAACACCTGTGCGCGATGCGGTGTTGAATGCACTTATCGCTATTGGATCGGCCAAAGTGGTTGACCTGTACATCGAACATCTGCGTGCAGATGACGCCACGTTGCGCCGAGAAGCTGTCTACGCATTGCAGCATTTACCGAAAAAAGCAGCTAAGAAAATTCGGAAACTGATGTCGGATCAGGATCCGGATGTGCGGATCATGGCGGTGGATATTCTGCAATTGCTGACCATCTCAGATGCTGTGGAATGGATCCGTGACCTGCTGGCAAACGAAGACAACGCAAATGTTGTCGGTGTCGCAGTCGACCGGCTAAGCGAAATTGGCGGCCCGCAAGATGTAGGCATACTAAAACAGGTAAAAGACAGATTTTCGTCTGATGCTTATGTCCAATTTGCAGCGACACACGCGATTGATCGTATCATCGCACTAGAGGCCGAGGAGCCGTCATGAAAGCTTCTCTGAGCCAGCAAGATTTCAATCTATTTCGAGAGTTTTTTTACAAAAAGACCGGCATCGAATTCGATGATAGTAAACGTTATTTTGTTGATAAACGCCTGTTGAAAAGGATCGAAGAAACAGGGGCCAAATCGTTTCGAGACTATTTCATTTCGGTTCGTTTTGAATCCAGCCAAAAAGAGTTCCAAAATATCGTCAACGTAATGACGGTGAATGAAACCTATTTCTACCGCGAAGATCATCAATTCAAAACCTTGACCCAACAGGTTTTGGACGAATTGATTTCGCAGCCCAACCGTGGCGCGGCGCCGTTGCGCATCCTGTCTTTACCCACCTCAACCGGAGAGGAGCCGTATTCCATCGCGCTTCAATTGATCGAAAACTGGCCTGGTTTGGACAGTCATGACGTTGAACTGGATGGCGCTGACATCGATACAGATGTTTTAGAGCGGGCGCAAAATGGCGTTTATAATCAGCGCAGTGTGCAATACCTGCCGCCTGACGTATTGGATCGCCATTTTACCGAAGTTGCAGGTGGTCGGTATCAAATCTCCGAAGACATCCGTGACGCCGTGAACCTTTTCAAGGCGAACTTGTCCAACCGTGATGATTGCCGAAAACTGCGCAATTATGACGTGATTTTCTGTCGGAATTTGCTGATCTATTTCGACGATAAATCCCGTCAGACTGCCATCAATGCGCTGTACGACGCGCTTCGCCCTGGTGGGTTTCTGTTTCTGGGCCATTCCGAAAGCATCAGTCGCATGACGTCCCTGTTCGAGGTGCGTCGTTTCCCCAATTCCATCGTGTATCAAAGGCCGCTGTCATGACGGGTCACCCATTCAAAGCGTTAATCGTAGATGATGCCACAACAGTGCGGATGTACCACCGATCGCTGGTCGAAGAGGCAGGTTGGGCAACCGTCGAGGCCGAGAACGGTGTAGAAGCGATGGAAAAGGTTTTGGACCAACCGGTCGATCTGATGTTCGTCGATGTGAACATGCCGATCATGGATGGTTATGCGTTCATAAAAACGGCGCGCGCGTCGGAAAAGGTCGGTCAAATTCCGATCGTGATGATTTCGACCGAAGCCCAAAAAATCGACCGCGACAAAGCGTTTGAGGCAGGGGCCAACCACTATCTAGTCAAACCTGCCAGCCCCCAAGACATCGCAAACCTGTTGACGCTGTTGTCACCGGAGGATCCGTCATGAACTCTTTATTAGATCAATTCGTATCGGAATGCCGTGACCTGATCGAAACATCATCGCGGGCGCTATTGGCATTGGAAACCGATACTGAAAATCCCGCCCAGATCAACGAACTGTTCCGCGCCATTCACACGATCAAAGGTGCGTCAGGTTTGTTTGATTTCAAACCTTTAACGTCCTGTGTTCACGCGGGCGAAGATTTGTTGGACGCCGTCCGCGCAGGGGATGTTGCGTTTAATTCAGGCATTGCTGACCTCTTGTTAGAAATGCTGGATCGGCTGGTCGAATGGCTGGATAGTATCGAAGACAGCGAAACCTTGCCGTCCGATGCACAGGAGATAAGCGCAGCGCTCAGCACCCGTTTGCGTGACTATATTTCGGACGGTGCGGGCGTAAATGATGCCGACGACACCTCTCAACAAACCGAGGTCGCCGCGCCGTGGCCAGACGACATACCTGTCCTAGAGGGTGCGGAAACAGGTCTGTCACTCATCACCTACACACCGGGTGAGACGACGTTCTTTGCTGGTGGCGATCCGCTCCGCACGGTTTTGGCTGCGCCGGGTTTGTTGTGGATGCAGGTGGTGCAACCTGATGATTGGCCTGATGTGGATCAGCTTGATCCATTCATGTTGAAAATTGGGTTCCGATTGGTGTCTTCGGCCACCGTACCCGATTTGGAAAAACATTTTTCCTACGACATTGATGACGTCAGCATAGAACGCATTGCAGCGACAGACGGTCCTAGTGCCATTGAACAATTGGCTGATGATATCTTGCAATCTCAAGCCGCGTTGCTGGCGACACCGCAAACTGGCGTAGCTGCTGAAAATATCCAGAAAAGCGCAGCCGACGTTGTGGCCCGTGTGGGGCGAAACCTGAATGTGTCTGATGACGCTGTTGGCGATTTGGACGCCACTATAGCCGATGTGCGCGGTGAACCGGCAGGCAACGATCCTGCGCCCGTCGATAAACCGCAGGTCGCCGAACCGGAAAAACAACCCGCAGCAGCGCCCGCAAAACAACGATCATCAGGGTATTTGCGCGTTGATAGTGACCGTATCGACGCCCTGATGAATTTGGCTGGCGAATTGATCGTTGCCAAAAACGCGATGCCATTTTTGGCACGCAAAGCGGAAAACATCGAAGATGGTCGCGAATTGGTGCGCGAAATCAAAATGCAGCACAACACCATTAACCGCATCGCAGAAGAGCTTCAGGCGGCGATCATGCAGATCCGCATGGTGCCTGTTGGGTCTGTGTTGTCACGGTTTAACCGCTTGGTCCGCGACATGTCCCGAAAACTGGGTAAAGACATCCGCTATGTTGTCGATGGCGAAGATACCGAAGCTGACAAAGCCATTGTTGATGAACTATCCGATCCAATCGTTCACCTGATCCGCAATTCGATTGACCACGGGATCGAAGACCCGACCGAACGGGCGGAGGCGGATAAACCCAAACAGGGCACCATTCGGGTATCGGCGTTTAACAAAGATGACAGTGTCGTCATTGAAATCACCGATGATGGCAAAGGCATAGCCGTCGATAAGGTGGTGAAAAAGGCGTTAGAGCGTGGATTGATCGACGCTGAACGCGTCAATGCAATGTCTGCGAATGAAAAGCTTCAGCTGATTTTCCTACCAGGCCTATCCACCAAAGAAGAAGTGTCCGACCTATCGGGCCGCGGTGTCGGAATGGACGTTGTTGCTAGCATGGTGCGCCGTTTGGGTGGGCAGATTTCCATTGATAGCGAACCGGGATTGGGTGCGCGTGTGACCTTGTCATTGCCACTGTCGATGGCGGTTCAACAGCTAATGATGGTTGAGGTCGGCGATGGTCTGTACGGCGTCCCAGTTGATAGCGTGGTCGAAAGCCAAAAGATCAGTCCGGTCAGTATTCGGCGTCACCGCGATGCCGAAATGGTATTGCTACGCGACCGTCTAATACCTTTGGTGCGGATGCGCGATTTGTTCCAATGCGATGCGCAAGACGACCCCGAAACGCTCAGCGTGATGGTGGTGGATGTGAATGGTCACGAATCCGGTTTGGTTGTCGACCGGTTCCATCCAGGTGTCGATGCCATCGTCAAACCGATGTCCGGCGTTTTAGCAAACTACGATTGTTATTCGGGCACCGCGTTGTTGGGCGACGGTTCAATCCTGTTGGCCCTAAACCTAAGGGAGATTGTCGAATGCCAATATCACTAACAGACACAGAGGCGGTTCTGTCGGGTGACATCGACATCACCGATGTCGACGCATTGCACCCATGGCTGACAGAACATCGCGGCGGCACCGTCGATCTGACCGATTGCAAATCGGCGCACACAGCGGTCGTTCAGCTGCTGATCGCGGCCAAGGCAAACATCAAAAATAACTCTGAAACCAATGACTGGCGTTCGATTTTGTCAAATTCGAACAGCTACTTGCTACAATAAAGGACCATAAAAATGGCACATATTTTGATCGTTGATGATAGCCCGACCGTGTTGATGAGCATGGACAATCTGTTGCAGCGCTTTGGCCATACCACGACCCAAGCCGCCAGCGCAGAAGAGGCCGTCGATATCGTATCCCAAGGCGGCGACGCACCTAAAATGGTGATCACCGATTTTCATATGGGCGGTGCCAACGGTGCAGAGCTGATCCAATCACTGCGCAAGCAACCGCCATTGCGCTTTACCCCCATGCTGGTGCTGACCACGGATTCCCAAAAAGAACGCCGCGAAGAAGCCAAAGCCGCTGGCGCAACGGGGTGGCTGACCAAACCTGTCGATCATGAACAGCTTGAGGCTGTTTTGAACAAACTACTGCCAAACAGCTAAAGGGGAAAACCATGCTAGGGGAAATTGACGATACCAGTGCATCCTATGGTGAACATCTGCCGCGGCTGTTTGATCTGCTAAGCGGTTTGACCAAAAACATTGCCCACGAAACGAACGAAGCGTCGATCAGTTTCATGACCTATCTGCACGAGGTTGAAACCGCGATTGCCGATGAGAAAGATAAAACCGACGCTGCGATTTCACACATCAGCGACCTAGAGGACGTCTCCGCCCAGCATAGCAAGGATCAGATGAAGCTGACCCATGATATGATGGAGGTTAAAAAGGTCGGTGCGATGATCCGCGAAGAAATCAAATCCACCCGCGAGGTCATGGCATCCGTCGCCGATGCCATTAACAACATGCGTGTGGGTTTCGGTAAACTGGACGATGTGACCGCAGCGATTTTGGATCTAGAGGTGAAGGTCAACGCCACGTCTGAAAAATATCCCGATGCTTTGTCTGATTTCACGGATATTTCGATGGATGTCGCGCGTTTGGCGAATGCAACCAATGCGATTTCGCGCAAACTGCATCCCTATGTGACGGCGGCCACCCGCGAGGTCGCGCCCTACACCAGCGAAGAAGAACAGGAAAAACAGGCCTCGATTTTTGCGAATTTAGACAAGCAAAATGAAATCATGCGGAATGTTCAGTCCACTGTGTCTGGCGTGACCTGGAATTTTGCTGAATTGGTCGAGTTGAACGAAGAACAGCAAGGCGAACGCAAGGCGATGTCGAAAAAGATCGAAGGATCCATTCGGAACGCCATTTCCAGCGCGCAATTGGGTGATGTGATCCGCCAGCAGGCCGAAACCATTGACCTGATGCTCCAAGAGATGAGCACCTTTATCCGCGATCGGGATATTTCGTCTGATATTCGCAATGATGTGGATAATCTGATTGCGCAACTGTCGCAGAAATACGTGATGTATTCGCAGCGCCGTATTCACACCCAAGAAGGCCATGAAGGCGAAGATAGCTGGTCTGACAATGACGGTGATCTGAAAATCGAATTGTTCTAAGTCAGTGGAAATCACGACTTTTGGGGATGATTTGCGCGTTGCGCGGGTGGCGACCAGAGGGCGCGGGGATTGGGCGTTTAACCTCGTCACTGCGGGCAATGGGCGTGGCCATGGATTCAGGCGCGAGCCGTAGCAGGGCGTCCGATTTATCAATCAGGTTTTGCGCGACCACGTGGATAATGTCGCCTTCGCGTTGGATATAGCCATGCACCGCCAATAGCCGCGATTGCATGATCGTTTTGCGGCACTGTTCCATCACCTTTGGCCAAACGACGACATTGGCGACGCCTGTTTCATCCTCGATCGTGATGAAACATACACCTTTGGCCGATCCGGGGCGTTGGCGGATCAGGACCAGCCCAGCCAGTTTGATCCGCTGGTTCGGGCGGCTGTGCATCAGGTCGCCGCAGTGCGCGTACCCCTGTTTGCGCATCGACCCACGCAGAAACCCCATCGGATGCGCCTTGAGCGATAGTCGCAGCGTTTGGTAATCGGCGACCACCTGTTCGCACACGGGCATATCGGGTAGGGCGACGGGTAAATCGGCACCTTCGTCGCGGCTGTCCTGAAACAGGGGCAGGTCGGGCGCGTCGCGCAGGGATTTGGCATCCCACAGCGCCTGACGGCGATCAATGAACAGCGACCGCATCGCGTCCCCTTCGGCCAGTTTGCGGATGTGTGCCGCCGATAGCCCCATTTCCTGCAGTGTTTTGATATCGCGAATAGGCGCGTCGCGGCGGGCGATGAATTGATCTATGGCCCCGCGGTTTAGCCCCGATATCTGCCGAAACCCCAACCGAATGGCGAACCCGTTTTGGTGCGGTTCCAGCGTGCTGTCCCATTGGGAATAATTCACATCAGGCGGGCGCACGGTGACGCCGTGTTCGCGGGCGTCGCGCACCAATTGGGCGGGGGCATAAAACCCCATGGGCTGCGAATTCAGCAGGGCCGCGCAGAACACCGCAGGGTAATGGCATTTGATCCAGCTGGACACATAGACCAGATGCGCGAAACTGGCGGCGTGGCTTTCGGGGAAGCCGTATTCGCCAAAGCCTTTGATCTGGTCAAAACAGCGGGCGGCAAATTCGGGGTCATAGCCGCGTTCGGCCATGCGCCCGACCATTTTCTGTTCCAGTTTGCCGATGGTGCCACGGCTGCGGAATGTGGCCATGGCTTTGCGCAGCTCGTTCGCTTCGGCGGGGGAAAAATTCGCGGCCTCGATCGCGATTTTCATCGCCTGTTCCTGAAAGATCGGCACGCCATAGGTGCGGCCCAGAATGTCGCGCAATTCTTCGGGATTGTGGGGCGGCGCGGGGGATGGATAGACAACCGGTTCTTCGCCTCCGCGGCGGCGCAGATAGGGGTGGACCATGTCGCCCTGAATGGGACCAGGGCGGACGATGGCGACCTGCACGACCAGATCGTAAAATTCGCGCGGGCGCAGACGCGGCAGCATGTTGATCTGGGCGCGGCTTTCGACCTGAAACACGCCGATACTGTCGCCTTTGCACAGCATGTCATAGACGCGCGGGTCTTCGCGCGGGGTGGTGGCTAGGCTGAGTTTTCGCCCGTAGTGCGCTGATATCAAATCAAAAGATTTTCGAATGCAGGTCAGCATTCCCAGCGCAAGGATATCTACCTTAAGGATCCCCAGCGCATCAATGTCATCTTTGTCCCATTCGATAAAACTGCGGTCGGCCATAGCGCCGTTGCCGATGGGCACGGTTTCGGTCAGGGGCCGTTCGGTCAGGATAAACCCGCCCACATGCTGGCCCAGATGGCGAGGCATTCCGATCATTTGCCGCGCGATAATCAGCGTTTTGCGCAGCAAAGGGTCGGTCAGATCTAGCCCAGCTTCGGCCACGCGGCTGTCGTCCACGTCGGTGCCCCAATGGCCCCAGACGGTTTTGGCGATGGCGCTGGTGATGTCCTCGGATAGGCCCATGACCTTGCCGACCTCGCGGATGGCTGATCGGGGGCGGTAATGGATCACCGTCGCGCATAGGCCCGCGCGGTCGCGGCCATATTTTTGGTAGATGTGCTGGATCACCTCTTCGCGGCGTTCATGTTCGAAATCTACGTCGATATCGGGCGGTTCTTTGCGTTCTTCGGAGATGAACCGTTCAAACAGCAACTGGTGTTGGGCGGGGTCCACCGCGGTGATACCCAGCACATAACAGACCGCCGAATTCGCCGCCGATCCGCGCCCTTGGCACAGGATTTCGGGCTGCGATTCATAGCGGGCAAAGCGGATGATGTCGTGGATCGTCAAAAAATAGCGGGCGATATCCAGCTTTTCGATCATCGCCAGTTCTTTGCGCAGGACTTCGGCGGTTTTGTCGGGCACGCCGTCAGGGTATCGCCATTCTGCACCGGCCCACGTCAGGTCGGTCAGATGCTGTTGCGGGGATTTGCCTGCTGGCACGACCTCTTGTGGGTATTCATAGGCCAGTTCGCGCAGGTCAAAACGGATGCTGTCCGCGACTTCGCGGGTGGCGCGGATCGCGTGGGGCCATTCGGCAAACAGGCGTGCCATTTCATCGGGGGATTTCAGGTGCCGTTCGGCGTTTGGTTCCAGCAGAAACCCCGCATCAGCCAATTTCACCTTTTCGCGGATGCAAGTCATCACGTCCTGTAATGGGCGGCGATCGGGTGCGTGGTACAGCACATCATTGGTCGCCAGAATAGACAGGCGGTTACGCGTCGCCAGCGTATCCAGCCGATTGATGCGGGCGCGGTCATCGGCGCGGTACATATAGCTGGCCGCCACATGGGTTAACTGCGGCAGAGCGCGCGACAGCTGCGCAAGGCGCGGCTCCCATTGTGATAGGTCGCTGGGCGGCACGGCGATCAGGCGCATTCCGTCCGCATGGGCAGCCAGATCGTCCAGAGTGATTTGGCAAATGCCTTTGTCCTGCCAATCGCCATCGGGCGTTTGCATTTTGCCTTTGGATAATAGGCGGGACAGACGGCCATAGGCATCGCGGTCCGTGGGGTAGGCCAGAAATTCATCGCCCGTGGTCAGCACAATTCGGCAGCCGATCAGCGTGCGAATATGCGCCTTTTCGCAGTCCATATACATCCGCACAACGCCCGCCAGCGTGTTCCAATCGGTGATCCCGATGCGGTCGTATCCCATGTCCCACGCCGTCTGGGCAAAGTCGGCGGATTCAGACGCACCGCGCAGAAACGAAAAACACGACGCCAGCCCCAGTTCGACATAAAAACTGGGCGCGTTGGGGGTGAACCCATCGGTGGGGACCGTCTTTTTCGGGTGGCGCGGTTCGATATCGGGCATGAGGCGGGCCTATAGAAACAGGCCTTGCATGAACCACTGCGGTTCGCGCCCACGGTTGTCGCCCAGCACCCCGTCACGGTAAATCCAGAACCGCAGGCCGTGCTGTTCTTCGACTTTGTAATAATCGCGCAGACGGGTGCCGGGGCGGTCGGCCCACCATTCAGGCGCGATCCGTTCGGGCCCGTCAAAGCGGCCGACCTTATGCACCTTTTTGCGCCAGACGAATTGGGCGGGCGGGCCTTCGGGAACGGCGTAAAGGACGCGGATTTCTTCGGGGTGTTCTAGCAGGCGCTGGGGACGGCGCGGATTGCGCAGCGGGCGGCGGGGCGTGCCCGCCATTGCAGGCCGCCAGAGTTCGCCGCGTTCGGGGATATGACGGTCACGGCGGTCGGGGCGTTGAATGGCCTGCACGCCAAACCGCGCGACCAGACGGTCGACGGTATGCGACAGTTCCGCGCCGCGATGGGTTTTGCCGTCCAGACGGTCCTGATTGTGGTCCATCCGTTCGACAAAGGGCGCGGCCAGCGTGATCAGGTCAAACCCATACCCAGGATCAATGCTATCCAGTTTGCCGTCAAACAGCCGCGTCAGGTGATCCGCATCGCGGCTGGGTTGGCTGGTGGCGGCGTGGGTCCATGATACCTCTCCGTCCGTGCGGAACACGGTCAGGGTCAGGCGGCGCGCGCCAAATCCCGCCTGTTCCAGATCGTCACAGAGGGCGCGGGTCAGGGCGGGGATATGTTCGGTCGGGTCTTGGACGGGTTCGGGCAGGCGGGCGTGCTGGATGAACCGCGGCGGGTCTTCGGGCGCGGTCAACGGTTCGGCCAGTTTGCCCAATATCTGATCCAGCCGCATCAGCGGGTTCGACACCAGCGGCGCACGGGCAAAACGGCGGGCCAACGGCACACGCGGCACGGCCCGCAGATCGCCGATGGTTTTTAGCCCCAAACGGTTCAGCAGCAGGACAGTGTCGCCATCAATCCGCAGCGCCCGCACGGGCAAGGGCGCGATCATGGCGTCCAGATCCCCGACGATGGGCCGCATGCCCCCAAACCGCGCCAGCGCCCATGCCGCGCCAATGGTCGGGGCCATCGCGGTAGAGGCAGTGATGCCTAGGCCCGCCAGACGGTCCTCTATCTCTAACAACATGCCATCGGGGCCGCCGAACAGATGGGCGCAGCCCGTGGCGTTCAGCATGATCCCGTCGGCGCCGTCTATGGCCGTCCACGGGGCCCAGCGGCGCGACCACATCATCAGGCGTTCCAATGCGGCGCGGTCATGGTCGGGGTCGGCGTAATGTAGGTCCAGTTCGGGGCACAGCGCACGCATATCCACGACCCGCGCACCAACGGTGATGCCTGCATTTTCGGCGGCAGGGTTCGTCGCGTGCACCATCGGCCCGCGCGGAGTATCCACGGCCAGCACGCGGGGGCGATCTGCATCATAGGCATCGCCATGGCGGGTGGTTAGGATTTGCCAACGCTCCATCGCAAAGCGCGGCAGGTGAATGGCAACAAAGGCGCGGGTCATCTGCGCACCTGTTCTGCGGGGGGAACCGCGTCTGCCTCCATTCCATGGCTGAATTGCAGGGTGCCATTGTCATAGGTCGCTACCCATCGGCCAGGTTTGCCCCAGCGGGTGCGAAACAGGTCTGCCTCCCACACCGGAGTGCCGGGTGCGCGGTTGTCCCATGGGTTTTGCAGCGATTGCAGCGACGACACCCGCCACCGATTGCGCGCGGCGCTAAGCGTGGGTTCGGCGGCACGGCGGATCAGCCATGCAGGCACGCGGTAGGATTCCGCCCGCAGCGCCAGACGTTTTGTGGCTGTGAAATCCAATGCCTGCGGATTGCCCCATAATTCGCCCAGAACAGCGCCGAAATCGCGGCAACGCAGGCCTTCCTCCATCGCCCATAGAACATCGACGGGGCGGGTTACATCCACATAGATCAGGTCCAGATCACGGGGCAGGCCAGGGGTATAGGGGCGGCCTGTTTCCTTGCGCGTGATACGGTCCTGAATCCACAGAACGGGTTTGTCCGTGTCCAGATGCGCCACCACAAAACCCACCGCTGCGGCATCGGCGGCGCGAGGGCTAAAGACTTCGGATAATGTGGCGTCTTTGGGGGTGGGACTCGTCATAGCAACACTCAATGTTCTACTTTTGTTCTACATCGAGTCGCCCTGTTGCGTCAACGTTTCGATAAGGTTTGAGCATATGCCCTGATTGCGGGCTATTGCCCGTTTGGTGGTTGCGTGCTAGCCCGCTAATAAGGAACGGGAGGATCGCTCATGTATATCGGTTTGGATTTAGGCACGTCGGGGCTCAAGGGCATCGTGATCGACGACAATCAGGCCATTCTGGCCGAGGCGCTGGCGCCGCTAACCGTGCAGCGACCGCATGACGGATGGTCCGAACAGAACCCCGCCGATTGGATCGCCGCCGTCAATGACGTCATGGCAGGGCTAGCAGCCAAGATCGATCTGGGCAAAACCCGCGCAATTGGCCTGTCGGGGCACATGCATGGTGCAACGCTGGTGGACAAAGCGGGCGAGGTTCTGCGCCCTTGTATCCTGTGGAACGACACCCGCAGCGCGGCAGAGGCCGCAGAACTGGACGCCGATCCGCAGTTCCGCGAAAAGACGGGCAATATCGTATTCCCCGGATTTACCGCGCCGAAATTGGCATGGGTCAAAAATAACGAACCAGAGACGTTCAAAAAGGTCGATAAGGTTCTGCTACCAAAGGATTACTTGCGTCTATATCTGACCGGTGACGCGGTTGCGGAAATGTCGGATGCGGCGGGTACATCGTGGTTGGATGTGGGCAAACGCGATTGGTGTGACGGGCTGCTATCCGCGACCGATCTGACACGCGAACAGATGCCGCGACTGGTTGAAGGGTCGGAAAATTCGGGCATCGTGCGCGGGGCTTTGGCATCCGAATGGGGCTTGCCCGCAGATGTGATCGTCGCAGGCGGCGGCGGAGATAACGCAGCCAGCGCGGTGGGCGTGGGCGTTGTAAACCCAGGGGATGCGTTTGTGTCGCTGGGTACATCGGGCGTGCTGTTCGCAGCATCCGAGGCGTATCAGCCAGACGCGGCATCGGCAGTTCATACGTTCTGTCACGCGCTGCCTGAGACTTGGCACCAGATGGGGGTTATTCTGGCCGCTG
This sequence comes from Marivivens niveibacter, assembly GCF_002150005.2. Classification (GTDB taxonomy): domain Bacteria; phylum Pseudomonadota; class Alphaproteobacteria; order Rhodobacterales; family Rhodobacteraceae; genus Marivivens; species Marivivens niveibacter. The sequence goes on from NZ_MSPP01000001.1 coordinate 781,950, forward strand.
CGGATGCCATGAATTGGTTCGGTCGCGTGATGGGCGCGAAGCCTGCGGATTTGACCAGCGTTTTGGGTGATCTGCGCGCGCCGACGCGGACGCTGTTCCTGCCTTATCTGGGCGGCGAGCGCACGCCGCATAATGATACGAAAATCCGTGGCTCGTTCCTGCATCTGGATCACAGCACGGACCAGCAGGCCATGACCCGCGCCGTGCTAGAGGGCGTCACCCATGCAATCCGCGATTGTTATGATGCGTTGACATCAACAGGGACCAAGATTGACCGCCTGATCGCTGTGGGTGGTGGATCGAAATCCGATTATTGGGTGCAGGCGATTGCAACGTCGCTGGGCATCCCTGTGTCATTGCCAGAGGCAGGCGATTATGGCGGTGCGTTTGGAGCGGCGCGATTGGGTCTGATGGCCGCGACAGGGGCAGGGGCAGAGGCCGCGCCGCTACCCGTGATCGAACGCACGGTAGATCCGGTTGTAGCGTTGCAGGACGATTTTGCCGCGGCACACGCGCGGTATGGCGCGGCGTATCGGGCGCTAAAGGGGCTGGAATAAACAGCTAAGGGGTTGAAGCGTTTGACGTAACCCGTCAGGCTGACCCTATGACCAATGATATTAGGGCCTTAGCCCAACAGATTTTTATGGCGGGTGTCGCAGCGGCGGACCCATATGCAGGTGTTTTGCGCGGGATTGACGGGTTTGACCCCGCGCTGATCCTATCGGTGGGTAAAGCAGCCCGCCGTATGGCGGAGGCGGCGCTGGGTGTGACGCCGAGCGCGGACTGCATCGTTGTGACCAATTACGAAAATGCCGCGCCCTTGCAGGGCGCGAAGGTTATGAGCGCCGGTCATCCGGTGCCGGATGACAACGGCGCTGCGGGTGCTGCTGCATTTATGGACGCGATTAAATCGACTGACGGGCCTGTGCTAGTGCTGGTATCAGGGGGCGGGTCGGCGTTGCTGCCAGCGCCAGTAGAGGGCGTGAGTTTACAAGACAAAGCCGAGGTGAGCCGACTGTTATTGGGGTCTGGTGCCGATATTCATGCGATGAATTTGGTACGACAGCAGTTGTCGCAATTGAAAGGCGGCGGGTTGGCGCGATTGTGTGCGGGGCGGCCTTTGCGTGCGCTGATCCTTTCGGATGTTGTGGGCGATGATCTATCCACGATTGCGAGCGGGCCTACGGTGGCTGCGTTGGGCACTCGGGCGGAAGCACAGGAAACTTTGGAACGATATGGGCTGTGGGATAAGGTTGCGGATAGTGTTCGTGCGCATCTATCGAACTCTGAACAAAAGGTGGGGACTGTATCGGCGGACAACATTCTGATAGGATCTAATGCGCAATCGGTCGCTGCATTGAAAGACGCGGCAGGGCCAGACTGTTACGTGATTGATGATCCGATTGAAGGCGATGTGGCCGACGCTGCTCGCCAAATTTGCGATGCGGCCGGACCCGGGATTACCGTTTGGGGCGGCGAGACGACCGTGACACTCAAGGGTACTGGCAAAGGCGGACGCAATCAGGAGCTATCATTGCTCATTGCGCAAGAAGCCGCACGTCGGGGCTGGACGGACTGGTGCTGTTTGCAGGGGGGATCGGACGGACGCGATGGGCCAACGGATGCAGCCGGCGGAATTGTCGATCAGGATACGCTATCGCGCATCGCTGCTGCGAGGGGCGATATTGATGCTTTGCTAGCAAACAACGACAGCTACGAGGCGTTAAAACTGGCAGCTGATTTGTTGATCACTGGCGGGACGGGCACGAATGTGGCCGATTTGGGCGTTATGATCCGCCGCTAAGGTTAAGCCGTGCTTTGATTGGTAAATGGTCCGAGGCATGGGCACCAGTCACGGTCGGGATTGGTAATGGCGTAACTGTGCACATGTCGCAATGCACCAGCCGATCCAAATGACCCAACGGGAGCCGAGACGGGAACGTTTTGCCCGCCGTCAAAACGGTATAGCCAGCGAGGGGTTCAAACCCTCTGCGGGTCGACCATTCGTTGAAATCCCCCATCATAACGGTCGGACGATTGTCTAGTTCGTTGATAATTGCGCGGATGTGCGCCATCTGTGCACGCCTGTCGCGCCGCAAAAGGCCCAAGTGTACGGCAACCAATCGAAAGCCTACGTTGAAATCCACAACGATCGCCCCGCGTGGTTCTAGGCCCGGCAGCGGAATGCGGTGAATGTCGGTATGTGCCAGGTTCGGGCGCGCAAGGATTGCAACGCCATGCCAGCCCAAACTGTGGTCATTTTCAGCGACGGGGATCGGCGCAAGATCAGTGTAGGTCCCGATCGTATCTCGAGGCAGGGCGGTAGGACGGGTGCCTAATCTGAAATCAGCCTCTTGCAAGGTAACGATATCAGCATCCAGTCCGTGAATGGTTTTCAAGCTGCGGATCGGATCGCGCCGCAAATCTACACCTAAACCGGCGCGGATGTTGTAGCTGGCTAAAGTCAGATCTGTAAGCGAAGCGTTGACCATACCATTTATGTAATAGCTAGAGCTGCGATTGTTAGGTGCAGGAAATGGTCGTGTATCAAAATCTTTGACCGTGAGGCATTATCTGTGCCCCCGCTGACGAACCGTTTTTGCGTTTCATTCGACAGTGAAACCACGAAAACCGGAACTGGCTGCCTATGTCTTTCGTTTTTTCGTCTAGGCCAGTTGTCAGAACGTTTGTCGGGCAAATAGTCTCACAACCATAACAGGTAAGGTATTCCATACCATTTGATCATTGGGTCAAAATAAACTTAAGAAAAATGCTCTTATGTAAAAAGTTTACAATTGATTAACGCGATGCTGTCGTGTTTTTAATGCCATCGTGGGTTGTGTACAGTGGGCTAGAAAAGCAGGCGTCGCACCCCCGATGAACATGCTGAAAGACGCCTTTGGGGGGCAAAATAGTGAAATTTACGGCGATGAAATTGGTTGCTGCGGCACCAGTTCTTTTTTCTTTGACCGCATGTGGCGGCACCACAATCGAAGATTTCTTTTCGGTTAGCAGCACCTACGCAGCACTGAATGATACTGCTGGGACAACTTCGACGACCACCAGCACGATGGGTGGCGTTGCTGTTCGCGTCAGTTCTGCATCTGACGACGCTGATATCGTTGGCATGAGCGGTTCGTTGAACCACAACACCGGGAAAGTCGTGATTAACGATGGCCAGTACAGCTTGGTCGATAGTGACGGATTTGACTATTACGGCTATGCAACAGATGGAAGCGGCGAGGCCGTACTGTTGGTCTACGCCTACGCGACCCAGACCTATGATTATGCATCAGTCTTTGCCGAAACTTATACAGTTGGCGGTGTTAATTACTACCTGACTGGGGTTGGTGGCATCGTTACCCAAGAAGGTGATATGCCCAATTCTGGCTATGCGGTGTATACAGGTGATGCCGCAGGCCTTGGCGCTGATTCGTTGGGCGACTTCGATCTTTACGGTGGCACAGCAACAGCCAGCGCTTATTTTGGTCAAGGCGGCAGCGTGGATCTAGAGATCACTGACCTAATTTTGGATGACGGCACTGATCTATATCCAGCAGGCGGCATTGCATTTACCGATATGACAATCGACGGTAATGGTTTCTCTGGTGGCGAAATGACCGAAAATTTCAATTACATTGTTGTCGGGACTGGCGGCGAAGGTACCGCCGAAGGGACATTCTTTGGTTGGGATCAAGGCAATGGAACACCAGACGAAATCGGCGGTGTTATTCTGTTTGAATCGTCGGATTCGGCTATCTACCTAGATTTCATCGCCGACTAAACAAACCGTTAGGTTCGGATCAGGCACTATCATTTCTATCGATCCGTCGTTATATCGCGGGCAACTCTGCCACAGTGACGGATCGATAGGTTTTCAATGTCCGAACTAAACTCTGACATGTCTCAAAGTGCGCGGCTAAGTGTTGCGCCGATGATGGATTGGACAGACCGGCATTGCCGTGTTTTCCACCGTATGCTGTCGCAGCAAACCCTTTTGTATACTGAAATGGTGACAGCGCCCGCTGTCATCCACGGCGATCGTGATCGGTTGTTGGGTTTTGACGCTGTCGAACATCCCGTCGCAGTCCAATTGGGTGGTTCGGATCCAAAACAACTGGCCGAAGCAACGGCAATTTCCGCAGACTACGGCTATGACGAGGTTAATCTGAACTGCGGTTGCCCGTCTGATCGCGTTCAATCAGGCGCGTTTGGGGCGATCTTGATGAAATCGCCTGATCTGGTTGCCGAATGCGTCGCTGAAATGATCGCTGCTTCGCCGGTCGAGGTGACGGTCAAATGCCGTATCGGCGTGGATGATCAAGAACCGCATGACGTCCTACCAGAATTCATCGCAAAGGTCAGCGCTGCAGGCGTAAAACGGTTCACCATTCACGCTCGCAAGGCGTGGCTGCAGGGGCTAAGCCCCAAGGAAAACCGCGATATTCCGCCACTGGATTATGATCTGGTGCATCAGATCAAACGCGACAATCCTGATCTGCATATCTCGATCAACGGCGGTATCGCGACGCTAGACGCGGCAGAGGAGCAATTGGCGCAGGGTCTTGACGGTGTGATGATCGGGCGCGCGGCCTATCACAATCCGGCTGATGTTCTGTGCCAGGCCGACCGCCGCATTTACGGGCAGGGGACCGATACCGATCCTGTACAGATCGTCCGCGATATGCTGCCTTATATCGAAACGCATCTGTCGAATGGCGGCCGTTTGCATCAGGTTACCCGCCATATGCTAGGTGCCTTCATGGGGCGTCCCGGCGCGCGTGGATGGCGTCGGCATTTGTCGGAAAATGCCACGCGCGATGGGGCAGGGATCGAAACCGTCGAAGCTGCGTTGGAGTATCTGCTATGATCGAAGGCGGCTTTATCCAGTTCGACAAAACGCCCGAAATGACCGCATGGGCCAAAGCTGCAAATGCGGCGGCGGACGCTGTTCTGGCGGATCCTGCGCAACAGGCAAAATGGTTGCGTCATGGACAGACGTGGTTTGTTGGTGTCGACGCTTTGCCGACGGATGAAAAAGGGGCCATTGATGGCGTGCCTTTGCGGGGGCCTTGGGATGGTATGGTTCCCGGTTTGCCGCTGCACCCCGCGCAGTTGTCAGTCATCTACAAAGGGTATCCGCGGAAAGACGCGGATGAGTCGGACAAGGCGCATAAATATCGTCTGGCTCGGGATGCGGCGCATTTGGATGGCCTATTGGCTGAAGGTCCGGAAAAACGGCGCCACCTACGCGAACCGCACGCTTATATCACAGCCGTTGCGGTGAATGACTGCACCCAGGCGCCTTTGGTCGTTTGGCCGGGTAGCGAAGAGATCATGCGCGAAGCTTTTACCGTGGCGTTTGCTGGTATGCCGCCATCCATGTGGCCAGACATCGATGTCACTGAAATATACGCCGATGCCCGCGCCGAAGTGTTCGAATGCTGCGAACGCGTCGAATTGCCAATGACCGCAGGGCAGTCGGTTCTGCTGGACCGCATGGTGATCCACGGAACTGCGCCCGATGCTAAAAACAAAGTGCCAGCCGCAGGACGGCGCATGGCGTTTTTCCGTCCGCAGTTCGACAATTTCCGCGACTGGTTGCGTGATTAATGGGCTAGGCTGCCGCCCGCAATTTTGCGGGTGATGAACGACGCAATCGGCCACGCCAGATTTGTGGCAACAAAGGCGATGGGCCAAGCGATCAGGAAATTTGGAATCCACATTCCGATAAATCCAGGCATCGGCCCCATCGCGATCAACAACATGATGCCTGACATGGAAAACGCCATGAGGCAGGTCATAACGATCTGATTGATAATAATAATTTTCTTCGACATCTCACACTCTGATAGATGGGGGATGTCGCGTATAAATGCCGACACCGCCCCGTTATGGGTTTCGGTGTCGCGGCATCATGGGATGACCCATGTGTAAATTCCCGATTGCGGGGGCTGGAATAACCGGACCAGCCAAGAATTTTTCCGACCCTTACATCGTATCGAATTAACCAAAGCGTCGCAAGGCAACAAAAACCGATGACCTGCGACGTTCAAAACGCGGTTTGCATTGAGCCTTGGTTGCCGCAGTGCGGTCAAAACGCATCTCTTTTGTGACTGCTTCGAAATACCTCATTTATCTATTATCCAAACGTAGTTCTTACTCTGGCTGTGCTGAACTTATGTTTTATCCATTTTTTGAATGGTTTCGGGGCCGACAAATTATTGCAGGGTGTGGTTTGGCAACGCGGTGTCATGAATCAACGTATTGGGCTCGTTAGGTTTCATTATGGGGGGGATATGATCGATCAAGCACGCATCGACGCGCTAGGCGATATGCTGTTCGAGGCACAGCGCACACGTCAGCCAATAGATAAAATCGCCGCATTGGAACCGACCTGCACGATTGAGGATGCCTATCGTATCCAGTCGCGCATGATGGACCGCCGCATTGCGGACGGCGAAAAGGTGATCGGCAAAAAGATTGGTTTAACCAGCAAGGCAATTCAGGACGCTTTGGGCGTTTATCAGCCTGATTTCGGCATTTTGACGGATGCCATGCTGTTTCAGGACGGCGATACCATTGATCTGGGCACTCTGATGCAGCCCCGCGTCGAAGGCGAATTGGCCTTTGTGCTGAAACATGACGTGAATGGTCCGGGCGTGACGGCATTGGACGTGCTGCAAGCCACCGCATACGTCACCCCCTGTATCGAGGTTGTGGATACCCGTTTTCAGGACTGGAAAATCGCAATCCAAGACACTGTTTCCGACAACGCGTCATGCGGTGTGTTTGTTCTGGGCCGTGAAAAGACCGACCCACGCGACGTGGATTTGCGTCTGGCGGGCATGGTCGTTTGCAAAAATGACGAGGTCGCAACATCGGGCTGCGGCGCCGCTGTTCAGGGGTCGCCTTTGAATGCTGTGGCGTGGCTGGCGAATACGTTGGGACCGTTGGGCAAACCGCTAAAGGCTGGCGAAGTCATTCTGTCTGGATCACAGGCCGCATTGGTTGGGATGCAAGGCGGCGACACGTTGTCTGTTGAAATCGCTGGCATGGGCAAATGCAACGTTCATTTTACCGGAAAGGCGCTGGCATGACTTTGACCCAAATAGATATCGTGCGTTTGGCTGAACGTGTCGAAACAGCGCAAACCTACGGTCATGCGATCCGCAAACTGACCGAAGAGTTCCCAGACATGACCGTCGAAGATGCCTATGCCGTGCAAAACGCGCTGCGCCATAGTTTCATCGCCCGTGGTCATCGCCTGACGGGGTGGAAAGCAGGCCTGACATCGAAACCAAAGATGATCCAGATGGGCGTCGATAGCCCATCCATCGGGTTTTTGACCGACAAAATGGCTGTCGCCGAAGATGGGAAAATCTCGGTATCCGAAATGGTGCATCCGCGCGTTGAATGTGAAATCGCATTCGTGCTTAAGTAAACTTTGTCAGGTGCGGATTGCACCGCAGCGGACGTAATGGCGGCCACCGATTTTCTGATCCCAGCGATTGAAATTATCGACAGCCGTTTCACCGGTTTCAAATTCGATATGCAAAGCGTGATTGCAGATAATTCATCGTCCGCGCGCTATGTCGTTGGCAGCTATCCGCGCCGTCCAGACGGGATTGATCTGCGCACAATCGGCGCTGTGATGGAAATCAATGGCGACATCGTCGCGCTGGGGGCAGGTGCCGAGGTGTTGAATAACCCCGCCGAAGCCATCGCGCTGATGGTGCGCATTCTGCACGGAATGGGCGAAACGCTGACCGCAGGTAGCATCGCGCTGAGCGGTGCGATCACGGCGGCCTATGCGGTCAAACCCGGCGATCATGTGCGCGCGTCATTCCATGAACTGGGCAGCGTTTCGGTGTGTTTCACCGACTAAATCTATGATAGCGCCAAGCCTTATGTCCGGCCAATTTGACCGCCAACCAGTGCCGCCGGATTACGAGTGTGTTTTTCCTCGTTTCGCGGGTAGGTTTTCTAATTCAAACGGTCCAATCGGGCGGCCCGCCCACCGCGCCGTTTCTTCAACGCTGGTTCGCGGGCAGGCAAGTCATCCATGACGGCCCGACGTTCGGCGGGTGTCATGCGCGACCAATTTCCGATTTCTGCAAGCGTTCGAAAACAGCCCGTGCAAATTTTTGCCTCTGGGTGGATGGCGCATAGTTTTTTGCAGGGGCTTTCGATCTCGGCCCGTTTCCAGATATCGTCGGTCACTTTAGGCTCCCAAATGGCGCAAACGGTCCAGCACCCCTTGCAGAATATAGCCTGCTGCGACGTGGTCGATCACCTCGTCGCGACGTTTTCGGGATGTATCCGCCTCTAGCAGCGCGCGTTCAGCGGCGACGGTGGATAGGCGTTCATCCCAAAACGTGATCGGGATATCCGTTAGCTTTTCCAGATTGCGGGCAAAGGATCGGGTCGATTGAGCGCGTGGGCCTTCGGTGCCGTCCATGTTCAAGGGTAGGCCCAAAACGATCCCTGCGATGTCGCGTTTCGCCAAAATCGCCAACAGCTTTTCGGCGTCCACGCCAAATTTTTTGCGTTTGATCGTTTCCAACGGGGTGGCCACCTGACGCATACCATCAGAAACGGCAACGCCGATTGTCACGGTGCCTAGATCCAGCCCGCAAATCGCACGGAATGGCGGGATTGCGCCCGCAAATTCATCAACCGTTTGTAGGATCATTCGGCGACTCCTGCGGAGACTGCCGCAGGGCGGATGACGTTCAGCGCCGTTTCATTGCCTGCGAAATTTTGCTGTGCTTCGCCCCAGATCGCTGCGGCGCGTTCGGTATCGCCCTGAACGCCCAGGGCGCGGATTAATTGCGCCCATTCGTCGGGTGTTCCGCCTTCGTTTGCCAAACGCGACATCAACCCGTCTACCATGCCTTGGATCATGTTCGCTTGGGATTCTGCGTCCATTTCGGATGCGTTTTCAATGTCTTGGGCGGTTGGGCCGCGTAGGGTGTTCACCGGCGGTGTGTAATCTTCGCGGCCTGCGTACCATGCCAAATCCATCGTGGTTTGTTGGACGTTCGCAATCCATTCAGCATCCTCTGGCGCGTTGCGCAGCAGGCGATCCCAATAAACAAAGGCTTGATCGGGGCGGCCATTTTGCATGAACAAAGCGCCTACCCAATACAGACCAGTCAGGCTGTTGGGGTTTTCGTCCAGAATGACCCGCAAAACGCGTTCAGCTTCGGGCGTGACCACGCCGCCAGCCGCAGAGACCATAAGTTCGGCCAAGGCTTCTTTTTCGTCGATGGGGGCATCGTTTCCGCCCATCTGCGTTACGATTTGGCCCTGCGCACGTGCGGCGCGTGCCGTGTTGCCCATGATGATCTCCATCCGCGCAAGATCGCGCAACGCTGCAATGTCATCGGGATTGTCCAGTGCGTTTTGGCGCACTCGTTCGACAGTGTCGCGTAGGTTATCGGGTAGGTCGATATCTTCGGGGGTAGGCTGTGCCGATTCCGCTTCGGCTTGGGACGGACGGTTGTCGTACTGCGCACGCGCGTCTGCGATGCGCTGTTCGCGGGGCAGGTCGTCCGCATTTGGTGCGCCCAGTACGGCGTAAAGACCCAAACCGCCTGCGACCACGGCAACCAGCGAAACAACAGCGGCACCGATCGCAATTTTGCGCGGGGTTTCGCCATTGTTGTTTGCCGCTGTTTTATCGGCGGCTAATAGACGGCGTGCGACTTCGGTCTTGGCTTGTTCGGCTTCGTCGGCGGATAGGATGCCGCGATTCAAGTCGCGCTCAATTTCCGCCAATTGAGTTTTGTAGATATCAACGTCCGATGGGCCAGTTGTGTCTGTTTCATTCTTTCGTGCCAAAGGCAGCACCAACATGCCGCCCGCGACAAGCGCGAGTAAGGTAGCAATGATCCAGAACATCCATGCGCCTCCAACTGATGTGCCATGAATACCTAACGGTCATTTCGCCGTGATAAAAGGCCCTGCGTCCGCATGACCCGATACCGATTTGGCGCGAACGGTTATTCTATGTCGCAAAGGTGCAATAATCGGGCGTGTCCAGTCGACATTTGGTCTGTGATTTTTTGCACTTAAGGGGAAACAGGGATGCCCGCGACCAACAAAGGGGATTCGCACGCATGAGACGCTATTCCGTATTCGCTGTAGCCCGAGAGGGTCTACGTTATCATTCTGGTTGGGAACGCGCATGGCGTTCGCCTCAGCCCAAGAAAAAATACGATGTGATCATCGTAGGGGCAGGCGGTCACGGTCTGGCGACGGCCTACTACTTGGGCAAAAATTACGGCATCACAAATGTCGCGATTATTGAAAAAGGCTGGCTGGGCGGCGGCAATACAGGCCGTAACACCACGATCATCCGTTCGAACTACCTGCAGGACCCATCGGCGGCGATTTACGATAAGGCGCTGTCGCTGTACGAAAACCTATCGCAGGATTTGAACTACAACGTGATGTTCAGCCCCCGTGGTTTGATCATGCTGGCGCAAACCCACCACGAGGTGCGCGGCTACAAACGGACCGTTCTGGCCAACCAGTTGCAGGGCGTTGCGACCGAATGGGTCACACCAGAGCAGCTGAAAAAGCTGGTTCCGATCATCAACATCGACGGTCCACGCTATCCTGTCATGGGCGGCCTGTACCAAAAACGGGGCGGCACGGCGCGTCACGATGCTGTGGCGTGGGGCTACGCACGTGCCTGTTCCGACATGGGCATGGACGTGATCCAGCAATGCGAAGTCACTGGCGTGCGCACCGAAGGCGGTAAAGTGGTTGGCATAAACACCACCAAAGGCGACATCGATTGCGACAAACTAGGCATGGTTGTTGCGGGGCATACCTCGACCTTGGCTGAAATGGCGGGTTTCCGTCTGCCGATTGAATCGGTGGCCTTGCAGGCGCTGGTGTCCGAGCCGATCAAACCTTGCATGGACGTGGTCGTCATGGCGAACACCGTTCACGGCTATATGTCGCAATCCGACAAAGGCGAAATGGTCATCGGCGGCGGCACCGATAGCTACAACAACTACACCCAGCGTGGGTCTTTCCATCACATCGAAGAAACCGTTCGCGCACTGGTCGAAACATTCCCGATGGTTAGCCGTTTGAAAATGCTGCGCCAGTGGGGCGGCATCGTGGATATGACCGGTGACCGTTCTCCGATCCTGTCGAAAACACCTGTCGAAGGTATCTTTGTGAACTGCGGCTGGGGCACCGGCGGGTTCAAGGCGATCCCAGGCTCTGGTTGGGGCATGGCCGAACTTATGGCCAAAGGTCACAGCCCGCTGACGGCCGAATTCGACATGTATCGTTTCCGCGAAGGAAAATTCATCGACGAATCCGTTGCTGCGGGGGTTGCGCACTGATGCGGAACCTTTTCGCCCATACCTGCGTTGTACCTGTAACAAGTGATTTTACAGGAGATCAGCAATGGTTGACCAAACAAACAATTCGTCGTCTGGCACGAACTCTGGCCTTGCGTTCATCGTGGGTGCATTGGTCGTTGTCGTCGCTGTTCTGGGCTATTTCGTCTGGGCAGGGTCGCAGCAGTCTGACGACATCACTATTTCCATCGACGGTGGCGGCACTGCGCTGCAAGAAGCTGGCGAAGCTATCGAAGACGCCGTCGGTCAATAACCCTATTTTGCATTCCCGACTGTCACAGGTCGGCAAAGCCGCGCGCTTTGCCGGCCTGTTTTCGTGTGGATGGCCCAACACAAGGAACGCGACATGTTGATCCTTCATTGCCCTTATTGCGGCGTTTATGCCGAAGAAACCGAACTGCATGCTGGCGGCGAAGCGCACCTGAAACGCGCCACCATCGGCGACAGCGATGAAGCGTTCGAAGAATACCTGTTCATGCGCGAAAACAAAAAAGGCGTGCATCTGGAACGTTGGCGTCATGCGAACGGCTGCGGGAAATGGTTCCTATGCGCCCGTGATACCGCCACGCTAGAGGTTTACGGCACATATCCCGCCCAAACCACCGAACCGCCTGCTGACATCGTTGCAGCAATCACCGCAAAACACCCCGGCTGGTCGTGGAAGGAAAAGGCATGAGCACCCGTCTGCAATCTTTGGGTCGTATGATCGACCGTTCGAAACCTGTCGAATTTACCTTTAACGGCAAACGTCTGCGCGGCTATCAGGGCGATACCTTGGCGTCCGCGATGCTGGCGAATGACCAGATGATGATGGGCCGTTCGTTCAAATATCACCGTCCCCGCGGCGTAGTCGCATCGGGCGCCGAAGAACCGAACGCCCTGTTCAACATGGGGACAGGCGACCGGTTTGAACCGAACCAGCGCGCCACCACGCAAGAGGTGTTCGATGGACTGACGATCAAATCGCAGAACCATTACCCGTCGCTGGAATTCGATATCGGCGCGGTAAACCAGCTGTTCGCACGCTGGCTGCCTGCGGGTTTCTATTACAAGATGTTCATCCATCCGCGTCCGTTCTGGAAATACGTCTACGAACCCTTCATCCGTCAATCGGCGGGTCTGGGTCAGGTGCCAAAAGAAAAAGACGCTGACACATACGAACATTTCTATTTCTTCTGTGACGTGTTGGTTGCGGGCGGCGGTATCGCTGGTCTTGCTGCCGCGCTGAAAGCAGGCAAAGAAGGCAAACGCGTTCTGCTGCTGGAACAGACCGCTGATTTCGGTGGTCGCGCAGTTGTCGACGGCGTTGAAATCGACGGTAAATCGGCCTCTGATTGGGTTGCTGAAACCTTGGCCGCGCTGAATGCGATGGAAAACGTCACCGTGCGCAGCCGCAACATGGTCGCGGGTGTCTATGACCACGGCTATGTTCTGGGCTACGAACGCCTGACCGATCACCTGTCCGATAAATCGGGCCCACGTCACCGTTTGTGGCGCATCCGTGCAGGCGAAATCGTATCGGCCACTGGCGCGATCGAACGTCCGCTGTCGTTCTATGGCAACGATATTCCGGGCGTGATGCTGGCGTCCGCTGTGCGCGACTATGTTGTGAACTGGGGCGTCTCCTGCGGTGACCGCACCGTTGTTGTGACGAACAACGACGACGCATACCGCACCGCGATCACGCTGAAACAGGCTGGCCTGTCCGTTCCTGCTATCATCGACGCCCGTTCCAGCGGCGCTGGCCCCATCGCGGCCGAAGCGGAAAAGCTGGGCATCAAAGTGATGAAGGGCAAAGCAATCGCCAAGGTCAAAGGCAAAAAACGTGTCACCGGCGTGCAGATCTGTCTGCAAGCAGGCGAGGGCAGCGTGATCGAAGAGATCGCCTGCGATTGCGTTGCAATGTCTGGCGGGTGGTCGCCTGTTGTTCACCTGTGGTCGCACTGTGGCGGCAAACTGAACTGGGATGACGATCTGGCGATGTTCCGTCCGAACCCGGAAAAACCACCGCTTGGCGCTGATGGTCAGGCATTTGTGTCTGTTGTCGGTTCGGCAAACGGTCACCTATCGACCGCCGCTGTACTGGCAGACGCAGGCCAAACGGTCACCACTAATGAGCCGGCAGAGGCTGCGATCCAACCTGTTTGGATGATGCCGCAAGGCGCGGGTGTCAAACTGCGGTCCAAGGCGTGGCTGGATTACCAGAACGACGTGAAAGTATCAGACGTTCAACTGGCGGCCCAAGAAGGGTACGAAAGCGTCGAGCATACCAAGCGTTACACCACGTTGGGCATGGCAACAGATCAGGGTAAATTGTCCAATATCAATGGCTTGGCGACCCTTTCTGCAGCGCTGGATTCGACGATTCCGAATGTCGGCACCACGACGTTCCGTCCGCCATATACTCCGATCTCTTTGGGGGCGATCACGGGTGTTGCGCGTGATGAGTTGTTCCAGCCTGTGCGCAAAACGCCGATGTTCCAATGGCACGACGCCAACGGGTCCGAATGGGAACCTGTGGGCGGTCAGTGGCGCCGTACCTATGCCTACGTGCGTGATGGCGAAACCACCAAAGACGCCGTTAACCGCGAAATCGTGAACACGCGCGAAAACGTTGGTCTGCTGGACGCATCGACATTGGGTAAAATCATCGTCAAGGGCCCCGACGCGGGCAAATTCCTGGACATGCTGTACACCAACATGATGTCGAACCTGAAAATCGGCAAATGTCGTTACGGCCTGATGTGTAATGAAAACGGGTTCCTGATGGACGACGGCGTTGTCATCCGTTTGGACGAAGACACTTGGCTATGCCACACCACCACGGGCGGTGCTGCGCATACCCACGACTGGATGGAAGACTGGCTTCAGTGCGAATGGTGGGACTGGAAAGTCTACACCGCGAACGTCACCGAACAATACGCTCAGGTCGCCATCGCGGGCCCCAAAGCACGCCAAGTGCTGGAAAAACTGGGCGGCATGGACGTGTCCAAAGACGCGATCGGGTTCATGGAGTTCAAAGACGGCACCTTGGGCGGCTTTGACGCGCGTGTGCACCGTATTTCGTTCTCTGGCGAACTATCGTTCGAGGTGGCCGTTCCTGCGTCCCAAGGCGCTGCATTCTGGGATGCTTTGCTAGAGGCGGGCGCGGAATTCGGCGTGATGCCATACGGCACCGAAGCGATGCACATCATGCGGGCCGAAAAAGGGTTCATCATGATCGGCGACGAAACCGATGGTACGATCATCCCGCAGGACCTGAACCTGCACTGGGCATTGTCCAAGAAAAAGGACGACTATCTGGGCAAACGCGCGCAGGAAAGGTCGTTCATGGCATCGCCTGACCGCTGGAAACTGGTTGGCGTTGAAACGCTGGACGGCTCCGTGATCGAAGACGGCGCCTATGTTCCTGCACCGGGCAACAACCCGAACGGTCAGCGCAATGTTCAGGGCCGTGTGACATCGACCTATTATTCGCCGACCCTGAAACGCGGTATCGCGATGGCCTTGGTCAAAAACGGGCCAGACCGCATGGGCGAAGTGATCGAGTTCAACAAAGAAGACGGCACCATGGTCAAAGCCAAGATCGTCGATCCGGTGTTCTACGACAAAGACGGAGAAAAGCAGAATGTCTAACGCTGTAAGCGCTCTGAACGGCCAAGAGGCCAAAGGCGACGTCACTGTCCGCGAACTGGGCCTAACGGGGATGATTACCCTGCGTGGCGATTTCGAAGATGAAAACTTTGGTGCGGCTCTGTCCCAGATCACTGGGGCAGGGGTGCCAGATGTGCGCCATTTCGTGCAGGCGGGTGATTTCACTGTTCTGTGGATGTCGCCTGACGAACTGCTGGTGATCCTGCCGTATGAAAAGGCAGCGGAAACGGTCGCGGCCTTTGATGCGGCGCTAAAGGGCACGCATTTTCTGGCTGTGAACGTATCGGACGCACGTGCGCTGATTTCGATTTCGGGTGATTTTGCCAACGAAGTGTTGGCAAAACTATCGCCCGTCGATATGTCCGCCGATCGGTTCACTGCTGGCATGGTGCGTCGCACCCGTTTGGCCCAAGTCGCCGCCGCGTTTTGGATGCTACCTGACGGGTCGTATAACCTGATGTGTTTCCGTTCCGTGGCGGATTACGCTTTTGGCCTTCTTTCCACATCTGCGAAAGCAGGTAAGGTCGGCGCGATCTAAAAAGTAAAGTAAAAATTCTACAAAACGCCCTGTGACATGACTGCCGCAGGGCGTTTTTGTATTTTGACTGTCAATTGATCGACACGAAAATGCGAGGTAATTCTAAACTAATAAGAAAGTTGGGACGTATCTTGCAGTGCGTACTCAGCACTGAGGTAGAGTATTACAATGCGGATCACGTCCGTCACGCCTATGAAAAACGAGGCCCCATTCCTGTTGGAGTGGGTTGCATACCATCGTTTGATTGGTGTGAACGATATTGTCGTCTTTACCAACGATTGCAGCGACGGCACCGACCGAATGTTGGAACGTCTGGATGAACTTGGCGAATTGCGCCATTTCGCGAACCCATCTTTTCTGATCAAGGGTGCGAAACACCATCTGACTGCGATCCGCTATTTCAATAAATTGATGCGTCCATCACGTTCGGATTGGGTTGTCAGCTTTGACGCCGATGAATTTATGTGCGTGAACGTGGGCGAAGGGCGCATGTCAGACCTATTCGCAGCGAAACCAGACGCTAACGTTTGGTCGTTGTCGCAGCTGAATTTTGGTCACGGCGGCATTACGGACTACAGTGATGATCTGGTCACCGATCAGTTCCGATACTGCTGGCGCGATGGAGCGCCGTATCACGCCGATGCAAACCGGCGCGGTGCCAAAACGTTGACCCATAAATCCTCTGAACCCGTTGAATGGCACAACCATTCGCCTGTGTTCCACGAAGACAAGCTTCGGTTTGCGCGTGTTCACAACGGGTCGGGCGAACGTCTGCGCCATCTGGATTTGCGCAAAGACGTCAAACATTTGGATTATCCGTACTACGGGTACGGCATGGTCCAGCTAAACCATTATGCTCTGCGATCTATTGATAGCTATTTGCTCAAGGTCAGCCGCGGCAACGCCAACCATGCCCAAGCGAACTACGGTCTTCCGTATTGGCGCCGTTATGACCGCAACGACCAATACGACGACAAAATCCTGCGCTGGACGGATCGTATTGCAGAAAAACGCGCTGAGTATCTAAGGGATCCAGAATTGCGCGACCTGCATGAAGCCGCCGTTGCAAACGCACAGGATCAAATTGCAGCAGCAAAGCAGACGCCAGAAGGGCAGGCGCTTATGAAACGCCTGACGCGTTATGTCACCAATAATCCAGGTGTGATGCTGGACGATGGTGATCACCTGCGGACCGCAGGGTAATAGATGCGCATTACGTCCGTCACCACAATGAAGGACGAAGCCCCATTTATTTTGGAATGGGTCGCTTATCACCGTCTAATTGGCCTGAACGATATTTTGGTGTTTTCGAATGATTGTTCGGATGGCACCGATGACATGTTGGATCGTTTGGACGATCTGGGGCTGATCCGCCATTACCCAAACCCGTCGATGTTTACCGGAAACCCCAAACATCATCTGCAAGTCGTGCGGTATATCAACACGTTTTCGCGGCTGCGCAGATCAGATTGGGTGACCAGTTTCGATGCGGATGAATTTATCTGCATCAACACAGGTGCGGGCAAAGTCGAAGATTTGTTCAACGACATGCCCGATACCGATGTGTGGTCGATGTCGCAGCTTAATTTTGGTCACGGTGGGGTGTCTGAATATACCGATGCACTGATGGGTGAACAGTTTCATTACTGTTGGGATTATCACTCCAATTTCTTTACCCGTCAAAACAAACGCGGCACGAAATCAATGACGCGCATGGCGGCAAAACCGGTCGAAATACGGAACCATTCATGTGTGTTTGATCCGGCAGCGCAAAACAATCTGATTATGCGAAACGGCAGCGGAGCCCACATCAAAGACGTTGATTTGTCGCGCGATGTCAAAAGCCTGCTGCACCCGGATTATGGTTTTGATCTGGTCCAGCTAAATCATTATCCGCTGCGGTCCATCGACAGTTTTTTGCTGAAACGTATGCGCGGCAATGCGAACCACGACAACGCGGACTATGGCATCAAATATTGGCGCAAGTACGATTTTAATGTTGTGCGGAACGACAGTATCGCCCGCTGGATTCCTGATGTGCGCGCAATGCGGGATGATTTGCTAAAAGATCCGGTATTGGGTCCGTTGCATCGCAGCGCGGTTGAAAATGCCCAAAACCGCATCGCAGGGCTGAAACAGAACGAACACGTTCAGGGGTTAATGGCGGCGATCAATCGGTATGTTCGCCGCAATCCAGGGATTTTGGCTCAGGCAGCGGGGTAAATTTCCGATGCGGGGCGGCATTCGTCGACCCAGTCATTATTTTCCGCGTAACCCAGCGTAATCAGCGCTTGACCGAATTCCCGAACGTAAATTTCAGCAACCTCGCGCGGCAGTTTGGTTTTCCACTGCGCTGGTTTGCCTGATTTTACGTGTTGTTTGACGTTGGCTGCGCGGTCTTCAGATTTGGCCGCACCGCCGAAAAGGCTGTGATCCCAATAATATTTGACCACACCATCAATATCGAACCCTTCGACGCCCATCTGTTCCAACGCGCCACGGAAAATCGAACAGTCGGTGTCGTTGACCACGTCTTCGAATTTCAGATCGACGACATGGCGATGTCCGTATGGCCAGACCAGCATTTCCAGTACGGTTTCACGGTGTTTATTTTCCATTTCAAACAGCATTTGATCCACCGTGGTCGGTAGGCTGTTGATATGTTCCTGATAGGTCTTGCCGCCCAGATCATCGCGTGGGACCCGCAGGAATTTTTCATTCCCCAAAGGCGCGGTCAGGTGGTAGCGCGCACCTGAAATCAAAATATCGCGCGGGTCACGGATGATGTGCAAAAACCGAGCCTGCGACGCATCAAAGAACGGAATTGGAAACAGCGAATTCCAATGAACAACCAACGCAGGTCCAGAGGCGGGCAGGGTGGACAGCTGTTTGCCGTTGTAGCCGCGCACAATGGGGATGTCGTTGTCGGACGCGTATTTGTGGAACGTGCGACGCATCCAGACGGTCCCCGTTTTGTGATGCGTGCCGACACATAAAAAACGGGGCGCGGTCATTTATCTTTCTCATTTTGTGGGAATTTTCCGGTGTCCACAAATTCACGATATTCGGGGACCTCTAGCTGGTAATTCAGGACCAGACGGGACGCATGGATACACGCGCGGTGCAACGCTGCTAGATCGGCATCTTGTAGCCAATCGTCCATGATCGCGCGAATTTGGGCGGTTTGAATGCTGGCATCTTCGTTCGCATTCAGATCGTATTTGCCCCAATAATCGGTATCGATACGATCCTTATTCTTGGAATTGGCGGTGCCACGTAGCCGTTTCAGCAGAAAATCTTCTCGGCTTTTGATCGCATAGTGATTTACTTGCGCGTAATCGTAGCCCAGCGTGTCTTTGCCAAACCGCCAGCCGCCTTTTAACACTTTGTGCGGCATGTCTTTGCCCGATGCATTGACCCATTTGATCTGGCCTTCGGGCATGTCTTCCCATTTGTGCAGCTTGGGGCGGTGGACGCCGAAATAGTCAAACTTTTGTGGACGGAATAGAGTTTTGAACCCCCAGACCAGTCCGTTTTCTGGTTCATCAAATGTTGATCCGCGCGTGAAACGTTCGGTCACTAACCGGTTGGGATCAAATTCTTTTTCGTCGCATGATCCCATCAGGCGCCAAGGGATCGAAATAGCATCCGCATCACCGCACGCGTCATGCAAAGCGGACAGAGTATGATCCCCGACTTTGACGTTCACAAATTCATCGGCATCAACGATCAGGGCCCAATCGTGTTCGCGTACCCATTCGGTACGGTTGGCACGGCTATAGGCGGACCGCTGCGGGTCCATCCGCGGGCCTTGGGGGTTATCGTGGTGTCGGATGACACCCATTTGATCCAGACGGTTCAGCATTAGATTGGTGCCGTCTGTGCAGTCATTGGAAAACAGTAGAAAACTATCGACCCCGATCGATTTATGATACGCCAGCCATTCCAGCAGGTATGGCCCTTCGTTTTTCATCGTCGAGATAAGGACGGTGCTTTGGTGTGCCATCTTTCGCTTTCAATTCTCGGGGGTAGGGGCGTCTTTTGGGGTGCTATCGTCAGACTGATCCGCTTTGGCGGCTGATGCCTTCATACGCGCTACGGATTGCTTTAGCAGCGGTACTCCTAATTGCGCGCCTTCTGGCCCTTCCATGAACGGATTGTCATCCAGCGTCATGGCTTTTTCTGTTTTTGCTTCGCGTTTTTCGGCGGTTTCGGTGTCTTCTTTCACCGGCTCGCCTGCGCCGGCTGCCTGTTTCAGGGCAGCCCGGGTTTCGCCTTTTTTCGCGGTTTGGGTCTGGGCGATCATTTTGGCGATCGTCTTGTCTGGCACGCCTTGGGCTTGCAGTTCTTTGACCTTTTCCTGCCAGACCTTTGGAAGGTGCTGAATGAACAGAACTTCATCCAGCTTGTCCAACGGAACTTCGGATGCCTTTTTCAGTTCATCGACCCATTTTTCATATTCGCCAGACGAATGCAGAACCTTTACGCGGTTGGCGTGGAATTCCAGCGCCTTGTCCTGCAATTCACGCATGATGGGATCCTCGAGGATGCGTTCCATCTTTTTCTTTACGCCGCGCAGATGCCGGTGAACGTTTGTCACCTCTAGTTCGTTGCGATCGAATAGCGCGAAATAAGCTTCGTTATATTTGTCGGGCTTGTTGTTCACGTTGCCGCGCACGCGGCGCAGTAGATACGCCTCATAGGATTTTACAGCGTAGTGGTTCAATTCAACCAATTTGTAGCCAAGTGTAGGTTTGGTCGATCGCCAGCCCGATAGCGAAAATTCATCGGGCATCCGTTCGCCCGATCCGTTCACCCAAACCTGATCGTACAGCATTTTTGCACGGTCCGGTTTTTGTTTGGCGTTTTTCACGTGGGGACGGTGAATGCCCAATTTTACATTCGGGTAAGGACGGAACAGAGTTTTCACGCCCCATCCTTTTTTGAATTTGTCTGGCGCGGCTTGGGTGTACATTTCGGACACCAATCCAGGGTTCCAATCAGTAATCCCGCTGGACCCAAAGAAACGCCATGTGATGGCCATGGCTTGAGCTTCTTCTGGGATACGTTCGACCAGATCAGAAATGCGTCCCTTGCCGCATTTGATGGACAGGAATTCATCCGCGTCCATGGTCAAAATCCATTCGCTGTCCATCACCTCTTCGTTTTGGGTGGCCAGCGCCAGCGCGTTCGGCTGGGGTTTTTTACCTTCGGGAACGTCGTTGCGGAAATGTTTGCACCAACCCAGTTCCTGTAACCGGATCAACATATCGTCGGTGCCGTCGCCGCAGTTGTTGGTGTAAACGCAAATGTTATCGAAACCGATGTGATTGTGGAACGCCACCCATTCAACCAAGGAATGGCCTTCGTCCTTCATCATCGAAAGAATTGTATATTTATGTTTCGGAGCCATAGCTGCCTGTTAATTACCTGCCTGTGTGGCGTCGTTACGCCATATGTTTACGCTGCAGCATAGCGAACACAGGCCATAAGTCTACCGGTGGCAGCAAATTGGGGTTGACGTTCGGGCTACATGCGCTTTGTTACAACACAACAAAAACAAACGAACAAAAGGAATTTTCAAATGGCTTTTGAACTCCCTGATCTGCCGTACGCACATGACGCTCTGGCTGCCAAAGGCATGTCGGCAGAGACCATGGAATACCACCATGACATCCACCACAAAGCCTACGTCGACAACGGCAACAAACTGATCGCCGGCACCGAGTGGGAAGGCAAAACGATGGAAGAGATCATCGTTGGCACCTACGACAAATCGGCAGTTGCGCAAAACGGCATCTTCAACAACATCTCTCAGCTGTGGAACCACAACCAGTTCTGGGAAATGATGGGTCCAGACGGCAACGCAATGCCAACTGAACTGGAAAAGGCGCTGGTTGAATCCTTCGGTTCGGTTGACGAATTCAAATCGCAATTCTCGGCTGCTGGTGCAGGCCAGTTCGGTTCGGGCTGGGCGTGGCTGGTCAAAGACACCGACGGCGCACTGAAAGTCACCAAAACCGAAAACGGTGTGAACCCACTGTGCTTTGGTCAAACTGCGCTGCTGGGCTGTGACGTTTGGGAACACTCGTACTACATCGACTTCCGCAACAAACGCCCTGCATACCTGACCAACTTCTTGGACAACCTGGTAAACTGGGAAAACGTTGCAGGCCGCATGTAATTTGCGCGACAGCGATTAACGTTAGGGCCGTCCGTCTGGGCGGCCCTTTTTCTTTTCACGCTAAAGTTTCGCAGGGTTTCGCCGTTGCAGGGACCGACAGTCAACATGACACAGGCGGGCCAATGCGTCGATTTTTACGTGGTATTATCCTTAACTACTCTGCTCTTGCGGTGTTTTTGTTAGTGGGCGGCGTCCCGCTAATTTTGGCGGCGGTTTATGCTGGTATGTTCGCATTGGATCGCACCAATGACCTAGAGCGTGTTCACAATTTGGGCGATGCATACGAGGTATCTTCGATCTCGGTCAATTTGATCCATGAATTGCAGGTCGAACGCGGCATGTCTGCCACCTATCTTGCCTCAGGCGGGACCGAGTTCTCATCCCGACTGGACGGACAGCGCGCCAAAGTGGACGCATTGCGCGCAGACTTTGAATTGGCGCTGTCCGCGATCCATTCTGACAGTCCATTCCGTTCCGCATTTGAACAATCGAACGACCTGATGGCCCTGCTGGACAAAGAACGGGGTATTATCTCGGAGTCATCGGCAACAGTGTCCGAGGCTGTCAGTGTTTACACGGATATCATCGAACAACTTATCCACCAGATCGACATGACTGCGGTGGATGATTTTTCCAGCCTTGTTCATGCAACCGTCGCATTTTTGCGTGCCAAAGATAGCATGGGTTTGGAACGCGCGGCTGCGGCGCGCATCGCAACGCTTGGTGAGCTGACTGACGCGGATATGCGTCGCCTTGTAACCTTGGCAACGGTGCAGGACATGTATTTTGCGGATTTCGTGCGCTATGATGATGACCTGCTTCAATCTGCATACGACCGTGTCGATAAAGCCTTTGAAACGGTGAAGGTGCTGCGACTACGCGAACGCATTTTATCGGGTGACGTCGAAAATTTGCGCCCCGTGTCTGTGTTTGCCGACTACACCAGCCGTATCAATTTGTTGCACCGGATCGAATTGGAATTGGTCGACAGCTTGCAAACTTCGGTTAGTGCAAAGCTGGTTGAAACGCGCGGGTCGTTGTTCCGTATTTTGACCCTATTTGTCGTCACTCTGATTTTCTGTGGCATCATGGTGTGGGGACTAGGCCGTATCAAAGCGGGTATTCTGTCGGAAATTGTGTCGGCATCGAAACGTATGATTGATGGTGATCTGGATGCGAAATTGCCCAAAGCTGGGCGCAACCAGCTGTCGGATGTGATCCGCACGATTGCCATTTTCCGTGATCGCACCCGCGAAGCGCAGGCCGCTATGCAGGCTGTTTTGGATAAAGAAGCCGAAGCCTTGGCATCTCTGCGGGAAGCCACCGAAAAAGGCAACGAACGGTCCGCGCGCATCGCCCAAGATCTGGAACGCACGGCACAATCCACTGAACAGTTGGCCCAATCGGTTCAAAACGCTGTCGCCAACACTGACATGGCAAATGGCTTTGCGGGTGAAATGCGCGTCAAAGCAAATGAAGGCACCAAAGTCGTCAACGACGCAATTGAGGCGATGGGCCGTATCCGCAATGCGTCTGATAAAATCACGTCGATCATCAAAATCATTGATGAAATCGCATTCCAGACAAACCTTCTGGCTTTGAACGCACGGGTCGAAGCAGCGCGTGCGGGGCACGTGGGTCGCGGCTTTGCCGTGGTCGCAACCGAAGTTCAGCAGCTGGCCGCACGTTCCGCCCGAGCCGCTGGAGATGTATCGACACTGATCGAAGAGGCCGCTCGCGAAGTGCAAACAGGTGTGAAAATTGTTGAGGCAAGCGGGGATACTTTGGCCGAGATTTCGTTCGGCGCGAACGAGATCGCGCAGCTGATTGAAACGGTCACCGACATGTCGCGGCAACAGTCCGAAGCCTTGGATGAAATAAACCAAGCGACGAACCGTCTGGACGAAGAAATGCGGACACTGTCATCAGGCAGATCCGCGGCTTGATCAAAGCGTTTATGTGGGGTTGTATGCGCCCCGCATACATGTTCTGTAATCGGTAGGTCTATTAAAGGCGCACCCAATGACAGAGCAAAGAAAAGGGCTTTTGGCTCTGGTCACGGCCACCGTGATCTGGGGCCTTTCGTCGCTTTATTACGCGCAATTCAGGCACATGCCCCCGATCGAGGTTTTGTGCTATCGGTCGTTGTGGTCGCTTCTGTTTTTCGGCGCTATTTTGTTGTTTCAGGGGCGGATCGGACAGCTGTGGCAGTCTGTGAATACGATCCCCAAACTGGGCATTGTTGCCACCGCGGCCCTGCTGATTGCCGCCAATTGGTTCGGTTTTATCTTTGCCATCAAATTCGGCTACGCCGTCGAAGCATCGCTGGGCTATTACATTTTCCCCATCGTCGCGGTTCTGTTGGGCCGCGTGTTTCTGGGCGAACGATTGTCGATTTGGCAATTATGTGCGGTCGGGCTCGCAACGGCGGCGGTTATTATCCTAACCGCTGGATTGGGCGTCCCGCCGTGGATTGCACTGGGATTGGCGGGCACGTTCGGGATTTACGGATTGATCAAGAAACGGATCACCCTTGGGCCCGTTCTATCGGTCACGGCCGAAGTGTTAGTGCTGGCACCCTTCGTGGTGTTTTATCTGGTCATCTGGGGCGCACGGGACCTGACACTATGGACCCATGTTTTGCTATTCGGGTCTGGCCCGCTGACAGGTGTGACGCTGGTGCTATTCGCCTATGGTAGCCGCCGCGTCGCGCTGTCGACGGTCGGGATCATGCAATACATCAACCCGACCTTACAATTCATCGTGGCGACCACGGTATTCCTAGAACCATTCACGGTCTGGCATCAAATCGCATTTGCGTTGATCTGGACCGGTGTTGGTATCTATTGCGTGGCCGCGATCCGTCAGGACAGATCAGCGCGCAAAGCCGCCTCAAGGGAGGCGACGTTAGGCACGGTTGTTACATAGTCCAGCACGTCTTGGTCGGCGAACCCTTCGGTCACCACATGCGATATTAATCCGACCAGTGGCTGCCAATATCCGTCAACGTCCAGCAAATAGATCGGTTTGCTGTGCAGGCCCAATTGGCGCCATGTCAGAACTTCGAAAAATTCATCTAGCGATCCGCCACCACCTGGCAATACAACAATTGCATCGGCGTTCATGAACAACACTTTTTTACGTTCATGCATCGTTTCGGTGATGACAAAACTGTCCAGATCGCGTTTTCCAACTTCGCGTTCAAACAGGTGAACAGGGATAACGCCAAAGGTTTTGCCGCCCTTAGATTGGGCCGTGCGCGCCACCGTGCCCATCAGGCCCACATCACCTGCGCCGTAAACCAGTCGCCAATCGTTTCGTGCCAACATTTCGCCGGTATCTACCGCTGACTGTTCGTATGACGGGCGCAGACCCGACCGTGACCCGCAATACACGCATACTGATTTCATACCTTCGGATGCCTTTTATCGATGAACATATCTTTGACCCTGCATAATCGCGTTGCTATGGTCCGACAACAATTGATGCTGCATAGCGGCAAAACGCTGCGAAAAGGGGACACCGTGGCGAAACTATTAGGAATGAATGCGACTGCTGTTGTCGTCGGTGCTGGCGTGGCTGGCCTGGCCGTTTTAGGTGTTTTGATCGCCAATCCACCTGCGCCAACCGAAGACGTCGTAACCGAAGACGCCGTAACCGAGGTTGCCGAAGTTGAGCAGGCCGAAGAAGCTGCAGTTCAGCAGTCAGAGCCAGAACCTGAAACGGTCGCGCCCGAAGAAACCCAGCGTCCAGCGCCGCAGTTTGACACGGTTCGTATCGAACCAGATGGCACAGCAGTGATCGCAGGGCGGTTTGAGGGCGGCGGCGAAGTCGCGATTTTGCTGGATGGCGACGTGATCGAAACGGTCACGGCTGGCCCCGATGGCGCATTCGCGGGGTTCTTTACACTGCCCGACGCCGCAGACACACGGATTTTGACATTGTTGGGCGCTCCGGATGGCGACGCGGTTAGTGCAGCTGAAACAGTGATCGTATCACCGACCGTTACGCCATCCGACGACGACACCGATGTTGCGATGGCCGAGGAAACCGATGCGCCAACCGAGGCAGAAACTGTTATTGCCCAAGTCGAAGTAGACGAACAGCCCGCCGAAATGGCCGCAATCGAACAGACCGACACTGTGCAAATTGATGTGGTCGAACAGGAACAGCCAGAACAGGCCACCGATTTGGCCGCGCAGATTACAGATGATGCTGCCGAAACCGTCGTGGAAACCGCCGAGGCCGTCGTTGACATGGTTGCGTCCGCTATGGACGAAAGCGATGAACCGGTGGTTGTTGAAACCACCCCTGCGCCAGAAGTCGAAGTCGCAGAGGAGGCGGCCGAACCGCAGCAGCCTCAGATCCTGATGGCAAATGAGGACGGCATTCGCGTCATCCAACCCGCGGACACAGCGCCAGAGGTCATGTCGGTCGTGTCGTTGGACACCATTTCCTATGATCCTGCAGGCGATGTTGCTTTGGCGGGACGCGCGACATTCCCCGGATCGGTGCAAATCTACCTGGACAACAGCCCGGTTAAATCGACCCCAATCGCCCCAACAGGCGATTGGTCGATCACTTTGCCGAATATCGAAACGGGTGTTTATACCCTGCGGGTTGATGAAATCGCCGAAGACGGCACCGTTCGTAGCCGCATTGAAACACCGTTCAAACGCGAAGAACCTGAAATTGTCGCCGAAAGCATGGAAACCGAAGTGACCGAGGAAACACGGATTACTTCGCGGACCGTCCAGCCGGGCAACACGTTGTGGGCGATTGCGCGTGAAACCTATGGCGACGGGTTCCTGTATGTCTATGTGTTCGATGCCAACCGCGACGATATTCGCGATCCGGACCTGATTTATCCGGGTCAGGTATTTGTTTTGCCGGAAATTGACGGCTGATCTCTGGTCATTGGGGCGGGCGGCGCCTAGGTTCTGATTGCTAGCCAAGAAAGAACCTGAATGCGCCCGCTACCAAAATCTGACGCCAATCTAAATGGCGACAAAATCGAAGGCATGAATGTCCTTCGCAAAGTGTTTCCCTATCTTTGGCCCGCCGATAAGGCGTGGGTGAAACGGCGCGTTGTGATCGCGCTGTCTGTTTTGGTGCTTTCCAAACTGGCTTCGGCAGGGGTGCCGCTGATCTATAAACGCATCGTCGACATCATGAGCGGCACAGCGGATGCCGCTGAAATGCTGGCGATCGGTGCGGTGGGCCTGACGGTCGCCTACGGCATGGCCCGTTTGATGAACGTAGGGTTCCAACAGTTGCGCGATGCGGTCTTTGCGCCTGTTGGTCAACGCGCGCTGCGTCAGTTGGCAATTGAAACCTTCACGCACATACATCGCCTTTCGATGCGGTATCACATCACACGCAAAACCGGCGGGCTAAGCCGGATTATCGAACGGGGTGTCAAAGGCGTGGATTTCCTGCTGCGGTTCTTGCTGTTCAGCATCGGCCCGCTTGTTCTGGAACTGTTGATGATCGCCGTCATTTTGTATTTCGCGCTGGACGCTTGGTATTTGGCGGTTGTGGTGATCACCATCGCAATTTACGTCCAGTTCACGTTCAAAGTGACCGAATGGCGCGTACGCATCCGCAAAAAAATGAACGAACAGGATACCGACGCCAACCAAAAGGCTGTCGATAGTCTACTGAATTTCGAAACCGTTAAATATTTCGGCGCAGAGGAATGGGAAGCCAACCGTTACGACCGCGCGATGGAGCAATACGAAAAGGCGGCGTTGCAGACGTCTTATTCCTTGGCATTCCTGAATTTCGGACAAAGCCTGATTATCACCAGCGGTCTGATTGCCGTGATGGTGATGGCTGCGATTGGCGTTGAAAACGGGACGCTGACGGTGGGCGATTTCGTAATGGTGAACGCCTATATGATCCAGATCACCATGCCTTTGAATTTCCTAGGCTCGGTCTATCGGGAAATTCGTCAGGCGATGATCGATATGGCGGAAATGTTCAATTTGTTAGAGCAACCGTCAGAAGTATCCGATAAATCGGGCGCAAATGTTCTAAATGTGCAGGGTGGCGCCGTGCGGTTTGATAACGTTCGTTTTGGATATGACAGTGAACGGGAAATCCTCAAGGGCGTCACATTGGATGTCCCTGCGGGGCAGACTGTGGCGATAGTCGGGTCTTCGGGGTCGGGTAAATCCACCATCGGTCGATTGCTGTTCAGGTTCTACGACGTGACGGGCGGGTCTGTTTCCATTGATGGCCAAGACGTCCGCGACGTGACCCAAGATAGCTTGCACAAATCCATCGGCGTCGTGCCGCAGGACACCGTTCTGTTCAATGACACCATTGGTTACAACATTGCCTATGGTCGCCCTGACGCATCCCGCGACGATGTGATCGCCGCCGCCAAAGCCGCCCGTATCCATGATTTCGTAAAGTCACTGCCTGATGGATACGACACCCAAGTCGGTGAACGCGGGTTGAAACTGTCGGGGGGCGAAAAACAACGGGTTGGGATCGCGCGGACCATTTTGAAAAACCCGCCGATCCTATTGCTGGACGAGGCGACCTCGGCTTTGGATACGGAAACCGAACGTAGCATTCAGGCGCAGTTGGCGGCGATGGGGCAGGGACGGACGGTGATCACGATTGCGCACCGTCTTTCTACCATTGCGGATGCCGACCGCATTGTTGTTCTAGAGAAAGGCCAGATCGTCGAAGAAGGTCGCCACGACGACCTGCTAGACCAAAACGGGCGCTATGCGCGTCTATGGGCCCAGCAAGCCGCCGAGGATAACGCAGCCTAGATTATTCTACGCCCATATCGATCAGGTCGAAAATCTGGTCGCGATCTGTGATCGCGACCAGACGGCCAATTTCCGTCCGTCCGTCGAATAGAACCAGCGTCGAACGGCGCGGGATGTTGATCGATTTGGTGAAATCATCGTTGCCATATTCATCCCAATCGACGTTCACGAATTTGATCTGTTCCATCAGCGACGGATCTTCGGTCAGGATGGCATCAATCTGGCGTTCCTGCACCTTACAGGTGCCGCACCATGTTGCCTTGAAATCTACGAAAACAGTGTCGCCTGCATCCAGCATGGCCTGAACGTCATCGGTGGACACCCATGGGCGTTCGATATTCTGGGCAAAGGCTGGTAGGGCGGTCATCGCCAAAGCAGCAGCGAATAGGGCGCGTCTAGTGAACATTGGGTTTCCTTTCGTTCAGAGTTTGACCGAAAGCGAGAGAAGCCAGTCCGGCATTATCTCGATCAGCCATATTTCGGCGTATTTGTGTGCTTGGGTCAGGATCATCAGACCCACGAGGATCGAAATGATGCCAAACACCCGCAGCGCCGTGGTTGCATTACGTTGTAGTGTGGTTTTGCGGCGGCGGATCACTTCTTGGCCGCCGTACGACAGGGCAAGGAATACGCTGCCGATGCCCAGACCGTAGGCCAGCATGATTGCTGCTGGGACCAAATAGGCATCGCCCGTTGATGCCAAGGCCACAGCCGCGCCCATTGTTGGACCAATGCAGGGGCTCCATGTGATGCCCAATGCGCCGCCAGCTGCGAAATTGGCAGTGGGTGAACCAGACAGGCGCATGGCCAATTCGTTGGCATTTCCCGCAACGCCTGACAGCATTTTAAAGGGCGAATAACGGGCGGGGATTAGGATCAGCGCGCCAAACACGATCAGGAAAATGGCACCCACATTTGCGATTTGGGTTTCATTGATGCCCAGTCGGCGACCCGCAACGGCCAATATAAACCCGACCAGCGCGGTCGATAATGCTAGACCCGCAGCCAGATACACGGGCGCGCGGCGGCTGTCTTGCATCGCCGAGGCTCCGATAATCGGTAGCAGCGGCAGAACGCATGGGTTCAGCAAAGTGAGCAGGCCCGCAACATAGCCAAGCACGATTTGTAACATGAGTCCTCCCAAACCCTTTGCTTGATACTAGGCAGCAATGAACGATCTGGGAAATCACGAATAAGAGCGGTGATTGTAGCATTTGCATGGAAAAAAGGGGCCCAGCAGGGGCCCCTTTGGATCGTTATTCCGCCGCGCGCACCGCAGTGGGCGCGTCAGGGATTGGTGCAGGTTCGGAATCTACCCATATGATTTCGGGCGATTTTACCTTTTTTGCGGCGCGTTTTAGCGCGCGGTCTTTGGCTGCGCGGCTGCCGCCCAATTGGTTCTGGATCCAATGCGCATAGGTGCCCGCCCAGACGCGCAGCGCTAACATCGCGGGGGTAAATACCAGCGTCAGAACCGTGGCGATGCCCAGCCCGAACACAACCGCCGTCGCTAACTGTTTCCACCAGAGTGCAGTTGGGCTGTCGATCGAATAGCCGCCGTTCATGAAATCAAGGCTAAGCCCAAACATCATAGGTGCAAGCCCCGCCATCGTTGTAATTGTGGTCAATAGAACTGGGCGAATGCGATCTTCGGCGGTACGAATAATAGCCTCTTTGCGGGGCATATAGGTGGTGTATTCCTGATAGGTGTCGATCAGAACAATGTTGTTGTTCACCACGATACCCGCCAGTGCGACAATGCCTGTTCCCGTCATGATGATAGAAAACGCCTGATCCATGACCAGCATGCCGATCAAAACGCCCGTGGTGGACAAAATGACCGCCAGCAGCACCAGAACCGAATTGTAAAAACTGTTGAACTGCGCCAGCAGGATGATGAACATCAACATCAAAGCAGCCGAAAACGCCTGCGCCAGAAATGCGCCGCTTTCCTCTTGGTCGGCCATGTCACCGCCCCATTCAAAACTGACGCCCGCAGGCAGGTTTCCGGGGGTGTTTAACCAGTCTTCAATCACAGCGATGCGTTCGTTGCCGTTGACGACCTCGCGTTTCAGATCACCGTTTTCAATATCGGCTAATTGGTCCTCTGTCAGGTCAGCCTCGGCGACGATGATGAAATCGTCGGTTTCAGTGTTGGTGAGTTTGACAAACCCGTCAGCAACGCCCGCTTTGACGTTAAAATACCGTTTCTGGTCGATCCGGTCGATCTGCGCCAATTGGGGAACGGGCGTGCGTGTGATGAAATTCGACAGGGGCACCAAACCTGCGGTGGTGCGGACCTTTAGGCTGTCCAACGTCGATAGAACCCGGTCTTGTTCAGGCAGGCGGACGCGGATTTCGACCTCTTCATCGGAGCTGTCGACGCGCATCGTATCCAGCAAAATGCCGCGCGTGACCAATTGAACCATCGCACCAACAGTTGCGACATCGGCGCCGTATCGGCCTGCTTTTTCGACGTCTACGTTAATTTCCCAATCAATACCGGGCAGGGGGCGGCTGTCTTCGATCGCGGTGAGCGCTGGCATCGCATCAAAATAGGCCCGCACATCCGCGGTCGCAGCCAGCAATTCGTCCCAATCTTCGCCGATCACGCGCAAGGCAACGGGTTTTGTCGCTGCGGGGCCCATGGCCAATTCTAGCGTTTCGGACCGAATACCGGGGATGGCGTTCAGGCGATTTTGTAGGTTGTTCATGACAACGTTGCCGTCCAGATCGGCAACCGACAGTCCGTTTGCGCGGGCATAGGCGGCACGATCATCCCACGGGATTAATTCGATTTGTAGCTGTCCGATGGCGTCGCGCGGGCTTTCTGCGCCAGCAGTGTTCGAATTCAACCCGCCTTCACCTGCAAAGGCGAACACCGTTTGGATGCCGGGGGTTGTCAGAGCAACAGCTTCGGCTTGCGCGACAAGGTGGTCTTTTTCCTCAAGGCTTAGGTTACCACGGGCCTGTACGTAAACAATCGACTGCTCCGGTTCGGTTTCAGTGAAAAATTCAACGCCGTTGTTGTTTGCGCCAAAATAGCTAAACGTTGAGGCGACGAAAAACAGGATCAATCCAACAGTCACCAAAGGCATAATCGGGTTGCCAGCAACAAACCAAATGACCCAGCCAAAGGGGGACCGTTGATAGCCCGCTTTGACCGATTTGGGCTTGCGGATAATTTTTGCTGCGCCGACCGTGATTGACAATGCAACAGCACCGATCAGGAACATGGCAAACCCAGGTAGAGCATCAATGGCGTTCGCGGTTTGAACATCGTTGCCAGACAGATATCCAGGGTTCAGGGCCAACATGGCGCCAGTGTAGGCGATCATGGCAGCGGGCAAGACCAGTAGCGCACGCACCACCCACGGTAATCTTGCGCGCAAGACGTCCGACGCGCCGCTAAAACTGCGGCTCGTGCGTCCCAAAACGCCGCCCATGACGGGCATGTAGATAAGTGCCACGACCAAAGATGCAGACAAAACGAATATCAGTGTGACAGGCAGCATACCCATGAACTGGCCGGGTACGCCGGGCCAGAACAGCATAGGTAAAAACGCGCATAGCGTTGTCGCGGTGGAGGAGATGACGGGCCAGAACATACGCTTTGCGGCGTCGGTATAGGCGTTCATCGGGCCTGCACCTTCGGCGATGCGTTTATCCGCATATTCAACGACAACAATCGCACCATCGACCAACATCCCAACGGCAAGGATCAGACCGAACATCACGATGTTTGAAATCGTAACGCCCATTATGCCCAGCAAAAGGAACGCCAGCAAAAACGATGTCGGGATAGAGAAACCAACCAGCAGCGCGGACCGAGTGCCAAGCGACGCAAGCACCACAATCATCACCAGCGCAATGGCCGTAAGAACCGACCCTTCTAGCTGCGACACCATAGATGCGACTGTGCGGCTTTGGTCGTTAGAGGTGCCGACATTCACGGCAACTTGCAATTCTTCGGGCCAATTGGCGGCGTTTGCTTCGACCGTGGCGCGGACCAGTGCGGCGGTGTCAATCAGGTTGTAGCCACGCGCCTTAACCACCTGCAAAGCCACGGTTTTCACGCCGTTAAAACGGGCGGTGCTTTCTCGGTCTTCAAACGTAAGGCGGATGGTTGCCAGATCGCCCAGCGTAATCACGCGGTCGCCATTGGTTTTGACGGGCAGGTCGTAGATATCCTGCACCTCGTCAAACGAGGACGGGATTTTCACCGAAAATGACCCCTGCGCGGTTTCAACCTCGCCGGCAGCGATCAGCATGTTGTTGTTGACCACCACGTTGATCAATTCGCCTGCGGTCACGTTATATGCCTCTAGCCGCAGGGGATCGATTTCAACCTCGACCATTTCGTCGCGCTGGCCTGTTAGATTGGCGGATAAAACCGCATCAATCGCCTCAAGCTCGTCCTGTAGGTCTTTGGCAACGTTGATTAATGTGCGCTCTGGCACGTCACCGGTCAGGTTGACAATGATGATCGGAAATTCAGAGAAATTGATTTCGTTGATCGAATATTGGTCTGCGCCTTCGGGAAACGATCCTTGGGCGGAATTCATGGCGTCGCGGGCATCAGCCATGATTTTTGTTTTGTCCCAACCGAATTCAAATTCCAGCGACACACCAGCGTAGCCTTCGGATGCGACCGACGTCATGGTTTTCAGACCATCCAAATCGGCCAATTCGGTTTCCATGGGTTCGACCAGCAGGCTTTCTGCGTCAGCGGCAGAGATGCCGGGGAAGGGGACGGAAATGAACAGTGCGGGGATTTCGATGTCTGGTTCGCCTTCTTTCGGAAGGCTGACATAGGCAATCGCCCCCGCCACAATGGACAGAACGATAAAGGATATGACCATACGGGCCCGATTTGCGGCCCAATCAATCATGCCTGTCATTCTGTGGCCTCCGTGTAGAAGGGCGCGACCTTGACGCCGGCGACCACATATTCTTGGCCAATTGTGATAATGTCAGCTTCGGCTGGTAGGCCCGATACCCAAACGCCGTCTACTGTGTCTCGCAACAGATCGACTGCGGCGAATTGCACAACATGATCGGCGTCAATCAAACGCAGGCCCAATTCGCCATCGTCATTCAGTGTGAGCGCAGACTGCGGCACCAAATGTGCCATGCGTCCATCCGTTCCGATAATGATTTCAGCAGTTTGTCCATCACGAATAGCTAGATCCGTGTTCGCGACCTCGACCTCTGTTTGGAAGGTGCGGGTGGTTTCGTCCGCGGCGCGGGATAGAAACGTCACCCGTCCCATGACTTCGCCGCCCGAGGCAAGACGCGCGGCAGCAGGCGCGCCAACGGTCACTTTGTTCACATCCAGTTCTGGAACAAAGGCGACCAATTTAATGGGGTCCAATTGGATCACAGTGGCGCAGTCCCCGCCCATCGATAGGAACGAGCCCAATTCGGCTGTGTCGGTTTCCAGAATCCCCGCAAATGGCGCGGTGATTGTCACGCGCGATAGTTCCCGTTCGGCAGCGGCCAAAGCAGCTTCGGCGCTGGTAACGGCGGCTTCGGCGCTTGATAGACCGCCACGTGCTGATTCCAGACCTGCTTGGGCGGCTTCATATGCTGCTTCGGCGCCGACCAATCGGGTTTCGGTGGCGTATCCGTCTTGGCGCAGGGCGCGGGCGGCGTTCAGGTTCACCTCTGCTTCGCGCAGGCTGGCTTGGGCCTGAACCAGCGCGGCGGCGGCTTGGGGTTGTCCTGCTTGGGCTTGGGTCAGGCGCGCGCGCGCTTCGGCAACGGATGCCTCGCGCGTGCCGACATCGATTTGGCATAGGGTATCGCCCGCGTTCACAAACGCACCTTTGCGCAATGGTTCGCTGGATACTTGCCCAGATGTTTCGGCGCGGACCACAACGGCGCGTGCAGCTTCTGTTCGGCCGCGCAGGATAACGGCGCTTTCGATTTCGCGTTCCTGGCTACGCTCTACAACGACACGGATCAAAGTTTCGTCAACGGCCTGATCCGTTGCATCGGCAATCGGTGCGTCAGGTGCAGGTGTGTCGCTGCCCGCCACGGCCATCAGGCGGTCACGTTCAAACACCAAGAAATATAGAAACGCCGAAACGATGATTGCTGTTGCAAGCGGCATAATGCGCATTTTGGTTGGCCTTTCGTGACGCGGTGCTACTGAAACGTGCCGCGTTCTCAGTTTAGTTATCGGCGGTAAATACACCGATTTAAGCGAATATACGTTAAACTATTTCGTTTAGATTAAAATAATGCGGCATGCCGCGCTCCTCCCGACGTCAATCGACGCCCAATTCCGTTGGCATTCTATTCATGTTTTGGGTAAGACAAAGCAAAGATTACGACAAAACCGAGAATAAACATGAGCAACA
Source organism: Marivivens niveibacter (assembly GCF_002150005.2). Classification (GTDB taxonomy): domain Bacteria; phylum Pseudomonadota; class Alphaproteobacteria; order Rhodobacterales; family Rhodobacteraceae; genus Marivivens; species Marivivens niveibacter. Next base: position 816,866 of record NZ_MSPP01000001.1, read on the forward strand.
ACGAAAGTTTCATCGACGAGGTGAACGACGAAGTCCGCCGCGACCAGCTGTTCGGATACATCCGTAAATATGGTTGGATTGCTGCACTGGCTGTTGTCGGTTTGGTCGGCGCAACTGCATATGTGGAATTCCGTGCCTCCCAACAGGGAGCCGCCGCAGAAGCCAAAGGCGATGCAATTTTTGCGGCGCTAGAGGAAAACGAATGGGCGCAGCGACAAGAGGCATTGGCCCAATTGCCGCAGGATGTTGTCGAATTGATGCTGACAGGCGTTGCGGCGACAGAGAACGGCGATAATGACGCCGCGATCGCCGCATATACCGCGCTGGCAGGGTTAGAGGACGCTCGCCCGATCTATCGCGAGCTGGGACGTTTCAAAGCGCTGGTTTTGCAATCGGCTGACGAATCCCCCGAAGACCGCATTGCGAATTTCGAAACGCTCGCCGTTCCGGGCGCGCCATTCGCAATGTTGGCGCGTGAACAGATCGCAGTTGCACAGGCGCAGATGGGCGACGTGGACGCAGCGATTGAAACGCTACAGGCGATTTCCGCCGACGCGACAGCCAGCCAGGGGTTGCGCAATCGCATTGGACAATTGATTGTGGCGCTTGGCGGTCAGGCCGCAGAATAATTACACGGTCGGAGTGCAGGCAGTGACATTCAAAACGATTATGGGCACCGGATGCGCTCTGGCTATGTTGGCGGCATGTGGTCAACGTGACGTGATTTTGCCAGGCGAACGTCTGGATATCCGTGACGGCATGGCGACCCAGCAGGTCGAAACCGCGAATATTGCGGCCCCGATTTCATTAGGTGCGCAGGTCGCGAACGCCGATTGGACGCATCGTGGCGGATCGGCCACCCACAACATGCCTCACCTAGCCTTATCGGAAACGCCGACCTTGGCTTTTGCTGCGAGCATCGGGCAGGGGGACAGCCGCCGTAACCGCATCACAGCCGATCCAATCGTCGTGGACGGTGTGGTCTACACGGTCGATGCGGCACTGAATCTAGCCGCTACAGCGACAAATGGCGCTGCGCTTTGGTCGGTGTCATTGATGCCAGCGGGCGAACGAACCGAGCTATCTGGCGCTGCACTGGCCTATGGTGGCGGTATGATCTTTGCGACCACCGCGTTTGGCGAACTTATCGCGCTGTCGCCTGCGAATGGCGGTGTGATCTGGCGTCAGGATCTGGGCGCATCTGGCGCATCTGCACCGACCTATCAGGGCGGTGTTGTCTATGTCGTTGGCCAAGATAACCGCGCTTGGGCGATCGACGCTGAAGATGGCACAATCCGCTACACAAAGAATAGCAATCCTGTCGCCGCTCAATACGGCTATGGGCCGGGCGTCGCGGTAACCAGCGAATATGCAATCTTTCCGTTCTCATCAGGTCAATTGGTCGGCGCATTCAAAAACGGCGGCATGACCCGTTGGACCGACAGCGTTGGCGGTGAACGTCTGGGGTATGCCCTGAACGCGTTGGATGGCATCACCGCAGGTCCTGTGGTTGATGGTTCGACCGTATATTATGGCAACTCCACCGGAATGATCGTGGCGTTGAACCTGTCGGACGGAACACGCCGCTGGTCCGCACAAGAAGGTGCCGTGAACACGGTCTATCCTGTGGGCGGTTCTGTGTTTGCAGTCAATGACATCAATGAATTGGTGCGGATCGATGCCCGCACGGGTGATGTGGTTTGGGCCGTGCAAATGCCTGACCTGATCGAACGCCGTATGGGTAAATCCCGCGCCGCGGTTGCGCACTATGGCCCCGTTGTTGCGGGTGGGCACGTGATTGTGGCGTCGTCTGATGGCGCATTGCGATTGTTTGACCCTGTGTCGGGCGCGCTGGCCCGTCAAATCGAATTGCCCTCTGGGGCGGCGTCTGCTCCTGTTGTAGCGGGCGGAGTTTTATACGTTGTGAACAAAGACGGGCAATTGTTGGCTTTTCGTTGATCAATAATTGGTGTATCGCCCCGATCTTGATCTGAAAGGGCTCTGGCCATGACATTCACACTTGCGATCGTTGGTCGCCCGAACGTGGGCAAATCAACGTTGTTTAACCGCCTTGTCGGTAAAAAACTGGCTTTGGTCGATGACCAGCCGGGCGTGACGCGCGACCTGCGCGAAGGTGACGCGCGTTTGGGCGACCTACGCTTTACCGTCATCGATTCCGCCGGTTTGGAAGAAGCGACCGATAATTCGTTGCAGGGGCGCATGCGCCGCCTGACCGAGCGCGCGGTTGAAATGGCCGATGTTTGTCTGTTCTTGGTCGACGCCCGCGCGGGTATCACACCATCAGACGAAGTGTTCGCCGATATCCTGCGAAAGAAAAACGCCAACGTCATTCTGGCCGCGAACAAGGCCGAAGGCCGCGCAGGCGAAGGCGGTGTGCTAGAGGCTTATAGCCTAGGTCTGGGCGATCCGATCCGTCTGTCCGCCGAACACGGCGAAGGTCTGGACGAATTGTATCACACGCTGATTCCGATTTCGGAACAGTTCGCCGAACGCGCCGCCCAAGATATGCCAGACGTAGATGTGGACATCGAAGACTGGGATGATTTCGAAGAAGGCGACGAACCACCCATCCCAATGCCGACCGACGCAAAACCGCTTCAGATCGCGGTAGTTGGGCGTCCGAACGCGGGTAAATCGACGCTGATCAACAAAATTATTGGCGAAGAGCGTCTGCTGACCGGCCCAGAGGCTGGCATCACTCGCGACGCGATTTCGGTGAAAACCGAATGGGACGGCGTGCCGATGCGTATCTTTGATACCGCTGGTATGCGCAAGAAAGCCAAGGTTCAGGAAAAGCTGGAAAAGCTGTCGGTCTCTGACGGTTTGCGCGCTGCGAAATTCGCCGAAGTTCTGGTGGTTTTGCTGGACGTGGAAATTCCGTTTGAACAGCAGGATCTACGCATCGCCGATTTGGCCGAACGCGAAGGCCGCGCCGTTGTTGTTGCCGTAAACAAATGGGACCTAGAGGACGAAAAGCAGGAAAAGCTAAAAGACCTGCGCGAAAAATTCGAACGACTGCTGCCTCAGTTGCGCGGGGCGCCCATGGTCACGGTTTCTGCGAAAACGGGCAAAGGTTTGGATCGTTTGAACGCGGCGATCATGAAAGCCTACGAGGTGTGGAACCGCCGCGTGTCGACATCCGCGTTGAACCGTTGGCTGGTTGGTATGCTGGAACAACACCCACCGCCCGCACCGCAGGGCAAGCGTATTAAAATGCGTTACATGACGCAGGTGAAAACCCGTCCGCCGCAGTTCGTGGTGATGACGTCCCACCCAGATAAGGTGCCTGATAGTTATAACCGCTATCTAATCAACGGCTTGCGGGCTGACTTTGATATGCCAGGGACGCCGATCCGTTTGTTCCTTCGTGATCAGGGTGAAAAGAACCCATATAAGAACAAGAAGAAAAAACAGACCGGTCGTTTGCACAAACACCTTAAGCAAAATCGCGGCGAATAATCACTGCGGCGATTGCCAGAATACCGATCACAGACAGCACTGACATCACCAGATTGTCGGTGCTGTTTTGCATTATGACCCCGACCAATGCCCAGATGACCGCCGCGCCATAGGCAATGCCCGATGGCGGCATCAGTTTGATCGCGATGGCAGCGATCATGGCGATGATCAGGAACAGGATCGATGCGGCCTGATAGGACATGATGTCATAGCCCGCGATCATGATGGCAAACGACACGCAGGACGCCGCCGTGAGCCAGCCTGCATATAGCCCGACAGGCACCTTGAGCCACCAGCGGTCTTTGAATGGGCTGCGCAATAGGGCAAGGATCGCAAGGCCCGCCATGATGACGATGATCACAGTCGCCCAGATCACGGTTGCGTTTGCAATTGCCAGCCACAGCGTGCCTAGGGCAAGGCTTAGCGCTAGTGGCCCGCGTGTGATCTGCCATGCGCCGTCATAGCGCCGCTTGATCAGGCCATAGACCGCTGACAGCACCAGCCAGCTATAGATCAGGCCCCAAATGCTGAACGCGTATCCAGCGGGTTGGATAGGGGGCTGATCCATGAACACGGGGATTTGGTCGGCCTCGTATCCTGTGAACGGCGCGGTGACCAAAGGGGCCAAAACAAAGGTCGCGGTGAATAGGGCGGTTATATAGGGTAATAGGCGTTGCATCGGAAAACTGTTTGCTAAGTTGCGTTACCGCAAAGATAGAGCAGGTTTCAGCAATTTCCCGATTTTAAAACGAAAAAAGCGGACGCATGGCGCCCGCTTTGATTTTCGTTTTTGTGCGGCCTTAGGCCAATGTGCCGTCGGCGGTCAGCGTTGTTTTGCCGCCCAGATATGGGTGCAGCGCGTCGGGCAGAGTGACCGATCCATCCGCGTTCTGACCGTTTTCCAGAACTGCGATCAGGGTACGGCCTACAGCCAGACCCGAACCGTTCAGGGTATGAACGAACTGTGGTTTGCCGCCTTCGGTCGGTTTGAAACGCGCGTTCATGCGGCGGGCCTGATAATCGCCTGCGGTCGAAACCGACGAAATCTCGCGGTATTTGTCCTGACCGGGCAACCATACCTCTAGGTCGTGGGTGCGTTTCATGCCTGCGCCCATATCGCCTGCGCATAGTTTCATGGTGCGATATGGCAGGTTCAGCGCCTCTAGGATCGCTTCGGCCTGACGGGTCATGCGGGCGTGTTCTGCCTCGGATTCGTCGGGGTGAACGATCGACACCATTTCGACCTTTTCAAACTGGTGCTGACGAAGCATGCCCGACGTATCGCGGCCTGCGGAACCTGCTTCGGAACGGAAACATTGGGTGTGCGCGGCATAGCGCATCGGCAGCGCGGATTCATCAACCACATCGCCGTTCACAAGGTTGGTCAGCGTGACCTCTGCCGTTGGGATCAGCCACCAGCCGTTGGTCGTTTGATAGCTGTCTTCGCCGAATTTCGGCAGCTGGCCTGTGCCGTACATCATGTCCTCTAGGACCATGACGGGGGTGATGGCTTCGGTCAGGCCGTGGTTGTCGACGTGGAAATCCAGCATGAATTGCGCCAGCGCACGGTGGATACGCGCAACGCCGCCTTTCAGCACAACAAAACGGCTGCCCGACAGTTTCGCGCCCGCCTCAAAGTCCATGCCGCCCTGAACGGACGCCAATTCGAAATGTTCAACAGGTTTGAAATCGAAGGTGCGCGGGGTGCCCCACTGGCCGATTTCAACGTTGTCGTCTTCGGATGCGCCTTCGGGGACGTCATCGTACAGCATGTTCGGAATGGTCAGCAAAAGGTTCGTCAGTTCGACGTCCTTTTGTTTGGCCTCTTCGTTCATGGCTGCGATTTCAGCCTTTTTTTCGGCGACCAAGGCGCGCAGACGCTGGAATTCTTCTTCGTCACCGCGGCCTTTGGCAGCGCCGACTTCTTTGGACGCTTTGTTCTGTTCGGCGGTCGCTGTTTCAGCGGCGTGGATCAGCGCGCGGCGCGCTTCGTCCAGTGCCAGAACCTCTGACGACATCGGGGACGCTCCACGACGCGACAGCGCTGCGTCAAATGCGGCTGGGTTTTCGCGGATGAATCGGATGTCATGCATGGGTTCGTCCTCTTGTTTAATGACGCTGCGCTTATGGCATGTGAAATTTCAAAACTAAAGAGCCAAGGCAACGCAGTGGCACCGTTCAATATCGGGTGTCACTTTTAATAATTTCGTTACCTAGGTTTCGCAGGACTGTCACGGAACCCGCCTATCAGCGCGGCCATGCACCACTGGGTGCACAAAATTTCCAGCTGCAATGAATAGGCCAGAAAATGACCGATATTAAAGATGTAGATCTGTCTTGGGACGATTTTGACGAACTGCGCGACCCGCGCCCTGACGCCAACGAATTTGACGCTGTTGTCGATCGCGCCATTTCGCGCCGTGGGTTTCTGGGCGGCGTTCTGGCATTCGGTTCTGGCGCTGCTGTTATGGGGTCGGTCATGGGATCGGCGACATCCGCAAACGCACAGGCGGCTGCATTCAAATTCGCGCCGATCGGCATCGCGACCGACCACGACATCCACGTGCCAGAAGGCTATCAGTGGAAAACGCTGGTCCGCTGGGGCGACGCGCTGTTTTCCGAAGCGAACGGCGCTTATGACGCAGAAAACGGCGTGTCGGCCGATATGTCGGACAAAGTGTTCGGCGAAAACACCGACGGGATGGAACTGTTTGAGGTGGACGGCAAACAGCTGATCGCTGTGAACTCTGAATACGTGAACCCAAAAATCAACCTGCCAGCCGACGCCGAAGGCACCCCGCGCTCTGCGGACGAAGTCACCCTGCTGAAAAACCTGCAAGGCGTGACCGTGATGGAAGTTGCTGATAACGGCAACGGTTACGAGGTCGTCATCGACAGCCCATACAACCGCCGCATCACCCATGACACTCCGATGACCATGGACGGCCCTGTAGCTGGCACCGATCTGGTTAAAACCAACGCTGACCCTGCGGGCATGTCGCCTGTGGGCACCATGAACAACTGTGGTTCGGGCAAAACCCTGTGGGGCACGTATCTGACCTGCGAAGAAAACTTTAACGGTTATTTCGGTGCAACAGGGGCAGAGCCCGTCGGCGCAGGCTACACCCGTTACGGTATCGGCGGCGAAGGCCGCTATGCCTACGAAAAATTCGATGCGCGTTTCGATCTGACGGCCGAACCGAACGAACCGCACCGCCACGGCTGGATCACTGAAATCGATCCTGCTGATCCGACCTCGACCCCTGTGAAACATTCGGCGCTGGGTCGTTTCAAACACGAAAATGCGGAAATGGTTCAGGCCGCTGATGGCCGCGTTGTTGTCTACATGGGCGATGATGAACGCGGCGAATTCATCTATAAATATGTGTCCAACGGCATCTACACGGACGGCGGTTCGACCGAAGGCTTGCTGTCTGACGGCCAACTGTATGTTGCGAAATTCAACGACGATCAAACGGGCGAATGGTTGGCTCTGACGCCGGAAACCACGGGCATGTCGGCAGAGGAAATTCTGGTCTTCGCACGTATGGCTGGTTCCGCTGTTGGCGCGACCACGATGGACCGTCCTGAATGGGTGGCCTGCAACCCGCTAAAGGTCGAGGCATATTGTGCCCTGACCAATAACAAAAACCGCGGCGTGAAACCTAACGCTGGCGGCGACGACACCCCAGCCGTGGGTCCAAACCCGCGCGAGACGAACAACTACGGCCAGATCGTGCGCTGGACCCCAGCGAACGAAGACCACGGGTCTACCGAATTCACTTGGGACCTGTACGTGATGGCGGGCAACCCGACCGTTTACGACAACGCCTATGCAGGGTCGGACAACGTGAACGCGGGCAACATGTTCAACTCGCCCGACGGTATGGCATTCGACAGCGAAGGCATGCTGTGGATCCAGACCGATGGTGACGATAGCAACGAAGGCGAATTCGAAGGCCAAGGCAACAACCAGATGCTGGTTGGCAACCCAGAGACCGGCGAAATCGCGCGTTTCATGACCGTTCCAAACGGGGCAGAGGTCACAGGCCTGTGCTGGTCTGCGGATCGCAAGGTTGCCTTTGTCGGCGTTCAGCACCCAGGCGGTAGCTGGCCCGACAACACCGGCAAACCGCGCAGCGCAGTTGTCGCCGTCTGGCGCAAAGACGGCGCAACCGTCGGCTAAGGCCGTAGGTCACAGAACAAACGAAGGGGCCGCACCTGCGGCCCCTTTGGTTTTTGCGGATTATTTTAAATTGCGGACGTCTTCGGGCAAATATTTGAGGACGTCCGGATGATTTTCCGCAACCCAATCGCGCCATGATCTGTTGAATTCATACACGGCGAGGATTTCTTTGGGCCAATGTTCGGGCCAAGGGGAGCAGTTATTGGTACCATCTCCAAATGCCACTTTTCGATACGAAGTGAGTTTCTGTAGCTGGCTTGGTTCCATTTTATTCATACAGGCGCCTCTAAGCGATGTGCGCCATAAGTCGGTTGTCTTGTCTATTTCGGTTCTTCTGAATGTTACTCCGTCTAAAATTGCCAACCTGAGATCGGCACCTCGCAAGTCCGAGAAGCTTAAGTTTGCCCCTTGCAACTCTGCATTTTGTAAATCAGTAAAACGAAAGTCGGCTGCAAAAAGTTCAGACCGTTTCAAGTGTGCACCTCGCAAATCAGCGCCCCGCAACCTAGCTTCTGTTAGATTTGCTTCATTGAGTTTTGCCCCTACAAGAATTGCTCCGATCAATTTTGCATCATCCAAATTGGCCTTAATTAGACTTGTCGCTGAAAGATCGGCCTCTTGCAGCGCCGCATTCGCTAGTGAAGCTCCGATTAGTTCGGATGAACTAAAGTTAACGCCCTGCATTTGAGCGTGCTCGAAATTGCCAAAGCTGAAGTCTAGGCCGCTTAAGTCCATCCCCTGTAGGTTGGCGCCGCGCAAATTTATTGCTGTTTTTCTTAGTGCTTTACCCACATGTTTTTGAATTAAACCAATTGTTTGTGTTGCTTTCTGAATATCTGATCGCTTGGGTGTCAGATTTAGCGCCCAATCCTCCAGCTCATTCGCCGACGCATTTTCGGGCGTTGGTTCGGCGGGTACATCGGGGATTTTGTCACCGACCTGAACGGTGTGTTCGCGCACATAAAGCGACAGCATCGCGGCGATGCGGCTGGCTTCCTCTGGGCGTTCTTTAATCAGACCGAATAGACGATCAATCGCGGTGGCGCGGGTTACCAGATCGGGTTCGCGGGTCGTTAGAACTTTTCGTTCGTCACCTTCGCCGATGACCTCAGTCACTTCGCGCCACGCGGCCAGGTTTTGGGACGCATCATTCAGTTTGTCGTTGAATAGGCGTTCATCTGTTAGGTCGTTTTGTTTTGCCGAATGTTGAATGCGGATCAGCGTAAATGGAAAGGCGACAACAGCACCCAATGTCGCTGCCATTGCCGCGAACGTTGTAAGGACCCCACGAAGCGCCAACTGATCTTCGTTAGTAATCGGTTTCATGTTTTGCAGTGCTTCGTAGATCGTCCACAGTAATCCGACGACCGACGCGAACAGCATCAAAGACCAAATGATCGCGCCCAACACAAAAAACGCGATTGGCAGCTTTGCCAGTCCCAATTCTTTTTGCAGAATCAGCGGATCGCGTTTCGCATCAGGCGTCGGCATGATCCGATAAATCGCAAAACTGCCCGCGATGATGGTTAGCACAACGATGGGCAGCCAGTCGGAATAGCTGACGGGCGGAAAATGGAACGTAAATTCAGGCATTCAAAAGTCTTTCACACGCAAAACGTGCGTGGACTAAAGCGGATCGCCTGCCTTTGCGCAAGGATGTGAACAGAACGCCTCTGCCTGCGGTTGCCAATCTTTCATGGGCGGAATAACGTGCCGCGACTTTGCGGGGTGGGCCCGCATAACCCATAAACGAAGGAGCGCCCGATGGAGGCCATTCAAGGTATCGTCCCCTTTATCCTGATCTTCGGGATTATGTATTTCCTGCTGATCCGTCCTCAGCAGAAAAAGGTAAAAGAACATCAGGAAATGGTGGCTGCGCTGCGCCGTGGCGATCAGGTTGTCACCCAAGGCGGCGTCATCGGTAAAGTGTCGAAAGTCAAAGACGACAACGAAGTCGAAGTCGAAATCGCGGCTGGCGTTTCGGTCCGCGTTGTGCGTTCGACCATCACTCAGGTAGTGAACAAAACCGAACCAGCAAAGTAAGGTAAGGCCCCGGATATGCTCCAGATTTCGCGATTCCGACAGGTTTTGATCCTACTGGTCCTCATGGCCGGGGTTATCTTTACACTGCCGAATTTTTTCTACGGTCGGGTTGAACAGCACAATGATGCTGTGGCCCTGATCGACAGTGGGATTTCCACTGAACAGGCTGAAGCGGATGTTGCGCTTTGGCCTTCGTTTTTGCCTAGCAACCTTGTGAATTTGGGGCTGGACCTGCGCGGCGGTGCCCATCTGCTGGCCGAGGTTCGCGTCGAAGAGGTATACGCCACCACCATCGATGCCATGTGGCCCGAGGTGCGTGACGTACTGGCCGCTGAACGCGATACCGTCGGGTTCATCACCCGTGAAGATTCCGAGCCGGGTGTTTTGCGCGTCCGTATCAGCGAAGCCGCTGGCATTGAACGTGCGGTTGAATTGGTGCGCGGTCTGTCCGAACCTGTTGTGACGCTGACCGGTGCAGGTGCATCGACGTTAAAGGTCACATCGCAAGGCAATGAAATCACAGTTGAATTGTCGGATGCGGAAAAACTGGCAAGCGATGATCGCACCGTTAAACAGGCGTTGGAAATCATTCGCCGCCGTATTGACGCCGCAGGTACACGCGAACCCAGCATTCAGCGTCAGGGCGACAGCCGCATCCTGATCCAAGTGCCCGGCGCCAAATCCGCCGAGGAACTACAGGGCTGGATCGGCACCACGGCGCAGTTGAATTTCCATCCTGTGGTTGGCCGCACAACCGATGCGACCCAAAGCCCAGGTGTGGGCAATTTCTTGGCGCCTTCTGTCGAAGAAGACGGCGTCTATTACGTGCTGGAACGCAACGCGGTTGTTTCGGGCGAAGAATTGGTTGATGCGCAGCCCAGCTTTGACCAGAACGGCCAGCCTGCTGTGTCGTTCCGTTTCAACCCTGCGGGTGCACGTAAATTCGGCACCTACACGTCCGAAAACGTGGGCGCGCCATTCGCTATCGTCCTAGATAACGAAGTCATCAGCGCCCCGACCATTCGTCAAGCGATCACGGGCGGTTCGGGTATTATCTCGGGGTCGTTCACCATCGAAGAATCCACAAATCTGGCGGTTCTGCTGCGTGCGGGCGCTTTGCCTGCGGGTCTGGATTTCCTAGAAAAACGGACCATCGGGCCAGAGCTGGGCGCGGACAGCGTTCAGGCCGGTAAAATGGCGGCGATTGTTGGTTTCGCGCTGATCATGGTGTTCATGGGGCTAACCTATGGCCTGTTCGGTTGGATCGCGAATGTCGCATTGGTGTTGAACGTCTGCCTGATCATGGGCGCACTGTCGATCCTGGGTGCGACGCTGACGCTGCCGGGTATCGCGGGTATCGTTTTGACCATGGGAATGGCGGTTGACGCTAATGTTCTGGTTTACGAACGCATCCGCGAAGAACTGAAAACTGCCAAAGGTCCAGCGCGCGCGATCGAACTGGGTTATGAACGCGCGATGTCCGCGATTGTAGATGCGAACATCACCACGATCCTAACGGCTGCGATTTTGTGGTTCGTGGGTTCCGGCCCCGTGCGCGGTTTCGCGACCACGCTGGGTATCGGCATTGTCACCTCGGTCTTTACGGCGTTGTTCGTGACCCGTCTGTTCATCGTCTGGTGGTTCCAACGCCGCCGTCCAAAATCCATCGAGGTGTGATCCAATGCGGCTACGTTTAATTCCAGACAACACCAACTTTAACTTCTTCCGCTTTGCGCCTGCTACGTTCGGTGCATCGGTCGTGTTGGTCATCGCGTCGGTGATCGCGTTCTTTTTGTTCGGACTGAATTTCGGCATCGATTTCCGCGGTGGCACAACGATCCGTACGGATTCCACCAATGAAATCGTCGTGTCGGATTACCGCGCTGCGATTGAACCATTGGGGCTGGGCGATATCGTCGTGACCGAGGTGTTCGATCCAACCTTTGACGCCGATCAGCACGTTGCGATGATCCGCATTCAGGCTCAAGAGGGCCAAGAAAGCATCGCCGAAGACACCGTTGAAAACGTTCGCGCTGCGCTGCTTGCGATTGATCCAGCGGTCACCTTTGCCTCTGTTGAATCGGTCGGCCCAAAGGTATCGGGCGAATTGATTCAGAAAGCGGTCTATGCGGTTCTGGCCGCGCTGGTCGTGATCGTTCTGTACATCTGGCTGCGTTTCGAATGGCAGTTTGCTGTGGGTGCCGTTGTGGCGCTGATCCACGACGTTGCGTTGACGATTGGTCTGTGGGCCGTGTTCCAGATCAAATTCGATCTGGCGACGATTGCAGCGCTGTTGACCATCGTGGGCTATTCGATCAACGACACCGTGGTTGTGTTCGACCGTGCGCGTGAAAACTTGATTAAATTCAAAAACACGCCGCTTGTGGACGTCCTGAATATGTCGGCCAACGAAACCCTTAGCCGTACGATCATGACCTCGGGCACCACACTGCTCGCGCTCATCGCTCTGCTGGTTCTGGGCGGCGATGTGATCCGGTCATTTGTGTTCGCTATCACGTGGGGTATCATCGTTGGTACGTATTCTTCGATCTATGTGGCGAAAAACATCGTATTGATGTTGGGTGTCAAACGTGACTGGTCCAAGGAAAAGAAACCCACTGGAAACCAGTTCATGGACATGGATACGTAATTTTCAGGGGCCGTTCGCGGCCCTTGACCATCTAGAGGATTAGCAATGCGCCTGAACGAAGTCGTCTTTACCGATGCAAAGCCTGTCGACGGCTACGGCCCCGGTTTTTTCCGTATCGGAGGAGAAGTGTTCAAAGGCCCGTTGGTTGTAACCTCGACCGGAGTGGCGTCTTGGGGTGGTTTTGACGACGCGGATGCGCTGATCGCGATGAAAGACAAAACCGACGTCGTATTCATCGGCACTGGCGAAAACATCGCGTATATCCCAGCCGAATTGCGCACCGCATTGGAAACGGCGGGCGTTGCGTTTGAAACGATGGCGTCACCGGCCGCCTGCCGTACCTTTAACGTTCTTCTGTCCGAAGGTCGCCGCGTTGCGCTGGCGATCCTGCCTATCTGATGCTGCGCGTTGATAACCTGACCTGCGCACGCGGTGGACGCCCTGTTTTGTCGAACGTGTCGTTCGATGTGCCAGACGGGCAGGCGTTGATCCTGCGCGGGGCGAACGGGATCGGCAAAACGACTTTGCTACGCACATTGGCAGGCCTGCAGCCCGCGCTATCGGGCGACATTCAGGTGGATGAAGAGGACACTGCCTATGCCAGCCATGCCGACGGGATCAAGGCGCAGTTGACCGTTGCCGAAAATCTGGCCTTTTGGGCGGATATTTACGGCACCGACGTGCCCGAAACCGTCTACACGGATTTCGATCTGGCGGACCTGCGCGAACGGTTTGCGGGCACATTATCGGCGGGCCAAAAACGCCGTTTGGGTCTGGGCCGTTTGGGCGTGATCAAACGCAAAGTGCTATTTTTGGATGAACCGACCGTGTCGCTGGATCGGTTTTCGGTGAAATTATTTGCGAACTTTATCCAGAACCGTCATTTGGCGAACGGTGGTATTGCCGTGATCGCAACCCATATCGATCTGGGCCTGACGGCGCGCGAATTGGATCTGGAACCCTATCGCGCTGCCATCGACGATCTGGGATCCAGCGACGAGGCGTTCCTGTGATCGCGCTGTTCATTCGCGACCTGCGTTTGGCCGTGCGGGCAGGGGGCGGGTTCGGGCTCGGCCTTGCGTTTTTCCTGATCGTTGTCGTTCTGGTCCCGTTTGGCGTTGGCCCTGACCGCGCCGTTCTCGAACCCATTGCGCCTGGCATTTTGTGGGTCGCGGCGTTGCTGTCGTGTCTGTTGTCGCTGGACCGTATTTTCGCGCTGGATTTCGAAGACGGATCGCTTGCGCTGCTGGCCACGTCGCCGCTGCCGTTAGAAGGCGCAGTGCTGGCCAAAACTGTGGCGCATTGGGTAACGACTGGTTTACCGCTGACACTGGCTGCGCCTGCCTTGGGTATCCTTTTGCACATGAAACCAGAGGCTTATGGCTATTTGTTCGCGTCGCTTTTGCTGGGTACACCTGCATTGTCGATGATCGGAACATTCGGCGCGGCGCTGACCGTTGGCCTGCGACGTGGTGGCCTATTGCTGTCGCTGCTTGTGCTACCTTTATATGTTCCGACGCTGATTTTCGGTGCCGAAGCCGTCCGCCGCGGCGCCGAAGCAATGGCCGTACAAACGCCGTTTGTTATGCTGGCGGGGATCACGGCGGGGGCATTCGCCCTTTTGCCTATTGCGGCCGCAGCCGCCTTGCGCGTTAACCTGCGCTAGGGCCGACCGAAGAAAGAGGAACCGATGTCGATTTGGGAATACGCAAATCCAAAGAAATTCATGGCCACGACGACTCCGATTGCGCCTTGGGCGCTGTATGGATCGTTGGCTTTGATCACTGTCGGCCTGTGCTGGGGGCTATTTCTAACGCCCGAAGCGATCAATTTTGGCCATTCGGTGAAAATCCTGTTTGTACACGTACCATCGGCCCTGATGGCGATTAACGCATGGCTGATGATGATGGTCGCATCCATCATCTGGATCGTGCGCCGCCACCACGTATCGGCATTGGCCGCGAAGTCAGCGGCGCCGATTGGCATGGTGATGACCGTGATCGCGCTGGCAACGGGGGCCATCTGGGGCCAGCCAACTTGGGGCACATGGTGGGCATGGGAGCCGCGCCTGACATCGTTTCTGATCCTGTTTTTGTTCTATCTGGGCTACATCGCGCTGTGGTCCGCGATCGAAGATAACGACACCGCTGCCGATCTGACGTCTGTTCTGTGTATCGTCGGATCGCTGTTCGCGCTGTTGTCGCGCTATGCCGTGCGGTTCTGGGGCAATGGTTTGCATCAGGATTCAACCTTTTCGGCGGACAAAGAAACGCACATTGACCCGTCGTTCTGGTGGCCTTCGGTCATTTCGATGGGGGGCTTTGTCCTGCTCTTTGTGGCCTTGGTTTTGATCCGCACAAACACTCAAATCCGCCTGCGCCGCGCAGATGCGCTCGAGGCTCGCAATCGGAGACAGTCATGATTGATTTCGGAAAACACACATTCCACGTTTGGGCCAGCTATGGCGTGACCATCACGCTGCTGGTCGGGCTAGTTGTCATTTCCCTGCGCCAAAGCACCAAAGCAAAGGCGCGACTGGCAGAGATTGAGGGTAAAAATGGCTAAGTTTCCGAAACTTGCACTGATCCCGCCGATCGCCTTTGCGGGCGTTGCTGCGTTGTTTTTGGGCGGTATGTTCTGGGGCAGTGATGACGATATGCCATCGACGATGATTGGCCGTGACGCGCCTGTTTTGCCCGCGCAATCCGTGCCGGGGACCGAATTGGCGACCGTTGAAACGCTGACAACCGGCGAAATCACCATCGTGAATTTCTGGGCCAGCTGGTGTCCGCCGTGCCGCGCCGAACACCCCGTTTTGCATGATCTGGCCGAACAGGGATACCGCATTGTCGGCGTTAATTTCCGCGATACCGAAACGGCATCCGCTGAGTACCTAGAGGAACTGGGAAACCCGTTTGTCGCGACAGGATTTGACCGTTCGGGACGGGTCGCGATTGACTGGGGCGTCACTGCGCCGCCAGAGACGTTCATTATAGATGGGGATGGCAAAGTGCTGTTCCGGTTCATTGGCCCATTGGTAGGGTCGGACTATGAACAGCGATTTTTACCCGCCTTGGAAAACGCACTGGCCGATTAACAGGCCAGTCGCGCCATCGCGCCAAATTCAGCCGCAGACCGGTACGCCATAGCCTGTAGATTGTGCTGGTAGGCGGGCGTGCCGATTTCCAGAACGATCAGCAACGATAGCTCTTCCGCTTCGGTCGTGCCCATATGCGCGGTCGCGAAATCGAATACGTCGTCGATCGGGCGCATGGATTGACAGCTGACCACGATGTCGGGGAAATATTCGGCGCGTTCTTCGGTCATGATGGCCAATGCGTTTGCTGCATTGATATCATTTTCCCAATCTTCGCTGTCTTCGCCCCAGATATTTGCCTGCACACAGGCACCAGTTGCCATGCGTTCAGCCAATCCGCGACGCCAAAAGGCCGAGGTTTCTTCGTGGGCGATGACGACCACGGCATAGGCCCGTTCGCTAGGTAATGGCGGGTAAGCGTCGTCTGCCGAAAGGCGCATATGTGCGAATTGAATATCCATACCCCAAAGTCGCTTTGGCCTGTGGATTCGGCAAACCAGATTCGGGGGGAATCCTGTGGATAGAGTCACTTAGCCTAGGCATAAGTCTGTGGATAAATTGTGCAGGAATTTTTTGCCGCTGTTTTGTCACTCTCCCTAAAAGCGATCACCGCGCTGCCGTTACACAACATAACGAGTAGTTTGGTGTAAAAATGGCAGACGTTCAAAGCTGGGGATGGTTTGATTATTCTGGCACATGGCCAGGGTTTAATATTCTATCCGGTAACAATTTGGATCATCGCGGCGACGGTTTATCCGTTGATCCGTCCGGCTATGTTGAGATCACACTTAACGACTGGAATAACGACGGTCTGATATATGACGCCGATATTGATGGTGGTCCGATCAACGGCGGAGAAACCGTTACCGGCCCGTCAATGACACTGACCCCGCACGAAGTCGCGCTCTATACCGGTTCCACCATTGTTCACAACGGCACGACCTATACGGTGAACATGGAAGTCACGCTGTTTACCAATGGTATGTACGGCGTGCGTTTGTTGGATAATGAAATCCCAGAGGGCCATTATTCAGGCGTGACCAGCATCACCTTGGGCACGTGGAACGAGGTCGAATATTCTGGCATCCATGTCTCTGCCGTTGATCAGATGTTTGTCTGTTATGTGGCTGGCACCGAAATCGAAACCACGCGCGGCTATGTGCCTGTCGAACAGATCAAGGTGGGTGATTTCGTCGAAACGCTGGACCACGGCCCCCAACAGGTGCGCTGGATCGGATCACAGTTTGCCATCGGCACCGGTAAAAACGCGCCCATCCGGATCGAAGCTGGGCTGTTTGATAACGATGTGCCGGTCTACGTGTCGCCCAATCACCGCATTTTGCTACACGGTGAAATGGTTGATATGCTGTTCGCCGCGGACGAAGTTTTCGCACCCGCCAAACATTTGGTCAACGGGACGACCATTCGGTCTGAACCGCGCGCGTTGGTGCAGTATTGCCATTTCGCGTTAGACCAACACGAAGTCATTATGGCTGATGGGATGCTTAGCGAAAGCTTGCTGCCGGGGCCGGAATCCCTGCGTTTGATACGACCTGCGGACCGTGATGCATTGTTTGATGCATTGCCGCAGTTGCATGCGGGATGGGACGCCTATGGGCCGTCCGCGCGGATGTGTTTGACCAAACGTGAATGTGAATTGCTGCGGTGGGCGAATGATCGCGAACGTCAGTTCGAAAAACTGGATAGCCCCGTAATCGGGCGCAGTTTCGAACACCAATAAAATAAAAGCCCCGCCAAATAGGCGGGGCTTTGTTGTTTTAGGCTTTTGCCAGATTGCGCAGCACGTAGTGCAGAACGCCGCCATTTTCGATGTATTCGATTTCGGGCGCTGTATCGATCCGGCACTTGATGTCGATCGTTTTGGTGGTGCCATCACCATAGGTGATATCGGCCTGAACTGTTTGCAGCGGTTTCACACTGTCCAGCCCCATGATCGTCACGGTTTCATCACCCGTCAGGTTCAGGGTTTTGCGTGTGTCGCCGCCCGTAAATTCAAACGGGATAACGCCCATGCCAACCAGATTGGATCGGTGAATACGTTCAAACGATTCCGCGATCACGGCCTTTACACCCAGCAATGCGGTGCCTTTGGCCGCCCAGTCACGAGACGATCCCGCGCCGTATTGTTCACCGCCGAATACGACCAGCGGGGTGCCTTGTTCCTGATAGGCCATCGATGCGTCAAACACCGAAGTCTGTTCGCCATCGGGGCCTTTGGTATAGCCGCCTTCGACGCCGTCCAGCATTTCGTTTTTGATCCGAATGTTGGCAAAGGTGCCGCGCATCATGATTTCGTGGTTACCGCGGCGCGATCCGTAGGAATTGAATTCGCGCGGCGCTACCTGACGTTCGATCAGATACTGACCCGCAGGCGTGGATTGCGCGAATGACCCCGCTGGCGAAATGTGGTCTGTCGTGACCATGTCGCCCAGCATCAGCAGAACCTTTGCGCCTTCGATATTTTCGATGGATCCTTTTTCTGCGGACATGCCTTGGAAATAGGGTGGGTTCTGAATGTAGGTCGAGGTCGGAGGCCAGTCATAGGTTTCGCCGCCCGAGACTTCGACCGCTTGCCATTTTTCATCGCCTTTGAAAACATCCGCGTATTTTTCAACGAACGCTTCGCGAGTGACGACCTTGTCCACCAGTTCGGCGATTTCGGCGTCGGTGGGCCAGATGTCTTTCAGGAAGACGTCTTTGCCGTCTTTGTCCTGAGCGATCGGATCATTTGACAGATCGATGTTCATGTCGCCCGCGATGGCGTAGGCCACGACCAGCGGTGGGGATGCCAGATAGTTCGCGCGCACGTCAGGGGAAATGCGACCTTCAAAGTTGCGGTTGCCCGACAGAACGGACGTTGCGATCAGATCGCCGTCCGCGATCGCCTTGGACAATTCAGGCGCGATCGGGCCAGAGTTACCGATACAGGTCGTACAGCCATAGCCAACAAGGTTGAAACCCAGCGCGTCCAGATCGTCCTGCAGGCCAGCCGCGTTCAGATATTCGGTCACAACCTGCGATCCTGGTGCCAGCGATGTTTTGACCCAAGGTTTGCGGGTCAGGCCCAGTTCGTTTGCCTTGCGCGCCACCAGACCCGCGCCGATCATCACATAGGGGTTGGATGTGTTGGTACAGGATGTGATCGACGCAATCACGACCGACCCGTCGCGCAGTTCGTAATCGGCGCCCTCGACGGGGTGCGATTTACGTGGGTCTTTTTCCTCGACTGGGGTCGGAGCGGGGGCTTCGGCCTCCATCGCTTCGGCAGCCATGGAAGTGTCGATGCCGCGATATTCGTTGACGACGTTCATAAACGCATCCGATGCGTTCGACAGTTTGACGTAATCCTGCGGACGTTTCGGACCCGAGATCGCAGGCACGATGGTGCCCATGTCCAATTCCAGGGTCGACGAATAGATCGGCGCATAGTCCGCACCGCGCCAGAAACCGTTTTCTTTTGCGTAAGCTTCGACCAACGCGATGCGATCTTTGTCGCGGCCAGTCTGTTCCATGTAGTGCAGGGTTTCAGCGTCGATAGGGAAGAAACCACAGGTCGCGCCGTATTCAGGTGCCATGTTGGCGATCGTCGCACGTTGCGCCAGTGGCAGATTGTCCAAACCATCGCCGTAGAATTCGACGAATTTGCCAACAACGCCGTGGGCGCGCAGCATTTCAACGACTTTCAGAACCAAATCGGTGCCAGAGGTGCCTTCGACCATCGCGCCAGTCAGTTTGAAACCGACGACTTCGGGGATCAGCATGGAGATCGGTTGGCCGAGCATTGCGGCCTCTGCCTCGATCCCGCCAACGCCCCAGCCCAGAACGGCCATGCCGTTGACCATGGTTGTGTGGCTGTCTGTGCCGACCAATGTATCAGGATAGGCAACCATATCGCCGTTTTGGTCCGTATCCGACCAAACGGTTTGCGCCAGATATTCAACGTTCACCTGGTGACAAATGCCTGTGCCCGGCGGCACAACGCGGAAATTCTGGAACGCGGTCTGTCCCCACTTCAGGAACTGATAGCGTTCCATGTTGCGTTCGTATTCGCGGTCCACGTTCATCTGGAACGCACGTGGGTTGCCGAATTCGTCGATCATGACCGAATGGTCAATCACCAGATCAACGGGCACCAGCGGGTTAATTTTTTCTGGATTGCCGCCCAAGGCTTTGATCCCGTCGCGCATCGCGGCAAGGTCAACAACAGCAGGCACGCCAGTGAAATCCTGCATCAACACGCGGGCAGGGCGGTACGCGATTTCGCGCGGGTTATTACCACCGTTTTTCGCCCAATCGCCGAAGGCGCGGATGTCGTCCACCGACACCGAAAAACCGTCGTCTTCGAACCGCAAAAGGTTTTCCAAAACAACCTTTAGCGATGCAGGTAACTTAGTGAAATCACCCAAGCCAGCCTCTTGGGCAGCGGGAATGGAATAATAGGCAATTGATTTGTCGCCAACCGTCAATGTGCGGCGGGTTTTGGCGGTATCTTGGCCAACCTGAATAGGCATTTGATACGTCCTTTTGTTTTTGGCAAATAGCTATGACTAAAAACTAGTGTGGATACAGGCCATTACAATAGCTTAATTATGCAATGTATGCGATTGTATACCGTAATTTTGCAGTTTCATGTCAAACACTCGCAATTCGTTGATTGGAGTGTGCGCAAGGTTTCGTCTAGTGTTCATAAAGCAACTTTAGGTGGGATAAATGATGCGGAACCTTGTATCGGCAATGTTGATGACAGCGGCTGTAGCGACGCCAGCCATAGCCCAAGACACATCGCCGGTAGTGGTTGAATTATTTACCTCTCAGGGATGTTCGTCCTGTCCACCCGCCGATGAAATTCTGGCTGATTTGGCAGAACGTGATGATGTGATCGCGTTGGCATTACACGTCGATTATTGGGATTACATCGGTTGGAAAGACGAATTCGCCGACCCAATGTTCACGGAAAGGCAGAAAGCATACGCGATACAGGCGGGTGCGCGGTCTATCTACACACCTCAGTTTGTCGTGGGCGGTGTGAACCACGTCGTCGGGGCAGAGGCGATGCAGCTGGCCGATCAGATCCGCGACACTGCTAACATGCAAGGCGGTGCAGAGCTAACGATCAGCCGTTCTGGCGACACGCTACGGGTCCAAGCCGTATCCGCGCAAAGCTTTGCCAAGGCGCTGGATGTTGTTGTGGTGTCCTATGTGGCAAATGCCAATGTCGACATCGAAAGCGGTGAAAACGCAGGTAAAACAGTCGAATACCACAACATCGTACAAAGCTGGGACGATGTTGCGGATTGGTCAGCCCAATCGCCTTTGGACATTTCGATGACCGTTGATACGGACAACCCGATTGTCGTCTTGCTGCAGGAACAAGGGCCCGGCGTGATCGTTGCAGCGGCGCAAGCGGATTAGGAAAAGTCTTTCCATCGGCGATGGACCCAGAACCATTGTTCGGGGTTGTCAGATATCCGTTTTTCCAATCGCCGCGTGAGCTCGGTCATCATGGTTTCGGGATCGCTATGTTCAATGGGCGTTTCAACCACAACCTTGAACGATAGGCCGTCTGTTTGCCTAATTCCGAAATAGGGTACCAACAAGGCCTTTGATCGCAGTGCGATGCTGGCCGCAGAAGTGGCTGTGCGTGCAGGTTTGCCTAGAAAATCAATCATAACGCCATCGCGTACAGCGACATCAAACAGCAATGTGCCCATGCCGCCGGATCGTAAATGACGGGCGAAACCGCCTGTGCCGCGGCGCCCTTGGGCGAAGACGGGCCCAGACATTTCAGTCATTGTTTTCGCATAGTGTTCGTTGAAATAGGCGTTTTTCATCGGGCGATATAGTCCGCCGATAGAGTAGCCCATTTTCGTCAACACTTGGCGTGGCGCTTCGTGGTTACCGAAGTGACCAGTTACGAACAGGACGGGCCGATTTTCAGCATGTGCCTGTTTTACAGCGTCTAAACCATCACCGATAATTTCGGCATCAGACAGATGATCGCCAAATTGCGCGCCCGAATAATTTTCAATGAGCGTTCGGCCTGTGTTGTTTAAAACACCCGCTGCGATCGCCCGTTTGGTATTCATATCCAAAGACGGATCAATCATGGACAGGTTCTGCAAAACCCGTTTTCTGTAACCCGCGATCGGTCCGATGAAATGTTGGGTCAGCGCGCCCATTAGGCGAACGCGGCGCGCGTATGGCAGCAAAGACAACCCAGCGATGATCCCCCGCAACACTCTGTCGGTGATCCAATCAGCCGGAGAACGGCGGCCTTTGTTCTTTTTCTTCGCCATGCGCGATCCTGTTGTTTGGCATTCAGATAATCGGCTGCGCGCCAAAGGACAAGTTTTTGAACAGATTACGCGCCGTCTGTTGCTGCTGCGCGGATAAGGGCAATGTCGCCGTTTGATGCCAGATCGCTGACCATGGAAATGAATTTCGCTTGTGCCTGCTCTCCCTCTGTGGCGGATGGGGCAGGGGCGGCCTCAATGTCCTCTTTCATCTGTTCGGACAAACGTTTTGACAGGTTGGATAATAAATAAGCAGCGGCATCGGTTGTTGGTCCGGCGATTGATAAGGCGCACGCAAGGGCGGGAATTGTAATGTCGCGTGGCACGTCCCGCATGATTGTTGGCACATCTGGCGGGGCGATGCGGCTGGGAATATCTGCAAACGTGAATATGGACTGACGAACCTCTTGCGTGAATGCAGGGTCGTCTTTGTGTAAGTCATCTAACAAACTTTCACGCAGCTGGCTTTGTGATGCTGTTAGAATAGCGCCTAGGCGTTTGGGTGGCGTGTCGCCAAACACAGGATCAGATGTGCGTTGGTATGATTCGTTTATGGTTGTCCCAATTATTCCTAGAACCGGTGCCGATACGGCATTTGTGCGGGACATCGCATAGGTGATCCGTCGAGCATGTTCACCTGGTATTTGGCCTAAAATTTCTGCCGCCTTATCAACTGGTAGCTGACTCAGGATAATGGACGCGACTTCGATCCCTTCGGTCTGCAAGATCTGTCGCAATGTCGCTGTTGGCAGCGCGCGCACTGCACCCCACGGGTCGGTTCCTGAAATTTCATCCTTTAGCTTTGCCTGAACTTTTTCAGACAATGTTCCGCTGATTTGTGCAAAGGCGTCCGATAACCCGTCGGGTCCGGACATACCTGTTTGTTCAACGGCGTCCAAAAATTCGCGGATCACGCAATCAATGGTCATCGTGTCGATCTGACCAATCAATCCCATTTCGCGCGTTAAAGCGATTTGCGCATCGTCCGACAACTCTGCCAGATCAGGACTGATCCCGTTGTCATGCAAAAACTGAAGTATCACCGCCGCTTTTTGTCTACGGGGCAATGGTTTAGGGGTCAGAGTTTGTCCGTCGGCCATCACAGGTCATCATTTGTCAGTACCGTTAAAGGATACAAACCTGTGGTAAACTAAATCCTAATTTTGCTGCCCCATTAGGGTGTCGTCAGCATCACCGACAGTGATTTTAAATCGGATCGGATGTCGATGCTGAGCGGTTTGGACGGATCGGTCAAGTCATGCATCTTTTGTGTACATGCCAACAAGGTTTCGATTTCGTCGTCCGTAAATTCGCGGTCATCCCGGGCGAAAAAACCCATCGACTGGACGTCTTTTGGCTGAATGCTGGTGACGCACCCATAGGCCAAACCATATTCAGCTGCCTGAGGCATCACGTTCTGAGGGTCGGGAAGGTCCATCTCAGACCAACGCGCCGCGCCGCGGTTTTGGAATGCCCAATGAACAGTCGGATCAGAGACAACCATGCCTTTTTCGACATATTTGGCTGTCCAATCTGTCCTGTAGGTTTGCAGCATGATCGAAGGTGCGGTATACACAACATGCAACCCCAAGGCGAACCCTGACGTACATAGCGATTTCGCTGTAGTGAGGGTCGATTTGATCTGGGATTTGGTCGTCGTCATGAGGCTGTGTGTGGTGAAATGGTTCTTTAGTTCTTATCGGCGTACATCTGAGTACGGTTCTCTATGACCTATTCTACGTTCGTCTGCAAACAAAGTACTGAAAAGTCTGTAAAGGGCGGCGCTATGAGTTTTGTTTTCGCATCTACCGGCGACTATGCACAAGAAATTAATAAAGTCGCGCCGCTGGGTCACCATATTGCGTTGCGTGTAGGTTTCGCTTTCCCGTTAGAGGAAATCAACGCCTTGCCGCGCAAATGGCTGCAGCACTACGCAGCGAACCGCATGGTCGTGCAGGATCCTGTCTTTCGGTGGGCTTACGCAAAAACAGGCACAGTGCGTTGGTCTGAGTTGGAACAGTTCGATCCATTTGGTGTGATCGCACAGGCCAAAGATTTCGGGTTGAATTATGGTGTGTCGGTTGCCTGCATTGATGAGGGCGGGCAGGGCGTGCGGTCGTTTGGATCGTTCTTGCGCGGTGATCGCGAATTTACAGATGATGAAATGGCGATGCTGCTGGACCGTGTTCAGCGTCTACACCGTCGCTGTATGCCGCCCAGCAATATCACCTTTGCCGAAACCGAAGCCTTGTCCATGATTGGCGAAGGCATGCGGCTGAAGCAGATTGCGCATGAATTGGGCGTGACCGAAGGTGCGGTCAAACAGCGGCTAAAGAATGCGAAATCGAAATTGGGCGCTAATACATCAGCCCAAGCTGCATCGCTCGCGCGGGCGTATGGCCTGATCTAAACGTTTCCAGATATGAAAAAGGGGCCCGAAGGCCCCTGTTCCGAATTATTCGCCAAACACACGTTTGAAGATCGTGTCGACGTGTTTGGTGTGGTATTCCATGTCGAATTTTTCGTTGATGCCGTCTTCGCCCAGTGCGGCGACAACTTCGGCGTCAGCCAGTAGAAGTTCGCGGAAATCAACGCGGTCTTCCCAAACTTTCAGCGCGTTACGCTGCACCATGGAATAAGCGTCTTCGCGCGATACGCCTGCTTGGGTCAGGGCCAGTAGAACGCGCTGCGACATAACCAGACCTGGGAATTTGTTCATGTTGTCCAGCATGTTCTGTGGGAACACCAACATCTTGTCGATAACGCCGGTCAAACGGTTCAGAGCAAAGTCCAAAGTGATGGTCGCATCTGGGCCAATGCCGCGTTCAACGGACGAATGTGAAATATCACGTTCATGCCACAGGGCAACGTTTTCCATCGCTGGGATCACGGTCATACGCACCAGACGAGCCAGACCGGTCAGGTTTTCGGTCAGAACTGGGTTCTTTTTGTGCGGCATCGCGGACGAGCCTTTTTGACCCATCGAGAAGAACTCAGCGCCTTCCAGAACTTCGGTACGCTGCATGTGGCGGATTTCGATAGCAACGTTTTCGATCGACGATGCGATCACGCCCAGCACGGCAAAGAACATCGCGTGACGGTCGCGCGGGATAACCTGAGTCGAAATCGGCTCTGGTTTCAGACCCAGCTGTTCGCAAACGTGTTCTTCGACCGCTGGATCAATGTTCGCGAATGTACCAACCGCGCCCGAAATTGCGCCAGTTGCGATTTCTTCACGTGCATGTTTCAGGCGAGCCAAGTTGCGGTCCATTTCCGCGTAGAAACGCGCAAAGGTGAGGCCCATGGTGGTTGGCTCTGCGTGGATGCCGTGGGAACGACCAACGCGAACAGTGTTTTTGTGTTCTACCGCACGCTTTTTCAGCGCGGCCAGCAGGGCTTCCATGTCCTTGATCAGGATGTCGGATGCGCGGACCAGCTGAACGTTCAGGCAGGTGTCCAGAACGTCGGAGGATGTCATGCCTTGGTGAACGAACCGAGCCTCTTCGGAACCAACGTGTTCAGCAAGGTGCGTCAAGAACGCGATAACGTCGTGTTTTGTGACGGCTTCGATTTCGTCGATGCGTGCAACGTCGAATTCTACGTCTTTGGCTTTCCAAACTGCGTCAGCGTTTTCTTGTGGGATCACGCCCAGCTTGGCTTGTGCGTCACAGGCGTGCGCCTCGATTTCGTACCAGATTTTGAATTTGGTAGCAGGTTCCCAAATGGCAACCATGTCGGGGCGGGCATAACGGGGGATCATTGGCAGCGACCTTTATGTCTGGAATGGTTGGGTGGGTATTACTGCGCATGACCCTTGGTCACAAGACCATGACTGGTCAAAGCCCGCTGATTGACCCAACAATATGACATGATTCTGCAATCTATGATCCCCGTCGACCAAAGAGAGGCCGCAACAGCCCGCTTGCCCGCCATGAAACCTGTTCAGGGATCGTGGATCACGATTGATGACGCCTATTCCGCGCAAATGGCCGAAAAAGCCAGATTGATGACCCAGAACCGTCAGGCCGTGTGCCGAATGACGGTAGGAGCAGAGCCAGCCGTTGGAGAATTGCTGGATTATGTTCTAGAGGAAATAGCTGGGTTATCCGGGTTTGAACGCGATGGAGATCGAATAACCCGACCTGACGGGATGCAAATCGACATTCTTCGCGATGATCCGTTTTTGTCGCTAAGCCAGTTGGTCACCGAAGATCTGTGTGTTTTGGAAAAACGCGGCGACGAACATGTACTGACCGCAGCGCTGTTGTGTTTTCCAGCGGCTTGGACGCTTGCTGAAAAAATTGGACGGCCTCTGACACGTATCCATGTGCCTGTAGCGCCATATAACGAAAATATTGCGCGCCGTGTGCAGCGTTTATTTGATGGTATCCAGCCAAATAAGCCGATTTGGCGTGCCAATCTGCATACTTATGAAGAGCCGGATCTTTTCCACGTGCGCGGCGAAAATGATCCAAGGCCGTATAAGAACATAGATGCGCATTACGAACGGAGCGAACGGCAGACTGTATTGCGCCTGCCCAATTCGGGTGCCGTTCTATTTGCGATACACACCTGTGTTGTCGCGTTACCCTAGTTTGGCGACAGTAGCGAATTGATACGTGAAAGCGCGGAGCTAAGGCGTTTGTTGTCCTTTTCGCATGATTGGGGCTGTGCAAGCTCCAAACGAGTCAAATCTGCAGGCTTTTGACGCGCCGATACCGGTCTGTGATCTGTGTCGGGTTTGGCGAACGACTTGAAATTTTCAAACATAACGATGTCCTGCTAACTGGTTACATTTTCTCGGTTACGGAACGAATGAGGCTGAAATTAGGCGTAAATCGTTTGAAAACAGGCGACTGTAAGAAAGGTGACAGTTGCGGTGTCGCCGATTTTACCCATCGTATTTCTATGTCGGCAATTTGAATGTCCCCAAAATGCAAAAGGGCGCCAAGATGGCGCCCTTTCGTTTGATATTCGTTGGGAATTAGCAGCTGTAGTACAGCTTGTATTCCACTGGGTGAGGAGTGTGCTCGTACGAGTAAACTTCTTCCCATTTCAGGTCCATGTAGCCTTCCAGCTGACCTTTGGTGAACACGCCACCTTCCAGCAAGAAGTCCATGTCTGCTTCCAAAGCTTCCAGAGCTTCGCGCAGCGAACCACAAACGGTTGGGATCTCTGCCAGTTCTTCTGGTGGCAGATCGTACAGGTCTTTGTCCGACGATGCGCCTGGATCGATCTTGTTTTTGATGCCGTCTAGGCCAGCCATCATCAGTGCAGCGAAGCACAGGTATGGGTTTGCCGATGGATCCGGGAAACGAGCTTCGACGCGTTTTGCCTTTGGCGATTCAGCCCAAGGAATACGTACACAACCCGAACGGTTACGTGCCGAGTAAGCGCGCAGAACTGGAGCTTCGAAGCCTGGGATCAGACGCTTGTACGAGTTGGTCGATGGGTTGGTGATCGCGTTCAGCGCTTTCGCGTGCTTCAGGATACCACCGATGAAGTACAGAGCTTCTTGGGACAGGTCAGCGTATTTGTCGCCTGCGAACAGAGGCTTGCCGTCTTTCCAGATCGACATGTTCACGTGCATACCGGTGCCGTTGTCGCCTGCGATTGGCTTTGGCATGAAGGTAGCCGACTTGCCGTAGGACTGTGCAACGTTGTGGATGACGTATTTGTATTTCTGGATTTCGTCAGCCTGGTGGGTCAGGGTGCCGAAAATCAGGCCCAGTTCGTGCTGGCACGAAGCAACTTCGTGGTGGTGCTTGTCAACTTTCATGCCCATACGAGCCATGGTCGACAGCATTTCGCCACGCATGTCTTGTGCGTCGTCGATTGGGTTTACTGGGAAGTAACCACCTTTGACACCTGGGCGGTGACCGGTGTTGCCGATGCCGTCCGACGAACGGAAATCGGTGTCGGTGTTCCAAGCGCCGTCGATTGCGTCAACTTGGTACGATACTTTATTCATCGAAACCGAGTAACGAACGTCGTCGAAGATGAAGAATTCAGCTTCTGGACCGAAGTATGCTGCGTCACCGATACCCGACGATTTCAGGTATGCTTCAGCGCGGTTTGCGGTCTGACGTGGGCAGCGGTCGTACGACTCGCCGGTGTCTGGCTCTACAACGTCACAGTGTACGCACAGAGTTTTCTCTGCGTAGAATGGGTCGATGTATGCGGACGACGCATCAGGGATCAGTTTCATGTCGGACTGATCGATCGATTTCCAGCCAGCGATCGACGAGCCGTCGAACATGAAGCCTTCTTCGAAGAAATCTTCGTCTACTTCGGTGTGACGCAGGGTCACGTGCTGCAGTTTACCGCGCGGGTCGGTGAAGCGAACGTCGACGTACTGAACGTCTTCGTCAGCCATTAGCTTAAGAACTTCTTGAATGTTCATCCTTGATTTCCTCTTGGACTTTTGAAGTGTGCCGGAGATTACAGTGCGTCGTCGTCGCGTTCGCCGGTACGGATGCGGATCGCTTGTTCAACAGGCGAAACGAAAATTTTGCCGTCGCCGATTTTATCGGTCTTGGCAGCGCCGATGATCGCTTCAATTGCGCCATCGACCTGATCATCAGCCAAAACGACCGTGATCATGACTTTAGGAAGGAAGTCCACAACGTATTCTGCACCGCGATACAGTTCGGTGTGGCCTTTTTGACGGCCAAAGCCTTTGACTTCGATGACCGACAGGCCCTGAACGCCAGCTTCTTGCAAAGCCTCTTTGACTTCGTCGAGCTTGAACGGCTTGATGATCGCTTCGATCTTTTTCATGGGCGCGACTCCCTCCGCATTAGTGTGTCTGGGGCGTCAGACCATGTCTGCAAAGCAACCACAATCGGGTAGTCTGACGAATGACGTTTGTTACAGTGTGATTCCATATTCGCTGATTAAAAAATGTGCAACATGTCTATTAGGTGGGCGATTTGAAAACTTTTTATGCAAATTGCGGGGATGAAATTTTAACCGCTGCACAAATGCGCGCCGCAGAGCAGCATGAGATCACCGCGGGCCGTCAATCAGGTGCCGATTTGATGGAACGTGCGGGGCGGGGCGTTGTCGATGAAATTTTCAAAAAATGGCCAAAACTTGCGTTATCTAGTGGTACTGCAATTGTCGTTTGCGGTCCTGGGAACAACGGTGGTGATGGGCTCGTCATCGCGCGTCTTTTGCACGATCGCGGCTGGGACGTCACGGTGTTTTTTTATGGGGATTCGGGTCGGTTGCCGCCCGATGCCCGCTTAAATTATGATCGCTGGCTGAAATACGGCAACGTGCGTCCCTTTGCTGAATTAAAGGACTTTCTGACAACAATCGGTGATCACAATCATCCCGATTTGTGGATTGACGCTGTTTTTGGCACGGGGCTAACGCGACCAATCGGTGGTGAGTTGGCTGTGGGGTTATCTGCGCTGTCGAATTGGTCCAGTGATCTTGTGTCATCCCATGGTGGCTATGTCGTTGCCGTGGAGATGCCAAGCGGTCTGAATTCGGACACTGGCGACATGATGATCGACAGGTCATCAGGTGATGACGGCTCTGGTTGGTACTGCGATTTGGCAGTCACGTTTCATGCTCCAAAACGGTGTCATTTTGTTGGCCAAGGGCCGGATCTGATCGACGATTTGGCGGTTGTGGATTTGGGCATTCGTACCAACGATTTTGATGCAGTCAGGCTTGTCAGGCCACGGGCCAAAACAAACATGACAACAGCAGGTCACAAATATACGCGTGGACATGTACTGGTTCTAGGCGGACCACGTCATAGCACGGGTGCGGCGCGTCTGGCGGCGCGGGCGGCTTTGCGGTCGGGCGCTGGTTTGGTGACCATAGCGGCGCCGCGTGATGCGCTTGATATTTACGCTTGCCATGAAACTGAGGTCATGTTGCGCCCAATGGATTCCGCGCAGGAATTGCAGGACATGTTGCAAGATGCCAGATTTGATTGTCTTTGTTTGGGGCCAGCCTTGGGCGTTGAAACAGCGGTGGCGTTAATGCCGACCGTTTTGGATGCTGATCGTTACACTGTGATCGATGCGGATGCGATCACGGCGCTATCGCGATCTACCGATCTCATTGGGCAGCTGCATGCGAAATGCGTGCTGACACCGCATAGTGGTGAATTTGCACGTCTGTGCCCTGACCTTGTTTCTGAGCCAAAGATTGATGCCGCAGAGGCCGCAGCGCAGCGGTTTGGTTGCACGGTTCTATTAAAAGGACGAGATACGGTCATCGCGGATCCGCATTTTGGCACGCAGCTTTGCGCAAGCGTCTATGAGGATGCAGCGCCATGGCTGGGCACGGCTGGGGCAGGCGATGTGCTGGCAGGTATGATCGCTGGCATGCGTGACCCCGCGCAGGCCGCTTGGGTTCATGCGCAGGCCGCACGAAATTTCGGTGTTGGGCTCATCGCTTCTGATTTGCCAGATACCATTCCTGCGGTGCTACAGTCGTTGTGGGCTGAAACCGAAACGCCGCCCCGATAGGGACGGCGTTTCATAAAACAGTCGCGCTCTGCGCGGCGATTAAACAGCAGCGGTCGCGATTTCCAAACCGTCGGCGTAAACGATGTGCTGCTTGTCAAAGATCAGTTCGAACATGACACGTTCTACTTCGTTCAGTTCGGCGATGTATTCGCCGTCTGCCAGACGGTGTGCTGGGACCAGCGCGGTGTCGACGCCATAGATAGCTTGTGCACGCCAGTCGCGGATGTGGATCAGCGCGTCACGGGCAACGATGGTATCGCAGTCTGGGCGCGTGTTGCCTAGTGTACCTGCTTTCACACGGTAGGCAGGGGCGCTTACCGTATACGCTTTGATTTCGCGTAGGACCGCCATACCAGCGTCACGCGTAATCACACGGTCGCCCTCGGCCATGGTTTCCACGGGCAATTGACCATCCATTGTCAGGATCGTTGTGCCAGCCAACAGGCCAGATAGGGGGCGCGCGCCGACGGAATCCGCCGGGCGAAGTAATGTCTCTAGGTGCATGGCGGTTTCCGCTCTTTGCTATGTATTCTGCCTCAATACGGGCAGTTTAAGCATTAAGTTGCGGTTTGCACCCGAAAATCTACGGGGGCTGCCTGAAAGAGCTGGAAACCTAGACTTTTGGACACAGTCGAAAAAAGTTGATTTTTGCTCTCGCACTTCCTGAAAAGCTTCGTTATATCGACCGCCAATGCGGGTGTGGCGAAATTGGTAGACGCACCAGATTTAGGTTCTGGCGCCGCGAGGCGTGGGGGTTCAAGTCCCTCCACCCGCACCACAAATACCAGTGTTACCAACTGGTTATTGCGAAACGGGCGTGACTTTGGTCGCGCCCGTTTGCGTTTGAAGCCCTTTAATTTAAGGCGTTTGCACAGCCTATGTGCGTTGATTTTCGTCCGTCTGATGTCAGTTTACCAATCAAAGACACCAGAAAGGCTGAACATGAGCTGGAATCCCGCAGTTGCACACGACGCAGGTTTGATTGCACCAGAATCAATTGAAACTGTGATTGTTCCACGGTCCCGCGATATCGGGGGATTCGAAGTTCGACGCGCGTTGCCTGTGATCGGTCGCCGCACCGTTGGGCCTTTTGTGTTTTTCGATCAGGCGGGACCAGCAGAGTTCGTTACAGGCGAAGGTATCGATGTGCGCCCGCATCCTCACATCGGATTGGGAACGGTCACATATCTATATCGCGGCGAGTTTCAGCACCGCGACAGTCTGGGCAGCGATCAATTGATCCTACCCGGTGAAGTGAATTGGATGGTGTCAGGTCGCGCTGTGACCCATTCAGAGCGGACCAGCGAGGAAACCCGCAAAAACCCGCATTCATTGTTAGGCATTCAAACTTGGGTCGCTTTGCCCAAGGGGGCAGAGGATTCGGCAGCCAGTTTTGAACACCACGGCAAAGATGCGTTGCCCGTCCTAAATGCCGAAGGAATTACAGCGCGAGTGATCATGGGGCGTGCTTGGGGCCAAGTGTCACCCGTTTCCACATTTACGGACATGTTCTACGTCGATGCGGCGGTGGCGCCTCACCATCAGATGCCATTGCCCGACGATCACGAAGACCGCGGTATCTACATATTAGAAGGATCGATCGATGTGGCGGGTGAAACCTATGATGCCGGCCGCATGTTGGTATTCCGCCCTGGCGATCGGATCAGTGTCAGGGCAGGGGTGTCTGGTGCGCGTCTTTTGCTGCTGGGCGGTGCGACTCTGGATGAGCCGCGCCACATGTGGTGGAATTTCGTGTCTTCATCCAAAGAAAAGATCGAAGAAGCCAAAGAACATTGGCGGGCCGAACGGTGGGGCGAAGGCATTTTTGACCTGCCCACTGGGGACGAAAATGAATGGATTCCGCTTCCTTAGGCAAAATGACCCCGTATAGCGGTAAAACTAGCCCTTTTTCGCCTTGCCACGAAAGGCCGCCCCACATAGAAGTGCGTCTGATTTATAGGCCGCCGCGCGCGGTCCAACGACACAAATAAAGGACGCATAGGATGCAGGTCACCGAGACTCTGAACGAAGGCCTAAAGCGCGGCTACACCATCACTGTAACCGCAGCAGAGCTGGACGAGAAAGTAAACCAGAAGCTGGTCGAAGCGCAGCCCGACATCGAGATGAAGGGTTTCCGCAAAGGCAAAGTGCCAATGGCGATGCTGAAGAAACAGTTCGGCCCACGCGTTCTGGGTGAATCGATGCAAGAAGCCATCGACGGCGCAATGAACGACCACCTGAAAGAATCGGGTGACCGTCCTGCTGCGCAGCCTGAAATGAAAATGACCAACGAAGACTGGAAAGAAGGCGACGACGTTGTTGTCGAAGTTTCCTACGAACGTCTTCCTGATGTTCCAGAAGTCGATTTCAAAGACATCAAACTAGAGCGTCTGGTTGTCAAAGCTGACGACGCATCGGTTACCGAAGCACTGGAAAACCTGGCAAAAACCGCTCAGTCGTTCGAAGACAAAGACGGCGCTGCAGAAAACGGCGACCAAGTTGTCATGGACTTCGTTGGTAAAGTTGACGGCGAAGCATTCGAAGGTGGCACCGCTGCTGACTACCCACTGGTTCTGGGCTCGAACTCGTTCATCCCAGGTTTCGAAGACGGTCTGGTTGGCGTGAAAGCCGGCGAAGAAAAAGACGTCGACGTGAAATTCCCAGAGGAATACGGCGCAGAGAACCTGGCTGGTAAAGACGCTGTTTTCACCTGCACCATCAAAGCGGTCAAAGCACCTGCTGACGCTGCAATCGATGATGAGCTGGCGAAAAAATTCGGCGCAGAAGATCTGGAAGGTCTGAAAGGCCAAATCGCAGAGCGTCTGCAAGAAGAATACAAAGGCGCAGCACGCGCAGTTGCAAAACGCAGCCTGCTGGACGCGCTGGACGGCAAAGTTGAATTCGACCTGCCAGAATCGCTGGTCGCTCAGGAAGCTTCGCAAATCGCGCACCAGCTGTGGCACGAAGAGAACCCAGACGTTCAAGACCACAACCACGGCGAAATCGAAGCAACCGACGAGCACAAAGCTCTGGCTGCACGCCGCGTAAAACTGGGCCTGTTCCTGGCTGACATCGGTCAAAAAGCTGAAGTTTCGGTTTCCGACGCAGAGCTGACCCAGGCTGTTATGAACCAAGCACGCCAGTACCCAGGTCAAGAGCGTCAGTTCTTTGAATTCGTTCAGCAGAACGCGCAGTTCCGCCAGCAGCTGCAGGCGCCGATCTTTGAAGACAAAGTTGTCGATCACATCTTTGACGTTGCAGACGTGACCGAAAAAGAAGTGTCCAAAGACGAGCTGACCGCAGCTGTTGAGGCACTGGAAGACGAATAAGTTAGATTCGTTTCCAATCGTTTGAAAGGCGTCCCTTAGGGGGCGCCTTTTTCATTTTGGAAAACCTATTGGGTTAACTAGTTGACTGATGGGTCAAAAACTAAGGTTTGTTCTAGGTCAAACCGTCATGTTTTTCTTTAGATTATCATCCTGAGAAATTACCCTGTGGTCAGGGACGGAGATTTTTGGAGAAAGATATGAAGTATTTGATTAGCGCAGCCTTTGGTTTGTTCGCGTTGGGTACAGCGGCGCAGGCCTGTCCAGACTATTCGCAATGGGGTGACAGCTATAGTTTAACTGGTTCGCAGATGCGTAAGGGTGTTTACCTGAACGTGGTTGCAGGCGGTGAAAACTACATCGGGAATTGTCGTAATGTGACGCCGCAGACCGATATCGGTGCGGGATACTTTACGACAGCTCCTGATTTCACGCTGGAAATTTCTGGAATGTCTGGACTAGCGTTGGAAGTTGCGGTGGTCAGCGATTGTGATAGCGCCCTGTTGATCAATACGGCGTCGGGTACGTGGTACTACGACGATGATGATAACGGAAACTACGATCCTCGTATCGTTCTGACACGTCCGGCTGATGGTTATCTGGATGTTTGGATCGGTACCTATGACGGCGATTATTGCGACGCACAGTTGCAGTTGGAAACTTTCCGCCGCTAGTTTTCATTTTACGTCTAGAAAAGCCCCGCGAATGCGGGGTTTTTTTGTTTGTTACACCTCAGTTGCTTGGCCGCCCGACCGTCGTTTGTTTCCTGAATTGGCAACTATCACCCGAAAACACCGTAAATACTAGAGCAAGTGGTCGTCGCGATCTTCCCCGCGATCGACATACCTGCCTTTGCACAATGAATATTAGTAGGGGAATTAAAGGTGAAAAACGTATTTGCGGTGGTTGGAGTTGTTTGGTTGATGGGAACGGCGGCGCAAGCCTGTCCCGATTACAATTTGTCTCCGGGGGAGAGCTATCGTGCGTCGGGGGCCGACCTTTATCAGCAGCGTTTCTTTGATGTGATTGCTGGAGGTCAAAACTATATCTGGAATTGTCCGAACGTACGCCCAGGCACAGACACCGGTGCTGGTTTTTTTCCGTCGGCGCCTGACTTTTCGTTCGATTTGGCGAAAATGGGTCGATACGAGCTAGTGATTTCCGTGGTGTCAGAGTGTGACGCGGCTTTGTTGATCAATACCGCATCTGCGAATTGGTACTATGATGACGACGACAACGGAAATTTGGATCCGCGGATCGTGCTAACCCGACCTAATGATGGCCGCATTGATATGTGGATCGGCACCTATGACGGTGAATATTGCAACGCGCGTTTAGAGTTAGAAACGTTTGATCGTTAAGCCCGCCAACAAAAAAAGCCCCGCAAATGCGGGGCTTTTCTAATTCCGAAAGAGGGTAACGATTATTCGTCGCCGTCTTCGTCCGCAGCTGCGCCGACTTCGTCGAACAGTTCTGCGATTTCGTTTTCAGCTTCAGCTTCTGCTTCAGCAGCCAGTTCCTGGATCGATTTACCCGACGCTTGCAGTTCTGCCTCTTCGGTCGAACGTGCAACGTTGATGGTGATCGAAACGGTGACTTCTGGGTGCAGAACAACGTTTACGTCGTGCAGACCCAGGTCTTTAATTGGGCCGTTCAGCACAACCTGTTTCTTGTCGACCGAGAAACCGCCTTCGGATGCTACGTCAGCGATGTCACGAGGAGTGACGGAGCCGTACAGAGCGCCCGAATCCGAAGCGGAACGAATCACGATGAACTGTTCGCCGTTCAGACGATCGCCCAGTGCTTCTGCTTCTTTTTTGGTTTCCAGGTTGCGAGCTTCCAGTTGAGCTTTGTCAGCGTCGAACTTTGCTTTGTTAGCTTCGTTCGCGCGTAGAGCTTTGCCCTGAGGCAGAAGGAAGTTACGTGCGTAGCCGTCTTTAACAGCAACGATGTCGCCCATTTGGCCCAGTTTGGCCACGCGTTCCAGCAGGATTACGTCCATTGGATTTGCTCCTTACTTAACAGCGTATGGCAGCAGAGCCAGGAAACGAGCGCGTTTGATGGCTTGAGCCAGTTTGCGCTGGTTTTTGGCGCCTACAGCAGTGATGCGGGCAGGTACGATTTTGCCGCGCTCAGAGATGTAGCGCTGCAGAAGACGTGTGTCTTTGTAGTCGATTTTCGGAGCGTTTTCGCCCTCGAATGGGTCCGACTTACGACGACGGAAAAATGGTTTGGTAGCCATGACTTAGTGTCCTTTCAAGATCGGATTAGCGGCGTTCACGGCGACCTTCACGGTCGTCACGTTTCTGCATCTGAACCGATGGGCCTTCTTGGTGTTCGTCGACTTTGATGGTCAGAACACGCATGACGTCGTCATGCAGGCGCATCAGGCGTTCCATTTCCTGAACAGCCGACGAAGGTGCGTCGGTGCGCAAGAAAGCGTAGTGGCCTTTGCGGTTCTTGTTGATCTTGTAGGCCATAGTCTTGACGCCCCAGTATTCGCTCTCAACGACTTTGCCGCCGTTGTCAGCCAATACGGTGCCGAAGTGTTCGACTAGGCTTTCTGCCTGCGCGTTGGACAAGTCCTGACGCGAGATAAAGACATGCTCGTATAGTGGCATGTGCACTCCTGTTTTTCAGCGCATTTCATAGGGCGGGTTTTCTTTCCGCTCCCACCCACGAGAGACTGCGCAGTTCATACGATCTGCGGAAAGATGGGGCCTTATACGCGGTTAAGCGTCAAACACAAGACTCTGTTTGGGCTGGCCTATGGTATCTGAGAAATGGTTACCGCAAAGGTTGCGCGCAAATGCCCGAACTTCGTCTGGCGTGTGCCTGTTTTCTGCCATTTTTACCGATTTACCTATGGTTGCAGGACAGAGGTGGATAACATGACCGCAGCCTATTCAAGTGATCATTTTTCAATCGACGCTGACTTTATCAGTCGGTTCAGCCGTTTAGAGGGGACAAACGTGCGCGAAACGCATTGGGGATACGTGATTAAAGGAACCGAAGCCGAACATTTGCGTGTCCGGCTGGCTCAGGTTGCTTCGTGTTTTTTGGGCGGCGCCTTTCTGATTTCGGCAGTGGCGCTGTGGATGTTTCCGTCCCGCGCTCTGTCGGCAGGTTTCGAACTGCATTTGGCGCTGACTTGTGTGTTTCTGGCGATTGGTTTCTTCCTAGTTCGCTACGGCACACGCGGAACCATGGTCGAAATCGAGGTCGACCTGAACGCAAAAGAATTGCGCGAAGTCGTTCGCAACCGCGCAGGGCGGCCGTCGTTATTAGGTAAATGGGCCTTTGATAGTTTTGGCGGGTTGTTCATTGATCGCAGCAAATTGTCATCGGGCGAGGCGGCGTTGATGTTGCGCTATCGCGACACAGCAACTGTGGTCGAGGTCGCAAG
The DNA here is from genome assembly GCF_002150005.2 of Marivivens niveibacter. Lineage (GTDB taxonomy): Bacteria > Pseudomonadota > Alphaproteobacteria > Rhodobacterales > Rhodobacteraceae > Marivivens > Marivivens niveibacter. Next base: position 853,860 of record NZ_MSPP01000001.1, read on the forward strand.
TGGCCCCTTAGCGCGGATCGAAAATCTGCGTGACCGTTTGGGCCGCGATGTTTTTGCGTCGCAACTACGGTGATCCAAACCGCCCAATGCCCCGTGTTCCTTGTGATTGACGCCCAGTCACGCTAATGCAGGTCCAAACAGGACCAAAGGGGCATTCTAGATGCGTGCATTCGTTTTTCCGGGGCAGGGCGCTCAGACCATCGGTATGGGCAAGGCGCTGGCAGAGGCATATCCAGCCGCTCAGGCTATTTTCGATGAAGTTGACGACGCGTTGGGCGAAAAGCTGTCTGCGCTGATCTGGGAAGGCGACATCGAAACGCTGACCCTTACCGCAAACGCGCAGCCTGCGCTGATGGCGACGTCGCTGGCGGCTATGCGCGCGCTAGAGGCTGAAGGCGTTGCAATTACCGCAGCCGATTTCGTAGCGGGCCATTCGCTAGGTGAATATTCGGCACTGGCTGCGGCTGGTGCCTTGTCTGTTGCGGATACCGCACGTCTGCTCCGCATTCGTGGCAATGCAATGCAATCGGCCGTGCCTGTCGGTGTTGGTGCAATGGCCGCTTTGTTGGGGCTGGATTTCGAAACCGCCAAAGCTGTTGCTGATGAGGCTGCCCAAGGCCAGATCTGTCAGGCGGCGAACGACAATGACCCAAGCCAGGTTGTGGTATCCGGTCACAAAGAAGCCGTAGAGCGCGCGCTGACCATCGCCAAAGAAAAAGGCGCAAAGCGCGCGCTGTTGCTGCCGGTATCCGCACCATTCCATTGCGCATTGATGCAGCCCGCCGCAGACGCAATGGCCGAAGCTTTGGATGACGTGACCATCAACGAACCAGCCGTTCCAGTTGTTGCAAACGTCCGCGCGTCGGCTGTGACTGATCCTGCGTTGATCCGTTCGCTGCTGGTTGAACAGGTCACCGGTTCTGTCCGTTGGCGCGAAAGCGTTCTGTGGATGGGTGAGCAGGGCGTGACCGAAGCGTGGGAAATCGGTGCAGGCAAAGCGCTGTCTGGCATGATCAAACGCATCAACAAAGCAATCGCGCCAACCGCTGTTGGCACCCCTTATGATGTCGCCGCCGCTGTTGCCGCGCTGAACAACTAAGAAATAGGTATTAATATGTTTGATCTAACTGGAAAGAACGCTCTTGTTACTGGCGCGTCCGGCGGCATCGGTGCGGAAATCGCCAAAGCGTTGCACGCGGCTGGCGCGACCGTTGGTCTGTCGGGCACTCGCGTTGAGCCGCTAGAGGCGCTGGCTGCTGAACTGGGCGAACGCGCGCATGTTCTGCCATGTAACCTAAGCGACGCTGCGGCCGTTGACGCGCTGCCAAAACAAGCAGCAGAAGCGATGGGTTCGGTTGATATTCTGATCAACAACGCTGGCATCACCCGCGACCAAATTTTCATGCGCATGTCGGATGATGAATGGGCTTCGGTTCTAGAGGTTAACCTGACCTCGACCATGCGTCTGTGCAAAGGCGTCATTCGCGGCATGATGAAATCCCGTTGGGGCCGTATCGTGAACATTTCGTCCATCGTTGGTGCAACAGGTAACCCGGGTCAGGCAAACTATGCCGCGTCCAAAGCGGGCATGATCGGCATGTCGAAATCCATCGCATACGAGGTCGCCAGCCGCGGTATCACCGTGAACTGCGTGGCACCTGGTTTCATTGCGACCGCGATGACTGACAAACTGAACGACGATCAAAAAGAAACCATCAACAAACAGATCCCTGCTGCACGCATGGGTACGCCAGCGGAAATCGCAGCTGCTGTATTGTACCTGGCAAGCCAAGAGGCTGGTTACACCACAGGCGCGACGATCCACGTCAATGGCGGGATGGCGATGCTGTAAGGCACGGATTATCCGTTCGGATAGTTTTTTTATGCGAATTTGCTCTTAGGGGTGGCTTTTGGCCGCCCCTTTTTATTAGAATAAAATCAATAAAAATAGACGGGGCATCTTATGGGGCGTAAGGCAGGATTTACGGACGAACAGGTGTTTGTGTGGCTGGCAGATCATCTGGCACAGGCACCGGGCGTGACCGTACAACAAGTATCTAAAGGCACAGGCGTTTCGGTCGGGTCGCTATATCACCGCTATGGTTCGATGGAGGGACTGCTGGCGGAAAGCTGGTTGTGGGCACACGGAAAATATCGCGAACTTATTGACGGCGCATTCGAACATACTGGCGTGCGGGGTGCGGTGCGGGCATCGTTGCGTGGTTTGGTGTTGGCGGGGGAATGCCGTTCGGCTGCAAACCTGTTGTTTGCAGTGCCTGAACGTTATTTGGTTCGCGGCGGAATCGAACAGGCGATTTCTACCCGAATCCAAAAAGAAAAAACGGCCTTCAACAATTTGATTTCCGCTTTTGCCAAGCGTGAAGAGTTTGATGCAGAAACGATTGAATTGGCGGTCATTCAGATGCCAAAGGCGATTTTGCAGAAATATCTACCCTTTGAGGAAATTCCCGAGGCGGTTTCGTTCTATATTAAAAAGACCTGCCGCATGATCGTGACGAACCCGATTAACGTTACAGAGCCAGAGCCTGCGTGAAAGCGTTTGCCTTGGCGTCAATCTCTGCTATAGGCGCATGGAGTTTTCCGGATGACCCCTTATATAGGGTCGGTCGGAATTGTCCCCACGGGGGCAGTTAAACCGCCCTCCGGGGCAATTAAAGTAGGGCAAAAGCCCATTGAACGTGAGGACTTGAAATGAGCGACGTTGCAGATCGTGTTCGCAAAATCGTAGTTGAGCACCTGGGTGTTGAAGAAGAAAAAGTAACCGAGAACGCTTCGTTCATCGATGACCTGGGCGCAGACAGCCTGGACACCGTTGAGCTGGTAATGGCGTTCGAAGAAGAATTCGGCATCGAAATCCCAGACGACGCTGCTGAAACCATCCAGACTTTCGGCGACGCTGTAAAATTCATCTCCGAAGCTCAGTAATTTTACTGACGCATCGTAGAGAGGCGGGCGGCATCCTTTTGGGTGCCGCTTTTCTTTTGGTTGGCGCCTAGTTGAAAAACGCAGGCACCAAAGTGGCCAGATCAGATTTTGACAAAGGCCTGCCGAATTTCAGACCGCAATAATGTGCATTGGCCCACATTTTTTGGGCAGAGATGGCGCCAGTTTCCAGATGAACGGACATCGGGCGGTCTATCGCATTCGGGCCAGAATGAAATTTCACCTTTGCCCCTTCGCGGCTGATGTCGAAAAGGGTCGCGTCATGCTTGTCATCATCGATTTGGACAATTGTTTTGATATGGCAGGCATAGCGCTGCGCACGCCTTGTTTTGCGCGTGGCAAAAAACGCAAATATCGAAATGCCGAAAGTAGCGGCGAATATGGCGCCGATGATGCTGGTTATAATTTGGACCGGTTGAATAGATGCGGGCGTTTGTTGATTTTCGGGGGTTGCCGGCGGCGTCGTAAGGCATGGTTCGCCCAAAATACGCAAGATCGAGGTCGCCCTAGTCAGAATTGGCTCGGCTCGCGCCGCACGGGTCTGCGCGCCGATAGTATTGCCTATTCGTAGATCAAAAATGCTGTTTTTGGTTTCCGCTGCCGCGTGGATGATTGTGCTTAGTTGATCGGCAGTAGAGTAGGACCGCAACGCGTTGTGAACGGTCGCGCTATCTAGTTTGATATGGGTTGTCCGCAGAAAAAATACCGCCTCGATCGGTGGTGGGCTGGTTTCTGAAATCTGGATGTGAGCGCCAAATACCCGATCCAAATCTGCTACTAGATTGCAATCAATCGCGGCAAACGTGCGAAAAGGCAGAAAAAAGAGGAAAACATAGCTGAAAATACGCGACATATTGTGGATGTAGCCTATGAATCCCAATGGATAGTAAACGGTCTGCCGTGGTTTGACTTGCCCATTAGGGGGCGAACAGGCTATTGGGGGCCAAGAGAATTCAAGAGCTGAGGGCAGAAAATGCGCCGTGTCGTAGTAACAGGATTGGGTCTAGTCACACCATTGGCTGACGGGGTCGAAGAAACTTGGACCCGTCTGCTGGACGGACAATCGGGCGCAGGGCCCATCACGCAGTTTGATCCAGAGGGTCTGGCAACCACTTATGCGTGCGAAGTAAAGCGCGGTGATGGTACTAACGGCACCTTTGATGCCGCAAAATACATGGCACCAAAAGAACAGCGCAAAGTGGATGATTTCATTTTGTTCGGTGTCGCAGCTGCACAGCAAGCGGTTGAAGATTCCGGCTGGGTTCCTGAAACCGAAGAGCAGAAAAACCGCACTGGTGTTCTGATTGGTTCGGGTATCGGTGGTCTTAAATCCATCGCTGATACTGCCGTGATGATCGAAGAAAAAGGCCCGCGCCGCGTATCGCCATTCTTTATTCCCGGTGCGCTGATCAACCTGATCTCTGGTCAGGTTTCGATTAAATATGATTTCAAAGGTCCGAACCATTCGGTCGTGACCGCATGTTCAACCGGTGCGCACGCGATTGGTGATGCGGCCCGTCTGATCAAATACGGCGCAGCAGACGTTATGGTTGCTGGTGGCGCAGAGGCAGCGATTTGTAAAATCGGTATCGCTGGTTTTAACGCGTGTAAGGCGCTGTCCACCAAAGGCGCAGAAGATCCGAAATCGGCATCGCGTCCGTATGATGCGGACCGTGATGGGTTCGTTATGGGCGAAGGCGCTGGTATCGTAGTTCTGGAAGATTACGAACACGCCAGAGCGCGCGGTGCGAAAATCTACGCCGAGGTTCTGGGTTACGGTATGTCGGGCGATGCATATCACATCACCGCACCTTCCGAGGACGGCGAAGGCGCAGGCCGCTGCATGGAAGCAGCCCTGAAAGACGCAGGTATCGAACCATCGGCGATTGATTACATCAACGCGCATGGCACATCGACCATGGCCGATACCATCGAACTGGGCGCGGTTGAACGTTTGCTGGGCGACAGCGCAAGCAAGGTGACAATGTCGTCGACTAAATCGATGACTGGTCACCTATTGGGTGCTGCTGGTGCAATCGAGGGTATCTTTGCGATCCTAGCGATCCGCGATCAGGTTGCGCCTCCGACCATCAACTTGGACAACCCAGCGGTTGAAACCAAAGTTGATTTGGCACCGAACAAAAAAGTCGAACGTGAAATCAATGTCGCTTTGTCGAACTCGTTCGGTTTCGGCGGCACCAACGCAAGCGTGATTTTCGGGAAAGTCAGCTAAATGTGGAAGGCCATCGCGTCGAATGCACTGACGCTGTTTATCGTGATCTTGTTCCTACTGGGTGGTGTCATCCTGTGGGGCAAGGATCAGTATGTCGCCGAAGGTCCGTTAGAGCAGGGTGTCTGTTTCAAGGTTGAAAGCGGCACAGTGTTTCGGCGCGTGGCCCCGCAGTTAGAAGAAATCGACGCCATTGCGAACCTGACGGTGTTCAATATCGGTGTGAAATATTCGGGTCTGGAAAGCCAGCTGAAGGCGGGCAGTTTCCTGCTAACGCCTGGTATGTCGATGGATGAAATTGCGCACGAATTGACCCGTTCGGGCCAAAGCTCTTGCGGATCGGAAATTGTGTACCGTGTTGGCGTTAATGCGGCGACAGCCGAATTGCGCGCTACAAATCCAGAAACGGGCGCATACGAAGAACTGGCTCAGTTCGATCTGGGCGCTGCCGATGTGCCATCTGTTTTTGTGGATGCTGCTGCGGATGATGACACGGAATTCCGCGTGGTGATCGCAGAAGGTGTCACCAGCTGGCAGGTTCTAAACAGCCTGTCGTCGATTGGCGTGCTGGAACATGATGTCGACACTGTCCCCGCCGAAGGGAGCCTTGCGCCGAATAGCTATTATTTCGCACCGGGCGATAGTGTTAGCGAATTGATCAATGAAATGGTCACAGCGCAGGCAGCGATTTTGGCCGAGGCATGGGAAGGTCGTGACGATGACCTGCCATTTGATACGCCTGAAGAAGCGCTAATCCTTGCGTCCATTGTTGAAAAGGAAACTGGCATCGCGGGTGAACGTCCGCAGGTTGCCAGCGTTTTTGTCAATCGTTTGCGTCAAGGTATGCGCCTGCAAACAGACCCCACAGTGATCTATGGCATCACCAACGGTGAAGGTGTGTTAGGGCGCGGCATTCGCCGCAGCGAATTGGATCGTGCGACGCCATACAACACCTATCAAATCGACGGCTTGCCACCGACCCCGATCGCGAACCCAGGGCGCGATGCGATCTTTGCCGCCGTTAATCCAGACGAAACGGATTACATTTTCTTTGTGGCGAAAACGCTGAATGCCTCTGACGGTCACGCTTTTGCTGTGACATTGGCCGAACACAATCGAAACGTGGCGAATTTGCGCGCGTTAGAGGCCGCGGCGCAATAACGCGCGGTGCGTTAAGGCGATAATGATCAAGACAGGCGTAGGGTGATCCTACGCTAGAGACGCGAAAGGCGGTCCATAGCGGGCCGCCTTTTTCGTTGCTCACCCATGTGGCGGAGATACCCAAAACAGGCATCAGAACCATGACGGGACAAAACACACAGCAACATACCGCAGCCCAAGCCAAAGTAGATGATTTGAGGCAGGTCTATCAAAGCGCGGGCAGGGTGTTGCACGGACTGATTATTCGCGCCGAAGAGGGCGACGCGGATTCAGCAAAGAAACTGACCAACCAAATTGGAGTGCTGACAGAGCTGTTCGCGCGATTGCGCAAAGCCGAGGACGCATTCGAGGATAAATTCGGAGAAGGAACTCGGGATGGAGACATCGATTTCGACGCCGTTCGACTGTCGATCGGGCGCAGACTTGATCGCATCCGGCACAGCCGAACAACAGGCGGCATTTTTGGATGAACTGTCAGACGATGAAATCTATGCGCTGCCATATTTGTTCGATTTTTGGGCGATGGATCATCAGTTGCCGCCCAAGGGTGATTGGCGCACGTGGGTGATTATGGGAGGGCGCGGCGCGGGGAAAACCCGCGCTGGTGCCGAATGGGTTAGGTCAATGGTCGAAGGTGCGCGCCCTCGTGACAAGGGGCGCGCGAACCGAGTGGCGATTGTTGGCGAAACCTTTGATCAGGCACGCGAAGTGATGGTGTTTGGCGATAGTGGGATTATGGCCTGTTCACCGCCCGATCGGCGACCGACATGGGTATCGGGGCGAAAAATGTTGGTCTGGCCGAATGGTGCGACCGCGCAGGTTTTTTCTGCATTCGATCCCGAATCCTTGCGCGGCCCACAGTTTGACGCGGTGTGGGCAGATGAAATCGCGAAATGGAAACGCGGCGCCGAAACGTGGGATATGATCCAATTCGGGCTAAGGCTGGGTGATGATCCGCGTGCTTGCGTGACAACAACGCCGCGCAATGCGGATGTGCTGAAATCCCTGTTAGAGCGAGAAAGCACGGTGATGACCCATGCGCCTACTCACGCCAATCGCGCAAATCTGGCGGCTGGTTTCCTAGAGGAAGTCGAGCGTCGATACGCGGGCACGCGGCTAGGGCGGCAAGAGTTGGACGGAGTTCTGTTGACCGACGTCGAAGGTGCGTTGTGGCGGTCGGTCGATCTGCAATCGGCTCAGGTGGATCAGCTGCCGTCGTTGGATCGCATCGTTGTCGCAGTTGATCCGCCCGTGACGGGCCACAAAGGGTCGGATGACTGCGGGATTATCGTGGCTGGTGTGAAAATGGACGGGCCGCCGCAAAATTGGACTGCCTATGTGATCGAAGATGCAACCGTTTCTGCCGCCAAACCATCTGACTGGGCCAAGGCGGCGGTGGATGCCATGAAACGTCACGGCGCTGATCGGCTGATTGCAGAGGTCAATCAGGGCGGCGCTTTGGTTGAAACGGTTGTCCGTCAGGTCGATCCGTTGGTGGCCTATCGCGCCGTTCGTGCATCCAAAGGCAAGGTCGCCCGGGCAGAGCCAATTGCCGCGCTGTACGAACAGGGGCGCGTGCGGCATGTGCGCGGCTTGTCCGACCTAGAGGACCAGATGTGCATGATGACTCTGCGCGGTTTTGATGGGGCAGGATCACCCGACCGTGTTGATGCGTTGGTTTGGGCGCTACACGATCTGGTCATTGTTCCGTCCGCCCAATACCGCGCGCCACGGATGCGTGGGCTATATTAAATTAACCCATCGCGTTCCATTTTGCGGAACCATGGAATGTTAGACAGTGGCAGGTTTATTTGCCCAAAGAATTTCTCAAGCCGGCCCAATGTGGCCGGTTTGTTGAGTCCTAGGAACTTTATCGCGTTATGGCCCATGATATCCTGTTTTGATCTGGGCAGGATACCTTCCATGCTATGCGCATAATCTTTGGCGAGGCCTGAAGGCATGTGCCAGTCACTGCCGTAAATCATGCGATCCGCGATCTTTGGATTCGTTTTGATAAAATCAGCGATGGCTGTCTTTAACTGCTCTGCTTCTTCGGTATCTTCGAATAATTCAGCATGGGCTGATGTATCTAACCAGATATTACAAGGATCGCCCGCAGTCAGTCGTTCAAGGATGTATTGGGTGGTGCAGCTGAACCATGGATGTTCACGCAGAGTGCCCTGTTCAAATTCAAATCCGCCAGACAAGTGCCCCAAACACACACGGAAATTGGGATGGGTCTGTTCCAGACGTTCCATGAGTTGGATCCAGTGATGCGTTGAATTGGTCCAGTCATCTGGATTGTCACCGCGCAACTGACATGTTGGATTTGCCAAAATGCCCGTGCCGTGGTGGGTCAGTAATGGCACGTCTAATTCGTGGCATAGGTCATATAGTAGGTCCATTTGCTTTTGGATGTAGGGGCCATCTTGTTCGCCCCAAACGCCGTCTAATTCATCAGGTGACGATGTGTTTCGGCATCCGAAGTTTGTATTATCCAGTGGGTCAATGCCGACCGAAGGGTGAATTTTCACTCCAAGAAATCCGTGCTCTAAGATTGCAGATCGGACAAAATCGATCGTGTAGTCATCGTTATAAGTTTGTTCAGCGGCCCGTTCGGGTTGGAATGATACAAACGGTAGGATCCGCCCTTTGGTTGCTAATGCGAGTTTCGAATAAAAGAGGCGCTGTTTGTGCGGATCATAAAAATCGACCTCTCCGTGTACTTCGTACATGTCGACCATCGATGTAATGAACAAATCGATTTGCGGCGCGCTTGCTATCAATAGCGCGGCATTGCGCATACGATTGCGCATAAATCCCAGTGGTTCATCCTCGGCCGGTCTGGTTTGAAAATTTGGCAAAGAGGTTTTTTGACGATCCGAGGCCGTCGCGCAAAAGCCTGCGATGTCCATGTTCGCATCGATAACAGCCTCTAGGTCATTGATTTCGCTGTTAAGGGGCCGTGTGTAAGGCGCAAGCATGAATCTAATCGTATCGGTGTTAAAGGGGATATCCGCGTTTAATTCTTCGCGGCGACGCAAGAATTCCATCGCGTCCCCGTCGCGCAGGTTCATGATGTGATTATGCATATCGACCCGCAACATTCCGTCAGGATGCGGCGTTGTCGCGCAAAGCGTTGTCGTGCGGTTGATTTCGTATTCGGGAAGTGGGGCGCACGCAGACAGGCCTAAGGCCGCCGTTGCGCCGGACATAAAACGGCGTCGCAACATAACAGTACCTGAAATATCTAAAAGCAATGTTCGCAGCTTAGCACATTTTCTGGTTGGTCCAAAGCAGGCGTTGCGCGGCCTTGCGAACGCTGGGGTGAGGTGATGTGAACCTATTTAAGTCAAATTCTGTTTCATCAGATCGAACAGCGGCCCCAAGCGCCGCATAGATCAAGGAGAAATGGATGTTTGACTTTTTAAAACGTGGTGCTGCCGAGGATGGCGCGACCGAAGTAAAAGCTTCGGCCACGGGAAAGGTTTTGGGACTGGGTGCAGGGCGGGCCATTTGGTCATCGCGCGATACGGCTTCGCTGACCAAGGGGGGCTTTACCCGCAATCCGGTTGGATTTCGTGCGGTCAAACTGATTGCAGAAGCCGCTGCAGCTCTTCCTCTGATCCTGCAAGACGCTGAACGCCGCTACGAAGATCACCCCGTGAATAAACTGCTATTGCGCCCAAATGGTTCACAGGGTCGCGCGGAGCTGTTCGAGGCGCTGTACGGGTATCTGTTATTGTCGGGTGACGCCTATATCGAGGCGGTCGGTGACGGTTCTTTGCCACTTGAAATGCATGCTTTGCGTCCTGAACGGATGCAGGTGGTTCCAGGTGCTGATGGTTGGCCAATTGCCTACGACTATGTTGTTGGCGGACGCAAACATCGGTTCAACGTGGGCGAGGCTGCCAATCCGATTTGTCATATCAAATCCTTTCATCCCCAAGACGACCATTATGGGTTTTCTCCCTTAGAAGCGGCTGCTTCGGCTGTGGATGTGCATAACGCGGCATCGAACTGGTCCAAGGCATTGTTGGACAATGCGGCGCGTCCGTCTGGGGCGATTGTCTACAAAGGCGTGGATGGACAGGGCAGTTTGTCCGCTGATCAATACGATCGTTTGCTGCATGAAATGGAATCCATGCATCAAGGTGCGCGTAATGCCGGCCGGCCCATGTTGCTAGAGGGTGGTTTGGATTGGAAGCCAATGGGGTTCAGCCCATCCGATATGGAATTCCAAAAAACCAAAGAGGCCGCCGCGCGCGAAATCGCGATCGCATTTGGCGTACCGCCGATGTTGTTGGGCATTCCAGGCGACGCGACCTATGCCAATTATCAAGAGGCCAATCGCGCATTCTATCGTCTGACCGTTCTGCCATTGGCAACGCGGGTGACAAACGTGGTTGCGCATTGGTTGGCTGAATTTACGGGTGAACCGTTTGTTTTGCGCCCAGACCTGGATCAGATCCCAGCGCTATCCGCAGAACGTGATGCCACATGGCGCCGTATCAGCGAGGCATCTTTTCTAAGTGCAGCCGAGAAACGCGCGCTGTTGGGGCTTCCGCCGACCGAGGTGGGTGATGACCGCTAAGGTTTTGGATTTCACAGCCAAGCGTCCGGGGAATGATTTCTGGAATGCACAATTAGAGATGCGATTGGGCCGGATCGAGTCTGTCGTTTCGCGTGTGCGTCTACAGATTTGGATTTTGATCGGTAGCTGCGCAGCGATGACTGTGATGGATGGTTTGCGAATAATGTATGAAGGTTCGATATGAATTTAGAACATAAGTTCAGTAAGTTGGGTGGCGATGTGAAAGTCACCAATGGCCACGAAATTGAAGGCTACGCGTCCTATTTCGGTGCAGTTGATCAAGGTAACGATGTGGTCGAACGCGGTGCATATGCGACATCCTTGTCAAAGCTGAATGACAAGGGCGACAAGGTGAAAATGCTATGGCAGCATGATCCGTCGCAGCCCATCGGCATATGGGATGAGGTCCGCGAAACAGAGCGCGGTTTGTGGGTCAAAGGGCGCATTTTAGCAGACGTAGAAAAGGGACGCGAAGCCATCGCCCTGATCGAAGCGGGCGCAATTGACGGCCTGTCGATTGGCTACCGCACTGTCAAATCCACGAAAAACGCCCAAGGCCAACGGATCCTGGCGGAGTTGGAGCTGTGGGAGGTTTCCCTTGTCACGTTTCCTATGCTGCCTCAGGCGCGGGTTGGTGCGAAAAGCGACACATCAATCGATGCAGAACTGCGCGAATTGGCTGCGGTGCTGAAGGACGCAACCAGTCTGATAGCGTCCGCTAAAGCTTAACCTTCATTCACAAAGGAAAATCAAATGGATGCACCTCAGGCGCTGTCTGGGGCCGGAGAAGATCTGTCTTCGGTCAATGATCTGAAATCAGCGGTTGCTGATTTTGTAAGCGAATTCAAACACTTTTCAAACGGCATTGATGCCAAATTCAAAAAACAGGAAAACCGTATGACCCTAATGGACCGTAAATCGATGACTACTGCTCGCCCCGTTTTGGCTGGGGCAGCGGCGAGCGATGTTCCTCATCAAAAAGCGTTTGGCGCATATCTGCGTTCGGGTGACGACGATGGTTTGCGTGATTTGCCGCTAGAAGGAAAAGCGATGTCCGCAGCAGTTGCGGCGGACGGCGGATATCTGGTTGATCCTCAGACCTCCGATACCATTAAATCCGCACTGAATTCCATGGCATCGATCCGTGCAATTGCATCTGTCGTAACGGTCGAAGCGACGTCGTTTGACGTACTGGTCGATCACACCGAAATGGGTTCGGGCTGGGCGAATGAAACCTCGGCGTTGACCGAAACAGACTCGCCGCAAATTGATCGCATTACGATCCCAGTGAACGAACTGTCTGCGATGCCAAAAATTTCGCAGCGCCTGCTAGACGATAGCGCGTTTGATATCGAAGGTTGGTTGGCTGGCCGTATCTCGGATAAATTTGCACGTTCCGAGGCTGCTGCATTCATCAACGGCGACGGCGCTGACAAGCCGACAGGTTTTTTGACATATCCAACTGTCGATAACGACGTTTGGACCTGGGGCAACCTAGGCTACGTGGTGACAGGTAATGACGGTGCGATTGATGACGGCGATTCAATCATTGAATTGGTCTATTCCTTGGGTGCTGAATACCGCGCGAATGCGACGTTTGTCATGAATTCGAAAACTGCTGGTGCTGTGCGCAAGCTCAAAGATGCCGATGGTCGTTTCCTATGGGCAGATGGTCTGGCCGCTGGCGAACCTGCACGTCTGATGGGCTATCCAGTTCTGATCGCTGAAGATATGCCAGACATCAGTTCGAACGCGACCGCAGTTGCATTCGGTGATTTTGCCAATGGTTACACCATTGCAGAACGCCCTGATGTGCGCGTCCTCCGCGATCCATTCTCGGCCAAGCCGCATGTTCTATTTTACGCGACCAAACGTGTTGGCGGCGCGGTGAGCGATTTCAAAGCAATCAAACTGCTGAAATTCGGCACTGCCTAAGGGCTGTCGTTAGGGGCGGCGTTAGCCGCCCTGTATCGGACGCGCACGGGGCACCTGTTGCTATCTAGTATTTTCCCTCCGCCCGAGCGGCAACAGGGTGCGCGTCCGGTTTTAGGCGGGGATATGGCCGGAAATCGGAGAAATTTGATGATGTTAATCGAGGAAACCACGGTGCCACAGTCGGCGCTACCGGTGGCGGAGCTGAAGGATCACCTGCGACTGGGGTCCGGTTTCGCCGATGACGGTTTGCAAGACGGAATACTAGAAACCTGTTTGCGTGCGGCGATGGCCGCGATTGAGGCACGTACCGGCAAAATCTTGATCGAGCGCGAATTTAGCTGGACGGTTCGCTCTTGGCGACAGGGTGACGAACAATCGCTGCCAGTCGCGCCGGTTAACGTGGTCTCAGCAATTAACCTTATCGATCACCACGGAAATGCGCGCGCAATCAACGAGGGCTGGACCTTTGTGCCTTCGCTACAGCGTCCGGTTATCGTGGCAACAGGATCGATGCTGCCACAAATCGCAGTTCATGGATCTGCAAAGGTGCATTTTCTGGCTGGGTTTGGACCTGAATGGTCAGATGTTCCTGCAGATTTAGGCCAGGCCACAATGATGCTGGCAGCGCATTTTTATGATTTTCGGCATGGCGAGGCATCCGGCACGGACATGATGCCGCCTTCGGTTGCGGTAACCCTAGAACGTCATCGCATGGTGCGGATCGGAGGCGGTCTATGAAAGCCCCGATATTGAACCGCGCGTTGATTTTGGAAACTCCTGATCGCATTCCAGACGGGGCCGGCGGTTTTAAAACGATATGGACAGCACTTGGGCTGCATTGGGCGCATGTGGATGCGCGATCAGCGGGCCAGATTACCGGTGCGGCTAGTGCTGTGTCGCGGGTGAAGATGCGAATTACTGTTCGCGCGGCCCCGATGGGAGCGGCGTCGCGACCTAAACCAGAACAACGGTTCCGTGAAGGTAGCCGTATTTTTCAGATCGAAGCTGTCAGTGATGCTGACAGTGATGGGCGCTACCTGATTTGCTATGTATCCGAAGAGGTGTCGGTATGAGCTATGCAATGAGTTCTGCGCTTCAAGCCTCTGTTTACAATGCGTTAATATCGGATGTGGGTGTGAATGACTTGGTTGCCGGCGCGATTTACGATGCCCTGCCAACAGGTGTTTTACCGTCGCTGTATTTAACGTTGGGGCCGGAAAAAGTCGTCGATTTGTCAGATCAAACAGGTCACGGCGCCCGTCACGAATTCACCATTTCCATAGTCAGCCAAAGCGCAGGATTCGCCTCTGCCAAAAACGTGGCGGGGGCGGTTTGTGATGCTTTGGTTGATGCTGATCTGCCGTTATCGCGCGGTCGTTTGATCGCATTGAATTTTCGAAGTGCGAAAGCGGCGCGAATTGATAGCGGGTCGGCGCGACAGATCATTTTGACCTTTCGCGCATTCGTCGAAGACAACTGATTACCCTGAATAAGGAGCAAACCCATGGCTGCCCAAAACGGCAAAGACCTTTTGATTAAAATGGATATGACCGGCGATGGCCTGTTTGAAACGGTTGCTGGACTGCGTGCTACACGGATCAGTTTTAATGCTGAAACCGTAGATGTCACCAGCATGGAAAGCGCCGGTGGATGGCGTGAACTACTTGGCGGATCGGGCGTGAAATCGGCTTCGATCTCTGGCTCTGGCGTTTTCAAAGATGACGCAACTGATGAACGCGCGCGGCAGATTTTCTTTGACGGGATCACGCCTGAGTTTCAGGTAATCATTCCCGATTTTGGCACTGTCCAAGGCGCGTTTCAGATCACCTCAATCGAATACGCAGGCAGCCACAATGGTGAAGCGACGTATGAAATGTCATTGGCTTCGGCTGGTGCCCTGACATTCGTGGCTGCGTAATGACGAACCCTTATGCCGGAGAGGTTTGTCTAACGGTCGATGGGCAGCCGATGGTTTGCAAATTGACCTTGGGCGCATTGGCGGAATTGGAACAGAACCTGAAAGTTGGGTCCTTGATGGACCTTATCAAAAGGTTCGAAGCGGCTGAGTTTACATCTTCGGATGTCCTAGCGTTATGCGTTGCTGGACTGCGCGGTGGTGGCTGGCGCGGAACGGTTGATGACCTGTTCTGCGCAGAGATCGAAGATGGCCCCGTAGGTGCAGCGCGCGCCGCTGCTGAAATGTTGGCCCGCGCTTTTTCTCCGCCTGAATAGCATGGATTGGGCGGGGCTGATGAGGGCGGGATTTCGTGGGCTTGGCTTAAAACCAGCCGAGTTTTGGAACCTGACCCCAGTGGAATTGATGCTGATGTTGGGCGTCGACGCCGCCACCCCGTCAATGGGCAGAGCCCGTCTGATGGAATTGGCAGCACGTTTTCCTGACACAACAAACAGAGGATAGCATGGCGGATATTGAACAATTGGATGACCTGGAAAACGGTCTGGATGCCATCGAAAAAAGCCTGTCAGATACGACATCAATGGCATCCGCTTTTGAAGCGCAATTGCGTCTGACGCGGTCGACTTTGTCCGATACGGCGCGCGATTTGGGCAAGCTGGAAACGGGGTTTTCGTCGGGCTTACGCAAGGCATTTGATGGTTTGGCATTCAATGGGATGAAGCTGTCGGATGCTTTGACGTCGCTTGCTCAGTCGATGTCGAACACAGTTTATAACGCCGCTATGAAGCCTGTGACGGACCAGTTGGGCACGCTGATGGCGGATGGTCTGAACGCGCTCGTATCTGGGTCCGTGCCGTTCGCTAATGGTGGTGCCTTTTCCCAAGGGCGCGTCATGCCATTCGCCAAGGGCGGTGTTGTGTCTAGCCCCGTGACGTTTCCCATGCGCGGTGCAACGGGCCTGATGGGCGAAGCAGGTCCAGAGGCCATCATGCCACTAACGCGCGGCAGTGACGGCCGCCTAGGTGTTGCCGCCCAAGGTGGCGGAAACGTCAATGTCACGATGAATATTTCGACCCCGAACGTCGAAGGTTTCCAAAAAAGCCAAACCCAGATTGCAGCGCAGCTGTCGCGCGCAATGGGCCGCGCCAATCGCAATCGATAAGAGGTAAATATGAGCTTTCATGAGGTACGCTTTCCGGCGGCTTTGTCGTTCGGTTCTGTTGGTGGTCCCGAACGTCGAACTGAAATTGTCACCCTGTCGAACGGTTTCGAAGAACGAAATAGCCCATGGGCGCATTCGCGTCGTCGGTATGACGCGGGGATCGGGCTGCGATCCTTGGACGACGTGGAGCAGATGATCGCGTTTTTCGAGGCGCGTCAGGGGCAGCTGCATGGGTTCCGATGGAAAGACTGGGCAGACTATAAATCGTGCTTGCCGTCCGCTGACATCACGGGAATGGATCAGTTCATTGGAACTGGGGACGAGGTCACAACTGATTTTCAGTTGGTAAAGGCGTACACCTCTGGCGATGCGGTCTATTCGCGACCAATCCGCAAACCTGTGCGTGGTCGTGTTCAGGTAACGATATCTGGTGATGATGTTCAGGAAAGTGTAGATTATTCAGTGGATTACTCGACAGGTTTGATTCAGTTTTTCCATGCGCCAGACATTGGTTCTGAAATCCGCGCGGGGTTTGAATTTGATGTGCCGGTTCGGTTTGACACAGACGTCATCCAGACCTCGGTTGCCAACTTTAACGCAGGCGAAGTCCCAGACGTGCCCGTGATCGAGGTGCGCCTATGACTTTGGCCGATCATCTGAAAACGGGCGCAACGACTGTGTGTCGCTGTTGGGCCGTGACACGCAACGACGGTGTTGAATTGGGTTTCACCGATCATGACACCGATATCGAATTTGATACGATCCAGTTTCGCGCAGATAGCGGGATGACGGCAAAGGAGGTCGAACAATCGGCTGGTTTGTCTGTCGATAACTCTGAGGCTATCGGAGTGCTGTCGCATAACGCTATTTCCGAAACCGATATCGACCAAGGCCTGTTTGACGGGGCGATCGTGCGATATTGGCTGGTCAATTGGTCAAATGTCACAGAACGAGAATTACGTTTCCGTGGTGAGATCGGGGAAATTCGCAGAACCAGCGGCGCGTTTACTGCAGAGCTACGCGGTTTGGCCGAAGCGCTGAATAAACCAAATGGACGTGTTTTTCAGCGCGGTTGCCGTGCCGTTTTGGGCGATGCCGAATGCCAATTCGATACGTCGTTGGCCGAATTTTGTTTCGTTGGCGTGCCGCTTTTCACTACGGATAACCGTATATTTGAATTTGATGATCTCGCTGGCTATTCCGCCGGTTGGTTTACCAAGGGCACGCTATCAATTGATGGCGCCGCGATCGGTGTGAAACCAGCGCTGATCAAAAATCACCATGTTTTGGAAAACGGTCATCACGAGGTCGAGTTGTGGCAGCCGCTAAAACCTGAACCGTCCGAGGGCGTTCAGTTAAAGCTGGTTGCTGGCTGCGATAAAAGAATGAAAACCTGCCTACAAAAATTCGACAATCTTCTGAATTTTCGCGGTTTTCCAGACATTCCAGGTGAAGACTGGCTGGTTTCAACACCAATTCGTTCGTCTCAAAATGATGGGGGGAGCTTGCGATGATGCCAATCGTTCATGCTGCGCGCCGCTGGATTGGTACCCCTTATCGACATCAATCATCCTGTCTTGGTGCGGGGTGCGACTGTCTAGGTTTGATCTTAGGCGTCTGGACCGAAGTCGTCGGCGATATTCCTGAAACGTTACCAGCCTACAGTCCAGATTGGTCAGAACCCCAAAACAGCGAAACCCTGTTTGATGCGGCGCTCCGACATTTCGAAATCAAACCGGTTGCAAATGCAGAGGCCGGCGATCTTTTGCTGTTCCGGATGCGCGATGGGGCGGTTGCGAAACATTTGGGCATTCAGTCCCGAATTGGCTCAAACGCCAGTTTTATTCACTCATATTCGGGTCACGGCGTTGTCGAAAGCCGCCTGACCGATCCGTGGGCGCGCCGAATTGTTGCGCGTTTCAAATTCCCAATAAAGGTAACCTAATGGCAACTATCGTATTATCAGCTGTAGGTATGGCAATCGGCGGATCGATCGGCGGCACGGTTTTGGGAATTTCCTCTGCGGTGATTGGCCGAGCTGCTGGTGCGATGATTGGCCAAGCCATCGATCAACGCATCATGGGGTCGGGCAGCGGTACTGTTTCGACAGGCCAAATCGACCGGTTCCGTTTGACCACTGCGTCTGAAGGCGACACCGTTTCAACTGTTTATGGTCGTTATCGCGTCGGCGGCCATATGATCTGGGCAACCCGATTTATCGAAGATACCACCACAACCAGCGGGGGCAAAGGCGGCGGTGCGTCAGTCACCGAATATGCGTATCGCGTGTCTTTGGCGTTGGCGCTGTGCGATGGCGAAATCACAAGTGTCGGGCGCATTTGGGCGGACGGCACGGAAGTGCCCAAATCAGATTTGAACATGCGGATCTACAAAGGGACAGAAACCCAGTTACCTGATCCGAAAATGGAGGCCGTCGAAGGTTATGGCATGGTGCCTGCCTATCGCGGCATTTCCTATGTCGTGATCGAAGATTTGGATCTATCCGTTTTTGGCAATCGCATTCCGCAATTCAGCTTTGAGGTTACGCGGCCAGCGCCAGTCTCTGCCAGCGTTCAGGATATCGCCACAAAAATCCAAGGCGTCGCCCTTATCCCTGGTACGGGTGAATACGCATTGGCGACGACGCCGTTGACCGTCTCTGACGGGCTAGGGGCGTATCGTTCGCTGAATATCAATTCGCCAGCCGCGCAGGCTGATATCAATGTGTCCTTGGATGCATTGGTGGATGAGGTGCCAAATGCACGGACAGCGTCGCTGATCGTGTCGTGGTTTGGCAATGATTTGCGCTGCGGCGAATGTCGGATCGGCCCGCGTGTCGAACAGGCCGATTATGACCCCAAACAGATGCCATGGACCGTCAGCGGTGCCACGCGTTCGGACGTGGGTATCGTGCCGTTAGATGCGGATGGCCGTGCGCTGTATGGCGGAACCCCAACCGACCAATCCGTGGTCGAAGCGATC
Source organism: Marivivens niveibacter (assembly GCF_002150005.2). Taxonomy (GTDB): domain Bacteria; phylum Pseudomonadota; class Alphaproteobacteria; order Rhodobacterales; family Rhodobacteraceae; genus Marivivens; species Marivivens niveibacter. Next base: position 872,806 of record NZ_MSPP01000001.1, read on the forward strand.
CAAGCCATGCGCGATCGTGGCATTTCGCCTGTGTTTTATCCATTTATTCTGATGGAGCAGCTGACTGGTAACGGGTTGCCCGATCCGTGGGGCGCCGAGGAACAGCCTGCCATGCCTTGGCGCGGGCGCATAACGACTGCGTTGGCGCCATATTTGGACGGTACATCCGATAAAACAGCTGCGGCTAAATCCGAGGTCGACGCGTTCTTTGGAACTGCGACTGTTGCGGATTTCGCGATTGATGGAACGCGTGTTGTATATACGGGGCCAGATGAATGGAGCTATCGCCGCTTCATTCTGCATTATGCACATCTGTGTGCAGCAGCGGGCGGGGTCGATGCGTTCTGCATTGGGTCCGAATTGCGGTCGCTTACCCAAATTCGAGACGATCAAGGATTTCCAGCGGTCGATCATCTGTGCCGACTTGCTGCCGAGGTCCGGTCAATTCTGGGTACCGATTGTAAAATTGGCTACGCGGCTGATTGGTCTGAATATCATGGCTATCAGCCCGTTGGCACGGCCGATAAATATTTCCACCTTGATCCGTTGTGGGCAGATGAAAATATCGACTTTATCGGTGTCGATAATTACGTCCCGCTGTCGGACTGGCGTGACGGTAACGATCATCTGGATGCAGATTGGGGTGATATTCGCAACATCGAGTACCTAAAGTCGAACATCGAAGGCGGCGAATACTACGATTGGTATTATCATTCTACCGAAGCCCGGGACGCTCAAATCAGAACGGCGATTTCAGACGGCGACGGAGAGCCTTGGGTTTGGCGGGCGAAAGATATGCGGGGCTGGTGGTCAAATTACCATCATAACCGTGTGGACGGCCAACGCCAGGAAACCCCAACCGCGTGGCAACCGAAAAGTAAACCGATTTGGTTTACGGAATACGGCTGTGCGGCGATCGACAAAGGCACAAACCAGCCGAATAAATTCTTAGATCCGAAATCCTCTGAATCGCAGATGCCGCACTATTCAAACGGTGCGCGGGATGATGCGTTACAGGCGCAGTATATTTTGGCAATGACTGAATATTACGCGGAGCGTCAAAACAATCCGGTGTCCGCTGTGTATGGGGGCGATATGGTTGACATGTCTCGCGCTTTGGCTTGGGCGTGGGACACGCGTCCGTACCCGTTTTTCCCGCAGAATATCGATTTGTGGTCAGATGGAGAAAACTATGGGTTGGGGCATTGGTTGAATGGTCGTGTGTCGTCTCGTTCTTTGGCCAGTGTGGTCACCGAAATCTGCCATCAGGCTGGGATGACAAACATTGATACCAGCGCGCTGTATGGGACAGTCCGCGGTTATGTTGTGGATCAGACCGATACCGCGCGGGCCGCATTACAGCCGTTGATGTTGGCATATGGATTTGATGCCGTGGATCAGGACGGTTTGATCGTGTTCAAATCGCGAAACGATCGGGCAGGTGCAGAACTGGATACGGCTTTATTCGCTGTCAATTCGTCTGATGCCAGCACGTTGGAACGTATCCGCGCATCAGAGGCAGAAATGGCTGGAACGGTGCGTCTGACCTATGTCGAAGCTGACGGTGATTATCAAACACGGTTGTTCCAAACGGTTCAGGCCGATGACGATACAAATTCAACATCACATACAGAATTGCCGCTGGTCCTCACCTCGGGCGAAGCGGAGAAAATTACTGAACGTTGGTTGGTTGAGGCAGGCATTGCGCGCGAATCGGTGACCTTTGCGTTGCCGCCGTCCGCGTCGAACGTTGCCGCTGGTGATAGTATCCGTCTGGATGGCCGTGATTACCGTGTCACGCGCAAAACGTCCGGTCAGTCGGCAACAATAGAGGCGCAGCAATATGAACCAAGCCTGTACAAACTGACACCCACGACCGAAGAGCCGTCGTCGGTCACGACCTTTGTTCCGCCTGTTCCGGTCGATGGGCTATTTCTAGATCTACCAATTTTGACCGGAGAAGAGGCCGAACACGCGCCGTATTTTGCCGCCGTTGGTGCGCCTTGGCCCGGGCCGGTGGCACTGTACCATTCGAACCAGGACGCAAATTACAAAATTGAAAAGACCGTCGATCTCTGCGCTATCGTTGGCATAACTGAAACCGATTTAGCGCCCGCAGGGGCAGGGCGCTGGGATCGTGGTGCGGCCCTGCGGGTTAAATTGGTGCATGGCGCGCTGTCGTCTGCTTCGGCTGAAAATATTCTGTCTGGGGCAAACGTTGCCTTTGTCGGCGATGGGACGCCCGATGGGTGGGAGGCTATTCAGTTCGTCGGCGCAAAATTGGTTGGGCCACAAACCTATGATATTTCAATGCGTTTGCGCGGGCAATTGGGGACAGATCACAAATCACAAACGGCATTGCAAGCGGGTGCCTATTTCGTGCTGCTGAATGATGCTGTTTCCCAAATCGACTACGCGGCGAAATTGCGAGGGGTGGAAAGGTTCTATCGATTTGGGCCCGCATCCAGACCGATGACTGATACCTCTTATCAAACCGTCCAGCATGCATTTGCAGGTGTCGGGCTGCGTCCTTATCCCGTGTGCCACATGCGCAAGTCAGAAGGCGCGGATCAATCAAAGCGGTTTTCTTGGATCCGCCGAACACGGATTGACGGCGACAGTTGGGACGGGCCGGATGTACCGTTGGGCGAAGAAACAGAAAGCTACCGTATCCGCATTTTCCGCGACGGTGAACCTGTTCGGGAATTAGTTACCGCGACCCCGTCGTTTGACTATGACGCCGGGTCGCAGGCAGCAGATTCAGGCGCTGACACAATCGGCGTGGCTCAGCTCTCTGCGCGTTTTGGCCCAGGTCCTGAAACCTATTTGTATTTCGGCTGATGCGACAGTTATCGATAGTCGACATGGATCAGGCGGTCAGCGTTTTGCTGGCCGCCGATCCAAGTAGGTGGAGTGAGCTAAGCCGGCAGATAATTTGGCAGGCAAAATGGGCGGACAAATATCGAAAACGCACGGGCAAACGTCATCCTGAATGGGGTAATGGAACCGTTCATGATGTCTGTATCCGGTATCCAAGGTATCGGTCCAACTACCCAACCCCAGACCCATATTTTCGGGCTATGTCCCAGTTTTTGCAAACTTATGTTGATGCATGACATCAAAAGTATTGAAATGTTTCATTACGCCTTTGTTCTTGGCCTTGGGGCGCTATTTGCGGTACAGAGGAGCAAATAACCCCGCAGGAGCCGGTCATGGCAAAGTTTAAAGCATCCATCGCGCAAATCGATCCCGTCTGGGATCGCATCTGTTCCGAAGCCGAAAACGCCATCAAAGATGAACCATTGATGGGTAGTTTGCTGCATCAATGCATCCTGCATCATGCCCGTTTCGAAGACGCATTGGCCTATCGTTTGTCGATGAAACTCGCTTCGGCAGAAATGTCGGAACAGCTGCTGCGCGAAATCGCGGACAGCGCCTATGAAGCAGAGCCCGAATTGGTCAATTCGGCCCGCGCGGATTTGGTCGCAACGTTCGAACGCGATCCCGCGTGCCATCGGTTTCTGCATCCTTTGCTATATTTCAAAGGCTTTCAGGCGGTTCAAGCCTACCGTTTGGGGCATTATCTGTGGGAACAGGGCCGCCGTGATATGGCGTATTTCCTACAAATGCGTATTTCCGAAAGCTTTGGCGTCGATATTCACCCAGCCGCTAAGATCGGTAAGGGTATCATGATCGACCACGCCCATTCGATCGTTATCGGCGAAACCGCTGTGGTGGGCGATAATGTGTCGATCCTTCATACCGTGACGCTGGGCGGCACAGGAAAAGAGGATGAAGACCGTCACCCGAAAATCGGCAATGGTGTTTTGATTGGCGCGGGTGCATCTGTGCTGGGCAATATCAAAATCGGTGACCGCAGCCGCATCGCTGCTGGTTCGGTTGTTTTGGGTGACATCCCGCCATGCAAAACTGTGGCTGGTGTGCCTGCCAAAATTGTTGGCGAGGCAGGCTGTGACCAGCCATCCGTTTCGATGGATCAGCTGCTGAAAAAATGTATGGGAGAGGGTTAACCTTCTCCGATCAGTTGATCATAGGCCTCTAGCGCCTTCATTCCGTACATATACGCAGGCCCGCCGCCCATCAAAATGCAGGTCGAAACGGTCTCTTCGATCTCTGCGCGGGTTGCGCCTGCTTTGACGGCTGCTTGCAGATGGAACCCGATGCAATCGGCGCAATGGGTCACGATACCAATCACGATGCATTGCAATTCCTTTTGCTTTGTCGATAACGCGCCATCAGCCAAAGCGGCGTTATGCATTTGCGTAAACGCTTTGCCAACGTCGGGCTGCGCTTTGCGGAAATCACGTGTGAGCCGCGTTGTATTGCCCAGATAATCTTTCCAATCCATATCCGTTCCTTTGTCTTTATGAAGACTTGGTAACATTGCTCTGGGCAAATTCTTTGCGTTAGATCAAGGAATTGAAATGTTTTGGCGGCTTGCGGTTTGGTAAAAATAGCGATTGTCTAAAGGCGCAATTTCAAAGGCTCTCAATCATGATTATTCGCAGCGCAACATCCGATGATGCGGCCATTCTGACACAAATTTATAACCACGAAGTGGAGACGGGCACAGCGCTGTGGAACGTGCAAGCGATTGATCTGGAAAACAGATTAGAATTCTTGTCGAACCAAAAAGCAAAAGGTAACCCCGTTTTGGTGGCCGAGGTCGATGGCGAAATGGCGGGCTATGCAACCTATGCCGCTTTTCGTCCGCAAGACGGATTTCACCTTACGGCGGAACATTCCATTTACGTGCGCCCCGGTTTTCAGGGGCAGGGGATTGGTCCGAAATTACTATCTGCGTTGATAGATAAAGCCCGAGATAACGGACAGCATGTTCTGGTCGCAGCGATCGACGGCGCAAACGAAGGGTCCATCGCGCTGCATCGAAAATTAGGCTTTGCCGAGGTTGGCCGAATGCCCCAAGCGGGCATGAAATTCGGCCGATGGTTGGATCTGGTTCTATTGCAGTTGCAGTTGGATGACCGCAGCGCCCCATGAAAAAAGCCCCCGAAATCTCGGGGGCTTTTGATTAAACGCGGGTTGGTGTGATTTCCAAAGAGCCCCGTGTTGCGTCCGAATATGGGCAAACATGGTGGGCGCCTGCGATCAGATCATCCGCGACGTCATCTTCTACGCCGGGCAATGAAACCTCAATTTGCACTTGGATACCAAATCCGTTGTCATCGCGTGGGCCAATGCCAACCGTTGCTGTCACTGTCGCATCTTCGGGTACTTTTATCTTTTTACCCGCGGCATAGGCCTTCATCGCGCCCAAGAAACAGGCGGAATAGCCAGCCGCAAATAGTTGCTCTGGGTTAACGCCTTCGCCGCCAGCGCCGCCCAGCTCTTTTGGGGTGACTAAATTCAGGTCCAGCGCACCATCGTGGGTTTTCGTGGTGCCGGTACGTCCACCGGTCGCGGTGGCTTTGGTCGAATACAAGATTTTAGATGCAGGCATGTTTGTTCCTTTCTTTATTTGTCGCAATATTAATTATCGCAATAAGTAAATTTATCAACCTTGCGATTATATCGCGCACGATTTATTTATTCACTGTAACAATCTGGATGCTGAAACGATGTCTGATCCGTTAAACGAAATGATCTGTTTCGATGTTTATGCTGCAAACCTTGCGGTGGGGCGTCTGTATAAACCGCTGCTTGATGAACTTGGTCTGACATACCCACAGTATTTGGCGTTGATGATCTTGTGGGAAAAAGACGGGCGCGCGATCGGCGAAATTAGCGGTATTCTGGGCCTAGAAAGCAGCACGTTGACACCATTAATCAAACGGATGGAGGCAACTGGACTAGTTACTCGACGTCGAGATGACAAAGATGAACGCCGTGTTCATGTGTTTCTAACTGACGCTGGTCGTAAAATCGAAACAGAGCGTCTGCGCCTGACGCAATGCGTGGCGGATGCAACTGGACTCAGCTTTGACGAATTTGTGCAGCTGCAGGGGTTGCTACGAAAGATGCGCAAAGCGATTCAGAAATAGCCCCGCTTTTGCGCAGGGCCATTTGAGATCAAATCGACAATAGAAATTGCTGGGCGTCATTTTCGGTTTTGCCAGATGCCGCTGCAATATCTGTCAGCGTTTCATCTGATGACGTCACTGTGTACCCGCCGTCCGATAGCGCAGCGGTAAAATCATCCGTAGACATATCGAAAATCGGTGCGACCTCTGCAATTGGTTGCGACAGGATCAAGGCGGCGATTTCAAATTGCGCAGGGCGTCCACCGCCGTTGGGGCCGCCTTCGGGCGTCGGCTGAAGCAGGAAAAACGATGCAGAAACCGCTGCAATCGCAAGGCTGATCATCATGGGCGCATGTTTGAAATAGTTCTTAACGGGGCGCCAGTTGCGCCATAGGTGCAGGACAAAGGGCACAACTAGGACCAAACCCAGAATTTCATGCATCGAATGGAATGACCGTGGCCCAAGGTCAAAATACATAGCCACGCCGGTGATTACGGAAATCAGGAAAAAACCGAAAATGAGCGGGGTCGCATAGCGCATAAATAACTGTTTCATGGGGTAGCTCGTTAAATCTGGCTGAAAGATACCCTTTGAACGGACTAACCTGCGTTTTCCGTCGAAAATAACGAGGCCGCTTAAAATCGACATAAGGACGTCACTTGTTCGCCTTATAGTTGTTGTTTGGTGCAGCTATAAGGAGATTTCAATGGTAAATTTTAAAGCAGCCGTATTGGTGTCGTTGTTTGGCAGCGTAGGCACAGGTGTCAGTGCTATGACCGAAGCTCAAGCCAAAACAGCTCTAGATCGCGTCGATGCGTTTTCTTGCTTCAATGGACCGAGCGACGAATATGCAGAGTGTGTAAACGAGCGGATTGATCAATGCGAAGTGGAATTGTCGGAATACATTTTCCACCAGCGCGCATGTTCGAACTTTGTATTTGAGCAAACTGACGAAGTTTTAAATCAACGCTATCAGTACTTTATCGAAGATATGAAACGTCACGATGCATATCGTGCGGCAAGCAATTTCGCCCGTGAAGATAAAACGTTAGAGGATTTTCTAAGGGAAGGACAGCGCGCTTGGATCGTTGTTCGTGACACGACCTGCCATCTTGGACCGACCTACGATCTCATTAGTTCGGGATATTATATTGGTTTTTATGAATGTGCGGCTGAAATGACCGCGCGCCGATTGCAAATGCTAGTCGATCAGATTGACCGGCCATCGGTTTACGGTGAGTTCTAAGTTGTAAAAAAGCCCCCAAAGATTGGGGGCTTTTTGTTTCCACTTCGAAAACGCCTTAGGCCAACATTGCCATTGGGTTTTCCAAGTTCTCTTTGATCGCTTTCAGCAGATCCGCACCCAAGGCACCGTCAATCACGCGGTGATCGACCGATAGGGTCACGGACATGACGGTTGCGACTTTGATCTGGTCATCCGCGCCAACCACAGGTTTTTTCACGCCTGCGCCGACTGCCAGAATGGCAGAGTGCGGTGGGTTGATGATGGCGTCAAAGTTGTCGATGCCGAACATGCCCAGGTTGGAAATCGCAAAGGATCCGCCCTGATATTCGTGCGGCGCCAGTTTGCGGTCACGTGCGCGTTTGGCCAGATCTTTCATCTCGGTCGACAGGGCAGATAGCGATTTGCTGTCCGAGTTTTTCAGAACTGGGGTGAACAGGCCGCCTTCGATTGCGACGGCAACTGCAACGTCCGAATTGGTGAATTTCAGCACGCGATCACCTGCCCAGACAGCGTTCGCCTCTGGGATTTGTTGCAGGGCAACGGCGCAGGCTTTGATGATGAAATCGTTGACCGACAGTTTCACACCGCGATCGGCCAATTTGGCGTTGATCTGAGCGCGGAAGGCCAGCAATTCGTCCAGTTCAATGTCGCGGCGCAGGTAGAAATGCGGAACGGATTGTTTCGCTTCGGTCAGGCGGGCAGCGATGGTTTTGCGCATGCCGTCCAGTTTGACCTCTTCGAAATCGGTGCCTTCGTACATTTTCAGAACTGCATCGGTCGATGGACCGGTTGCAACAGATGCCGCAGTTGGAGCAGCTGCTGGCGCGTCGGCTTTCGGTGCTTCGGCCTTTGGCGTTGCAGTCGCGTTTTCGACGTCCGACTTCACGATGCGGCCTTTGGGGCCGGAACCAGTGATTGCGGACAGGTCCAGACCTTTTTGCGCAGCAATGCGGCGGGCCAGAGGCGACGCAAAGATGCGATTGCCGTCTTTGACAGGCGCAGCTGGGGCAGGGGTTGCGGGCGCCTCAGCGGCCGCTGGCGCGGCCTCTTCGTTGCCCGCGGCGGCGGCAGGTGCCGCCTTTGGCTCTGCCGACCCAGCGGTGTCGATGTCGTCCGCGCTTTCGCCATCTTCCAATAGCACAGCGATCAAAGTGTTCACTTTGACGCCTTCGGTGCCTTCGGCGATGACGATTTTGCCAACGACGCCTTCGTCCACGGCTTCGAATTCCATGGTCGCTTTGTCGGTTTCAATTTCGGCAATGATGTCACCGCTGGATACGGTGTCGCCTTCTTTGACCAGCCATTTGGCCAACGTGCCTTCCTCCATTGTGGGGGACAGGGCGGGCATCAGGATTTCTGTGGGCATCGCTTGTCCTCCTTAGCGGTAGGTGACTTGTTTCACGGCGTCGATCACTTCGGCTGTGGTGACCAGCGCGAGCTTTTCGAGGTTCGCCGCATAAGGCATTGGTACGTCTTTGCCGGTGCAGTTCAGAACCGGAGCGTCCAGATAATCGAACGCGTGAGTCATGACGTAAGCCGACAGGTGGTTGCCGATCGAACCGACTGGCCAGCCTTCTTCGACAGTGACCATGCGGTTGGTTTTCTTAACCGAAGCCAGCACGGTGTCGTAGTCGATTGGGCGCACGGTACGCAGGTCGATCACCTCGGCGTCGATACCTTCGGCAGCCAGCTTTTCAGCGGCTTCCAATGCGTAGGTCATGCCGATGCCAAAAGACACGATGGTCACGTCGTTACCGGAGCGTGCAATTCGGGCTTTGCCGAATGGAATGGTGAAATCATCCAGAACAGGCACTTCGAACGATTTGCCGTATAGGATTTCGTTTTCCAAGAAGATCACAGGGTTCGGATCGCGGATCGCCTGTTTCATCAGACCTTTGTAGTCGGCAGCGGTGTAAGGCATGACAACCTTTAGACCTGGGATCTGCGCGTACCATGCGGCGTAATCCTGGCTGTGCTGCGCGCCAACGCGGGCTGCTGCGCCGTTCGGACCACGGAACACCATCGGTGCGCCCATCTGACCGCCGGACATATACAGCGTCTTTGCGGCAGAGTTGATCAGGTGGTCGATCGCCTGCATCGCAAAGTTGAAGGTCATGAATTCAACGATCGGTTTCAGACCGCCGAATGCCGCACCAGTCGCGATACCTGCAAAGCCGTGTTCGGTGATCGGGGTGTCGATCACGCGTTTCGAGCCAAACTCATCCAGCATGCCTTGCGAGATTTTGTAAGCACCTTGGTATTCACCGACTTCTTCGCCCATCAGGAAGACGTTTTCGTCACGGCGCATTTCTTCGGCCATCGCGTCGCGCAATGCTTCGCGGACGGTCTGGGTTTTCATTTCGGTGCCTTCTGGCCAATCAGGGGTCTGTTCAACCTTTGGCGCAGCTGGGGCCGCCGCTGCTGGTGCAGGCGCTGGCGCAGCTTCTGGTGCTGCTGCGGCTGCTGGCGCGGAGTTGCCAACCTCAGCAGGCACCTCTTCGCCTTCTTCGACCAGAATGGCGATTGGCGTGTTCACTTTGACGGCTTCGGTGCCTTCTTCGATCAGGATTTTACCCATCACGCCTTCGTCGACCGCTTCGAACTCCATCGTTGCCTTATCGGTTTCGATTTCTGCGATGATGTCGCCTGCGGTAATGGTGTCGCCCTCTTTTTTAAGCCATTTGGCCAGAGTGCCTTCCTCCATGGTGGGGGACAGGGCGGGCATTAGAATTTCAGTAGCCATAGTCGTCGTCTCCTCCCTTAAGCCTGCGGAATTTCGTCTGCGTAGATGTCTGTCCATAGTTCGGACACATCAGGCTCTGGGCTTGTTTTTGCGAACTCTGCCGATTCATTGACGATGGCTTTAATGTCCTTGTCGATGGCCTTTAGGTCATCTTCGGTCGCATGGTTGCCAGTCAGCAGAATGGAACGGATTTGTTCGATTGGGTCACGCTCTTCGCGCATTTTCTGCACTTCTTCGCGGGTGCGGTATTTCGCAGGGTCCGACATAGAGTGACCGCGGTAACGGTAGGTTTTCACCTCTAGAATGTATGGGCCTTTGCCTGCGCGACAGTGTGCAACAGCGCGTTCACCTGCCTCTTTTACGGCCAGAACGTCCATACCGTCGACTTCTTCGCCTTCGATGCCGTAGGCGGCGCCGCGTTCCCACAGGGTTTTCGATTTCGTCGAACGCTGAACCGATGTGCCCATGGCGTACTGGTTGTTTTCGATCACGAAAATCACCGGCAGGTCCCACAGTTCGGCCATGTTGTAGGTTTCATAAACCTGGCCTTGGTTCGCTGCGCCGTCGCCGAAATACGCAAAGGTTACGTTGTCGTTGCCTTTGTATTTGTCCGAAAATGCCAGACCCGCGCCCAGCGGAACCTGCGCACCAACGATACCGTGGCCGCCATAGAAATGTTTCTCTTTCGAGAACATGTGCATGGAGCCGCCTTTACCTTTGGAATAGCCACCTTCGCGGCCGGTCAATTCGGCCATCACGCCGTTGGCTTCCATGCCGCAGGCCAACATGTGGCCGTGGTCGCGGTAGGATGTGACGCGTTTGTCGCCTTCTTTGGTTGCGGCTTCTAGGCCGACAACTACGGCTTCTTGGCCGATGTAAAGGTGACAGAAACCGCCGATCAGGCCCATGCCATACAATTGGCCTGCCTTTTCTTCAAAACGACGGATAAGCAACATGTCTTTATAGTAGGATAGTAATTCCTCTTTCGACACGTTTGGCTGTTTGGCTGGTTTTCTCGCGGCCATAGGTCCTCCGTCCTTAACTGGCGAAATAGTTTAGTGTTAAACAATCTCATACAGGATGGTTTGCGGAAAAGCGAGAGTCAATGTTTTTAGGCAGCGGGTAGGTGCCATGCGTCCGCTGCAAACCAGCGGGCAGCCAAGACAAATGGCGCAGCTACACGTTTCACGTGGTACGCAATCAACACTAAGTCTCGGCATTTAATCGATTGAAGGCGGTTTATCGCGTGATGACGATTTCGTCTGCGCGCACCATACCCAGAACGTCCCGTGCGCGTTCGTCCAGCAGGTCCAGATCTAGATAGTTATCGCTAAGGCGGCGGGTGAGGTTTTCCATCCGGGCGACCTCGATCTGCAATTCGTCCAGATCTGCCTGCAAATCCCGCGCATGCGCGTCGATTTCAGCGCGACGGAATAAACCGTACTCACCTTGCACGGCAGCAAAGGTAAAATACAGGCCAAACAAAATGGCGCCTGAAAAATATAGGACTGCTCCCATCGCGGGACGAGATGTGCGGTTCATATCTGCCTCATGTCACCTCTAACGGGTGTTAAAGCAAGAATCGCACATCTGATTCTTTTTGTGAATCCCCTAATTCGTATATGTTGGGGATTTATGCGTTTTTTTGCTTAACCTGCGACAGATGCCGCATGAATACCGTCAACTGCACCGGTCAGTAGGTTGTCAAAATCGGTTTCGCTTTGCTTCGCGTTCAGGCCTTCGGTCAAACCACGGCTGAAGGAGGCGATCATGCCAGACTGTTTCGACAGTAATGTGTTGGCTTCGTCACGGCTGTAACCGCCGGACAGCGCAACAACTTTCATGACGCGTGGGTGGTCGACCAAAGGTTTGTAAAAGTTTTCGACGGTCGGTAGCGATACTTTCAGCATCACCTGACCTTCGGTGATAGCGTCCAGACCTTTTAGCAGCTCATCCCGCAGGATCGCTTCGGCCTCGGCTTTGTCCGCGATGGTGATATTCACCTCAGGCTCTAGGATCGGCATGAGGCCCTTGGCAGATACCTGACGGCCAATTTCAAACTGCTGTTCAACAATCGCTTTGATGCCGGCTTCATTGGCCGCGTTAATGACCGAACGTTCTTTGGTGCCAAAGATGTTCTTTGCAACAGCGCGGTCCAGCAGGGCATCCAGTTCTGGCATTGGCTTCATCAGCTGAACACCGTTTTCTTCTGCTTCCAATCCTTTGTCGATCTTCAGGAATGGGACGACCGATTTTTGGTTCCACAGATAGTCAGCGGTGGGGATGCCGTCGATGTCGCGATCCATGGTCATTTCGAACAGGATTGCACCGACAACTTTGTCACCAGTGAAAGCCGGCGATTTGATGATACGGCTGCGCATCTGGTGGATCATATCGAACATTTCGGCGTCGCCGTTATATTCGTTTTCTTCGATGCCGTATTGGCGCAACGCCTTGGGGGTCGATCCGCCGCTTTGATCCAGTGCTGCGATGAAACCTTTGCCGGTTAGGATTTTTTCGGCCATTTGTGCGTTCATTAGTCAACCCTCTTTAAATATTAGGTTTTCGCCGCCTTAAAACGGCTTTCGCCTCGCTCTTAGAAAAGCGAGGCGAAACGCGCAAATGTGTTATCGCTAGCGAAAGTGATGTTTTCGCTAACGAACATTTTATTGTTTCATTTTGCGTCAACCGAGCGCGGAAACACCTGGCAATTCCTTACCTTCCATCCATTCAAGGAACGCGCCGCCCGCGGTGGAGATGTAGGTGAAATCCTTTGCAGCGTCCGCTTTGTTCAATGCAGCAACGGTATCACCGCCACCTGCGACCGAAATCAATTTGCCCACTTTGGTCAGTTCTGCAGCCTTTTTCGCGGCTGCGTTCGTTGCTGCGTCAAAAGGTTCGATTTCGAACGCACCGAGCGGGCCATTCCAGATCAGCGTTTCGGCGCGGGTCAGAACATCAGAGATGTAAGCAACCGTTTCTGGGCCAGCGTCCAAGATCATCGCGTCGTCAGGCACGGATTCTGGAACAACGGTTTCGTTTTCTGCGTTAGCAGCAAATTCGCGGGCAACAACAACGTCGCGTGGCAGGATGATTTCGCAACCCGCGTCATGCGCTTTGGCCAGAATGTCGCGTGCGGTATCGGCTAGATCGTGTTCGCACAGCGACTTGCCGACGTTTACGCCTTGGGCCGCTAGGAACGTGTTCGCCATGCCGCCGCCAATCACGAGATGATCGACTTTGCCAACTAGATTGCCCAGTAGGTCCAGTTTGGTCGAAACCTTTGCGCCGCCAACAACCGCGACGACAGGACGAGCAGGGGTGCCTAGCGCCTTTTCTAGCGCAGACAGTTCTTCGGCCATCAGGCGGCCAGCTGCGGATGGCAGCAGACGCGCAACACCTTCGGTCGAGGCATGCGCGCGGTGCGCGGCGGAAAATGCGTCATTTACATAGACATCGCCCAAGGTCGCCAAGAATTCAGCCATTTTGGGATCGTTCTTTTCTTCCATGTCGGAAAAACGGGTGTTTTCGATCAGAACGATCGCATCAGCGGGCAACGCGTCAATTTCTTCGCGCGATGGGCGTTCGATAAAAGTTACAGATGTTTCGAGCGCTTGTTCTAGCGCGGGCAGGGTGACGCGTAGGGACATGTCTGGGTTTGGCTGGCCTTTTGGGCGACCAAAGTGCGCCAGCATGATTGGGCACCCGCCAGCTGCAACGATATCTTTTATAGTCGGCACAATGCGTTCAATGCGGGTGGCATCGGTGACTTTGCCGTCTTCAACTGGAACGTTAATATCAACGCGGACCAATACGCGTTTTCCAGCCAGATCCATATCATCAAGTGTTTTCCAGGCCACGAGCGCCTCCCATAAATAAAGTTTCTCTTACTCGATATCGCCTTTGTGGCGCGGGTCAAGGCAGATACCTTGGCAAGCGGCTGTATCAGGCATATGTCTAGCTAAATTTTTGAACAAAGGAGAGCCACGTGGCCGAGATCAAAGATCCTGAGAACACTGTCATCGTCGAATTGAAAGACGGCAATGTTGTTATCGAACTGCTGCCAGACGTTGCACCAAAGCATACCGAGCGTATGAAAGAACTGGCTCGCGCTGGTAAATACGACGGCGTTGTATTCCACCGCGTGATCGACGGTTTCATGGCGCAGACCGGTGACGTTGAATATGGCAATTCGACCTCGGATTCGTTCAACATGGGCCGCGTTGGCACCGGTGGTTCCGATCTAGAGGACGTACCTGCAGAATTTTCGCGCCTGCCACACGCTCGCGGCACACTGGGCGCTGCACGTTCGATGAACCCAAATTCGGCAAACAGCCAGTTCTTCATCAACTTCAAAGACAACGATTTCCTGAACGGTCAGTACACCGTTTATGGCCGCGTTATCGAAGGCATGGAGCATGTTGATGCGATTGTCCGTGGCGAGCCACCTGCGAACCCAGACAAAATGATTTCCGTGAAAGTGGCCGCAGATGCGTAATCTGGCCGCGGCTCTGGTTTTATTGGCAGGCCCTGCGGCCGCCAGCGGGCTGGATATCACCATTGCGGGCGAAGCGAACGGCACAATCCACATCGACCTGTTCGAAGATGTAGCGCCGCTGCACGTAGAACAGATCACCAAGATTGCCAATGATGGCGATTATAATGGTGTTGTGTTCCACCGCGTGATTGATGGTTTTATGGCGCAAACGGGCGACGTGAAAAATGGCCTGCTGGATGGCGGCAACATGGCGATGGCCGGAACGGGCGGTTCGGACTACGGCAATATCGTAGCTGAATTTTCGGACCTGCCGTTTGAGCGCGGTGTTGTTGGTATGGCGCGATCGGGTCATCCTGATTCCGCAAACAGCCAGTTTTTCATCATGTTCGCGCCGGGGTATTTCCTGAATGGTCAGTACACCGTTGTTGGTGAAGTGACCGAAGGTATGGATGTGGTGGACGCGATCAAGCGCGGCATGGGGCCAAACGGGTCCGTGATCGGTCAGCCTGACGTTATGGAAACCGTTGTTGTAACCGAATAATCGGTCACAGCTGGTATCAAACGGTGCGGGCGGCCAAGGGGCCGCCCGCGTTGTTTTTGCCTCGCGCCGTTGGCGCTCAGGTGCCGCAAAATGTGGCTGTTACGCGTTCTTCTGGTGCGGGTGCGCGGCTGTATAGATCGTGATTTTCAAACGGTTTTGTCACCGCAGCCAACATGGCGTCGAATGGTTTTCGATCATTTGCAACAGCAGATTGAATGACAGCTTCGATGTGATGAAGGCGCGGTATAACGATCGGATTGGACTGCGCCGCAATCGACATGTCAGGCGCTAAATTTTGCCAGTCACTGCGCCAATCTGCGTAATCTTTATGGGTGAGTGGAGCATCAATGTCGGCGAAAGTTTGCGTGAAATCTGCGCCTGTTTCGGCCATTATTGTTAAAAAACGGCGCGCGATGCCTGTCGCGTCTTTTGTTGGGGATAGGCCGAATTTCGGACAGAAATGCCGCGCCCAAGCGGCCTGCCATTTATCCTGAAACGTGCCCATCATTGCATTCAGTGTTTCAACTGCTGCGTCCTGATCGTCGGCCAGTGGCACAAGGCTGGACGCAAACTGCGCAATGTTCCACGCCGCGATCGACGGTTGATTGCCATAGGCATAGCGGCCTTGGCGGTCGATCGAGGACAGCACGGTTGAGGGGTGGTAGGTGTCCATAAACGTGCAGGGGCCATAGTCGATGGTTTCGCCTGACACCGTCATATTATCGGTGTTCATGACGCCATGGATAAAACCTAATGACATCCATCGCGCGACCAGATCGCATTGACGATCGATCATCTGGGCGGTGACTTCGAAAATATTAGAGGCGTTTGGGAAATGCCGTGCAACAGTGTGGTCATAGAGCGCGCGCAACGCATCGGTGTCGCCGCGAAAGGCCTGTAATTGGAACGTGCCGACTCGAATATGGCTCGAGGCGATGCGGGTGAGGATCGCACCAGGAACGGGGCCTTCGCGTAGGATATTTTCGCCAGTTGTGACCGCGGCCAATGCGCGGGTCGTTGGAACGCCCAGCGCGGCCATGGCTTCGGAGATCAGATATTCGCGTATAACTGGACCGATCCACGCCCGGCCATCGCCTGCGCGAGAATAAGACGTGCGGCCAGAGCCCTTTAATTGCATATCAAAGCGGCCATTTGCGGTGACGATTTCACCGATTAATAGCGCGCGCCCATCGCCCAAACCGGGGTTCCATTGCCCGAATTGGTGCCCACCATAGGCCTGAGCAAGCGGTGTTGCACCTTTGGGGACCGCGTTACCTGCAAGGCAGCTGACGCCGAACTCCGTGCGGAAATCATCGGGGTCACCGCCAAGGGATCGCACCAATTCGTCATTCAGGGCGAATAGCTGTGGGTCCGCAACGGGCTGCGCGTGTTGCTGTGAGTGCAGCGCTGCGGGAAGTGTTGCATAGCTATTTTCGAAATCGAACAGGTGCATATCGGGGCCTTACAAAACGTCGGTCAGGACAAGGGTATTGTTCCGCCGACGAAAGCCAACCTTTTCGCAGAACACAATCAGACCAGCGTCGGGGTTGTCCAATCGCATGTGGAGGGCCTTCACACCGCCTTGGCCTAGTGCAACAGCGACCGAATGCAGGACTTCGGTTCCGATACCGCGGCGGCGAACCGACGGGCGGATGAATGCCTCGTCAACCCAGCCTTCCATGCCGCCGATGGATACGGACCAGCCAAAGGTGACTAAAACATAGCCCAGCGGCGCGCGCTGCGGCCCGATAAGCCAGATCGCACCCATTGGGCTGCCGTTCACCAATGGTTCAATCGCGCGTTTCCGCGTTACCTCGTCCGACAGGATGCCGCATTCTTCGTGGTAGCGTTCAACCAGCGATAAAACACGGTCTAATGCCTCTGGTCCGGCAAGAGTGATAGAGGTTGTCACAGAGTTCCAATCCGTTCTGCCATCATGGCGAAAAAGGCGTCAGCGTCGACATCACCCATGAACATTGCGTTCGGCGCGCGATCTGTGACGCGCCACCAATCCGAGACCGTCATACCCAAGGTAAGGTCGGATTTCGTTTCGATCTCTACATTGATGTGACGGCCTTTGAAAAGGTCAGGTTGGATCAAATAGGCGATTGTACACGGATCATGCAGCGGCGCGCCGTCGCTGCCGTATTTTTCTTTGTCGAACCGTTCAAAGAAATCGGTCCATTCAATGATCATCTTGCCAATCAGATTGCCCATGTCGGCAAAGGGTTGCATCCGGGATTTGGTCGTCAGTGCCTTGTGTGTGACGTCCAGCGGCATGACCGTAATCGGAACGCCTGATTTGAACACAAAATCAGCGGCTTCTGGGTCGACGTAAATGTTGAATTCGGCGGCGGGTGTAATGTTGCCGACCTCGAAATAAGCCCCGCCCATCAAAACGATTTCCTGAATGCGGTTCACGATGTCTGGCGCTTTTTGCATGGCTGTTGCGACGTTGGTCAGCGGTCCAATCGGGCAAATGGTAACCGTCCCAGCAGGTTCATTGCGCAGGGTGTCGATGATAAAATCAACTGCGTGCTGTTCTTGTAGTGGCATTGTGGGATCAGGCAATTGCGGCCCGTCTAAACCTGTTTTGCCATGAACATGTTCGGCAGTGACCAAGGGTCGCGATAGCGGTGCTTCGCAGCCTGCAAACACTTTGACATCTGTGCGGCCAGCCAATTCGCAAATGATGCGCGCGTTCTTTTGGGTCAGTGGTAGTGGCACGTTGCCAGCAACGGCGGTGATGCCCAAAAGGTCGATTTCATCAGGGCTTGCCAAAGCCAGCAAAATTGCGACGGCGTCGTCCTGACCGGGGTCCGTGTCGATGATGATTTTACGAGGTGTCATAATGGGCGCCTTTAATAAAAATTTGCCCAACTGTGAAATGGGATTGATACGGGCGCAAGGGCAAAGCCGACCAAGAGGCTGTAATCCCATATATGCCGTTTGGTCTAATTCCTGACTATTTTTGTTGAAAGGTCGTTTGCACTGGTTGTGCTGGCGCAAAAAAGATGGCAACGGATGATTAGTTTATCAAAATAGTAGGACTTTATTCGTTTTGAAAGTTGCCCCCATGTCCAATGATGCCGATATTTCGGTGTCCGATGCGGTCATTTCTTATGGCCGCAAGCGGATCGTTCATGGCGTGTCGCTTACGGCGCGGGCTGGCGATCTGACCGTCTTGGTCGGGCCGAATGGCTGTGGGAAATCGACCTTGCTAAAGGGTATGGCGCGGGTCGTGCCGCTGACCCAAGGTGAAATACGATTAGGCGACCAAGATGTGCATCGTGCGTCGACGCGGTCGATTGCCCGAAAATTAGCTTTGCTGCCTCAAGGCCCAATCGCGCCAGAGGGACTAACCGTTCGAGAATTGGTCGCCCAAGGACGATTTCCGCATCAGACTTTGCTGCGTCAGTGGTCAAAACAAGATACTGAAGCTGTTGATACGGCAATGGAACAGGCCGATGTCGCGCAATTTGCGGATCAACCGCTAAACGATTTATCAGGCGGGCAAAGGCAACGGTGCTGGATTGCGATGATCCTAGCCCAAGATACGCCAGTCATGTTACTGGATGAACCGACCACGTTTCTGGATTTAAAAGTGCAGATCGATTTGCTGCAGCTATTGGCGTCGATTGCCCACGGCAAAGCCCGCGCCGTCGTTGTTGTGCTGCATGATTTGAATGTCGCGGCAGCTTTTGCAGATCGTATGATCATGATGCGCGATGGCAAAATTTGCGCAGATGGCCCTGTCTCTGAGGTGTTCACACGCGAAAATTTACAAACTGTATTTGGACTGTCGGCTGATGTCATGCGCGCGCCCATGTCCAACCGTTTGGTTTGCATTCCTGCCGCACAAATCCGTTTGGCTGCTGAATAAATCATGGCGGTATCTACTCAACAGTCCTTTGGCCGCGTCGCGGTGGCTTTGGCGGCACTATCGGCTTTTGCGGTGATGCATCTGGCTCTGGGCAGCAAATTGGTCCCGCCGTCTGACGTGCTATCGGCATTTTATGATTTCGACCGCGCGAATTTCGATCACATCGTGGTCCGCGAAATGCGATTGCCGCGCATGTTCGCCGCTATGGCAATCGGGGCGTCATTGTCCGTCGCTGGGGCGATCATGCAGGGCGTGACGCGCAACCCGTTGGCAGACCCTGGGTTGCTGGGGTTGATGAGCGGCGCATCGTTTGGTGTTGTCATAGGGGCAGGGTGGTTTGGTCTGGGATCGGACGCATGGCTGCCATTCTGGGCTGCAATTGGATCGCTGGGCGCGGCGATTGTTGTTTTGGCGATCTGCGCGATGATCCCTCAGGGGCGATCCCCTGCGGTTTTGCTGCTCACAGGGGCGGCAGTATCTGTGTTTCTGAATTCGATTGTGGCTGGCGTTAACCTGCTGAACGAAGAAAGCTTTTCGATCTTTAGGGTGTGGCTATCGGGGGCGATCACAAACTCTGCCGCGACCAAGCTGGGCTGGGTTTGGCCGTGGATGGTGGCGGGGTTGGGTGTCGCACTGGTTTTGGCTCGTCAGGTCACGACCCTATCCATGGGCCACGAAGCTGCGACTGGTTTGGGCGTTGACGTCAAACGGCTTAGCATTGCGCTGTTGCTGTGCGTGGTGGTTCTGACGGCATCGGCGGTGGCATTGGCGGGGCCAATTGCGTTTGTCGGCCTCGTGGTTCCGCATGCATCGCGGTTATTCGTCGGGTCGGATTATCGGCGCGTCATCCCGTTTGCGGCGGTGTTCGGGGCAGGCTTTATGATCGTGGTCGATCTGGTGGCGCGGTCGGTCTTTTCGCCGGCAGAGATTGCGACGGGCATCGTCACATCCTTTTGCGGTGCGCCATTGTTCCTGTATCTGGTGCGGAAACGGCTATGACCGATTTCGCTGTTTCATATTTTGGCGGGCGTGTATCGCTGCGGTTTGCAAAGGGTGTGCCTTTTGCCATCGCCGCCTTGGTCATTGCGGTCATTGTGGTAGGGATCACCAGTTTATTGGCTGGTTCCTATGATCTGGCTGTTTGGGATATTCCCGCGCTTTTGTCAGGGCAGGGCGATAAAACGGCGTTGACCGTTCTATGGGATCTGCGCATGCCGCGTTTTGTTGCGGCGTGTTTGGTTGGCGGCCTGCTGGCTGTCTCTGGGGCGTTATTGCAAGGCGCAACGCGCAATCCGCTGGCTGATCCATCGTTGGTCGGGGTGAGCCAAGGCGCAAGCTTTGCCGTTGTGTCTTTGATCGTTCTTTGGCCAAATGTGTCGATCTGGGCGCGCCCCATCGCGGCTTTCGCGGGCGGGGTCTGTGCTGCGATGCTGATCCAATGGCTGTCCGCAGGTAAACGGGGCGAAAATTCACTGCGTTTCATTTTGGTTGGGATCGGCGTGGCCGCGATCATCAGCGCGGGTACATCGGCCCTGTTAACCTATGGGCAAATCAACCGCGCAAGCAGCGCATTAGGTTGGATGGCAGGGAGCGTTCATACGGCATCTTGGGGGCCATGTGCCGTGTTGGCGATATGTGCCGCGCTATGTCTTCCCGCCTTGATATGGGTTGTGCGTCCGCTGACCGCGCTACGGTTTGGGTCCGAACTGGCGATCGGTTTTGGCTTGCCTGTAGGCCGCGCAAAGTTCGGTGTGATTACTTTGGCTGTTGCGATGGCGGCCTTTGCCGTTGCGGCCGCGGGACCCATAGGGTTCGTGGGATTGCTTGCGCCGCAAATGGCGCAGCGCCTGACACGTGCTGGCGTTGGTGCCCATCTGATCCTTAGCGCCCTTGGGGGTGCCGTTCTTGTGTCCGCCGCTGATCTATTGGGGCGTACCATCGCGGCACCGATCCAGTTTCCCGCAGGTCTCGTTTCGGCGGTGGTGGGCGTGCCTATCTTTGTTCTTCTCATTCTAAAGCGAGCCAATTCTAGCCAGCTTTGACACTCTATCCGGAGTTACCATGAAAACTTTCCTCCTGAGTTTTGTAGTTGCTGTTTTCGGACTGTCTGCCGCCGCGCAGGATACCCGAACCTATGTCGATGGCGCGGGCCATAGCGTCGAAATTCCTGTTCAGGCACAGCGCATCGTTGCGCTGCGCGGTGAACAGTTCGTTGCGCCATTGACCGAACTGGGCGCGCCTATTGTCGGTTCCAGCGCCAACCTGATCGAAGGCGTGAATAACGGCGAACCTGTGATCCGTGGGGCCTATGACTTGTTCCACACCACCTTTGCTGACAGCGGCATTACGTTTGTCGGATCACACAATCAGCCCGATGTTGAAACCATCGCGACCTTGGATGCAGATTTGATCCTGCTGCCTGATTTCAACGCGGAACTTTATGATCAATTGTCGGCAGTTGCGCCGACTGTGGTGATCAATATCTGGTCGGACACCGCGCGCGATCGTTATCGTAATATCGCCGACGCAGTTGGACGTTTGGACGAATTCGAACAGCTACAATCGGTCTATGATTTCCGCCTGAACGAAGCCCGCGCCCTAACCGAACAAATGATCGGCGACCCATCCGAGGTCAGCGTTGTCATCGCCGAAGTCACAGGCGACCGTTTCCGCGTTTACAAAAACTACGGCGCGATGAGCAGCGTTCTGCAAGAATTGGGTTTCAACACGCCAGAGATTATTAAAACCATTGATGGCGACCGTCTGGACCTCAGCCCTGAGCAGGTTCAACTGATTGATGCCGATTTCATGGTGACATCTTACGCCGAACATTTCCGCGCGCCGCCCGCTAATATTCGCGCCAATTGGGATGCGCTGATCCCAGGCTGGGATCAGGTGCTGCATGCGCCGCGCAACAACCAGCATATCCTGATTGCCCGCGAACCGATGCGCGCGCTGAGTTTCCGTTCGATGGAGGAAATGCTGGCCATCTATCTGTCCAACATCGTGACGCGTTCGTTTGTGCCGCTAGAGGACTAAAACAAAAGGGCCGCGTTAATTACAACGCGGCCCTTTTTCTAAATTGTGTGACGCGATTTACTCTGCGCCGCGCGCTAGGGCGGCGACGCCAGTACGGGCAACCTCGACCAGACCCAGTGGGCGCATCAGATCGGCAAATGCGTCAATCTTTTCTGGCGTGCCAGTCAGTTCAAAAACAAAGCTTTCCAGCGTGGTGTCCACGACCGCAGCGCGGAAAATATCCGCCAGACGTAGCGCTTCTACGCGCTGTTCGCCTTTGCCTGCGACTTTGAACAAACCCAGTTCGCGTTCAACGCTAGGGCCTTCGGCGGTCAGATCGTGGACGTCCAGAACAGGCACGATGCGGCTTAGCTGGGTTTTGATCTGTTCGATGACCTGAGGTGTACCTGCGGTCACGATGGTGATCCGCGAACGGTGGCCTTCGTGGTCAACTTCGGCCACCGTCAGGCTTTCGATGTTGTACCCACGGCCCGAAAACAGGCCGATCACGCGGGCCAGAACGCCCGGTTCGTTCATCACGGTCACGGCCAGCGTGTGGCGTTCCACATCGTCGCCATAGGACGAACGCAGGTTATATGCCGAATGCGAAGAGGACCCTTTTTTGATACGTAGAGCAGACATTGGGTATCCTCCTTAAACTAGGTTAGCGCCAGCGGCGAATGCCTCGGCGTCGGCAGACAGCAGCATTTCGTTGTGCGCTTTGCCCGATGGGATCATTGGGAAACAGTTTTCGTGCTTTTCAACCAAGCAATCGAAAATCACAGGGCCGTCGTAGTTGATCATTTCCATGATCGCATCGTCCAGATCTTTTGGATCGGAACAGATGATCCCCTTAGCGCCAAATGCTTCGGCCAGTTTCACGAAATCAGGCAGGGATTCAGACCACGACGCGCTATAGCGTTCGCCGTGCAGCAGTTCCTGCCACTGACGGACCATGCCCAGACGTTCGTTGTTCAGGATGAACTGTTTCACAGGCAGGCCGTACTGCATCGCGGTGCCCATTTCCTGCATGTTCATCAGCCACGACGCTTCGCCTGCGACGTTGATAACCAACGATTCAGGGTGCGCCATCTGGATGCCGATGGTGGCAGGGAAACCATAACCCATGGTGCCCAGACCGCCCGAAGTCATCCAGCGGTTAGGATCTTCGAAGCCTAGATATTGCGCGGCCCACATCTGGTGCTGACCAACTTCGGTCGCAACATAGCGGTCCATGCCTTTGGTCAGTTCCTCAAGGCGCTGCAACGCGTACTGAGGTTTGATGGTGCTTTCCGAATTGGTGTAGGCCAGACAGTTGATTTTCTTCCAATCGTTGATCTGTTTCCACCATTTTTCCAGACCCTCTTTGTTGGTAACGCGGCCGCGCGATTTCCAAACTTTCAGCAGGTCTTCCAAAACGTGGCCAACGTCGCCGATGATCGGAATATCAACGTGGATGATTTTGTTGATCGACGACGCGTCAATGTCGATGTGCGCCTTTTTTGATTTTGGCGAAAATGCATCGGTGCGGCCGGTGATGCGGTCGTCGAAACGCGCGCCAACGCAGATCATTAGGTCACAGTCGTGCATCGCCATGTTGGCCTCGTACAGGCCGTGCATGCCCAGCATACCCAGCCAGCCGTCACCCGACGCAGGGTAGGCGCCCAGACCCATCAGGGTCGAGGTGATTGGGAAACCAGTTGCGTCAACCAATTCGCGCAGCAGCTGCGACGCTGCAGGGCCAGAGTTGATGACGCCGCCGCCGGTGTAGAACACTGGGCGTTTCGCTTTTTCCATCGCGGCAACCAGATCGGTGATGCCTTCGATCGATCCTTTAACCGCTGGCTGGTAATGCGAACGCATTTTGTTTTTGTCGGTGTAGGTGTCGGTTGCGAACTGAACATCTTTAGGGATGTCGATCAGCACAGGACCCGGACGGCCCGAACGTGCGATGTGGAACGCTTCGTGGATGCGGCCCGACAGTTCAGAGGTATCTTTGACCAGCCAGTTGTGTTTGGTGCATGGGCGGGTGATGCCAACGGTGTCCGCTTCTTGGAACGCGTCCGAACCAATCATAAAGGTCGGAACCTGCCCCGAGAAAACAACGATCGGGATCGAATCCATCAGCGCGTCGGTCAAACCTGTCACCGCGTTGGTCGCTCCTGGGCCCGAGGTTACCAGCGCAACGCCAACCTTGCCGGTCGAACGGGCGTAACCTTCGGCTGCGTGGATCGCGGCCTGTTCGTGACGGACCAGAACGTGTTTGATCGTGTTCTGTTGGAAAATCTCATCATAGATCGGTAGGACGGCGCCGCCGGGATAGCCGAATACCGTGTCCACACCCTGATCGATCAGAGCTTGAACCACCATCTTTGCGCCGGTCATCTGACGTGACATTGTCATCTTCCTTATCTTGCGTCGCCGTTAAGTCGTTTGATCGTTTTGATACAAAAAAGCCCCCGAGATTTTCGGGGGCGCATGGGGAACCGTTATGGTCTACCGTTACCGGTCCATGCGCCTATTCACCACCACTAGCACTAGATCATTCATCTCTTGGCCTTCTCATATCGTGGCGAAACCTTATGCACGCATAAAAAACAGCGTCAACCGTCGGAATCGAAAAAATGTCGTTTCGGCGGCGTTTTTCGCAACTTTGTTTCAAAGACTGGTTTTTTTGATTCGGCTAGATTGTCGTCAGACGTGCTATCCGAATGGGTTATGCGACTAAACTAACGTATTAATGTTTCTATATCGCACTTAATGGGCTTTTGTGGGTTCGATTACACCCAATTTTGGCATTAATCCTTTGTTTACCTTTGCGTCTTTGCCACATTTTCGCCATCAATGAGCAAAGTTTTAAGCGTTCAAGGGGGTGAGTGACGTGGCAACTGTAGAAGAAGTCCTGAGTGCATTAGAAGCGGGTGGCCGAACAATCGAGGCGACCTACACAATATCAGGCGCATCTGCGTTTACTTATGTGTTCTTTGTCGAACCTTATGTTACGTCAAGCGATCCTGCGACGACCCTTTATGACCTGAGCGTCATCGTGGCGGATGCAGACGGAAATGCGATTGAGCAAATCATTGGCACCTTCGACGTGGGACTGGGGCCTGGCTCCACCTCTGCCGATTTTGAATTCTTTGCGATTAATGGCGGTATCGCGGCGCAGTCTATGCCGGACGGCGAGCCTGGAAAAATCGAAGTTACATTTGATGACGACGGTTTGGTCTATGACATTGCCGTCAACGAAGGTGACGAACAGATTGCTTCGGATCCAAATGCCGAAGTCGTTGAAACAGAAGATCCAGTTGCTGAAGCAAGTTGGATTGAAGGTACCGATGTTGCCGACGAACTGCGCGGTACGGCCGAAGATGACATTATCGAAGGGTTCGGCGGTCATGACCTTATTCGCGGCGAAGGCGGCGATGACGAGATTTACGGCGGCGGCGGTGGCGACACCATTTATGGTGGCGGCAATGACGATCTGATTTTTGGTGATCGTGGTGATGACGTTATTCGCGGTGACTCTGGCGATGATGTTATCATTGGCGCAATGGGTAATGACTCGATCAACGGTGGGTTCGGCAGTGACTTCATTGAAGGCGGTGCAAACAACGACATTCTAAAAGGTGCGCGCGGCGAAGATGTTATCTACGGCGGCCGGGGCAATGACGAAGTCGTTGGCGGGAATGGTGGCGATTGGTTAGCTGGCGGCGCGGGCGATGATTTCGTTTACGGCGGTCAAGGCAACGACGACATGACTGGCGGTCAGGGCGATGACTATCTACAGGCTGGCCGCGGCAAAGATCACGTAACCGGCGGCCAAGGTGATGATACCATCTACGGCAATGCAGATGCTGACATGCTGTATGGCGGCAAAGGCAATGACTGGATTTCCGGCGGTTGGGGCAACGACTATATCGATGGCGCAACGGGTGACGATACCGCGCACGGTAATGACGGCAATGATACCATCATAACGGGCGACGGTTCCGATGATGTCGCAGGTGGTGATGGCAATGATTACATTGATACCTCGGGCAACATTGACGGTTTGTTTGGGATCAGCGGCACACCTGATCGCGGATACCCCGATTTATTCGATGCCGATGATGATCCAGAAGACGACATGGATTTCGTACGCGGCGGAGCAGGGGATGACACCATCCTGACTGGTGATGATGCCGACGTTGCCTATGGCGGCGATGGTGACGACACCATCGATGGCGGCTTTGACGACGATTTGCTGTATGGCAACGATGGTAACGACACCATCTTTGCTGGCGAAGGTGCGGACTATGTGCGCGGCGGTGAAGGCGACGACGTTATCTATGGCGGTCTAAACCCAGAATTCCCAGATGAGCTGAATGTTGATGATGCCGAAGATTTGGAAACGTCGAACGGCGACGACATCCTACAGGGCAACGGCGGCAACGACATCATCTATGGCGCGGACGATAACGATTTCATCTACGGCGGCACAGGCGATGACTGGCTTCAGGGCGGGATCGACGATGACGTCCTGCACGGCGGTGAAGGCAAAGATACGTTTGATTTCGCCGATGGCGACGGTTCGGATGTTGTGTCGGATTTCACCAAAGGTGACGATACGATCCAAATTGCAGGCGCATCGTTTGAGGACCTGTTCCTAAGTCAAGACGAAAGCGCAGCCATCATCGAATATGGCGATTTGCAAATTCGTTTGGAAAATACGAACGCCGAAGATCTAGAAGAAACAGATTTCCTGTTCTGATATCGAAAAAGGGCGGCATGGTATCAACCTGCCGCCCTTTTTGTATCTCGCTATCGGATTGTTTTGCTGTCTGGCAATTGTATCCGCGACACCTGTTCCGAAATCGGTTCGACCTTTAACGGGTGTGTCGCGTTGTCGTAGCCGTTCACATCACCGATGGGATGCCAATGCTGTCCTTCGAAAATCTCTAACCCGCTGAATTTTGCTTTGTACCCCATTTTAGGGCTGCCCGGGACCCAGTACCCCAAATAGACGTAGGGTAGGTCCATTTCTGCGGCGATGCGGATGTGATCCAAAATCAGGAATGTGCCCAGCGACTGACGATCTTTGGTTGGGTCAAAGAACGAATAGACCATCGACAAACCGTCATCCAATACATCGGTCAGGCACACGGCGGTTAAATCCGGCTCTTGTCCTTCAAACGGGGTTTGGTATTCGATCAGGCGCGATTTGATTGGGGTTTCTTCGACCATCGCGGCGAATTCAAACAGGTCCATATCGGCCATGCCGCCGTCCGAATGGCGGCTATCCAGATATTGACGGAACAACGCATATTGTTCTTCGGTCGCCCATGGGCTGGTTACGCGACGGGCCAAATGCTTGTTGCGCTTGATCACACGTTTCTGGCTTTTGGACGGAACAAAGTCCGCAACACGGATGCGCGCCGACATGCAGGCTTTGCAATCTGAACAGGCTGGGCGGTACAGCACATTTTGCGACCGGCGGAATCCTTGTTTCGATAGCGCATCATTCAGTCGTTCCGCATTGTCACCTTGCAATGCGGTAAATAGTTTCCGTTCCATCCGGCCCTCTAGGTAAGGGCAGGTTTGTGGAGCCGTCACATAAAACTGGGGCGCTAAAGGTAACGTGTGGCGCATAACTCTGATCACATAAATAGACAGCGCGAGGTTAGCAACCTCGCGCGCAAAGTCTATGGTTTTGGTCAATTACGGGTCTTATAGGCGACGATTTAGCGCTGCAGTCCCGATCAAATGGTCAGTCAGACCCTGCTTTCGTTCGGTCATCAGCATCATGGCGACCGAAATCAGCTGCAATGGGAACACGGCGAAAGACACCGAATACCCCAACGTATGCATAAAAGCAGAGGCACCATTCATTGGTGACCCGTCCATTTGGCGTAGTTCAACACCCGCGATGCGCATGCCCCAAGTGGACGATCCGCGCGCGATTGTGACCCAGCGGTAAATGAACCCTACAAACACCATAAAGGCGGGTAAGAAAAACACTGCTGTGAACGCAGTGAATGGCACCAGCAGCATTGCGACAATAAAAATAAGGGCAACGTCCAAAACCCAGGCAATCCCGCGTTTTAAAACCACGCCATCGTAAAAATCACCCCGAACATTGGGGTCTGGTAAACCTAATACATCAACACGAGCGGTCATAATTGTGATCCTAGTTGGTGGAGGAAGGCCCCCAAATCATCGGGGGCCGTTCGGTGTTATGCGTCTTCGTGGTCTTCACGCGGGGCGCGGGCCGCTTTGGCGCGTTCGTCCATAAATTCGTCGAACTCTGCTTTGTCCTTTGCGTCTCGCAGGCGTTGTAGGAACGCCTCGAAATCGGATTGTTCTTGTTCCAGACGGCGCAGGGTATCGTTGCGGTATGCGTCGAATGCCGAATTTCCGCTGCTACGGGTCATATGTACGCCACTATAACGGGCTTTGCGGCAAGATTTTCCACTAAACATGCGTTTGCTCCAGATCATATAGGCCAAAAGGGCAAGGCCGACAGGCCAGAAGAAGATAAAGCCAAACACCATTGCCGCGATCCACGCGCCTTTGCCGCGTTCGTCCAGCCAATGTTCGGCGCGAGTCAGCCAACCAGCGCGTTCAGCTGGGGCGGTCGTCGGGTCATAAGTATGGGTCATTTTCGGCTCCATCATGGAATGTAAATGCTTTTCACATTAAATCATATCGGTATGCCAAAGCCCTACAACAAGGGGTGATGTTAAAGTTTTTTACATTGTTTCACTACAGCGCTGAAAAGCAGCGGTTTTTTCGTAGTGTGTGGAACGTTGACGATGCGCTGTCGCGGCATCAAACTGTGTTTATGACATTCGAATCCCGTATTTCCCGCGCCCCAAGAGCTTATGATACTGACCGCGCTGACGAATTGGCGGCAGCCTTTCGCGATTTGCCCCCGGCAACTGTCAACGTAATCCACGGCGCGGCGGGGTGTAGCCCGTATTTAGCGACCCTTTTGACCAAAGAGGCCGATTGGATACGCGCCGCATTGGATGACCCCGAAAAAGCATTAGCCGATGAAATTGATCGAGCGCGCGCAGTGAGCCGCGAGGATCTGAGCATCGAGCTGCGCCGCGCGAAGCGGCGTGTTGCGTTGATCACGGGGCTTGCCGATGTGGCCGGTGTTTGGCCGCTAGAAACAGTGACTGCAGCCTTATCTGATTTCGCCGATGCCAGCGTAGATGATTGTTTGCGTCAGTTGGTTGGGCATGAAATTGCGCGTGGCAAAATCCCTGGCCTGACCGAACAGGACGCAGAAACGGCTGCTGGTATGTTCGCATTGTCGATGGGCAAAGGCGGCGCCGGCGAACTGAACTATTCCTCTGATATCGACCTAATCGTTTTGTTCGACAGTGATCGATTTGACGCCTCTAACTATGACGATGCGCGCGCTGCGTTTATCCGCGCAACGCGGAAAATGGCGACCACCATGTCCGATGTTACCGATCAGGGCTATGTGTTCCGAACCGATCTACGACTGCGTCCAGACGCAAGTGTAACCCCAGTCTGTTTGTCGACTGACGCCGCAGAACATTATTACGAAAGCGTCGGGCGGACGTGGGAACGCGCCGCCTATATCAAAGCGCGGGCAGGTGCGGGAGATGTCAAAGCGGGCGAGCGTTTTTTAAAAACCATGCAGCCCTTTGTTTGGCGGAAACATCTGGATTTTGCATCCATACAAGACGCCCATGATATGCGGTTAAAAATACGCGATCACAAAGGTTTGGCAGGAGATCTTAAGTTAGACGGCCACAATATAAAATTGGGTCGCGGCGGTATCCGTGAGATCGAATTTTTCACGCAAACACGCCAACTGATCGCGGGCGGGCGCGATCCAGATTTGCGTGTTCGCGATACAAAAACAGGATTGGAACGGCTGGCTGCGGCTGGCTGGGTGCCTGTGGATGATGCGAAAACCTTGTATGATCATTACAGATACCACCGTGAAATCGAACACCGATTGCAGATGGTTGCGGACCAGCAAACCCATTCTTTGCCAACATCGGATGCTGGTTGGGAACGTCTGGCGGCATTCGTGGATATGGATGTTGCGGCGTTACGTGCTGAACTATCGGACCGTAGTGAACAGGTTCATGCACTGACCGAAGGCTTTTTTGCGCCAGATGCCGCGCCAGTCGAACCCGTTGATGACTTTGGCGCGGATTTTGTAGCGCGTTGGCACAGCTATCCTGCTTTGCGATCCGAACGGGCGGTGGAAATATTCAAACGCCTACGACCAGAGATTTTCGCTCGTTTAAAAGAGGCCGCCAAACCAGAAGAAGCCTTGCTGCAATTCGATGGTTTTCTGCGTGGCCTTCCTGCGGGTGTGCAGCTGTTTTCTCTGTTTGATGCGAACCCCCAACTGACCAAATTAATCGTCGATATTTGTGCGACGGCACCTGCATTGGCCAAATATTTGTCGCGCAATTCAGACGTTTTTGACATGGTTATTGGAGGTGATTTTTTCGCGCCTTGGCCAGGAACGGATGCATTAACCCAAATGTTGTCCGAAGATTTGGATCGTGCCGGCGATTATGAGGACGCATTAAATGCTGCCCGTCGTTTCATGAAGGAATGGCATTTCCGCATCGGTGTCCACCACTTGCAGGGGCTGATTTCGGGTTCGGAAAGTGGCACTCAATACAGTGACTTAGCCAGCTCTGTTATTGCGGGGTTGTGGCCTGTTGTGGTGGATGAATTTGCCCGAAAACATGGTCCGATGCCGGGGGCTGGCGCGGTTGTTTTGGGGATGGGGTCGCTGGGGGCTGCGCGTTTGAATGCGGGGTCTGATCTGGATTTGATTATGATCTACGATCCGCAAGATGCGACGGAATCCGACGGACGGCGCCCGCTTGCGGTGCGCCCGTATTATGCACGTCTGACCCAAGCGCTCATCACTGCCGTGACGGCTCCTATGGCGGATGGCCAACTGTATGAGGTTGATATGCGTTTGCGTCCGTCAGGGCGTCAGGGTCCGGTTGCAACGTCGTTGTCTTCGTTCGACACCTATCAACATACCGAAGCGTGGACGTGGGAACATTTGGCGCTGACACGTGCGCGGCCCATCGCAGGTAGTAAAGAATTGGCCGACCGCGTAGAAACATTGCGTCGCGCGATTTTGCAGGAAAAGTCCAACGGCGAAACCATTCTAGCCGATGTCGCCGAAATGCGCCGCCGCCTGTCCGTAGCCAAAGCGCCAGACGGCGTTTGGGACGCAAAAAACGGCGCGGGTCGGTTGATGGACGTTGAACTATGCTCGCAAACGGCGGCGTTGCGGGCAGGGGCGCCTGTGCGCGGCGTGGCAGAACAAATCAATGCGGGTGTCGTCTCTGGCTGGTTTGATGCCGCGGATGAAGCGGCGCTATGCCGGTCCGCCAGTCTATTTTGGTCGTTGCAGGCGGCCGCGCGTTTGTTGACGGGGGGGACACTCGACCCTGAAAAACTGGGCGAAGGCGGTTTGCGGTTTATCTTGCGTGAAACGGGGTTTGATGATGTTGCGTCGCTTACACAGGAAATGGAGCGGGTCGCAGCGGAGGCGAACACGGTCATCAGTCAGCTATTGGGAGAGGTTGAACATGGCTAAGGACGCATTGGACCCCACAGGGGTCATCGCGGAATCCTTTAAGATCGAAGGGATCGGACCAGAGGATTGTCGCGGCATTTTTCTGGACTGGGCGCTGAAAATGCCTGTGGACGCGGATAATGCGGCGCTGATCGGTCAGCTACTGGCCCGTCACGCGAATGAACCGCAAGATCATCCGATGATCGCTGTGTTAAAGGATGCGCTGCAACCGATGGACCGTCCGCGGCGCCGTGGTGGATACCGCAGTCGTCCGCGCGAAAATTAACCCAGCGCTTTGCCAAGGCGCGGTAATCGCGCCTTTTTCAACAGGTTCCGCATCGTCCAATCGCCGTCGGATAGGCGGCGGGCCTCGGCCAGAACCGCATTGGCGGCGGTTTCGACCTGTTCGGGGTGATCGAGCCACAGGCCATATAGAAACCCGTCGGGGTCAAAACGATCTACGCCTTCTTCGGCCAGATATTGTTTGGGGAAGTCTTTCATATTCACGGTCATGATCGCATCGCAGGATCCCGCGACCGCGCTGGCCAGAACGTGAATATCGTTTTCATCCGGCAGCCACAGCCGCTGTTCAATATGCGGCGCCGCGGGGACGATTGCGCGGGGGAAACGCACGGCTAGGGCGGCGATTTCACCGCGGGCGATGACCTCGGCCCCGTCGCCCAATTTGATCGTGCCGCGCGCCCATTCCTCTAGGATGCGATCAGACCAACGTGGTTCAAACAGACCTTGGTCTGCGACCCCTAAGATGATTTCGCGCATCACTGTTGGAAACAGCACGCAGGCGTCGATCAGGACCCTCACAGGCGGAAGAACACGGATTTTAGGTATCCGCTTTCTGCCAGTTGCGGCATCAGCGGGTGGTCTGCGCCAGCGTATCCAGTGTGAATGATCTGTGCGCTGCGGCCCGCACGGCCGATCCCGCGAACGGATGCGTTGCGGAATTTTGTGATTTCAGCGGCGTGCGAACACGAACACAGCACCAAATAGCCGCCTTCGCGGACCAAAGGTGCGGCCAAACGGGCTACGCGTTCGTAGGCACGTAGGCCAGGCTCTAGCGCCTTTTTCGATGGGGCGAATGCGGGCGGGTCGCAGACGACGACATCGAATGTTTCGCCTTCGGACCCTAGGGCCGAAAGCACGTCGAATGCGTCGCCTTGGCGGGTGCTGAATTTATCCGCCATGCCCATAGCCGCCGCACCATCCGTGGCCAGAGACAGAGCAGGGGCCGATCCATCAACAGCAAGTGCCGAGGATGCGCCGCCAGCCAAAGCCGCTAAGGAAAAGCCGCCGACGTGGGAAAACACGTCCAACACTCGCGCGTCTTTGGACAGCGACGCAGCAAAAGCGTGGTTCGGGCGTTGGTCAAAGAATAGGCCGGTTTTCTGGCCGCCCATGACGTCCGCCATATAAATCGCGCCGTTCATGGGCACAGGGATCGGCGCGTCTGGCGCAGTGCCTGCGGTGATGGACATGGTTTCTTCCAGCCCCTCCAGTGCGCGTGCACGGCCCGAACCGTTCATGATAACGGTTTTCACGCCGACCATGTCCTGCAACGCGGCAGTAATTTCAGGCATCAGTTTATCGGCCCAAGCGGCATTCGGCTGCACAACGGCCAAATCGCCAAAACGATCGATGATGACGCCGGGCATACCGTCGGCTTCGGCGTGGATCAGGCGATAGAACGGGTCGGCAAACAGACGGTCACGATGCGCAAGCGCACGGGCCAGTTTCGCGGCGATCCAGTTCTGATCGATAACCGCATCTGGATTACGGTCCAACATGCGCACGATGATGCGCGAATTTGGGTTCACGGCTACAACGCCCATGTCCTGACGTTCGGCATCTTGTAGGGTCGCGATCGCGCCCGGTTCGATGTTTTTAGTCCGGCGGTCGACAACCAGATCGTTGGAATAAACCCATGGATAGCCGAACCGAATGGAGCGGGCATCAGCTTTGGGCATGAGGCGGACAATAGGCAAAGGGGACGTGTTCATAACGTCCCCTTTAAATTGTTTCATCTGCGCCGAAAAGCGGTTTAGTGCGTTAAAGTCGATGACAGCAGCGGCACCAAGTAGTCTTTGACGTACTGACGTTCTGTATAACCGCTTGCATCCATATAAATCGCCGCTTCTGGAGTGGAGACCAAGGACACTTCGATTTCGGTTGGACCTTCAATGACGGCGTCCGTCACAGCATCGCGTACAACATATGTATAGTGGATGTCGTAATCGCCTTTGTAGGCGTAACGCGAATGTTGGGTCATGCCGTGGAATTTGGTGACGGTCAGGTCTACGACGACGTCCACATCGCCCTGCATCAGTTCGGCGCCTTCTGCTGCGGCTTCTTCGAACAAAACGCGCAGTTGTTCGTGACGGTCAAAGCCCAGATCGCCGCGCCAAACAATGTCGGCACGTGGTTTGATCGAATTCGCTTCGGACACGGACAGGTTCAGCGGAACCGAAATACGAACGTCTTTGACCGTATATGTCGGCAAATATTGATCGGATACGTCAGCCAACGGCAGCTGAACCGTTGCGTTACGCGTCACATCGTCGCCCATTGTACAGCCCGCAACAAAAGCGGCCAATAAACATGCGCAAGCGGCTTTGATCAGTTGCATCGTCTCGTCCTTTCAGCACACCCCAATTTTTCTGGGGTTTTTTAGTCGGAAACAAAGGTGTTTCTCGAAAGTTTGATTAAATATCCTTTCGAATAGTGACGGAACTAAGGCGCGGTTCGTGCGATTTAATGGTATCTTGCTGTTCGCAATGAGATATTTTGAGATATTGTTAGCGGTAACAATACGTGATAGTGGAGAGCCAAGCAAAGCCAAAGGAGATTCCCATGGCCCTCAACGCCAAAATCGTTGAAGTCACAGATCGTATTCGGAAACGCAGTGAACAATCGCGTTCGGCTTATTTGGACCATATGTCCGCCGCTGCTGCCGAAGGTCCACGTCGCGCTCATTTGACATGTGGTAACCAAGCGCACGCATATGCCGCCATGGGCGATGACAAAGCGGCGTTGGTTGATGAACGCGCACCGAATATTGGCATCATTACTGCGTATAATGATATGTTGTCGGCGCACCAGCCGTATGAAAAGTTCCCTGATATCATCCGCAATGTGGCCCGTTCGGTCGGTGCCACCGCCCAAGTCGCGGGCGGTGTTCCCGCAATGTGTGACGGCGTGACCCAAGGCCAAACAGGCATGGAATTGTCGCTGTTTTCGCGTGACGTCATTGCCTTGGCCGCGGGTGTTGGTCTGTCGCACAATGTGTTCGACAGTTCACTATACTTGGGCGTTTGCGACAAAATCGTGCCCGGTCTGGTGATGGCAGCGGCGACTTTCGGTTATATCCCAGCGGTTTTCGTACCGGCAGGCCCAATGACCAGCGGTTTGCCCAACGATCAAAAGGCAAAGGTCCGTCAGCAATTCGCCACAGGCGAGGTTGGCCGTGACAAATTGATGGAAGCCGAGATGGCCTCCTACCACGGGCCAGGCACCTGCACATTCTACGGCACTGCGAACACGAACCAGATGCTGATGGAGTTCATGGGGCTGCATCTTCCAGGATCGTCCTTTGTGAACCCTAACACGCCAATGCGCGACGCGCTGACCTATGCGGCAGTTGAACGCGCGGCGCAGATCACATCGCTGGGCAATGAATTTACGCCCGCTTGTGACGTGTTGGACGAACGTGCGTTTGTTAATGGTCTGGTTGGTCTGATGGCCACTGGTGGTTCGACGAACCTTGTTCTGCACTTGCCAGCCATGGCGCGCGCCGCAGGTATCCAACTGGATCTAGAGGATTTTTCGGACCTGTCCGAAGTCGTGCCGCTACTTGCCAAGGTCTATCCAAACGGTCTGGCGGACGTTAACCATTTCCACGCAGCTGGTGGTTTGCAGTTCATGATTTCCGAACTGCTGAACGCGGGCCTGTTGCATGATGATGTGACCACCGTCGCTGGCAAAGGCATGGATCGGTATACTCAGGAACCTAAACTGGACGGCGCCACCGTGAAATACGAGGCTGGCCCAACCGAGACGCTGAACGACAAAATTCTGCGACCTGTATCCGAACCGTTCAGCGCCCATGGCGGCCTGACGCAGCTATCGGGCAATCTGGGCCGCGGCGTGATCAAAGTGTCGGCCGTTGCCGAAGAGCGCCGCATTGTCGAAGCCCCATGCCGCATTTTCCACGATCAAGCCGACGTGAAAAAAGCGTTCCAGAACGGTGAATTCACCAGCGACACAATCGTTGTTGTGCGCTTCCAAGGCCCATCAGCAAACGGTATGCCAGAGCTTCATTCTCTGACGCCAACCCTGTCGGTTTTGCAGGATCGCGGGCTAAAGGTCGCGCTGGTCACTGATGGCCGTATGTCGGGCGCATCGGGCAAAGTACCCGCCGCGATTCATGTGAGCCCAGAAGCAAAGAACGGTGGCCCATTGGCCTATCTGCAAGACGGTGATGTTGTTCGTCTGGATGCGATCGCTGGCACGCTAGAGGTGGTTGGCGTAGATCTATCGACGCGTGATGCGGCTGTTGCTGATTTGACTGCCAACGGCAACGGCGTTGGCCGCGAATTGTTCGAAGTGTTCCGCCGTAATGTGGGGCTTGCCTCCGAAGGTGCTGGCGTCGTCGTTTAAGACGCCAACACTGTTACCAAATAAATTCAAAAGGAAATTCAGATGACACCTGAAGTCGCCTCTGTCGAAGCCCGCAAAATCTGTAAACTTGCGCCTGTTGTCCCTGTGTTGGTCGTCGAAGACGCAAGCACCGCCGCCGATCTGGCGCGTGCATTGGTTGCCGGTGGTTTGCCTGCACTAGAGGTCACGCTGCGCACGGCCTCTGCGCTGGACGTGATCCGTGAGATGTCGCAAGTCGAAGGCGGCGTTGTCGGCGCGGGCACATTGCTGACGGCAGAAGATGTGGAGAAAGCAAAAGAAGCCGGTGCGAAATTCGGCGTTGCCCCTGGCGCGACCGATAAGCTGCTGGACGCTTGCGAAGCGAACGACCTGCCACTGTTGCCAGGTGCATCGACCGCGTCCGAAGTGATGCGTTTGCTAGAGCGTGGCTATACCGTTCAAAAGTTTTTTCCCGCCGAAGCAAACGGCGGCGCACCCGCGTTGAAAGCCATTGGCGCGCCGTTGCCACAGGTTAATTTCTGCCCAACTGGCGGTATTTCGATGAAAAACGTTGGTGACTACCTATCGCTGTCCAACGTCCTGTGCTGTGGCGGATCGTGGGTCGCACCAAAAGATCTGGTCAACGCGGGCGATTGGGCTGGGATCGAAGCGCTGGCAAAAGAGGCCGCCGCACTGCCACGCTAAGGTCGAGACTGTTTTAAAAAGGGCAAAGCCCGAAGCGTTGCTTCGGGCTTTGTTCGTTCTGGTGGCGCCTGCGGCGGGCAGGGGGCAAAGCCCCCAAATGGACCTGCGGCCATTTTCCCCCACTATGTCCAGTTCCCAGCGTTTTTGCGGATGGCCGCGATACGTTCGGGTGATTTGGGGTGGCTTAGTAGCCACGCAGGGGTGCCATTCGCGCGGCCACCCGTAAGGCGATCCAGTTTTTGGAATAAAGTGACCTGAGGCTCTGCGCCGATACCCGATTTCATAAGCAACGCGGTGGCGTAGGCGTCGGCTTCGAATTCATCTTTGCGCGAAAGGCGTGCTGCCAGCAAGGCAATGACAGCGTTGGCGATCCATGGGCCGACGATGGGAATGAAACGCCCAATAACTGTCATCAGGATTACGCGCAGGGCGTTTTGACTGCTGAAATCGATCATGCGCCTGCGGGAATGCCCCAACGCGACGTGGCCCATTTCATGGGCGATGACTGAGGCGAGTTCTGATGCAGTCACTTCGTCGGATTGAAGTTTGCGCAGGAAGCCCCGGGTAATAAAAATGCGACCATCTGGCGCCGCGAGCCCGTTAATTTGATCGACTTCGTAAACGAAAACGCGGATGCGGGGTAAATCTAAAGCTTGCGCAAGTTGGCGAAGCACTGGCTGAAGTTTGGGTTCGACCAATTCCGTTGACCGTTCATTCAGTTCCTTTTTCAGTCGCCACGCCGAAAAATGCCACATGGCAAGGCCGTAAAGAAGGATCAGAACAAAGGGCAGAAATTTGATCATGGTGCAGATATGGGGCCGAGGACAGTGGCAGGCAAGATTACAGGCCCAGTTTCGTTTCTGATAGCCTTTTTCGCAGCCATAGGCCCAGAACCAGCGCAACGCCGCCCGCTGCCAAAAGCCCCGATATGTCAGCGGCATAGCCTGCAACCGTTGCGAGCTGATCTGAAAATATGAACCCCAGGCTAAGGTACAATGTCACCCAGACGATTTCACCAGCTGACCCCCAAGTCGTAAATTTACCGCGATGCATTTCAACAGCGCCCCCCGCAAAATTGGCGTAGGGGCCCAAAGGGCTAAGGGCCCAGCGGGTCAAAAAAACGCCGATGCCGCCGTGACGGTCGGTCAAGTCTTGGGCCTGATGAAACAGTTTAGACCTTTTGGGATCGTTATGGATTACATTTTGCAACCTGCGCCTACCATGTTTACCGATCATGAAACCTGCCTGATCGCCCAGCACCGCCCCTGTAAAGGCGGCAGGCCAAACATAGGCGAACATGAGATCACCCGTCGCAATGAACGCGCCTGCCGTCATCATGACCAGCGACGCAGGGATCGGCACCGCGATACAGGACAGGAAATTCACCACGAATATTAATGGTGCGCCCCACACAGCCATTTGCAACAAAAGCCAATCAGTCATTGCGATGGCTTTGTAATGCTAGGAAACCGATCACCTCGGTCAGGACGGTTTCGACGGGCACGCCGCGCATTTTGGCGATGTCATCAAAGGTCGGGCGACCTTTGGGCCTATCGGTAAGGCCGACAGCCATGGCAACGTCGGTTGCATCAACATGCCAGCTGTTGGCGATGTAATTGGGCGTCATCCAAGGGGCAGGGGTTGCAAAGCGGTCTTTGGGTGGTCCGATAAACAGAAGGTTGATGAGCAACCACAAAAACACCGTAGCCGCGATGCAGAAAATCGCGGAAATAACAGGATGCGCACGGATAACCGTGAATAACCGTTTCATCTGCCTAACGCTTTCATGCCGCGATCAATCCCGTCCAAAGTCATAGGCACCATTTTATCGGGCCCAAATATCTGTTGGATCATGGAAATGGACTGCGTAAATTTCCAGAGCCGTTCTGGCACAGGGTTGATCCATAAATGGTTGGGCCATTGATCACGAGCGCGCTCTAGCCAGATTTGTCCGGCCTCTTCGTTCCAATGTTCATTGGCACCGCCGCGATAGGCGATTTCGTAGGGTGACATAGAGGCGTCACCGACAAAGATACATTTATAATCAGACCCGTAGCTGCGCAGGATATCCCATGTCGGGGTCTGATCATTCCAGCGTCGTTTGTTGTCGCGCCATACGCCTTCGTAGAGGCAATTATGGAAATAGAAATGTTCCAGATATTTAAATTCGGCGCGGGCTGCTGAAAATAGTTCTTCGACAACTTTGATATGGGGATCCATCGAACCGCCGATATCCAGAAACAGCAACACTTTGACGGCATTGCGCCGTTCTGGACGTGTTTTCACATCCAGATAGCCGTGTTCGGCTGTCGACCGAATGGTGCCATCTAGATCAAGTTCGTCTGCCGCCCCATCACGCGCCCATCGTCGCAACCGTTTCAGAGCGACTTTGATGTTGCGGGTGCCGAGTTCGACGCTGTCATCCAGATTGCGAAACTCGCGTTTGTCCCACACTTTGGCGGCGCGTTGGTGGCGGCTTTCTTTTTGGCCGATACGGACGCCTTCGGGGTTGTAACCATAGGCGCCAAAAGGCGATGTGCCGCCCGTTCCGATCCATTTCGATCCGCCCTGATGGCGACCTTTTTGTTCTTCAAGACGTTTTTTCAACGTCTTCATCAACTTTTCGAAACCACCCAGGGCTTCTATTTCCTGCTTTTCTTCATCCGTAAGCAGTTTTTCCGACATCTTGCGCAGCCAGTCGGCAGGCAGGTCGACGGCTTCGATCACCTGATCGACCGAAATATTTTCCAGCCCCGAAAACGTCGCCGAAAAGGCGCGGTCGAATTTATCTAGATTGCGTTCATCTTTGACCATCGACACGCGGGCCAGATAGTAAAACCCGTCGATGTCATAGGTTACCAGCCCCGCGCGCATTCCGTCCAGAAATGACAGGTATTCGCGCAAGGAAACAGGCACGCCCGATTTCCGAAGGTTTTCGAAAAACGGCAAAAACATCTGTTATGGACGATAGCTGCGGTCGATGCCGATCATGATGAACAGGCTGATCGCGCCCAAAATCAACGCCCAAACAGCCGCCCATTGTAGAATGTCCAGCGTGTTGCCGCCTTTGCGTTTGGCCATGAATGCCCCGAAAATAGCGCCAATTAGGATGCCAAGTACGGGAATGATCATGTCGCTTTCTCCTTAGCGGGGATCGAGCGCAGCTACCTCTTGCAGTCTGGCCCGAACGTTTTGTTCCGAACCAAATCCATATCGCGCCCACGCCAAACTGTCCATGCGCACAGACTGCGCTTCTTCGGCGCGGCCCAGATGGTCTAATGCTTCTGCTTTGAACATCAGCAGGGTTGCCAGCAATGCCGCATTTTCGTGGGCGGCCGCGATTGGGATAGCCTCATCGGCGCGGGCAAGCGTTTCGATGTAATTTCCCGACGATAGCGAAAACGCAGCGAGTTGCAGCGCCACATGCGCGGTTTGCAAACGGGTTTCATTGCTCGCGCGATAGGCGCGGTCTGCGGCGGTAAAGGCGGCGCGGGCCAGTTCGTCATCGCGTCCGACTTGCAAGCGACCAAACACAAAATTGGCAAAGCCGTGCCGCGCGTCATTCCAACGGTGGGAAATTGATAGGTTCAACGCATTTTCAGCGGCATTGCGGCGCTGTCCCGCGTTGTTTTGCGAACGTAGCGCGGTTTCGATCTGTTCAATCCAATCGCGCGTCGTAGCGTTTAGTGGCCGCCCGGTCATGCGTTCGCCAGCCGGATTGAGCCGTGCCAAAATAGCGGGCAGGCGGGCGGCGACTTCGCCTCGGGTCATCCCGTTTCGTAATTCTGGTGCGTAATAGGTGCGCAGCATCAGCATATCGAAACTGGTCAGGACAGAATGCATGTTGTCGTCGTTAAACACAGAGTCTGGCAGGCGATATAGATCGTTCAGAGGGCCCAACGCCTGAGCCAGCTCTTCGTGTAGGCAGTCCCGAATTTCTTGGGGGGCGACATCGGCAGGAACGAAAATCGCGGCTTTGTCGCGGCGTTCTAGCGTGGTCCAGTCCGTTTGCGGGGTGCGGCGGTTTGCTTTGTATTCTGCCCAGTTACTGATGCGCGGAACTACGAAACAGGCAACGTTTCGGGCTGTGCTTTGTAATTCGGCTTGTGGGATGGCCTCGATCGTAATGGATGCGTTTGGCGCGCCCGTTAGATAGATGTCTAACCCTGCCTCGGACTGTAGCCGCGATATTAAGGCCCGCAGGTCAGAGACTAATAACGAATTTGGTGATCCAGTTAGGCGGACGCTGATGGGGCCTTCGAAACGGGTAAAGAGAGGGACGTTTCGACCGCTTTCCAGTCGAAAGGTCAGATCCAGAAAATCATTCAACAATTCGCTGTTTGGCCGCGTTGGCAACGATACGTTGTTGCTGGCAAAGGTACGCATCGGCGGAAGGTTATTTTCCATGCTGATGGCGCGGCTAGGTTCATGATGTTGTGGAACGGGCGTACAGGCCGTGATGGCCGTGACGGCACATAATTTCAAAACGCGCATTAACAGATTACCCCATTGAAAACATGGGCATCCAAATCCGCGGCCGCACCAATTAGCGATGCGCTATGTACTTCGGTCAATCGTCCAAAATCGCCCGCACGATCGTGCGGGGCGGGACATGGACGGCACTGGACCGGCATTTTTGCCTTGGTCAACTCGCTCTCCTTGGTTACCCGACTCCAACCTGCCAAGGGAGTGGGGCCGCGTTTGGGTGGAACTGGGGTATTCCCAAGGCACCTTGCACGCGACATGCCAAGTTAAGGGCGTAAAGTTTTCACAAATCACCTGTTTTTACGCCAAATGCGGCGAAAAGCGGGGCAACCGTGACCAGTTTACCCCACCGAGTTGTGCTGCGACCGGTGGGTGCACCTAAATATAGCTATCGGTCCCGACGCGCCATAAAGGCCAATCGTTCAAAAAGATGAACATCCTGTTCGTTTTTCAGCAGCGCACCATGCAGTTTCGGCAAAGCATTGGCGCCGTCTTTGCGCAAATCTTCGGCGCTTAGGTCTTCGGCCAATAGCAATTTCAGCCAATCTAGAACTTCGGATGTCGACGGTTTCTTTTTCAGGCCCGGCGTTTCGCGGATTTCATAGAATCGGGTCAGCGCCGTGGTCAGTAGTTCGGGTTTGATTCCCTTGTGATGGACTTCGACGATTTGCCGCAGCGTGTCGGCATCGGGGAAATTGATGTAGTGGAAAAAACAGCGGCGCAAAAACGCGTCGGGCAGTTCTTTTTCGTTGTTCGATGTGATGATGACGATGGGGCGCTGTTCGGCGCGGATGGTCTGCCCGGTCTCGTAGACGTGGAATTCCATCTTGTCCAATTCCTGTAGCAGGTCGTTGGGGAATTCGATGTCAGCTTTGTCGATTTCATCAATCAAAAGAACCAGTCGTTCGTCCGATTCAAACGCCTGCCAAAGTTTGCCTTTTTTTATGTAATTTGAAACGTCGTTGACCTTTTCGTCGCCTAATTGGCTGTCCCGCAAACGACTTACGGCGTCGTATTCATACAATCCTTGCTGAGCTTTGGTTGTTGATTTGATGTTCCATTCAATCATTCGCAAACCCAAAGAATTCGCGACCTGACGCGCCAATTCGGTCTTGCCTGTGCCTGGTTCGCCTTTGACCAAAAGGGGTCTTTGCAGCGTGACCGCCGCATTCACGGCTACCTTTAGATCATCGCTCGCGACATAGGTGTCTGTGCCTGTAAATTGCATGTCTTCACTTTGTGCTTGTGTCGTTAATTCACCATACCACGACCATAAAGCCCTGCAAATATTGATCGATTGGCGAAATTCGCGCGTGACACGCGCGGAATGAGAGAGTAAAGGATGCCTCGAGGAAAGGGAGTGGCTGATGGCCGAACAACCCAAATTGACGGCCAGAAGTTCGACTAAAGGTAACGAGATGAAGGCCGAGATTTTTCTACCGGATGACTACCGTCCCGCCGAGGACGAACCGTTCATGAATGACCAGCAGCTGGAATATTTCCGCCGCAAGCTGATCGCATGGAAAGCTGAAATTGTCGAAGAAAGCCGCGACACGATTGAGGGCATGAAGGAAAGCACTCGCAATATCCCTGATATTGCTGACCGTGCGTCCGAAGAGACCGATCGCGCCTTGGAACTGCGTACGCGCGACCGTGAACGCAAACTGGTGTCCAAAATCGAAGCAGCCCTGCGCCGCATCGAAAACGGCGAATACGGTTATTGCGAAATGACTGGTGAGCCAATCAGCCTGAAACGTCTGGATGCGCGTCCGATCGCGACCATGACGCTAGAAGCGCAAGAGCGTCACGAACGCCGCGAAAAAGTTCACCGCGACGACTAAAAAATGTTGACCACCGGCGCCAATTCCAGCCGGAGGGTCGCGATTATCGGGGGCGGTATCGCGGGTCTCGCGGCCGCCCTTTCGTTTGCCCGCACGGGTGCAGACGTTCAGGTGTTTGAACAAGCACCCCAAATTACCGAGGTTGGCGCGGGTCTCCAGATCACGCCAAATGGCGCATCGGTATTAGCTGCGCTGGGGCTAGATGGCGCTGATCACAGTATCATGGCCCAAGCGCTGTGGCCGATGGACGGACTGTCGGGGCGTGTGCTGGGTCGTTTCGACCTGCAAGTCGGGCAGGGACATCCCTATCGTTTCTATCACCGCGCTGACCTATTGGATTTGATCCATCAGGCATGTCTGGACGCGGGTTTGGCGGTTCACACGGGTCATAAAGCCACGCATTTCAGCGAAAATTCGGTCACTTTTCAAAATGGTCACACGGTTGAGGCTGACTTGATCATCGGGGCCGATGGATTGCATTCTGTCGTCGGTCCTTTGCTGAACGGCACAGATCAACCGTTTTTCACAGGCCAAGTTGCATGGCGCGCGATTGTGCCCGCACAAGATGCCGAACCTGTCGCGCGCATATGGATGGCACCCAAAAAACACGTCGTGACCTATCCGTTAAAAGGTGGGCGGCTCAATATCGTGGCGGTGCGTGAACAATCGGAATGGGCGGCCGAAGGTTGGCACCATGCCGACACGCCTCATTCTCTGCGGTCTGCTTTTGCCGATTGCGCGCCTGAGTTGCGCGATATTTTAGCCCGTGTTGATGACGTTCGTCTGTGGGGGCTGTTCCGGCATCCTGTTGCCACTGTCTGGCACAAAGGGGCGATGGCGATCTTGGGCGATGCAGCCCATCCGACGCTGCCGTTTTTGGCACAAGGCGCTAATTTGGCGTTAGAGGATGCCTATGCCTTGGCCAAATTCACCAACGGAACCGATGATTTGAACGCGGCCCTGTCAGCCTATCAGAAGGCACGTCAGCCGCGGGTCAGCCGCGCGATCAACGCGGCCAATGCAAATGCCGTGAACTATCATTTGGACGGCATCAAACGGATTGCTGGTCAAACCGCCATTCAGGCAATTGCACGTACAGCGCCGCAATTATTCTTGCGGCGCTTTGATTGGCTTTATCGTTATGATGTGGGGGGTTAGAGGTCGATCTCTAACC
The DNA here is from genome assembly GCF_002150005.2 of Marivivens niveibacter. Lineage (GTDB taxonomy): Bacteria > Pseudomonadota > Alphaproteobacteria > Rhodobacterales > Rhodobacteraceae > Marivivens > Marivivens niveibacter. Next base: position 917,173 of record NZ_MSPP01000001.1, read on the forward strand.
ACACTGGAACGTGGTCGGATGGTTTTTCTTTGGCCCGTTCATCGCGCTGGATATAGCAATCCAGCATCAGATCGGCGCATTGCGGCGACAATAGAAAATGGTCAATGCGGATGCCGTCATCGCGGTTCCATGCGCCTGCCTGATAATCCCAGAATGAATAATGGCCCGGCCCTTGGGTGCGGGCGCGGAATGCTTCGGTAAAGCCAAGGTTTAGGATTTTGCGGAACGCTTCGCGGCTTTCTGGGCGGAACAGAGCGTCCTCGCGCCATGCATCGGGGCGTTTGGCGTCTTCGGCTTGAGGTATGATGTTGTAATCGCCGGCCATCAGCGCGGGCATTTCATCGGCCAGCAAATCCTGTGCGCGTTTGTGCAGGCGTTCCATCCACGCCAGTTTGTAATCGTATTTCGGACCGGGGGCAGGGTTGCCGTTTGGCAGATACAAACCACAAACGCGCACAGCACCTTTGTCGCCGATCACGGATGCTTCGATCCAGCGGGCTTGTTCGTCGCTATCGTCACCGGGCAGTCCGCGAGTGACATCCTCTAGGGGCAGTTTCGACAGGATCGCGACCCCGTTAAAGCTTTTCTGGCCATGGGTTTCGACGCGATAGCCCAAATCTTCGAAATGTTCGCGCGGGAAATTTTCGTCGACCGATTTGATTTCCTGCAGCAGTGCAACGTCGGGCTGGCTGTCTTGCAACCATTCGGTCAGGCGTTCAAATCGCGCTTTGATACCGTTGATGTTGAACGTTGCGATTTTCATGGGGCGCCTCCGGTTTGTTGCCCCTGTTTTGCCGCGTGGGCGGCGTCAGGACAACCCGAAACTAAAGGCGCCGCCAGATCACATAGAAAACGACGTGCCGCAGCCGCAGGACGATGCCGCATTCGGGTTTTCGATGGCGAAACGTGCGCCGATAAGTTCTTCGGTGAAATCGATGGTCGCGCCTGCCAAAAACGGCATAGACGTCGGGTCGATGATCACCTTTTCGCCCGCACCTTCAAAGATCACATCATCGTCAGCAGGGGTGTCTAGGTCGATGTTATACTGAAAACCCGAACATCCACCGCCCTCAACCGCGATCCGCAGCGCTTTGCCTTGGGCGGCAGCACCGATTTCAGACAGGCGTTCAAACGCCCGATTGGTCACATTTGGTGGTAAATTCAGCATTTTAAGGCCTATGAGTTGATCCTTGCATTCACTATAATACCATTAGGCAAACACAACAAGGCAAGGCAGGTAACATGGGCGCGCCATTTGCGACCGATCCATCGCGGTCCCGCGGTAGATTATACCCCGAAGAAGAAAGCCATTTTCGTTCCCCATTTCAACGGGATCGTGATCGTATTATCCACGCAAGCAGCTTTCGTCGTTTAAAACATAAAACCCAAGTTTTCATTGAACACGAAGGCGATTATTTCCGCACGCGCCTGACCCATTCGATCGAGGTCGCTCAGGTCGCGCGAACGTTGGCCAACACCATCGGTTTGAACCAAGAATTGGCCGAAGCGATCGCGCTGGCCCACGATCTGGGGCACCCTCCGTTCGGTCACACGGGCGAAGACGCGCTGCATGAGTTGATGGAGCCATACGGCGGCTTTGACCACAACGCGCAGGCCATTCGGATCGTGACCAATCTGGAACGCCACTACGCCGATTTTGACGGTCTAAACCTGACGTGGGAAACGTTAGAGGGCATCGCAAAACACAATGGCCCAGTGACGGGCGATATTCCATGGGCACTGCAAGATTATGTCGCCAAACACGATCTGGAACTGCACACCCACGCCAGCGCCGAAGCGCAGGTCGCGGCCTTGGCAGATGACATCGCATATAATAACCATGACCTGCATGACGGTCTGCGCGCCGAATTGTTCAGCACGGATGAATTGGCGGACCTGCCGATCCTGCACGACTGCTGGGCCGAGGTGGATAAGAAATACCCCGGTCTGAATTACTACCGCCGCCGCCACGAGGCATTGCGCCGGTTCTTTGGCATTTTGGTCGAAGATGTCATCGCGGTTACAACAGAAAATCTGCGCGAATTGGACCCGAAATCAGTCGAGGATGTCCGCGAGGCTGGCCGTATGATGGTACAGTTCTCTCCGGCGCTGTGGGCTGATTTAAAAGTGATCCGTAAGTTCTTGTTTACACGCATGTATCGCCACCCCAGTGTGGTTGAGATGCGCAAGCATGTGACAGGCGCGGTCAAGGATCTGTTCCCGATTTTCATGGCTGATCCCAGCCATCTGCCGAAACAATGGCGCAAGGATTTGGCAGAGGTTAAGACCGAAGTCGACCTTGCCCGAATTGTTTGTGACTACATATCCGGAATGACCGACAGGTTCGCAATTCAAGAACACGCGCGCCTGACAGGATCTGATATTATTGAACGGACAAGGGTTACAAATGTCGGTTGAAGCAGCTTCAGGCGCATTGTCGCCAGTTATGGCGTTTGCGCTGGTGGGCGCATTGGGTGTGGGATCACAATGGCTTGCTTGGCGTTTGCGGATGCCTGCGATCGTATTGATGCTATTGGCGGGCATTATCGTGGGGCCCGTTTTGGGCGTTTTTGATCCGCAACGGGATATTGGCAATCTGTTATCGCCCATGATCGCGATCGCCGTGGCCATCATTCTGTTCGAAGGCGGCCTGACCCTGAATTTCCATTCGCTGTCCGATGCGGCGGCTGGCGTGCGGCGGTTGGTGTTTATCGGCGCGCCGCTAGGATGGTTGGCGTCAACTTTGGCACTGCATTATGGTGCTGGCATTGGATGGGAAACGGCCGCTGTGTTCGGCGGTATTATGATTGTGACGGGTCCAACCGTGATCGCGCCGCTGCTACGTCAGGCGCGATTGGCAAAACGCCCCGCCAATTTGTTGCAGTGGGAAGCCATCCTGAACGACCCAATTGGTGCTTTGGCCGCTGTTTTGGCGTTCGAAGTCGTCATGGTCCGAAATACGGCAACAGACGCTGGCACAGCCACGATGGATTTCGTTGTTGGTATCGGTCTGGCGACAGTGTTGGGCGTCGTTGCGGGATACGGTATCGCTCGCGCGTTCAAACGTGCCTATGTTCCTGAATATATGAAGGTTCCAGTGCTGTTTACGGTGCTTTTGCTGACCTTTGCATTGGCGGACACTGTTCTACACGAAAGCGGCCTGCTGGCTGTAACGATCATGGGTATTTGGATCGCTAATGCAAATTTGCCCAGCTACACCGAACTGCGCCGTTTCAAAGAACACGCGACCGTGCTGCTGGTGTCGGGTGTGTTCATCCTATTGGCTGCAAATCTAGAATTCGAAGCCTTGGCGCGACTAGATTGGCACGCGGCCCTGTTCGTCGCTCTGGTGATTTTGGTCGCGCGTCCTGCGACTGTTCTGATTTCGTTGATCGGTGTCGATATCCCGTTCAAAGAAAAGCTGTTGGTCGCCATTACTGGCCCGCGCGGTGTTGTTCTGGTGGCTGTTGCAGGTTTGTTTGGTGAACGACTGGCCGCGATCGGTGTTGAGGATGGCGCTTTGGTTGGTCCATTGGCCTTTGTTCTGGTCGCCGCGACGGTTGTTCTGCACGGCTTCACGCTTGCGCCTGTTGCGCGCTGGCTGGGGCTGACAGGGGCAGGGGTTCCCGGCGTGATTATCGTAGGTGGGTCGACCTGGTCCACAGCATTGGCCGAAGCGTTGAAAAAGGCGTCTGTTCCTGTAGTCGTCACCGATCCTAACCATGCCAAATTGCGCACAGCGCGGTCAGCAGGTGTGCCAACATTCACCGGCGATATTCTGTCCGAAGCGGCAGAGGACCGATTGGAATTCGTGAGCTATGGTACTGTCGTCGCGGCAACGGACAACGATGCCTATAACACATTGGTCGCGACCGACCTTGCCCCTGAATTTGGGCGGGATCGCGTGTATCAATTGGTGCGCGAAAAATCTGACAGCGCGCGGCATAGTTTGCCCGCCACGTTGGGCGGCAAACATTTCGGCGATGAAAAAACGCTGCATGAATTGCGTGATTTGATGCGTAAGGGCTGGTTGTTCCGTGTCACGCGTTTGACCGAAGAATTCACATTCGACGATTGGCGTCAAAAACGTCCGAATGCTGTGATCTATGCCTTTGTGAATGCGGCGGGTGATATTCGGTTCGTCCGAAAGGACGATCAGGTCAAACCTGGGCCGGATGTGCAGATCATATCCATGCTGCCCCCCGGAAGTCTGGAAAGCGAAGCTGCGAAAGTCACGCCAAACTTACCCGACGATTTGACCCCGTAGTTTGCGGTACTTGGGCAGAAATATGCCTGCCGCAATCAAGACAATCAACGAATAGGCGCCCAAGGTGGAAAGGTAGTTCAGGTCTGAATATGTCGCTGCCGTATCTAGATCGAACCGCATTCCGCCTTTGCGTCCGATGATCATCAGTGGCACATAGGTCAAAGAAAACGCGAGCGCGATTGCTGCTGCGTGCAGCCATTCAAGTCCGCGATCAAAGGTCTGGTTTTGCCATTCCGACCATGCGCTGAAAAACGCGAAAACCATCAGACCATGCTGCGCCAAATGTTTGTTGGCGATGTAGAAATAGCTGTCGGTTTGCAGCTGTTCGTCAGTCATGGTGGATAGCAGGTCAAAGGCAAGGCTTGCCACCAAGACAACACTGACACCTATCGTAAGGTAGGGTTGATCGACGCGGTTGGGATCTACCAAAACGATCGCAAGGATCGCCAACAAAACGACCTCTGGCATGATATACAGTGACAGTCCGATGTCAGAATGCGTTTTAAGAAAGAAAAACGCATAAAGCGCGAACGTGCATAGCGTAAGTGCCATCATCAGTGCAGAGCCGATCCTGTAGGCGGACGATATGCACAAGGTCGATGCGCAGGCCAATAACGTCAGAGTCAGCGCAGTGACCTGCATGAATTCTTCGCCCAGTATGATCTGGTACCACGTTTGCGGCGCATCCGTGTGGTGGTGATGTACGATAAGGCTGATTTCTGGAACGAAGTTTGGTGCAACGCCGTGTCCAAACGCCCAGATGGCGATCAGAATTTGCAAAGCTCCCAGCCCAACGGCGATACCGCCCCACACATGGGCAGCGCGCGCATCTTTACTACGGGCAACGAACGCCAGAAACGATGCCACAAAGAAAAACAGGGCTGTGCCTAGCCCACCATGCAAATGCACAAATGATTCATACAGGGCTTGGGGGTCGTCACCGCCGAGTGCGGATAATACGGGCGACAAGGCAGGATTACTCAGTTCGCTTCGTATCAAAAGCGACAATAGGCCCATCACACAGCCCATCGTAAAAATGACGACTATATTCAACTTTACCATGTTCTGACCTTTACCGTTTCACTCGAATAACACAACCTACCTGAAAGCATGGCGCAGCTGGCCGTTGACCTTTGAATTGGCCGTGTTAAACCCAGCGCGAACCCGAGAAAGACGATGAAATGAACCTGTTTTCCGATATCCGCGCTTTGGTCATTGACTGCCTGACCGCTATGACAGCCGAAGGCCAGCTGCCTGAGGGCCTAGATTTTTCCAACGTAGCGGTAGAGCCTCCTCGTGATGCATTGCACGGCGATATGGCTACCAACGCTGCGATGGTATTGGCCAAACCTGCAAAGTCCAAGCCACGTGACATTGCAGACGCCTTGGCTGCGCGGTTGATCGCCGATGAGCGTGTGGCCTCTGCCGATGTTGCAGGGCCTGGTTTCTTGAACATGCGTTTGGCTGCAAATGTTTGGCCGCTGATCGTTAAGACCGCGTTGACCGATGACACCTATGGCCGTTCGGTTATGGGCGAGGGAATTAAGGTTAACGTCGAATATGTTTCTGCGAACCCAACCGGCCCTATGCATGTCGGTCACACCCGCGGTGCTGTCTTTGGCGACGCGCTGGCGTCGCTGCTGGATTATGCGGGTTATGACGTGACGCGCGAATACTACATCAATGATGCAGGTGCACAGGTTGACGTGTTGGCGCGTTCCGCGTTCGAACGCTACCGCGAAGCCAACGGTCTGGAACCTGTCATCGCCGAAGGTCTGTACCCAGGTGATTACCTGATCCCAGTTGGTGAAGCGCTCAAGGAAAAATACGGCGACAGCCTGATCGACCAGCCAGAATCGGAATGGCTAGCGGATATCCGCGAATTCGCCACCGCCGCGATGATGGATATGATCCGTGACGATCTGGCGCTGCTAGGCGTGAAAATGGATGTGTTCAGCAGCGAAAAGGCGCTGTACGGCACGGGCCAAATTGAAAACGCCATCGAACGTTTGCAGGCTCAGGGCTTGATTTACGAAGGCGTGCTAGAACCACCCAAAGGCAAAGTGCCAGAGGATTGGGAACCACGCGAACAGACTTTGTTCAAATCGACCGAATACGGTGACGATGTTGACCGCCCTGTGAAAAAATCGGACGGCGCATGGACCTATTTCGCGCCTGACGTTGCCTATCACTATGACAAAGTGGATCGCGGTTTCGACCAGCTGATCGACATTTTCGGTGCTGACCACGGTGGTTACGTCAAACGGATGAAGGCCGCCGTTTCCGCGCTGTCGAACAACAAGGTGCCTTTGGACATCAAACTGATCCAGCTGGTGAAACTGTTCAAAAATGGCGAACCGTTCAAAATGTCAAAACGTGCGGGCACCTTTGTGACCTTGCGCGATGTCGTTGAACAGGCGGGCGCGGACGTGACCCGTTTCCACATGCTGACCCGTAAAAACGATGCGCCTTTGGATTTCGATTTCGACAAAGTGTTGGAACAGTCCAAAGACAACCCTGTGTTCTACGTGCAATATGCATCGGCCCGTGTGCATTCCGTTCTGCGCAAAGCAGCAGAGCAGGGGATCGACGTATCGGATGCAGCGCTGCAAGCCGCTGACCTGACCAAAGCGGCGTCGGATGCCGAAATCGCTGTCGTCAAAAAACTGGCTGAATGGCCACGTCTGGTTGAAATCGCCGCCAAAGGCCACGAACCGCACCGCATTTCGTTCTACCTGTACGAATTGGCGTCGGAATTGCATGGACTGTGGAATAAAGGGAATGACGACATGTCGCTTCGTTTCATCCAAGAGGGTGATGTTGCAACAAGTCAGTCGAAAATCGCTTTGATCAAGGCCGTGGCGGTTGTCATATCGCACGGTTTGGGTATCTTGGGCGTGAAACCGGCAACAGAGATGCGCTAAAGCATCCATTTCGCCGGGCTCGAGCAGGCAACGAATTGAGGGACGCGGGCGCGCAAGCCCCGCGGCATAGGCGAAATGGCAGCGTATTCTGATGTGCGCGCTCCGCATCAAGCAGAGCGTAAGCTGAACACCGGTAAACTGGTCAATGTTGTAGGGGCCTGTGTGTCCTTGGCCGTCGTGGCAAGCGTCGGCGTATGGGGTTATAAATTGGTCATGCGCGATGTGACGGGCGTGCCCGTCGTTCGCGCAATGGAAGGCGCAATGCGCCAAGCGCCAAGCAATCCCGGCGGCGAAATCGCACCAAATCTGGGCCTATCCGTAAATGATGTCGCCGCACTGGGCGGAGCAACGGCACCTGAAGAGGCCGAAGCGGTTTTGCTTGCACCGCAAACGGCAGCGTTGCCAGCCGAAGATTTGGCCGTAATGCCAACCGCCGAAGCAGGAGAGGTGGTGGCCCAAGGCGTAGCCGAAGCTTTGGAAAAAGCCGCAGAGCCAGAAGCCGAAGCAGTTGCGACCCCGGTCGCCGCTTCGTCAGAGCCAATGACGGTCGAAGATATTTTGAAAATGGCCGATAACATCGCCGCCGGCGTTGATCCGTTGTCGACCGTTGCAGCTGATGATGTGCCGCCTGTGCAAACGTCGATCAACGGCGTTTCCACCGATTTCATCGCAGACATCATTCCCGCATCCGTTCCGGGCGTCTCTGAATCGCCGCGTCCAACTGTTCGCCCTGCAAATCTGGTCGTTGCTAGTGCCACCACCAGTGTTGCGGTGCCTGCGGCCGCTCCCGTTGCAACAGGCCGCACATTTGATCAGGCACTGGCCGCGTCCGAAGCATTGGCTTTGGGAACCAACTTAGTTCAGATCGGGGCGTATGACAGCGCCGAAGTCGCCCAAACCGAATGGGCTCGTTTTAACGCGCAGTTCCCTGATTATATGTCAGGCAAAACTCACGTCATTCAACGCGCTGAACGCGGCGGTCGGGTTTTCTATCGTCTACGCGCTGTGAATTTTGACGATCTGTCCGACACACGGCGGTTCTGTGCGGCCCTACTGGCCGAAGGTGTCGATTGCGTCCCTGTGGTGCTGCAATAAATGGCGGGTGCCTATATCCTTGCGCCTTTAGGGGCGCAGGTTTCAACTTGGGAACGGTCGTTTTTTCGGGATGCGGATCCATATGGGTTCATCCTATTCGCGCGAAACGTTGAAAGCCCCGATCAATTGCGGGCGCTCTGTCGTGATTTGCGCGACACCGTTGGGCGCGACGTGCCAATACTGATCGATCAAGAAGGCGGGCGCGTTCAACGCCTAACCGCGCCGCATTGGCGTCAGTGGATGCCGCCACTGGAGCTAGCCCGTTTGGCCAAGGATCCAGAACGCGCGTTTTATCTGCGCTATCGCATCATTGCAGATGAATTGCGGTCAGTCGGGATTGACGTGAACTGTGCGCCGACCTGTGACATCGCGCAGTCTGACACGCATCCATTTCTAAAAAACCGATGCATGGGCGAAACGCCGACCGAGGTCGCTGCAAACGCGCGCGCATCCATCCATGGTCATTTGGACGGTGGCGTCTTGCCTGTGATCAAACACATGCCCGGTCATGGGCGTGGCAAGGTTGATAGCCATCTGGGTCTACCTGTCGCCGATGTTGCGTTAGATGTTGCGCAGGATTGGGATTTCGCGCCGTTTCGTGCGGTAAATGATGCGCCAATGGGGATGAGCGCTCATATCGTTTATCCTGAGGCCGGAACCGCTCCAGCGACCCAGAACGCGGATATGATTGACCTGATCCGCCGCGATATTGGGTTCAACGGTCTGCTGATGACCGATGATATTTCGATGGAGGCGTTAGACGGCCCCGTAGAACATCGCGCAAAACTGTCTATTGATGCAGGCTGTGACGTTGTTTTGCATTGCAACGGCAAGGCGGATGAAATGCAGGCCATCGCGGCGACCTGCGGCGCGATGACAAAAGATGCGGCTATTCGGGGCGAAATGGCGCTGAAATGCCGCCAGACGCCCGAAACCATTGACATAAAGGCATTAGAGGCCGAATTTGGGACGCTGATAGCGTAAGGACCTGAATGGCCGAACAAACACAACTATTCAACGATCAGAAAATGAGCGTTTCAGAGCGGGTCGCCGCCGAAGCGTTGGTCGTTGACGTCGGTTCGTTTGAAGGCCCTTTGGACCTGCTGCTGTCGCTGGCACGCACGCAAAAGGTCGACCTTTTGCAGATTTCCATGGTTGCCTTAGCCGAACAATATTTAGCGTTCGTCGAAAAAGCCAAACAATTGCGGTTGGAATTGGCAGCGGATTATCTGGTGATGGCGGCGTGGCTTGCGTTTTTGAAATCGCGCCTTTTGCTGCCACCCGATCCGACCGAAGATGGACCATCGGGTGAAGAATTGGCCGCGCACCTTGCGTTTCAGCTAGAGCGGCTAGAGGCGATGCGCAATGCTGCGGCGAACCTGATGGCGCGGGATCAAAAGGGCCGTGATTTTTTCGTTCGCGGCGTGCCCGAAGATTTCGAACGCGTCCGCAAGGTACGGTATACGGCAACCCTGCTGGATTTGATGCAAGGCTATGCGCGTATTCGAACCAAGGATGAGTTTCGTCCATTCGTGATGGACCGCGAACATGTCGACACGATGGAACGTGCACTAGAGCGAATGCGACCATTGATCGGCTTTGCGCGAGAATGGACAGATTTGGTGATGTATATGCCAGATGGTTGGCAGGGCGACGCTATGCGGACCCGTTCTGCGACCGCTGCAACCTTTGCCGCGTCGCTAGAATTGGTGAAAGAGGGCAAGATTGAATTGCGTCAGGGGGAAACCTTTGCACCCATTCAAATCAGGCGAAAGGCTGTGAAAGATGACTGACGAAACCGAAGCCACAGACCTCACGCCAGATGAAAACGAACAGGAAGATAGCCTGTTTGATGCGCCGCACATGGCCGAACAGGAACGCATGGTCGAAGCGATCTTATTTGCCAGTACAGAACCGGTGACGATCCGCGAATTGGAAAAACGGATGCCGCACGGCTGTAATCCAGCGCAAGCGGTCGCCATGCTGGCCCGTCGGTACGAAGGACGCGGCGTGCGATTGAACAAAATCGGGGACGCTTGGGCACTGCGCACAGCGCCAGACCTAAGTTATCTGATGCAAAAGGAAACCGTCGAGGTTCGTAAACTGTCCCGTGCCGCGATCGAAACACTGGCGATCATTGCCTATCATCAGCCGATTACCCGCGCTGAAATCGAAGAAATCCGCGGCGTTTCCGTGTCGCGCGGTACGATTGACCAGTTGATTGAAATGGAATGGATCCGTTTTGGTCGGCGTAAGATGACTCCGGGTCGGCCTGTGACTTTTGTCGTGACACAAGAGTTCTTGGATCACTTTGGTCTAGAAAGCGCCCGTGACCTACCGGGGCTAAAAGAATTGCGTTCGGCTGGTCTACTGGATAACCGGCCACCGCCCGGTGCGGGGCAGATCGATGATCGGGATCCAGATGATGACGATGATGATGACGAACAGGCAGACCTGTTCATTGAGGAATAACCATGAATACCGAACGAATTATTCGATTGCTGATCCGTACATTGGGCAAACGCGGTGTGCGCCGTGCGATCCAAGATCGAGTGACAGGCAACAAAACAGACACGCCTGAGCAGCGCCGAAAAGCACAGCAGGTAAATCACAACATGATGCGGGCATCGCGCGCATTTCGCACGATCCGCCGTATGATGAAGATGCGCTAGTCAATTGCGCGGGGCTGGTCGCCCCGCATTCCATTTCAGCGCGCCCAGTTAAAGCGTCAGGCGGAGCGGAAATGTTTGGAAAGCTTGAGCCCTTGACCCTGATAGTTTGATTTGATTTCGCGGCCATAAAGTTGATCTGGAAGCGTTTCCATTTGTTCGTACACAAGGCGTCCGACGACCTGACCGTGTTCCAAAACAAACGGCGCTTCGTGGCAGCGTACTTCCAGCACACCGCGTGATCCCTGACCGCCAGCCTCTGCATGGCCGAAACCGGGGTCAAAGAAACCAGCATAGTGGACGCGAAATTCGCCAACCATGGCCAAATAGGGCGCCATTTCGGCTGCTTGCATGGGCGGAATGGTGACAGCTTCGCGGCTCACAAGGATATAAAACGCACCAGGGTCCAGAATGATCTGGCGGTCTTTGGTGTGTATCTCTTCCCAATATTCGGCAGGATCGTAATGGTTCAGATTGTCCAGATCGATCACGCCTGTGTGCGGTTTCGCGCGATAGCCCACCAGAGTCCCGTTTTCAGGGGCAAGATCGACGGAAAACCCTAAGCCTTCGTCAATAACGGGCGTGCCAGTGACCAAAGGGGTTTCGGTATGTAGCGCGCGCAATTCGTCGTCTGTCAAAACAGCGTGGCCTGACCGGAAACGGATCTGGTTCAACCGCATCCCGGGACGGACCAGAACAGAGAAGGACCGCGGACAAATTTCAGCGTAAAGAGGGCCCGTATATCCAGGTGCGATGCGATCAAATTCGACACCGCCATCGGTGATGGTACGGGTCAGCAGGTCCAAACGACCGGTTGAGGATTTCGCGTTGGCGACCGCTTGGATACCTGTTGGCAGTGCCAAGGATTCCATCAGCGGCACCACGTAAACGCAGCCCTTTTCCAGAACAGCGCCGTTTGTCAGGTCGACGCGGTGCATTTCAAATTCTTCTAGACGGTCGGCAACGGTCCGACCTTCGCCCGACAGGAACGATGCACGCACACGGTACGCAACCGTTCCTAATCGCAGGTCCAAGCTGGCAGGTTGAATTTGGCCTGTGACATATGGATCGGTCGCGGAAATGGCGCCGTCGTCAATCAGCTGTTTAATTCGTTGGCTGGGTAGAACGCCGGTCATCAATCCCTCCGATACAAAAACGCCCGCCCATTTTGCGGGCGGGCGGTTGTTAGTGGTCGGGCTAGCAGGACTCGAACCTGCGACCTTCCGTCCCCCAGACGGACGCGCTACCAGGCTGCGCTATAGCCCGACGTGGTGGCCTAAATACCCGATTTGCGCACAAGGGCAAGAGGGCAAAGCATCGAAAACGATAGGTTTTCCGAAATAGACCGATTACGTGATTAGTCGCGCAACATGCGCCCGTGCAGCTCCGCCAGTTTGGCTGCAAGGGGTGCGATTTTTGCTGCGCGTGCGGCGAGTTTTTCGACCGGTGCTGCGGCCAAAGATCCAAGAACCATGGCGCGGTCAGCGGTCGGTGCTGGTTTTGCGGTTGGCAGTTGAACAACGTTCGTTTCAGGTTCAAACCCAAACAAATCGCCCATAGCCGCGGGTTCGTCATCGACGGGTGTGTTCGCCGCCGGTCGTTTCATGACTGTTTCGATCACAGTGTCGTCGTTTTTCACGGGCAATTTTTCCACCGGTTCGGGGGCAGGGGCCGTGAGTGATGGCCCAAGAGCGGCGACATGTTTTGCGCCCTGTTCTTTGATCAGGCTTTGAACGGCTTTGATGCTCATCCCGTCTGAATGGAGCAATTGTTTAATACCGCCCAACAGTTCCATGTCTTGTGGTCGGTAATACCGGCGTCCCCCCGCACGTTTCACCGGTTTGATCTGGGAAAATTTGGTTTCCCAAAACCGTAAAACATGTGCGGGCGTGTCCAGCCAATCGGACACCTCGCTAATTGTGCGAAAGGCGTCACGGGATTTCTTCATCAGGTCAGCCTTTGTTGCCTGCCGCGACGCGGTCTTTCATCAGGTGGCTTGGGCGGAAGGTCAGCACCCGACGTGGAGAGATCGGAACCTCTTCACCTGTTTTTGGGTTGCGGCCAACGCGAGCTGCCTTTTCGCGGACGGAAAAGGTGCCAAAAGAGCTGATCTTGACGGTTTCGCCATCGACCAGCGCGTCCGAGATATGTTCCAACACGCTTTCGACCAAATCGGCGCTGTCGTTACGGGAAAGACCGACTTCGGCGTGAACAGCTTCGGCTAGGTCCATACGGGTTAAAGTTTTTTCAGACATCTCATCCCCCTGAGCTACTTACCAAAGCTTAGCCAGAGCCGAATTTCAGAGTCAATAACAAGGACTTGGCAGGTGTTAATTACCTTACCACCGAAGCAGCACAGAACCCCAAGCCAGGCCGCCGCCAATGGCTTCGGTGACGATTAGATCGCCTTGTTTAATGCGGCCTTCGAATGCGCCGACAGACAACGCAAGCGGGATTGACGCCGCCGATGTATTGCCGTGATCTTGAACCGTGACGATCACCTTATCCATTCCAACGCCCAGTTTTTTGGCGGTGGATTGGATGATGCGGATATTGGCCTGATGCGGGACAACCCAATCGACGTCGTCGGACGAAAGTCCGGCTGTTTCCAAAGACTTATGGGCCGTTTGTGCCAGTTTTTCGACCGCGTGACGGAACACTTCTTTGCCTTCCATGCGCAGAACGCCGGTTGTCTGAGTGGATACGCCGCCATCAACATACAGCAGGTCACGATAGGACCCGTCAGAGTTTAGATCGGTCGCTAGGATGCCGCGATCATCGCTGGTTCCGGATGCTTCTTCAGCCTCTAGAATAACCGCGCCTGCGCCGTCACCGAACAAGACGCAAGTGGCGCGATCTTCCCAATCCAGAATTCTGCTAAATGTTTCGGCACCAATGACAATTACACGTTTGGCAGAGCCCGCCTGAATCAGTGCGTTGGCGTTTGTCAGGGCAAAAACGAATCCCGCGCAGACGGCCTGAAGGTCGAAAGCAAAGGCTTTGGTCGCGCCGATATTGTGCTGAACCATGGTTGCGGCCGACGGGAATGTCAGGTCCGCGGTCGATGTCGCCAATACAATTGCGTCGATGTCGGCAGCATCAATACCTGCGTTTTCCAGCGCGGATTTGGCGGCTTGCGTGGCAAGATCGGATGTTGTTTGGCCTTCGGCAGCAAAATGACGGCGTTCAATACCGGATCGCGATACAATCCATTCGTTGGATGTTTCGATCTTGTCCTCGAACCAGCTGTTAGGAACCACGCGCTCTGGCAGGTAGTGGCCTACGCCTTTGACAACAGCTCTGATAGTCATGAAATATGCTCGCCTTAATTGTCGGCTTCAGCTTTGCTTTCACCGTCTTGGTGGTAATCTTGCGCTAAAGATGCCGCAGAGGCAACCCGAGCCGCCAGTTTGTCTGAAAACCCTTGTTGCCCAAGGCGATAGGCGAGTTTTAACGCAGCGTAAACCCCCATAGCGTCCGCGCCGCCATGGCTTTTGATCACTGTGCCATTGAGGCCAAGGAAAACACCACCGTTCACGCGGCGTGGATCAATCCGCTTTTTCAGACGGCGCAGGGATGTCATTGCGAATAGCGCGGCGATTTTGGAAAAAATCGTGGCGTTGAACGCATCCCGCAACGCGTCAGAGATCAACGTGGCTGTTCCTTCGCCGGTTTTAAGCGCAACGTTGCCGGTAAAGCCGTCGGTCACGATCACATCAACGCGGTCAGATGGCAGGTCGCCACCTTCGACAAAGCCGATGTATTCGAAATCACCAGCAGGTGCGGCCTTGGCGATCATTTCATGCGCGACTTTTAGTTCGGCGCGGCCTTTGTGTTCTTCGACGCCGACATTCAGCAACCCGACGCGCGGGCGGGGCAGGTCCATACCATTACGCGCATACGACGCGCCCATCAGCGCATAGGTCAGCAAATCGTCTTGATCGGCGCGAATATCTGCGCCCGCATCCAGCATGACGTTGAAACCGCTGGGGTTACGCGATGGCCACATGCAAGCAATTGCAGGGCGGTTCACGCCGTCTGCCTTGCGTAGTCGAAGCATCGACAGCGCCATCAATGCACCCGTGTTGCCACAGGATACACATGCGTGGGCTTCGCCATCGCGAACGGAATTGATCGCCGACAACATCGACGTGCCTTTGGAATGGCGCAAAACCTGCGATGGTTTGTCGGTCATTTTAACGACTGTGTCCGCGTGACGAATGTCTACGCGGTCGGTCAAACGTTTCCGTTCGACCAAAGGTTTCAGGGTGTCCTGATCCCCATGCAGCACGATACGGGCGTTCGGTTCCTTTTTCAGGAAAAGCGAAAGACCCGCGACAATTGCCGCAGGTCCTTTGTCGCCGCCCATAGCGTCGACTGATAGCACTACGGGCGCTCCGCTAGCCGCGTTGGACGTATCCATCCCGTCAGCTCCCACCCTAAAGTCCTAGATCAGCTTACGCTGCGTCTTCGTCCAGATCGACGTCGTTTGCTTGTGCAACAACTTCACGGTTGTCGTACTGACCGCACGAAGGGCACACGTGGTGTGGGCGCTTCAGCTCACCGCACGAGGTGCACTCGTTTGGGTTTGCTGCAACCAGAGCGTCGTGAGCACGGCGCATGTTGCGGCGCGATTTGGAGACTTTGTTCTGCTGAACTGCCATGTCTCTACCTATCCATTCGGGGGCACATGGCCCGGTGTTTCGTTGTTCAAAAGAAGATCGCGGGCGTCATAGGATAAAAGACGCAGCCTGTCGAGCCTCTTTGGAAAGAGCCGCGAACATACTGCGATTCAGTAATAACGCAACCCTATTTCTGCGGCGGTTAATCGTTTGTTTTGTCGCCTTTGTCCAGCGCATTTTTCAATGATGCCAGACCCGCAAAGGGGCGGGCGTCTTCGTCGGTCATCGGTTTTACGCCTGGTTCAGTATAAACAGCCTGTCCCAATTCGACGCCATCGGCCCGTGGAAAGTCTGGAATATGAAGCGATAGCGATTCTTCCATGATCACGGACAGGTCGATTGTGGTGGGCAAAGGTTCGATGGTTTCATCCTCGAACATCTCGGTTTCGCCCATTTGTGGTTCTTCGACGAAATCAGCCATGTAGTTACGGATCACTTTTTCGTCGATCCGTGTTGTGACTGGTTCCAGCGTGACAACGCAGTCTTGAACCACAGTTGCGCCCAATTCCGCTACCAATTGCCAATCTTTTTGACCAATAGGCACCAATTTGCCAGTAAACCTCAGTTTGCGCAGTGCATTAATACCCAGTGCATCGCGGATTTTCGCGCGGGTTTCTGCATCAGGCTCTATGGCAAAGCTGGTATCGGCACGGTTCTGCAGATCCGGTAGACGTAGGATTGTCTTGTCTGTGCTGGCCATGATGCTTCCTTTCTTGAATTATAGGGCATACCTAATGTAAGCCGATTAAAAGGCTCGGGCAGGCGATACAAGAGGGCAGCTATGTTCAAATTCCAACCAAACAACCGTTCCAAAGCGTTTTTGGCAGCGGTATGTGCGTCTGCATTTCTGGTATCGGGCTGTGTGGAACGGATTGACCGCCACGGATACACACCAGAAGTTTCGCAAATCGAAACCGTTAATCTGGGCAGCGACCGCCGTGATGATGTGATCGCAAAACTGGGCCAGCCGACGACTGGTGGTGTGTTAGATCAGGGCGGTCTGTACTATATTTCTTACGGAATGCGTCACTATGGTGCGCTGGCACCTAAAGAATTGGATCGCAAAGTTGTCGCGGTGACCTTTGACGGCAATGGCGTTGCACGTAACGTGGAAACATTCGGCGTTGAACAGGGCCGCGTTGTTTCGTTGTCGCGCCGTGTGACCGATGACAATCTGCGCGATACAACGCTGCTACGTCAGTTGCTGTCGTCGATCGGCAACTTCGATCCGACGAGCGTCTTTGGGGACGGGTAATTCGCCTAACACAGGTGTTACAAATCACCTGTACTGCTGCCCGTGATGGTATTGTGAATGGGCTGACGATGAATGTGATGTTACGCAAAGGCCTTTATGACGCGCATTTGGCGACCACGGACGCCGAATTACGTATGGCGCAAAAGCTACGTTACATGTGTTTCATTCGTGGCGGTGCAGCGGAACGGCCGGATCCAATCGATGCTGATTCCTTTGATGATCGTTGTCAGCATATGTTGGTGACGGATCGCCGTTCGGGCCAATTGGTTTGTTGTTTTCGCCTGATGTATCTGACCGCCGATCAGATCGGCGATAGTTATTCCGCGCAGTATTATGAACTGTCATCTTTGCGTGCCTATCACGGCCCAATGGTAGAAATGGGCCGGTTCTGCATTCATCCCGATGTGATTGATCCTGACATTTTGCGCGTCGCGTGGGGCGCTATGACAAAATTTGTGGACGACCACGGTGTTGAGCTGTTGTTCGGGTGTTCATCGTTCATTGGCACCGACCAAGAGGCCTATTTAGACGCATTTGATATGTTGGCGGAACGTCATCTGGCCCCCGCGCCTTGGTTGCCGAAAACCAAAGCCCCGAATGTCTTTCGCTTTGCCGCCGACCGTTTGTGCAGGCCACTGGACCGCAAAGCCGCGATGCGGCGTATGCCGCCGCTATTGAAAACCTATCTCATGATGGGCGGTTGGGTCAGTGATCATGCTGTGGTGGATACGGATTTAAACACGCTGCATGTGTTTACCGGACTGGAAATCAAATCAATCCCGCCTGCGCGGGCACGGGCACTGCGGGCCGTTGCAGGATAGGGCTTGCGCAAATTCGGGCGCGGCATTAGCTGCTGCGCTATGGCACGTGCACCTTTACTTCAGATTAGCGATATTTCCCTGACTTTTGGCGGGGATCCTGTGTTTTCCGATCTTTCGGCTGTGATCCAGTCGGGGGACCGAGTCGCCCTAGTTGGCCGCAATGGTTCGGGTAAATCCACCTTGATGAAAGTCATGGCTGGGTTGATCGAGGCGGACACGGGCGACCGCGTTGTCCCGCCGGGCGTGACCGTCGGCTATATGGAACAGGACCCCACGATGGAAGGGTTCGAAACTTTGGGCGATTATGCATCCAGCGAACTGCCCGAAGGCGAAGCCTACCGCGTTGAAATGGTGGCCGAAGGTTTGAAATTCGACCCCAATCGCCCCGTTGCAACGGCATCAGGCGGTGAACGTCGCCGCGCGGCATTGGCCAAACTAATGGCCGAAGCGCCCGAACTGATGCTGCTGGACGAACCGACCAACCATTTGGACATCGAAGCGGTGCAGTGGTTGGAAAACGAACTGAAAACCACCAAAGCGGCCTATGTCCTGATTTCCCACGACCGCGCATTCCTGCGTGCGTTGACCCGCGCAACCCTATGGATCGACCGCGGCGCCGTGCGTCGCCAAGAAACCGGTTTCGAAGGGTTCGAAGCGTGGCGCGATAAAATTTGGGAAGAAGAAGAGATGATGATCCACAAGATGGATCGCAAAATCAAAGCCGAAGCCCGCTGGGCGGTCGAAGGCATCTCTGCCCGTCGTAAACGGAATCAGGGCCGTGTTCGTGCGCTGCAGGATCTGCGCGCTGAACGCGCGTCCATGATCAAACGTCAGGGCACCGCCGCGCTGAACATCGAATCTGGTCCGACCTCGGGTAAAAAGGTGGTCGAGGTCGAAGGGTTGCAGAAATCCTTTGGTGACAAACAGATCATTTCGAATTTCGACATCACCATTCAACGTGGTGACCGCGTGGCTTTTGTTGGCCCGAACGGCGTTGGTAAAACATCGCTGATCAAAATGATACTGGGGCAGGTCGAACCTGACGCGGGCAAGGTCAAACTAGGCACCAACCTAGAAATCGCCGTGTTCGATCAGACCCGCGCGCAGTTGGACCCCGAAATGACATTGTGGGACAGCCTGACAGGTGATCCCGATATGCGTGTCGGCGGCCGTGCCGATCAGGTGATGGTGCGCGGCGTGCCGAAACACGTTGTCGCCTATCTCAAGGATTATCTGTTCGACGAACGTCAGGCCCGCGCGCCCGTTAAATCTCTGTCCGGCGGCGAAAAGGCGCGTTTGCTGCTGGCTAAACTGATGGCGAAACCGTCGAATATGCTGGTACTGGACGAACCGACCAACGATCTCGATATCGAAACGCTGGATCTGCTGCAGGAAATTCTGGACGACTATGATGGTACCGTCATCTTGGTTAGCCACGACCGCGATTTTCTGGACCGCGTTGCGACGACAACTGTCGCGATGGAAGGCAACGGCAAAGCCACCGTCTATGCAGGCGGCTGGACCGACTATATGGCACAGCGCAAAGAAACCATCGAGACGGTCGCGAAATCCGCACCCAAAGATAAACCAGCGGACAAACCCAAAACGGATCAGAAAAAATCCGGCCTGACGTTTACCGAAAAACACCGGCTAGAGGCGCTGCCCGCCGAGATCGACAAACTGAATGCCGAGATCGCAAAGCTAGAGGAATTGATGGCCGATCCAGAGCTGTTCACAAAACAGCCCGTCAAATTCCAAAAGGCGACCGAAGCCTTGGTTCAGCGCCAAAACGCTGTCGCCGCCGCCGAAGAGGAATGGCTAGAGCTGATGGAAAAAGACGGCGCCTGAACCGGTGGCGCAAAGATTGAAAAGGGGGCCGCTGGCCCCCCTTTGTCGTTCTATCCGCGCGAGATACGGATCAGGATAATGAACATCGCTGGGACCATCGCCAGATATGGAATGATTAACGCGGGATAGCCCCAATGCAGGATCGCGACGATCCAGACGGTCAGGACTGTGACCAATGCGTAATAGATGTTGTCTTTCGATCCAAATACCACGTCACGCGCCATCCATCCGATTAACGGCATGGCGTAGAATAGACGCGAAAGGAACGGAGTTTGCGGCGGGAGGGGTGTTAAGATACTCATATGTCGCATTTGGCATGTATGTATTGGTTTCGCTTTGCGGCAGGCTGACGCAATAAAACCGGAGCTTTTGGCCCCGGTTTTATAAAATTCATAACTGACAGGCGATTAGCCGTCGAAGTTGACTTCTTCCATCACGCGCAGGGCTTCGGCGCGGTGACCTGCCAGATCGGTCAGGCTCACGGTGTCGGCGTCGAATGTGCCCCAGCCTGCAACCAGTTCGGACAGCTCTGCGCTTTCCAGTACTGGGTATTCAAAGTTTTCTTCGGCATAGATCGCCTGAGCCGCTGGCGAAACCAGGAATTCCATCAGCTGCAGCGCTTCTTCTTTGTTTGGCGCAGCTTTGGTCATCGCGATGCCGGACACGTTGATGTGGGTGCCTGCGCCTTCGAATACTGGGAATTCGATGCGGACAGAGTTTGCCCATTCGGTCTGTTCTTCGTCGGACAGCATTTTGCCCATGTAGTAGGTGTTGCCCAGCGAAATGTCACATTCGCCAGCCCAGATTGCACGAACCTGCGCGCGGTCGTTGCCTTCTGGTTTGCGGGCTAGGTTTGCGCGAACGGCTTCTGCCCATTCTTTTGCGTATTCAACACCGTGGTGTTCGATGATGCCCGAAACCAGCGCCAAGTTATAGTTGTGAACGCCCGAACGGGTGCAGATACGGCCTTCCCATTTTGGGTCTGCCAGATCTTCGTAGGTGGTGACTTCGCCTTCGGCAACGCGGTCACGCGATGCGTATACGATACGAGCGCGGGTGGTCAGCGCGAACCACAGGTTTTCAGGGCTGCGCAGTTCAGCAGGAACAGCCGCTGCCAGAACTTCGCTATCTACTGGTTGGATCACGTCCGCATCAACGATCTGCTGCAGGTTCGCGATATCAACGGTCATGACCAGATCCGCGGGCGAACGGGAACCTTCGGCCTTCAGGCGCTCTGGCAGACCATCGGATACGAATGCCAGATTAACAGCGATTCCGGTTTCAGCGGTGAACGCGTCGATCACAGGCTGGATCAGTTCTGGCTGACGAGTGGTGTAAATGTTCACATCAGCGAATGCCGGAGCGGCCGAAATGGTAGCAGCGGTAAGTAGAAGCGAGCGAAGCATCGTATTTATTCCTTTGGTTTAGGTTGGGCGCCTTAAACCTGACTAAATTAATCGGGTCAATACCTGAATCTAATGGTCGGAATATATTTTCTTATCTTGGTTCGGCCTTCTCTGCCTGTTTGGCGGCATCCCACAGGGCGTCCATTTCCTCTAGGTTGCTGTGTTCGGGTGATGACCCTTTGGCGTTTAGGGCGTCCTCTACCGCATTGAAGCGGCGTATGAATTTTGCGTTGGTGCGGCGTAGGGCGGCCTCTGGGTCGACGTTCATGTGCC
Source organism: Marivivens niveibacter (assembly GCF_002150005.2). Classification (GTDB taxonomy): domain Bacteria; phylum Pseudomonadota; class Alphaproteobacteria; order Rhodobacterales; family Rhodobacteraceae; genus Marivivens; species Marivivens niveibacter. The sequence continues at coordinate 938,413 of NZ_MSPP01000001.1, forward strand.
GTGCAAGGTTCGCCATGACGAACAGCAGATCGCCCATTTCCTCTTCGACCTCGTCTTGGGTCAGAGTGTCGCGGGCTTCGACCAATTCTTTGGATTCTTCGATGATTTTGTCGATGACTTCATCGGTGGATGGCCAATCGAATCCGACCCGCGCGGCGCGTTTTTGCAATTTCATCGCGCGCAGTAGGGCGGGCAATCCGGGGGCGACGCCGTCCAATACGCGGGTTTCGGATTTGGCGGCGCGCTCTGCGGCCTTTACGGCCTCCCATCTGTCGACCTGATCGTCGGCGGAAAAATCATTGCCTTCGCTACCGAACACATGGGGGTGGCGGGATACCATTTTATCACTGATCGATTTGATCACGTCGTTGATGTCGAAATACCCAGCCTCATCCGCCATTTGGGCGTGGAACACCGATTGAAACAGCAGATCGCCCAATTCGCCGCGCAGTTCGTCCCATGCGTTGCGTTCGATAGCATCGGCGACCTCATAGGCCTCTTCGATCGTGTAGGGCGCGATGGACGCGAAATTCTGTTCCACGTCCCATGGGCAGCCGCCTTTGGGGTCGCGCAGGCGGCGCATGATTTCGATCAGACGCTCCATCCCGCCGTTTGGATCATGCACGATTGCGTCAGATTGGGATTGGTTCATTGCGGCCCACCGAAAATTAGAGTTTGGTCAGCCCAAAGGTATTCACACAATCCCAAGAGTCCACCCATGCCCGTATTGAACCGCATCGCTGATTTCGCCGCCGACATGGCCGAATGGCGTCAGCATCTGCACAAACATCCCGAACTGGGGTTCGATTGCCATAATACGGCGGCCTTTGTTGTAGATCGTCTGCGCGAATTTGGCATCACGGACATTCACACAGGCATCGCGACCAGCGGCGTTGTCGCGATTATCGAAGGGCAGGGTGATGGAGCCACGATTGGCCTGCGCGCGGATATGGATGCGTTGCCGATTATCGAAGATACGGGGGTGGAATACGAATCCGTCCACCACGGAAAAATGCACGCTTGCGGGCACGATGGGCACACGGCGATGTTGCTGGGCGCCGCGAAATATCTGGCAGAGACGCGCAATTTTGCGGGCCGCGTTGCCTTGATTTTCCAACCAGCCGAAGAGGCTGGCGGCGGCGCAGGCGTCATGGTGAAAGAGGGCGTGTTGGATCGTTTCAACATTTCCCGCATCTTTGCCTTGCACACACGGCCCGGCGTGGCGTTGGGGGAATTCTATACGACCCCCGGACCGATTATGGCCGCGGTGGATGCATTCGATATTCATGTCAAAGGTGTCGGCGGTCACGTCGCCCACCACGAAGCTGCTCGCGATCCGATCGTTGCAGCCTGCGCCATCACAACAGCCATTCAGACGATTGTCAGCCGCAGCCGCGCGGCAGAGGATGATTTGGTCGTTTCTGTCTCTCAAATCCACACAGGTTCGGCCGACAATATCATCCCTGACACGGCCTATATTAATGGCACTGTCCGCACCTTTGGCCGTGATGTGCAGGGCATGGTCAAACGCCGTTTGGCGGAAATCGTTGCAGGCACCGCAGCCGCCTATGGGGTCGAGGCAGAGCTGGATTATCTGGATGACTATCCGCCCACCATCAATGACGAGGCCGAAACTGAATTTGCTACCTGCGTTGCGCGGTCGATTGTTGGCGATGATAAAGTCGACGACAAAGGCCACAAAGAAATGGGCGCCGAGGATTTTTCCTTCTTCCTAGAAAACCGTCCTGGGGCTTATCTGTTCCTAGGCAATGGGGATACAGCACAGGTGCATCACCCGAAATTCAACTTTGATGACCGCTCTGCACCGTATGGAGCCAGCTATTTCGCGCGGTTGGTCGAAATGGCCCAACCTAGGGGTTGACCCGTGGCTGTGAAATCGGCCAATTGGATTTGATCAAATTTTTAGATGGGGGCCGTCATGGCGCTGGAAGACGCAAAAAAACAGATCGATTTGGCATTTACGCGCAAAGATCGCAAAGGGTTGGCCTATGAAAACGCCTTTGGCGGGGCGACGTCGTTTTTGCGCCGCGAATATTCCAAAGATCTGACTGGCGTTGATATCGCGGTCACGGGCGTTCCGTTCGATCAGGCGGTGACGAACCGCACAGGCACCCGTTTTGGCCCCCGCGCAATCCGCGAAGCATCGACCCTACAGCCCTATGATCCGCCCATTGGATGGGGATTTGATCCGCTGGGCGATTTTTCGATCATCGACTATGGCGATTTGGCGTTTGATTACGCACATACGCCCAGTTTTCCGCCGCTGCTGACGGATCATATCAGCACGATTTTGTCGGCAGGCGCGGCTTCGGTAACGCTGGGCGGCGATCATTCGATCACTTTGCCGATCCTAAAGGCCTACGCTGAAAAATACGGGCCAATGTCCGTGATCCAGTTCGATGCACATTCCGACCTATGGGCCGACGATGATTTCGACCGGATCGACCACGGCACGTTTATGTATAAGGCCGTGAAACTAGGCTATGTAGATCCCAAACGGTCTGTTCAGATTGGTATCCGCACCGAATGCGACGATTACCTGGGGATGCACTATATCGACGCGCGGTCGGTGCATGAAATGGGTCTGCCTTGGGTCATTGAACGGGCGAAATCCATCGTAGGGCAAAACCCGACCTATGTGACCTTTGACATCGACGCGCTGGATCCAGCGTTTGCGCCTGGTACGGGAACGCCCGTTTGGGGCGGATTGGCCAGTTGGCAGGCAGCAGCGTTGTTGCGCGATCTGGCGGGGATCAACATGGTCGGCGGCGATGTGGTTGAGGTGTCGCCCCCATTTGATCACGGTAACATCACAGCCGTCGCAGGCGCCCATGTCGCGATGGAGCTGTGCTGTCTGAACCTATGGAATAAACGTAAATGAAAATTGTTGCTTTGATTGTCGCGCTGTTTTTGGGGTTTGCCGCCTATGTTCGGTTGGCCCCATTAGACGCGCAGCGATTTTTCAAACGAAACGATGCCGCAGATACGGGCGGGATCGGTGAATATCCTTTAGACGGCGGGTACGCGATCGTGCGTGAAAACACGACAGACGCGTTGGAACGGATCAAGGCCGCAGCACTCGCCACAGATCGGACAGGGTTGTTTGCAGGGTCGGTGCAAGATGGGCATATGCTGTTTGTAACTCGCAGTGCGCTCTGGGGATTTCCTGATTACACGAACGTCTATATCAACGATGAAGGTCTGTTGGTTGTGTCTGGCCATTTACGGTTTGGCCGTAGCGATCTGGGCGTAAATCAGCGGCGCGTGACCGAATGGCTGACCGTTGCGGGGCTAAGCTGACTTGACGCCGCGCGGGGCCTGCGCCATTGCAGTGAACCATGATACCTAGTGATAAACTCGACCAGATTATTTCACGCTTTCAGTTTCTAGAGGCGAAACTGAACGGCGGTGTTGACCCATCCGAAATCGCGGCCCTGTCGCGCGAATATTCGGAATTGGAACCTGTGGTGAAAACCGTTCAGGGCTACCGTCAGATTGTCGCCGACATCGCCGAGGCCGAAGAAATGATGTCGGACCCCGACATGCGCGCCTTGGCCGAAGAAGAACTGCCAGAGCTGCGCACCGCGTTGGAAACGGCGGAACATGATGTTCAGCTGGCTCTGCTGCCCAAAGATGCCGCCGATGGCCGCCCTGCGATTATGGAAATCCGCCCGGGGACAGGCGGGGATGAAGCATCGCTGTTCGCTGGTGATCTGTTGCGCATGTATCAGCGCTATTCCGAAGATCAGGGTTGGAAATTCGAAATCCTAGAACAGTCGGAAACCGAATTAGGCGGTATCAAAGAGGTCGTCGCGCGTATCGCAGGTGATGGCGTTTTCGCCCGCATGAAATACGAATCCGGCGTCCACCGCGTTCAGCGCGTTCCGGAAACAGAAAGCGGCGGGCGTATCCATACCTCGGCCGCGACGGTCGCTGTGTTGCCAGAGGCAGAGGACGTGGACATTCAGATCAACGCCAATGACATTCGCATTGATACCATGCGGTCATCGGGCGCGGGTGGTCAGCACGTGAACACCACCGATTCCGCGGTACGGATCACGCACATCCCGTCGGGCATTGTTGTGACCAGTTCGGAAAAATCGCAGCACCGTAACCGCGAAATTGCGATGCAGGTTCTGAAAACGCGCCTGTTCGATCTGGAACGCCAAAAGGCACATGACGAACGGTCCGAAAGCCGCAAAAGTCAGGTGGGATCGGGCGATCGTTCTGAACGCATCCGTACCTATAATTTCCCGCAGGGCCGTATGACGGATCACCGCATTAACCTGACGCTGTATTCGCTGGATAAGGTCATGCAGGGCGATCTGGAAGAAACCATTGATGCGCTGATCGCTGATGCTCAAGCCACCATGTTGGCAGAGTTGAACGGATGACCACGGGTTCGGTACTGCTAGCCAAAGGCGTGCGCCAGCTAACGGATGCGGGCGTGCCAAATGCGCCGCGCGATGCGCGCCGTTTGTTGGCTCATGCCACGGGCGTTGACGCGGGGCGTTTGACACTGATCTTACCAGAGGAAGTCACCGAAGCCGCAGAGGCGCGTTTCGCCGCCGTTCTACAACGCCGCGCCGCGCGTGAACCCGTGTCGCACATTCTGGGCTATCGCGAATTTTACGGCCGTAAATTCAAGGTGAACCGCCACGTACTAGACCCGCGCCCCGAAACCGAAATCTTGATCGAGGTTGCGTTGCAACAGCCCTATGGCGGTGTCATCGATCTGGGCACTGGGTCGGGCTGTATTTTGCTGACGTTGCTGGCCGAAACAGAAGGTGCCCAAGGCATCGGCATTGATCTGTCTGAAGACGCTTGTTTGATCGCAGAACAAAACGCGATTGCGCTGGGGTTGGAGCATCGCGCAGCCGTGCTGCGGTCATCGTGGTTTGACGGGTTGCAAGGCCAAGTCGATCTGATTGTGTCGAACCCGCCCTATATTGCGCCTGTTGAGATGTCCGATCTATCGCCTGAAGTGCATGATTTTGAACCGCATATGGCGCTGACGGATGGTGTAGATGGGCTAAGTGCCTATCGTGAAATCGTAGCGCGTGCGCCTGATTATCTGGTGGCCGAGGGCCGTATTATTTTCGAAATCGGACCAACGCAGGGGGCTCCTGTATCGCAATTGCTAACGGCGGCTGGGTTTGGACAAGTTCAGGTCATTCAAGACCTTGATGGGCGCGACCGTGTCGTTTGTGCCGTAAAACCGTCTTAAAAGAATATAAAACATCCAAAAAAGGTGATTTTAGGTAATTAAGGCTTGTCATTCCTGACCAGCTTTGTTTACTCAGACACATCGCACGGTTGGTGGCCTTGGCCCCCCGACGATATTAGCCAGAACATCGCACGGCATTTTGTTCCCCGCTGGGGGAAACGCCAGAGCGCAACGCATATTACGCTGCACGAAAGCACGTTCATGAGATCATCGAAATCCCGGTCGCGCGGTAAGAACCGCAATAATCGTCCTTCGGGCGGTAACATTATCAACCGCGTCTTTGACAGCTCTGGTCCGGACGGCAAAGTTCGCGGCACGCCGCAGCAAATCATTGATAAATATAACCAGTTACACCGTGACGCCCAATTGTCGGGCGACCGTGTTGCTGCTGAAAACTTTGCCCAGCACGCAGAACACTATCTGCGTCTTTTGGCCGAAGCCCAGCGTGAAGTTGAAAAAGCACGCGAAGAGCAAGAAGAAGCAAATCGTCAGCGTCAGGCCGAACGTGACCGCGAACGCGCAGAGCGTTTGAAAGCCCAAGAAGAGGCCGCAAACGGTTCGGGCGAACAACCCGATGTTGTCGAAGCGCAAGCCTCTGAAAACACTGACAGCGGTTTGGTGGAGACGCCAGAAAGCGCCGATAAACCAGCGGCACCAGCCGAGGAAAAGAAAAAACCAGCACGTAAGCCACGTGCCCGCAAACCGCGACCAAAACCAGAGGCTGACGCCCCTGCAAAACCTGCGGATGATAGCGCGGCGGCAGCAGAATAAACAAAAACCCGGTCAGTTTTGATCGGGTTTTTTTATGGGGGGAAGGTTTTGGACACTCAGGTCACATCAGATGGTCATGCGCGATGCGCGTGGTGCACCGCAACGGACGGCTACATCTCATATCATGATGATGATTGGGGCTGGCCTGTATCGGATGATCAGAAATTATTCGAAAAACTGACGCTGGAATCGTTTCAATCTGGGCTAAGTTGGCGGACCATCTTGGAAAAACGCGACGGGTTCAAAACGTGTTTTACCAACTTTGATTTCCATAAGATTGCACAGTTTGATGATCGTGATGTGGAACGGTTGGTGTTGGACGCATCGATTGTCCGGCATCGCGGCAAAATTACGGCCACCATCAATAACGCTAATTTGGCGATCGCCGCGCAGCAAGATTATGGATCACTGGCGCGTTATCTATGGTCATTTGCCGATCCAAATGATTTGGGGTCGGGGACCGAACAACGCAGCACGTCACCTGCAGCCCAAGCGATGTCCAAACAGATGAAAAAAGACGGCTGGAAATTTTTTGGCCCCACAACAGCCTATGCGTTTATGCAGGCCGCTGGAATGGTAAATGATCATGCGGTTGGGTGCGTAAACCGCGATGCAGCAACCAAAGCACAGGCGGAGTTTGATCGCCCTTAACCTTTGATCGATCGAGCCAATGCGCAGAACTGTTCCAATCCGATCTGTTCGGCGCGGTCTGTGGGTTTTATGCCAGCAGCGATTAAATGATCTTCGATGTCTGGCGCTGCGCCTTTCAGCGATGCGCGTAACATTTTTCGGCGTTGGTTAAACGCAGCGGCGACCACGCGCGACAAGGTTGTGGCATCCGCAGGATAGCGCGGTTCTGGCAATGCTTTTAGATGCACCACGGCCGAAGAAACCTTGGGCGGTGGGGTAAAGGCCTGTGGTGGTAGGTCGATCACAATTCGCGCATCAGTGCGCCACTGGGCAAGGATCGCCAGACGGCCATAGGCTTTGCTACCTGGTTCGGCGACGATGCGCTGCGCGACCTCTTTTTGGAACATCAGGGTCAGGCTGTCCCAAAATGGTGGCCAAACGTCAGGGGTCAGCCAACGCACCAACAATTCAGTGCCCACGTTATAAGGCAAGTTCGCAGCGATTTTAATAGGCGGCGTTAGATGTTCGAGTGGATTGATTTCCAACGCGTCGCCATTGATGACCTGCAAGCGTCCGTCGTAGGCGTCCGAAATTTCCTGCAACGCAGGTAAACAGCGGGCATCCTTTTCGATGGCCAAAACGCGGCGCGCGCCTTCGGCCAAAAGGCCTCGGGTCAAACCGCCGGGGCCGGGGCCGATCTCTAACACATCGGCATTGGTCAAATCACCTGCCTGACGTGCAATCTTTGCGGTCAGATTAAGATCCAGCAAAAAGTTTTGCCCCAGCGATTTCTTTGCAGAAAGCTGGTGGGTTGCGATCACGTCGCGAAGGGGCGGTAGATTATCGATACGGGCCATAGATGCCTTGTCTGCGGTTTTATCAGCGCGGTCAAGCGCCGCGCTGCGTTCCCATTTTATGGGCCATTTTCAGGGCAGCAATCATCGACGATGGGTTTGCAATCCCTTTGCCTGCGATATCAAAGGCGGTCCCATGATCGGGCGATGTCCGCACAAAGGGTAGGCCCAAGGTCACATTCACACCGTTATCGAAATCAATTGTCTTGATCGGGATAAGGGCCTGATCGTGATAGCCGCAAATCGCTGCGTCATAGGTTTGTCGCGCCCTTGCATGAAACATTGTGTCGGCGGGTAGGGGACCGCGAATATCGATGCCCTGCGCGGCTAAGGCTTCGACGGTTGGGATCATCCAATCCAATTCCTGCATCCCCATTTTCCCGCCTTCGCCTGCATGTGGATTCAGCCCCGCAACGACAATGCGCGGGTTTGGGATGCCAAAATCGCGGCGCAAAGCTGCGTGGGTGATCAAAACCGTGTCGGTCAGAACAGTCGCGGTAAAGGCGTTCGGGACATCCTCTAGCGCGATATGAATTGTTGCTGGTACAACACGCATGGCGTCGCTGGCCAACATCATCACGACCTGATCCACACCTGCTAAAGCCGCCAGAAATTCGGTATGGCCGGGGTAAGTGAAACCTGCGCCGTCGGCCAATGCCTTTTTATGGATCGGGGCGGTACAGATCGCGCTACATTGGTCAGACCCGACCAAATTAACCCCTGTTTCGATTGAATCGATGACGCCCGCCGCATGAACGGGGGTCGCTGTCCCATGGGTTAATGGCGCACCGAAATCTTTGGGCAGAACCGGTAGATATTCGTGCGATAGCGATGCCGCTTGTTCAGGGTTTTCAACGGCTTTCCACGGCGTCCCAGCAGGTAAATGGGTCGGGTCACCGATCCATAACATCGGAAAATCGGACTTTAGCGCGGCCCATGCTTTGGCAGCGATTTCGGGTCCGATACCGGCGGGTTCTCCGCAACTGATAGCAACGGTCATTTGTAAACAATCACCGCATTGTCGCGTAATTCAGCTAACAACGTGTCAGCATAGCCATTTAGGATCTGGCTACGGACATTTGCAGTGATCGCTTCGCGGTCGACAGTACCCGCCGAGCGGTCACAGACCATCACCACAACCGCGGTTTGATTGTTGTTACGGGTAAGGTCTGTGGATATTTCCGACACATCCAAACGGGCAATTTCCAATGCCAAATCGTTAGCAATCTGAGACGGCGCAGCGGTGATGCGTTCCACAGATGCGCCTGTAAAATCATTTGCTACGGTATACAAATCATCGCAGCGATCGACCTTTTGCGGAATTGCGGTGATCTGTTGGCGGAGCTCTGCTTTGTTCGGCAGCGACAGCATTGCATATTCGATTTGCGTTGGCGCGATAAACGCCCCCGAAGCTTCGCGGATCGACCGCATCTGCAAAATGGCGATCGCGCCATCCAGTTGCAGCGGCGGTGTTGCCTCGCCCGGTTTCAGGTTGGACAGCAGATTTTGCAAACCTTCGGGAAATTCAGTGATCGAACGCCAAGGCAAACGACCGCCATCTTCGCGGGTCCGGACAGCGGAATATTCGGCGGCTGCGGCGGAAAATTCGCTGGTGGACCGAATTTGGCTAATGCGTTCGGCTAATGCCATCGCTTCGGCCATTTGGTCTTCGGGCGCTGGAATGATGATTTCAGACAGCAGAACACTCAGGCTGCTGGTCGACCCTAGGGTATTCGCAACTTCGGCATCGATGTCTGAATCGGAAACAGTCACGTTAGATGCATAGGTGCGGCGGACGTAATCACGCCACACGCTGTTTGCTTTTACGTAATCGCGCAGGGTTTCGTAGGCGACACCTTCGGATGCCAATGCCGCCGTAAGTTCGGCTACGTTACGGCCCGTACGTCCTGCGAACTCTTCGATCGCGCTATTTAATGCTTCGTCGGTGATTGTCAGACCGCGCGTGGTAACAAAATCCAACCGAAGGCGATCATCAATCAACTGTTCGCGCGCGATGGTCGCAATGTCACCATTCGTGCCGAACAGGTCCAATAGGCGGGTGCGCTGATCCAATTCATAAGCGGTGATCGCGCTATCGTTCACGATAATCGCAGGGGAAAACAATCCTTGTGCCTGAACCGTGAAAGGCAGTCCAAGGGTTGCGGCAATAGCAAGCGATTTCAGCAATTTCATTTTCGCCTCGTTAATTTCGACAGGCCTGACGGGATTGAACCGACGTTGCGCCCGTCCCGAAACCTGCCAGCCCGATAGTCAGACTGTAATCTGTGGTCGGAGCCACAGTAGTCGAAGATGTATAACTGCGCGAGGCCGAAAGCTCGACTTCGACACATTCATTACGCCAGCCAACGGATAGCCCTGCTTTGACCGGATCATTAGCCGCTACATCGTAGCGACCGGATGCACCGACAGACCAAATGTCGTTTATCTGATAATCAGCGGCAATCGCCCACTGCGAAAAATCATCATCGCGGCCTTCGTCGGTGTCCAATGGCAGCCAAACATAGGATGCCGATAGGTCCAGATAATCGCCATCGGTTCCGATTAGGATTTCAGATTTTTGTGCGCTTAGATCGGTATCAAATACTGCACGCCCCAGAACATACAGTCCGTCATTTATCGCAAACTGACCCGCAGCCAGAATGTCAGAGGAACGGCCTGTCAGCCCCGAGGATGACGAATAATCCGCAACTGTCTCCCGCATAATCTGGCCGATCACAACATGAGCAGTCCAATCATTGCCAGATGTCCGATGCCATGATCCACCATAGGCGATCTGTGCCCCGTTTTCGATACGGTCATCGCCTGGAAAACGCGACAGTTTGAATAAGTTAGTTTCGGTTAATTCGGCTGACAGGCTATCCTCGTTAGGGACGGTCGCGCCGAAATCGCCGGTCCATCCAATCATAATGATTGGTTCCAGTAGATCCTGACCACCAGAGACGGTTTCACGCATCATGGGATATCGCAATGTTATCGCCGCCGAGGGGCTGATGCGCGTCCCGCCTTGATCTGGGTCGTTTTCAATGACCCATCTGTCAATCTGAAGCCCGACATCAGATTCCACCACCAATCCATTAGGCAGCACCCAGTTTCGGTTCCAATCTGCGGCGGTGCCGATGCGCAAAACATCGGCTGCATTACCGTTGTCGTCAGTTCCAAATCGAAAATGCAGATCACTGTCGGCAGATAAGGTCAAATTACCGCCAATTAATTCCTGCTGTTTTTCGGTGGCAAATGACATAACGAACGGTGGCAAACTGCTAGAGTTTTCACCGGCAATGGTGGACTGATAGAGGGCTATTTCGCCAAAAGTAAAACCTGCGTCAGTATAGCGGTCGATCGTAACGAATGACTTCAGGCGGTCTTGGTCCGAATAGTCATATTGTTTGAGGTAGCTGATATCGGACACGCCTGTTGCGCCGAAACGCAATTCATACCCGCGGGCCAGATCAAAACGACCGTCAAGTTCGATATATCCGCGCTGGGTGTCTGGGATGATCGTGTCACGGCTGGTCGCCGCTTTGATAGTAATGTCGCCGTTTGTAAAAGCTTGGCGATATCGCGCCTCTAACGTTTTGGTTTCGGCGCTGATGTAGGGTGTTAGCGTGAGGTCGCGGTAGTCCCCAAGGCGGATGAAGTAAGGCATCTTAATGCCCGTCCCTAGAAGGTCATTCGAGGAGTAGCTTGGCACTAAAAATCCAGTGGCGCGTTCCAGCGATGGATCTGGTAACCGCATATACGGCAGCCAAAAGATCGGGACGCCGCGCACGCGCATCACCGCGTTTTCCAAATATAGCTGCTGTTCGTTTTCATCGTGAATAATGCGATTTGCGCGAATTTCCCACAGAGGCGGGCGGTCGTTGCAAATATTGCACGATGTCGCAGCGACGCGCGAAAATTGGGTCAGGTCACCCTGAGTGCGATCAATGCGGCCTGCGGTCAGTTGCAGTTGATTGTCCAAAACCATCCGCGCACTTAGCAATAGGCCCGTTTCCAATGTCGGGCTTAGCTGTGCTTGATCGGCTGTAAAGACGTCACCGTTCGGCGCGCTGATCAAAATGGGTCCGGTGATGTCTAGCTTGTCGGTCGATTGTGAATAGGTGATCGCCGCAGCTTGCATGTGGGTGCCTTCAAACATGACCTCTACGTTGCCACTGGCGGTTAATTTTCCGTCAGGGGTCACGGTCACGCTGTCTGCCAGCAACGTTGCCGCCATCTGCGCATGAACTGGCAGCGGAAGCGATAGAAGGATTGCGGTGATTAGGCGGCGCATTATCCGTCCTCCAAATGCAAAAGCACGCCTAATGCGATGCCGATTGCGCCAAACGGCGGCGCCCAAGCTGACAACAACACCGGAATTTGTCCATTTTCGCCCAAGATAAGCGCAAAGTTTCGCAGGAAATACAACGTAAAGCTCAGCAAGATTGCGTACATCACCATTAAACCAGTGCGCCCCCCGCGTTGTGGACGCATGGTAAACGCGGCACCGATCATTACCATGGCAATAAGGAAAAGTGGCTGTGCCAGTTCCGATTGCAGCCAAACTTGATGGCGCCTTGCGCTAAATCCAGCAGTTTGAAGTCGGTTGATGAAACCCGGCAGGTCCCAGATCGGGATCGACGATGGTGTTCCAAAACTGTCGCGAATTTGGTCGGCGGTCAAAGTTGACGGAATGGTATATATTTCGAAAAATTCTGCAGCGGTTTCGGGGTTGTCGACACCTTGCAACGGCCAAACTTTTGCATTTGTGATCGCCCATTCACCGTTTACAAGTTCCGCATTTTCAGCATCGATACGGCGTATAGGGCCGCTACCGATGCTGAACGTCAGGAAGGTGACGTTGGATAGCGCGGTGCCGTCCAAACTGCTGCTGCCCGCGCGAATGACGGTTTGCGTTTCTTGCGACCCCTGACGCATCCACAACCCATCAGCGGCCAACGAAAACGATGTGTCGGTGCCTTTCAATGCGGCCTCTCGAACTTCGTATTCGCGGGTCGTGGCGGCGACGATCGGGTTTAGAATGCCGATGACAGCAAGGCCCAACACAAAGGCCAGCAGACATGGTGCAATCAATGCCCGCAATGCGGACCGACCTGCCGAACGTGTCACAACCAATTCGGATGTACGCGCAAGGCCCAGAAACAGCCAAATGGTGGCAAGGATAATCAGCAGCGGGATGATGCGGTAAATCCCGACAGGCAGATTTAACAGCGCCATGCCTAGGATTTGAGTAAAGGTCGCGTCGACATTCTGAAATTCGCGCAAACGGTCAACGATTTCGACAAAGATCAAAATCAACCCAAAGATCGCAAAAACGGATCCCAAAGTGATCATGAAACGCCAGGCAAAATAACGATGCAAAATCATGATAGCACCTGTCTTTTGCTGCGTTTGAACATGGTTGGATTTGCTACAAGGACGAGCAGCCCGAATGAAACCGCCAGACCGAAAACGATTGGGATGTAGGGCAATAACCAGTTTTCTGGCTGGGTCCGCGCGGCGTTCGCGGCCATTGATTCAGTGAATTTCACAGCAATCACCAAAAAGATTGCCAAGACGACCTGTTTCCAAACGCCAAACCGGCTGAACCCGCCAACCAGCAACGATGCCGCCCCCAAGACAGCCCCAACCAATGCTAGCAATGCACCTGCGTTTCGGCTGTGTGCCTCCATCGCCAAAACGCCTGCGGTTCTTCCTGTGTCCTCTAGCACTTGGTCAGAGGGGAACCACAAATCGATAGAGTTGTAATGCGATATGCGGCGCGTCGTGTTCGTTGATGTCGTGATCAGATCACCTAAATCATACGCAAAATCATCAAAGGTTGTGACCATCAATCGATTGGTTGCGTAATCCAGCGTTTGGGCCTGACCTTCGACCATAACCAGCTGGGGGCCATTTTCGTTTCGGATCAGATAGGCTTTGGTCGCTGTGTAAATCACCTCTTGGGTTTCAGATCGGGTGTCAGACAGAAATAGATCGACCAATTCGCCGTTGCGGGTAACTTCGCGAATGTAGACGGTCAAATCATCTGTGGGGGTCTGAAATTGACCCTCGACCAAAAGGCGGGCAGTGATGTTTTGGCTGATTTCGGCGTTGCGGACCCGCATCGTATATGCCGCTTCGGGAACCAGAAAATGAGTCACGACCATCGTCAATAGTGTGATGATGATCCCAAAGAACAGTGCTGGGCGCACCATGCGGAATGGCGAAAAGCCTGTGCCTTGCATCACGACCAATTCACTGTCTGATGTTAGGCGGTTTGTGACATAGACCGCCGCCGCAAAGGCCGCTAGAGGTAGAACAATCTGGATAACACTGGGCAAAGACAGTGCGGTTAGCTCCAACACTACGCGCGCCGATTGCCCATCCGAAATCAGGCGATCAAACAGCGTCACCGCCGCGCGGATCCAGTAAACCATCACCAGCACGAGAGAGAAAAAGCCGAACACGGTCAGTAATTGCGACAGCAAATATCTGTCGAAACGTGGCACTGCATTCCCCCAAATGTGTAATAGGTCTTAATTGGCTGGACGCTAGCCGATTTGAACGAGGGATTGAACCGCATTCTGGTCATTCTAGCTGTCGCAGGCTACCAATTGCCTAAACGATCCAACAAGGAGCACCAAATGACCACGCCTGTAACAATCGAATTTGCCAATTTTTCGCTGGAAAACATCGCGGAAACCGCAGGTAGACTGGTTATTTTTGTCACCGAAGATGGAAAACTGGACCAATCGGCGCGCAAGGTGAACAGTCTGACTAAAAAAGCAGTCGAACGGTTGGTTGATTCTGACGGATTTGAAAAAATGAGCGTGGGTGATGTGACCACATTGGCCTATCCGGCTGGGGTCGCGGCAGATGCTGTCCTGGTGGTCAAATTGCCGCGCCGTCCATCACAATCAGAGGCCCGCAAAGCAGGCGCTGCAATTGCCAAGGCGATGGGGTCGGGCAATGTGACCCTATTGGCGGGACAGGTTTTCAAAGCCGAAGAGGTTGCATTCGGCATCGCCATGCGCGCCTACGCCTACACAGAATGCAAAACCAGCGATGCGCCTGAATACGGCACCATTTCGGTCATGGTCAAAGACGTGGATGCGGCGAAAGAAGCCTACGCGCCGCTATCCGCAGTCGTCGAAGGTGTGTTCTTTACCCGCGATCTAACCAGCGCACCCGCGAACGTCCTGACGACCACCACCTTTGCAGAAAAACTGAAATATCTCAGTGGTTTGGGGGTCGAGGTTGAAGTGTTGGAGGAGGCCCAGTTGGAAGAGCTGGGCATGGGATCTCTTTTATGTGTCGGTCAGGGTTCGGACAGCCCGTCAAAGGTTGTCGTTATGAAATGGAACGGCGGCGGCGATGAGGCGCCATTTGCATTCGTAGGTAAAGGAGTGGTGTTTGACACGGGCGGCATCAGCCTGAAACCAGCTGCTGGCATGGAAGACATGACCATGGATATGGGCGGCGCTGGTGTTGTTTCGGGCGTTATGAAAACGCTTGCTTTGCGCAAGGCCAAGGCAAATGTCGTTGGTCTGGTTGGGCTGGTTGAAAACATGCCATCGGGCAATGCAACCCGCCCAGGCGATATCGTGAAATCGATGAAAGGTGACACGATCGAAGTTATCAACACAGATGCCGAAGGCCGTTTGGTTCTGGCGGATGTTCTTTGGTACACGCAGGAACGGTTTAACCCGTCTGGCATCGTAAATTTGGCGACTCTAACCGGTGCGATCATTATCGCGCTGGGGAATGAAAACGCTGGCGTCTTTTCAAATGATGACACCTTGGCAGCAAATGTGGTTGGGTCGGCTGCGGCCGAAGGCGAAGGCGCATGGCGTATGCCGATGGGCCCAGCCTATGACAAGCTGATCAAATCGAACAAAGCTGACATGAAAAACACAGGCGGCCGTGCAGGCGGGTCGATCACAGCGGCGCAATTCCTGAAACGCTTTATCAAAGATGACATGCCTTGGGCGCATATTGATATCGCTGGTACGGCTGACACGAAAACAGAAACCGCGCTGGCACCCAAAGGCGCGACCGGCTGGGGCGTGATGGCGTTGAACCGATTGATCGCTGACAAATACGAAGCGTAAAAATGGGCGCCGCGTATTTTTATCATTTAACCGAAGACAGCCTTGAACATGCTTTGCCCATTTTGTTGGGAAAAGCGTTAGAGGCAGGTTGGCGTGTTGAGGTGCGCGGCACCGACCCAGATCGGCTGGCTCGATTGGATGTTGAGTTGTGGAAAGGTGCAGGGCCTTCGTTTCTGCCTCACGGGATTGCGGGCGGGCCGCACGATGCAGATCAGCCCATATTGCTGACCACTGCGGTCAATAACACGAACAATGCTAGCTGCATTGTGTCGGTCCATGGCGCTGTCTTGTCATCGGAAGAGGTGAAGACAGCGGATCGTGCGATGGTTGTGTTTGACGGGCACGACGGAACATCCGTTCAAATTGCACGTGACGCATGGAAACAGTTGACCGGGGCAGGAACCACAGCGCAATATTGGGCCCAAGAGGGGGGACGTTGGGTGAAAAAGGCGGAAACGGCTTAACTCTGTCTTGAAAGGGAAATCAATTGGAAGGTTATCATGCTGGCGGGTGCCAGTGCGGTCGGGTGCGCTATCGCATTTCTAATATGATGGATAACGGGCACGCGTGTCATTGCCGCATGTGCCAAAAGGCGTCGGGATCATTGGTTATGTTTTGGGTGTCTTGCCCAGTCAGCAACCTGACTTGGACACGTAACATGCCCGAAGTTTTTAGTAGTTCTGATATAGCGGAGCGGTCTTTTTGTCGTGATTGCGGCACAACACTGACGTTTCGCCGCATCGGCCGGCCGCATGTGTCGATCAGTATCGCGTCTTTGGATAAACCGCAGGACGTGCCGTTGAAATTCGTTTGGGGTGTTGAGGCACGCACCGATCATTTCGACATGTTGGATACTGTGCCCAGCCACAAGAGTGATATGGATTTTATCACAACCGAACAGGCTGTTTTGACGTCGCACCAACATCCAGATCACGAAACCTGATTAGCGTGTAAGAACCAATCGGTTTTGGCTGATTTCTATTTTTTCAAATCGGTTCAGATAGGACATACCTAAAAGCGATCCGTTCATTTCACCGCCGTTGACGACAGCGCGGATGTTTTTGTCTGTCACATCATCGACCTGCAATGATTGGATCGTAACGGGTGCAGTGCGGACAATGCCGTTCGCGGTAGAGGCTGATCCGATATAGCGCAAAGTTGATACATCAATGCCCGCGCGTTTTGCATCCGCTTGGGTCAAAACGATATGGCTGGCGCCTGTATCAACGACAAATTCGATAGGTGCGCCGTTAACATTTGCGGTCAGGTAGTAATGGCCATCGCGCTGCATGGTCAGTTCGATCCTGCCGTCATCCAGTACGGTTTGGTTTTGACTGGTGAAAATGAGGTCACCCTGCAATGTCGCTATGCCAAAACTTACGCCAGAAAAAATAACAACCCATAGGCCGGCTTGTCGCAAAAGATGCCCAATGCGGCCACCAGAACGCATCAATAGCGATCCCAGAATGACAGCGATTAAAAGCCCAAGGTACAAAAGGCGCATTTTGTCGTAACTATCCATGCGCTATAGATAGGTCTCACGGTGCCAAACCAAAAGACCGCAGGCCGTCCAATATAAATTGAATAGCTAGCGCAGCCAGCAACATGCCCAAAATCCGCGTTACAACGTTCACACCAACGCGGCCCAATAAACGCTCTAACGGGATCGCGATCAGGAACATCAAGAACACCAAAAGCAAGACCGCGGACAAGACACCGAACACCGACGCGTAATCAAGCACGCTTGCTGCTTCTTCGGTCAAAAGGATGATCGTCGCAATTGCACCCGGGCCTGCGATTAACGGAATGGCGATAGGAAAGACGGATGGGTCGTCGATGTGGTCTTCGGCGGCATCGTCTGTGTGACCCTGACGCCGCGTTTGGCGTTTTTGAAACAGCATTTCCAGCGCGGTAAGAAACAACAAAATACCGCCCGCGATACGGAATGCCGGCATCGAAATGCCAACAAATTCCAGCAAAGATTCACCGACAAACGCGAAGACGACCAAAATTGCCAGCGCGATCAAACAGGCGCGAATAGCGATTCCGCGGCGTTGCGCTGCGGACTGGCCTTGGGTTAGGGCCACAAACAATGGCGCAAGGCCGATGGGGTCGATAATCACGAACAGGGTCGTGAAGGCGGTAATCAATTCAGTCATGGCGATGTGCTAGCGGATATTTGACCATCTGGCAAACTATCCGTTTTCGGCCTGTTCCAATTTATCCAGCGCTTCCATCCACAATTCTTCGGCGCGTTCGGTGGCGTCGACGGCTTCGGCGTATTTGCGGTTCAATTTTTCCAATTTGTCGGCGCTTGCGTCTTCGTACAGGGCAGGGTCCGCCAATTCAGAGGCGACGCGATCGCGGATTTCATTGATCTTTTCAATCCGGTCTTCGCATTTGCGGACCTCGGCCCGTAGGGCAAGGATCGTGTTGCGGTCTGCCTTTTGCGGTTTCGGCTTTTCCGCTTTCGGTTTGTCGGCGGGTTTGTCTGATTGCAGCAGCAAGGCGCGATAGGCCGCCAGATCGTCGTCATATGGCGCGACGCGGCCGTCTTTGACCAGCCACAAACGGTCCGCGACCATCGACAATAGGTGCATGTCGTGGCTGACAAGGATCACAGCGCCTGAATATTCGGTCAGCGCTTCGACCAAAGCCTCGCGGCTTTCGATGTCTAGGTGGTTGGTCGGTTCGTCCAAGATCAATAGATGTGGCGAATCCAATGTTGCCAACAGCAACGACAAACGCGCCTTTTGACCGCCCGACAAACGTCCCACTTCGGTTTCGGCTTGGGCTGCCATCAGGCCAAAGCCTGCGAGTTTCGCCCGCAGTTTCGATTGATGCAATTCGGGCAATTCGCGCTGAAGGTGCTGTAATGGCGTTTC
Organism: Marivivens niveibacter; assembly: GCF_002150005.2. GTDB lineage: Bacteria > Pseudomonadota > Alphaproteobacteria > Rhodobacterales > Rhodobacteraceae > Marivivens > Marivivens niveibacter. Next base: position 956,915 of record NZ_MSPP01000001.1, read on the forward strand.
TTCGACGCGCAGTTCGTCCACCTGATGCTGGGCAAAGAACCCGATGCGCAGTTTCGAACTGCTGTGTTTGTCGCCTTCGATCAGGTCCAATCGATCGGACAGCAGTTTCGACAGCGTCGATTTGCCTTCGCCATTGCGCCCAAGCAAGGCGATGCGGTCGTCCTGATCGATGCGCAGGTTCAGATGGCGCAGGATCGGTTTGCCATCATAGCCAACACTGCCGCCTTCGACGCGGATGATGGGGGGCGACAAAGGTTCAGGCGATGGAAAGGTGAAAACGGTGCGTGCGGCGTCTTCGGGGACGCGGATCGTTTCCATTTTTTCCAACATCTTAACGCGGGACTGCGCCTGTTTTGCCTTGGTCGCTTTGGCTTTGAATCGGTCGACAAAGGATTGCAGGTGGGCGCGGCGGGCCTCTTGTTTTTTGGCGGCTTGCATCAGAACGGCGCGTTGTTCGGCGCGCTGTTTGGCAAAGCTGTCATAGGGGCCAGTGTAATAGGTCAGCGACTGGTTTTCCAAATGCAGGATACCGGTAACGGACCGGTTCAGCAGTTCGCGGTCGTGGCTGACGATCAGCACGGTGTGCGGGTATTTCGTCAGATAGTTTTCCAGCCATAGCGCGCCTTCGAGGTCGAGATAGTTGGTCGGTTCGTCCAGCAGCAGCAGATCGGGTTCGGAAAACAGAACTGCGGCCAATGCCACGCGCATCCGCCAACCGCCCGAAAAGGCCGAGCAGGGCATTTGCTGTTCTTCGTCGGTAAATCCCAGACCCTTTAGGATCGTGCTGGCGCGGCCTTCTGCGCTCCATGCGTCGATATCAGCAAGGCGAGTTTGAATATCGGCAATACGGGCGGGGTCGGTCGCGGTCTGCGATTCTGCCATTAACGCGGCGCGTTCGGTGTCAGCGGCCAAAACGGTGTCGATCAATGACACTTCGTTTCCTGGCACCTCTTGGCTGACGCCGCCGATTTTCCAACCGTTGGGTAGGGTGATGTCGCCCGTATCCAGATGCAGGTCGCCCCGTATCAGTTTGAAAAGAGTGGTTTTTCCCGTACCATTATTGCCCACAAGGCCGACCTTGTGGCCGGTGGGAATTACAGCAGAGGCGTGGTCGATCAGAACACGGCCCTCGATCGAATAACTGATGTCATCAAGGCGTAGCATAGATGCGTCATTGCCTGATGACGCTGCTTGCGTCAATCGCGGCTTTTCTTATGCGCTAACACGTGCTAGGGCAGCGCCAAATTCAATCCGCCCCAATGGGGCCGCTGTTAAAAAGAGGCTAAGATGGCTGTAGAACGCACTCTGTCGATCATCAAACCAGACGCAACCGAACGTAACCTGACCGGTGCTATCGTTGCTAAATTCGAAGAATCTGGCCTGCGCGTTGTCGCATCCAAGCGTATCCACCTGACCCCAGCACAAGCTGGTCAGTTCTACGCTGTTCACGCTGAGCGCCCATTCTACGGCGAACTGTGCGAATTCATGGCATCCGCACCAGTTGTTGTTCAGGTTCTGGAAGGCGAAGGCGCAATCGCGAAAAACCGCGAAGTTATGGGCGCAACCAACCCAGCAGACGCAGCACCAGGCACCATCCGCGCAGAATTCGCGAAATCGGTTGGCGAAAACTCGGTTCACGGTTCGGACGCTCCAGAAACCGCAGCAGAAGAAATCGCGTTCTTCTTCTCGGGTCTGGAACTGGTTGGCTAATCGGCCATTTCGGTTATTCAACGGTAAAGCCCGCGCAGTTGCGCGGGCTTTGCTGTTTTTAAAGGCTGCGGTGATTATGCGAGCCCCATGTCTGAGAGGAATTTTTGCAACTCCGACCCTGGGCGGGAGGTATCCGATGCGACCAGTACGTCAAACCGTTTGCGAAAATCGTCTTTTTCTTTGCCTTTGCAGTCGTTCCAAGGTCGTCCCTGCAACGCCATATGCAGTGCGTAATAGCCTATGAAATGGGGCCGCGTTCCGGCTGCGATCATTCGCTTGTAGGCTTCGTCGGCGCCTAGGTTACGCAATTCATCCGCCGATTTGATCCCTGCACGTTCCAGTTCTGCAGCGACGGCTGGGCCGATCCCTTTGATAGATTGTAGTGTCATTGGGCTGCGCGATGATCGGCTGACGATGCGGTGTTTTGGGTGTCCGATTGGTGGCTTTCCAGAAATTTCATAAGAGCATTTGTGTCTAGTGGTTTGGACATGATGGTCGATGCACCAGCCAATTCAAAGCGCCGCATATCATCACCGACCACCGCCGCCGTTAGGCCCACAATAGGGCGTTCAAAGCCCTGACTGCGTAGGGTTTGCGTGAGTTCGTCACCGGACATCTCAGGCATAAAGAGGTCTGTGATCACCAAATCTGGTGGGTCTTTTTCGATAAGGTCCAATGCGGCACGGCCTGAAGTCGCTACTTCGACGCGGCCCATGAGTTTGCGCAGGCGCGCACTGGTGACTTCGGCAACCAATGGATTGTCTTCGGCCAGAACGACGTAAAGCGCGCTGAAATCAACATCGGCAACGTGGATTTGCTTGTGAGCCTGAATTTGTTGCTGGGACGCAAGAGGTTCGGGCAGGCGAACATGATAACCTGCGCCGCCTTCGGGGGCAGGGAAGTACCGGACATCACCGCCCAATAGCTGGATAGAGGTGCGTACGATGTAAAGGCCCAGACCCGACCCGTCAGGGCGATTGCGTGCGTCGCTACCACCGCGTTGGAATGGTTGAAACAGGCGTTCGACTTCGTCATCGGGGATGCCAATACCGTCGTCAGTGACGGCCCACATGCCCATTCGTTGCCCCTGTTCGCCGTCTAGACCTGCGCGGTAACTTAGTGTGATGGTGGAGCAGCGCGAATGAATAATCGCGTTTTTGATGAGATTTCCCAGCACTTGTTTAATGCGAACATTGTCGCCCAAGACGGTTTCTTCTGCGCCATCGCCCAGACGCAATTGAATTTGTACCTTTGCGGACTGCGCTTGCATTTCGAATGTATTGCGAATGGATTCCGCAACGTCGGTCGGCCTGAACGGTTGAATATTGACCGGCAGATTTTTTTCCGGGTTTACAGCCTGACGCATGTCGGTCAAAACGCCAAGCAATTGGTCGGTTGCCTCGCGAAGGCGATGGTGGCTATGCGCGATGTCTGCATTTTCGTCGTCTAGATCATCGATCAACATGGAAATGACCGACGCAGGTGTGCGCAGTTCGTGGCTGATAATCGAAAACATCTGTTTCTGCTGGTCCTGACGGATCGACAGTTCAGCCAGTGTTTCTTTCAGCGCACGTTCCTGTAGGTGTTCGCCAGTCACATCGACGACCAATCCATAGACAACTGGCGAATGTTCCACAGACCGTTCGTACCACAGGAACAACCTGATAACGCGGCTGTTGTTCGATTTGGGGACTTCGCGCAAACGTGCAAGCAGTGTGGTTGTTTCACCGGGGCGATAAAACATAAGGCGCCGCAGTTCTTTTTGTTCGCGTGGGCCGAATTTGCGCATCATGGTCGCGACGTCAAACTGGCTGGGAACGCCAAGCATACGTTGGGTTACCGGATCAACGCTGACCAAACGATTGCGGATATCGACCGAAAAAATACCTACGCCTGCATAGTTTCGGACAGTGTTCAGACGACGGATCGAATTGGTCTGGCGGTTTTCATTGTGCAAAAGGTGGCTACGCATAGCCAAAATCGCGACAATTACGGCCAACCCAATAATGCAGTAGGTTTCGATGATTTGATCAAGTTCAGAGGCAAAAGGCCCGACCGATACAAATGTGCCTGATAGGACAATATAGACCAATATTCCCGACATGAGTGTCGGCACGACCAAGCGCAAAGGCAAAACAACGGCTAAAAATGCCGAAAGAGCGATTGGATCCAGCATTTCGTGAATCCCAAAACCCAACTCTTGCACTGTGTTCAGCACCGCAAAGAGCAACGTAAATGGCATTGCCCAAACAAGGTCCAACGGTCGCGGAAATTGAATGACACCCAACAGAAATACCGACATCACGACCCCACCGTAGGCGCAGCGTATTAAAGCGGTGTGCAGATAGGTTTCATTGATACCTAAAGCGGTCGACGAATTGGGGAATATGTTCGTCGTCAAAGTATAAAAGACCAAGACCATTGCGACGGCGACAAAGGTAAATAGCAGGCCGCTGATTGTTGAAACGATGAGGTCTAAGTTATGCGCGTCCGTCGTGCTGGCGTAGCGGCTAAGAAAAAAGCGGCCAATGCCACCAGTAATTAGGCCGATTAGCAGATTGCTGACTAACGCAATCAAATAGATCGACGGCGCATAGGGGCCTTCGATCGTCGCGGCGATTGATAGGGTGGGTATGATCGCTTGCAACAGGAAGATCGCTGTGAAGGCTAGCGTCGGGACGAGAAGCAGTTTCGTCGGATAGATCAATGTCCCCATGGCAATCATAAACAGGCCGACATGCGGCATATAGGCCAATGCCAACTCGCTTGGGTTATTTGTGCCTGTGCTGGCCGTCAGGATAAGAACCCAAACCAAACCAGTGGCCAGATAAATGAGCGTATGCCTGTATGGAAAATTCTCGATGTTTTTCCGAAGGGCATAGATTTGCGACCCTTCTAAATCCTGAAATAAAACAGCGTCTCTGTTCGCGTCAGATTGGCTAGGGCCTGTTATTTGTCTTGTTCGTGCTGGTGACATCAAAGGCGACCCTGTAACCTACCATTTGCCTTGGCGACTTCGCTTAACCTAAATCAACTCTAGCGCAACGAAAACGCGCCGTTGGGGTATACGTATTACCCTATTGGATAGTTTCGAGCCTTTTGCGTCCATCGGTCAATGAAAATCTAAATCGGTCGTATGGCGGATGACGGTCACAACCCCCAAGGTGTTTTCTTGATGGAAAATCTTATCATTTGGGAAACTTTTGAAAAAATCCGTTAAGCCAGTGGTGAAAAAGTAAGCGGAAAAATTGTCGCTGAGTAATTTTTAAGCTTTTCGGCCTGGCGTTTTGAAAAATCCTGCCGATTTCTTGCGCATTTGGGAACGTTTGCAGCAGTGTTTGGTCGAGCGGTAAACGCCGCTTTAACCGCCGCACGAGGGGCCATCCTGGCAGATCATCCCCCCGCGCGACAACAGCAACAAGCTGAGACATCGTTATAACCCGATAACGGGAAAAGGCCAAAGGCCAAGATGCACGGTGTCTCATACAGGGGACGTATTTTATGTTTAAGAAAACTTTGCTGCCTGCACTTTCGACCGCAGCTGTCATTGCAGGCGCTAGCACTGCTTTCGCTCAAGATTGCACCATCAAAGTTGGTGTTCTGCACTCGCTGTCCGGCACCATGGCAATTTCGGAAACCACTCTGAAAGACACCATGCTGATGCTGGTCGAAGGCCAGAACGCTGCCGGCGGCCTGTTGGGCTGTGAATTGGAAGCTGTCGTTGTTGACCCAGCATCCGACTGGCCTCTGTTCGCGGAAAAAGCACGCGAGCTGATCTCGGTTCACGAAGTAGACGTTATTTTCGGTAACTGGACATCGGTTTCGCGTAAATCGGTTCTGCCAGTTCTGGAAGAGCTGAACGGTCTGCTGTTCTACCCAGTTCAGTACGAAGGCGAAGAATCGTCGCGCAACGTATTCTACACTGGTGCGGCTCCTAACCAGCAGGCGATCCCTGCGGTTGATTACTTCCTAGAAGAACTGGGCGTCGAAAAATTCGCGCTGCTGGGTACTGACTATGTTTACCCACGTACCACCAACAACATTCTAGAAGCTTACCTGATGGACAACGGCATCGCTGCCGAAGACATCTTTGTAAACTACACCCCATTCGGTCATTCGGACTGGGCAACCATCGTGTCTGACGTCGTTGCACTGGGTGCAGACGGCAAGCAGGTTGGCGTTGTGTCCACCATCAACGGTGACGCAAACATCGGTTTCTACAAAGAACTGGCAGCTCAGGGCGTATCGGCTGAAGATATCCCAGTAGTCGCATTCTCGGTTGGCGAAGAGGAACTGTCGGGTCTGGACACCACCAACCTTGTCGGTCACTTGGCTGCTTGGAACTACTTCATGTCGGCAGACACCGAAGCAAACGCTGAATTCATCGCTGCATGGCACGAATTCATCGGCGACGATGCGCGCGTAACCAACGACCCAATGGAAGCTCACTATATCGGCTTCAACATGTGGGTGAACGCGGTTGAAGAAACCGGCACAACCGATATCGACACCGTTATCGCAGCTCTACCAGGTCAAGAGTTCCCGAACCTAACCGGCGGTACCGCAGTTATGCTGCCAAACCACCATCTGGCGAAACCAGTTCTGATCGGTGAAATTCTGGAAGACGGTCAATTCGACATCATCAGCCAAACCACCGAAGTTCCTGGCGATGCATGGACCGACTACCTGCCTGAATCGGCTGTTCTGGTCTCCGACTGGGTTGAACTGGAATGCGGTATGTACAACACCGAAACTGAATCCTGCGTTCAGCTGACGTCGAACTACTAATCGTTTGATATCCGGGCCGGGGGACTATCCTCCGGCCCATTTTCTTTGACTACCCCCATAAGGATCGCGCCCATGCTTCGCGCTTTGGTGATGGCTGTGTCCATCGTTGTGCTGGCGGCTGCCGCTGCTGCCCAAGATCTGCAATCCGTTCTGCGAACCCACTCTGAAGAAATTGCCAAACCGTCACGCCGTTCGGTGCAGGTGGCCATCGATGACCTGATCGCACTAGGTCAGCCCGAGGTCCCTATGTTCCTAGAACGCTGGCAGGGCAAAGAGGTCTATCAGTGGGACACAGACGGTCAGTTTTACTATGTTGATGGTGCTGATCCTTTTGATCTGATTGATATTTCCACTGGCGAAGTCGTTGGCCAAGCGCCCAAAGGCGAGCTGAGCCAGATCAAGCCAAACGCGGGTGTGCGCGGTGTGATCGGAACTGCGCTGGTTCAATTCCAGTTGCAAGATCCTGATCCTGAACGCCGTATCGCCGCGCTGGACGCAATTGCCCGTGATGGATCGGCTGACCAACTGGAACCATTGGCCGCGTCCATTGATGCAGAGCCTGATGCGGCCATTCGGGCCCGCAAGGAAAGCCTGCTGCAAATGCTGACCGCTCGGTTCGGCGACGCAACCGAAGACCGCGTTGCTGCGATTGAGGCGTTAAGCACTGAAGTCAGCGTGGACGCCCGCGCGGTCATGAACCAAATCCTGACGTCGCAAAACGGCGTTGCGACCGAATTGCCCGACGCGAATATCGCGGAAATTCGGGAACCTGAATTTGCCGACGCCTACGCCGAATTGGTTGCCGCCGATCTGGCGGAACCTGCGTTGAGCGCTGACGAAATAAAATCGGTTTTGGCTGCGAACATTGTAGAAGGGCGCGTTGGCGGCATTCCCGTTTCCACGCTGTCCGATCCTGATGCACGGATCGCTGCGTATCAGGCCTTGGCCGATGCAGGAACTGTAGCGCCATTGATGACGCAATCCGATATGCAGGCCGCAATTGATGCGCATGTGTTCTATTCAGTTTACGACGAACCTATTGCGGCAGTCACGGATGCAGCCGTCGCCGCGCTGAAACACATGGAATTGAAGGTCGGCGCAATGCAAACCGCCGACCTTGCAATGGACGCTATTTCGCTAGCGTCGATCTATTTCCTAGCGGCCATCGGTTTGGCTGTGACATTCGGCGTTATGGGCGTGATCAACATGGCCCACGGCGAATTCATCATGATGGGCGCCTACACCGGCTACGTGATCCAACAGATCATTCCTGATTACACCGTGTCGATCATTGTGGCGTTGCCTGTTGCCTTTGCCGTGACTTTCGCGGCGGGTGTCGCGATGGAACGTCTAGTGATCCGTCACCTGTATAAACGTCCGCTGGAAACTTTGCTGGCGACATTTGGTATCTCAATCGCGCTGCAACAAATCGCGAAAAACATCTTTGGTACGCAGGCGCGTCCGCTGACATCTCCCGCGTGGTTGGATGGAGCGTTGGTTTTCAACGACGTCGTTGCAATCAGCTACATCCGTATCGCGATTTTCGTGCTTGCGGTTCTGTTCCTGTGTCTGATCCTGTTCATCCTGAAAAAGACCCGTCTGGGCCTAGAGGTTCGCGCAGTCACCCAAAACCCTGGCATGGCGGCATCGATGGGTATCAACCCTGACCGCATCAACATGCTGACCTTTGGTCTGGGGTCGGGCATCGCGGGCATCGCGGGCGTGGCGATTGGTTTGTATGCCAAGGTGACATCCGAAATGGGCGCGGATTACATCGTGCAGTCGTTCATGACGGTGGTTGTTGGCGGCGTTGGAAACGTCTGGGGCACGCTGGCTGGCGCGTCGCTGATCGGGTTCCTGCAAAAGGGCATCGAATGGATGAACCCGTCGAATACCTTGGCGGCGCAGACCTACATGATCCTGTTCATCATCATTTTTATCCAATTCCGACCCAAAGGCATCGTTGCCCTCAAGGGCCGCGCGGCGGGGAACTAAGTCATGAAAAATTCGTTCCTAGTAACAAATCGATCTGTTCTGGTTTTCCTGCTGTGTTTGGCACTGTTCACGCTAGGCGTGACAGTCTTGGCCGAGGCGACAGGGGCAGGGGTTATTTCGACCTCTTTCGTGAAAACCTTGGGTAAAACGCTGTGCCTTTGTCTGATCGCCATCGCGATGGACGTGGTCTGGGGGTATTGCGGTATCCTTAGCCTTGGCCACTTTGCGTTCTTTGGGATCGGCGGCTATGCGATTGGCATGTGGCTGATGTATGCACGCACCCACGACATCGTGGTTGGGTCGTTGTCGAATGACGTGATCCCTGCGACGTCGGCTGAAATCTCTGATGCGATTGGCACCCAGATTTTCGGTGTGGTCGGCAGCAGCGAATTCCCACTGATCTGGGCCTTTGCGCATTCGTTGCCGTTGCAGTTGGCCGCGGTCGTGATTGTGCCGGGGCTACTGGCTCTGGTTTTTGGCTGGCTTGCGTTCCGCAGCCGCGTCACGGGCGTTTACCTGTCGATCCTGACCCAAGCGATGACGTTGGCGTTGTCGCTATACCTGTTCCAGAACGACAGCGGCCTGCGCGGTAACAACGGCCTTTCGGGTCTGCAAAACATGCCGGGATCGGATCTGGGCCAAGACGTCCTGTCGATCCGTTTCTTTTGGGCGTCGGCAGTTGCGCTGGGGCTGGGGTATGTGCTGTTCGCCTTTGTTATATCGGGCAAAATGGGCAGCGTTATTCGTGCCATCCGCGATGACGAAGCGCGCGTTAGGTTCTTAGGTTACCACGTTGAATCCTATAAACTATTCGTTTTCACCATCACCGCTATGGTCGCGGGCATTGCGGGCGCGCTGTACTATCCGCAGGCAGGCATCATTAACCCTGCCGAAATCGCGCCAATCGCGTCGATCTATCTGGCGGTTTGGGTCGCGATTGGTGGCCGTGGGCGCCTGTATGGCGCGGTGATCGGTGCGACGTTCGTGTCGCTGCTGTCGTCGTGGTTCACGGGCGGCGGCGCGCCGAACATCGATCTGGGCTTTTACGAAATTGTCTGGACCGATTGGTGGCTGGTGCTGCTGGGCCTGTCCTTTGTTTTGGTCACGCTGCTGTTCCCGAAAGGTATCGGCGGGCTGTTCGACTACATCACAATCAACCGTGAAAAAGGGCCAAAAGCATGAGCGCACTATTAGAAGTCTCGGGCGTGTCGGTCACTTTTGACGGGTTCCGAGCGATCAACAATTTGTCCCTGTCGATCAACGAACCCGAACTGCGGGCGGTGATCGGGCCAAATGGTGCGGGTAAAACAACGTTTATGGACATCATCACGGGCAAAACAAAACCCGATACCGGCCACGTTTTGTGGGGCGAACAATCCCGTAATCTGCTGGGCATGTCAGAAAGCGCGATCGCCCGCGAAGGCATCGGTCGAAAGTTCCAAAAACCCACGGTGTTTGAGGCGCAGACGGTTCGCGAAAACCTCGCCATGGCGCTGAAAAATAAACGCGGGCCGTTTGATGTTCTGTTCTACCGCAAGTCGGCCGAAGGAGCCACGCGGATCGAAGAACTAGCTGCCGAGGTTGGTTTGACCGAACAACTGCCCCGCACCGCTGGCGAACTGTCCCACGGGCAAAAACAGTGGTTGGAAATCGGTATGCTATTGGCCCAAGATCCGCGCTTGTTGTTGGTCGATGAACCTGCGGCGGGTATGACCCCAGCAGAACGCGAACACACCACCGATTTGCTAGTGCGTGCCGCAAAAACGCGGGCCGTGATTGTTGTGGAACACGACATGGAATTCGTCCGCCGTCTAAATTGCAAAGTGACGGTCCTGCATGAAGGATCTGTTTTGGCCGAAGGGTCGTTGGACCACGTCACCGCAAACCCGCAAGTTATCGAAGTCTATCTGGGGCGTTAATCATGTTGGAAATTGAAAACCTGACGCTCAAATACGGGCAAAGCCAGATTTTGAACGGTATCAACCTGACCGCCAAACCGGGGCAGGTGACGGCTGTTATGGGCACCAATGGCGTGGGTAAAACATCGCTGCTCAAGGCGATTGCGGGGCGTCATCCCTATGATCAGGGCGAAATCCGTCTGGACGGCAAAAAGCTGGACCATTTGTCGGCATTCGGCGCGGCGCGGGCAGGGATCGCCTATGTTCCGCAGGGGCGCGAGGTCTTTCCCCTGATGACCGTTCAGGAAAACCTAGAAAGCGGGTTCGCCTGTTTGGATCGAGCCGAACGCGGGGTTCCTGAAAAGATTTTCGAACTTTTCCCGATCCTCAAGGAATTCCTGGGTCGCCGTGGGGGGGATTTATCGGGCGGGCAACAGCAACAATTGGCAATCGCGCGGGCGCTGATCACGCGGCCGCGTGTGTTGCTGCTAGACGAACCGACCGAAGGCATCCAGCCGAACATCATCCAGCAAATCGGCCGCGTCATTTCGCAGCTGCGGGATGAAGGCGAAATCGCGGTTGTTCTGGTCGAACAGTATTTCGATTTTGCGTTCGATCTGGCGGATGATTTCTATGCCGTGAACCGTGGTGAAATCGTCATGCATGAACCAAAACAGACGATCCAACGCGCGACATTGTTGGAACGGGTGTCGATCTAAGCGTCAGGCGGGATCAGACCCAGACCACGTAGGTAAACGCCGATACCTGTTTCCAACAAATCTTCGGGTGGGAAAGGTGATTTCGTACCCGGAGAACCCCGCGCAAACAATTCGACGACACCGTGACTTAGCGCCCATATATGGGCGCTAAACATCTGCGGCGGTGGGCGGCGGTCGGCAGGTATATGTTGGCTAAGGTCTGTCGCAGCTTTTTCCATCACGCCTAACGCACGGCTGGATGCGGTGTTTAGCTCGGGCGAGCTTTGGATTGAAATCCCGCTTTCGAACATAGCGATGTAGTGGCCGGGGAATTTGCGGGCAAAGGCCAAATAGGCGCGGCCCGTGGATTCAAAGGCAGTCAATGCCGTTGGTTTTCCGCCAGCATAGGCATGTTCCATCAGGTCGCCGAAAATTTCATACCCCTGACGTGCGGCTTCGGCGATCAGGTTTTCGCGACCATCAAAATGGCGATAGACGGCGGCGGGCGTAACGCCAGCCTCGCGCGCGGCTTCGGACAGGGTGAAACCTGTCGGGCCTTTTTCTTCGATCAGGCGCAGGCAGGCGTCTACCAATTCCTGACGAAGGTTCCCGTGGTGGTATCCGCGTTTAGCCATTCCAGATTTCGTGTCCGCCCGCGATTTTTGGATCAATGTCGCCGATATTTTTCGGGTCTTTGCGTTTGTATTCCAGTTGGGTCAGGATCGATCGGATCGCATTCAGCCGCGCCCGTTTTTTGTCGTCCGATCTGACAACGATCCACGGCGCATGATCACTGTGGGTTTTGTTTAGCGTTTCGTCGATTGCATCGGTGTAGGCGTCCCAACGTTTCAAACCTTCGACATCGATCCAGCTAAGTTTCCATTGTTTCAAAGGATTATTTTCGCGGTCCAAAAACCGTTGCAACTGGGCTGCGCGGCCAACGTTGAGCCAGACCTTGAACAGTTTGATACCTTCGTCGACCAGCATTTGTTCAAATGGGACAACCTGATCAAACCATTTGTCCCGCTGTTCGTCGGTACAGAAATCGAACACCTTTTCAACGACGCCGCGATTGTACCAGCTGCGATCAAAGCAGACGATTTCGCCAGCGGTCGGCAGTTGTTCAACGTATCGCTGGAAATACCATTGACCTGCTTCAACCTCGGTCGGTTTGGACAATGCCACAACTCTTGCGCCGCGTGGGTTTAGGTTTTCACGGAACCGTTTGATCGTGCCGCCTTTGCCTGCTGCATCGCGCCCTTCGAACACGATTGCCACGCGATCACCGGTTTCCTTGACGTGCGATTGAAGTCGGACAAGTTCGATCTGCAGGGCGTCGATTTCGGCCTGATATTCCTTTTTGTCCATCTCTTTGTCGTAGGGATAGTCAGGATCATGGATGTCTTTTTTGCCTGCGGTTTCGATCGCTTTGCGAACGTCTTTGGGCGCATCGTTTTCAAAAAAATCGCTGATTGCGCCGTCAAAGGGCAGATCCATAACGCTCTCCTAGTTCTTTGATATTATTATGGGCAGAGCGGTCGGTTAGTTCAATCCGGCAATGCGATCTATCGCGGCGATGATCTGTGCCTTGTGGGTGTGATGTGGCATATGACCCGCCCCAGTCAGAACCGTTAGGTTTGCATTTGGCACTTGTTCGGCCATCGCTTCGGCGTGAATGGGTAGGTAGACTGTTGTGTCTGCGTCACCGTGCAACACCTCGACCGGGATCGTAATGTCGGGATAGCCTACATGCTGCTGTTTGAGCGCATCATCAAGGTGTGATACCTGAAGCGCATTTGCCAGCAAAGACCACGGACGTGCCACCAGAATACCAGCGACGTTGTCGGCATAGCCTTCGGGTGGGGCTCCTGGTTCAAAGATATCTTCGACAGAGGTTTGTACGTAACTGCGCGGCACCCAAGCAGCGCCAAGGTACGGGATCAATCTTGCGCCAATTTTGGTCGATAGGGCCTGATACAGGCCTGAAACAGAGCCGCCCCATGGATGAGTGGCGCCCGACACATCAACGAAACCAGCGATATTTTCTGGATGGTACACCGCCCATGCCGCACCGACCGCGCCGCCGTATGAATGACCCAGAACGATGGGGCGATCTGCGCCCAACTGCGCGGCGGCGGCCTGTAGCAAGGCGGCTTGTTCGCGGGGCGTGCCTGCATCAGTGCCTGTGCCTATCCGCGGGGTGTATCCTAAACCCGGGCGATCAAAAATGATAAGGCGATAACGGTCGGCGAGTTCCCCGAGCGCAATTTCCATATCGCGGGTGTTGCCACTGGCCCCGTGGATCAGGACCAGATCGGGGCCTTGGCCCCTTACGACGGTATGCACCGGATGCCCGTCAACCATAACGAAGTGGCCGTATGGCGGGTATTCACGTTCCCAACCAGCGACACGAACTCGCATTTTTACGTAGGTAATGACCGCAACGACGGCCAGAAAAGTCAGAAAATATGCGATGATTTTAAAGGCCAATGTCATTTAGGTTATACGGAGTGCTCTGGTAAATTTCATTTATCCAGTTTCCATATAGAAGGTGCGCGTGACTTCTCCACCTGTTTTGGGGTGGGTTCGCGGGATTGTCATCGGGATAGTAATTTACCGGCACGTTAATCGGCTTACCTTCGGCCACGTCGCGGTCGTATTCCTCTTTCAAGGTGCCGCTGTCGTATTCAAAGTGGTTAAAGATATAAAGCGCGCGGTTTTCATTGTCTTGAACCAATGCGGGGCCTGTTTCGGTGCTATCCAGCAGGATTTCCAACGAACCGTTGGTTTCAATGCCAGCGCGGTCCATTTCCGTCCATCGGCTGACGGGCATGACCAAATCATCCGAAAATCCGCGCAAGTACGGAGAGGACGCAGCACAATTTGTGTGGCGAATGCAGCCGAACGCTTTGTTTTCTAGCAGATGTTTTTTGACGCCATGCAGGTAGTAAATCATGGCCATGCCGCCCCAGCAGACGCCAAAGGTGGAATGGACATGTGTTTTGGTCCATTCAAAAACCTGCTGTAGCTCATCCCAATAGGTCACCTGATCAAAATCAAGATGCTCAATCGGGGCGCCCGTAATAATCAGCCCGTCGAATTTTTCGCCCGTTGCAACTACATCGGCAAATGGACGGTAAAATTCAGCCATATGTTCAGCGGCCGTATTTTTTGTTTCGTGTTCCGTCATGCGGATCAACGACAATTCAATTTGCAGCGGGGTTGCCCCCAACAGTCGTGCAAATTGGTTTTCGGTCTGAATCTTTTTCGGCATCAGGTTTAGCAGGCCAAACCGCAATGGGCGGATGTCCTGACGCGCGGCCCGTTCGTCCGACATCACCATCACGCCTTCGTTCGATAGAACGTTATAGGCGGGTAGGTTTTCGGGCAGTTTGATTGGCATATGCGTTTATCCTGATGTGTCGTAGGGTGCCGTATGTAGGGCGATTAAGCCCGGGCCTCAAGGGTGCGGGCGATCAGATCATCAAAGTCCTGAGCCGTTTTAACGGCATAGATGTCTTCGGCCTTTACCGTGATGCCCCATTTTTCGGCCATTGCGCGGTAACGTGGCTGACGATGGTCCAATGCACGGCGATAAGTCCATCGGATGAAATCGTCTGGATCAACCTTGTCTTGGGCCACGCCTTTTTCGGCCAGATATTCATCCCAAGCGCGGGACAAGAATGCAGGCTGATAGGACATTGGTTTGGGCGCTTTGTCGAAACGGCGGCACAATTCATCGATATGATCATCAGACCCTTCGATCCAAATGCACAGACATTCGGCCGAAAGGGCGGTCATGATGGGGTCTTTGTCATCTGTGGGATCAACCCATTCGCAGATGGACCCGCCAGTGTCACAGATGAAATTCGAATAGCCATACAGCGCCTTGGCACGACGAATGAAATATCCAGTGTCGAGCAGAGCGTCATGTTCCGCGCGTTGGAATTGGTCCTGACGGCGGCGGTATTCATCGATCAGAATGCCGCCTTTGTCCGGATCGCCAGGTTTACCCAAATAGGTAGAAACGGGCGTCAGGTTTTCGAATGAAATGTTCGATCCGATATAGATCGAATCCGTCATGAGCAGTTCACGTAAAAACGGGTTCTTCATCGCCTCTGCCTTGGCGTTATCGGCGATGTATTCGCCCATGTAGCGCGTGCCGATACGGTAATCGATCGAATAATGGAACCAGTCGCCTTGGGCGCGCAGCAGGTTGGACACATAGGTTTTGCCCAATCCGGACATGCCGAACAAAAGGATGTGTTTGTTGGACGCATCGCGCCATTCAGATGCAGAATTATACAGCATGTCCCACCGAAGGTTTGGTTGTCACAAACGGGTTTTGCCTATGGGCAGCCGTCCGTCAAGCACCGCAAGGCCAAATGCCAGCACAATAAACCCTAAATACGCATTCCATTCCAATGCTTCGCCAAAAAACAGGGCGCCGAGGATAATCGCAAATGGTGTCACGAGGAGGGTCACGAGGCTCAGGTTGCCTGCGCCAGCTGTGTTCAAGACTTTGAAAAACAGGATATAGGCAAAGGCGCTGGAGAGAATTGCCAAATATGCAACGGAAATAATGGCTTGGGTGTTAAAGGTCATGTTGCTGATGTCTTCGGTGGTGAGTGCAAGAATGCCCATAATCACACCTGCACCTGATAGCATTCCAGCCGAGGCCACCTCGGGCGATAAACCTTTGAGCGTTTTACGAGATAGGATCGCTGACACCGCATAGGATAGCGTAGCGGCCAATATCGCCCATTCACCCAATGCGGTCGGCCCTGATCCTAAGGCGGTGATATCTTCGACACCAATCACGATTACCACGCCCAGAAAGCCGATGATGACACCGATCAAGCGGTTCAATGATAGTCTTTCATCGGCGAAAAACAGGCTCGCAAGGATCACCGTGAACAAAGCCGTCGTTGCATTCAGGATGCTGGCCAGTCCGCTGTCGATATACTGCTGGCCCCACACGATCAGAGAGAACGGCAGCGCGTTGTTCAGTAATCCGTGCAAAAAGAAGATCGGGATGTATTTCCATTCCCGAGGAATTGACTGACGGCGTAGCGCAACCCAGACCCACAACACGAATGCCCCGCCCGTTACGCGAATGGCCACCGTGGTGTAGACACCAACCGTTTCTAGCGCGCCGCGATTTGCCGTGAAAGATCCAGCCCAGACCAAGGCCAAGATCAAAATCATCACCCAGCCGCGTGGTGTAAGCCGTAGTTGTTCAGTCATGCGAAGTCACCCGTTTCCATTCGGGGCATATTGACCGAAAAAAGCCCCGCAGCAAGGCGGGGCTTTATCAATTGATCAAATTTTTGATCTTAGTAGTTGTAAGCCAGTTTCAGGCCGTAACCGATCGCATAGTTGTCTTCGAAACGACCACCTGGGAAACCTGCAGCTGCGATTGCTTCAGAATCCGCATCGCCGATGTTGACGTAACGAACGCCGCCCGAAATCTCCATTCCGTTGTCCAGCGTGTAAGCGCCGCCCAGCGACAGGCTTAGGTAACCGTCAGTTGGGGATAGCTGGCCAGTGGTGTCGCCAGTTGCTTTTTCATAACCAACCGACACAAGGCCCGAGAAGTTATCGGTGAAACGGCGACCAATACCGACCGAATAAGTCATGGTGTCAGCGTTGCCAAAGTCGGTCAGGTTACCCGCGACAGCATCGTCGATGGTTGCTTCGGACCAGTCAGCCCAGCGAACCGAAACCATTGCCAGCGTGTCAGCCGCAATACCGGTTTGGAATTCTAGGTTTACCGACTGCGGCATCGTCGCGGACAGATCGCCTGCGCCGCCAGCGCCGTCGCCGTCCAGTTCAAATTCGGTCTGCGACGAATAGGTCAGGGACCCGCGCAGCGCGATTTCTGGAATTTCGTAGGCTGCACCAATGACGTAGCCAACATCTGTGCCTTTTTCGTAGTTGGACACATAACCGCCCAAAGCGGTCGGGCCGCGATACTGACCGTCAGCCGACACGATGCGAGGACCTGCGTAAACGCTCACGTTTTCGTTGATCTGGTACTGGCCCAAAATGGTCAGGCCGCGGGTGTTCACTTCTGCGCCTGCGCCAACCAGTGGGTAGGTCGCAGCATCATAGGACACGTCAGCGCCGAATGGTTCGTCGGAAATGAATGCCAGCGAAACCTGATCATTCACGTCCATTTTGAACGCTAGACCGAATGTGGTGTAATCTGGTGCGATGTCGCCGGTTTCCGCTGCGGTGACACCGATCATATGGCCGGTGATTTCAGGCGCTGCCGAACCAAAGCTGATTTCGGCGTAGGTGCCTTCTTCGAACAGGACGGCAATCGACTGACCGCTGCGATCGATCCCGCCTGCGAATGCTGCCGAAGTTGTCAGCATCAGCGCTGCGCCGGCGCTTAGATATTTCTTCATGATATCTTCCCTCATGTATACCGCCCGTTTAGGCGGCCTCCTTCTCCCATGACCAAAAGGTTAGATTGTTGTTTTCCTTCGGGTCAATCTGTTACGCCGCGTAAGAGCGCAGTTCACCTATAGATTACGTAAAGGCGGATCGGGTTTAAACGTTAGATTGAATTCTTATGAGGTGGAAAAGAACAAGGGCGCGATGCAAATGTGCAACGCGCCCCTAAGACTTTAAAACTTTTTCTATCCTAACGGATATTATTCCAACTCGATGGTGCCCGGCGGTTTCGATGTCAGGTCGTAGAATACGCGGTTCACGCCTTTCACTTCGTTGATGATGCGGGTCATCGTCTCGCCGAGGAATTCCTGCGTGAACGGGTAGGTGTCAGCCGTCATACCGTCGACCGAGGTCACAGCGCGGATCGCCACGGCGTAATCATAGGTCCGGCCATCGCCCATAACGCCCACGGTGCGCATCGGTAGGATCGCGGCGAAGGCTTGCCAAATTTCATCGTACAGACCGTGTTTACGGATCTGGTCGATGTAAACGGCGTCAGCTTGGCGTAGGATGTCCAGCTTTTCGCGGGTGATTTCGCCAGGGCAACGGATCGCAAGGCCAGGGCCAGGGAACGGGTGGCGACCGATAAAGCTGTCCGGCAGACCCAGTTCGCGGCCCAAGGCGCGAACCTCGTCTTTGAACAACTCACGCAGCGGCTCGACCAGTTTCAGACCCATTTTTTCAGGCAGACCGCCCACGTTGTGGTGCGATTTAATGGTCACCGATGGACCGCCCGAGAAGGACACCGATTCAATCACGTCAGGGTACAATGTGCCCTGCGCCAAGAATTCTGCGCCTTCGATCTGGTCAGCGTATTTCTGGAATACGTCGATGAACAGTTTGCCGATGGTTTTGCGTTTGACCTCTGGATCGGACACGCCTTCCAATTCGCCAAGGAACAAATCGGATTCATCTGCGTGGATCAGGTTTAGGTTGTAGTTATTCCTAAACATATCAACGACTTCTTGCGCTTCGTTCAAGCGAAGTAGGCCGTGATCCACGAACACACATGTCAGCTGATCGCCGATCGCTTCGTGCAGCAGAATGCCGGTCACGGAACTATCAACGCCGCCCGACAGCGCACAAATGACTTTTTTGTCGCCAACCTGTTCGCGGATCTTTTCGATCATTTCCTGACGGTAGGATGCCATGGTCCAGTCGCCGGTAAAGCCTGCCATGCGGACAAAATTTTCCAGCATGGTTTTGCCGTTTGGCGTGTGGTGAACCTCTGGGTGGAACTGAACCGCATAGAATTTGCGATCTTCGTCCGCGATCATGGCAAATGGTGCGTTCGGCGACGTTGCGACGACTTCGAAACCAGGAGCCAATTTGGTGACGCGGTCACCGTGGGACATCCACACCTGTTCTTTGCCTTCGGTAAACAGACCGGCAAAGATACCGTCCAGTTTGTGACCTTCGGCAGGGGATACAAATGCACGGCCATATTCGGCGTGGTGGCCGCCTTCGACGGCGCCGCCCAGCTGTTCCATCATGACCTGTTGGCCATAGCAGATGCCGAAAATTGGTAGGCCCATATCAAACAGGGCTTGTGGCGCGCGAGGGCTACCTTCGCGAGTCACGCTATCAGGACCACCCGACAGGATCACGGCTTTAGGGTCCATCTCGCGGATGGTCTGTTCGGTGACCGACTGGTAGGGGTGGATTTCGCAGTAAACACTCAGCTCACGTAGGCGGCGCGCAATCAGCTGCGTCACCTGCGAACCGAAATCGATGATGAGGAGGCGTTGATGCTGTGTCATGTGCGGGGCATAGGGCGGTTGCCCCATTCGCGCAAGCGTCAAATGCACAAAACAGTGATCAGCCCGCGCCAGCCGACAAAAAACATCGTTCCAACGGTGGTATATGTCGTTTTCGCACCGCATAGGACGCATACCATCCACCGCGCGATTCCGCAGTGGTTAAGAAGGTATAAAATTTAGCGGAGGGATCAGTATGTCTGAAGTTGCAGAAACCCGTGGTCGTCGGGGGCGTGGTGGCGGTGGTGCTGCACGTCGTGCCGCACGTTCAGCCGTCAGCGTCGAGACAGCAAAATACATCGAACGCAACATCCCGAACCTAGAGGTTCTGAACGACGAAGCGCTGGATATCATCGAAAAAAATGCCGAGACCATTTTGGAAGAGGTCGGTGTTAATTTCGTCGATAATCCCGAAGCGTTAGAGCTGTGGAAAGCCGCTGGCGCAAATGTCGATGGCGAACGCGTTCGCATCCCGCGTGGTTTGGCCCGCGAATTGTGCAAAACCGCGCCGTCGAAATTCATCCAGCACGCACGCAACCCTGAACGCTCTGTCGAAATCGGCGGCAATAATCTGGTTCTCGCACCCGTTTACGGCCCTCCATTCGTGCGCGACGCCCAAGGCGGTCGCCGTTACGCGACCATGGCCGACTTCGAAAAGTTCGTGAAACTGGGCTACATGTCCAAATGGCTGCACCATTCAGGCGGCACCGTCTGTGAACCTACCGATGTGGCCGTGAACAAACGTCACTTGGACATGCTGCTGGCGCATATGACGCTGAGCGATAAGCCGTTCATGGGATCTGTTACCGAACCCAGCCGCGCGCAAGACAGCGTTGAAATGTGTGAAATCCTGTTCGGCAAAGAATTCGTTCAGGAAAACACCGTGATGACGTCGCTGATCAACATCAACTCTCCGTTGACGTTCGACAGCATCATGATGGGTGCGCTAGAGGTTTACGCAAAAAACAATCAGGCCTGCATCATTTCGCCGTTCATCGTTGGCGGCGCTATGGCACCTGTATCTGTTGCGGGCACATTGACCCAGGTTATGGCCGAGGTTTTGGCAGGCGTGGCGTACAGCCAGCTTCTGCGCAAAGGCGCACCGGTGATTTTCGGTGCGTTTGTTACCTCGATCGACATGGGGTCGGGTGCGCCGACCTTTGGTACGCCAGAGGCCGCGATGATCACCTATGGCGCTGGTCAGTTGGCCCGCCGCATGAACCTGCCGTATCGTTCGGCTGGATCGTTCTGCGGATCGAAATTGCCAGACGCGCAGGCGGCCTATGAAACCGCGAACTCGCTGAACATGGGTCTGCTGGCTGGCGTGAACTTTATGCTTCATTCCTGTGGCTGGCTAGAAGGCGGTCTGGTTGCCGATTTCGAAAAATTCGTGATGGACGCGGACCAGTTGGGCGCGCTGCATGGTTTGGCCAAAGGTATTGATATGTCCGAAAACGGTCAGGCAATGGATGCAATCCGTGAAGTCGGCCCTGGCGGTCACTATTTGGGCTGCGCACACACCCAAGCGAACTTCAAAACAGCCTTCTGGCGGTCTGACCTGCTTGACTACAAACCGTTTGAAACATGGGACGAAGAAGGCGCACGCGACACCCGCACATTAGCCGGGAACCGCGTTGAAAAGCTTTTGAACGATTACCAGCAGCCAGTTCTGGACCCATCCATCGAATCCGCGCTGCGTGAATACGTTGCCAACAAAAAAGCGTCGATGCCTGACAGCTTTACCTAAGCACACCGCCCCTTGGGTCAGTGAACCCGAGGGGCATTTCCCGCCCGTAGCAGTCGGGTTTCCCCCATAATAGCGATTAAAATATCAATGTGACGCGCGAATGAATATTCTGCGTGATCAGCAACGCGTTGATCGTTTAATTCGCGTTCAATATCCATCAAACGCAGCAACGCATCGCCTTTTTTGACCGGCGCGTTGGTGGCTAATAGACGTGGCAGGTGAACGTCGCGGCGGTAGTCATCCAACCCATATCGCGCTGTGCGAACCAACAGTCCTGGACGGTTCAAGGCAGCGACCATTCCCAAAATATCAAACATTGTTTTTCCCCGAGTGGCAGGTTTCGTGATTACAAAACCATCTCACAAACTTTGGGGTGTTGCGCCGCTGCGTGATGCTGCGTTCGGTCGGGTTAGGGTTATTTATCTTTTGGTTACAATGATGAACGCTGTGTTGGTTTTCTTAACGCTTGGGTAACCGGCGTTCACATAGGTTGCTAAAGTGTTAACGGAATTCGCCATGTAGCTAATGAAACTTGGGGGCAAAATGACTGCAGTGATCGAAAGACAAACGGTTGATCTGTCGTTTCCCGATTGGGTTCCAGATGCTGCGCGAAATTATCTGGTACATACCGAAATGGGTTTATCCATTCGGGCAGTGGCAAGAGCCGCAGATTGTCATGCATCGACGATCTTGCGACAGGTTCGGCGTTTTGAAAACCGGCGTGATGACCCTTTGGTGGATGATGCGTTGCGGCAGTTGTCGCGATACGTGTCCCGCCGCAGACAAGGCCCGAAAAAGGATCAGCCTGCCATGGACCAAGATAGTTCAAAACAATCTGACAGTCAGACAACAAATTTAGACGCTGCGCGCATTGAAAAAGAAGGCATGCGTATCATGCGCCGTTTAATCGAACCGACCGCGGTGCTGGCGGTGGCGCGCGATATGGAAATGGCCGTGGTCGTGCGGGATGACGGGCAGGGCGGAACGACCCGTACTGCGGTTACGGAAAATGCGATAGCACGCGCTATGGCATTGCGCGAATGGATTAGCTGTTCCGATCCCGAAGCGCGCATTGTTCGCTATCAAATCACATCTTTGGGTCGTGCTGCGCTCAAACAATTGATGGCGAATGCGGAAAACAAAGCGCAAGGGTTCGCCGAAGCGCAAACAGGGTTCACCCACGCGCCGCAGAATTACACCGATATTGATTTTCCAGATGTCCCAGCGCGCGCGACCCGAAACACACTGTCTGAAAGCCCGCTTTACGGGTTAGCCCGCCGTCGCGATAAAGATGGACAGCCATTTTTGTCCCGCGATTTGGTATCGGTTGGTGAACGTCTGCGCGAAGATTTCGAATTGGCCAACATTGGCCGCGAAGACAAGGTAGATTGGGAACGCTACATCATCATGCCAGCGCGTATTCGTGCCAATAAGGAACAAGAGATTTCGCAAAGCGCCCAAGAAAGGGTTGCGGCTGCCTTGTCTGATTTAGGTCCCGGTTTGGGGGATGTCGCCCTGCGGTGCTGTTGTTACCTAGAGGGGTTGGAAACCACCGAAAAGGATCTGAATTGGGCCGCGCGGTCTGGCAAAATCGTCTTACGGATCGCGCTACAGCGATTGAAACGCCACTATGACGAACAGGGCCAATTTGCACCCAAGATCGGATAAAACGAAAAAGGCCCGCCAATATTGGCGGGCCTTTGACATTATGGTCGAACCTTACGCTGCCGAAGTGGCTTTGTTTTCGGTCAGCCATTCTTTGACGGTTTCTGGCGACGATACACCATATGGGTCTTCGCCGTGGTTGTCGCACAGGCCTGGCTCTTCAAACCATGCTTCGACAACGCCGTCGTTTACGACTGCCGCGTAACGCCACGAACGCAGACCAAAGCCCAAGTTGTCTTTGCGAACCAGCATACCAACACGGCGGGTGAATTCGCCCGAACCGTCAGGGATGACTTTGACGTTTTTCAGGCCCTGATCCAGCGCCCATTTGTTCATGACAAAGCTGTCGTTGACCGACATGCAGTAGATTTCGTCGATGCCCAGATCTGCGAAATCAGAGTGGCCATTTTCAAAACCAGGCAGCTGATATGTCGAACAGGTCGGAGTGAAAGCGCCAGGCAGCGAGAATAGGATGACACGCTTGCCTTTGAAATAATCAGCCGTTGTCTTGTCTTCCCAACGGAATGGGTTTGGGCCTTCGATGGATTCATCACGTACGCGGGTGTGGAACGTCACTTCGGGAAGTTTGTAGCCTACTTGCATAAGAAAAACTCGCTCTGCTTATAGTGTGAAGGGCCATTCGGAGCGGCCCAATAGGATGGGATCGAAACGCTAGTTTAGAACCATTCGATTCTTTGCGGTTTTACCTGATCCGGAAATTGGGAAAAAGTAAGTTTGCTGCGTTGCGGCTAATTGCAACGCAGCATTTCGTTCAGTGCATAGAAATGCGGCTGAATTAAGCGGTTTTTGTCGCGCGTGCTTTGGGCGATATTTCAGCGACAACGACGACCATCAACCCCAGCAGGATGGAAACGATCGGCATTCCCAGCGACAAAACGATAGATGAATCGTCGGATAGCTGAACCCAATCGGCACATGTTTCATCCGCATAGTACAACGTCGCTTTCATCGCGATGAAATGCATGGATGCAATTGCACCGCCCATCAAAACCGCACCTAAAAAGATAGGTAACATTCCGCTTTGTTTGCCCAAAACGGCGTCAATAATCTGGCGCGATGACAGGGCGATGGTTGCCAAAATGACGACGATCAGCACTGAAAGTAAAACGATCTCGACGCGGAAATACATGTACGCATTCGTCAACATCCCAGCCATGCCCACGTAATGCATGACGCCGATACCGGCGCCGAACAAAACACCACCAGACAAAGTCGTGATAACGCTTTGGTTCTTGCTTGATATGATACCAATCGCCAGACGGCTGGCTAAAATAACCGGCGCAAGAGACAACAGCGTAACCCATGGATTGTAGTAAATGGGTTCAGGCAATTTGAATGCATTCATACCGACGAAATGCATGGACCATGCGCCAACTCCCAATGCGACAGCGCCAGTCCAAAGCCACTTTGAACGTTCATCAAAACGTTCGGATTTCCTCAGCTTGTAAGCGATTTCCAAGGCCACATAGGACCCAACTATCGACAACATCAAAGACAGCGGAACCAGATTTAAATTGTATTGCCCCTCCATCGTAGATGACAGGGTCTGACCGGGCAGTAGAATGCGAATGTGCTCAAGCATAGCGAGCGCCTTTCGTGTCGTTTGCGGAGGATTTGAATTGCTCTAGGCGCGAACGGACATCTTGGCTTTGTTCTTTCAATCGGTTGGCTGCCTTGCTGATTTGGTCTGTACGTTCCAGATCGTTCATTGCCGTTCCAGAAATCAGGTTGGACGTATCGTTTGCCACGTCCACAGCGCTTTTCTGTTCATTGATAACCGAGTCGATCCGTTTGATGTCGCGGTCAGCTGCCGCAACATGTTCGACGATCTTGCCAAAGGCATCGCGTGTAGTTGTTGCGGCGGTGCGGCCCAATTCTGCACGATCCAATGATTGTGCAATCAAATCGGCGCTTCGGCTTGCTGCATCAGCAGAACGGCGCGCCAAATCACCGACCTCATTGGCAACGACAGCGAAACCTTTTCCGTGAACGCCGGCGCGCGCTGCTTCGACATTGGCATTCAAGGCAAGGATTTTGGTTTGGAACGCGATATCGTTAATCACTTCCATAATCTTTGCCAAATCTTGGGCGGTTTCGGAAATTTCCGACATGGCGGTGACCATCATGTCGACCTCTTTTTCGCCGTCTATTGCGGATTGCCGCGCTTGCTTAACGGATGCGCCCACCATCTGCGCCGCATCAACAGCGGCTGCCGCTTGGCTAGCGGTTTCCGTCAACATGGCAGATAGCTGATCGACTGACGATGATCGTGTGTGTGAATCTCGTGCCAATTCCACAGATGCATCCGCCAAAGAATTGGACATCACTTCCATCTGTTTTGCGCCATGAGCCGTGCTGGTTACAAAATCTTCGAACACAGTCAGCATTTGGTTAGATGCCGAGGCGGATTTCCCGACTTCGCATTCACCATTCACGGGCACGCGGTATGACAGATCTTTGTCCTGAGCGACTTTGGACAGTTGTTGATACAGGGTTGTTAGGGGGCCCACCATTTTTCGTATGATCAGTGTGGTTGCGAACAAAACGGCCAAGGACGTAAATTGCGCGATCGATGCAAAATTAGCGATCGCATCGTGGCGGATCTGCGTGGCCACTTCTGCGTTGATCGCGCCCGAGGCCACAAGCGTATCGACCCAACCTTTGACGGCGGCATAATTTAAAACGGCGGTAACCGTTGCGCTCGTGATCGTGAGGCAAAACAAAAGGATGGGCAATTTCAGCGCAATGCGGGCGTTTTTCATAGCTTCCTGCTCAAATCGGATATCACGTGCAGGAACGGTTCAATTTTGGAGTTTGTTAGAAAATATCTGAAATTTGCTGTCGCGCGTGGTGCATAACTGCCATTCGTTGCTATCTGAGGTAAAACGGCGTAGATTTCCGCCGAAATTGCGCCGGAGGAGCCATACATGCGCGACCTAAAGATACCTCAGCAACGCCATCCGGAAAAGGCACACCGCCCGGATAACGCGCAGCCAAAAAAACCTGACTGGATCCGCGTCAAGGCCCCAACCTCTGCTGGTTACAAAGAAACACGCGATATTATGCGTGAAAATAAACTGGTGACCGTCTGCGAAGAGGCTGGATGCCCGAACGTCGGCGAATGCTGGAGCCAAGGCCACGCCACCATGATGATCATGGGGGAGGTATGTACGCGCGCCTGTTCGTTCTGCAACATCGCGACCGGCAAACCGCCAGAGGCACTGGATGTGTTTGAACCTGGCCGCGTTGCGGATGCCGTTCAAAAACTGGGGCTCAATCACGTTGTCATCACGTCCGTTGACCGCGATGATATCGAAGACGGCGGCGCTGAACATTTCGCCCAAACTATCCGGGCTGTTCGCCATCGCTCTCCAAACACAACGATTGAAATCCTTACGCCCGATTTCCTTAAATGCGATCCAAGTGTTCTGGAAACGGTCGTTGCGGCGAAACCGGATGTGTTTAACCACAACCTAGAAACCGTTCCTGGCCTTTATCCAGAGGTCCGCGCAGGGGCCCGTTACTTCCATTCGCTTCGCTTGCTTCAGCGGGTCAAAGAAATCGACCCTTCGATGTTCACCAAATCGGGCATAATGGTCGGTCTGGGCGAAGATCGTCAGGCCGTGTTGCAGGTTATGGACGATATGCGGGCTGCCGACATCGATTTCCTGACCATTGGCCAGTATCTACAGCCAACGCCGAAACACCACGCGGTTGACCGTTTTGTCACGCCCGAGGAATTCGCCTCCTATGAAAAAGCGGCCTATGGCAAAGGCTTCCTAATGGTTTCTGCCACACCTTTGACACGGTCGTCCTATCACGCCGGTGATGATTTCGCGCGCCTGCGCGACGCCCGTAATAAAAAACTGGGATTGGCTTAACGCCAGACCGCCGCGCCGACAGGCGCGGCCACCCCCAACCCGTGACAAGGGCGCAGCCCGACGGAACGGGGCGGGAGCCTCCCTTAATCTTGGATGAACTTTACAGCCCCGATAAAGGGCAGGTTGCGATTGCGCTGCGCAAAATCGATACCGTAGCCAACGACGAATTCGTCTGGGATTTCAAAACCGATCCAATCCGCTTGAAACGGAACTTCGCGGCGGATCGGTTTATCCAGCAGGGCGATCGTTTTCAGGCGGGCAGGGCTGCGCGTTTTTAAATAGTCGGTCACCCGAGACAGGGTGTAGCCGCTGTCGACAATATCTTCGACAATCAGGACATCGCGCCCTTCGATTTGGCCGCGCAGGTCTTTTAGGATACGGACCTCGCGGGTGGTTTCCATTCCATCGCCGTAGGATGAGGCTTCTAGAAAGTCGACCTCGATCGGCAAATCGATTTCCCGCACCAAATCTGCAATGAACACAAACGACCCACGCAGCAAACCCACTACAACCAATTTGTCGGTATCTGAAAATTCAGCTTCGATTTCTTTAGCCAAATCTTCGATGCGTGCAGCAATCGCTTTGGCAGAGATCAGAACATCAATGACATAAGGTCTGTCTGGCATGGATGGCTCCTTCGTTGCTGCGCTAGATTGGGCTGGCCGGTTCAATTTTGTCAAAGGTAATTGGTCAATTGCACCAAATCGCCGTATTGCGGCCCCTTGCGTCCATAGTGTCAGCACGTAAATAAAGCAGCGCAAACGACAAAAGAGCTACCCATGCCTCAACACGCTGAGACGAAATTTTTACCATATACCCCTGAACAAATGTACGATTTGGTCGGGGATGTTGCGAACTATCCCAAATTCCTTCCTTGGACGGCGGGCGCGCGCATCCGATCAGTCACCGACCGCGGTGATCACAGCGAAATGTTTGCTGATCTAGTGGTGTCGTTCAAAGTCTTCCGCGAAAGTTTTGGCAGCCGTGTTTTGCTATGGCCGGACTGCAAAAAAATCGAAACGGCCTACATTGATGGGCCGTTCAAATATCTGAACTCGGTCTGGAAATTCGATCAGGCCGAAGGCGGCTGCCAAGTGTCGTTTAGTGTGGATTTTGAATTCAAATCCAAACTGCTTCAGGGCGCGGCTGGAATGTTCTTTAACGAAGCTATGTCGCGGATCGTGGTGGCCTTCGAAAATCGCGCCAAAGAACTCTACGGTTAAACGAAAAACGGCCCCGCAAATTGCGAGGCCGTTTTCAATTTCTATCACTCGATTACGAATTCAGTTCGTAACCGCGTTCACCATGTACGGCCAAATCCAGACCGTTGGTTTCGGTTTCTTCATCAACGCGCAGGCCAAAGATCGCTTTGACAACGTAGATGATGATCAGCGTACCAACGATGGTAAAGACACCCACAACAGCCAGACCAGTCAGCTGAGCGGCCCAAGTTGCGCCACCAAAAACAGCGATCATGATCGTGCCGAAGATACCGCCAACGCCGTGAACCGCGAACACATCCAGCGAGTCGTCGATTTTCAGTTTGTCGCGGATTAGGACCACAGCTTCTTGGCATAGGATACCCGCCACACCGCCGATGATCAGGGCTTCAACAGGACCGACCGAACCGGCTGCTGGGGTGATCGAAGCCAGACCAGCGATCGAACCGGTAACAATCGAAACCAGCGATGCACGACCAAATTTGATGCGTTCCCACAGCGCCCAAGTCAGCGAGGCAGTCGCAGCCGACAGATGGGTTACAGTGATTGCCATCGCGGCCGATCCGTCAGCAGCCAGCGCCGAACCACCGTTAAAGCCGAACCAACCAACCCACAGCATGCCTGCGCCAACAAAGACCAGACCTGGGTTGTGCGGAGGTGTATGTTTGGTTTTGCGTGGGCCCAGAACCAGCGCCAGCAGGATTGCAGCCAAACCAGCTGTTTCGTGAACAACGATGCCGCCCGCGAAATCAACGACGCCCATTTCAGCCAAGAAACCGCCGCCCCAAATCCAGTGCACAACTGGTGCGTAGATCAGCAGCATCCATGCAGCCGAAAACGCCAGAACAAAGCCAAAGCCGATACGTTCAACATATGCACCTACGATCAGTGCAGGGGTGATAACAGCGAATGTCATCTGGAACGCAAAGAACAGGATTTCAGGGATCGTACCAGACAGGCTGTCTGCATCGACGCCAGTTAGGAACAATTTGGACAGGCCGCCCCAATATGCACCTTCGCCACCAAAGGCGATTGTATATCCTGCGATCATCCACAGAACGCTCATCAAACATGCGATTGCGAAACAGTGCATGAAAACACTCAGTACGTTACGAGCGCGCACAAGGCCCCCGTAAAATAGCGCAAGGCCGGGCAGTGTCATGAACAACACCAAGGCCGTTGCAACAAGAATCCAGGCGGTATCCGCTCCGTTCATTGTCCCACTCCTATAGGTTTTCCCATTCTTCGTGGGCCAAAAGGCGGATTCCCTACGCTTAGGAAAGTGGCAATGTGATTTTGCTGTGCATATTTTTGCAGCAGTTTGTATAATGATTAAAATTTAATCAATAAAATAGGTCTATGAACGCTTTTTAATCGTTTAGGTGATCGATTTCAGTAATGAGCATCTGTAATGCGTGGTTCTTGGCCGCCCCGCGGACGTTCAACCTTCCGATTGCACCAAATTCGATGGTTTCTACTTTGACGTTCTGCTTAATTGTTACGCCAAAGCAGACTCGGCCTTCGGGCTTATAGTCTGATCCACCGGGGCCAGCGATGCCGGTAATGGATACAGCAACTGTTGCATTGGAGTTGGCAATAGCGCCCAGCGCCATTTCGCGTGCGACCTCTTCGCTTACTGCGCCGTGGTCGGACAACGTCTGGGCATTAACGCCCAACATCTCGATCTTTGCTTCGTTGGTATAGGTGACAAAACCGCGATCCAAAATGGCAGAGCTGCCCGCGATGTCGGTGATTGCTGCCGAAACCATACCCCCAGTGCAGCTTTCGGCTGTGGCAATCACGACACCTTTGGCTTTGGCGATGGTCAGTAAGGTTTCGGCTAAGGTCATTACATCAACACCAGATGTGAAAACGCTGCCAATGCGCTGGACGCGATCGCAGCAAAAACACCTGCGATGACATCATCCAGCATGACGCCAGTTGCGTCGCCGCGTTTGTCAGCAGTGCCGACAGGGCCTGGTTTCCAGATGTCGAACAGGCGGAACAAGACAAAGGCGGCGATCCAACCTGGCCAAAGGCGTGTGATATCCGCACCCATCATGGTGGCGCCGAAAACAACAGGCAGCAGGGCGATCCATTGACCGACAACTTCGTCAATAACGACCTCGGATGGATCGTGGTCGGCTTTGCCTGCGGTATAAATGGCGGTTGCTTTAATCCCAATAACGTAAGCCACGATAATCATTGCAGCGAACAGGACGGCGCCACCAATTTGATACAGCACCCAGGCCAGCGGTAGGGCTGCCAGCGAGCCCCAAGTGCCAGGGGCAGGGCGCATGAGCCCGACATAAGCGACGGTTGCGACAGGTTTGGCCCAAGCGGTCATAGTTTCACCAATGTTGCTGTTGCGATGGATGCGATGCCTTCTTCACGGCCTGTGAACCCAAGCCGTTCGGATGTCGTGGCTTTGACGCTGACACGATCTGGGTTTAGGCCCATGATGCGCGCCATTTCGGCCTTCATCGATGGTCCGTGGGGTCCGATCTTCGGGCGCTCGCAAATTAATGTGCAATCGACATGTGTAATCGTGAAGCCGCGTTCGCGGGCCAGCGCGCAAGCGTGTTCCAGAAAAATGTGACTGGCTGCGCCTTTCCATTGCGGATCGGTCGGCGGGAAATGCTGGCCAATGTCACCATCGCCCAGCGCGCCGTAAATCGCGTCTGTCACAGCGTGCATCCCAACGTCGGCGTCCGAATGCCCCTTTAGTTTCTTAGTGTGGGGTATTTTGACGCCGCACAGCCAGACGTGATCGCCGTCTTCAAATGCATGTACGTCGTATCCGTTGCCTGTTCGGATATCCATATTGGTCCTTAATATCATCTCGGCCCGAGCAAAATCGTTGGGCGTGGTTATTTTCATATTGGCTTCATCGCCTTGCGTGATGCAAACATCAATGCCTGCAAGGCGTGCAATTTCTACATCGTCGGCTGCGTCCGCCGTTGCAGTCTCATGTGCGTTCAAAATCGCAGTGTAAATGAAACCTTGGGGTGTTTGCGCGCGATAAAGGCCAGATCGGTCTTGAGTGTCCGTGACAACACTATCAACGCCGCGCCATAGCGCATCAGTCACCGCCATTGCTGGTGCGGCACCATCGTGAATATCCAACGCTGAAATCACGTCGTTTATGACGTGTTTAGGCGTCAAAGGGCGCGCGGCATCGTGGATAAGCACCTTGTGCGGCGCAAGTTCACGCAATGCGTTCAACCCTGCCAAAGCAGACTCTGATCGTGTCGCCCCGCCTGCGACCAAGATGCAGTTAGAAAATTCTGCTGCACGATCAAAATCGTCGGGATGTAAAACCAGCACACAATGATCGCATTGGTTAAAACGCTCGACGGTGTGGGATAGTATCGTACGCCCACCCAGCATTTGCCATTGTTTTGGGATTGGCCCGCCCGCGCGGGTACCGCGGCCAGCGGCAACAATGATCGCGGCTATGGTCATCTTGGCCCCTTTATATTCTGCATCTGATGTTTAAGCCGTCCGTGGGGGACAGGCAAATCCTGATAGCAAGACGGGCTATTTGATTAATATTTGTGCAATTGCATCTAAATGATTAAAAAAATCGCCCGCTTTCGTTGTGGCAGTTGCTGCAATTGTCTAGATCACTATCGAACGCACAACAAATGAGCAATTTCTTGCGAATTCGTGATTCCTTACATATCGGCGATGTCGCTTTGTCGCCGGTTGTCGCCTTGGCCCCTTTGGCGGGTATTACCGATTTGCCGTTTCGGCAGCTTGTCGGTCGTTTTGGCGCGGGATGGGTTGTGTCTGAAATGGTCGCAAGCCAAGAGATGATACAAGCAAAACCGGGTGTCCGCGAACGTGCCGAGTTGGGGTATGATCAAGCGAACACAGCGGTGCAGATTGCAGGTCGTGATGCCTATTGGATGTCCGAAGCCGCGAAAATGATCGAAGCAAACGGTGCGCGCCTGATTGACATCAACATGGGTTGCCCCGCGAAAAAGGTGACGAACGGTTATTCGGGTTCGGCATTGCTAAAAGATTTGGATCACGCGCTGACCTTGATCGAAGCGGTGGTTGATGCGGTCGATATTCCTGTGACGTTGAAAACGCGCCTTGGTTGGGACGACAACCTATTGAACGCGCCTACGCTTGCGGAACGGGCGGAAAACGCGGGGATCAAATTGATTACGATCCACGGGCGCACGCGTTGCCAATTTTACAAAGGCGCCGCCGATTGGGCCGCGATTGCGAATGTACGTAAAGCTGTATCCATTCCCGTAGTGGCCAATGGCGATATTGTTGATGCGAAAACTGCCCAGAAAGCGTTGGATCAATCGGGCGCGGACGGCGTGATGATCGGACGCGGTGCGCAAGGGCGACCATGGCTGTTGGCGCAAGTCGCTGCAGAATTGTCGGGTGAGACACCACCCGAAACACCAAGCGTTGAAGAAATTATAGATTTGGTATCAGAGCATTACGAAGCAATGCTCGATTTTTATGGAATAGAATTAGGCACTCGCGTCGCGCGTAAACATTTAGGGTGGTATATGGATGACGCCAATCCGTCCGCAGATTTGCGCCGTTCGGTTTTGACCGAAAAAAATCCGGCAAAGGTATTGTCCTTACTGCCTGACGCGTTGACCCCGAACACTCAGGTTGCGGCATGATTAACGACCAGAATTTATGGAATTCTTTGCCCGTCCCAGCGCTGTTGCTGGGCGGAGATGACACGATTTTAGAAAGTAACCCTTCGGCGGAAAGTTTTCTAAACATGTCGTCGCGGTCATTGGTTGGGTCCAACGTCTGGGAAAAGGTCATGGTCGACGCCCCGATCGAAGAGGCCTTTGAGCGCGCCCGTGTCAATCGATCATCGTTGTTCGTAAACGACATCGATGTGGGGTCCGGCGAACGTGCGCCATTGCAGTGCAACATTCAGTTTGCACCGCTTCAGGGATCGAATGACGGAATGCTCATGATGATTTCGCCGCGTGAAATCGCCAGCCGCATGACCGTGAACACATCATCGAACAAGGCGGCTAAATCGGCCATCGGCATGGCCGAGATGTTAGCTCATGAAATCAAAAACCCTTTGGCTGGTATCACAGGCGCCGCACAGTTGTTGTCGATGAACCTAGATAGCGACGATCAGGAAATGACTGACCTAATCGTGGATGAATGCCGGCGCATCGTGAAATTGCTGGAACAGGTTGAACAGTTCGGCAACCTGCGTCCGCCGCTGTTGAAACCCGTTAATATTCACGACGTTCTTGATCGTGCACGCCAATCAGCTTCGGTTGGGTTTGGCGCCCATATGCTGTTCGTCGAAGACTACGATCCTTCGCTGCCTTTGACGATGGCGGATGCGGATCAGCTGCTACAGGTATTTTTGAACCTGCTGAAGAACGCGTCCGAGGCAGGCGGCGCAGGCGGGTCTGTTCGGCTGCACACGTTCTATGACGCGTCTTTGCGTGTTCGTAAAAATGATGGGACCCATGCGCGTTTGCCGCTTCAGGTCGAAATTATCGATGATGGCCCGGGTTTGCCGCCTGAAATCGCAGCAGATGTTTTTGAACCTTTTGTTTCGGGGCGTGAAAATGGCACCGGCCTTGGGCTGGCTTTGGTTTCGAAACTGATCGGGGATGTTGGCGGCTGGATTTCGGTCGACTCGGTTCCCGGCAAAACAAAATTCCGCATCTCTTTGCCAGTTGCACCAAATGATATTCAATTAAGTGATGGAGACCACTAATGGACGGCACAGTACTAGTCGCCGACGACGACCGCACGATCCGCACGGTTCTAACCCAAGCGTTGACCCGTGCAGGCTGTAAGGTACATGCGACATCGTCTTTGGTCACATTGATGCGCTGGGTCGAAGAGGGCAAAGGCGATTTGGTTATTTCCGATGTGGTCATGCCCGACGGGAACGGCCTAGAGCAGTTGCCAAAAATCGCCGAGGCACGCCCTGGTTTGCCAGTGATCGTGATTTCCGCGCAGAACACCATCATGACAGCGATCCAAGCGGCAGAAGCAGACGCGTACGATTATCTGCCAAAGCCATTCGACCTGCCTGACCTAATGAAACGCGCAGCCCGCGCGCTAGAGGTCAAACGCCGCGCACCAACCGCGCGAACCGAAGGCGAAGATCGCACCAGCGACCTGCCGTTGGTCGGACGCACCAGCGGGATGCAAGAGCTATATCGCCTTGTTGCGCGGGTCATGAACACGCAGCTGACCGTTCTAATCACAGGCGAAAGCGGTACTGGTAAATCCCTTATTGCGCGTTCGATCCATGATTTGTCGGATCGTCGTAGCTTGCCTTTTGTTGTTGTCGCGCCGGGTGATTTGCAGGGGATGGATGGCCCATCCGCCGTCCTGTCCCGCGCCAAAGGTGGATCGATCCTTTTCGACGAAGTCGGCGATATGGATCACGACAGTCAGGCCCGTATCGTTCGGATGCTGGACACTTTGGGTGATAATGCGCCGCGCATCATGGCGACATCGCAGGCTGACCTGATGTCGCGGATGGAGGCGGGCGAATTCCGCGAGGATCTATTCTATCGACTTTCGGGCGTGACAATTAACGTACCGTCGCTGCGGGAACGCGTTGACGACATTGCCTTGCTGGCAGACCATTTCTTGACCCGTGCGGAACGTGACGGCATGCCTGTTCGCCATCTGTCGCAATCGGCACTGGATCTGGCCCGCGCATACAGCTGGCCCGGTAACGTTCGTCAGTTGGAAAATGCCATTCGCCGGCTGGTTGTCACTGCCGCCGAAGAGGAAATTACCCGTCCGGAAATGGAATCGATCCTCAACAGCCAACCCGCGATGGAGCCTTTGCGCAGTGGCGATGCTGGCGACAAACTGTCAGCGTCCGTTGCAAAACACCTGCGCCGTTATTTCGATCTACATGGCGGCGTGTTGCCTCCTCCTGGTTTGCACCAGCGCATTTTGAAAGAGGTGGAAACCCCGCTGATCGAAATCGCATTGGATGCGACAGGCGGAAATCAGGCTAAATGTGCCGATTTGCTGGGGATCAACCGCAATACTTTGCGCAAAAAGATCACAGAGCTAGATATCCGCGTGACACGGCGCCGTAAGTTGATGTAAATTCGCCACACAACAGTTGCGAAAGAGTCGCACGGCTTTTCGCGATATAAAGGCGGTATCGGGCAAAGACCCGAAAAGTACAGGACGAACGAGTGTACCATTCCCTGCTGGGATCATGGGCTGCGCGGTTCAACCGTTGGCGGCGAAAGCGCATCGTCCAGAACGCGGCGACTTTGGGTCTTGTGATCCTAGGGCCAGTTCTGGTTGCGCTGACGTTTGTTGTTTTGGGGCCATTAGATCAGGGCGCAAGCGATAATGTCCTGCGCCTGACTTTGTTGGCCGATTTTATTTACATTACCGTTGTCGCTGCGCTGGTCATGCAGCGCGTTGCAAAGATGGTATCCGCGCGGCGTGCGCGTTCGGCTGGCTCTAGGCTCCACCTGCGTTTGACGGGCGTATTTGCCTTACTTGCGCTGATTCCGACGGTTTTGGTCGCGGTTTTTGCTGTGCTGTCTATCAACATGGGCCTAGAGGGATGGTTTTCGCAACGTGTGGGCACGGTTCTAAACAGTTCGTTGGCAGCTGCGCAGGCCTATAAAGACGAACACCGCCGTGAATTGACCCGCGATGGTATGGCGCTGGCCGCCTATATTAACCTAGAGCGGCAAAAAACGCCCTTTATGACCGATGGCGAAGTCCGCGAGGCATTGGCCGCAGTTCAGGCAACCATCGACAGATCGCTTACCGAAGCGTTTGTGATTGATAGTGCAGGGGATTACCGCGCCCGCGCCGTTGGATCATATGAGTTCGATCTAGAACGCCTAACACCTGATCAGATCGCATTGGCCGATGAGTACGGCGTGTTGATTATCGAAGACTGGGATAACAACGAATTTCGGATCGTTATTCCGTTAGAGAGTTTTTTAGATCGTTATCTTTACGTCAGCCGCGCGGTTGATGGTGATGTGTTGAACCTGCTGGATGAAACGGAACAGACGGTCACGCTGTATAACCAGCTAGAGAGCGAGCGCGGTCGATTACTGTTTGAATTCGGCCTGCTGTATTTGGGATTTGCTGTGATCCTTATCCTTGCGGCGATCTGGCTGGGTCTATGGTTCGCTGAACGATTGGCGCGTCCTGTCGGGCGGTTGGTGACTGCGGCGCACCGCGTCGGCGAAGGTGATTTGAACGTGCGTGTTCCTGAGATCACGGGTGACGATGAAATCGCCATTTTGGGACGTGATTTCAACAAGATGACGTCCCAACTTAAAGCGCAGCGCGATACATTGTTGGAAAACACGCATCAAATTGAAGAACGCCGCCGTTTGTTCGATTCCGTGCTTACCTCGATCACGTCTGGCGTTGTTGGTTTGGACCCAGAAGGTCACATCACGTTCGTGAACAGATCCGCCCAACGATTGCTGGATATGCATAGTGGGCAGCAAAACGTCGCTCTGTCTGTGGCTGTGCCCGAATTTTCTGACCTTTTGACATTGCTGCGCGACGAAAGCCGCGAAGTGGTTCAGGATCAGGTCAATCTGATCCGGTCAGGTAAACAAGAAACGTTGCTTGTACGTATGGGCACGCGTCGCAACAGCGACGGTTTGTTAGAAGGCTATGTTGTTGCATTCGACGACGTAACTGATTTGGTGACTGCGCAGCGGACAGCGGCGTGGGGAGACGTGGCCCGCCGTATCGCACACGAGATCAAGAATCCTTTGACGCCAATCCAATTGTCCGCCGAACGGATCAAACGAAAGTTCGCGCCAAAGCTAGGCGATGACTCGGAAGTCTTAGAACAAATGACCGAAGTTATTGTGCGTCAAACCAATGACTTGCGGCGCATCGTTGATGAATTTTCGAAATTTGCGCGTATGCCTGAACCACAAAAGGTCATTCATGATCTGGGTGTGATTTTGCGCGATATTGTTACGTTGCAAGAGGCAGGTCAGCCCGGTGTTATCATTCGTAGCCACATGGGCGACGGTCCATTTGCAGCTGATGTTGATGCGGCCATGATCGGGCAGGCGTTGACCAATTTGGTGAAAAACGCCGGCGAAGCGATCGAGACGCGAAAAGAAAGACAAAACTCGAATTTTTCCCCTGAAATTCGTGTCAGCATGACGCGTATGGATGATCGGGCAATGATTACGATTTCTGACAATGGCATCGGCCTACCCGAAGATCGGACGCGGCTGTTCGAACCCTATGTGACCACCCGTGAAAAGGGCACAGGACTAGGGCTGCCTATCGTTAAGAAAATCCTAGAAGAACATGGCGGAACGCTCCACCTAGAAGACGCAGACCCATTTGATGACGCGTCTCATGTTGGGGCCAAAGCCGTCATAACAATTCCTGTAACGCCTGTAGATCAGGCCGCACAGATAGTACCAGCATGAGGGCCTTATGACTGATATCCTGATCACAGATGACGAACGCGATATCCGCGAACTGATTTCGGACATTCTGAAAGACGAAGGTTACACCACGCGCTTGGCCGCAAATGCAGACGAATGCATGGGCGAAATTGCCAAAGAAAAACCCGCGCTGATGATTTTGGACATTTGGCTCAAAGACAGCCACATGGATGGGATCGACATTTTGACGAAGGTCAAAAAGGAACATCCCGAAATCCCAATCGTGATCATTTCAGGCCACGGTAATATTGAAATCGCTGTCGCTGCCATCAAACAAGGCGCGTATGATTTCATTGAAAAGCCGTTCAATATCGACCAGCTGTTAGTCGTCATTAAACGCGCCATGGAAACATCGCGTTTGCGTCGCGAAAATCAGGAACTACGCCGTGCGGATGGTCCGGTTGGTGAAATGCTGGGTGATAGCGCCGCGTTTCGCATCATGAAATCCAATCTGGACAAGGTCACAAAATCGAATGGCCGCGTCATGCTGACGGGCGGTCCTGGCGTCGGCAAAGAGGTCGCCGCCCGCTATATCCACGCCAATTCGAACCGCGCCACCGCGCCTTTCGTTGTTGTGACCTCTGCATCGATTGACCCTGATAATATGGAACAGGTGCTGTTTGGCCGCGAAAGCGCAGAAAACGGCGTAGAGCTTGGTCTATTGGAACAGGCCAATGGCGGCGTCATCTATTTCGATGAGATCGCTGATATGCCTCTCGGGACGCAGTCGAAAATCCTACGGGTGCTGGTCGATCAGAAATTCAACCGCGTCGGCGGGACCGAACAGATCGAGGTCGACCTCAGAGTCATCAGTTCGACAAATTGCGATCTAGAGGCGGAAATCGACGCGGGTAATTTCCGTCAGGAACTGTATCACCGTTTGAATGTGGTTCCGATTGATATTCCAGCGCTCGAAGAACGCCGCGAAGACATCCCGATGTTGGCCGAACATTTCATCGCAATGTTTAACCAAACCCAAGGTCTGCCCTTGCGTGAATTGGCCGAGGATGCCCGCGCAATGTTGGAAACCATGGTTTGGCCCGGCAACGTTCGTCAGCTGAAAAACGTGGTCGAACGCGTTTTGATTTTGGGCGATAGCGACGAACCAATCAGCGCCAAAGAGCTACCCAGCTCTGAAGAAGCCCCTAGCGAAGAGGGACGCGTTGTCCTGTCTGGTGCTTTGGCGACCTTGCCACTTCGCGAAGCACGGGAATTGTTCGAACGGGAATACCTGCTGACGCAGATTAACCGTTTCGGAGGCAACATTAGCCGAACGGCCGCGTTTGTCGGGATGGAACGTTCCGCGCTGCACCGTAAACTGAAATCGTTAGGTGTTGTGACCACGAATAAATCAGGAAACCGCGTTGCGGAATTAGGTAAGGCCTAAATTTCCATCGCTTCGATCAGCAAACCCAGCGCTTTGGCGCTGGTTTGCGCGGCCTGTTCGTGGCTGTGATTACAAGCGTCGCGTAGCGTCAGGTAGGCCTCTGGCCCACAGGCACAGGCCAAGGTGCAGCACAGATCCTTGTACGCACCACCAAACCGTCCGCGCAGACGGGAAACAGCCTGTTCAATGATCGCCATGCGATAGGCCGATATGGGCGATGACACTTGCGTCGGGTTCTCGTTAATCGCGGCTTGTTCTTGCCCTTTGGCCAAACACAACCGGTAGCCCGTTTCATTTTCGCGGACGAAATCAATCATGATTTGGTGCGCCAAAAGCAAACGATCTTTAACTGTCATCGCGGGCGATACCCGTTTTTCAAATATTTCCAGCAAATTTTGCTTATCGTCGATGTCGTGAAACATAACTGCTTCTAACTTCATCGTTTCTGGGTCTGGAAAATACCGATACGCCGTCGCGGTTGAAATATTCGCGTGATTGGCGACGCGGGACACTGAGATAGATTCACCTTTCGCCATTAATTCGCGCGTTGCGGCCAATAATTGGGTGCGGGTACGCATTTTTTGGCCAATACGGCCAGTGGACAATACATTTGCACGAAAACTTTCCGACATGGTTCACCTAAAAATTTTTACTAAATAAAGAATTGTCGTACTTCTTGCACGTATAACGCGAACATCATGCGGCGACTTCTGGTTTAATGTCAATAAGCTGCGATTGACGCTTTGTCGCCGTTCTGCCACTTGTTAGCTGATTGTTACGAACCGGCAGGATTAAGATGAAAGTCATTATTTGCGGCGCGGGTCAGGTTGGTTGGCAAATTGCGCGCCACCTGTCTTCGGAACGGAACGACGTGACAGTTGTCGACAACAACCCTGAATTGGTGCGCCGCGCGACCGAAACGCTGGACGTGAATGGTGTGTCTGGTCACGCGTCTTATCCGGATGTGCTGGATCGGGCAGGGGCGCGTGATGCCGATATGATCATCGCCGCAACCCATTCGGATGAGGTCAATATGGTGACCTGTCAGGTAGCCCACTCTGTTTTTGCCGTTCAACGTAAAATTGCACGCCTTCGTGCGCAAAGTTACCTGACCGCGCTGTATTCAGACTTGTACCGCCGCGATCACATGCCAATTGATGTTGTGATCAGCCCAGAACGCGAAGTCGCAGAGGCCGCGTTACAGCGGCTTGCCTCGCCCGCTGCGTTTGATACGGAAAATTTCTTTGACGGTCGTGCCCAGATGTTGGGGATTACGATTGGTGATGATTGTCCGGTTATCAACACGCCGCTTCGCCAATTGACCGACCTGTTTTCCACACTTCAAGCCATCGTTGTCGGTATTCGCCGCGAAGGCACGTTGTTTGCGCCGTCACCTGCCGACCAGATATTCCCTGGTGATGATGTCTATGTCTTTTCGCGTCTCGAAGATGTGAACCGTACGCTAGAGGTCTTTGGTAAGAACAACAAAAAGCAAGAGCGGGTCATTGTGATCGGCGGCGGCAACGTTGGTTTGGCTGTTGCCAAAGAACTCGAAAGCCGCACAGACCGCGTCCGCGTAAAAGTTATCGAGAAAAACCGCGAACAGGCTGAAATCGCTGCGGATGCCTTGGAACGGACCATCGTGTTGCACGGTGACGGTCTGAATTCCGGCCTGTTAGAAGAGGCAAACGTTGGCAGCGCCGACGCTATTTTGGCAGTGACAGACGATGATAAAACCAACATGCTGGTTGGTGTGCGCGCTAAATCATTGGGCGCGAAAATGTCGATCTGTTTAACCAACGACCCGACTTTGGTGCCATTGATGGGTCCATTGGATATTGATGCCTACATCAACCCGCGGGCAACCACCGTATCTTCGATCTTGCGCCACATTCGCCATGGTCGAGTGCGCGCTGTATATTCCATCGGTGATGCCGAAGCCGAATTGATCGAAGCCCACGTTCTAGGCACATCGCCTATTTCCGGCGAACGCATCCGCGACATTGGGTTCCCCGAAGGCGTATTGATCGGCGGTATCTATCGCGAACGGAAATACCTGAAACCCAAAGGTGATCTGCGGATCGAAGAGGGCGATATCGTCGCGATTTTCGCAATGGCCAAAGAAGTACCAGCCGTTGAACAATTGCTTCAGGTTGCGATCGACTATTTCTAATGATCAAGCGGATTACATCACTGCCATTTTTCGTGCTTTTGATGGGCATTTCCGGCTTGGCCATGATTGGTCCTGCGGCTCATGCGCTTGGGAACCAAGAGTTTCACATCGCGCGGACCTTTTTCTATGGCGCAATACTGACACTGATATTGTGTTCGCTTATCGCGATGTCGACGTTGGATAGATCTCCGCGCCGCGTTGCGCGTAGCCACTTTATCACGCTGATATTTTCATTCGCATTATTGCCGGTTCTTTTGGCGATCCCTTTCCACGAAGCGCACGGTCGAACGTCGTTCTTCGATGCGTGGTTTGAAATGGTGTCCGATTTTACGACGACAGGATCGACGTTGTATGACAGCCCTTGGCGTGTGAATGCGTCGCTGCATTTGTGGCGATCCATCGTTGGGTGGCTGGGTGGTTTGTTCGTGTGGATCGCCGCCATTGCGATCCTCGCGCCAATGAACCTTGGCGGGTTCGAGGTTCGCAGCGCGGGCAACCGCAGCCGCATTATCCAAAGCTTTGTCCAAATCGCGCGCGTCGCGGATACATCTGAACGGCTGAGCAAATATGCTGTGAAATTCACCCCGATCTATGTCGGTTTGACCTTCACTCTGTGGCTCGGGTTGATGATCGCAGGCGATACGCCGTTTGTTGCGCTTTGCCACGCGATGGCGACCCTGTCCACGTCGGGTATTTCGCCTGTTGGCGGGCTATATTGGGCAGAAAGCGGGATTTGGGGCGAGGTTCTGATTTTTTGCTTTATGTTCTTTGCTGTGTCGCGCCTGACATTCAGTCAGGACACCGTTGATCAGCAAAAAGGTAAAATCTGGCGTGACCCAGAATTGCAAATGGCGCTTATCCTCATCATCTTGGTGCCGACAGTATTATATCTGCGCCATTTTGCCGGTGTCGTGGAAGAGGAAACAACAACGGGGATGATGGACGGGATGCGCGCTTTGTGGGGCGGGCTGTTCACCACATTGTCTTTCCTGACCACCACTGGTTTTGAGTCCAAAGCATGGGGCGCCGTCACCGATTGGTCGAACCTATCAACGCCTGGTTTGATGTTGGTTGGTCTGTCTTTGATTGGCGGTGGTATTGCGACGACGGCTGGCGGGGTGAAACTGCTACGCGTTTACGCGTTATTCCGTCATTCCGAACGCGAACTGGAAAAACTGGTTCATCCGTCTTCCGTCGGTGGTTCCGGCCAAGAGGCACGCCGCATTCGTCGTCAGGGCGCGCAAATCTCCTGGGTTTTTTTCATGCTGTTTGCGCTGTCGATTATTGCGGTGATCGTTGCGCTATCGTTGACGGGTGTTCAGTTTGAAAATGCCATGGTTCTGGCCGTCGCGGTTTTGTCGAATACTGGCCCATTGGTTGAAACCGCTGCCGAGGCCCCGATTTCGATTTCGGGCGTGCCGCCTATGGCGAAAACGATCCTTGCCGTGGGCATGATCGTAGGCCGGCTCGAGGCTTTGGCGATCATTGCTCTGTTCAATCCGGACTTCTGGCGCAAATAAGCACAGCAAATCTCTGATTTTTGGGCTGGAAACTCTGGATTACGTTGGACATAGTGGGCGTATCGATAGGGCCGGTCCGCGGCCACAAGAATAAAGGATAACGATAATGGCGGCCGACAAGCAGAACCTTCAGGATGCCTTTCTGAACCATGTGCGCAAAGCAAAGGTATCTGTGACAATCTTTCTGGTGAACGGTGTCAAACTTCAGGGTGACATTACCTGGTTCGATAGCTTTTGCGTACTTCTGCGCCGCGATGGAAAATCGCAGCTGGTTTACAAAAGCGCTATTTCGACCATCATGCCGGCTGCTCCGATCAGCCTATACGATGGCGAAGAATAATTGACTCTCGAAACTGAACGGCCCGCGACGCGGGCTTGGGTGCTGCATCCCGATATTCGCAGTGACCGTGATCGCCGTGCCGCTGGCCCAGCGTTAGAAGAAGCTATTTCACTAGCGGCTGCTTTGCCCGCGTTGACGATCATAGGATCAGACATTGTTCCACTGCCCAAAGTGCAGCCGGGCATGTTGTTTGGCTCCGGCAAAATCGAAGAGCTGAGGCTGAA
This sequence comes from Marivivens niveibacter, assembly GCF_002150005.2. GTDB lineage: Bacteria > Pseudomonadota > Alphaproteobacteria > Rhodobacterales > Rhodobacteraceae > Marivivens > Marivivens niveibacter. The sequence goes on from NZ_MSPP01000001.1 coordinate 999,856, forward strand.
GTTCAAATTTGAAGAACTTGAACTGGTTCTGGTCGATAGCCACCTAAGCCCCGTCCAGCAGCGGAACCTTGAAAAAGAGTGGGGTGTTAAGATTTTGGATCGGACGGGTCTGATCCTTGAAATCTTTTCTGATCGCGCACGTACCCGCGAAGGCGTTTTGCAAGTCGAAATGGCAGCGTTGTCTTACCAGCGGACGCGATTGGTACGGGCGTGGACCCACCTTGAACGACAGCGTGGTGGTTTGGGTTTCGTCGGTGGTCCCGGTGAAACACAGATCGAGGCTGACCGTCGAGCGATTGATGAACAACTCGTGCGCCTGCGCCGTCAGTTGGATAAAGTTGTCAAAACCCGCGAACTGCACCGCAAGTCTCGGGCCAAAGTGCCGTTTCCGATTGTTGCACTGGTTGGCTATACGAACGCCGGTAAATCGACTCTGTTTAACCGTCTGACTGGGGCAGAGGTTTTTGCCAAAGACATGCTCTTTGCGACGTTGGACCCGACGATGCGGCGTGTACAACTGCCTAGCGGCGAAGAGGTAATCTTGTCTGACACGGTGGGGTTCATTTCGGACCTGCCGACAGAACTGGTTGCTGCGTTCCGCGCAACCCTTGAAGAGGTGCTGGACGCCGACCTGATCGTGCATGTGCGCGACATCAGTCACGAACAGACCGAAGAACAAGCCGAAGACGTCCATGCGATTTTGAACAGCCTCGGTATCGGAGAAGAATCCCCGATGATCGAAGTCTGGAACAAGATTGATGTGCTAGACACCGAGGAGGCCGACGCCGTTCAAGCGCAGGCCGACCGCCGCGATGATTTGTTTGCGGTCTCTGCCATCGAAGGCACTGGATTGGATCGACTGCTTGCCGCGATTTCAATCAAACTGCGCCCGAACCACACGACAGAGGTTATTGATCTGCCGTTTAGCGCGGGCAAGAAACGCGCGTGGTTGTTCGGTCAGGGGATCGTTGATGATGAAACCCAGACAGAGGATGGGTATCGTTTGACGGTTACGTGGTCTGAAATTCAGAAAAACAAATTCGCGCAACAATAAAAAAGGCCCGCATTAAGCGGGCCTTTTGTTTAACTCGCGCGGATCGCTTTGATCCAGAAATATACCAGTATGATCGATACGATGGCGTTCCAGCCGGGCATCGAAATACCGAATAGTTCCCAGCTGATTTGATCGCACATGATTAATTTAGGGCCGCTATCGACAGACAGTAGATCCGCTGTCGACATTCCAGAAATGCCGCTACCGCCGCTTGTGCAGGATGATGGGCCTTCCCAATAGTCGTGTTCGACCCCAAAGTGATACAAGCCGATCCCAGCAGTCACCGCCGCAGAGATCGCACCCAACGCAGGGAAAATCCAACCGCGGGTTAGATAGGCCAGCACGCCCAATCCGATGGCAATCGCATGGGGCCAGCGTTGCCAAATGCACATAGCGCAGGGCGGCAAATCCAAAAACCTTTGGAATATAACCATTGCCCCGAACAGGGTTAGAGCCGAGCCGCCTGCTGCGATTAGAATGTAGTGTTTGCGTGTCAGTGTCATAGGAACTTTAGTAGGTAAAAGCCGCCAATCAAAAGCACGCAGAACGCCACAAAGACAAGACCAAGACGGCGTTCAATGAAATCACGAATAGGTGTGCCAAATTTCCACAGTAGGCCAGCCACGATAAAGAAACGCAGCGCACGCGCGATCATGGCCGACACGATGAATGGAACCAACGCAAAGCCCAGAACGCCCGAGGCAATTGTAATAACCTTGAACGGGAAGGGGGTCACACCGGCAACCAGAACCGCCCATATGCCGTAGCTGTCGAATTTGTGTTGGAATTCTAGGAAATAGTCAGCTTTGCCGTAGAACTCAAGGATCGGCAGACCGACCGATTCATACAGGCCATAGCCGATGTAATAGCCCAGCAAAGCGCCAAGCACCGAAGAGATGGTCGCGACAGCTGCAATCAGAAATGCGCGGTTTGGGCGCGCAACAATCATCGGAATCATCAACACATCTGGTGGAATCGGAAAAACCGAAGATTCGATAAATGAGACAAAAGCCAAAGCCCAAAGTGCATTTCGGGATTCAGCGAGCGAAAAAGTCCAATCATAAAGTTTTCGTAGCATCAAACCTGCCTTTAAATATTGGGTTCCGTTAGGCCACGAACAAACAACATAGGTCAAGCGTCGCTTTGGCCGTTGACGCCACCTAAAACCGTGTGTAGATCACACGCCACTGGCCGGTGTGGCGGAATGGTAGACGCAGGGGATTCAAAATCCCCCGATCCTGGATCGTGAGAGTTCGAGTCTCTCCACCGGCACCAGTAAATCCCTCAAATGTAGAATTTGTGCAATTTTGATTCTCGTTCGGGTTTCAAGTGTTGCGCAGATTGCGTGCAATTTTTCCGATCAATTTTTCCATAAACGCCCGAATGTTCCGCTCTTGGAAACAGTGTACGGTTACGCACATTTTTTAGCCGCATTTATATTACGCAAGGTAACCTGTCTGCGGTTTTTCATTTCTCGACCGAAATGTAGGGTGGGATTACAACTCTGGAATGTTGCAATGCAGCGAAAAATCCAAGTAATCATTGGATTTTTCTGCAAATAATCGAATTTTAACTACAAATGCAGTGCACGGAAAACGGTAGCGGCATAAACTGAATATATATCCGTTAGTGGTAGCCCATTTACCCAAATGACAAATTTCGGTCATTTTTCCCTTTTTCCAGAATATTCCTTCGGATACATAGGTACTGCCCAAACTGGGGGGCAAATGGCCGAATGGGGCGGTCATGATCGTTGCTGCTATGACGATCAAATATTTGGTGTCTGCGAAAGGGTGTTTCCTTTTTGCTGAAATGAACAACTGCGGTTGGGCGGGGGCCTGATCGCATTAGGTTCGGCTGAGTATGCCTCATTGGCACTCATCCGGGTCTTAACGCTGCATGGTCTGCGGACCACAGTGGGCAAATGGAGAGTTAAAGATGACCTGGTTTACGCTTGATTGGGCGACCTGCCAGTGGGGTGGCACAAACACTTACCAAGGCGATTGGGGCACGATGGACTGCAAGACGTCCTCGACCCACACAACGTCCACACACAGCTACAACGGTGAAAACTGCGTTGATTTGGGGTCGTATGGCTCTAACACGATCAGCGTCGATTTTGACTGCAATGTGGATAATGTGTCGTTCAATCTGTACGGCGTGAACCTGTCCGACTGCGGTTCCAAAATTGATGTCATCTTTAAAGATGCATATGGCGACGTCATCGATGCGAAATATGAATGGATTAACGGTTGCGTCAAAGTAACCTGCGACCAGCCCGTTAGCTCGTTCGATGTTTGCGGATATGACAATTGCAGCGATGTAAAAGTCGGTGAAGTACAATGTGCACCTCTGCCCACGGGTGACGGCATTGTCGAAGGCACCGCAGGCGATGACATCATTGACGCAACATACATCGGTGATCCGGACGGCGATTTGGTGGATAACCTAGATGCGCTTTTGTCCGGTGAATTCGGTGATGACGATATCATCATTGCTGGCAGTGGCGACGATATTGCGATTGCGGGCGCAGGCAACGATGAAGTCTACGGTGGCGGCGGCTCTGACGATTTGTCGGGCGGCGCCGGCAACGACGTACTGATCGGCGACGCGATCAATGGCGCCTACGGTTCGCCAGAAGGCAGCACCGAAACTGTTCGCGAAAGCTTTAACTGGACGGATGCCCCTGACACCGATGGCCCTGGCACTGTTGATGGCGGCGAAATCCTGGGCACCTTTACCCAAGACACAGGCAGCACAACTGTAACCTATAACACCACCGTAAACCACGGTGGCGCGGTGGTGACCTTTGAATCGAACGAACAAAAGGTTCATTCGGTCGACAGCGGCACGGAACAGTTGGACGCCCACAGCTCTTTGGGGTCGAAACTGAGTGATAATGGCGATTACGCCGTGCATACGTTGGATTTCGCCGACGAAGTGTCGAACATTTCCTTCCGTATTAACGATGTCGACAACGGCTCGGCGGTGCAAGTTTTTGCCTACGACGCTGATGGAAACAAAGTTGCGGTCGATCTATCGGCTGGCGGCGGCGTGTCGGTCGTGGACTATGATGGTCAGAATGGCGACGCTGAAACGGCTTATTCGAACGGCGGCAATGGCGAAGACTGGGATCCACATTATTCGGTTCTGGTCAACGTAGCGGGTCCAATCACCAAATTGGAAATCGTTCACGTACAGATCAACGATCACGACAGCGCGATTAACATCACAGACGTTTATTTCGATGTTGATGCAGTTGTGGCTGGCGACACGTTGCCTGGCGATGACACCATCGACGGTGGCGCTGGCGACGACTGGATCGAAGGCAACGAAGGCAACGATTTGCTGATCGGCGGCGCAAACAACGACGTTGTTCTGGGCGGCGACGGCAACGACACCATTATCGGTGACGGCGATAGCAACGGTAACATTATCCATCAAGACGCAGTTCTGGATTGGACCGATTATACTGCTGGCGGCACTGTTCCAAACGGCGCTACCCAAGATATCGGCGGTGTTACTGCGACCTTTAACTTTGCTGGCCAAGGCAACAACGCCACCGCAGAGGTCGTGACCCAAACCCAGTACACCGAAGTCGGCGAAGCCTTTGATACCGGCACCGCACTGCGTCTGTACGGCGGTGGTGACGGCGGTTCGGCATCGAACGTCACAAACACATCGACCACGACCATGGATTTTGCTGCAAACACTGCTGGCTACTCGGACGAAGTCGAAAATGTAACCTTCCGCATCAACGATCTGGATTTAGGTCCAGAGCACGATACGCACAACGATATCGTCACCATCCGCGCATATGACGCCGATGGAAACGAAGTGCCTGTCACCTTTGATGTTGGCGGAAATCAGGTTGTTTCGGGCAACACTGTTTCTGGCGCTGACATTGATACAGGCAACGTATCGGCGGCAACGCAAACTGGTTCCGTTTTGGTATCCATCGCCGGTCCAGTTGCGACGATTGTGATTGATTACGACAACGGCGGTGCAACCGACCAAGCGGTTACTCTGACCGACTTTAACATGGAAACCGTTTTGGTGTCCGACGTTGCTGGCAATGACTATCTAGATGGCGGCATCGGCGACGATATCATCGAAGGGAACGAAGGCGACGACCGCCTGATCGGCGGCGAAGGCAACGACACCATGTATGGTGGCGAAGGCAACGATACGTTCGACGATGTTGAAGGCACCTCTGACGATGGCATTGGCATCGATGTTGTTTACGGCGGCGCGGGTGATGATGTTGCCTGGACTGGTCTGGACGACGACTACATTGATGGCGGCGCTGGCAACGACCATTTGAACGGCGAAGCTGGCAATGACCGCATTATTGGCGGTGACGGCGACGACGTCATGTCGGGTGGTGACGGCGATGATATCATCGATGATGTCCGCGGCACATCCGAAGACGGTAACGGAAATGATGTTGCCTATGGCGGCGCTGGCAACGACCAAATCTGGTTGGGCAACGATAACGATGCGCTGTTCGGCGGCGAAGGCGACGATATTCTAGGCGGCGAAGCTGGCGACGACTACCTTGATGGTGGCGCGGGAGCCGACATCATTAAAGGCGGCGCTGACGCGGACTACATCATCGGTGGCGCAGGTGATACTGTATATGGCGGTGCTGCTGGCAACGATTACGACACACTGGATCTGACCGGCAAAGGCCCATTCTATCTGGATAACGTCACGCCAGACAGCAACGGCAACGGTATCGACGGTACGGTTGTTTTTGTCGACGCAAACGGCGTGCCGACAGGTGAAACCATCACCTTCACCGAGATCGAAAATATCATTGGCGAAGAGGTCAATCAGGCTCCAATCGCGGCTGATGACACCGCGACCACCGATGAGGACACACCTGTCACCATCGATGTTCTGGGCAACGACGTGGATCCAGAGGGCGAGCCTCTGACCGTGACCGATGCGACCTCGCCGAACGGCACCGTCGATGTGAACCCAGATGGCACCATCACCTTCACCCCGGACGAGAACTTTAACGGTGACACCACGATCACCTACACAGTGACCGATCCAGCGGGCAACACCGACACCGCGACCGTGACTGTTTCGGTTACTCCGGTTGACGATGCGCCAATCGCTGCGGACGATGCGGCCACCACCGATGAGGACACACCTGTCACCATCGATGTTCTGGGCAACGACGTGGATCCAGAGGGCGAGCCTCTGACCGTGACCGATGCGACTTCGCCGAACGGCTCTGTCGATGTGAACCCAGATGGCACCATCACCTTCACGCCGGACGAGAACTTTAACGGTGACACGACGATCACCTACACAGTGACCGATCCAGCGGGCAACACCGACACCGCGACCGTGACTGTTTCGGTTGCGCCAGTTAATGACGCCCCTGAAGCCGTTGATGATGTTGCAGAAACTGAATTCGAAACGCCCGTAACCATCGAAGTACTGGCGAACGATTTCGATGTTGATGGTGACGACCTAACAGTGACTGACGCGTCGTCCGCAGATGGTTCGGTCGACATTAACAGTGATGGCACGATTACCTTTACGCCGAATGCAGGTTTCGAAGGTGAAGCGACCATTACCTACACCATCACCGACGAAGAAGGTCTGACAGACACCGCAACAGTGAAAGTTGCAGTCGCCGAAGATCCTCGTGACGGTACGGTCGAAGGGACCGCTGGGAACGATATCATCGACAGCACCTACATCGGTGACCCAGAAGGTGACATGGTCGACAACAACGATGCGATCCTGCCGGGTGATGTTGGTGATGACGACCTGATCTACGGTTTCGAAGGCGACGATACGATCATTGCAGGCGCTGGCGATGACGAAGTTTACGGCGGCATCGGCGACGACTCTGTCATTGGTAATGGCGGCAACGATACGATCTTTGGTGAAGATGGCAATGACACCCTGCGCGGTGGTTATGACGCTGACACCATTTACGGTGGTGACGGCGCTGACGTCATGGACGGTATGTCCGGCGATGACACTCTGATCGGCGGCTTGGGCGATGACAGCATCGTCGGCGGCGGCGGTGATGATTACATCGAAGGCAACGAAGGCAACGACACCATTCAGGGCGGTAATAACGTCGACCTTATCTATGGTGGTGACGACAACGACACCATCTTGGGCGGCGAAAGCGATGATGTCATTTATGGTGATGCTGGCGACGATACGATCCTAGGCGAAGCCGGTAACGATACGATCAAAGCTGGCGACGGCAATGACGACGTTTCGGGTGGCGAAGGTGACGATTACATCATCGGTAACGGTGGTAACGACACCATTTCCGGCGACGACGGCAACGATACGCTGTTGGGCGGCTATGATGCTGATATCATCTATGGCGGCACTGGTGCGGACACGATCGATGGCATGTCAGGCGATGATACCATCCTTGGTGGTCTGGGCGACGATAGCATCGTTGGCGGTGGCGGCGATGATTACATCGAAGGCAACGAAGGCAACGACACCATTCAGGGCGGCAATAATATCGACCTGATCTATGGCGGTGATGACAATGACACCGTCATGGGCGGCGCCAGCAACGACGTTCTGTACGGCGACGCAGGTGACGACGTGATTTCGGGCGACGAAGGTGATGATACCATCGTTGGCGGCGAAGGCGCGGACGATCTGTCGGGCGGATTTGGCGATGATACCTTCTTGGGTGGTCAAGGCGGTGACAACGTTGTCGGCGGCGAAGATGTCGATGGCAATGATGTAGACGTTCTGGATCTGACCGGATCGAACGTCGATTTCATCACCTACACCAGCGACGACAAAGAGGACGGTACCGTTACCTTCCTTGATGGGTCGACCATGACATTCTCGGAAATCGAAAATGTCGTTCCATGCTTTACCCCTGGTACCATGATCGCAACGATCCGCGGCGAAGTCCCAGTCGAAGACCTGTGTGTCGGCGATCGCGTCATCACCCGCGACAACGGCATTCAGGAAATCGCGTGGTTGGGTCACAAAGACATGTCCGGCAAACAGCTGGTCAACAACCCACACCTGAAACCTGTGCTGATCAAGGCAGGCGCATTGGGGCAGGGACTGCCTGAACGTGACATGCTGGTATCGCCGAACCACCGTGTGCTGGTTTCGTCCGACCTGACGCAGCTGTATTTCGAAGAACGCGAAGTGCTGGCGGCAGCAAAACATTTGGTCGGAAGCCAAGGTATCCATCGCGTCGACGTTATGCAGACGACCTACATCCATTTTATGTTTGAACGCCACGAAGTGGTTCTGTCGAACGGTTCCTGGACTGAAAGCTTCCAGCCAGGTGACTACAGCCTGAAAGGTATCGGAAATGGTCAGCGCAACGAAATTCTGGAACTGTTCCCAGAGCTGAAGCTGAAGAATGGTCTAGAGAACTATCAATCAGCTCGTAAGGCGCTGAAACGTCACGAAGCAAAGCTTTTGATCCGCTAAGCTGAGAGCAAAAGTTTCGAATAGCAAAAGCCGGCGGTTATCGCCGGCTTTTTTCATATCTGAGCCAATCGTCCATGGTATCTAAATCCCGCAGATATCGTTCGTCGTCTTGGTCAATAACACACATCTGTTCCTTGTGTGCTTGCACTATCTCTGCGGCACCGTGGTCGCCGCTCAGCTGGCGAAACAACCGTAATAAAGCTGATGAAAATAGGATTGGATGCCCCAATCGGCCGTCACATCCATAGCGCCAAATCAGGTAATCAGGATTTGTATCGCGGATCTGGATTAAGCGTGTGAAATCGGCGGCTCGGATATCTGGCATATCAGGTAGGCAGATCATCAAGTCTCTGTTTGGCATTGCCGCCACCGCCATCCTTAGGGTGTCAGACAACCCCGCTTTGCTGCCTAAAACGCAGTTAGCCCCCGAACCTTTTAATAGCTGCGCGCGTGGATGGTCCATTGATGGAACCGCAACATAAACCGAACACCCCGTTTCTAATCCACGCTGAACTTGTCGTAGCAAAATCGGAACGCCGTCAATTTCACGGGTCAATTTATCTTGCCCACCCATCCGCGACGACAGACCAGAGGCAGGAAATAGGATTGCGGTCATAGGATTTCCTTTTCGCCATTGGCAACACGGATGGTCGTTCTATCATCAGTGTAATTCAATTAGGTGCAATTTTGATTTTATCGATATTACAACGGCTTCGTCTATTATTTCAGCAACTCGCATGGAGAGTCATGCTGGTCGGTGGATTGGCAGTAATCGCCGTGCCGACGGCAAAATTATTCGGGGGGGTTATACCCGATGGTGTCAGCGAAAAAATCGGGGCCGAGGCTGTTGATGCCCTGCTAACGATCATCGCGTCGTCCATGTTGGCGGTTACGACATTTTCGTTGTCGGTCATGGTGTCCGTCTATCGTTCTGTTGCATCGCAATGGACGCCGCGCGCGCACCGTGTTCAGTTGAAAGACACACGCACACAGACCGTTTTAGCGACCTTTGTCGGGGCGTATATTTACGCGCTACTGTCGATCATTTTGCTGCACACGCCATTTTTTTCCGAAGGTGAAATCGTCGTTCTATTCGCAATGACGATTGTCGTGATTGTGATGATCGTGGCCACAATCCTGCGGTGGGTTTTGCATCTGCAAACCTTTGGCAGTTTGGAACAAACGGCAAATACTATTCGCGACGACACACAGCGCGCCATGCACGAGTGTGTGAAACATCCTGCGCTGTCGGCAAATCCCCTAACGCCTGATGTGATTATTCCCGCAGACGCCATTACCGTACGGTCAGAGCGTTCGGGATATATCGTTCGCATTTTGACACATGCCTTGCAAACAGCCGCGACCGATTGTCAGGGATATATTTGGCTAACCGTCAAACCTGGCGATTACGTGAACCAAGGCGAAGTGATCGGGCATATCTCTGGCGACATTGATACGATCAAGAACGCGATCAAACGTTTTGTCGATATCGGACTACACCGCGATATCCCCCAAGATCCTGAAATCGGAATGGTGATGCTGGCAGAGATCGGGGTGAAAGCCATGTCTCCGGGGGTAAATGATCCGGGCACCGCAATCTGGATGATGGACCGAATTATGTCGGTGATTTACGAAACGCCTGACCAAGTCAGTCCAACCTGCGACCGCGTTTGGATGCCCGTTTTTGAACTGCATCGCGCGTTCTACACGTCAGTTGATCTGCTTGCGCGTTATTGTGGCGGGGCAGTTGAAGTTCAACAAGCGTTGTTCAAGCGTTTGGGTGGTGTTGCGCATTGTGACAATCCTGCGCTTGCTGCCTCAGCACGCGAGTTGGGCGCCCGACTATATGCACGAGGACAACAATGCCTGCCCACCGATGTGGACAAGCAAGATATTTATAAACCAGATTGGATTTAGGGCAGGACGCGTGTGTATTTCGTACCTTCAAGCGTCGCACCAACGCGGAACCCAGCCTGACCAAACACGACCGCGATCACAGGGGCCAGCGACGTTGTTGTTTCTGCACGGATGTTTTCGCCCTGATCGTTCAGTGCATATTCCATATCTGCACCAGCGGCCCAGCCAGACGATTGGCGGAAATCCATCAATGCTTCTTCTGTCATGAAAAACAGAACGTGGCTGTATTGCTGACCTCCGAGCTGCAAGCCGGCACTAGCGCTGGCGGCGGAATAGTAATCAACCGTTGTTTGCCCAATCCGCAGGGCACCGCGGCCGTATGCGCCACCAAAGCCCAAACCAACTTCGGTTATCAGTGGCATAACCAACATACCGGCGGATTTCAGCATCAGATCACGGGTGCCAGGGTACCGGCTATACATATAGGACAACGTGGAATCGACGCGGGCGTCGATCGTTGCCGCACCATTTGTTCCGATCCCGTTTGAACAGGCCGATAGCGTAGCCGCAGCCGCGCCCAGCCCGAAATTACGACGAGTGATAAGGGTCATTGCTCTTGCCTCTTGTATGGCGGATTTTTCCGCTCTGCCCGCGCAACTATACGCTGCTGCGCGGTTTCTGTCATCCACAACCTGTATGTCGGCGGTTAACCGTTCAGTATACGGGCGGCTTCGGGGGCGAAATACGTCAAGATACCGTCACAGCCCGCGCGTTTAAAACACATCAGGCTTTCCAGCATGACCTTTTCGCCGTCCAGCCAGCCGTTTTGAACGGCCGCTTGGATCATCGCGTATTCACCCGACACCTGATAGGCAAAGGTTGGCACGCCGAAGGTAGATTTCACGCGTTGGCAAATATCCAGATAGGGCATACCCGGTTTGACCATGATCATGTCAGCGCCTTCCATAAGGTCGCGTTCGACAAGGCGCATCGCCTCTTCGGAATTGGCAGGATCCATTTGATAGGTCTTTTTATCGCCTTTCAATGCACCCGACGCGCCGACCGCGTCGCGGAACGGCCCATAAAATCCGCTGGCGTATTTCGCAGTATAAGAAAGGATCGCAACATTCTGATGTCCTTCGCTTTCTAGCGCAGAACGGATCGCGCCGATACGGCCATCCATCATGTCGGATGGGCCAAGGATGTCGGCTCCAGCCTCGGCCTGCGCCAATGCCATTTTTACCAGCGCATCAACCGTTTCATCGTTCAGGATTTCACCGTTGTCGACGTAACCATCGTGACCGTTGATGTTGTAGGGGTCCAGCGCGATGTCCGTCATCACCGTCATTTCAGGAACTTCGTCTTTGATCGCGCGGATCGCCTGATTTGTCAGATTGTCGGGCGACCATGCCATTGCGCAATCTTCAGTCCGATGCTCCATCGCGGTGTATGGAAACAGGCACATAGCAGGGATGCCCAGATCCGATGCCATCGCAGCCGATTTGACAACGCGATCAATCGTTTGGCGCCGCACACCTGGCATAGATGGGATCGGAGTCTCGTCGTCTTCGCCATCCATCAAAAACACAGGCCAGATAAAATCATCCGGCGTAAGGGTGTTCTCGCGCACCATGGCGCGGATGCTGGGGGATTTGCGCAAACGGCGCAGACGAGACGTAGGATACGGAGCGACGGTTGGTTTCATAACGGGCCTTTCATGTCACAAATCATGGGTGCCACGGATTTTTGACGGGAACAAGTCTGGGCTTTGGTGATTTGGGTCGATAGTGTCCGACACAAACAATGAACGGACGCTATACGTGAACCTGACGCAAACGATTTTCGAAGTCATCGACCTGCGGTCATTTTCAAACCTGTGGTACTGGATCGCGCTGGCCGTTATGTGGTCGACCGCATCGCATTACGTCCTAGGCGTTCCGTTTGACCTGATCCAACGTGCAGCGCGTGAAGGCGGCGAAGCGTTTGACGATCTGCAATCCATCGTCCGCGTCAACGTAAACCGTTTGCTATTTATCGCACGTGGGTCTGGTTTATGGCTAACGGGATTTGTGACCTTTGTTTTGACTGGGCTATTCATACTAGCCGCATTTTATCACATCGAATTCGCACAAGCGGTGATTTTAATGGCCTTTCCTATGACATTGGTGGGCCTGTTGTCGATTTTCACCGCCTACGCGATAGAGGCTGAAGGGTTAGACAAAACCACATTGTTCGGTCGATTGCGAAGGCATAGGACTTACACGCAATTTATTGGAATGGCGTCGATTTTTGTGACTGCCATTTTTGGTATGTACCAAAACTTAGGCGGAGCCTACGGCTTCTGATTGACTTCGCTGACGGGCAAGATAGGTCTCGCGCATGGCTCAGAACTCTCACATCACGGTCTGCGGCGCGCCAGAAGGTTTTGACGCCCAGCTTATCCTGAATGAAATTGAAAAATCGAATGCTCCTGTTCTGCATGTCGCACGCGACGACAGGCGGCTGACCGAAATACAGGCTGCGATTTCGTTCTTTGCGCCTGACATGCCTGTCGTGGTTTTTCCCGCGTGGGACTGTCTGCCATATGATCGCGTATCGCCGAATGCCGACGTGTCTGCTGCACGGATGGCAACCTTGGCGGCGCTGTGTCATGGGATGCCAGCTAAGTTTGTTGTTCTGACCACACTAAATGCTGCAACCCAGAAAATTCCAGCGCGCGATGTTTTGAAATCCGCGTCCTTTACCGCTCGTGTAAATCATCGGATGGATGAAGAAGGGTTGCGTAAGTATTTGGTTCGGATGGGATTTACTCAATCTCCGACCGTGATGGAACCAGGTGATTATGCGGTCCGCGGCGGTATTATTGATATTTTCCCACCAGGGGAAAGCGGCCCCGTTCGCCTAGATCTGTTCGGTGATGTATTGGACAGCGCCCGCAGGTTTGACCCTGCTACGCAGCGAACCATCGAAAAGCTGGATATAATCGAATTGGCGCCAGTGTCCGAGGTTATTCTGGACGATGCAGCCATCACGCGTTTCCGCCAGAATTATCGCATAGAATTTGGGGCAGCGGGTACTGATGATCCATTGTACGAAGCCATCAGCGCAGGCCGTAAACATTCAGGCGCGGAACATTGGCTTGGCTTCTTTCATGACCGTTTGGAAACCCTGTTTGATTACGTACCTAAAGCAACGATTACCTTTGATGATCAAATAGATGCGGCGCGCGATGCACGCTGGACGATGATCGACGATGCCTACGAGACACGCAAGATTGCGATGTCCCAAAAGGGGCGCATCGATAGCGTTTACAAACCTGCGCCGCCGCGAACGATGTATCTGGATGATGCGGCTTGGACGGATGCCGTTTCTGGGCGGCGCATTTTGGATTTCAAACCTCTCAAACAATCGACGGGTTTGGGCGTTATTGACGCAGGTGGACGAATTGGCCGCGATTTTGCACCTGAGCGCCAACAAGAAAACATCAGCCTTTTCGGTGCCTTGGCCGATCATGTTAAGAAACGTCTGGCCGAAGGCCCAGTTGTTATTGCGTCTTATTCAGAAGGTGCCCGCGAACGCCTAACCGGTCTGTTAGAGGACGAAGGGCTGGGCGAGGTTATCCCCGTCAAAAATTACGCTCGCGTTGGGAAATCTGGCATCCACTTGGCCATTTGGCCTTTGGAAAAAGGTTTTGAAACCAACAACCTGACGGTCATATCTGAACAAGACGTGTTGGGCGACCGTCTGATCCGTCAGTCGAAAAAGAAACGCAAAGCGGAAAATTTCCTGACCGAAACCCAAAGCCTCACGCCGGGCGATTTGGTTGTTCACGTCGATCACGGCGTTGGCCGGTATATGGGGCTGGAAGTCGTCAAAGCGTTGGGCGCAGCGCACGAATGTATCCTGCTGGAATATGCCGAAGGATCAAAGCTCTATCTGCCTGTCGAAAACATTGAGCTACTGTCGCGCTATGGCCATGAAACAGGGCTACTGGACAAACTAGGCGGCGGTGCGTGGCAGGCCAAAAAGGCGCGGATGAAAGAACGCATTCGCCAGATGGCCGAACGTTTGATCCGCGTGGCTGCCGAACGGGAATTGCGCAAGGCACCCGTTTTGACGCCGCCCGATGGCATGTGGGATCAATTCCTTGCCCGTTTTCCATACGCTGAAACCGATGATCAGCTACAGGCGATTTCAGACGTTCTGGACGATCTGGATTCTGGCCGCCCGATGGACCGGTTGATTTGCGGTGACGTCGGGTTTGGTAAGACCGAGGTCGCGATCCGCGCGGCTTTTGTCGCCGCGATGTCCGGCGTACAGGTGGCGATTGTCGCGCCTACCACATTGCTAGCCCGCCAACACTACAAAGGCTTTGCCGAACGATTCCGCGGTTTCCCGATCAACGTCGCGCCGTTGTCCCGCTTTGTGTCCACCAAAGAAGCGAACAAAACCCGTGAAGGCATTGCAAACGGGCAGGTTGATATCGTCGTCGGCACCCATGCGCTGCTGTCCAAAACGGTGAATTTCAAAAACCTCGGCCTGTTGATCATCGACGAAGAACAGCATTTCGGCGTTCAGCATAAAGAGCGTTTGAAACAAATGCGTTCGGATATTCACGTTCTGACCCTGACCGCGACGCCGATTCCGCGAACGCTGCAACTGTCGTTGTCCGGTGTGCGCGAATTGTCGGTCATCGGCACGCCGCCAATCGACCGTTTGGCGATCCGCACCTATGTCAGCGAATGGGACACGATCACCATCCGCGAGGCGCTGTTGCGCGAACATTATCGTGGTGGTCAGTCCTTCTTGGTCGTGCCGCGCGTTTCCGATCTGGCCGAGATGGAGGATTGGATCAAACGCGAGGTGCCAGAGGTGACCTATGTCGTCGCCAATGGACAAATGGCGGCGGGCGAATTGGACGACCGGATGAACGCGTTTTATGACGGCAAATACGATGTGTTGATCGCCACGACGATCGTTGAAAGCGGATTGGATATTCCCACGGCGAACACGATGATCGTTCATCGCGCCGATATGTTCGGCCTGTCGCAGTTGTACCAGATCCGTGGCCGTGTCGGGCGTTCGAAAACGCGCGCTTATGCGTACCTCACGACCAAACCTCGGGCGAAACTGACGCCGCAGGCTGAAAAAAGGCTACGGGTCTTGGGTAGTTTGGATACCTTGGGCGCTGGTTTCACGCTGGCATCGCAGGATCTGGATATTCGCGGGGCCGGTAACCTGCTGGGCGAAGAACAATCAGGCCACATCAACGAGGTCGGGTTCGAACTGTACCAGCAGATGTTGGAAGACGAGATCGCCAAGATTAAATCGGGCAATGTTACGTTGTCAGACAACGACGGCCAGTGGGCGCCTCAGATCAATTTGGGTGTATCGGTGCTGATCCCCGAAGATTACGTTCCCGACCTAGATGTCCGTCTGGGTCTATATCGTCGCCTGTCCAGCTTGACGAAAAAGGTCGAGTTGGAAGGCTTTGCTGCTGAACTGATCGACCGCTTTGGCAAACTGCCCAAAGAGGTAAACACCCTCATGCTGATCGTGCGCATCAAAGCGATGTGTAAACGGGCAGGGATCAGTCACCTGGATGGCGGACCCAAAGGCGCGACTATTCGGTTCCATAACGATAAATTCGCATCCCCCGAAGGATTGGTCGAATTCATCACCGCACAAAAAGGTCTGGCAAAAGTCAAAGACAACAAAATTGTCATTCGCCGCGATTGGAAATCTGACGCAGACAAGATCAAGGGCGCATTTGCTATTGCCCGTGATCTTGCTGAAAAATTGGCCGAGGCCAAGAAAAAGGTCTGATTACCGTTTTATGACGAACATTAGTCCAAGGCTGATTGCAGCGAGCGGAAACAACATTGCGGCCAATGTCGTAATCGAAACGCCAACGATTTGACCGATAATGATCGCCAAAACTGAAGATGCGATGGTCGCAATAGCCAAAATGACTGATGCTGCAACACCTGCGATGTGACCCAGCGGCTCCATCGCGATGGCGGTTAGGTTGCCCAGCGTAAAGCCGTTCTGGAAAAAGATACCAATTGTCCAGATCAGGTAGATCGGAAACGCGACCGATATTGGCAGATCCAACATCATGACCGCAGCAACAATCAGCGTTACAGCGGATTGAACGGACAGCGCGGCGATCAGAATTTTCCGCATACCCAATCGTGGCACAAGACGAGCGTTAATAGGCGATGCCGCCATTGCAGTAATCGCGATCACGGCGAACCACATCGGAAATTGCGCGCCTTTGTCAAAAACGGTTTCAAAAATCGGCTGGGTTGTTGACAGAACAGTAAACAACATCGCCGAAACCAACGTTTGAATGATCGTCGCAATCATCACGATTGGGTTCGAAACGATTTCTTTGATCGCGACGATAATCGGCCGCGCTGCCAGTTCACGGCGGTTTTGGGCAGCTAGGGTTTCAGGCAATCGGCCAAAGGCCCAAATCGCCCCTACGGCGGCAAAGACCACAAAAGCAACAAAGGAAAACCGCCACCCGCCCCACGCGATCAAACCAGCGCCAACTGTAGGGCCAATAGCGGGCACGACGCCGAAAATCATCATGATGAACGACATGACCGACGCCATTTCACGGCCCGAGAAACGGTCGCGTACGACCGCAACGACCATGATGCGCGGACCAGCCGACCCGATGCCCATTATCAATCGCGCCACCAACAGCACAGTCATGGAATTCGCGAAATACCCCAAAACGGCGCCGCCGATGTATAAAACCGCGCCACCAATCATGACAGGACGCCGCCCAAACCGATCCGAGATCGGACCAACCAATAACGTCCCAATACCAAGGCCCAGCAAAAAGATCGTCACGATTAACTGCGCCAGCTGCGGCGCATCTGGTGATAATTCATCCGCAATAATTTGCTGTGCGGGCAGCATGGAATCGATGCTGAATGCGACCATCGCTGTCAGCGTTGCCATCAAAGCGATGAATTCGACGCTGGCTTTGCCATTGGCGTCGATTGTAATTTTATTCAATTTATCAATCCTGTGCGGGTTGCTCTTTTAGCAGTTTTTGAATGTCAGAAATAACGTTCATCCATAGCTCGGTATTCTGGGCACCCGGTACGGCGTGTTGACCTGCCACGATATATGTCGGGACAGATTTCACGCCCATTTCGCGGCTATGCGCATCGCGCCGCTGAATGCTTTCAATGTCAGAGTCTGTTTTTAAAAGTCGCGCAATAACAGAGGCATCCAGCCCAACACTATCACCAACGTCGCATAAAACTTCGTGGTCAGAGATATCGCGACCATCGCGCCAATAGGCCTGCATTAACGCGGTCATCGTTGGGGTCTGTTTGGATTCCAGACCGGCCCAATACACCAATCGATGGGCGTCCAACGTATTCGGCGACCGTTTGATTTTTTCGAAATCAAAAGAAATTCCAGCCTTTGCTGCATGATCCATCAATTCTACATGCGCTTCGACGGCTTTTTCTTTGGAACCAAACACAATTTCCAGATAAACAGCCCGATCCATACCTTCGGCTGGCATATCTGGATTTAACACAAAGGGGTGCCATTCGACAACGAACGGATGGTCTCCCGATTTTTCCAATGCGCGATCCAAATAGGCTTTGCCCACGTAACACCAAGGGCAGGCTGGATCAGCGAAAATATCGAGTTTTACCATAATCATCTTCCAATTTTGTCAGCTAATGCCTGTGCGGTCTGCTGTGTTGTAACGGGCCTATTTGATCGCCGCAAATGGTAGTATAGGAATAGCCGGTATTCGCGGAGATAGGTTGAACACAAAATGACAAATACCGACAATGGGAGCCTGATCCGACTTGCGCGTGCCTCTGGTGATGCAGATACGGCTGCGCCACTGGATTTGGGGGCGCGCGTGCGCGAACTGCGTAAAGAACGCGATTGGACGTTGGAACAAGCTGCCCAGCATGCGGGCCTTGCGCGTTCGACATTGTCAAAGATTGAAAATGGCCAGATGTCACCCACCTATGAGGCGCTAAAGAAACTGGCAGTTGGATTGGAAATTTCCGTACCGCAGCTATTCACGCCGCCCAGCAAAGATCAGGTAAATGGCCGTATGGTGTCGACCAAATCGGGCGAAGGCAATCGACAGATCACGACGACCTATGAGCATGAATTGCTGGCGGATCAGCTGACCAAAAAATCCATGCTGCCGTATCGGGCCCGTATCCGCGCCCGTGACATGGATGATTTTGATGGTTGGGTCCGCCACGACGGCGAAGAGTTTTTGTACGTTCTAACGGGCACAATCAAACTCTATACCGAATTTTACGAACCCATCGATATGAAACGCGGGGACAGCGCGTATTACGATGCATCAATGGGGCACAACGTCATTTCGACCAGCACCGAAGATGCGACAATTCTGTGGGTCACGTCGATCACGTAAAATAAAAGGCCCCGAGGGGCCTAATATCAGAACCAGGTTTGAACGGTTCGCGCGGTTTCGGATATATCGTCACCGACGCCTGCGACCGTGTTGCAACCAGCCAAAAATGCCAGCGCTGCGATCAGCGCGACCTTACTCTTCATACCACCAGACATCCGGCTGCCAGCCGGGCCAGTCGCCAAAGATTGGGATGTTTTCGGGGTGATGCAGGTTTTGGTCATATGCAATCCGACTGATATTCCATTGGTAGAACGGGATAACATATCGCCCAGCTGTCAGGGTGCGGTCAAGAGCCCGCGCAGCCGCGATAAAGTCAGATTGGCTTTCCGATGTTAAAAGATGCGTGATCATCGCATCAATCGCGGGGCTATTAGCGCCCATCAGGTTCCGACCACCTTGTGTGTCAGAATATTCGGTACCGAAATAGGCGTATTGTTCATTCCCTGGCGATAACGATAGCCCCCGGCGATAATAGATCATATCGAAATCATAAGCGTCCGACCGTTGCACATATTGTGCGCTGTCTACATTGGTTAAACGCGCGTCGATCCCTAACCGCGACAAGGTCTGGATATACATATCCGCGATAGATTCTGTTTCGCTGGACCCTGTTTTCATCAGGATTTCAAATTCCAGCGCGTCACCCGCACCGTTGCGTAATGTTCCGCTGTCATCAGGGGTCCATCCAGCCTCGGCAAACAATGCTAGCGCTGCACGCAGGCTACGGCGGTCATTTTCAGACCCATCGGTCTGTGGCAATGCGTAGCCTTCGATCGTGCCCGGAAGTAACTGATCGGCGTAGGGTTCCAAAAACTCTAACACACGTCCTGTCGCTGGGCCGTCCTGCATCCCCAAAGGCGAGTTTGAGAAGTAGGATGTGATGCGCGGCTGTTGGCCGCCAGTGATCGTTTCGTTGATGAATTCGAAATTGAACGCAGTAATCAACGCCTCGCGGATGCGCCAATCATCAAATGGCGCGCGGCGGGTGTTCATCGCAAAGCCTGTCATACCGGATGGACGTTGATGGGTCAGGATTTCCTTAACCACTTCGCCCGATTGGACGCGCGGGAAATTATATTGGCTTTCCCAACGGCTTTCGCTGAATTCACGTGTGAAATGAACGTCGCCGGTTTTGAACGCTTCGAATGCAGGGGTTTCATCGCCAAAAAATTCCAAACGCAATGTGTCTAGGTTGGCGATCCCCTGACGGAACGGAACATCAGCGCCCCAATAGTCAGGGTTACGGGTCAGTTCGACATATTGGCCCAGTTCATAGTCTGTGATGGTGTAAGGCGCCGACGTGATCGGGATCATGTCTGGTCCTTCGTTGGCGAAATCAACACCTTCGAATTGAGCTTTTTGCAAGATCGGACGCATACCTGCGATCAATGCCAGCTCGCGGTTGTCGGTGTTGAACGTGATACGAACACTGCGTTCGCCGGTTGCCTCAATCGTTTCGACTTGGGACCAGAAACTGCGATAACGCCCGTGGCCTTGGGTGCCTAGAATTTCATAGGACCAGATCACATCGTCAACGGTCACTGGTGTGCCGTCTGAAAATGCGGCCTCTGGGCGCAAAGTGAATTCAACCCATTTGCGGTCTTCATCGGTTTCGACGCTTTCGGCCAATAGACCGTACAGCGAAAACGGTTCATCCAGCGAACGACCCATCAGGCTTTCACCGATCAGATATGACAATTGCCACGGCACGCGGCCGCTATCGACATATGGGTTAAGACTATCAAAGCCGCCAACCTCGGCGGTGACCATTGTGCCGCCTTTGGGTGCATCTGGGTTTGCATAGGGCAAAGAGACAAATCCATCGGGCAGGGCGGGTTCGCCATACATCGCAATGCCGTGCATTGGTTCGGCACTTGCAATCCCTACGGACGCCATGAACGCCAATGCGGCGCCAGTTTGCCGAAGAACGGATAAAGTCATTGATCTCATTTTGTTAACAATCCCTGTAGTGCCAGCGGCTTTTAGCTCAGCGTATCTGGGCGCTTTAGGCAGTTCAAACTTTTATCCTTGGATATCGGCGTGGAATTGCTTATAAAGATGTCACTGCTCGATAGGTTTCTTGCCTGTATGAAACCTGCCTCAATGACTTAGCGCCGGCCTTGTGCCGGCGTTTTTTTATTGGGTTTTCTGCATATTTCGGTGTCATCAAAACTGCGTGGAATCGGTCACGGAATCGGCGATTCTTTGTGCTGTTTTTACGCCGAGTCATTGAATTATTTTGCAGTCGCAGCATTATCAAAGACAGGTTTTCGTACATACAGAGGACGAAAGACATGTCTCTTTCAGGTAAAACAGCCGTCATTACAGGATCAAATTCCGGTATCGGGCTGGGCGTCGCGCGCGAATTGGCCAAAGCAGGCGCCGATATTGTTCTAAATTCATTTACAGACAACGACGACGATCACAAATTGGCGTCTGACATGGCCGAAGAATTTGGCGTTACTGTCCGCTACATTCAGGCTGATATGTCCAAAGCGGATCAATGCCGCGCTCTGATAGAAAAAGCAGGCAAATGCGATATCCTGGTCAACAACGCCGGCATCCAGCATGTTGCGCCGATTGATGAATTTCCGACTGAAAAATGGGATGCGATCATCGCGATCAATATGAATTCTGCCTTTCATACAACCGCAGCTGCGCTGCCGTTAATGCGCAAAGGTGGCTGGGGTCGAATCGTCAATATCGCATCAGCCCATGGTTTGACCGCGTCACCCTATAAATCCGCCTACGTCACGGCCAAACATGGTGTTGTGGGCATGACCAAAGTGGTCGCGCTGGAAACAGCGAAAGAGGACATTACAGCCAATGCGATTTGTCCGGGCTATGTTCACACGCCGCTGGTGGAAAAACAGATCCCCGACACCGCAAAGAAATACGACATGACCGAAGAAGAAGCGATCGAGAAGGTCATTCTGGAACGTCAGCCGTCCAAGCAATTCGCGACCGTTGAACAAATCGGCGGTACGGCTGTGTTCCTGTGTTCGTCTGCTGCCGAACAAATCACAGGTACAACGATCAGCGTCGATGGTGGCTGGACAGCGCTGTAAAAGATAAAGGCAGGTATTTTCATACCTGCCTTACCTTCGGGAACAATTCACTGACTACACTATTACCCTCAATTTTTACTCTTTTTCACTTTTTACGAAAGTAGGGAAAACATGACGTTTCGTATCAATCTTGCACTGCAAGGTGGGGGTGCTCATGGAGCCTACACTTGGGGTGCCTTAGACAGATTATTGGATGAGGAAGATGTTGAGGTTGCTGCAATTTCAGGGACGTCGGCAGGTGCATTAAACGGGGCGGCGTTCAAGGCGGGGTTGGTAAACGGCGGCCGCGAAGGTGCGCGTGAAAACTTGAATTGGGTTTGGCGGCGCGTCGGCGCGATTACGGATCCTACGGTCAATAAATGGATGGAACCATTTGCGCCCGCGACCGAATTATATGCGAACGCGCTAACCTATTCGCCGGTTTATATGTGGTGGGAAACCGCCATACGCATGATGTCGCCCTATAATTTTGGGCCAGCGATTTCGAATCCGCTGGAACGGATCATCAAAGAATTCGAATGGGATGCGATCTGTGCTGACGATGGTCCTGAATTACACGTTTGCGCGACAAACGTTAGAACCGGAAAAATACGTGTTTTCAAAGACGAAGAGGTCACAACGCAAGCCATTCTTGCCTCTGCTTGCCTACCCACATTGTTCGAAGCCGTAGAGATACATGATCAAGCGACCGGCAAAACAGAAGCCTATTGGGATGGTGGCTATACGGGTAACCCTGCGCTGTTTCCGCTGTTTCCCCAGCATTTGCCAGACGATATCGTGATCGTGAACATCAATCCGTTGTACCGCGAAGAAATTCCCACCGACGGCCAATCCATTCAAAACCGGATCAACGAGATCAGCTTTAACACGTCGCTTTTGCGCGAACTGCGTGCGATCAGTTTTGTGAAACGGCTCATTGCCGATGGTTCGATCAAAAAGGGCGCGATGAAAGACGTGAACGTGCATTTGGTCGAAGACGAAGCATTGATGACCGAATTGGGTCTGGCCACAAAAATGATCGCGCTGCCTGTTGTCCTTTCGCGGCTAAAAGAGGCGGGCCGCAATTCCATGGACCGTTTTCTAAAGAACCACAAAAAAGATTTGGGAAAACGCGGCAGCGTCGATCTGCACGAAATGTTTGATTAGCGTTTCGGCAAAGCCTCGGGATCGACTTTCGGCGTTTTGGTGTTTGGATAAACCAGGCCCGCCGAAATCACCAATTTTGCCGCGTCTTCAACCGACATATCCAGCATCGTCAGGTCGCTGCGCGGGATGAACAACAAAAATCCCGATGTTGGGTTTGGCGTTGTCGGCAAAAAGACCGTCATGATGTCACCGTCAGCTGGCACCTTTTCCGCCATTTCGCCTTTGGCTTTGGTGGAAATGAAACCAATGGCCCATACACCTTTGCGTGGATATTCGATCAAACAAGCTTCGTCGAAACTGGTTTCTGATTGTGCGAATACAGTTTCCGCCAGTTGTTTCGCGCCGTTATAGATCGACCGGACGACAGGCATCCGACCAACAAGGCTTTCGCCCCAAATCAAAAAACGGCGGCCAATGATGCCTTTGGCGATCCACCCAACCGCGATGGTGACGACCAAAAATAGGATTACGCCCAGACCGCGTACATTGACCTGAATGTAGTCGGGGCTCATTGGGCTATCGTTGCCCAAAATACGGTTCACGATTTGGGTAGGGTGATAATAGTCGGGGACCAAAGGCCAGACGAACCCGTCAACCCATCCAACAACCGACCAAATCAGCCAAATCGTTAGGCCAATCGGCGCGATAACAACAATGCCCGCCAGAAAATTATTGCGCAGTCCTGAAATAAGACCAGAGCGACGTTTGGGCGGTTCAGGAGGAGTTTGGATATTCACAATCAAGCCAAAATAAATGTGTTTGGCTTAATGTAGGCGCGACCATCCGCGCCTACAATGGATGTTATCGACCTTAGTCGGATTTCGACGTCAGCTTGTGCAGCGACGCTGCAATTTTCGCCGCCAATTCCGCATTATTCAGCACGAGCACGATATTTGCGGTCAGGCTGCGGCCTTCGGTTTTTTCGTACATCGCGTTCAGCAAGAACGGGGTGACGTCTTTGGCAGCAATCTTTGCGGCTTCTGCTTCGGCCAATGCTGCCTCGATCACGGGTGCCAATTCTTCGGCGGCGATTTCGGCATCGACGGGAATCGGGTTTGCAACCAATTGACCACCTGGCAAATCCAGCAATCCGCGCATCTGGTGTGATTTTGCGATCTCGTCGGCGGTATCCATGCGCAATGGGGCAGGGATGCCCGATGACCGCGACCAGAACGCTGGCACTTCGTCCTGTCCGAATGCGATGACAGGCACGCCATAGGTTTCCAGCACTTCGAATGTTTTGGGCAGGTCCAAAATGGCTTTGGCGCCCGCGGCTACAACCGTCACCGGCGTCTGTGCCAGTTCAGGCAAGTCAGCCGAAATATCAAAGGTCTGGTCGGCACCGCGATGAACGCCGCCAATTCCGCCAGTTGCGAAAACGCTGATCCCTGCGTGATGGGCACCGATCATGGTCGCGGCAACGGTCGTCGCCCCTGTACCGCCAGATGCCAGACAGGCGGCGATATCTGCACGGCTAAGTTTTGCGACCCCTTTGGCTTGACCAAACATTTCTAACTGTTCGTCATCCAAACCGATGCACAGCACGCCTTCGATGATTGCGATGGTGGCAGGGACCGCGCCATTATCGCGGACCTTTTGTTCAACCAAACGCGCCGTTTCTACGTTTTGCGGATAGGGCATGCCGTGGCTAATGATAGTGCTTTCCAACGCGACCAAAGGTTGGTCGTTTTTCATCGCCTCTGCGACTTCGGCAGAAAAGGACATTGGGATCATCTTGGGTGTTCTCCTGAAACGTAGGTCGCTGCGGCGTTCAGTGCTGTTTCCAGCGCGTCATCACGCGTTTCGCCGCGGCGTTCGGCAGCAATATGCGCGGCCATAAATGTATCACCTGCACCCGTCACGCGCGTGACCAGTACAGATGGAGGTTGTTTTGTAATAACGCGGTCAGCGGTGGCATCGGATGCGGATTTGCCGCCATCTGTGACCAACACACGTTTCGCGCCACGTTCAATCAGCGCCAATGCGGCCTGTTCCGAACTGGTACAGTCGCGGCGGGTTAATAGGTTTGCCTCTTCTAAATTGACATAGAGCGTTGCAACAGGATGCCCCAGCAAGGCCAGCAGTCGGTCCGCTTTACCGGGGCTGGCTGGCGCAACGCGTAAATCAGCGGACGCGAATAGGGGCGACGACGAAATTTTGCGCAATAGATCAACGGTCAAATTACCATCCAGCGCAATCAGCCCGTTGTAAGGGGTCGCTTCGTCACCCAACCGACCGTCGCCCATAGCAGTAATAATTTTAGCGCCGGCCTGTTCCAATGAATGAGCGTCAGCGATGGCCGCGATCAGGCCATTTGCACCTTCGACCGCCATGTAGCTATCGGTGGGCAGATCCTCGGATCGATAGACATAGTCGGTTACAAGGCCCATATTTTGCGCCTCGATCATCAATTCGTCACCTTCGCGGTCACGGCCTATGGCCGTAAGCAACGCAGGCGTCATACCGAAACGCGCCAACGTCATCGCAATGTTCATCGCAACACCGCCCGGCAACCTTTCGATACGGCCTGGAACGTCGGACCCCAGCCGCATAACCGAAGGAGACCGACCGACAACGTCCCACAGGACGGACCCGATGCATAGAATGTCGATAGATTTGATCATAAACCCGTCATGACGCGACATGACGGCATGCGCAAGTCATTCCGGAACGGCAAATGTCAGGTTTGCCCAATGGGTTTCGTACATTGCACCCATTTCAACCGCATCGTCCAATTCTGGGGCACGTAATACAACTGCATCCAGCATATATTCGTACCCTGCTTTCACGTTTATGGTTACGACACCTTCGTCGGTTGTGGGGACGGTGAATATTGTCACCTCATCTGTGGGTGATTTTTCAAACACTTCAACCTGCGCCCGAGCCCGAGGTTCGCCCTCATATAGTAACGTCGCTTTAAAGTCGGCAGTGTCATCAGAGTAGGGATTGGAGAGAGCCACAAATTCGGTCAACAAACCGGTCGGTTGATCAATACCCACAGCATCACCAACACCGACCAATGTTTTGGAATAACGCCAATACGTTTCCAAAATACCGTTATCGGGTAGGGTGGTTGGATAGGGTGCGGTTGTGGGTTCTGGTAGCGACTTGTGATCCACAAATCGCTGGAATTTTGCTAGATCGGTATAGGTCAGACGCGCGGCAGTTGATTGATAAATAACAACATTCAAACCGTCTGAAACGGGTTCAACATCCAGTCCTGGTCGATCACCCGCACGCATTTCAATCGCGGCTACCTCGGTACCCGAATAATTTTCGAAACGCGCTATCCGGCTAGGTAGGTATACCAAATTTGCACCATCAAAGGCCTCTCCATTGACAATGTTTGCGACTAATCTACCGTCGTTCGGAACAATATAGTCCAGTGGTTCAAGCCACAGTTCGTGCGCCATAACGGGCGATGCGACGAGGGCCAAGATAGAAAGTAGACTGCGCATGAGAGTTCGTTCCTTTATTACACAAACCAAACTGGCCCTGATTGGGTTTGTGTCAATCTTTGTTTTTGGATCGGGCCTTTTTCAAAACGCTGATGCACACGAAGTTTTGCCAGCGATCGCCAATATGGAAATCAAAGACGATCGTTTGGTTTTCGATGTCGAAATGGCGATCGAAGGCATTTTGGCCGATATTGACCTAGGTGAATACGCCGACACCAACGATGCGCCGCAGGCGGCGACCTACGACGATTTTCGCGCCTTGGATGCAGATGAACTAGCGACGGCCTTTGCTGCTGACTGGGCGGATGTGCAATCGAAAATCGACGTTAGCGTCGATGGTGAACCGCGTGCACTGAACCTTGTTTCGGTAGATGTGCCATCATCTGACAATGATGAACTGGCGCGTCTGACCGTATTCAGCTTTGACGCGGGTGACGTCTCCGATGCCCAAACTGTTTCCTTTTCGTGGGATGAAACTTTGGGCATGATCGTTCTGCGCCAAAATGGCGTCGAAGAGCCCTACACTGGCACATTGTCCAATGGTGAAACGTCTGGTGACATTGCATTGACTGGCGGCGACGCATTGTCGTGGTGGCAAACATTCGTGAGCTACATCCCGACGGGTTTTGAACACATCGTTCCGCTTGGCATGGACCACATCCTATTTGTTCTGGGCCTCTTCTTCTTCTCGATGAAGATGCGCCCATTGTTGTGGCAGGTGTCTGCATTCACGCTTGCACATACCATTACGCTAGCGTTGGCAGCCTTGGGCTATGTTAACGTGCCAGGTTCTATCGTCGAACCATTGATCGCTGCATCGATTGCTTTTGTCGCGTTTGAAAACATCACAGCCAAGGGACGACTGAATTCATTCCGTCCAATTGTGATTTTCGCGTTTGGTCTGCTGCATGGTCTGGGCTTTGCCTCCGTGTTGCAAGAATACGGTCTGCCAGAGGACGGGTTCATTGCCGCGCTGATCGGTTTCAATATCGGTGTTGAGGTTGGCCAACTGTTTGTCATCGCTATTGCCTATGCGTTGGTCGGGTTCTGGTTCGGGCACAAATCATGGTATCGCAGCGTTATTGCGATCCCTGCGTCCATCGCGATTGGATTGATGGGTGTTTGGTGGGTAATTGAACGCACCTTATTGTAATTCGGGCCTTGCCTTTCTGGGGCGCGCGGGGTAAACGCGCGCCATTCAACTCCGCAAGCGGGGGCGGGTGACGTGGGGAGACATCCCATGCATCCACCGGTTGGACATTCGTCTGATCCCCCGCTGAGGCTAAACCGGAAAGGAAAGAGACATGGCTCTACCCGAGTTCACCATGCGTCAGCTGCTGGAAGCAGGCGTACACTTTGGTCACCAGACACAGCGCTGGAACCCTAAGATGCAACAGTACATCTACGGTTCGCGTAACGGCATCCACATTTTCGACCTGACCCAGACTGTTCCAATGCTGGACCAAGCTCTGAACGTCATCCGTGACACCGTTGCTAAAGGCGGCCGTATCCTGTTCGTAGGTACCAAACGTCAGGCTCAAAAGCCTATCGCTGACGCTGCAGAGAAATGCGCTCAGTACTACATGAACCACCGTTGGTTGGGCGGCACGCTGACCAACTGGCAGACTGTTTCGCAGTCGATCAACCGTCTGAAGGCAATCGACGAATCCGCAGAGCGTGGTTTCGAAGGCCTGACCAAAAAAGAGCGTCTGAACGCAGAGCGTGAGCAAGCAAAACTGCAAGCTTCGCTGGGCGGCATCCGCGAAATGGGCGGCGTTCCTGACCTGATGGTTGTAATCGACGTTAACAAAGAAGATCTGGCAATCGCCGAAGCTAAAAAACTGGGCATCCCAGTTGTAGGCATCGTCGACACCAACTCTTCGCCAGACGGCGTTGACTACCCAGTTCCAGGCAACGACGACGCAGCGCGCGCGATTGCTCTGTACTGTGATCTGGCTGCTCGCGCAGCTCTGGACGGCATGTCGGCTCAGCTGGCAAAAGCAGGTGTTGACCTGGGCGCTGTCGAAGACATGGCAGAAGAAGTACTGGCAGAGGAAGCAGCTGCTCAATAAGAGCAGGGGCTTTGCACAATTGTTACCGGTCATGGAATACATCCATGGCCGGACACTATAATTTCCAGGAGATGTGAAATGGCGATCACCGCAGCAATGGTAAAAGAACTGCGCGAGTCGACTGGCGCTGGCATGATGGATGCTAAAAAAGCTCTGGTTGAAAACAACGGCGACATGGAAGCAGCAGTAGACTGGCTGCGCACCAAAGGTCTGGCAAAAGCTGCTAAGAAAGCTGGCCGTACCGCTGCAGAAGGTCTGGTTGCAGTTGCGATCGAAGGCGGCAAAGGTGTTGCTGTCGAAGTTAACTCCGAAACCGACTTTGTTGCGAAGAACGAAAAGTTCCAAGCAATGGTTACCAAAATCGCAGGCGCTGCGCTGAACGTTGCTGACGTTGACGCGCTGAAAGCTGCTGATCTGGGTGGTAAAACCGTAGAAGCAACCATCACCGATGCAGTTGCAACCATCGGCGAAAACATGTCGGTTCGCCGCATGGCTTCGATCGAAGGCGCTTCGGTTCTATCCTACATCCACAACGCTGCCGCTGACAACATGGGCAAAATCGGCGTTCTGGTTGCTCTGTCCGCAGAAAACGAAGCGTTCGGCAAACAGGTTGCAATGCACATTGCAGCAGCAAACCCAGCTGCACTGGGCGAAGCTGACCTAGACGCAGCAATCGTTGAAAAAGAGCGTTCGATCCAGATCGAGATCGCACGTGAATCGGGCAAGCCAGAGCAGGTCATCGAAAAGATGATCGAAGGCCGCATGAAGAAATTCATCGCTGAATCGACCCTGCTGGGCCAAGCGTTCGTTGTGAACCCTGACCTGACCGTCGAAGCTGCAGCTAAAGAAGCTGGCGTTGAAATCACTGGCTTTATCCGCATGGAAGTCGGCGAAGGCATCGAAAAAGAAGAATCCGATTTCGCAGCTGAAGTTGCTGCAATGAACCAGTAATTTCTGGATCATATCGCATTCGAAAGGCTCGCCATTTGGCGGGCCTTTTTCTCTGGGCGCATCGCCCAATAAAAAAGGGCGCTGGTCATAAGACACAGCGCCCAGAAACACCGTCATACAGCGAATAGGATGGGATGTCCGCCGCATAACTGTACGCCGGAATTGATAGCAAACTATCGCAACCAGCCACCGGAAAACCGGCACGCTTTGGGGAACCTAAATAATAATTAGGGATCCAAAACGCTTGTGTCCCTGGCCTAAGGCCACCACTCACGGAACAGTGTAGTTATGACAATTGACGTAACGTAACAAAAGTCAGGTATACCTGACCATTTGAAATTATTGATGGATTTGGACTATTTGACTACGGGATCAAAAATCCAAAACAAACATCTGGTTGTAAAACGACGCTTTCAGGACTGCCTGTGCAGTCGTATCAACATCCAAAGATTCGCGCGCTAAACGTAAGTGTTTTTCAACAGTTGCAGGCGTAAGGCCCATAATTTGCGCGATGTCTTGCGTCGTTTTACCGTCACCAACCCATTCCAAAACTTCGCGCTGTCGTTTGGTCAATTGCCGCGCATGGGTGTTCGGCAACGTAAGCAATTTCAGGTACGCGACGTTCGCAGCTAGGTGAATTTCACGGCCATGTTCGTCCCAAATAGCATCGACGTCGTCCTGGCTCGTACCACTAGGGGCGGTGAGGGCGATCGCACCTTTCGTCCGTGCGCTCATCGAATGAAAACTAATGGTATAGCCAGCCGTAACACCCATTTTTTGATTGAATGCGAGCGCCTCTAGCTCTTTGTCATTCAGTTCGCCACGTTCGGCCGCGCCGCGGATCCAGCTCCAGCTACAGGCACCTGAATTTTCCATAGCCCAACGTACCATTGGCGCATGGAAATACATCCCGTCGTCGATGAACACTTTCATATACTCAGGCGACTGGTTTGTTAGGACAACCCAATCCTGAGGGTCACCCAAAGACCGTTCGGTACGATAGCGCGTGTAACCAAAGATCAGACGATCAAAGCCATAAGATGCCATTCGGGCTGTGTGCAAATTCCACAATTCCTCGACCGAGGCAGAATTTGCCAAGCCGTCAAGGTATTCCAGAAAGTCAGTCAAAACACACCTGTGTAGTCAGTATCTTAAGTCACACAGCTGATACCACCTTAGGCGAGATCAACCAATAGGTTTATCGCGGCAATATTTAACATAATACTGATTACACAACGAGCGAGCTACAACTTTAGCCTAATGCGTAACCGGCCCCTCGCACCGTACGCACAGGATCCGAACCGCCATGCGCGGTCAGTGCTTTGCGCAGCCGGCCAACATGGACGTCAACTGTTCTGGTGTCGACATAGATGTCACGGCCCCACACGCGGTCTAGTAACTGATCACGGGACCAAACCCGACCAGGCTTTTCAATAAATGTCGAAAGCAGCCGAAATTCTGTAGGCCCGAGTTTGAGCATTTCACCGTTGCGCGTGACGCGGTGCGTTTCGCTGTCCAGCTGAATGTCGTCAAACGTCATGACCTGACCCGTCATCGTTGGACGCGCTCGGCGCAACTGACTACGAACGCGCGCCAATAATTCACTGACAGAATACGGCTTGGTTACATAGTCATCCGCGCCGATTTCTAACCCGCGGACTTTGTCGGTTTCCTCTGACCGTGCGGACAGCATGATCACAGGAATTTCGCGGGTCTCGGCGCGGCTTTTGACTTGGCGGCAAACCTCGATGCCCGACACGTTTGGTAACATCCAATCCAACACGATGACGTCTGGGGCTTCCTCTGAAACCAATAGCAACGCCTCTTCGCCATTCATGGCCGCTGATACGCGATAGCCTTCGGCCTCTAGGTTATAAGACAACACTTCGCGTTGGGCTGGTTCGTCCTCGACAATCAGGACATGCGCTTGACCAGACATGTTACTCTACCTTGGACACCGATGTGGTAATATCGCCTTTCGGACGCGCCTCGTCTGGGATTTCGCCAGTGACCTGATAAATCACTTGTTCGGCGATGTTGGTCACCAGATCGCCCATACGTTCGACGTTTTTCGCGATGAAATGCAGGTGCATACAGGCCGTGATGTTACGCGGATCTTCCATCATGAATGTCAGGAATTCACGGAACAGCGCGTTGTACATTTGGTCAACGTCTTGGTCGTGCATACGAACCTGTTCAGCCAGTTCAGCGTCGCGGCGGACATAAGCATCCAGTACGTCGCGCAGCATTCCTTGAACTTCGCGGGCCATGCGGCGCAGCGCGGCATCTGGGCCGTTGATCGGCGTCATTTCCGCCAGAACATGGGTACGTTTCGCCATATTTTTCGCGTAATCGCCGATACGTTCTAAGCTACCAGCGATTTTCATAACCGTAAGAACGGTGCGCAAGTCTTTGGAAACAGGTGCTCTTAGCGCGATGGTGCGCGCGGCTTCTTCGTTGATGCGTAACTCTAGGGCGTCGATAGCTTTGTCGCCTTGGCGGACTTTGTCAGCCAATTCCACATCGCGGGTTTCTAGCGATTGCGCGCCGTCCAAAATGGCCGCTTCGACAAGGCCGCCCATTTTCATGACCAGTGCTTGAATGGCTTCTAGGTCGCGGTCGTATGCGGAAAGAATGTGTTGATCTGTCATAATATCTGCCCTGCCCTTAACCGATACGGCCAGTGATGTAGCTTTCGGTGCGTGGATCGACCGGGTTTGTGAAAATCTGGCCTGTTTCGCCGTATTCCACCAAATTCCCTAGGTGGAAGAACGCGGTTTTCTGGCTGACGCGTGCGGCCTGCTGCATGGAGTGCGTCACGATTACCACCGAATAGTTTTCGCGCAGTTCGTCGATCAGTTCTTCGACCTGAGCGGTCGCGATCGGGTCCAGCGCCGAACATGGTTCGTCCATCAACAGCACCTCTGGTTCGGTGGCGACAGCGCGCGCAATGCACAAACGCTGTTGTTGGCCGCCGGACAGACCTGTGCCTGGTTTATCCAGACGATCCTTTACTTCGTCCCAGATCGCACCGCGGCGCAGTGCCTTTTCTACGATCTCGTCCAGATCGGCCTTGTTTTTGGCCAGACCGTGGATGCGCGGACCATAAGCCACGTTGTCGTAGATCGATTTCGGGAACGGGTTTGGTTTTTGGAAAACCATGCCGACCTTTGCGCGCAGCTGCACTGGGTCGACCTGTTTGTCGTAGATATCTTCGCCGTCCAGTAGGATGTTGCCTTCGACGCGGCAGATATCAATCGTGTCATTCATACGGTTCAGCGAACGCAGGAACGTCGATTTACCACAACCCGATGGGCCGATGAATGCGGTGACGGTTTTGTCAGCGATATCAACGTTCACGTCTTTGATCGCATGGTTATCACCGTAGTACACTTGTACATCGCGGGCCGCAATTTTGATGTCTTTCATGTCCACCGCTCTATCAATTAGTCGCATGTCGTTCATGTTTATGTCCTCCTGCTCAATTACCAGCGGCGCTCAAAGCGGCGGCGCAGGATGATTGCGATGATGTTCATCGTAAGAAGAAAAGCCAGCAGCACGATAATACCGCCCCATGCTTTTTCGTAGAAACCAGCGTCCGCGCGGGACGCCCATGTGTAGATTTGTGCAGGCATAGCCGAGTTTGGTTCAACAAAGCCTTGGATAAAGCCTTCAGGATATTCGCGCGCCACAAAGCCCACCATACCGATCAACAAAAGCGGAGCCGTTTCACCCAGCGCCTGCGCCAGACCGATGATTGTACCCGTCAAAATGCCTGGCATCGCCAATGGCAGCACGTGGTGGAACACCGCCTGCATTTTCGATGCACCGATGCCCAATGCCGCGTCGCGGATCGACGGCGGCACAGCCTTTAGCGATGCGCGGGTCGAAATGATAATCGTTGGCAATGTCATCAGCGTCAGGACCAAACCACCAACCAGCGGCGCCGATTGTGGCAGGTGCATGAACTGAATGAACACGGCCAGACCCAAGATACCGAACACGATGGATGGCACGGCGGCTAGGTTCGAGATGTTCACCTCGATCAGGTCGGTCCAGCGGTTTTTCGGTGCGAACTCTTCTAGGTAGATGGACGCCGCAACACCAATCGGCAGCGACAGTACCAACACGACCAGCATCATGAAGAACGAGCCGATAACGGATGCGCCGATCCCTGCCCCGCCTGGGTTGTCCACGCCAGAATCTTTGCCAGTGATAAAGTTCCAGTCGAACACCGTACGGATCGTGCCCGAAGCCAGCATGACGTCGACAAGATCAAGGTCAGCTGCCTCTAGGAAACGGCTGTCTTCGACTTCGTCTTTGGTGAATTCGCCGTTGATGTAACGGTTCACGCGCGACGATGTTGGCAGGTCAAATGTGACAGGCGAGCCGATTGTGTTTGGATTTTCCTGATAATGCGCGCGGATCAGGTTGCCGGTTTTACCCGCGATCCGTTCAATCGTTTTGGCGTCGTATTCGACTTCTACGCCAGTTTCGGCCAATTGCGCGGCTAGACCGTCGTTAAAGAAACCTTGGTACTTTGCTGTTTTCAGCATGGTGCCTTCGGCTTCGTCGTATTGTTCTTGGGTCATCGTGAATTCGACCGACAGAACAGTTGTCGTGAACGCAGGCAGACCCGATTTCAGGATCGAATAGAACAGCACCGTCAGGAAAAACAGACCAATCCCGATGGCGGTCACACCATAGGCGCGGAACCGTTTTTCAGCCGAATTACGTTTTTTCGTACGGGCGTCATGTGCGATCAGCGACGTTTTTGGGGCTTGTGCCCCCGAATTGGTAGCGTCGGTCATTAGTCGTACTGCTCCCGATATTTATTTACGATGTAGAGCGCGAAGATATTCAGGCCCAACGTCAGAATGAAAAGGGTCATACCCAGTGCGAATGCAACCAAGGCTTCGGGCGAAGAAAAGTCGCTGTCGCCAGTCAACTGGGATACGATTTTAGCTGTCACGGTTGTCATCGCTTCGAACGGGTTTAGCGATAGGCGCGCCGCCGCCCCTGCCCCTAGCACCACGATCATGGTTTCACCGATGGCGCGCGATGCGGCCAGCAGAACCGCGCCAACGATACCTGGCAAAGCTGCTGGCAAAACAACCTGTTTAATGGTTTCCGATTGGGTCGCACCCAAACCGTACGATCCATCGCGCAGCGACTGAGGCACTGCGTTGATGATATCGTCAGACAGAGACGACACGAACGGGATCAACATGATGCCCATAACGATACCTGCGGTCATCACGGCGCGGCCACCGCCCTGCCAATCAACGCCCAGATATCCGCCTTCGCCAAAGACGCTGACCAACAGCGGGCCAACGGTTAGCAGTGCAAATAGACCGTAAACGATGGTCGGGATACCAGCCAGAACCTCTAGCAATGGTTTTGCGACGGAACGAACCGATTTCGATGCGTATTCCGACAGGTAGATTGCGGCGAATAGGCCAATCGGCACAGCCACAGCCAATGCCACGACCGAAATATACAGCGTACCCCACAGTAGCGGTAGAATGCCCAGTTCGGACGAACCACCACGGCCCGAGAAGCTAGGCGCCCATTCGGTACCAAAGAAGAAATGAGTGATCGGATAGAGGCGGAAAAATTCGATCGTGTTAAAGACCAGCGACAAAACAATGCCAACAGTCGTTAGGATCGCGATTGAAGCCGCCGCAATCAGCATATAACGAATGCTGGTTTCAACGGTGTTGCGCGCGCGGAAATCGGCATTCGTTTGACGAAGGCCCCAAACCGCACCAGCAATCGCCAGTGCGATCACGACAACCCACATCGCGGTGGTGCCGGCATTCGACATCGAACGATAGGACAATGCTGCGTCCCAGATCGGCTGGGTCAGTTCGGTTGTTACGATCTGCCCGGCATTTTTCAGCGCCTCGGTCACGGCAGACAGGTCAGCGGCAGAATCCGCCAAAACAGCGCTATCTAGATCACCAGATATGACAGCCGCCGAAACGCCGTTCGATGTTCGCTGGACCTCGCTCATGATTAGGCCAGCGCTGGACCCCTCTGGGATCGCCGTTTCTGGCAAATTCGATGATACGACCGAACTAATGATCAGCGGTTGCGCAATCAGCCAAACAATCAAAACAAAAAACGCTGGCACCATCGATTTTAGTGCAACGTTCCAACCATAGTACGAGGGCAAAGAGTGCAGGTTTCGGATGTCACCCTGACCGCTAGAAATCGCGCGGGTCCGTCCAATTACAAATCCGATTGCGGCAATGATCAATACCGCACAGATGAGCCACAAAATAGGCATTCGCCCCCCATATGGGTAATTCGTTGAAATGGTAAAGGGGCGGCAGTCACAGCCGCCCCTTCGGGATGTGTATGCCCGAGGGCTATTAGTTCATGGTTGCTTCGGCTTCAACAGCAGCTTGGGTCGCTGCCAGTTCTGGATCCGAAACCAGACCGTATGCTGCCAGAGGGCCATCTGGGCCTGCCAGTTCGTCAGCAACGAAGAACTGAGCGTATTCTTTCAGGCCTGGGATCACGCCGATGTGTGCTGCTTTCACGTAGAAGAACAGTGGGCGCGATACTGGGTATTCGCCAGTTGCGATCGATTCAGTCGAAGGAACAACGCCGGACATGGTCGCGACTTTCAGCTTGTCGGTGTTGTTTTCGTAGAATGCCAGACCGAACACGCCGATTGCGTTGGTGTTTGCGTCGATCGAAGCCAGAGTTTCGGTGTAGTCGCCGTCGATGTCGACCGAACGACCATCGGTGCGAACTTCCAGACATGCATCTTCTGCGTCGTCTTCGGACATGCCGCCAGCGATCATCGCTTCCATTGCGCCAGTTGCTTCACAGCCAGCTGCGATAACTTTTTCTTCGAACACTTCGCGGGTGCCGTGCTTGGTGCCTGGGATGAATGCCAGGATGTCAGCTGCAGGCAGGTCAGCGTTGAATTCCGACCACTGGGTGTATGGGTTGTCGACCAGTTCGCCGTCTACCATCACTTTTGGTGCCAGAGCGTTGAAGATGTCCGATGGAGTAAACGCGTCAAACGCTGGGCCGTCGATTTGCGATGCGAATACGATGCCGTCGTAACCGATGCGTACTTCGATGATGTCGGTCACACCGTTTTCAGCACATGCAACGATTTCTTTTTCGCGGATAGCGCGCGATGCGTTTGCAACGTCGATGGTGTTTTCGCCAACGCCTTCGCAGAAACGCTTTAGGCCAGCCGAGGAACCGCCCGATTCAACAACCGGTGTTGGGAAATCAGTGTTTGCACCGAAAGCTTCGGCAACGATCGAAGCGTAAGGCAGAACAGTCGACGAACCAGCAACCTGAACGTTGTCACGTGCAGCTGCTGCAGTCGCGGAAACGGCAGCAATTGCCAGGGTCGAAGCGGTCAATTTGATGAAAGACATATTTAACTCCAGTCTGTCAGTCATAGGCATTGGGCGTTTCCCGTAGCCTTCGAGGGCCGTCCTAAGTGCCTCTCGCCACGCTTTTGTGACACTTTTGTAAAAGTTTTATGACAGGGCTGGGTTCAAATGCAAACTTTATTCCAAAATGGGTAAAATCACCGAAAAAACAGTGCCTTGACCCAATTTCGATTGAATCCGCAAACGACCCCGGTGGCGATTAATTATATGTTTTACAATCGCAAGCCCCAATCCAGTTCCGCCAACTTCGCGCGAACGGTGTGAATCAACACGATAAAATCGCTCTGTCAGGCGCGGAATGTGATGTTCGGCGATTCCTTCGCCGTGATCTGTTACATGAATTGTAACACCTTTCCCGCGTATCAACGGTTGATCCAGCGGAACCGAAACCGAAACATCGACAGATTTTCCGGCACCACCGTATTTGATTCCGTTTTCGATTAAATTCGTCAGCACCTGACGCAATTGATTGGAATCGCCCAACACTTGAACCTGTGTTTCAGGAACATCCAGATTGATTATGACATCAGATGATTTTGCGACGGGTTCTAGGGATTGTTTGACGGAAGCGACCAACGCGACCAAATCAACCTCTTCGGTGGGTCGGACGCGTTCGTGTTCTTCGACACGGCTAAGCGACAATAGATCTTGAACCAGTTGTGACATGCGCGATGCTTCACGCTCCATGATCGTTAGGAAACGATCTTGGGCTTTGGAATCATTCCGCGCTGGTCCACGCAGCGTTTCCACGAACCCCATTAGTGCAGTCAGCGGCGTCTTCAGTTCGTGACTGACGTTCGCGACGAAATCACGGCGCATCTTTCCGGCTTCTTCGATGTCGGTCAGATCTTCGAAAGTCAACAAAACGGCAGGGCCATTTGGCGCAGCAACGGGGGCCGCATTCACACGGTATGTCGTATCGCGGCCACCATCGCGCCCCAGATACCGTGTTTCGATGTGCTGACCGCGCACAATTACAGCCTCAATCGCGTCTAAGACGTTGGGTTGTCGCAACACGTTGATGAAATGCTGGCCCACACATTCAGAACTGAACAAATCCTTGGCGAGCTGGTTGGCGGCTAAAATACGTTCGTTCGGCCCGATCAACACAGCCGTCAGTGGGAATGCATTGACCAAATCGGCCGGTTCAATCGGGGTATTCATTTTGGATGCGCCGTTTTAATAAGTTAGTCGTCAGACTATTCACACATACTGTGACAGTCCTGCGACAAAACCTAAAGCGCCTTTAGACCATCACGGAACCGTGCGGCATTTGCCTGATAATTCAGCGCGGAATTTTCCAGTTTAGCGATCGCAGCGTCATCCAACTGGCGCACGACTTTGCCGGGTGCGCCCATGACCAACGATCCGTCAGGGATTTCCTTGCCTTCGGTAATCAAAGCCCCTGCCCCGATCAGACAGTTTTTGCCGACCTTGGCGCCGTTCATCACCTGCGCGCCCATGCCGACCAAAGTGTTGTCGCCAATGGTGCAGCCATGCAGCATCGCTTTGTGGCCGATGGTGCAGTTTTTCCCAACGGTCAACGGAAACCCCATATCGGTGTGCAGCGCGGTCAATTCTTGGACGTTGCTGCCTTCGCCGATGGTAATCCGTTCGTTATCGCCGCGTAGAGTGACACCAAACCAGACGGAACTGCGCGGACCCAAGGTGATTTTGCCGATTACATTCGCATCGGGCGCAACCCAAGCGTCATCGGCGATTTCAGGTGCAATTCCGTCCAGTTCGTAAATCATCTGTCTTCGAATTCCTTGTTCAGGCCACGCACAAATTCGGTCAGTTGTGGCTGACGCGATGCGCGGGCGCGTTCTGCGGTCAGAATAGTCTTAAGCTCTTCTTCGGCTTTGTCCAAATCGCGATTGACGATGACATAGTCATATTCGGCCCAATGGCTGATTTCATTTCGGCTTTGTGACATGCGTTTTTCGATAACTTCATCGCTATCTTGCGCACGCCCACGTAGACGCGATTCCAAATCAGCGATGGAGGGCGGCAGGATGAAAATCGAAACGACGTCTTGGGCCAGTTTAGACCGACGGATTTGCTGACCGCCCTGCCAGTCGATATCGAAAATCGTATCGCGGCCTTCGGCGATGGCTTCGTCAATCGGGCCTTGCGGGCTGCCATAATAGTTCCCGAAAACCTCGGCATGTTCCAACATACCTCCATCTGCGATCAGTTTTTCAAATTCTTCGTGGGATTTGAAATAGTAATCAACGCCATCCACCTCGCCCGGGCGTGGCTGGCGCGTTGTCGCGGACACGGAAAATTTCAGCGACGGGTCCCATGCCATCAGACGTTTGGCCAATGACGATTTACCTGCGCCAGACGGCGACGAAAGAATAATCAGCAGGCCACGGCGGCGCATTTCGGTCATGGTTTACTCCACATTCTGGATTTGTTCGCGCATCTGTTCGATCGCGGCCTTAAGGTCTAGACCAACAGCCGTCAATTCGCGGAACTGCGATTTGGAACACAAAGTGTTTGCCTCGCGGTTAAATTCTTGGGCCAGAAAATCCAGTTTCCGCCCCGAAGGCGCAAGATCGTTCACCAGCAATCGCGCTGCGTCCACATGGGCACGCAATCGATCAATTTCTTCGGTGACGTCTTGTTTAACCGCAATCAATGCAAGTTCTTGAGCCAGCCGGTCGGGATCCACCG
The DNA here is from genome assembly GCF_002150005.2 of Marivivens niveibacter. GTDB lineage: Bacteria > Pseudomonadota > Alphaproteobacteria > Rhodobacterales > Rhodobacteraceae > Marivivens > Marivivens niveibacter. Next base: position 1,039,463 of record NZ_MSPP01000001.1, read on the forward strand.
CGTCGACGTCCGACATAACACGGGACAAAGCAGATTTTAGCGATGCCGCCATATGCGGCTGCCGTTCATCCGCCGTCTTTGCGGCCTGATCAACCAGCGCCTCAATAGTCGACAACTGATCTGTTAGAACGGAATGCAGCGCCGTACCTTCTGTTTTGCGCATCTGCGCAAAATCATTCAGCAGACCGTCCAATTCATGCGTCAATGCGGCGATGATCTTATCCGTATCCTCTGCTTTATCTTGGCGCGGAACCATGACGCCTTTGACATTCAAAAAATCCAGCGCTGTAGGCGGCGAAATTTGAATGCCGGCGGCTTCGGCTTGCGCACGCGCGACCGCACTGGCGGCAATAACGCGGGCCAACATATCCTGATCGACCTCAACCGCGCCTTGAGTATTGTCCGCTGTCATCCGCAACGTCAGCGATATATTTCCCCGCGCACAGGTTTTCGCGATCCGCTGGCGAATAATCTGTTCCAACGCGGAAAACCCGTCAGGAACACGAACACGGACATCAATACCGCGCGCGTTCACGCTGCGGATATCCCAAACCCAATTCGCACCATCAATCTGGCTGGTACGGCTGGCAAAAGCGGTCATCGACTGGATCAAGTATCGGTCCTCCATCTGCCATGGTGATTAAGCGTATATGCCAAACGTATCAAGGCTTTGGCATTAACCCTTTAACCAGTTCATCATTTGCTAACTGATCTGTACGACCAGTTAAGTTAAATTGGCGGTAGTTTATGATGGAGACGGTTATGGATGTCATTCATTTCGATCAGATCAACACCAGTCACGATGTCATTGCAGATATCGAGGCATATTGGAACGATATGCGCGGTCTAGGCGGACTGCCTAATCGGGCGACATTTGATCCAGCACGTTTGGACGTTGCATTACCATATTCGTTTATTTTGGAACGCGTTACCAAAGGCGCGGCGCGATTTCGGGTCAGCGGCCAAAAAGTGAACGAAATGATGCTGATGGAAACACGCGGCATGCCGTTGTCGTGCTTTTTCCACAATGATAGCCGCGCGGAACTCGCCCAGATCATCAATGACTGTTTTGATGGCCCAGCGATCAAACGTCTGACGTTATTCGCGAACCGCGGGCCAGCGGCAAAAATTCACGGCAAGATGATTTTGCTGCCTTTGGCGGGTCATAATGGGTTACCGACCCGCGTTATGGGCGCAATGATTACTGATACGCCACCTTACGTGCGCAGCCCAAAATTTCATATTGCAGACCATCGCGCTCAAACTGTTGATCGCGTTGTCTGGACCAATGATGCGCCCATAAAAACAAAAGGGCCGGCACAACGGCCAGCCCTTCGTTTAATTATCAACAACAGCTAATTAGCCGTTTGCAACGTTCGCCAGTTTTTCGCGACGCGCCGACAGCTCTTCGGCAACCAAGAACGCCAGTTCAAGCGATTGCGACGCATTCAAACGTGGGTCGCAAGCGGTGTGGTAACGGCTGGACAGGTCTTCGTCTGTCACAGCGCGTACGCCGCCGGTGCATTCGGTCACGTCTTTGCCGGTCATTTCGAAATGCACGCCGCCTGGTACGGAACCTTCGGCGTTGTGAACAGCAAAGAATTCACGCACTTCGCGCAGAACGCTATCGAACGGACGGGTTTTGTAGCCCGAGGTCGATTTGATCGTGTTGCCGTGCATTGGGTCACAGGTCCACGTCACGTTTGCGCCTTCTTCCTGAACAGCTTTGATCAGGCGTGGCAGGTGTTCACCTACGCTGCCCGCACCGAAGCGTGCGATCAGGGTCAAACGACCCTCTTCGTTGTTCGGGTTCAGCGACTGCATCAGCGATTTCAGGTGGCCAGAGGTCATCGAAGGACCACATTTCAGACCGATCGGGTTGATCACGCCTTTGCAGAATTCGACGTGCGCGCCATCAGGCTGACGGGTACGGTCGCCGATCCAGATCATGTGACCCGAACCTGCCAGCCATTTGCCCGAGGTCGAATCCATGCGGCACAGTGCTTCTTCGTATTCGAGCAGCAGCGCTTCGTGGCTGGTGTAGAAATCAACGGTCTGCATTGCGTGCGCAGCTTCGTCACGCATGCCTGCTGCGTTCATGAAATCCAACGTGTCGCTGATGCGGTTGGCCAGTTCGCGGTAACGTTCTGCCTCTGGGCTTTCTACGAAACCCAAAGTCCACGAATGAACCTTGTGCAGATCAGCGTAACCACCGGTCGAAAACGCACGCAGCAGGTTCAGTGTCGCAGCTGCCTGAGTGTACGCCTGAAGCATACGGTCAGGATCAGGAATGCGATCCTCTGGCGTGAAATCGAAACCGTTGATGATGTCACCACGGTAGCTGGGCAGTTCAACGCCGTTCACGGTTTCGGTTGGTGCCGAACGTGGTTTCGCCATCTGGCCAGCCATCCGCCCAACTTTGACCACAGGCACTTTGGCACCGTAAGTCAGCACCATAGCCATCTGCAGCATAACTTTGAACGTGTCGCGGATGTTGTCCGCGCTGAATTCGCCAAAGCTCTCTGCGCAGTCACCACCCTGAAGCAAGAACGCTTCGCCACGCGAAACAGCCGCCAGTTTTGCCTTTAGCTTGCGGGCTTCGCCAGCAAAGACCAAGGGCGGATAGCTGGACAGCTTCGCTTCTACAGCGTTCAGCTTTGCCCCATCCGTATAGTCGGGCATCTGAACTCGGGGCTTTTGGCGCCAGTCAGATTTTTGCCACTCGGTCATTGTCTTGCTCCGTAAAAATGTCTCTTTTTTAGCGATCCGCGATAATCGATTTTAGCGGTATCAGTGGCCGTTTATATATTTTGCCTCGATTGGGGCAATGCAAAAACGGTTTTTGCCTAAACTTAGGGCGTTCGGTGAAACCTATAGCAATTTCTTTAAACATCCCCTCTTGCGTCATTTTGAAAAAAAATGTTCAGGTCGCTCATTCACCGAAGCGATGAGGCCACGATGGAAAGCGACATTCAAATCGTCGACGTAGAAACAACCGGCAAAGCCCGGCGGTTTGTCTTTGTTCTGTTGGAAAATTTTACCCTTTTGTCTTTCGCTGGTGCGGTGGAATGCCTTCGCATTGCAAACCGTATGTCGGGCAAAAAGCTGTATGATTGGGCAACAGCAGGTGATGGCGGCGAATTTGTTACCTGTTCCAATGGAACAGAATTCAAACTGAACATGGATTTAACTGACTTGGGCCGCGATGACACACTATTGCTGTGCGGCGGTGTCGATGTTCAAAAATCCACGACGAAACGCGTGCTGAATTGGCTCCGCAAAGAATCACGTCGCGGCGTTACCATTGGCGGACTATGCACCGCGAGTTACGCGCTGGCCAAAGCAGGCCTACTAGACGGTAAACGCGCCACGATTCACTGGGAAAACCAAGATAGCTTTGCCGAAGATTTCGAAGAAGTTTTGCTGACCAAATCGGTTTTCGTGGTCGACGGTAACGTTATGACCGCAGCTGGCGGCACGTCGTCGTTAGATTTGATGCTAAAGCTGATCGCGGATGATCACGGCGAAGAATTGGCGAATGCTGTCGCGGATCAGCTGATTTATTCGTCCATTCGTACGGATCGTGACACGCAGCGCCTATCGATCCCAAGCCGTATCGGTGTCCGCCACCCCAAACTGTCCAGCGTCATTCAGATGATGGAAAAGAACATCGAAGAACCGATTAGCCCCGCCACGCTGGCCAAAGATGTGGGCATGTCGACACGTCAGTTGGAACGCCTGTTCCGCCGTTACCTCGCGCGGTCGCCAAAGCGGTACTACATGGAGCTGCGCCTCCAAAAAGCGCGCAACCTGTTGATGCAGACAGACATGAGCGTGATTAACGTCGCGTTGGCCTGCGGTTTCACGTCGCCGTCGCATTTTTCCAAATGCTATCGTGCGCATTATGAAACGACACCGTATCGCGAACGTGGCGCACACGGCCGCAAAGAATAATGTCGCTTTCACACGCTGAACTGCCGTTTTCCATGACTCCTCAGTGTGTTCAGTGTTTTGGCCTGCAAAATTTACCTTTTGCGGGCTTTTTACTTGCGATTGACCGCTTCACTTTTCCAAAAGGTCAACTTAGCGTGTAGGCAGGATAACAACATCCGATAGGGAGTCTAAAAATGAAAAAACTTCTTCTGGCCACTGCGGCCACCGCTCTGGTTGCTGGTGCAGCCTCCGCCGAAGGTCACGGGTCCGAAGTTAAGCTGGGCGTGATTCTGGGCTTTACCGGCCCGATTGAATCGCTGACCCCAGACATGGCAGCTGGCGCTGAACTGGCAATGTCCGAAGTCACCGAAGCAGGCAACCTGCTGGGCGGCATGGCTGTTACACCAGTTCGCAAGGACTCGACCTGTGTTGACGCAGCTGCTGCAACAACCGCAGCCGAAGAACTGATCGCCGAAGGCGTTGCAGGTATCTTTGGCGCTGACTGTTCGGGCGTGACCGGCGCAATCCTGTCGAACGTTGCTGTGCCAAACGGCATGGTCATGGTTTCGCCATCCGCGACGTCGCCAGGTCTGTCGACCGTCGAAGATAACGGCCTGTTCTTCCGCACCGCACCATCGGACGCACGTCAGGGCGTTGTCATGGCCGAGCTGCTTATGTCCCAAGGCGTTGAGTCGGTTGCTGTGACCTACATCAACTCTGACTACGGTAAGGGTCTGGCTGACGCATTCGAAGCTGCCTACACCGAAATCGGCGGCACCGTGACCATTTCTGCTTCGCACGAAGTTGGTAAAGGCGATTACTCGGCTGAAGTTGCAGCTCTTTCCGGTGCAGGCGGCGACCGTCTGGTTGTTGCAGGCTACGTTGACCAAGGCGGCGGCGACATCGTTCGCGCAGCACTGGACGCTGGCGCATTCGACACCTTCCATTTCCCAGACGGCATGATCGGTGACGCACTGGGCGGTACGTTTGGTGACGAAATCGACGGATCGTTCGGTCAGGCACCAGGTTCGGACAACCCAGGCTACGGCGAATTCGTCATGCTGGCTGGCGACGCATTCAACGGTGAAGGCACCTATGCATCGGAATCCTACGACGCTGCAGCTCTGATCATGTTGGCAATGCAGGCCGCTGGTTCGACCGATCCAAACGTCTACAAAGAATTCGTAGAAGCCGTTGCAAACGCACCAGGTGAGCCAATCATGCCAGGCGAACTGGGCAAAGCGCTGGATATTCTGGCCGAAGGCGGCGACGTCGATCTGGTTGGCGCAACTGGCGTTGAACTGGTGAACGGCGGCGAAGCTGCTGGTTCGTACCGCGTAATCGAAATGTCGGGTGGCGAAATGGTCACCGTCGAATATCGCTAATCGTCCGTAGGGATGATTTCACGGCGCGGGGGCAAACCTCCGCGCCGTTTTCCATAAGATGAACGCGTAAAGCGTCGCTGGGGATTGAAATGATTGTCGTAGACAACCTCCATAAACATTTTGGCGGCTTCCACGCTGTGGACGGTGCCAGCCTAGAGATCGAGAAGGGATCGATCACTGGGTTAATTGGGCCTAACGGCGCAGGAAAAACCACTCTTTTCAACGTGATAGCAGGCGTACTTGAACCAACATCTGGTCGCGTCACGATGGATGGCGAAGACATCACCGGCCTGCCGCCGCATGAACTGTTCGGCAAAGGATTGCTTCGCACGTTCCAGATCGCACATGAATTCCATTCGATGACATGCCGCGAAAACCTGATGATGGTGCCAGCAGGTCAATCAGGCGAAAGCCTGTGGAACACATGGTTCGGCCGCAAACGTATCGCTGACGAAGAACGCGCGTTGCGTGCCAAAGCGGACGAAGTTCTGGAATTCCTGACGATCAGCCATCTGGCGGACGAAAAAGCAGGCAACCTGTCTGGCGGTCAGAAAAAGCTACTGGAACTGGGTCGCACCATGATGGTCGACGCCAAGATCGTGTTCTTGGACGAGGTCGGTGCTGGCGTGAACCGTACCCTTCTGATGACCATCGGCGACGCGATCCTGCAGCTGAACAAAGAACGCGGATACACCTTCGTCGTTATCGAACACGATATGGATTTCATCGGCAAAATCTGTGGCCCCGTCATTTGTATGGCCGAGGGCAAGGTTCTGGCCGAAGGTAGCCTGGCTGAAATCAAAGCCAACGAACAGGTGATCGAGGCCTATCTAGGCACTGGCCTAAAGAACAAAGACAAGGTGGGCGCATGACCGAACCTTTCCTGATCGGGGATAATATGACCGGCGGTTACGGCCGCGGCCCCGACATCCTGCATAACTGTACCATCGCCGTGAACCCCGGCGAAATCGCTGTGATCGTCGGCCCGAATGGCGCCGGTAAATCGACCGCGATGAAAGCGACCTTTGGCATGTTGAACGTGCGGTCCGGCTCCGTCCGTTTGGACGGCGAAGACATCACCAACCTGTCCCCGCAAGAACGCGTCATCAAAGGTATGGGTTTCGTCCCCCAAGTCCGCAACATTTTCCCGTCCATGACGGTCGAGGAAAATCTGGAAATGGGCGCTTACATCCGTACCGATGATTTCCGCAGCACGATTGAACAGATCTATGACCTGTTCCCGATCCTGCGCGACAAACGCAATCAGGCCGCTGGCGAATTGTCCGGCGGTCAGCGCCAGCAGGTCGCCGTTGGCCGTGCGCTGATGACCCAGCCAAAGGTTCTGCTGTTGGATGAACCTACCGCTGGCGTATCGCCCGTTGTGATGGACGAACTGTTTGACCGCATCATCGAGGTAAGCCGCACAGGCATCCCGATCCTGATGGTTGAACAGAACGCCAAACAGGCGCTGGAAATTGCGGATCGAGCCTATGTTCTGGTGCAGGGCGCCAACGCCCACACAGGCACCGGCAAAGAGCTATTGGCAGACCCCGAAGTCCGCCGTTCATTCTTGGGAGGTTAAGATGGATTTTCTTAACGCTCTGGTGAATATCACCAACCTTTTGATCATTCCGGCAACCACCTATGGCGCGCAATTGGCGCTGGGTGCGCTGGGTGTGACGCTGATCTATTCGATCCTGCGTTTTTCGAACTTTGCCCATGGTGACACGATGGCATTTGGTACGATTGTGACCATCGGCATCACGTCGGTTTTCCAGTCGTGGGGCATTTCGCTGGGCCCGCTGCCAACTGCGCTACTCGCACTGCCCTTTGCCGTGGTTGTGACGGCCGCGTTATTGGTCGGCACAGATTTCGCGGTGTATCGTTTTTACCGCGCTAAACGCGCTGTACCCATCATCTTTGTTATGGCGTCTTTGGGCGTCATGCTGATGATGAACGGTTTTGTCCGTTTTCTGGCTGGCGTGAAAAATATCTCTTTCGCGGATGGCGAACGCTTCATTATCAAAGCCCGCGATTTCAAAGAGATGACAGGCCTAGCCGAACCTTTGGGCCTGCGGACAACTCAGGTTTTGACCGTCGTGGTTGCGGTGATCATCGTGGCGTGGCTGTTCTGGTTCCTGAACAAAACCCGTACGGGTAAATCCATGCGCGCGTTTTCGGACAACGAAGATCTGGCGCTGCTTTCGGGTATTAACCCTAACCGCGTTGTGATTGTGACTTGGGTCATCGTGGCGCTACTGACCACGACCGCAGGTGTTCTGTATGGTCTGGACAAAGGCTATCAGCCATACGTCTATTTCCAACTGTTGCTGCCAACCTTTGCCGCCGCGATCGTCGGCGGTTTGGGCAACCCATTGGGCGCAATCGTCGGCGGGTTCGTCGTGTCCTTTTCCGAGGTCATGATCACCCACGTCTGGAAAAAGGTGCTGACCTATCTGATGCCAGAAAACCTCGAACCATCGAGCCTGATGCAATTGATGTCCACCGAATATAAATTCGCCGTCAGCTTTGCGATCCTAGTTATCGTATTGCTGTTCAAACCAACCGGTCTGTTCAAGGGGCAATCGGTATGACCCAAACTGTACGTGCATCCATCTTTTTCGCCATTATGGCGGCGCTGTTTATCATCGAAGGCAGCACCAACGCTTGGGTCTTTTCCGGCTCTTGGAACACCTCGTTGGTGATTTTGAACATGGCGCTGGTGTCTGCGATCATGGCTTTGGGCGTGAACCTGCAATGGGGCTACGCGGGCCTGTTCAACACAGGCATCATGGGGTTTGTCGCGTTAGGCGGTTTGGCCGTTGTCGTTACCTCAATGGCTCCTGTTCCGGAAACCTGGGCCGCTGGCGGTCCGCGCATTTTCCTAGGCTTGGCGGTTGGTGTGGCGTTTTTGGTCGGCACCATCTACCTGCGCAAAAAAATGCCCGAAGGCCGCAATCGCGCAATCGCAACTGTGGTCATGCTGGTCATCGGCTTTGCCGCCTATCGCACGATCTTTGACGGCGGCGTTGACGCAGTCGAGGCGATCGATCCATCCGTTTCGGGCTATCTGGGCGGTCTAGGTCTGCCTGTTGTGCTGGCTTGGCCTGTTGGCGGTCTGCTAGCAGCTGGCGCTGCGTGGATCATCGGGAAAACGGCATTGGGTCTGCGGTCGGACTATCTGGCGATTGCAACGTTGGGCATTGCCGAAATCATCGTCGCCATCCTAAAGAACGAAGAATGGCTGGCTCGCGGCGCAAACAACGTCAACGGCCTGCCACGCCCTGTGCCGTATGAAATCGACCTACAGCAAAGCGCGGACTTCGTGAACAAGGCCGCTGAATGGGGCATGGATCCGGTGACGGCGTCGACCCTATACGTGAAAATCGGCTATGCGCTGATGTTCACCGCTGTCCTCGTGTTCATTCTGGTTCTGTCACAGTTGGCACGTCACAGCCCGTGGGGCCGCATGATGCGCGCGATCCGCGATAACGAAACTGCCGCGCGCGCGATGGGTAAAAACGTTACCCGCCGCCATTTGGAAATCTTTATCCTTGGATCGGCCGTTTGCGGTATCGCAGGTGCGATGATGACAACGCTGGATGGTCAGTTGACACCAAACAGCTATCACCCGCTGCGTTTTACATTCCTGATTTGGGTGATGGTGATCGTTGGCGGTTCGGGTAACAACCTAGGCTCAGTCTTGGGCGGTTTCCTGATCTGGTGGCTGTGGGTCAAGGTTGAACCAATGGGCCAATGGCTGGCGCAGGTGACCACAGCGGGATTGGATCCGACGAACTGGTTTGCCGTTCGCATGGCCGAGGCAGCGCCTCACATGCGTCTGTTCACCATGGGGCTGATCCTGCTGTTGGTATTGCGGTTTAACCCGCGCGGGTTGCTACCAGAAAACTAAACACTGAACGGGGCCCATAAGGCCCCGTTTTTCTTTGTAGGCAAAGGGTTGCCAGCCACACCAAAGATAAGGTTCGGACTTGTTCCTGTGCGCGTGTCAGAATATTCACCATGTTTATCTGGCGAGTGTTGACTGTTCAACCAGCCAAGGAATGCTGCCAAAGGGGCCGGAATGCTCAATCTATTTCGATGGATGCTTTATGTTGCGACAATCCTGTTTGGGTTGATTATCGCCGCGACCTTTTTGGCCTATTATTTCGCATCCCGTTCACTGCCTGATTACGACGAACGCATTCAAGCAGCAGAGATTTCGGCACCCATAGAAATCGTGCGCGACAATTCGAACGTGCCGCATATTTTTGGTGAAACAGATCAGGACGTGTTTTTTGCTTTGGGTTTTGCCCATGCGCAGGATCGGATGTGGCAGATGCTCACCGCTCGCCGCACAGCGCAAGGACGGATGGCAGAGCTATTCGGCCAAGCCTATTTACCGTCGGACGTCCTGATGCGGCGATTGGATTTGTATAATCTGTCGCTCGCCTCTGTCGATGCTCAAGACGATTATACCATGTCAGTTTTGAATGCTTACAGTGACGGCATCAACGCTTGGTTTGACGAGGTGAACAACGGCGTCCGAGGTCGCGGTGCGCCCGAAATGTGGCTATTCAATCAGCCAATCGCGCCTTGGCAACCCGGTGATAGTATCGCCCTGATGAAACTGCATGCGTTGCGCTCTAGCGGCCACTTACAGGCCGAAGTCTTACGGGCTGATATTTCGCGCCTTTTGCCTGATGACCGTCTCCGCGATATTCTGCCAGATGTTCCTGGGCAAAGTATCGTCGATTTGCCATCCTATGCGGTATTAGTGCCGAACCTGCCGTCGAACCAATTCGCTGAAATCATTGACCCAATTGGCGGCCCCGGCGTGGCGGGTGCCTCAAACGCCTGGGCGGCGGGCCCAAACCGTTCGACGACCGGTTCGACATTGTTGGCAAATGATCCCCACAACCTGCTGACCGCACCGACCCAATGGTATCTGGCAAGGCTAGAATTACAATCAGGCGGAATTATTGGCGCCACAATGCCGGGCATTCCAGTCATCATGTCAGGTCGTAGCGCGGTATTAGGATGGGGTGCAACGACCGCTTGGGTCGATGATATGGACCTATATCTGGAACAAGTATCGCAAACCGCGGGACGTTATCGCACCGCCGAAGGTACGGCCGCTTTCCGTACCAGAGACAGTATCATCCGCATCAAAGATGCACCCGCCATCACCTTGAAATTGCTATGGACAGAAAACGGCCCCGTTCTGCCGCCCGATCAATTCGGGTTAGCCGCGGTTCGTCCCGCTGGCCACGTTGTCACAATGAATTGGACCGGCCTTTCGGATCAGGACACGACAATTGCAGGTTGGTTAAACGTCATGCGCGCACCGAATATGCGTGCCGCAATCCGCGCAGCAGAGCCTATTATTGCGCCAGCCGTCAACCTCATGATTGCGGACCGAAATGGGCTGGGAATGAAACTGGCTGGCGCCCTGCCCGTTCGCGATGCTGCCCACGTTAGCCAAGGCCGCATGCCGTCATTTGGGTACTTGCCTGAAAATCAATGGCAAGGCGTGCGCGCCTACACCGATGCACCGCAAATCGTTGATCCCGAAGGCGGCATTCTAGGAAACACCAACAACAAAACCACAACTGATGTTTTCCCCGACCACGTGTCCTACGTCTGGGGTGACAGCCAGCGCATTTATCGCTGGCAACGCCTGATGCAAGCCCGCGAAGTTCATACCAGAGAAAGCTTTATCGAAGCCCAGCTAGATACCGTCAGCTACGCGGCACGGTCTCTGCTTCCGTTGGTTGGGTCAGAGCTGTGGTTCACTGGTGATCCTGCACCCGAAGGCACGCCGCAACGTCAGCGACAACATGCGCTAGAGATGCTAGCGTCTTGGAACGGCGAAATGAACGAACACCTTCCCGAACCGTTGATCTATGCGGCTTGGATGCGCGCGTTACAGGATCGCCTTATCCGCGACGAATTGGGCATCACTGCCGATCGACTGACACATGTTGACCCTCTGTTTATCGAACGCGTTTACCGCGATATCGGCGGGGCGGCAGCGTGGTGCGATATTATCCAGTCAGCTGCGGTGGAAACCTGTGTCGATATCGCGCGTCAATCGCTGGACGAAGCGATCATCTGGATCGAAGAAACCTATGGTCCTGCGCTGGAGTCGCTGCGGTGGGGCGATGCGCATAATGCCGTGCATACTCATCCAGTTTTACATGATGCGCCGCTGCTAAAGTGGATCGTTAACATCCAGCAATCCACATCTGGCGGCGACCACACTTTGATGCGCGGACTAACATCAGGCGACGAAAACGCCCCGTTTACGAATGTCCATGCCGCAGGCTATCGCGGGGTCTATGATCTGGCCGACCCTGATAGTTCTGTATTCATCATTTCCACAGGTCAATCGGGGCATCCTTTGTCGCGCTACTACGATGATATGGGCGAATTGTGGCGTCGTGGCGAATACATTCCGATGTCTTTAGACCCAACGCTTGCCCGTGCAGCTGCGGTCGGTGTCACCTATTTTGAACCCACGTCCGAATAGAGACGCATCTTATCAGCCAACTGGGCGTCACCGTTATCTTCGATGGCCTGCGCGGCACCCAATATATCGCGCTGTTCTTTGTTTTGGCTTAGTTTGGATTTCGCCTCAATCCGATCGATTTCGATCCGGATAGCAACAATATTGGCGATCATGCCGTCCATATAATCACTTGGTGCATCAGCCATACGCCATCCATCCGGAGCTTCGAAATGCTTGGTCATACGACCAACCACCGCGCGTTTTGACTTTTCGCTATGATCAAAATGGATGGCTCCATGAACGTGAACGACATCGTAATTCCATGTCGGAACGACTTTGTGATGTTCCGGTTTGGATGGATACCAATTAGGCGAGACATAGGCATTTTCCGCCCGAAAAATCGCCAAAACGCGCGCGCCATTTTCCAACAATCGATGCATATCGTTGTTCAACGCGATATGCCCCATCATGTCATTACCGACACGCAATAAGGGGATGTGATCAGCGTTGGGTGCCGTGTCGACCACATAGGTCACCGCAGCCAACGGATGCGCCGAGATAAGGTCATCAATGGCTGATGAATCAATTTGTTTAAAGTGTTCAGGCTGGTACATGCCAAAACCAAAGCAAAAAGGGCCCGCAAAAGCGAGCCCTTTTCGTATTTGAAAAGTAATCGAAGATTAACGCTTCGAGAACTGGAACGAACGACGAGCTTTGCGCTTACCGTATTTCTTACGTTCAACAACACGGCTGTCGCGGGTCAGGAAGCCTGCTGCTTTCAGTGCAGCGCGCAGCGATGGATCGTACAGCTGCAGAGCTTTCGAGATGCCGTGCTTTACAGCGCCAGCTTGGCCCGACAGACCGCCGCCTTTTACGGTTGCCATCACGTCGAACTGACCTTCAACGCCTGCGATTTGTGCTGGCTGTTTTACGATCAGCTGCAGAACCGGACGTGCAAAGTATGCGGACATGTCTTTGCCGTTAACGGTGACTTTGCCCGAACCTGGTTTAACCCAAACGCGTGCAACAGCGTCTTTACGTTTACCGGTTGCGTACGAACGACCCAGCGAGTCACGTACTGGTTCACGTGGTGCTGCGACTTCAACAACGGTTTCACCGGCTGCTGCGCCCAGCTCTTCTAGCGAGTTGATTTGATCAGCCATCGATTAGACCCTCGTATTTTTCTTGTTCTTGGATGCAACATCCAGAACTTCGGGCTTCTGGGCTTCCATGCCGTGCTCAGCACCAGCAAAGACGCGCAGGTTGGTCATTTGCTTGCGGGACAGGCGGTTGCCTGGCAGCATGCGTTTGACAGCCTGAGTTACAACGCGCTCTGGGTGCGCGCCTTCCAGGATCTGACCAGTGGTGCGGGATTTGATGCCGCCTGGGTGGCCAGTGTGCCAGTAGTTTGGTTTTTCACGCTTGTTACCGGTCAGCTGAATTTTGTCAGCGTTGATAACGATAACGTTGTCACCCATGTCCATGTGGGGGGTGAAGGATGGCTTGTGCTTACCGCGCAAGCGTGTAGCGACGATCGAAGCCAAACGCCCCAGAACGATGCCTTCGGCGTCGATCAGGATCCATTTTTTTTCGATGTCTGCTGGAGTAGCAGAAAAGGTTTTCATATCACACCATGACTGGTTGGCGGGGTTTTCCCCCGTTTCATTCGATGGGCGGGTTATATAGTGTCCCAAAACACAGTCAACAGAATTATCACCTGAAAAATTAAGCAAAAACAATTACTTAAAAATATGGTAAAATAATACCCCACATTTATACAGTGATTTGTTCAGGGGGATGATCCAAAATATAGCAGATCTTATCCAAAGCCTCGTTAAACGCGGCCTGACCTATCTCTCCGTTCAGCGCAATGCGCACCGCATGGACCGTTTGACTATGACGCAGGCCGAATTCTTCGGATGATTTCAGGTAGACACCTTGCGCTTCGGCGGTTTGGCAGAACTCTCCGCTGCGCCAACCATAGGGCAATTCCAGCCAGATGAACGGCACATTGGGGCGCCATCTGATATTATAGCGCTTTAACCGATCCACCGCTTTGTTCAGCAATCCGTTCATATGCGCCCGCGCAGCAGACAGAATACCGGGCAATTCAGGATGGCTGTGGACGTAAGTGTAAACAGCTGTAATCGCCACTGGCACACCAAAGCTGTTAAAGGTCGCGGTGCGGATCAAGGTATTCACCCACCCTTTTGGTGCTACAACAAACCCGATGCGCAATGCTGCGCTGACAGATTTCGAAGGCGAGGTGGTGTACCATCCCAGTTCTGGCAAAAGCTGACGATAACTTGGCCCTTCGTGCGGGCCGTTTCGGTAACAATCGTCGTCAATGACATGGATATTGTATCGCTGCGCAATCTCTGCAATTTCTTTGCGGCGTTCCAATGTTGCGCTTTGTGCAGTGGGATTGATCACATCGGCAGAGGTACAATAGGCCTGAACGCCCTCTTCACGTATTAACCGTTCGAATTCGGCCGTATCGGGCCCATCATCGTCCCAAGCAACACTCACTACCTTGGCACGGCACAATTCAGCCGCACGCCTAAAGCCCGAATAGGTCAGATCATCAATCATAACGACAGGCGCAGTGCCCCGTAACACTGTCTGCAAGATCATGATGATCGCATTCTGTCCGCCATGCGTAATCACCACATCATCAGCGGTGAACGGACCGATCGGTGCATCAGAGTGAAATTTTGCGAACGTCTGGTGCGCTGGGGCATGAAATTCACGGCGTGGGTAACGCAATAACGCTTCGGCGGATGCTGATTGGGAATATTCAACGAACCCCTGCCGAATAAGGTCACCCTGCCCCATGTCAGGCAGTCGCGGGCTAAGCAAAGTAGCGCCGGGGTCTACCGTGGGTCTTTCGATAGGACGCAATCGTTCTGGTACAAATGTACCGCGACCTACGGCAGCCTCTAGTACACCAGAGTCGACCAGTGATTTGTACGCCCGCGCAACGGTGCCTGGGGTTACATTTGCCTCCCACCCCAATTCACGAACGGGCGGAAGGCGCGTTCCTGGCGCTAAAGTACCGTCATGTATGGCTTTTTTGATTGCGGTTTCTAGCGCGCGATATTTCGGACCGCTGGATTGTTCCAGATTTGGCAACCAAATTGTACCCATAACAATGTATTCCTCGACAGAATATGCACATGATTGTATCGAATATTTACGGATACACTATCCGATTGTACCGATACAAGTAAAGGGCTTATCCCATGACCTATGTGAACACGACCATCCCGCAAACGATCACGATCCCTGCGCCAACCTTTGTTGTTTCGCGCGGAATGATTGCAGTCGCGGTCAAGATGGACACATGGGCCACACGACGCAGCACCCGAAAGGCGCTGCGAAATATGCCCGATCATCTTCTATTCGATGTCGGTTTGACCCGCGATCAAGCGCAAACCGAAGCTGCGAAATACTTTTGGAGGGCCTGATATCCCCGGCTCTTCCTGTACCTGGCGGGGACGTGTTCCCCGCCTTTTTTCATTCTGGCGGAATAGAATAGGTCATCCTCGCTGTGGCGACGGGCTCAGACTTTCCGTCTGAATAGATCAAACAATCCCCGACCGCCAAGACGCGTCCAATTTTCAGCAATCTTACGTGACACAGCAAATCAGCGTTCGCCGCAGGTTTGCGCATATAATCAATGGATGCATTGGTCGTAACGGTCAGCGGCTTCATCCCGATCCGTGATAAGATTGCAAAATAAACGGCGCAATCTGCCAACATGAACATCGTCGGACCTGAAACTGTAGCGCCGGGCCGCAAATGTTCTTCTGTCGGTTTTAGACGGACGATCACGCCTTCGTCGGTCACCTCTTCGATTATTAGCGTGTCTTTGACTTGCCAAAAATCATCCTGCAAAAACGCGTTTAACGCATCAGCATCCAGTGCAAATGTCATCCTGTATCCTCCCGCGTAAACGTTGGATCACAGGCGCAAAAATGACAACGGCCTATCCGCGAAAAACAGATAGGCCGTAGGGTCACAAACCGTAGATGTCTTTGAACTTTGCCTCAAGGTAATCCAAGAGCGGTTCCTCGGATGGATCAAACCCGCAGGCGCGTTTGATTGTATCGCGCGGTTCATACAGGCCGCCGTGGGTCTGTAAATTATCGCGGAGCCATCCTGTAGCATTAGACAGATCGCCGTTGGCCAGATCATCATCCAGATTTGGCTGGGCGTCACGCAAGGCCGAATACAGGTTGCCCGCGTAGACATTGCCCAGACTATAGGTCGGGAAATACCCCATCAGACCCAGCGACCAATGCACATCCTGCAACACGCCATTTGCAGGGTTATCAACAGAGAACCCGAAATCAGCCGCAAACCGATCGTTCCACGCGGTTTCCAGATCGGCGACCTCTAGATCGCCCGTCAGCAGCGCGCGTTCCAGATCGTAGCGCAACAGGACGTGTAAATTGTACTGCAATTCGTCCGATTCCGTGCGGATGTAGCCATTTTGAACGCAGTTCACGGCGGCATAAAATTCGTCTTCGGTCGCGATCCCGAAATCACCAAAGGCGTCGCGCATTTTACCAAACAGCCAACCCGTGAACGGACGGCTACGGCCCAGCTGGTTTTCGTAGATACGGCTTTGGCTTTCATGGACGCCCATCGAAACGCCAGACCCTAGCGGGGTCAGCAGATACGCCTGATCGATGTTCTGTTCGTAGCAGGCGTGGCCAACTTCGTGGATGGTCGAATAGAAACAGTTGAAAGGATCGTCCGCCGCTGTGCGCGTTGTGATGCGCACATCATTGCCCGAACCAGAACTGAACGGATGAACCGCCTTATCAATTCGGCCACGGTTCATGTCATAGCCAAAAGTTTCGGCCAACAACTGTGACAGTTTCATTTGCTGATCTTCGTCGAACTGGCCCTGAACTGCTTTTGATTCTGGCTGGGCCAGAACGGCTTCGCGCAATGCCACCAAACGCGGGCGCATGGCGTCGAACATTGCCGTCAGATCAGACGCTTTGGCGCCCGGTTCGTAATCATCCAACATCGCGTCATAGATATCGCCGCCAGCGGCCAGTGCAGCGCCCTCTTCGCGTTTCAGGCGCAGAACCTCGGCCAATGTCGGGGCAAAGGCGGCAAAATCATTATCGGCACGGGCGGCTGCCCAGATGCCTTGGGATTTTGATGTCAGCTTTGCCAGATCCGTCGCCAATTTCGCAGGAATTTTGTTGGCGCGGTCATAGCTGCGGCGAACGTGGCGCAAAACGGCCTCGCCCATTTCATCAGGAGCCTGCGCCGTTTCTAACCATTCCCCGATGCGCGGATCGGTCCGGCGGGCATGCAGGACTGATTCAATTGCTGCGAATTCTTCGGCGCGCTGATCACCAGCGCCCGAAGGCATCATGGTTTCCTGATCCCAGCCCAGACGACCGGCAATTTCGCCTAACGCTTGGGTGTCACGAACAAAGGCGAGCAGGTCGTCATAGGCGGTCATATCAGTTTCCTCGGATCGATTGCGGCAATGGATATTGCGACAGGTAACGCGCGCGCAGGATTAGCACCCACATCACAATCGCACCAATCTGGTGAGTAATCGCAACATGCAGCTGTGCGGAATACAGCGCCGTCATGATGCCCAAAACCATCTGGATCAACAGCATCGCCATAACAGCGTGGAACGCGGTGCGCGTTTTGCCATTGGACGATTTGCGGCCGCGGTTCCAAACAACGAAACCAAAGATCAGCAGCAAATACCCCGACATGCGGTGGATGAACTGGACTAGACCTGCGTCCTCAAAGAAATTGCGCCATAGAGGTTCGATCAGAAACGGATCTGGTGGGAAAAAGCTGTCGCCCATCAGCGGCCAAGTTGGGAACGCACGGCCCGCGTCGATACCGGCGACCAAAGCGCCCAGAACGATCTGCAAGAACCCGAAATGCATCAGACCCGTGGACATGCCAAACAGTTTGCGGTTGCTGTCACGGCGGGCTTGCATCAGTGCGGATTCAGGACGGCCCAACAGGAAAACGTACCACGCCGTGAATCCAAGGATCACAAACGCCAGCCCCAAATGGGTCGCCAGACGATAGGATGCCACATCGGTGCGGCCGATTTCTTGTGCCGTTTCATTCAGGCCCGAATGGACCATCCACCAACCAATCGCGCCTTGCAGACCGCCCAAAACGCCCAATAGGAACAATCGTTTTGTCCAACCCGTTGGGATTTTACTTGCAGCCCAAAAGCCAAAGAAACCAACGGCCCAGACCAGACCGATCACGCGGCCCAACTGGCGGTGACCCCATTCCCACCAAAAGATGAATTTGAATTCGGTCAGGGTCATGCCCTGATTTTGCAACTGATATTCAGGGATCGCCTGATATTTTTCAAACTCAACCGCCCAATCCGCGTCGTTCATCGGCGGAACGGCCCCCATCACGGGGTTCCATTCGGTGATTGACAGGCCGCTGTCGGTCAGGCGCGTCAAACCGCCCACAACGATCATCGATGCGACCAGCGCAAAGATCACCATCAGCCAAATACGGATCGCACCACGAGCGCCGCGATTTTTCGCATCGATCTGACCAGGTGCTGCGGTTTGTTTCGGGGTGTCCCCGACCTCTTCGAACAATTTGCGCGGAGTTTGCGCCATCGGTCTCTCCATCAGTATTTGGCTGGGAACCTAAGTCGCGGGCCCCGTATGGGCAAGGGTTAGCCGCGTTCCTTCCATCGGACCATCTGACGCATCACCCCGTGCAGTATCCGCACGTCATGTTGGGTTAGCGGCATACGGCTCCATAAGTTGCGCAGGTTTACCTTCATGTTGGCGGCTTTTTCTTCGGGGAAAAAGAAACCAGCGGTGTCCAATGCGCCCTCGTAATGTTCGGCCAATTTTTCAACTTCGGCTTGGGTCGCGATATCCTGTTCGGCATCCATGCGTTCATGCACGATGTCAGCCGACGCGCGGCGCCACTCATAGCTGGTCAGCAGCACGCATTGCGCAAGGTTCAGCGACGAAAATTCAGGATTCACAGGCACGTTGATGATCGCATTGGCCAACGCGATGTCTTCATTCTCCATCCCTGCCCGTTCTGGTCCGAACATCACGGCGACCTTTTCACCGCGTGCGATCCGTTCGGCAGCGTCCGACATCGCAGCCTCGGGCGATAGTACCGGTTTGGTCAATCCGCGCGGACGGGCCGTGGTCGCGTAGACATAGGTGCAATCTTCAACCGCCGCGGCGGTGCTGTCGTATAGCTGTGCTTCGTCCAGCAAACGACCAGCGCCAGAAGCCATCGCAACGGCCTTTTGGTTCGGCCAGCCATCGCGCGGCGACGTGATGCGCATACGGTCCAACCCGAAATTCCACATCCCCCGTGCCGCAGCACCGATGTTTTCACCCATTTGCGGGCGGATTAGGACGAAACTGGGTTGGGGCGCTCCGGTCGGCATGGCGTATCCTTTTTCAGCGTTTGCGGGGTCATACGATGCACCCCTTTGGCTGGCAAGCGGCATTGCCCCTTTCCGTGGCGCGCGATCACCGTTATATCACCGCAAAACCGTTATTTGAGGCCCATGATGACCGACGCAGCCGAACTCCCGCAGCTATATCTCATCACTCCGACCGATTTCGAATTGTCGACCTTTCCCGATCAGCTGGGCAAAGTGTTGGACAGCACTGAAATCGCATGTGTGCGGCTCAGCCTTGCCACGCGCGACGAAGACCGCATTTCCCGCGCTGCCGATGCACTACGTGCTGTGACCCACGAACGCGATGTGGCGCTGGTGATCGATACGCACCTGATGCTGGTTGAACGTCTGGGTTTGGACGGCGTCCACCTGACCGATGCATCCCGCTCGGTTATGAAAACCCGCAAGGAACTGGGCGAAGACGCGATCGTCGGCGCTTTCTGCGGCAATTCGAGCCATGACGGCATGACCGCTGGTGAAGTCGGCGCAGATTACATCAGCTTTGGCCCCGTTGGTGATACGCCACTGGGTACGGGCGAAAAGGCGCCGCTGGATTTGTTCCAATGGTGGTCGCAGATGATCGAAGTCCCCGTGGTCGCCGAAGGTGCGCTAACGCCTGAATTGATCGGCCAACTGTCGCCCTTTACCGATTTCTTTGGCATTGGCGACGAAATCTGGCGCCAAGACGATCCAGTTGCAGCGCTCAAGTCACTAACCGACGCAATTAAGGTTTAACGAAAAGCGCCCTGCGGGGCGCTTTATTCGTCCAACACGCCGAATTCTTCGAGAGATGATCGTACCGTATTTTCCAAATCGCGTGCGAGAACCTTGCGGTCGGTGTAGTCCGATGCGTTAACGGCTGGATGGTACACAACCGTCACGCGCCCCTGACGCCTAGCCGCCAAAGTCGCAATCAAGTGCGTTCCAAACGCCATATCACCCCACCATCCATACTGGCGCGGCGCCATGTTCGGGCCTGCCTGATAAACGATGGAAACAGGCTGAATCTTCATTTCATCACGAATTTCTGGCGTTAGGAACGCCGCAAAAAGTGTTGGTTTAAATAGCAAAACTCGCCGACCATCTGTTGATGTACCTTCTGGGAAAAACAACAATTTATGACCCAACGCCAAACGATCACGAAATACGTTGATCTGGTTTGACGCTTCCTTGCGATCACGTTTGATGAAAACCGTACCCGTGATACGCGCCAGAAACCCAATACCAGCCCAACCAGCGACTTCGGATTTGGCAACGAAATAAATACGTTTGCGGGCGTTGAGCACGAAAATATCCAACCAACTTGCGTGGTTCGCCACAACGGCCCCAGATGTTTTCATCGGCTGGCCTTTGACCGAGTATTTAATCCCCACAATACGCAGGGTATTGCGGCACACAAACTGCGTCACATAAGGCGACATTGGCCGTGCCGCGCCAAAAATCGGCATCTCTATCAGCCGAAGTGGTAGAAAAACGCACAAGCCCAACAAGATAACCACCAACATGCCGATTGCACGAAACAGTGCCTTTACGTAGCCGAATGGCCCGCGTTCGATGGACGGCGGCGGCATGTCGGGATCCCACATCATGTTCATGCGCTACGACCCTTGAAATACAGCCTTTTCTGGCTTTCGCTCATCCGTTTGGTGTCAAGGATCAAACACACATCTGTCGTGTTGAAAGCCCTATCGATATACACACCTTCACCAATAAATCCGCCCATTTTCAGATAGGCTTTGATCAAGGATGGTGTGTTTTTCATCGCCTGCAAACGGTTGATGTCGTCGGGCGGTATGTAGGTCCTGTCCGGCTTGCTTTTTGACGCTACGCGCAAATCGTCGGGCGCCAGATGGTTGTGATGCAGATACGAAATACTAGGCCAAATCGGTGCTACATCCGTGCCGTGGAAAGAAGCGACGCCGAACAAAACCTCAATGCTGTGTTCCGTTACATAGTCCGCCAGCGCATTCCACAACAGATACATACCCTGCCCGCCGCGATAGTCGGCGTGCAAACATGACCGACCCAATTCTAGCAATGGCCGGCCAGAGGACTTCAGCGGTGTTAGATCGTATTCGGTTTCAGAATAAAACCCGCCGGTTTTTGCGGCCTGATCAGAACGCAACAAACGATAGACGCCGACAACCTGATCGTCGCTCTGGCGACTTTGATCTCTCAACAGCAGATGGTCGAAATGCGCATCAAAGCGATCTGTTTCCAATCGGTTTTCATGATCGACATTCGCACCTTTTGCGCCCAACTCTTCGATAAACACGTCATACCGCAGACGTTGCGCCGCACGAATATCAGATTCAGTTTCCGCAAGACGGACAGACAGCTTTTCATTTAGGGCGATCATGGGTCCGTGTCAGTTGGATCAAATTGACGGCGGTTTAATCGCAACACGTCCGCAAAAGCAAGTATTGAGACTGGTTACCATCCGTTAACCATTGCAAACTAATTACTGATTTAGAAGCTATCGGTGTGAACAAGCTGCAAAACAATCTGCCGCCCATCAATCACGACTTTTCCAGCCTCTTGGAAATTGACAGTGATGCGGTCGGCAATATTCGATTGCACTTGGCCAATACCCCAATCAGGCTGATTTGGGTGCCGGACCAACATGCCAGGCTCAAGTATGGAATTTAGACTCATAATTACTCCGAGGCGGAATGACACAATCACCTGACCTTGCGGCCCTGATTGGTTCGCGAATTTGCCACGACCTTGTGAACCCACTTAGCGCGGTTTGCAATGGTGTCGAACTTCTTGAACTCTCAGGGGTCGCGCCCAGCGAAGAAATGTCATTAATCCGCGACAGTCTGGCGAACGCCACCGCTCGTATTCAGCTATTCCGCTTTGCGTTTGGACCGGCGTCCGACGCATTCGTTGCCGAAGCGGAAATGCTGAAACTGTTAGGAACGCTGTCCAAAGGCACGCGACATTGTTTCAACTGGAACGCAGGAACTGCTCCGCGTTCTGCGGTCCGACGGATGTTGCTTGCGATGCTCTGCGCCGAAACCATGACGCCTTTGGGGGGTGATATCACGATCGCATCAAATCAAACGGAATGGACTGTGACGGCAACGGGTCGCCGGATCGCCATCCCAACAGAAGCAGAGGCGGTCCTGAATGGCGAACAGTTTGACCTGCCACCAGCACAGGTACATTTTAACGTGCTGGCGGCCTCTGGCCCGATCGAGTTTGAATTCAACGACACGTCCCTAACTCTAAAGGGTTAAGGGCGCAGTGCACCATCACTGCTGACCAGATATTTAAAACTGGTCAGCTGTTCGGCCCCAACTGGTCCCCGCGCATGCATTTTGCCGGTTGCGATGCCAATTTCTGCACCCATACCGAATTCGCCACCATCAGCGAACTGGGTGGACGAGTTATGCATCAAGATCGCGCTATCAATACGTTCAAAGAATTTAGCGACCGCTGCAGGATCTTCGGTGATGATACAATCCGTGTGGTTCGAACTGTATTTCTGGATATGTGCAATTGCGCTATCCAAATCATCAACGATCTTTGCGGCGATATCCATGTCTAGATATTCGCGGCCCCAGTCATCGTCGGTCGCATCATCAGTACCATCCAGACCTTCGCCCGCGTGAACGCGAACGCCTGCCGATTTCAGATCATCCACAATCGACTGGCCCAAAGTCGCAGCAATATCACGATGAATCAGCAAACATTCCGCCGCGCCACAAATACCCGTGCGGCGCGTTTTTGCGTTCATCACCACTGCACGTGCTTTTTCCGGATCAGCGTCTTTGTCTAGATAAACATGCACGATGCCTTCAAGGTGAGCAAAGACAGGGACACGGGCCTCACGTTGGACCAAACCGACCAGCCCTTTACCGCCGCGAGGCACGATCACGTCGATATAATCCACAGCACGCAGCATCTCTGCTACGGCCTCGCGGTCGCGTGTTGGGATCAGCTGGATCGCATCCTCAGGCAGGGACGCGGCCTTTAGACCTTCGACCAAACAGGCGTGGATGGCGCGGCTAGAATGAAAGCTTTCGGAACCGCCGCGTAGGATAACCGCGTTCCCCGCCTTTAGGCACAACGCGCCAGCGTCCGCCGTCACATTTGGCCGGCTTTCGTAAATCACGCCGATTACGCCCAACGGTGTGCGCACGCGTTTGATATGCAGGCCCGAGGGCATATCCCATTCCTGCATCACAGCGCCGATAGGATCGGTTTGTTCAGCAATGGTGCGCAAACCATCCACGATGCTGCGAATGCGGTCTTCGTCCAGACGCAAACGGTCCATCATGGCGTCAGACAAACCTTTGCCGCGACCAAATTCCAGATCTTCGGCGTTTGCCGAAATAATATCAGCGCGGTTTTTCCAAACAGCATCCGCCGCAGCGATCAACGCAGCGTGTTTGCGTTCGGCGGACGCATGCGCCAACTGTGTCGCAGCAGCCCGAGCGCGTTGACCGATCGAAGCAACCAATTCCGCGATATTGTCGTTATCTTTCAACGATCTACTCCCATCAATTGCACCACCATATCATCACGATGAACCAAAGCGGCGCGACCTTTGTATCCTAAAATTTCTTCGACCGCGGAGCTTTTGCGGCCAAGAATAAGCTGAGTTTCTGCGGCAGTATAGCGCGACAGTCCGATCCCCAAATGTGCGCCACCAGCGGATATGATTTCAATTGGATCACCGCGCCCAAAACGCCCGGACACAGACACAACACCTGCAGGCAAGAGGCTCTTGCCTTGACGCAAAGCGGCTTCGGCGCCGGCATCAATGGTTACCGACGCAGTTGTTTTCATCGCGGCAATCCACCGCTTTCTCGCGGCCTGCGGATCATCATGCGCTAAAAACCATGTCGAAGAATCACCATTCTCCAATGACTTCAATGGGTTCATTCGCGACCCTAAAGTGATCGCCATTGCGCAACCCGCTTCGGTCGCCATGCGGGCAGCCAACAGCTTGGTAATCATGCCACCTTTGGATAGGCCGGAAACTCCATCACCCGCCATCGCTTCAATCTCTGGTGTGATCCGTTCGACGACATCAAAACGCTTTGCTGATACGTCAATGTTTGGATTGCCAGAATAGAACCCGTCCACATCAGATAGCAGGATCAATTGATCAGCACCGCAAGTCACAGCAACCTGAGCCGCCAGACGATCGTTGTCGCCATAGCGAATTTCGTCCGTCGCGATGGTATCATTTTCGTTCACAATCGGCGTGACGCCCAACCCGATCAAGGTCTCCATCGTTGCGCGCGTGTTCAGGTAACGGCGTCGGTCTGCTGTATCTTCCAATGTCAGCAAAACCTGAGCTGTTTTGATCCCATGTGGGGCCAAAATCTCTTCGTAGGCGCGGGCAAGACGGATTTGACCAACGGCCGCAGCCGCCTGCGATTGTTCCAGCGGCAGGTTTTTACGCGGCAGGCCCAAAACCTCGCGACCCAACGCAATAGACCCAGAAGACACGAGCACAACATCGATACCCTGCCCGCGCAGCCATGCGATATCGTCCGCGAGCGACCGTAACCAATCCGATTTCAGCGTGCCTTTTTCGCGATCAACCAGCAGTGCCGAACCGATTTTAACAACGATCCGTTTTGCATTGGTTAGGGACGCCAAGGCTCTTCCTCCTGATCCGCGGCAAGCTCGGCAGCGTTACGATCATCGATTTTTTCACGCAATGCGCGCAAAACTTCGGTCACGCCTTCGGTCGAAACGCCAGACATCAGCAAAACTGGGCCATCCGTGACGGACTCCAGTTCCTCTTTGATAAATTCGCGCTCTTCTTCGTCCAGTGTGTCGATCTTGTTCAAAACCGTCACGCGCGGTTTTTCCGCCAAATCACCACCGTAGGCTTCCAGCTCTTCGATAATCGTCTGGTAATCCCCAACAGGGTCACCGCCAGATCCATCAACCAGATGCAGCAGAACCGCACACCGTTCAACGTGGCCTAGGAACATATCGCCCAAACCACGACCTTCGGATGCGCCTTCGATCAGACCAGGGATGTCTGCAACCACGAATTCGGTGCCATCCACACCAACAACACCAAGGTTCGGTACCAAAGTGGTGAACGGATAGTCCGCGATTTTCGGACGCGCATTGGATGTTGCAGCAAGGAATGTGGATTTACCTGCATTCGGCTTGCCCAATAGTCCCGCGTCAGCGATCAGTTTCAAACGCAGCCAGATGGTGCGTTCAATCCCGCCCAAACCAGGGTTTGCACTGCGCGGCGCTTGGTTCGTGGCGGATTTAAAATGGAGGTTACCGAAACCGCCATTACCGCCTTTGGCCAAGATAACGCGCTGACCAACCTCAGTCAGGTCGGCCAGAATGGTTTCTTCGTCTTCGTCGATGATTTCGGTGCCGACGGGTACGCGCAGAATTATGTCTTCACCAGACGCACCAGTCCGCGCGCGGCCTTCGCCGGGACGACCGTTTTGCGCAAAGAAATGCTGCTGGTACCGGAAATCGATCAGAGTATTCAGACCTTGAACAGCCTCGACCACTACATCGCCGCCGCGACCACCGTCGCCGCCATCCGGACCACCGTATTCGATGTATTTTTCACGGCGGAAGGAAACACAACCGTTCCCCCCGCTGCCCGAGCGGATGTAAACTTTAGCAAGATCAAGAAATTTCATCGAATGCGGCTTTCAGGTCGTTTGCGCTTGGCCTATCGCGTTGCGCGGCTTTGCTCAAGGGGCAGCCTGAAAGCCGCCCCGATTATCGGGTCAATTTCAGCGTATATGTCCACGTCGGCACAGTTGCCTTGCGTGCGACACTATAGGCTTCGGCATCACCCAGGTAGGCGAAACCGCAATTATTCAAAACACGGGCCGATCCAGGATTGTCCTGAAACACTTCGGCAAAGAATGTATCCGACCCATGCGGGTTTGCATCAATCATTGCCTGAACAGCGCCAGAGGCAATGCCTGTCCCCCAAAACGCTGGCGCCACCCAAAAGAAAATCTCGGACTGGCCGCGATCCATACGCTCAAGGCTCACTACGCCCAATACCTCGGCCAAATCAGATGCTTTGCCGTCGATGACCCAAACGTCTTCGTCGCGGTTTGGATTCACGGCGCGTTCCAAAAATGCCTCGGTCGTGCCTGGTGGCAACGGATGCGGAATAGACCGCGTACCGCGTGCAACCCGTTCATCGCCCGCATAGTGGCTAATCAACCCCGCATCTGATGGACGCGAGGGCCGTAGAACAAATCGATCCGTCGAGATGACGGGTAGATCCATGGTTTTATCGAGCATCCATTTTCCTCCTCGATATACGAAACTTCAAAACAGCGGCTCTCCCCCTCCGCTCTTCTGAAAGCACATGGTAAATAAAACAATAAAGGGGACCGGCGATGCCGATCCCCTAATTTGATACCCTTGGGTCTCGGTCTTATTCAGCGGCCTCCGCCACTGGCAGAACCGATACAAAGGTGCGGCCTTTCAGACCGGTGTGGAATTTGACGTTACCATTCGCGGTTGCGAACAGGGTGTGGTCTTTGCCCATACCTACGCCTTCGCCAGCCCAAACTTTGGTGCCGCGCTGACGAACGATGATGTTACCCGCAATAACGGTTTCACCACCGAATTTTTTAACGCCAAGACGACGACCCGCAGAGTCGCGACCGTTACGGGAGGAACCGCCTGCCTTTTTGTGTGCCATGTTTCTCTCCTATACCTAACTTATTTCGCCAGTTCTTTGGCTTGCTCAACCCATTCAGCTTTCACTTTTGCGCCTTCGAACGATTCTGCGTCAACAGCAGCCAGCTGAGCGAATGTGGTGATGCCCGCATCGTTCAGTTTTTTAGCAGCAGCAGGACCAACACCGTTGATGGTGGTCAGGTCGTCTGCGCCAGCAGCTGGAGCAGCTTTTTTCGCAGCAGGAGCAGCAGCGGCAGCTTTAGGAGCCGACGATGCGCCAACAGCAGCTTTAACGCCCGATTTATCTGCGCCCGACTCTAGGATGTCGGTGATGCGAACCAGGGTCAGTTGCTGACGGTGGCCGCGGGTACGCTTGGACGAGTGTTTACGACGGCGTTTTACGAACGAGATCGTTTTTTCGCCTTTGATCTGGTCGATAACTTCTGCCTGAACAGCTGCACCGTCTACCAGAGGTGCGCCAACAGTCGAACCAACCATCAGAACTTCGTTGAACTGGATTTTCTCGCCAGCGTCGGCTGCCAGTTTCTCGACACGCAGAACGTCGCCCGAAGCAACTTTGTACTGCTTGCCGCCGGTTTTCAGAACCGCAAACATGCTAATCTTCCTTATCTTCCGCGTCGCTGGGGCCACTATCGTGTTGCTGGCTATGCCGCCCGTGAACTGCGCGCCCTATTTGGGCTGTATTGAATCAGTAAACGGGGCAGAATCCGCCCCGAGTGCGCGGCTTATCTAACGGGCTGGGGATAAAGTCAAGCTAAAGGTCGCTCTGAATCATGAACTTTGCCGCTTCGCGCCCTAGTTCATAATTTATCATACTGAATAGGTCACCCTGCGCGGCTAATAAAATCTGATTCAGCGTGCGCCCCTGTTCAGACGCAGTGAACGATATCAGTTCATCGATTGCATCGTCTGACAGATTTTCAAACACGAGGTACAGATACCCCTGAAACCATTCGTTGGTCGAGTCTGTGATGAATTCCTCTTGATCCCAGACCATCGCAGCCAGATCAGATTCCGTCATTCCCTGAATAGCGCCGCCGTCCAACAACCCACGCGAAAAATTATATTGATCCGTCAAAGCAAAAGCGACGCTTTGTTCAATGTAGCCACTGACGTTCAAAAACGTGTCGATCTGTTCAAAACGACCCATTGGCATTTGCATATGGGCCTTTTCAATCGCTTGCGACGACAAAAACGGGTCAGACATGATCGACCGCGCAGCAATTTCAGCAGCAATGGTTTCTGCACCGTACCCCGATTCAAAATATGTCACGTAGCTATCAACATCGACACCGTCCAACGCAGCTTCGAACTGCGCGAACATAGACGCCTCGATCGTGTCGGCATCCATTAAGGCATCTACCTTTGCATCCCACGCATCTAGATAAACAGTCGAAAAATTATATACCGCGATTTCAGAGGCCATGTCTTGGCCCTCTTGGACCAGTATTTCGATAAAGGCAGGTTGCTCTAATAAATCGAACAAGCGCTCTGCCTGACTATTTTCTTGAGCAGCGGCAGGAAACGCGACCGAAACCGCAGCAACATAGGGAATTAGTTTTTTCATAGGCCCAAGGTAGAACCGCCACCATTGGTTTCCAAGCTCCCAATCTTCAGGAATTTTCATGGTTTAATACTTTTTCGTGATTTTGCTCTTGCACGCCCTGCGAACACCCTTTAAACGCCCCCTCACCAGCGCGGAGAGGTGCCGGAGTGGTCGAACGGGGCGGTCTCGAAAACCGTTGTGGGTGCAAGCCCACCCAGGGTTCGAATCCCTGTCTCTCCGCCAGAATTTACCCATCAGACCACACCGACCTCATCACTTAGTGATAACGCTTTGCCGTTGTTATTCCCCGTTTACGCACCATATTGGGCCTAAACGAAGGAGGCCGCATGACAACCTATCATCGCGATCCCGATGCCATCGCGGCATTGGATGACGAACAATACTATGTGACCCAGCAATCAGGCACCGAACGTCCGGGCACAGGGAAATACCTAGATAACAAAGAACGCGGTATCTATGTCGATATCGTATCGGGCGAGCCGCTATTTGCATCCAGTTCGAAATATGAATCGGGCTGTGGTTGGCCCAGCTTTGTCAAACCAATCGAGCCCGATCACATCGTCGAACTGCGCGACGTATCCCACGGCATGGTCCGAACCGAGGTTCGTTCGAAATACGGCGACAGCCATTTGGGGCATGTGTTCCCTGATGGGCCAGCAGATCGCGGCGGGCTGCGCTATTGCATTAATTCGGCGGCGCTGCGGTTCGTTCCATTGGATGAAATGGACGGCGAAGGTTACGGCAAATACATTGATCAGGTGGAATGAAACATGGCTGAACAAACCGCAATTCTAGCAGGTGGATGTTTTTGGGGGATGGAAGACCTGTTCCGCCGCCAACCCGGCATCTTGCGCACGCGGGTCGGATATACTGGCGGCGATGTCCCGAACGCGACCTACCGAAATCACGGCACTCACGCCGAAGGGATCGAGTTGATCTATGACGACACTCAAACCGATTATCGCGCGATCCTTGAATTCTTTTTCCAGATCCACGACCCGACGACCAAAAACCGTCAGGGCAATGATATCGGAATGTCCTACAGGTCCGCGATCTATTATCTGAACGACGAACAAAAGGCCGTGGCGCTGGACACTATCGCTGATGTGAACGCATCAGGCATGTGGCCGGGACTCGTCGTGACCGAGGTCGAACCCGCAGGCGATTTTTGGGAGGCAGAACCAGAACATCAGGATTATCTGGTGCGAAATCCCAATGGCTATACCTGCCATTTCCCGCGCGCCAATTGGAAGCTACCCAAAAGAACGGGGGCGTAACGCCCCCTACTCTTCTTCGTCGCGGTGTTCGCCATCACGGCCTTTGAACCCCAGAGCGACAACAAATTTTTCCGAACTATCAGACCGTGACGAAGGCGGTTTGATATTTGCGACGGTTTTGAATTTGCTTTTCAGCGTTTTCATCAATTCACCTTCGGCGCCGCCTGCCAAAACCTTGGCCACAAAAGTGCCGCCGGGGGCCAAAACGTCGAACGCAAAATAGGCAGCGTGTTCGCACAAGGTAATAATACGCAAGTGATCGGTCTGTTTGTGACCGGACGAAGACGCGGCCATGTCAGACATCACGACATCCGCTTCACCACCCAACCATTCTTTGACTTTGTCATCGGCAAATTCAGATAGGAAATCCAATTGGTGGATTTCAGCGCCCGCCAGAGGTTCGACCTCTTGCAAATCGACGCCCAACACGGTGCCGATCTTTTTGCCCTTCTTTTCGCCCAACGCGTTTACGCGCGGTACAGCGACCTGACACCAACCACCAGGCGCGCAGCCCAAATCGACCACACGTGCACCAGGGACAAGGAACCGATATTTATCGTCCAGCTCCATGATCTTGAACGCGGCGCGGCCACGATAGCCTTCCATCTGGGCGCGTTTGACATAGGGATCGTTCAGCTGACGCTGCAGCCACCGCGTAGACGACGTTTTGCGCCCGCGTGCTGTTTTTACTTTGACAAACAGATCGCGCTGTCCGCGTCCGCTGGTGTTTTTACCCGGTGTCTTTGCCATCATTCACGTTCCCGTATCCGAAGAAGCCCCGCATATACTTAATACGGCGTATCCTCAAGCACGCCGTCGGCGCTCATTAAAGCATATAATAAACCTTCTCGCAGACCACGATCTGCGACAGATAAACGATCCGTCGGCCAAATGCGCATCAAAGCCTGCAAAATTGACGAACCCGACATGATCAGCGCCTGACGATCTCTGCCGATGCGCGGATCGGTACGCCGCCCGTCAGGACCAAGCGACAGATAATCGCGGATCACCGCATCAATCTGGTCAGATGACATACGCAGCCCGTCCACTTTAGTCCGATCATAGCGTTTCAGTCCCAAATGGCTGGCAGCCACTGTGGTCACCGTCCCGCTCGTGCCAATGATCTGAAACCCTTCGCGGGCTTGTTCGGATGTGTAGGGGCTGAATTTCGCGAGCTGTTCTTCGAAGAACCAGCTCATCAATGCGAAACGTGCGGCATCATCATCCACGTCTTGGAATTGATCGCGCAGAGTCGCAACGCCCAACGGCACCGAAATCCAATCCACCACTTTGGCGGCTGCAAATGGGCCCGGATCCTGCACAAAGCCGCGGTGTAGCCGCATTATCGCACCGGGCCGTTCGCGGGCTGGCACATTCGTCAGATCGATCCAGACCAATTCGGTGGACCCACCACCAATATCCACCACCAACAACTGTTCCGTTTTGGTGCTAACAAGTGGCGCACAAGATATAACAGCTAAACGCGCCTCTTCCTCTGGTGTGATGATTTCCAGACGCAGGCCTGTTTCGCGACGGATCTGGTTGATGAACTGGTGCCCATTTTTCGCGCGGCGACAGGCTTCGGTCGCGACCAAACGCATGTGTTTGACGCGGTGGCGCTGCAGTTTTTGTTTGCAAATGCGCAAGGCACTGATCGTGCGGTTCATGGACGCACGACTTAAGCGGCCTGTGCTTTCCAGACCTTGGCCCAACTGGACCGTTTTAGAAAAGCTATCGATCACATGAAACTGGCTACCCTTTGGTTGGGCAATCAGCATTCGACAGCTATTGGTACCTAAATCCAGCGCTGCATACAGAGCACCGGAATCTGGTTTTACGGGCGCGGGGGATTCGACCGCCTTCGGGAACGCGCCCGCACCTCGGGGACGCTTGGGCGCCATAATCACGCCCTCCATATCAAGTTAATTCAAACCTATGCCTCATAAGGGTTTTACGCAAGACCAGAGTGACCTAGTTTAGGTCGCCATTTTGCGACGCCATGTCGAAAACGGCACCTACTGAGCACATAACCACGCGTAAAACAGAACTAACAAAGGACAAGGAATCACATGGCAGACGTCACAATCGTATTCTGGCGGGATATCCCAGCACAGGTCATCGTCGGCAAAGGCCGCCGCGGACACAAAGTGCAATTACCAGAACGTTTCGAACAAGCCATCGACCGCGCCGCAATGAAAGCAGGCATGGCCGGCACTGACGATTATCTGTCCGCCTGGCGCAAGGCTGAGCCTTACACGGTTGACGGTGATGACGCCGCAGCCGCCGAAGCCGAAGCGGCGCGTCTGGACAAAGAATACGACGATGCGCGTCTGCGCGAGTTGATCGAAAACATGGGTCACGCGTGAACCCCACCACCCTAAAGGAGGCCCTGATGGCTCTTGTTCCGTTCCTACGCAAGAAAGAAGCGACCACCCCGTCGTCCGAACATCTTGAGGCGTTCCTAAAAGGCTATTCAATCGAGGTGATGCCCCGCACCGCCGAAAAAATCGACGATTTCCGTGATTTTCTACCTGCTGGCACCCGCGTCTACATTGCCCACATCGAAGGCACACCAATCGAAGACATGGTCGCCACCGCCGCGCGCCTACGCGACGAAGGTTTTGATCCAATGCCGCATTTCCCTGCGCGCATCATCAAAGACGCCGCAACTTTGGAAGACTGGGTAAACCGTTACCAATCCGATGCGGGCGTCAATCAGGGCCTCATCCTTGCGGGCGGCGTTGCGGAGCCTCATGGTGATTTCCATTGTTCGATGCAGCTGCTGGAAACAGGCATCTTTGACCGCGCTGGTTTCAAACGCCTGCATGTTGCCGGCCACCCCGAAGGCAACCGCGACATCGACCCGTCGGGCGGCGATCAGAACGTTATGGATGCACTGCGTTGGAAACAGAAATTCAACGACACCACCGATGCGCAAATCGCGTTGGCCACCCAGTTCTGTTTTGACGCGAAACCAGTGATCGAATGGTGCAATGCCCTGACAGACGCAGGCATCACCCTGCCTGTTCACATCGGCATCGCAGGCCCTGCCAAACTGCAGACGTTGATCAAATTCGCGATGGCCTGCGGTGTTGGCCCGTCGCTAAAGGTTCTGCAAAAACGCGCGCTGGACGTCACCAAATTGGTCCTGCCCTATGAACCAACCGACATCCTGAACGAACTCGCCGCACACAAAGCTGCCAACCCTGATTTCAACATCGAACAGGTCCATTTCTTCCCGCTGGGCGGGATCAAAACCAATGCAAATTGGGCAATCGAAAACGGTGGCGATGCAGCTACCCCTGCCAACAAAGCCTGAGGAGAGCTTATGACCCGCACTATCGTTGAATCGGCGACAAAAACCGCCATCATCGGCTTTGACCAACCATTCTGTGTCATCGGCGAACGCATCAACCCGACCGGCCGCAAAAAGCTAGCTGCCGAACTAGAGGCTGGCGATTTTTCCACCGTTGAATCTGACGCTTTGGCGCAGGTCGCGGCGGGCGCAAATATTTTGGATATCAATGCGGGCGTGGTTTACAATTCGAACCCGAACCCGAATGAAACCGAACCACCCCTTATGGTGAAAATGATCGAACTGGTTCAGGGTCTGACCGATACGCCAATCTGCATCGACAGTTCCGTTCCCGCGGCGCTAGAGGCTGGCCTGCAAGTCGCCAAAGGCCGCCCACTGCTGAATTCGGTCACCGGCGAAGAGGAGCGTCTGGAATTTGTGCTACCTCTGGTCAAAAAATACAACGTTCCTGTGGTTGCGATTTCCAACGATGACACTGGCATTTCCGAAGACCCCGATGTCCGCTTCGCCGTGGCAAAGAAAATCGTCGAACGCGCGGCCGATTTCGGCATCCCTGCGCATGACATCGTCGTTGACCCACTGGTCATGCCTATCGGCGCCATGGCGACTGCTGGTCAGCAAGTGTTCACTCTGGTCCGTCGTCTACGCGAAGAACTGGGCGTTAATACCACTTGCGGCGCATCGAATGTTTCGTTCGGCCTGCCAAACCGTCACGGCATCAACAACGCGTTCCTCCCAATGGCGATGGGTGCTGGCATGACCTCGGCAATTATGAACCCATGCGCGCTGCCCGTCGGTCCCAAAAAGATCGAAGAGAAAAAGGCAGAACTGGCCGCCGCTGGTATCATCGTGCCTGACGATATTGATCTGGAAACCTTCTGCAAGATCACTGGCCTTGGATCGACCAAATCGCGCCCAGGCAAAGAAATGGAAGCGATCCGCGCAGCGAACCTGTTGACGAATAACGACCCTCATGGTGGCGATTGGATTTCATTCAACAAACCACCCTCTGCAGATGGCGAAGCTGCTGGCGGAACAGGCCGCCGCCGTGGTGGCCGCCGCCGCGGGTAACGAAAACGCCCCCAAGGTTCGCCTTGGGGGTTTTTAATTAGCCCATCGCCACAGCCGCGCGTGCCAGATGCGCAGCGGCGACAACGCCATCAACCAACATCACACCGCTGCGTTGCGCCAAATCTTCGCGCATATAGGCCATGCCAGCACAGCCCAGAACCACGCTATCCACGCGATCCTCTTGGGCGGCTTTGCGGATGCTGTTGATCAGTTTTTGACGCGTCTCTTCGCTGCCTTCGTCGATGGTTAGAACAGGCAGATTGCTAGCGCGGACCTTTGCACAGGCGTTTGCATATCCCATTTCAACGATATTTCCTTGGATCACGGGGATCGAAACGGGCAAAGACGTCACGACCGAAAATCGCGCCCCCAGCAACCCCGCCATAACGTAGGCCGCCTGTCCGATGCCGATCACGGGTTTCGGACAAAGCGCGCGTGCTGGTGCAAGTCCGGTATCATCGAAACACGCGATCACAATCGCATCCGCGCCATCAATAACCGCCTGATCTAACAAAGCCAGAACACCTGGAACAGCGGCATCGCCGTCCTCTGGCCCCTGAATGGCAGCGGGACCGTTCGCGTTTGTGTACCCCAACACCTGAATATCGGGGACAGCGTCCGAAACGACCCGAACGACGCTATCGGTCATCGCTTGGGTCGCGTTGGGATTGATATAGGCCAGCTTCATTACAGTGCCTTGCCCGCGTCAGACCCCAACCGTGCACGGCGTCTATTCATCACCCAAACTGATAATAGAAAAGCTATAATTATCAATAATGAAAATGCTGTAGTTAAAGTTCCCAGTGCATAAATCACGGGTGTGGTGACGTTCGTCGTCATGCCGAACACCTCTAGCGGTAAGGTGTTATAGCTGCCCGCTGTTAGCAGCGTTCGCGCGAATTCATCGTAGGATAATGTAAACCCGAATAGCGCCACACCAATGAGCGATGGCGCAATAATCGGCAGAACGACAAATCGTATGGTCTGCCATGCGGTTGCGCCTTGGTCGCGGGCGGCTTCTTCGTAACTTTTGTCGAAACGGTTAAACACTGCGAACATGATCAAGAGGCCAAACGGTAGTGTCCAAGTCAGCTGCGATCCAAACCCCGACGTGGCCCAATGCACCTTTAGTCCCAGTTGGTTAAAAATCAGGCCAACGCCCAAGGATATCAGGATCGAGGGGATCACAAGCGATGTGATCGCTGCGTAAAATAAGATGCCTGAGCCTTTGAAATTCTTACGAAAAGCCAGTCCAGCCATGACCGAAACAACCACGGTCGTCACCATAACCATAAGGCCCAGAACCAAGGACCTGCGGAACGCGCCCCAGATATCGCCAACGGCTTGTTCCTGAAACAGATCGCGGAACCAATATGTCGATACACCGTTCATGGGGAATGTCAGGCCGCCTTCGCGACCTTGAAAACTCAGGATACCGATTGTGACGGTCGGGCCGTACAAGAACAGCACGAAAAGCGCGAAAAATGCCGCAAGGAAATAAAAGCTGGTTGGTCTTTTTTCCATGGTTACAACTCCTTACGGATGTTAACGAAACGCAGCATGATGCCGATCACGATTAGAACGGTGCACAGCAGAACCACCGCCGTCGCCGCAGCAGAGGGATATTGCAGCAGGCCGATGTCGTTTGAAATCAGGCGGCCGACGTTCGCGCTCTGACTGCCGGACATGAACCGCACGGTGATGAAATCGCCCATGACCAAGGTCACCACGAAAATCGTGCCGATCATGATCCCTGGTTTGGTCAGCGGAATGATAACATTGACCAGCGTTTGGAAGCCCGAAGCACCCGCGTCGCGCGCTGCCTCTAGCAACGAATGGTCAATACGCATCATCGTGTTGAAAATCGGTACGACCATGAACAGCGTGTATAGGTGGACAAAGGCAAGGATCACCGCGAAATCGGAATACAGCAGCCATTCAAGCGGCTGATCAATAACGCCCCAGCTGATCAATGTTTGGTTAGCAATTCCATTACGGCCCAGAAACGGGATCCAGCTGATCATGCGGATGATGTTCGACGTCCAAAACGGGATCGTGCAGACCAGAAATAGCGCAATCTGCCATGTTAGGCTGCGCACGTGGAAGGCAAGGAAATAGGCCACCGTGAACCCAATGGTCAGGGTCAGCACCCATACGATCGCGGCATATTTGAAGGTCGCAAAAAAGACTTTCCAGACGACTTTGGACCCGAACAAGAATGCGTAGTTGTCGAATTGGAAATCTGGATAAATCGAATATTCGGTGGCGCCCCAGAAACTGACGATAACGATCATGATGATCGGCGCGACCAGAAAGCCCAACAGGATAAGGGCCAGCGGCGCGGCCTGTAGCCAACCGATGAAATTGCGTGTCATAGGGCACCCATAAATTGTGGGTGTCGGGGCACGACATGCGCCCCGACGATTGGGATTAAGCGGCGATAAATTCGTTCCACTTGCGAACCATGTACTGGTTCTCGTCCATGACGGCGTTCCAACAGGCCACGCGGCCCATGCGTTCTTCGAACGAACCGCCATCGCGGGTTTCGCCAGCCGCGGCCAGAACATCACCCGTTGGCGATGTGATATCGCCGGTGGCTTCTTTGCCTTCGAACCAATAGCCCCATTCGTTTTCGGACATGTAGTCTTTGGACGTTTCAGGCACGGCCGAATAATAGCCCTGACGCATTAGATAACCGCCGACCCAGCCGGACAGATACCAGTTGATGTATTCATAGGCTGCGTCCAGCTCCATGCCCGACAGGTTGGCCGACAGACCCAGACCACCGCCCCACGAACGGTAGCCTTCTTTTAGCGGCTGGTAGACGCATGGGATGCCGCGTGATTTCACAGCGGTGATTGCAGGCGACCACATGGATTGGATCACAACTTCGCCCGAGGCCATCAAGTTCACGGATTCATCGAATGTTTTCCAGAACGCGCGGAATTGGCCGTTTTGTTTTGCCTCGGTAAAGATCGCGAATGTGGCGTCGATCTCTTCTTTGGTCATGTTGCCTTTGTCGCCGTACTGGATTTCGCCCATGGCTTCGCAGACCATGGCCATATCCATGATACCAATTGAGGAGATATCCAAGATCGACGCTTTGCCTTTGAATTCAGGGTTCAGCAGTTCGGTCCAGCTTTCGATTGGGCGGCCAATTAGGTCTGGACGAATACCCAGCGTATCAGCGTTGTAGATGGTCGGGATCAGGGTCATCCAACCGGTTTCATTGTCAGCAAAGCTGGTGCCGCCTGGGCCATCAACGAAACCGACGGTATGCGGCGCGGTGCCTTGGGCGATTGTGCTTTCGGGTGTCAGTTTACCGTTGCGGAAAATGCCGACGATTTTGTCGTAGTTGGCAATTTTCGATGTATCCATGGCTTGCAGGTTGCCGGTTGGCCATACCTTTTTACAGATCCAATATTCGATATCCGCGATGTCAAAGCTGTCAGGCTGGGTCGCTGCACGCTGGGTCACGCTATCGGAATCCAACGCGGTCATTTCAAGGGTGAAACCCAGATCCTCTTTGACCTTGGTTGCGACGTCGTTCAGGTTCGAAACGCCGGTGCCGAACTGGCGCAAGGTGATGTCTTTGATTTCTTGGGCCCAGATCATTGGTGCGGGCAAAGCAGAAGCAGCAGCGGCAGCAGCGCCACCTTTCAAAATAGCACGACGGCTATAACGCATTTTAGACATATCAATGTTCCCTGTTGAAATGAGAGGAGGTTAAGATTGGAGGCGGTGTAGCCGCCCCTCGTCCCAAGCAAGCTTCACAGCATCGCCTGGATTTTTTGGTGATTGGAAAAACGTGGCTTCGGGTACTAATGCCAGCACCTCTTCGCCGGCGGTGGTCGCTGTGGTCAGCGCCACATGACCGCCCTGATATTCCACGGCAGTCACTGTAGCGGGCAATCCTGTGTCAGACAGTTCAACCGCGTCAGCCCGCAAAGCAACCTTGCCACCGTCGAACGTGATCACGTTATGACCGCCCATAAATTTGGCCACAAATTCGGTTTTGGGGGCGGCCCATACGTCCCTTGCCGCCCCCGACTGTTCGATGACCGAATTATTCATAACGACCAGTTCATCACCGAGCGCGAGCGCTTCGTCCTGACCATGGGTGACGTGAATAAACGTAATACCCAATTCGCGCTGAAGGCGCTTTAGTTCGGTCCGCATTTTGATGCGCAAAAACGGGTCAAGTGCCGACAATGGCTCATCCAGCAACAACACCTTTGGCTGTGTCACCAACGCGCGGGCCAAAGCGACACGTTGCTGTTGGCCGCCAGACAGTTGCGCAGGAAAACGGTCGGCATATTGGGTCATATCGACCAATTCCAACATTTCGTTCGCTTTTGCGTGACGCGCTTGTTTGTCGACGCCTTTCATCCGCAAGGAAAACGCAACGTTGTCGCGAACATTCAGGTGCGGAAACAATGCATAGCTTTGAAACATCATGGCCGTGCCGCGTTTTGCCGGCGGCAAGTATGACACATCAAACCCATCCAGAACGACCGAACCATCCGTCACGGATTCATGGCCCGCGATCATCCGCAAAGTCGATGATTTACCGCACCCCGAAGGCCCAAGTAAGCAAACATAACTACCTGCTTTGAATTGGTAATTGATGCTGTCTACGGCGAGTGTATCTCCGTATTTTTTGGTTAGGTTAACCAGTTCGAGATCGTATCCAGCGCCCATTTCCACTCCGCTTCGGCCTAGGCCATTTCACGTTTCCGATGGGATGACCTCAGCCGATTCCGATGGCTCTGCGCTATCTTTTCCGATTGGTAAAACCACCAAAAACTCGCCCTGCCCGATTTTTTGGCAAAGTTTTTTGACGATGTATCAAAAACTGTGCGCAAAATTGTATACAATCTTGAAAACAATAAAGCGACCCGTTTTGAAAATTGCGCTTTGCCGTCGAATTCATCATGTTGAATACAAAGGAACGATGATGACCCAGTTACAAACAATGCCCGTGACCGCTGATAGCCTGTTTGAACAGCTGGAATTGGCGATTCACGAACACCGCATCGCACCGGGCACCAAATTGGGCGAAGACGAAA
Source organism: Marivivens niveibacter (assembly GCF_002150005.2). Lineage (GTDB taxonomy): Bacteria > Pseudomonadota > Alphaproteobacteria > Rhodobacterales > Rhodobacteraceae > Marivivens > Marivivens niveibacter. Next base: position 1,078,725 of record NZ_MSPP01000001.1, read on the forward strand.
TTGGCGAAATTTACGGGGTCAGCCGCACAACCGTCCGCGCGGCGCTGCAATCCCTGTCCCATGAACGGTTGGTTGAACTGAAACGGAACAAAGGCGCGTTCGTCGCCCAGCCATCCATCAAAGAAGCCCGCGAAGTATTCGAGGCTCGTTCGCTGTTGGAACCGCGCACCGCCCATTCTGCTGCACTACGTATGACGGATGAACATATCGAAAACCTACAGCGCCATATCGACGCCGAACATGATGCATTGCATTCTGGCGATAATGGCCGTGCTCTGTACCTATCGGGAAAATTCCACATAGAAATTGCGCAAATCGCAGATCAAGAAACGATTGCCGCCTTTATCAAACAGCTGATTTCGCGGTCGTCACTGATTATCGCGCTCTACTGGCAACGGCGATCTGCGCTATGTGAAAGCAATGCCCACCATGCCCTCATGTCCGCCTTTGCCGACCGCGATGGTGACCGCGCCCAAGAGTTGATGAAAAGCCATTTGGTGGATCTGATCACATCGCTGGATTTGCGCAATATTGAATCGTCCCCCTCATCTCTGCGGGACGCGCTAACGAGATAAAAAACGGGCCCACAAGGGCCCGTTCGTTTTAGCGATAATATAGCGATTGTCCGTTGTGGAAGATCTGTACCTTGGCAGGATCAGCCGTCAAAGACACCGAGGACCCACGAATATCGCGATGGATACCGGGCAATTTCGCAATTACCGGTTCGTTGTCACCCACTGGGGTAAAATACAGCAACGTAACTTCGCCCAAGGCTTCGGTAATGTTGACCATTCCAGTGAACAACGGATCGCCATCGGTTTGGATCATGTCTTCGGGGCGGACGCCAATATTGACGCGCAGGCCCATGTCAGCGGCCTGTGTTGGCACCGCCGAAATCGCAGTGCCGCCGGTGTCCAATTTTACGGTGGTCTGTGCCCCCGTCCCTACGATCTCACCCGACATTAGGTTCATCGCTGGCGATCCAATAAACTGCGCAACGAATTCGTTTTCAGGACGTTCATACAGCTCCAGCGGCGTACCGACCTGCGCGATCCCTTTGTTCGCCAAAACCACGATACGGCTGGCCAAAGTCATTGCCTCGACCTGATCGTGGGTCACGTAAATCATGGTGGAATCTGGCATCGCCTCTTTCAATTGGGCGATCTCAATCCGGGTCGCAACGCGCAAAGCAGCATCCAAGTTCGATAGCGGTTCGTCGAACAGATACACCTGTGGGTCACGCACAATCGCGCGGCCGATGGCGACGCGCTGACGCTGACCACCGGACAGCGCCTTTGGCAGACGATCCAGATAGTCCTCTAGCTGTAGGATTTTAGCGGCCTTATCGATGGCCGCATCAATTTCCGCCTGAGGTTTCTTTGCGATTTTCATCGCAAAGGCCATATTATCGCGCACCGTCATATGCGGGTACAGCGCATAAGATTGGAACACCATCGCGATACCGCGCTGGGCTGGCGGGATGTCGTTCACCACAGACCCGCCGATTTCCAGCGTTCCGTCAGTTATCTGTTCCAGACCCGCAATCATGCGAAGCAACGTCGATTTACCGCAGCCCGAAGGCCCGACAAAAACAACCAGCTCGCCCTGTTTGATATCAAGGTTGATGTTCTTCAGAACTTCAATCTTGCCACCGTATTTCTTGCCGACATCTGTCAGTTTTAGATCAGCCATCTGCCCCCTCCATTAGTTCTGCTGTAGCGCGATATAGGGCTGCCAAGGGCCCAGATGAATGCCGCCGTCCGCCGACAAATGTGCGCTACCCAATTCGCCACCTACCGCGTGCCAATCACCTGCTGGCGCTGTCAAATCAGATGGCGTGTCACTTAGGTTAAAGGCACAGAAGATTTTGGTATTGCCAGACGTACGGGTAAAACTCAGCACATCACCATCTACAGACAAAGGTGTGCAATCGCCCGTCTTTAGCGCCTCGTGCGCATGGCGGAATGCGATCGCGCGGCGGTAATGGTGGATCAGTGCGGCTGGATCATCCTCTTGGGCACTGACGGCATTGGCTACGTGTTCGGATGATACTGGCAACCATGGCTGACCCGTCGTGAAACCACCACAACTGTTATCGCGTTCCCAAACCATCGGCGTGCGGCAACCATCGCGGCCTTTGAACTCTGGCCAGAACTCGATGCCGTATGGATCTTGTAGATCTTCGAATGCGACGTCAGCCTCTTGTAGACCCAATTCTTCGCCCTGATAGATACAGACCGAGCCGCGCAGGCACATCATCAAGGTCGTGAACAAACGTGCAGCGGCGGGCGTCAGGCCCCAGCGCGTGACGTGGCGCACAACGTCGTGGTTTGAATAGGCCCAGCAGGCCCAACCATCGGCCGCAACATCATCGACCTGCGCCATCACGTCTGCCACGAATTGCGCAGTCGGACGATCACCGGACAGCAATTCAAACGCGTAGCACATCTGCATCAAATCATTACCGGCGGTATATTCTCCCATAATCTCCAACCCGCGCTGGGCATCGCCAACCTCGCCCACGGCTGCCGCGCCGAACGGCTCCATCACCGCGCGCAATTTACGCAGGAAGTTCAGGTTCTCTGGGTGGTTTTTGTCGTACAGGTGCTCCTGATGGTTATACGGGTTCACCGACGGCGCAATGTTGGCGTTCCGTTTTTCTTTGGGCAGCGGCGGGTTATCGCGAAGCTGCGCGTCATGCATGTAGAAGTTGATGGTATCCAGACGGAACCCATCCACACCGCGATTCAACCAGAAACGCGCGACGTCCAGCAAAGCCTCTTGCACGTCGGGGTTATGGAAATTCAGGTCGGGCTGCGACACTAGGAAATTGTGTAGGTAGTACTGTTCGCGGCGCGCATCCCACTGCCACGCAGGACCACCAAAGATCGACAGCCAGTTGTTCGGTGGGTTGCCGTCAGGCTTTGGGTCCGCCCAAACATACCAGTCGGATTTATCGTTGTCTGTGCTGCTGCGGCTTTGTTCAAACCACGGGTGCACATCCGATGTATGCGATAGAACAAGGTCGATCATGACGCGCAGGCCCAACCCATGCGCTGTTTCGATTAGCGCATCAAAATCCGCCAGCGATCCGAACATTGGATCAACATCGCAATAGTCCGATACGTCATAACCGAAATCTTTCATCGGGGACGTAAAGAACGGCGAAATCCAAACGGCATCCGCGCCCATGGATGCGATATGCGGCAGGCGTTGCACGATCCCCAACAGGTCGCCGATGCCATCGCCATTGCTGTCCTGATAGCTGCGTGGATAGATCTGATAGATGACGGCCCCGCGCCACCAATCCTTGTCATTTACATTCGACAAAACAGGTGTGGTTGTCATTGTTGTTTTCCTTATTTCACCGACCCGGCCAACAGACCGCGGACAAGGTATTTTTGCATTGCGAAAAAGACGATGAGTGGCACCGAAATCGACACAAACGCCGCTGTTGCCAGAATTTCCCAGTTACCGCCGCGCGTACCCAAAAGTTCAACGATTTGGCGGGTCATCACTGTGGTTTGGCCCGAACTGTCGATCAAGAATACCAAAGCAACCAGCAGGTCATTCCATGTCCATAGGAATTGGAAGATCGCGAAGGATGCCAGCGCAGGGAATGACAAAGGCAGGATGATACGTGTGAAGATCTGGTACTCGGTCGCGCCATCGACGCGGGCGTTTTCGATGATGTCACGCGGCAGGCCCGCCATGTAGTTGCGCAGCAGATATATCGCCAGCGGCATACCGAAACCCGTGTGGGCCAACCAAACGCCCAAGTACCCTTTGCCGATACCGATCTGCAGGTGCAAACGCAGCAGCGGGATAAGCGCCAATTGTAGTGGCACAACCAGTAAACCAACGATGGCTGCAATTAGCAGCGCGCGGCCCGGGAAATCCATCCACGCCAGCGCGTAGGCCGCAAAGGCCGCGACAGTAATCGGAATGATCGTCGCAGGGATCGTCACAGTCAGCGTGTTAAAGAACGCTTTGGCCATGTTATCGCTCGCCTGACCGCCGCCCTGACCTGTGCCAAGACCGTAAACTAACGACAGTACCAAAAACACCACAATACCAGATAGATACGCCGCCATTTTAAAGTTTGACAGCCCAACAGATTTGGTCGCAAACCCAACAACTACTGCTACAACCGCAGCAGCGGCGGCATAAATCAGAATGGACTGAATGACGCCTTCACCCAGAACCGTGTCATAGTTTTCCAGCGTAAACTCTGGTGGGTTGGTCGCTGTCACGAATACGCGCTGACCACGCCCAGATGGTTGCTCGACGCTCGTCCAAACGTAATCGCCAGTCTCGTTCATAGTGATCGTTTCACCGTCACCAAGATCAGCGATATCACCCGGAACATAGGCCGAAATATCACGCGACGATGTACCCCAACTCGAAATGGATGCCTGCGCACCTTCTTCGTAGAGGTTGCCGGTGACGGCCCACGTGCCATCGTCCAACTGAACTGCGAAATCATCGGGGTCAGCTGCGCGCAGGGTTTCAGACTGCTCGGTCGGGAACAAAGCCTTCCACCAGCCTGTGCTGGAAATCTGGTCAGCCGTGCGGAACGACGACACAAACAGACCAACAGTTGGGAAAATCCAAAGAACCACCAACAAAACAACAGAGATTTGCACCGCCCAATTGAGCGAAGATTTTGTGCCAGCGATATTGGACATTAGCGCATCTCCTTGCGGGCGTTATAAACGTTCCAGACCAGAATGGGCGTGACCAGCAGCATGATGACCATGGCCGAGGCTGACCCGACGCCCCAGTCGTTAGAGCGGAACAGTTTGTCGTACATGTAATTGGCCAAAACTTGGGTTTCCCACTGGCCGTTTGTCATGGCGAAAACGATGTCAAAGATTTTCAAAACGACGATCGTGATCGTGGTCCAAACCACAACGATTGTTCCCATGATCTGAGGGATCTTGATCTTAAAGAAAATCTGGAACGGGTTCGCGCCGTCTACAACTGCGGCTTCGACCGTTTCTTCGGGGATGCCGCGCAGGGCGGCCGACAGGATCACCATCGCGAATCCAGTCTGGATCCAGATCAGAACCACCATGAGGAAGAAGTTGTTCCAGAACGGAATGGTCAACCAAGTCTGCGGTTGGCCATAGTCGAACTGCGCCGTCGCAACGTCGACTACATTCAGCGCAGCCAAAACACCTAGCCATACAAAGATTGCAGCAGCAACGATGCGCAACGCTTTGAAAACAGTGCTTATTTGGCTATGCGGATTAGGCTTAATAACCGGACCAGCCGTAATCCAAGCAGCATAAAAAACGACAACTGCGAAAAATGCAAAAATCAGGATCGGAATGATCTGCAGAATTATAATCGACCCGATACCACCATCGAATTCCAGCCACATCGCGTTTAGAATACCGATTTGGGACTGACCCGCAGGGCGTGCGTCATAAATCAACTTAAAGATAACCGCAGCACCGACAAAGGAAATCGCCATCGGCATAAAGATCAACGATTTTGCAAAGCTGCCCCATTTGATGCGGTCGGTCAGCTGAGCGACCAGCAACCCCATAGCTGTCGCCGCAGCTGGAACGATCAACAGCCACAGCATGTTGTTACGCATCGCTTCCCAGAATTTATCCTCTGCCAGCATGCGGCGGTAGTTTTCAAAGCCAACGAACTGAGACGCGCCACCAGGCAGACGCTCTGTCACCGACAAGCGGAACGTTTCAACGACCGGATAGGCCAAATACAGCCCCAAAGCCACAAGCGCTGGCGCAAGGAACAACCAAGGGCGCACCATGTTGGCACGGTTGATATTTTGGCCAGCGTTTTTTCCGCGTGCGGGAAACAGAACTTTGTCCAGAAACAGGTTGGACAGATAGAAATAAGCCACACATCCACCAACCCCGAATAGGATTGTGATCAGGCCCTGTAATGCCGGATTCATGATGATCCCCCCAAATTTTGGATCAAAAAAGGGCAACCCGAATAACGGGTTACCCGACAGACTTAATTCGTCTGATTACTTGATTGCGTCCCAGGATTCTTGGATCGAGGTTGCAACGTCTTCGGCCGATGCGCCGCCGACGAAATCAACCATACCAGTCCAGAACGAACCTGCACCAACTGCGCCTGGCATCAGGTCGGAACCGTCAAAGCGGAATGTTGTCGCGCCTTGCAGGATCGCACCTTGCGATGCCAAAGCATCGGATGCGTAGTTGTCGTTGTTCACGCCCAGATGCGGCGTTAGGAAACCGCCCTGCGCCATCATGACTTCTTGTGCGAATGGGGTTTGCAGGAACTCCATGAAACCTTGGGTCGCGTCAGAGTCGTCGGTCACGGCCAGCAATGTACCGCCGCCCAGAACTGGGTTACCCAGATCTTTGTCTGCGTAGCTTGGGAAGTAGAAGAAATCAGCGTCTTCGCCAACTTCGGTGCCTTCTGGGAAGAACGCAGGGATGAACGACGCCTGACGGTGCATGTAACATGCTGGTGGGGTGTCGAACATGCCTTTCGGGCTGTCACGGAAATCGGTCGACGCAACCGCGCCTGCGCCGCCTGCAACATAGGCGTCATTCTTTGCAAACCAGCCGAACTCTTCCATCGCGCCGATGACTTCTGGCGAGTTGAAGGCCAGATCGTTGGTGGTCCATGCATCGTAGACGTCTGCTGGCTGCGTGCGCAGCATCAGATCTTCGACCCAGTCAGTTGCTGGCCAGCCAGTCGCTGCGCCCGAACCCAGACCGATGCACCATGGGGTGCCGCCGTCTGCAACGATCTGATCGGTCAGCGCTTTCAGCTCTTCCATCGATGTTGGAACTTCGTAACCGGCGTCTTCAAAGTTTTCTGGAACGTACCAAACCAGCGATTTCACGTTCACGTTAAAGAAGAAACCAAAGAAGTCGTCGCCGTTACCAGCGTTGTCATATGTGCCCAGATCAATCCACGACTGACCTGCTGCATAGTTGTCCATCACCCACTGACGCGCATCATCGCCTAGTGGCGTCAGTGCGCCTTGGCTTGCCAATACTGCTGCCAGACCTGGCTGTGGGAAAACAGCGACGTTCGGCGCCGAACCAGCTTCGACGTCGATGACGATCTGCTGCTCAAAGCTATCCGAACCAACATAGGACACGTCGGCGCCGGTCGCTTCTTCGAAGTAAGCGATCATGTTGTTAAAGTAGTCTGCCTCTGGCGACATCCATGGGCCCGAGATGGTAACCGACTGACCCGAATAGTCATGAGCTTCTGCAAAGGCTGCCAGCGAGTCCCAGTTAAAGTCGCCTTCGCCGTCTGCGAAAATCAGGTGGCCCGCTGCGTTTGCGGAACCAGCAATCAGCGCCAACGCTGCTGCGCCTGCGTAATATTTCATTTTCATGTGTATCCTCCCGTGAGCGCAACTGCGCATCGTTTGATCCAGCGCCTCAAAGTTAATTCAAAGCGCTTTGGATGACTAAACATTACTGATTCATTACTTTGTGTCAACTAGTCTCAAAACGCTGTGAGTAAAGTATAGGTGTAAATAAAGTCACTTTAGCATACAGACACATTTGTTTGACCCCATGGAATGCAAAGTATACATTGGTGCGAACTTTCAAATCGCTTTGGGAAAAGCCATGAACCTCAAAGAACTGTCCACAATCTTAGGGCTTAGCCAGACCACGGTCAGCCGTGCCCTGAACGGATATCCCGAAGTTTCCGAAGAAACGCGGATCAAGGTTCAAAAAGCTGCGGAAAAACACAATTACCGCCCAAATACCAAGGCGCGATCGCTGGCGACGGGTCGCAGTATGGCAATCGGCCATGTCATTCCCGTGTCTACGAAACATGAAATGGTAAACCCGATCTTCGGCGATTTCATCTCTGGCGCTGGTGAAGTGTATTCAAAACACGGCTACGACATGGTGCTAACAGTCGTCGAAGACAAAGGCGAAGAAGCCGCTTATCGCCAAATGCAATCGCGCGGATCTGTTGATGGCGTGGTTGTTCACGGCCCCCTAACCACGGAACCGCGTATTGATTTTTTGCGGAAAATCGGATTGCCCTTCGCAGTACACGGACGCGCCAGTGGCGAAAACAGCGACTACAATTGGGTCGACATTAACAACCGTAGGGCGTTTCACCGCGCCACTGATTTCCTATTAGACTTAGGACACCGTCGTATCGCGTTTATCAATGGACTCGAGTACATGGATTTCGCGTATCGGCGCCGCGAAGGGTTTATAGAGGCCATGACAGAACGCGGCGTTGCCTATGACCCTGCCCTGATGTTTTCCAACGAAATGACCGAAGACTACGGATACGAAACGGCGATGACTTTGCTCAGGGGTGAAAATGCTCCGACAGCGTTTTTGGTGTCCTCGATGATCTGCGCTTTGGGTGTTCGCCGCGCGATCGAAGATTTGAATATGAAGATGGGGCGCGACGTGTCGATCATCACGCATGATGACGTATTGTCCTACATGCCAAACGGCAAGGACCTCCCTATTTTCACCTCGACCCGATCATCAGTGCGTCAAGCTGGCAGCTTGGTCGCTGAAACACTGCTGGCACAAATTGCCGACCCGCTGCGAAAGCCTCAGCATCAGCTGCTCGAGGCTGAATTGATGGTCGGACAGTCAACAGGACCTGTTAAGGCCTAGTTTGCTCTTGCAGTCGGCCCAACAAGCCATTTATGTCCAGAAACAAGAAATGTGACCGCTAACATTCGGAGCTGGAGATGACCCAAACCGATCCCCGCCTTTCAATCGTTGCCGATATTGGCGGCACAAACACACGTGTTGCAATCGCGCATGGTCGTGTCGTTCAAACCGAAACGATCAAGCGTTACGCCAACGCAGATTATCCGGGTTTGGAAACTGTATTACGGCAATACATGACTGAAATCGGCTGCGCCGACCCAGATGCGGCATGTATAGCTGTGGCTGGCCCCGTCCGCGATGGTCGCGCATCCATGACGAACTTGGATTGGGCGATGGATAAAACCACGCTTCAACGCGCGACAGGCGCAAAACAGGTCGCGATCTTGAATGACTTGCAAGCTCAGGGCCATGCGATTGGGCATATTTCCGATGACATGGTGAAAACCGTTGTAAAAGGTCCAGAAGCGAACGAACACGCGGCAAAACTGATGATCGGCGTCGGCACAGGGTTCAACTGTGCGCCCGTTTACGAAACCGAAGCCGGCCGTTTAGTCACACCATCAGAGGCGGGACATGCGAACCTGCCAATTCGGAACGAAGCCGAACTGCGCCTATGTAATTATGTTTCCACGGCGCATGGTTTTCCCGCCGTCGAAGACGTTCTTTCGGGCCGCGGCCTGTCGCATGTCTATGCCTGGCTTAGCGAAGAGGCTGGCGACCCAACAGAGCTGAGCGCAGCAGACATCATGCAGCGCTGCGCCGATAAATCAGACGCCCGCGCAATCGAAGCCGCCAAAATGTTCGCGCGCGTTTTTGGAACTGTGACAGGCAACCTATCGCTAATCCACCTGCCCTTTGGCGGTGTTTACCTGACGGGCGGCGTAGCGCGTGCATTCGGTGATTATCTAATCGAATTCGGGTTTATCGATGCGATGCGTGACAAAGGCCGCTTTGCTGGCTTTATGTCCAATTTTGCCGTGCATATCGTCGAAGATGATTATGCGGCTTTGACGGGCTGCGCCGCACATCTAGAGGCGCATTGCGCCTAAGCAGCGCTGCGCCCCATCTGTTCCAATACGGTGTCCGTTAAATCGCCCAGCGAAAACGGTTTTGGCAAAAAGGCGGAATTCGGGATCAACGCCCGATTTTCGCCGAATGCATCTTCGGCGTAGCCCGAAACGAATACGACTTTCGCCTTGGGGCGCTTTTGCAATGCTTCTTTGACCCAAGTCGGCCCATCCAGTCCTGGCATGATGACATCGGTGACGAAAATATCGATGTGCAGATCAGGATCCGCCAACATAGTCAGAGCCGTTTCACCACAATCAGCCTCTAAAACGGTTAACCCCTTTAAACGCAGTGCTCGGGATGCAAAAGACCGCACTGGCGCCTCATCCTCGACCAGCAAAACCACACCTTCGCGTGACAAAAGCGGCGTCTTTTCAATGATCTGGGGCGCGATTTCTGCCTTGTCTTCGATTGGATCAAAGGACGGGAAATATAGGGTAAATACAGACCCTTCGTCCAACTCACTATCAGCAAAGATAAACCCGCCAGTTTGTTTCACGATGCCATATGCTGTCGACAAACCAAGGCCCGTACCCTCTCCGGCGCGTTTGGTGGTGTAAAAGGGTTCAAAGATTTTACCCAATTTTTCCTCCGGAATACCAAAGCCTTCATCGATGACTTTAATCATCGTGTAGTCACCGGCTGGCAGAACGGCGCGGTCGCGGTGAATCGTTTCAGAGAGAGTGATATTTGCACTTTCGATACGGATTTCACCGCCAGTTGGCATCGCATCACGCGCATTCACAACAAGGTTGATAATCACCTGTTCCAACTGCCGTTTATCGGCACGTATCTTGTGCAGATCAGGTTCTTCAGAAAAAACTAGCCTGATGCGCTCGCCAACAAGGCGGTTCATCAGATGGGTTAAATCAGACAACACGTCTGACAGCTCCAAAACCTCTAGCGAAAGGGTTTGCTTTCGAGAAAACGCCAAAAGCTGTGCAACCAAACTGCCCGCGCGATTTGCATTTTGGTGGATCTGAATCAGGTCGCCATAATCCTGATCGCCCTGATCATGACGCAGTAACAACAGGTCGCAATGCCCTGAAATTGCTGTCAAAAGATTGTTGAAATCATGAGCAACGCCGCCCGCCAATTGCCCGATTGCTTGCATTTTTTGGCTTTGAACAAATTGCGCCTCTAGCGATTTGAACTCTGTCATATCATTCAAGACCGCGATCAAATGCCGATCAGAGCCTGTACCCGTTGCGTGCAATGAAACCTGCACGAAAAAATCCTGACGATGCCCTTTGCCGCGTAAAAACTCGCGACAATTCGCACTGCGGCCTTCGGCAACATCTGACAACCATTCGATCATCGGGCGGCCCAAGCCCTCTAGCACATCGGAAAGTCTAGAATGATCATTAATTTCAACGCCTAACAACGCACAGCTTTCGCGATTTGCGGCGATAATTTCACCCGTTTTGGCAATTTTCATTAATGGCACAGGCAAATCTTCAATGGCGTGCCAATCAGCCACGGGCGGCAGTGCATTGGACACACCGGGCAAAAGAAAAACCTCCTGCCGGCCGCCTGCAATGTTTGTTGCGGCAATTACGCTGCGCAAGGGACCGTTGTCGGTATTCACCGAATAGCTACGACCCGAAATCAAATGGGATGTACCAAACAGTTTATCCAACGACCGAACCCGTTGACCCACGATCGCACGCATCGGGTCATTCATAAATAAAATCGTGCCACTGGGTCCTGCGGTTAACGCGGGCAACGACATTTGATGAGGTTTCGCCGTTGTTTCATTTTCAACTTCGGTGCAGCGCCACAAATACAAACCTGCCGCGAACTTCACGACGAACACCGTTAATTGCTGGTCACGGCCATGTATGGTTTCGGAATATGGCTTTGCTTCGGCCAACTGTTGAACCTGTAAAATCTTAGCATCTGGCATTGCAAAATAACGTCGTAACAACGTTTCATGCGACTGCCCAGCAGAGGCTGATAACAGTTCACCACGGTCATTGATTAAAAAAGCCGGGCCCTTTTCTGATTGCACAATATCACGTGCAGCCTTGATCACTTGGGTGCGACCGTAGTGGCGTACCGTAAGCCATGCGGTAAGGGTTACGAAAATACCAGCGAACAACGATGCAACGTAGATAGCGTCATCTGTTCCCGAAAATTGAAACACCGCATAAAGGCTAACGATCAGTGCAATCATTCCGATTAGGGCGATGCTGCGCGTTGTATTCATCGAAAAAATATTTCTCACGGCCTAATAGGACTCCCAGCGTTAGAGACCTGTTTGCCAAGCAAGGGTTAACGGAAAGTTAAAACGTTAACCAACTATATGAGAAAATTTCACACACTCAACCTTGGGTTAAGTGCGTTGCAAAATCGCCTGATAAAATCCGTCGCCATCCGCCGTTGGGCGAAGGCGCAATTCATCAACCACCGTCCAATTTGCGTTTTGTGATACAAACTGATCAACGACCCCGCGATTTTCGGCCTCAATCACTGAACACGTCGCATAGGCCAGCCAACCGTCGGCAGTTACATATTTCTGCGCTGTATTCAGTATGGATAGCTGGATTTCATTCAGTGCGGCTAACCGTGCAGGCGTGAATTTCCATTTTGCATCAGGCGTTCGGCGCCACGTGCCACTGCCACTGCACGGTGCGTCACACAGAACGCCGTCGAAAGATGCACCTTTGGGAACTTGCGGGGAAACGGCAATCCGTACCCCTGCCCGTTTCGCACGTGGCGCAATGTCTTTCATCCGCGCAGGGTCGCCATCATGCGCAGTGACGGAAGCGCCGCGGTCCGCCATACCTAATGATTTACCACCGCCACCGGCGCAGTAATCCAGAACCTTTGCGCCTTCGATAATCGGCAGGCGTTCGATCGCGATCTGGCTGGAGGCGTCCTGCATATCAAACAGGCCATCTTCCCATGCGGGCGATTGTTGTAAACGGCGCGGGTTGGTCAGAATGCGCAGAGCCGTCGCGGAACCATCAACAGGTTCTGCACCGATTTCAAAATCACGCAGATCACAGATTAAACGATCACGGCTAATTCGCTGCGAGTTGGTGCGGATAAACACATTGGCGCGTTCCCGCTGGGCCATGGCCACGCTGGCAGCGTCATCGCCGTAGACATCGACCAAAGGCTGCCACAGCCAATCAGGCCAATCACAGCGTTCTTGTTCCAACATATCGGCGGTATGGGCGGCCTCTTCGTCTGTTAACGGCGCGGGCGCGTGGCCTTCGCCTGTGAAAACAGCCGTCAGATCAGCACCCTCATTGCGCAGATAGCCAATCATCAACGCTCGGCCTGTATCACCGCCGCCAACAGCGGCAGAGCTGCGCATGGTGCGCAACACATCAAACACGTGGTCACGCACAGCGGCGCGGTCTTTGGACCCTGCAAAACGCGACGACCGAGACCACGCAAGTAGCGCAGCCTCGGCTGGTTGTCCGTTTTGGATCTGGTCAAGAACGGCAATCGCCGCCGCAACCCGCGCAGCTGGAGTCACTTAGCCAATCCGATAGTTTGGCGATTCACGAGTGATCTGAACGTCGTGCACATGGCTTTCCTTCAGACCAGCACCCGTGATTTTAACAAAAGAACAACCCTTGTTCATCTCAGCCACGGTTGCATTGCCGGTGTATCCCATCGCAGCGCGTAGACCGCCGACCATTTGGTGCAGAACGGTCGCTACTGGGCCTTTGTACGGCACCTGACCTTCGATACCTTCGGGCACCAGTTTGTCGTTTGCCGCGTCTTTCTGGAAATAACGATCAGCCGAACCACGCGCCATCGCGCCAAGGCTGCCCATACCGCGGTAGGATTTGAACGAACGGCCTTGGTACAGGATAACCTCGCCCGGGGATTCATCGGTGCCTGCGATCATCGAGCCTACCATCGCGCAGGACGCGCCAGCGGCGATCGCCTTGGCAAAATCGCCCGAGAATTTGATGCCGCCGTCAGCGATCACTGGGGTATCACCCGCAGCGGTCGCACAGTCGTTGATCGCGGTCAGCTGAGGCACACCAACGCCCGCCACCATACGTGTGGTGCAGATGGAACCTGGGCCAATGCCAACCTTTACAGCGTCTGCGCCTGCGTCGATCAACGCTTTGGTCGCGTCGCCAGTTGCAACGTTACCTGCGATGATTTGGACGTCGCTTTCTGCTTTGATGCGTTTCACCGCATCCAGAACGCCCTGCGAATGGCCGTGTGCGGTATCAACAACGATGATGTCCACGCCCGCGTCGATCAGTTGCAGCGACCGTTCATAACCAGCCTCGCCCACGGATGTTGCCGCAGCTACGCGTAGACGACCCAAATCGTCCTTACAGGCGGTTGGGTTCAGCACGGCCTTTTCGGTGTCCTTCAGGGTCAGAAGGCCTGTAAGTTTGCCTTTGCCATCATGGACCAGCAGTTTTTCAATACGGCGGGCGCGCATCAGGCTTTTGGCTTCTTCCAGATCGGCAGGTTCGGCCAGCATTGCCAGATCGTTCGAGGTCATCATTTCGCGCACTGGCATGTCGTCGCTGTTCGCGAAACGCATGTCACGGTTGGTCAGAATACCAACAACCAGACCGTTTTCATCAACAACAGGGAAACCTGTGAAATTGTAACGTTCAACCAGCGCTTTCGCATCTGTCAGTGTCTGATCAACGCGCAGGGTCACAGGGTTGTAAACGATACCCGATTCAAAACGCTTCACGCGGCGCACTTCGCGTGCTTGTTCTTCGACGCTCAGGTTTTTGTGGATCACGCCGATACCGCCGGCTTGGGCCATTGCGATCGCCATGCGCGATTCCGTCACCGTGTCCATCGCGGACGACAGCAGAGGGATGTTCATCTTGATCCCACGGGTCACATGCGTACGGGTGTCGGCAGTCGACGGCAGAACCGAAGAGGCCGCAGGGACCAGTAGTACGTCGTCAAAGGTGAGGGCCTCGCGAATCTCCATAATGCGCTCCATGGAATGGCTTCGTTTGGCGCTTCGCTATTACATGGATATCCCCAATGGGAAAGCCCTAAGAACAAAAAAATCCAACAAAGCCGTGTGATCAGGCGCTGCAATGACGTATCCGAACACTAACATGACGCTCATCAACCAATGACGCCGAACGCGGCGTTCTATAAACTGATCCAAAAAGCGCGAGAATACCCCATGACGACTGATCCATTAGTGATCTTTACCCCTTCTGGTAAACGCGGGCATTTCCCAGTCGGGACCCCTGTCTTGACGGCTGCACGCAAACTGGGCGTTGATCTGGATTCCGTGTGCGGCGGACGCGGCATCTGTTCGAAATGCCAAATCACTCCGTCCTATGGTGAATTTGCCAAACACGGCGTTACCGTTGCCGATGATGCGATCAGTCCGAAAAACGCGGTGGAGGACCGCTACGACGAAAAACGCGGGCTGAAACCTGGTCGCCGTTTGGGATGTCAGGCAACGATCCAATCCGATGTTGTGATCGACGTGCCTGCCGAAAGTCAGGTCCACCGTCAGGTCATCCGCAAAAGCGCGGCCCAACGTGATATCGTCATGGATCCAGCAACGTCCGTTCACTATGTCAAAGTGGCTGAACCTGACATGCACGACCCATCGGGCGATTTCGAACGGCTACAGGACGCTCTGCGCAACGAATTGGGTATGGACCGCGTCATGGTCGACCTGCCGATCCTACGTAAACTGCAACCCGCATTGCGCAAAGGCGAATGGGGCGTAACCGTGACCCTGTATCAAGACCACACGGGCGCCCCTGCCCGCATTCTGGACATCGCCCCCGGTTTTGATGAACGGCCCATCTATGGTCTGGCGATTGATCTGGGATCGACGACTGTCGCCGCGCACCTGTGCGATTTAAAAACGGGCGAAGTCATTGCGTCATCCGGTCTGATGAACCCGCAAATCCGTTTCGGCGAAGACCTGATGAGCCGCGTTTCCTATGCCATGATGAACAAAGGCGGCGATCAGGAAATGACCATTGCCGTGCGCGACGCGATCAGCGATCTGGCCCGCGAAATCGCAACCGAGGCCGACATCCCAACCGACCGCATCATGGAAACGGTGTTCGTCTGTAACCCAGTGATGCACCACCTGTTGTTGGGTATCGATCCGGTCGAACTGGGCCAAGCGCCCTTCGCATTGGCAACTGGCGACAGCCTATCGCTGGGTGCGACCGACCTAAACCTGACAGGCATGAATGACTCCGCGCGGGTTTACATCCTACCGTGCATCGCGGGTCACGTTGGCGCGGATTGCGCAGCGGTTGCGCTGTCCGAACAACCAGACCAGTCCGATGATTTGGTTTTGATCGTTGACGTGGGCACCAATGCGGAAATCCTGCTGGGTGATAAAACAGGTGTTCTGGCCTGTTCATCCCCAACCGGCCCCGCGTTCGAAGGTGCACAGATCAGCAGCGGCCAACGCGCCGCGCCCGGTGCCATCGAACGGATTGAAATCGATCCTGTCACCAAAGAACCCCGCTTCCGCGTCATTGGCTGTGACGAATGGTCGGATCATCCTGACTTTGCATCGCTGACCGCACAAACAGGCGTCACGGGCATCTGCGGATCCGGCATTATCGAAGCCGTCGCAGAAATGCGCACCGCTGGCCTACTGGACCCAACTGGCCTGATCGGCAACGCCGAACAAACCGGCACCCCACGGTGCGAGGCTGAAGGCCGCACCAACGTCTACGTCATCCACGATGACACTGCAAACGGCGGCCCGCGCATCACCGTGACCCAAGGCGACATTCGCGCGATCCAGCTGGCGAAATCCGCACTGTACGCGGGCGCACGACTATTAATGGATGAAAAAGGCGTAGAAACAGTAGACCGTATCGTACTGGCTGGTGCCTTTGGCGCGCATATCAGCGTGAAGCACGCGCTGATATTGGGCATGATCCCTGATGCGCCATTGGACAAAGTCACCAGCGCGGGCAACGCGGCCGGAACGGGCGCACGCATCGCACTGTGTTCGAAAACAGCGCGCAAGCAGATCGAAACCACGGTGCGCCAGATCACCAAAGTCGAAACGGCGATCGAACCAAAATTCCAAGAGCATTTCGTCAATGCCAACGCGATCCCACATGCGACGGACGGTTTTCCACATTTGACACAAGTCGTCACGCTGCCCGACGCGTCCTTTAATACACAAGGACAAACAGGCGGTCGTCGTCGCCGTCGCGGCTAGCCCCATCAGGCGACGCAGGCACACCCCTGCGTCGCCAATCGCGCATTCATTCGACCAGCATCATACATCCCCGTAGCGACGGTTACGGGTTTCGCTCTGGTACCCAATCATTCCAGCCGTGGCGCTACGTCGCACCCCACCATTTGGATCACTATAAATTTCCAGATTAACTGATTGTTATATTTCAGAAATAACACGCACGCGTGACCGCACCAACTGCATCCAATTCCCGCAACCCTCCGTATACCCTTGCATAACCAAACGGAGAGAGTTCCATGAAAAAGACATTCGCAGCATCGATCATCGCACTGGCACTGGGTACTGGCGCAGCATTCGCTGAATCCCACGCAATGACCGACAACCCAATGGTCGGTGGCGCACCAATGTTCGCTGACAAGAACATCGTTGAAAACGCGGTGAACTCGGCTGATCACACAACCTTGGTTGCGGCGGTACAAGCAGCAGGTCTGGTTGAGACCCTGCAGTCCGAAGGCCCATTCACTGTATTTGCTCCAGTGAACGCAGCCTTTGACGCGCTACCAGCTGGCACAGTTGAAACTCTGCTGCAGCCAGAAAACAAAGATATGCTGACCAAAATCCTGACCGCGCACGTTGTTGCAGGTGACTGGTCCGCAGCTGATATCGTATCGGCAGTTCGCGCATCGAGCGACGGTTTCTACCACTTTAACGCGGTATCGGGCGACGCATTATCCGCGCAACTATCCCCATCGGGTAACGTATACATCTACGATGAATCGGGTAACGCAGCGTTGGTCACCATTGCTGACGTGAACCAGTCTAACGGCGTCATCCACGTAATCGACGGGGTCCTGCTGCCAAAATAATCGCCACTCACGGGGAACGACGTGGCCGTCGCAGATTATCTGCGGCGGCCATTTTTATATCAAAGCCCGCGGGTTTTCAGGAACTTGACCAACTTGGCCGTCGATCCGTCTTTATCCTCAGCGCCTTGGCTACCTTCGACGATAGGCTGCAAAGCTGTCGCCAATTCTTTGCCCAATTCAACGCCCCATTGGTCATAGGAGTTGATGCCCAAAACGACGCCTTCAACGAACACACGGTGTTCATACAGCGCAACAATTTGGCCCAGCATGAACGGGTCCAATTTAGGATAGGCGATGGTGACCGACGGGCGGTTGCCTTTGAACACGCGGTGGGCCGCCTGACGTTCCAGTTCGTCGCCTTCGAATTTACCGGCAATGATTGCGCGGGCTTCATCCAGCGAACGGCCTTTCATCAAGGCTTCGGATTGGGCCAGACAGTTGGCGACCAATAGCTGGTGTTGGTGATGCAATTCAGGGTCATGGCCTTCGGCAGCGACCAAAAATTCGCATGGGATCACGCGCGTACCTTGGTGGATCAACTGATAGAACGCGTGCTGGCCATTTGTGCCAGGTTCGCCCCAAACAACTGGGCCGCTGTCAAACGGCAGGTCAGTGCCGTCCATGCTGACGCCTTTGCCGTTGCTTTCCATTTCCAACTGCTGAAGGTAGGCAGGCAAACGCGCCAAATTGTTGTCATACGGCAGTACGGCACGAGTCGCATGACCGCACACCTGATTGTGCCAGATACCGACCAGAGCCAGCAGCGCGGGCAAGTTTTCTTCCCATTTCGCGGAACGGAAATGGGTATCCATCGCCTGACCACCACGCAAAAACGCGCGGAATGCATCTGGGCCAATTGCGATCATCAACGACAAGCCAATCGGGCCCCACATCGAATAACGGCCACCAACCCAGTCTTCGAACCCGAAAACGCGAGCGGCAGGAATACCGAAGGCCGCCGTTTTATCCATTGCCGTGGAAAGCGCAGCAAACTGACCTGCGGGTTCGGTCACCGCTTCGCTCATCCACGCTTTGGCGGTGCGAGCGTTGGTCATTGTCTCGATCGTCGTGAAGGTTTTCGAGGCGACAATCACCAGCGTCGTTTCAGGATCGCACTGACGCAAAACCTGCGAAATATCAGCAGGATCAACGTTTGAAACGAAATGACAGCGCGGCCCATCGACGTAAGGCGCCAGCGCCAAATACGCCATCGCAGGTCCAAGGTCAGAGCCGCCAATGCCGATGTTGATCACATCGGTGATTTTACCACCCTGCCCTGTGAATTCGCCCGAACGGATCGCATTCGCGAAATCGGCCATGCGGTCCAGCGTTTGCCGGACCTCTGGGATGACGTCTGTTCCATCTACATCAACCGAACCACCATCCAAATTACGCAGCGCCGTGTGCAACACCGCGCGGCCTTCGGTTTCGTTGATTTTATCGCCCGAGAACATCGCATCGCGGCGTTCGGCTACTTTGGACTGGTCCAAAAGACCGATCAGCATGTCGCGCGCATCAGAGTCGATGTTGGTTTTCGAATAATCAAACAACAGCTCACCCGCTTGTGCCGAAAAATCATCGGCGCGGCGCAGGTCCAGCATGTCTTCGATACGACGAGATTTGATGGTGTCGTAGTGGGATTTAAGGTCGTCAAATTTGGTCATTAGCTTTCGGCCCAATGGACAGTTGCGCCAGACAAAATTGACGCAACGGGTGCTTCGTCTGCGGACAGGTGACGCGCTTTTTCCAGAGCTTCGCGTTTATCCGCGCCTTTGATTACAATGTGACGGCGGATCGCATGACGCAGCACATGCGCAGACAGTGTGATACGCGGCTCTGGTGCGCCAGGTGCGCGCATCGGATACAAAATGTCCGTACCGTGAAGCGCATCATTCAAACGATCAGCGCCAGGGAAAATGGATGCCGTGTGCATATCAGCGCCCATGCCCAGCAGGCAGACGGAAATCGGCAGTTTGGGCGCGATATTCGCCGACAGTTCGGGCAATTTTTCTTCGGCGGTGCCGCCGTCGGCGTATAGCGGCAGGTAATTCGCCGCCGCCGCGCGATCAACTAGCAAACGCTGTTTCAACAGTCGGGTGTTGGAACGATCGGAATCCTCTGGCACCCAGCGTTCATCGGTCAGCATGACGTTAACGCGGGCCCAATCCAGATCGACTGCGCAAAGTTGGTCAAAAATCGGACCAGGTGTTGTGCCACCCGGAACGGCCAAGGTTGCAAATTCATCCGACTGTAGGCTTTCGCGCAATTCCCCTGCGATCACATTCGCAAGGTCGATCATCATCATTTCGGCGTCAGCGTATTCGATTAGTTCCATTGTCTTTCCTTAGCCTTTGATATCGCGCCAACGACGTCCATCGCGGTGCATCAACATCAACGCATCATCAGGGCCAGAGGACCCCTGATCGTACCATTTTGGAACATCATTGCGTTTGTTCCAGCCCTCGATGATTGGATCGGTCCATTCCCACGCAGCTTCGACTTCGTCGCCGCGCATAAACAGAGTCTGGTTGCCACGGATCACGTCCATGATCAGGCGTTCATAGGCATCAGTGACATCGTCAGCCTCTTCGCCCAACGCTTCGGAAAATGTCATGTCCAGCGGCACGTCGATCAGGCGCATACCGCCTGGGCCAGGTTCCTTGATCGTCACCTGAAGATCGATACCTTCGTTCGGCTGTAGGCGGATCGCCAGAATGTTGCGGTGGCGCGCCTCGTCGCCTTCGAAAATCGAATGGCCCAGATCTTTGAACACCACAGCGATTTCAGATGCGCGGGCTTTCATCTTTTTGCCAGTGCGCAGGTAGAACGGCACGCCAGCCCAACGCCAGTTGTTGATGTGGCAGCGCATCGCGACAAAGCTTTCGGTGAACGACCGTGGATTTTCCGCGTCATCACGATAGGACGGGCTGTCGCCATCGGCGTCATACTGTCCGCGCACAATGTGATGCGAATCCACAGGTTGCAGCGCACGGATCACCTTGAGCTTTTCGTTGCGAACCTCGTCCGCTTCGAATTTGCTGGGCGGCTCCATCGCGATCAGGCACAGCAGCTGCATCAGGTGGTTTTGCACCATGTCGCGCATCGCGCCCGATTTATCGTAATAGGCACCACGGCCACCAACGCCGACAGTTTCGGCAACGGTGATTTGGATGTGATCAACGTAGTGGTTGTTCCACAGCGGTTCGAACAGCACGTTACCAAAACGCACGGCCATCAGATTCTGAACAGTTTCTTTGCCCAGATAGTGGTCGATGCGGTAAATCTGAGTTTCGTCGAAATATCCCGCCAGCGTCGCGTTCAAGGCTTTGGCCGTTTCCAAATCGCGACCGAACGGTTTTTCGACGACGATGCGGCTTTCGCTATTTGCGATTTCATGGGCGTGCAGACGTTCGGCCAGATCACCAAACAGCGATGGTGCGACCGAAAAATAGAACGCGCGAACAACGCCGTCGCGCATTTGGCCGGCCAGTTCTTTCCACCCACCTTCACCTTTGGCGTCGATGGCAACGTAAGCCAGCTTGTCCAGAAATTCGGCAATCGCGGCTTTTTCGGATTTCTCAGGTCCGCCGAATTCTTCGATCGCATCTGCGACCATTTCGCGGAAACCCGCATCATCCATTTCGGAACGAGCCGCACCGATGATGCGCGATTCCGGGGTCATTTGACCCGACAGATACCGGCGGAAAAGACCCGGTAGGATTTTACGACGAGCCAGATCGCCCGTGCCACCAAAAATCACCAAATCGAATGGGTCGACCGGAATTACGCGAGATACCATTTTTGTCTCCGCCTACTGCCTAATGTTCGTTAGCGCTAACGCGCGAACCTGTTACACCTTCCCCAACGGGAAGTCTAGCGCGAGTGAAACAAAATGAGACGCGAATAGCCTTATGCTTCTAGCTCTGCATCCCAATACAGATAGTCTAACCACGTATGGTGCAAGTGATTAGGTCGGAATTTACGCCCATAATTGCGTAATTCCTCGGCTGTTGGCCGCCGTGGCGGTTTAGACAGCGACAATCCTGACTGTTTCAGCAGCTTTGAACCTTTTCGCAGGTTACATGGGCTACAGGCCGCAACAATATTTTCCCACGACGTGATGCCCCCATGTGCGCGGGGCAAAACATGGTCGAACGTCAAATCACCCTTGCCACCGCAATACTGGCACTGAAATTCGTCCCGTAAAAAAACATTAAAGCGCGTGAAGGCCACGCGCTTTTGAGGTTTTACATAGTCTTTCAGTACGACAACCGACGGTATTTTCAGCTCCATCGATGGGCTTCGGACGACGTCGTCGTAGGTGGCGATAATATCGACTCGATCCAGCCACGCTGCTTTTATCGCTTCTTGCCATGGCCATAGGGACAACGGATAATATGACAGCGGACGATAATCCGCGTTCAGCACCAGCGCGGGATTTTTCCGCAGCCCTGCTGGATCACGTACAAAATTCGTCCTGAAATCGCCGTCCATCGCAGTAAAACTCCCCTGCTCTGTCTACCTTTTCGGTACCAGAGCGGGAGCAACCCGCCCCAGCATAGTTACAACTATATATCGTGCGGCAAACCAATCAAGCCTCACAATATCGTTGAAATACCATGACAACATAGGGGCGCGTTGTAACAGTAGAGTGACCGTTTTTCAGGCAGTTTGCCTAGTAACC
The DNA here is from genome assembly GCF_002150005.2 of Marivivens niveibacter. Taxonomy (GTDB): domain Bacteria; phylum Pseudomonadota; class Alphaproteobacteria; order Rhodobacterales; family Rhodobacteraceae; genus Marivivens; species Marivivens niveibacter. The sequence continues at coordinate 1,101,123 of NZ_MSPP01000001.1, forward strand.
CAGCCGTTCCCGCATGAATGCCAGCGCGACAGACAGACCGTCATTGTCGATGCCGTGGCCTGTACCTTTCATGATATGGGCGAAAACCTCTTTCCAACCTGCGTTTTGCAAGGTTTCAGCAGCTTGCGGCAAGGATTGCACAGGCACCACATCATCCGCATCACCATGGACCAGCAAAACTGGCGGTTTGGATTGGGCTTCGTCCTCTAGCAGTTCTGGTTCCAGCAGACGTCCGGAAAACGCCACGATACCCGCAACAGGATCTTCGCGGCGCGGCGCCACGTGCAGCGACATCATCGTGCCTTGGGAAAAGCCGAACAACATAACCTGTTCGGGCAGCAGGTCTTCGTCGACCATTACGCCGTCCAGAAACGAGTTCAGATCATCGGCAGCACGATACAGACCTTCGCGCGATTCTTCCTCGCTCGATCCATCAATCCATGGGATCGGGAACCACTGGTATCCCATTGGGGACCCCGCGCAGTTTTCGGGCGCATCAGGTGCGATAAACAGGGTGTCAGGCATATGTTCACCCAGAACATCCGCTATACCCAACAAATCCGCCCCATTGGCGCCGTAGCCATGTAGAAAAATCACAGCCGAACGCATCTCTCCGGATACGGGTTCGCGGCGGCCAGCCTGTAATGCGCGTGTCATCTGATACCTTCCCTATCTTTTGCCACCTTGTAGTAGGCCCACAGCAGTCGCGCTGCAACAGCGCGCCATGGCGACCAGTCGTTTGCCATCAGCCGCAGTTGTTTTTCGGTCGGCCTATTTTCCATTTGAAACAGGATTTTCGCGGATTCCTGTAGCGCCAGATCACCTGGGGCGAATACATCCGCGCGCCCCAATGCAAACATCGCGTAAATTTCGGCTGTCCAAACACCGATCCCTTTAACAGCGGTCAGTGTTTTTACGACGTCGTCAGTTGGTGCTGTTCGCAAAGCGATAAAATCAATATCGGCATCTGCCAAAGCCTTCGCATAGGTCGCTTTTTGACGGCTTAGACCGATCGCACGCAATTCATCGACCGTAGAGGCGCGAATAGCATGCGGGCGCGTCATACCTGCCTGTTCGACCCGAGCCCAAATCGCATTGGCAGATGCGACACTGACCTGCTGACTGACAATTGCCGACAAAAGCCGGTCAAAACCGTCCTCTGTACGACGCAGCGGGATTGGTCCACAGGCATTCGCGGCAACTGCGAATTCCGGCACATTGACCGAAAGCCAATCAATGCCTTCGGCGATACACGCGTCGGTTTCGATGATGCGACCAATCATGTCGTTTTCCTAATTTATCCAATCAAACGGATTGACCAAGTGGTTCAAACCAACAACAAAGTCGTTACCCATTCAGGACACATATTCATGACGATTGAAATAGTTGACGATTCACGCGCCCGCAGAAATGTCGTGGTATTGGTCATAGCGCAGGCCATTTTGGGCGCGCAAATGCCAATGATTTTTGCGATTGGCGGACTGGCTGGGCAAATGCTGTCGCCCGATCCATGTTGGGCAACCTTGCCGATTTCCATGATCGTGTTCGGATCAATGACAACCGCGCCATGGCTTTCACCCCTGATGCAGCGGAATGGCCGGAAATTCGGGTTCATGATGGGCGCGTTTTCAGGGATGGTTGGCGCAATGGTCGCGGCAATCGGCCTGTATTTTGGGAATTTCCTGCTATTTCTGGCAGGCTCGTATATCACCGGCATCTACATGTCGGCCCAAGGTTTCTACCGATTTGCTGCTACGGATACCGCGTCTGATGGGTATAAACCAAAAGCGATTTCCTATGTCATGGCGGGCGGTCTGATTTCTGCGATCGTCGGGCCGCAGCTGAACAAAGTCGTCGGCGACATCAATCCTGTTATTCCATTTTTGGGCAGCTACCTAACGATTGTCGCGATCAATTTCTTTGGTCTGTTTTTGTTTATGTTCCTGGACTTGCCCGCAGGAACCCGCGGTCAACCAACCGCTACCAAACCTGTTCTGCGCAGCCGCAAAGCAATGCTGACAGACCCGCCCATTCTGGTCGCAATTATCGTTGGTATGGTGTCCTATGCGTTAATGAACCTTGTCATGACGTCAACGCCACTGGCGGTGGTCGGCTGCGGATATGGCACTGATAATTCAAACGATATTGTCACCGCGCACGTATTGGCGATGTTTATCCCATCGTTCTTTACCGGCCATTTAATCGCACGATTTGGCGTCACACGCATTATGGCGCTGGGTCTCGTTGTCCTTGCCTTTGCAGGCATAGCTGCATTGGCTGGCGTTCATATCGCAGACGAAGCAACCGCCCCAACGCTATTTAGTTTCTACGCAGGTCTGATTTTACTGGGGATCGGCTGGAACTTTGGCTTTATCGGCGCGACGGCCATGCTGTCGAAATCCCATTCGGCGGATGAACGCGGAGTTGTGCAAGGCCTGAATGATCTGATCGTTTTTGGCGGCGTAACCGTTGCATCGCTGGCGTCGGGCGGGTTGATGAACTGTTCGGGCGGATCACCCATCGACGGCTGGACAGCCGTCAACATGGCGATGGTGCCGTTCCTTGCGCTGGCAGGCGGATCGCTGATCTGGCTCGCGCTGCGGCCAAAGGCCTAAATCACCAACGGCCCGCCGCAGATTTGATCATCAGGGTCGATTTGCGGCGGAATTCGGATGTACCCAAACGCCCGACTGGCACGGCCTGCGGATCACGGATCGCCTGTTTCAACAGGTCCTTGGCCCGCCAACCTGCCCGCAACGCTGGCACAGCCGATCCAAAATCCGTGCGACGCTGCTTATCCAACATACGCAGACCGTAATCGGCAAGGTTTTTGACCTCTGCCAGCGTTTCATGCGCAAAAGGTTTGCGCCCTGCTGCTGTGATTGCAGGCACGGCCAAAAACCAGTTCGCGATGCCCGACGCAATCGCCGCTTCGCGTAGGTCGGATTCCATGTCTTGCGAAGCACCCAGCGACAGCGCAGCCAAAACGGTCAAGCTACCAGCGCCGCGGTCGATATGGGCGATCACGTCCTCTTCGTTTGTGAACAGATCGTTGTTGATGTCCCAATACCGCGCGTTGATCAGGGTCGAAATAACGGACGGAGGCAATGCCGCCTCTTTCACCACCTGCGCAAATGGGCCTGCAACCTCGTGCGCGCGCGGGTCTTTGCCGTCGATCACCTCTTGCACGATATCTTGCCACCATTGCAGGCGCATCTGGGCGATCATCGGTTCCTTGGTGATCCACGGCGCCTTTGCGACCTCTAGGTTAAAGGCATAGATCGGGAACAGGCGCTGGCGCTGTTCTGGCGTTGCTGCCATCGCGGCGAGAAAACGATCAGGGTCGCCTTGACGAACCAGTTCGGCACATGCGTTTACGGTCATACCGCCACTGCCCCATCCTGAACCAATTTCCAATTTACCGCATCAATCAGCGCATCAAAGGACGCATCGATGATGTTCGCGGACACACCAACAGTCGACCAGCGGCGGCCGCTGGTATCTTCGCTATCGATGATGACACGGGTTACAGCCTCGGTCCCGCCGTTGGTGATGCGGACCTTGAAATCGACCAGCTCCATGTCTTCGATGATGGACTGATATGGGCCCAGGTCCTTGGCCAAGGCTTTGGACAGCGCGTTCACTGGGCCGGCGTCTTCGAACTGATCTGCGCCGTCGTTTTCATAGAACGACGTCACGCGCTGCGTGCCGATCCAGACGGAAACGACCGCTTCGGAAACCGAGATAACCTCGCCCTTTGCATTGCGGCGGCGTTCGGTGATGACGCGATAGCGGTCAACGTCAAAGAACGGGCGCGGCGTGTATAGCACCTCGCGGGCCAGCAATTCGAAGGACGCCTGCGCCGTGTCATAGGAAAACCCTCGCGCTTCGCGTTCTTTGATTTCGTCCAAAAGTCGCGGCAAGGCTGGATCTTTGGGATCAACGTCAAAACCAGCGTCGGCCAAACGGCGGCGCAGGTTGGACTGGCCCGCCTGATTGGACATCGGGATGATGCGGCTATTGCCGACCAGCGCGGGGTCAACGTGTTCGTAGGTGCTCGGGTCTTTTAGGATCGCGCTGGCGTGCAAACCTGCCTTATGCGCAAACGCCGATGCGCCCACATAAGGCGCCTGTTTGGCAGGCACGCGGTTCAGGATTTCATCTAGCAGGCGCGACAATTTGCGGATGCTTTCCAGTTTTTCTGCAGGAATGCCCGTGTCATAGGCCGATTTATAGGGCTCTTTCAGCAGCAGCGTCGGGATAATCGTCGTCAGGTTCGCGTTACCACAACGTTCACCCAGACCATTCAGAGTGCCCTGAATTTGGCGCACACCTGCATCCACGGCCGCCAGCGAATTGGCAACCGCGTGGCCCGTGTCGTCGTGGGTGTGAATACCCAGATGAGACCCCGGAATACCCGCGGCGATGACCGCGCCAATAATGTCTTTGACTTCCTGCGGTAGCGTCCCGCCGTTTGTATCACACAGCACAATCCACCGCGCGCCAGCATCATATGCAGCGCGGATCGCGTTCAGCGTAAATTCAGGGTTCGATTTATACCCGTCAAAGAAATGTTCGGCGTCAAACAGCGCCTCGCGACCCGAAGCCACGATATGTTCGATCGACGCGCGGATGTTTTCGATGTTTTCATCCAGAGTGATCCCCAGCGCCGTCGTCACATGGAAATCATGGGATTTGCCGACCAGACAAACCGCGGGGGTTCCCGCATTCATCACCGCCGCCAAAACATCGTCATTCGCAGCAGACCGCCCTGCCCGTTTGGTCATGCCAAATGCGGTCATAGTCGCGCGAACCTTTGGCGCGGCATCGAAAAAATCGCTATCGGTCGGGTTCGCACCAGGCCAGCCGCCTTCGATGTAATCAATGCCCAATTCGTCCAGCGCAACCGCGATCCGCTGTTTTTCAGAGGTCGAAAACTGCACGCCTTGGGTCTGCTGACCATCGCGCAGGGTGGTATCGTATAGATACAGCCGTTCTTTGGTCATCACAGGTCCTCCAGTTTTGCAGGATCAAAGCCCGCGCCCGGTAGCAATTCAACGCCCGCTTTGGACATGCGCACCTCAACCCCCGCAGCCATCAGCGCAGATTTCATCGCGTCAACCGCGCTAAAGTCTTTGGCTTCCATCGCAGCGGCGCGAACAGCGGCAAGTTTGTCCGCATAGGCCGACAGATCAACGCCCGCCGCCCATTCACCCAACTCGTCCGTTAGGAAACCCAAAAACTGCGCAGAGGCAAGGAAGGTTGGCAAATCGCCTTTGGACAACACATGCAGACGCGCAATTGCGCCTGCCGTGTTCAGATCATCGGCGACGGTAGCGACCAACTCGGCATCAACTTCGCCCGCATCTACTTCAGCGGTTAGATTGCGCCAGCTACGCAAAGTCGCTTCTGCCTCTTCGCGTTTTTTGTCGGTCCAATCCATTGGCTTGCCATAGTGCGTACCTAGCATGACCAGACGGACCACTTCGCCCGGAATGCCCTGATCCAACAAGTCGCGAACGGTGAAAAAATTTCCCAGCGATTTGGACATTTTTTTACCCTCGACCTGCAACATTTCGTTGTGCAGCCAAGTACCCGCAAAGTCGCCTTCAGGGTGAGCGCAGCAGCTTTGCGCGATTTCGTTTTCGTGGTGTGGGAACTGCAAATCGTTGCCGCCGCCGTGAATGTCGAACGATGCGCCGAACAATTCATAGGACATCGCCGAACATTCGATATGCCACCCCGGACGGCCGCGGCCCCATGGGCTGTCCCAGCCTGGGGTTTCGTCGTCCGACGGTTTCCACAGAACGAAATCCATTGGATCTTCTTTGAACGGAGCAACCTCGACCCGTGCGCCTGCGATCATGTCATCCACTGAACGACCAGACAGAGCGCCGTATTTTTCGTACGACCGAACGCGGAACAGAACGTGGCCTTCTTTGGCATAGGCATGACCTTTGACGATCAAGTCTTCGATCATGGTGATCATCGCGCCAATCCATTCGGTTGCGCGAGGTTCGTGGTTCGGACGCAGGGCACCCAGCGCATCCATGTCATCGTGATACCAGCCGATGGTTTCATCTGTGATATCGCGAATTGGGCGACCCGTTGCCGCCGCGCGAGCGTTGATTTTGTCATCAACGTCGGTGAAGTTCCGCGCGTAAGTCACTGCACTTTCACCATAAACATGGCGCAGCAAGCGATACAGAATATCAAAAACCAGAACGGGACGTGCGTTGCCCAAATGGGCGCGATCATAAACTGTGGGGCCGCAGACATACATCCGCACGTTTTGCGGATCGATCGGGGTAAAGACCTCTTTCGCCCGGGTCTTGGTGTTATGCAGTTTGATCGTCGTCATCAGCTGTCCCTTTTGCGCGCGGAATTGCCCCGCGGGCTTTAGCAACAAACGTGTCTGGATGAAACGTGAAAGAGCAGCCCGCGGACAAATGTCAGCAGGTAATAATGCAAATAATGATGTTTGCGTGGCTCTTCATGCCTGTACCGTGACCGATCAGATCCTGTTTGTCCATGAAAAAACCCGCCAGAGCGAACTCTGGCGGGCAGGCAGGATGACAAAGGCGATGGGGGCGCCTTTGCCGTGGGGGACAAGCCTTAGAATGTGAACGCCGCGCGCAGTGCCAGCGAGTCAGCAGTGATATCCGAACCGGTATCGTTATAATCGTCGTACTGATGCGACAGGTATTCTGCACCCAGACGGACAGAGTCGGTCATCTGGTAATCCAGACCCAGACCTACGACGTAACCGGTATCATCGGTATCATCAGCCAGATTGGTCTGTTCAACACCTGCGGTGATGTATGGCATCCATGCGCCTGCATCGTAACCAGCGCGCAGCTTCAGCGCAGCGGTCGAGTCGACTTCGTCAATGTCGTAACCAGCGATTTCAGCTTCGGCACCCAGAATGTAGTCACCGAAGTCGTAGTTATAACCAGCGAACAGGCCATAGGATGCGCCGTCTACATCGTCGCCAGCGGCTTCGTCAGTGAATTCGCCATAACCCAGCGAACCACCGGCGTAGAAACCGCCCCAGTCAGCCGAAACAGGTGCTGGAACAGCAGCAACAGGTGCTGGTGCAGGCTCTGCTACAACAGGAGCCATACCGCCTGCAAATGCAGGTGCAGCAGCGATTGCGGTCAAAGCCGAAGCCGAGAGGATAACTTTCTTAAACATAATCGAACCTTTCATATGTCTTATTTCGAGCAAGCCGTTTTGGCCGTCGTTGAGACATAGATAGGATTGATTTTCGAAAGTGAATTCACAGAAATGTGTGGTGCGCACATATCGGCAAATTTCCGCATAGGGTGCATCACATTCGGCTACAATCCGCCACCACTGTGTTACCAACCCCTTGAAAGTCGTGATCTAATTCCCAGTGGGCCGACTAATGGTTCCCCCGCCTATTGCAGCGCGCACACCTGTTGTTGCGGGACAAGAGGTCGGCAAGCCATGCGCCACACGCACAGCCAGATAAGCGAAAGCTTGAGCTTCTAACATATCACCATCTAGGCCAACGTCCTCGACCGGTAAAACTGGACAATCCAAACCGGCCGTCAGCATGTCCATAAGTGTTGCATTCTTTCGCCCGCCACCGGTCACATACACGGCCGAAGGTTTTGACGGACAATGATCCATCCCCTGCACCACCGCCATGGCGCAGCACGCCGTCAATGTAGCTACGGCATCATTTGGGGCCAACGGCGCGATCCAGTCGGTCAGGACCGCAAAATCATCTCGGTCTAACGATTTGGGTGGCATTTTGTAGAAATAGCTGTGGGACAGAAATTTGCCCAACACGTCGTCGTCGACATTGCCTTTGCGGGCGACCGCGCCGTTGTCGTCATAGGCCTGACCAAAATGGGTCAGCATGTAATCGTTGATTGGCGCATTTGCGGGCCCTGTATCAAACGCGACCAAAGCGCCGTCTTCTTCTGGTGCGGATTTGGCTGGATCAATCCACGTCAGATTGCCAACGCCGCCTAGGTTAAGGAACATAACAGGTGCTGTCGCACCAAGGTATTTTGCCAAAGCGAAATGATAAAACGGGGCAAGCGGCGCGCCCTGCCCGCCCAATCGCACATCCGCCGATCTGAAATCCCATGCGACTGGCGTGTTCAGAACCTCGGCCAAGATCGCGCCATCGCCGATTTGTAATGTACCGCGGCCCGCCGGATCATGGGCGACAGTTTGGCCATGGAATCCAATCAGATCGCAGGGGTCAAATCGTGACAATATCTGCGCGTGGGCGGTTTCCACCACCTCTGCGGCATCATCAACTTCATCCCATTTCCCCAAAGCTGCGCGAATGACATCGGATTCGCCTGGGGTATAGGGACGGAAGTCGCTGGGACCAAATTCATAGATTTTTTCGCCATCGGTCACCAAAACCGCAGCGTCCACCCCATCCAATGACGTTCCCGACATAGTTCCAAGCGCCCGAATAGGCCCAAGTTTCAACATCCGCTTTCCCTCCGCCAATTCGGCGCTTATAGAGTGTCGCATCTGAAAACCAAGGACAATACGATGACGTACCATCCCAAATCCGAATTCATGGCGACAATCATGCAGCGTGGCTTTCTGGCCGACTGCACCGATTATCAGGCCTTGGACGAAGCTTTAGCCAACGGGATGGTCACCGCATATATCGGCTATGACGCGACAGCGAAATCGCTGCACGTCGGTCACCTGCTGAACATCATGTTGCTAAAGTGGTTCCAAAAAACCGGCCACAAACCGATCACCCTGATGGGCGGCGGCACCACCAAGGTCGGCGATCCATCGTTCCGCAGCGACGAACGCCCATTGCTGGATGACCACGCGATTGCCGTGAACATCGGCGGTATGCAGCGCGTGTTTGACCGTTACCTTGATTACCGCAAAGGCGACAACGCAGCCGTTATGCTGAACAACGCCGAATGGCTGGACGGCTTGAACTACCTGGAATTCCTGCGCGATATCGGTCGCCACTTCAGCGTCAACCGCATGCTGTCGTTTGAATCGGTGAAATCCCGACTGGACCGCGAACAATCGCTGTCGTTCCTAGAATTCAACTACATGATCCTTCAAGCGTACGACTTCTTGGAACTGAACCGCCGTTACGGATGTCTGTTGCAGATGGGCGGATCGGACCAATGGGGCAATATCGTCAACGGTATCGACCTGACCCGCCGCGTGCTGGACAACCAGATTTTCGGCCTGACAACGCCTTTGCTGTCGACCTCCGACGGTAAAAAGATGGGCAAATCGCAGGGCGGCGCGATCTGGCTGAACAGCGAAATGCTGTCGCCTTATGAATTCTGGCAGTTCTGGCGCAACACCACCGATGCGGACACGGGCAAGTTTCTGAAACTATACACCATGCTGCCGATCGAAGAATGCGAACGTCTGGGCGCATTGGAAGGGTCAGAAATCAACGAAGCCAAGATCATTCTGGCGAACGAAGTCACAGCCATGCTGCACGGCGAAGAGGCCGCCAAAGCCGCCGAACAAACCGCGCGCGAAGTGTTCGAAAAAGGCGGCGTAGGTGATGACCTACCGACCCTAGCGCTGGACGCAGCTGAAGTCGCCGACGGCATTTCACTGGCTCAGCTGGTCGTCCGTTCTGGTCTGGCAAAATCGGGCAAAGACGGCAAGCGTATGATCGCCGATGGCGCGCTAAAGGTGAACGATGAAACATGCACTGATGCGGGCCGCATGTTTGCAGCTACCGATTTTGCCGATCCTATAAAACTGTCGGCAGGCAAAAAACGCCACGCGTTGGTGACTGTCGCCTAATCGACGTCATATCGTAGATTTTAACGGGCGGTCCATCGGGCCGCCCGTTTTATTTTACCCATTTGATCAAAAACCATTTCTTTTGATCAAAATTATCAGTATCCGAGTCCCAAAGACCTAGGAGGACCCCGATGGAAAACGTGCGCGGCGCAATACTAATGTCTCTCGCCATGGCCGGTTTCGCCATCGAGGATATGTTCATCAAACTGACCAAAGATTTCGGTATGCCCACCGGTCAAGTGTTGGCAGTCTTGGGGCTGATGGGCGGTATGGTCTATTGGGCGTTCATGGCCCACAAAGGCATTCCGTTGATCACGCGCAAATTAACAGATCGCGGTGTGATGATCCGCAACCTTGGCGAATTTGTCGGAACGGGCTGCTATGTTCTGGCATTTACGGGCGGCGCACTGTCGTCGGCTTCGGCTGTGATGCAAGCCCTGCCACTGTTCGTGACCATGGGCGCCGCGATATTTCTGGGCCAACAGGTTGGCTGGCGCCGTTGGACAGCTATTGGGATCGGATTTATCGGCGTTCTGATGGTCATCCAACCAGGTGGTGAAAACTTTGACCCTTACCTCGCGCTGGCATTCGTCGGCGTTTTGGGCATGGCGGGCCGCGACGTGCAGACGCGTGCCCTACACGGCGAAATTCATTCACTGCAAATTGCGGCATGGGGGTTTTTCACAATTGTCCCCTTGGGCATTGCTGTCATGGCAGCGCAAAATACCGCACCCATTTTGCCAACCTCAACTCAATGGGCCCTACTTGTCGGAGCGACCGTCATTGGAACAGGTGCCTACTACATGCTGATTATGGCGTCTCGTTTGGGCGATATGGCCGTCATCGCGCCGTTCCGATACACACGTATCGTGTTTGCCCTGATTGTGGGCATCGTGGTCTTTGACGAAGCTGACCAGATCAATTCACTGATGCTAATCGGCGTTCTTATTATCATTACATCGGGCATTTATACGTTCTATCGGCAATATCTGTCCCGTCACGCTTCCCTATAGTCAAAAGGCGGGTTATAGAACGGTCGAAAATCTCGATATTTTTTAAGCAGGATCATCTAATGAGCACCATCATCGACATCCACGCACGTGAAATTCTGGATAGCCGCGGCAATCCAACCGTTGAGGTGGACGTCACCCTAGAAGACGGCACCATGGGCCGCGCTGCTGTTCCTTCGGGCGCATCGACAGGCGCACACGAAGCCGTAGAAAAACGTGACGGCGACAAATCCCGTTACTTGGGCAAAGGCGTATTGGAAGCCGTCGCAGCCGTGAACGGTGAAATCGCCGAAGCTCTGGTTGGTTACGACGCGCTGGAGCAAGTAGAAATCGACAACGCGATGATCGAACTGGACGGCACCCCGAACAAAGGCCGTCTGGGCGCAAACGCAATTTTGGGCGTTTCGCTGGCTGTTGCCAAAGCGGCTGCAGACTACACTGGTCAGCCACTGTTCCGTTATGTTGGCGGCACATCGGCTCGCGTTCTGCCAGTTCCAATGATGAACATCATCAACGGCGGCGAACACGCAGACAACCCAATCGACATCCAAGAATTCATGATCATGCCAGTATCGGCTACGAACGTGAAAGAAGCGATCCGCATGGGTTCGGAAGTATTCCACACTCTGAAAAAAGAACTGTCCGCAGCTGGCTACAACACCGGTATCGGTGACGAAGGTGGTTTCGCACCTGCGCTGGAATCGACCCGCAAAGCACTGGATTTCATCCTGACCGCGATCGACAAAGCAGGCTACAAAGCTGGCGAAGACATCTATCTGGCACTGGATTGTGCATCGACCGAATACTACGTCGACGGCAAATACGAAATGAAGGGCGAAGGCGCGTCGCTGACGTCTGCTGAAAACGCTGACTATCTGGCGGCTCTGTGCGCGGATTACCCGATCATCTCGATCGAAGACGGCATGTCCGAGGACGATTGGGAAGGCTGGAAACTGCTGACCGACAAAATCGGCGACAAAGTACAGCTGGTTGGCGACGACCTGTTTGTAACCAACCCTACCCGTCTGGCTGACGGCATCGACCAAGGCGTTGCAAATTCGATGCTGGTCAAAGTGAACCAAATCGGTTCGTTGACCGAAACGCTAAAAGCTGTCGATATGGCGCACCGCGCACGTTATACCAACGTGATGTCGCACCGTTCGGGCGAAACCGAAGACGCAACCATCGCAGATCTGGCAGTTGCAACCAACTGCGGCCAGATCAAAACTGGTTCGCTGTCCCGTTCGGACCGTCTGGCAAAATACAACCAGCTGATCCGCATCGAAGAGCTGCTGGGCGCAACTGCGGAATACGCAGGTAAATCGATCCTGAAATAATCAGCTCTGCGTTTAGTAATCTAAGGCCCTGCGATTTGCGGGGCCTTTTCTTTTGGCACTCCATTATTTGCCAATTCTCTCTGGTGATCCTGAAATGAATTAGGCCCCGCTGTTTCCAGCGAGGCCCAGAGGGAGGATTAAAATTAAGTTTAGCAAGGCGCTGTGTAATAGCCGCCCTGACCGTTCGAATAAGCGCATTGTTGTGTTGCGGTATTTTGGGCAACCATCGTACCGGCAGCAGCACCGCCCAAGGCCGCGATCAGACGCCAATCGTCATCAGCCTCAAGAATATCGGCCGCAATTAGGCCTGCTGCGGCGCCACCTGCAACGCCAGCAACTGTGCGTGCATCAGTGTCCATCGTGCAGCCAGCAATCGCAGATGTCGCTAGGCCAAGGCTAAGAATAAGTGCGCGGGTCATTTGAAGTCTCCTAAAATCAATCTGTTGGAATACAAACACGGCAACGCATCAAAAAGTTCCCTGCTTTCTACGGCAGTCAATTAACCCGTTAATATTGTTGGTTTGTTTTGCCCTCCAGAATACCCTTGCGAATTGTGCTCCTATCGCCGTAGCCTCTGCTTATGAAAGCAGACGACATTATCCGTTACCTCGATTTGGCACCTCATCCAGAAGGCGGGCATTACCGCCAAACTTGGATTGACCAAGGTGAGGGCCGCCCATCAGGGACCTGCATCTATTTTTTATTAAAACGTGGCGAGCGGAGCCATTGGCACACCGTCGATGCAACCGAAATTTGGCACTATTACGCAGGTTCTCCGCTGGTCCTGTCAATATCCGAAACCGACGCTGGTCCAGCACAACAGCACGTCCTTGGCCCCGACCTATTGGGTGGTCAAGCACCTCAATTCATCGTGCCCACAGGACATTGGCAAGCCGCACAAACCACAGGAGACTGGACGCTCGTCGGCTGTACCGTATCACCAGGTTTTCAATTTTCAGGGTTCAAATTAGCGCCAAGCGGTTTCGACATCCAAACTGTCGATTAACACCACTTTTTGTTGGCGCACCCGACAGGATTCGAACCTGTGGCCTCTGCCTTCGGAGGGCAGCGCTCTATCCAGCTGAGCTACGGGTGCCTAAGGGTTCTATATCCGCCCCTCTGCGGTGCTGCAATGCCAAAGGCAGCGTGGCGGGCGAGGATTTTTACTCGCCCTGCCCGTTTGTTAGCCAAAGAGTTCGTGGCAGAACTCTAGAGCGTCGATCAAAGCGTCGACTTCGGCTTTGGTGTTGTACATGGCGAAGGACGCACGGCAAGTCGCGCCAACGCCCATGTGTTCCATCAATGGCATAGCGCAATGGGTGCCTGCACGAACGGCGACGCCTTTTTTATCCAGCACCGTCGAAATATCATGTGCGTGCGCACCGCCATTCAGAGTGAGCGAGAAAATCGCCGCCTTATTGGCCGGATTACCCTGAATATTCAGCCAATTCAGACCGCGTAGCCGTTCGTTGGCGTAATTACACAGGTCAGTTTCATGCTGCGCGATGTTGTCCATGCCGATCTGCATCAGATAGTCCAGCGCAACACCCATGCCGATCGTTTGGACGATACCGGGGGTGCCTGCTTCGAACTTCATCGGCGGATCGTTATAGATAACGGTGTCGCGGCTGACCTCTTTGATCATGTCGCCGCCGCCCATGAATGGGATCATTTCGGCCTGACGTTCTTTGCGGACGTAGATCGCGCCAGACCCCGAAGGACCGTATAGTTTATGGCCTGTGATGGGATAAAAATCCGCGCCCATATCCTGAACATCGACGGGCATGTGAACCGCGCCTTGACTACCATCGACCAACACAGGCACGCCGCGTTCGCGGGCCGCGTGGCAGATCGATTTCACATCCACAATCGTACCCAACACGTTCGAAACCTGAGTGACCGCGACCAATTTGGTTTTCGGGCCAATCGCGTCGATGACGGCTTGCGGGTCTAGGTTCCCATCCGCATCGGTTTCGACCCACTTCAGCACGACACCCTGACGTTCACGCAGGAAATGCCACGGCACGATGTTAGCGTGGTGTTCCATGATCGACAGAACGATTTCATCACCAGCCTGTAGGCGCGGCGCGGCCCACGCATAGGCGACCATATTGATGCCTTCGGTCGTACCGGAATTCAGGATGATTTCATCCTCATCCGCGGCATTCAGGAATTTTGCTACGACCCCGCGCACGGATTCATATTTGTCCGTTGCAAGGTTAGAAAGGTAATGTAACCCACGATGAACGTTGGCATATTCCTCAGCGTAGGCTTTGGTCACCGCATCAATAACCACCTGCGGTTTCTGCGCCGAAGCACCGTTATCCAAATAGACCAGTGGTTTGTTATTCACCTGACGCGACAAGATCGGAAAGTCCGCGCGAATAGCATTGACGTCGAACATGTCAGGCTCCTTTTTCGGCCTCGATCAGGGTCAGCGACCCGATGACAAAAAATGCAATGGTCCACAGTGCGCCGACGATCATCGTGCCAGTGTCGTCCCCATTAAACCCGCGCAACAGGCCATATAGCAACGCGGCCGGAGTGGTCGCCAATAGCGTCCAAAACAGCGACAGGCGCGCGGTGTAAAACGTACCCTTTCCGCCCAAGACCTTCGCAACCAGATGGATCACCGCCGATAGTCCGTAAAAGAACAGCGGCGCGATGAAAATCCATAGGAACAGCGATCCAGTGATCTGTTCCTTGGCGCTGGTTCCGGTCAATTCTTCGACGCGGACAGCATAGGGCCAAGTTGCCAGAAAATTCAGGAAACACCCGCCCATGAGGAAAGCCAGCGCACGATCTTCGCGCTGGCCCATCCGCAACAGACGGTCCATGACCGCACGAGGCTGACGCCACGTGCGGACCATATCACGGGTTACGCTCATCCCTGCGGACGCTCTAGCCAGATGGCCAGACGATCACGCAGGGTTTCGGCGATGGTTTCATCGTCGATCTCGTCCAGCGCCTCGGCCAAGAATGCCAAGGTCAGCAGGTCGGTTGCTTCGGCCTTTGGGACGCCGCGCGAACGCAGATAGTAGATCGCGGTTTCATCAATCGCGCCACAGGTCGACCCGTGCGAACACGCCACGTCATCGGCGTAGATTTCCAGCTCTGGTTTCGCCAAGAAATTGGAATCGTCATCCAGCAGCAGACCTTGGGAAATCTGGTAACCGTCGGTTTTTTGGGCGCCTTCTTTGACCAAGATTTTACCTTGGAACACGCCCGTTGCGTTGTCGCGCAGGACCTTTTTGAACACCTGACGGCTTTCGCAGCGTTCGGCGTCGTGGGTGATGAACACGGTGTCGTCGTGATGGAAATCACGGCCCGCACCGATGCACACACCAGCAACATGCGCGATCGAATCGTCACCAGTCAGTTCGATGACCACTTCGTTACGGGTCATCACGCCATTGGCGGTCATGGTGAACGATTTGAACGCAGATTCCGTGCCTAAACGCGCAAAGATCGCAGTTGCAGCGCGGCGTTCATGATCGCGGCCTTGGGCGCGGACATGGTGGAACGACGCGGTGTCAGCGACCGACACTTCGGTCACGATATTGAAACGCGCAGCCGCTGGGCCGGATTCCAACAGAGTGACTTCGGCGCCTGCATCAACCTGAACCAAATGACGCAGGATCGCATCGCTGTCGGTTTTGGTCTGCAGGTAGGATACGTGGATCGGCTTCGCGGCTTTGCCCGATGCGCGGATGATCAAACCATCGGTGGCAAAGGCCGTGTTCAGCGTCGCCAATGGGCGCTGCACAGGGTTTTGGCCCGCGGTTTCCAGCGCGCCAAACAGGTCTTTGGCCCAATGGATGTCGGCCGATTGGCTGTCTGCCAGACGTTCGATGGTCACGCCGTCCAGCGTCAATTCATCGGATGCTTCAGCATCGAAAACGCCATCAACGAACACAACGTGCAGGCATTCGGTCGACCCGAATACATCGCCGTTTTCCGAAGCATAGACTGACGCCGCAACAGGTTCGACCGAAGTCAGCGCGGTTGGATCGGTGTAACGCCAGTATTCGTCACGTTTGATCGGCAAGCCCATTTCAGTCACACGGGACAATGCGTCCTGACGTGCCGTTTGGGTCCAGCCCGCCGCCGCAGGCAGCGACAGGGCGTTCAGGCGTGCCTCGGTCGTATCGATTTTAACCTTTGGCAAAGCCATCTTATTCGACCTCCGCCAGAATGTCGGCGTAACCGTTGTTTTCAACTTCCAACGCCAGCTCTGGTCCGCCGGTTTTCACGATACGGCCGTTTGCCATGATATGAACGACGTCTGGTTTGATGTGGTCCAATAGACGCTGGTAGTGTGTGATGACCAGGAACGAACGGCCTTCGGAACGCAGCGCGTTCACGCCTTCAGACACCAGTTTCATCGCATCGACGTCCAGACCGGAATCTGTTTCGTCCAAGATGCACATCTTTGGTTCCAGCATCGCCATCTGCAGGATTTCGTTACGCTTTTTCTCGCCGCCCGAGAAACCAACGTTCACAGGGCGTTTAAGCATGTCAGCGTCGATTTTCAGGGTCTTTGCACGTTCGCGAACGACTTTCAGGAAATCTGCAGCGGAAAGTTCTTCTTCGCCGCGGGATTTACGCTGTGCGTTCACTGCGGTGCGCAGGAAGGTCATGTTACCAACGCCCGGGATTTCGACGGGGTATTGGAACGCAAGGAACAGGCCAGCGGCTGCGCGCTCTTCTGGTTCCAGATCCAGCAGGTCTTCGCCGTCCAGCGATGCTTCGCCGTCGGTGACCTCATATCCGTCGCGGCCCGACAGAACATAGGACAGCGTCGATTTACCCGAACCATTCGGGCCCATAATTGCGTGTACCTTGCCTGCCTCGACAGTCAGGTTAACGCCTTTGAGGATCTGCTTTTCCTCTTCTTCCAGTTTCACATGCAGGTTCTTGATTTCCAGCATCAGTCTCTCCTTGGGCGCGTGCCCCGATTTACATCACGGGCCGCGCCCGACATTTGGTTTCGTCTTTTACCCGTTGGCACGCAGGCGCGGCGACAGGGCGTTAATATAGGTTTCAGCGACATCGTTGCCGATCACACCGCGTTTGGTCAGCGCACCCAGCGCCAGCAACGTCAGGTCAGGGCTTTCGATCATGTCACCGAAAAAGCTTAGGTAGATCAGTTGGTCGTCGGTCAGGTCATTCGCCAAATCGCAATTGGGCAAATAAACAGCATCGCCATCAAACAACTGAGAGGTCATCCGTTTGCGGATGATCTTTTCCTCGTAAGGGTGCGGCATCATTACAGATTTCTGGAACAGAAATTTGTACAACCGAAACCCTTGATCGCGCATTTGACGGTCTAAATCGCCAAATTCGGGTTCGTTTTCGTAGATACGGTAGAACCGCACCTCGGTCACGATCCCGACGGCGTTTGCCAGTTTTTCCTTGCCGCCGATCATAACGTCACGTTCGCCGCCCTGAAGGTCCATTTTCAGGACATCCACCAAAGGCACGTCAGCGATATTATCTAGCGGAGTGGTTTCTAGCTCGACCTTATCGACGATCATATTTGCCAAACGTTCTTTGTCGATGCGCCGCAAGTTTTCGCGATCCATCGGATACAAAGACGTAAAGCCAGAGCGTTTGTGCAGATACAAAGTCTGCTTGCCCGGCATACCGATTGCGTTCGGCAAATAGGTTTCGTTTTCAGACTTGATCTGTTCCAGTTCCGCCAAAGCATCAAGGTTAGGTTCAAACCCAACGACCTGACACGCCCCATCGTCCAGCAACCCCTTGTAGGGAGGTTCGCCCAATGGATTGGCGCCCACATCAGCAATGACCATCTGCTTTGCTGGATGCAAAGTAGATGTCAAAACCTTGCGGCTGTTATGATCCGTCTTGGCAGGAGGCATTAGCCGACCGAACCCTCTAGCGAAATTGCGACCAGCTGTTGGGCCTCCATCGCGAATTCCATCGGCAGTGCTTGCAGAACGTCCTTACAGAAACCGTTCACAACCAGTGCGACGGCCTCTTCTTCGTCCATGCCGCGCTGACGGCAATAGAACAGCTGATCATCATCCACCTTGGATGTGGTCGCCTCGTGTTCGACGCGGCTGCTGTTGTTTTTGACTTCGATATACGGAACGGTGTGCGCGCCGCATTCCGAACCGATCAACAGACTATCACACTGGGTGTAGTTGCGGCTGTCTTTCGCTTTGGGGTGCATCGATACCAGACCGCGGTACGTGTTCTGCGCCTTACCTGCCGAGATACCTTTGGAGACGATACGGGATTTGGTATTTTTGCCCAAATGCACCATTTTCGTGCCGGTGTCGGCCTGCTGGTAGTTGTTTGCAATCGCGATCGAATAGAATTCGCCTTGGCTATCGTCACCGCGCAGGATGCAGGACGGGTATTTCCACGTCACAGCCGAACCGGTTTCAACTTGGGTCCACATCACTTTGGAACGGGCGCCACGGCAATCCGCGCGTTTCGTCACAAAGTTATAGATGCCGCCTTTGCCATTTTCATCACCAGGGAACCAGTTCTGAACGGTCGAATATTTCACTTCGGCGTCTTCTTCGATGATGATCTCAACCACAGCCGCGTGCAGCTGCGCCGTATCACGCTGAGGCGCTGTACAGCCCTCTAGGTAGGATACATACGATCCTTTGTCCGCGATGATCAGCGTGCGTTCAAACTGACCCGTGTTTTCCGCGTTGATACGGAAATAGGTCGACAGTTCCATCGGGCAGCGAACGCCAGGTGGGACGTATACGAACGAACCATCCGAAAACACGGCCGAGTTCAGCGTCGCATAAAAGTTGTCCGATACAGGCACAACCGAACCAAGGTATTTTTTGACCAGCTCTGGGTGTTCTTTGATCGCTTCGGAAATCGAGCAGAAAATCACGCCTGCTTTTTTCAGTTCAGCTTGGAACGTGGTACCAACGGAAACCGAGTCAAAGACGGCGTCTACTGCAACTTTACGCTCGCCCTCTTTGTAATCCTCTGCGCCTTCGACGCCTGCAAGGATCAGCTGTTCCTTTAGCGGGATACCCAATTTGTTGTAGGTTTCCAGCAGCTTTGGATCGACCTCATCCAAGGACTTTGGCTTTTCAGTCATCGATTTGGGACGTGCATAGTAGTACTGATCCTGAAAGTCGATTTCAGGATAGTTGACCATCGCCCAATCAGGTTCGGACATGGTTTCCCAACGTTCGAACGCCTGTAGACGCCATTCGGTCATCCATTCAGGTTCGTCATTCTTTTCCGAGATCAGTTTGACGATATCAGGGTTCACGCCTTTGGGCGCGTATTCCATTTCGATATCGGTTTCCCAACCGTATTTGTATTTGCCAGAAAGTTTGGCAACGGCATCGACAGTTTCCTGATCTACGCCTTCTTTTACATCCATTTCCGGACGGTCTGTTGCAGCCATGACCTTTTCCTTTGTTTTACGCGGCGCGTGCGCGCATCTTTTTATAACGGTCGATCCAAGCAGCCGCGAACGCGTCTACCTGATCCGATGTTGTATCAAGGCCAAGCGACACGCGTGCCATGCACGCGCCGTCATCTTCGCCAAATCCCATGGCGCGCAAAACCTTGCTCGCCTTTACTTTGCCAGAGGAACAAGCCGATCCGGCAGAGATCGCAAATCCGGCCAAATCCATGGCCATGACTTGCGTTTCGCCTTTCCACCCAGGTGTGACAAAGGCTGTTGTGTTCGGCAGACGGTTAGCGCCTTTGCCGATGAAAATAGTATCGGGTGCCGCATCGGCAATGCGGGCCTCTAGCTGATCGCGCAACTGTGCGATTTCGTCCCAGCGGCCATTCGCCAAATCGGTTTGTGCCGCAGTTAATGCCGCTGCAAAACCCGCGATCCCGATCAAGTTTTCTGTTCCCGCACGGCGGCCCCTTTCCTGCCCGCCACCACGTTGATGCGCAATCAGGTCATAGCCCTGCGGAATGATCAAAACGCCGACACCTTTGGGCCCGCCAATTTTATGCGCCGACGCCAGCACCATTTCGACGCCGGCCCAGCTGTATGCAAATGGCAAACGCCCGATCGCTTGGGTTACATCCGAAACCGCCAATCCGTTTGGTAATTTCTGGATGATACCGGTTTCAGAATTCGCCAACTGCAGTGTGCTGTTTTCGGGATCGGTGACAAACACTTGCCCCATGGGATCTGCGGGCAATACTTCGTCGATCCATGCACCAACGGCGTCATGTTCAATACCCGACCCTTTTAGATCACGGCCCGCCAAAGCCAGCGCTGCCGATTCAGTTGCGCCCGATGTGAACACAATGTCGGCATTCCCTGCACCCAACGCCTCGGCGATTTGGTCGCGGGATTTTTCCATGAGGGATTTCGCAGCGCGGCCTTCGATATGGACAGACGACGGGTTGCCAACGACATCCATCGCCGACATCATCGCCGCCTTCGCTTCGGGCCTTAGGGGCGCCGTAGCGTTATGATCCAGATAGACCCGCGCCATTATTCGTCCACAACCTCGAACAGAGCGGGAACAGCTGGACATGGCGCCAACCCGTTTCCAATCACGTCAGACAAACGTGCCTGATGCAGGAAAACGTACACATGCGCTGACAACCCTTCCCACAAGCGGTTTGTCAGGGATTGCGCCCGCGTGCCAGATGCACCACCCGATGCACCTGCACCTTTGTGCATGGCGCTTACGGTTTCATCGACAGCCTCTAGGATATCAGAGACGCGGATTTCAGATGCAGGACGTGCCAACTTGTAACCACCGCCCGGACCGCGAACAGAATCCACCAGACTTTTGCGGCGCAGTTTCACAAACAACTGCTCAAGGTAAGCCAAAGAGATGTCTTGCCGTTCGGAAATTTCAGCCAGAGTCACCAATGTGCCCGCTGGCTGCAGGGCCAAATCTGCCAATGCGACGACCGCATAACGTCCTTTGGTGCTCAATTTCATCGTGTTTTTCCCGATCCGACCCCTGAAAACGTTCAATAAGATTGACGTAGGCAGCTTCTATCATTAACTGCGGTACAGCCTGCAAGCCCGAAAAGGCCTGCGATTTAGAATCTTTCTAAGGTGTCTGAGGAATACAGTCAAGAATTCCCGTCACCCAACGTTCAGGGAGCACCATGCCCGAAGTGATTTTCCCCGGCCCAGAAGGCCGGCTAGAAGGCCGCTACCATCCGCAAAAAGACCGCGATGCGCCTATTGCAATTATTCTGCACCCGCATCCGCAATTTGGCGGAACTATGAACAACCGCGTTGTTTATAACCTGCACTACGCCTTTCATAACCTAGGTTTCACCGTTCTTCGCTTTAACTTCCGCGGCGTTGGACGCAGCCAAGGCGAATACGATCAAGGCATTGGCGAATTGTCTGATGCCGCATCGGCGCTGGATTACCTGCAATCGATGAACACAGGCGCGAAACACTGCTGGGTCGCTGGTTTCAGCTTTGGTGCGTGGATCGGTATGCAGCTATTGATGCGTCGTCCTGAAATCACTGGTTTCATTTCGGTGGCTCCGCCTGCGAATATGTACGACTTTAGCTTTTTGGCACCCTGCCCTGCGTCGGGTCTGGTCATCAATGGTTCGGCTGACCGCGTGGCCCCGCCACAGGACACCGTCAATCTGGTGAACAAACTGCACGAACAAAAAGGCATCACGATCACCCACGAAGTGGTCGAAGGCGCTGGCCATTTCTTTGACGATGAACACATGGATACCATGGTGGGCAGCGTTCAGGGTTATGTAAAACGTCGCCTGACCGAAAACACACGGTAACGCCCCATGGGAATGCTGGATGAAATGGCCGATAAAATTGCGGTCAAAGCCCTAAAAGACGAAGCCGTTAGTGGCGACGATCAAATCGTTAAACAGGTCGGCGAAATCTTGGGCGCGTCATCGCAAACCCTGCAAGAGGCCTATAACACGGCTATCCGTGTGCGACGCGCAGAACGACGGGCGAATGAATTGCTCGACAAACGCGCCGCGAAATTCAAACCGGAAGCAAACTAACAAAACGGCGGGCTCACCCCGCCGTTTTTTATTTTTCGACCAACGGGTGCACTATGAATCCCATCGCCGCAAAAATCGCATTCCTTACCGAAGCAGATCGTCTGAAAAATGTCATCCGCGCGAACAACGTCATCGACGGGTCACGGCAGGAAAATTCGGCCGAGCACAGCTGGCACGTCGCGCTATATGCATTGGTTTTTGCGCCCTACGCCGCACCCGATGTCGATGTGGATCGCGCCATTGCGATGCTGTTGGTGCATGACATCGTGGAAATAGACGCAGGCGATCACCCCATCCATCTAGATCACGACCAAGCCGCCATTGAACTAGCGGAACGCGCCGCCGCCGATCGTATCTTTGGCCTGCTACCTTTCCCTATGGCCATCGAATATCGCGCCCTTTGGGATGAATTTGAATCCGGCACAACCGCAACCGCCCGCTTTGCGAAAATGATCGACACGATCCACCCAGTCTATCAAACCCTGTGCAGCAGCAACCCAGACCAAACCCACATTGAAATCGTCCGCGCCAACGTGACATCGGGCCGCGCTGAAATTCTGCGCACCCATTGGCCTATGGTTCACGATCACATCGTCGGCCTGCTGAATAAAGAACCAATAACAGCGCCCACCGATTTCACCCTGCGGCTTAGTTTTGCTGTTGAGACATGCAAACTAAAACACATCAATCGGGCAACGCTGCTGTGCGATGGATCACGCCGTGAAAATTCCGGCGAACACAGTTGGCACATCGCATTGTACGCACTGACAATGGCCCCCATCGCTCATGCGCCAGTCAGCGTGGGACGGGTCGTTCGCATGTTGCTGCTGCACGACATTGTCGAGATTGACGCAGGCGATGCACCCATCCACGGTGATTATGACCCAGCCGAAATGGCCGCAAAAGAACAAGCCGCCGCAGACCGCCTATTTGGCCTATTACCCCGCGACCAAGGCGCGGAGCTGCGCGATTTGTGGACAGAATTCGAAGACGCAAAAACGACTGACGCTATTTATGCTAAGTCCGTTGATCGGGTTCAGCCATTGATTTCAAACCTTGTTGGTGATGGCGGGTCGTGGCGCGAATATAACGTGTCATACTATCAGCTCGTCTCACGGGTTGGCGCAAAAATTCAGCGCGGCGCGCCTGAATTATGGACCGAGATGGACAAGCGGATTCGTAGCCACCCTTGGTTTGTCGCAGAATTCGACTGATTGGTCGATTTTTCGGCATACCATTGTATACAAAATGTAGCCATACGTTTGGATTTAGGGTATAGCAGTGCCAAATCATTCCAACCGGAGCCGCACCGATGACCAAGATCAAAGTCGCAAACCCCGTCGTTGAACTCGACGGCGATGAAATGACCCGCATCATCTGGGATTTCATCAAGCAAAAACTGATCCTGCCCTATCTGGATATCGACCTGAAATATTACGATCTCGGGATCGAAGAACGCGATCGCACCGACGACCAAATCACCATCGACGCGGCCAATGCGATCAAAGAACACGGCGTTGGCGTGAAGTGCGCGACCATCACCCCGGACGAGGCCCGCGTCGAAGAATTCGGCCTGAAAAAAATGTGGAAATCGCCGAACGGCACGATCCGCAACATTCTGGGCGGCGTTGTGTTCCGTCAGCCGATCATCTGCCGCAACGTGCCCCGTCTGGTCCCAGGCTGGACACAGCCCATCGTCGTTGGCCGCCACGCGTTCGGCGACCAGTACAAAGCGACCGATTTCCATTTCCCGGGCGCTGGCAAACTAACGATGAAATTCGTCGGCGAAGACGGCACCGTCATCGAAAAAGAGGTCTATGACGCCCCATCCGCTGGCGTTTATATGGGCATGTACAACTTGGATGAATCGATCCGCGATTTCGCCCGTGCGTCGTTCAACTATGGCCTGATGATGAATTGGCCCGTGTACCTGTCGACCAAAAACACGATCCTCAAGGCCTATGACGGCCGTTTCAAAGATCTGTTCGCCGAAGTTTTCGAAGCCGAATTTGCCGAAAAATTCAAAGACGCGGGCATCTGGTACGAACACCGCCTGATCGACGACATGGTCGCCTGTGCGCTCAAATGGAACGGCGGCTTTGTTTGGGCCTGTAAGAACTATGATGGCGACGTACAGTCCGACACCGTGGCGCAAGGCTACGGATCTTTGGGCATGATGGCATCGCAACTGATGACCCCAGACGGCAAAATCGTCGAAGCCGAAGCCGCCCACGGCACCGTCACCCGCCACTATCGCAACCATCAGGCGGGCAAGGCGACGTCGACCAACTCTATCGCGACGATCTACGCATGGACGGGCGGCCTTAAACACCGCGCAAAACTGGACGGCAATGAACAACTGATGCGCTTTGCCGAAACGCTGGAACGCGTCACCGTTCAGTGCGTCGAAGACGGCCATATGACCAAAGATTTGGCCCTATTGGTCGGCCCAGATCAGGGGTGGCTGACTACCATGGGATTCTTGGAAAAACTGGACGAATACCTGAACAAAGCCTTGGTAGGCTAAAATCGGCGGCCCTTCGGGGCCGTTCTTTTTTGACCATATGGACAGGTCATAATTTCTGACCTATGTTAGATCCATGCCAGCGCCATTACCATATCCACAGCACACAGTTCCACACACCCCAGTCGAGGATGCCCAGGGTATTACAATTGGTTTAATTACAACCGCTATTGCCCTGACTTTTCTAAACTCTTTGGGTTTCATAACCGGCCAAACCGCTGGTGTTGCGCTGATCGTATCGTACCTGACGGGGGTCAGTTTCAGCTGGGTGTTTTTTCTCATCAACATCCCGTTCTACATCTTTGCTTGGTTCCGCATGGGGCCAGAGTTCACGTTAAAATCGGCGTTTTGCGTCACGGCTCTATCGGTGATGATGGGCTACATCCCTGCCCTGATGCCGTTCGACGGATTGAACCCGTGGTTCGGCACCATAGCATTCGGCGTGCTGTGCGGGTTTGGTCTGTTGGGGATATTTCGGCACAAGGCGTCGCTGGGCGGTTTGGGCGTTGTGGCCCTGATGATCCAAGACCGCACAGGGTTTCGCGCGGGATATGTTCAGATCATTTTCGACGTGATCATTTTTGGCACCGCAGCGGCATTGCTACCGCTGCGGGTCGTGTTGTTTTCATTGCTTGGTGCGCTGGTTCTGAACACGGTTATCGCGTTCAACCATCGACGCGACCGTTATATCGCTAATTAGTCACCACAGACTTTTGGTTGGGTCGTAATACGGCGGGGGCGCTTTGGGGGGCAGCCCCATATCGCGGCGCAGATATTCCGGCGTGCCGTCATCTATGATGCCCTTTTTATACCGCCGAACACCTGCATTCGCGGCTAGCAATTCGCGAACAACGTGCCAGAACCCGTGGCTATCAATCAAAGTTTCCAGCAAATAGCGTGCTGGAATACGCGTCAGTTGACTATTGGTCATACGTTTTCAGGCAAAACATGCCTGCCCTTTATTTAGGTTAGAAAAACGCAACACAGATACGAAAACGGGCAATCAGCCTGTTTGCGGATAAAATGTTGCTAAAGGTTTGGAATGTGCCGGATTACCGGCGTTTTTGCGGGGCTTAAGAGCGGGCCGCGGTTCGCTGCATTTTCGCTGCGATCATCGACCATGCATGCGGGGCTTTTGCCGCGACTGCATTAACGCCTAGAGGTGCGCACGATACAAATTTAGTCATGATGCCCCCTTTTCACGTTGGCGTTTCGTCGATGCGATCAGATTGCATAGCGCATCGATTCAACCAAAGGTTTTTCTTTAATCTTTTGATCAAAGACCATTGTGTTGCCAAAATACCCGCGATATCGCGCGGCAAAGATTAAAAGATAGGCCCTGTTATGACAGATCCCAAAACTCACAGCCTGATCGAGGACGCCCAAGGCATCCTATTCGGCACCTTTATGGCGTCCTTTGGCGTTTTGATCCTGACCCATCTTGGGTTCGTGACGGGCCAAACTGCGGGCCTTGCGATCATCCTGTCCTACGCCACGAATTGGAGCTTTAGCGCGTGGTTCTTTATCGTGAACCTTCCGTTCTATTGGCTGGGCTACAAACGCATCGGCCTGCGGTTCATGATCAAAACCTTCATCGCGGTCGCGCTGGTAACTGTGATCACCCCTATCCTGCCGATGTTCATTAGTTTCGAAAACCTGAACCCGATCGTGGGGGCGATCCTGTTTGGTTTCTGTACGGGCGCGGCCCTGATGGCACTGTTCCGTCATGGCGCATCTTTGGGCGGAATTGGTATTTTGGCGCTGTATATTCAGGAAAAAACGGGCTTTCGCGCGGGCTGGACACAGCTTTTGTTCGATGCCGCGCTGTTTTCGGTCGCTTTCGGATTGCGGGATTTCATGACGGTCGTCTACAGTTTCCTTGGCGCCTTGGTTGTGAACCTTGTGATCGCCATCAACCACCGCAAAGACCGTTATATCGCCACCTAAGAAAGGGAACGCCATGCCGACCCATGTTATCGCGCTGATCTTCGCGATCATTGCCGAAACGATAGCAACATCGGCCCTTAAGGCGTCTGAACAGTTCACAAAACTGGGCCCCACCGCGATTGTTGTCATCGGCTACGCCATTTCATTCTACCTGCTAGCCTATGCCGTCCGGTTCATGCCGGTCGGCATCGTCTATGCGATCTGGTCGGGGCTGGGCATCGTGCTGGTCGCGATCATTGGTTGGGTCTGGTTCAAACAAATGCTCGACCTGCCCGCGATCATCGGTTTGGCGATGATATTGGGCGGAATCGTCGTAATTAACGTGTTTTCAGGTGCGACCAGCCACCATTAAATGCCTTTGGGGGTAGCTTTCGCCGCAATTGCACGGTAAGGCGCAGCCAACTCCTCTTTTCAAGGCTGAACTATGGATATCCGTAACATCGCGATCATCGCGCACGTTGACCACGGCAAAACGACTCTGGTTGACGAACTTCTGAAACAATCGGGCGCATTCCGTGAAAACCAAGCCGTTGCAGAACGCGCTATGGATTCGAACGACATTGAACGCGAACGCGGCATTACCATTCTGGCGAAAGCCACATCCGTTGAATGGAACGGCACCCGCATCAACATCGTTGACACCCCAGGCCACGCCGATTTCGGCGGCGAAGTTGAACGCATCCTGTCGATGGTTGACGGCGTTGTTCTGCTGGTTGACGCAGCCGAAGGCCCGATGCCGCAGACCAAATTCGTGACCTCCAAAGCGCTGGCGCTGGGTCTGAAACCAATCGTTGTTCTGAACAAAGTCGACAAACCAGACGCCGAACCAGATCGCGCGCTGGACCAATGTTTCGACCTGTTTGCGAACCTTGGCGCAAATGACGAACAGCTGGACTTCCCTCACATGTACGCATCGGGCCGCTCGGGCTGGTGTGATGCTGAACTGGACGGCCCACGCAAAGACCTGACCGCCCTGTTCGAACTGATCGTGAACCACGTCGAGGCGCCAAAGCAGATCGAAAAGAAAGACGAACCTTTCTCGATGATCGCGACGACCTTGGGCGCTGACCCGTTCATCGGCCGCATCCTGACCGGCCGCGTTGAAACCGGCACCCTGAAAACCGGCGACACGCTAAAGGCTCTGTCGCGCGACGGCGAAAAAATCGAACAGTTCCGCGTCACCAAAATTCTGGCGTTCCGCGGACTGGCTCAGTCCCCAATCGACGAAGCCATCGCAGGCGACATCGTCTCGGTTGCAGGCATGTCCACCGCGACCGTGGCTGACACCCTGTGTGACCCACAAGTAAACGAGCCGCTGTTCGCACAGCCAATCGACCCGCCGACCATTTCGGTTCTGTTCGGCATCAACGACAGCCCTCTGGCTGGCCGTGACGGTAAAAAGGTTCAGTCGCGCGTTATCCGTGACCGCCTGATGAAAGAAGCCGAAACCAACGTCGCGATCAAAATCGAAGACACCCCAGGTGGCGAAGCGTTCATCGTTTCGGGCCGCGGCGAATTGCAGATGGGCGTTCTGATCGAAAACATGCGCCGCGAAGGTTTCGAACTGTCGATCTCGCGTCCTCAGGTTATTTTCCAGGAACAAGACGGCGTTCGCATGGAGCCTGTCGAAGAAGTCGTGATCGACGTTGATGACGAATATTCGGGCGCTGTTATCGAAAAAATCACCGGCCCACGCAAAGGCGATCTGGTTGAAATGTCGCCAGGTGGCGCAGGCAAAACCCGTATCGTGGCCCACGTTCCTTCGCGCGGCCTGATCGGTTACCACGGCGAATTCCTGACCGACACGCGCGGTTCGGGCATCATGAACCGTATCTTCCACGGCTGGACCGAACACAAAGGCCCAATCGCTGGCCGCCGTCAGGGTGTTCTGATTTCCATGGAAAACGGCACCGCTGTTGCCTACGCTCTGTGGAACCTAGAAGACCGCGGCAAGATGTTCATCAACCCGCAGGATCCTGTCTACACCGGCATGATCATCGGCGAACACAGCCGCGACAACGATCTGGAAGTGAACCCGCTGAAAGGCAAGAAACTGACCAACGTTCGCGCATCGGGTTCGGACGAAGCTGTTCGCCTGACGCCACCAGTTGTGATGTCGCTGGAACAGGCAATCGCCTACATCGACGACGATGAACTGGTCGAGGTGACGCCAAACGCGGTCCGCCTGCGTAAACGCTATCTGGACCCACATGAACGCAAGCGTCAATCGCGCAGCGCATAATAGAAAAGGCCCCGAAATTCGGGGCCTTTTTCTTTGGGTCATAATGAAAAAAGGCGCGAGGTGATCCTCGCGCCCTTTTATTTATTCTGCCGCTTCGACGATCATCAAATCGCGTTCACTGGCCCCTTTGGCGTAGGATAACGCCTCTTGGTAGGCATCCGAATGATAACAATCGTGCGCTGCCTGCATGCTGTCGAAATAAGCGACAACATGGCGGGCGCGATCGGTGCCTTCTAGGATTTCGTATTTTCCGCCACGAGCCAGAAATTTACCTCCGTGATCCGCAATCGCGACAGTCGCGCGTTTTGCATATTCACCATAGGCAGCTTCGTCCGTGACGTGTACGTGGGCGATCCAATAGGCACCTGGCATTGTTACGCTCCTTCGATGACGGCTTCGGCAGCTGAAATAGCAGCATCCGCATTTTCAACGGACGCACCGCCGCCTTGGGCCATGTCAGGACGGCCGCCGCCGCCTTTGCCGCCCAATTCTGGGGTTACGGCGCGAATGATGTCCGCCGCCGACACTTTGCCGGTCAGGTCAGATGTCACGCCGCAAGCAACGGCCGCTTTACCACCAGCGTCAGCAATCAACAGAACAACGCCTGAACCCATCTGGGCCTTCATCTCGTCAATTATGCCAGGCAGGTCTTTGCCAGTCACGCCAGAAAGAACCTGAGCTTTGAACGATACACCGTTGATTTCCTTGGCAGGTTCTTCGGCTTTCGCACCGCCAGACATCGCCAATTCGCGGCGCAACTGCGCCACTTCGTTTTCCAGCTTTTTGCGGTCATCCAACAGAGACTTCACACGATCCGCGGCCTCGGCTGCTGGCGCTTTCAATGCTGCAGCTACAGCGTTCAGGCGGGTTTCTTGTTCCTTCAGGTAGTCAATCGCGGCTTGACCAGTCAGCGCTTCGACACGGCGAACACCGGCAGAGGACGCGCTATCGGCCAATACAACGAACGCACCGATATCACCGGTTTGACGCACGTGCGTACCGCCACACAGTTCAAGGCTGTAAACGTTGCCATCAACGCCTTTGCCCGAACCATCCAACTGGCCCATCGATACAACGCGGACTTCGTCGCCGTATTTTTCACCAAACAGCGCCTGCGCACCCAGCGCGCGCGCATCATCTGGCGTCATGATACGGGTTTCAACACGCGTGTTCTGACGGATCATTTTGTTCACGTCCGCTTCGACCTGAGTCAGCTCTTCTTCGCTTAGCGCTTTGCCGTGGCTGAAATCGAAACGCAGACGATCTGGCGCGTTCAACGAACCGCGCTGTGCAACGTGATCACCTAGCGCGTCGCGCAACGCCTCGTGCAACAGGTGCGTGGCCGAGTGGTTCGCGCGGATATCCGAACGACGCTGGTGTTCAACGACCAGTTTGGCAGGCTGTCCGCGAGTGATCGAACCTTCGGTAATTTCAGCGAAATGGATGAAAATCCCAGCCGATTTTTTGGTGTCTGTTACGCGTGCAACACCAGTTTCCGTGGTGATGGTGCCGGTATCGCCAACCTGACCACCCGATTCACCATAGAACGGAGTCTGGTTCACAACGATCTGAACGGTATCGCCCGTTTTTGCATCGCCCACAACGTCAGAGCCGTTAACGATCGCAGTGATCTGACCTTCGGCGGTTTCGGTGTCATAGCCCAAGAATTCGGTGACGCCGTTTTTATCTGCCAGTTCGAACCAAACGGTTGCGTCCGCAGCTTCGCCAGAGCCAGCCCAAGCGGCACGCGCTTTAGCTTTTTGTTCTTCCATCGCGGCGTCGAAACCGTCGGTATCTACGGTGCGGCCTTTTTCACGCAGCGCATCCTGAGTCAGGTCGAGCGGGAAGCCGTAAGTATCATACAGTTTGAACGCAGTCGCGCCTGGCAATTCGGCACCTTCGTCCATGCCAGACAGTTCGTCATCCAACAGTTTCAGACCGCGATCCAACGTCTGTTTGAAACGGGTTTCTTCGGCCAGCAAGGTTTCTTGGATCATCGATTGAGCCTGACCCAATTCCGGATAGGCGCCGCCCATTTGTTTCACCAATTCAGGCACCAGACGGTGCATCATTGGATCTTTAGCACCCAACAGGTGCGCGTGACGCATAGCGCGGCGCATGATGCGGCGCAGAACGTAACCACGACCGTCATTCGACGGCATCACGCCATCCGCAATCAGGAACGATGTGGAACGCAGGTGGTCCGCGATCACGCGGTGATGAACGTTCTGATCACCATAAGGGTCAGAGTTCGACGCATGTGCCGACGCTTCGATCAGTGCCTTAAACAGATCGGTATCATAGTTATCGTGGCTACCTTGCAGCAGAGCGCCGATACGTTCCAGACCCATGCCGGTGTCGATGGACTGCATATCCAGCGCTTTCATCGAGCCGTCTTCGAACTGTTCGTTCTGCATGAAAACGACGTTCCAGATTTCGATGAACCGGTCGCCGTCTTCCTCTGGCGATCCGGGAGGGCCACCCCAGATGTGATCGCCGTGGTCATAGAAAATCTCTGTGCACGGACCGCAAGGACCGGTTGGTCCCATCTGCCAGAAGTTATCGGACGTCGCGATGCGAATGATGCGGTCCTCAGGCACGCCGACTTTTTTCCAGATTTCGAACGCTTCGTCATCGGTGTGATAAACGGTCGTCAGAAGACGCTTTGGGTCGATGTCGAAATCTTTGGTGATCAGTTCCCACGCAAACGGGATCGCTTCGTTTTTGAAATAATCGCCAAAAGAAAAGTTACCCAGCATTTCGAAAAATGTGTGGTGTCGCGCGGTGTATCCGACGTTGTCCAAATCGTTGTGCTTGCCGCCCGCGCGGACACATTTTTGCGACGTGGTGGCGCGCTGATAGTCACGTTTTTCAACACCGGTGAAACAGTTTTTGAACTGCACCATACCAGAGTTTGTGAACATCAGGGTCGGGTCATTACGCGGCACCAGTGGCGACGACGGAACGATGGTATGACCATTGCGTTCAAAGTAATTCAAAAAGGTCGATCGAATGTCGGAAAGGCTCGTCATAGCGCTCTTCTCACAGGCATAGTTTCGCAATGGTGTACCGCCCTGATTGGGCACTGTCCATGGCTGCGCGGCGCTTTGAAGGGTTCAAAGTTTATTTAAAAGGTCACCCGTACGAAATTTTCCGTCCTTTTCGACGCTGCACAAAATACCGCGCAAACGATGGGGTTTGTTTTGCGGATCACGCACCCAATGAAATGCGGCATCGCCATAGCGTTTTTTCCATTTCACGCAGCCATCGTTGAACACATCAGAAACGCGCAAAACCGCAGTTCCGACAGACAATAACTGGCCAACGGGCAAATTCTGCTCTGACATATCCATGTCAGCAACAAAGGTATCACCGGGATGAATCTGGTGGGTTCGATCAACCCAAACGCAATCCAAAACCTTTTTGGGTAAAATACTGATTTGAATTCCAGGATGCGGACGACCATCGGTCAAAGTAACCCATGGACGGGTTGCCCAGCGTTCACCAGGAATTCCCTGCGCTTTTGTCACCGACATTTCATCGACTAACAGTCGTTCACCAATGTCAGGCCTAAGGCACAACATAGAAATAGCCGCCCCGGTTTTCGGGGCGGCTAGAATATCGTTGATCGCGTGATCAAGATGTGCACGCGTCAGGTACATTACATTTCGACCAAATCGTCGTCATCGCCATCACCATCAGCCATTTGGAAATCCAGACCGTGCGCGGCGCGAATTTTGTCCTCAATCTCGATCGCGATGTGCGGGTTTTCTTTGAGGAAGTTTTTCGAATTTTCGCGGCCCTGACCGATGCGTTCATCCCCGTAAGAGAACCACGCACCCGATTTATCAACCACGCCGGCTTTAACGCCCAAATCTAACAGTTCGCCGGTCTTGGAAATGCCTTCACCATACATGATGTCGAACTCCACCTGTTTGAACGGTGGCGACACCTTGTTTTTAACAACCTTCACGCGGGTCGAGTTACCGACCACCTCGTCACGGTCCTTGATCGCGCCAATGCGGCGGATATCCAAACGCACGGACGCGTAGAACTTCAACGCGTTACCGCCTGTTGTCGTTTCGGGCGAACCGAACATGACGCCGATTTTCATACGGATCTGGTTGATGAAAATCACCATACAGTTCGATTTCGCAATCGAACCGGTCAGTTTGCGCATGGCTTGGCTCATCAAACGCGCATGAACGCCGACGCTGCTGTCGCCCATATCGCCTTCAAGTTCGGACTTTGGCGTCAGTGCCGCGACCGAGTCGACAACGACAAGGCTAACCGCACCAGAACGCACCAGTGTGTCGACGATCTCTAGCGCTTGTTCACCGGTGTCAGGCTGGGAAATCAGCAACTCATCCAAATCAACGCCCAGTTTTTTGGCGTAAACGGGGTCAAGCGCGTGTTCAGCGTCAACGAACGCACAAACGCCACCTTTTTTCTGTTCCTCGGCCACCGCATGCAGTGTCAGCGTGGTTTTACCCGAGCTTTCAGGCCCAAAGATTTCGATGATGCGGCCTTTTGGCAAACCGCCGATACCCAAAGCAATGTCCAAACCCAGCGAACCGGTTGATGTTGCTTCGATTTCTTGAACTGGGCTGTCTTTGCCCAGCTTCATGATCGACCCTTTACCGAACTGACGTTCGATCTGTGCCAGCGCGGAATCCAGCGCCTTTTGCTTTTCTGCGGTTTTCTTGTCGCTCATGGTTAAAATATCTGCCGTTGCCATCTTTGCGATCCTTATTTCACACCCGTCGCCCTACGGCAATCAGAGTTAATGTTCGCCCATTGTTCCTATCCGTTATGAGACCAAAACAAGAACAAAGCAAGAAAAAATTTATGAATATGACTTTGTATCAGTAACAGTTAAGGGATAGTTTACGGACCAATTGAGTTTGGGGATTTGTGGTCATATGCTTGTTTTTTGGAAAGAAAAGCTGGTTTTCCTTGCCGTACCAAAGACTGGAACAACAGCAATCGAAGGCGCATTAGCACCACGCGCAGATGCGGTTTTTCGCGATCCACCGATTCTAAAACACACGCCCTTTTACCGCTATAAACGCTGGGTCTTGCCCATGCTGGAAAAAGCAGGTGCCGAGGATTTTGAAACAGTGGCAGTCGTTCGTCATCCCGTGGACTGGTTATCCAGTTGGTACAGGTACCGCCTGCGCAATGAATTGGTCGGGCATAAAAACAGTACCAGAGGCATCAGTTTCGACGAGTTCATCGTAGAATATTGCAATGAATCCCCTGCCCCGTTCGCGAATGTCGGATCGCAGGCAAAATTCCTAGCTGCACAAAACAAACCGACGCCCTGCACGCATGTCTACAGGTACGAGGCGCAGCCGAAAATGATTTCATTTTTGGAAGATCGGCTATCGGCCCAAATCACGCTCAAACAACTCAATGTTTCGCCAACCGCAGAGATCTCTGTCGATCCTGAAGTCATAGCATTGCTAACGCGCGAAAAGGCAGCAGATTTTGCACTATGGGAGGCAGCCCAGCATTAATGAAATTCATAATCTATATGATAAAGTTGAATTTCACTAATATTCCGACCTTGGGTATCACGCGCGCAAGCAAAGGATACCAAAATGACAAAACCAACCCGTTCGCCCGTTTTTGACCAACTGACCGCCGCGATGGCCGATCAGATCCTCATTCTGGACGGCGCAATGGGCACGTCGATCCAGCAACTCGGACTGATCGAAGACGATTTTGTGGGCGGCCATTCGGGTTGCGCCTGCCACATTCATTCGGACAAACCGCAGCAAGGTAACAACGACCTGTTGTCGCTAACCCGCCCTGATGTGATCGAAGAAATTCATTACCGCTATGCCAAAGCGGGCGCGCATATCGCTGAAACGAATACGTTCTCGTCCACCTCAATCGCGCAGGCGGATTACGATCTGCAGGACAAGGTATACGACCTAAACGTTGAAGGCGCGCGTTTGGCGCGCAAGGCGTTGGATCGCGCAACAGCCGAGGACGGTATCCAACGCTGGGTCGCGGGCGCCGTTGGCCCGACGAACCGCACCGCTTCGATCTCGCCTGACGTGAACAACCCGGGCTATCGTGCTGTAACATTTGACGAATTGCGCGATGCCTATGCAGAACAAATTCGTGGCCTGATGGATGGTGGCGCGGATATCATCCTGATCGAAACCATCTTTGACACGCTCAACGCAAAGGCCGCCGTTTTCGCAGCCGAGGACGTTTTCGACGAAAAAGGCGTGGTTCTGCCGATCATGATTTCGGGCACGATCACCGACCTGTCTGGCCGTACCCTATCGGGACAAACGCCAACCGCGTTCTGGTATTCGCTGCGCCACGCCAAACCGATCAGCATCGGCCTGAACTGTGCGCTAGGTGCCAGCGCAATGCGCGAACATTTGGCGGAATTGTCCAACATCGCGGACACCAACATTTGCACCTATCCTAACGCTGGCCTGCCAAACGAATTCGGTGAATACGACGAAACGCCCGAAGAGATGGCCGACCAGATCGAAGATTTCGCTCGCGACGGCCTGCTGAACATCGTTGGCGGTTGCTGTGGATCGACCTTTGACCACATCCGCGCCATTGCCGACCGTGTACGCGATTACAAACCGCGCGCCATTCCCGCCAGCGAACCGCGTATGCGCCTATCTGGGCTAGAGCCGTTCACCCTGACCAAAGACATTCCTTTCGTGAACGTCGGCGAACGCACGAACGTTACGGGGTCCGCCAAATTCCGCAAACTGATCACCAATCAGGACTACGCGACCGCGCTGGATGTGGCGCGTCAACAGGTGGAAAACGGCGCTCAGATCATCGACATCAACATGGACGAAGGCCTGATCGATTCCAAACAGGCGATGGTCGACTACCTGAACCTGCTGGCTGCCGAACCTGATATCGCCCGCGTTCCGATCATGGTCGACAGTTCCAAATGGGACATCATCGAAGCCGGCCTGAAATGCATTCAAGGCAAGGCGGTCGTAAACTCGATTTCCATGAAAGAAGGCGAAGAACAGTTCCTGCATCAGGCCCGCCTGTGCCGCCGTTATGGTGCGGCCGTTGTGGTCATGGCCTTTGACGAGGTCGGCCAAGCCGACACCGAAGATCGCAAGGTCGAAATCTGCACTCGCGCATACAAACTATTGACCAAAGAGGTCGGATTCCCGCCCGAAGACATCATTTTCGACCCGAACGTGTTCGCCGTCGCCACAGGTATCGAAGAACACGACAACTATGGCGTCGATTTCATCAACGCGACCGACCGCATCACCAACGATTGCCCGCACGTCCATATCTCGGGCGGTGTGTCGAACCTGTCGTTCTCTTTCCGCGGTAACGAAGCCGTCCGCGAAGCGATGCACGCCGTATTTCTGTACCACGCCATCCAAAAAGGCATGGATATGGGCATCGTCAACGCGGGCCAATTGGCCGTGTATTCCGAAATTGACCCTGAACTGCGCGACCATTGCGAAGACGTCGTTCTAAACCGCCGTTCGGATGCCACCGAACGCATGCTGGAACTGGCCGAAAAATATCGCGGTCAGGGCGGCGCGCAGGCCAAAGAAAAAGACATGAGCTGGCGCGAGGCACCGGTTGAAAAACGTCTGGAACACGCGCTGGTCAACGGCATCACCGAATTTATCGACGCCGATACCGAAGAGGCCCGCCAAAAAGCCGCCCGACCGCTGGACGTGATCGAAGGCCCATTGATGGACGGCATGA
Source organism: Marivivens niveibacter (assembly GCF_002150005.2). Classification (GTDB taxonomy): domain Bacteria; phylum Pseudomonadota; class Alphaproteobacteria; order Rhodobacterales; family Rhodobacteraceae; genus Marivivens; species Marivivens niveibacter. Next base: position 1,137,699 of record NZ_MSPP01000001.1, read on the forward strand.
ATGTCGTTGGCGACCTATTCGGCGCAGGTAAGATGTTCCTGCCGCAGGTGGTGAAATCCGCCCGCGTGATGAAACAGGCTGTCGCCGTACTGACGCCCTATATCGAGGCCGAAAAAGACGGCAACCGCGAAGCCGCAGGCAAAATCCTAATGGCCACGGTCAAAGGCGACGTTCACGACATCGGCAAAAACATCGTCGGCGTTGTTTTGGCCTGTAACAACTATGAAATCATCGATTTGGGCGTGATGGTTCCAACGTCGAAAATTCTGGAAACGGCCAAGGCTGAAAACGTCGATGTGATCGGCCTGTCGGGTCTGATCACACCGTCGCTGGACGAAATGGTGCATGTCGCGGCAGAGATGGAACGGAACGGTTTTGACATCCCGCTGCTGATCGGCGGCGCGACTACGTCCAAGGTCCACACAGCCGTGAAAATCGCGCCGAAATACGACCGAGGCCAAGCCATGTACGTTACCGACGCGTCACGCGCAGTGGGTGTCGTATCATCCCTTCTGTCGTCCAAATCCGACGACGTCAAAGCCGAAGTCCGCGCAGATTACGCCGACATCGCCGAACGCCACGCACGCGGCGAACGCGGCAAAAAGCGTGTGACGGTGCAAGACGCCCGCGACAACGCGTTGAAGATCGACTTCGACGGGTACGCCGCGAAAACCCCATCGTTCTTGGGAACGCGCGTGTTTGACCAGTGGTCGCTGTCTGAATTGGCGGATTACATCGACTGGACTCCATTCTTCCAAACTTGGGAACTAAAGGGCGTCTACCCAGCCATTCTGGACGACCCGAAAAAGGGCGAGGCGGCCCGTAGCCTATTTGCAGACGCCCAAGCGATGCTGAAAAAGATCGTAAATGAACAATGGTTCAAACCGCGCGCAGTCGTTGGTTTCTGGCCTGCGAACGCCGTTGGGGATGACATCGCCCTGTTCACTGATGAAACCCGCGACGCCAAACTGGCAACGCTGCATACCCTGCGTCAGCAAACCGCGAAACGCGACGGACGTCCGAATGTTGCAATGTCTGATTTCGTGGCTCCATCGGGTCAGGACTACGTCGGCGGATTTGTCGTGACCGCAGGCCCCGAAGAAGACGATATCGCCAACCGTTTTGACGAAGCGAATGACAACTATTCGTCGATCATGGTCAAAGCCCTGGCCGACCGTTTCGCCGAAGCCTTTGCTGAACGGATGCATGAATACGTGCGTACCGAGCTGTGGGGCTATGCCGACGAAACCTACACGCCGACCGAACTGATCGGCGAACCTTACGTAGGCATCCGCCCTGCACCTGGTTATCCTGCACAACCTGATCACACTGAAAAGGCGACTCTTTGGAATCTGCTGGACGCCGAAAAGGCGACAGGCGTGTCCCTAACTGAAAGCTACGCGATGTGGCCGGCTGCATCTGTGTCGGGCATCTATATTGGTCACCCCGACAGCTATTATTTCGGCGTGGGCAAGGTCGAGGCTGATCAGGTCGCCGATTACGCAGCGCGTAAAGGCATGACAGTATCCGAGGCCGAACGCTGGCTATCACCGATCCTAAACTACATTCCCAAATAACGACAAAAGGCCGGAGAAAACTCTCCGGCCTTTTTGCTAAATCTGGGATAAATCTTAGTGACCCGTGCGTTTCAGCACGACCGAAACGGTTTTGATCAGATACCCAATGTCCGATTTTAACGACAATTCACGACCGTATTTTTCGTCGAACGCAACGCGGCCTTTGAAGGTGGTCACGCCGCGGCCATCAACCTGCCATGGGCCAGTGATACCGGGTCGAACGCTGTAATAGGCGTTACCACCCGCTTCGTCGTATAGGTCTTGCTGAGATGGCATGAAAGGACGTGGGCCGACAAACGACATGTCACCGCGGACAACGTTGAAAAACTGTGGCAGTTCATCAAGGCTAGTCGCGCGTAGAAAAGCGCCGACTTTGGTGATGCGCGGATCAACGGCCAATTTCTGATTGACGTGCCATTCGTGCGCAACTTTTGGATCTTTCGCACATAGGTCTTCTAGCACTTTTTCTGCATCCACGACCATGGTGCGCAGTTTCAGGCATTTGAATACCTTGCCGTTCATGCCAACACGATCCTGTACAAACATGCCTTCGCCGCCATCACGACGCACGAGCAACCACAAGATCGCAATAACAGGAACGATGATAGGTGCCGCAACGATCACCAACGCCAAATCAACCAGACGTTTACCGAAGCGAGAATAAACAGTGTTTTGTTCGATTGGCTTTGCGATAGCAACCGTAGCCGCAGAAGCCGTTGAGATATTAATGTGTTTCATTTGCGCCCCCCCAAGGAACAGCAAGCGGTATTTCGTTAACAAAAAATAAACGTGCCGAAAAATTGGGTGGCACTTTAAACAGTCTAAGCGCGAAAAACCTCGCGCCTCTTTAACATCACATTTGCGCCACACGGTTCAAGAGAATTTGAACAATTCATGCAACTAGGCGACAGCTAATTCAAATTAGGGGGAAGTTGAACAAAATTTGCTCAACTTTTGTACAATATACAAAAAATATAGCATCTCACGTACGAGATACGTGAAGATCAGAATGAGCAGCTATTGAAGGGTAGTGGCGGACAGGAAGGGATTCGAACCCTCGAGACGGTTCCCCGCCTACACACTTTCCAGGCGTGCGCCTTCGACCACTCGGCCACCTGTCCGAGGCGGGGTTTATCCTGACAGCGCGGGGGATTGCAATAGGCGCAACGCAAAAAATTCATATTACTTTGATAGGTTGACAGTCCGACCAAAACCGCAAATCTGCACCTATGACGAACGATCCAATTCCGACGACAAATCAAGCCAGAGTCCAAACTGCTGCATTGGTCATTATCGCCGCTGCAATGGTTTTGTTTTTGCTGGTTCAGGCCCAGTTTATGATGATCGCGCTCGCGGTTGCGATTATTCTGTTTTCATTAACATCTGACGTGATCCAGTTTATCGCGCGACAGTCTGTTGGACCGTTCCGTATTCCAAACTGGATTGCCAGTATCGCTGCGCTTTTGCTGATCTCAACCGCGTTGTTGACGCTGTCTTCGATCCTTTTGACCCAAGTAAATACGGTTATCAGCCTTACGTTGGAATACGCTGAACGCGCGCCGTCCGCGATTGCACAGTTGTTCAGCTTTATGGGCGAAGACGTCGAAAGTGCAATCTTTAGCGCAATTGCGGGGATCGAATTTAGTGGCTACTTGCAAACTCTGGCCGGTCAGGCAGGCAATGTGACGTCGTTTACGGTTCTGGTCATCCTGTTCGTCGGGTTTCTGTTTGCAGAGCGTATTTGGTTCGAAACAAAGCTAGGCAATCTGGTTGCCGACCCGATCAAAGCCGCCCGCATTGCGCGCATTACCCAATCCATTATCCACCGTGTGAACTATTACCTGCTGGTTAAAACGCTGATTAGCGTCGCAACAGGCGGTTTGGTGTATTTTCTTGCGACTTGGTTCGGGCTGGAATTGGCCGCTGCGTTGGGCATTTTGACCTTTGTTTTGAACTACATTCCCAATGTCGGTTCTTTGGTGGCCACGCTACTGATCGCGCTGGTCGCCTATATCCAAACCGAAGATCCATCGGTCACATGGATCGTATTTGGCATTACATCGGTTATTCAATTCAGCATGGGCAACGTGATTGAACCCATGCTCATGGGGCGCGCGCTGCGTCTGTCATCGTTCGGCATCATTATTTCGCTGGCATTCTGGGGCGCTGTTTGGGGGGTGCCGGGTATGTTTTTGTCGGTGCCGATTATGGTGATGATGATGGTGATCTGTAGCCACGTTCCCAATTTGAGACCTGTCGCTGTGCTACTCTCGCGCGAAGGCCTGCCAGATACAGAACAAGATCTTTAATCCAAGATCACATTGATACGGCGGTTTTGTGCGCCTTTCTTTTCAATCTTGCCGATCCGTATTGGCCCAATTTCTGCCGTCGATCTGACATGGGTTCCGCCGCAGGGCTGCCAATCAATTGATGCATCCGCATCCCCAATCCGCACCATGCGGATCTGCCCCGTACCGCGCGGTGGTTTGACGGACATGGTTTTCACTAGATTGGGCTGCGCATCCAGTTCGGCATCACTGATGTACGACTCTGAGACGGTGTAATCTGCGGCAATCAAAGCGTTCAGCGCATCTTCGATCTGTTGTTTATCGGCTGGGGCCTCTGGCATATCGAAATCCAGCCGCCCTTTTTCGGTGCTAATGGACCCGCCAGTCACCGGTAGCGGCACAACAACCGACAGCAAATGCAGCGCGGTGTGCACGCGCATGTGACGGTAACGGCGGTCCCAGTTAATCTTTTGTTCAACCGCCTGCCCCACCGGCGGCAAAGGAGCGGGTTCGGATGGCACCAACACGATGGTTTGGCCCTCGCCTTTCACAGCCACTGCGATATCTATTCCGCCGCCCTGCCATTCTAGACGCCCGCTGTCGCCTGGTTGGCCGCCCGAAGTCGGGTAAAACAACGACCGATCCACAATGATACCGCCTTCTGCCGTTAGTCCAACCACGGTAGCGGTCGCATCACGAAGATAGGCGTCGGCGCGGAACAATGGTTCGGTCATGTGGTTTACTCTTCTATAGGACGTAAGCTTTCTGGGTTTCTGATCCAAAGATCACGCTGCGCGAACGGAATTTCAATCCCCTCAGCAGCAAAGCGTTTGGCGATTTCATGGTGAATTTCAGATTTTGTGAGGTGCATGAAATTCACATCACGCAGCAGCGCACGGATTTCAAAATCCAAACTGTCAGCACCGAAACCAGTGAACAAAACCGCTGGTGGCTGCGACAGTAGAACCATTGGATGGGCTTCGGCGATCTCTGTCAGGATTTCTTCGACGCGGTGGGTATCTGTGCCATAGGCAACACCAACATTTACAATGATCCGTCCGACCAAATTGCCGCGCGTCCAGTTTGTCACCTGCCCACTGACCAAATCAGCGTTGGGAATGATCACATCGCGACGATCAAAGGTTTCGATACGGGTGGCCCGTACGGAAATATCGCGGACAACGCCCATTTGGCTGTTCACCTCGATCCAGTCACCTTCAGAGATCGGGCGTTCGATCAGCAGAATGATACCGGACACAAAGTTCTGTACGATGGTTTGCAAACCAAAACCGATACCGACCGACAAAGCACCAGCAACAATTGCAAGGTTCGACAGATCAATCCCTGCCGTCGTAATCGCAATTACAGCGGCCAGAAAGATACCCAGATACCCAAGCCCAGACACAACAGCATTTTGACCACCGATATCCATGCGTGTTTTAGGCAGTACGGTTGCCCGCAACGTGCCTTGCACAAAACGGGTGATGGCGTAGCCGGCACCGAATACAAAGGCAAAAGTAATAAAGTCGGTCGGTGAAATCCGTGTATCGCCGATCTGGAATCCTTCGCGGAAACGCGTCCACAGTTCTAACAAATCGGCTTCTCTTGCGCCCCAGACCAAAGCCAGAACAGGCACCGCAATCAACAGAAGCACAAAACCGATCAGCACAGGGATAAGCGCATCGCCGGCGCTGTCAGGTGCGCCTGTAAACAGGATATAAAGGTCAACGACCAACCGTTGCAGCAACAAAACCAGCCCCAGAACTGCCAATGTCGTGACGGCGGGATATAGTAACGATTGGGATGCGATCCCGTATCCTGCAATGCCCAATACTGGACCAACGATCGCAATCAATACTGCAGCCTGACCGATAAAAGCGTAGACGCGGTTGCGGGAATTGGCTTCGGTATTGTCACCAGAACAGTGTCGTTTGATCAGCACGCCGAACTGGAACAAAAAGACCGCGACCAAGATCTCTATCGGCAACAGCAAGATAGAGGTCGACTGGCTACCACCTATATCAGCAATGACAACGGTGATTGCACCCAATGCTAAGACCCAGCCGATTTCGCGGGTCAATCTACGGCCTTTTCCCAGATAATCGGAATCCATTGCCAATGGATTGGCCGTACCGCCATCCCCACCAAAGAAACGGCCCGACAACCAATATGCTACAATTACGTAGAGCGATGCGTCAGGGATCGCATTCGCAATCAACTGCCCGCGATACCCCAACATCTCGCCCGCTTTTGCGGCGGCAACCAACAAAAGCACCCCGATATACGGAACCGCGATCTGCCCCAAGGAAATGACAAACAACCAGAACCCGCGCCCGATCGTGTCACGCGATGAAATAGTCGCTTGGACACGCATCACCATACGGCGACCATACACCAGCAAGGCAAGGGCAAGCGCAAACAGCAATGACGCTGCCGGATATGTGGCCATCCAGTCACCGTTTACCGCATCTGCCGCAACCCGCGCAGATGTTTCAGCCCACGCCGAAGACAATGTAGATGCTACCGCCGCAAAGGCAGTTCCCCAATTTGCCAAAACCCACGGGCTTTCGCCGCGCGTGCCCAATCGTCTGGCTTCGCTTGCGCGCAAAGTTGAATCAATTTCGCTGATCAAACCATTGGCACGGGCATATGACTCTTGAGCCAACACAACGGGGGCCTGCAATTCATCCAGCTGGGCGTTCAATTCCGCGCGGCGGTTGGCGATTGCGGCGGCTTCCTCTGCGCCTTCTTCGGGTGCAGCCCCCAGCGCGGATAACTGCGCAGATACGGTGGAAATACGTGCCGAATTCACGGACTGCGCATCTAGCAAAGCATCGCGCCACGTGGCCAATTCGTTGCGCAAACGTTCTAGGGCGAAATCAGTGCTGTTGGGATTTTGCAGGGCTTCCTCGGCTGCAATAGCAACCGATGTCCACGCCTCAACGTCAATTCCGGTCTGTCCCAAGGCGACGTTTGGTGATGTGTCCAGAACAGCAGGTGTTTCGATCTGCTGCTCTGGTTCAGTCGTCGATCCGGTATCTTGCGCGGTGGCAAATGAACCAGCCACCAGCATACCGACCGCAAGGAAAATCGCGCGAAGCGGTTTCATTAGTCCTCGAATACGCCAGGGATGGAGGATGGACCTTGGCCCAACCAACCAGGAACTGGCAGCCCCATGGATTTCAAGAAATCAGGGTTGAACAGTTTTGACTGATAGCGCGTGCCATAGTCGCACAAAATGGTGACGATGGTATGCCCTGGACCCATTTCTTTGGCCATCCGCATTGCGCCAGCGATGTTAACGCCCGACGAGCCGCCCAAACACAGACCTTCGTTTTCCAGCAGATCAAAGACAACTGGTAGCGCTTCTTCGTCTGGGATTTGATAGGACATATCTGGCGTAAACCCATCCAGGTTGGCGGTGATACGCCCCTGCCCGATCCCTTCGGTGATGGATCCGCCTTCGGATTTCAATTCACCTTCGGTGTAATAGCTGTGCAGCGCCGCGCCCATTGGGTCGGCCAGACCGATCTTCACGCCCTTAGGCTGCAGCGCCATACCGACGCCTGCCAATGTACCGCCGGAACCGACCGCGCAGATGAAACCATCGACTTTGCCGCCCGTCTGTTCCCAGATTTCAGGGCCAGTGGTTTCAATATGTGACTGACGGTTGGCGACGTTATCAAACTGGTTTGCCCAGATCGCACCATTCGGTTCCGTCTTTGCCAGCTTTTCAGCCAAACGCCCCGAATAGCGAACGTAGTTGTTCGGGTTCTTATATGGCGCAGCTGGCACCTGAACCAATTCCGCGCCAGCCAGACGCAACATGTCTTTTTTCTCTTGGCTCTGGGTTTCGGGGATCACGATCACCGTTTTGAAACCCATCGATGCACCGACCAACGCAAGCCCGATACCAGTGTTGCCTGCGGTACCTTCGACAATCGTACCACCTGGTTTCAGGTCGCCGCGGGCAATCGCGTCTTTGATAATGTACAGCGCTGCGCGATCCTTGACCGATTGGCCAGGGTTCATGAATTCAGCCTTGCCCAAAATGGTACAGCCCGTTGCCTCGGATGCGGCGCGCAGTTTGATCAGCGGCGTGTTACCGATTGCGTCAGCTAGGTCTTTTTTGAATTCCATTTGCAGGCCTTTCATTCTTTGGTCCTGTGTAGGCCCCATACGCGCAGAACTCAAGCTGGAGAGCCCAAGTTGCCCCTATTTCGGTCAACCCAGTATATCATAGTGATCAAAGGCAGAATGTTGATTTCGCCAGTGTCGATCAATTCCAGCGCCTGTTCGCGATCAACAAGGTGAACGCGAATATCTTCCGCCTCGGAATCCAGCCCCCCGAACCCTTTTAGCTTATCAGGCAGGTCACAAATCGCGGCGTAGGCGTAATATTGTTCGGTGGAATTACCAGGGCTTGGGTACGCCGCGAACATCGGCCGCAAATCGGTGACGCTCAGGTTAGCCTCTTCTTCAGCTTCGCGGCGGGCAGCATTTTCTGGGGTTTCTTCGGCGTCGATGATCCCCGCAACAGGTTCAATCGCCCAAGGGTTCGCATCCCCACGCAAAAACGGACCAACCCGAAACTGTTCAACCAGCAAAAAACGGTCCCGTTTGGGATCATACGGTAACACCAACGCAGCATCGAATGCGATAATAGCCTCTCTTGGCAATTCGCCGGACGGTTTTCCGTCAAACCGTTCATGTTCCAATGTTACACGGCGGTATTTGAAAAAATCTCCGTCCAGTGCAGTCAGCTGTTTTTCCGCAGCAAAACCAGCGGAACGCCGTAGCGTTGCCGGCACGGTGGATTGGGACGCACGGGCACGCGAACAGGCACGCGCTCGAATTTGGGGCCAGCGCAAGACAATCTGATCTGCCGACAAAGGCGGATTATGGGCGTAAATTTCTGCGGCGGCGGCGCGGCTTACGATCGCATCGGTTGCCTGCCAGCGCTCGAATGACCACGGTTCGCCGCTACTGACGATGTCGTCATTGGGCCAATAGACCGTGATGCCATCATTAACTATGCGCGGAAAATACCCCCAAGGACGTTCATATCGATCCAGCCGATCAATCTGATCTGGGGTCAAATCAGTCCACATAACACCAACCGCAACGGAACCTTCGTCGCGCACCAACATCGGCACTTCGTGGCCATTGATGCGATCAACACGATATCCCGCCAAATTATAAGGTTTTGATACGCCGCCGTCGCCCGCGACAGTTCGGAACAGCTCTGGATCTCTAAGAGACCCGAATAAGAATAACTTCATATTTAATCTGCAAAACGTGACACAATTTCAGCCACCAGTGATGCAATGATAGCGCCGGCGATCAAGGTCATTCCTACAATCGGCGTAAACAATTTGGCACCCAGATCAATCGCCAACCCAACAGCGCCAGTCAAAGCCTCAACCGGCCCGTCATAGCGCATGTCGTAAGCACGCTCTAACATCACATCAAATCCGTGGGTCAGCAAAACAGCCGCGATGGTCACGACAATGGCAGAGATACCGGTACTAATTGCAATGACGGCCCCGTTTCCAGCGCGACCGCCGATAATTTTCCAACCGAATACAGCGCCATAAGCGATATTGATTTGCATGAACCAGCGCGGCGGTTGGGATGGATCGAACATGGGCAGGACCATATCGGTCACAACATACATCAGCGCGGCCATAACAACCGCCGCGGCCAATTTTGCAAAAGTTGGCATTTCACCGTCCCGTTCCTGCGGAGCAAGGACACTTAGGCAGGTCGCTGCACCGTTATCTGCGTTACATCGCAGTTACCGCTATGAAATGTGCTCGCGCAAGAGGTTAGATACATATTCCACATGTGCCTAAACCTTGTATCGAACCCCATCTGGGAAATTTCATCCCATTTTTCGTTAAAGGTATCGTACCAACGACGCAGCGTCTGGCTATAGCTTTCACCGAATTCAATAGAACCTACGACATTCATGCCCGCACCCTTTGCCTGCTGACGCAAAATTTTAGGGCTAGGCAACATGCCACCCGGAAAGATGTATTTTTGAATAAAATCAACACCTTTTCGGTACAGTTCAAACCGGTGGTCCTGCACGGTAATGATCTGCAGGGTCGCGTTTTTACCGGGGCGCAGGCATCTTTTCACGGTTGCAAAATAGGTCGGCCAATATTTTTCACCAACAGCTTCGAACATTTCGATGCTAGCGATGCCGTCGTACTGGCCTTTTTCATCGCGATAATCCTGCATTTTGAACGTAACACGATCAGATAGCCCCGCATCCGCAATGCGTTTGGTGGCATAGTCGTATTGTTCGCGGCTAATCGTCAGGCCAGTCACATGCAGCCCGCGTTCTTTTGCGGCGTATTCGGCAAAGCCGCCCCAACCACATCCGATTTCCAGAACATGGTCGCCCGGTTGAACATCCATCTGATCAACCATCGCTTTGTATTTCGCGGTTTGCGCGTCCTCTAGCGACATCTGCGATTCGGAATACAATGCCGACGAATACGTCATGCTAGGATCAAGCCATAAGCCATAGAAATCATTACCCAAATCGTAATGGTAGCTGATATTTTTCTTGGCTTGTCGTTTGGTATTAGATTGCAACCAGAACCGCAGTTTTTCGTAAGCACGAACCAAAGCCTGCCCAGGAAAGCCGTCGAATACCTCGTCCGAAGCGTCGTGCACAAAATCCATAAAGGCCATCAGGTCGGGCGTTGACCACCACTCATCCATGTAGGCTTCCATAAAGCCCAGATCGCCTTCACGGATCAGGCGCGCAAATATATCATCATTGTGGACATGTAATTCGGTCACATAGCCTGCGTTTGGACCTTCGGCGCGGAACTGTCGGCCATCGGGTAAAATGATATCGATCCGCCCCCGTTCAATGCGTGACAGAATATCGAAAACTGGCACAAAATAACGCGGAAGGCCGTGTTGGCCTTGGGTCGATGTCAGGATCATGTGACCTCCTGTTAGGGGCATTTTATCGCCCTTTTTATATATTAACCAAAAGGATACGTTGCTTTGCAACCTTTGGATCTATTTTTCACGCGCCTCATAGGCAGCAAGAGCGCGTTCCCGACCTTTAGCTAGCTCTATTATTCGCTGAGGGTAGCGCATGTCAGGATTCAGTTCCCAGCTTTTGGGGACCGCATCGAAATAGCTAAGCGCCGTTTGCGATGGTTTGTCATACCCTTCGGCGATCCATGCGGCACGATAGTCACCATTTTTATCGAATTTATCCAGTTGCGTTTCAGGATTGAAAACGCGGAAATACGGGGCGGCGTCTGGACCTGATCCCGCCACCCACTGCCACCCCATCGCGTTGGATGCTGGGTCCCAATCGGTCAAACAATCCTCGAACCATTTCATGCCGATTTTCCAATGCACCATAAGGTGTTTGGTCAAATATGACGCCACAATCATGCGGGCGCGGTTATGCATCGTCCCTGTCACATACATCTGACGCATGGCCGCATCGACAAACGGTTCACCCGTGCGACCCATTTTCCATGCTTTGACGTCATCGCCGTCTTCGTCGGTCGACCATGGGAATTTATCCCATTCCTCACGCCAACTGCGGTCCAAAATCTCGGGTGTGTGATGCAGCAAATGATACGCGAATTCGCGCCATGCGATCTCTTTCAGGAAATGTTCAGCACCATTCGATCCATTTTCCATTGCGCGCCAACCTGCGTGCCACATGGCCCTAGGCGCAATTTCACCGTAAGTGAGATTTTCGGACAGGCCCGACACCGCATCAATCGCAGGAAAGTCGCGTAGATTTTTGTAATCATCTACTTTTTGTTCGATAAAATCATCCAAACGTTCACGTGCGCAAACTTCGCCAACACACTGATGTTGCGTAACTATTTCTGCACCGCGGCGCATAGCTGCGGTCATATTCCAATCGGACAGGTCTTCGCTGCTGGGCCACTCATCCGGTGACTTCAACGACGAAGGCGCCGCAATGCAATCGGCGACAGGCAGGTCGCGCACGGCCTTCCACATTGGCGAATAGACGCGATAGAAACCGCCCGATTTTGTCTCAACCGTCCACGGTTCAAACAAAAGATGTCCAGTATAGCTTTGCGCCTCAACACCTTGATCTTTCAAGGTAGATTTGACTTTGGTGTCGCGTTCCTTGCACGCAGGATCATACAGTCGCGACCAGTATACCGCGCCGGCGTGAGTTTCTTTGATCAACGATTGCAGCACATCCAACGCGTCGCCCGATCGCAGGATCAAACGACTGTCCAGTTTTTCTAGCTGTTTTTGCAGAGCCTGTATCGACTGCCCCCAACGCATTTTGGCGGCCGCACCTGTGGCGTCGACGATGTCATCACGGATAAACACTGGGATGATCGGACGGCCCGTGGACACCGCCGCGCTTAACGCTTCGTGATCGGACAAGCGTAGATCGCGGCGGAACCAGACGATAATGGCAGAGGTGTCAGACATAAAAACTCCCAAAATTTCCTAAACTGGACTTAGGGCTTTTCTTTTGCTTTCAACCCCTTGCCCAGATCAAGCGTTCACATCCACCACAACGCGTCCGCGCACCTGGCCTTGCAGAATGTCTGCACCCAATTTCGGTAGGTCAGACAAGGTTGCAGGCACGATCATCGTCTCCAACTTATCCATCGGCAAGTCAGAGGCGATCCGTTCCCAAGCAGTTTTGCGTTTTTCGGTTGGATAAAGAACACTATCAATACCCAGCAGATTTACGCCGCGCAGCAGAAATGGGATCACTTTGGCAGGCAAATCCGCGCCCCCGGCCAGACCAACAGCAGCAACGCTGCCACCGTATTTCATCTGCCCCAGCACACGAGCCAGCATGGGACCGCCGACCGCATCAATACAGCCCGCCCAAGTTTCGCTTTCCAACGGTCGCTTTGTAACCTCGGCAACATCAGCGCGATCAACGATGCGCGATGCGCCAAGATCGCGCAAATAATCTGCGGTTTCAGGACGACCAGTTACGCCAGCCACCTGATAGCCACAATTGGCAAGAATCGACGTAGCCACAGAGCCCACACCGCCAGATGCGCCAGTCACCAAAACCTCGCCTTTTTCGTGGGTTAGACCATGATCTTCGAGTGCAAGGATCGCGATCATAGCCGTAAATCCAGCGGTTCCGACGGCCATGGCTTGCCGAGTGGTCAAACCATTGGGCAACGGAACCAGCCAGTCCGCTTTGACGCGCGCTTTTTGCGAATATCCACCCCAATGCGCCTCGCCTACGCGCCAACCGGTCAGTACGACTTTATCGCCAGCTTTGTATCTTGGGTCACTGCTGTCTTCGACGGTGCCAGCAAAATCAATGCCTGGAACATGCGGATAATTACGAACCAAACCTCCACCTGGTCCGACGCATAGACCGTCTTTGTAATTCAATGTCGAATACTCAACAGAAACCAAAACCTCGCCTTCGGGTAGATCCTTGATTTCTAATTCTTTAACCGCGGCATGTGTTTTGCCGTCTTCGTCTTTTTCTACGACCAGCGCGTTGAACATCTGCATCCTCCATTCAGATAATTCGACATGTATGTCCACGCTCTATTGCGGCAAGTCGGATGTCAATTGATAGCTATTCTATGGATGATCGCATTTACCCTTGAAGCCAGCAACGGCGCTGCCTATATCGGTGCTGTCCCCTCGGGGACTATGGACATAAACGCGCTCGTAATAAGCGGATCGGACCCGGGGGCGGTACCCGGCGGCTCCACCATATATCCTTCATTTGGGGATCATGGGGCCGAAACAGGATCGACGAACGTGTAAAGGTGTTGCTTTGTCTCGGTGAGATACCACCGTTATCGGTTCAAACTGTACAATTGCAAATGACAATCGTGCTCCGGTAGCAATGGCTGCTTAAGCAGTCGGAGTTTCCGAAACTTAAGTCCTAACGCCTAGCCGCGTTAGGCGGGGTTCGAAGGTACCTGGCAACAGAAACCTTCACTTCACCCCCGCAGACTTGGACAGAAATTGATCGACGTCGTACCCATGACGCGACCCATTTGCGGCGGTTTCCAGATGATTTCAATTTCGGCACCGTCGTAAATTAATTCGCGCAGATCACGGTAATTACACACAATCGCAGCGATGGTATCCGGCAAATCAGGCGCTGCGCGAACTGTTATTTTTAACGTATCTCCGACCGTCTGAACCCTTTGAACCTCTGCGGTGTTATCCCACGGCAAATGACCGTCTGCTTCAAACTCTGCCCCGATTGATGCAAGGTTATCCGCCATTCGTTCCGCCGGACTGCGATCATCCCCCACCATACCCAAAGCGGACAACGTGAAATACACGACGACGGCGGTCACCATGAACGCCAATCCAATCAATACTTTACCCATATCAACGCCCTACTTTCTGCAACTGCAGCATGGTTGGTGCAAATTTTGTACCAATGTCGTTCAGTACTTGCGGTGCCACATGCCCTTTGGCAAAAAGCCGACAATAACAATTCAGTCTACCACACCTTGGAAAGATAGCCTCTTTTCTAGAACTTAAAATATCGTATGGTGGATTAAGGGGACCCAGAAAGGACAGACCGTGAGCCAGAAAATCGACTACGGCAACCTAATGCACGATGCTATGCGCGGACTGATTCAAAAGGTCCTGACGCGCGTGGCTAAGGACGGCCTGCCTGGAAAGCACCATTTTTTCATCACCTTTGACACGATGCACCCAGACGTCGAGCTGGCCGATTGGCTGTCGGATCGGTATCCGGGCGAAATGACCGTTGTGTTGGAACATTGGTTTGAAAACCTGACCGTGAATGACGACGGTTTTGCGGTCACCCTATCGTTCGGCGACAATCCCGAACCGATTTATGTGCCTTACGACGCAATCCGCACCTTTGTAGACCCATCGGTTGAATTCGGCCTGCGTTTCGAAACCCAAGACGACGACTTTGACGACGACGATCTGGATGACGAAGAAGAAGCACCAATGGTCGAAATGGCCGAGCCTGAGGACGAGCCCCGTAAAGAGGCCGAAGTCGTCAGTTTGGACAAATTCCGTAAGTAAACAAAATTTATCGACTGTTAGCGGTCTCATTGCGGTATGCAGCGGTATACCGCATTGATTTCGCGTGTCGATGCGGTATGACACTCTCAATCACAACTCGGAGTGTTCATAATGACCGCAACCCGCACCGAAACCGACAGCTTTGGCCCGCTAGAGGTTCCTGCAGATAAATACTGGGGCGCGCAGACCCAGCGTTCGATCATCAACTTCCCTATCGGCTGGGAAAAACAGCCTGTGCCAATCGTGCGCGCATTGGGCGTTGTGAAAAAAGCATGTGCCATGGCTAACAAAGAGCTGGGCAACATGGACGCAGAAATCGCGGACGCCATCATCGCAGCAGCTGGTGAAGTCATCGAAGGTAAATTCGACGACAACTTCCCGCTGGTCGTTTGGCAGACAGGTTCGGGTACTCAGTCGAACATGAACTCCAACGAAGTTATTTCCAACCGCGCGATCGAAATGCTGGGCGGCGAAATGGGTTCGAAAAAACCTGTTCACCCGAACGATCACTGCAACATGGGTCAGTCGTCGAACGACACATTCCCAACCGCAATGCACGTCGCAATCGGCATGCAGGCGCGTGACGTTCTGCTGCCTGGCCTGAACAAATTGCTGGCCGCGCTAGAAGAAAAAGCAGAAAACTTCAAAGACATCATCAAAATCGGCCGTACCCACACGCAGGATGCGACGCCTCTGACCTTGGGTCAGGAATTTGGTGGTTACGCGCATCAGGTCCGCAAAGGCATCCAGCGCGTTGAAGAGTGCCTGCCAGACATCTACGAACTGGCTCAGGGCGGCACCGCGGTTGGCACCGGCCTGAACACGAAAAAAGGCTGGGCCGAAATGGTCGCGAAAAACATGGCAGAGATCACCGACCTGCCATTCGTCACCGCCCCCAACAAATTCGAAGCACTGGCAGCACATGACGCAATGGTCATGTTCTCGGGCGCATTGAAAACTGTTGCGGCATCGCTGTTCAAAATCGCAAACGACATCCGCCTGCTAGGTTCGGGCCCACGCTGCGGTCTGGGCGAACTGATCCTGCCAGAAAACGAACCAGGTTCGTCGATCATGCCGGGCAAAGTAAACCCAACCCAAGCCGAAGCACTGACCATGGTTTGTGCGCACGTCATGGGCAACGACGCAGCGGTTGGTTTTGCAGGTTCGCAAGGTCACTTTGAACTGAACGTCTACAACCCGATGATGTCCTACAACGTACTGCAGTCCATGCAGCTGTTGGGCGATTCCGCATCCGCGTTCACCGACAACATGGTTGTTGGCATCAAAGCGAACGAAGTGCGCATCGAAAAACTGCTGCATGAATCGCTGATGCTGGTAACGGCTCTGGCGCCAACCATCGGTTACGACAACGCAACCACCGTTGCGAAAACCGCGCATAAAAACGGCACCACCCTGAAAGAAGAAGCTATCAAATTGGGCTTTGTGGATGAAGCAACCTTTGATGCGGTTGTTCGTCCCGAACAGATGATTGGTCCAAAAGACTAATTCATCTAGTCCGGTAAGAAAGGCCGCCCCAATCGGGCGGCCTTTTTCATTGCGTTGCGCCCTGCCCGACCCTAAATTTGCATCATGTCGAACGTCACAAATCTAAACCAGTTCCGCAAACAAAAAGCCCGCGCAGACAAACGCGCACAGGGCGATGCAAATGCAGTGAAATTTGGACGGACTAAGGCGCAAAAACAGGCCGAAGATCTAGATACCAACCGCGCAAAATCGCACCTAGATCAGCATAAAGTCGACGAATGACTGGCCGCCCTGTCAAACATAGCCTGACCCTGCATGGGCATCGGACATCGGTCAGCCTAGAGGCGCCGTTCTGGGACGCCTTCGTTAAAATAGCAGCGGATCAAGGCAAACCAATCAATGCACTGGCAGCCGAAGTCGATGCAGAACGCGGAACCGATGCCGGCCTAGCCTCTGCCATTCGGGTGTTCGTTCTACGAAACCTGCAAAAACAGATCGCCCACTAAACCGGTGTTTCGTCGTGTAACGCGTGCCGTAGTCGGGCGTTAACTTCGATCTCTGCCAACTCGATTTCCGTTAACGGCGCGGGTCGGACCAACGGGATGATGGTGACGACCTCATCCTCTATGATGTGTTCTGTTTTTGGTTTTTTGAAAAAATTCGCAACTAAGTTCAACATTTCAACGCCTTCCAAACGTTTCAATGTTTACGAAATCTACCAATCGCGCGCTATAAACCTGCGGCAATCCACATATATCGCAAGATATACGGCATAGGTGCCCTGAAATAGGCTAAGGTCGCTTGCGAAGCTTTAGCCAAATGCCATCCCTTGACCTGACGGTTAAATGGGCAACGGGAACTGGCACCATATCGGGGATCGGTTCGAATTCGAATGCGCGCACCAGCATCGATAACAGCAAAACGCCTTCGGCCATGGCAAACCCAGCGCCCGTACACACCCGCGGTCCAGCTGAAAATGGAATATAGGCCTCTCTTTGGCAGGACTTGCCATTTTCTGTGTCCCAGCGGGTTGGATCAAACCCATCAGGATTATCCCACAACCGACTGTGACGGTGCAAATGCCATGGCGACAAAACGATTTGCGACTTCGGCTTCACCGACCGTTTACGGAAACTTTCGGGACAGGTTGCTTCGCGCACCATCATCGGGACGGGCGGATACAAGCGCAAAGTTTCGCGAAACACATCGCGACAGAGCTTTAGGCGGGACAAAACAGCAAAGTCGGGTTCGCTGATCGCTTTCGCCTCTTGCGCAACCCGTGTCTGCCAATCGGAATGCGTCGCCAAAAGATACAGCCCCCAAGCCAAGGCTGACGCGCTCGTTTCGTGCCCAGCTAGGAAAAAGATAGCAACCTGATCTACCATTTCATCAGGCGCAAATTTTTGCCCCGTGACAGGATCTATCGTCGTCATGATTTTTGTTGCCAGATCATCAGGCGCGGTGCCTGCGTCGATCTGTTTCTGACGATCATCCACCAATCCAGCGATCAAAGCCCGAATGTTATGTGCCGTCTTTTTGGTTTCGGATTTGAACAGTCGTGGAAACCAGCGGGGAATTGGAACGAAAGCCGCCAAGTTCAAAATCGGCTGAGTACGCTGATGCGCCTTGAATTCAGCAAAAACTTTGGATGCTGTTTCATGTTCGATGGGGATCGAAAAAAGCGTTCGAAAAATCACATCCGCTGCGACGTGGCTGGCGATTTCTTCGATCTCGATCTTTTGGCCATCGTGTCGGGCCAAACGATCCACTGCTGCCATCGCAGCATCATACATTGCGGGAAAGGTATCACGCAGGCGCCCACCTTCGAACGCGGGATCTATGATCCGACGCTGCTGTTTCCAATGAGCGCCATTTGTCAAAAATACCGAATTTCCCAACAACGGTCGCAGACCTTCGCCAATGCGATCGCTTTTGGGAAAATCGTCTGGCCGATCGCGCAGAACCGTTCGTATCAGCGCGGGATCATTGCACAGAAAGCTGCGGAAAAACGGCGTTTTAAATTCTGCCATCCACGCCCGATACAGCCGTTCGGGTTGCGCAGATAGAATGTCCTGCCGAAACATCCGCAGGTATTGAAACAGTGAAACACGATCACGCCGAGATGTCGGTTTAGGCGGGTTGGTCATGGCGCAACCGATATAAAACGCGATGCTGGCGTTTCTTTGCGACTGCGCGACGGTGGACGATCTGCATATCGTTCGCGCAGTGTGATCGGACCCGCCGTAATTTGAAAATAGTCATAATCTTTGGGCCGATCGAAAGCGCATAGATATTGGAAATGCAGGCGAAAGAATTTCCAACGCAATTCTTTCCAACGTGCTGCAGATAAGGACTGCGTAAACGCCGCTGACATCACCAATGGCCATTTTTTATCCTGCGGTGCGACGCCCGTCACGCTGACCGGATCACATAGCGCAAAGGCGCATCCATCCCCTGGTGCTGTGACATCCACCCACGCGATTTGATCCTGCGCCGCCATAAATTCCAAATCGGCACGCAAACGCCATGCATCGCGCAGGAAACTGACCATCGGGATCACTTGACCCAGCGATAAAAACGAAACTGGCGTTCCGTTTAAGTGGTCAGCCCGCAACAAATCCGCCAAAATCGATACGGACAGATGCGCGCCCGACGAATGGCCAACGACCAAAATTTCGTCGTATCCCTGCTCTTGCGCCGCGATAATAGAGCCAGCAAATTCCGCCATCCGCGTTTCCAACTGGGGCGGATTAGCCCCGCGCCAGTGCGCTGAATAGGCGTAATCATGCATAAGGTAATAGGCGAACAATTTGCCATCGATGGACTTGAACCAACGCAGTACCAAAACCACGATAGCTGCAAACGCGCCAATCGCGATCACGGTACCTAAAATTCCGCCGACGACATTAACGGGGATCGCTGCGACAGCGCTGCCTATTCCAATCGCCACAAACAACTGCAGCAACAACATGCCCACTGGATATAAGGCCGCAATCACAGGGCCTTTGCGTAATCGCATCAGTCGGAACAGCGCGCCAGTTGCGATGTATTCATAGGCGGTACGCAGCAATCGCGCATAAGTCGCTGGGATCGTTTGCGACATGCTACCACGAACAATGTCCGACCAAACCAGCACTTCAACATCGGCTTGCGTTTCGCAACCATCAATTTTTGCACTGACGTGCCAGCCATAGCCGCCCTTGCCCGACTTTGCGGTTTGGGAAATCTCATAGCCGGATATCTGGGCCTGATCCGCGGATTCACGACGGTATAATTCGCGGTAACGGCGCGGGTGGATCGGATCATAACCGGGCACGTAAAACACTTTGCGCCGTTTAACTGTTTGCGGTCCTGTCATCACCCTACGCCAAATTATGCGTTCCGATCATCAGGTTAGCGCGATTGATCCCAGAACGATAGCCCTAGCCGATTTTGGCCAGAAACGGGAATGTGGACAAGAGCCAGTTTGAAAGAACCGTGAATTGGCCTGTTAGCAGCAAAATGCCAACGATGATCAAAAACACGCCAGACGTTTTTTCGATCGCGCCCATGTTGCGTTTCATCCAATTCATCAGCCCTTTAAGCCGCGAAAAATAGATGGCAACCAGCAGGAACGGGATACCTAGTCCAGCCGCATAGGTACCCAGGAGAATGGCACCACGGGCGGCGTTCGCCTCTTGCGCGGCTAGCGATAAGATAGCCGACAGGATCGGCCCCAGACATGGGGTCCAGCCAAAGGCAAAGGCCAACCCCAAAACATAAGCGCCGACAGCCGAACCACCCTGATCGCGAACGTCAAAGCGCGCTTCTTTCATCAAAAAAGCGAAACGAAAAACGCCCATGAAATGAAGACCAAAGATGATCACAACAACACCAGCGATGTAGTTGATCCATTCAATAATAGACCAATACATTTTTCCAATTATGGACATGCTGTAGCCTAAAAAGATGAAAACCGTTGATAGGCCAAGCACGAAAAATATCGCCGCCAAAATGACACGACCACGGGCGCGGCCTTCTCCGGCGTCCATTTCCGAAACGGTAACGCCGCCCATATAGGCAAGATAAGGCGCAGCCACAGGCAAAACGCAGGGGCTAAGGAATGATAAAAGTCCCGCAATCAACGCAACGGACATCGCGGCCCAAAGGCTCGCATCCATAACAAATTCGGTTGAAAACAGTTCGCCCATTTTGGTTCCTTTGCTTCGTCTGACTTGAAATAACGCGACATGCGCAAAAGGTCATCCCAAATGACTGTGCCCTGTCGTCACAGTTTGGCGATGGACTGAAAGAAAAGGCCGCCCCGATGGGACGGCCTTTTGTGTCATTAACCTAGCGACCACCAGCCGCGACGCTTTGGCTGTTCTGGCTCTGGTTCAGGTTTCACATGCTCTTCGGCTTCTACTGTTTCTACAGCAGCCTCTTCGGCTTGCGATGGCTCTGGCCCTGCGCCAACCGGTGCGGACGTATCCGACGGAGCCTCGACCGGCTCTGGGCTGGCCACATCCACCGGTTCAGGCTGAACCTCTGGCGCTACCTCTTCGGTTTCTTTCGGCTCTAGCGCTGCTTCTGACACTTCGGCTGCATCACCCTCGACCGTGCCTTCAACAACCTCGGTTGTTTTTGGCTCTGGTTTCTTGCGGGTGCGGGTCCGTTTCGGCTTTGGCGCTTCCTCGGCAGCGGCGGTTTCATCCGTTGCAGCTTCAGTCGGCTTTTCGGCCTCAGGCTCTTTCTTTTTGCGGGTACGGGTCCGCTTTGGCTTTGGCGCTTCGGCCTCTGCCTCTGGCGCGGTCTCTGCCGCTACTTCGCCGTCGACTTCTGGTGCTGGTTCGGCCTTTTTGCGACGCGTGTAGGTGCGTTTTTTCGGCTTCGGCGCTTCTTCGGCCTCAGCTACGCTGTCAGCAGCAGGTGTTTCGTCTGCGGTTTCTTCTGCGGCTGGTTTGTCAGCTACAGCATCACCCTCGGACCCAGCATCGGAATTTTCTTCAGACGCATTTTCCGACGAACCCTCGGTTGCTTCACCTTCACCGTTTGTAGGCTTTTTCCGACGACGACGACGGCGACGGCGCTTTTTAGGCTTTTCGTCTTCGCCCTCTTCGGCCTCGACCTTGTTTTCTTCGTCCTCGGAAACATCCTGATCATCATCATCTTCGATGACGACGCTTGCGACCGAAACAACAGGCGCAGCAGCAGGCACGATACGTGTCGCGGTTTTAAACTTTTCGACTTCGAAATCGGGCGACACTTTGGTCGGGTCGCATTCAATACTGACCGCCATGCCGTAAGTCGATTCAATTTGGGCCACGTGTTCGCGTTTTTGGTTCATCAAGAAGTTCGCGATCGCAATCGGCGCTTTGACCAGCACCTCTTTCGAACGGCCACGAACGCCTTCTTCTTCCAACTGACGCAGGATCGACAGGGCCACGTTGTCATCCGAACGCAGCAGACCCGTTCCATGACAATGCGGACAAGGCTGGGTTGTCGCCTCGATCATGCCGGGGCGTAGACGCTGACGCGACATTTCCATCAGACCAAAGCCGGAAATGCGACCCACCTGAATGCGGGCGCGGTCGGTTTTCAGCTTTTCCTTCATCCGTTTTTCAACGGCTGTGTTGTTCTTGCGCTCGTCCATATCGATAAAGTCGATGACGATCAGACCAGCCAAATCGCGCAGACGCAATTGGCGAGCAACTTCGTCAGCGGCCTCAAGGTTGGTTTTCAGCGCGGTCTGTTCAATCGACCCTTCTTTGGTCGCACGGCCAGAGTTCACGTCAACAGCAACCAATGCTTCGGTCACGCCGATCACGATGTAGCCGCCCGACGGCAGTTGAACCACGGGATTGAACATGCCAGCCAGATAGCCTTCGACCTGATAACGGGCGAATAAAGGCAGCTGGTCGGCGTAGAATTTCACGTTTTTCGAATGGGACGGCATGATCATTTTCATGAAGTCCTTAGCGGTGCGGTAACCGCCCTCGCCTGCAACGATTACTTCTTCGATCTCTTTTGAATACAGATCGCGAATGGTGCGTTTGATCAGATCGCCTTCTTCGTAAATCTTGGCCGGAGCCGCAGATTTAAGCGTCAGTTCACGGATCTGTTCCCACAGCCGTTGCAGATATTCGTAGTCGCGTTTGATTTCGGCTTTGGTCCGCTGGGAACCCGCCGTACGGATGATCAGGCCTGCGCCATCAGGCACATCCATTTCATTTGCGATCTCTTTTAGTTTTTTGCGGTCAGCAGCGTTGGTGATTTTGCGGCTGATGCCACCGCCACGCGCGGTGTTTGGCATCAATACGCAGTAACGCCCAGCTAGCGACAGATAAGTCGTCAGTGCAGCACCCTTGTTGCCGCGCTCTTCTTTGACGACCTGAACCAACAGGACCTGACGGACCTTGATGACCTCTTGGATCTTGTAACGCTTTGGACGCGGTTTGCGTGCTGGACGAACCTCTTCGGCATCGTCATCGTCTGCGACCGATTCAATATCATCATCTTCGTCAGCGTCGTCGTTGCTATCTTCGTCGTCGCTGTCGTCGTTTTCGGACTCATCATCAGACTTGTCGGATGCCTCGGCCACGTCTGCATCAGCGGCTTCGGTCTCAGCAACCTCTTCTTGGGCTACTTCGGCTGTTTCAGCCGCCTCTTCGGACTTTACGTCTTCTGCGACTGGCTCTTCGGCTACTGCCTCGGCAACCGGTGCTTCTGTCACCTCTGCTTCGGGCGCATCAATCTGGACAGCCTCATCGGCATTGTCAGACTGATCATCCTCACCCAGATCGATGGTTTCCATGCCCTTCGGCTCGGCCTCGACCTCTTTGGTGGCGACTGGATCGTTGGATTTTGCAGCAGCCGCTTTGGACCGCGACCGACGACGGCGCGATACCTTCTTTGGCTTTTCTTCTTCCTCTTCCGCGGCCAAGCTTTCGGCATATGCCTTTTCTTCGGCGATCAGCGCTTCGCGATCAGCGACCGGAATTTGGTAGTAATCTGGGTGGATCTCGGAAAACGCCAAGAAACCATGACGATTTCCGCCATAGTCTACGAACGCCGCCTGAAGCGACGGTTCAACGCGCGTTACTTTTGCGAGATAAATATTACCAGCAAGCTGGCGTTTGGATTGGCTCTCAAAGTCAAACTCTTCTACTTTGTTGCCGTCCACCACTACGACGCGGGTTTCTTCCGCGTGAGTGGCATCGATTAGCATCTTCTTTGCCATAGGTTCCATTTGCACACGCAAAACGACCCGCCAGCCCCGGAGGTGCTGTGGTTGCGTTTTGGATGTGTCTGTCGTTGGCGATCGTCATGCGGCAGGCAAAGAGGCCCCTTGGGGCCGTCATTTTGTTGCCTGTGTCCAGCACGCGTTGCATCGCGGTTCTTCCTTAGCGCCAACCCTTTCGGGGGCGCCCGTTACAAGCCCGGCGCGTCCGATAAACTCGCGCTGCCAGGGCAATCCTGTGGCCCAATATCGGGCCCGATCAACTCTGTCGGAGGCCGAGTCGTTTAACCCAAATGCCTGAGACAGTGAAACTTTCCGGAGGTCGGCCGCGCCAATGCGGACGCCATCACGTCCTACTATCTAATCGTGGCTGGGGATAAATTACAATGGATAAGTTTCAGATTGACCAAATGAACCTGAAAATCTGGGCTTTTAAGGTGAAGCAAAAGCGCCAGCGCACATGATGTTATCACCATCACAGTCGAACGCACCAACGGTGCCTTCGGTGCCGAAAACGCCCTCGACATACCCCGATGCGTCATAATCTGCGTCGGTGTATTCTAGGGTGCCGAACAATGTGCCGTTATGGACGTGCCCGTCCATCACGATCTGTCCGTCCGCAGATGCCGCGTCAAAGTTCTGATCATCAAAATCAACGGTGACCGTCATGATTCCATTAACTTCGTTGTATTCCCAGTCGGAGGGCGAAAAGGAGTCATAGGTGCCCGTGACGACATACATGCCATAAATTGCTGTATGTGACATTGTTCCCGACGTCGGGATCGTTCCGACATCCGTGTCGTCCAAAAATCCGGAAACAGCGAACACACCGCGATCACCGGCCATAGTTTCGGGATCTGCCCAGCCATATCCATAGGCGGCTGCGACGGAACCATTATATTCGACAACCTTGGTCTCTGCGATTTCGGTGATGGCAAAACTGCCGTCTGGCTGCATATCCTCGATGTTCCCACCGAAATACAAACGCTCGGACCCAACACAGCCCGCCAAAATCCCAAACGACAAAATCCCGAAAAAACGCATGGCGCCCCACTCAACCTGCATCGCAAACAATTATGGGGCGTTAAACTAAAGGGCGACTATTGATGTCAAAGATAATCCGACCGTTGAAGCCCGTATTTCGCCATTTTTTCGTTCAGCGTACGGCGCGGCAGGCATAGTTCATCCATGACCGATACAATCGACCCTTTGTGGCGGCGCATAGTGTTGTCGATCAACATACGCTCAAATGCCTCAACGAATTCTTTCAGGGGCTTGCCTTCAGTCGTCATGGTGGGCGCATGTTCTTCGGTGTCGGACATCAACAAAGATGCGATCGTACCGGATCCGCGGCGCGACTGCAGTACGGCACGTTCAGCCACATTGATCAGTTGACGCACGTTACCGGGCCAAGGAGCTTGCAACAGCTGCGCGGCCTCTTGTGCGGATACTTTGGGCGCGTCACAGCCATATTCATCCGCGAATTGATCGCTGTAGGATGTGAAAAGCGTTAGAATATCCTCGCCTCGGGCTCTTAAAGGCGGAGCCGTCAGGCGAAGCGCGGCAAGGCGATAGAACAGATCGGCGCGCAATTCGCTTTCGCAGGTTTTGTCCTGCTCTTGAAGATTACAAATTGCAATAATCCGCGTCTCTGACGGAGTGCCTTGTTCATTGATCGCTGTCATCAGGCGCGACTGCTGCGCTGCGGACAAAGATTCAATATCCTCTAGCACAAGCGTTCCGCCGCGGGCTTCTTCCATTGCAGGGATCGGTTCATCATCTTGGGCAGGCCCAAATAAACGGCGGTTCAGGCTGTCCTCATCAAATGCAGAGCAAGACAGGATAACAAAACGTTTCGACGCCCGCGCGCTGACCGCGTGCAGCGCATGAGCGATCAAAGTTTTACCAGTGCCAGTTTCACCTTCGATCAAAACGTGACCATCAGACTGACCCAGATCCAGAATATCTTCGCGCAGTCGCTCCATAACGGGGGACGCGCCGATCAGTTTTTGCATCAACGCGGTGCCGTCGGACAATTCTTTGCGCAAAACGCGGGCATCCAACGTCATCCGACGCGATGCTGTGGCCTTTTTCGCCAATTCGGTCATGCGGTCTGGATTAAACGGTTTTTCCAGAAAATCGAACGCACCGATCCGCATCGCTTCGACGGCCATAGGAACGTCACCATGACCTGTAATCATAATCACAGGGATTGAACTGTCCAATCCCTTGAGTTTTCGCAAAAATTGCATCCCATCCATGCCAGGCATGCGAATGTCACTGATCACAATCCCAGGATAGTCAGGGGTCAGAGCCTTTAACGCATCTTCGGCGCTTGCGAATGTTTCCGTATCAAAGCCAGACAGGGCGAGCCACTGACCGATTGATTGGCGCATGTCCTTTTCGTCATCGACGATGGCGATTTTCATGGCCTTACTCATACTACGTTACTCCGCTGCTTCGACGTCTTCGATATAGATAGGAAGCTGTACATCAAATACAGCCCCCCCATTTGCACCGTTATGTGCGGTGAGGCGACCCCCAAGGTCGTTCACAATGCCTGACGAAATCGCGAGGCCCAGCCCCACTCCTTCGCCCGGCTGTTTGGTGGTGTAGAAAGGTTCAAACAGCGCCTCTAGGTCTTCGATACCGGGGCCGTTGTCGCGCACAATCAGACGCACGGTGTCACCAACAGTCAGCTGAATTTCCACGGCTGGTTCATCGACACCTTTGGTTGCGTCCAATGCGTTGCGCATCAGATTGATCAACACCTGTTCTAACCGCAAACGGTCGCCGTAGATGTATGCTGGCTCTGTCGGGATCGTCTTTGTGATCGCGATCTTGCGGGCCTTCAGCTGCGGTTCCATCATCGACAGTGCGGTGGAAACGGCATCACGCACATCGACCTTTTCGAACGCGTCTTTGCCTTTGCGGGCATAGGATTTCAGCTGTTTTGTGATCGCCCCCATTCGGCCAATCAGGTCATCGATACGCTGGAATGATGATAACGCTTCGTCCACTCGGCGGCGTTGCAACAACAGTTTTGCACCTGCAAGATAGGTGCGCATCGCGGCCAAAGGTTGGTTCAGTTCGTGACTGACAGCTGCCGACATTTCACCCAAAGCCGCCAATTTCGATGATTGCGCCAGCGATTGTTCAGCAACCTCTAGCGTTTTTTCCATCCGCTGACGTTCTGAGATTTCCCTTTGCAAACGGATATTTAGCGCACGCAGTTCAGCCGATTCACGTTGAAACACAACAACGCGCGATGCCGATTTGCGTGACGATACCCAAAAGGCAAGCGCCAGCAATATCGCAAAACCCATGATTTCCAGCGCCAGAACGCCGTTCACCTTTTCCCGCACAGAACTGTAGGTGGTGAAACTGACCATGCGCCAGCCTTGGAACGGAACGCGGGCTTCGCGGCGCATCACCGCCTCGCCTCGCAGATAGGTATCAATGGGCGACACGGCCCAATCGCGGTTGAATGCACTAAAGGCACGATCGATGGCATCGGATGGGGTGAGAGCCGTAAGCGCATCGCCTTCACTCATGCCGCGCCATTGCGGTTCGGTCGTCAATACAATCGTGCCTTCGCTGTCAGTAACGAACACAGCGTCCGAAATACTTGCCCAGCTTCGCTCTAGCTTTTGCAGGTCAACCTCAACCGTGATGACACCCAATAGACCTGTCGCGTCTTCCATCCTGCGTGAATAGACGAAGGCATATCCGCCGGATTCGCCCTGCACTGTGGTGAAAATCGTGGCGTTAGACCGCAGCGCATTAACGTAATACGGGTCCGTGCGGTGGTTTTCGCCCAATCGGTTACGATCCGTTGCGGCGACAGTGCGACCGTCTTTGTCCAACAACATCAAAGACGCAGCGCCGATTTCATCGACGAAAGACAGCAACCGCTGGGTGGACAGCGTATATTCAGCGCCTTGAAGCGCGCGCAGCAATTCAGGATCACGCGCCAGCAACTGCGGCACAATCGAATTGCGCTGAAGTTCGGAAATCAAGTTACCGACATATAGCGTCATCCGCACTTCAGCGCGGTTGCGGGTGCTTTCGGTAAAACGCTCTGTCAGTAGAAGGTTGGTGAAATACACCACCCCGACCGCAATCATTACGAACAAAGTAAAGGCAAGCCGGTTAATCCAGCGCCCTAATTTGATACGATTTACTCGGTTCACGGGGTTATCACGCATGGGGCGATGTTACGCTCGCCCCACGC
Organism: Marivivens niveibacter; assembly: GCF_002150005.2. Taxonomy (GTDB): domain Bacteria; phylum Pseudomonadota; class Alphaproteobacteria; order Rhodobacterales; family Rhodobacteraceae; genus Marivivens; species Marivivens niveibacter. Next base: position 1,165,545 of record NZ_MSPP01000001.1, read on the forward strand.
AATGCTCAATCAGGCGCTGACCAGTTGGTCCAGCAAAGAGCGGAAAAGCGCCTGTCCATCGGTGCCGCCATGATCCGCGTCAACAGCACGTTCTGGGTGTGGCATCATGCCAAGAACGCGGCGGTTGTCCGACAGAACGCCAGCGATATCCGCACGGGCGCCATTTGGGTTGTCTGTGTAGGTAAACGCGATCTGACCTTCGCCCTGCAGACGTGCCAGGGTTTCATCGTCACAGAAATAGTTGCCATCGTGGTGCGCAACGGGGATGTCGATGATCTGACCTTGGGTATAAGCCGAGGTAAACGCGCTATCGGTGGTTTCGACTTTTAGGCCGACCGATTTGCAAACGAATTTCAGACCAGCGTTGCGCATCAGCGCGCCGGGCAGCAGGCGGGTTTCGGTCAGAACCTGAAAACCGTTGCAAACGCCCAAGGCATAACCACCTGCATGAACGTGATCGATCAGGCCTTTGCACACTGGCGATTGCGCTGCAATCGCGCCGCAGCGCAGGTAGTCGCCAAACGAAAAACCGCCCGGAACAGCAACCAGATCAACCTTCGGTAGTTCGGCGTCTTTGTGCCAAACGACGGTGACGTCTGCGCCGGCTTGTTCCAGTGCAACCGCCATGTCGCGGTCGCAGTTGGAACCCGGAAATTGAAGAACCGCCGCCTTCATTACGACAGCTCCACCGTGTAGCTTTCGATAACCGTGTTCGCGAGCAGCTTTTCGCACATCTCTTTAACAGTCTCTTCGGACGTGCCTTCGGCAAGGTCCAGTTCGATCACTTTACCCTGACGCACACCTTCGACACCGTCGAAACCGATCGCGCCCAAAGCATGGCGAACAGCTTCGCCCTGTGGGTCCAGAACGCCATTTTTCAGCATGACATGCACACGAGCTTTCATCGGGTGTATCCTTTTAGTTGATCAAGGTAGGTTTGTTTGGGTGGGTCACGTTCGAAGGCAGAACGCCCAAACGTTTCGCAACTTCGGTATAGGCGTCGGTCAGGTTGCCCAGATCGCGACGGAATACGTCTTTGTCCAGTTTCTGGCCAGTTTCGATATCCCACAGGCGGCAGCTGTCTGGGCTGATCTCGTCCGCAACAACCAGACGCTGGAAATCGTTTTCCCAGACGCGGCCAATTTCGATTTTGAAATCGATCAAACGGATGCCGACGCCGTGCATGACGCCCGAAAGGAAATCATTGACGCGCAGCGCCATCGAAACGATTTCGTCCAGTTCCTGCTGAGTAGCCCAGCCGAATGCCGCAATGTATTCTTCGGGCACCAGTGGATCGCCAAGCGAGTCGTCTTTGTACGAAAATTCAACGATCGGACGCGGCAGTTGCATGCCCTCTTCCAATCCCAGACGTTTCGCCATGGAACCCGCCGCATAGTTACGAACGATGACTTCCAAAGGAACGATTTCCACCTGACGGCACAGCTGTTCGCGCATGTTCAGGCGTTTGATAAAGTGGGTCGGAATGCCAACAGCCTGAAGGCCAGTCATAAAGAATTCGGACAGGCGGTTGTTCAACACGCCTTTACCTTCGATCACGGCCTTTTTTTCGGCATTGAATGCGGTCGCATCATCTTTGAAATACTGAACGATGGTGCCAGGTTCGGGACCTTCGTAGATGATCTTTGCTTTGCCTTCGTAGATTTTGTTGCGACGCGCCATGCGGGAATCCCTATGATTGCCGCAGTGACGCGGCGTGAGTCTTGGCCCCGCGTATAGGGCAAGCCCCCAAAAGCTGCAAGAATATGACGTCAATTAGATACGCAAATGGCCTGTCACCTTGGCACAAACTGTAGCGGCACCCATATCAATGGCATAACCACCCCTGATCCGAGGCTATCATGACCACCTTCGACGACCGCGAAAACGCCTTTGAAACCAAATTTGCCCATGATGCCGAATTGCAATTCAAAGCCGAGGCTCGGCGGAACAAATTGATCGGCCTATGGGCGGCAAACCTGTTGGGAAAAACAGGAACAGATGCAGACGACTATGCCAAAGACGTCGTCAAAGCCGATTTTGAAGAGGTAGGCGATGAAGACGTCTATCGCAAACTGGCGTCTGACCTGGACGGAAAGGTTGACGAACAAACAATCCGGTCGAAAATGTCAGAGTTGCTAAAAGAAACCAAAATGCAAATTGCCGCCCAAAGCCAATAAAACGTCGCTTTTGATCCACGGTGCGGCGGGTCCATCCGATTACCGGCCATGGCATAAGGCTATAAGGATTTAAAATAGTGAACACCCCGTGTAATGCGGGGCAAAATATGATTCTTGGCTTCTATGGGGTCCAACATGACAAACGCCCTTTCCAAACTTCTTGAAACGCGCGACTGGCTGCTGGCCGATGGCGCGACGGGGACGAATTTGTTCAACATGGGCCTTAGCTCGGGTGATGCGCCCGAACTGTGGAACGTGGATGAACCAGAAAAGATCAAAGCGCTATATTCTGGCGCAATTGATGCTGGTTCGGACCTGTTTCTGACCAACACCTTTGGCGGCAACGCATCGCGCCTGAAACTGCACGACGCCCAAAGCCGCGTTCGCGAACTGAACCGCGCAGGCGCTGAATTGGGCCGCGAATTGGCGGACAAAGCGGGCCGCCCAGTGATCGTCGCAGGCTCTGTCGGGCCAACGGGTGAAATCATGGCGCCAATGGGCAGCCTGACCCACGAACTGGCAGTTGAGATGTTCCACGAACAGGCCGAAGGCCTGAAAGAAGGCGGCGTAGACCTTTTGTGGGTCGAAACCATTTCCGCCTCAGAAGAATACAAAGCTGCAGCCGAGGCCGCGAAACTGGCTGGTATGCCATGGGCTGGCACCATGTCGTTCGACACGGCAGGCCGAACCATGATGGGCATCACGAGTGCAGATCTGGCGAAACTGGTCGGCAAACTGGATCACCAACCACTGGCGTTCGGCGCAAACTGCGGTGTTGGCGCGTCCGACCTGCTGCGCACCGTTTTGGGCTTTGCCGCGACAGGCACCGAAACCCCGATCATCGCCAAAGGTAACGCAGGCATCCCCAAATACCACGACGGCCACATCCACTATGACGGCACCCCTGAACTGATGGGCGACTATGCCGTTCTGGCCCGCGATTGCGGCGCGACCATCATCGGTGGCTGCTGTGGCACCACGCCAGAACATCTGGCCGCTATGAAAGAGGCGCTGGAAACCCGTCCACGCGGCGACCGTCCGTCGCTGGATGAAATCGCCGAAAAACTGGGTGGGTTTTCGTCCCAGTCCGACGGCACCGATGACAGCGGACCCGAACGCCGCAAATCCCGCCGCCGCGGATAAAAAACGACGCGCGACAATACGCCCGTCGTTTCCGGCACAACCAAAGTCGCAATCGGTTCAGACCGATTGCCGCTTTGGCCGCATCTAGAATAAAACAACGATGTGCATGAAAGCGATTGCCATGTCTGAAGATGATGATCTGATCCTGTCCGACCTGAACGACGAAGAGCTTGTCGAACAAATGTTCGACGACCTTTACGATGGTCTGAAAGAAGAAATCGAAGAAGGCGTTAACATCCTTCTTGAACGCGGTTGGGCCCCCTACCGCATCCTGACCGAAGCCTTGGTTGGCGGCATGACCATCGTCGGCAAAGATTTCCGCGACGGTATCCTGTTCGTGCCAGAGGTTCTGCTGGCGGCAAACGCGATGAAGGGCGGCATGGCTATCCTGAAACCGCTGCTGGCTGAAACCGGCGCGCCGCGCGTTGGCAAAATGGTCATCGGCACCGTTAAAGGCGACATTCACGACATCGGCAAAAACCTTGTTTCCATGATGATGGAAGGCGCAGGTTTCGAAGTTGTCGATCTGGGCATCAACAACGCGGTCGAAGCATACCTAGAAGCGCTCGAAGCTGAAAAGCCAGACATCCTAGGCATGTCCGCTCTGCTGACCACCACCATGCCTTATATGAAAACTGTCATCGACACGATGGTCGAACAAGGTATCCGCGATGACTATGTCGTTCTGGTTGGCGGCGCCCCACTGAACGAAGAATTCGGTCGCGCGATCGGCGCTGACGCCTATTGCCGTGACGCAGCTGTTGCTGTGGAAACCGCGAAAACCTTTGTCACGCGTCGTCACAACCAAATGAATGCCTGATCTTAACGATCAGTCGCTAACGATTGACGGCCTCGCTCCGAATGGGCGGGGCCGTGTTTTAATTATCGCCTGCGGGGCTTTGGCCCATGAGATTTTGGCGATCAAACGCATGAATGGTCTGGATCACCTAGACTTACAATGCCTGCCCGCGATCCTGCACAACCACCCCGAACGCATCACCGACGCCGTGCGGGATGCTGTTGAAAAACACCGCGCTGATTACGACCGCGTATTTGTGGCCTATGCCGATTGCGGCACAGGCGGATTGCTGGAAATGGCCTGCGCTGACATGGGCGTGGGCATGATCCGTGGCCCGCATTGCTATGCCTTTTTCGACGGCGTGGACCAGTTTGAATCCCGCGGCGAAGTCACCGCGTTTTTCCTGACCGATTTTTTAGCGCGTCAGTTTGATGCCTTTGTCTGGAAACCTTTGGGGTTGGATAAACACCCCGAGCTGTTATCCCTGTATTTCGGCAATTACGACAAACTGGTCTATCTGGCCCAAATCGACGATCCCGAGCTGGACGATCTAGCCCGCAAACACGCGGATCGGATGGGGCTGGCCTATGAACGCCGGTTCACGGGCTATGGCGAATTGGAAACGGCGATCAAACACGCATGACGCGTTTTGAAACGAAATGCCATCCACCCATTGTAGTTGCAATTCAACCGTCTAACGTGGCGCCGTTACGGAGGAGCCATAATGTCCAGTGAACTGATTTCTGCCATTACGAACCAAGAAAAGCGTCTGGTTTTGGATGCTTTTGACGAAAACATCGCCTTTGAATTGGGCTGTGCATTGCGGGCCCGCGCCGCCGCTATGAAAGCCCCCGTCAGCATCGAAATTCGCTCTGCTTCGCGGCGCTATTTCTTTGCCACGCTGCCTGGCGCGACGCCAGAAAATCAGGACTGGGGCCGCCGCAAGATCAACACGGTCCTACGCACCTACAAATCATCCATGCGCGCCGGTCTGGAATATAACGCCGAAGGCCGCGAACAATGGCCCGACGTCGGCCTGCGCTACGAAGATTTCGTCATCCACGGCGGAGGGTTTCCGATCTTCGTGAAAAATGCCGGCTTTGTTGCGGCGATTGGCATTTCCGGTCTGCCGTCGATCGAAGACCACGAAATTTCGACCGCAACACTGGCCGAATGGATCGGGATCACATTGGATCCCCTACCCCGTTAAGCTGCAGCGGCGGTCTGACGAATGCGTTCGATCATCGCACGCACGCCGTTGGATCGCTGCGCCGAGAGATGTTCGTTCAGGCCCAATCGGCCCAGTTCTGCATGGGCGTCAATCTTGTTCACCTCGGCCACGGGGACGCCAGAATACAGCGCGTGCAGCACAGCAATCAGGCCGCGGACGATCATCGCATCGCTATCACCTTTGAACGTGAACACACCGCCGTCAGTGTTAGGCACCAACCACACCTGACTTGCACAGCCGTCAACTTTGGTTGCGGGAACCTTGAACGCATCGTCCAGTGGCGGCATTGCTTTGCCCATGTCAATCACGTGACGATAACGGTCTTCCCAATCGTCCAGAAAATCAAAGGTGTCTGCGATTTCTTCAAAGGCGTCGGTGGCCATGGCTCGGTCCCTTCTTTGTCTTACCTTTGGACTTAGGGTGCTATGGCCAAAACGTCCAGAGGATGCTTTCCAACAGGATCAGTTTCGTCTACCAATTTTGCAAATGACGAAAAGAGGTACGACATGTTGCGGCAAATCGGTTTGGCAGCTTGCGTTTTAATCACCATCTCGGGCTGCGCCCGCATTTCGCAATCGCGCCTTAACCCGTTGAACTGGTTCGGTCCGGCCGAACCTGCCGCAGTCGCGACCGAAGAAACGGTCATCCGACCATTGATCCCCCAAAATCGTGCGATTGTCTTTGTTGACGAACGCGTTCCTGCAGATCAGGTTACTAGCCTTGCGATCGAACGTACAAACGACGGTGCCATTATTCGTGCAACCGCGCTGGTAACTGGACAGCCCTACAACGCAGAGCTGGTTTTGCTAGGTCTAGAAAACGGCACAGCGACATATGCATTCGTGACAGAACGCGGCGCATCAACTGGCCAGCAGTCCGTCACAGTCGCAAAATCCATAGACACCGCTGAACTGGCCCAAATCCGCCGCGTTGTGGTTCAGGGGCAGAACGGGTCGCTTCAAACGACCCGCTGATCTTACAATTTGATTGTGATGACGTCGTTGCCTTTGGTCGCAAGGGCAATTTTACCTGCGCACAGCTCTAACGCTTCTTCGCCAAAAACCTCGCGACGCCAACCAGTTAGAGCCTTTACATCACGTTCACCTGCCGCGATTGCGTCCAGATCAGCAGATGTTGCAATCAATTTCTGCGCAACGCCTTCGGTTTCTGCTTTGGCCTTTAGCAGTACGCGCAAAAGATCGGCCAATGCTGGATTAACCTGTAGTTTTTCACGCGTCTGATCGGGCTTGGGCGCGTCTTCGGGTTTGACAGCCAGACCGGTTTTAATCGCGGTCAGAATACCGTCAGCAATTTCGCCCTTGCGTGCCTCGCGCAGCAGCAGTCGAGACCGGTTCAAATCTTTTTCTGATTCAGGTTTGGTCGATGCCAACTCTACCAGCGCGTCGTCTTTGAAAACGCGACTACGTGGAATGTTGCGCGATTGGGCGTATCCTTCGCGGAAACGAGCCAGCTCGCGCACAATGGCCAGAAAACGGCCAGAACTGGTGCGGGTTTTCACGCGTTTCCACGCATCGTCGGGGTGCGATACATAGGTTTGTGGATCGTTTAGCACGGCCATTTCTTCGGAAACCCAACGGGCGCGGCCCGATTTCGCCAAACGCTTGGACAAAACTTCGTAAATATCGCGCAGATGCGTTACATCAGCGACCGCGTATTTCATTTGCGCATCCGTTAGCGGACGGCGCGACCAATCGGTGAAACGCGACGATTTATCCAGCGATGCATTGGCAATTTTACGCACCAGCGTTTCATAGCCAACCTGTTCGCCATAGCCGCAGACCATAGCGGCGACCTGAGTATCAAACAAAGGCGTCGGAATAAAACCAGCATCAACGAAAAAGATTTCCAGATCCTGACGCGCGGCATGGAATACTTTGACCACGGTGGTGTTCCGGAACAGGTCATACATCGGTTCAAGAGACAGACCTTCGACCAACGGATCGACCAAAACAGCGTCCTCGCCTAGGTCATCCTGATAGGCCATCTGGATCAGGCAAAGTTTCGAATAATATGTGCGTTCACGCAAAAATTCGGTGTCGACGGTCACATATGGGCGTTTTGCTGCTTCTTCGCAAAAGGCGGCCAACGCCTCGGTCGTTGTGATGGTCTTCATTTACTGCGGTATCTCTCGATCTTTTCACAGGTTGTGTAGATGAAATCGGACCGATTGGAAAGATCACGACAGCATTTCAACCAAAAGCAGATTTAAAAACTAACATGGGTGAGTAAATTGACGATTATTAAACCTATAAGGGAGGAACAATGCATTACTCATGGTGGAAGGAGTAATCAATGCCCAATGGAACTGACAACGGACTACACAAAGGACACGACAAAAACGGCAACGCCTACGGTTATGGCAAAAACAAGACAGAATTTCCTTGCTTCGCTGTTGGGACTGCGGTTTTGACACCGACGGGGCAGATCCCCATAGAAAATTTAACGATAGGCGATTTGGTCCAAACCATGGATCACGGCGCCAAACCCGTCCGCTGGATCGGAAAAAGCATCGTGGATGCGACCGGACGACTGGCTCCGGTGATTATCCCAAAGGGGGCGATTGATAATGAGCGCGATCTGATCGTTTCGCCGCAGCACAGGATCCTCGTCTCGACAACATCAGCGACATTATACTTAGGGGAACCGCAAGTCTTAGTTCCTGCGATCTCGATGGTTGGATGGATGGGAATTCATCAAAAACCGATGGCCGAAATTACCTATGTCCACGTGATGTTTGATCAACACGAAGTCATCTTTACCGAAGGCGCAGCAACCGAAAGTTTGCTAATCGGCCCCCAGTCCCGTCTTGATTTACCGACAGAGGCACTGGACGAAATTTTCGAAATCTTTCCAGACCTCATAGAAAAGGCGCACATCCCTGCGCGCCCTTGTGTTCCCAACCGTCTAGCCAGAGCCCTGCTTTAGCCAAGACGCAACATAGAGCGGTCACCCGCAGCATAGCGGCGCAGCACAGCCGGGTACAATTTATGTTCCCATGCCAGTAGCCGCGCGGCCAATGTTTCAGCAGTGTCTTCTGCCTCTACCGCGATGACAGCTTGACCTAAAATCGGCCCACCGTCCAATTCTGCGGTCACTTCGTGTACGGAACAGCCATGTTCAGCGTCGCCTGCGTCCAGCGCACGTTGATGCGTGTGCAAGCCTTTGTATTTCGGCAAAAGCGACGGGTGAATGTTCAACATCTGACCACCCCACCGTTTGGTAAAGGTTTCGGTCAGAATACGCATAAAGCCAGCACAACAGATGATATCAGGCTGCGCCAGTTCCAAAACGCGGGTCAGCTCTGCCTCGAACGCTTCGCGGTCTTTACCGAACGGTTTGTGATCGACCACGGCGGTCTCAACGCCCAGATCGACGGCTTTTTTCAAACCGCCCGCATCCGGCACGTTCGACACGACCAGTACGGGTTCACACGGATGGTCGCCGGACTGCATATCCTGAACCAGCGAGACCATGTTGGACCCGCCGCCAGAAATCAGGATTGCGACGCGTTTCGTCACAGAAGCTTGCCCGAATAACGCACGCCTTCGCCTGCGGTAATGGTGCCGATGCGCGATACGGTTTCGCCCTGTTCGGCCAGCAACGCAGCCAGATCATCAGCGCGGTCTGCCGCGACCACGACGATCATGCCCAGGCCAGAGTTGAAGGTTTTCAGCAGTTCCGATTCCGCCATGTCAGCGGTTTCAGCCAACCAACGGAATACTGCAGGCAGTTCCCAAGCCGACAGATCGATGTCTGCGCCCAAACCTTCGGGCAGGACGCGAGGCAGGTTTTCGGTCAGACCGCCACCAGTGATGTGTGCCAGCGCGTGAACGCCGCCCGCACGTACCGCAGCCAGCGCCTGTTTCACGTACAAACGGGTTGGTGCCAGCAATTCAGCACCCAATGTGCCGTCAGCGAATGGCGCTTTGTCGTCCCACGACAGGCCAGACATTTCGACAACTTTGCGCACGAAAGAATAGCCGTTCGAATGCACGCCGTTCGATCCCAGACCCAACAGAACATCGCCTTCGGACACGCCGGCGGGCAGATCCGCACCGCGTTCCATTGCACCGACCGAGAAACCAGCCAGATCGAAATCGCCGCCTTCGTACATGCCAGGCATTTCAGCGGTTTCACCGCCGATTAATGCACAACCGCTGTCTTCGCAGCCTTTAGCGATGCCGTTGATGATACGGGTCGCCGCATCGACGTCCAGTTTGCCCGTGGCAAAGTAGTCTAGGAAAAACAGAGGTTCCGCGCCTTGGCACACCAGATCGTTGACGCACATCGCCACCAGGTCGATGCCCACGGTATCAACATTGCCAGTATCAATCGCGATACGCAGTTTGGTGCCAACGCCATCGGTCGCCGCAACAAGGATCGGATCGTTGTAGCCTGCGCCTTTCAGATCGAACAACGCGCCAAAGCCGCCCAAGCCAGCCATAACACCAGAACGTGCCGTGCGTTTCGCCGCAGGCTTGATCCGTTCAACAAGCGTATTGCCAGCATCGATATCTACGCCAGCATCGGCATATGTCAGACCGTTCTTGTTTGTCATGGTAACCCTCTGTCTAGATTGCCGCTGCGATAGCGCAATAATGCGCGATGGGCAACGCCAAAGGGCAGAAATGCAGTTCTGTGCATTTGCGCAAAGGCGCTCTCGGAAAATTTACCAACTATTTTTATCAACATTGGGTGGCTATCCTGAATTACCTGACGTAATTGGTAGGTTAATAGCCAACGCAAGTAGCCAGAAAATTAGGAAATCAGGAAAGTCTAATGACCCGTCATTTCACAATCTCTGCAGCGATCATCGCAATGGCTGCGCCCGCATTCGCCGAAACAGTGTCGATTGAAACCGCTCTTGGCGCTGTTGAATTGGAATCTCAGCCAGAAACCATCGCAGTTCTGGACATTGCACAGCTGGATATTCTGGACGCATTGGGCGTATCGGGCCTGAATGCGCCTGACAAAACTTATTTCCCTCACCTTGCGGAATATGGCGCTGGTTTGGGCACATTGCATGAACCAGATTACGAAGCAATCAACGCGCTCGCGCCTGATCTGGTTGTCGCGGCAAACCGTTCGTCGTCAAAGGTCGAAGACCTGTCCAAATTGGCGACAACCATCGATATGACAATGCGCGGTTATAATCTGATCGACTACACCCGTACGCGGATCACCGACTATGGCACCCTATTCGGCCTAGAAGATAAAGCCGCCGAACTGGTTGCGACCCTAGAGGCTGAACTATCCGAAACCCAAGAGCTGACCGAAGGTCGCGGCAATGCGCTGATTGTAATGACCAACGGCGGAAAAATCTCTGCCTACGGCGCCGAGGGCCGTTTTGGCTGGCTGCACAATGAACTGGGTCTGGCCCCAGTGATCGAAGACATCGAAACCGTCACCCACGGCGAAGCGATTTCCTTTGAATTCATCGCAGAGACCAACCCAGACTGGATTCTGGTTCTGGACCGCGCAGCAGCCATCGGCCAAGAGGGCGAATCCGCAGCCGCGACATTGAACAACTCATTGGTCGCAGGCACCACCGCGGGCCAAAATGGTCAAATCGTTTACCTGCCTTCCGCCGAAGTTTACGTTGCGGGCGGCGGTTATACATCGACCATCAAACTGCTTGACGCTGTTCAGGCAGCATTTGGCGGCACCAATTCGTGACCCGAAACACAGCCATAGCATTATCGACGCTAGCTGCGTTGACCATCGTAAGCGTGCTTACGGGGGTCGCGTCGCTGTCGGCTGACAATCTGTGGCTGTTGTACCTTAGCCGCCTGCCCCGCACCGCTGCCACTATTTTAGCTGGCGCGGGGTTGGCTGTTGCGGGCGTGATTATGCAAATGCTCGCCCGCAACCGTTTCGTTGAACCATCAACTGCTGGTACGGGCGAATCTGCCGCGCTGGGGTTGGTGGCCATCACAATATTAGCCCCTGGATTGCCGATTTGGATACTAATGGGCGCAGCGACGACCAGCGCATTAGTCGGCACCGCAATTTTCCTGCAAATCGTCCGCCGGCTGCCGCGACAGGACCCGTTGATGGTGCCACTATCGGGCATCGTGTTCGGCGGCATCATTGGGGCATTTACCACCTTCATCGCCTATGAACGCGATCTACTGCAATACATCGGCATCTGGATGGGCGGCGAATTTTCGGGCGTCATCTTGGGCCGTTATGAATACTTATGGATCGGCGGAGCCATGGCGATCATCGCCTATTTCTACGCGGATCGATTCACCATTGCCGGAATGGGCGACAGCGCGTCCCATTCGCTGGGGCTGAATTATCGCCAAGTCATGCGGCTGGGGCTGGCTTTGGTTTCTGTGATCTCGGCAATCACCGTTGTGACCGTGGGCATGATCCCTTTTGTCGGTTTGGTTGTCCCGAATATTGTTGCGCGCATCTATGGCGAAAACCTGCGACGCACCCTGCCTGTTGTCGCGATTTTCGGCGCATGCCTTGTTTTGTTTTGTGACATTGTCGCGCGATTGATCCGATATCCGTTCGAAATTCCCGTCGGCACCGTGCTGGGAGTACTGGGGGCAATCCTGTTCCTGTATCTACTGCATACAAAGGCCCGCGCCCGTGCGTAATACGATCCTGATTTCAACCCTAATCGCGGGATTTGTTCTGTCATGTGTTCTGTTCATGACCATCGGCGCACGAGGCAATTGGGATTTCATACTGGCCTTTCGCGGCGGCAAATTGTTGACCATGATGACGATTGCGATTGCGATCGGGCAGTCCACGATCATTTTCCAAACCCTGAGCGGAAATCGCATTTTGACCCCATCAATCATGGGCTTTGATGCGCTTTACCTTATGATCCAAAGCGTGCTTGTCCTGACGATCGGCAGTTTGGCCTATGCATCAATGGGATCATTCCTGAAATTTGCCGCGGAAACGCTGGTCATGACGGGGGCAGCGCTGATTTTGTTTCGTGTGGTATTGCGTGATGCCAGCGACATTAGCCGAATGATCCTAACTGGTCTGATCCTAGGCGTCATGTTTCGCAGCCTAACCTCTATGGTGAACCGCATCATCGATCCGAATGAATTTTCGATCATTCAGCAAGTTAGCTTTGCCCAGTTCAACGCGATGAACGAGGACCTAACATTGGTTGCTATGGTCATTACGCTGGCCTGTACGCTGTGGTTATGGAGCCGCCATCGCGAATTGGACGTCATCGCATTGGGCCGCGACTACGCGATCAATCTGGGCATTGATCATGACCGCAGCACAAGGCAGTTGCTAATTGTAGTGGCCCTATTGGTATCCGTATCTACGGCACTGGTCGGCCCCATCGTGTTCTTCGGCCTGTTGGTATCTGCGGTAACGTACCAAATTGCGGGCACGTGGCGACACGCGGTGCTGATACCCGTGGCGGCCCTACTATCGGCAATTATCCTTATCTTTAGCCAAACCATTTTTGAACGCGTTCTTAACCTATCGGCCAGCGTTTCTGTCGTGATCGAAGGTCTGGGCGGTTTGGTGTTTCTTTACCTGATTTTGAAAAGGCGACGCACATGATTACCGTTCGCAATTTGTCGGTCACATTGGACCGCACCCCGATCCTACATGATGTCGATACGACGGTACCTGCGGGCCAGATGACCGCGCTAGTCGGTCCGAACGGTGCGGGCAAATCCACCCTTTTGGCAGCAATTGGCCGATTGACCGCAGCCGACGCAGGCACAATCGAAATCGGGGATAAAAACATTTCCGACTTTGCGCCACGTGATCTGGCCTTGCGACTGGCGATTATGCGCCAAGATACCCACGTCGCGCCACGACTGACCGTTCGGGATCTGGTCGGGTTTGGGCGGTACCCGCACAGCCACGGTCGGATGACACAGCAGGATCACAATATCGTCGATGACATTATCGCGCGAATGGAGCTGACCGAATTTACCGACCGTTTTCTGGACACGCTATCGGGTGGCCAACGGCAACGTGCGCTGATCGCAATGACGCTGGCACAAGGCACCGACATCGTTCTGCTAGACGAACCACTGAACAACCTTGACCTGGTCCACGCCCGCCGCGTTATGAAAATTGCACGCGAAGAAGTCGAAAAGGGTAAAACCGTTATTCTAGTCCTGCACGATCTGACAGTGGCAGGCAGCTATGCCGATCACGTGATTGCCATGAAAAACGGTACTGTAGCAGCCCAAGGGCCGGTCGATGACGTGATTAATGAACCAGTCCTCACAGACCTATACGATACACCTGTTCAGGTGATCGACGCCAATGGTCACAAGATCGTTGTAACAGTCTGAGGAAAATTGGCTCCGGCGGTAGGGATCGAACCTACGACCAATTGATTAACAGTCAACTGCTCTACCGCTGAGCTACGCCGGAA
>NZ_MSPP01000010.1:0-2500 GCF_002150005.2 Marivivens niveibacter
ACTGGCTGGGGTATTTTTCATCGTTTTAGAGAGATTTATTGGTTTTTACTAGGTCTGGCGGTGACTTACTCTCCCACGCCTTAAGACGCAGTACCATCAGCGCGACGGCACTTAACGGCCGGGTTCGGAAAGGGACCGGGTGTTTTGCTCGTGCTATAGCCACCAGACCGAGTAAAAACCAATTGTCCAAGTCGAGTACAGTAACTGTGTGTGTATGCTTTTGATTTGATGTTGTTATTACTGGATCAAATCAAGCCTATCGGACCATTAGTACCGGTCAACTGAATGCATTGCTGCACTTACATCTCCGGCCTATCGACGTGGTGGTCTACCACGGTCCTCAGGGATACCTTGTTTTGAGGGGGGCTTCCCGCTTAGATGCCTTCAGCGGTTATCCTTTCCGTTCATAGCTACCCAGCACTACCGTTGGCACGATAACTGGTCCACCAGTGGAACGTTCACCCCGGTCCTCTCGTACTAGGGGCAACTCCTCTCAAGTATCCTACACCCACGGAAGATAGGGACCGAACTGTCTCACGACGTTCTAAACCCAGCTCACGTACCTCTTTAAATGGCGAACAGCCATACCCTTGGGACCTGCTCCAGCCCCAGGATGAGATGAGCCGACATCGAGGTGCCAAACACTGCCGTCGATATGGACTCTTGGGCAGTATCAGCCTGTTATCCCCGGCGTACCTTTTATCCGTTGAGCGATGGCCCTTCCACTCGGGACCACCGGATCACTATGGCCGACTTTCGTCTCTGCTCGACTTGTCAGTCTTGCAGTCAGGCTGGCTTCTGCCATTGCACTCAACGAGCGATTTCCGACCGCTCTGAGCCAACCTTCGCGCGCCTCCGTTACTGTTTGGGAGGCGACCGCCCCAGTCAAACTACCCACCACGCAGGGTCCCGGATCCGGATAACGGACCGCGGTTAGACATCAAGCAAAGCAAGGGTGGTATCTCAAGGAAGGCTCCACAGGGACTGGCGTCCCTGCTTCAAAGCCTACCACCTATCCTGCACATGCTGTACCTGATGCCAGTGCGAAGCTATAGTAAAGGTGCACGGGGTCTTTCCGTCTAACCGCGGGTAGCCTGCATCTTGACAGGCAATTCAATTTCGCTGAGTCGACGTTGGAGACAGCGGGGAGGTCGTTACGCCATTCGTGCAGGTCGGAACTTACCCGACAAGGAATTTCGCTACCTTAGGACCGTTATAGTTACGGCCGCCGTTTACCGGGGCTTCAATTCGGAGCTTGCACTCCTCCTTTTAACCTTCCGGCACCGGGCAGGCGTCAGACCCTATACGTCGTCTTACGACTTCGCAGAGCCCTGTGTTTTAAGTAAACAGTCGCCACCCCCTGGTTTGTGCCCCCCGCCCATAGTTGCCTACGAACGGGGCCTCCTTCTCGCGAACTTACGGAGGTATTTTGCCGAGTTCCTTCAACGTCGTTCTCTCAAGCGCCTTGGTATTCTCTACCTATCCACCTGTGTCGGTTTAGGGTACGATCTAATGGAGGGCTATTTCCAGGAACCTCTAAACGGCCCGACCAATCCAATAAGGTCGAACAATCTTCGAGATCCGTCACCATCTCCTGGCCCAGGAATATTAACCTGGTTCCCATCGACTACGCCTTTCGGCCTCGCCTTAGGGGTCGGCTTACCCTGCTCAGATTAGCTTTAAGCAGGAACCCTTGGATTTTCGGCGAGAGGGTCTCTCACCCTCTTTGTCGCTACTCATGTCATCATTCTCACTGGTGATCTCTCCACCGGATGCCTTACAGCCCGGCTTCACAGAAAGTTCCTTGCGTCCAATGTACCCGAGGGCACTAAGGACGCATGGAACTATATCACACCACGCTCTGCTACCGCGTGCATATGCACACCCGAAGTTTCGGCTCATGGCTTGAGCCCCGTTACATCTTCGCCGCAGGACAACTTATTTAGACCAGTGAGCTGTTACGCTATCTTTAAAGGATGGCTGCTTCTAAGCCAACCTCCTGGTTGTTTTGGTCGTCCCACCTGCTTTCCCACTTAGCCATGAATTAGGGGCCTTAACTGTCGGTCAGGGTTGTTTCCCTCTCCACAACGGACGTTAGCACCCGCTGTGTGTCTGCCGGATAGTACTCCTCGGTATTCGGAGTTTGGTTAGGATCAGTAAGCCTGTGGGGCCCCATTACCCATCCAGTGCTCTACCCCCGAGGGTATTCGTCCGACGCTCTACCTAAATAGATTTCGCAGAGAACCAGCTATCTCCGAGTTTGATTGGCCTTTCACCCCTAGCCACAGCTCATCCCGACCTTTTTCAACAGGTGTGGGTTCGGACCTCCAGTAAGTGTTACCTTACCTTCATCCTGGCCATGGCTAGATCACTCGGTTTCGGGTCTGATCCCACGAACTCATTCGCCCTATTAAGACTCGCTTTCGCTGCGCCTACACCTAACGGCTTAAGCTTGCTCGTAAGACCAAGTCGATGACCCATTATACAAAAGGTACGCCGT
>NZ_MSPP01000011.1 GCF_002150005.2 Marivivens niveibacter
GCGTCCTGATCATCAGGGCGTGCGCAATAGGCATCCACCGCGCGCAGCCAATCGATCCGCTGTTCAGGATCACAGGCATCGGCGCGGTAATCGCCCAAGCTTTCCCCCAGCATCTGCAGTGCGATTTTGGCATCTGCCACTAGCGATTCAGCGCCATGTTTGTTCGCGTCATAGCCGTGGATGTTGATCGAGATAAGCTTCGCATCCTCGCGGAACAGGGTCCGCGATCCGGTGGTAAAGTCCTGGAAACGGGTGCCGATACCGATCACCACATCCGCGGTTTCCGCAACAGCATTTGACGCTGCCGATCCGTCCACGCCCGATGCGCCGAACGCCATTGGATGCGATGTTGGCAGCGCCGATTTGCCCGCTTGGGTTTCGGACACGGGGATGTTGTGTTTTTCGGCAAAGGCCGCCAGTTCGGATTCCGCCTGCGAATAAATCACGCCGCCGCCTGCGATGATCACAGGGTTCTTTGCGCCTTTGATCGCCTCAGCCACACGCGCCAGTTCGCCCGTATCAGGGGCCGGACGGCGGATGCGCCAAACGCGCGGTTCAAAAAACTCGGCCGGATAATCATATGCCTCGGCCTGAACGTCCTGACAGAACGCAAGCGTCGCAGGGCCGCAGTTCGCCGGATCCGTCATCGTACGCAGCGCACGCGGCAGCGCATACATGATCTGTTCAGGACGCGTGATGCGGTCAAAATAACGGCTGACAGGTTTAAAACAGTCGTTCGCCGATACGGTGCCGTCGTCAAAATCTTCGACCTGTTGCAGCACAGGTTCGGGGCGGCGGTTTGCAAATACATCGCCCGCAACAATCAACAGCGGCAGACGGTTCACATGCGCCAGCGCAGCCGCCGTCACAACGTTGGTCGAACCAGGCCCGATCGACGACGTCACCGCCATCGCGCGGGTACGCTTCATCGTTTTGGCATAGGCGATGGCGGTATGCGCCATCGTCTGTTCGTTCTGGCCGCGCCATGTCGGAAAGACGTCCTGATAAGCGTGCAGCGCCTCGCCGATGCCGGCCACGTTGCCGTGACCAAAGATCGCCCACATCCCATCGATGTAACGTTCGCCGGCTTCGGTCATCTGAACCGAAAGCCATTTCACCATGGCCTGTGCGGCCGTTAAACGGATCGTGTTGCCCATTTTATTCTTCCTCACTCGGCCGCGTTCAGGCGGGCCGCATCGCGTGCGTTATCCCAGATGTTGCACAAACGGGTGAACCGGCCAGACATCAGGTCGATGGCTTCGGCGTCGGTCAT
>NZ_MSPP01000012.1 GCF_002150005.2 Marivivens niveibacter
GCGCTGGACATCGATTACCGTCCGAACCTGTGGGGCGTTGCGGGCCACGGCGACGGCGAAAGCCGCTTTGTCGAAAGCGCCGCGGTGACAGAAAAACTGCTGTCGACCCTGCATTATTTTGACCTGATCGTCGGCACCGAAGAAGAGTTCCACATCGCGGGTGGGTCGACCGATACGGTTGCGGCGCTGCGCAAGGTGCGTGAAAACTCTGGCGCGACGCTGGTGTGCAAACGCGGTGCTTTGGGCGCGGTTGCGTTCGAAGGCGACATTCCGGACAGCCTGGATGACGGTCAAACCGGCATGGGCTTCCCGATCGAAGTGTTCAACGTTCTGGGCGCGGGCGACGGGTTCTTCTCGGGTCTGCTAAAGGGTTGGATGGACTGCGCGGACATCAACAACATCGACTGGCCGACAGCGCTGAAATACGCGAACGCCTGCGGTGCCTTTGCGGTGTCGCGCCACGGCTGTACGCCGGCTTATCCGTCGCTGACCGAGCTTGAGTTCTTCCTCGAACGCGGCGTTGTGCAAAAAGACCTGCGTAACGATCCTGCGCTGGAACAGATCCACTGGTCGACGAACCGTCACACCCGCAACGCGGGCGACTGGTCGACCGTACGTACCTTTGCGTTTGATCACCGCATGCAGCTAGAGGAAATGGAAGGTTACAGCCTGGAAAAAGGCGGCGCCTTTAAAGAGCTGTGCCTGAAAGCCGCATTGGAAGTGAAGGGCGATCAGGACGGTTACGGTATTCTGACCGACAACCGCATTGGCCGCGCGGCGCTGCATGCCGCCAGCGGCACGGGCCTGTGGATCGGTCGTCCGACCGAATTGCCAGGCTCGCGCCCGATCGAGTTTGAACCAGAGCTGGGCGTTGATTTTGGTCAGTTCAAAGAATGGGCCCGTGAAAACGTGGTCAAGCTGCTGGTGTTCTGCCACCCTGACGACGACGCGGAAACCCGCGCCCTGCAAGAGGCCCGCGTGAAACGTCTGTGGAC
>NZ_MSPP01000002.1 GCF_002150005.2 Marivivens niveibacter
CTTCAGAAGTCCCAACCGCGCCTCAGCGCCGCCGGTGAAGGGGGTTCTAAGGGGAGTGATGCATGGGCGCAAGCGGAAAATTTAAAAAACTTACACATTTTGCATTCAGCCCCATTCATGCACAAAAAAACGGCGGAATTGGGGTGGTAACACTGCGAAGTTAGTCTGTATTTCTCACAAAATACGAAAGTTCCGTCAGCCACTCACCCCAAGGTGGCTATGCGCCGCGAATCCAATCCCGAATCTAGTTTGCTTTGATTCCTCTCAGCATCGCGTGGTATCGGGGCCTCTATGATGATTTATACTATATATATAGGCGCTGCTTTAGCAGAGATCGCTGGATGCTACTGTATTTGGCTATGGATGCGGCTGGATCGCACGGTTTACTGGACGATTCCCGGCGTGGCCTTACTCATCGGATTCGCAATTTTACTGACACTCATTCCAAATGACGTCGCTGGCCGCGCATATGCAGCCTATGGCGGTGTATACATCACTGCCTCTGTGGCGTGGATGTGGTTAATCGAAGGACAGCGCCCGAGCGTGACCGACATATCAGGAGGGTTGGTTTGCCTTTTGGGCGCAACCATAATTCTGGTCGGAGCAGCGCGGGCTAGCTAAAGGCGGGGGTCAACAACCTGACCAGTTTGTGCGGCCTCTTTGACTGCGTTGATAACCGATAGGGCCGCCAACCCATCCTTCCCTGTCACGACAGGTGTAGCTGTACCGCGAATAACCTTGGCGAATTGCGCGGCTTGACGCACCAAAGGATCATCAAAGCCGTGAATCAATTTCACCTGAGAGATTGGCTGCCACCAAGACTGCGCACCATTGTCCGTCCATAGACCCAACTGCGGTAACGACAGACTGCCGTTTGTCCCGCCAATCCAATAGCAAGCTTCGTTGGTCGCCGGATAAGCGGGGTTTTCACGGGCGGTCAATTCCCAGCTGATCGGCGCGACAATCGTGTCGCTGACGTTGACGGTACCCAAGGCACCATTTTCAAACCGCAGCAAAACTACTGCTGTATCTTCCACCTCATTATTGCGAACGGCATTGGATTCGATTGCCCGCACTTCGGTGATCGGGCCACATAGAAATTGCAAAAGGTCGATGTCATGGATCAGGTTCAGATAAATTGGCCCTGCACCTTTGCGTCTGCGCCAGTCCACGTCATAATAATAGTCGGGCTTCATAAACCATGTGGAACATTGGACCGATACGATCTGGCCGATATCCCCGTCGTCGATTGACTGTTTGGCACGCGCGATTAGCGGATTGTGGCGTCGATGATGGCCGGCTGCGACGGGCACGCCTTTTGCATCTGCGCGCTGTAAAATGTCCCGACCTTCGGCAATGTCCGTAAAGATCGGCTTTTCGATCAACACAGGCAACGCGGCATCGATACACATATTCGCGCCGGCCGCGTGCAATGTGTTGGGGGTCGCCAACAACACGCCGTCAGCCGCACCCGCGGCAATCATGTCCGACAACTCGGCAAACCATGTCACGCCAATACTGTCAGCAAAAGCACGCCCTTCATCAGATGGATCCACCACCGCGGATAAAGTGGCGCCATCGGCAATCTGCACCGCGCGGCAATGGCGCTGGCCTATCAGACCAGCACCAACAACGGCAATTCTGGCGATCTCATTTGTCATGGTTTGTCCTCCCTCAAACGCAGACAATCCATGAAAGCGGGCCCTGTCTATAAAAACTCGCGGGAACCGATTATTCGGATAAGAACGCGGTATTAGGTCAGTGCAGCGATGGCTTTGCTTAACATGCGCAGGGCGGTGAAAATCAAAAACACCCCAAAGACCCGTTTCAGTTTTTTAGAATCTAGCTTGTGGGCAAGCGCCGCGCCTAAGGGCGCGAACACAAATGTAGTGCAGGCGATAATGAACACCGCACCCAAATTGACCTGCCCCAGCATCAGCGGTGGTGCGCCTACCGGTGTCGGCACAATCATAAATCCGATTGCGGACGGGATGGCGATCAACATGCCAATGCCCGACGACGTTGCAACCGCCTGATGGGTGGTTTTGCCGAAATAGGATAGGAACGGGACAAAGAACGATCCGCCGCCGATCCCCATCAAGGCAGACAATCCGCCGAACAGCGTCGCGCTGGCAAAGGTCACAGGCGGACGCGGCAGAGCTGCACCGTCGCGCGCAACGTTGGGCGATAACACCATATAGATACCGACGCAGGTGCCCAGGACGCCAAACACCGCCATCATATGCGCGGACTGCAACACCTGCGCCAGCGCTGTCCCTGACAAAGCGCCGATCGCAACGGGCGCGATCAACCGTTTTAGCAGGGTCAAATCCACCGCGCCGCGTTTCCAGTGCGCCTGAACTGACCGCATTGAAGTTGCTATGATTGTCGTCAGCGATGTCGCAACTGCGATTTGCATCGCGAATTCACCCGAATACCCGACAGAGTGCAGAATGATCAAAAAGGCAGGAACCAGAACCACGCCGCCACCAACGCCCAGCAGTCCAGCCAGTATCCCCGCGACTGCACCGGCAGAGATCAAAATGACCAGCATATATAAGATGTCCGCACCAGCCATCGCCCTGCCCTTTCGTCTTTTGACGATAGGACTGATCAATGCAGTTTCGTTTGGCAAGGTTTATTTACCGCAGCAGACGTGTTGAACTGGTCTATACCTTTACGACAGCGTCAATCGGGGCAAAACTGATCGGATTACAGGGGGCGTTTATAGTCCAGCGATAGCTCCCGCCCCGTTTAGGTACCAAACAAGCTTATGACTATTCAAGACATCCCAAAAGTTGACTGCCATTGCCACGTATTTGATCCGGACCGTTTTCCCTACGATCCTGCGTCGCCCTATCACCCAGCAGGACAAGAGATTGGCACAGCAGCTCAGTTGAAAAATGTATTTGCAGCATATGGGGTGCAGCATGCGCTGCTTGTCCAACCCAACAGTGGCTATGAATTTGACAACGCATGTATGCTGGACGCCATAGCGCACAGCGACGGCAAATGGAAAGGCATTGCAATTGCCGAAGCAGATACGTCGCTAGATCAGCTGGCAGAGCTTAAGGCGCAAGGGATCGTGGGAATTGCGGCAAATGTAACCTTCTACGACAAAGGGTATTACAAAGAGTTCGGACCATTGTTCGACCGCATTGCACAGCAAGACATGTTTTTGCAGGTTCAGGTAGCGGGTGATCTGCTAATGGATATCGTGCCAATGTTAAACGACACAGGCGCACGGTTGCTTTTCGATCACTGCGGGCGACCTGACACCGCGGCCGGCCTTAGCCAACCTGCATTTCAACAACTGCTGAAATTTGGGGAAACAAAACGGGCCGCTATAAAGCTGTCGGGTTATGCGAAATTTGCGGCCCTGCCTCACCCTTTTGATGACGCGTCGCCCTACATCAACGCGCTGATCAACGCATTCGGCACCGACAATTGCTTGTGGGGATCGGATTGGCCATTTTTGCGCGCTACATCGCGGGTTGATTACGGTCCGTTGTTAGACGTCTTCGCCCGTTTCGTTTCCGACCCAACAGCCCAGCGCAAAATTTTATGGGACAATCCCAAACGACTCTTCAGCTTTGAAAGTGTCTAATGATCATCGTTTGATACAGCAAAACATTGGCGGAAACTCGTGATCTGACAGTGCCACCACGGTAATAGCCATTGGTTTGCACGTTGTGAAAATGCGCCTTGGTTTTCCAATCGAATTCAGGCGGCATGTGGTTGCCTGTTTTTAGCCCCCTCCGATTACGGCAGTCAGATTGGGGCCAACGTCGCCGACCGCGTTCACCAGAATGTCAAACTGGGCAGCCCGCTGGGATTCGTTGGCGTTACTTTCTAGGTGAGTAGAGGCAACGCAGATAGACCCCTGTTCGGTGTCCACCTCGGCCACCTGCCACTCGCAGGCAATCATGGGATCTAGATGGCAACGATTCAAATGCAGATTCGACTGAACGTGTGATCAACGCAGAAATTACAAAATTGACAGTCTGAAGAACTTTTCATTCCCGACCAAGTAAGTTGGGGGAATAATGACAAAGTCGACTTTGTTCGGAATTTTTAAGGAAGTGTAAGTGGCGGACTGGGGAGGATTCGAACCCCCGACCCCTTGATTCGTAGTCAAGTACTCTATCCAACTGAGCTACCAGTCCGCGGAGAGTGAGCGCCGTATAGCCCCCACGTTTGGGGGCCGCAAGGGCGAAAATGAAAGTTTTTACATTTCTTTTGCAGAAAGTTTGATTTCGGCCTTTGGCAGGGTGATGACAAACGTCGTTCCGGTTGGATCCGTGGATTGCAATGTCAACGAACCACCGTGCCCCCGCACCAATTCAGAGGCAATCACCAATCCCAGACCAGACCCACCTTTGGTCGCACCGCCTTGAAAAGCTTGAAAAAGATGGTCTTGGGCACGTTTTGGCAATCCGGGACCGGTGTCTGAAACACGAATCTGCCATGCATCGTCTGCATCGGCTGCACAGATGTTAATTTCACCCGATTTCCCCGTTGCCATAATGGCCTGACGTGCGTTTCTCACCAGATTTGAAATCACGCGATAGATTTGTTCGCTATCGGCGCGCAACATCAGGCCGGATGGGACGTCCTCGGAAAAGGACAAGTCATAATCCCCTGCGGAGAGACGCTCGCTGTCGATAACATCCGAAACGATGCCAGAAAGTGAAAAACGCTCTAACTTGGGCGGGGCTTCTTCGGCACGTCCAAAAGCCAGAGTATTTTCACATAGATGAACCGCGCGCGTGATGGAATTTACCAATTTTGGTGCAAGCCGTTGGACGACGGGGTCGCTCGACACTTCGATACGGTCAGTGAACAGCTGCGCAGATGTCAGAATATTCCGAAGGTCGTGGCTGATTTTTGCAACGCCTTCGCCCAATTGCGCCAGTCGGTCCTTTTGGCGCAACGCGCTGGTCAATTGCGTCTGCATGGATTTGAGCGCCTCTTCGGCCTCTCGCAATTCATTGATTCCAGCAGATGGTTCGATAATCCGCCGCGCATCTTCGGGACTGTCGGCATACAGGGTGATGTGCCGCACAACACCGCGAATGGGTTTCACCAAAAACGCGCGAACAGCCACAAATAGCAACAACGCCGTGATGATCGATATAACCGCAGACAAAGCCAGAATGTTCAGCCCGTAATCAATCATAGCGGCGCGTAGGGGGCCTTGCTCCATCGTGACTTCGATCAACAAGCCACCATCTTGAACGGGATTGCCGATGACACGGATAATTGGGTTGGCTGTGTTGTTTAACACCATGATCGCATCACGGATCAGCGTCAAAGCGCCAGGATCACGCATGTCATAAGTGGCTTCGATCTGTGCGGGAATTGGCGATGAGAGGACCAACTGCCTGACTTCATCACGACGCAGAACGACGTTAAAGACCCCAGCGTTCTCTAACAGTTCGGATTCTAGGTCCGCTGAAATCATGTCATCAGCCAATAGCGCCAAGGATGCGATTTGCGCACGCTCCAAACGCAACAGCAGGTAATCCTGACGGAAACGCGCCACGGAAGGCAGAAAAATAAAGATCTCTGCCAGCATGACAAATATGACGGTGAGGATCAGGAAACGTCCTGATAGAGTTTTAAACATGCCCCCTCCGATTTTAGGTCAGGGCAGGAACCGCTGAACCAACCCCACAACCCGTTTCACATTCGGGTTTTCAAATAGCTTGGGGGTAAAATAGGCGCTCGCAGCACGTTTGTTAATCTCTGCCATTGTTGGATATGGCAAAACGGTGTTGGAAATCGCCGAAAGTTTCAGATTGTTGGCAATCGCCATTGACCACATCGCAATCAATTCACCCGCATCTGGACCAACAATTGTCACCCCAACAGGACGACCTTTGACCACCATCACTTTGATGAATCCAGTCGTATGCCCTGTGGCAATCGCGCGATCAGAGCCAGTATATTCAGCGCGCGCGACTGTCACTTTTGACCCATATTCCTTGCGTGCCTCGTCCTCGGTTGGGCCGATCTGGGCCAATTCAGGGGCCGTGTAGGTTACGCGCGGGATATGATGGGTTTTTGCCTTAGCGGGCAGAGCCAGCAGCATCGACCGAATTATAACGCCTGCATGGTATCCAGCCAGATGGGTGAATTGCATCCCGCCGGCAACATCCCCAATCGCGTATACCTTTTTATTCGACATTGACCGCAGATCGTCGCCAACGGTGATTCCTTTGGCAGTGTGCGCAACATTTGCATCGCGCAGGTTCAAACGGTCGATGTTGACTTTGCGACCTGCGGCAACCAACAGGTGGCTGCCAGTAATGGCGCCGTTCGAGGTGTAAACAGTCACGCCGTTTTCATTGCTAATTCGCTCAACTGCTGTGCCTTCGTGAACCGTGATCCATTGGTCGCGCAGCGATTTCACTACAACAGCGCGCGCATCAGCATCTTCGCGTCCTAACGCTTGCGCAGCTTCGATCACAGTAACGTCGCAGCCCAAACCGCGGTGAGCTTGCGCCATTTCCATACCAATCGGACCGCCACCAATAATGATCAGATGCTCAGGCTTTTCTGGCAGATCAAAGATCGTTTCGTTGGTGTAGGCCGTCACAGAATCAATTCCGTCGATGGGTGGCACCACGGGCGATGACCCTGTCGCAACCACAAACCGGCGGGCACGAACACGTGTTTCACCTGCCTGCACGATGTTGGGAGACGCGAAACGCGCCCAGTCGCGAATGACGGTGCAGCCCAAACCTTCGAACCGGTCTTCGCTGTCGTGTGGTTCGATCGTTTCGATTGTGGAACGGACATGGGCAATCGCATCGGCATAGGACATGCCAGAACGCGAGGCGTGCAACAGTGCCTTGGACGGTACGCAGCCATAGTTCAGGCAATCACCACCCATTTTGTGGCCTTCGATCAAAACGACCGACGCCCCCATTTGAACCGCCCCCGCAGCAACCGACAACCCGCCAGAGCCTGCTCCAATTACACATACATCGACGTTCAATTCGGTCACTGCGTGATGTCCTTTCCGCGGATCATTTTGATTATTACTGGCAACACAGCCAAACAACTTAGCCCGATTAAGGGCCAAAACACCGCAGGTTCAAAGATAATCCCCAAATCTGGCGTCCCGCCACGATCAAACACCGCGCCAAGCCCCGCCCCGACAGAGGTATAGACAACCGCACCTGGTACAATTCCCAGCGCAGTCGACACGACAAAACGATGCAAAGGCACGCCAACAAAGGCAGGGATAAGATTCGCGACGAAAAACGGTACAGCTGGCACCAGCCGGATCAGAAACAACATAGACCACTGGTTAGCGTCGATACCTTCTTTGATCTTTTTCACACGACCTTGGCTGACATCCATTTTGGCGGCCAAACGATCCCCCAGGCCCCAGCGCGCGGCCAGAAACAGAATAACAGCCCCGATTGTGGCGCCAGTGATGTTAAACAGCGCACCGGGGAATGTGTTAAACAGAAATCCGCCCGTCAGCGTGATGATCGTGGCACCTGGAATCGAAAACGCGGTCGCCATTGCGTAGATGCCGATAAAGACCGCGACCGAAAGAATCGGCGCAGCATCGCGATACCCGATCAACGCGTCCCGATTCTGTTTTAATGTTTCAAAAGACACGACGCCGCGCAGCAACCAAGCTGCCGCAACAACCCCTAAAACGATCAAAATCAGCGGCATTCGACGCAAAAACGGATGAGAGAGGGCCATTTGGTGCCTTTATTTGTAACTGCCCTACTTTATTGGACTTTTTCCGCTGCACATCATAGACACCTCACGTCAGGTTGATCTGGCCCCCGCGTCACCCCGCATTTCTGTAACAGAGTGCGGAAAATTATGTCGAAGTTGTAAAAAACTGGGCCTCAACCACGTTGACACAAAGCCAGAGCCGCCTTATTGGCAGGGCTTCGAATGTTATCGGCCTCGAATCCCTAGGGTTCGGCCCTATTGAACCGGAGAGAACGCGATGAAACGTACGTTCCAACCATCGAACCGTGTACGCAAAAACCGTCACGGCTTCCGTGCCCGCATGGCAACCAAAGCAGGACGTAAAATCCTGAACTCGCGCCGCGCTCAAGGCCGCAAAAAGCTGAGCGCCTAATTGGCGCAGCGGGGTCAGATATGACACCGCAACAGCATTGTGACACGACGACCGCCAAGGCTGCGCCTGTGGCGGTTTTCGTTCGCCCGCCTGTTGTCAAAAAACGGGCGGATTTTTTGCGTGCTGCAAATGCCCTACGGCAGGGCACGACTGGATTCCACCTGCAGGCCCGCAACCGCGGTGACGCCGATGCATTTCGCGTGGGCTATACCTGTTCAAAAAAGGTCGGAAATGCGGTTGCTCGCAACCGTGCGAAACGCCGCTTGCGTGAAATCGCGCGTCTGGTGATGAACCAGCACGGCCGCGCGGGGTGGGACTATGTCCTGATCGGCCGCAAAGACGTGACTGCCGACTACGATTTCGCCCGCATGCAAAAAGATCTGATTTGGGCGCTCAAAAAGGTGCATTCCAAATGACACCTCTGGCGTGGGTCATATCCCTGCCCGTTCGGTTCTACCGTTTGGTATTCAGCCCTTGGGTCGGTCATGCGTGCCGTTATCAACCCACCTGTTCGGCCTACGCGATGGAGGCCCTGCAGAAACATGGCGGGATCAAAGGCACATATTTGATCGTCCACCGCCTGATGCGCTGTCACCCTTGGGGTGGATCGGGCATCGACAATGTCCCTGACTGCAAACACCGCCACTAAGGTTTAGCCATGCTTGATGATGATCTGGACGATATCCACGCCCTGTTCCAAGGCTCGCCAAAAACGACCGAATTCAAAAAGCTGCGCAAACGCATTGTGCAAAACGTCCGCGAAGCGATCGAACAATACGGCATGATCGAACGCGACACGCGTTGGTTGGTCTGCCTGTCGGGCGGCAAAGACAGCTACACCATGCTGGCGATTCTATACGAACTGAAATGGCGCGGTTTGCTGCCTGTGGACCTACTGGCCTGCAATCTGGATCAGGGCCAACCGGGTTTCCCGTCGACCGTTCTGCCCAAATTCCTAGAGGATATGGGCGTCCCGCATCGCATCGAATACCAAGACACCTATTCAATCGTTAAAGAAAAGGTACCCGCTGGTCGCACTTATTGCGCCCTGTGTTCGCGCCTGCGCCGCGGCAACCTGTACCGCATCGCCCGCGAAGAAGGCTGTTCCGCCGTCGTTCTGGGCCACCACCGCGACGACATTCTGGAAACGTTTTTCATGAACATGTTCCACGGATCGCGCCTAGCTACGATGCCCCCCAAACTGGTCAACGAAGAAGGCGATCTGTTCGTCTATCGCCCGATGGCACATGTGGCCGAAATCGACTGCGAAAAATTCGCGAAATCAATGAATTACCCAATTATTCCATGCGACCTATGCGGGTCACAGGACGGCCTGCAGCGTCAGCAGGTCAAAATGATTTTGGACCAGTGGGAAAAGAACGCGCCAGGGCGTCGCCAAAAGATGTTCAAGGCGCTGACAAACACGCGCCCATCGCATCTGCTGGATACCGATTTGTTCGATTTCAAAGGTCTAACAATTTCTGAACGAAACGATTCAGATTGTTCGGATATTCCAAAGCTGCGTTAACACCTACGACAGCAATGTGTTCCAGATTGCCCCTGTTACGTTTGGGCAAAGGATTGGAACATGCATCTGTGGCAACAACTGAAATCGCCATTCGCCGCGCTGGGGCCGCGCCATTATCTGGTGTTGTTCATGGCGGTCGGGACGACAACCCTATTGTTCGGCGCCATTGCCGCAACAATTTCGGCCCTTACGGCTGCTCTGATTCTGATTGGGTTCTCTGATAAATCATCTGTTCAGCGTGATACCGATACGATCACAGGCCTGCTGACCCGCGATGCCATTGATGATGTGATGTCGAACCATCTGTCCAGCCTGACCAATAACACCCATTGCGGGGCGATCATGCTGGAAATCGACCGTTTTAAATTGATCGAAGAACGCCACGACCGACTTGGGGTGGAAACGATCTATCGCGCAATTGCCCAGCGCCTAACGGATATCCTGCGGACCGAAGATCAAATTAGCCGACTGGATGGACCCACCTTTGCCATCGCGCTCGCCCCATCGAAACGACTGGATCTAGAGGCTGCGATTCAACTGTCGTCGCGCATCCAACATGCGATGACCGATCCTGTCGAAATCGAAGGCGTAAATACGTATTTCACCGTATCGATTGGCTTTGCATTATCTGACCGGATCGACAGCGTTTTTGGCAGCACTTTGTTGCAAGCCGCGACCAACGCCCTGATCGAAGCCCAGCGCCACGCGCCCGCCGCTATTCGCAGCTATTCGCCCGCAATGCGCAGCCGGATCGCGACCTGTAACAAACTGGCTCAAATGGTTACGCACGCATTGGACAACGGCGAAATCACCGCTTTTTTCCAACCCCAAATCAGCACGCGCAGCGGTCAGCTCACTGGATTTGAAACACTGGCCAGATGGCACCACCCGTCGCGTGGGCTGGTTCCACCTTGTGAATTTTTACCTGCTTTGGCGCAAGCTGGCCAAATGCACCGTTTGGGACACAAGATGATCGATGACGCATTGTCGGCCCTACATCGCTGGGACGCCCAAGGGTTCAAAGTATCTCGCGTTGGCGTCAACTTTTCCAAAGACGAACTACGCGATCCAACACTGGTCAGCCACATCGAAACCAGCCTGATCAACTACGGTCTATCGCCCGACCGTTTGGCCGTCGAAGTATTGGAAACGGTCGTCGCCGATAACGCTGATGACGTGGTCATTCGGAATCTTGCTGGGTTAGCGGGACTAGGCTGCCGATTGGATCTAGACGATTTCGGCACCGGCCACGCGTCAATCACATCGATCCGCCGATACGCAGTGGAACGCATTAAAATCGACCGATCATTCGTGACCAACATCGACAATGATGACGAACAACAAAAAATGGTCGCGGCGATCCTGACCATGGCAGAACGACTGGGTCTAGACACCTTGGCAGAAGGAGTCGAAACCATCGAAGAACGCCGCATGCTGGCCAGTTTAGGGTGCGGCCACGTGCAAGGCTTTGGAATTGCGCGCCCCATGGCACCTTGGGACGTGGATAACTGGATCCACAATTACAGGGCACAATCCGTCAGAGGGGCAAAGATCCGTCAAAAGGTAGGGTAAAGGCCCGCCTGCGACCCTATAAAACAGGGAAAACCGCTTGACCTTTGGGCCTATGCCCTGTTGAACCTGCCTGACCTTTTACCATGCGACACGGCGGTTCAAATGGACAATCAAAACAAGAACCTCATTTTGGCGACGGTGCTTAGCTTCGTTGTGATTACTGTCTGGTTCTTCCTCTTCCCACCAGAGGAACAATCCCCGGCGGTTGCCGAAGAATTAGCAACCGAACAACTGGCCGACCCTTCGGCACCAGCAACCGGAACAGCGGCTACAACCACAGTTGCGATATCAGAACCGGTGCAGGATGCACCACGCGTTCCAGTCGAAACCCCTGAACTCACAGGCTCCATCAGCCTGCTGGGCGGACGTATCGACGATATTTCGCTGCTGAACTACAACATCGACATGGGCAGCGATGAAATCGTTCATCTGCTGAATCCTGTCGGCGGCGACCGCGACGGTTATTATGCGGCTTTCGGTTGGTCGCCTAACGCTGGCGTTGATACCGCCGGTGTTCCTGGCCCTGATACCCTGTGGTCGCTGGAATCAGGCGAAACCCTGACGCCAGACAGCCCGATTACTTTGGTTTGGGACAATGGCGCTGGCCTGACGTTCCGCAACACCTATTCGGTCGACGACAAATTCATGATGACCATCGATCAGACGGTCACCAACGCATCAGGCACCACGGCCACCATCACGCCTTATGGTGTGCTGCGCCGCTTTACCGAACCTGACGATCTAAAAGGCTTCTTTGTGCTGCACGAAGGTCTGGTTCGTATGTCCGACAGCGCGCTGCAGGAACTGTCCTACAAAGATATCCGCAACGAAGAGACCGCCGACCGTATCGAAGTGTTGGAATCCGGTTGGATCGGCTACACCGACCACTATTGGCTGACCACGATCATTCCCGATCAATCCCAGCCGTTCACATCGGTGTCGCGCCTTCAACCAGGTGAAGTCTACGAAGCAGACGCATTCATGCCGTCGCAGACTTTGGCTGATGGCACAGACGCAACCGTTTCGACCCGTTTCTTTGTTGGCGCAAAAGAATGGGAAACCCTGCGTGAATACGAAAACGAACAGGGCGTCACCGGCTTCATCAACGCCATCGACTGGGGTTGGTTCTTTTTCCTGACGAAACCGATCTTCTGGCTGCTGCACAACATCAATGCTGTCATCGGCAACATGGGCTGGTCCATTGTCGCACTGACCGTTGTGCTGAAAGCCTTGGTTCTGCCACTGGCGTATAAATCTTACGTTTCGATGGCAAAGATGAAAGAACTACAGCCGCAAATGGAAAAGCTGAAAGAGGAAGCCGGCGACGACCGCGCCAAACTTCAGCAAGGCATGATGAAGCTGTACCGCGACAACAAAGTGAACCCAGCATCGGGTTGTATGCCAATGTTGCTGCAGATCCCGATCTTCTTCTCGCTGTACAAGGTGATCTTTGTCACCCTCGAACTGCGTCACGCACCTTGGATTGGTTGGATCCGCGACCTGTCGGCACCTGATCCATCGTCGATCCTGAACCTGTTCGGCCTGCTGCCTTATTCGACACCAGAACCTGGTAGCCTGTTCTTCATCCTATCGCTTGGCATTTTGCCGATCTTCTTGGGTGTTTCGATGTGGCTGCAACAGAAACTGAACCCTGCCCCCACCGATCCATCGCAGAAAATGATCTTTGCTTGGATGCCATGGGTCTTCATGTTCATGCTGGGATCGTTCGCTTCGGGTCTGGTTCTGTACTGGATCACCAACAACGTGATCACCTTTATCCAGCAGTACGCCATCATGCGGAGCCACGGCCACAAGCCTGACGTTCTAGGCAACATCACCTCGGCGTTTAATCGCAACAAAGCCAAGGCCGAGGAATGATCGCCACGCTGAAAAGCATTCATCGCCATCCGATAAAATCGATTGGCGTTGAAACCCTAGCAAGCGCGTCCCTAGCACAGGGGCGCGCTATGCCTTTGGATCGTATGTGGGCTGTCTTACATAGCGTATCCAAAATTTCGCCCGAAAATGGCGTGGCCCCTTGGGCTAAAAAACCAAATTTCTTTATCGGCCGGTCCCATCCCGAATTGATGTGCGTGACCGCCGAAACCGATGGCGACACCATAACACTGCACCATCCCCGCGCTGCGTCGATCACCTTTGCCCCTGACACCCAAGGTGCGGACTTGATCGATTGGCTGAACGCTTTGGTACCTGACGCGGGCCACGGCCCCACTGAAATCGTACGCGCAGCCGACGCGCAGTTCACCGATCAGGCGGACCAATACGTCTCCGTTCTGAACACCGCCTCATTGGCCGACCTAAGCGCGAAAACGGGCCGCGATCTATCGCCCGCTCGTTTTCGCGGAAACCTATGGGTCGATGGTTGGGCGCCCTTTGCCGAAACAGACATTATCGGCAAAGACATCAAAATTGGCGACGTCACACTGACCACAGTCACGCCGATCGAACGCTGCCGCGCCACCGATACCAATACGGTCACAGGCGAGCGCGATATTGATATACTGCGCGCATTGGGCGAACACTATAACACCCGTGACTTGGGTATATTCTGCAAAGTAACCCACAGCGGCACAGTAGCCGTGGGTGACAAAGTCGAGGTTCTATAAATGGAAATCCCTTTCAACATTGTCGAAGAACCCGATGACATGGCCCGCGAACGCGGCCGCCTGATGTTTGCAGGCGAAGTCGAGTTCCTGAAAGGCGTCGTTGCTATGAACGGTCTGCCTCCTGCGGACCGCGCCGAGGTATGCTTTGCCGGTCGGTCGAACGTCGGCAAATCCAGCCTGATCAATGCGCTGACTGGCCGCAAAGGGATCGCACGTACGTCCAACACGCCGGGCCGCACGCAGGAAATCAACTACTTCACGGTTGGCACAGATCACTATGTCGTCGACGTGCCAGGATACGGTTTTGCCAACGCGCCGGTTGCGGTCGTCGAAAAATGGCAAAACCTACTGAAAAACTATCTATCGGGGCGCCCTACGCTGCGCCGCGTTTTCGTTTTGATCGACAGCCGCCACGGCCCGAAAAAAGTAGACGAAGAAATTATGACACTGTTGGACAAAGCAGCTGTCACATTTCAGGTCGTGATGACCAAAACCGATAAGGTACGCAAAACCCACCTAGAGGAATCGCTGGCAGTCACCCGCAAGGTGCTGCAAAAACACCCAGCCGCCTATCCAGAGCTGATCCTGACCAGCTCGGAAAAGGGCGAAGGCATTTCGACCCTGCGTGCCATTATTGCAAATATTGACTGACCCTTATTCGAACGGGACCGGACATGAGGAAACAAGATATGAACCGTGACTGGATCGCAACCGCCCGGACCCTGTCCGAAGCTCTGCCCTATTTGCAGCGCTATGCCGGATCGATCGTTGTCGTGAAATTCGGCGGCAACGCGATGGGCGATGACGAAGCGATGGCAGATTTCGCCCGCGACATCGTTCTGATGCGTCAGGTCGGCGTGAACCCCGTTGTCGTCCACGGCGGTGGCCCGATGATCAACGAAATGTTGGACAAACTGGGCATCGAATCCGAATTCGTCCGCGGCAAACGCGTGACGGATAAAAAGACCGTCGAAGTGGTCGAAATGGTTCTGACAGGCCTTGTGAACAAACGTATCGTTCAGGCCATCATGGACGAAGGTGGCCGCGCCGTTGGCCTGTCGGGCAAAGACGACGACCTGATGGTCTGCGTGGCGGACGATCCAGAACTGGGCTTTGTCGGCAAACCAGTGGAGATGAACGTGCAGGTTCTGCACGATCTGTTCGCCGCAGGTATCATTCCTGTAATCGCCCCTGTCGCGACTGGCATGAATGAAAATGAAACCTTCAACGTGAACGGCGACACCGCAGCAGGTGCGATCGCTGGGGCGCTAAAGGCCGATCGCCTGTTGCTGCTGACGAACATCACGGGCGTCAAAAACAAAGATGGCGAAGTGATCACGCAAATGACACCAACAGAAGTCCGCGACATGATCGCCGATGGCACTATCGCTGGTGGCATGATCCCAAAAACCGAAACCGCGCTACAAGCCGTCGAAGAAGGCGTGCGCGGTGTCGTTATTCTGGACGGCCGTGTTGCGAACGCCTGCTTGTTGGAACTTTTCACCGAACACGGCGCGGGGTCGATGATCCGCAGCACGGAACCCAGCGTAAAGCCACGCGGTGCCTAACCTGATCGATCAGTTGGCGGAACATGGGCTCCGAATTTCGGGGCTGGTTTCGCCAACTGAAAACGACGCAGTGCCTGACTGGGTAAAATGCATCGCACTCATTTCCCCTGCAGAACCTGAATTTTGGCCCATCTTCACAGCCTCTGATGAATGGCGCGATGGCGGCGCTGATCCGCTGGATCGCTGGTCTAGACGGACGATTGGCCGGATTGCCTGCGATCACAAGGCCAAAGCCTACTTCCCTTTCGGCGGCCCTCCGTTTCATCCGTTTTACAGCTGGGCAATTAGGTCTGGATCAGTAATCGCATCACCCGTAACGCTGTTGGTCGACGGGACATCGGGATTATTCATTTCCTATAGGGGCGCTATCGCACTGCGAACGCGACCAGATATCGAACTCCCGCCGCCACCCTGTTCAGACTGCATGTCAAAACCTTGCCTCACATCATGCCCCTGTGAGGCACTGAATGCAGAGGGCTATGATGTTGAGCGCTGCCAAGAATATTTGGACACCAGAGACGGTCAAACATGCCTTTTAAACGGTTGTGCTGTGCGCCGCGCTTGCCCCATTGGGTCAGATCATCGTCCAGCGGCGCAATCGGCCTATTCCATGGCCCAATTCAAACGCTAACGCGTTCGCGCACCCAATCATCCAGCTCCGCTATTTGATCGGCCGTTAAACGTAGACCCAATTTACTGCGCCGCCAAACAATGTCCTCGGCTGTTCGGGCAAACTCTTTTTCGATCAACCAAACGACCTCGCGCTCGGTCAATGTCTCCCCGCAATCCGTACCCAAATCATCGAACGTCTTTGATCCGCTAAGAATATCGAACGCCTCTGTTCCATACGCGCGAACCAAACGGTAGGCATGATCATGCGTCAAATATGGAAATTCTATTTCCAGCTTTGACACCAATGCATCAAAACAACCGACTTCGAAATCACCGCCGGGTAGAGGCACTCCTGCGGTCCAATCGGTGCGATCTACACCGCAATGGTCCGTAATATGTTTCATCGCGCTTTCGGCCAGCTTGCGATAGGTCGTGATTTTGCCACCAAAGATATTCAGCACGAACGCACCGCCCGTTGTGTCTGCCTTTAGCGTATAATCACGTGTCGCAGCCGACGCATTTTCCGCACCGTCATCATGCAGCGGGCGCACGCCAGAATAGGTCCAAACGACGTCTTCGGCCGCGATTTGCTGTTCGAAGTACTGGTTCGCAAAATTGATCAGATAATCCCGTTCTTCATCAGTGCAAACGGGCGGTGAAGATGGGTCCGCGTGATCCGCGTCAGTGGTCCCGATCAAAGTGAAATCCCGCTCATAGGGGATCGCGAAAATGATCCGCCCGTCGGCTCCTTGAAAGAAATAGCATTTGTCGTGATCGTACAAACGTTTGGTCACGATATGACTGCCGCGCACCAGACGGACATTATCGCGGCTGTCCAGATCCAATGGTCCATGGATAAGATCGCCCACCCACGGTCCCGCTGCATTCACCAACATTTTCGCGCGGATCACTTTGGTGCCGCTATGGTCTTGAACGGTAATTTCCCAATGGTCCGCATGGCGGGTCGCGCCGATTACTTTGGTGCGAGTCAAAATCTCTGCGCCACGCTGCTGCGCATCACGAGCGTTCAAAACAACAAGACGGGAATCTTCGACCCAGCAATCTGAATATTCATATGCTTTTGCAAACTTTGACTGCAGAGGTTTCCCTTCGGGCGCGGCAGTCAGGTCCAACGTTTTGGTCGCTGGCAGAATTTTTCGTCCGCCCAGATTGTCGTACAAAAACAACCCCAGTCGGATCAGCCACGCAGGGCGGCGCCCTTTGGTCCAAGGCATAACTGCATTCAACAATTTTGATGTCGGTGTTGTCGATTCAAACCGCATATCTTTGTGGTAGGGCAGCACAAAACGCATTGGCCATGAAATATGAGGCATCGCCCGCAGCAGTGTTTCGCGTTCGATCAATGCCTCGCGCACCAATCTGACTTCGAAATATTCTAGGTATCGTAGTCCGCCATGAAATAGCTTGGTCGAGGCGCTGGACGTCGCCGAAGCTAGGTCATCCATTTCCGCCAAACCAACCGACAAACCGCGGCCAGCTGCGTCCCGTGCGATACCACATCCGTTAATGCCACCGCCGATGATAAATAGATCAAATTCTTTGGTCACAGCACCAACCCCTCAAAATCGAAACAAAGCGAACATAAAAATTGTTCGGTTTACGGTGAAATATCACGCATAAGATAAAAATCCAGCCTCAAACACCGCAAAGCCTAGCCAAAAGGAACAAAATCGTCGAATAACGATCAAAATCGCGCGTTACGTGGGGGAAAACATGGTTCAGTCTTTTCGTGCATCCGAAATTATTGATATCGCCCGCCGTGAAGGCAAAGTCACCGTAGAAGGACTGGCGGCCCATTTTGGCGTAACTTTACAAACGATCAGACGGGATCTGACGGAATTGGCGGATTCGGGCAAATTGGATCGCGTGCATGGCGGTGCGGTATTGCCATCAGGCATCAACAACATCGGCTACGAAGACCGCCGCACGCTGAACCAAGCCAGCAAGGTCGATATCGCCCGCAAATGCGCGCATGATATTCCCGAAGACTGTTCGCTATTCCTGAATATTGGAACAACGACCGAAGCTGTCGCGGCCGAGCTCAAATCACATCGCAACCTAATGGTCGTCACTAACAATATGAACGTCGCCACGACACTGGTTGCGAATGAAACCTGTCAGGTCATTGTCGCCGGTGGACGGTTGCGGCGCACGGATGGCGGATTGGTAGGCACGCTGACCACGGAAACCATCCGGCAGTTTAAATTCGACATCGCGGTGATCGGATGTTCAGCCGTCGACGCCGATGGTGACATCATGGATTTCGATGTGGACGAAGTGGGTGTCAGTCAAACAATCATCAATCGTGCGCGTAAAGTGATACTGGTCGCAGACCATACCAAATTTCAACGATCCGCCCCCGCCCGCATTGGCACGTTGGAAATGGTCGATGCGATCTACACGGATAGGCCGCTGAACGATGAACTGATGCAGCGCTGCGACGAATGGAACACCGCCGTAATCATTTGCGAACCAACCGAATAAAAAAGGGCCGCCCGACACAACGTCAGGCGGCCCATATAATTTCTAACCTATCAGTTAGTGACCCAAAATCTGGCTCAAGAACAGTTTGGTGCGTTCCGACTGAGGGTTGTTAAAGAACTCGGTCGGTTCGTTCTGTTCGATGATCTGACCTTGGTCCATGAAAATCACGCGGTTCGCAACAGCCTGAGCAAAGCCCATTTCGTGCGTCACGCACAGCATGGTCATGCCTTCTTCGGCCAGTTCGATCATGGTATCAAGAACCTCTTTGATCATCTCTGGGTCCAGAGCCGATGTTGGTTCGTCGAACAGCATGATGCGTGGTTTCATGCACAGCGAACGCGCGATAGCAACACGCTGCTGCTGACCACCCGAAAGCTGGCCTGGGTATTTGTGGGCCTGATCAGGGATCTTCACCTTTTCCAAGAAATGCATCGCTGTTTCCTCGGCTTCTTTTTTGGGGACCTTACGAACCCAGATCGGCGCCAGCGTGCAGTTTTCCAGAATGGTCAGGTGCGGGAACAGGTTGAAGTGCTGGAAACACATGCCAACCTCGGACCGGATTTTATCGATGTTTTTCAGGTCCGACGACAGTTCGGTCCCATCCACGATGATGCTGCCCGCCTGATGTTCCTCTAGGCGGTTGATGCAGCGGATCAGGGTCGATTTACCCGAACCCGATGGGCCACAGATAACGATACGTTCGCCACGGTTGACGGTCAGGTTCACATCCCGAAGGACGTGAAACTGGCCATACCATTTGTTCATATTCGTGATCTGGATCGCCACCTCGTCAGAGACAGTCATGGCGCTGCGATCGATTGTACGTTCAGTTGCAAGTTCAGACATGTCAGTCTCCTTAGCGGTGTCCACGTTGGAGTTTTTTCTCCAACCAGAGCGAGTAGCGGCCCATGCTGTAGCAAGATACGAAGAACAGCAGACCGATAAAGACGAAGAGTTCATAGTAAACGCCGTTCCAGTCGGTCGATGCACGGATCGAATTCGACAGGTTCAGCGGGTCCAACAGGCCAATGATGCCGACCAGCGTGGTATCTTTGAACAGGCCGATGAAGGTGTTCACGATACCCGGGATCGAAATCTTTAGGGCTTGAGGCAGGATGATCAGGCGCATGGATTTCCAGTAATCCAGACCCAATGCATCTGCGGCCTCGTATTGGCCTTTTGGCAACGCTGCAAGACCACCGCGGATCACCTCGGCGATGTATGCGGCAGAGAACAGCGTGACCATGATCACAACGCGTAGGACAAGGTCAAAGTTGGTGCCCGGAGGCAGG
Organism: Marivivens niveibacter; assembly: GCF_002150005.2. Classification (GTDB taxonomy): domain Bacteria; phylum Pseudomonadota; class Alphaproteobacteria; order Rhodobacterales; family Rhodobacteraceae; genus Marivivens; species Marivivens niveibacter. The sequence goes on from NZ_MSPP01000002.1 coordinate 19,824, forward strand.
AAGTAGTTCAGCAGCAAAGATGCGGTGAACAACCACACGATCAACGGCACGCCGCGGATCACCTCGATAAAGACAACCGAGAAACCTTTGACGATCGGCAGGTTTGCCTGACGACCCAGCGCCAGCAAAATGCCCAGCGGCAAGGAAATCACGATTCCTGCGATACCGATGATCAGCGCCAGCATGAAACCACCGAATTCACGGCTGGTCACAGGCTCTAGCCCCACAAGACCGATGCGTTCGTATGCGCCATCAATGTTGCGTTTCAACGCGGCCAAGGATGATTCAGCATCCAATGCTGCCTGCAAGGCTGCGATGTCAGCCGACGAAGTGCCTTCTGGCGCTTGGTTCGGCGAAATCAGACCCTTGAGTTCCGAAGGAAGGTTATCCTGCATCTCTTTCAGAGCGGCAGTTGCGGCAGGCAGTTCAGCTTCCCATGTTGGCAGACCTTCAATCGACGCAATCAGACCATTCGCCGTTGAGACCTGTTGCTGCAAAGCAAAGATTTCGCGGCTATAGGCCTGATGGATTTCACGTTCGACGTACAGTTCTTCCATCACGGCTTCGAACCCTGCGATGGTTGCATCGTCTGGTTCTTGGCCAGCGTCACGGGCGGCTTCCGCAGTCGCGACAAAGGCATCTTTGGTCGCAACCAATTCCGCAATCAGATCAGATTGCGCAGCCTGTGCTGCTTCTGCGGCAGCAATCATATCTGGCGTTACAACCAACACTTCTTGCTGTTCAGCCAGTGTCGCTTCCATACGGGTCGACGCAACCAGTTTATGCAGACCGCCATTGATCGCCGGCATGGCAAAGAACCACCATAGCACAGCAGCCAAAACAGCTGCGATCACCGCGAATGTTCCGCCAATAGACGCCACGACGCGATAGGCAACAACAGCTACAACAAAACCGCCAATCACCAACAACGGCAGCCAGAACGATCCGCCCCACAGCAACCAGGTCGCCAAGAACGGATAAGCCGCAGTGAAGATCATCAATTTTGCTGGGACTTTGTCTGCAAAAAGGATCGGCGCCAATGCAACGAACATCAGGATGAACGCTAGAATCGGGCGCCAGTACAGTTCGGGTGGATAGAACCCAAACATCAGCTGTGTCCAACGGTCGGAAATAACCGCAAAACAGGCGCCGTCATGTGACCCTCCGCCGATGGTTACCATCAGCGCTTCGCGGCACTCGCTCAACGAACCTGTGTTCCAAACGGAATTCCACAGCCAAGGCAGAACGCCCGCCAACACGGTGTAGATTACGTACAGCGCGATCAGTGTCAGCACGGTATTCAACCAGCCCGAAAACAGGTTTTCACGCATCCATTTGACCACACCCGTTTCTGAAACAGGCGGAGCCGAAGGATCAATCATTGTGTCACGCACGTAGCGGACGGTTTGCGCATGTGTATCAGACATCTTAGCGCTCCTTCAGCTTAACGCGGTTATTGAACCAGTTCATACCGGTCGAGATGATCAGGCTGAGCAGTAGGTAGAAAATACCAACCAGCAAAATACCCTCAAGCTCGCGGCCTGTTTGGTTCACGGTGATGCCGCCCAGTGTCGAACGCACGTCCATGTAACCAATTGCAATCGCCAGCGACGAGTTTTTGGCAAGGTTCAGGAACTGCGAAATCAGTGGTGGAATAATCACGCGCATCGCTTGCGGCAGAATGATCAGGCTCATCGTGCGGTTAGCACGCAGGCCCAATGCAAAGGCCGCTTCGCTTTGACCTTTGGACACGGACTGAATGCCGCCGCGCACGATTTCCGCGATAAACGCACCGGTGTACAGCGACAGCGACAGCCACAGCGCAAGCAACGAGTTACGAATGTGTGTGCCACCTTGGAAATTAAAGCCCTTCAGCTCTGGATAGCCCAGATAGAAACCTAGCACCCATAGCAACAATCCAGTTGGCACGACGATGATAGCTAGGTTTGTCCAGAACGTGTTCGGGCGATCACCTGTAGCATTCTGTATCCGTGCTGCCCGACCATTTACCAGTTTCACGACCAAAAAGCTGGCGATCAGGGTCAGAACGATGACAACTAGGTCAAGGCTGATTTCAAAATACAGGTCCGAAAACACACCTGGCGGATTCACGGCCACATCACCCAAACCGTTCGCAAATAGTGGTTCAGGGACGTATGTACCGCGGTTTGTAACAGCCACGGTATCACCAAGCAGCATAGACGCCGCCGGATCGTCGCCGCGGAAATCGCGTGGCGATGGCGTTGCTTCTGTCATCACAGCGAAAATTGCGATGATCCACAGCAGCAACGGCACGTTACGGAAACCTTCGACGTAGACCGATGCCAAACGCGACACGATCCAGTTATTCGACAATCGCAAGACGCCAAAAAAAACGCCTAAGATCAATGCGGTCACACAGCCTAATACGGCGACCAGCAAAGTGTTCAGGATACCAACCAGCGCCGCACGTCCGTGGGTCGAGTTGGAATCGTATTCAATAAGTCTTTGGTTAATATCGTACCCAGACCGTTTACCTAGGAAATCCAAGCTAAAGGATTTGCCCAGTGCGGTTAGGTTTTCGACCGTGTTTGAGGCCAACCAAGACAGGCCCAGAACGATCAAAATCGCTGCGATAACCTGAATGGTGTAGGACCGATAACGCGTATCATAGATAAGCTGACTGAGCCGAAACCCTTGGGTCGGCGGGTCGGTGGAAATGGTCATGATGTCTCCCCGGCTCCTACAAACCGATTAGTCGCCGGTTATCCAGCTGTTGGTTATCGAAATTGTAGGGCTGCGATAATTGGAAAAAGGGCGCGGAAAGACCGCGCCCTTTTAGAGTTGTGAAACTTAGCGGAAAGGTGGTGCGTAGATCAGGCCGCCTTCGGTCCACTGTGCGTTCAGACCGCGTGCCAGACCGATTGGGGTGTTCACACCGATGTTTTTCTCGAACAGTTCGCCGTAGTTGCCACCAGCAGCAATCGCACGAGCAGCCCAGTCAGCGTCCAGACCGATCATTGCGCCCAGTTCACCTTCGGTGCCCAGCAGACGGTTAACTTCTGGGTTCGAAGTAGGAGCAGCGCCCAGTTCAGCAACGTTTGCCGAAGTTACGCCCAGCTCTTCTGCTGCGATCAGTGCGTTCAGGGTCCAACGAGCAATGTCTGCCCAGTCGTTGTCGCCGTGGCGTACTGCAGGGCCCAGAGGCTCTTTGGAGATGATTTCAGGCAGAATCACGTGATCGCTTGGGTTTTCAAACGATGCGCGGGTCGATGCCAGGCCCGATGCGTCGGTGGTGAAAACGTCACAAGCGCCAGCCAGGTACTGCTGCTGTGCTTCTGCGTTGGTTTCGATTGGGATCGGCTCGTAGCTGATGTTGTTGGTGCGGAAGAAGTCCGCCAGGTTCAGCTCGGTGGTGGTGCCGGTTTGGATACAAACGGTCGCGCCGTCCAGATCTTTTGCCGAAGTCACGCCCAGTTCTTTTGGAACCATGAAGCCTTGACCGTCGTAGTAGTTAACGCCGATGAAATCCAGTTTCAGGTCGGTGTCACGCGAGAAGGTCCAGGTGGTGTTACGTGCCAGAATGTCGATTTCGCCCGACGCCAGCGCGGTGAAACGTACCTGAGTGGTCAGTGGTACAAATTCAACAGCGGTTGGATCGCCCAGAACAGCAGCAGCCAGAGCGCGGCAAACTGCAACGTCGAAACCTTGCCAAACGCCGTTCGCGTCAGGCTGCGAGAAGCCGGTCAGACCGGACGACACGCCACAGTTCAACGAACCGCGTGCTTTCACATCGTCCAGCGTCGCTGCCGATGCACCAGCAGCAGCCAGACCAGCAACGGTCAGCGCGCCGAGAAATACGGATTTTTTCATTTTTACCTCTTCCTGAGTCTCCGACACATCGGTCGGAATTTTTATCGCTTTGGATTAGCGGTTTTGGCTCAGCCGCAGTCACCCGCGGCCGTGCTACCCTTAGATTGGTCGTATTCTGAGCAATTGGTCAAGAGGTGAGCAAAATTACTTTTGCATTTTTGCGTGGTCGTTTTTCCCGCATTTTATTAGGATCGCAGGACAATAAACCAACGCTAAGCGCTTTGAAGGTGCTGCCAGATTTTTGCCGCCGTCAGGAACTCGCCTTTTTTACGGGTCGCAAGGGCGGTTGCTTCGTCGTCTTCGCCCCACTGTTCTTCTTGCCAGCGTTCATCAATGCGCGACAAATCCCACCCATCTTCTGGGGAAATTCGGCCCTCGATTACAGCCAAAGCGATTACCAAAGAGCCTGAAAGCGACACTAAATCGTGAAAAGCCGCCATTTCAAACGGTGTGAGCTGTCGCACGCGATCATGCAGAACTTCTTGCCCTTTTTCGTCCTGCGCGACTGGCATTACGCCCGCCTGAAGCGCCAGACGAACACCAAACGTTTCGTCCAACCAGTCCAGCAAAGGGTCCCAGCTTTTTGCCTGCCGTTCAATTAGGGCATCGGGGTGATCTGCACGATAACATAGCAGATCGCTGCCACCGTAGGCAGAAAGCATCGCAGCCACTTCGTCAAATTGGGTCGCGACCTTGTCCAACGCGGCGTTTGCGCTGCGCGTTACTGGCATAGATTCGGGGTTGATTTGTTCAACCTGTGCGTCCCATTCCGCCGCAATCTCGGCTGCCATGGTGCGCGTTGGAACAACGACCAGCGTTTTGGCAGGCGTGCGAACGGGACGTCCATCCAATTCAATGCGGAATCCGTTTTCATCTTTGGCGATCGACGCTTCTTTCCAGAAACGTTTTGCAGTCCAAGCGCTCATATCAGTCTCTTATCAGTAATCTTCAGCATCAGGATCGAACGGATCGATCGGCGCGTCTTTTGGGTCCCAACCGACGAAATCCCATGTGTTTTGCATGTGATCGGGCAGCGGAGCCTCTAGCGTGATGATTTTTTTGGTGATGGGATGTTCGAACGACAGCATTCGCGCGTGCAAATGCAAACGACGGCTGATGCCATCACCACCAACGCCCGCGCCCCAACCGTCACCCATGTTTTCCGTGCCCGATCCGCCGTATTTCCCGTCGCCCAGAATGGGGTGGCCAAGTTCGGCGATGTGCGCGCGCAACTGGTGGGTGCGGCCCGTAATTGGCGTCATCGCAACCCAAGCCATGCGGTTTGCCAGCGCCGATAGAGTCACAAATTCGGTATGGGCGCGCTTTGCGCCTTCGAATTCATCCAAACGCGCGGGGTGCACGCAGACCATTTTTTCGCCTTCGCCGCCGCGGCCGCGACCGGGGGCCTTCATCAGGCCATATTTGATCGTGCCAGCTCGAGGGTGCGGAACGCCAGCGACGGCGGCCCAATACACTTTGCGGACGTTACGGTGGCGCAAGGCTTCGGACAGACGGCGGGCAATACGGTCAGTCCGCGCCAGCAGCAACAGGCCAGAGGTGTCTTTGTCCAGACGGTGCACCAGTTTGGGCTTGTCTTTGTAGCCAAACATCAACGCCTCGGACAGGGCATCGACATGGCGATCCCCCTGCCCTGATCCGCCCTGCGATGGTAGGCCAGACGGCTTGTTCAGCGCAATAATATGTTCGTCTTTCCAGATGACCGCGTTTTGGATCATCTGCACATCATTGCGCGTCAGTTTGCGGTTTACCTTTGGCGCAGGTTTCACGGCAGCATCGCCCAGCGGCGGGATGCGCACCTTTTGCCCAGCTTCCAAACGGCTGTTCGGTTTGACCCGCCCGCCGTCCACACGCAATTCGCCCTTACGGCACATCTTTTCGATGCGCCCTTGGGTCAGCATCGGAAATTGTTTGCGCAGCCAACGGTCAACCCGCTGCTCTGCGTCGTCTTCTGTCACGGTTACAGTTTGAACACCGCTCATTGTAATACCAATCGGCCTATGGCCATTCCCGCGACCAATGCCGCAATTCCTATGATGACCGTGCCCGCCACATAGATAGCGGCTGTCACGATCTCTCCGCGTTCGTACAGGGTGATGGTATCCAGCGAAAACGCCGAAAACGTCGTAAACCCACCCAAAAAGCCCGTCATAATCAGTGGTGCGTATCGGGTGCCGCCTTTTTCAGCCAGCACAATCACCAACAGCCCCATCAAGAACGAACCTAATATATTGACGATCACGGTACCGGCCGGAAACCCCAACCCAAATAGGCGCCCCGCGCCCACGTTTGTCAGATACCGCATGGATGCGCCGACCGCGCCGCCAACTGCCACCATCAATACATTCGAAATCATCTGCGCTCCTTGGCGGTTTGAGGCTAAAGAGTCAATTCTGGCTCGCATTTCGTTTCGCGCGTAGGCCCGCGAAATATTCGGTCCGTTTTTTCAAATCCCGTTCGAACCCGCGATCAACCGGTTTGTAAAACGTGGGTCGCTGCATCGTGTCAGGGAAATAGTTTTGCCCTGAAAATCCGTCTTCGGCGTCATGGTCATAGGCATAGCCAGCGCCATACCCCTGATCTTTCATCATCGATGTCGGCGCGTTTAGGATATGTTTGGGGGGTGGTTCACTGCCCGACTGGCGGGCGGCATTCCGCGCGGCTTTATACGCCACATAGCCCGCATTGGTTTTGGGTGCGAGCGCCAGATAAATCACCGCTTGCGCGAGCGCCAATTCGCCTTCGGGGCTGCCCAGACGTTCATATGTTTCCCACGCGTGCAGGCAAATCGACTGCGCTTGCGGATCAGCGAGTGCGATATCTTCGACCGCCATGCGTAGTAGTCGACGGGCGAGGTAACGGGGATCCTCTCCGCCCTCTAGCATACGCGAATACCAATACAGCGCCGCATCAGGGTCAGATCCGCGAACAGATTTATGCAATGCGGATATAAGGTTATAGTGTTCTTCGCCGGATTTGTCGTATTTCGCAGCGCGGCGCATCAACCGTTTTGTTAATGCATCGACATCCAAAGGCGCGCCCGTTTTCCACGCCAAAACCTGTTCAATCAGGTTCAAAAGAGTCCGCCCATCCCCGTCGGCCATTTCGACCAACGCTCGGCGCGCCTGATCCGTCAGGTTTAACGTTCGCCCCATTTCGGTTTCGGCACGTAGCGCCAATTTTTCCAGCTCTTCAATGGTGAGCCGTTCCAGAACCAACACCTGCGCACGCGACATTATCGCTGCGTTCAATTCGAACGAAGGATTTTCGGTGGTCGCGCCGACCAACACGATCGTGCCGTCTTCCATGTGGGGCAGAAAACTGTCCTGTTGCGCTTTATTGAAACGATGGATTTCATCGACAAACAACAGTGTGCCGCGTCCGTTTTGACGCCTCAATTTCGCGGCATCGAATACTTTGCGCAGATCAGGAACACCTGTAAAAATCGCGCTGATCTGTTCAAAGTACAAATCAGTTTCATGGGCCAGCAGACGCGCGATAGTCGTCTTTCCAACCCCTGGCGGGCCCCATAGAATCAGCGACGACAACGACCCAGACGCCAGCATGACGCCTAATGGACCTTCGTCCCCTAATATATGACTTTGGCCTATCACCTGTGCCAAACTTTGCGGGCGCAAACGATCCGCAAGTGGGCGCGGTGCTGTCGTTTCGGTTGGCGTATCGGTGTCAAAAAGATCGGGCATGGGCGCAACCTACGCCCAGCCCGAACATTTGAAAAGCGTCAGTGCAGTTTGTCCGCCAAATCGAACCAAACGGCTTGATATTCGATGCCGCCCATATCCATAACACGTCCCGCAGGACTGATGTCTAGCTTGGCCCGTTTTGACCAACGGCTCCAGTTTGCGGGCAGTAAGGCCACCATTTTGCGTGCGTTCAATTCACGACCCGCTTTGACAATTTGCCCCGTCAACAAAAGCCGCACACGTAGGCGGATGCTATTGGGGATATCATGGCCAATAAAGCCCCGCGTGACTTCCCAAATACCAGGATCGACAGGCGCTGTTTCATATAGCAAATCCTGAGGAATGGTATCTAACACCCCACGCTGGGCATCGCGCACCATATAGCTGTAGATCCCACACTGCGCAGTCGTAGGCGTCAGGCGCGCGCCCGCCAAAACCCGCCCTGTATCATCGTGAACCGCAACCCAACGCGATGCTGGCGTATCATATTGGTCGTATTCCATCCCCATGGTTTCGGGCAAATCCCATGCGCGCTTTACAATAAATGAATCGCGACGCGCCCGCAGGACGTTAGCAAATAATTCACCATGGTTATGCATATTCGCAAAGGAAAGTACGGTGCTGTGCATCTGGCCCTCCAGTTTGGCCCATCAATTTATCCCGCATAAGTTGTGCGACTGGAGTAGTTTACAAATCCCTAATAAGAATAATTTTCATTAAGTTTTTGCAAATTAGACAAACAAAAACCCCGCTGGCACTGCCAACGGGGTTCACATTCAAACCTGAAATGAGGTCTTATTCTTCGGCGTCTGCCAGAGCTTCTTCAGCTTCCAGACGTGCGCGGTCTGCTGCGCCTTTTGCGTCAACATCGCGGTCAACCAGTTCGATGATCGCCATTGGCGCCATGTCACCGTAACGGAAGCCAGCTTTCAGAACGCGAGTGTAACCACCCTGACGTTCTGCGTAGCGTGGGCCAAGCACTTCGAACAGTTTCGCAACGTGCTGGTCTTGCTTCAGCTGAGCAACTGCCTGACGACGTGCGTGCAGGTCACCACGTTTGCCCAAAGTGATCAGCTTGTCCATGACGCGCTTCAGTTCTTTTGCTTTAGGCAAGGTGGTTTTGATTTGTTCGTGTTCGATCAACGAACCAGCCATGTTAGCAAACAGGGCCTTACGGTGTTCGTGAGTACGATTCAGACGGCGGTATCCGCGAGCGTGACGCATTTTAATTCTCCTAGCGTTTTATGCTTTGTCCGGTGGCCTATGCGTGTTGGCCACTCTCCTTGGGGCGGGATTGCCCGAGTAGTAACGGGGCGGTATTGCCCGCCCCGTCGTACGAAAACCTTAGAACTGGTCTTCGAATTTCTTTGCCAGATCTTCGATGTTGTCTGGTGGCCAGTCCTCGACATCCATGCCAAGGTGCAGCCCCATGCCGGACAGCACTTCTTTGATCTCGTTCAGCGACTTGCGGCCAAAGTTTGGCGTACGCAGCATCTCTGCTTCGGTTTTCTGGATCAGATCGCCGATGTAAACGATGTTGTCGTTCTTCAGGCAGTTTGCCGAACGTACGGACAATTCCAGTTCGTCCACTTTCTTCAACAGAAGTGGGTTGAACTCTAGACCATCGTCGTCAGCACCAGCCGAAGCTGCTTCTGGCTCGTCGAAGTTGACGAAGATCGACAGCTGATCCTGCAGGATGCGTGCAGCGTATGCAACAGCGTCCTCAGGGGTAATCGAACCGTCGGTTTCGACTTTCATGGTCAGTTTGTCGTAGTCCAGAACCTGACCTTCACGGGTCGGCTGTACGTCGTACGACACTTTCTTGACCGGCGAATAGATCGCATCGATCGAGATCAGGCCGATTGGCGCATCTTCTGGTTTGTTTTTGTCTGCCGAGACATAGCCCTTACCGGTGTTAACGGTCAGTTCCATGTACAGATCAGCGCCATCATCCAGGTGACAGATCACGTGATCTTTGTTCAGCACTTCGATGCCAGCCGATTCCGAGATGTCACCAGCGGTAACAACACCAGGGCCTTTGGCCTGAACCGAAAGACGCTTTGGACCTTCGACTTCCATGCGGATGGCAACGCCTTTGAGGTTCAGAACGATGTCGGTGACATCTTCGCGAACGCCAGAGACGGACGAGAATTCGTGCAGGACGTTGTCAATGTGAACAGCGGTAATTGCTGCACCTTGCAACGACGACAGCAGAATGCGGCGCAGAGCGTTACCCAGAGTCAGGCCAAAGCCACGCTCCAGAGGTTCTGCGACGACAGTTGCCTGACGCTGTGGGTCAATGCCCGGTTTCACGTCAAGCTGGGTAGGCTTGATCAATTCGGCCCAGTTCTTGTGGATCATGCGTCCCTCCATACTTGTCTGCCTTCCATGTCCAAAAAGGCAAACGCCCGAGGTTTCAAATGACGGACTGGGGCCGTGGAAAAAACCACAGCCCCAGCGGGAAAATCTTGATTATACGCGGCGGCGCTTTGGTGGGCGGCAGCCGTTGTGTGCCAGAGGGGTCACATCACGGATCGAGGTGATGTTGAAACCTGCAGCAGCCAGAGCGCGCAGAGCCGATTCACGACCCGAACCTGGGCCCTGTACTTCGACTTCTAGCGTCTTAACACCGTGTTCCTGCGCTTTTTTGCCTGCGTCTTCTGCAGCCATCTGAGCAGCGTATGGGGTCGATTTACGCGAACCGCGGAAACCCATGGTGCCAGCGGACGACCAAGAAATCGCGTTGCCCTGTACGTCAGAGATCAGGATTTTGGTGTTGTTGAAGGTGGAGTTTACGTGAGCAACGCCAGATGCGATGTTCTTGGAAACTTTTTTCTTACCACCACGACGGGTATCACGAGCCATTGTCTATGCCCTCCCTTACTTCTTCTTACCAGCGATGGCCTTTGCAGGGCCTTTGCGGGTACGAGCGTTGGTGTGAGTACGCTGACCGCGTACAGGAAGGTTACGACGGTGGCGCAGACCACGGTAGCAGCCCAGATCCATCAGACGTTTGATGTTCATCTGGGTCTCGCGGCGCAGGTCACCTTCGACGGTGATGTTCGCGTCGATGTATTCACGAATCGCCAAGACTTCTGCGTCCGACAGTTCGTTTACACGGCGAGTAAGATCGATGTTGTTTGCTTCGCAAACCTGCTGTGCAGTGTGCGAACCAATACCGGTAATGTATGTAAGTGCGATAACAACCCGCTTACCAGTCGGGAGGTTTACGCCGGCGATACGTGCCACGATAGCGTTCCTTTCGTTGCGGTTCCGTAATACCGGAACCTTTTTTCACAACGGAGGCCCGAAGGCAGAAACCAGCGGGCCGCGTTAATGAGGTGATCGTGATGTCTGGGAGCGACCCATAACCACGGATGATTCCCCAACAGGGATGGGGCTGTGTATTGGCGGTTTTCCGAATGGTCAACCCCCAGAACGATAAAGGCCCGCGTTTGATGTCGCGGGCCTTACCGTAATGCCCATTCAGGCGATTAGCCCAATATGTCTGCGATGCTTTTTGCAACGTCATCCATAGATGCCAAACCATCCACAGATTTCAGTTCGCCTTTGGCATGGTAGTAGCCGATCAGCGGGCTGGTCTGTTTATAGTAGGCAGTCAGACGCACGCGCAGCGCGTCCTCGTTGTCGTCAGCGCGTACTGGCTGACCAGCAGCAGCAGCTTCGGCTGCGCGACCAACAATACGGCCCACCAGAACTTCGTCATCGACTTGTAGTTCGATAACGGCGTCCAGCGTTTGGTTCATTTCTGCTAGCAGTTCACCCAAGGCATCTGCCTGAGCCAAAGTACGTGGGAAGCCATCAAAGATGAATCCACCCTCTGCGCCTTGCTCCAGCTTTTCGCGGATCAGACCGATAACGATCTCGTCCGTGACAAGGTTGCCTGCGTCCATGACGGCTGCAACCTTTTTGCCCATCTCGGTGCCGCTTGTGCGTGCTTCGCGCAGCATGTCACCAGTGGACAGCTGCACCATGTTTCTCTCCTCCACAAGCCGTTTGGCCTGCGTTCCCTTACCCGCACCTGGCGGTCCAAGCAGAATAATATTCATCGACGAGCCGGTCCCCTATTCCGTTTCTTTGCACCACGTTTACCACGCAGTTGCGATTTTTCGATGAGTCCTTCGTATTGGTGCGCAAGCAAATGCGATTGGATCTGCTGGATGGTGTCCATCCCCACCGACACGATGATCAACACCGATGTGCCGCCAAAATAGAAAGTGAAGCCGGAAAAGCTACGAATAATCTCTGGCATGAGACAAACTAGCGCAAGGTAACCCGAACCCAGAACCAACACGCGGGTGACCACGTAGTCCAGATATTCGGCGGTACGTTTGCCCGGACGGATGCCAGGAACGAAACCATTCTGGTTCTTCAGGTTTTCAGCAACGTCTTCGGTCTTGAACGCAACTTCTTTGGTGTAGAAGTAGGTGAAGAACACGATCATCGCTGTGAAGAACAGCAGGTACAGTGGCTGGCCTGGTCCAAAGTAAGCCAAGATCCAGCTAAGCGCCGCATTCGACGTTTGTTCGGTGAAGGTTGCGATTGTGGTCGGCAAAAGCAGCAAAGCCGAGGCAAAAATCGCAGGAATCACACCAGCTGGGTTCACTTTGATAGGCAGGTGCGACGACCCACCGTCGTACACTTTCATGCCGCGCTGTTGGCGCGGGTACTGAATGTGGATCTTACGTAGCGAACGCTCCATGAATACAACGAATGCCAGAACCGCAGCCAGCATTACAGCAACGCCAACAACCAGCATCCAGTTCGATGTCTGCTGTGCAGTCGTCAGGAATTGCGCAGCGGCAGCAGGCAGTTCTGCGACGATACCGACAAAGATAATCAGCGAAATACCGTTGCCAATACCGCGGCTGGTGATCTGTTCACCCAACCACAGCAGGAACATGGTGCCACCCAGAATGGTGATCATGGTCGAGATACGGAAGAACAGACCCGGATCATGTGCCATATCGCCCGATTCCAGCGATACAGCCAGACCGTAGGCTTGGAACAGCGCCAGAACAACGGTGCCATAACGGGTGTATTGCGTCAGTTTCTGACGGCCTTTTTCGCCTTCTTTTTTCAGCTGTTTCCAAGGTTCGTACATCGAACCCATCAGCTGAACGATAATCGAAGCCGAAATATAAGGCATGATACCTAAGGCAAAGATGCCCATACGGCTAAGCGCGCCGCCAGTGAACATCGCCAGCATGCCACCGATACCGGTGTTCTGGGATGCAAAGAAATTCGATAGCGCTTCGACGTCGATACCTGGAACTGGGATATAGGTACCCAGACGGTAAACAATCAAAAGCCCGATGGTGTAGAAAATGCGCTGGCGTAGCTCTTTGGCCTTCCCGATGGTCGACCAGTTGAGGTTTGCCGCCATTTGCTCTGCTGCTGAAGCCATTTTGCGGTGTCTCTTTTAACGAATAACGCCGCCCTTCGGTGTCCCGAACGGCGGCGTAAGGAAATCAATTGGATAAGTAAGGGGCCAAAGGCCCGCTCACAACCCTTATTCCGCCGCAGCTGCGACGTTCAGTTTGCCGCCAGCTTTCTCAACTGCTTCGACAGCGCCTTTGGAAGCGCCGGTAACAGTGATGGTTACTGCTGCAGTCAGTTCGCCTTTGGCCAGAACGCGGATACCGTCCAGTTTGCGGCGGATAACACCCGATTCGACCAAAGTGTCTTCGGTGATGTTCGCTGCGTCCAGTTTGCCCAGATCGATGAACTTCTGGATCAGGCCAAGGTTGATGATCGCGTATTCTTTGGCGTTTGGTTTGTTGAAACCGCGCTTAGGAAGACGCTGATACAATGGCATCTGACCGCCTTCGTAGCCTTTGATCGCTACACCCGAGCGGGATTTCTGACCTTTGATACCACGGCCACCCATTTTACCTTTGCCGGAACCTGGACCACGGCCAACACGCATGCGTTTTTTGGCTGCACCTGGGTTATCGCGAAGTTCGTTCAGTTTCATGTCGCTTCTCCTTGCCGGAACTGACCCCCAAGCGACCGGTGGGCCAAACACGGCGTGTTAAATGATTCTTGACCCACTGCGGGCCACTGGGCGCGTATAGTCCCCCGCCCCAATGAATGCAAGCAATAGCTACAAACACAAAAGCCCCAGCAAACGCCAGGGCCTTGTCAGGTCTTTTGGGCTGCGATTACGCTTGCAGCGACGCTTCACGAGCAACTGCAGTGATCATCGAACGTGCGATACCGATGTCTGCCAGTTCACGATCGGTCATGCTGTTCAGTTCGGTTACGCATTCTACGTATTTTGCGCGACGCGCACGTGCATCAGCGATCGATGCGAAGGTGTTGCGAACTGCTGCACCAAAGTTGAAAGCGCGGACGGTGTTGGTGGTCATGGTTGCCATGGTGTGTATTCCTTTTGCGATGTGAGGCCGAGTTGCCTCAGCAGGAGTTGTTCTAATTCCTCTTCCTGATCCCTATTTAGGCCCAAAAGATTGCGCTAACAATTTCCAGTTTTATCTGCCCGATATGCATTTTCTGCATAACGCTGCGCCGCAGCAAAAACGCGAATCTGCACCCACTCCAAACGTAAAAAGGCCCCACCAAATGGCAGGGCCTTTCTAATTCATATGCTTTGGCGAATTAGCCGCGCTCTTCGATGATCTCAACGAGGTGCGGGATGCTTTCGACCATGCCACGTACCGAAGGAGTATCTTCCAGTTCGCGGGTTTTGTGCATTTTGTTCAGGCCCAGGCCAACCAGCGTTGCGCGCTGTTTAGCAGGACGACGGATCGGGGAACCGATCTGTTTGACCACGATGGTTTTTGCCATTGTACAGTCTCCTTACGCTTCAGCTTCGGCTGCTTGTTCATCCTTACGCAGGATGTCAGCAACTTTTTTGCCGCGACGTGCTGCAACCGAACGAGGCGAGCCTTCTTTTTTCAGGCCGTCCAGGGTTGCGCGGATCATGTTGTATGGGTTCTGCGAACCGATCGATTTCGAAACAACGTCTTTAACGCCCAACATTTCGAAAACAGCACGCATAGGACCACCAGCAATGATACCAGTACCTTCAGGTGCGGTGCGCATGACCACTTTACCAGCGCCGTGACGGCCCTCGATATCGTGGTGCAGGGTACGACCGTCACGCAGAGGAACGCGGATCATTTGGCGTTTGGCTTGTTCGGTTGCTTTACGGATCGCCTCAGGGACTTCCTTAGCTTTACCTTTACCAAAGCCTACGCGGCCTTTCTGGTCACCGACAACTACCAGAGCAGCAAAGCCAAAACGCTTACCACCCTTAACAGTTTTCGAAACACGGTTGATCGCTACAAGACGATCGGCGAATTCCGGAGCTTCGTCGCGTTCGCGGCGATCCCGGCGCTTTTCACGTTCTGCCATTCTCTCGTCTCCTTAGATCTTCAGGCCAGCTTCACGCGCAGCGTCGGCCAGAGCCTTCACTTTGCCGTGGAACAAGAAACCACCGCGGTCGAAGTAAGCTTCGGATACGCCAGCTGCTTTCGCGCGCTCTGCGATAACCTGACCAACTTTGGTTGCGGCTTCGATGTTGTTCTTTCCGACGAAGCCCAGATCCTTTTCCAAGGTCGAAGCCGCAGCCAGGGTGGTGCCCTGGATGTCGTCGATCAGCTGGACGCTGATGTTTTTGCTCGAACGATGAACCGACAGACGTACGCGGCCAGCGTTCACTTTGCGAAGTTTGTTCCGGACGCGCAGGCGGCGCTTTAGGAACAGTTCCCGTTTGCTTTTTGCCATTTTCGCTATCCTTACTTCTTCTTACCTTCTTTGCGGAAGATGTACTCACCCTTGTAGCGAATACCTTTGCCTTTGTACGGCTCAGGCTTACGCCATTCACGGATGTTAGCAGCAACTTGGCCAACCAACTGTTGGTCAGTGCCTTCCACAACGATTTCGGTTTGCTTCGGAGCGGTGACGGTAACGCCAGCCGGTACTTCGAAGTCAACGTCATGCGAGTAACCCAGAGCAAGCTTCAGGGTGTTGCCCTGCATGTTTGCGCGGTAACCCACACCGGTGATTTCCAGCTCTTTTTTGAAGCCTTCGGTCACACCGATTACTAGGTTTTCTACCATCGAACGGGACATGCCCCACTGTTGGCGAGCGCGCTTCGAAGTGCCGCGAGGGGTCACTTTTACAGCGTTTTCTTCAACAGCAATGGTCACGTCGTCGGTCGCGGTGAAGGAACGAGCGCCTTTAGGGCCCTTAACTTCGATGGTCTGACCCGACACAGTGGCAGTAACGCCGCTGGGCAGCTCGACCGGTTTTTTACCAATACGAGACATCAGACCCTCCTTAGAAGACGGTGCAAAGCACTTCGCCGCCAACATTCTGGCTGCGAGCGTTTGCGTCCGACATCACACCCTTAGGTGTGGAGACAATCGACACACCCAGGCCCTGACGGACCGAAGGGATGTCCTGAACACCCATGTATACGCGACGACCAGGTTTCGAAACCCGCTTCAGTTCGCGAATGACAGGAGTGCCTTCGTAGTATTTCAGTTCGATTTCGATGGTTGGGTGACCACGTTCATCCGAGCCTTTTTCATAGCCACGGATGTAACCTTCGTCAGCCAGTACATCTAGAACCCACGCGCGCAGCTTGGATGCTGGGGTCGACACGGTCGACTTACCACGCATTTGAGCGTTGCGGATACGGGTCAGCATATCACCAATAGGATCATTCATTATCTAACCCTCCTTACCAGCTGGACTTAACCAGACCAGGAATCTCACCGTTCGAACCTAGTTCGCGCAGTGCGATACGGCTTACCTTTAGCTTACGGTAGTAAGCGTGAGGACGGCCGGTCAGCTGGCAGCGGTTGTGAAGACGAGTGGGCGAGCTGTTGCGTGGCAGTTCAGCCAGCTTCAGGCGAGCCTTGAAGCGCTCTTCCATCGATTTCGATTCGTCGTTCGCGATTTCTTTCAGCTCAGCGCGTTTCGCAGCGTATTTCGCTACCAGACGCTCACGCTTTTTCTCGCGTTCGATCATGGATTTTTTAGCCATAATTCTCTCTCTCCCGCGCTTAGCTGTTGAAAGGCATGTTGAAGTGCTTCAACAGCGCTTTTGCTTCAGCGTCGGTGTTAGCGGTGGTCGCGATGACGATGTCCATACCCCAAACTTCATCAACTTTATCAAAGTTGATTTCTGGGAATACGATGTGTTCCTTCAGACCGGTGGCGTAGTTGCCACGACCATCAAACGAAGTGCCAGGAACGCCGCGGAAGTCGCGGATACGAGGCATTGCGATGGTGATCAGACGATCCAGGAATTCGTACATGCGGTCGCCACGAAGAGTGACTTTTGCGCCCATTGGCATGTCTTCACGAACGCGGAAACCAGCGATGGATTTCTTTGCTTTCGTGGTGACAGCTTTTTGGCCTGCAATCGCAGTCAGATCCTCAACTGCGGATTTTGCTTTCTTGCTGTCACGGACAGCTTCAGCACCACAGCCGATGTTCAGAACGATTTTATCCAGACGAGGGATCTGCATGTCGTTTTTGTATCCGAACTCTTCCTTCATGGCAGCGCGGATAGTCGACTTGTACAGGTCCTTCAGACGCGGGGAGTAGTTTGCAGTATCCAACATTAGATTGCGTCCCCTGTGGTTTTTGCAAAACGCACTTTTTTGCCGTCTTCCTCACGGAAGCCAACGCGCGATGCTTTGCCGTTTGCGTCTACGATCGCCAGGTTCGACAGCTGGATTGGCATTGCCTTTGGCAGGCGGCCACCTTGGCTGTTTTGGCTCTGGCGGGTGTGGCGGATAGCGACGTTCACGCCATCAACGATTGCTTTGCCAGCAGCAGGGTCAACCGAAGTGATTTCACCGGTTTTGCCTTTGTCTTTGCCAGCCAGCACGATGACGGTGTCACCTTTACGGAGTTTCGCAGCCATTACAGCACCTCCGGAGCAAGCGAGATGATTTTCATGAAGTTCTTAGCGCGCAGTTCGCGAACCACTGGGCCAAAGATACGAGTACCTACAGGCTCGCCGTTGTTATTCAGGATAACAGCAGCGTTGCGGTCAAAACGAATTGCGGTGCCGTCTTCACGACGTACTTCTTTAGCGGTGCGAACAACAACGGCCTTACGGACGTCGCCTTTTTTCACACGGCCGCGCGGAATGGCTTCTTTCACCGATACAACGATGATGTCACCTACCGACGCGTAACGACGGTGCGAACCGCCGAGAACCTTGATGCACTGAACACGGCGAGCGCCAGAGTTATCAGCAACATCCAGGTTAGTCTGCATCTGGATCATGGGTTACTCCCGACCTTTGGGGGGACTTGCAGTATCGTCCTGATCCCCAGGGTTTCGATTAAACTGGGAACACTACCATTAGGCAGTGATCACTTCCCAGCGTTTGGTCTTCGACTTAGGTGCACATTCCTGAATGCGGACAGTGTCACCTACGTTGAATTGGTTTGCCTCGTCGTGAGCGCGATATTTTTTCGACTTACGAACGGTTTTTTGCAGCAGAGGGTGCTTGAAGCGACGCTCGACCAGTACGGTTACGGTTTGTTCGTTCTGGTTCGAGGTGACAACACCCTGAAGAATACGCTTAGGCATCTGATTAGGCCTCCGAAGCAGCTTTTTCGTTTAGGATGGTCAAAACACGAGCAGCATCACGCTTTACAATGCGCATACGTGCAGTGTTTTCCAGCTGACCAGTTGCCTGCTGAAAGCGCAGGTTGAACTGCTCTTTTTTCAGGGCGGTCAGGTCTTCCCGAAGCTGTTCCGGGGTCTTCTCGCGAAGTTCGTTGGCGTTCATAGCCTTTTCCTTTCCTTTCACCAGAGGGCCCTGCTCATGTTTAAATGCGGGTTACCCTGTGCCTGGTGGGCGAATATCAAAACACACGAATCCCGCGGACGGGAATCGTGAGATGCCGCCGTATACGTGACTGACTATGTTGGGGCAAGGGAAAAGGCGGCAATTCCCAATAAAACTTGGGGTGCCTTCGGATACAGGTATGCTAAACGGGGATCAGATCTGGGATCAAGAATTTTCTGCAGGAGCCAACCATGGCCGCAATCGACACATTGTTTGTCACCCGCCTGTATCAGGGCAAATTGAATGAATTCGGCGAAACCATCGACGCCGAAGAGCTGCACGACAACTGCTATGCCATCATGGAAGACGACGATGCCGGCATGGAGTGGTGCGAAGAAAACGGTTATCCGGGCTACACGTCCTATGCGTCGCTAACCGATCTGCCATGGCGTTCGCCCATTTTCGCTGCCGTCAAAGAGGCGCTGGACAAACACGTCGCGGCCTTTGCCAAGGATCTGGAATTCAATCTGGACGGCCGCAATCTGGTGCTAGAAGACCTGTGGATCAACATCCTGCCCGAAGGCGGAAACCACGGATCGCACATCCACCCGCATTCGGTCATCTCTGGCACCACCTATGTGTCGATGCCCGACGGGACCTCTGCCCTGAAACTAGAGGACCCGCGCCACGCGATGATGATGGCCGCCCCGCCCCGCGTCAAAGACTGCCGCAAAGAGCTAAAGGCGTTTATCTACTGCAAACCCGAAATTGGCGACGTTCTACTGTGGGAAAGCTGGCTACGCCACGAAGTGCCCGCTAACACATCCGAATACGACCGCGTCTCGGTTAGCTTTAACTACAAGTGGGAGTAAGGCTGTTTTAATTTAGGGTGACGATTGTAGCCGAACTTCGGGTCATTAGCTTTTTCGGCTACGATCAATTCCATTTCTTTTTTTGAAACCTCGCTCTTATCAAGGCTCTCAAAAACGATCTCCCGCCGAATAGAGAAATCACTCAACTGCGCTTTAGTAAAATCAGCTTCGACCCGCTTATAATCCCAACTACCAAAGTATCTAATAGTGTGCCCATCACTTCCCACATCCTTGCCGATGTAGATTTTGCCATTTGGGAAAGTGAGACGATAAACAACGTAAGCAAACTTTTTTCCAAACATCTTCTCACTTCCAACCGTGATTACTTCAGCCGTTGTTCGATCCGTTCTAGCCGTGCCAAAACATCGTCGCGATAGGTATCTGTCGCGGCGTTTTCTTCTTCGGCGTGGGCGTCTTGCATCGTGCTGACGATCAAACCCACGACAAGGTTCATCACCGCAAAGGCTGTGATCAGGATGAACGGGATAAAGAACAGCCACGATGTCGGATGCACCTCCATCACAGGGCGGACGATCCCCATCGACCAGCTTTCCAGCGTCATGACCTGAAACAGCGAATACAGCGACGCGCCAAGGCTACCGAACCATTCGGGGAATGTATCGCCATATAGCTTTGTCGCGATCACGCCGCCGATGTAAAAGATGATCCCTGTCAGAAGGAATACCGATCCCATCCCAGGTAGCGCCATAATGAATGCTTCGACCACGCGGCGCAGCGATGGCACGGTCGACACGACACGCAGCAAACGCAAAATCCGCAGCGCCCGCAGGACCGATAGACCTGCCCCCGCTGGGGACAGCGAAATCCCAACGATCGCGAAATCGAACAGGTTCCAACCATCACGGAAAAACCGCCCGCCTTGAGCGTACATTTTCAGCGCCAGTTCCACGACAAATATCGTGAGGCACAGATTATCCAGCGCTGTAATCACGCCACCAGCCGACGCCATAATCCGATCAGACGTCTCAAACCCCAAAACGACAGCGTTAAACAGGATGACCCCCATGATGAAATTGCGGGTGATCTGTAAATCCAGCAGGTCAGAAATTCTTTGGCGCATGAAAATGTCCCTCGTCATCAATGGTGCCTATATGTTGCCTCGACACCCAATCCGCAAGTTGGCCAGCGCACTTTCAAGGCGATGCAGGATCGAACTGAGCGAGGGCAGCAAGCGACGCCATGCCCTCCACGGATGATGGGTCGTAGGTTTGGAATATATTCATGATCTTTGTAAGGTCGTCGGACGGCACCAACACACGTGGGCTATCATCAGATTGCCCCGATGTGGACAAACGGTCCAACGCTGACACAAACATCGCTTCCGCCAAGCCGAATTCGTTTCGATAGGCCAATGCCTCGGCATAGCTAATGCGCAACCACACATAGGTGGAGGCTGACAATTGTTGTTCACGATCCTGACTGCGGAACCACGTATTCTCGACGGCAGTACGGCAAGCACTGTAGGTCGCGTAATCTTCATGGGCCCCAGACAAGCATCGGTCGTCCGCACGCTCCAAACGTACCGAGTAACCAAACACCATCAGCAACGCGCCCAGCAACAGTGCCGCCACCCCAGAACGCCACTTGCGTTCTGTATGCTCAAACGAAAAAGCCACAACCTAAATTCCTAAATCTATACCGAAACGATAGCGCAGCCGGACCAAAGAAAAACCCCCGCAGCGCGAGCCACGGGGGTTTTCGAATTTTCTAAAAGGCTGGGATTACCAGTCTTCGCGAACCACTGTGCGGGTTTTAACTGGCAGCTTCATAGCAGCCAGACGCAGGGCTTCACGTGCGATATCTTCGTTTACACCGTCGATTTCGAACATGACGCGGCCTGGTTTAACCTTACAGGTCCAACGGTCCACAGAACCTTTACCTTTACCCATACGAACTTCGATTGGTTTCGCAGTTACAGGCAGGTCAGGGAAAATACGGATCCATACACGGCCCTGACGTTTCATGTGGCGGGTCATCGCGCGGCGTGCTGCCTCGATCTGACGAGCCGTGATACGCTCAGGTTCTACAGCTTTCAGGCCATAGGTGCCAAAGTTCAGGTCGCTACCGCCTTTTGCTTGACCGTGGATACGGCCTTTGTGCATTTTGCGGAATTTTGTACGCTTTGGTTGAAGCATCTTACTTTACTCCCTTAGCGGCCGCGGCGATCGCCACCGCGTGGTGCGGGTGCGTCTTGCAGCTCTGCCTGACGGCGTTCACGTGCCGATGGGTCATGCTCCATGATCTCGCCTTTGAAGATCCAGACCTTGATACCGATGATACCATATGGGGTCATCGCTTCGTACAGAGCATAGTCGATGTCAGCGCGCAGGGTGTGCAGAGGAACGCGACCTTCGCGGTACCATTCGGTACGTGCGATTTCCGCGCCGCCCAGACGGCCAGCTACGTTAACACGGATACCTTGAGCGCCCATACGCATTGCGTTCTGAACAGCACGCTTCATTGCGCGACGGAACGACACACGGCGTTCCAGCTGCTGACCGATGGATTCACCAACCAGCTGAGCGTCCAGTTCAGGCTTGCGTACTTCTACGATGTTCAGGTGCAGTTCGCTGTCGGTCAGGTTCGACAGTTTCTTGCGCAGAACTTCGATGTCAGCACCTTTTTTACCGATGATCACACCAGGACGTGCAGCGTGGATAGTTACGCGGCATTTCTTGTGTGGACGCTCGATGATAACACGAGCGATACCGGCTTGCTTGGCTTCTTTCTTGATGAAGTCCTTGATTTTCAGGTCTTCAAGCAGAAGGTCACCGTAGTCTTTGGTGTCTGCGTACCAGCGGCTGTCCCAGGTGCGGTTGACCTGAAGACGCATACCGACGGGATTTACTTTGTTACCCATTAGGCTTGCTCCTCAATCTGACGCACCTTGATGGTGAGCTCCGAAAACGGCTTGATGATACGACCGAAACGACCACGTGCACGAGGGCGACCGCGTTTCATGGTCAGGTTCTTACCGACGTATGCTTCGGCAACAACCAGTTCATCAACGTCTAGGTTGTGGTTGTTCTCAGCGTTAGCGATTGCCGACTGAAGGCATTTCTTCACGTCAACTGCGATACGCTTTTTCGAGAAGGTCAGATCGGACAGAGCCTTGTCTACCTTCTTGCCGCGGATCATCGCTGCAACCAAGTTCAGTTTCTGCGGGCTGGTGCGAAGCATGCGCAGTTTTGCCATTGCTTCGTTGTCTGCCACGCGGCGGGGATTTTGTGCCTTGCCCATGACTTACTTCCGCTTCGCTTTTTTGTCAGCTGCGTGACCGTAATAGGTACGAGTTGGCGCATATTCACCAAACTTCTGACCGATCATGTCTTCAGTGACGTTAACTGGGATGTGCTTCTGACCGTTGTAGACGCCGAACGTCAGACCAACGAACTGAGGCAGGATTGTCGAACGACGCGACCAGATTTTGATCACTTCGTTGCGGCCACCTTCACGAGCTGCTTCGGCTTTTTTAAGCACATAAGCATCAACGAATGGGCCTTTCCATACAGAGCGAGACATATCTTAGCGCCCTTTCTTCTTAGCGTGACGCGAACGCAGGATAAGGTTCGACGACGCTTTTTTCTTGTTGCGGGTACGGGCACCTTTGGTTGGCTTACCCCATGGAGTCACTGGGTGACGACCACCGGAGGTACGGCCTTCACCACCACCGTGTGGGTGGTCGATCGGGTTCATCGCAACACCACGAACGGATGGGCGAATACCTTTGTGGCGCATACGGCCAGCTTTACCAAAGTTCTGGTTCGAGTTGTCAGGGTTCGAAACCGCACCAACGGTTGCGATGCATTCCTGACGTACCAGACGCAGTTCGCCGGACGACAGACGGATCTGGGCGTAGCCGCCGTCACGACCTACGAACTGTGCGTAGGTGCCAGCAGCACGAGCGATCTGACCGCCTTTGCCAGGCTTCATTTCGATGTTGTGTACGATCGTACCGATAGGCATGCCCGAGAACGGCATTGCGTTACCAGGTTTGATGTCTGCCTTAGCGGACGCGATCACCTTGTCGCCAACAGCCAGACGCTGAGGAGCCAGGATATAAGCCTGCTCGCCGTCTTCGTATTGGATCAGGGCGATGAATGCGGTCCGGTTAGGGTCGTATTCGATGCGAACAACAGTTGCGCTGACGTCAAATTTGTTACGTTTGAAATCAACAATACGGTAGAGGCGCTTTACACCACCACCACGACGACGTGCAGTAATCCGTCCGGTGTTGTTCCGGCCGCCGTTACCAGTCAGACCCTCGGTCAGGGCTTTAACTGGGCGACCTTTCCAAAGCTCCGAACGGTCGATCAGTACCAGTCCACGCTGGCCTGGCGTCGTCGGTTTATACGACTTGAGTGCCATGTTCTCTGTCTTCCGTAGCTTTGAGGGAGGTAAATCCCTGCGTTATAGGGCCCCGAAGGTCCCCGATTCTGACACCGCAAACGCACAAAGCGAAAGCCCCGGACGAATCCGGGGCGTTTGCGGATGGGCTCTCTTAGGTGGATGGGGGCCAAAGGTCAAGCGCTGAAACAAATCGCCAGCCCGATGGCCAGCCGATGCGCGTATTAACAGCTCAAACGGATCGGAATTGCGCCGCCAAACTGACGATAGTGACCATCCGACACAGGCGTCGTTTTATCAATACCCATCAGCTGAGTGATGTTGGTCGCAGCCTGTGCGCTGCAACCTGTGTGCGCGGCAACTGCAGATTCCATCTGTGCAACCGTCGTTACGCCCGGCACGCCTGTGACCATCGCGATGACGCCCGAATTATTGACGTTGATCCGCATTGGCCCCGCTGCACTTTGCACCATGGTTGCGTTTTCGGCGACAACTGCGTTGCGTGCGATATTGGCCTCCAGCTCTGGCGACATTTCGGACGACATGCATGCAGACAGCAGTAATACGACGGCAAAACAGGCGATTTTCTTCATCAAACTCTCCTTAAAGAATGAATCACACACATTAATCGCCCTAAAGGAGAACATCCACCCACTGAAAACAAAAAGGCCCCCGCACAGCGAGGGCCTTTCCGAAATTGCTAGCCTATCGACTTACAGACCGGTGGTCACGTCGATGGTGTTGCCCTCAACCAGGGTAACGTAAGCTTTTTTAACGTCGTTGCGGGTACCAACGGTGCCGCGGAAACGCTTAACTTTACCTTTGGTGATAACGGTGTTGACCGCTTTCACTTTCACGCCAAACAGAGCTTCAACAGCCTCTTTGATCTGTGGTTTGTTTGCGCCCATTGCCACTTCGAAAACCACTGCGCCGTTTTCGGACGCCATGGATGCTTTCTCGGTGATGATCGGCTTGCGGATCACGTCGTAGTGTTGTGCTTTTGCGCTCATTTCAAACGAGCCTCCAGAGCTTCAACACCTGCTTTGGTGAGCACCAAGGTGTCACTGCGCAGGATGTCGTAAACGTTCGCGCCCATCGAAGGCAGAACGTTAACGGTTTCGATGTTGCGAGCAGCCTGAGCGAAGTTCTCGTTAACTGCTGCGTCGATGACCAGCGCGCGCTTCCAACCCAGCGAAGCAACCTGCTTTGCCAGTGCCGAAGTTTTTGCTTCGTTCAGGTCGGTGTTCTCGATCACAACCAGTTCGCCAGCTTTTGCTTTCGCGGACAGCGCGTGGCGCAGACCCAGCTTGCGGAACTTTTTGGTCAGCTCGTGTGCGTGCGAACGTACAACTGGACCTTTGTAAACACCACCGTGACGGAAGATCGGTGCCTTTTTGGAACCGTGACGTGCGCCACCGGTGCCTTTTTGGCGGTAGATCTTCTTGGTCGAGTACGAAACTTCCGACTTTGTCAGAACTTTGTGCGTACCAGCTTGTGCTTTTGCACGCTGCCAGCGAACAACACGGTGCAGAATGTCTGCGCGTGGCTCTAGACCAAAGATTTCGTCGTTCAGTTCGACGGAACCTGCGGCAGCACCATCAAGTTTGATAGCTTCAGCCTTCATTGTTTTCGCCTCCTTCAGCAGCAGCCTCTACAGGCGCAGCATCCGATTTCAGACCAGCTGGCAGAACCAGACCTTCAGGAGTTGGTTTCTTAACCGCATCCTTAATGGTTACCCAGCCACCTTTGGAGCCAGGAACAGCGCCTTTAACCATGATCAGGCCACGGTCGGAATCGGTGCGTACAACTTGCAAGTTCTGGGTAGTTACACGAGCTGCGCCCATGTGACCTGCCATTTTCTTGCCTTTGAAAACGCGACCTGGATCCTGACACTGACCGGTCGAACCGTGCGAACGGTGCGAGATCGACACACCGTGTGTCGCGCGCAGACCGCCGAAGTTGTGACGCTTCATCGCACCTGCGAAACCTTTACCAATCGAGGTACCGGAAACGTCTACGTACTGACCTTCAAAGTAGTGATCAGCAACGATTTCCGCACCAACTGGCAGGATGTTTTCAGGAGCAACACGGAATTCCGCAACTTTACGCTTTGGTTCAACTTTAGCAGCTGCAAAGTGACCGCGCATAGCTTTGGATGTGTTTTTGGCTTTAGCAGTACCTGCACCCAGCTGAACAGCCGAGTAGCCGTCTTTTTCAACGGTACGCTGCGAAACGACCTGCAGGTTGTCCAGTTGCAGAACGGTTACAGGGATCTGTTTACCGTCTTCCATGAACAAGCGTGTCATGCCGACTTTTTTTGCAATAACGCCAGAGCGCATAATCAATGCCCCCTTATACTTTGATCTCGACGTCTACGCCAGCGGCGAGGTCGAGCTTCATCAGTGCGTCTACGGTTTGCGGGGTCGGATCCACGATATCAAGCAGACGCTTGTGGGTGCGGATTTCGAACTGGTCACGCGACTTTTTGTCGACGTGTGGACCACGCAGAACGGTGAATTTTTCGATCTTGTTCGGCAGAGGAATCGGACCGCGCACGGATGCGCCAGTACGTTTCGCAGTGCTTACGATTTCCTGAGTGCTGGCGTCCAGCACACGGTAATCGAAAGCCTTCAGCCGAATGCGAATGTTTTGGCTTTGTGCCATGTCATTTGCCTTTCGCGGCTTTGATTCGGTTGAGAGGTCGAGATCGCACCATTGCGTCCCCACGTCGAACCTAGATAAGGAACGAATCCCCTATCGGTCGTTCGCCAATAGCGAACCCGCGCCAACTACACGGGCGCGGGGTAGTAATCAACAAAAAAGTTGGGGACTCCTGCAGAACGATCAAATCCCTGCCCACATTAGCCGAAATCATCACCCTATTCAGCTATTAGAGCCGTATTAGCGTCAACAAAACTGCTCAATACCCTCGATAAAGGCGTTGGTTTCCGCCATGCTGGTCAGCCGATATTTCGGTCCGTCGAATTCTTCGAAAATTTCAAGATGCGCCGCATATGAGGAATTCGAAGATCTGCTCCAATACTCACTTGACCAAGCCTCAAGTTCAGCGAAATTCCCCGTGGTGCCAAGCGCGGCTTCTCGCTTGAATAAATTAGCCCGACTTTCCGACCACGGGATGTCCGTCCAAATCAAGCATGTGGTGCGTTCAAGAATGGGCCGGATGAGCCAACCATAGACCCCTTCTATAACCCACCTATCCTGTTTCGCTATGTCCGAGGTCTTTGAAACAACGTTTGCGACGGTTTCCTTGCGGCTAAAGTCACCGCCGATCCAGCGTATCTGGTCGAGGTCCACAACATTCAAACAACGCGCTTTGCCTAATCGTTTGGAAAGCCGGCTTTTGCCCGATGCCGTGTTCCCAATGATAGCTGTCCGGTCAAACTCGACCCCTTGGAAACTATGCACACAGAACCCTCCACCACGAACTTAAGCCAACCCGCGGACGCGAAAAAAGCCTTTCTCAAAAAACCTTACAACGCCTGACACCGCCAAAGCAAAAGGGCCGCCTTTCGGCGACCCTTTCAGTAGTCTGATTGTTAGATCAGATTACTCGATGATTTTGGACACAACGCCCGAACCAACGGTACGGCCACCTTCGCGGATCGCGAAGCGCAGGCCTTCTTCCATTGCGATAGGAGCGATCAGTTCAGCCGACAGTTTCAGGTTGTCGCCTGGCATGACCATCTCGGTGCCTTCTGGCAGAATGCAAGTACCGGTGACGTCAGTTGTACGGAAGTAGAACTGTGGACGGTAGTTTGCGAAGAATGGGGTGTGACGACCACCTTCTTCTTTGGTCAGGATGTAGACCTCTGCTTCGAATTTGGTGTGTGGCTTAACCGAACCTGGCTTACACAGAACCTGGCCACGCTCAACGCCTTCACGGTCAACACCACGCAGCAGCGCACCGATGTTGTCGCCTGCTTCACCGCGGTCCAGCAGTTTGCGGAACATCTCAACACCAGTACAGGTGGTTTTCGAGGTGTCACGGATACCAACGATTTCGATTTCGTCGCCAACGTTGATCACGCCGCGCTCAACACGACCGGTTACAACAGTACCACGGCCCGAGATCGAGAACACGTCTTCGATTGGCATCAGGAATGGCTGGTCGATCGCGCGCTCTGGCTCTGGAATGTACGAGTCAACAGCTTCCATCAGCTCTTTGATCTTGTTTTCGCCGATGTTTTCGTCACGGCCTTCCATAGCAGCCAGTGCCGAACCTGCGATGATTGGAATATCGTCGCCTGGGAAGTCGTATTCGGACAGCAGCTCGCGGATTTCCATTTCAACCAGTTCCAGCAGCTCTTCGTCGTCTACCTGGTCAACTTTGTTCATGAAAACAACCAGCGCAGGAACGCCAACCTGACGTGCCAGCAGGATGTGTTCACGAGTCTGAGGCATAGGGCCGTCAGCTGCGTTAACAACCAGGATGCCGCCGTCCATCTGCGCCGCACCGGTGATCATGTTTTTCACGTAGTCAGCGTGACCTGGGCAGTCAACGTGAGCGTAGTGACGGTTCTCGGTCTCGTACTCAACGTGAGCGGTCGAGATGGTGATGCCGCGTGCTTTTTCTTCTGGTGCGCCGTCGATCTGGTCGTAGGCTTTGAAGTCACCAAAGTATTTGGTGATCGCTGCGGTCAGCGTGGTTTTACCGTGGTCAACGTGGCCGATGGTGCCGATGTTGACGTGTGGTTTGGAACGTTCAAACTTTTCCTTAGCCATAATGGCCTCCTTAGTCTTGGTCTAACGGGTCGGCATGACCCGCTTGATAATTGGAAGTGGCGGGACCAAAGCCCCGCCACACCGCCATTAGGCGAATTTCGCTTGGATCTCTTCCGAGATGTTCGATGGCACTGGTTCGTAGTGGTCGAACTGCATGGTGAACTGTGCACGGCCCGACGACATCGAACGCAGGGTGTTGATATAGCCGAACATGTTCGCCAGAGGGACGAACGCGTTGATTGCAACAGCGTTACCACGTGGTTCCTGACCAGTTACCTGACCGCGACGCGATGTCAGGTCGCCGATGATGCCACCGGTGTACTCTTCAGGAGTGATAACTTCGACCTTCATGGTTGGTTCCAGAAGTTTCGCACCAGCTTTTTTCATGCCTTCGCGCATACACATACGGGATGCGATTTCGAAAGCCAGAACGCTGGAGTCAACGTCGTGGTATTTACCGTCGACCAGAGCAACCTTGAAGTCGATCACAGGGAAGCCTGCCAGAGGGCCGCTGTCCATAACCGAGTTGATGCCTTTTTCAACGCCTGGGATGTATTCCTTAGGAACAGCACCACCGACGATGCGGCTTTCGAACGAATAACCTTCGCCTGGCTCGGTTGGAGTGATCTCCAGCTTAACCTCACCGTACTGACCCGAACCACCCGACTGTTTCTTGTGGGTGTAGGTGTGCTCTACAGCGTGCGAAATGGTTTCACGGTATGCAACCTGTGGCGCACCGATGTTCGCCTCAACCTTGAATTCACGCTTCAGGCGGTCAACAAGAATGTCGAGGTGAAGTTCGCCCATGCCCTTCATGATGGTCTGGCCCGATTCCAGGTCAGTTTCCACACGGAAGGATGGGTCTTCGGCTGCCAGACGTGCCAGACCAGCGGACATCTTCTCTTGGTCGCCCTTGGTTTTAGGCTCGACCGCGATTTCGATCACTGGCTCTGGGAAGGTCATGGTTTCCAGAACGACTGGTTCTTTCTGATCACACAGGGTGTCACCGGTGGTGGTGTCTTTCAGACCCGCCAGCGCGATGATGTCGCCTGCGAATGCTTCCTCGATTTCCTCACGGTTGTTCGAGTGCATCATCATCATACGACCAACGCGCTCTTTCTTACCTTTGGTCGAGTTCAAAAGCGTGTCGCCTTTGTTCAGGACACCCGAGTAGATACGGGTAAAGGTCAGCGAGCCAACGAATGGGTCGTTCATGATTTTGAACGCCAGACCCGAGAACGCCATCTCGTCGTCTGCACGACGCGCGATGTTACGCTCTTCGGTTTCGTCACCTGGTGCAAAGCCCATGTAGTCAACAACGTCCAGCGGCGATGGCAGGTAGTCCAGAACTGCGTTCAACAGAGGCTGAACACCTTTGTTTTTGAACGCCGAGCCGCCCAGAACAGGAACGAACTGCAGGTCCAAGGTACCTTTACGCAGCAGAGCGCGCAGGGTTGGAACGTCAGGCTCGTTGCCTTCCAGGTATTCCATCATGGCATCATCGTCCTGCTCAACAGCAGCTTCGATCATTTTGCCACGCCATTCGTCGGCCATGTCTTTCAGTTCGTCACGGATGTCGACTTTAACCCAGGATGCGCCCAGGTCTTCGCCTTTCCACAGCCATTCTTTCATGGTGACCAGATCGATCAGGCCTTCCAGCTCGGATTCTGCACCGATTGGAATACCAACAGGTACAGCGCGCGCGCCGGTACGGTCTTCGATCATGTTCACGCAGTTAAAGAAGTCTGCGCCGATCTTGTCCATTTTGTTAACGAACACGATACGTGGAACTTTGTAGCGGTCAGCCTGACGCCATACGGTTTCAGTCTGAGGCTCAACACCAGCGTTTGCGTCAAGAACACAAACAGCACCGTCAAGAACCGCCAGCGAACGTTCAACTTCGATGGTGAAGTCAACGTGGCCAGGGGTGTCGATGATGTTCAGGCGGTGTTTAGGAGTGTCAGCGGTTTCGCCGTCTTCGGTGCGTTCCCAGAAAGTGGTCGTCGCAGCCGAAGTGATGGTGATACCACGTTCCTGTTCCTGTTCCATCCAGTCCATGGTGGCTGCACCGTCGTGCACCTCACCAATGTTGTGGGATTTACCAGTGTAGTACAGGATGCGCTCGGAACAGGTGGTTTTACCTGCATCGATGTGCGCCATGATACCAAAGTTACGATACCGGTCGAGAGGATATTCGCGTGCCATTGGGCTTCGTCCTTCAGACTAAAATTACCAGCGGTAATGGCTGAACGCTTTGTTTGCGTCTGCCATCTTGTGGGTGTCTTCGCGTTTTTTCACGGCGGAACCGCGACCGTTAACAGCATCCAGAAGCTCACCAGCCAGGCGCTCTTCCATGGTGTTTTCGTTACGCGAACGCGAAGCCGAGATCAGCCAGCGAATTGCCAGGGCTTCACGACGTTCTGGGCGAACTTCGACAGGAACCTGGTAGGTTGCACCACCAACACGGCGCGAACGAACTTCGACCGATGGTTTTACGTTGTCCAGTGCTTCGTGGAACACTTCAACAGGTGCTTTTTTCAGTTTCGCTTCAACGCGGTCAAATGCGTTGTAAACGATTTTTTCTGCGACCGATTTCTTACCATCGATCATCAGGTTGTTCATGAATTTAGTGACAACGCGGTCACCGAACTTTGCGTCCGGCAGAACTTCACGTTTTTCAGCAGCGTGACGACGCGACATAGTGTGATCTCCTTACTTAGGACGCTTCGCGCCGTATTTCGAACGGCGTTGTTTACGGTCTTTGACGCCTTGGGTATCCAAAACACCACGCAGGATGTGGTAACGGACACCCGGAAGGTCTTTTACACGACCGCCACGGATCAGAACCACAGAGTGTTCCTGAAGGTTGTGGCTTTCACCTGGGATGTACGAAATCACTTCGTAACCGTTGGTCAGGCGTACCTTCGCAACTTTACGCATAGCGGAGTTCGGTTTCTTAGGCGTGGTGGTGTAAACACGGGTGCAAACGCCACGCTTTTGTGGGCAGCGCTCAAGGTGCTGCGACTTGGATTTGACGACTTTAGGCTGACGCGGCTTGCGGATCAGCTGTTGGATCGTTGGCATAAGGTAAATCCCCTATCCTACTGTTTAGCGGCCCCTTAGGTCCGCGGTTCACGACGAATGCGCGACGCATACGCCGCAGCACAAAAAGCCCGCATCCGAACCCTTACCGGAGGTTCGCAGCGGTTAAAGTTACAGAGGAACAGGACGACAAAATTGTCCGGTTCTTGTCCACTTCAGCTCTGATTTCGGGTGAGAGGGGAATCCCCCTAATGACCCGGATGGTGGGCGTATAGGCAGAGTCGCCTATCGTGTCAACACTAACCCTTTATGGCTTGGTTAATGCGCGCCATGCGGCCTTGAGTTCAGGTGGCTGAACGTTGAACCGGGTCTTGATCCGATAGGCTGTCCGGTCCCGCATTTTGCCGCCCTGCCCTTCTTTGATCACGCGTTCTAGTAGATTGCTGTCATTCATGGAATGCGCCCCGCGTAAGAACATTGGGCGGTTTGGAACGCTGACGACGGGCATATGCAGCCAAACGCGGGTGTGGTTCATATCCAATAGGCTGGACGGATCAACAGGGTTACGACAGATCACTTGCCCAGGGGTCCATAACCGTTCCGTCACCTGTACCGCCCGCACGCCCCAGTCAGGACTAAAGGCAACGACATAGCCGCGGCAAAAATCAACGCACAACATTTCGCGTTCTTTGAACATCGGCATGTTTGCCGAAATCACCTTACGGCTACGTTCGATAAATTCGGTCGCCACGGCATCGTCATCATCCAACCGGAATTCGCCAATCACATCGGCCGTGTCATCGCGACCCGCGATCATCACCTCGCGGCATAATTCACGCGGCTTTTGTCCCTCTGGATGAAATTGCACATCTATTTGCGGAACTTTGGAACAGATATCTAGTAATCTAGCTTTTTGGTGATCCGGCATTTGATCACCCGCCAAAACGATGAGTTTAAAATCTGCGTCGGTTTGGACGGTCAAAGACGGAATGCTTAGCTGTTCGAAAAAACAAAAGCGCTGATCAATGCGGTCATCATCGTAAAGGTGTGCGCGCAAGTCCGCGTCAGACTGAAAATCATGATTAAAAGCTTCGAGATGCCCAGGATACGAAAACCGACACAACCCCAGCATCTGTATCTTTGGTTTGGCCATCAGATTTTTACAAATACTCGTTTTCCCATGCCTTTGGCATAGCAACTGCCGCCCAGGATTGCCAACCCAAAGAAAAAGGCCCCCGCTTTCGCAGGGGCCTTTTCAATTCCATTGCTGCGAACTTATTCTTCGCGGCTTTCTGGTGCGTCAGCGGCAAAGCTGTCTTCGGCCGAAGGTGCCGACAGGGCCAGCGCCTGTTCGGCTTCTTCGCGGCGCGCTTCTAGAACTACGTTGTCGCGATCTGCTGCGATACGGCGGACTTTGCTTGTCGCGCCACCGGTACCGGCTGGGATCAGACGACCAACGATGACGTTCTCTTTCAGGCCAACCAGTTTGTCGCGCTTACCCTGTACCGAGGATTCGGTCAGAACGCGGGTGGTTTCCTGGAACGACGCAGCCGAGATGAACGAACGTGTCTGCAGCGATGCTTTGGTGATACCCAGCAGGATTGGTTCACCCTGTGCTGGACGATCGCCACGTGCCAATGCCTTGGCGTTTGCTTCGTCGAACTCGACCTTATCAACGGTCTCGCCCTTCAGCAGCGTGGTGTCACCCGAGTCAGAGATTTCCCATTTCTGCAGCATCTGACGAACGATAACTTCGATGTGTTTATCGTTAATCTTCACACCTTGCAGACGGTAAACGTCCTGAACTTCGTCGATCATGTAGTCAGCCAGAGCCTCGACACCCATAATTGCTAGGATGTCATGCGGCGCTGGGTTGCCGTCCATGATGTAGTCGCCCTTCTGGACAAAGTCGCCTTCTTGGACCGGGATGTGTTTCCCTTTTGGTACCATGTATTCGACTTTGTGATCTGGATCCGATGCGGATTCGATCGCGATACGACGCTTGTTCTTGTAGTCCTTACCAAAGCGGACATAGCCATCGATTTCGGCAATGATCGCGTGGTCTTTTGGACGACGTGCTTCGAACAGTTCAGCAACGCGCGGCAGACCACCGGTAATGTCCTTGGTCTTAGCGCCTTCACGCGGAATACGCGCAACAACGTCACCAGCCGATACATCCTGACCGTCTTCGACCGACAGAATTGCATCTACCGACATTGGGTAGGTGACAGGGTTACCGTCGTCCTTGCGAACTGGTTCGCCATCAGCACCAACAACGATGATCTCTGGTTTCAGATCGCCACCGCGTGGAACCGAACGCCAGTCGGACACGATTTTCTGTGTCATACCGGTCGCATCGTCGGTGTCTTCGCGAACAGAAATACCCGAAATCAGGTCGACCAGACGAACTTTGCCGCCTTTTTCCGCGATGATCGGCAGGGTGTATGGATCCCATTCGAACATCTTGTCGCCGCGTGCGATGTCTGCACCGTCTTTGACAAAGACTTTGGAACCGTAGCCAACTTTATGTTGCGCACGTTCTTCGCCGTCTTCGCCCATGATGGCTAGGATCATGTTGCGGCCCACAACAATCTGGTCGCCACTGGCGTTTTCCAGAATGTTTGCGTTGCGGAATTCAACCTTACCGGCTGCCGAAGCTTCTAGGAACGACTGCTGGCCACCTTGTGCAACACCACCGATGTGGAATGTACGCATCGTCAGCTGTGTACCAGGTTCACCGATCGACTGTGCAGCGATAATACCGACAGCTTCACCGATGTTCACTTTGGTACCGCGTGCAAGGTCACGACCGTAACACTGGGCACAAACGCCATCGTCTGCTTCACAGGTTAGCGGGCTGCGGATACGCATTTTCGCGATGTTCGCAGTTTCGATCATGTCTGCACGACGTTCGTCGATCAGCTCGCCTGCTTTGACAATGACTTCGTCAGTGCCAGGACGCAGAACGTCATCTGCCGAAACACGGCCCAGAACGCGTTCAGATAGCGATGCAACAACTTCACCATCGTTCACAGCTGCTTCTGCAGTGATCGCGCGGTCGGTGCCACAATCGTCCATACGAACGATGCAGTCCTGTGCCACGTCAACCAGACGACGGGTCAGGTAACCCGAGTTCGCTGTTTTCAACGCCGTATCCGACAGACCCTTACGAGCACCGTGGGTGGAGTTGAAGTACTCAAGAACGGTCAGACCTTCTTTAAAGTTCGAGATGATCGGCGTTTCGATAATCTCGCCCGAAGGTTTCGCCATCAGGCCGCGCATACCGCCCAGCTGTTTCATCTGAGTAACCGAACCACGCGCACCAGAGTGAGCCATCATGTAAACCGAGTTTGGTTCCATAACAGCGCCGGCATCGTCACGTTTCTCAGCCGAGATGGTACCCATCATAGCGTCGGTGACTTTGTCGTTACACTTCGACCATGCATCGACGACTTTGTTGTACTTTTCGCCCTGAGTAATCAGACCGTCCATGTACTGCTGTTCAAAGTCTTTCACCTGATCGCGGGTTTCTTCGACCAAATTCCATTTGGTGTCAGGAATGACCATGTCATCCTTACCGAACGAAATACCGGCCTTGAACGCTTCGCGGAAGCCCATGGTCATGATCTGGTCACAGAAGATGACCGACTCTTTTTGACCACAGTAACGGTATACGGTGTCGATGACCTGCTGCACTTCTTTCTTACGCAGCAGACGGTTCACTAAGCTGAACGGCGCCTTTGCATTCAACGGCAACAGGTTACCCAAACGCAGACGACCAGGGGTGGTTTCACAACGAACGGTCACTTCTTGACCGGTCTCATCAATCTGCTTGATGCGTGCGTTCACCTTGGCGTGCAGGTGCACTTCGCCAGCGGCCAGCGCGTGTTCGACTTCTTCCAAGGAAGAGAAGGACATGCCTTCGCCCTTCATGCCGTCACGCTGGATCGTGGTGTAGTACAGACCCAAGATCATATCCTGCGAAGGAACGATGATCGGCGCACCGTTTGCTGGCGACAGAACGTTGTTCGTCGACATCATCAGAACGCGGGCTTCCAACTGTGCCTCAAGGCTCAGAGGAACGTGAACCGCCATCTGGTCACCGTCAAAGTCAGCGTTGAATGCCGAACAGACCAGTGGGTGCAGCTGGATGGCTTTACCTTCGATCAGTTTCGGTTCGAACGCCTGAATGCCCAAACGGTGAAGCGTAGGCGCACGGTTCAGCATGACTGGGTGTTCGCGGATGACCTCATCCAGAATATCCCAGACCTCTGGACGCTCTTTTTCGACCAGTTTCTTCGCCTGTTTCACAGTCGAGGACAGGCCTTTGGCTTCCAAACGCGAGTAAATGAACGGCTTGAACAGTTCCAAAGCCATCTTTTTCGGCAGACCACACTGGTGCAGCATCAATTCAGGGCCGGTCACAATAACCGAACGACCCGAGAAGTCGACGCGTTTACCCAAAAGGTTCTGACGGAAACGACCCTGCTTACCTTTCAGCATGTCGGACAGCGATTTCAGCGGACGCTTGTTCGCGCCGGTGATCACGCGGCCACGACGGCCGTTGTCGAACAATGCGTCAACGGATTCCTGCAACATACGTTTTTCGTTACGTACGATGATGTCAGGTGCGCGCAGCTCGATCAGACGCTTCAGACGGTTGTTACGGTTGATCACGCGGCGATACAGATCGTTCAGATCCGAAGTCGCAAAGCGGCCACCATCCAGCGGCACCAGTGGGCGCAGTTCTGGTGGGATCACAGGAACAACGGTCAGGATCATCCATTCAGGACGGTTGCCCGATTCCAAGAAGTTCTCGACGATCTTCAGGCGTTTGATGATCTTTTTCGGCTTCAGTTCGCCAGTGGCTTCTTTCAGCTCTTCACGCAGCTGCTCTGCAGTTGCTTCCAGATCGATCATCGACAGCATCTCGCGGATCGCTTCTGCACCGATGTTGGCTTGGAACGCGTCCATGCCGTAGGTGTCCTGAGCGTCCAGATACTCTTCTTCCGACATCAGCTGACCGTAGGTCAGATCTGTCAGACCTGGTTCGATAACAACGTAGTTTTCGAAATACAGGATGCGTTCCAGATCACGCAGAGTCATGTCCAGCATCAGACCGATGCGGGATGGCAGGGATTTCAGGAACCAGATGTGCGCAACAGGCGCAGCCAGTTCGATGTGGCCCATGCGTTCACGACGTACTTTTTGCAGCGTAACTTCAACACCACATTTTTCGCAGACAACGCCGCGGTACTTCATGCGCTTATATTTGCCGCACAGACATTCGTAGTCTTTGATCGGGCCGAAAATACGCGCACAGAACAGACCGTCACGTTCTGGTTTGAACGTACGGTAGTTGATGGTTTCTGGTTTTTTGATTTCACCGAACGACCACGACAGGATGCGCTCAGGCGATGCGAGCGAAACTTTGATTTCGTCGAACGCCTTTGCAGGTGTCAGTGGGTTGAACGGGTTGTTGGTCAGTTCCTGGTTCATCGGATGTCCTTACATATCAGTGGGAGACTAGAGGTGAGGCGCGTACGCCTCACTCGTCGTCCTCCGCATCCAGGAGTTCCATATTGAGGCCGAGGCCGCGGACTTCTTTGACAAGAACGTTGAACGATTCTGGTACACCAGCTTCGAAGTTGTCCTCGCCTTTGACGATGCTTTCGTACACTTTGGTACGTCCGGCAACGTCGTCCGATTTGACGGTCAGCATTTCCTGCAAGGTGTATGCAGCGCCATAAGCCTCCAGAGCCCAGACCTCCATCTCACCAAAGCGCTGGCCACCGAACTGCGCCTTACCACCCAGCGGCTGCTGAGTAACAAGCGAGTATGGTCCGGTCGAACGCGCGTGGATTTTGTCATCCACCAGGTGGTGCAGTTTCAGCAGGTATTTAACGCCAACGGTTACCTTACGAGCGAACTGTTCACCCGTACGGCCGTCGAACAGTACCGACTGACCCGACGTGTCGAAACCAGCACGCGCCAGTGCATCGTTCACGTCTGCTTCTTTTGCGCCGTCGAATACTGGGGTCGCGATCGGAACACCCGAGGTAGCATTGCCTGCCAGCTCGATCAGATCGTCTTCGCCCAGATCAGCAAAGCCTTCTTCGTATACAGCGTCACCATAGGTGATTTTCAGCGCGTCACGAACTGGGGTCATGTCGCCCGAACGGCGGTATTCCTGGATCGCTTCGTCGATCTGGATACCCAGACCACGCGATGCCCAACCCATGTGGGTTTCCAGAATCTGACCAACGTTCATACGCGATGGAACGCCCAGCGGGTTCAGTACGAAATCGACCGGCGTACCATCCGCAAGGAATGGCATGTCTTCGACTGGTACAACGCGGGAAATAACACCTTTGTTGCCGTGACGACCTGCCATCTTATCGCCTGGCTGCAGCTTACGCTTCACCGCGATAAAGACTTTGACCATTTTCATAACGCCCGGAGGCAGGTCGTCGCCGCGGCGAACTTTTTCGACCTTGTCTTCGAAACGTGCATCCAGCTGACGCTTTTGGGCTTCGTACTGCTCGTTCAGGGCTTCGACGATTTTCGCGTCGTCTTCGTCCTTCAGAGCGATCTGCCACCACTGACCACGCGACAGTTCTGCCAGTGCTTCTTCGGTGATAACCGAATTCGCGGCAAAACCACGTGGGCCTTTGACGGCTTCTTTGCCCAAAATCAGGTCTTTAAGACGTGCATAGATGTTGCGGTCCAGAATGCCCAATTCGTCGTCACGGTCACGCGACAGGCTTTCGACTTCTTCACGCTCGATCTGCAGCGCACGTTCGTCTTTTTCGACGCCGTGACGGTTGAAGACGCGAACTTCTACGACAGTGCCGTAGTCACCTGGTGGCAGGCGCAGCGATGTATCGCGTACATCGGATGCTTTCTCACCAAAGATAGCGCGCAGAAGCTTTTCTTCTGGCGTCATCGGGCTTTCGCCTTTTGGTGTGATTTTACCAACCAGAATGTCAGCTGGACCTACCTCTGCACCGATGTAAACGATGCCAGCCTCGTCGAGGTTGCGCAGCGCTTCTTCACCGACGTTCGGAATGTCGCGAGTGATCTCTTCTGGCCCCAGTTTCGTGTCACGTGCCGCAACTTCGAATTCTTCGATGTGAACCGAAGTGAATACGTCGTCTTTTACGATACGTTCAGAAATCAGGATCGAGTCTTCGTAGTTGTAACCGTTCCAAGGCATAAACGCGACGATCACGTTTTTACCCAGTGCCAGTTCGCCCATATCGGTCGATGGACCGTCAGCGATAACTTCGCCTTTGGTCACAACCGAACCTACTTTAACCTGCGGACGCTGGTTGATGCAGGTGTTCTGGTTCGAACGCTGGAACTTACGCAGACGGTAGATGTCTACGCCAGGGTCGCCAACTTCTAGATCTTCGGTCGCACGGATAACGATACGGGTCGCGTCAACTTGGTCAACGATACCAGCACGTGCAGCAGTAATAGCAGCGCCAGAGTCGATCGCCACTTTGCCTTCCATACCAGTACCAACCAGCGGCGCCGTTGCTTGCAGCAGCGGAACAGCCTGACGTTGCATGTTCGAACCCATCAGAGCACGGTTAGCGTCGTCGTTTTCCAAGAACGGGATCAGCGCCGCAGCAACCGATACCAGCTGTTTTGGCGATACGTCGATCAGGTCAACGTTTTCTTTTGGTGCGAGCGTGTATTCACCCGACTGACGGGTCGATACAAATTCGTTCACCAATACGCCGTCATCATCCAAGTTCGCGTTCGCCTGCGCAACGGTGTGGCGCATTTCTTCGGTCGCGGACATGTAGGACACTTCGCTAGTGACCTTGCCCTCGATGACCTTGCGATATGGAGTTTCGATAAAGCCGTATTTGTTCACGCGTGCGAAGGTTGCCAGCGAGTTGATCAGACCAATGTTTGGACCTTCAGGGGTCTCAATTGGACACATACGACCGTAGTGGGTTGGGTGAACGTCGCGAACCTCAAAGCCTGCACGTTCGCGGGTCAGACCGCCTGGTCCAAGCGCCGACAGACGACGCTTGTGCGTCACTTCGGACAGCGGGTTGGTTTGGTCCATGAACTGCGACAGCTGCGAAGAGCCAAAGAATTCACGAACAGCAGCCGCTGCCGGTTTCGCGTTGATCAGATCCTGAGGCATGACGGTGTCGATTTCGACGGACGACATACGCTCTTTGATCGCGCGTTCCATACGCAGCAGACCAACACGGTACTGGTTTTCCATCAGCTCGCCAACGGAACGAACACGACGGTTGCCCAAGTGGTCGATGTCGTCGACTTCGCCTTTGCCGTCACGCAGTTCAACCAGCGCCTTGATACATGCAACGATGTCTTCGTTGCGAAGGGTACGCTGAGTGTCTTCTGCGTCCAAAGCTAGGCGCATGTTCATTTTCACGCGGCCAACGGCGGACAGGTCGTAACGTTCGGAATCGAAGAACAGCGTATCGAACAGTGCCGATGCAGCGTCAACGGTTGGTGGTTCACCAGGACGCATAACGCGATAGATATCCATGAGCGCGGTGTCGCGGTTCATGTTTTTATCTGTCGCCAGCGTGTTCCGGATGTATGGACCAACGTTGATGTTGTCGATGTCCAGAACTGGGATGTCGGTGAT
The DNA here is from genome assembly GCF_002150005.2 of Marivivens niveibacter. Lineage (GTDB taxonomy): Bacteria > Pseudomonadota > Alphaproteobacteria > Rhodobacterales > Rhodobacteraceae > Marivivens > Marivivens niveibacter. The sequence goes on from NZ_MSPP01000002.1 coordinate 59,865, forward strand.
GCCTTCATCGATCAGTTCTTTGATGGTGCCGCCGATGATATCGCCGTCTTTATCTATCTCCAGTGTCAGTTCGTCACCAGCTTCAACGTAGATCGCCCCCGTCTCTTCGTTGATGATGTCTTTTGCGACGAATTTGCCGACGATCTGGTCGAATGGAACCAACAGGTTCTGTACCGAACCTTCGTCGATCAGTTTCTTAACCGCACGTGGTGTAACTTTGTCGCCCGCTTTCGCGATCACTTCGCCAGTCGCCGCGTCTACTAGATCATAGGTAGGACGGGTGCCGCGAACGCGCTCTGGGAAAAATTTCGTAACCCAGCCGTGCGCTTTCTTATCCAGCGAATAATCGACGGTGTTGTAGTAAGCATCCATGATGCTTTCCTGATCCATACCCAGTGCGTACAGCAGGGTGGTCACAGGCAGCTTACGACGACGGTCGATTCGAGCGAATACCAGATCTTTTGCGTCGAATTCGAAATCCAGCCACGAACCGCGGTAGGGAATGATGCGGCAAGCGAACAGAAGTTTACCCGACGAATGGGTTTTACCTTTGTCGTGATCAAAGAATACGCCCGGCGAGCGGTGCATCTGGGATACGATTACACGCTCGGTGCCGTTTACTACGAACGTACCGTTTGGTGTCATCAAAGGCATATCGCCCATGAACACGTCTTGTTCTTTGATGTCTTTAACCGAACGAGCGCCGGTATCTTCGTCGATATCGAATACGATCAGACGCAGCGTTACCTTCAGCGGAGCACTGTAGGTCAGGTCGCGTTGCATACATTCTTCAACGTCGAATTTTGGCTTCTCCAGCTCGTATTTTACGAACTCAAGAACAGCGGTTTCGTTAAAATCCTTAATCGGGAATACCGACTGGAAAACGCCTTTGATGCCTTCGCCGTCCAGCGGCATGTCGCTATCACCCGAACGCAAGAACAGGTCATAGGACGATTTTTGAACCTCAATGAGGTTCGGCATCTGAAGAACTTCTTCAATTTTACCGTAGTATTTACGCAGGCGTTTCTGGCCAAGGAAGGTCTGAGCCATGTGCTTTGTCACCTTTCAATCTCTGCGGGGCCATGTCGCCGGGGCCGCGACATTTTCCCATTGAGAAGGGAGTTCCGGTCTATTCTTGACCCCCTTCCCAAGGGGGGCCGCCCGACCATTGAAACCTACCCAAGACGGCCGTCTTATAAAACGACCCGCTAAGACAGGTTCGGCTGGACCCGCGAAATCGCGGATCCAGCCCAAATTTGCGTGGCCCCGATCGGGACCAGAAACCAATTAGGCCAGTTCGACCGTTGCGCCAGCTGCTTCCAGCTTAGCTTTGATTTCTTCAGCTTCTGCTTTAGGAGCTGCTTCTTTGATTTTGCCGCCAGCTTCAACCAGTTCTTTGGCTTCTTTCAGGCCCAGGCCAGTGATGCCGCGAACTTCTTTGATGACGTTGATTTTCTGTGCGCCAGCGTCTTTCAGAACGACGTCAAAGTCGGTCTTTTCTTCAGCAGCACCGCCAGCGTCGCCAGCTGGGCCTGCCATCATTACTGCGCCACCTGCAGCAGGCTCGATGCCGTACTCGTCTTTCAGGATGGTTTTCAGTTCTTGTGCTTCAAGCAGGGTCAGACCAACGATCTCTTCTGCCAGTTTTTTCAGATCAGCCATTTTATGCTTTCCGTTCGTTTGATGTGTATTCCAACGTGAGAGAGGTATTCTCTACGAGGGCAATTAAGTTGCTTAAGCAGCGTTCTCTTCGATGGTCGAAAGAATGCTCGCGATGTTCGAAGCAGGCGCGCCAATCGCACCAGCGATGTTCGAAGCAGGTGCACCAATGCAACCAACGATCGAAGCAATAAGCTCTTCGCGGGATGGCATCTGTGCAACGGCTTTCACGCCGGCAACGTCCAGAGCAGTGTCACCCATAGCACCACCAAGGATAACGAGCTTGTCGTTACCTTTAGCGTACTTATCCACGACCTTCGCAGCAGCGACAGGGTCTTCGGAATAGGACAACACAGTCATGCCCGTCAGGTAGTCAGCGATGGACTCGCATGCTTTACCTTGCAGGGCGATCTTGGCGAGCTTGTTCTTGGCAACGCGTACAGAACCACCAGCTTCACGCATTTGCGCGCGCAGGTCCTGCATCTCTGCAACTGTCATGCCTTCGTAGTGTGCAACCACCACGACGCCAGAGCTGTCAAAGATTTGGCCGAGTTCGTCGACCAGCTTCTCTTTCTGGGCTCTATCCACAGTTTCACTCCAAGTTTGGGGTTTCCCCCGGCTCAATTTGACCCCTGTTTATCAAGGGCCGTTCGGGTCCGTTTCAGGGTCCCGAGGCCAGATCGCCCGATCCAAACGGAACGGATATCTATTCTCGTTTCCCATCTCAGGAAGGAATTATTGGGGAAACCCCAACCCTCCGTCTCGGACAGGACAGGGCCAATAAAGGCCCCGCCATTTCACCGCACAAGGCGGCGAAAATTCTTAGTTGCCAGTAGCGGAATCTACATTCACCGACACGCCTGGACCCATGGTCGAGGACAGCGATACTTTTTTCATGTAGGCGCCTTTGGCACCAGCTGGTTTTGCTTTTTGAACTGCGTCAACGAAAGCCAGCAGGTTTTCTTCCAGTGCTTTTGCGTCGAAAGAAGCTTTGCCGATACCTGCGTGGATAACGCCAGCTTTTTCAACTTTGAACTGAACCTGGCCGCCTTTAGCTGCTTTAACAGCTTCTGCAACGTCCATAGTAACGGTGCCGATTTTCGGGTTCGGCATCAGGTTACGTGGGCCCAGAACTTTACCCAGACGACCAACGATTGGCATCATGTCTGGAGTTGCGATGCAACGTTCAAAGTCGATTTTGCCCGACTGAACAGTTTCCATCAGATCTTCTGCACCAACGATGTCAGCACCAGCAGCTTTCGCTTCTTCTGCTTTGTCGCCACGTGCGAAAACAGCAACGCGAACGGTTTTACCAGTGCCGTTAGGCAGGGTAACAGTGCCACGAACCATCTGGTCAGCATGACGTGGGTCAACACCCAGGTTCATCGCGATTTCAACGGTTTCGTCGAATTTCGCTTTTGCGTTGCCTTTAACCAGAGCAACAGCATCAGCTACGTTCAGATCTTCTTTACCAGCAAAGGCCTCAGCGGCCGCAGTGTAACGCTTACCAGCCATCTTACTTCACCTCGATGCCCATGGAGCGTGCCGAACCCAGAATGATCTGCATAGCGGCTTCTACCGTGTTAGCGTTGAGGTCCTTCATTTTGGCCTCGGCGATTTCTTTAACCTGAGCAGCGGTCACGGTGCCCACGGTTTCTTTACCAGGGTTGTTCGCGCCCGATTTCAGCTTTGCAGCTTTTTTCAGGTAGTACGACGCAGGAGGCGTTTTCACTTCGAAAGTGAACGACTTGTCCTGGTAGTAGGTGATGATGGTCGGGCAAGGTGCGCCCGGCTCCATATCAGCCGTTTTCGCGTTGAACGCCTTGGTGAACTCCATGATGTTGATACCGCGCTGACCCAGCGCAGGACCTACGGGCGGCGAAGGGTTTGCTTGACCTGCAGGAACCTGCAGCTTCAGCGAGCCCATTACTTTCTTGGCCATTGGCCTCTCCTTTTTCCAACCCCTCAGGCACGCGTGCCATCAGGACAATGTTGTGTGGTCCGGTGAAACGGGCGCGCCCGCCGAACCTCCCACGAGATAAACTCAGGCGCCTTTGGTGACCTGAGTAAATTCCAGCTCGACCGGGGTTGCCCGGCCAAAGATCGAAACCGTCACCTTCAGGCGCTGGTTCGCATCATCAACTTCCTCGACCATACCGTCGAAGCCTTCGAACGGACCGTCGTTAACCTTGACCTTCTCGCCAACTTCAAAGCTGATCTCGACGCGTGGCGCCTCTTGACCTTCTTCGACGCGACCCAGAATTGCCTGAACCTCTGCATCACGCATTGGCATCGGGCGACCCTGCGGGCCTAGGAAACCGGTCACCCGGTTGATCGAGTTAACGAGGTGATAAGCCTCGTCCGACAATTCCATGTGGACCAGAACGTAACCCGGCATAAACCGGCGTTCGGTGGTCACTTTTTTACCGCGACGAACTTCGATCACCTCTTCGGTGGGGACCAGAACTTCGTCAATTTGGTCTTCGAGACCCAGCTCTTCAGCCTTGGCGCGGATCTGCTCGGCAATCTTTTTCTCGAAGTTCGAGAGCACGCTTACCGAATACCAACGTTTCGCCATAGTCTTCGACACCCTGTCGTTTTGGCCACCAAGGACCAGAATTCCAATTATTACAGCACCTTGCGGCACCAGACTCCGAAAAAATAAAAGCGGCGCGCAACGCGATTCGCCGCACGCCAGTTCGGAATGATTGGCTATTACCGCCCAAAACCCTTTAATTCAAGGGGGCTAGGCGGTTTTTTACCCAATGGCCAATTACCGGTTCAGGATCAGATCGTACAGTCCGAAACGGATCACCAAATCGGTCAGCGAGAAAAACAGCGCCAAAAGAACGGTCATGATGAAGACCATGATGGTAGTCAAAATGACTTCGCGGCGGGTTGGCCAAACAACTTTGGCGATTTCTGCGCGGGTTTGCTGAATGAACTGTACGGGATTCGTCCGTGCCATCGTCTTTTCCTTATCGGTAACGGGCGGGATGTACGCAGATATCGCGCGGTTTTCAACCCTCCGCGTGTCAGACGGCGTAGAACTCCACTTTATCCATCGACTTAATGGCATCTACTTGCACATCATACAGCGCTTGCGCCTCTTGCCGCGCACGATCGTCATACAGCCGATATTTCTGATAGCCATCTTTCATCGGAAATTGGCGGCGCGTTTGCGCAGAGTTGACGGGCCGCCCCGCAGCCTTGTCCGCCATAATTTCAGCCATGGCGCGATCGGTCAGACCTTCGTGCACAATACGGTCAATGGGCTCAACAACGCCGCCTAACCTCCAACGTAACATACGCCGAACAAGTGTTTTAAACACCGATGCATAATCTTCGTACCGCCAGACATGTACCGACTTTACGCCCTCGACCTGCGCAATCGCACGAACAACGGTTGCCCAATTAACCTGTTCGAATGGATGCGCGGCGATGTAGTCATCGGGCTCTAAGAAATGCCCGTTGTACACAGTCTGGCTGTAGGCCGATTCCAAAAATGTGTCCGGCGAACGGATCGCCAGAAATATCCGCACATCGACACCGTCCAAGACGCTGACCAAATCACTGATTCTTTCGCCGGCTTCGCGGTAAATCGGCAGCGCCAGCTTTCCATTACCTTCATGCAATGCGCCTAGAAAATTCTCTTCTGTCAGGAAAATGCGGCGATCACCTTTTGACAGGAATTCGATCTGTTCGGCCGGCGTTCGCGGCGACAGTTTAATGTTGGTCCATCTGCCCAACCCAAACAAACTGGGGATATTCCGGCCACGGCTCCGCAGATAGTCAGGTCCATACGGCCGTACGCCTGCGTCGATAATCTGCTGTTCGTAAGAAAAAATCGACTGCTGCAAATGCGTCGACGCTGTTTTATGCGCACCAAGGTGGAGAGTCAGTTCAACAGGTCTGGGCAATCGGTACATCCTCGCGGTCAACGTGCCGGAGTGGCAGGGGCACCAGGGCTCGAACCCGGGACCTACGGTTTTGGAGACCGTCGCTCTACCAACTGAGCTATACCCCTACTGACGGCGGTGATTAAGCTACGCATTGCGGGGAATCAAGGGGCGAAATGCGTGGTTTTCCAACATTAACGTGGTTTTCTGTTCATCAGTCGGAAAATCCACAACCCAAGCAAGGGAAACGCAAACAATCCCAAGCACAAAACCGATAGCAGCCAGAACGCGATCGGGCTGTTCACACCCGGCATTCCGCCGACATTTACCCCGAACAATCCGGTGATGAACCCCAATGGCAAAAAGATCGCTGACAATACAGACAAGACGAATGTGTTTTTATTAACCTGATCGCTTAATTGACCGGATAGCTCCTCTCGCAAGACCACCGCTTGATCGCGCAGTTCGTCCATGTCTTCGGCGATGCGGGTCATTTTTTGCGCTTCTTCATCGATTTCGCGCCGTGTTTCGGGGTCCATGAAGGAAACAGTCATATCTGCAAACGACCGCAAAGCGTCTCGTTGCGGACCGACATAGCGCCGCGCCGCGATGACCTGTAGGCGCAAGGCTGCAACATCGTGGCGCAGCTCCCTGCCCTTTTCACTGACGACTTTTAATTCCAGATCTTCGGCGACGGCATCCAACTCGGCCTGAAATTCCGCGATATGTCCGACCAAATCTTCAATCAGGACGACCAGAAAATCGCCTGCCGATTGGGGGCCATGTCCTGCGTCCATCGCGGCCTCCATCCGTTCGATTGCCATGATGCGTTTGCGCGCCACCGTCACGATTCGGTGTTCGTCCGCATAAATGCGGATCGACGCCATATCCTCGGGGTCTTCGCCGTCGTTGTCGTTGATACCGCGCAGAATCAAAATCACGCCGTCTTGGACAACCTTGATGCGGGGGCGTGTATCCACATCCAGCAAGGCTTCGCGCGCTTGAAGGTCTAGGTAATCCAGTTCGGCCGACACCCACTCTGCTGCATCGGGATGCTTACCATCCAAATGCGCCCACGCCAGACGATCTTCGCGCAGGGCCATAGAAATGGTTTCGAAATCGGTCGGGTCGATCCATGCCCCGTCTTGCAGAATACGCGAATATTTGACGAGCGGCGTTGTCATCACTGTGTCCTTGATCTTTTACGCACCCTAACCAGCCCACCGCCAAAGCAAAAGGGCCGCCTTTCGGCGACCCTTTCAGTAGTCTGATTGTTAGATCAGATTACTCGATGATTTTGGACACAACGCCCGAACCAACGGTACGGCCACCTTCGCGGATCGCGAAGCGCAGGCCTTCTTCCATTGCGATAGGAGCGATCAGTTCAGCCGACAGTTTCAGGTTGTCGCCTGGCATGACCATCTCGGTGCCTTCTGGCAGAATGCAAGTACCGGTAACGTCAGTTGTACGGAAGTAGAACTGTGGACGGTAGTTTGCGAAGAATGGGGTGTGACGACCGCCTTCTTCTTTGGTCAGGATGTAGACCTCTGCTTCGAATTTGGTGTGTGGCTTAACCGAACCTGGCTTACACAGAACCTGGCCACGCTCAACGCCTTCACGGTCAACACCGCGCAGCAGCGCACCGATGTTGTCGCCTGCTTCACCGCGGTCCAGCAGTTTGCGGAACATCTCAACACCAGTACAGGTGGTTTTCGAGGTGTCACGGATACCAACGATTTCGATTTCGTCGCCAACGTTGATCACGCCGCGCTCAACACGACCGGTTACAACAGTACCACGGCCCGAGATCGAGAACACGTCTTCGATTGGCATCAGGAATGGCTGGTCGATCGCGCGCTCTGGCTCTGGAATGTACGAGTCAACAGCTTCCATCAGCTCTTTGATCTTGTTTTCGCCGATGTTTTCGTCACGACCTTCCATAGCAGCCAGTGCCGAACCTGCGATGATTGGAATATCGTCGCCTGGGAAGTCGTATTCGGACAGCAGCTCGCGGATTTCCATTTCAACCAGTTCCAGCAGCTCTTCGTCGTCTACCTGGTCAACTTTGTTCATGAAAACAACCAGCGCAGGAACGCCAACCTGACGTGCCAGCAGGATGTGTTCACGAGTCTGAGGCATAGGGCCGTCAGCTGCGTTAACAACCAGGATGCCGCCGTCCATCTGCGCCGCACCGGTGATCATGTTTTTCACGTAGTCAGCGTGACCTGGGCAGTCAACGTGAGCGTAGTGACGGTTCTCGGTCTCGTACTCAACGTGAGCGGTCGAGATGGTGATGCCGCGTGCTTTTTCTTCTGGTGCGCCGTCGATCTGGTCGTAGGCTTTGAAGTCACCAAAGTATTTGGTGATCGCTGCGGTCAGCGTGGTTTTACCGTGGTCAACGTGGCCAATGGTGCCAATGTTGACGTGCGGTTTAGAGCGTTCAAACTTTTCCTTAGCCATCTCTTGGCGCCTCGTCGTTTGGGGGCCTTAATATCTGGCCCGTTTCAACATCGCGGGCGATGTATTGGCTATTGGCGCGAAAATCAAGCGTCAGTTGGTCGAATTCGCGTCTATCTGGTCGATTGCGTCATTATGGGCATCACCAGCCACGATTGTCGGGTCATCCGCCAGCGTTTCGGGCACCCCGCCGAACCATTCAGCGTTTTCACGCATGGTCCGCTCGACAGCGCGCGCGACGTTAAAGGCCAGCCCCTCGACCTGCTCTTCTTTCGTGCGCAACATGCCCGACCCCAAAACAGGGGTGCAGCAAGGTTCGAAAATTGTCAGGCGGATGGGGTCTTCGTTCAGTTTGGTTTGGGTCGCATCCTCAAAGAATGTCACATCAACAAGAAGCACCGATTGAGGCGAATACACCATCGGAACGCCGGGCATTGCGGCAACATAGGCCTGAACGACAACCGCGACATGATACCATGCATCGCCTTCATACCGGCCCAATCGATCCTGAACAGCCGATTGAATGGCTTCTTTCCATTCCTCGTCGGTCACATCACGTGAAAACGGGCCTTTTTGTGGGTCATTTGCAACCACAATATTATGGGCCAGCAAGAAATTCCCGATTTGGTCAGGACGTTCAGTCAGATCATCCCGGATTCCACCGCAAGCAGTCAGAACCGCCAAAGCCATCATCGCAACGACTGAACGCATGATAGTCGCCTTTCTATAGACAGCAGCGCCCATCGTGGGGCGCTGACAAATTAAGAGGTAAATCGATTATCACGGGGGAAGCCGCGCGGCGCCATTCGTCCTGTACCTGCGCGTTTGCCCAGCCATTCGGCCAGATCGCTTTCAGTACGGGTGCGACCGGCGGGGTCCAGCCAGCTAAGGCCATTCGCAATATCAAAGGTGGTCGCATCCGACATACCGCCGTCTTTGTATTTCTGCAGACGCACACCTTTGCCGCGGCCCATTTCGGGCAGCTCTTCGATAGGGAACACCAGAACCTTGCGGTTTTCACCCACGACAGCCACATGATCGCCATTCACAGGTTTGATCACGCGGGCAACAACGTCACCTTTGACGTTCAACACCTGCTTACCACCGCGCGTTTGGGCAATGACCTCTTGTTCAGGAACGATGAAACCATCACCAGCCGACGAAGCAACCAGCAGTTTGCGCCCAGCGCGGTGCACCAGAATATCGACAATCTCTGCCTCGTTCGGCAGGTCGATCATCAGGCGCACAGGTTCGCCCATGCCGCGCCCGCCAGGCAGGTTCGCGCCAAGGATCGTGTAGAAACGGCCGTTATTGCCAACCACAATCAATTTATCCGTGGTTTCCGCATGGAAGGCGAAACGACCTTCGTCGCCATCTTTGAATTTGAATTCGCCGTCCAGAGCCTGATGGCCCTTCATCGCACGAACCCAGCCCATTTTCGAACAGATCACGGTGATCGGTTCGCGTTCGATCATGGCCTCCATTGGCACGTCTTCGACTTCGCCCGCTTCGGCAAAGGTGGTTAGACGCTGACCGCGCGACGCAGAGTGACCGAACTGTTTGCGGGTTTCACGCAGTTGTTCGGCAATTTTTGCCCACTGCAAACCATCGTCAGACAGCAGTTCAGCCAATTCGGCCCGTTCAGCGATCAGGGCGTCACGTTCGCGGACCAGCTCCATCTCTTCTAGACGGCGCAAGCTGCGCAGACGCATGTTCAGGATCGCTTCGGCCTGAACCTCGGTCAGCTCGCCGTCGCCTTTGGCAGGCAGAGGCGACACATAATCAGATTCATCAACAGCCCGCGCCCGTTTCAGCGACCAATCTTCGGCCATCAAGGCAGCCTTGGGGTCACCGTCATAACGGATGATGTCGATCACACGGTCCAGATTCAGGAACGCGATGATCAGACCCTGCAATACCTCTAAACGGTGGTCAATCTTGTCGATGCGGTGCTGGCTGCGGCGTTGCAACACGTCACGGCGGTGATCCAGAAATGCGCGCAGCACTTCTTTCATCGAACAGACCTTGGGCGTCAGGCCGTCGATCAGCACGTTCATGTTCAGGCTGAACCGTACCTCTAAATCGGTGTTTTTGAACAGCATCCCCATCAGGATGTCAGGTTCGACCGTCTTGGCGCGCGGTTCCAGAACGATACGCACGTCATCCGCAGATTCGTCACGCACGTCGGCCAGCAAAGGCACCTTTTTTAACTGGATAACTTCGGCCAGTTTTTCGATCAGTTTCGATTTTTGAACCTGATACGGAATTTCAGTGACAACGATCTGCCATTGACCGCGGCCTAGATCCTCTTTCTCCCACCGTGCGCGCAGACGAATGGACCCGCGGCCTGTGCGATAGGCGTCGGCGATATTGTCACGCGATTCGACGATCACACCGCCTGTCGGGAAATCCGGACCTGGCACGTATTTCAGTAGGGTTTCATCATGGGCATCGGGCGATTTGATCAAGTGCAAACAGGCATCGATCAATTCGTGGATGTTATGCGGCGGGATGTTTGTCGCCATACCCACAGCAATGCCCGACGAACCGTTCGCCAATAGGTTCGGGAACGCCGCTGGCAAAACCACAGGCTCTTCTAGCGTACCGTCATAGTTGGGGCGGAAATCGACAGCGTTTTCGTTCAGCCCCTCTAGCAGCGCCTCGGCGGCGGCGGTCATGCGGGCTTCGGTGTAACGGCTGGCCGCAGGATTATCGCCGTCAATATTACCAAAGTTCCCCTGACCATCGACCAGCGGATAGCGCACGTTGAAATCCTGCGCCAAACGGGCCATCGCGTCATAAATCGCCATATCGCCGTGCGGGTGATAGTTGCCCATCACGTCGCCGCTGATTTTTGCCGATTTACGGAAACCGCCAGTCGGTGACAGTTTCAATTCGCGCATTGCAAATAGAATGCGGCGGTGAACGGGTTTCAATCCGTCCCGAGCATCCGGCAGCGCGCGGTGCATAATCGTGGACAATGCGTATTGCAGATACCGTTCACCTATCGCACGGCGAAGCGGTTCTTTGAATTCTGGAAGGCCGGTATCGGCGTCATCTGTGCTGTCGGTCATGTTATATCTGTAGCGACTCGGCACTTTGCTTTCCAGACCGATTTCGCATTCCAAAGAAACGTTTACAAAACTCATAAACGATATGTTTTTCAGATTTTTCCCCTGATCGGCGGAACTTTGCCAGCCTAAACAGCGTTACCAGTGTGTATATTTTGGGGAATGTTCATGCGTACGTTTATGTTGCTAAGTTTCGTGTTTTTGGGTGTTGGGTTTTATGAACTTTCCGGCGGTTCTGATTTCGAACCGGTCGAACGACAGGTCTTTGACGTTAGCTTTGCCGACGAAGGTAATGGTGTTCAGTTGCAGGCGGTATCTGCACCGGCTTTGCGCGTCATTGAACCTGTTGTCACGACTGCTGCGCTGAATGCGCAACGAACCACGAATGCGAACGACGCTGTCATCGTTCAAATTTCGTCTAAAAATATCGATCCTGCGCCTGTACCAGCGCCACAGGTACAGCCTACACCGCAAATCGAACTGGCCACAGTATCTGGCAACGCTGTAAACATGCGCCTTGGGCCTAGCACCCAATATGGTGTCGTCAGCACACTAGGACGCGGCACCGAGGTTGAGGTCCTGGAAACAGCTTCCAATGGCTGGGCACGTTTGCGTGTCGTCGAAAACGGTCAAGTTGGCTGGATGTCCGGTCGCTTTGTAGCCCAAGCAGGGACTTGAGCCGCGGCGCTTTCATCGCCACAAAGGCGCCATGACAGCAAAAACCATTTTAATAACGGGCTGCTCCTCTGGCATCGGATATGATGCAGCCCATGGATTACGACAAGCAGGCTGGCGCGTGTTCGCCAGCTGCCGCAAACAGGCTGATTGTGATCGGCTGATTGCCCAAGGTTTTGATTCACCCCTTATTGACCTCGCAGAAGCAGACAGCATCCGAAAGGGTTTAGCTGACGTTCTGGCAAAAACCGGCGGAACGCTGGACGCCTTGTATAACAACGCCGCATTCGCCTGCCCCGGTGCCGTCGAAGACCTACCCGCGGACGCCCTAAGGTCAGTTTTTGAAACCAACGTGTTCGGCACCCATGACCTGACCCGCGAAGTTATCAAGGTTATGCGCGCCCAAGGTCATGGGCGTATTATCAATTGCAGTTCAGTTTTGGGACTGGTGGGTCTGTCATGGCGCGGCGCATATGTATCAACGAAATTCGCACTTGAGGGCCTGACGGACGTGCTGCGCATCGAAATGCGCGATACGCCAATTGACATAATCCTGATTGAACCCGGCCCGATCACATCCAAAATCCGTGAAAACGCCATTCCGCATTTTGAAAAATGGGTAGACTGGGAAAATGCAGCCCGCGTTGATGAGTATCGCACCCTGACAAAACGCCTGTACGAAGACAGCGGACCAGACGCATTTGAACTCCCGCCGTCCGAAGTCACGCGCAAAATTCTAAAGGCACTTACAGCATCAAAGCCAAAACCGCGCTACTATGTCACAACGCCCACGTATCTCATGGGATTACTAAGGCGCATATTGCCGACACGTGCGCTGGATTGGGTAATATCCAAAGGCTAAACCTTTCCTTTGACGCCAATCGTGTTAGATCGCAGCCAACGATACAAAGGACACGCCAATGCTGTTTAACGATCCGTGGAATATTGCAATCATGGTCGCCGTTTTGGCGGTCGCTGTGATTTTGATGTGGGGCCTTGGCACTTTTGGGTTCGGCACCGACACAGGCAAACAGTCCAACAAAATCATGCGCTACCGCATCTACGCCCAAGGCTTTGCCGTCGCGCTGATTGCGATCTTGTTCTACTTCAAAAAATAATCCGAGGCTCTGATGGTTGTTTTGAACAAAATCTACACCCGCACAGGCGATGCTGGTGAAACTGCATTGGGTAATGGCAGCCGCGTTGCAAAACATTCGGCCCGCGTCACAGCCTATGGCACCGTAGATGAATTGAACGCGACCGTGGGACTAGCCCGTTTGCATGCGACTGGAGACTTGGCGGACCAGTTGTCTGCGATTCAGAACGATTTGTTCGATCTGGGCGCTGACCTATGCCGCCCTGACATGGAAAAAGACGACGAAGCGCCCTACCCCGTTCTACGTATGATTGCGTCGCAGGTTGACCGTCTGGAAACCGAAATTGATGCGATGAACGCAAATTTGGAACCGCTGCGCAGTTTCATTTTGCCCGGTGGATCAGCTTTGGCCGCGCATCTGCACATGTGCAGAACCGTTGCCCGCCGCGCTGAACGCCTGTCTGTCGAACTGGCATCCATGGAATCAGTCAACGACATCGGTGTGAAATACCTAAATCGTCTTTCGGACTGGTTTTTTGTGGCGTCGCGCGTCGCCAACAACAATGGCGCTGATGACATCCTGTGGGTGCCAGGAGCCAATCGTTAAAGGGTTTTGCGCCTGATTCTTTCAGGCGCAAAACCATGTCGCAGCGCAGCAAAAAATTCCATCTCGCAACAAAATTTCACGAACGCACTGCAAAACTTTAGTCGTATTGCGCCCGAAAATACGTCAAAACGTGGCGTCTTATGCGCTTTCCGCGTCGATTTTGCACTATTTTATCCGTGCTGCGCTTGCTAACAAAAGCGGGAATAGGTGCCACGTGGCACAGTTTGAGGGAGATACGCCGATGAAGGTACTCGTGCCGGTAAAACGCGTGATCGACTATAACGTAAAAGTTCGCGTCAAAGCGGACGGTACGGGCGTCGATCTTGCGAACGTAAAAATGTCGATGAACCCATTCGACGAAATCGCAGTCGAAGAGGCGATCCGCCTGAAAGAAGCCGGCAAGGCAGACGAAGTTGTCGTCGTGTCGATCGGCGTAAAGCAGGCTCAGGAAACACTGCGCACCGCGCTGGCAATGGGCGCTGACCGCGCAATCCTGATCATCGCAGCAGACGATGTGAACACAGACATCGAACCACTGGCAGTTGCAAAGCTGCTGGCCAAAGTGGTCGAAGAAGAACAGCCAGGTCTGGTTGTTGCTGGCAAACAAGCCATCGACAACGACATGAACGCCACCGGCCAGATGCTGTCGGCGCTGCTAGGCTGGAGCCAAGCAACCTTCGCATCCGAAGTGGACATCGACGGCGACAAAGCTGTTGTAACCCGCGAAGTCGACGGCGGCCTGCAGACCATCAAGGTCAACCTACCTGCCATCGTGACTGCTGACCTGCGTTTGAACGAACCACGTTACGCGACCCTGCCAAACATCATGAAAGCCAAGAAAAAGCCGCTGGATGAAAAAACCGCAGCTGATTACGGCGTTGATGTCACCCCACGTTTGGAAGTCGTGAAAACTTCTGAACCTGCTGTTCGTCAGGCTGGTATCAAAGTTGAATCGGTCGACGAGCTGGTCACGAAACTTAAAGAAGCAGGAGCAATCTAATGGCTGTTCTTCTACTTGCTGAAATCAACGACGGTGTTCTGTCTGTTGACGCAACCGCCAAAGCTGTCTCCGCATCGACTTCGCTGGGTGATGTAACCGTTCTGGCCGTTGGCGCGACCGCTGCTGACGCTGCTGCAGAAGCCGCAAAAATCGACGGCGTCGCCAAAGTTCTGGTCGCCGAAGACGCGCTATACAGCCACCGTCTGGCAGAGCCTGTTGCGACCCTGATGGCTGCGCTGGCTGCGGATTATTCGCACATCGTTGCACCTGCAACCACTGACGCGAAAAACATCCTGCCACGCGTTGCGGCGTTGCTGGATGTGATGGTCCTGTCGGACGTTACCGCAGTTGTAGACGCTGACACATTCGAACGCCCAATCTACGCGGGTAACGCAATCCAGACCGTCAAATCGTCGGACGCGAAAAAGGTTATCACCTTCCGCACCTCGACCTTTGATGCGGCTGGCGAGGGCGGTTCGGCTGCTGTTGAAACCATCGCGGCTGGCGACAACCCTGGCCTGTCCGAATGGGTCGAAGACAAAGTCGCCGAAAGCGATCGTCCTGAACTGACCTCGGCCAAGATCGTTGTATCCGGCGGCCGCGGCGTAGGTTCCGAAGAAGACTTCGCAATCATCGAAAAACTGGCTGACAAACTGGGCGCTGCTGTTGGTGCGTCCCGTGCAGCAGTCGATTCGGGCTTTGCGCCGAACGACTGGCAGGTTGGTCAGACAGGCAAGGTTGTTGCACCAGAACTGTACATCGCTGCAGGTATCTCGGGCGCGATTCAGCACCTTGCAGGTATGAAAGATTCGAAAATCATCGTCGCTATCAACAAAGACGAAGAGGCTCCGATCTTCCAAGTGGCCGACTTTGGTCTGGTCGCTGACCTGTTCGAAGCTGTCCCAGCACTGACCGAAAAACTGTAATCGCACCCGCGATCCAAGGTTTAAAAGGGTCCGCCTAGGCGGGCCCTTTTTGCATCATACGCCCCAAAACAGGTGTTAACGCTTGTGCCGCTTCACTGTGGGCCAGAAAAGACAACTGTTCGTCTGCGGCAGATATTTGCGTCATCGGGATCTGCATGCCCGACGTTCGATTTTGCCGCGCACGCAAACTAGGCCGCAATTCGACTACATCGCGCGCCTTATCTGTCAGTTGATCGACCATATTTTTGTTGATGAACAACTGATCGCCTTTAAACGGATCGTCTGCGGTGTCCCAGCTATCGTTCGTCAGGGGGCGCTCGCTCCACCAGACCAAGACGACTTTGGTGTTCAATTGATCAAGAACCGACCGCATTCTCGACACCCATGCTGTTTGCAGCTCATGCACAACGATATCAAATTTAGCTGCCGATTTTTCATACAGCGCCTGAAGTAAGTGACGTGTGAATGCGAAATCCGTGAAATCCACATCATCATAAAGCGCACGCAGAACGCTTGACGCTTGTAAAAACCGATCATTACGGCGTGGGTGCACCTGATAGAACCGGTTCGATAGATTATGTGCGCCGGTAATATGAAAAAACGTGACTTCGGCACGGCGGCCCAGCCCCATGGACACACCATCACGGAAATAGGCATCGATGGACGCGTTCGGCACGCCAAAATTAACGCAGGTCATTCCAGTCGCCCGTTCAACCAAATCTGACACGGGCGTTTTCATGTAGCGCCCATAGACATCCGTCCCGCCCATAAATGCCGCATATGGTTGGTTCAGATCCCGTTTCGGGCCTCTAAAAAACAGTCGCGAAGACCCATAGCGGCACGGCGTATAATCGATCGCAGAATCAGACAAAGATTCGAATTTCATGTTTCCCACCCAAAAATTTCTCACCTTGGGCAGGATTCGACCTAAATGATTGCTGAAATCTGAAACTCAGAATTTCAATCAATGTTTAACAATTAACGCGCCTTGAATGATGCGGTTGGTCGCCCCTATGGTGTGGCAGCAGAGGCAAAGGATCAGTGAATCATGACGATTGAAAAAGTTGGTGTCGTAGGAGCAGGCCAAATGGGCAATGGTATTGCCCACGTCAGCGCATTGGCCGGATATACCGTCATGATGACCGACATCAGCCAGGATGCGCTAGACAGCGCTATTGCGCTGATCGACAAAAATATGACCCGTCAGGTGTCCAAAGGCGCGATTTCCGAAGATGAAAAAGCCGCCGCGTTGGCCCGCATTGCCTGCACAACAACACTGACTGACTTAGGCCCTTGCGACCTAATCATCGAAGCCGCAACCGAACGCGAAACCGTCAAACAGGCGATCTTTGACGAACTGTTGCCGCATATTCACGAAAATACAATTCTAGCGTCGAACACATCGTCGATTTCGATCACACGTTTGGCCAGCCGCACGGACCGCCCAGAAAAATTCATCGGGTTCCATTTCATGAACCCTGTGCCGATCATGCAGCTGGTGGAATTGATCCGCGGGATTGCGACCGATGATGCGACCTTTAATGCCTGCCAAGAGGTCGTAGACCGCCTAGGCAAAACATCCGCAACATCCGAAGATTTCCCCGCCTTCATCGTAAACCGCATCCTAATGCCGATGATCAACGAAGCGGTCTATGCCCTGTACGAAGGCGTCGGCAACGTGTCGTCGATCGATACATCGATGAAACTGGGCGCAAACCATCCAATGGGTCCATTGGAATTGGCCGATTTCATCGGATTGGACACATGCCTAGCCATCATGAACGTGCTGCACGACGGTCTGGCGGACACCAAATACCGCCCTTGTCCACTGCTGACCAAATACGTCGAAGCAGGCTGGCTGGGCCGTAAAACGAAACGCGGCTTCTATGATTATCGCGGCGAAACGCCGGTTCCGACCCGCTAACCTTTGAACGGAGCCATCCCGCGGCGGGCCAGTTCATCGGCCCGTTCGTTTTCGGGGTGACCTGCGTGGCCTTTGACCCATTCCCACGTAACCTGATGGCGCTGCGCGGCTGCGTCCAGACGTTGCCACAGGTCCACGTTTTTGACGGGTTTCTTGGTCGAGGTTTTCCAGCCGCGTTTTTTCCAGCCCCACATCCATTCGGTGATGCCGCCTTTGACATAGGCGCTGTCTGTGACCACGGTCAGAGTGCTGGGACGGTCCAATGCCTCTAGCGCATTGATCGCGGCCAACAGCTCCATGCGGTTGTTGGTTGTGTCCGCCTCACCACCGTATAGCTCGCGTTCTTTTACAACGTCTTCGCCATTTTTGGCCTGCAGCAATGCGCCCCAACCACCAGGGCCAGGGTTGCCCGAACAGGCCCCATCTGTGTACGCAAATAATTCAGGCATCAGATTAACAAAGCCCCCAGCGACAGCACCACGAAGGTCGTCAGCAAAACCCGCAGGCGCATCCACCATACGGGCGCCAGCCCCCACGCAGCAAAACGGCTGTCGATAATCAGCAAGCCGATGAACCCTGTAATCTGGTAGATCGCCGCGCTGGTCATGCCGTCGCCGCGCATAAAAAACGCCCATAGGGCTGGCAACACAGACAGGACATATCCCGCCGTCGCCTGCGCCCCGTCAGTTTTCGTGGCAAAGCCCCACAAAACGCCCGACATAAACGACAGAATAACCGTGCCATAGGTCAGCGTGAAAATCGGGCCGCCCATGCCCATGACTGGTGGCAACCAACCCAAAGTGGTCAGCGCACCGAAAACGAACGGGATCAGCCCCGCCAGCCCAAGTGCTAGCGGCGCACGAGGGATAGACATCATGCTGGCATCCTTAGAACGCGGGGCACTTTGAATTCTACGTTTTCTTCGGCGGTCACAACCTGTTCAACAGTCACGGTGTAATGATCGCTAAAGGCGTCGACGACTTCGTTGATCAACACCTCGGGCGCGGATGCACCGGCGGTGATCCCGATGGTTTTGATACCCTCTAGCGCGCGCCAATCAATGTCTGCCGCACGCTGAACTAGCTGCGCGTAATTACAGCCATTCTTTGCCGCGACTTCGACCAAACGTTTAGAATTGGACGAATTCGGCGCGCCGACAACCAACAACGCATCACAATTCGGCGCGATGGTTTTCACGGCCTCTTGGCGGTTGGTGGTGGCGTAACAAATGTCTTCTTTGTGCGGGCCGATGATGGCAGGGAAACGGGCGTTCAACGCCTCGATAATATCTTTGGTGTCATCGACGGACAGCGTGGTCTGCGTAACAAAGGCCAAACGGTTCGGATCGCGCACCTGAACGGTGGCCACATCTTCGACCGTTTCGACCAGCAGTACCTCTCCGTCAGGTAATTGACCCATGGTGCCGATGGTTTCTGGGTGGCCCGCGTGACCGATCATGATCATCTGCAAACCTTCGTCTGCATGGCGGGCGGCCTCGATATGGACTTTACTTACCAATGGGCAAGTAGCGTCCACATAGACCATTTCGCGCGTTTCGGCGGCGGCAGGGACCGATTTGGGCACACCATGGGCCGAGAAAATCACAGGGCGATCGTCAGGGCATTCGTCCAATTCTTCGACGAACACCGCCCCTTTGTCGCGCAGGCTGTCGACGACGAATTTGTTGTGAACGATTTCGTGGCGCACATAGACAGGTGCGCCCCATTTTTCGATCGCCATTTCGACGATTTTGATCGCACGATCCACGCCCGCGCAGAACCCGCGCGGCGCAGCCAGATACAATGTCAAAGCAGGTTTGGTCATACCGAACAGGTAGTCGCAAGGTGCCACGCTGTCCAGCCGCACAAAAGAAAAGGGCCGGAAATTCCGGCCCTGTTTTTAGTCATCAGATGCTTGCTGATCCTCGGGGCGCGGTTCGCGCGGGGGACGGCCAACAACATCGCGCAATTCGTCCAGTTCGATAAAGTTATCGGCCTGACGGCGCAGTTCGTCGGAAATCATTGGCGGCTGACTGCGGATCGTGGACACGACCGACACGCGCACGCCCTTGCGCTGCAACGCTTCGACCAGCGGACGGAAATCGCCGTCGCCGGAAAACAGAACGACGTGATCGATATAAGGGGCCAGTTCCATCGCATCGACAGTCAATTCGATGTCCATGTTCCCTTTGACCTTACGGCGGCCCATGCTGTCGGTGTATTCCTTGGCCGGTTTAGTGACCATGGTGAACCCGTTGTAGTTCAGCCAATCAACCAGCGGGCGGATCGGCGAATATTCGTCATTTTCCAGCAGCGCCGTATAGTAAAACGCCCGCAGCATTTTACCACGGCGCATGAATTCACTACGAAGCAGTTTGTAATCGATGTCAAAACCCAGAGCTTTCGCGGCAGCATATAGGTTCGAACCGTCGATGAAGAGCGCTAGACGCTCGTCACGATAAAACATAAAAAATCCCTTCAATATACGACCACGTGCTTAGCTGTGAGTGGAGAGCACGGAGTTATAATTATAGTTAGCTACAAAAATCGTCTTCTCAAGTCAGGATGTACTATAGCATGCGTACCTTAACACTCGTGGCACTCGGGTCCAACGCTACGTCCTCTTTTGGCACCCCAAAAGAGATTATTGATCATGCTATCGCTACAATTGAATCCAGATTGGGCACTACGTGCGAAAAAAGTCCGATTTATCGCACGCCATGTTTTCCCAAAGGCGCTGGACCCGATTACGCGAATGCGGTGATTCGGTTCGAAACCAATTTAGAGCCGTCAAAGATTTTGCACCAACTCCATGAAATAGAAACGGAATTTGGCCGCGTTAGAACGAAACGCTGGGGTGAGCGCACACTGGATCTGGATCTTCTATGCCATGGCGATACGATTTTGCCCGACGATACCGAAGTCTTGCACTGGATGAATTTGCCAATCTCAGAACAAACCCAGATTGCGCCCAACCAGCTGATCTTGCCGCACCCACGCATTCAGGACCGCGCCTTTGTTCTGGTCCCGATGGCGATGGTTGCGCCAAATTGGCGACACCCAGTGCTACACAAAACCGTGATCGACATGCGTGATGCCCTGCCGCAGACCGAAATTGAAGAAGTCGTTCTGTACGACTGATCCGAATCTGCTTGTCATTTCTATGTTCTGGGCGTAAATGGGGGGCTTCCTAGGACCACATATTCAATAGTGGAGTGCGCTCATGGCCCGCGTAACGGTAGAAGATTGCGTCGATAAAGTTCCCAACCGGTTTGATCTGGTAATGCTTGCAGCACATCGTGCTCGCGAGATTTCCGCTGGTTCGCCGCTGACCGTTGACCGTGATAACGACAAAAACCCTGTAGTTGCGCTGCGCGAAATCGCTGACGAAACCCAACAGGCTGATGATCTGCGCGAACGCATGATCGAATCCAACCAGACCCAGATCGAAGTCGACGAACCAGAAGACGACGCAATGGCTCTGTTGATGGGTGCCGAAGCTGACAAACCAGCAGAGGACGACATGTCCGAAGAAAAACTGCTGCGCCAGCTGATGGAAGCACAAGGCCAGCGTTAATCGCTGCCCAACGATAGAGAATTCGGTGCCGGACCAAATTACGACAGCTGATAAACTGGTTGCGCTGGTCCGCACCTACAACCCTCGCACAAACGAAGCCCTGATCCGCAAGGCGTTCGATTTTGGCGAAGCCATGCATGACGGCCAGTTCCGTCATTCTGGCGAACGGTATTTCACTCACCCGATCGCAGTCGCTGCCATTTTGGCCCGCCAGCAGATGGATGACGCAACCGTTATTACCGCCCTGCTGCACGACACGATCGAAGACACCAAAGCCAATTACAAAGAAGTCGAAAAACTGTTCGGTCGCGATATTGCCGAACTGGTGGATGGCGTCACCAAACTGACGAACATCCAACTGACGTCTACGCAGACCAAACAGGCCGAAAACTTCCGCAAATTGTTCATGGCCATGTCGCGCGATTTGCGTGTCATTTTGGTCAAACTGGCCGACCGCCTGCACAACATGCGCACGATTTCGTCGATGCGCCCTGAAAAGCAGGCTCAAAAAGCCCGCGAAACCATGGATATCTACGCGCCACTTGCTGGACGTATGGGTATGCAATGGATGCGCGAAGAATTAGAAGATCTAGCGTTCAAAGTTCTTAACCCTGACGCCCGCCAATCGATCATCCGCCGCTTTGCCATGCTGCAAAGAGAATCTGGCGACGTTGTCGAAAAGATCACGACCGACATGCAGATCGAATTGGAAAAGGCAGGCATCACAGCAGATGTGTATGGCCGCGCGAAACGCCCCTATTCCATCTGGCGGAAAATGCAGGAAAAGGAACAAAGCTTTAGCCGCTTGTCCGATATTTATGGGTTCCGCGTCCTGACAGAAACCGAAACGGATTGTTACGGCGTGTTGGGCGCTGTGCACCAACGTTGGCGCGCCGTTCCGGGCCGGTTCAAGGATTACATCAGCCAACCCAAATCTAACGGTTATCGTTCGATCCACACCACAGTATCTGGCCGCGACGGGAAACGCGTTGAAATCCAGATCCGTACCCGCGAAATGCACGAGGTTGCCGAAACTGGCGTCGCTGCGCACTGGTCTTATAAAAACGGCGAACTGGTCGAAAACCGGTTTGCTGTTGATCCTGTCCGCTGGATCTCTCAGCTGTCGGAACGTTTGGATGACGATACCGACCACGATGAATTCCTAGAGGCCGTCAAACTGGAGATGTATCAGGACCAAGTGTTCTGTTTCACACCCAAAGGCGACGTCATCAAATTGCCTCGTGGCGCGACCCCGATCGATTTTGCTTATGCGATCCATACACGGATTGGCGCGGCTTGCGTTGGTGCAAAAGTCGATGGGTTGCGCGTGCCTTTGTGGACCCGTTTGAAAAACGGCCAATCTGTCGAAGTCATCACTGCCGAAGGTCAAAAACCCGAAGCAACATGGATCGATATAGCTGTAACGGGCCGCGCGAAAACAGCAATTCGCCGTGCGCTGCGCGAAGAGGATCGTGAACGCTACATCAAGCTGGGCCAAGAACTGGCACGTGTTGCATTCGAAAATATCGGCAAAAAAGCCACCGAAAAAGCGCTGCGTACGGCAGCAAAGACACTCGCGCTAGAAAGCGTTGACGAAATGCTGGCTCGCTTGGGCAGTGCTGAAATTACGTCTCGTCGTGTTGTCCGTGCCATTTACCCAGATCTTGCTGAACGCGAAGGTGACGAAATCGAACAGGAAAAGGCCGTCATCGGCCTGACTGGCGATAAGTCGTATGCGCGCGGTCAATGCTGTCAGCCCGTTCCTGGCGAACGTATCGTCGGCATCGCGATTCCCGGTCATGGCGTGGTTCTGCATACCATTGATTGTACTGCGCTGGCCGAATTCGAAGAGCTACCAGACGCGTGGGTTGACCTGCATTGGCAAGATGGCCGCCACGAAGCCAAACATACCGTCACGCTGGACCTGACCATCAGCAATGATGCTGGCGTTTTGGGCCGGATCTGTACGCTCATCGGTGAACAGGACGCCAATATCTCTGACCTGAACTTCATCGACCGGAAACCTGATTTTTTCCGTTTGCATGTCGACGTTGATCTACGTGACATTGAACATCTGCACCGTGTCATGACCGCATTAGAGGCCGAAAGTAATGTGTCCTCTATCGCTCGGTTGCGCGATCCATCCCGCGCAGCGCAGGTAAAACCAGCAAGGCAATAGACTGTGTTCAAACGCCGCGACAGATTACCTTTTTGGCGGGCAATACGGCAGATGCTTTGGCCCAGGGGGGGATGGCTACGCGCGTATAATTACGTCAAACATCGATTGCGCCGCCTACCTGACACACCCGAAAAAATTTGCCGCGGTATAGCCGTCGGGGTGTTTCTTAGCTTCACACCGTTTTTCGGATTTCACATCATATTCGCATGGCTGGCCGCACGGGCTATCCGTGGCAACAGTGGGGCGGCGGTTTTGGGCACCTTTTCCGGTAACCCTGCAACCTTTGGATTTATCGCTTTTGCGTCGTTGACCACTGGGCATTTTATGTTGGGATCGCGCCCTGACCATGACCCGAATTTGTCGGTCATGGAAAAATTCAGCGCCGCGTGGCAGGATTTGTCGCATAACTTCTTTGCCATTTTCACCCCCGCGAAAACGGACTGGCGCGGGCTGGAATTATTTTTCCACGACGTATTCGTGCCTTATGCGATTGGTGGCGTTCTGATCGGGACGATTGCTGCCGTGATCACGTATTATATCACTCTGCCTGTGATTAGCGCCTATCAGGCCAGTCGCCGCAAACGGCTGCGCAATCGTATGGCCCAATTGTCGCGGTCTGCGGAAAAACACGCTGACGACACTAAAATAACCGATTAGGGTCCACCCAAATTCTAATGTTCGGAGAAAACCGATGAGTGCTGGAAAACTGCGTCTCGGCGTAAATATTGACCATGTTGCCACCGTTCGCAACGCGCGCGGCAGCGCTTATCCTGATCCGATCCGCGCCGCAAAAATCGCAGAAGAGGCAGGCGCCGACGGTATTACTGCGCACCTGCGCGAAGATCGTCGCCATATCAGTGATGCGGACATTGACGGCCTGATGGCCGCTCTGACCAAACCATTGAATTTCGAAATGGCTGCAACTGACGAAATGCAGGCGATCGCATTGCGTCACAAACCACACGCGGTGTGTATCGTTCCTGAAAAACGCGAAGAACGCACCACCGAGGGCGGCCTAGAAGTCGCCAAAGAAGAAAACCGGCTGGCTCATTTCATCGCCCCGCTGCGCGATGCAGGATGTCGCGTTTCGATTTTCATTGCAGCCGACCAACGCCAGATCGAGGCCGCAAACCGTATCGGCGCGCAGGTGATCGAACTCCACACCGGCGCCTATTGCGACCTGCATGCCGAAGGCAAATTTGCCGAACGTGATGATGAATTGAAACGACTGACTGATATGGCTGCGTTCGCCAATTCGTTGGGATTAGAAGTCCATGCGGGCCATGGCCTGACCTATGACACCGTCGGCCCAATCGCGGCCCTGCCCGAGGTCATGGAACTGAACATCGGCCACTTCCTAATCGGAGAGGCGATTTTCCGCGGCTTGGACGGATCGATCCGTGAAATGCGCCGACTGATGGACGAGGCACGCGGGTGATCCGTTTTGCTGCAGCCTTTGGACTGATCGCAGCGCCTGCTGCGGCTGTAACGGTGGATGATTGCCTAGATCACCGGTCTGATGCCGCCGCTATCATGGAACCATGGGACGACAACACCGCGACCTATGCCAATGACCGGATTCGAATTGCCGTAATGGATGGCATCGAACCTGCAGCGGGTGCGCTACACATCATGGTTTTGTCGCCGCCCTTTGATGAATTAGGCAGCCGTCAGTGCAAAATCATTAGCTATGACGAACACCAAGGGTTCGCGGCCATTTGGTTTAATGAACGTAGTGCCGATTATAATCCCGCAACGGGCCTAACGGTCACGTTGCCCGTACAATTCTGGTTGCCTGATTTGTCCTTCACCAATTCGGCCCAACTGGCCATCACGATCAACCAATCCACGGGTGACGTGACCACCGATTTCACGGTCGGAGGCGCAGAATGATTTTGGGGATAGGGTCCGATCTGGCCAACATTGAACGCATCCAAGGCACCCTGGATCGATTTGGCGACCGTTTCAGAAATCGTGTTTTCACGCCCACCGAACAGTCCAAAGCAGAGCGCCGCAAAGATGTGGCCGGCACCTATGCGAAACGCTGGGCCGCAAAAGAGGCTTGTTCAAAGGCTTTGGGAACAGGTTTGGCGATGGGGATTAGCTGGATCGACATGGCTGTTGAAAATCTGCCCTCTGGCCAGCCAACGATGACTCTGACGGGTTGGGCTGCTGAACGTTTGGCGGAAATGACCCCAGCGGGTCACACCGCCCATATTCACGTCACTTTGACGGACGACCACCCTTGGGCCCAAGCCTTTGTCGTGATCGAAGCCCGCCCAACCCCTCAGTTGGGTTGACTTAGCCCAATGTGCGCCGCATGAAGTCCACGTCTTACGCAGGAGCAGAAAATGTCCGAAGAAAATGGCCTGTGGGCCGGCGTCAAAGAAACGGTTAAAACCGTCGTTTATGCCTTGCTGATCGCAGGTCTTTTCCGTTCG
Organism: Marivivens niveibacter; assembly: GCF_002150005.2. Taxonomy (GTDB): domain Bacteria; phylum Pseudomonadota; class Alphaproteobacteria; order Rhodobacterales; family Rhodobacteraceae; genus Marivivens; species Marivivens niveibacter. The sequence continues at coordinate 85,375 of NZ_MSPP01000002.1, forward strand.
ATCCTATTCCAGCCATTCTGGATTCCGTCAGGATCGATGAAAGACACGCTGCTGATCGGCGATTTTCTGTTCGTCAACAAAATGGCCTATGGCTATTCCTATGCGTCGTGCCCTGCGGTCAAAGTGCCTGCACTGGGAATCGACATCGGTCCTGATGATTTCTGTGGTGCCTTTATGGGCAGCGATGAACGTCTATTCGGCAGCGATCCAGAGCGCGGCGATGTCGTTGTGTTCCGCCATCGCGGTCTGGGCGAAGATTACATCAAACGTCTGATCGGTCTGCCAGGGGACAAAATTCAGGTGATCGATGGGCTGCTGTACATCAACGATGAACCTGTTCAGGTCGAACCTGCCGGTCAGTTCATCGAAGAAACCAGCCCCCAAGGCCCGCACCAAATTCCGCCCAGCTGTATGCGGCCTGTCACCGACAACCAGTGTGTCAAAGATCGCTTTATTGAAACGCTGCCAAACGGTGTCAGCCACGAAATCCTGAACATCACCAACAATGGTCAGGGCGACAACACAGATGTGTTTTACGTTCCAGAAAACGAATTCTTTTTCATGGGCGACAACCGCGACAATTCCGTCGATAGCCGTTTTGCATGGAACCCGATCAGCAACCGCGGTGTCGGCACCGTCCGCCGCGAAGATATCGTAGGCCGAGCGGATCGCGTGATTTTCTCGTCAGCGGGTAAATCCATTTTGGCATTCTGGACATGGCGCGCCGACCGGTTCTTTCACGCAATTAACTAATTAGCCATGTGGCGCAATTATAACCCCGTACGATTATATCAGGACGGCTATGACTGGACCGGACGCACGTCTAGGTCACAGTTACTGGTCGTCCTGATCTTTATGGGGCTTATCTGTCTTCCGGTTTGGAACCTTCACTGGTTCGGCAAAGCCGGCCGCATCGTCGAAATTGCGGGCTGGATTTCGATCGCATTGATGACGGTGCCCCTTTGGGGTCACATCGTGCGTCGGTTCAATCATATGCGCTGGCCCGCAGCATTGGCGCTATTGCTGTTTATTCCCTTCGTCAACCTTATCGTCCTTGCGATTTTGCTGATCAAAAACCAGGGACAAAGGCGGCTGTTTGAAATGACACCGCTGCGGACCGCAGGATTTTACTGCGCCGTTTTGGTGGCGGTCATCGCGCTGAGCCGGATTATCTGGACGCCTTATTGGGCGCCTGCCGGATCGATGAAGCCGAACCTGTTAATTGGGGATGTCTTTGCCGTTTGGCGTTTGGACAGATCGCCCGACTACGGCGACGTCATGGTGTTTGCTGACGCGTCAGGCACCATTTTCGTCAAACGCGTGATCGCGTTAGGCGGCGATACCGTCAAAATGACCAACGGCGTTCCGCAGGTTAACGGCGCGCCGTTACAGCAATCCCAGATCGACTCATTCATTGAAACGATGGAACCGCAGGGGCAATTCAAAAACCTGCCTCGTTGCAGCAACGGCGCTGTCGGCTATGGCGCGACATGCGTAAAACAACAATTCACCGAAATCGCACCCAACGGCACGACCTATTCCGTGCTGTCCACGATCCCAAATGCGTCGATGGACACTACGAATACCTTTACCGTTCCACAAGGCCACGTGTTTTTCATGGGTGACAATCGCGACAATTCACGCGATAGCCGTATTTCCGTTCCTGCAGGCGGATTGGGATTTGTGCCGGAAACTGCTATCTTCGGTCAGGCCGTGCGCATATTGTATTCGTTCAAAGGGGATGACCCGTATCAACTATGGACGTGGCGCGGCTCTAGAATATTCAAGGCGATCGAATGAAACTATCGGCCGAACTGGTCAAATTCAGCAAAAACCTGGGGCACGAATTTTCGCGCCCTGAATTGCTGGTGCGCGCAATGACCCACCCTTCGATGTCGTCGCCGCATCGTGACAACAACCAGCGTCTGGAATTTCTAGGCGACCGCGTTCTGGGTCTGGTCATGTCCGAAGCGTTGTTCAACGCCGACAAATCCGCAGCCGAAGGCGTATTGGCCCCGCGATTCAACGCATTGGTGCGCAAAGAAACCTGCGCCGATGTTGCCAAGGAAATTGATCTGGGGTCCGTCCTGCGTCTGGGCCGATCCGAACAGAAATCAGGCGGCCGCCGCAAGGATGCATTGCTGGGCGACGCGATGGAGGCGGTGATCGCCGCCGTCTATCTGGACGCTGGTTTTGAAACGGCCCGCGACATGGTTCTGCGCCTATGGGGCGAACGTATCCATCAGGTCGAAGAGGACGCGCGCGACCCCAAAACGGCCCTACAAGAATGGGCCCAAGGCCGCGGCCAGACCCCACCGAAATATGCCGAAGTGTCCCGCTCCGGCCCCGATCATCAACCCGTCTTTACCATCGAAGTGCGCTTGGACAGCGGCGATAGCGAACGCGCCAGCGCAGGTTCGAAACGGCACGCCGAACAGGCCGCCGCCAAAGCATTGCTTGCAAAGGTCAGCTCATGACAGATACCCAAACCCGCGCAGGCTTTGCCGCGCTGATCGGTGAACCTAACGCCGGAAAATCGACCCTACTGAACTGGATGGTTGGCGCTAAAGTGTCGATCGTAACCCACAAGGTTCAAACCACCCGCGCCCGCATTCGCGGCGTTGCGATGGACGATCAGAACCAGATCGTGTTCGTTGACACCCCTGGCCTATTCCGCCCGCGTCGCCGTTTGGACCGCGCGATGGTTGCTGCCGCATGGGGCGGCGCCGCTGACGCAGATGTCGTCGTTCTACTGATCGAGGCACATCGCGGCCTAACCGACGGCGTTCAGGCCATTCTGGACGCGCTGGCCGAAAACATGTCTCATGTGCGCCTTGCCCTCGCGATCAACAAAATCGACCGCGTAAAGGCCGAAGATTTGCTGGCTCTGACCCAGAAAATGAACAGCGCCTATGATTTCGAAAAAACATTCCTGATTTCGGCCGAACGTGGCCACGGCTGCGAGGACCTGAAACATTGGCTGGGCGAACAAATGCCCGAAGGCCCGTGGCTATACCCCGACGATCAGATCGCCGATCTGCCGATGCGCATGATCGCGGCGGAAATCACCCGCGAAAAACTGACCCTGCGCCTGCATCAGGAACTGCCCTACCAGCTGACGGTCGAAACCGAAAAATGGGAAGAACGCAAAGACGGGTCCGCCCGCATCGATCAGATCGTTTACGTATCCCGCGACGGTCACAAAGGCATCGTTTTGGGCAAAGGCGGTGAAACCGCCAAAGCCGTATCCAAAGCCGCCCGCGAAGAATTGCAGGAATTTTTGGGGCGCAAGGTGCACCTGTTCCTACAGGTCAAAGTGCGTCCGAACTGGCTCGAAGAATCCGAACGCTATTCGGAAATGGGTCTGGATTTTAAGGACGGCAACGCATGAGGCTTGCCGCGGGCGTATGGGTGTCGGCCTATCTGACGCGCCTACGTCTGGCCGATATTCCGGCCTTTGTCACAGCGCGCGGCGATGAAACGGCGGGCGCTGTGCTGGTAAAACTGAACACATTAGACGGCAACGCGGCGGCCTATCAGCGGTCTTTTGACCTGATGACGGGCGACCGCAAATGGATGACCCTGATCGAAGGCAGCGATGCAGACGTCGATCAATCCGTCGCCAAACAGCGGTCGTTTGACAGCGATCTATGGGTGATCGAAGTCGAAGACCGCATGGGCCGTACATTATTGGACGAACCGGGGCTGGAATGATCGAATGGCGGGATGAAGGCGCATTGATCGCCGCACGCGCCCATGGCGAAAACGCCATGATCATCGACGTATTCACTCCATCCCGTGGCCGTCACAGCGGCGTTGTGCGGGGCGGCACCAGCCGCAAAATGGTCGCCACCCTACAGCCCGGCACGCAAATCAGCGTCACATGGAAGGCTCGTTTGGAAACCCATATGGGCAGCTTTACCGTTGAACCCGTGCGCAGCCGCGCCGCATTGGTGATGAACGACCGACTGGCGCTAAACGGGCTGAACGCAGTCTGCGGGTTGCTGGCCCGCACCCTGCCCGAACGCGAACCGCATCCGCCGCTGTATGACCGCACCATAGCGCTGCTGGACCTATTGGGACAAAACGACGTTTGGCCGCTGGCCTATCTGCATTGGGAAATGGCCCTGCTGGATGAATTGGGGTTCGGCATTGATCTGTCGGCCTGCGCCGTGCGCGGCACGAACGAAGACCTGTGCTATATCTCGCCCAAATCGGGCCGCGCCGTCAGCGCTCAAGGCGCAGGCGAATGGGCCAGCCGCATGTTGGATCTGGTCCCCGTGATGAAAGGCGAAGGTGACGCCAGCGGAACAGAAATAGCCCGCGCCATGAAGACTACGGGCTATTTCATTGAAAACCGGTTGTTTGCCGCCCATTCGGGCAAAGCCCCCGCAGCGCGCCAACGATTAATCGACGCGCTACAGCGGTTACAGGATTAACCCAGCAAACGGCGCGCGATCACTTGCGCCTGAATTTCTGCTGCACCTTCAAAGATGTTCAGAATACGGGCGTCGCACAGGATGCGGCTGATTTTGTATTCCAACGCGAAACCATTGCCGCCGTGGATTTGCAGGCCATTATCCGCACAGGCCCACGCGATACGCGCTCCCAGCAGTTTGGCCATACCCGCCTCTAGGTCGCAACGACGATCCGCGTCTTTTTCACGAGCCGAGAAATAGGTCAGCTGGCGTGCGATCATGATTTCAACCGCCATCATCGCCAGCTTGCCCGACACACGTGGGAAATTGATCAGCGACTGGCCGAACTGTTTACGGTCGATTGCGTATTGCATCGAAACGTCCAGCGCCGATTGCGCCACACCGATTGCACGTGCTGCGGTTTGGATACGGGCCGATTCAAAGGTCTGCATCAGCTGTTTGAAACCGTTGCCCTCTTCGCCGCCCAGCAGGTTTTCGCCTTTGACTTTGAAATTATCAAAGCCCAGTTCGTATTCCTTCATGCCGCGGTAGCCCAGAACCTCGATCTCGCCGCCAGTCATGCCTTCGGTCGGGAATGGGTTTTCGTCGGTGCCTGGTGCCTTTTCCGCCAAGAACATCGACAGACCACGGTAATCGGTGGTGTTCGGATCGGTCCGCGCCAGCAGGGTCATCACGTGGGTACGTGCCGCGTGGGTGATCCAAGTTTTGTTGCCGGTGATGCTGTAATCGCCATCTTCGCCTTTGACAGCGCGGGTACGCAGCGAACCCAGATCCGAACCCGTGTTCGGTTCGGTGAACACAGCTGTCGGCAGGATTTCAGCAGACGACAGTTTCGGCAGCCAGTTTTGTTTCTGTTCGTCGGTACCGCCGGCCAAAATCAGCTCTGCCGCGATTTCCGAACGGGTGCCAAGCGAACCAACACCGATGTAGCCGCGCGACAATTCTTCGGACACGACGCACATGGATGCTTTGGACAGGCCAAAACCACCGAACTCTTCTGGAATGGTCAGACCGAAAACGCCCATTTCGGCCAGTTCGTCGATGATTTCCAGCGGGATCAATTCGTCCTTCAGGTGCCATTCGTGCGCGAATGGTTCGACCTTCTCCAACGCATAACGGCGGAACTGATCGCGGATCATTTCCAGTTCTTCGTCCAGACCAGAGGTGCCGAACATCGTCGCACCGTTCTGGTCTTGCATCAGTTCAACCAGACGCGAACGCGCGGCCTGCGTATTCGCGGATTGAACCAGCGTGATGATCTCGACCGAATTCAGGTTATCTTGGACACCCAGATCGGTCAGGCGCAGGATTTCGCCTTGGGACATCGGAATGCCGCCTTTGATCTGCGCAAGGTATTCGCCAAATGCGATCTGCAGGATCAGCTGTTCGGTTTCGCCAAATTTATCTTCAGCTTTGGCCGCAACTGCCCAGCCATTCATCTGGCGCAGCGATTCCACATAGGTCGCCAGCCATGCCAGACCGTGTGCAGCCGCCTGATTCTGTTCAACCAGCCCGCCCGACACGCGACCGTCTTTCATCACGCGCGATTTTACCGATTCTTTTGCGGATTCCAGCAGTTGTTCCACTGGGGCGATCACCGCGCCCGTTAAATCCAAAAGATTCTCAAGAATTGGCGATGCTGTCATAGCGATGTCCTGTCCGTCGTGAGGCATGGTCGGCTCCTGATTGTGCACTTGCAGAGATAACGATTTCGCAACTGCAGCGCAACTTAATTTCGTTTATTATACGCAGCGACAAACAAAATGTCGCACGGGAATTTCTAGTGCGTTGTCTTCGTTAAACGTCTAAGCCTGAGGAATGGATGCATTATTTTCGCTGATTTCGCCGGAATTATTGGCCTTTGCTTTTGTCGTGACTGTGATCGCAGGCACGGTAAAAGGCGCGATCGGATTTGCCATGCCGCTGATTATGATTTCGGGGCTAAGCATTCTGATTGATCCGAAATTGGTGGTCGCGGGAATCATTCTGCCAATTGTGCTGACCAACATACTGCAGGTGACCAAAGGCGGCCTGAAAAACGCATGGGATGCGCTGATGGAATATCGGACCTATGTGATTCTGGTCTGCATCATGATCCTAATCACATCGCAGTTCGTGGCCTATGTCTCTGCCGACATGATGTTGCTGGGGTTGGGCGTTATCGTCACGGTCCTATGTGCGATCCAGATCGCAGGCGTGCGCGTTGAAATCCCGCCCCACCGCCGAAAGGTCGGTTCGGTCATCGCGGGCATCCTATCGGGCATTCTGGGCGGATTTTCAGGCACATGGGGCCCGACAACCGTTTTGTATCTGGTCGCGGTCGACACGCCAAAGGCCAAACAGTTCAGCGTTCAGGGCGTTGTCTATGGCGCTGGCGCTGTGATGTTGCTGATCGGGCACCTAAAATCGGGTATCCTGAACGCGCAAACCGTGCCGTTTTCACTGGCTTTGATCCCACCGGGCGTGTTGGGCATGTGGATCGGGTTCAAAATCCATGACCGGATCGATCAGGTTTTGTTCCGCAAAGCAACGCTGTGGGTTTTGCTGATTGCGGGGATCAACCTTGTCCGCCGCGGGATTATGGGCTGATCACGACAGCAGCATATCGCCGCTACACAGGCTTTCGATCGACATTCCTACTGGGGCTGGCACGACGTCAAAAGTAACAGAAAAATGGGTCTGCCCCGCCTGTTCGATCGCGAATGACCATTCGCCAATCAAGACTTCGTACGGCATATCAAAACGATACATGCCTAGGCTAAAATCCTGATCCGACAGGCTAGGTGTCCAACGTTGTTCGGTCACCCCATCGGTGCCCATTGGCGGATGACGTACGACGATTTCAGCACCTGGTAATTTAATTCCATCTGCCAACCGCGCCTGAAAACCGAAACCCAAATGCTGGATCGCTGGCACTGTTGTGGTTGTCGAAACCACGGTTGGGTCACCAGCGATCACATCAATGGCGCCGATTTCGGTATCCGGCGCAGGTTCAGAGGCCAGCACTTCGTACGGGCAATGCAACCCGATGTCGCCAACAACGATTGTGGGCTTTGCCTCATATGCAGAAGCGATAGCAGGAATCAGGGCGAAAACAGTGGTAATCATGCGCATCTTAAACATGGGCGCCATCATCATGCCTAGCTAGGCCATGTCAATAAAAAGGGGCCCGATGCTGTCGCATCAGACCCCCAAATTCGCGTGAGTGGCGCGTATTAGCCGATTGCAGCTGCTTTGACGTCTTCGTCGATGAACGGAACGTACTGAGCAAAGTTATCTGCAAACATATCAACCAGCTTGGATGCCTGCGCATCATAGGCTGATTTGTCAGCCCAAGTTGCACGTGGGTCCAGCAGGGTCGCATCAACGCCAGAAACGGTTACGGGGACTTCGAAACCAAAGTTCGGATCCTTGCGGAATGTTGCTTCGGCCAGCGATCCGTCCAGAGCCGCCGACAGCAGCGCGCGGGTTGCTTTGATCGGCATGCGGCTGCCTGTGCCGTATGCGCCGCCGGTCCAGCCGGTGTTTACCAACCAGCAGGTCGCGCCGTGTGCCGCGATTTTTTCCTGCAACAGTTTGCCATAGGCCTCTGGGCGGCGCGGCATGAATGGCGCACCGAAACAGGTCGAGAATGTCGGGATCGGTTCGGTCACACCAATTTCGGTGCCTGGTGTTTTCGACGTGAAGCCCGACAAGAAGTGGTACATCGCCTGCGCAGGTGTCAGACGCGCGATCGGAGGCAGAACACCATATGCGTCACAGGTCAGCATGATGATGTTTTTCGGATGACCACCCAGCGCCGAATCCGATGCGTTCGAAATGTAGTGCAGCGGGTACGCACAACGCATGTTGTCGGTGATCGAGTTATCTTCGAAGTCCAGTTCTTTGTTGTCTTCGTCGTACACCATGTTTTCGATCACGGTGCCGAACATCGAACAGGTCGCGTAGATTTCTGGCTCCGCTTCAGCCGACAGGTTGATGGTTTTCGCGTAGCAGCCGCCTTCAAAGTTAAAGGTGCCGCGATCCGACCAGCCATGTTCGTCGTCGCCGATCAACACGCGATCAGGGTCAGCCGACAGGGTGGTTTTACCCGTGCCCGACAGGCCAAAGAAAATCGCGGTGTCGACAGGGTTGCCAACAGCGTGGTTTGCCGAACAGTGCATCGGCATGATGCCCTTTTCAGGCAGCAGGTAGTTCAACAGAGTGAAAACCGATTTTTTGTTTTCGCCCGCGTATTCGGTGCCCGCGATCAGAATGGTCTTTTTGTCAAAGTTCAGCGCGATCACGGTTTCCGAACGGCAGCCGTGCTTCTCTGGGTTCGCTTTGAACGATGGGCAGTTGATGATGGTCCATTCTGGATCGAATGCGTCCAGCTCTTCGCGTTCTGGGCGGCGCAGCATGGTGCGGATGAACAGCGAATGCCATGCCAGTTCGGTCACCATACGCACGTCCAAACGGTGTTCAGGGTCAGCGCCGCCGAACAAATCCTGTACGAAATAGGTGCCGCCCTTCATGTGCTCCAGAATGTCGCCGTGCAGCACGTCGAATTTGTCCATTTCCATCGGCGCGTTGTTATCCCACCAGATGGTGTCCTCGACCGATGGGGTGCGAACAACGAATTTGTCCTTTGGCGAACGGCCAGTGTGTTTGCCGGTCGATACCAGCAACGCGCCGCCATTACCCAAGGTGCTTTCGCCCAATTTCAACGATTCCTGAATAAGCGCAGGCTCCATCAGGTTGTAATAGACATAACCCAGTCCAGTGATGCCTTGATTTTCAAGCTTCATGGTTGGGTTGACCCGTCCGTGGTCCATTTGTCTCTCTCCTGATTGTGGGAGCCTGTTGCTCCGGGATAGGGGCCCACATAGCACCATGATTTTCCATCAGAAAAGGCGGGTTTGTCGCAGTTAGCGCAATCATTTTCGTGTTAGCGCAACCTGTTAGCGCGACCATACGACCAAGGCCGCAAATCGGACCAATTGGTCGATTCTGTTAGGCGTAACTGTTTACGCAAACAGTCCGAATCGCAGTTTCCGATTGATTCGCTCGCAGAAAAAATGCGAAAACTGTCGGTAAAAACGGCAGTTCAAAAAATTCAGGCTAAAGGGATCATCCCATGCACAAAATCGCGCTGGTCGACGACGACCGCAATATTCTGACTTCGGTCGCCATGACGCTAGAGGCTGAAGGTTTCGAAATCGAAACATATAACGACGGCCAACAAGCGCTGGATGCTTTTAACAAAAAGCTGCCCGATCTGGCTGTGCTGGATATCAAAATGCCGCGCATGGACGGGATGGACCTGCTGCAGCGCCTACGCCAAAAGACAAACATGCCGGTTATCTTTCTGACCTCGAAAGACGACGAAATTGACGAGGTTCTTGGCCTACGCATGGGTGCAGATGACTACGTCAAAAAACCTTTTAGCCAGCGTCTATTGGTTGAACGCATCCGGTCTCTGCTGCGCCGTCAGGACGCGCTGAACGGGGTCGAAGTTGAAACCGTCGAAGAAGACAACAAAGTCATGACGCGAGGCCAGCTAACCATGGACCCGCTGCGCCACGCGGTGAAATGGAAAGATCGTGACGTGTCCCTGACCGTCACCGAATTCCTACTGCTGCAGGCCCTGGCCCAGCGTCCGGGCTTTGTAAAATCCCGCGACCAGCTGATGGATGTGGCCTATGATGATCAGGTCTATGTTGATGACCGCACCATCGACAGCCACATTAAACGTCTGCGCAAAAAGATGCGTCAGGTCGACGGTGAATTCAGCGCGATCGAAACGCTGTATGGCATCGGCTATCGCTATAACGAAGAGTAACCGATGACTGCCAACCCGCAAATCGATGTTCGTGATCTACGCTCTGTCCGCAATGCGGCACAGAAATCGGACATCGTTTTGGGGGATGAATATATTTCGCCCGAAACGACGATGGACCGTGAAATTCTGGATCGTCGCCGTCGTCGCGGGCTGATTACGCTCAATCGCTCTCCGTTGGCGCGCAAGATCATCACGTTCAACCTGCTGGCCATTTTGATCCTTGTTGGCGGCGTATTGTGGATGAACCCGTCGCGCGACAACCTCGCGTTCCAACGTGCGTCAGGGCTGGTAAACGAAGCTGAGCTGATCGCCGATGTGTTCGAGGCGCAGCTACCCGACAGCGCACCGGTCAATTTGATCACAGGCGATGGCATCAACGTCCCCGAAACCTTGGCAGGTTTGGACCTGCGGGGCGGCGTCCAAGTCTATGTGTTCGATCCCAATGAAACGCTGATCGTATCAGAAACAGCCCCAGATCGTCCCACAATCGACGGCCTAAGCTACAGAGACGATGGCACCATCATTACCGATTTTTTAAATTGGATATGGGAAGGTTTGGCCGGACTGTTCAATTCGGAACCCGATACCAATATTTCGGCTGATCCGATTGAAACCGCACAAACCGATGTGGCCCTAACGTTGACTGATGGCACGCAGGTGCATTCTGAATTCAACAACGACGGTTTGACCACATTCCGCGTTAGCACCCCAATCATGCAAGGCGACACACCTGTAGGCGTTGTTGTTCTGGTCGGCGCCGCTGGCGAATTAGACGCGCTTGTCAGACGCGAACGCGAACAGGTCCTGCAGATGTTCGTGATCGGCATTCTGGTGTCCATCGGACTATCGCTCATCCTTGCCTCTACCATCGCCAATCCGCTGGCAGACCTTGCAGCAGCGGCAGAGGCTGGCCGCGACCGAAATGCACGTAAAATGTCACCCGGCCGTGTACGTATCCCTGACCTGACCGCACGCCCTGATGAAATCGGCCGTCTATCGGGCGCACTGCGCGGCATGGTTGCGGCGCTCTATGATCGCATCGAAGCGAACGAACAATTTGCAGCCGACGTGGCCCATGAAATCAAAAACCCGCTGGCATCGCTTCAATCGGCGGTCGGCACAATGCGGGTCGCCAAACGCGACGATCAGCGTGAAAAACTGCTTCAGGTCATCGAACATGATGTGGTGCGCCTAGATCGTCTGGTCAGCGATATTTCCAACGCATCCCGCCTGGATGCCGAGCTGGTGAAAGAAGACGAAACCGAATTCGATCTTTTGGAAATGTTGGGCAACTTGAACCAGTTCTTGGGCGAACAAGCCCGCGACAAAGGCATCGAATACCTAACCGACCTGCCAACTGGGCCGATTATGATTGCTGGCCTCGAAGGGCGATTGGCCCAAGTTTTCGTCAACTTGATCACCAATGCGATTTCATTCTGCGAAGATGGCGACGCCATTCGCGTCTGGGCGCGCAAACGCGAAAACCGCATTCTTGTGGTTGTCGAAGACACCGGACCAGGCATTCCGGATGGCGCGTTGACCAAAGTTTTTAAACGGTTCTATTCCGAACGCCCCGCTGGCCAGTTTGGCAATAACTCAGGACTGGGCCTCGCGATCTCAAAACAAATCGTCGAAGCCCACGGCGGCGTTATCTGGGCCGAAAACATTCGCCCCACAGACGCAGACATTACATCCGACCCGCTGGGTGCGCGTTTTGTCGTCGGCCTGCCTGTCTAAAACGTGTCAAACGATCCAATCAATGCTCACGGATCATGCGTTGCCTATCAGGGCCGCGCAGCGCTGATCATAGGTGGATCTGGTTCGGGGAAATCGACGCTCGCACTGCAATTGATGTCGATGGGCTGCGATCTGGTGGCCGACGACCGCACCGACATTTACCCCGATTTAACCGTCCGTGCCCCAGCCACAATCAAGGGGCTGATCGAAGCACGCGGCATAGGTATTTTACGTGCACAGCCCGTTTCGGCACAACTTTTGCTAGTAGTAGACTTAGACCGCATTGAAACGGAACGCCTGCCTCAAACACGACACACGACATATCACAAACATGCAATCCCGCTAATATATCGAGTAACAGGCGTTCACTTCCCATTTGGGATACTGCAATATCTGAAAGAAGGCCGACAGGATTAACCCCATGCTAGATGCGCCGGAAAAACAGGATCTGATTTTGGTGACAGGCCCATCGGGTGCTGGTCGCACAACCGCAGTCCGCGCATTAGAAGACATCGGGTTCGAGGTCATCGACAACCTGCCGCTATCATTGCTTGACCGCCTGATCGAAGGTAGCCCGCTGGATCGTCCGTTGGCGTTGGGTCTGGATGTCCGCAATCGCGATTTTACGGTCAATGGTGTGATCGATACGATTGACCGTTTGGGCGTCGATCCACGTGTCGATCTAAAGGTTCTATTTCTGGATTGTGCAGATGACGTATTGATCCGCCGTTTTTCTGAAACACGCCGTAGGCATCCGCTGGCGGACTCTGACGATCCAATTGTTGGTATCCGCAAAGAAAAAGAGCTGATGCAACCGATCCGCACCCGCGCTGAATTTCTGATCGACACCAGCGCCATGAGCCCTCACGAAGCGCGGCTAGAGGTTCAACGATGGTTTTCCAGTGACCACGATCAGTTGCTATCGGTGGCGACACAGTCTTTTTCATACAAACGCGGCCTACCTCGAGGGCTGGATTTCGTCTTTGACTGCCGTTTCTTGCGCAATCCCCATTGGGATCCGGAACTACGGGCATTGGATGGGACAACTGACGATGTTCAGTCCTACGTGACCCAAGACGAACGGTTTGCGCCGTTTTTCAATCACGTCAAATCCATGATTGAATTACTACTGCCGGCATTTCGTGATGCGGGTAAAACGCACCTCTCCATCGGGTTTGGGTGTACCGGAGGGCAACACCGTTCAGTCACAATGACCGAACTGCTGTCCAAGGCTCTTGCAGATGATGGCTGGCGGGTGTCTAAACGCCATCGGGAAATAGAACGCCAAACTGAAACAGGTTTGGCTGATCGGGGTGAACACGCGTGATCGGGATCGTCATCGTAGCACATGGTGGTCTTGCCAAAGAATATTTGGCAGCCATGGAACATGTCGTCGGAAAACAAGATGCCGTTCGCGCCATCGCAACGGGCCCCGAAGATGACCGATCTGCGAAACAAGCCGAAATTTGCGACGCTGCCGATTCTGTAGATACAGGCGATGGTGTTGTGATCGTCACCGATATTTTCGGTGGATCACCGTCAAACCTATCCTTACGCGCCTGCGGACCGACAAACCGCCGCATTTTATATGGGATGAATTTGCCTATGCTGATCAAGCTGGCCAAAAGCCGTGGCAGAACCGTTCCAGACGCGGTCGACGCTGCGCTACAGGCCGCCCGCAAATACATCAATAGTCATCAAGTCACAGAATAATTAACCTATATGTCCATTACCCGCCGCCTTGAAATCATCAATATCAAGGGTCTCCACGCCCGTGCCTCTGCCAAGCTAGCTGAAACCGTCGAACAGTTCGACGCGACGGCAACTGTTTCCAAAGACGGCATGGACGCCGCAGGCGATAGTATCATGGGGCTTTTGATGTTGGCAGCAGCCAAAGGAAGCTTTATTGAAGTCGAAACTTCGGGCAATCAGGCCGAAGAACTCGCCGACGCGATCCAAGCTTTGGTCGCGGATTTTTTCGGCGAAGGTAACTAGGCATTTCAGGGGTTTGACCTTTGACAGACGTAACGCGCAACACAGCGAATGGCCACCCGGCCCCAACCGATGCGCCAAAGGTCTATGACCGACGTAGCCTGACCTATTCGAACACCTTTGACAGTCCTTTCAAACGGAACGTTATCCGCGCGATGGAATGGGTGACGGGCAAATGGTCGATCATCCGCCGCATTCGTCGTTTTGAACGTCTGGGCACCCCGATGGGCCAAGAATTCTGGGCCGCCACGATGCGCGTCATGGGGATTGATCTGCAAACTCCGCGTGCACAAATCGAACGCATTCCCGAAACTGGACCAGTCATTTTCGTCGCCAACCACCCGCACGGATTGGTCGATGGCATGATTCTGGCCGACCTGATCGGCCGCCGCCGCGACGATTACCGCATCCTGACCCGTTCATTGCTGACAGGCATCGATGAAAGCGCTGCAAGCTATATGATCCCCGTGCCTTTCCCGCACGAAGAGGACGCGCAGCGCAAAATGATTGAAATGCGCAAAAAAGCGATGGAGCATCTGGCCGAAGGTGGTCTGGTCGCCCTGTTTCCTTCGGGCGTTGTGGCCGCTGCGGAAACGCCGTTTGGCCCCGCTATCGAAGCGGAATGGAACGTGTTTACCGCGAAAATGATCCGCACCTCTGGCGCGACTGTTGTTCCTTGTTTCTTTCAAGGATCAAATTCACGGGCCTACCAGATCGCGAACTGTATTTCGCCAACGATCCGTCAGGGCCTGTTGCTGCACGAAGTTGCGCACGCGTTCGACAAACCACAGGCACCGATTATCGGCGATCCGATCCCCGCAGAAGTGGTTGCTGAAAAAATCAAATCGCCGCGGGAATTTATGGCCTGGCTGCGCGAACACACGCTAAGCCTCAAAGACTAGGGCGCAGACTGCCCCCAAATTTCAGCGGGCACTGCTTTGACGATCAACACGGCGGCGATGCAGGCGAATAACCAGCCACCCGGCCGTGTGAACATCCAAACCAAAAACAAAAAAACAAAATTGACCGCCATCCGTGGCAGGCCCAACAAAAACACCATCAGATACGCTCCGGCAGCTCCATACCCCGCAGCGCATCTATCGTGGCCACTGGTTTCTTACCCGACCGCTGAAGACGCGTGATTTCCACAGCGCCCGTGCCGCAGGCCACGGTAAAGCCGTTCAGGATTTGCCCCGCTGCGCCGTTGCCTTCGGCCAGTTTGGCCCCCAACAACTTGACCCGTTCGCCATTGATTTCACACCACGCGCCAGGGAATGGCGACAGGCCACGAATTTTGCGATCAATCACCTCGGCAGGTTCGGACCAGTCAATCGCGGCTTCTTCTTTGTCAATTTTCGCGGCATAGGTCACGCCGTCTGTCGGCTGGACTTGCGGCGTCAGCTCGGGCAAATCGGTCAAAGCTTTAACGATCAGTTTCGCGCCCATATCCGACAGCCAGTCATGCAGCTGACCTGTGGTTTCTTCGGCGCCAATCGCGGTGGTCTGTTTCATCAGGACGGGGCCGGTATCTAAACCCGCCTCCATCTGCATGATACACACGCCCGTTTCGGCGTCGCCCGCCATAATCGCGCGATGGATCGGGGCCGCACCGCGCCAACGCGGCAGCAGGGACGCGTGGATGTTCAGACACCCCTGTTTCGGCGCATCCAGCAAAGACTGCGGCAAGATCAAACCATATGCCACAACCACAGCGACATCCGCATTCAGTTCGGCAAAGGCCGCGACATCAGCGGCATCTTTGAAATTCACAGGGTGACGGACGGGAATGCCTAGCGCCTCGGCCCGTGCGTGAACAGGGCTGGGGCGATCCTTTTTACCGCGGCCCGCGGGGCGGGGCGGCTGCGAATAGGCGCAAACCACGTCATGGCCCGCCTCGACCAAAGCATCCAGCACAGGCACCGAAAAATCGGGCGTTCCCATAAACACGACGCGCATTGAATTATCCGTTCAGTTTCTTTGCCTTACGGGTCAGCATGTCACGCTTTACCTTGGACAGATGGTCGAAATACATTTTGCCGTTCAGGTGATCGATTTGGTGCTGGACGCTTGTCGCCCAGATATCCACGAAATCGCGCTCCTCGACCTCGCCCGATTCATTCAAGAACCGAACAGTCACAGCGCGTGGACGCGTGATGACCGCCGATACGCCAGGCAAATTCGGCGAAGCCTCTTCATGATCGCGTGGTTTGACGGACGCGTGCAGAATTTCAGGGTTCGCCATTTTCACAGCGCGCCCCCGTTCATCGGACGCATCGACCACGGCCAAACGTAGCGGGATGCCCAGCTGCACAGCAGCCAGCCCAACGCCGGGCATGCTATCCATCGCTTCGATCATTTCGGCCCAGATGGCGCGAATGTCATCCGTGATCGCATCAACTGGTTCGGCCGGTGTGCGCAGGACTTTGTTCGGCCATTTCACATAAGGACGATGCGCCATTATTTGCCCCGCGCCATTTCGCGTTTCAGTTTCTGCATCTTGCGCGTGATCATCTGACGTTTCAGCGGTTTCAGGTAATCAATGAACAGCGTGCCGTTCAGGTGATCGATTTCGTGCTGAACGCAGGTCGCCCACAGTTCATCAAATTCTTCTTCGACCGTTTTGCCGTCCACGTCGAGCCAACGCACGCGCACCATTTTCGGGCGTTCGACTTCGGCGAATTGATCGGGGATGGACAGGCATCCTTCCTCGTAGACGTTCTTTTCCTCTGATTCCCAAATGACCTCGGGGTTGATCAGAACCATTGGGTTCGGCTTTGCCTCTGGGTCGCGCTGCGCATCCATGACGATCAGACGGTTCAAAATGCCGACCTGAGGCGCCGCCAGACCGATGCCAGGCGCGTCATACATGGTTTCGATCATGTCGTCGGCCTGTTTGCGGATGTCGGCGGACACCTCGGCAATCGGGTCGGCAACCTTTTTCAGGCGGGGATCAGGATGGATCAAAATCGGGCGTAGGGTCATACCCGCGATGTAGCCATTTACCGCCCGTCCCGCAAGGATTGGCGCATTTACGCTTGCACCTATACCGCAAAGGGGCAAATTTGATCACATTGCAGGAAAGAGGCCCCCAATGAATTTCGACGAAGTGATTGATCGCCGTGGCACCCATAATGCCAAATGGGACGAGATGCAGAACATCTATGGCGTCAGCCCAGATGACGGTCTGGCGATGTGGGTGGCCGACATGGATTTCCGCGCGCCCGATTGCATCACGGCTGCGCTGCAAAAACAAATCGATCATGGCGTACATGGGTATTTCGGCGACGAATCCGAATACCACGCCGCAATTTGCTGGTGGATGAAAAACCGTCACGGCTGGGACGTGGATCCAAGTTGGATTTTCACGACCCACGGGCTCGTGAACGGCACCGCAATGTGCGTTGATGCCTACACCGAAAAAGGCGACGGAGTCGTTCTGTTCACGCCCGTCTATCACGCCTTTGCCCGCGTGATCCGCGCCGCAGGGCGCGAAGTTGTCGAATGTCCATTGGCGCTGGACAACGGCAAATACACCTATGATTTCGATGCCTATGACGCGCAGATGACCGGCAACGAAACAATGGTCATCCTCTGTTCGCCACATAACCCCGGTGGCCGCGTTTGGACAAAAGAAGAGCTAGAGGCTGTTGCCGAATTCGCCAAACGCCATGACCTGATCCTAGTGTCGGATGAAATCCACCACGATCTGACCATGCCGGGCGCGACCCATATCCCGATGGCGAACATCGACGGGATCACCGACCGGCTGGTGATGATGACGGCGACGACCAAAACCTTCAACATCGCAGGCAGCCATTCTGGCAACGTGATTATCCCCAATGAGGCCCTGCGCAAAACCTTTGCCGCGCGGATGGGCGCGCTGGGTATTTCGCCGAACTCGTATGGCCTGTTCATGGCAACGGCCGCCTATAGCCCCGAAGGTGCGGCCTGGGTCGACGCGCTACGCGAATATCTGGATGGCAACCGTCGTCTGTTCGACGAAGGCATCAACGCTATCCCCGGCCTGAAATCTATGGAAATGGAATCGACCTATCTGGCATGGGTGGATTTTTCGGGGACGGGCATGACGCGCGATGAATACACCAAACGCGTCCTGCAAGACGCCAAAATCGCGGTGAACTATGGGCCGACCTTTGGTGCGGGCGGTGAAAACTATCTGCGCTTTAATATCGCCACGCCGCGATCCCGCGTCCAAGAGGCGGTACGCCGTATGCAAGCCGCCTTTGGTGACCTACAATAATCGAATCAAAAAAGGGCCGTTTCAGACAGCCCTTTTGCTATTCAGCGTTTGGTGATCAAACCCGCTGGCGCATCTATCGAACGGACGAAATCGACGGGCGGGCCATCCAATGCAGCCTGATGCCACTTATATTCAAACAAACGTTCGCCTTCTTCTTCGCGGGATTGGAATACTAACGCTTGATACAAATACTTTGGCCCATCATATATTTTGACGTGACCGCGCAATTTCGGCGCGGCTTCTGCATCCATCGCAAACCCCGTGTCCCACATCCGATTGATGCGATACACCTCGTCACCATCATGCACACATAGGCGCGACGAACGGCGCTCTGCGGCGCGGCGGGCTTCTTCCAATCCTTTACGGACAGCTTCGGGCAGAAAATCTGACATAGCGTTCACCTTGGTCTTGTATGCCTAGGATGAAGCAGCGGCAGAGAAAATCAACCTATACCAACGCCTTGTGTGACAAACTTGCCCGACGTTATCAAACAGCCGCAGTTTTCCGCGCTTTGACGATGCTGCAAATAGACACAACAGCCGCGACTGCGATTGCAACAACGGCAGCGTAATGATCATGGCCCGATGCAGCCTCTACATGTCCAGGGTGCGCCATCGCAGCGGTCGAAGCAGTCATAAAAACAGCGGTCAGGGCAAAACGGGTCATTTGTATTCCTTTGCAATGCAATAATTTCGCACAAGCAATGCATATAGCGGCGCCCAGTTTCAACCCAAGCCAAGATGCAGCTGTGCATTTATGCAGTGGGGACGTGCGTCAGCTTTTGTTGCGCCTTTGGGCAAATCGCCTAGTTTTCAAGCAACGCATAGACGGAGAGAACGATGGGCTACCTAGATAAAGGCGAGTGGAAAGACAAATGGTACGACACGGAATCGACGGGCGGTAAATTCGTTCGTTCGACCGCTGCATTTCGCAACTGGATCACCGCTGATGGATCAGCTGGCCCATCTGGCGATGCAGGGTTCAAGGCGGAATCGGGCCGCTATCACCTGTATGTATCCTACGCCTGCCCATGGGCACATCGCACATTAATTTTCCGCGCGATCAAAGGCCTGACTGACCACATCACCATTTCGGTCGTGCATCCGCATATGTTGTCGGACGGCTGGACGTTCGAAGACGATTTCGAAGGCGCGACGGGCGATGACCTGTTCGGCCTTCCGTTCCTGCGCGATATCTACACCAAAGTTGACCCTGAAATTTCGGGCCGCGTGACTGTGCCGATCCTATGGGACAAGAAAACCAATACGATCGTATCCAACGAAAGCTCTGAGATTATCCGCATGCTGAATTCGGCGTTCAACGACATCACCGGCAACACGGATGACTATTGGCCCGAACACCTGCGCGATGACATCGAGGCGCTGAACGACCGCATCTATGACACCGTGAACAACGGCGTCTACAAATCCGGTTTTGCCACCAGCCAAGAAGCCTATGAAGACGGCGTAAATCCATTGTTCGACAGTCTGGATTGGATCGAAGACATCCTATCGAAAAACCGTTACCTGACGGGCGATCACCTGACCGAGGCAGACTGGCGCCTGTGGACGACCCTTGCCCGTTTCGATCTGGTCTATCACGGCCATTTCAAATGCAACCGCAAGAAACTGATCGAATACCCGAACATCTGGGCCTACACCCGCGAACTGTACCAAATCCCGGGCGTGGCCGAGACGACCCATTTCGATCACATCACGCACCACTACCACTACAGCCATGACATGATTAACCCCGACCGTATCATCCCAACGGGGCCGGATCTGGATTGGGATGAACCACACGGTCGCGGCGCCTAAAACGCGAAAACAGTCGCGTCTTAGACTTGTGTAACCCTGCCTAATCCTTTTCATAGGCGAAAACAGGGTTAGCCTTATGAAAACACGGGACCACGGCGGAAATCTGGACGCGGCCATCGCACAATACGGTGGCACGCGATCAGATTGGGTTGATCTATCAACAGGCATAAACCCTGTACCCTATCCAGTCGGCGATATTTCGGCGCAATCATGGGGCACCCTACCAGATAAAACCGCGATGACGGCGCTGATCGCGGCGGCGCGTAAATTCTGGAACGTGCCCGACCGCGCCGCGATTTTACCTGCAAATGGCGCCTCGGCTCTTATTCGGCGCATGCCAGAGATTGCAGGCAGCGCCTATATCCCCACCCCAACCTATAACGAACACGCCGCGGCCTTTGGATCTGCCGATACGTCCAACCCGATGTCGCCAGTTCATATCTATGTGCACCCCAATAATCCTGACGGACGGCTTTGGCCTTCAGATGCGATCGGCGGGCGGCCAATGACGGTCATCGACGAAAGCTTTTGTGACGTCACCCCGGACCAATCGCACATAAGTCGCGCAGGCGAAGACGGGATCGTGATCCTCAAAAGCTTTGGAAAATTCTGGGGGTTGGCGGGGTTACGCCTTGGGTTCATGATCGGCACCCCCATTTTGATTGCCCGCATGGCCGAATTGCTGGAGCCTTGGTCGGTCAACGGCCCTGCGTTGGAAATCGGCACGCGCGCCCTGAACGACCCCGAATGGGCCGAACAAACGCGACATAGGTTGTCAGAACACGCGGCATATATGGATCGAATCTTTACCGCGAAAGGGGCAACCATCGCGGGCGGAACATCGCTATTTCGCCTTTATAGGGTCGATTCTGCGGTTCAATGGCGGGATCGTTTGGCCCGTGGTCATGTCTGGTCACGCATCTTTCCATATGCGGATGACTGGATCCGTGTGGGGCTGCCCGCGCCGCATCAATGGGACCAACTAAAGGCCGCTTTATGACCATCATTTTGGCAATGCTATTGGACGCCATTTTTGGCGAACCAAAAGCTATTTGGACGCGCATACCCCACCCCGCCATTTTGATGGGCCGCTGCGTGTCGTTCATTGACCGCACCCTGAATCATGGCCCAATGCGTCGCGACATGGGTATCGCCGGCATGGCAGGTTTGGTCGTCGCATTCGCACTTCTGGGGCATCTGTTGGAACAGTTTATCGGCTGGCCAGCACAGGTGATCGTTGGTGCTATTTTACTGGCTCAAAAATCATTGGTGGATCATGTCCACGCTGTGTCGGTCGGGCTGCGTCAATCGTTGGCCGATGGACGTTTTGCCGTTTCGATGATCGTAGGGCGCGATACCGACGCCATGGACCAGCCCGCAGTCGCCCGCGCCGCAATCGAAAGCGCCGCCGAAAATTTCAGCGATGGCGTCATCGCACCATTGTTCTGGTTTTTAGTCGGCGGATTACCCGGTTTGATGGTCTATAAAATCACCAATACTGCCGACAGCATGATTGGGTACAAAACCGAGAAATACATTGAATTCGGTTGGGCCGCCGCACGGTTTGATGATCTGCTGAACTTGATCCCTGCTCGGCTGACCGCACTACTGTTTATCCTACCCTACCCCCGTCTATGGCATTTCAAATCGATCTACGCAGATGCCATCAAACACCGCAGCCCCAATGCTGGCTGGCCAGAGGCCGCATTGTCGCGCGTTTTGAATGTCGCGTTATCGGGCCCACGCCCCTATCACGGCCAAATGCAAAACTATGATTGGGTGAATGACGGCGCACGCACCGCGCTAACGGTCGATGACATTGATGCAGCCATCGTCCAGCTGTGGCGCGCGTGGTCGATCGCTTTGATCATGATCCTGCTGATCGCCTTTATCTGCGGTTGAAACCTGATGGGCGAATGATACGCTCCTCTCAAGTTTTAAAGGAGCCATCATGCGTGTTATCGCCACCCTTGCCGCGCTTTGCTGCGCTACAGCTGTATCTGCACAAACTTGCGGAGGCTCTTTCAGCAGTTTTCTGTCGGACGTAAAATCCGAAGCCATCGCCCGCGGTCATGCACCTGCAACCGTGGACCGTTTTCTGGCGAACGCGCGTCAAGATGACGCCGTGATCCGCGCAGACCGCGCGCAGGGCGTATTCCAAATGGATTTTGTGACCTTTTCGCGTCGCCTGATTTCGCAAAATCGCATGGATAATGGCCGCTATTACGCGAACAATCAGGACGCCATATTTGACCGCATCGAACGTGAATATGGTATCCCGCGCGGGGTGCTACTGGCGTTCTGGGCATTTGAAACCGATTTCGGGCAAGTTCAGGGCGATTTCAACACGTTGAACGCGCTATTGACCTTGGCGCATGATTGTCGCCGTCCCGAATTGTTCCAGCCGCAGGTTTATGCCGCGTTAGAACTGTATGAGCGCGGTGATTTTGACCCTGTCCGCACCACCGGCGCATGGGCAGGCGAAATCGGGCAGGTCCAAATGCTGCCTGAAGATATTATTCGCAATGGCCGCGATGGCGACGGCGATGGGCATGTCGATCTGAAAAACTCGTCGGCAGATGCGCTTTTGTCGGGGGCATCGGTTTTGTCTTCGCTTGGGTGGCGTCCGAATGAACCATGGCTGCAAGAGGTCACCGTGCCTGCCGATCTTGATTGGTCACTGACGGGATTGAATCACGAAATGATGGGCCGCGAATGGGAACGGCTAGGCGTGCGTGCCACCAGCGGCGATATCGCAGGAAACCTGCCCGCGTCCATTCTGCTACCTGTGGGGCGCAAAGGACCCGCATTCATCGCATACCCGAATTTTCAGGTATATTTCGAATGGAACAAATCCATGGTCTATGTGACCACCGCTGCTTATTTTGGGACCCGCCTGATGGGCGCACCAGCTTATGACGCTGGCAATCCGGACCCTGCCCTATCTGGCGAAGAGGTCATGGCACTACAGCGGAAACTGGAATCCATGGGCTATGACGTTGGCGGGGTCGACGGGATTATCGGCGCAATGACCCGCGAGGCCGTTCAATCCGAACAGGAACGGTTGGGGCTGCCCGCTGACGCATGGCCGACGCGTGACCTGCTGAACCGACTGTAACGCGATTGGTACGTTGGGGCATCTGCACGACAACCAACGCTCCGATCGGGGAGGTGGTTGAATTTGCCGTCCATCACCTGTCGCTGGGCGCAGATCACCTGTGGCTGCACCTTGATACCCCGTCGGATGACGTCGTCGATAAATTGGGGCACCTTGCCAACGTAACCATCATCCAATGCGACACGCCGTATTGGAACCAGCTTGGCGGGCGACCAGACGAACACCAGCTGCGTCAGGTCATGAATATGCAAAGGGTCTACAACAACACCGTTGTGGATTGGGTCGCGCATATTGATGTCGATGAATTCATCGTTGGCGACGATATTTCCAGCGTCCTTGCCGACCACGATGGTGCGTTGATGGTGCGTATGAAACCATGGGAAGCGTTATTTTCACCGCATGATGGCAGCTGTTTCAACGCGCACCTTTTTCGAACAGCTTTGCGCGGCGATACGGCAAAGCAACGCCGACGCCAATCATTTCAGGAATACACCCCATTATTGCCCAAAGGCGCACTAAGCCATACAGCAGGCAAAGCATTTTTTAGGACGGGCACAGGCCTATCGCCGCGGATACACAGCGCGCGTTTGAACCACGCCCCCCTTGATCCTGTACCGTTCGAAGATCGGCTGCAATTACTGCATTTTCATGCCCAAAATCGCACAAACTGGTTGGCGCATTTGCCGTATCGATTGGAACACGGGGCGTATCGCGCCAACCCGAAATTGTCGGCGTTTTTAAAAGATGCTTCAGATGATGAGGTCAAAGATTTCTACAACCAGGTGATGCGCATCAAACCATGGCTGCGTGATAAATTGATAGCCGAAGGTTTGATGATCGATATCGATCTGCACCTCGCCCTAAAGGTAGACGCCGTTATGCGACCATAGCTTCGGCCTTTTTCAGGTCGACCGACACCAACTGACTGACCCCCTGTTCCTGCATCGTGACGCCGAATAGGCGATCCATACGCGCCATCGTGACGGCGTGGTGCGTGATGATCAGGAAACGCGTGTTTGTGCGGCGGGTCATTTCATCCAGCAGATCACAGAAACGGGTGACGTTCGCATCGTCCAGTGGCGCGTCGACCTCGTCCAGCACACAGATCGGCGCAGGGTTCGCAAGGAACACCGCAAAGATCAGCGCCAACGCTGTCAGCGTCTGTTCACCACCCGATAGCAGCGACAGAACCGACAGTTTTTTGCCTGGCGGTTGGCACATGATTTCCAGACCCGCCTCTAACGGGTCATCGGATTCAACCAAAACCAGCTTCGCCTCGCCGCCGCCAAAAAGGTGCGTGAACAAGGTGCCAAAGTTTTCGTTCACCTGTTCAAACGCGGTCAGCAGGCGTTCGCGGCCTTCGCGGTTCAGGCCAAAGATACCTTGGCGCAGCGCTTTGATCGCTTCCTCTAGATCGGCCTTTTCACCGGTCAGCGTGTCGTATTCGGCCTGGACTTCGATCGCGTCCTCTTCGGCGCGCAGGTTCACAGCACCCAAGGCATCGCGCTGGCGTTTGTAGGTATTCACCTGATTTTCGATCTGCTCGGCGGGCGGCATATCTTCTGGATTGACGTCCAGAGCCTCTAGCAGCTTATCGGGTGTGGTATCTTGCGCTTCGGCAATGCGTTCAGTTGCATAGGTCACCGTTTCGCGGGCGGCTTCGTTGCGGGCTTCGGCGCGGGCGCGGGATTCTCGGGCCTCGGATGCCAGACGTTCGGCGTCGCGTTCTTCCATCTGGATATCGCGCAGACCGTTTTCTGCCTCGGCCAATTTGTCAGCAGCGGCGCGGCGGCGTTCCTCGGCGTCCTCAATCGCGGCGTTCAGCTCTTCACGTTGTTCCGCGATTTCCTCAGGGGCTGCCATCGCCTCATACAGCTGATCTTCGCTGTCTTCTTTGCGCTCCACCAATTCAGAGGACCGTTTCGTCGCCGTATCCAAACGGTGACGCCAGCCGCTGATTTCTTTGGTGATCTCTTGGCTGCGTTTGGTGCGCGCATCGCCTTCGCGACGGACTTCGTCGAATGCGGCGCGTTTGGTCATCATAGTCATCCGCGCGGCCTCGACCGCCATTTTGACGTCTTCAACGGCGGCGCGGGCATCGGATAGGTCGGGCAAGCTGCGCGCGGTCGCCTCGGCCTCAGACAAAGCCTTGCGAGCGGTCAGCGCCTCTTCTTCGTGGCGACGCAGAGCCAGCTGAGATGTTTCGCGTTTCCCTTCGGCCAGATTGCGGTCCGCCTCGGCTCGCGATAGCGCGCGGGCGGCATCAGCCACCTGCTGGTCCGCAGCACGGCGGGCATTGCGGGCCATTTGATCCGCTTGGGTCAGGGTTTCCAAACGGGCCTGCATTTCTTCGTGCGCGGCGCGGGCCTGTTCGGCGCGATCCTCGGCGGCCTCTAGATCGGCGCGCAGAGCATTCAGGCGGTTGATTTGTTGCAGGCGTAGCGCGGCGGCAGATGGCGCGTCTTCGGCGCCGGCGCGATAGCCATCCCAGCGCCACAGATCACCCGCAAGGCTGACCAACCGCTGACCAGGTTTCAGCATCGGCTGTAGGCGTTCGGCGTCGATGTTGTCTATCAACCCGATCTGCGCCATACGGCGGCGCAGTACATCGGGCACATCGACGAAATCGGTCAATGGACGCGCGCCATCTGGCAGGGATTGCGCCGCATCGTAATCGGGCAACTTCGACCAACCAGTTTTCAGATCGCCATCCAAAACAGGCGCACGCAAGTCATCGGCCAAGGCCGCGCCCAGCGCCTTTTCATAGCCCGATTTCACCGATAACAGATCAAGGATCTGCGCCCCTTCGGCGCTGTCACGTTCGACCAATTTGGCCAGACCGTTCACCTCGGCCCGCAGGGCGTTCACTTCGCCTTCGGCAGATGACCGCAGGGCGCGGGCGTCGACCTCGCGCGATTGCATTTCGGCGCGGGCGGTTTCAGCCTCGATCAATGTTTCTTCGGCATGTTCGGCGGTGGCAATGGCGGCGGCTTCGGCCTCTTCTGCGGCGGCGAATTGTTCTTCGGCGCGGGTCAGGGCGGCGTCAGCGTCCTGCATCGCGGTGCGGGCGCGAACGGCATCTTCTTCAGCCTTGGCCAATGTTTTGCGGCTGTCATCCAACAAACGTTGCGTGGATTGGTGACGAGCAGACAGACGCGCGACATCTTCGGTCTGTTCCGACAACAGGGTTTCGCGTTCCTGCAACATAGAAGCGGCCTCGCGCGATGCGTCTTGCGCGGCCTCTAAACGCGCATCATGGCCTTGGCTCGCCTTGCTGATTTCGCGCGCTTCCCACTCCAGACGTTCGATCGTTTGTTCCGCGTCCACGTTCAGACCGCTTTCGCGTTCAATATCGCGGGCCAGCTGATCGATGCGGTTTTTCAGAGTCTGAATCGTCTCTAACGCGCGGATTTCCTGATCTTTGAGCGTATCGCGCTGCACTTGCAGGCGTTGTAGGATCGCCGCGGCAATCGCCTCTTCTTCGCGTAGGGGCGGCAGTGCTTCTTCGCCTTGGACACGTTTTGCGGTGGTCGCGCGGGCGTGGCTTTCGGCCTGCGATGCGGCAACGGTGCGTTCGCGCAGAACGTCCACGGCGGCCAAACGCGCCTCTTCGGCTTCTTTCCAGCGGCGGTACAGCAACATGCCTTCGGCGTGGCGCAGGTTTTCACCGATTTCGCGATACCGCGCCGCCTGACGCGCCTGTCGGGCTAATTGGTTCAGCTGATTGGCCAGTTGTTCGGTCACGTCATCGACGCGTTCCAAATTGGCCTCTGCTGCTTTTAGCTTCAGCTCTGCCTCGTGGCGACGCTGATATAGGCCGGAAATGCCTGCGGCTTCTTCCAAAATACGGCGACGCGCCTTGGGTTTCGCGTTAATTAGTTCGGAAATCTGGCCCTGACGGACCAGCGCGGGCGAATGCGCACCGGTCGAGGCATCCGCAAACAACATCTGTACATCGCGGGCGCGCACGTCTTTGGTGCCGACCTTATAGGCCGATCCAATATCACGGGTGATACGGCGGACGATTTCCAAATTATCCGCATCATTGAACGCGGCAGGGGCCAGACGTTCCTGATTGTCGATAATCAGCGATACTTCGGCGAAATTGCGGGCTGGGCGGGTTGCGGCACCAGCAAAGATCACATCCTCCATTCCGCCGCCACGCATCGCCTTAGGGCGGTTTTCACCCATGACCCAGCGCAGCGCCTCTAGCAGGTTGGATTTACCGCAGCCGTTCGGACCCACCACACCGGTCAGACCATCGGCGATGATCAGGTCGGTCGGGTCGACAAAGCTTTTAAAGCCGTTCAGCCGCAGTTTGGTAAACTTCACGCGATATACTCACTGATTCCGTTAGGGTCTGATCTTGCTGAACGCGCAGGGCCTGAGTCAATGGTGACCCACTTTATCTGGCCAGATGAGCGGTTTTATCCACAAGATATCGCCATATCCAGCAGGTTTGCGACAGGTGATTGCAGTGACAAAGGGGCAATGATCTATTCGGAGGCAGCATATTTATTTTCGGATTTTCCCATGATTCTGATTGAACGCACGTCCCCAAAACACCCGCAGGCAACGGCGCTGCTAAAGGCGTCGCACGCCCTAATGCAGAGCCTTTTCCCGCCCGAAGATAATTTCTACCTAGAGATTGATGACCTTTGCGTGCCGTCGATCCGTTTTTTTACCGCGCGCAAAGGCGACACCATTTTCGGCACCGGCGCATTGGCGATCAAAGACGGGTATGGAGAGGTCAAATCCATGTTCGTCGCCGAAAACGCCCGCGGATCGGGCGCGGCGGATGCCCTGCTCCGCCAGATCGAGGATGAAGCCCGCGCCGAAAATCTGGACTGGCTAAAACTGGAAACCGGCAACCTGCTGCATGCCGCGCACAAGGTTTACGCCCGTCACGGTTTCACGAAATGTAGGCCATTTGGCGATTATCCCGATGCGAACTCTTCGATTTTCATGGAAAAACGTCTAACTGCGTTGTCAGACGACGAAGGATAACACCGTGACCCTGACTGCAGACTACATCCAATCCACCTATGAAAAGATCAAAGACGATACGATCCAAACGCCAACCGTGCGTGCATCGCGTCTATCCCCACGTTTGGGATTTGATCTGTTTCTGAAATTGGAAAACCTGCAGCACACCAACGCGTTCAAAGCGCGCGGGGCCTTGGCGAAACTGCTGACGTTATCAGACGCCCAGAAACACGCAGGCGTTATTGCGTGCAGCGCGGGCAACCACGCCCAAGGCGTCGCATACCACGCCACCAATCTGGGCATTCCGTCCGTCATCGTCATGCCCGAAGGCACGCCGTTCAACAAAATCCAGCGTACGCAGGATTTCGGGGCCAAGGTCGTCATCCACGGCAACGGGTTTGACGACAGCGTTGCCTTTACCAAAGATATGGCAGACCGCGATGGCCTGACCTTTATTCACCCGTTCGATGATATCGACGTGGTCGCGGGCCAAGGCAGCGTTGCGATCGAAATGTTGGCGCAGCAGCCCGATCTGGACGTGATCGTTGTGCCCATCGGCGGCGGCGGTCTGATCGCGGGCATGGCAACCGCGGCCAAGGCGATTAAACCCGACGTTCAAGTAATCGGCGCGCAGGCGCTGTTGTTTGACGCAGTGAAATCGGCCATCGACGGCACACCGCCTCATTTTGCGGGCGCATCACTGGCCGAAGGCATCGCCGTCAAAGCGCCGTCAGAAAACAACATCGGCATCATCCGCAACACCGTCGACCGTATCGAAACCGCGACCGAAGAAGAGATCGAAGACGCGATTTTCGACCTACTATCGAACGAAAAAATCGTGGCCGAAGGCGCGGCAGGCGCGGGCATGGCGGTGATCAATCAGCTGCGCGATGAATTGCAGGGCAAAAAGGTCGGGCTGGTTGTCTGCGGCGGCAATATCGACAGCCGCATTTTATCAACGCTGATCCTGCGCGGATTGGTGCGCGACGGACGGATTACACGCCTGACGTTCGTCATTGACGACCGCCCCGGTCAGCTGTCGGAAATTTCGCGCCTGATCGGCGAAGCCGGCGCAAACGTGGTTGAGGTCATCCACCAACGCATGTTCCAGAGTGTCGCCTTGAAACAGGCCGAACTGGATGTGGTGATCGAAGCGCGCGATATTGAACATGTGCGCGACATCGTCGGCGTCTTGCGCGACAAAGGGTTCAACGTTTCGACAAACAACGAAACGCTGTAACGCCTTAGCCTTCTTTTTTCGCGGCGGCTGCCTTTTTCATTTTTTCCAGAATGGCTTTTTTGTCATTGCGAGGATCAGCGGTCTGTTTGTTGCGGCCCTTTTTGTTCATGTCCAGGTCACGGGTGTAACCACTGTGAACGGACGACGGACCCGAAGTACGATAATCTGGCATAGTATGCTCCTTTTTCTGGGCTGATGCCCTATTCGTCGGACATTGGCAATTGGCGGGTTGCGAAACCCTGCCATGCGCAGCAATGTCCACCCAAACCGGAGGATACCAATGTCAGACGAAAATCAACAGCACGCCGAACGCATGAAAAAGGTCAAAGCGGCGCGCGACAAAATGATGGCCAAAAAGACCGATAAAAAGGGCCTGATCATCGTGTACACAGGCGACGGCAAAGGCAAATCAACGGCTGGCTTTGGCATGATTTTCCGTCACATCGGCCACGGCATAAAATGTGCGATTGTGCAGTTCATCAAAGGCAAATGGCCCAGCGGTGAACGCGACATGATCAAAGAACGCTTTCCCGATATCTGCCCCGTTCACGTCATGGGCGAAGGTTTCACTTGGGAAACCCAAGACAAAGAGCGCGACAAAGAAATGGCCGCAGCCGCATGGGAAAAGTGCAAAGAATTGGTGCGCGACGAATCCAACAGCATGGTTCTGATGGACGAAATCAACATCGCACTGCGGTATGATTATCTGGATATCAACGACGTGGTGACTTTCCTGCGCGATGAAAAACCGCACATGACCCACGTGGTTCTAACGGGCCGCAATGCGCACCCCGACCTGATCGAAATCGCCGATCTGGTAACGGAAATGAAGCAGGTAAAACACCCGTTCAAATCCGGCATCGCCGCACAGGTAGGTGTAGAATATTGAACTGGAATGACCCGCGAACAATCCTAAGTTAAATCCCGAAAGGGGTTTGATATGACAAAACTTTTAGGAATTTGCGGGTCGCTTCGCGACGGTTCATATAACTTGATGCTATTGAAACAGGCGGCCGAACGGTTTGGCGCGGATCAGTTCAACATCGCAGAAATCCGTATGGAATTATACGACGGCGATGTCGAAGAACGCGATGGCATCCCTGCCGCTGCGCAGGCGCTATACGACCAGATCAAGGCGTCGGACGCCGTGATCATCGCAACGCCCGAATACAACAAATCCATCCCTGGTGGTTTGAAAAACGCGCTGGATTGGGTCAGCCGCATCGAAGGTAACCCGTGGGAAAACAAACCCGTGTCGATAATCTCAGCAGCCGCAGGTCGCGGGGGCGGTGACCGGTCGCAATATGCGCTGCGCCACGCGCTGCAACCCTTTGCCCCGCTGCTGCTGAATGGCCGCGAAGTCCTTGTCGGCGGTGCGTTCAATGCCTTTGGCGACGACGGCAAACTAGCTGACGATCAGGCGGTTAAGATGCTAGACACGCACCTAGGCGCGCTCAAAGACCTGATTACATACTCGCAGTCGGCTTAAACCCGTCTGGAATAGCGTCGTGGCCGTCCAACATCAGTTCGGCCATGACCTCGGCTATTTTCGGGGCCATACCGAACCCGATTTTAAACCCGCCATTTGCGATAAATTCGCCGTCCCGCAGGGGGTGATGCCCGATCATCGGGGCGCGGCTTTTGGCACGGGGGCGCACACCGGCCCAGCGTTCGATGACGGGCGCGTCTTTCAACACGGGAAACGCTGCAATGGCGCGGGCGATAATATCGTCCAACTGATTGTCCGTGGTATCAGGCGCATCAAATTCGCGTTCGCTGGTGGACCCAATGGCGACCGAGCCGTTCGCGTGCGGCACGATATGCAGACTATCGGCAAATAACTGAGGCAGCAGCCAACCGTTGTATTGCAACACAGCGGCCTGACCTTTGACACCATTGCCGACGTTTTTCCCAACAGTTTCGGACAGTTCCATCAATCCGCGCCACCCTGTGGCGTGCAGGATTTTGCCCTCTGCCGCGCCTTCGGTCACGATTTCACCGCCCAGTGCAACAATCGCCGACGCCAACGCGTGACAGGCCATGCGCGGATGCATCAAGGCGCTAAGGTTATCCCAAACGACCTGCCCCGTGGGCGTGGGCGGGCACCAATCGCCGAAATCACGCGCGCCTGCCACCTGCCATTCGTATTTCCCGCGCCACAATTCGCGCGCGTTTTCGGTGCGCATTTGCGCCAGTTCAATCGTGCGTTCGTCGGCCAGCGGCTGCAATCGCCCCGACCGAACATAGCCCGCGTGTTCGCCCGATACCTCGGCAACCTCGGCCCAGAATTTGGCGGCCATATCCAGACTTTGGAATTGGAATTCCTTTTTGTCGTTCCAATTTTCGGGAACATGCGGGGCCAGCGCCCCAACGACCCCGCCCGAAGACCCAGCGGCCACGCCATTTGGATCGATTACGCGCACGCGGGCCTTGCGTCTGGCGCAGGCATAGCCCACTGCTAGACCAAAGGCGCCTGCGCCGAAAATTGTTACATCTACCGTTGCCATGGCCCCACCTTGGGTTAGTTGCTGCGACGTATTTAAGGCAGACCAGTATGAACGACCAGCCGATTGCGGATATCGAATGGCGCGACGACACGATCCCTGTGTCGAAACAGTTCGATGACCCTTATTTTTCGATCAACGACGGTCTGGCCGAAACGCGGCATGTATTCATTGCGGGCAACGACCTGCCCCAACGGTTCGGAGGCGATTTCCACATCGGCGAATTGGGGTTCGGCACGGGCCTGAATTTTCTGACGACTTGGGCCGCATGGATCGCGGACGGATCGCGCGGAATGGTGACCTTTACCACGTTTGAGGCGTTTCCGATGTCTCTGGATGAAACCGAACGCGCTTTGGCAGCTTTCCCTGAAATTGCGCCTTTGGCCGATCAGATGATCGCGGGCCTGCGGGCGGGCGACACGACATTCGGCAACATCCGTCTGAACATCGTCACGGGTGACGTTCGCGAAACCCTGCCGCAATCAGACCTACAGGCGGACGCGTGGTTTCTGGACGGGTTCAGCCCTGCCAAAAATCCCGAAATGTGGGGCGCTAATTTGATGCAGCATGTTTACGACCACACTGCGCTTGGCGGCACCTTTGCCACCTACACGGCGGCGGGCCATGTGCGCAAATCGCTGGAAACCGCAGGGTTCACCGTGACCCGTACCAAAGGGTTCGCCCACAAACGCCACATGTCACGTGGGATCAAAGAATGACCGAACAAAACAATCGCATGGGCATCTGGATGATGGTGCTGGTCACCTTCATTTTCTCTGTCCAAGACGCCGCATCGCGCCATTTGGGCGAACTTTATGACATCCGTTTCATTGTTATGGTGCGGTTCTGGTTCTTTGCGCTATTCGCGGTGGCTCTTAGCTATCGGGCCACGGGATCGGCCTTTGGAGCGCTGAAAACCAAACAACCGATCGCACAGTTTTTCCGCGCCCTGATTATGGTTTTGGAAATCGGCATCATGGTGGTAGCCTTTACGAAACTGGGCCTTGTGGAAACCCATGCGATTTTCGCCTGCTATCCGCTGATCATCGCGGCATTATCAGGCCCGATTTTGGGCGAATCCGTTGGCTGGCGGCGTTGGGTCGCCATTGGCATTGGGTTTATCGGCGTCTTGATCATCCTTCAGCCCAGCGACGGGGTGTTTTCGCTCGTGTCGTTGTGGGCCGTTGTTCCGACAGTCATGTTCGCGACCTACGGCATTATGAACCGCTACGTGGCGCGCAAAGATTCGGCAGCAACGTCGTTTTTCTGGATGGGCGTTTTCGGGATGATCATGTCGACAGCGGTCGGCGTGTTCTACTGGGAAAACATGGCGCCCGTCGATTGGATTTGGATGCTGTTTTTATGCATCATCAGTCTGGCCGGTCATTACCTGTTGATCCGCGCGTATGAGGTCGCCCAGGCCAGCGCCATCCAACCCTTTGCCTACCTACAGTTGCCGTTCGCATCCTTTATCGGCGTCACGATGTTTGGCGACAACCTGCGCACCAATGTTGTTATCGGTGCAGTGATTGTTGTGACGGCGGGCGTGTTCACGTTGATCCGCGAACAGCTGGCCGCGCGCAAACAGACTAAGGCCGCGCGAGCGGTCGCGGGGCGTTAACCGGCGCATAAGGACTGGTCGACATCGATGGTTCGACTGTGTCGTCCCATGGGCGCACGGCGGGGCGCACCAACGGTTTCACACCGCGTAATAGGTCTGAAAATTCAATGGGACCGCTGACCGTCCCATTCAGGCGGGCGTTATAAATCAGAATGCTTTCCGTCACGCGCTGCACATAGTTACGGGTTTCGCTAAACGGGATCATCTCGATCCAATCAATGACATCCGCGTCGCCTGTACGGGGATCACCGCGTTCATCGATCCACCGTGCAGGACGGCTAGGCCCCGCGTTATACCCAGCAGCAATCATAACAGGCGATGGGCCAAACCGATCCTGCAAATTCCACAGATATTTCGCACCCAAGGTTGCGTTATATTCCCAATCTGCGGTCAGGCGCGCGCGGCTATAGGGCAGATCCAATTCTCCAGCGACTTCTTCGGCTGTCGCAGGCATGATCTGCATAAGGCCCAGCGCCCCGACCGCGCTGCCGACCACAGGATTAAATTCACTTTCGCGGCGTGCAATCGACAGGGCTAATTCAGGATCTACTGGCAAATCCATGCGGTGCAGATCGTGCAGCGGGAAATATAGATCAGGAATGATCATACCACGCGCAGCAGCCGATTTACCCAAGAGCAGCATAAAGAATGGTTCGTTCCTGCGGCGCAGTTCCAACCCCACAGTACCCAATTCAGCGCGATCCAATGTTCGGCCCAATGCCGCAAAAAACAAAACAGCCGACCCACGTTCACCCGCATCCAGCAATTCAAAACCGGATCGCGCCCATTCGTTCGACGACACAGGCGAGGCATCATAAGGATCAAACAGTTCCGAACGGATCAGCGATGGATCCAGTGATTGACCCAATTTTTCCGCGGCCAAAAGACCATAGAACGCCGTTTGATGTGCAGCCGCTTCGGCATAGGCGGCTTGGGCCGATGGAGCATCACCCAAGGCATCATAGGTGCGGCCCAACCAATATCCCGCACGCCCCGACGAAATTGGTCCATCTACTGCGTCTTTCAAACGATTGAAATGGATTCGGGCAACCGCAGGTTGGTCCAGAAACCGCAGTGCGATGTAGCCCGACAACCATTCCAGATCTGCATAGGGTTCACCATTTTCGGGCGTTAAAAAATGCATACTCGCCAATTGATAGGCGCGATAATATCGCCCCTGGCGCATGTCCCAACGGGCAAGGTTACGGCGCCAGCCAGACCATCGAAATGGCTGAGATAGGCTTTCGGCGGAGTCTGTATGGGTCAATAGGATCGCGATCGCGTCTGTGTAATCGCCGCGATTGGAAAGAAAATTCATTCTGTCATAGGCAAGCCCGACATCATCACGACGGGTCGCAGGAACAGCGGATAGTTTTGCGCCCCAATCATTAGAACGGCGGATCAGGGCGATGCGTGCCTCTGCCACGGCCCGATCATCGTCGTGCAGATATTCCAATATCCATTCCACATCATCCGCGCGCGACCGCCACAGCATATTTTCAGCGCGAATGGCGTGATGCGCCGTCAAATCTGGACCAAATTCCGCAATGATTGCGGCAGTTTCTTCTTCGGTCAGGCCGTATTTTTCCCAAATATTTTGAATAACCGCGCGGGCTTGTTCGTTTTGTCCCAACGCCCGCAAAGCTTGGGCAAGGCGCAAGCCCCCTGTCCCAGTTTCGGGTTCGTTGTCCGCAAACCACGCCACCACATAGCTAGGATCGGTTTCGTCGGTGATTGATTCTTCGCCTCGGGCACGCAGACGGTCAATTCCGGGCCAATCGGAATGTTCAGCTGTAAACGCGATGTAGTCACCAAAGGTGCCTTCACCTTCGCGCAGACGGGTCCAAGTGATCAGGTCGTGGGCCAATAAATCAAGCCCGACAAGGCCATAGGCGGAATCCCATTCGCCTGCGCGACCTGCTTCGAATGCGTTTGATAGGGCCGCATCTTGGGCATTCATCGGCGATGCCAATGCCCCGATCAGACCGAAGACCATCAGTTTACAGCGTAAAAATGCCATGAATTCCTGCCCTTTTTCAAAAGAGCCTAACGCCCAATGCACAAAGCACAACTCACAAACTTGGCAAGCGGCGGAAACCCGTCTAGGTTCCGCGCGTTTTAACACGGGCCGATTCACGGCCCTTAGCACAAGGAAAGCGTGTCATGCTCAAAGGATCGATGCCAGCATTGGTAACGCCGTTCAAAGACGGCCAAGTGGATCTGGACGCGCTGAAAAAGCTGGTCGAGTGGCACATCGACCAAGGGTCGCACGGTCTGGTCCCTGTTGGCACCACTGGCGAAAGCCCAACGCTGAGCCACGAAGAACACGATCTGGTTGTTGAAACCGTAGTCAAACAGGTTGCGGGCCGTATTCCTGTTGTTGCGGGCGCAGGTTCAAACAACACTATTGAATCCGTCCGTCTGGTCGAAGCCGCAAAAAAAGCTGGTGCCGACGCCGCGCTGGTCGTGACCCCGTATTACAACAAACCGACCCAAAAAGGTTTGATCGCCCATTTCGAAGCGACCGCAAAAATTGGCCTGCCGATTGTGATCTACAACATCCCTGGTCGTTCGGTCGTGGACATGACCCCAGAAACCATGGGCCATCTGGCAAAACTGCCAGAGATGATCGCAGTGAAAGACGCGACTGGCGATTTGTCCCGCGTTCCTAAATGCCGCATCACCTGTGGCCACGATTTCATCCAGCTATCGGGCGAAGACGCCACCGCATTGGGTTTCAACGCACACGGCGGTCTGGGCTGCATTTCGGTCACCGCGAATATCGCGCCGAAACTGTGTTCCGAATTCCAAGAGGCAACCCTGCGCGGCGATTACAAAACCGCACTGGAATATCAGGATCGCCTGATGCCCCTGCACGACGCTGTGTTTATCGAACCAGGCGTTGCAGGCGCGAAATACGGTATGTCGCTGCTGGGTCTATGTTCTGACGAAGTCCGTTCGCCACTGACCCCACTAGAAGACAGCACCAAAGAACGCATTCGCGCGGCCATGGTGCACGCTGGCCTACTGAATTGAGCCGCACCCCGGCGACCGGTCGGGAAAACCTGATCGGGTCTCTGTTCATGATCCTTTCGATGGCGGGTTTCGCCATCGAAGATTCATTTATCAAATACGCCACTCTGACCGACCGCCAGATCCCGCACGGGCAACTAATCGTCATGGTCGCCGCCAGCGGCATGGTGTTTTTCGGCGCTATGACCGCATTTCGCCGTCAGCCGCTATTCCCCGCTGAATTACTGTCCAAACCTCTGCTGATCCGTGGCGGGTTCGAAATCATGGGGCGGCTTAGTTATACGCTGGCGTTCATCCTTGCCCCGCTGATCACGGCGACCGCTATTTTACAGGCGACCCCGCTGGTCGTTGTGGCGGGCGCAGCGCTATTTCTGGGCGAAAAGGTCGGACCGCGCCAATGGGCCGCGGTCGTATTGGGTTTCTTTGGCGTGATGCTGATCCTGCGACCTTGGGGGGCGCAATTCGATTTCCTGACCATTCTGGCGGTTCTGGGCATGATCGGTTTTGCGGGCCGTGATCTGGCAACCCGCGCTTCCCCTGCCCGCCTGTCAAACTGGCAATTGGGGTTCATCGGATACACAATGTTCACATTGGCGGGTTTGATCATCTGGGGCCTACAGGGCGGGTTCACCCAGATTTCAGGCGCGGCGATGACCTATATCACAATCGCAGCCATGGGCGGGATCACTGGATATTTCGCGCTGACCGTCGCAATGCGCACGGGCGACGTGGGCGCGGTCACGCCGTGGCGGTATACCCGTCTGATCATCGGCGCGATACTGGTTCTGATCATGTTCGGCGAACCCATCGATCTGCCCACCATCATCGGCAGCGTGATTGTCGTGGGAAGCGGCATTTTCACCATGATCCGCAGACGGCAGCGGCAACAGACCTAACCGCCCCTTGCCCCCACTGCGGCAAAGCCCTATCTGGGTTGAACTATGGCCAAGAAAAAAGAAAACACCAATTACAAGGTCATCGCAGAAAACCGCCGCGCGCGGTTTGATTATGCGATCGAATCCGACCTAGAGGTCGGCATCGTCCTCATGGGGTCCGAAGTGAAATCGCTGCGCAACGGGCAGTCGAACATCGCCGAAAGCTATGCCTCGGTCGATGATGGTGAACTATGGCTAACGAACGCCTATATCGCGCCTTACGCCCAAGCCAAAACCTGGGGCCACGAAGAACGCCGCAAACGCAAACTATTGTGTTCGAAACGCGAATTGTCTCGCTTGTGGAATGCCACCAAACGCGAAGGCATGACCATCGTGCCGCTGGTGATGTATTTCAACGACCGCGGTTTGATTAAGCTAAAGATCGGCGTCGCCAAAGGTAAAAAGAACCACGACAAACGGGCCGATAGCGCGAAACGCGATTGGAACCGTCAAAAACAGCGTCTGCTGCGCGATCGCGGATAAATTCCAACCAATTCACGCTGGTTTTTAGTGCAAAGGCGGTCGCGCCTCTTGCCTCATATTATTACCCGCGCTAGTGGGGTTCGGATTGCTACTATCATCCGAAAGGGCACGCGAATGACCCAGACCACTCAGGATGATCCGCGCACCTTGGTTTCGACCGAATGGCTTGCGGCCCATCTAAAAGATGCTGACCTGCGCATTCTGGATGCCAGCTGGTTCCTGCCGACCGAAAACCGTGATCCACGCGCGGATTTCGCCGCGAACCACATCCCTGGCGCACGTTTTTTCGATATCGACGAAGTTGCCGATCTGCGGTCGGACCTGCCGCATATGCTGCCGCCAGTTGAAAAATTCCTATCGCGCGTGCGCGCCTTGGGCGTTGGCGATGGCCACCAGATCGTTGTCTACGATTCCAAAGGCCTGTTTTCCGCCGCCCGCGTTTGGTGGATGTTCAAGGTATTTGGTCACGATCAGATCGCTGTTCTAGATGGTGGCCTGCCGAAATGGACCGCCGAAGGCCGCCCGACCACGGATGCAGACCCCGTGATCCGCGACCGCCACATGCTGGCCGACGTGCGACACCACATGGTCAAAGACGTGACCGAGGTCGCCCGCGCGTCGAAACTGCGCGATTACGACATCGTGGATGCCCGCACCGCCGAACGGTTCCGCGGCGACGCCCCTGAACCCCGCGAAGGCCTGCGCGCAGGCCATATTCCGGGTGCGAAAAACGTCCCCTTCTCGACCGTTCTGAACGCAGACGGCACGATGAAATCCGCAGACGACCTGCGCAGCGTGTTTACCGCCGCAGGCGTTGATCTGTCGAAACCCGTAATCACAACCTGCGGATCTGGCGTGACCGCAGCGGTTTTGTGCCTTGCCCTTGAACGCATGGGCAAGACCGATCACGCGCTATACGATGGCTCATGGTCCGAATGGGGCATGTTTGCCGACCTTCCTATCGCAACCGGAGATGAATGATGCTCGAGCATCTTACCGAACAACCCGCCGATAAAATCCTTGCCCTGATGCAGGCCTACCGCGAAGACCCACGCGACAACAAAGTCGACTTGGGCGTTGGCGTCTATAAAAACGCTGAAGGCGTCACTCCGGTGATGAAAGCGGTCAAAGCTGCCGAACAAAAGATCTGGGAAGCCCAAACCTCCAAGGCGTACACATCGCTGGCTGGCGAACCTCAGTACATCGAAGGCATGATCGATCTGGTGCTGAACGGCGCTGTTGATCGCGCACGCATCGGCGCTGTGACCACTCCGGGCGGTACAGGCGCTATTCGTCAGGCGATGGAACTGATCCAGCGCACATCGCCAGACGCGACCGTCTGGGTTTCGAACCCAACATGGCCAAACCACGTGTCGATCCTGAACTATCTGGGCATGAAGCACAAAGCGTACAGCTATTTCGACACCGCAACCCGCGACGTTGATTTCGCAGGTATGATGGCTGATCTGGCAAATGTTGCTGCCGGTGACGTTGTTCTGCTGCACGGCTGCTGCCACAACCCAACAGGCGCAAACCTGACACTGGACCAGTGGAAAGAGGTCGTTGCCCTGATCAACGAAAAAGGCGCGATCCCACTGATCGACATCGCCTACCAAGGTTTCGGTGACGGTCTGGACGCAGACGCAGCGGCAACCCGTCTGGTTGCTGGTTCGGTTGGTGAATGCCTGATCGCGGCGTCCTGTTCGAAAAACTTTGGCATCTACCGCGAACGCACCGGCATCCTGATGGCCATCGCGGGCGATGAAAAAACTGCGAAACTGTCCCAGGGCATGCTGCAGTTCCTGAACCGCCAGAACTACTCGTTCCCGCCAGACCACGGCGCCCGCATCGTAGCGACCATCCTGAACGATGCTGAGCTACGCAAAATGTGGGAAGAGGAGCTGGAAGAAACCCGTCTTTCGATGCTGAACCTGCGTCAGCAGCTAGCGGACGAATTGAAACGCCTGACCAACTCGGATCGTTTCAATTTCCTAGCAGAACACCGCGGCATGTTCAGCCAGATCGGTACCACCGCCGAAAAGGTTGAAAAGATGCGCGCGGACAGCGCCATCTACATGGTCAGCGACAGCCGCCTGAACATCGCAGGCCTGAACGACAAAACCGTTCCTCTGCTGGCCAAAGCGATCGTAGACGCTGGCGTATAATTGACGCGCCCGCGGGCAACGCCCGCGCGAAACATAAACAACAAACGCCCGCAGCATTTGCTGCGGGCGTTTTCATTTTAACAACAGACATAAAAAAACCCGGGCGCGAACGCCCGGGTCTAAATTCCGATGAAAGGATATTAGCCTTTCGAGAATTCTGGGTAAGCTTCCATACCCAGCTCTGCTTTATCCAGACCGTTGATTTCGTCTTCTTCGGATACGCGGATGCCAACCAGGGCCTTCAGGATGAACCATACGACCAGCGACACAACGAAGGTGAAGATACCGACAACAACGATGGAGTACAGCTGAGTGCCCAGCGATGCGTCACCGTTGGTAAATACAACTGCGATGGTGCCCCAGATGCCGCAAACCAGGTGAACTGGGATAGCGCCGACAACGTCGTCCAGTTTCAGTTTGTCCAGCAGAGGAACAGTGATCACAACCAGGATACCGCCGATAGCGCCGATGATGGTTGCTGCACCCAGAGTTGGGGTCAGAGGCTCTGCAGTGATCGAAACCAGACCAGCCAGTGCGCCGTTCAGTACCATGGTCAGGTCGACCTTTTTGTACAGAAGTTGGGTCATGATCATTGCTGCGATTGCGCCGCCTGCTGCTGCAGTGTTGGTGTTCGCAAAGATACGCGATACGTCAGCTACGTCACCTACGGTGCCCATTGCCAGCTGCGATGCGCCGTTGAAGCCGAACCAACCCAGCCACAGGATGAATGTACCCAGAGTTGCCAGAGTCAGGTTCGAACCTGGGATTGGGTTTACGCGGCCGTCTTTGTATTTACCGATACGTGGACCCAGTACCAGCAGACCAGCCAAAGCAGCCCAGCCACCTACCGAGTGTACAACGGTCGAACCAGCGAAGTCCAAGAAACCAGCTGCGTCCAAGAAACCGCCGCCCCATTTCCACGAAGCTTGCAGAGGGTAGATCACAGCAGTCAGAACTACGGTAAATGCCAGGAATGGCCACAGTTTGATACGCTCAGCCAGAGTACCCGAAACGATCGATGCAGTGGTTGCACAGAACATCAGCTGGAAGAAGAAGTCGGATGCGGTCGCTGCATAGCCGTAGTCATCAGCGCCATCACGAGCAACGCCAACAGCTTCCAGAACGCCTACGCCCCAAACGCCGGACAGAACGCCGTCAACCGACCATGTGCCCAGTGGGTACATCAGGTTGTAACCGATCAGGTAGTAGAAAATCGCTGCCAGCGAAAACAGAGCGACGTTTTTAGTCAGCTGCATCGCAACGTTTTTGGTGCGAACCAAGCCAGCTTCTAGCATCGCAAAACCAGCTGCCATCCAGAATACCAGGAAGCCACCGATCAGGAACAATAGCGAGTTAAAAATGAAAATAGTGTCCGAAGCCGCATCAACGCCAGCTTCTTGGGCAAAGCCCATCGCTGGAAGCGCGGTCAGCGCTGCAGCAGCAGGGAGGAGTTTAGTAAGTTTCATGGAAATTCCCCTGTCGTCGCCTTATAGGGCGTCGTCGTTAGTTTCGCCGGTGCGCACGCGAACGGCGCCCTCAACGTCGAGAACAAAGATTTTACCGTCGCCGATTTTTTCGGTTTTGGCGGTAGCTGCGATGGTCGAAACGATCTGGTCGGCCATGTTATCAGGCACGACGATCTCTAGTTTGACCTTTGGAACAAAGTTCACAGCGTATTCAGCACCACGGTAGATTTCTGTGTGACCGGACTGAGAGCCAAAGCCCTTGATTTCGGTCACCATCATGCCGCGAACGCCAGCGGCGGTTACAGCTTCGCGAACCTCCTCCAGCTTGAACGGCTTGATAGTAGCAATGATCAGTTTCACGTTCTTCCCCTTGCGATATTAATCGACTGACCCCATCTGGGATCTCGCCCCGCTACTGAGCGTGTTAGGTGCCCATTCCTCAAGCAAATGGCGGATTTTCGCCTGTCAGGGCCACGTGTTTCGCCTAAAAATTATACATTTTAATCGATGTGTTCATTTTTTAAGCAGATAAAAAACTTAACAAAGGGTTTCTAGCGGCTCAACATTTCAACCGCACGGGGATAGAATCCCCAAAAACGCACATAAGAAAGAGCAGATAATGAGCGGTAAGGGACAAAAACGCCCCACTTTGGTGGCCGAGAATCGCTATGCGACGCGGCGGGATGCAAAACCGACACCAAAACCCGCACCCAGAAAGCGCAAGACCGCTACCAAAAAGCCGAAACGGCGCGGTCCACTCGGCTGGCTGCGGGCAATAATCTGGTTCTTTATCAGCTTTGTTTTAAAAATCGGCATTGCTGGGGGCGTTATCATCAGCCTGATCATTGCTGGCGCTGTTCTTTTCAAATCGTCGTCCCTGCCCCCTGCATCCGACCTGATCGACGGACGCGCGCGCGGATCTGTCACCATGCTGGACGTGAATGGTGAACAATTTGCATGGCGCGGTGACCAATTTGCGGGGATGATCACCGCCTCCTCGGTATCCGAACATTTGAAAAACGCGGTCATCGCAACCGAAGACAAACGATTCTATCGTCACTTTGGCATCTCACCTCGCGGTATCGCGGGCGCGGTTCGTAACAATTTGGCCGCTGGGAACGGTGCGCTATCTGGCGCGGGCGGATCCACCATCACCCAACAGACCGCAAAACTATTGTGTCAGGGGCAACCCTATGACCCTGACATCTGGGCAACCGAAACCGCCTATGAGGCCGATTGTCGCCAAACCACCCTTTGGCGCAAAGTGACCGAAGCGATCTACGCCATGGCGATGGAAGTTCGTTACACCAAGGATGAGATCCTAACGATATACCTGAACCGCGCCTATCTGGGCGCTGGCACCCGTGGTTTCGAGGCCGCCGCACAGCGTTATTTCGGCGTATCAGCAGCGGGCGTCACTCCGGCTCAAGCCGCACTATTGGCCGGCCTGTTGAAGGCGCCGTCGTCTTATGCGCCGACCAGCAACCTGCAACGCAGCTGGGATCGGGCCAGCGTCGTCGTCGGATTGATGGAGGACCAAGGATATATCACCGCCGCGCAGGCCCAAGACGCGCTGACCAACCCAGCACAGCTATCCGAAGCGGCCCAAACTCGCGCGGGCGGTTATTTTGCAGATTGGGTCATGGACACCGGTCCATCCTATTTCACCGAAGACACGACCGAAGACGTGATTATCCGCACCACTTTCGAACCACGCATTCAAACAGCCGCAGAAGAGGCTTTGGACTGGGTATTCGAAAACAAGGTCCGCGAAGGTTCAGAAGCGCAAGCCGCCATTGTTGTTATGTCCGCAGATGGCGCAGTCCGTGCGATGGTAGGCGGGCGACAAACGTCCATCGGCGGTCAGTTTAACCGCGCGACCCAAGCGTTGCGCCAAACAGGGTCGCTGTTCAAACCGTTCATTTTTTCGGCCGCACTAGAAATGGGGCACGGTCCGTTGGACATCATCAATGATGATCCGCTGTGTCTGAATGTCCCCGGA
This sequence comes from Marivivens niveibacter, assembly GCF_002150005.2. Classification (GTDB taxonomy): domain Bacteria; phylum Pseudomonadota; class Alphaproteobacteria; order Rhodobacterales; family Rhodobacteraceae; genus Marivivens; species Marivivens niveibacter. Next base: position 128,995 of record NZ_MSPP01000002.1, read on the forward strand.
TCCGGTGAATGGTGCCCGCGCAACTATGACCGCGAATTCAAAGGTCCGATCACACTCACCCAAGCTTTGCAAGAAAGCCGCAATATCCCTGCGATTATGCTATCGGAAAGTGTGGGCCGCGAGGCAGTGCAAACCGTTGCGCGCGGTTTTGGGTTTTCAAACGATTTGGCCAACGGCCCCGCGCTGGCGCTGGGGGTATCTGAATCTACACTGATCGAAATGACCGGCGCTTTTGCGGGCATTTTGAATGGCGGATCGTCCGTAACACCCTATGGCATGGAACAGCTAAGCCTTCGCCGAAATGCTGCGGTGCCTCTTATGGGATCAGGCGGCGGCATCGGTGAACGCGTCATCCGCGAAGAAAACGCACGGACACTGACGTGGATGATGCATCAGGTCATTGAACAAGGCACAGGCCAGCGGGCCAAGATTGACGGTTGGCAAATCGCAGGCAAATCCGGCACGACACAAAGCGCCCGTGACGCATGGTTCATTGCTTTTACAGGTGACTATGTGACTGGCGTTTGGATGGGATATGATAACAACACCCCGCTGACAGGGGTCACTGGTGGTGGCCTGCCTGCCGAAATCTGGCACGAAGTCATGACACGTGTCCTAGACGGTATGGTGCCCAGCCCGCTTCCAATGGATGCGCCCCAAGGCGAACCTTCAACTCCTGTTATGACTGACGATCAGGCGCAGGGGTTGATCGAATTGATCTTGCGGGAATTGCAAAACCAATAATCACACAGGCGGCAACAGATCATCTTCGGCATCGGTCGCGCTAATGCCCATAGCCTCAAGCCCGCTTTCTAAATGATCTGCCAAATGCGGCGAACCTTTTAGATAGCTTTCGGTTGGGGCTGTGGCTTCGGCCTGTGCGGTTGCAAAGGCTTCGTCATAGTCGGCCGCATCAAAACTGCCGCGCCCGACCCAGAACAGCGCAACCAAAGCGGCTTGTTCCTCGATATTCAAACGCCTGATGAAACCGTCGAATTCGGCTTCGGCGCGGTCTAATTCACGGGCCAGAATGATTACTTCGGCCACTTTGTCGGATGTAATGTGCATTGGTTCGTTTCCCCTATTCGCATGAAAGGATGGAAACAGTTTGAACGGGGCAATGTTGCCCCGCCTTGATTCAACGCAAATCAGAACAGTCTGTAATACAGCCAATCAGGTAAGAACTGTGACAAACGGAACATCGCCCCAAATCCACGAGGAAAGTTATGGGCAAATCCGTCCGAATTCATATGTTCGAAATAATCCTGCGCCGCGTCCTTGGGTTCTTTGATAAACGGCATCTTGAAATCGTTTTTGTCAGTCAGACGGGTTTTGATGAACCCCGGATTGACCAGCTGCACATCAACGCCTGACCCACGAAGATCCGCGTACATGCTTTCCGCAAGATACATCACGCCAGCCTTAGACGCGCCGTAACCGATGGCTCCTGGCAAACCGCGAAACCCTGACAGCGATCCGGTTAGCACAATATGACCTGCGCCTTTGGCGACCATGTCAGGAATGACAGCACCAACCGCACGCATTGCACCCGTAAAATTAATATCGGCCATAGCGGTTGCCTGATCAGCATCCCATTCTTTGGCGGACATGGGCCAATAGACGCCCGCCAAATACACCATACCGTCAATCGGCCCGATATCTTTTGCCGCCTGTTTGACAGCATCAGCATCGGTCACATCCAGCGGCACTACACGGCTTTTGCCGATCAATTCGTTTGATAGATCTGTCAGTCGATCTGCATCACGTGCAGATAAAATCACCTCGACCCCAGCCGAGCTCATGACCTGCGCCAGAGCCCGACCCAATCCTTCGCTTGCGCCAATTAACCAATAGCGCTTGCCGTTCCAGTCTCGCATTTTCTTTCCTCTGCCGGTCGCATTGTCGCGACCAGTTCGGCGACTTTGATGCCGAATTTGCGGAACTGCGACCGGTTTACCAATACTCCGTTCGGGGCCGCATACATCCAATCCGTCACGGATAAGACATGCCCCCCGGCGTTTTCTGTTAGTTTAATATTGTAGTTCAAAACCACTGCCGATCCAGATTGCTGACCGTTCCCTGTGCCCACTAAATCTGGTGCATCGGCTTTAATCCGCCCATCATCATCAACGGTGAACGTCCATTCACGCGCCTGATTTTCACCGCTGGCGTAGGTGAAATATTCCTTCATCACGCCGCGATTGCCATCCCATTCAGCATGCATATCGGCAACAAAACGCGATGTGACACGGCCCAAAGGCCCGTAAATGACGCCTTCACAAACCAGATGGCCATTAAACTCTTTGCGAATATCAATCGGCCGATCCGCGCTTTTGTAGTCACTGATTTTCTGGGCCCGAAACCCAGCAAAGCGGGAAAACACCCAAAGCGCGGCAGCCACGATCAGGATGCCGCACAAAATTCCATACAGAAAGGTCATCTTGTTGCCTCTTGTGCACTGACATGATGTTGAGGGGGTTCAGGCCGCGTTCGATAGGGCGCGCCCTTGCGCCATAGTCTGAACGCTTGCCAATGGATCAAACCCATTACCCGCAAGGACGCGAAAGGGCGCCGCACGGACGCTACGATCATCGCAGATGTTTTCAACGGTTTTCGGTCACCGCGCAGCGTCGCCACAACGCCGCCACCATCGCGTAGAAAATCAATGACGATCTCGATCTTGTTGTACCCGATATCGAACCGAAATTTATATTCGCCCTCTAACGGCTGAAACGGCGATACATGCATAACCTTGCGCGCGGTGATCCAGCGGTCACGGGAAATCGGCTCCATGTCGGGGTTATGACAAATATAGCAGTGACGATCGCCAAAAGTGTTGGTGACCTCTGCAATGACGACTCGCAGTTGGCCCGAAATATCGTGGCACAGCCAAAAACTGACCGGATTGAACACGTAACCCGCGACACGCGGTTGGGTCAGAAACCTGATATTCCCATCGCATTGCAATTGAAAACGATCCAATACCTCGCGCGCCCATGCGGCGCCGCGGCCTTGGTTCGGTGGACCGCCACAATCGCGATCCCGCACTGACCACAGGCCCAACCGATTTTTCCCAAAACCAATCGGCCCCCGGTCATCGGATTCTAAATCCAGCATCACATAGTCGACCGAATAGCGAAACGCGTTACGGATCGCGCCCCGCCTGCCATGGAATGTTTCGCCTGATACGTGTTCGACGGCTGTCATTGGGCTGCGACGCTGAGTTTTTCGGCCTGCAATCCATTCACCACGTCCAGCGCGCTGGATAAGCCATCTTCGTGGAAGCCATTTTTCATCCACGCGCCGCAGAACCATGTATTTTTACGGCCATTAAACGTAGTGACTTCTTTTTGCGCCTCTAGCGCCCCCAAGTCGTAAACAGGGTGGCGCAGTGTCACCTCGTCCCAAATCAATTCAGGTCGAATGCTGCGATTTGTATTCAACGTGACAAAGAAATTATCGCGGGTAAGCCAAGGCTGAAGCGAATTCATCCAGTAGGTTAGATCGATTGGACCATCCAGCCGTCCATTCATCTCTGTGTAGTTCCACGAACTCCAAACCGCGCGGCGCTTTGGCATGACTGTGTCATCAGAATGCAGAACGATTTTATTGGGCTGATAAGCGACTTTGGATAATGCGCTACGTTCGTAGTCTTCGGCATCTTCGATCATGCGCAAACTGTCATCCGAATGCGTGGCGAAAATCACTTCGTCGAATTGTTCCCAATCTGCGTCAGCCGTTTTGACCATAGCCCCAGAGGCGTTACGACGAACCGCATCGATTGGGCTAGAAACACGCAGCGACACATTCGCCTTTTCCAATGCCGATTGCAGACGCGAGACATAAGAAATGGAACCACCTTCGACCGTATACCACTGATGCTGTCCTGTGTGGCTCAGCAGGGCGTGGTTTTCGAAAAACTGCATCATGGCATATGCTGGGAAATCCATGATTTTTTCCAATGGCGTAGACCAAATCGCACCCGACAGCGGCAAAAGATACCGTTCACGGAACCAATCCGATGTCCCCAAAGCTGTCAGCATTTCACCGATGGTCATGCTGGTGTTGCGGCGCGACAATTCCAAAGCGTCAGAATTGAATTTGAAAATATCACGCACCATGCGCAGAAATCTGGGGCTGATCGCGTGCTTTGGCTGCGCAAACAACGACGATAGCGTCCGTAGTCCGTATTCGAACCCGCCGCCATTGATCGACGCACCAAAGCTCATATTGGATTTGACCACAGGCACGTCTAATTCATCGAACAGCGCCGTCAGATGGGGGTAGTTCGCGTAGTTGAACACGATGAACCCCGTATCCACCGATTGATCACCATTTGGCCCCGCCATCCGCGTACGAGCGTGGCCGCCGATCCGCGGCTCGGCTTCGAACAAGGTGACGTGATCAGTGCCACTTAACTTGTACGCCGCACCCATGCCGGTGATACCACCGCCAATAACAGCGATTTTCCGGGGTGAGGTGGGCTGAGCTTCGAACGGCATGCGGTTTCTCCAATATATCGAACAGGTTACGCATGAACCCACCCATCGGATTAAACATAGATTATTTTTAATCCGTTTCGACTAGCTTTCCGTATCTTTGGTATGTTTGTGCAGTCAGAAACCCAGATTCAGGATGGACCTGTCCCCGTTGACCATTATGGTCAGGGGCAGAACCATAACGTACGAACCAAAAGAAAGCCGTCGCGCGTGCCCAATACAGACACATCGCAGCGCATTGCATGGATCGAAGAAATCTTTGCGATCCGTGACAAACAGGACCAAGCGGCCTTCGCACGCCTGTTTGCGCATTTCGCACCGCGGATCAAAGGTTTCTTGATCCGCAGTGGCGCTGCAGACGACATGGCCGAAGAATGCGCCCAAGAGGTGTTAGCCACCGTCTGGCGCAAAGCGGCCCTGTTTGATCCATCGCGCGCCAGCGCGGCGACATGGATTTTTACAATCGCGCGGAACCGGCAGATTGACATGATCCGCCGCGCCCGACGCCCCGAACCCGAAGATTTGCCTTGGGGACCCGATGCCGAACCTGATCAAGAGGACGTCATCGCCCTTAGCCAAGAAACTGAAAAATTGGGCGAAGCCATTGCAGCCCTACCTGAAAAACAAAGGGAATTGATAGAAAGGGCCTATTTTGGCGATCTAAGCCACTCTGAGATCGCTGAACAAACCGGCCTGCCATTGGGCACCATCAAATCCCGTATACGTTTGGCGCTAGATCGCTTGCGCCATTCGATGAGGTGACGATTATGAAAGACATCAAACACCACCTAACCGATCAGCTGCTGATGGGTTATGCCGCAGGCACCCTACCCGAAGCGTTCAGCCTTGTGGTCGCGACACATGTATCGTTGTGTGATGAATGCCGCGCCCGGTTGGCCGAATACGAAGCCGTGGGTGGCGAGATCATGATGGATGCAGGTGCCGCACCGATGGCAGAAGACGCTCTGGCATCGACCATGGCGCTGATTGCGAATGCCAACCCTGCGCCAAAACAAGAAACCCGCTCTACCGGTATTTTCCCAACACCCTTGCGCGATTACGTGGGTGGTGACAAGGACGCCGTACGCTGGCGTTCGGTTGGTGGGGGCGTCAAACAGATGATCCTATCGACCGAAGGCGAAGCGACTGTGCGTTTGCTGCACATTCCCGCTGGTTCAGCCGTGCCTGACCACGGCCATAACGGAACCGAACTGACGTTGGTTTTGCAGGGCGCGTTTGCCGACCACACCGATCATTTCGGTGTCGGAGATGTCGAAGTTGCAAACGAAGATCTGGATCACACGCCCGTCGCGGCCGAAGGCGAAGATTGCATTTGTCTGGCAGCCACTGATGCACCGCTGAAATTCAATTCGTTCCTGCCCCGCATCGCGCAGAAATTCGTCAAGATTTGATCGGCAGCGCCGGCTCAGCGTCAGGCGCGAGCTCTTCGAAATCAAAGTTATCCAGACGGCGGGCCCGACGGCCCGCTTTGTCTGCACTGATTTTGATTTCGGACAGGTCCTTGGCCGCCTGATTGAAATGCCGATCTAGATTTTCGACACGTGTGCCCAGACGGTCCACATCCGAATATAGCAGCGACAATTCTTTGCGGATCGCCCCCGCCTGCTCGCGCATACGCGCATCTTTCAGGATCGCGCGCATGGTGTTTAGCGTCGCCATACACGTCGTCGGTGATACGATCCAAACGCGAGCATTGAACCCTTCGCGGACAAGTTCCCCAAAATTCGCATGCAGCTCGGCATAGACCGCCTCGGACGGCAGGAACATCAACGCGCCATCGGCGGTTTCGCCTTCGATGATGTATTTTTCCGCAATCGCGCGGATATGCGTCCGTACGGCGATGCGCATCATGCGGGCGGCATCGTTGACTTCGGCATCGGTCGTCGCGCGGCGCAGCGCCTCGTATGCCTCTAATGGGAATTTGCTGTCGATGACGATCGGGCCCGGCGGGTTGGGCAGATGGATCAAACAATCGGCCCTTTTCCCGTTACTTAGAGTCTGTTGCAGCGTGTAACTGTCCGACGGCAGCGCCTTGCTAACAATGTCATGCAGCTGGATTTCCCCGAACGCACCGCGTGTCTGTTTGTTCGACAAAATGTCCTGAAGGCTCAGCACATCGCCCGACAGTTTGGTGATGTTATCCTGCGCCTTATCGATGGTTTTCAGGCGCTGTTGCAATTCACCCAAGGATGCGGCGGTAACCTTCGCACTTTGTGTCAGGTTGCGGTTGGTCATTTCGGTGACCTGCTGCAGGCGCGCCTCCATCAATTTCAGCAGATGCGCCTGCGATTGGGCCTGCGCCTCGGATACCGATGTCAGGCCGCCGTATAGCTGCTGCTGACCGTCCGACAACATTTGTACGCGCTGCGTGACCCCGCCCAACTGCGACGCCACGATTTGCGCCATATGGGCCGACTGCCCCGCGCGGCGCACGACCATCACCAGCAGGATCAAAACCAGCGCACCCAACGCCAGCCCGACGACAGCCAACAACGCCAGAGGATCAGACAGGTCCAGCGTCATCAGCTACGCCCGAACAGACGTTCAATATCCTGCAACCGCAGTTCGACATAGGTCGGGCGACCGTGGTTACATTGGCCGGAATGGGGCGTTGCCTCCATTTCGCGCAGCAGGGCATTCATTTCTTCGGCCCGCATACGGCGCCCTGTGCGGATCGACCCGTGACAAGCGACGCGGGACAGGATCGCCTCGATCCGCGATTTCACCGTGTGGCTGTCGCCCAGATCGGCCAGTTCGTCCAGGATATCCATCATCATATCCTTGGCGTTCACCTCACCCAAGATCGCAGGGGTTTCGCGGACACAGATCGCGCCGCCACCAAAGGGTTCGATGGTCAGGCCTAGCTGAGACAAATCATCCGCGATTTCCATCAGACGCGCCGCATCGCCCGACGACATTTCGATGATTTCAGGGATCAGCAACGCCTGCGCCGCGACCCCGTTGTCCGCCATCTGTTTTTTCAGCTTTTCATAAACCAGACGTTCGTGCGCGGCATGACCATCGACGATCACCAAACCCGTTTCGGTCTGCGCGATGATATAGTTTTCATGCACCTGCGCCCGCGCCGCCCCTAAAGGCAGCGATTCCGCTGGTTTAGACTTTGTTTCTGTCACCTCCTCGAACCGAGCCGAAGGCGCAGACATTTCGGCAAACCCCATCGAAGGCTGCGGCGTTGGGGCCTGCATCTGATAGGTCATGGATTTCGCGCCCATCGACGGGCGGTCCATCTGATAGATCGGCGCGGCAGGGCGTTGTTCGGGACGGAACGCGCCCAAGGTATCCGACGCCACAGTCGTCGATGCGCGGTGCCCCGCATTCGCCAATGCATGACGCAGGCCCGATACGATCAGGCCGCGCACGATGCCAGGTTCGCGGAAACGGACCTCGGATTTGGCGGGGTGAACGTTCACGTCAACAAGGTTGGGATCACAATCGATGAACAGCGCCGCAGCGGGGTGGCGGTCACGCGATAGGAAATCCATATAGGCCCCACGCAGCGCGCCGATCAGCAGTTTATCCCGCACAGGACGGCCATTCACGAACAGAAACTGCGCCACGGCAGAGCCGCGCGAATACGTCGGCAGCGCCGCATAACCCGTCAGGTGAAACCCGTCGCGTTCGGCATCAATCGGCAGAGCGTTATCGGCAAATTCACGGCCCAGAATGGTCGCGAGACGCCCATTTAGCGCATCAAACATTTCGCCCTGTTCGGCATTGGCGCTGAAAATTTCGCGGCGGTTGCCGTTGGACGCATCAAACAGTGCAAAGCTGACATAGGGTTCGGCCATCGCCAGACGTTTAATCACGTCCGTGATTGCCTGCATTTCGGCACGGTCGGTGCGCAGAAATTTCAAACGCGCAGGGGTCGCGAAAAACAGATCGCGCAGTTCGACAACCGTCCCCGCAGACAGCGCGGCAGGTTTCACAGGTTCGATCTTACCGCCCGACACGCGGATCTCTGCAGCATCGCTGCCTGCGCGGCGCGACGTGATCGTCAGGCGGCCCACAGCACCCAATGACGGTAACGCTTCGCCACGAAAGCCGAACGAATGAATATCCAGCAGGTCAGACCCGTCGATTTTCGACGTGGCGTGACGCGACAATGCCAGCGGCAATTCATCAGCCGCAATGCCCCAGCCGTCATCCGTCACGCGGATCAACGTCTTGCCACCATCAGCCACAACGATTTCGATACGGGTCGCGCCAGCGTCGATCGAATTCTCAACCAGCTCTTTCACGGCAGAGGCAGGACGTTCGACCACCTCGCCCGCTGCGATGCGGTTAATCGCTGCTTCGTCCAATTGGCGAATAACAGGTCGATTTTCGGGTATGTTGGGGTTCGTCAGGGCCATGCCACAAGGGATAGCACGGCCCCGCGCGATTCTAACAGGGGTATTTCGTGAACATTATTCCGAAGTTTCCAGCCCTTCAGGCTGGCCAACCACCACGAAATGCAGCGCATCTGGGTCCAGAATTTCACGTGCCACGCGGTTCACATCGTCCAAAGTGACCGCATTGATGTAATCGTTGCGGTTCAGGATATATTCGACGGGCAGACCTTCGACTTGCATGCCGACCATGATGTCGGCAATCGCCTGATTGCTGTCAAACCGCAGTGGGTATTCACCAGTTAGGTAGGTTTTTGCGGCGTCCAATTCCTCTTGGCTGACACCTACAGTCGCAACGCGCGCCCATTGATCGGTCACGACGTCAATGGTTTCGGCCATAACCTCGTTCGCCGACGCAACAGATCCCAACCACATTTCTGCATGGTCTTTGGGCACTAGGTAACTGCCGATGCCATAGGTCAGGCCACGTTTTTCGCGGACTTCCTCCATCAGAATGGACTGCGGACCGTTGCCGCCCAGAATGGTATTCAGGATAAAAGCGGCAAAGAAATCTTCGTCGTCCCGTTTGATTCCCGCCTGCCCGAACAGGGCCACGGATTGCGGTGTGTCATACGGGATCACCGTCACACCGCCGGGCAGACCAAATTCAACGCGGTCTGGCAATGCTGGGCCATCTGCGGACAAACCCGCGACCAGACTGTCGATCATAGGCCCGACCTCGTCCGGCGTGATGTCGCCCACAACGGACACGGACAGACGCGACAGTGCGAATGCATTTTGATGGGCTTCGAACAGGTCCTCTTGGGTCAGGGCATTGACGGATTCGATCGTGCCGTCGCTGTTGGACCCGTAGGGGTGATCGCCAAAGGCAGCGGCATAAAACGCGTTGCCTGCGATGCGGTTCGGGTTCTTTTCATCCGACGCGATATTGGTCAGGACCTGCGCGCGCACGCGATCGATCGCATCCTGATCGAACCGCGGGTCGTTGAGCGCCTGCGCCAGCAGCGCGACAGCCTGATCACTGTTTTCGGTCAGGAATTTAGCGGACACGGATACACTATCATCATAAGCGCTAAACCCAAATGATGCAGCAAGCGACTCGCGTTCGCGTTGGAACGTTCGCGCGTCCATATCGCCTGATCCTTCTTCGATCAGGGCCATCATCAGGTTCGTCGCGCCGCGTTTGCCATCGACATCTAACGACGTGCCGCCCTCGAACAGCATTTCAACGGCGACGAAGGGGATCGAATGTTCCTCGACCAACCAAACGTCGATACCGGCGTCGGTGGTCAGTTGCTGGATTTCAACCTCGGCCTGCGCGGAGGCGGCCGTCAGGATGAATCCGATTGCGGTCAGAATGCGTTTCATTGTGCTGCCTCCTGCGATGCGGCGACCCACATGGTGACGGATTTACGATCGTCCAGAACCAGTTCGGCGGCGGCCTTGATATCTTCTGCTGTGACGTTTTCCAAAATGGTCGGCCAATCCTGCACGTCCTGCACAGTCAGCCCTTGGGACAGGGCCGCGCCATAGCGGTTTGCCAGCCCGTCGACGTTGTCGCGCGCATAGATTTCGGATGCACGCAGCTGCGTGCGGATCGCGTCAATCCGTTCGGGATCAATGTCATTGGCCAGAAAATCGGTCAGAACCTGATCCATCGCGGCCTCGGCATCAGACAGGGAAACATCTGCGGCGGGGGCAACGCTGATGCTGAAAGTGGTGTCATCCAGCGACATGCCAGAATAGCCCGCGCCTGTGTAAATTGCCGTATTCGTATCGAATTGCAGCGCGATCCCTAAATCAGACGAAAACGGCGATCCGCCCAGCAGTTCGGCCAGATACACCAGCGCCGCAGCGGTTTCCTGTGCTCCGCTGTCACGTTCTGGGGCCAGATAACTGCGCACCAGATAGGGCTGAGACACGCGTTCGTCGATATAAGTCAGACGGCGCGCGGCGGTTTGGGGCGGTTCCTGCGAACGGATGCGTTCAGGCAAGTTTTCTTCGGCAGGGATCACGCCATAATATTCATCGGCAAGTGCGCGGACCTGTGCGGGATCCACATCGCCCGCAACGACCAGAATGGCGTTATTGGGGCTGTAATACAGATCATAGAACGACAGCGCGTCGTCCATATCCAGCGCCTCCATTTCATGGCGCCAGCCGATGATCGGAACTCCGTAACGGTGGTTCATGTACTGCACCGAGCGCAGTTGTTCGCGCGCCAAAGCGGACGGAGAGTTATCGACGCGCATATTGCGCTCTTCCAAAATCACCTGACGTTCGGTTTCGATATCGCCGGGGGTCAGGATCAGATTGTTCATCCTGTCCGCCTCCATCTGCATCATCAGGGGCAGACGGTCCGCAGCGACACGTTGGAAATAGGCGGTGTAATCGTAACTGGTGAACGCGTTGTCGGACCCGCCGTTCGCCGCCACGGTATCGGACAATTCACCCGATTCCATGTTCTCGGTCGCTTTAAACAAAAGGTGTTCCAGAAAATGCGCAACGCCCGACTCGCCCACAGGTTCATCAGCAGACCCGCTGCGATACCAGACCATATGGGTGACAACGGGGGCGCGGTGATCTTCGATCACGACGACATCCATGCCGTTGTCCAATGTGTATGTCGTAACATCCTGAGCCAGCGCAGGCGCCGCCCAGAGTGACAAAGCAATCGCAAATTTGCGGAACATTCGGTCCTCCGGTTATCTGAGCAAGACTTTACCCCAAGTCACGCCAACGACAACCGTAGGAAACGCAGATGTTACCGTTAGTTAGCAGGAGGCGCCGAAGGGACCGCCACACCTACCGAACGGAACCGTTCCAATTCGGCATAGGCATCCAATGCCTGCCCGCGGTAGGCTGCGAAATAACGATCATTGCGGAAAATGCGGAACCACGACAGGCCAGTTTTGCGTCGGCGGAAATCCGCGTCAGCCTCGGCCAATTCGGCACGCACCTCGGGATCATAGCCATAGCGCGACACTTCGGCCATCAGGGCCGCATCACCAGTTACGCCCGCGCCATATGTCCCACCCAGCGCTGCGATCGCATCAACCAATGGCGTTGCATCAGCACGGTTCACACCGCCTGGTGTCGGCGCAGGCAGAAACGCCATAGAATCCGGTATTTCCAGTGTTTTCGAAGGGCTGACCCGAAACTCATCGGGGGAATCCCCCAATGCGCGCGAATTATGCAAGGTGCGTTCACCACCCGAGCAAGCCACCAAAGCCAGCACCGCAGGCAGAGCAATGAAAAATCCGCGCATGGATATCCTCCGTTCAAGTGCCTTGGGTTTTAACGCAGCTTTAACGGCTCGTCACGTCACTTGTTTTTGCGGGCTTTTTTCTTTTTGTCTTCGGTAAAGAAAACCAACCCCAAAGCACCGACAAAAATCGCGATATCGGCCACGTTAAACGCATAGGGGTTTTCAAATCCGCAGCAGGACATATTCAGGAAATCGGCCACCGCGCCATACAAAATGCGGTCAACGATATTCCCCAAGGCACCACCGATCAGGATACCCGCGGAAATATAAACGATTTTACTGCCACCTTCGCGGCGCAGCCACCACAGCACAAATCCGCAAATGGCAAAGGCCACAGCGATCAGCACCCAGCGCATATCCATGCCCGAAAACAGGCCAAAATTCACGCCTTGGTTCCACGCCATACGGAATTCAAGGAACGGAGGCAGCACCTCGATCCGTTGAACATGACGTAGGCCCAACATCTGAACGACCACGAATTTCGAGGCCTGATCCAGAAGGAAGATCCAGAACCCTGCCCAAAACAGGGTTCTGAAACCGATATTTTTCGAAATATGCGCCATTAGTGACGGAAGTGGCGCATGCCGGTGAACACCATGGCCAGTCCGTTTTCGTTGGCTGCGTCGATGACCTCTTGGTCGCGCATCGAACCGCCCGGCTGGATCACGCAGGTCGCGCCAGCCGCTGCTGCCTCTAGCAGGCCGTCAGCGAATGGGAAAAACGCGTCCGAAGCGACAGCCGACCCTTTTGCCAAGGTTTCTGGCAGACCCAATTCTTTGGCCATGCGTTCTGCCTTGGATGCGGCGACGTTCGCGCTGTCCAGACGGGACATCTGACCGGCACCAACACCAACGGTTGCGCTGTCTTTGACGTAGACAATCGCGTTGGATTTCACGTGCTTTGCAACTTTCCATGCGAACAGCAGGTCGCGCATCTGGTCTTCTGTCGGGGCTTTTTCGGTGACGACTTTCAGATCGTCCAGACCGACGTAGCCGACGTCTTTGTCTTGAACCAGCATACCGCCCGAAACCTGTTTGAACGCGGTCAGCGCAGCGCGAGACGCCGGCAGGCCATCGGTCAACAGAAGGCGCAAGTTTTTCTTGGCTGCGAAGATTTCTTTAGCTTCGTCCGATGCACCTGGTGCAATCACGACTTCGGTAAAGATTTCGACGATTTTGGTCGCGGTTTCAGCGTCCAGCGGTTGGTTCAGCGCAACGATACCACCGAAAGCCGAGGTACGGTCGCAATCGAAGGCTTTCTGATATGCCTCGACCAAGGTCGCGCCAGTTGCAACGCCGCATGGGTTTGCGTGTTTGATGATCGCAACGGCTGGGCTTTCGGCTGGGTCGAATTCAGCAACCAGTTCGAACGCCGCATCGGTGTCGTTGATGTTGTTGTAGGACAGTTCTTTGCCCTGTAGCTGGACCGCAGTCGCAACACCCGGACGTGCGGATCCGTCGGTGTAGAACGCAGCTTGCTGATGGCTGTTTTCGCCGTAACGCAGGGTCTGTTTGATCTCGCCTGCAAATACGCGGCGGCGCGGTGCGGTCTCACCAATCGCATCGGCCATCCAAGTCGATACAGCCGCGTCATAAGCACCCGTGCGGGCATATGCGATCTGCGCCATTTTCTGGCGGAACGCGTAGGAGGTTTGGCCGTCATTCGCTTCCAGTTCAGCCAGCAGCGCGTCGTAATCTTCGACGTCAACGATGGTGGTGGTGAAACCGTGGTTTTTGGCCGACGCGCGGATCATTGCAGGACCGCCGATGTCGATGTTTTCGATCATTTCCGCATAATCAGCACCGCGGGCTAATGCGGCCTCGAACGGGTACAGGTTTACGACCAGCAGGTCGATTGCGCCGATGCCGTGTTCGTCCATAGCTGCAACGTGATCGTCATTGTCACGCAGCGCCAGCAGACCACCGTGCACTTTGGGGTGCAGAGTTTTCACGCGGCCGTCCATCATTTCAGGGAAACCGGTGACTTCGGACACGTCTTTGACGTTCAGACCCGCATCGCGCAGCGTTTTGGCGGAACCGCCAGTGGACAGCAGTTCAACACCGCGTTTGGCCAAAGCCTGTCCCAGTTCAATCAATCCGGTTTTATCGGATACAGACAAAAGTGCGCGGCGCAGCGGATACAGGTCGGTCATCGGGGCCTCTTGGGTTTTGATATCAATCCGTGATCGTTGGGTCGTCTGTACCGAAATCACGCACGGCATTCGGTGTTTCGTGCGCTTTGGCCAGAGTCCAACGGACGCGGGTCGCATAGGACATTGCGCGGGAGGATAAAACCACTTGTTGCGTAGAACGGGGTTTTAACCGACCTTTTTCTAGGTAAACAGAGGTTTCCAGCCCCATTTCGGCGCTTCCATCGTGGCGCATGACCCAGATTTCGCCGCTTTTGAGCGTGAGAGACACCGCGGTTCCGCCCAGATCCAGCGACGCAACGACATCTGGGTGCAGGTGGAACCGCACGGAATAGGGGATTCCTTCTGGTTCACGCAGGCGGACCTGATCGAACCGTTTTTCATCGGCGCGGCTAAGGGTGGTCAACACATCTTCGCCGCTGATGGTACGCCCGTCCAGCGACAGGTCCAACGTCCGCGCATGGGTCAAACCGTGGGTCGACAAATACCCGTTATGGGCCATTTCCAAACGGGTCGCATTATTCACCGTGCTTTGCTGCGCCAGAACGTAATCGGGCACATCCAGCAATAATTCTTCTTCGCCGTGGACCCGTTTGGATGACCCTAACCGAGACGATGAATATCCTTCGATGGATAGCGTCGAATGACTGGCCGTTGCGCGGCCATAACTTTTCCATTCAGGGCCGAAATCGCCGCCCGCCCCTGCGCTCACGATCATGGGCCGACGCCCCGATGTCACTTCGATCGCGCAGGTCGATGCATGCGCCTCATAACTGGCTTTGCCGCTGGGCGGGGCGGCTGCATCAGCGATCAACGTCGTGCGGCCAGCCGCCAAACGGGCGTATCCCATGTGACGCAGGTTATTGGGCTGTTCTTTGTTGCCCGATTCCACCAGCGCATAATCCAGACGCCCATCAATACCGCGTCCACCGCCATGAAAACGGGCAAGCCCGCCATCAGCATGGCGCAACGCACGCAAAGTCGGAGCGATACGGTCAATCGCCGCGCGGATCGGCACAGGAACGTCGCGGCCCGCTTCGGCCAAAGCTTTGGCGACCCACGATAAAAGGGTCAGCACCTCTAACAGCTCTTCGGGGTTACGCGTTGGAACACCGCCTTCGGCGTTAATCTGGGTTTGGCAATCTTTGGTCAGGGCCGACAGTGCCGCATCTACGTGTTGCTGCATGCCTTCTAATGACAAGCCCGCATAGACCATGCCCGACAACGCCTCGAACCGCGCAAGTCCAGGACGGGCTGATTTCCATCGGCGCGACAAAAATACGGACTGACGCGCCAGCGAAATCAAAAACCGTTCGGTGTCGACCTTTTCTCGGCCCCGCATCAGGAAAAAAGCGTGATTGATCCAGCGGATCAGGCGGCGACCTGTCAAATCCGGTGTCCAGCCGGCCCCTTTGCCGCCATCAAAACGGTCAATCCAACCATAGACCCAATCTTGGGCTTTGATACGTGCCTTGTGATCGCCGACGGCAGCCAGATCATCCAGCCACGCGCATCCCTGAATATGACGCGCTGTTTCTGATTGATCGGGCGCAATATCCCAGATGGATGCCTCTGGCGCTTCGATCAATTGGCCCGCGAACAGGAAATTTCCCGCCGATAGCTGGCGCCCACGGGCGAACAAACCAATCGAACGTGGCTCTGGCTGAGACACAAGCCCCTTGGGCGGCCGCGCGCGCGCCGCTAACCGCGCAGTCACGCGATTCATGATTCGGGTGCCTTTTCCACGCCACATCATGGTGGGAAACCTTGATATTTCTGCCTCGGGGTCTGCGGTGTCCGCATTGTTGTTGGCGGGGATGTTAACCGCCAACCCCCTTCATGTCACGCAGGCTTTGTCACGACTGCGATATAGAACCCATCCATGCCGCCCAAATCGCGCCAATAGTCAGGACGCAGACGCAGGCCGCCTTCTTCGGTGATCCAATCGGGGTCGATCCCGTCGATGGCGCGGATCGCGTCGGTGTTGACGGTCAGGTCGGGGTGACGGTCCAGCAGGTCATCAATTTGAACCTCGCCTTCGTCGGGCAGCAGGCTACAGGTACAGAACACCAAACGCCCGCCAGGTTTTAGCAAGGTCAGCGCGTGATCCATGATCTGGATCTGGATTTCGAACAGTTCACCAAATTCGCTGCCGTCTTTGGCATGGGGCAAATCTGGGTGGCGACGGATCGTACCGGTGGCCGAACAAGGCGCATCCAACAGGATCGCGTCATAGCCGCCTTCAGTCAGTTGCAACGCGTCGGCCACAACTACATTCGCCTTTAGCCCAGTGCGGGTCAGGTTTTCGGACAAACGCTCCATGCGGCCTGCGGAAATATCCACCGCCGTGACGTCGGCGCCTGCGGCTGCCAACTGCATGGTTTTACCGCCCGGTGCTGCGCATAAATCCAGCACCTTTTCGCCCGCCTGCGGGGCCAACGCACGCGCCGCCAATGCCGCTGATGCATCCTGCACCCACCAATCGCCCGACGCGAAACCATCCAGCGCAGATAGCTGCACACCTGCAGGCAAACGCACCGACCCTGTCGGCAACACGGTACCGCCCAGTTTTTCAGCCCAGCCCGCCGCATCGGATTTCACCGTGATATCAATCGCAGCCCCTGCAAAATGCGCGTTTTCAATCCCCGCAATCGCCTTGTTTCCCCATGCGTCAATCAATGGATTGCGAATCCATTTCGGCAGTTGCGGAACGGGCATTTTGCCCCAGTTCGGCGCGCCTTCGTCCGCGACTTTGCGCAGAACGGCGTTTACCAGACCCTTTAGTTTCGCATTCTTTTTATCGCGGCCCACGATTTCGACATAAGCGTTCACAACGCCATGCCCTGCCCCACCTTCGCAAATCTCATACGCGCCCAAACGCAGCGCGTTCTGCACAGGGCCCGCAGGGCGTTTGCGCAAATGGGGTTTCAAAACGCGGTCCAGACGATCCATCGACCGCAGGGTGCCGGTGACAATGCGCTGAACGCGGGCGCGGTCGTCGGCCTCGAGGCGGGATAGCTTGGCCGGCATGACTTCGGACAGTAGCCGCTGGTCTTCGGTCACTGAATTCAGCAAAGAATGTGCCGTGCGGCGTGCAGCTAATCCGGTTTGTGTCATGGCGTCCTCTTGGCCCTTGGGATAACCCCGACTATATCAGAGCCACACAAGGGACAAGGAAAGCCTATGATAGACCGCAAAGACCTGCCCCCCGCCGCCCAGCGCGCATTGGCCGAAGCCGAAGAGCGCCGCAAAGCCGCAAAGCCGTTGGACCTGCCCACAGAACTGGGTGGTCGCGACGGCCCAGAAGCCGTCCGCTATGGCGATTGGGAGAAAAAAGGAATCGCGATCGATTTTTGAATGTCTGTAGTGATTACAGGCCCAGAACGTCGATCATCGAATATTCACCAGGGGCTTTGCCTGCGGCCCACTGGGCAGCTTTGACTGCGCCGCGTGCGAAAACAGCGCGGTCCGTCGCAACGTGGCGCAGGGTGATACGTTCGCCAGCCGCCGCAAACAGCACGTCATGTTCCCCCACGATATCACCGCCGCGGATAACCGCGAAACCGATGTCGCCTTTTTTGCGGGCGCCAGTAATCCCGTCACGGCCCGAATCGCGCACGTCTTTTAGATCAACGCCGCGGCCTTTTGCGGCGGCTTCGCCCAGCATCAGGGCGGTGCCCGACGGCGCGTCGACTTTTTTATTATGATGCGCCTCAATGACTTCGATATCGAAATCTTCGTCCAGTGCGGCGGCAACCTTTTCGGCCAGAACGGTCAGCAGGTTCACACCCAGCGACATGTTGCCTGCACGAATTATCACCGTGCGTTTCGCCGATTCTGCGATGGCGGCCAGATGATCGTCGTCAAATCCGGTGGTGCCGATGATATGCGCGATGCCCGCATCCGCTGCCGCATCGGCAAAAGCGACAGTCGCCGCAGGGGCCGTAAAATCAATGACGGCAGAGGCATTTGCGAACGTTGCAGCCACGTCATCCGACACGATCACGCCCAGCTCCGCGCCGTCCATCGCAGCGCCAACATCGCGGCCGATCCAGTCATGACCTGGGCGTTCCAGAACGCCAGCCAGACGCATTTTTCCCGATTCCAAAACGGTTTTGATCAGCATCTGACCCATGCGGCCAGAACATCCTGTGATCACTACACCAGGTAAATCGGTCATTTTATCGTCCTTTAACTGTCGTCACTTCTGCGTGGGTCCCTGCTTGCCCATCAAACCGCGCCTTGGCAAGGGACAACAGGTGGCGTAGACGGGGAATATGGCAAACAACCGATTTAATACTGGCTCTGGCCCCTCTCAACGACAGCTACGTGTTGGCGAATTGCTGCGCCGTGCGCTGTCTGATGTTCTGCAACGTGGCGATGTGCACGATCCTGATCTGGCGCGTATGTCCATCACCGTAGGCGAGGTCCGCTGTTCCCCCGATCTGAAAAACGCAACGGCCTATGTGTTGCCTTTGGGCGGGCACAAGCAGGATGAATGCCTGACAGCGCTGCGTCGCAACTCTGCCGAGCTACGCCACCTGCTGACGCGCGGCATCACGTTGAAATATGCGCCAAAGCTGAAATTCGAATTGGACCGCACGTTCGACCGTATGGACGACACACGCCGTATGTTGGCCGACGAACACGTCCAGCAGGATCTAGATCACGGCGACGAAGAAGAGTGATCCGAACAATCACCCTAGCGGCCAGCCTAATGCTGGCATCGGCCGCAGGGGCGGTCACCTGCGAAGATCGCGGCGACATCACCCTATGCACCGTTGACGCCACGACCGAAGATTTGCGCCTGTTCCACACAGACCCAGACGGCAATCTATTGGGCAGCTTTTACCCGATCGAGGACGCATTTGGCGAACTACAGTTCGCGATGAACGCTGGCATGTACCACGATGACCGCGCGCCGGTTGGCCTGCATTTGGAAAACGGCGTTGAAACCATGTTTCTGGTGCCCAACCCCGGCCCCGGCAATTTTGGGATGCTGCCGAACGGTGTTTTTTGCATCGGCGATGGTTTCGTATCCGTCATCGAAACACTGGCTTATCGCGACAATCCGCCAAACTGCGACTTTGCCACCCAATCAGGGCCGATGCTGGTGATCGATGGTGACCTGCATCCACGGTTCATTGATGGCAGCACATCGCGCTACATCCGAAATGGCGTTGGCGTGTCGGACGACGGCAAAACAGCCTATTTCGCGATTTCAAACCGACCTATCAATTTCTGGGACTTTGGCAGTTTTTTCCGCGATGAACTGGGCGTTTCAAACGCGCTGTATTTCGACGGCAAAGTATCGCGCCTATTCGCACCAGATCTAGGGCGCCGCGATGGTGGGCCGCGCATGGGACCTATGGTTGGGGTAATCGCGCCCGAATAACGATTGACCGACCCGCCTAACGGCGATAGCAGGCCGCCCTGCACGCATTCGGAGGACGACATGGGCAAACGTAAAGGACGCGATATTTCGGGTTGGTTGATCATCGACAAACCAGCCGGCATCACTTCTACCTCTGTCGTGAACAAAGTGCGCTGGGCGTTTAACGCGAAAAAGGCCGGCCACGCAGGCACGTTGGACCCTGACGCAACGGGCGTATTGGCCGTAGCACTGGGCGAGGCGACCAAAACGATCCCCTACATCACCGATGCGCTAAAGGCGTATGAATTTTCGGTCACATTAGGCGCGGCCACCAACACCGACGACGCCGAGGGCGAAATTATCAAATCATCCGACCACCGCCCCACCGACGATGACATCAAATCGGCGCTGGGCGGATTTTTGGGTGACATCATGCAGGTGCCGCCAAAATTTTCCGCTGTGAAAATCGACGGCGAACGCGCCTACAAACTGGCTCGCGATGACGAAGAATTCGAAATCGCCGCCCGCCCGCTGTGGGTCGAAGAATTGTTGATGATCGACCGTCCTGACGCTGACCATGTTCTACTTGAAATGACCTGCGGCAAAGGTGGCTATGTGCGGTCCATCGCCCGCGATCTGGGGGAAACCTTGGGATGCTATGGCCACGTGGAATGGCTGCGCCGTATCTGGTCTGGATCGTTCACTGTGGAAAACGCTGTAACGTTGGAACAGATCGACGCCTTGGCAAAAATGCCTGAAATAGACTCTCTTTTGCGGCCACTAGAGGACGGCTTGGTTGATCTAGAAGAGGTCAAATGCCCGCCCGAAAGCCTGACCAAATTGCGCAACGGCAACGCGGCAGTCGTGATCGCTCATGATGTCGAATACGGCGAAGAGGTCTGGGCCAGCTATGACGGCGAAGCGGTTGCCGTTGGGACGTTCAAGGCCGGAGAGCTGCACCCCAGCCGCGTGTTTGTTAAGCCGCAGTCAGCGTAAACTGAGCATCATCGTATAGCGCATCAATTTCGTCGTCACCCCACGGTAAAACGGCCGTATCGGGGTCAACGTCTGGGCTAAATTCAGCAACAGCATAGCCGTAGCCGCCGGTATCGATCAACGGATCGGTATCCACGGCCAACTCGGGCGTCATGAAATCATCCAGCTCTGCGCTATTGTCAGCATAGTCTTCAGCGTCGCCGTCGCTTGACGAAAAATCTACAGCCAGTCCAACACCAACTGTTGCGAACGTCAGTATACTTGCCCAGTCCATCAGCTTTACCTCAGGGGTTTATTAATCTTACCCGCTTTTATTTCTGCGGTTGGACAATCATATTGCGGATGAATTTGGTTAATTTATGTCGAAGAATGATCGAAAAAAGACATCAAAAAGGCGATGCAGCGTCGGTTGCAACCTATTCGGACTGCGAAAAATATCGCTATCTGCTTACGCGTGAATGGGACGCAACCCTGCCACGTGCGCTGTTCGTAATGCTCAACCCATCCACGGCGACAGAGGTGCAAAACGACCCCACCGTTGAACGCTGCGAACGGCGCGCACGGGCCTTGGGATTCGGTGCCTTTCGGGTCACCAACATATTTGCATGGCGCGACACCGACCCAAAACATATGCGTGCCGCCAAAGATCCTATTGGGCTATATAATGACGATGCCATCCGCGATTCCGCGATGAATTGGATCCGCGATGGGGACCAGATCATTTGCGCATGGGGCGCACATGGCGACCATTTAGGCCGCGGACATGCTGTTGAATTACTGCTGCGCGGCACGGGCAGACCACTATATTCTCTGGGACTGACCAAAGCGGGGCACCCGAAACACCCCCTGTATATTGGATATGACCGCCAGCCAGAGCTGTGGCCCGTTAACCAATAAACTCGGAAAACCTTGTTTTCATCGACCGATCGGCGTTTGTCGTAAGGCAGACGTATCTTTGGTGGATAATGCGATGTTTTTCCTGCTTAGCCTTGTCAGTGTTGCGATGGTTGGCGCCGTTCTGTTGCCCGACCCAACCACCGAAGAAGACGACATCGCGCTGGGGACCGATGCAGATGACGACCTATCAGGTGGCGGCGGGAACGATTATCTGGACGGGCTAGATGGTGACGATGCCATATCAGGCGGCAATGGCGACGATGACGTTATCGGCGGTTTGGGTGACGACGCTGTTTTCGGCGATGATGGGCAGGATACCGTAAATGGCAGCGCAGGCTTTGACACGATCTCTGGCGGCGCAGGCGATGACGTATTGAATGGTGGGTCTGGCGATGACCACATCTGGGGCGACAGCGGTGACGATTCCCTGCTCGGGTCTCTAGGCGATGACACCATGTACGGCGGCGCAGGCGCAGATGTTCTGCACGGTGGCTCTGGTGACGACACTCTGACGGGCGGCGAAGACGATGATCGCGATTACGTCAATGGCGGCGCAGGCGATGACATTTTGTATGGCGGCGCGAATGACAACTTGAACGGTGGCAGTGGCGCAGACGAATTCATCATCGCCACAGACGGGTTGATCGACATTGATGATTTGACAGAGGCCGATACGTTGTCGATTACAACAGACGGGACTGAACCTAGCCTTACCACCAGAACCGCTGATGATGGTTTGATCCTATATGCCGACGGACATGCGATCGCCTATTTACGTGGACTGACCGAATTTGACGTATCACGCGTCCAGTTCACCAACGACTAAGTGGTTTTTCCTTTATTTCTTGCGCAGAATCGCCTATGCGCCACCAATCTGCTTGCAGATACTCCACGGGCCTTGCTGGACGACATCCCGGCACGCGCCATAACCCTTAACCTTAAAGGAGACCCCGATGTCGATCACTGCAGAAGAAAAAGCTCGTCTGATCAAAGAATTCGCAACCAAAGAAGGCGACACCGGTTCGCCAGAAGTTCAGATTGCAATTCTGTCGTCGCGCATCGCGACTCTGACCGAGCACTTCAAAACACACAAAAAAGACAACCACGGCCGTCGTGGCCTGCTGATGATGGTTGCTCAGCGTCGTAAGCTGCTGGACTACGTCAAAGGCAAAGACGAAAGCCGTTATCAGTCGCTGATCCAGCGTCTGGGCATCCGCCGCTAATTTAGCGTCGAATGATGTTTTTAACGCCCGCTTGGTTCGACCAAGCGGGCGTTTTTCATATTTAGGCCTTATTTATCCGTAGAACTGCGGCAAATTCCATTTAAGAAAGATTTCAGCGCGGCAACACAACCCGCAAGAGTATTGATAAACAGGCGTAGTAATGACTTCGGTATCTTATTCGACGAACCGCATTTTGTTTCAGCGGGCAGCAGTGGCAATGACAGTGATCGGATTGATCATCATGGTTGCCGTGATCCTGTCGAAAAACGACGGCATGTTGGTCTATTCGTTGGATGATCCGTATATTCACCTGTCTTTGGCGGAAAACCTGCTGCGCGGTCACTACGGGATCAATCTAGGCGAAACCGCATCACCGTCGTCGTCGATATTGTACCCATTTGTGTTGGCGCTGGGATTGGGCGCCCAGTTGGGCACCTATGCGCCGCTGATTATTAATATCGTCGCCATGTGCGCGGCGATTTGGCTGCTGGCAGGCCGACTGTTCGACGCCACAGCGTCTGAAACGGACCACACGCAGTCGCCGCTGCGGTTTTTGACCCTTCTTACCTTGATGTTCACCTTCAGCGCCGTGGCATTGCCTCTGACCGGGATGGAACACAGCCTACACGTTCTAGCTAGTGTGATGGTCATCGTCGGCTTGGCGGACATGGCATCGCAGAAACAAGCCCCGAACTGGATGTTGATCGCGGGGATCATCCTGTGTCCGCTGCTGCGGTTCGAAGGCCTGGCCCTATCAGGCGCTGCGCTGTTGATGATTGCGCTATATGGTTACTGGACCCGCGCGATTTTGACAGGCGGGGTAATCGTGGCGTTCATCGCTGTCTACATCGCCGCAATGACATCGCTGGGCCTGCCGCCTTTGCCGAGTTCGGTCATGGTGAAATCATCTGCCTCGGCTGCGGCGGCAGACAGCAACATGACGTCGATGGTGCAGAGCATTATCGACAACCTCGCGCGGGCATTCACGCACCGTCAGGCAATGTTTGTCGCCGGTTTTTCGGCCGTGTTGTTGTTGGGCGCTGTACTGCAATCGACGCGCGCCATGTGGCCAGTTGCCATTGCTGCGGCGCTGGCGGGGGCCGCGCATATTGTGGCGGGACGCTGGGGCTGGTTCGGCCGATACGAGGTTTACGTACTGGCGTTTCAAATCACTGCCATCCTGATCGTTTTCCGCCCGATGCTGACCGCGCCGAATGTCATTCGCATTGCGCCTGTCATCTTGATCGCCATTGGGATTCTGACCGCAAAACCATATATTTCTGTGACAAAAAATACGCCCGCCGCCGCACATTGGGTGTACGGCCAGCAGTTCCAGATGCACCGTTTCGCGACCGAATATTTCCCCAAAGCCGTCGCCGTAAACGATTTGGGTTGGGTCAGCTATGACAATGACACCTATGTTCTGGACCTATGGGGGCTGGGGTCTGAACAGGTACGTAAACTACGCGCTGAGGTCGGGCACCAGCCTGAATGGATAACCGAACTAACCCGCGAACACGGCGTTGTTTATGCCATGGTTTACGACCAATGGTATTTCGGAAACCTGCCCCCAGAATGGTGCCGCATCGGCACATTATCAACGCCCGCCACGGATCTGGAATTTATCGGGGATGTGTCGATCTATTTGGTCGACGAAAGTCACGGCTCAGACCTGCGCGATGCGTTGAACCAGTTCGCCCCCACTGTTCCCCAGAATGTCACCGTCACCGTTCACGACTGCGTATCCTGATTTAAACAGAACGCTTTCATTAGGGGCGATTTTCATGTATGCGCACAACATCTGAGACGTTGCGCCCAGACCCCGGCGCTCGAGTTACGATACAGGGGTCGGTGGCAATGGGGCCACCATGCAAACGGGAGACCCGCAGGGGCGGGAGTGCTCCCAACTAGGATACGCTGATGTTCAACGAAGTGAAAAAATCAATCCAGTGGGGCGAAGAGACCCTAACACTGGAAACCGGCAAAGTTGCACGCCAAGCCGACGGCACCGTAATCGCCACTCTGGGCGAAACCTCGGTAATGGCAAACGTGACTTTCGCCAAAGAACAGAAACCGGGTCAGGACTTTTTCCCGCTGACTGTTCACTACCAAGAAAAATACTACGCTGCGGGTAAAATCCCAGGCGGTTTCTTTAAGCGTGAAGCACGCCCAACCGAAAAAGAAACCCTGACCGCACGTCTGATCGACCGTCCGATCCGTCCGCTGTTCGCACCTGGCTTCAAAAACGAAGTTCTGGTGATGTGCACCGTTCTGTCCCACGATCTGGTCAACGACCCTGACATCGTCGCAATGATCGCAGCATCGGCTGCACTGACCATTTCCGGCGTTCCGTTCATGGGCCCAATTGCTGGCGCGCGCGTTGGTTACGAAGACGGCGAATACGTTCTGAACCCACAAGTCGACGACATGGACAACCTGCGCAACAACCCAGACCAGCGTCTGGATCTGGTTGTAGCTGGCACCAAAGACGCTGTGATGATGGTTGAATCCGAAGCGTACGAGCTGACCGAAGCAGAGATGCTGGGCGCCGTAAACTTTGCTCACCAGCAGATCCAACCTGTCATCGACCTGATCATCGATCTGGCTGAATCGTCGGCAAAAGAGCCGTTCGAATTCGCATCGCCTGACTATTCGGACCTGTACAACGTCGTAAAAGCAGCTGGCGAAGACCAGATGCGTGCAGCCTATGCAATCACCGACAAACAGGAACGCGTTGCTGCTGTGGCTGCTGCCAAAGAAGCCGTAAAAGCGACCCTGACCGAAGAACAACTGGAAGACGCGAATCTGGGTTCGGCCCTGAAAAAGCTGGAATCCAACGTTCTGCGCGGTTCGGTTGTTAAAGAAGGCAAACGCATCGACGGTCGTGCACTGGACGAAGTTCGCGACATCGTTTGCGAAACTGGCATGCTGCCACGTACCCACGGTTCGGCTTTGTTCACCCGCGGCGAAACTCAAGGCCTGGTTGTGACCACTCTGGGCACCGGCGACGACGAACAGATCATCGACGCGCTGCACGGCAACTTCCGTTCGAACTTCTTGCTGCACTATAACTTCCCTCCATATTCGGTAGGCGAAGTTGGCCGCGTTGGTTCCCCCGGTCGCCGTGAAATCGGCCACGGTAAACTGGCATGGCGCGCGCTGCAGGCTGTTCTGCCGGCACCAACCGATTTCCCATACACCATCCGCGTTGTATCCGAGATCACCGAATCCAACGGCTCGTCCTCGATGGCGTCGGTCTGTGGTGGTTCGCTGTCCATGATGGACGCAGGCGTTCCGCTGAAAGCACCAGTTGCTGGCGTTGCTATGGGTCTGGTTCTGGAAGACGACGGTTCCTACGCAGTTCTGACCGACATCTTGGGCGACGAAGATCACCTGGGCGACATGGACTTCAAAGTAGCAGGTACCGAAAACGGCATCACCTCGCTGCAGATGGACATCAAGGTTCAGGGCATCACGCCAGAGATCATGGAAAAAGCACTGGAGCAGGCACGCGCTGGCCGTCTGCACATCCTGAGCGAAATGTCCAAATCCCTGACGTCCGCGAACGAATTCTCGGTTCACGCACCACGCATCGAAACCATGCAGATCCCAACGGATAAAATCCGCGAAGTGATCGGTTCGGGCGGTAAAGTGATCCGCGAGATCGTTGAAACCTCGGGCGCGAAAGTCGACATCAACGACGACGGCGTGATCAAAATCGCATCGTCGAACGGTGACGCGATCCAAAAGGCATACGACATGATCTATTCGATCGTGGCAGAGCCAGAAGAAGGCAAAATCTACAAAGGCAAAGTCGTCAAACTGGTCGACTTCGGTGCTTTTGTGAACTTCTTTGGCAAACGCGACGGTCTGGTCCACGTATCCCAGATCGAAAACCGCCGCCTGAACCACCCTTCGGACGTTCTGAAAGAAGGTCAGGAAGTTTGGGTTAAACTGCTGGGCTTTGATGACCGCGGGAAGGTACGCCTGTCGATGAAAGTCGTGGATCAGGAAACCGGCGAAGAAGCCAAAAAAGAAGAAGCTGCAGAAGAGTAATTCGGCATCTTCTACAATACGGAAAGGCCCCGAGTTTCGGGGCCTTTTTCGTTACAAATCCGCCAAAATTGCATCGCGCCGTTTGTCACGCTCATCAACATCTTTGGATGTATATTTACCTGATTTCACGTCATCTTCGGCAGGATAATATTCTGCATCTAGATAGGTCATAAATGCATCACGCAGCGCGCTGTCGAAATTTACTGATTTAGGGTCCGATAAAACGGATCTCAGCGCGGATGCATCACCAACGCAATGCACAAGCCCTTTGATCCCATAGAACGCTTGCCCCAGAACAATGACAGGTTTGTCATAGAAAAACGCCTGTAGGCCCACAGACGAATTGATATTCAAAACGGCCTGAGACGACTGCACCTGCTGAAATGTATCCGTCACGTTATCAACACGGAATTTGTCGGATTCCATTTCACGCAGTTTGTCAGCAAACCCCACTTTGGCAGATGGATGTTCCTTAATTCGAAGATGCCATCCATCTGGCAACGCATCGGACGCTGATTTGAGTTCATCGATCATATGTTCGACTGATTTGATCCAACCACCATAGATCGTAATTTGGCTATCGCCCGGCACCTGCAAAGGGCAAAAAATATAGTTCTCTTGCGCTAGACCACTATCACCTGCGGCCTGCCCCACATCCTGCCGATTGGTTTTCCGAGCGACAAGATGTTCACCCTGCTTGCGCCAAGCATCACTTTGCTGATCACTTTGCGCCATCCACGCCCGATAAAATGCAGGAATACGCGGCAGGCCTGAACCATAATTCACGCCACTGGTGTCAATTGTCAGGCGGTTAGGGAATGGGCTTTCTTCAAAGTAATATACACTGTGCCCAAGCGATTTGGCAGCGTCCGACAGCATCCGACGACGCCCCTTAATCCCGTTCCAAACAACCAGAAATGCGCGATCTTTTTGTCGAAAAAAATGAAAAGCCCAGCGTGACTGGCAGGCCAGAAAAAACCGCTTTAGCGCTTTTTTCATTGGTGAATGCGCCGGTTTAGTCGCCGAATTCAGAGCAATCTCTATTTCCGCTTTAGACGAGCGGCGCCCGAAGACGCGGATGCCAACCAATTTAATTTGTTCGTAACGTCCGTAGTCACTTACAAATCCGGAAAAGATCTCTTTTTCACGTTTCTTACCCGATCCATCGATGATGGGCATGGCGGGCAAGTTTTCAAAATCCAAATCAATCATGTCTTTGACGCCTGCGGCAGATCATATCCCAATTCTTTAAAATCGGTGCCATATAAGTCTGCGAGCAGGTCCAATTCTGCCACGGTGAACTGATCGGCAGCTTTTGCAGTGGTGTTCAGCTTTTTCAAATCAGCAACCTCGGTCATGCCGCGTTTTGCCAACTCTGATTTAATTACCAACCAATCGTCAGATAGGTTTTCAAAGTGGAATACGTTTAACAAACCGCTTTTAGATGCGCGGTCCAACAACATGGTTTGGGGCATGAAATGATCATTCAGCGCCCATTGGGGCCACGCGCTGCATTTACGCAAAAACGGCTCAAACTCGATCCGTTCTTTGATCCCCATTCTTTGTAGGGGAACGAAAATAGGATCTCGTTCAATCAGTTTATTGCGCCATGCGCTTTTTGCGCGCGACGACGGATCGCGCACAACGGTAAAGACATACCAATCGCTATTTGCACGTTTAAAAAATGAACTACTGGGCTCTAGCAAAGAACGCGTGCGGTTATGGATATCTTTGCTGTGGCCTTGGTCTTCGACCGACAAATACGGCAAAAGCGCCGTTCTGATTGACGTATTGGCCGCTTTGGGCATCGGTAGATAGGCGACCTTGTATTCATCAAAAGCTAAAACGGGCGCATCAGTTAGGTCACGTTTGCCAATTGCGCGGTTAAACCAAATTTCCAACAACTGCGGTGTTTTCAGCCAGCCAAACGGCATAAATTCGCCTTTCAAATATCACATGCGGGTACGTAGCACGGTTTCTGGTCGCTCGCCAGTTCAGGGCAAATCAGCCACGATATGTGAATTTGATGCCCAGTGCCTTGAATATTCACACCTGCGTGTACCATCTAGGCACACATATCGCCCAAGGCTATCGTCCTAGGGTAATACGAATAAGGTGTATAATGTTAAGTCGTCGTCAATTTATTCTTTCCGCAAGTGTATTTTCTGCAGCGCCTGCTTTGGCCAATACCGAAACAGTTGATCTCGCGTCTTGGAAAGAGGAATTGATTGCATCGCTTCCTGGAAACACCGAAGGTCGTTACCAAATTCCTGAACCCTATTGGGCGAAACTGGTAGAGGTGAACCTAAGCCTACCGGTGGGCGAAATTCACATTCTGCCCCAGACCAAGCACCTGTATTACACCGTCGCCCCTGGTTACGCGATCCGCTATGGTTGTGCGATCGGGTCCGAAGGTTTGGCCTATTTCGGCACGGGCATCATCAGCCGCAAGGTCGAATGGCCCAGCTGGACGCCAACGCCTGAAATGATCGAGAGAGATCCAGCCGCCTATGAACAATACGCAGACGGCATGCCTGGCGGACCGAACAACCCTTTGGGTGCGCGTGCCTTGTATGTCTATGAAAATGGGCGTGACACAGCGATCCGCGTTCATGGCACCACGAACCCGCGCAGCATTGGTAGCGCGTCATCGAACGGCTGTTTCCGCATGTACAACAGCCACGTCATCGACCTGTACGACCGCGTACCGATCGGTACGAAAATCCACGCCTACTAGGTCTAGATAATCTCGTCTTCGTCGAACAACGGCTGATCATCCATTTGTTCGGCCAAGGTTTCCATGGTGTCGGCCGCCGCTTCTAGCTTGGGCAATAGTGCGACATGAAACAGTGCGTCGCCTTCGTTAACCACGGGCAGATTTGTGCGTCCGATTATGATGCCGGATTCGTCGGCGGTGACTTCGGTGTCATGTTCGCCGAACGGATCGGACACGATGCCCAACAAGTCGCCTTCTACAACAGTATCACCGGCCTGTTTGAACATGCGGATCAACCCGCCAGCCGGTGCGCGCAGCCACGTGGACGATTTTGTTTGGATAGGCGACGCTTTGGGTTTGGTGACGCCGCGCGATGCGATCATACCTAATTCGCGCATCACCCGCAGAACGCCCATGACCCCTGTTCGGGCGGCATATTCGTCAAACCGCAGACCTTCGCCTGCTTCGTACAACAGCATGTCACAGCCCAGATCGGCAGCGGCATAACGCAACGATCCATCTCGCAATTTTGACGGAATAATCACAGGCGCACCGAACACTTTGGCCATGTGCATCATACGGTCGTTACCCGAATTCACGCGGATCTGGGGCAAATTCGTGCGCTGAATCGCAGCCGAGTGTAAATCGATCCCAAAATCACTACGTTTCACAATTTCGGTCATGAATAAATTGGCCAAACGCGCCGCCAAAGATCCAGATGCTGACCCTGGGAAACACCGGTTTAAATCACGTCGGTCAGGCAGATAACGAGAATGGTTTAAAAAACCAAAAGTATTCACGATCGGCACTGCGATCAGCGTCCCGTGCAAACGATCCATGTTGGGCATCCGCAGCAGACGGCGCACAATTTCGACGCCGATCACTTCGTCCCCGTGGATTGCGGCGGATACGAACATGACAGGGCCGTCTTTTTTGCCGTGAATAACCTGCGCCGAAAGGTTTACAGGCGTATGATCGGACAGAACGCTGACGGGCAGGTCAACCGTCGCCCGCGTCCCTGCTTCAATTATCACACCGCCCAATTCAAATGGCGCACGACGGCTCATCAGCCTTTTCCTTTGGTACGGGTTTTACCCGCGACCGCATTCTTTTCGATGAATTCGATGATCTTGGTCGCGATATCGACACCAGTCGCGTTTTCAACACCTTCCAGACCTGGCGAAGAGTTCACCTCCATGACCACGGGACCATGGTTGGCACGCAGCATATCGACGCCGCAAACGTTCAGACCCATGCATTTGGCCGCGCGGATTGCGGTTGCACGTTCTTCGGGGGAGATTTTGATCGACTGAGCCGACCCACCGCGGTGCAGGTTCGAACGGAATTCACCTTCGGCGCCTTTACGTTCCATCGCAGCCACGACTTTGCCGCCGACAACGAATGCGCGGATGTCGCTACTGCCTGCTTCTTTGATGAACTCTTGCACCATGATGTTCACGTCCGCGCCGCGGAACGCCTCGACCACGGATTTTGCGGACCGTTCGGTATCGGCCAAAACCACG
Organism: Marivivens niveibacter; assembly: GCF_002150005.2. Taxonomy (GTDB): domain Bacteria; phylum Pseudomonadota; class Alphaproteobacteria; order Rhodobacterales; family Rhodobacteraceae; genus Marivivens; species Marivivens niveibacter. The sequence continues at coordinate 160,087 of NZ_MSPP01000002.1, forward strand.
CCGATGCCTTGGGTGCCCTCTAGCAGTTTGACAACCACAGGGGCGCCGCCAGCCAGTTTGATCACCTCGTCCGTGATTTTCGGATCATGGGCAAAGGTTGTGACCGGCAGGCCAATGCCATCACGCGCCATCAACTGCATCGACCGAAGTTTGTCGCGGCTGCGGCCAATCGCAACAGATTCGTTAAGTGGGTAAACGCCCATCATTTCGAACTGGCGCAGCACGGCCAGACCATAGAACGTAACCGACGCGCCAATGCGCGGGATCACCGCGTCATACAGCGGCAGTTTTTCACCGTTGTAATACACCTCGGGACGGCGGCTTGCGATGTTCATATAGCAGCGCAGCGTCTTGATGATGTCGAACTCGTGGCCCCGTGCTTCGGCAGCTTCTTTCATGCGCTGATGCGAATAAAGGGACGCGTTCTGGGCTAGCATTGCGATTTTCATTTGCGTTCCTTTCGGGTGCCATCGGCCAAATGGGATCGACCAGCATCAACTAAAATATTTCGACGCCGGATCGCGGTCCGGCCTAAGATCATGGGAAAAGTCATATTGGCGCGGTTTGCCAATGATACCTCGACCCGCCATTTACGCCCGCCCAATGTCAGCAGGGTTTCGATGACCAGCCGTTCCTGCGGAACCCCTGAGGTATTTTTGATCTCGCGTGCGTCAACCAATGGGGCTTCGCATTCCAGACCTTTTTCCAGTCGCGCGTGCGGCACATGGAACCGCACCCATTTGCGCCCATCGCGGTCAAATACCTTGATCCGCGTGGCATGAATGGCAGACGTGCGTGCGCCAGTATCAACCTTGGCCACAGCCGCAGTGATACCCAGTTCGGGCAGTCCGACGGTTTCACGCCATCCGATAATCATAGGGGGATTCGTTGCCATTGGCACAACTTTCACAGTTTCATCGCCCCGTTAGGGCAATGCCATTTCTGTGTCTATAAAAATTATCGGCCAACGAAAAAGCCCCGCACAATGGCGGGGCTTTGACAACGTTCAGGCGTCTTAGGCCTTGTGTTTTGCAGTCCGCAGGTACGGCAGTTTGATGTCCAGATCGCCGTATTTTTCTTTGGCTTGTTCGTCGTTCAAAGACAGCGCAACGATCACGTCCTGACCCAGTTCCCAGTTAGCTGGAGTTGCGATCGGGTTGCCAAAGGTTGCTTGCAATCCGTCCAGAGCGCGCAGAACCTCGGCAAAGTTACGGCCAACCGACATTGGGTAGGTCATTGTCAGCTGCAGTTTTTTGTCTGGCGACACGATGAATACCGAACGCACGGTTGCGGTGTCAGCTGGGGTACGGCCATCAGGAAGGTAGGCTTCGGCTGGCAGCATGTCGAACGCTTTGGCGACAGCCAGATCGGTGTCTGCGATGATCGGGAAACCAGCGGTTGCACCAGCGAATGTTTCGATGTCGCCTTTCCACTGCTTGTGCTCTTCAACACCATCTACGGAAATACCCATGACTTTGGTGCCGCGTTTCGCCCATTCGTCAGCCAGCTGTGCCACAGCGCCGAATTCGGTGGTGCAAACAGGCGTGAAATCTTTTGGGTGGGAAAACAAAATGGCCCAGCTGTCGCCGATCCAGTCGTGCAGCGCAAATTCGCCCTGATCGGTGGTGACAGTCAAATTCGGGATTACATCATTAATACGCAGAGCCATGAGGGCCTCCTTTTTCAAATGTTCGTCGGACATATAAGATGTATGTGACGTTACCGCTAGCTCGCTTGCGCTTTTGCCGCACATTGATATTGTGCAACCCAAAATATGATCAAATTATCAGGGAGTAGGTGAGATGATCGAGAAACGCGAATTTTACATCAATGGTGAATGGGTTAGCCCATCCGCACCGCGTGATTGTCATGTGATCAACCCATCAAACGAAGAACCCTGTGCGGTCATTTCGCTGGGCGATCAGGCCGACACTGATGCGGCCGTTACTGCGGCGACTGCGGCGGGTCCAGCGTGGGCCGCAACGCCCCCCGCAGAACGTAAAGCGTTGGTTGCCAAAATTCTGGACCAATACAACCTGCGCAAAGAAGAAATGGCCCAAGCGATCAGCATGGAAATGGGTGCGCCCATCGACATGTCCCGCGACGATCAGGCAGAGACCATCCCATGGCACTTGGGCAATTTCCTGAACGCGTTTGACGAAATCGAATGGATCCGTCCACTGCGCGATGACGTCACGGATACTCAAATCGCGATGGAGCCTATCGGCGTGGTCGGCCTGATCACTCCATGGAACTGGCCAATGAACCAAGTGACGCTCAAGGTGATCCCCGCCCTGCTAGCGGGCTGTACCATCGTCCTGAAACCATCCGAAGAATCGCCGCTGTCGTCGATGCTGTTCGCAGAATTCATCCACGACGCGGGGATCCCTGCGGGTGTGTTCAATCTGGTGAACGGCGACGGTATGGGCGTCGGCACGCAGCTGTCCGCGCATGAAGACGTGCAAATGATCAGCTTTACCGGTTCGACCCGCGCGGGCCGTGCGATTTCGAAAACCGCCGCCGAAACCATGAAACGTGTGACGCTGGAATTGGGTGGCAAAGGCGCGAACCTAGTGTTCGCCGACGCCGATGAAAAAGCGGTGGTTCGCGGCGCGCGCCATTGTTTTTACAACTCTGGCCAATCGTGCAACGCGCCAACCCGTATGCTGGTCGAACGCAGCTATTACGACCAAGCCATCGAAATCGCCAAAGACGTCGCTGAAAAGACAGCTGTTGGCCCTGCTGACCAATCGGGACGCCATATCGGCCCTGTCGTCAACAAACGCCAATGGGACCAGATTCAGGGTCTGATCCAATCAGGAATCGACGAAGGCGCGACGCTGGTTGCTGGCGGTTTGGGACTGCCCGAAGGCATGAACAAAGGGTTCTATGTGCGCCCAACCGTTTTCGCAGATGTAAAACCGGGCATGACGATCGAAAAGCAGGAAATTTTTGGCCCTGTTTTATCGATCATCCCATTCGATACCGAAGAAGAAGCCGTTCAGATTGCAAACGATACCATTTACGGCCTAACCAACTATGTGCAGTCGACCGACACAGATCGCCGCCGTCGCCTGTCTCGTCAGTTGAAATCCGGCATGGTTGAAATGAACGGTCGCAGCCGCGCCGCTGGCGCACCTTTCGGCGGCGTCAAAGCCTCGGGTCGCGCCCGCGAAGGCGGCGTTTGGGGAATCGAAGAGTTTCTGGAAATCAAAACCATCGCAGGTTGGGATTAATCAGCACCTAAGGTTTTCCTTAGGTTGAAAGCAAGCTGAACTGTTCACATCTAACTACCGACCGTCACCCGTCGGTAGTTCTTTATCCTTAATTGCCGTATAATTTTGTACGATTTACATAATTTTTCGGCAGATAGGTTTTATCATGCAGAGCTCTGCAAAGAAAATCATTCATGTCAGTGGCTTACCCGGTATGCCGCTCGTGTGCGCATTGACCGAGTTTGAACAGAACGCGCAAGACATCGCAGATTTCATGCAAGACCTGCTGCCTGATTTTCCAATAATAGTGGTCGCAGCGGACCCTGATTGGATCGCCCACAACACGTTCAAGTTCGTTCGATTTATTCGTGATCAGCAAACGCATCTAAATGCGGCGAAACTCATCATGATTGGCCGTGAACGCGCCGCAAATAGTTTGATTACAGTATTGAATAGCGAACCCAGCCTATTTTCAGACCTGATCCTGCTGAACCCGCTGGATTGGAAACCGGCACCTGCCAACCTGAACCTTACAGGAAAACGCATTTTGATCACCTGGAACACACCGCTCAAAACTGAGGACGAACACCGGCTTCAGGCTTATGCAGACAGTTTCAGGGCTCTTTCCGCACGAGTATTTTGGAACGTGTCTGAATTCTCTGGCGACCCAGCATTCGAAGCCCAAGCAATGCGGACTTTTATCGCCTAAAAGGGCGCTTTAGCCGTGAATTTCATACCCTTACCCGTATCAGGGTGTTGGATTTGCAGCGTTTCAGAATGCAACATAAGGCGCGGAAAATCCCGCGCAGGGCCAGTTGCATAAAAAGGATCGCCCAAAATCACATGCCCCAATTCGCGCATGTGAACCCGCAACTGATGCGACCGGCCGGTTTTAGGCATCAGTCGTACCCGAGATTCTGCGTCTGTTGCCTTGATCACTCGGTAATCTGTGACTGCCGGTTTTCCATTTTCATGGTCCACCATTTGCAACGGACGGTTCGGCCAATCAACGATCAGAGGCAAATCTACCGTGCCGGTTTTTTCGGTCATTCGGCCCCAAACGCGGGCAACATAGGTTTTTTTGGTCTTTCGTGCCTCGAACTGCTGACCCAGTTTTTTCTGCGCATTCGGGGTCAGACCAAAAATCATCACACCAGATGTATCGCGATCCAAACGATGCACCAACAGCGCCGTTGGAAACGCTGCCTGAACCCGCGTGATTAGGCAATCGGCCAGATGCTCTCCACGTCCAGGCACAGACAAAAGCCCTGATGGTTTATCGACCACTAGGATTTCATGATCTTCGTGCAGGACAACCAAAGGGTCGTTGGGCGGGTTATAATCAGCAGACATAGGCCCGTTTCGCATCACCGTCCACAGGACGCAAGAGGGTTACAGGCGTCCAAACACGTGGGTCAGGATCGCGGTCAAACCATCTGCATCATCTTGCGTAAATGCAGCTGGCCGGTCGCTATCGATATCAAACACACCAATCACATCCCCCGCGCCATTGAAAACGGGCAAAACGATTTCAGACAAAGTAGACGACGAACAGGCGATGTGATCGGCAAAGGCATGTACATCGTCAACCAATTGTACCTGTTGGGTACGCGCTGCCGCGCCACATACTCCCCGCGCAAACGGGATCACCAAACACCCATGCCCACCCTGATAAGGACCGATTTTCAGGACTTCTGGCGCGGTTACACGGTAAAACCCCGTCCAATCAAATCGGTCGTCAGCATGATGCACTTCGCAAACGACCGTTGCCATGAGCGCAACCTCGTCAGATTCACCTTTCGTCAGCGCATCGATTGTTCGAAACAACTCTGAGTAATCAACCATTGGGTCCATCCGGTATTTTGCATGTTCTACATGCGAATCGCATATGCGAAAGGGATATCATCCTGCCCTTTTCCGCCAATGAATTCGCAACGTTTATAAACGATAGTGAAGGGGTAGCTGAAGTTAAGCTTCCCTCGGTGTTGCGTAAATAAGCCCCCACCCAGTTTCGCAACACCGGGGTACTTTAGTTCAACTGAACCTGAAGCTCATACTGGCCATCATGAAATGGGCCAAAAAACTCTTCTACATCAGGATGTTGAACAGGTTCGCCGGAATAGTCTGCGATGAGGTTCTGTTCAGACACATAAGCCACGTAGAAGCTTTCTGAATTTTCGGCCAGTAGATGATAGTACGGCTGATCTTTGCGCGGGCGCACATCTTCGGGGATGGATTGATACCAGTCTTCGGTATTCGCAAATTCTGGGTCCACATCGAAAACCACACCACGAAAAGGGTGTTTTCGATGACAAACCACCTGACCCAACTGATATTTTGCACGCGTCTTTAACATAGCTTTGACATTAACCACCGCCTTTGATGATTGTCCATGAAACACCACGTGATGAACGGAAACAGTCTGTGAACAACGCCCCGACAGTGATTGAATTTTCCGTGTGGATATCCGCCGATTGACACCAAGACGGTTTAAAAACACGCGAAATCCGCTACACTCACACCAAAATAAAGAAAGCGAGAGGCAGATGAGCAGATTCTTTCTCGCCCTTGGAATGGTGTTGGTACTAGGCAGCTGTGGCGAACGAGAAGGTTCGGCACCGCGTAACTTGGATAATGCTTGCGCGATTCTGACTGAGCGATCGAACTATGTCGGAGCGTTCCGCGCAGCCGAACGCAAATGGGGCGTTGAACCCCATGTCCTGATGGCCATGATCTATCAGGAAAGCAAATTTATTTCGAATGCCCGTACGCCGCACCAATATGCGTTGGGCGTGATCCCTATTGGCCGCCAATCGTCGGCGTTTGGCTACAGTCAGGCATTGGACGGAACGTGGCGTGAATACCAACGCGCCGAAGGCGGAGTAGGCGCACGCCGCGACGATATCCGTGACGCGGCCGATTTCATGGGCTGGTACATGACCCAAACCGCGAACGAGGTCGGCATCCCGCTGAACGACGTACGCAATCAGTATCTTGCCTACCACGAAGGCCGCACTGGTTTCATCCGTGGGACGTATCGCAGCAAGTCATGGCTGGTACGTATCGCAGGCGAAATCACGGACCGTGCCGTGATGTATGAATCCCAGCTGCGCAATTGCCGTGCAGCACGACGCCTGTAAGAAACAAACGCCGCATCAATTTGATGCGGCGTTTTTGATTAACGTTCAGCCCAGGCCCGTTCTTCGGCGATGATGTTAAACAGACGGTTCGGGATGTTTCCACCCACAGTCATATCGCCCAAAACCATCGTTGTTTCGCTGCCGGTATTGTCGGTGATGATCCACTGACGCAGTGCAGGTTCATCTGTAAACACCAGACGGATGTTACCATATTCGGGGTGATCGGGGTCTTGCGCCGTGACTGTGGTAGACGTGCCATCATAGGTGTGTCCAACCACCATACGTTCATTCGCCAAGTTCACATTGTTCTGCAAAATGATCTTTAGCGGTGTTTCCGACAGCGGATAGCGTTCCGCGCCCGTATTCGACCGAGGATCAAAAATCGCGAGCGATCCGCCCCCCGCGATGACCATGGATTCTTCGGGCGGGTCATATTCGAAACGGATACGGCCCGGTCGTTTGATATAAATGGTGCCTGTCGAAATAGTGCCGTCACTTGCGATCTGCGTGAATGCACCCTGAGCCGTTTGCAAACCATTCAGATAATTCGACACCTCGGAAAGCGACAATTCTTCGGCCCGCAAGGCGTGACCACCCAATGCCGCCAAAGCAAAAGGTGCCGCCAATAAAATTCGCCGTAAAGTATTCATAGCTTTTCTTTCAGTTACGGGTGTTACCCCAATCAGATGGGATCAGTTGGACGAATTTCCAATTGATAAGCGATAACACGCCACTGATATGTAATGAAAAAGGCGCGGCGATTGTTCCGCCGCGCCTGAAATAATTAGTGCTGTTCTGGCACCAGAATTTCGCGTTTGCCCACATGGTTGGCCGACGACACGACGCCTTCGTCCTCCATCTGTTCGACCAGTCGGGCGGCTTTGTTATAGCCAATCGACAATTTGCGCTGGATATAGGACGTCGAACATTTGCGATCCTTGATCACAATGGCAACGGCCTGATCATACAGCGCGTCCTCGCCGTTAGTATTGCCGCCCAGACCCAGAACCGCGTCGATGTTCGCCTCTTTGTCTTCGGCTGGGCCTTCTACGACGCCTCCGACATATTCAGGCGGGCCATAAGCCTTAAGGTAGGTCACGATTTCTTCGACTTCTTCGTCCGACACGAATGGTCCGTGGATACGGGTGATGCGGCCACCGCCAGCCATATACAGCATGTCACCCATGCCCAGCAGCTGTTCAGCGCCCTGTTCGCCCAGAATCGTGCGGCTGTCGATTTTCGACGTCACTTGGAACGAAATACGGGTTGGGAAGTTCGCCTTGATCGTACCGGTGATCACGTCCACCGACGGACGCTGAGTCGCCATGATCAGGTGGATACCCGACGCACGCGCCATCTGAGCCAGACGTTGAATGCAGGCTTCGATCTCTTTGCCGGCGACCATCATCAGGTCGGCCATTTCGTCGACGATCACGACGATGAACGGCATGGTTTCTGGTTTGATCTCTTCCGTTTCAAAAATCGGATCGCCGTTATCTTCGTCGAACCCAGTCTGAACCGTGCGTTCGAACATTTCACCGCGTGCCAGCGCGTCGCGAACGCGGCCGTTGTAGCCTTCGATGTTGCGGACGCCCATTTTGGACATCTTGCGATACCGCTCTTCCATTTCGCCAACGACCCATTTCAGGGCGACAACCGCCTTTTTCGGGTCGGTCACAACGGGCGACAATAGATGCGGGATGCCGTCATAGACCGACAGTTCCAGCATTTTGGGGTCGATCATGATCAGGCGGCATTCGTCGGGCGTCAGTTTATACAGCAGCGACAGGATCATCGTGTTAATCGCCACCGATTTACCCGAACCCGTAGTACCTGCGATCAATAGGTGAGGCATCTTGGCAAGGTTGGCGACAATCGGTTCGCCACCGATATCTTTGCCCAAGGCCAGCGGCAGGCGGTGATTGCCATCGCCGTAATCGCGGCTGGACAGGATTTCACGGAACGACACCATTTCGCGGTTATCATTCGGCAATTCGATACCGATCACGCTGCGGCCTGGAACGGTCGACACACGCGCAGACAGCGCAGACATCGAACGCGCGATATCGTCGGCCAGACCGATCACGCGGCTGGCTTTTAGACCTGGGGCTGGTTCCAATTCGTACATGGTGACAACGGGGCCAGGACGGACCGATACGATTTCGCCTTTGATCCCGTAATCATCCAGAACGGTTTCCAGCATCCGCGCGTTTTCTTCCAACGCTTCATCGGACAGAACGTGTCGTTCAACCTCAGCCGGATCCATCAGCAGGTTCAGCGGCGGGCATTGGAATTCGGGCGAATTGTCATCGAAATTCAACGAAGGCTGCGCTTCGGCGCGGGCCTGTTTCGACGGGACCACTGGGCGTTTCAGATTGTGCTGAACAACACGGCGGGGTTCTGGCGTTGGGATAACAGGCGCAGCGGTCGGCAACGGGGCAACATCGGCTTCGGAAATATCGGCGAAAATATTGTCTTCGTCGCCTTCTAGAACGGCGTCTTCGTCCCAGTTCGATTGCGGCATTGGCGCAGGGGTTGGCGCCACCATTTGCGGTTCATTCGCCACCAACGGACGCGGGCCACGGCCAGCGGTCAGGGTCGGTTCAATTCGGACCTGATCGTTTTCCCGAGTGATCGGCGGCACTGGCGCGGCCACAACAGGCGCGGCGCTGCGATTGCGGATCACGTCGGAAATACGCGCCTTGATACGGTCATCGTCGGGCGATTGTTCCCCTGCCGTCATCGGCGGTTCGTTCATCACCAATTCTGGTTCCAGATCAGGCGCAGGTTGGCGCGCGAACATTTTTGGCATGAAGCCGCGGCGCGGCGCCTCTGGCGCGGGGGCATGCATTTCTGGCATCGGCGGCATCGCGGGGAACGGTTCGGCGGTGACGGGCGCGCTGCGCACAACGTTCGCAACACGTGCGCGTTCAGCCTCGTCAGGGACATAATCGAAATCATCGCGCGACGGGGCTGAAGTTTCGCGGCGCGCCTGCACATTGGCATAGCCAGCTTGGGCCACACGTACCGACATATCAGCCCCGCGACCCAGCAATTTCAGGATCGCGGCATAGGTCACAATCAGACCGTAGATAAAGAAACGCCAGCCGGTTTTCACCTCTGGTCGGGTAAAGCCCAAAATGAATGCACCCAGCCACAGGGTCAGAGCACCAGTGATCAGCGCCATCACCTTTACCCAGATCAACGATTGGCTTACCAGCGGCGCAAGGATCATCGACAGCAGCGTATCGCCCAGCATCCCGCCATACCCAAACGAATGCGACCATTCAGGCGATGCCGAAAACGTCGCGAAATAGACCGACGAAATCAGGACAGGGATTGGAAAGAAAATCAAACGGCCAAAGGCGCGTTCAGCCCCGTAATGCAGCGTCAGGCGCGCGCCCCACACGATCGGCAACAACGCAAACCACCACGACGCTTTACCAACGACCAACATTAGCGGCGCGGAAATCGACGCGCCCAAACGGCCCAGCCAATTGTGCACAGGCGCATCGGTCGCGAACATCCAACTGGGGTCTTCGGGGGAATAGGACCAGACCATCATTCCCACAATCAAACCCAAGGCAATCAGGCCAAGGCCCAACAGTTCCTTGCCGCGTTTTTCAATCACCGCCTGCGTGGTGCTGTCAAACAATGGATCGCGTTGTCGTGTCGAATAAGAGGCCATACTACCGTCCCTTTAATCGTAAAGGCATGCGCGAATAAGGGAGAGCCCTTTGCGCATCTGCTCAATCGGGGCGACCATGGCCACCCGAATGTACCCCTTGCCAGGGTTTTCGTTGTTTACATCGCGGCTGAGGTATTCGCCGGGCAATACACGCACACCGGTTTCCAGCCACAGTTTCAGGGTCGCCTTTTCGCCGTCTGGCACAGGCAACCACAGGAAAAACCCGCCTTCGGGAATTTCAAATCCGGGCACATCGCCCAGAATTTCACGCGCAACTTCGTATTTTTCGTTATAGAGTTTGCGGTTTTCGATCACGTGGTCTTCGTCGTTCCACACGCGGGTCGACACGCGCTGGATCGGCAGCGGCAGCGGAGCCCCAGAATAGGCGCGCAGTTGACGGATACGGCGGATCGTTTCAACGCCGCCCGCCACAAAACCAGACCGCAGACCCGGCAAGTTGGACCGTTTTGACAGCGAATGGAAAATCGTGACCCGTTCAGGATCAGCGCCCATTTCCGCAGCCATTTCCAATGCGCCCGCTGGGGCCTTGGACCGGTAGATTTCGGAATAGCATTCATCCGCGAAAATGCGGAAATCATGCTTTTCGGCCAAAGCAATCAGGTCGCGCCAATAGTCGCGGGACGCGACCGCGCCCTGCGGATTGGATGGCGAACAGATATAGGCAATCGTGGTGCGATCCAGAACGTCGGCAGGCAGGCTGTGATAATCAGGTAGGAAACCTGTTTCGGCCGTCGCAGGCACAAACACGGATTCAGCGCCCACAGAAATCGTTGCGATCATATAGACCTGATAGAACGGGTTCGGCGTCAGGATAACAGGACGCTTGCCGTTTTTCGTTTCGGGGCACAGCGCCATTGCGGCGTTATACAGACCTTCGCGGGTGCCATTCAGCGCCATGATCTGATCGGTGCCATAGTCCACGCCGTAACGACGTTTGATCCAGCCCGAAATCGCCTCTAGCAGCGCGGGTTCGCCGTCATTTGGCGGATATTTCGCAAAGCCGCCGATGTTCGCGGCCATCTCTTCACCAACCCACGCAGGGAATGGATGTTGCGGTTCGCCAATCGTCAACGCGATCGGTTCGCCCCCCGCTTCATGGTGGTCGAGTAGAGCCCGCAAACGCGGGAATGCGTAGTCCGCAAGGTTCGAGAACCGCTCCGGATAGATCATTACTGCCTCAAAGTTGCGAGATCATTAGCGTCCCGCTTTCCCCATTGATAACCCGCACAATCACGGGCTGTCCAGAAAAACAGGCCTATACTGATGGTCTTAGGTGAATTGCATGTGGCATTTAAGCCAGCGCGTGTTCCACCGCCAGCGCAATTTCCAACAGGTTTTCATCCTGATCCGCGCCCGCATTCAGCATAATGCCAGCCATAGGGACGGCGGTCGGCAAAGTGATCGAACAGCCGCCCATCAGGTTCGCAACCCGCGTGTTTCGCAGGGCCAGCAGGTTTTCGGCGACGAAATAATCGTCGTCCGTCAGCAGCCGTTCGACATTTGGCGCTCCAATAGGCGAAGACGGCATGATCACGGCGTCATAGTCCGCCGTTTCGTCCTGATATGCGGCGCGGATATTCCACAGCGTGTCCCAGCCGCGCAAATAATCGACCGCGCTGAAATCCGCACCAGGGCGGATGCGTTTTAGGATCTGGTGGTACATTTTGTCGGGATCAGATTCGATGATGTACTGCCATTCGGCATAAGCATCGACGGTATACAGCATCCCCGCCAGTTCGAACGCGTAGTGCATTGGATCGAATTCGATGTGATCCACCGAGGCTCCAGCCGCCTGCAATTTTTCAATAGCATCATCAAACGCCCGGCGCTGTTCTGGGCGGACATCCTCCATCGCGATGGTATCTAAAACCGCAAAGCGCAGATTTTTGATATCTTTTTCCATAACCTGCCCCCCCTGCCCTGCCATGGCGGCGGTCAACAGCGCGGCATCTTCAACGGAACGGCACAGCGGGCCGACCGTATCGAACGTCTTGCATAGCGGCACCACACCGCCCAGTGACAGCCGCCCATGGGTCGTTTTGAACCCGACCAGATTATTCCACGCCGATGGCACGCGCACAGACCCGCCCGTATCCGACCCGATCCCAGCCGCAGCCAATCCAAACGCGACCGAGGCCGCAGCCCCCGACGATGACCCACCGGGCGCCGCACTGTGATCATGCACGTTCGGCGGCGTTTGGGTCACGGGGTTTACGCCTAACCCGCTAAAGGCGATTTCGGTCATATGAGTTTTGCCCAAACACACCAGCCCCGCCGCAGTTGCGGCCGCCAGAACATCGGCATCCTGTTCGGGCGTGCGGCCCGCCAAATAGGCTGTGCCAGCTTCGGTCGGAGTGCCTGCGCTATCAAATAGATCCTTCCAACTGATCGGAACGCCATCCAAAGGCGACAACCGTTTGCCCGCTTTCGCGCGGGCACTTGAGGCTTGGGCTTCGGCCATGGCGCGATCTGCGGTGACGCGGGCATAGATGCGATCCGAGAATTCATGGCTGGCAATCGCGTCCAGATAGACCCGCGTCAGGTCAACAGGATCAATCGCACCATTTTCAATGCCGCGCCCCAATTCGGCCGCTGTCATCCATCGCCAATCTTGCATGATCCGTTCCTTTCGTCAGAAACCATAGGCTAGACCGCCGATGTCGCATGGACAATCCCGCCAATCCGACCATATTTCCCCTATGACCCATGACCACGATATCCTGATCGTTGGCGGCGGCCTGAACGGCCCCGCGCTTGCCCTTGCTGCGGCCCATATCGGCCTGACCGTTGGCGTGATCGACGCTGTGCCGATTAACGTGCATACCGACCCCGATTTTGACGGGCGATCCTATGCGCTGGCGCTGTCATCCGTGCGACTGCTGCGCAACATCGGCCTATGGGGCGCGCTGGCAGATACCGCGCAGCCAATGTTGGAAATCAAAGTCACCGACGGCCACGCAGGCCAAGGCCCCGCGCCATGGATGATGCATTTCGACCACGCTGAAATCGAAGAAGGCCCAATGGGTTACATGGTCGAAGACCGCCATTTGCGTCCCGCGCTGATCAACGCGATGCAGGCGTCGGAGCGGATCACTATTTACGCCCCCGACACTGTGGTGGCCCAAGAAACCACCGACAGCACCGCGTCTGTCACATTGTCTTCTGGCAAAGTGCTGACCGCTTCGTTGTTGGTCGGCGCGGACGGCCGTAAATCGGGCACAGCCGAACGTGCTGGCATTAAACGCACAGGCTGGGGATACGGACAGACGGCTATTGTCTGCGCTGTGGAACATGAATTGCCCAACAACGGCGTCGCACATCAGTTTTTCATGCCACACGGGCCGCTCGCGATCCTGCCGCTGAAAGGCAACAAATCATCAATCGTCTGGAGCGAAACCGACGCCCGCGCTGCCCGATGCGCGGCCATGTCCGATGATGAATTTATCGAGGAACTCAAGCCCGCCTTTGGCAGCTTCCTTGGTCCGATCAAATTGGCAGGGAAACGGTTCACCTATCCACTGGGCCTGACGCTGGCCAATTCGTTTATCGCAGATCGTATCGCTCTGATTGGCGATGCGGCGCACGGGATGCACCCAATCGCGGGTCAGGGCTTGAACGCAGGTTTGCGCGATATCGCAGCACTGGCCGACGTTCTACGCGATGCCCGCCACAGGGGCCAAGATATCGGCGGCGCATTGGTTTTGAAAAACTACCAACAGTGGCGCCGGTTCGATACGGCCACATTGGCGATGGCGACCGATACGTTCAACAGACTGTTTTCCAACGACAACCCGCTGCTTCGCACGATCCGCGATCTGGGCATGGGCGCTGTGAATGCGATGCCGAAACTGCGCCGCAACTTCATCCGCGAAGCCGCCGGACTAACCGGCGACCTACCCAGCTTGATGCGCTAGATCAGTCGATCTGGCGCGCCTCATCCACCAGCATCACAGGAATGCCATTGCGGATTGGGAACGCCAGTTTCGCGGCCTCGGAAATCAGTTCTTGTTTTTCGGCGTCATAAGTCAGGCGGGACTGAGTTTGCGGGCACACCAGCGCCTCTACCATTTTGGGATCAAACAACATGTCGGTCATTGCAGGTTCTCGTCTCCGCCCCCATGCAGGGCATAAGTCATCAATGTAATCAGCGTTTCGCGCCGTTCAGATATGGTCGGCGCTTCTAACAACGCTTGGCGGTCTTCAGGCTCAAACGGGCATAACATCGACAGCGAATTGATCAATAGCTCATCGTCCGCTTCGCGCAGCCCGTCCCAGTCTGTTGATAGGCCGCGATCTTCGAAAAATCGACGAAGCAATTTTAGCAATTCAGGACGATCCATAGCTGAATCGTGTTCTGCATCGCCCAAATCACGATCAAACCCGTCAAAGGATACGTCAAACCGGCGATAGGGCGTGAAACCTTCGATTTCTTCGCCCAGTCGGAAACGCGACACACCAGTTAGGGTGATCATGTAACGACCATCGTCTGTTTCCGAAAACGCTGTCAAACGGCCAGCGCAACCAATCTTATGCAACCCACGCGTGCCATTTGGCTGAACCATCCCGATCAAACGATGGGGTGTTTTCATCACGTCTTCGATCATCGCAAGATAGCGCGGTTCAAAGATGTGGAGCGGCAACTTTGCCCGAGGCAGCATCAGTGCGCCGGGCAAAGGAAAGACAGGTATCGTCTGCGGTAAGTCGGCAATGTTCCTCATTATCCGCAACGTAGGTCGCCCCAGATGTTAGGCAAATATCATGGACGACAATTTGCGACGTCCATTCAGCACAACAGGATCATTCGGCTTTAGCGCGTCGAAAATCTGGAACAGCTGCGCTTTGGCCGCGCCGTCATTCCACTCGCGATCCATTTTGAACATGGTCAGCAACTGATCAACAGCGCCTTCGACATCACCTGCCGCGTGCATGGCTTGGGCCAGATCCAAACGCGCCTGCATGTCGGACGGGTCTGCGTCCACTTTGGCCTGCAATTCGGCGACGGGACCTGCCTTTTCGGCCTGACGCGCAAGTGCAATTTGCGCAAAGGCAGCTTCAATCGGGGCGGCGTTCGAAATTTTTGCGGGTGCGCCATTCAGCACGGCTTCTGCCTCGTCAACTTTGCCCATTGCCAGCGTTGCGCGGGCCAAACCGCCAAAGGCTGCGGCGTTTTCAGGTTCTTCGCCGATCACAGCCGAAAAGATTGCCGCAGCGCTTTCTGCGTCGCCTTCGGCCAGAATGTTTTCAGCCTCTTCCAGCGCGGCCTCTAGGCCCTCTGCACCGCCCATAGCGGACAGTTTGTTTACGAATTCGGACAATTGGCTGGGCGATACGGCGCCCTGAAAACCGTCAACGGGCTGGCCCTGCCAGAACGCGTAAACGGTCGGCACGGATTGAACGCGCAGCTGGCCCGCGATCATCTGGTTTTCGTCAACATTGACCTTGACCATTTTAACCTTGCCGCCTGCGTCGCGCACTGCGGCCTCTAGCTGAGGCATCAGGGTTTTACATGGACCACACCAAGGTGCCCAGAAATCCACGATCACAGGCACCTCTATGGACATCTCGACGACGTCTTGCATAAAGGTCTGGTCGGTCGTGTCTTTGATCAGATCGTCCGCTGCGGCTTGCGGCTGTCCACCTAGTTCGAGCATCTCGCCCTCCGATTAAATATGTTGCCTCATATATGAGGAGGGCAGCGGGCAATGACAACCGCCGCCCGTCAGGTTCAATTACAGATCAAATGTCGCGAAAACCGGCGCATGGTCGCTGGGCTGTTCCCAACCGCGTACCTCGCGGCGGATGCGGCTGGAATGGGCCGCGTTGGAAATATCAGGCGTGGACCAGATGTGATCCAAACGGCGGCCTTTGTCCGCGGCATCCCAATCTTTGGCGCGATAGGACCACCACGAATACAGACGCCCATCAGAAATGTCCTGACGCGTGATGTCGACCCAATTTGCCGACTCTTGTACTTGCGCCAGATGTTCGACCTCGATCGGGGTGTGGCTGACCACCTTGAGCAGTTTTTTGTGATCCCAAACGTCGTCTTCGCGGGGCGCAATGTTGAAATCGCCTACGATCACCGTTTTTTCAGGCTTGGTCGCGTGGAAATAGTCCCGCATTTCGGTTAGGTAATCCAACTTCTGACCGAACTTTTCGTTCTTTTCGCGGTTCGGTTCATCGCCGCCCGCTGGGATATAGAAATTGTGGACGATAACGCCATTTTCCAAACGTCCTGCGATGTGGCGGGCGTGGTTCAGGGATGCGAAATCCTGACTGTCGGATTCTTCCATCGGGATTTTGGATAGGATCGCCACGCCGTTGTATCCCTTTTGGCCACGCGCAACCATGTAGTCATAGCCCAGCGCCTTGAACGCATCGAACGGGATTTTTTCCACGGGGCTTTTGCATTCCTGCAGACATAGAACATCGGGCGTATCTTCGGTCAGCAGGCGCGACACCAATGCCTCGCGCAGACGCACAGAGTTAATATTCCAAGTCGCAAGAGAAAAAGTCATGATCAGCTCCGATATTTGCGATACTCCTATCAACTCAGACTTTGTTTCAAAAGAGTTGTTATGACCCGAATTCCATTGGCAGTCGCCACATGTTGTGTCGTCGGAACCAGCGCCAACGCATTACCGGATGGTAGCTATCTTATCTCATCGGGCATTTTTGATCCCGTCGCAGCCACCCCGCGCTATGTCCATATCGACGTGAATGGCAATGAAATAGATGCCACTTTTTTGGCGTTCTTTTCACCAGACTCTTACACCTGCCACACAACCGAATTGTGCACTGCGATCTGGCCAGGTTTACATATGGAACTGACCGATGACGGCATTATCGCGACACGCACGCGCAGCGATATGATCAGCACCAGTAACGCGTTATTAAACAGCGATATGGCGGACGATCTGTTGTATATCGGGCCGCTGGTGAATTTCCTGAAAACGGCCGAACTGGACGATGATCGCATCCATCCAATGTCACGCGACACCGCATTGGGTTTGCGCGGTTTGATCATGTCGCTAGATGTATCGGTCAGCGCCTTGGGCGGTTGCGACATTCGGCAGTTGTCACAGATTGAGGAAGAAGGCATGACGGGTCGCCTGCAAAACGCGTTAGCCTATTTTCGTTACCAAGCCGAACTGGCCGACCTGCATTATCTGCTATCACCACACGAGCTAATGACCGAGGCAGAATTGGATGCAGCGCGCGCCAAACAGCTCCCGATACGCACCCGCATGACCGTTTTGGGCATGATTACAGCCGAAACGGCAAAAATCGGGGATTTCGACACTGCGGTAGAGTCAGTTATTGAAGCGCCATTTATAGCAGCCATGCTGGATCAATCCGGTCTGACAGCTGACGATATTATCGCGCTTGTGCCTGATTTTATGCCCGACGGCATAGCCTACTATCAAAATGTCGTTGCTCTAAAGCGATCAAATACCGACATCGTCGAAGCGGTCTGCGCTGACATCACATTGGGGCTATGACGCGAACGGACCCTTAGCAGTAGGGGACCATCCGTTTGCACTCTGAACGCGAGTCATTTTTTTGGTAGACGGTTGAGCGGGTGGAGCCTGTGACAAAGGCCAAAGATGCGTAGATTATTGACTGCTTTGATGATGATGTGGGCCTCGACCGTGTCGGCATATCAATTACCCGATGGCGGCTTTCTGGTGTCGACCACTATATTCGACACGACCAAAGCAACGCCCCGATATGTTCATTTGCAGGTATCGGGTGGCGAAATAGATGCAACATTTATCGCCTTTTATCTGCCCGACTATTCGACCTGCCAACAAGCTCGCATGTGTTTTGGCATTTGGCAGGGACTGCACCTATCTCCTGATGCGAACGGCATTTATAGGGCCGAACGGAAACGCACAGATGCCATCAGCACCGTTAGCATGTTCCCGGATTTGGGTTACACGGATGACGATCTATATATCCGGCCGCTAGAACGGTTTCTTAACAAGCTGACATACGGCGACACGCGTATTTCCCGGCTCAGCCTGCCTAATGCGTTGCGCTTGCGTGCAATGGTTCTGGCGCTAGATGTATCAGTGAATGATATGGCGGGCTGTGAAATCGCCCAAATGTCGCTCATCGAACGTATCGGCGGCTATGCGCCTCTGGACGATGCGTTGGACGTGTTCAATTACATCGCAATTCTAAACTATCGCAAAGCCCAATTAGAAACGGCACTGCAAATGTTGGGCGTAGATAGCTGGACAGCCAACCAGATGGGGCAGCTATACGGGCGCCCAGCGACAGCGGTACGCGTAGCGATGGCCCTACGCGGCGAAGCACATGACCAAGGCAACCCTGTCGAAGAGCCCTATAACGGTATTTTTGCCGACAGCCCGTTCACATTTGAAGAGGTGATCGCCCCCGTCGCCGATCAACTGGACGGCGCCGCAAGGTATCTGCGGGAATTCGAACGTATGATGGAAAACCAGGTTTTTATCGCGGATGCCTTGTGTAACGATATCACGCTAGGCCTTTAACAAAAAAAGCCCCCGCAAAAGTCCGCGGGGGCAAGTCCAACAGGGAGGATGGTGACTTGACCCCGCCACCAGGGGAGCTCTTCAATTTTAACGACAGTGCGTTTGGTTTGTTTAACCCTAGGGTCAGACCACCAATCGGTAACCGCCGCTTTCTGTAACCAACAAACGCGCATTGGACGGATCTGGTTCCACCTTTTGGCGCAGTCGGTAGATGTGAGTTTCCAACGTGTGGGTCGTCACACCGGCATTGTAGCCCCAAACTTCGTGTAACAAGACATCGCGCGGTACCACGTGATCCGTCGATCGGTACAAGAATTTGAGGATATTGGTTTCCTTCTCAGTCAACCGTACTTTCTTTTCGTCCTCTGTGACTAGCAATTTCTGTGCCGGTTGGAACGTATATGGCCCAATTTGGAAAATTGCGTCTTCAGATTGTTCATGCGTCCGCAGCTGCGCACGGATACGCGCCAGCAAGACAGGGAACTTGAACGGTTTGGTCACATAGTCATTTGCGCCCGCATCCAGACCCAAAATCGTATCGCTGTCAGTGTCATGCCCGGTCAGCATCAAGATAGGACATTTCACGCCCTGTTTGCGCATCACTTTGCACAATTCGCGGCCATCCGTGTCGGGCAGGCCTACGTCCAAAATGACCAGATCATAGATGCCTTCCCTTACGCGGATCAGGCCATCATGACCGTTTCCGGCTTCGAACACGTCGAACTCTTCGGTCATGATTAGCTGTTCACCCAACGCTTCGCGCAGGTCTTCGTCATCATCTACCAGTAGTATTCGTTTGAGCTGTGCCATTTGTATATCGGCCTCCTTCACGTCTACTTGATCATCTGTGACCTGATACGGACGGCGGCAAGGTTTCCGTCAATAAATCACGCGGACGTGTCAAAATTGCGCCTAATGTTTCAATTCCTGACAATTGGCCCTAATTAGATGCCAACAACAAAAGGCAGCCCCATGGGATTTGGACCCAATATCGTCGAACGTATCGCCCGCGCCCGCGCCGATTTGCGCATGGGTGTACCAGTTGTTTTGGATGGCGGCGCCATGATGTTCGCCGTTGAAACACTGGATCAGGACCGCCTGAACCAACTGGATGACCTGACGGGCGTCACGCTGGTGATCACGTCGCACCGCGCCAAAACCCTGCACGTTACGCCCTACGATTCGGATCTGGCCCGCATCGCGCTGCCGCATGATGTGGACTTGAACTGGATTCGCGCGATTGCCGATCCGGCGGATGACCTAAACGCCCCGATGAAGGGCCCCCTGCGGTCCGAACGCGGCGGTGACGCAACGTTGCACCGCGCCGCCATCGCCCTGACCAAAGCGGCACGGCTGCTGCCCGCCGCAATCGTTGTGCAGTTGAATAATGCGCAGGCTTTTGCGTTGACGCATAACCTGACGATGGTGCCTGCGGACGCCGCGCTGGATCAAACCATGTCGCCCCAGCACCCGATCGTCGCCGCGCGGTTGCCGATCGAGGTCTCCGAAGCTGGCCGCCTCCACATTTTCCGCCCCGAAGACGGCGCCGAAGAACACTATGCCGTTGAAATCGGTAAACCTGATCGGTCTCAGCCCGTTTTGGCGCGTCTTCATTCAGCGTGCTTTACTGGCGACGTGCTGGGTAGCCTGAAATGCGACTGCGGCCCCCAGCTGCGCGGTGCATTGGCCCAGATGGGCGCCGAAGGCCAGGGCGTGCTGCTGTATCTGAACCAAGAAGGCCGCGGCATTGGCCTGACTAACAAAATGCGCGCCTATTCTCTGCAGGATCAGGGCTTTGACACGGTCGAGGCAAACCACCGCTTAGGCTTCGAAGACGACGAACGCGATTTTCGGATTGGCGCGGAAATCCTGCGCAAACTTGGGTTCGCATCTGTGCGTCTGCTGACGAATAACCCGAACAAAGTCGCCCGCATGCAAGAAAGCGGGATCGACGTCGCCGAACGCGTCGCTCTGAAGGTCGGTGAAAATAGGTTCAACCATCACTATCTGGCGACCAAAGCCAAAAAGTCGGGACATCTATTGTAATGCGCGCGTTTGACATAGTGGTGTCACGGGGTAATTTGCGGTTCATGGGCCGCCGGTTTCCCTGCACCATCGGGCGCGGCGGTGTGACTGCAGCCAAACGCGAAGGCGATGGTGCCACCCCGCGCGGGACGCATCGGATCGTTGGGATGCTCTATCGCCCTGATCGCGTGACCCGCCCTGCCGATTGGGCACTACCGATTACCAAAGACGATCTTTGGTCAGACGACCCGACCCACGAAGATTACAACATGATGGTGCGCGCGCCTTATCCGTACAGCCACGAAACGCTGCGCCGCGCCGACCCTCTATATAATATCGTGATCATTACGGACTGGAATTGGCCCTATGCGGTGAAAAACCGTGGCTCGGCCATTTTCATCCACCAAATGCGGCGCCCGGGGTATCCAACGGCGGGATGTATTGGACTGCGCCCCAAAGACCTACGCTGGATCGCGGCGCGCATCAGATACGAAACGCACCTGATCGTTTTGTAATCAGCCGTAGTCGCGTTCGCCAAAAATGGCGGACCCGACGCGCACATGAGTCGCGCCAAAAGCAATCGCCTTTTCAAAATCCGCGCTCATCCCCATCGAAAGCCCGTCTAGCCCGTTCCGTTCTGCAAATTTACGCAGCAAAGCAAAATGCATCGATGCCTCTTCGTCCACGGGCGGGATGCACATCAATCCTTTGACGGGCAGATCCAGCGCACGGCATTCCGCAACAAAGGAATCAACATCACGCGGCAACACGCCCGCTTTTTGATCCTCTTCGCCTGTGTTCACCTGAATAAACAGATCAGGGCATTTTCCGATTTCCTGCGCGATACGCGCCATAGCATGGGCCAGCTTTGATCGATCCAGCGTGTGGATGCTGTCCGCCAATTCCATCGCTGCGCGGGTTTTGTTGGATTGCAGCGGACCTATTAGATGCAAATCGATTCCATCGTATTTTTCGCGGAACATCGGCCATTTGCCTTGCGCCTCTTGGACTTTGTTTTCGCCAAAGACTCGGTGTCCTTGGTCCAATACAGCTTCAACTTTTTCATTTGGCTGCACTTTGGACACCGCAATCAGAGTTACAGATCCCGCTGCGCGACCATGTTCTTTTTCCGCCTTAGCGACCTTTGCTTTGATCTCGGACAGGCCCATGATCTGCTCCATTCATCTTTGAAAATTGGGGTTCTGCGCAGAAATAGGCCACTCGGCCACCTGTGTCATCCACAAAGCCTGCGAAAATGTGGTGTGTCCTTCGTGCATCATTTTTCTGATTGAGGCGCCAACCTGTCGCCATTTGTCTTGAGTGACAGCGGCTTTGGGCGCAAATACACCATCAATGCTAGACACACTGGCATTCTCGGGAATGCAAAACACGAGGGTAATCCTATGAAAAAAATTCTACTAGCTTCGGCTTCGATCGTAGCTTTCGCTGGCGCAGCAGCTGCTGAAGTTTCCTTCTCCGGCTCCGCTGTTCTGGGCTACAACGACACCGACCAGACTCTGGCAACCGACGACAACGAGTACGGTTTCTACGGCGAGATCAACCTGGACGTTGCTCTGTCGGCAGAACTGGACAACGGTCTGACTGTTTCGGCTTCGGCAGACGTTGACGAACTGGACGCAGGCGACGCAGACTTCGGCGGCGTTACCCTGACCATCGCTTCGGAAACTGCATCGCTGGTATACGGCGACACCGAATTCGCAGCAGTTGACGCATGGGCTGGCGTAGGCTCCATGGACGACGACGGCTTTGCTGAGCAAGACGGTGAAACCGTTCTGAAAGCAACCGTTGCATTCGGCGGCGTAGACGCAGCAGTGTCGTACATCGTTGACGCAGCAGACATGTCGGAACTGACCGATCTGTCGATCGGTGCAACCACCACTCTGGGTTCGGTTGACCTGTCGGTTGCTTACCAAGAAGAAGACACCTTCAACGAAATCTTCGGTATTTCGGCAGCAACCTCGTTCGCTGGTGCAGACGTTGCATTCGGCTACGCAATGGACAACACCGCTGACGACTCGTCGATCGGCGTAGAAGTTGCATACCCATTCGGCCCAGTAACCGCGACCGCTTCCTACGTCATGGAAGACGCTGGCGAAGACAACTGGGACATCGAAGTTGCATACGCTGAAGGCGCTCTGGCTCTGACCGTATACACCGACGAATCCGAAGACTACGGTCTGGAAGCTGAATACGACCTGGGCAACGGCATCGAGCTGGCTGCTGGTCTGGTTGACGCTGGCGACACCACCTACGTTGCAGGTACCTACGACCTGGGCGGCGGCGCAGAACTGCTGGTTTCCTATGTTGACACCGACGCAGTCAACGACGACGACGAATACGGTGCAGGCGACTACCAAGAAGGCGCAACCGTTGAACTGTCGTTCGACTTCTAATCTGATCTAAGATCTGATTAAGCGAGAGCGGTCCTTTTGGGCCGCTCTTTGCTTTTGGCGGTGTTGCCTCTTGTGACAGATGCCTGCGTTGTTTACACATTTCGGGAAACAGGCCCTCGGGCACTGACCGAAAGGGTAATGACTTGAACGCCTTTATCAAAACCACCCGCATCACCATCGCAGGTGTCGCCTTGATCGCACTGACGGCCTGCTCTGGGTCGCTGTTCGGCAACCGCCAAGCAGAGAATGCTGTAACGCAGCCCGTTCGCGCAGCAGGCGCTGAATCTGTTGCTGTAAACCGCTACCTGTGGAACGCATCCTTGGATGTTCTATCGTTCCTGCCGATTGAATCCGTTGATCCATTCACTGGCGTGATCGTATTCGGTTATGGCACGCCCCCCGGTGGCGGACGCGCCTATCGCGGAACCGTCCACGTATCCGATCCGGCGCTGGACGCACGATCCCTAAACGTATCGCTATCCACTTCAGCGGGCCCTGTCAGTGCGGCAACCCTGACTGCCATCGAAGATTCCATTCTTGGCCGCGCTCGACAGCTGCGGATTCAAGACCGCGGCCTATAGAATCCGCCCGAAAAACGCATTATGACCACGCCGGGCCCAGTCGCCCGGCGTTTCCATGTCCCAAAGGTCCAAAACATGTCCCAATACTCTGCTGCTGACATCGAACAGAAATGGCAATCCGAATGGGAAAAGGCTGGTGTCTTCACCGCCACCCGTGACGAAAGCAAACCGAAATACTACGTGCTGGAAATGTTCCCCTATCCGTCGGGCCGTATCCACATGGGGCACGTGCGGAACTACACTATGGGCGATGTGGTTGCGCGTTATAAAATGTCGACTGGTCACAACGTGCTACACCCAATGGGCTGGGACGCCTTTGGTATGCCTGCGGAAAACGCGGCAATGGCATCGGGCGGCCACCCCAAAGACTGGACCTATAACAACATCGCGGACATGCGCGGCCAGATGAAACCTCTGGGCCTGTCCATCGACTGGAGCCGCGAATTCGCGACCTGCGATCCTGAATATTATGGCCAGCAGCAATCGCTGTTCATCGACATGCTGGATGCGGATCTGGTGTACCGTAAAAACGCGGTAGTAAACTGGGACCCTGTCGATATGACCGTTCTGGCGAACGAACAGGTTATCGACGGCAAAGGTTGGCGTTCGGGCGCGGATGTCGAACGCCGCGAATTGACCCAATGGTTCTTTAAAATCTCGGACATGGCCGACGACCTGCTGGAATCCATCGACAATCTGGACGATTGGCCGGCCAAAGTGAAACTGATGCAGTCGAACTGGATCGGTAAATCGCGCGGTCTGGAATTCGGGTTTGAACGCGACGGCGCCGATCCGATCACCGTCTACACCACCCGCCCCGATACGCTGATGGGCGCGTCCTTTGTTGGTATTTCCCCCGATCACCCAATCGCGAAAGAGCTGGAGCTGAACAACCCAGCCGCTGCCGAATTCATCGCCGAATGCCGCAAAGGCGGCACCACAGCCGAGGCGCTGGAAAAGGCTGAAAAGCTGGGCATGGATACCGGCATTCGCGTGAAACACCCGCTGGATCCATCGTGGGAACTGCCAGTTTGGATCGCGAACTTTATCCTGATGGACTACGGCACAGGCGCGATTTTTGGCTGCCCTGCCCACGATCAGCGCGATTTCGATTTCGCAACGAAATACGACCTGCCGATCAACGCTGTGTTCACCGCGCCAGACGCAGACTCCACTGACCTGACGGAAGCCTACGTTCCGCTGAAGTCTGAAAAAGTCCGGTACGTTCGCGGTTTTTCGGGCGACGAAGTGCAAACCGGCGATGCAGGCGTTGATGCCGCCATCGACAAAGCCGAATCCGAAGGCTGGGGCAAAGGCGTCACCAAATTCCGCCTGCGCGACTGGGGCCTGTCCCGTCAGCGCTACTGGGGCTGCCCGATCCCTGTCGTCCACTGCGAAGACTGCGGCGTGGTGCCCGAAAAAAAAGAAAACCTGCCTGTGCAGTTGCCTGACGACGTGACCTTTGACGTGCCAGGCAACCCGCTAGACCGTCACCCGACATGGCGTGATTGTGCGTGCCCGAAATGTGGCGCGCCAGCGAAACGTGAAACCGACACGATGGACACCTTTGTGGATTCGTCGTGGTATTACGCCCGCTTTACGTCGCCTCGCGCCGACACGCCAACCAATCGCGCGGATGCCGATTACTGGATGAACGTCGACCAATACATCGGCGGCATCGAACACGCGATTTTGCACCTGCTGTATTCGCGTTTCTTCGCCCGTGCGATGAACGTCACCGGCCACCTGCCTGACAGCGCCCGCGAACCATTCAACGCCCTGTTCACCCAAGGCATGGTAACCCACGCGATTTACCAGACCAAGAACCCAGAAACCGGGCGCCCTGTGTATCACTACCCAGAGGAAGTCGAACTGCGCGACGGCAAAGGGTTCCTGAAAGACGGGACCGAGGTGGAAATCATCCCTTCGGCCAAAATGTCGAAATCGAAAAACAACGTGGTTGACCCGCTGAACATCATTTCGGCATTCGGCGCGGACACCGCCCGTTGGTTCGTCCTCTCCGACAGCCCGCCCGAACGTGACGTTGAATGGACCGCATCGGGCGCCGAAGCGGCCGCAAAACATCTGGCCCGCGTCTACCGCATCTGCGCTGACATCGCGCAAATGGACGACAGCGAAACCGGCGAAGACAAAGCGCTGCTGAAAGCCATGCACAAGGCCATTCAGGACGTCACCGGCGGCGTCGACAGCTTTGGTTTCAACGCAGCGATCGCGAAACTGTACGGTTTCACCAGCGTCCTGCAAAAATCCAAAGCAGGCGGTAAAGCCAAGAAAGAGGCAGCCCGCGTTCTGGCACAACTAATGTCGCCAATGACCCCGCACCTGTCCGAAGAAATCTGGGCATTGCTGGGCGGCGAAGGCCTGATTATCAACGCTGCATGGCCTGTGGTTGATGAATCCATGCTGGTCGAAGACGAAGTTACCCTGCCGATCCAGATCAACGGTAAACGCCGCGCTGAAATCAGCGTCCCGGCTGATATGTCCAAGGAAGAGGTTGAAAAACTCGCCCTAGCGAACGAAGCTGTGGTCAAAGCGCTGGACGGTGGCCAGCCGAAGAAACTGATCGTTGTTCCAGGCCGTATCATCAATGTCGTCATCTAAGTCCTTTGCCCGTTTTGCCCGCCAAATCGCGTTTATTGTGGGTCTGGCTGGCATCGCGGGCTGTGGATATGCGCCGATCTATGGAACCCATGGATCGGCAAGCGACCTTATGGGTTCGGTTTCCTTTAACGTCGATCAAACCGCCGAAGGCTATCACCTGCGCGAACGACTGGTCGAACGTTTGGGCACGCCTGAGGCTCAGGCCCCTAATCAACTGACCGTCCGCATCGCGACGTCGGAAAAACCTGTTGCTATCGCGTCGAACGACACGACTGTGCGGACGACTGTCACTGGCACCGCTGACTATTCATTCGTGAATAATGCGGGTGAAACTGTTGCCACCGGGTCCGTCAGAAGTTTCGAAGGCTATTCCAGCTTGGGCAGCGTTGTTGCGATCAACGCCGCGCAGCAAGACGCATACGAACGCCTCTCGTACAGCCTTGCCGATTTAATCGTCGCCCAGATTTTGACCCGAACAGCGGGCCAATAGCGCCATGAAGTTAAACGCTCGAGACGCCGCAGCCTATTTTCGAAAACCAGACCCGCACAAAGCAGGACTGTTAATTTTCGGCGCTGATGCCATGCGCGTTGCACTGCGCCGCAAAGAGGTCATTGACGCGCTTGTCGGCCCCCAAGGCGAAGAAGAAATGCGCCTGACCCGTATGTCAGGTGGCGAATTACGCAAAGACGGCGCATTGCTTAACGATGCGATCAAAGCCCAAGGGTTTTTCCCAGGTCCACGTGTTGCATTTGTCGAAGACGCCACCGATGGTTTGACCGCAACATTTGAAGCCGCGCTATCGGATTGGCGCGATGGTGATGCGCAAATTATCGTCACAGCAGGCCAATTGGCGGCAAAATCCAAATTACGCAAATTGTTCGAAGGCCACCCAGCCACATATTGCGTGGGCATCTATGACGATCCCCCTGGTCGTGACGAAATCGAAGCAACTTTGGCCAAATCAGGCGTTTCAGACGTTAGCCGCGATGCGATGGATGCGATCCTTGGACTGTCGCGGATGTTAGACCCAGGTGATTTTCGCCAAACCATTGAAAAGCTGGGCCTTTACAAACTGAACGATGCGTCACCGGTTTCCGTAGAAGACGTTGATGCATGCCGTCCGCAATCCGCAGAGGCCGGATTGGATGACCTGCTAAAGGTCGTTGCGAATGGTCAGGCGCAAAGCATCGCGCCCCTACTGCGTCGCCTTTATGCACAAGGCGTCAACCCGACATCCCTATGTATCGGGGCGAACCGACATTTCAGAACGTTGCACGCCGCAGCCTGCGATCCAGGCGGCCCAGCGGCAGGCGTGGGGCGTCTACGCCCACCCGTGTTTGGTCCGCGCCGCGATGCAATTGTCCGCCAAGCCTCGGCTTGGGGACGGGACAAATTGGAACGGGCATTGTCAGAACTTTTAGCCACGGACTTAACGTTGCGGTCGACATCGCGCGCGCCGCAGCAAGCGCTCATGGAACGTGCTCTGGTTCGATTGGCCATGATGGCAAAGCGCTAAAATGACTAAAGGCGGGCCTAGGCCCGCCTTTAGCGAATTTCGATCTAAGTTAGTAAAACTTAGGAGTCGGACGAAGATGCAACTGCTGCAACTACGGCCAGTGCGCCCAGAGCCAGCCACAGGCCACCGTTCGAACCAGCTGGCGCTGGTGCAACTACGGTTGGTGCTGCTGGGGTGGTTACAACTGGTGCAACGCCGCCAGCGGATGCTGCGGATGCTGCTGCGATTGCAACTACGGATGCAAGAACGATTTTACGCATAGTACTACTCCAAAAATAGAAGACATGTCTGAGATCGGGCGTAGCCAATATCCGCACGTTTATCAAGAACTACTTTCATAGACTTGCAATCAATACGATTGCGTCGTCAGGTGTGTCAAATTTGGCGAAATCCATTGCTGTGATTGGATCATTTTCCCACCTTCTTGCACCCAATACGCGTTCTCAAAGCCGATAAGGTCATTCAAACAAACCTCTTTGAAACGCTCCGCAGTGTACTGTCCCGTCGCCAAAGTGACAGTTTCAACTCCGACCCGTTCAAAGGTGCAGTTCAACTCGGCACGGGCAATATCATCGTCACCTTCAAGCAACTCGAAACGTCGTTGATATTCGGTCGGCCCACCAGCAAGCGCCGCAACTGTACCATCAACATCCGCCGCGTATAAATCAAATCCCATGCCGCGTGTGGCCACCACGATGCCCGACTGTGT
The DNA here is from genome assembly GCF_002150005.2 of Marivivens niveibacter. Taxonomy (GTDB): domain Bacteria; phylum Pseudomonadota; class Alphaproteobacteria; order Rhodobacterales; family Rhodobacteraceae; genus Marivivens; species Marivivens niveibacter. The sequence goes on from NZ_MSPP01000002.1 coordinate 188,538, forward strand.
GGTGACCGAACGTTCATCCATACCCGCCCACGTCACGCGATCACCATTTTGCCCGATACTTTTCAATAGGCCGCCCCAACCCGTGGTCGGTATAGCCATCAGTACCCCTTCGGCACCATTTAACCAGGTTTCTGGATCGACCTGTTCGGGCTGTGCCGCGCGACCAGAAAGAGCCAATTCAACGGCGCGAGAAATGCCGGTGTTTTCAGCCTTGGGTCCGCAGGCCACCAACGCAAACGCCAAGAAAAAATATTGGAATTTCATCGCCAGAAACGTCCCCATGATTGGTTGTAATCGGCAAGGTGCCCGTTACGGATTGAATCGTACAACCGACCATCCACATTCAATCGCGCGCCACCGTCGCGGGTCAGCGAATTCAAACGCATCTCAACAGTGTTGCGGCTGGGTTTTCCGATGGCCCAGTCGGTCGGAATGGTCAACAAAATGCCTTTGTCAAAAGACCCTTCACCAAATTCATCGAAAGGAACATCCGTAATTGTCGCGTAGGCTCCAACGCGCCAACCGTTTGAAAATTCGCGATTAACGGACAGCGTCGCCCCCCAATCACCAGCCAGATAGCGACCCGCATCGATTTGAACGTGGAAATCGCTGGGGCTTTGCCAATAGGCGGACAAGTGACCAGACATTACATCATAGTCTTGTACACCGAATAGCATGTCGAAATCACGTTGCGCGGTGTAATTTAGTTCAGCACCGAATGCCCATCGACTGTCGATAGGTTTCCACAACACTTCGGTTGATAGACCTGCGTGCATTTCTTCGATGTAACCAAAGGTCAGTCGGGAATACAGCGTGTCCGACGGACGCCCGTACCACGCCAGCGTCAACTGATCGATGCCGCCGTCGCCCTGTGTTCGATAAAGCGCCGCGTTACCGCGCACAGGCGGCAAAGAGGAATTGCGAATGGTATCTTCGATGATGTCATCGTCGTAGAGCGACTTGCTCATCGACCCAGCCACAATGATATTTGGCTGTATACGATAGCGCAGGCTGGCTTCGATACCGACGTCAAAAGCGGCCGGGTTACTGGAATCGAACAACGCGACCGTGGCATAGGGCACAATACCCCAGACAAAGGCCGGATCATTGGCCGGTACAGGTATTAAATCATCGCCCGGATAATTAAAATTGGCCCGAGTATAAATATCCTGCGCACTGCCCACGCGGTTTTCCAAGGTTTCGATATCTGAACGCGCAACGGTGACTTGCGATAAAGGGATGCCCCGCTGCATCGGTTCTAATGCGAAAAACTCTACCGATGGCGGCATGGCATTCGTCAAAATGCGCGCAATACGTCCCATCGCCTGCACTTCGCTACGATATCGATTGTTCGTGTATCGCAGACGGACAGTGTCGCCGGTTACCGAAATACCGTTCAGGCTAATGCCTTCGGCGTCCAGAACTTGCGACAACCCTGCACCAACGGCGGCCTGTGTTTGCGTATCAGGTGCCCATGTCGCTGCGGCCGCGGCATCAACCGATCGCACAGCAACGGGTACAGGTGCCCGATCTTCGCCACCAGCGATTGGGGGGCGCGTTGGATTTATGACGCTGGTAAATCCCAAACCGATTTCGCCGCCGTAAAGCGAATATGCGCTGATCTGATAATTTACATTCGGTTGATAGGTTACACCAAAATTGAACGGGGACTTGTGGTCAAAGCTGCCGTTCGCAACTTCTCTTGTGTAGGCGTCAGAAGAGTATTCCGCCACTGCCGTCCATTGCGGATTGATTTGCCATTCGACGCCACCAAAAAACGCTGCATCGCCTCGGAAATACTGGTTGGACGATGGCAACCCACCTAAACCTACATTTCTTCTTGGTCGGGTCTCAAACGCTTCGTCCAATGCGCCTAGAGGGTTGGTAAACCCGTTATAAGACCCCAGACGCCCCCATCCTAATCCTGCAGTTACCTGAACCGAGTCAGTGATTGATTTGGTTGCGACCACATATTCTGACGTGAGCAAACCCGTGCCCGCAAAATCGCGCAAACCAATTGCGAACGATGGACGCCATGGTGTTTCATCAAAGATGCGATACCTGAAATCGAAACTACGATCGTAGGTCTCATCGGTATTTGGGCCGGTGTAATTCGGAAAACGAGTGTATCGGAACGTACCCGACAAACGCGGCGTGATTTGAAACGCAATCGATGTCCGCTGCTGCATAGAAAAACCGGAATAACTCACCGCTAAATCCGCGTCGGCTGCGGATTGCGCGGTCGGCATTTCGATCAAGCCAATATTCCCGAACAACGAATACCTTGAACTGACATCGTCAGCATGAGCAGGCGCAGCAAAACCAAGTGCTGCCAGCGCAATCGGTACACGCACCGATTTGATGAAACTTTTTCGCATATTTGCCCCTTTGCGATCGGGACCGATTTATCAATCGTTCAACATAAAAGCAAAAGATCACAAACTAAGACTAGCAAAAAACAACCTTAAGTGGCATTGATGCAATTCACGGTTGGCATCCTGCGACAACGAGAAACGTATGATCATTTCACACCGGCATCGGTTCATCTTTTTCCATCAACCGCTGACGCATGCGGGTCATTTACACAACTACCTAGAAACCTGGAACGAAGAACCGATCGAACAAATCCATCGGCGCACACCCGAACACCCATTTTATCGCCACATGCCGCCTACTGCGGTGAAAAAGGCATTTGAAAATCTAGGGTGGGATTTTTCCAGCTACAGGCGCATCACCTGCACATCCAACCCTTATGTGCGCCTGTCTGCGCTTCACACCCGTATTAATCGACACGACCCTGTCTGGCGGATGAAATCCTTTATTGGCCTCAAAACGCCCAATTTTGACGAATGGGTCAAACAACTGAGCCATAAAACGAACAGCAAAGACGGAACCGTTTCACAACACTGGCGCAAAATGGCCGCGATGCCTTGCGACACGTGGTGCGCAAACCTCATGACAGACATCATACCAACAGAACGTCTGGAAAGCGAACTTTCCACAGTTTTGGTACAGTTAAAGTTACCCATTCCCCCGAATATCTCTGACCTTTTAGGCGAACCAGAGCCACTGGTTCCGATGAAGAGGGAAACCATTGATTTTATTGCGACACGCTACGCCCGTGACATTGCGGTCTACGGCTATGACGCACCAAATTCATTGACATAATCAACGGCCGCATTTGCAGCATATCGGCCTGTAGCCAGACACCCTGTGATCAAATACCCGCCTGTTGGCGCTTCCCAATCCAGCATTTCGCCTGCGCAAAAGACACCCGCGCGATCACGCAGCATTAAACGGTTATTCATCGCGTCAAATCGCACCCCGCCAGCGACTGAAATCGCTTCGTCTAATGGACGGGGGCCGTTATGACGGATGGGAAGGGCCTTGATCACTGGCGCAAGATCATCGGGAAATGGCCGACCAAATTCTTGTAACAACGCGATTTTGACCGGATCTAACCGTAAGGATTTACGCAAGAAATTGGCCAATGAATTCTTTTTACGCTTTGCCAGACGGCTTCGGACGTCGGCCACAGACATATCGGGCGCCAGATCAACGACCAAAGCTGCACCATCACGTACCGCGGCCGAAACTTCATAAATTCCGCCGCCTTCGACGCCGCGTTCTGACACGACAAATTCGCCTCGGGTGCGGTGTTCGCCGGCGTGTAATTCAACGCCCTTGACGGGTGCGCCGAAATGGCTCTGCATGTGCTGGGTCCAATTCACGTTGAACCCCATATTTGCGGGTTTAAACGGCGCTATCGGGGCGGATATAGAATCGACCCATTTACCGTCCGATCCCAATCGTGACCAACTTGCACCGCCTGTGGCTAGAATCGCTACATCGTAGGGCAGGCTTTGTCGGCCCATCGGTGTATCAAACACGGCTCCGCCGTTGTCCCAATCCACCCATCGCCAGCGCCGGTGCAGAATAACCCCACGGTCATCCAGCCGGCCCAACCAATTGCGCAACAACGGAGATGCTTTCATCACGTTTGGAAACACGCGGCCCGTCGACCCAGTGAACGTCTGCTGACCTAAGCCTTGGGCCCATTCGATCACCTCTGCGGGGCCAAATTCGCCCAGCGCATTTTTCATCGCTTCGGCGACGGGACCAAAAGGGGCCATAAAATCAGGCGTCACTTTGGTGATGTTCAGGCCCGATTTGCCGGCCATCAGAAATTTGCGGGCAGGCGACGGCATTGCGTCCGCAATTGTCACATCAACACCCGCAGCTGACAAAACATCTGCCGCCATAAGCCCTGCGGGGCCCGCACCGATAACAATCGCTTTTGCCATATTGGCCCTACCTATCTTTCAGGCAAAAGACCTATCATTCCACGACGCTGGTTCCAATGGCGCTACGATTGGATCATCGATTTGATGGCTGCCACGTGGCTTTGTTTTGCCAATTGCGCATCTTGGGACAACAACATCGCAGCACCCAATACGTCTTCGTCGTCTATGATGCGATCGATGAGCCCGATAGACAGCGCTTCGTCAGCCAAGATTTTCTGACCGCCCATGAGGATCAGCTTGGCGCGGGACGGGCCAACAAATTCGACCATACGCCGCACATCAGACGGCTGCGGCAGAAATCCCAGACGCATGACAGGATAAAAGAATTTCGCCGCCCCAACGGACACCCGCACATCACAAGCCAACACCATTCCAAACGCGCCGCCTGCGACCGTACCGTTCAACGCGGCAACGCTAAGGCCTTTTATTTCTGCGATGGCTGATGACAATGTTTCCCACTGGTCAGATACGGCCAACCCCTTGGCGGCCTGATCCAGATCGGCACCCGCACTAAAAACACGGCCAGCGCCTGTTAGGATAAACACTTTGATGTCCCGCGCAGCGATCGCGATGTCGGTCAGTTCTTTCAACATGTCTTCGGTGAGGGCATTCGCCTTATCCGCACGATCAATTGTAACCGTCCAAACATCGTCGTTTCTGTCTACGCGGATCATATGAGGCCTACAGCGTTGCGGATTGTTTCGTCTCTTAGTCGAACATCATTGCCTAAATAGCCATCTGCCTCTTCGCCGCACATCCAGACCAAAGTACGCGCAGGCCATTCGGGTGGAATGTGATCAGTCCATTCCAACTGCGCAACGCGGCCCAATCCCGACGATTTGATATCCCGCTGCATTTGCGTTGCCACCGTACCAGGCGACAAACCAATGCAGCGAATACCATTGGAGCGGTATTCCAGATCGACCTGACGCGTCAGCATGTAAACGCCCGCCTTAGAGGCACAATAAGCAGACCAAGGTTCATAGGGATCATGCGCTGCACCAGACGAAATGTTGAAAATCGATCCAGCGCCGCGTTCCAACATGATCGGCAATGCAGCCCGAACGCCATTATAAACACCTTTTAGGTTTACATCGATCACATGGCCCCATGCATCTGGGTCCGTGTCCTCAATCTTTGCCATGGGGGCAATGATGCCAGCATTATTGATCAACACATCCAGCCCGCCAAATGCCGAAACAGTGGCGGTAATCGCCTGTTCAAACTCCCAGTAACGGGCCACATCACATGGAATGGCTAGTGCGTTCGGGCCAATTTCACCGGCCAATTTGGCAATGTCATCTTCGCTGCGCGCGACCAAAGCAACATTCGCACCCTGATTGGCAAATTCCCGCGCAGCAGCAGCACCGATTCCGCGGCTTGCCCCTGTTATCAGTATGGTTTTCCCGTCCATTTTCATGATTTTGCCTTTTACCACTTTGAACAATTGCTTTGTATGATTACCTTTTAGCCGACACTGCCGACCAATCGCGTCACATTCGTAACGGCAATCTATGTTTAGGTTATTCAAAGGAAAGACTATGCAACGTTCCGCAATTTTTAAGAGTGCCGTTTGCACAACAGCGATTTTGACTGCTCCTGCGGCATTTGCGGATGTGAGCGCCGAACAAGTGTGGGAAGACTGGCAATCCCAGATAGTACGCAGTGCCTCGATCAAACTAAATTCAGAAAGCGAAACCTATGAAAACGGCGTTCTGACGATCACTGGCCTTTCCTATGGTTCCAATCAGGACGGGGTGACGATCAATAGTAATCTGGGCGATGTGATCTTTACCGAAAACGCTGATGGCACGGTTGAGATCACGCTCCAAGAGAACATGGTATTCACCATCACCGGCGGGGCCGGCGATGAAGAAATGAACATCACCGCAGATCTGACACTGAACGGGGCAGAAATCATCGCATCCGGCGATGATAGCGCGATCACTTATGACGCGTCGGTAGATCGCTACCTCATCGCGATGAACTTTGTTTTGGACGGTGACCAACCTGAGTCCTTTGATCTGCGCACGACTTTGACAGATGTCACAGGCACCTCGACCAGTGGCACCGACGATGAAGGCCAGTCGTTGGATTATGATCTGAACATTGGTGCGCTAGAATATGTCATGGCTCTTGAACCGACGGATGGCGGAACTGTTGATATCGCAGGACAGGTGAATGACCTTTCGGCAGCAGGCAGCAACTATAACCCAACAGCTGCGATCGAAGGTCCGGCAGAAATGGCGCTGCAAAACGGACTGACGAGCGCCTTTAATGCATCTTGGGGCTTCGCAAGAAGCTTTATCAACATCGACAGCCCAGAATCCAAGCTGACGATCCTTAGCGAAAGCCAGTCTAGCGCAACCGATTTTGCCGTTGATGCGTCTCGAATTAATGCATCCGTCGAAAGCAAAGGCCACGAACTGCGCGTTGTCACCGATGCAATGCCGATGGAATTCGCCATGACCGCCGACACTTATGGTTTCAACATGCTGATGCCGCTGTCCCGTTCTGACGACGCCCAAGATTACGCAATGGGTCTGAACTTGGAAAATATCAGAATGGGCGATGCGATTTGGGCGATGGCTGACCCGTCGAATGCGCTGTCGCATGATCCAATAACATTGCAACTGGACCTAAGCGGTCAGGCCAAGCTGTTCTTTGATGCGATCGATCCAGATCAATACGAATTCATGATGCGGATGAACGACATGGAATCGTTCGGCGAACTATTGTCCCTGAATCTGAACAACCTTTTGATTGCGTTCGGCGGCGCCCAGCTAACGGGAACTGGGGCGTTCACCTTTGACAACTCTGACCTGACCACCTTTGACGGAATGCCACGCCCTACGGGCAGCGCAACGATTAAAGGCAGCGGCATCGACGCACTGATGACCGATCTGGAAACGTCGGGCCTACCTGTGCAGGACGCGATTATGGGCGCCCGCATGATGATGGGTATGTTTACGCAAGCAACGGGTGATGATCAGGTCGAAACGACACTAGAGATCACCGATGACGCCCAAATCCTATTGAATGGCCAACGCATCCGTTAACAAAGCACCCCCCGATGATCGCCTGATCTTCGGGGGTTTTTCTATGCGGCACTTGCAGGACCGCCCCCCGCAGTCTACGTCATTATGCATCCCAAAGGACATACCATGACCAAGACGCTGAACGACCTGACCCAAGATATCCTTGCTGCTGCGAAACGTGCTGGTGCCGACAGTGCCGATGCCATTGCAGTCGACGGCACATCTATCAATATCGAGGTCCGCGGCGGTGCTTTGGAACAAGCCGAACGATCCGAAGGCGTAGATGTTGGTCTGCGTGTTTTTGTCGGCAATCGTCAGGCCTGCATTTCATCATCTGACACCCGCCCCGAAGCGCTGGATATGATCGCTGAACGGGCCGTCGCCATGGCAACCGTTGCCCCCGAAGATCCCTATGCCGGTCTGGCCGACCCCGACCAATTGGCAACTGACATCGACAGCCGCCGGTTGGAACTGTTTGATCCATCGGAAGAACCGACCCCAGAATCATTGCAAGACGACGCTTGCCGCGCCGAAGCCGCCGCATTGACGGTAAACGGTGTCGAACAGGTCATTTCTGCGTCCGCAGGTTACGGCCACCGCCGCGTTCATTTTGCAGCAACCAATGGATTTTCGGCAGGTTATGAACGCACAGATCGCGGCATCTCGGTAGGTGCTCTGGCCGGGTCGGGTTCGGGAATGGAACGCGATTACGATTTTGACGGCCGTATTTTCCAATCGGACATGCGCAGCGCCGAAGACATCGGTCGCACCGCAGGCGAACGCGCCGTTGAAAAACTATCCCCGCGCCGTCCGAAAACGGGGGCGTATCCAATCCTGCTAGACGAACGCATTTCGTCGTCTTTAATCGCGCACCTGCTGTCCGCCATCAACGGGGCAGCAATTGCGCGTGGTTCATCATGGGCGCGCGACCTAAAGGGCAAACAAATCATGCCATCCGGCCTGTTCCTGATCGAAAACCCTCATCGTCCCCGCGCGGCTGGATCGCGCCTGTTTGACGCCGAAGGCCTGCCAACCCGTGAACATGCAATCGTTGAAAATGGCATTCTAAACGACTGGATTCTGGATTTGGCGACGGCCCGCAAACTGGGATTGACCAGCAATGCACATGCCGCGCGGGGCACTTCGGCCCCGCCATCGCCTTCGGCCACGAACATGGCCCTAACCCAAGGCGAAAAATCACGAGCCGACCTGATCCGCGAGATGGGCACAGGTCTTTTGGTCACGGGCTTTATTGGATCAACGATCAACCCTAACACCGGCGATTATTCCCGCGGGGCATCGGGTTTCTGGGTCGAAAACGGCGAAATCACCCACCCCGTGAACGAAGTCACTATTGCTGGAAACCTGATCGACATATTGATGAACATCACCCCAGCGAATGATGCCCGCGCACATCTATCCCGCGTCGTACCATCGCTGTTGGTCGAGGGTCTGACCCTTGCCGGTGACTGATTTAGACCTCATCACCAATGCAGCACGCAAAGCGGGGGCTATCGCTACCCGCTTTTTCGACGCCGATCCAAAGGTTTGGGAAAAGCCGGGGCAAGGCCCAGTGACCGAAGCCGATCTGGCAGTTGATAAAATGCTAAATGACATGTTGCTGACAGCGCGGCCTGATTACGGTTGGCTATCCGAAGAAACCGCAGACACAGATGCACGGCTAAACACCACCCACCAGTTTGTGGTGGACCCGATTGACGGAACACGCGCGTTTATCGAAGGGTCTAAAGACTGGGCAATTTCCATCGCGGTGGTATCGAACGGGATACCTTCGGCGGCAGCGATCTATTTACCGATGCGCGACAACCTATACGCGGCATCACACAAAACGACAGCTGCGTTGAACGGGCGCGATATTATAATCAGCCCAAACTGCAAAACGGTTCTAGCCACCCGCCCAACGATGGACGGGCAGCATTGGAAAAATGAAACGCCACCCAATCTAAAACGTCATTTTAGATCATCGCTGGCATATCGCATGTGTTTGGTTGCCGAAGGCCGCTATGACGCAATGGTAACCCTGCGCCCCAGTTGGGAATGGGACATTGCAGCCGGCAGCCTGATTATTGAACGCGCTGGCGGGATCGTTTCGGACCGCACCGGCGCATCTTTGGCGTTCAACAGCGCCATGCCGCAACTAAACGGTGTGATCGGCGCGACCCCAAAGGCCCACGCCGAAATCATGGACCGACTGATTTAACCGTATTGGGCGTTGTCATCGGCAACAGCTTTGACCATGTCCGTCAAAATTGTGGGGTCGGCTGCGTTAACGCGGCTCCAATTTGGAATAAACGGCGTTTCCATCGGATTTTCCAAAAAGACCGCGCCCGCCTGCATGATATTTGCAGCAAACAGTTCAACAGCGGATTCTTCGGCATGGCGATCAACTGACAGACCGTTCATTTTGGCATCATTGTAATAGGTATCGATCAGGTCCAACGCCATTCGGTAATAGGTTGCTTTGATCGAACGGAACACCTCTTCGCTCAGAACCTGACCATCTGCAGCCATTTTGCGATACAGCGCCTTGCAGATATCAACAGACATACGGCTCAGGCCCTTGGAGGCATCCTCGGGCGACAGATCTTGGTGTTTGTGGTCATAGCGGTCCGAAATTTCGACCTGACACACAGCTTGGGGCGACAGGTTACGCCATGCCTCGGACAAAAGACCGATTTCCAAACCCCAGTCAGAGGGGATCCGCATGTCAGGCAAAATGCCGGTGCGCATCGCAAATTCGCCAGCCAGCGGATAACGGAACGATGATAGGAATTCCAAATAGTCGCGCGGTCCAACCACCTTTTTCAGTGCAAGCAGCAACGGCGAAACCAACAGACGGCTGACGCGCCCGTTCAGTTTCCCATCCGCAACACGAGGGTAAAACCCTTTGGACATTTGATAAGGAAACGCTGGGTTTGCGACCGGATACACCAACCGTGCCAGCATATCCGCGTCATAGGTCACGACATCACAGTCATGTACTGCGACCGCTGCGGCCTCGGCTTCGGCCAAGGTATAGCCGATGCAGAACCAAACATTGCGCCCTTTACCTGGTTCGTTCGGCGACAAGTTCAGTGATTTAAGACGCTTATCAATCGTCTGCAATCTGGGGCCATCGTTCCACAGGATATCGTGTTTGATATTCAACCGGCTGAAAAATTCACGCGCGTATTTGTATTCTTCTTCGGTCGCGCGATCCAAACCAATGACGATCTTGTTCAGGTACGGCACCTTGTTCAGTTCGGTCAGGATATTGGGGAGCGCGTCACCTTCGAGTTCGGAAAACAAGGACGGAAGGATCAAATTGATTTTACGGGTCGCGCCAAAAATCTCTAACTCGCGCGTCATCGCCTCGGTCGACGTGGTGCGTAGGTTGTGTAGGGTTGCGATGCTTCCGCTTTGATGAAAATCGGCCAAAGTCAGGCCTCCTTGTTTTTATGTACAGGGCTATACTGTGAAACGAATTGCGTGACCGCTTGGTTCCATCCTGTTGGCCCATCTTGAGTGGTTCGAATAATTTTGCCCGTCGCCTCGGACGGCAAGGGCGGCAAAGGTTTGGCGTGGGCGTTCGAAATGATTACCCCGAAATCGGCTGTTTCCAGCATTTCAACATCATTCGGCGCATCGCCCAGCGCAATGGACCGGCACGGAGCATAGTCGTTGATAATCTCTGAAACACGATCTGCTTTAGTCGCACCGAACGACAACGTCAGATACCGCCCACCGCGCCGCGCATGAACGCCGCGAGCCATCAGTGCGTCAATAAATTCGGCTTCGCGATCGGCTGGACCGCGCCACAACCCTGGTTCCGAAAACTGACGCGCATGCGCCTTTATGGCCTGTTCGCGGGGCAAACCCGTTTCACGCGCCACCCCATCGGCACCCCAGTCGGTAAACCCTTCGAATCCGCCACGCAAATCCGCGGGTAGGTCATTCAGGGTCGCGATAATTCTATCATGGGCGCTGTGGTCATCCCCAGCCGCCGCAAAGGCTGGCAAAATACCTGCGCCATTTTCGACAATAGCAGGGACATGCTCGAATCCGATCGAGGTCCGAATTTCTGCGATTTCTGCGGCAGTTTTGGAACTGGCTAGAACGACGGGTATATCGTTTGCTTTCGCCAAATCCAGCGCCGGCTGTGCTGGCGCCCAAGAGTAGGTTTCGTGATCCAGAAGCGTTCCGTCTAGATCTGTGAACACAACGATGCGTGGCAAGGTGGTCCTTTCTTCTTCGACTCAAGATTTGGCATATTGGCTGACGAAGGCAAGCGAACCACCCCATTTTTCGCACAGCACAAAAGCACATGCCCAATTTATGTGCAAAATGTTTCAATTAGATGTCAGTTGACCCGCATTCTACGATGACTAGTGTGGCGCCAATTGCTGATAGGAGTTTCACCATGGCCAATCGCCTACATTTGGTTTTCGGCGGAGAGCTGATCGACCCAAGCACCACCAAATTCAAAGACGTCGAAAACATCGATATCGTTGGTATTTTCCCAAACTATCAAGCTGCCTATGACGCATGGAAAGCAGCCGCCCAACGGACCGTCGATGACGCACATACCCGTTACTTTATCGCCCACCTGCACCGCCTGCGCGAAGAAGGCGTAGAGGCATCCATCACGGACGCATTGGATATCTAAACCTTTGAACCGGCGTTCTTTGGCATTGGGGCTATATGTCACGACCCGTCCTGGCGGGTCGGGCATCATTGATGCAGAAAATTGGCCCGAACGGCCAGATGGCCCAGTCATTTGGTTCCATTGCCGCGACATTGCCGATTATGAAAATGCGCGCGCCATCATTCGGCAATCGAATGAAACCCGCGATGATGTGTCTTACGTGCTTACTGGTTCAGGGCAGCCTGACAGTACCAATTCCGATGGCACAATCACCACGTTGTCCGGTCCGGGGCGCACACCGCAAGACATCAAAAACTTTGCCAAACATTTTCAGCCCGATGCCCTTATCTGGATCGGTGGGGCTATTGATCCATTGATCCTGACGGCGACCGATAAATCGGTCCCAAAACGCTATTTAATCTGCGCGAACAGCAACGATATCGAACCGCCCAACAAACGTTGGTTTTGGGGCATGCGGCGCGCGTTGGTTTCCAGATTTGATGCAGTATTCGCAACAGACGCAGCGAGCATGGCGAAATTTGCGAAATGGGGCGCAACTGAATCGAAAACCATCGGATCATTCGAAGAAGACAGCCCCCTACTCCCATATAACGACGCGGAATATCGCGATGTCATTGATACCTTGGACACGCGCCCCGTTTGGATGGCCGTGGATGCTGTCTTACCCGAAATCAAAACGGTGATTGCGGCCCATAAAAACGCCTGTAAACGATCGCACCGATTGTTGTTGATCGTCGTGCCACGCAATGAAACCGATGCACCCGCCATCGCGCAGACACTGACCGCTTCGGGCATTGAAACAGTACTACGCAGTGATGCTGACCCGACCGAAACAACCCGCGCAGTTGTGGCAGATATGTCGGGCGAATTGGGCATGTGGTATCGCGTCGCTCCTCTGACATATTTCGGCGGAACGCTCACCCGTAGCAGCCGGCATCCGTTCGAGGCCGCCTCTCTAGGATCGGTCGTGATTCATGGCCCGATGACCGCACCATACAGCCGTTCTTATGACAAATTAGACGCGGCTGGCGGCGCCTATGCCATCCGCAACCCCAGCGATCTTGCCTCGGCGATCGAAGCCCTGCTGTCACCTGATAAAGCCGCAAAATTTGCCCATGCGGCTTGGGCGGTGACATCTTCCGGAGCCGAGGTTACAAACCGCGTTGCAGATCTGATTGATGAAATCACCCGATAGAAAGCCGCGCCATGCCTGCCCCGTCGTTTTGGTTCAACGCACCTGACCGCCCCGGACTTCGGGCGCGGCTTCTTTCACCGCTAGGTTGGCTATACGGCGCGGCAACCGCTGCGCGTGTCAGAAAAGCAGGCTTCAAAGCAGATGTGCCCGTTATCTGTATTGGCAATATCAACGTCGGTGGTACAGGCAAAACGCCGACCGCTATCTTTCTGGCGCAGTATTTGATCGCCAATGGCCATACCCCTCATATCGTCAGTCGTGGGTACGGCGGTAGTTTGACAGGCCCGACCCAAGTCAATGAACGCGTGCACAAAGCCGATCAGGTGGGCGACGAACCACTGTTGTTATCCGCCTTTTGCCCCACTTGGATCGCCAAAGACCGCGCCGCAGGGGCCAAAGCCGCCCAAGGCGCGGGCGCTTCAATCATCCTACTGGACGACGGGTTCCAAAATCCGTCCGTAGAAAAGGATCTGAACATCGTCGTCGTGGACGCAACGCGCGGATTTGGCAACGAACGTGTTTTGCCTGCGGGACCATTGCGCGAAACGGTGGATGCGGGCCTAAAACGTGCCGATCTGGTTTTGAAAATCGGCGATAGTGACAAACCACTGAACACTAGTGACGTGCCGCAAATCACGGGACGTTTGGCCCCATTGCCCACAGGAATGCCGTGGCAGGGGATGCCCGTTCTGGCCTTTGCAGGTATTGGGAATCCCGAAAAATTCTTTGCCACCTTGCGGGCGATGGGCGCGGTGGTGATCCACGGCGAAGCGTTAGAGGATCACCAACCCCTAACCCCGCAATTGATGCTGCGCCTAGAAACCGAAGCCACCCTAAAGGGCGCGCAATTGGTCACCACCGAAAAAGACGCGGTGCGCCTGCCCGATAATTTCCGGCCAAAGGTTCTGACGGTGCCTGTACGTTTGGAAATCGATCAACCTGAAGTGCTAAACACCGCGCTGCTGAACGCAGGGATCGAACCAAAGTAAAAGGGCGGCCCATTGGACCGCCCCCTTTGAAATTATTGCGCCGTTTCTTCGACGTAACCGGCTTCTTCCAGTTTTTCGTCCAGAACAGCTGCGAAATCCTCGTACGACATGTTCGAATACTTCTCGCCCTGAATGATGAACGAAGGCGTGCCTTCGATACCGTCTTCTTCACGGTTGGTTTCGTACCATGCGATCAGCTCTTCGGCCAAAGCACCGTTTTGCATACATGCGTCTAGCGTTGCGTCGTCGATACCAGCGACTTTACCGATGTTGCGCAGGTTCGCCGCGATCTGTGCGGGTTCGCCCTGAGCCCATTCGCTTTGACGTTCATAGAACATCGAAGTGATACCAAAGAAACGCATATCGCCGCCACAACGAGCAATCATCGATGCCCACAAGCCGTAACGGTCGAAATATACCTCGCGGTAGATGAACCGAACTTTGCCGGTGTCGATGTAGTTCGCTTTGATCTCTTTGAACTGGTTCGCGTGGAAATTCGCGCAGTGTGGGCAAGTGTACGACGCATATTCGATAATCGTCACTGGCGCGTTTTCATCGCCCAGCACCATATCTGCGACAAGAGATTCGGACTCGGCTGCGTCTTGTGCCATCGCACCGTTCAGCATGCCGCTGGAAATCAGTGCCGCGCCTGCGGTGCCCAGAAATAAACGTCGTTTCATAAAAGCCTCTTAACTCTTTGGTTTGTTCAGAACGTTTGTCGCCATCATTTCGATCATACGGCGCAAACCTTCGTCTTTGATGTTTTCGCTGGCTGCGCGGGCCTGTGCCACGACTTGCTGCGATGGTTCGGGTTTGTGTTTTTTGGGGGCGGCTTTGAATGCCACTTGGCCCTCGGCAAAACCTGTGGGGGCGGTCTGCGTTACCTTGATCCGCGAAATCGCGCGGTATCCGTAGCAAGCGTTCACCTTTTGCAGGATTTGTTCTTTTTGCATTTCAACGATCGGGGCCATCGGCCCTGTGGTCAGCAACGTCAGCGTCGCACCCATGCCGCCGCGTCCGTAGGACACATTCACCGGCCGCGCGGTTTGGGCAACATGTTGGCCCACGACATCCTCCCAATGGGTCAAAAGACGCGACACGGCAAAGCCACGGCTTTCGCTAGCCTGACGAATGCGGGTCTGCATCAGGTTCGAAGCGCGTGAAAAACCGCGAGTGGATCCTTTTGGGCGTGGCTGTTTCATAATCATGCTCTATTGTAATGACCCACGCGCACCGCGCCAGCGAAACCGACATTACAGGACTTAAAGTTTGCGTGACAGGCTAATCAACGATCTGCTGGATTGGTATGACGCTAATGCCCGCGTGATGCCATGGCGTGTATCGCCTGCCGACCGTAAAGCAGGGGTAAAGCCCGACCCCTATCGCGTGTGGATGTCGGAAATCATGCTGCAACAAACCACCGTTGCCGCTGTGCGTGATTATTTCAACCGTTTCACCGCGCGCTGGCCCACGGTCGCCGATCTGGCGGCGGCGGATGATGCCGATGTCATGGCTGAATGGGCGGGGCTGGGATATTATGCGCGGGCGCGGAACCTGTTGAAATGCGCGCGTTTCGTAGTGGACGAATGCGGCGGAGCCTTTCCCGACACCCACGCAGGTCTACTGAAACTACCAGGCGTTGGGCCGTACACAGCGGGGGCTGTGTCATCCATCGCCTATAACCTGCCCGAAGTCGTCGTAGACGGAAACGTCGAACGCGTGATGTCGCGGTTATATGACGAGCACACGCCACTACCCGCAGCTAAACCTGTGTTGACGGAATACGCCCGTGCGCTGACGCCCATTGATCGCCCCGGCGATTACGCGCAGGCCGTCATGGACTTAGGCGCGACCATCTGCACGCCGCGCAACCCTGCATGCGGGATTTGCCCATGGCGCGATCCATGTGCGGCCCGCGCGGCTGGCACAGCGCCCGAGCTGCCCAAGAAAACACCAAAGAAACCCAAACCCGAACGGTTGGGATTCGCCTATGTGGCCCGCCGCGAAGATGGCGCGTGGCTGTTAGAGACTCGCCCAGACAAGGGGCTATTGGGCGGTATGTTGGGCTGGCCCGGGTCGGATTGGTCTGACGCGCCTAAAACCAACCCGCCGCTGGATACCGATTGGCAAACGTTGAACGCCACCGCGCGGCATACGTTTACGCATTTTCACCTGACGCTGACCGTTCTGATCGCCCGCGTCCCAAAGGATGCCGCGCCCAGCGCAGGATCATTCGTACCCGCCGCCGATTTCAGCCCGTCGTCACTGCCCACCGTCATGCGCAAGGTGTATGACCTTGCGGCTGATCCACTACGCCACATTGATCCCGATCAGTCATAGGTCTAGCCTGTCGCCAAACACGTAGGGCCGCGCCATGACTGATACGACATCAATGGGACTGTTTCGCAACGCAATGCCATTCTGGCTGTCTTTGGCCTTGGTTCCGCTGCCGATTATCGCCGCGATCTACGGCGGCTGGACAATTGCGCTGACGCCGCTGCTAGCGTGGCATGCGTTTACGTTTATTGATGGCATTGCGGGGCTGAACACCGAAAACCCCGATCCGGAAACGCCGACCGATCAGTTGTTTTGGTATCGCCTGATCACGCAAATCTGGGTGCCCGTGCAATTTGTACTGATCTTTGGCCTGCTGTATTACGTCACTCGCGCCACCCACCTATCAGGCTTGGAAAAGGTCGGTGTAATGGCGGATGTCGGCATTCTGTCGGGAACGATCGGCATCGTTTATGCCCACGAACTGCTGCACCAAAGAAATCGTTTTGAACGTTGGCTGGGTGATCTGCTGCTATCGATGGTGATCTATTCCCATTTCCGCACCGAACATCTGCTGGTGCATCATATCTATGTCGGCACGCCCAAAGACGCGGTAACCGCCCGCTATAACGAGGGGTTCTATCGGTTCTTTGCCCGCGTCCTGATCGACTGCCCCATTTCAGCGTTCAAGGCCGAACAAAAACTATTGGCCCGCCGCAAATTGCCGTGGTGGCACAAAACCAACCCGTTCTGGCGCTATTCCGCGCTAACGATCATCATGTTTGCGATTGCCGCTGTGATTGGCGGTTGGGCGGGCATCGGGCTGTTCATCGTGCAGGCGGCGATTGCCGTTTGGGCGCTGGAGCTGACCGATTACGTGGAACACTATGGCCTGACCCGCGAACATCTGGGGGACGGGAAATACGAACACGTCAAACCGCATCATTCGTGGAACGCATCGCATACGGCGACCAATTGGCTGCTGATCAACCTACAGCGCCATTCGGATCACCATTACAAACCCGACCGCCGTTTTCCATTGCTGCAAACCTATGATGAAACACAAGCGCCGCAATTGCCGTTTGGCTACCCGATGATGGCGATGGGCGCGATGGTGCCGCCCCTATGGCGCCGCTGGATGAACCCAAAGGTCCGCGCATGGCGCCGCCAGCATTACCCACATATTACCGACTGGTCCGCCTATAAGGCTGGCACCAATCCGCTACCCCGCTGAATCAAAAAGCCCCGCCGAATGAACGGCGGGGAGGTATGAGCCTTCTTCGACCGAAGAGAGGTCGGAGGCTCTGGCGGTAACTGAAAATATCCGCTTATTGTTCGCGCATTTCCGCACGGATCTGCTGACGTAGCAGATCGATGGGAACGGTTTGACCGTCGCGTTTGAAATGCCAATAGGTCCAGCCATTACAGCTTGGCGCGCCTTCCATGTGGGCACCGACCTGATGGATCGACCCCTTCATGTCGCGACCAACGATGGACCCATCGGCACGTACCTTGGCCGTGTGACGACCGTTGATGCTGACCAGCTCTTCGCCCGGGCGCAGCAATCCGCGTTCGACCAGAACACCGAATGCGACACGTGGCTCGGCGCGTTTCGACTGGGACACTTGCAGCGCCTCTTTGTCGAATTTGCGCACGGCGTCGATGCGTTTTTTGGCGACCTTGCGGTATGCCTCTTCGCGTTCGATCCCGATGAATTCACGGCCCAGCATTTTCGCAACAGCGCCCGTGGTGCCTGTGCCAAAGAACGGATCAAGGATCACATCACCAGGGTTGGTGGTGCCCAGCAAAACACGGTGCAGCAGCGATTCAGGTTTTTGCGTTGGGTGCGCTTTGTCGCCAGCTTCGTCTTTTAGACGTTCGTGGCCGGTACAAATCGGCAGAACCCAATCGGAACGCATCTGTACACCTTCGTTCAGCGCCTTTAGCGCCTCGTAGTTAAAGGTGTATTTGCTGGCTTCCTGTTTGGACGCCCAGATCAGCGTTTCATGCGCATTCGTCAGACGTTTACCGCGGAAATTCGGCATCGGGTTCGATTTGCGCCACACAACATCGTTCAAAATCCAGAACCCTTGGTTTTGCAATTCAGCGCCCATGCGGAACACGTTGTGATAGCTGCCGATCACCCAGATTGCGCCATTCGGCTTTAGCAAACGGCGGGCCGCAGCCATCCATTCGCGGGTAAAATCGTCATATGCCTTAAACGACGAAAACTGGTCCCAGTCGTTATCAACGGCATCAACTTTGGAATTATCGGGGCGATGCAAATCGCCACGAAGCTGAAGATTATACGGCGGGTCTGCAAAAATCAGGTCCACGCTGCCCGCAGGCAACGAGTTCATAATTTCAATGCAATCACCCGCGAGAATATTGTTCAGGGGGAGCGCGTTTGCGCCCTGCTCCTGCTCTCGGATCATTTTTTACTGCCTCATGTAACCGGCGGATTTTTCCGCTCTATTGGTTGATGCCTAAAATGAGTCAGCAGGCCCCCAGTGTCAAAATGTTTTTTGAATCAGAAGGTTATATTTCACTCTTGATACAATATGTTGTGTATCGGTTTAAAACTGCGCCGATGATGTGGGGTAACCCCTAAAACCCTAAGCGCTTCAAGGTGTTGCGCCGTTCCGTAGCCCGCGTTCTTTTCCCAGCCATAGCCGGGATACTGTTGCGCTAAGTCCACCATTATCTCATCACGACACAGTTTCGCAGCAATTGATGCGGCTGCGATGGACACCGATTTGGCGTCGCCTTTGACCACCGGTTCCGATTCTATGGTCAGGTCTTTGGGCACGCGATTTCCATCGATCAAAACATAGTCTGGCGGCACCTTTAGCCCTGCAACCGCGCGCACCATAGCCAGATGCGATGCGTGGTAGATATTGATGTCATCAATCTCGTCTACTGTGGCGTGAGCGATGGAAATTTCGGCGGCGTCCAAAATTTGTTCCATCAGCGCGGCGCGTTTGCGGGCCGTCAGCTGTTTTGAATCGTTCAGGCCTTCGGGAATTTTAGTGGGGTCCAGAATCACGGCGGCAGCGGTCACAGGGCCGCACAGCGGACCGCGGCCTACCTCGTCCACGCCAGCGATACGGGAAAACCCGCGCGATTGCGCGGACAGTTCATAGGAAAAATCAGGAACAGTTTTGGTCATATATCAGCATTAGAACGGGACAAAGGCCATGTCCAACCCTTGCCCCGCACCGCATCAATTGCGGCGAATGCGCGGATCAGTGGCCAAGCAATCCGCGTCAAATCCCTGTCTTAACCCGCGCTGCGTATCGAACGTCACGCGGCATTGATTACGCAGTTGTGCCACATCGCTGTAATTCCTGTTCAGACAGGTTTGACCGTAAACCAGTCGCGCCTGTCGATTGATGAGCCGCGCGGATAGACATTGATCAGGCAGCGGGGCCAAACGATCTGCGTGCCAACCGCGATCATGCCGACCGTTATTGCGCATCTGAACGCCGTCCCGCCCATGCCTCCATATATTTTGCGTGTTTTGATCTGGCTGGACATTTGACTGGACCGAAGGCCGATCATCATCGCTATTGGAAAAGGCAGCCCCTACAAGCGCCAAAAACGTCAGACCGATGATCGCGTTTCCGACCGCATCGTTGTTGCGGTCTTGGGCCACAGCGGGTGCAGAGGTCGCGGCCAAAGCAATCGCTGCCGCGCCAATAAGGTGAGTGAGATGTTTGAACATGGATCAGGTCCTATCGTTGATGAAACTGTCCCAACCGTTCCTCAAAACCGCTGCGTCACGCGATATCATGACATCGGTTATTGAATAACGCCGCGCCTCGTGATGATCTGACAGCACCATGAAACACATCGCACTTGCACTTTTTACCCTAGGGGCATCGGCCGCAAACGCCGCCTGCTACGCCGATTACAAGGCGAAACAGGATGACCCCTTGCGCCTTCATTATGGCGTGGCCGAAATCAACGGTGCCTGCACCGCCGATAACGCCGAAAACGAACTTGCCTCCCGCCTTGAAAATGGCGGATGGGTGTTGCTGACAGTCATGAGCGTTTTCGACGAAAACGGATTAGAGGATAAACGGGACAGTGCAGGCGAATTCTATCTCCGCTTCTGAAACGCGCGCGACCGGCAACAAAGTGGTCGTCGCAGGCATCGCCGCAATCGTTCTGATTTTGGCAGTTGCCGCAGTGGTTCTGTTTGCCAACCTGCCCGATGCGAACGCGTTTAACGCCCGCGTCGAACAGATCTTTGTCGAAAACGATGACCTGACCAATCAGGCCGAAATCAAGCTGTTGGAAATTCTGGCCCAATCAGGCACCGCGTTTTCCGATACCTTTGAAAGCTATCGGTTCGTGATCTACGTCCTGCTGATTTTTGCGACCGCCATGTTGATCGCCGCAGTGGCGTTTTTGGTCATGCTGGTCCAGCTGAACCGCCGCATGGGCCAGATCGAACGCAAAGGGATCGAGGTGAACAGCCTGCTGATTTCGCGCGACCAGAACACGGTTTACCTGAATAACTTTGAATTCAAACTGACCGCCGCCGCGACCGAAACCCTGTCCATCCTAGCCGAAGCCCGCATGGACGACGAGGTTCTATCAGGCGCTGAAATCGAAGGCATGATTTCGGGCCGCGATGCATCGGACTGCGACGAAGCCGCCGGCGCCACCCGCATCAAACGCCTGCGCGATACGCTGGGCAACCAAATGGTCAGCGAACTCTTGGTCAAAAACATCGCCCGCCGCGGGTATATGTTGGCGATCGATAAGGATGTGATCAGGATGGTGTGAGAGGCGAGCGCGGTGTATTGGTTGATCGATCCACTGTTTATCGCTGCGTCCGCAATTTCGGTCCCCAGATCGCTAATGGGATCGAAAGGCGCCGCCATTGGGTTGGACCGAACAGGCACGTCGACGAAACCTATATCCGCGTCGGTGGGAAATGGCGTTACCTGTAGGGGCCATCGATCGGCACGGTCACCAGATTGATTTCCGGCTCACCGCAAAGCGCGACGCAAAGCCGGCAAGAGCCTTTCTGCGCAAGGCCATTGAGCATGGCGCAGCTGCATCGACCAGTTACAAACTGCACCGATAAAGCGCCTACCTATCGGCGCGTGATCCGCGAGATAAACCACAAGTGAGACCCCCACTTTGACAGCATCGCTCACATCGACAAAAAGTGGAGAAACAATCGCATCGAAAGCGGCCATGCCGCGCTCAAGCGGTTTCTTGGATATTGGTAAAGCGTCCGCTCTCTCTGTGCAGCAAAGGCGATGCTTCGCGGCATTGAGGCCATCCGAACAAACAAGAACTGCCACGAACTAGGCATCCAAGGTGAAATTGCGTTGGTCCATAAAGTGTTCGGGCTGGCAGCGTGAAACAGTGGAGTATCAGGTTGCTTGCCGTCACACGGAGTTAATAAATGTAAACATATCAATATGTTAATCCAAGACGACGCACCATCGTAGCGCCCCCCAAAAAGCCCCGGACATTTCTGCCCGGGGCCAGTTCTGGGAAGGAACCGATTATTGCGACAGGGTGAACGGCGCGGTGTAGTTGTCCACGTTGTCAGGGGTGATCATCAGGCAGTCGAACAGCTGCTTTTCTTCGTCGACCAAACGTTCGCCTGTTTTGATGAAGTGGTCTGCCTGACGGATTGCCTCGGCCGAGAATACCGCGACGGGCTGTAGCACCGAATAGGCCAGTTCGCCCGAACGGATCGCGTCAACAGCGTCTGGCGATCCGTCAAAGCCGCCAACGACCACACCGTCCATGCGGCCAGCTTCTTTCAATGCGGCAATCGCACCCAAAGCCATTTCGTCATTGCCCGCGATAACCGCGTTGATTTCGTCATTGGCTTGGATCAGGGACTGCATTTTGGTGTAACCCATGGTGCGGTCCCAGTTGGCGACCTCTTCGGCCAGTTTCACCATGTCTGGATATTGCGAGATCACAGTTTCATAGCCGTTCGAACGGGTCGCTGCGTTGTTGTCGGCTGGGTGGCCAAAGAATTCGACGTAGTTGCCTGCGCCGCCCGTCAGTTCCAGCCACTGCATCGCACCCAGCGCCGCGCCTTGTGCGTTGTTGGAAACCAGCTGCGCCTGTGCCAGACCGCTTTCGTTGATTTCAGCGTTGACCAAGAACACAGGGATGCCCGCGTCAACGGCCTTGCGCACAGCACCGATCGATCCGTCAGCGTTCGCAGGGTCAAGGATCAGCGCGACAGCGCCGTTGGTGATTGCGGTATCCACCAGCGTGCTTTCGGTGTTGGTGTCACCTTTGTGCGCGGAAACGGTGGCGGTGTAACCCATTTCTTCGGCGGTTGCCTTGGCGACTTCGCCTTCGGTGAACCAGTATGGGTTTGCTGGGTCATTGACGATGATCGAAATCAGGCCCTCTGCCCATGCGCTACCTGCCATCAAAGGCAATGTTGCAACGGCGGCCAATAGTGCGCGTTTGGTGATTTTTGTCATTAGATACTCTCCCTAAGGTTGTTATTGCCGGCAAGCGGCGGTTCTGCGCAGGCGGCTCCTCTCCGCCTTTCGCAAGAATTTCAGTGAATTAGACGCGTTTCAGTCCGCCGTACTGGATCGAGTTCAAAAGAACCGCCAGAACGATGACTGCGCCTGTGAAAACGGTCTGCCAGTAAGACGACACACCGATGATAACGAGGCCATCCGCAAGGAACCCGATCACAAAGGCACCCAACAGCGTGCCCCCGACCCCGCCGCGACCACCCGTAAGCGCCGCGCCACCGACAACAACCGCTGCGATTGCTGTCAATTCGTATGTTTCCCCTGCCGTCGGCCCAGCCGATGTCAACTGAGAGCTAAGCACCAGCCCCGCAATCGCCGCGCAAACGCCCGACAGCATGTAAACGGTGATCTGCACGCGTTTGACCGGTACGCCCGCCAATTCAGCCGCGCGTTCATTCCCGCCCGAGGCATAGAGCCAGCGACCAAATGCAGTGCGCGACAACAGCAAGAACGCAGCGACCGAAACGACGACCAGAACGATGACGCCGACGGGGACATTCGCAATGCGGTTAAAGCCCAGCCAATCGAACCCTGTGTTGCCGAATTCCGTTTTGCCAGACAGGTTGTTGTAGGTCAGGCCATTGGTCATCAACAGCGCCGCACCGCGTGCCACATATAGCGACCCCAGCGTTGCGACGAACGCAGGCACCTTGAACCGTGCGATTAGAATGCCGTTCACGAACCCGACAAACGCGCCCAGCGTCATGGTCAAAACGACGACCGCCCAGACAGGTGGGTACAGGATGATGCCCAGCGACGGGACCTCGACCCCTTGCATCAGATAGCCGGCAAAGACGCCCGATAGGCCCAGAACAGAACCGACCGACAGGTCAATGCCGCCGTTCAGGATGACCAACATCATACCGATCGCCAATAGGCCAAAGATCGCGACGTGGTTGGACATAATCAGAAAGTTACCCACCGACGCATAGTTCGGCGACAGGAACGAAAAGGTGATGATGATAGCGATCAGCGCGAAAAAGGCGCGTCCTTCTAACAGGATGTGACCGATATTTATGCCTTTGGCGGCGGGTTTTGGTGTGTGTGATGCAGTCGATGCTGACATGAATAGCTCCCTGCGGGTATCAGGCGACCATCGACTCGCCAGAGGCGGCCATGATTGCTTCTTTGGTTGTGTCAGAGGTGAAAGTCGCCGAAATTTTGCCGCGGCGCATGACGATGATGCGGTGCGCAATTGATAGGCATTCGGTGACTTCGGATGTGGTGTAAAGAACGGCCAAACCCTGTTTGGCGCGTTCGGCCAGCAGTTTGAAAACTTCGGCTTTGGCGCCGATATCAATCCCGCGGCTGGGTTCGTCCAGCATGATGACCGACGGATCGGTGACCAACATTTTGCCGATCACGACCTTTTGCTGGTTGCCGCCCGACAGCGACCCAATCGGCGCGCCTGGACCATCGGTTTTTACGGTCACGTCGCGGATGCTGTCGGCGATAATTTTGTCTTCGTCCGCATGATTGGTGAACAAACCGCGCGTGAAATTCCCGATAGAGGCAAGCGACAGGTTTTTGCCCACGGTCATCGTTTGGACCAGACCGTCGCGTTGACGATCCTCGGGCACCAGAACCAGACCGGCGTTGATGCGTTCGGCGATGGTTAAGCCAGCGACGTTTTCACCGTGTAGTTTGATCGAACCGCCAGTGTTTTTCAGACGACCTGCTGCACATTCCAGCAGCTCGGTCCGGCCTGCGCCCATTAGTCCGTAGATACAGACGATTTCGCCAGCTGTGATATCCAGATCTAACCCATCAACGGCCAAACCAACGCCCGTGTGTGACGGCACCGACAGGTTTTCAATCGACAGCGCTGGCGCGCCAAACGTAACCTCGGGCGGTGATCCTAGGTCGAAATTTTCGCCGACCATGTTCACAACGATCCATTCCAGATCGATTTCCGAACGGGGTGCATAGGCAGTCATATTGCCATCACGCAGAACCACGGCGTGGTCGGTGATGGTCAGGGCTTCCTCTAGGTGGTGCGAGATATAGACGATCGACACGCCGCGGGCTTTCAGATCGTGGATGACCTTGAACAGAACCTCGACCTCGGATGCGGATAGGGCCGAAGTCGGTTCGTCCATGATCAGGATACGAGCATCGACTGACAAGGCGCGCGCGATTTCGACAATCTGCTGCTGACCCAACCGCAGGTCTTCGACCTTGGACAGTGGGTCGATGTCCTCTTCCAGTTCTTCCATCAATGCGCGGGTCTGGCGTTCCTCTTCGGCGTAATCAACGCCGAACGGACCCATAATTTCGCGCCCCATAAAGATGTTGTCGCGCACGGTCATGTTTGGGGCTAAAGACAATTCCTGATGGATGATGCAAATACCTTTGTGTTGCGCGTCCATGGTGGAATGCAATTCTACAGGCTGACCATCCAGAATGATTTCACCCTTGGTCGGTTTTTGAACGCCCGACAGGATTTTCATCAATGTCGATTTGCCTGCCCCGTTTTCACCGAACAGCGTTGTCACCTGCCCGCGATGCACATCGAAATTCACACCCTTTAGCGCGTGAACAGCCCCAAAGGATTTGGCAACGTGACGCGCGGCCAGAACGACTTCGGACGCATCAGGGTTGGTTTGCGGGATGTCGTTCATCATTCGACCTCGATCGCGACGGGGGTGATCAGCCAGTTTTTCGGGTTGATCAACGTAAAGACGCCAGTGACCGAGACCGTTTGCCCAGACAAACCGTCACGATCCAAATCGGCCAGAACATCAGCCGCCATTGCGCGGTTCAGGCCAGATCCAGCATCCTGAAATTCAATCTGGTTTTTGAATTGACCAAAGGTGATATCGCCGGGAAAATCACGCAAATCGGTGCCATTGATTGCCGGACCCGTTTGCATGCGCACATTGGTGCCTTCGGGCAGGCCAGCAACGGTCAAAGGGAAAATCCCCGAACGACCTTCGCCAGCGACGCCGATAACACTAACGGCTAGCACGCCACCAATGGCGGTTTTGGTGCCATAGGCTTCGATCGCGGCGGCTTTGTCATCGGCCAGCTCTTGGGCTAACTGAACCGCGTCCGGCGCAATTTCCAACACCCGCGACTGGATACGAGGAAAGGTTGCGCGACCAAAGCCATCAGGATCGAACACTTGTTCGCGTACGTCTTCGTCGGATCCGACTGTGACGACTTTGGTATCTAGCGCGATACCTGCGACCACTGCTGCAATACATGCAGGCAGGATCCATCCTTTAACTTTGGATTTCTTCGGTGCTGGCGCCATGAGCGTTGCGTCGGTCACGAATTCCCCTCCCCTTTGGTTGCAACATTTCGCGGCGCAAAACGCCGTTTTTGTCGCTTCATCAGACCACATGGGCCTGCATATTTTCGCTTACAGAAGGCCCACTCTCCCTGTGGGCCATCTCCTCCGTTTGGCTGTCGAATCTGGCGATTCATGTAGATTCGCCTTTTATTTCTATAGCCTTAGACGACCAAAGCCGCCGTTTGTTGAATTGACCATAGTTGTAATTTTTTTCGCTGTCTGCAAAAAAATACACGACATGTAAAATTTTTCTGCTATCTATGTTTTCGACAGTCGCGACATGTTCGCGCAAGATCGCACAGCCCAAGGGCGGCAGAGGAGGCCACCCCTGTAGGGCAAACGCGACAAAGACAGCACTAGGGGGCGGCGCCAGAATCAGGCCCGCCTGAGGAGGACAAAAGTGAGCGTAGAGCGCGATATTATCGTCGGCATCGATGCGGGTACATCCGTGATCAAGGCAGTCGCATTCGATCTGTCAGGTCACCAGATTGCCGCGTCATCCGTGCGCAACACATATCAGATGGGTGAAAACGGCGCAGCCACGCAATGCCTGATGCAAACTTGGGACGATTGCGCCACAGCCTTGCGCGGGTTGGCGGGCAAGATAGATGACTACGCCGCGCGGGTCGCCGCCCTGGCCGTCACAGCGCAAGGGGACGGAACATGGTTGATTGACCACGATGGCGCCCCTGTAGGTGACGCATGGCTATGGCTGGATGCGCGCGCGGCGCCGACAGTGACAGACCTTGCGCAGTCGCCGCAGAATCGGGCGCGTTTCGAAATGACCGGTACGGGCCTGAACACATGCCAGCAAGGCGCGCAAATCGCGCATATGGACCGTCATTCACCCGAACAATTGGATCGCGCGACAACGGCGTTTCACTGCAAAGACTGGTTGTTTTTCAAACTGACCGACGTGCGCGCCACGGACCCGTCCGAGGCCTGCTTTACCTTTGGCGATTTCCGCACCCGCGGATACGACGACACGGTCATCGACGCTTTGGGGCTGACGCACCGCAAATCGCTGTTGCCGCGAATTATTGATGGGTCTCAACAGACTTTTCCATTGACCCAAGACGCCGCCGAAATGACCGGCCTACCTGCGGGAACGCCTGTTTCATTGGGCTTTGTCGATATGGTCATGACGGCATTGGGCGCGGGTGTTCATACAGGCCATGAAGGGGCTGCGTGTTCTACGGTCGGATCAACGGGCGTTCATATGCGTTCCGTTGAGGCAAGCGATGTGCATCTGAACGACGAAGGGACAGGGTATGTCATCTGCCTGCCCTGCGAAAATCGCGTCACACAGGTGCAAACCAATATGGCGGCGACGCTGAATTTGGATTGGCTACTTGCCCTTGCCGAAGATCTGATTGCGGATTTGGGTGAACGCCCATCCCATGCAGATCTGGTCGCACGCATCGATGTTTGGATGACGCAATCCAAACCCGGCGCGTTGGTCTATCACCCCTACATATCCGAGGCAGGCGAACGCGGTCCCTTTGTCGATGCTGCGGCGCGGGCCAGCCTGATCGGCCTGAATAGCACCCACAGGTTCCCAGACCTCGTGCGCGCCGTTATCGAAGGATTGGGAATGGCGGCACGTGATTGTTACGCAGCGATGGGACAGATGCCGACCGAATTGCGCCTAACCGGCGGCGCGGCCCGATCCCCTGCCCTACGCGCGGTTTTGGCTGCTGCGCTAAATATCCCCGTGCGGATCAGCTACCGCGAAGAAGCAGGCGCCGCAGGCTGCGCAATGATGGCAGCCGTCGCAAACGGCATCTATCCGGACATGGATGCCTGCATCGCGGAATGGACGACCCCTTTGCTGGGCGAGGCAGAACAGCCCGATCCCGATCTGGCCACAACCTATGACGGCCTATTCCAAACCTATCAAAATTCTCGACGTGCGCTGCGCCCGATCTGGCATGGCGAAACGCCGAAATCTGACACGTAAAGGCAAAATAATGACTGAAGCAAAAGATGTAGACCTTTTCGTAATTGGTGGCGGTATCAACGGTGCAGGCATTGCGCGCGATGCGGCTGGCCGCGGGCTAAACGTGGTTTTGTGCGAAAAAGACGATCTGGCCGAAGGCACGTCCTCGCGGTCTGGTAAATTGGTTCATGGCGGCCTGCGTTATCTGGAATATTACGAATTCCGTTTGGTCCGCGAAGCGTTGATCGAACGCGAAGTCCTCATGAACGCCGCACCGCATATCATCTGGCCGCTTCGGTTCGTTCTGCCGCACAGCCCCCAAGATCGCCCCGCGTGGCTCGTGCGTTTGGGGCTGTTTCTATACGATCATTTGGGCGGACGGAAAAAACTGCCTGGGACGCGCACTCTGAACCTACGCCGCGATCCCGAAGGCGCGCCAATTCTGGATGAATACAAACGAGGCTTTGAATATTCGGACTGCTGGGTCGATGACGCGCGTCTGGTCGTGCTGAACGCCGTCGATGCCGCCGAACGCGGTGCGACTGTTCTAACGCGATCCCCAGCCATTTCTGCCCGCCGCGAAGATGGCAAATGGCGCGTGACCACGCAAAACACGATCACGGGTGAAAAACGCGAATTTATGGCCAAAATGCTGGTGAACGCAGCAGGGCCATGGGTGACCGATGTATTGTCACGCGTTGCAGGCAGCAATTCGTCGCGCAACGTCCGTCTGGTCAAAGGATCGCACATCATCACCAAAAAATTCTGGGATGGCCCGCATAGCTATTTGGTCCAGAACCACGACAAACGCGTGATTTTCATCAATGCCTACGAAGGCGACAAGGCGCTGATCGGCACGACTGATATTGCCTATGATGGCCGCGCCGAAGACGTGACCTGCGACCCTTCGGAAATCGAATACCTACTGAACGCAGTGAACAAATATTTCAAAGAGAAACTGACATCTGATGACGTGCTGGAAACTTTTTCGGGTGTGCGTCCGCTGTTCGACGACGGCCAAGGCAACCCATCCGCAGTGACCCGCGATTACGTCTTTGATCTTGATGAAACCGCTGGGGCACCGTTGCTGAACATCTTTGGCGGCAAAATCACGACCTTCCGCGAATTGGCCGAACGGGGCATCCACCGTATCGTGAAATATTTCCCCGACATGTCTGGCGACTGGACTGCGTCAGCGCCTTTGCCGGGCGGAGATATGGAAAACGCGGACTACGATCTGTTTCGTCAAAAACTAAAGGCGGATTACCCATGGATGCCGCGCGAATTGCGCGAATATTACGGTCGGCGCTATGGCACCCGCACTGCGATGATCGTTGGAGATGCAACCAGCCTAACAGATCTGGGGCAACATTTTGGTGCCCACCTGTACGAGGCAGAGGCCCGTTACCTAATTGCCCATGAATGGGCACAAACCGCCGAAGACATCGTTTGGCGACGCACCAAACACCGCCTGACCCTGACCAAAGACCAAGAGGCCGCCTTTGCCCGGTGGTTCGAAGCATCCGAGGCCGCAGCATAATGCCCCTAACACTGTCACTGAACACCAACCCGCTGGTGAACCGTTTTGCAGAACCTACGGATTTGATCGAAACAACCGCGCGCGATTTGCGCATTCGTGATCTGCAGCTAACCCATGAATTTATTAATCCCAGCTGGCCTGCTCCGGTCATCCGCCGACTGACCCGCGATATGGATCGCGCCTGTCAGCGAACGGGCGTCCGTTGTACGTCTGGAATGACTGGTCCCTATGGGCGGCTGAGCCACTTTGGTCACCCTGATGCGGACGTGCGGCGGTATTACGTGGATTGGTTCAAAACCTTTGCAGACATCATCGCCGATCTGGGCGGGAAATCTGTTGGAACTCAATTCGCGATCTTTACCTACAAAGACTATGACGATCCCACCCGCCGCGAAAACCTGATCCAGGTCGCCATCGATTGCTGGGCCGAGGTCGCCGATCACGCAAAATCCGCAGGTCTAGACTACGTCTATTGGGAACCAATGTCGGTCGGTCGGGAATTTGGCGAAACAATTGACGAAGCGCTAAAGCTGCAAAATCGCCTAACGGCCGCAGACATGGCAGTGCCTATGTGGATGATGGCCGATATCGACCACGGCGATGTGACATCATCAAACCCCGACGATACAGATCCATACGCCTGGGCCCGCGCCGTGCCAAAAGTCAGCCCGATCATCCACATCAAACAGTCGATGATGGATAAATCGGGCCACCGGCCCTTTACCGCTGAATTCAACGCCAAAGGCGCAATCCAACCTGATCCTTTATTGCAGGCATTCGCCGAAGGCGGCGCAGTTGATAACGAAATTTGCCTAGAATTATCGTTCAAAGAACGCGAACCGAACGACCGTCAAGTTATTGATCAGATCGCAGAAAGCATTGCGTTTTGGGCGCCTTATATCGATACAGGCGCGGCGGAGCTGAAACTCTGATGCAAAACAGATGTGTGACCCGTGATCAGAATGAACTGGATAAACGACATAAAGCGTGTCGATATATGATGCCATGACTTTCTAGGGGGACCGCGTGAGCAAAGACAGCAAATCGATTGATCCGGATCACAGTCTCTCTATTCGGGCGGCATGGCTGCATTACGTTGGCGGTCTGACCCAAGCTGCGGTTGCCAAAAAACTGGGCGTGCCGTCGGTCAAGGCGCACCGCCTGATTGCCAAAGCTGTCGCCGAAGGAGCCGTCAAAGTGCAAATCGACGGCGACATCATCGAATGCATAGAGCTAGAAGAAAAGCTCATCGATAAATACGGGCTGCAAAGCTGCGAAATCGCCCCCGATCTGGGCGAAGAAGGCGTGCCATTTAACACTCTGGCCCGCGCGGGGGCAGCGCGGATGCGGCGATGGTTGGAAACGGGTAAACATACGACCATCGGCATCGGCCACGGCCGAACGTTGGCCGCTGCCGTGCGCGCTATGCCCCATTTCGAAACCAAAGGACTGCGGTTTGTGTCGCTGCTGGGCGGGTTGACTCGTAATTTTTCGGCCAACCCGCATGACGTGATGCACCTGCTGGCGGAAAAAACTGGGGCGCAGGCCTATGTGATGCCGATCCCATTTTTCGCCAACACCGAAGAAGACCGCGCTGTTTTATTGTCCCAAAACGGGGTCAAAGACGTGTTCGAATTGGCACAAAATTCCACCTTGAAAATTGTTGGCATCGGCACCGCGGGATTGGGTACTCAGCTGGTGGAATCCGGTATGATCGAACAGTCTGAAATTACCGAGATCGCAAAACGCGGCGCCAAAGGCGAATTACTGGGCCATTTCTTTGCCGCAGATGGCGAATGGCTGGAAACGCCGCTGACATCGCGCACTTTGGCGGTTGAGTTGGACAAAAGCGATACCAACCGCATCGTCGCGCTGGCGGGCGGCCCGGACAAAGTTGAATCGATCCGCGCCGTTCTGAATTCGGGGCACCTGTCCGGCCTGATCACAGACGAACGCACCGCACGCGCGCTGTTGTAAAACGGGCGACCCCAGGGCCGCCCGATCTACATCACAAAATAGTCTGACCTGTCGCGGCCCAGTCTTTGGCAAATTGTTCCAAACCTTTGTCGGTCAGAACATGTTTGGCCAAACCTTTGATGACGGACGGCGGGATTGTGGACACGTCAGCGCCTGCGATTGCGGCCTCTTTCACGTGGTTAGCAGAACGGATCGACGCCGCCAGAATTTCGGTTTCAAATCCATAGTTGTCATAGATCGCGCGGATATCGCGGATCAGGTCCATACCGTCGATGTTGATATCGTCCAGTCGGCCCACGAACGGCGAAATATAGGTTGCGCCCGCTTTGGCAGCTAGCAACGCTTGGTTCGCGGTGAAACACAATGTGACGTTAGTTTTGATGCCCTTGTTGGTGAAATAACGGCAGGCTTTCAACCCGTCCAAAGTCAACGGCAGTTTGATCACGACGTTGTTCGCGATTTCGGCCAGATGATCGCCTTCGGCAACCATGCCGTCATAATCCATCGCGGCAACCTCGGCCGAAACTGGGCCATCCACGAACGAACAGATTTCGGCGATGACTTCTTTGAAATCACGGCCCGATTTTGCGATCAGCGATGGGTTGGTGGTAACCCCATCCAACAAGCCATAGTCGTTCAGTTCTTTGATGTCTTCGACGACAGCGGTATCTACGAAAAATTTCATGGTTTCCTCCGATTAGCCCAGCAGAGCATTTGCGCGGGCGATGATGGCATCTGCGGTGATGCCGAATTGTTGGTATAGGGCGTCGATTGGGGCGGACGCGCCGAATGTTGTCATTCCGATCACGTCGTCTTCGGTCGCGACATAGCGGGTCCAGCCGAATTTTGCCGCCGCTTCGACCGCGATACGCGGGGCAGAGCCCAAGACTTCGGCGCGGTATTCAGCGGGCTGCGCGTCAAACAGTTCCCAAGACGGCATCGATACGACAGCCACGCCGTGCCCGTTTGCATGCAGGGCTTCGGCGGCTTTGACAGCGATTTCCACCTCGGTTCCGGTTGCAAGAATGGTCAGGTCGCGCGTGTCGCCGAATTGGCGGATCACATAGGCGCCTTTGGCCGACAGGTTTTCGCCCGTGTCCTGCGTCCGCAGTTGCGGCACGCCCTGACGCGACAACGCCAATAGCGACGGCGTTTTGCGCGAACGAACCGCGATATCCCAGCATTCCAGCGCTTCAACAGCGTCCGCGGGGCGGAACACATTCAGGTTCGGCATCGCCCGCAAAGACGCAAGATGTTCAACCGGCTGGTGGGTTGGACCGTCTTCGCCCAGGCCAATTGAATCGTGGGTCATGACGTAGATCGTGCCGACCTCCATCAGCGCGGACAGACGGATCGCATTGCGAACATAGTCCGAAAACACCATGAACGTACCGCCATAAGGGATCAAACCGCCGTGGTTATTCATGCCGTTCATCGCCGCGCCCATCGCAAATTCGCGCACGCCGTAACCGATGTAACGGCCCGCTGTATCGCGGGTGAATTGGCTGTCTACGGCTGGGACGCGGGTCAGGTTCGACCCCGTTAGGTCGGCCGAACCACCGATCATTTCGGGCACGGCTTCGGTCAGGGTTTCCAATGCAATCTGGCTGGCTTTGCGAGTTGCCACCTTTTGCGGGTTCGCAAATAGCGCGGCACGGGCATCGGCTACCGCCTGATCAAAACCTGTTGGCAAAACACCCGACATGCGGCGTTTGAATTCCGCGGCCTGAGGATGCGCGTTCAGACGCTCCTCCCATGCGGAACGATCGGCCGCGCCGCGCGCACCGATATCGCGCCACTGCTGCGCCAAATCCGCAGGAATTTCAAACGGGGCCGAGGTCCAACCCAACGTTTCCTTGGCAAGTTGGCCCTCGGCCTCTCCAAGTGGGCTGCCATGAGAGGAAGCAGACCCAGCCTTGTTCGGGGATCCGAACCCAATCACGGTTTTCATCGCAATCAGGGACGGTTTATCGGTTTCATTTTTCGCAGCCGTGATCGCCGCATCCAGCGCGGCGTGATCGTGACCATCGCATGATTGCACATGCCAGCCGCAGGCGGTGAAACGCGCGGGGATATCTTCGGAGAAAGACACAGAGGTCGCGCCGTCGATGGTGATTTCATTGTCGTCATACAGGACGATCAATTTGCCCAGCCCCAAATGGCCAGCAAAGCTGATTGCCTCTTGGCCGATGCCCTCTTGCAGGCATCCGTCGCCTAACATCACATAAGTTTTGTGATTTACGACATCAGAACCAAATTCTGCGGCCAAAGCTTTCTCTGCCAAGGCCATCCCAACAGCAGCGGCGATACCCTGCCCTAGCGGACCCGTCGTTGTTTCAATACCACCCGCATGACCGAATTCAGGGTGACCAGCCGTCAACGCGCCTGCCTGACGGAAATTGCGGACCTGGTCGATTGTCATATCTTTGTAACCGGTCAGATGTAGCAAAGAATACAACAACATAGACGCATGGCCGTTGGACAGGACAAAGCGGTCTCGGTCCGCCCAATCGGGGGCAAAAGCATCAAATTTCAAGTGGTTTTTGAACAAAACCGTCGCGGCGTCCGCCATGCCCATAGGTGCACCCGGGTGACCCGAATTGGCAGCATTAACCGCATCGATGGACAACGCGCGAATGCAGTTGGCTAGGGCGAAATCATCGCCGTTCAGCGCCGATTTGGCAGCGACAAAATCAACATGATTCGAATTTTTTGGCATCTATGGTCCCTCCTGTTCGGGGATTTGTTAGTGATCTGATCCAAAAATCACAAGCTAAATCACAAAATCACAAAATATATGTTGCCAGAGGCTTTTTCGATGTTAGAACTGTGCCGTCCGATGCGGGTGCGTTATCAACGCCGCGTATCAGACAAGAGGAGACCACATGAAACGCGATGACCGCAGACAAGCGATTATGGACCTGTTGGTTCAGGCTGGCGCCGTTGATCTGGATGATCTGGCCCAACGCTTTGACGTTTCGAAAATGACCATTCACCGCGATCTGGATGATTTAGAAGAATCCGGTTTGCTGCGAAAAATCCGCGGCGGCGCGACGATTGAATCCGGCACCCAGTTCGAGGCCGACTATCGTTACCGCGCGCTGCAAAACACCGATGCCAAACAGGCCATCGCGGCCAAAGCAGCGTCAATGGTTGAACCCGGCATGACCATTTTGATCAATGACGGCACCACTGCTGGCCTAATGGCCGACCATCTGGCGTCCATTCGTCCGCTGACCGTGATCACCAATAATCTGGCGGCGATTAAAACTCTGTCGGACCAGCCTGGCATCAATCTGATCGCTTTGGGCGGCAACTTTAGCCAGAAATTCAACGCGTTCTTCGGCATGATGACCGAAGACAGCCTATCGCGCCTGCGCGTTGACATTGGGTTCCTATCTGCCCCCGCGATTTCGGGCACAACCGCCTATCACATGGATGAAAATGTCACGCGCTGTAAACGCGCGATGATCAACGCCAGCGCGCACCGCGTTCTGTTGGCGGACAAACGCAAATTCGGGCGCACCGCGCTGCATGAATTGGCGGATGTGTCGACGTTTCAAACAGTCATCACAGACACACTCGACCCTGAAATTGCCGCGCCGCTGCGCGATGCAGGGGTCTCAATCATGGAAAGTTAAATAATGCGCCCTTTGTGGATCGGAACCAGCTGGAAAATGAACAAAACTTTGGCCGAGGCGACTGAATTCGCCAACGCTCTGGCCGCAGCGGATGCAACCCGCGATGACCGCATTCAACGTTTTGTCATTCCTTCATTTACCAACGTCCGTGAAACAAAACAGATTTTGGCCGATACGTCGGTCAAGGTGGGCGCGCAAAACATGCATTGGGCTGATAACGGCGCCTGGACGGGCGAAGTGTCCCCCGTCATGCTGACTGACTGCAATCTGGACATTGTCGAACTAGGCCATTCCGAACGCCGTGAACATTTCCGTGAAACCGACGAAACCGTTGGTCTAAAAACCGAAGCCGCGGTCCGTCACGGCCTAACGCCTTTGATCTGCATCGGCGAAACACTGACAGAACGCGAAAGCGGCCGCGCCAAAGATGTGCTCGCGACCCAAGTCCGCGGCGCATTGTCCAAATTATCTAACGACCAGAAATCCGCACCCATTCTATTTGCCTATGAACCGGTATGGGCGATTGGTGAAAACGGCATTCCGGCAACGTCTGAATACGCAGACGCCCGCCAAGCCGAAATCATCGACGTCGCCGCCGATGTGTTGGGCGCAAAGGTGCCGTGCCTCTATGGCGGATCGGTCAATCCACACAACTGCGAAGAACTCATTCAATGCCCGTCGATCGATGGGCTCTTCATCGGCCGTTCAGCGTGGAATGTCGCGGGGTACCTCGACATTCTGACGAAATGCGCCGGCGTCATCTAACCAGTAAAAGTGGAGGAAAAC
This sequence comes from Marivivens niveibacter, assembly GCF_002150005.2. GTDB lineage: Bacteria > Pseudomonadota > Alphaproteobacteria > Rhodobacterales > Rhodobacteraceae > Marivivens > Marivivens niveibacter. The sequence goes on from NZ_MSPP01000002.1 coordinate 224,721, forward strand.
ATGAAATTAGCAATCGCAGGCGATAGCGCTGGCGCAGGTCTGGCTGCAACTTTGGCAGAGGCGCTAAAGTCCGAATTCGATGTCACTTTGATCGAGATGGCCGACGTCGGAGAGGACGTATTTTATGCAAATCTATCCGACTACGTAGGCACCGCAGTTGTCGATGGTACATTTGATCGCGCGATTTTGGTCTGCGGCACGGGTATCGGCGTATGCCTTGCCGCGAACAAAGTGCCCGGCATCCGCGCCGCGCAAACCCACGACACCTATTCGGCGGCCAAGGCAGCGACATCGAACAACGCGCAAATTATCACGATCGGCGCCCGCGTAATCGGGGCAGAACTGGCCAAGGATATCGCACTGGCCTATCTGAACGCCGCATTCGATCCAAACGGCCGATCCGCATCAAACGTGGCCGCCATCAACGACGTTGACGCGAAATACCACAACGACGCGCGGTAAAACCTTTTTGGTCAGGGAATGCCCTGACCACTCGCCCCCTTAGCTGCTTTGCGTATCTCCCCTAATAGGATTACGGAACTGAGACCAGGACAACGGGTTCAAAGTCGGCCATATTCGCATCCATGTTTTTGATTTTTGAAAATCTAAATCCCTCATGGGTTTTCGTGCTGATCATGATCACCTGTATGGAATTTCTTTGGCGACCCCGGCAGGATTCGAACCTGCAACCCGCCCCTTAGGAGGGGGCTGCTCTATCCAGTTGAGCCACGGGGCCTTTGCGCATGTTCATGCCTTTGATTTTATGAGTGGTCAATTGTAACGGATTGGACACGGGGTCGATATGTGGATAAATGACACTATTGAGATAGTGATAGGACGATGCCCGTGAGAACGCCGAACAAACGCCCCCTGACTTTGCGTGATGTATCCGAAGCGTCCGGCGTCAGCGAAATGACCGTTAGCCGCGTTCTGCGTAACAAAGGCGACGTCAGCGAAGCCACGCGCAAACGCGTTCAGGATGCGGCGAAGCAACTGGGCTATGTTCCGAACAAAATCGCAGGCGCTTTGGCATCGCAGCGGGTCAATCTCGTGGCCGTCATCATCCCCAGCTTGGGCAACATGGTCTTTCCCGAAGTCCTATCTGGTGTATCCGAGGTTTTGGCGAACACCGATCTACAACCTGTTGTAGGTGTAACCGATTACCTACCTGAAAAAGAAGAAAAAGTTCTGTTTGAAATGCTGTCTTGGCGTCCGTCTGGCGTCATTATCGCAGGTCTGGAACATTCAGACGCTTCGCGCGCGATGCTGCGTCAGGCGGGGTGCCCTGTCGTTGAAATCATGGACGTAGACGGCGAACCTGTGGATGCCTGCGTGGGCATTTCCCACCGCCGTGCTGGCCGCAAAATGGCAGAATCAATCCTGCAAAACGGATACCGCCGCATCGGTTTCTTGGGTACAAAAATGCCACTAGACCACCGCGCCCGCAAACGTTTCGAAGGCTTTACCCAAACGCTGGCGAAATCAGGCATCGAGATTACGGATCAGGAATTTTACTCTGGTGGTTCGGCCTTAGCCAAAGGGCGCGAATTGACCCAAAAAATGCTAGAGCGCACCCCTGATCTGGATTTCTTGTACTATTCGAATGACATGATCGGCGCGGGCGGCCTGCTATACCTGCTGGAAAAAGGCTACGACGTGCCAGGTCAAATCGGCATCGCTGGTTTCAACGGCGTCGAACTGCTGGACGGACTGCCCCGCAAGCTAGCATCGATGGACGCATGCCGCCGCGAAATCGGGCAACGCGCTGCTCAGATTTTGGCAGACCGCGTCGCGAATCCAGATACGGACGAAGGTTTGGTTGTCGAACTCACGCCAAAACTACAACCGGGTGAAACACTGAACCGGACCTAAACGCCTACATTTTAGGCATCGGTGCATTTTTTACGCGCTCAAGTTTCGGTTGTGATTGTAGCTTCGCACGACGTTGCTACAGTCAGCCCATGAAAGACGCATTTTATTTTGACGAAATGACTGGACATCAGGGCGATACGCTACGCGAGCCCTACCAGAATTTCGACCAGTGGTTTCAATCTGAAAACCCTGCCCGCTTACGGAAAAAACAACGCGAAGCCGAAGAGCTGTTCCGTTTGACAGGCATTACATTCAACGTGTACGGCCGCGCTGAAGCGGCCGAACGGCTTATACCTTTTGATATCGTTCCGCGGATTATTTCGGGCCGCGAATGGTCGCGACTGGCCAAAGGGATCGAACAGCGGGTCCGCGCGATTAACGCGTTCCTGTATGACATCTATCACCGGCAAGAGATTGTTAAGGCAGGCCGCCTACCCGCCGAAATGATCGCCAAGAACGAAGCCTTCCTGCCCCAGATGGTCGGCGTATCGCCCCCTGGCGGCGTTTACACGCATATCGTTGGCATCGATCTGGTGCGCACAGGGCCAGATGAGTTCTACGTTCTAGAGGATAACGCGCGCACACCGTCGGGTGTCAGTTACATGTTGGAAAACCGCGAAACTATGTTGCGGATGTTCCCTGAGCTGTTCACCCAAAACCGCGTTCAGTCGGTGTCAAACTACCCCAAAATGTTGCGCCGATCTTTAGCCGCTTGCGCCCCCAATATGGCAGGCGACAAACCGACGGTCGCAGTTTTAACCCCTGGGATATATAATTCGGCATACTACGAACACAGTTTCCTAGCAGACAAAATGGGCGTCGAATTGGTCGAAGGTCACGACCTGCGCGTGGTTGATGGCCGCGTCGCAATGCGCACAACCCAAGGGTATAAACCCATCGATGTGCTGTATCGCCGTGTGGACGATGATTTCCTTGATCCGCTGAACTTTAACCCAGAAAGCCAGCTGGGCGTTCCAGGCATTATGGATGTCTACAAAGCGGGCGGTATTACCATCGCCAACGCCCCCGGCACAGGGATCGCGGATGACAAAGCCATCTACAGCTATATGCCGGATATCGTTGAATTCTATACAGGCGAAAAGGCAATCCTGAAAAACGTGCCGACGTGGCGCTGTAGCGATCCCGAAAGCCTGAAATACGTGTTGGACAACCTGCACGATCTGGTCGTCAAAGAGGTCCACGGTTCGGGCGGTTACGGCATGTTAATCGGGCCAACCGCGACGAAAAAAGATATCGCCGCATTCCGCAAAAAACTGATGGCTAAACCGGGCAATTACATCGCTCAACCAACGCTTTCGCTTTCGACCGTACCTATCTTTACGAAATCAGGTCTCGCGCCACGGCACGTGGATTTGCGTCCCTTTGTTCTGGTGAGCCCCAATAAAATCGACATCACCCCCGGTGGCCTGACACGCGTGGCGCTGAAAAAAGGCAGCCTCGTCGTGAATTCATCACAGGGCGGCGGCACCAAAGATACTTGGGTTCTAGAGGAGTAAGCCATGCTGGGAAAAACTGCCGGCGGACTCTTTTGGATGTTCCGCTATCTTGAACGATCCGAAAACACCGCCCGCCTGATCGAAGCAGGCCTACGGATCGCCCTGACCCGTTCGGGTTCGACCGAAGAAGAATGGGCCAGCGTCCTGCAAACCGTCGCGGTCTATGACGGGTTTATTGCCAAATACGGCACCGATATCACACGCGATCAGGCGATCGACTGGATGCTACGCGATCCGCAAAACCCATCCAGCGTGATGACTGTAATCGAAGCGGCCCGTAACAACGCCAAAACCGTGCGCACCGCCCTAACCCGAGAGGTATGGGAGGCTGTGAACGAATGCTGGATGTCATTGAAACAGGCGCTCACGCGCAAAGTCGCGGATCAGGATCTGCCATTCATCCTGCAGCTGATCCGCCAACGCAGTGCCTATGTGCGTGGTGCGTTGCACGGCACTATGCTGCGTAACGACATCTATAATTTTGCCCGCATCGGGACGTTCTGTGAACGTGCTGACAACACAGCCCGCATTCTGGATGTGAAATACTATGTCCTTTTGCCGTCTGCGATGTCGGTCGGCACAAATTTGGATAACGTCCAATGGCAAACGATCCTGCAATCCGTATCAGCCGAAGGTGGGTTTCAGATGGCTTATGGTCAGGACCCCCGCCCACGCGAGATTGCTCAATTCTTGATTTTGGATCGGCGCATGCCGCGTAGTTTGGCGTTTTGCACCGAAAAGATCAGGTCAAATCTGGGGTATCTGATGTCGGACTACGGCACCCGCCTACCGTGCCACGATATCGCTGACGCAATGGCTCTGCGGTCTATGCAGCGCGATATTGATAGCGTTTTAGATAGCGGCCTGCATGAATTCATTCAGGATTTCATTCAGGACAACGCAAACCTGAGCATGCAGGTGCAAACGGATTATCGGTTTAACCAATGAACACCACGCAGCTCTATATCCATCACCAAACGACTTACACCTATGATGCGCCTGTCCCTTATGGACTGATGCAACTGCGCCTACGGCCCAAAGATAATTTGGGCCAACGGGTTCTGCGTTGGGACGTGACGATTGATGGCGGCAAGACCGAGGTGGAATACACAGACCACCACAACAACCACGTCGCGTTAATCAGCTTTGACGCGGATGTCACCGAACTAACCATCACCTGCGAAGGCGAAGTTGCACTTAGCGAAACGCACGGCGTTGTGGGCCCACATGCGGGTTTCGCGGCGATGTGGTTGTTCGATCAGGTTACGCCGCTGACCACCGCAGGCGCCAAATGCCGCGCAATAGCAAAGGCCGCAACTGGGGAAGTCGGCACAATCGACTGGGCGCATAGCTTGTCCCAAGCTGTCCGCAGCGCGATCACCTATGAAATCGGAAAATCCGAAGTCGGCTGGTCCGCCGAAGACGCCGCATCGGCGGGTCACGGTGTTTGTCAGGATCATGCACATGTCTTTATCGCCTGTTGCCGCCATGCAGGCGTACCCGCGCGCTACGTGTCTGGGTATCTAATGATGGACGACCGGACGCATCAGGACGCCACCCACGCATGGGCCGAGGCCCACATCGAAGGTTTGGGCTGGGTCGGCTTTGACATCTCGAACGGGATATCGCCCGATATGCGGTACGTGCGCGTTGCGACTGGCATGGACTATGCAGATGCTGCTCCTGTATCAGGCACACGATTTGGCACCGCGTCCGAAGAACTGTCGGTGCAATTGCAAGTACAACAATAACGGGCGATCCTATGACCTATTGTGTGGGAATGCGGCTAAACCGCGGTCTGATTTTCATGTCCGATACGCGGACGAACGCGGGCGTCGATAATATTTCGACGTTCAACAAAATGTTCACCTTCGAAATTCCAGGTGAGCGCATGATCACGCTGATGACTGCGGGCAATCTGGCAACGACTCAGGCGGTGATTTCGATGCTGCAAGAACGCAGCAAGGCACCTGACGATCGCAACCCATCGATCCTAGAGGCGCCATCAATGTTTCAGGTCGCCCGCATCGTCGGCGACACTCTGCGCAGTGTGATCGCACTGAACGCGGATGCGGGCCAACGCGCAGACAGTTCGTTTAACGCCACCATCATCGTCGGCGGACAGATCAAAGGCAGCGAACCGCGCCTTTTCCTGATCTATCCCGAAGGCAACTTTATCGAAGCCAGCGACGACACACCGTTTTTCCAAATTGGTGAAACGAAATACGGCCGCCCGATTCTGGTCCGCGCCTACGATCCCGACATGAGCTGGGAAGCGGCAGTAAAACTACTGATGGTCAGCTTTGATTCCACGATCAAGGCGAATCTGGGGGTCGGCCTGCCGCTGGACCTGATGACGTACGAAACGGATTCGATGGAAATCGGCCACAAAAAACGGATCGAAGCGGACAATGTTCACTATCGCGCGATCTCGGACGGGTGGGGCGATGCGCTGAAATCGGCTTTTGATCAGCTGCCCGACATAAAATTGTAAAGAAAACAAACAAAAAGGGCGTCCCGAAGGACGCCCTATTGGCAGACAGTGGTGAGCCGTGCAGGATTCGAACCTGCGACCCACTGATTAAAAGTCAGTTGCTCTACCAACTGAGCTAACGGCCCACTGTGTCTGTGGGGCGGCTTCTAAGAATACCTGCGGGTCGGGTCAACCGCAAAATGCCATATCTGGATTAATTTTTTTCAGAGGCCTATATGGCGGGTATGGGTACACACACAAATAACGGCCTGCCGTTCATGAAAATGCACGGGTTAGGCAATGATTTCGTCATTATCGACGAAAGAGAGACCGGATCGGTTGTCGATCATGGTTTGGCAATTGCTATGGCCGACCGCCACATGGGAATCGGTTATGACCAGCTGGCGACCATTGAATCGGGCAAAGACTCGGATCTGCATCTGATTTTCTGGAATTCCGATGGGTCGAAATCTGCGGCCTGCGGAAATGCCACGCGCTGTATTGCGCGCTGGGAAATGGATCGCACGGGCAAAACCGAACTGACCATCACCACCGAACGCGGCACTTTGTTCGCGCGCGATGCTGGCGATGGGCAAACCTCGGTTAATATGGGGCATCCGCAGTTGCAGTGGGATGAAATTCCACTGGCATCTGAAATGGATACACTGGAACTGCCAATCGACGGCGCACCCACGGCAACCGGCATGGGCAACCCGCATTGCACGTTCTTTGTCGACGATGCCGAAGCGATTGATATCGTCGCCTTTGGCCCGACCATCGAACACCACCCCCTGTACCCAGAACGCACCAACGTGCAGGTCGCGTCCGTCGTAGGCCCTGATCACCTGCGTATGCGCGTCTGGGAACGCGGTGCGGGCCTGACGCTGGCATCGGGGTCGTCATCCTGTGCAACGGCTGTTGCAGCTGCACGGCGCGGCCTGACCGGCCGCAAGGTGCGCATTGATCTGGATGGCGGCACGTTAGAAATCGATTGGCGCGACGATGGCGTTTGGATGACCGGCCCCACAGCCCACGTATTTGACGGAATCTGGCGATGAAGGCCCCCGTCTTTTCCACGCTTGGCTGCCGCCTGAACGCCTACGAAACCGAAGCGATGAAAGAGCTCGCCGCGCAAGCGGGCGTCGACAACGCGGTTGTGGTCAATACCTGCGCCGTCACGTCCGAAGCCGTCCGCAAAGCGAAACAGGAGATTCGCAAACTGCGCCGCGAAAACCCCGACGCGACGCTGATCGTGACAGGCTGTGCGGCTCAGGTCGAACCGGAAACCTTTGCGGGAATGCCCGAAGTATCGCGCGTCATCGGCAATACCGAAAAAATGCAGCCTGAAACTTGGGCGGGTATGGCGCCGAACCTGATCGGGACCACAGAACCGGTGCAGGTGGACGACATCATGTCGGTCACCGAAACAGCGGGTCACCTAATCGACGGGTTCGGAACACGATCGCGCGCATATGTGCAGGTGCAAAACGGCTGCGACCACCGCTGCACGTTCTGCATCATCCCCTTTGGTCGCGGTAATTCGCGGTCCGTCCCTGCGGGCGTCGTGGTGGATCAGATCAAACGGTTGGTCGACAAGGGCTATAACGAGGTCGTCCTGACAGGCGTTGACCTAACATCATGGGGCGCTGACCTGCCTGCGCAGCCCAAACTGGGCGATCTGGTCATGCGTATCCTGAAACTGGTGCCCGACCTGCCCCGACTGCGCATCAGCTCTATCGATTCGATCGAGGTTGATGAAAACCTCATGCAGGCCATCGCGACCGAACCGCGCCTGATGCCGCATCTGCATTTGTCGCTGCAGCACGGCGATGACCTGATTCTAAAACGGATGAAACGCCGCCATCTGCGCGACGACGCCATTCGTTTCGCCGAGGACGCGATCAAACTTCGCCCCGACATGACGTTCGGCGCGGATATCATCGCTGGTTTCCCGACCGAGACAGAGGCCCATTTCGAAAATTCGCTGAAACTGGTCGATGATTGCCACCTGACGTGGCTGCATGTGTTCCCCTATTCCGTCCGCCCCGGCACTCCTGCCGCGCGGATGCCGCAGGTAAACGGCAAAGCGATCAAAGAACGCGCCGCCCGTCTGCGCGCCAAAGGCGAAGAGGCTGTCGCCACGCATCTGGCCGCTCAAATTGGCAAAACCCATCACATCCTGATGGAAAACCCGCGCATGGGCCGCACCGCGCAATTTACCGAAGTCACATTCGATACCGATCAGCCCGAATCGCAGATCGTCACGGCGGTTATTCGCGGCATCAACGGACAGCAGTTGACGGTATGACCCCGATCCTTTGGTCATTCCGCCGCTGCCCCTATGCGATGCGCGCCCGTCTTGGCATCGCCGAATCGGGTGTGCGCGTTGAACTGCGCGAAATCGTGCTGCGCGCCAAACCGGAACCGTTTTTAGAAACCTCGCCCAGCGGAACGGTGCCCTGCCTGAACACTGGGGCCGACGTTATCGACGAAAGCTTTGACGTCATGCGTTGGGCGCTCGCGCAGAATGACCCCAATGACTGGCTAGATATGCCCGACTTGGGTGATGACCTGATCGCCACCTGCGACGGTCCGTTCAAAAAGGCGCTGGATCGGTACAAATACGCCATTCGGTTCGATGACGTAGATGTTGACGCTGAAAAACAGACGGCTGTCGATTTTCTGACCCGCCTGAACGATCAGATCGGCGACCGCGCGTTCCTATTCGGCGATGCGCCCAAACTAGCCGATTACGCGATTCTGCCGTTCGTGCGCCAATTCGCGCATGTGGATCAGGACTGGTTTTACGCACAGCCCCTGCCGAATGTGATCCGCTGGCTGGATGCGTTCAAATCGTCGGATCGGTTCAAATGGATCATGACGAAATACGCGCCATGGGCCGACGGCGACGATCCGATCTATTTCCCTTGAACCTAAGCGTGGGCGCTACATAGTACCCCTAACCCAAGGGAGGCCCCATGAAACTGATCGCATCACCCACTTCGCCATTCGTTCGTAAAGTCCGCGTACTGCTGCACGAAACAGGAAAAACCGACGCCATCGAACAGGTCATGGTGGCAACGACGCCGCTTGCCTCCGATTCGCAGGCCGTCGCTGCCAACCCGATTGGTAAAATCCCTGCGCTGGTCCGCGATTCTGGCCCCGCGATCTATGACAGCCGCGTCATCACCCAGTTTTTGAACGCAACGTGGGATCTGGGCATGTACCCAGCGGCGCGCGAATGGGAGATCAAAACGCTCGAATCGCAGGCCGACGCGATTTTGGATGCTGCTGTGACCGTTGTTTACGAACAAAAACTGCGGCCCGAGGAATTACACTATGAAACGTGGTTCGATGCGCAGCGCCAGAAAATCGACCGCGCCGTCGCCGATATCGAATCGCGCTGGATGTCCCATCTGGCAGGCCCATTGGACATGAGCCACATCGCTGTGGGTGTTGCGCTGTCTTATCTGGATTTTCGGATGCCAGATCGTGACTGGCGCGCCAATGCCCCTGCATTAGCAGACTGGCACGCCAAATTCGCAGCGCGCCAGTCGATGATTGATACGGTCCCGCCTCAGTAAGAGTAGGTTACACCGATATTCAGCGCGTTGGTGATGACGTTGGTCTGGAACGACCCGCCGCTTTCCAGCTCGGCATCATTCATCGAATAGGTGAACTGGTATTCACCAAACATCGACCAAGTGTCGTTGATTTCATAGGACGCGCCTGCAAACAGACGCATCGCGCCGCCTGTGAACTGATAGCCAAAGGTGTGCGGACCACCAGCGGTGGCCTGCACGTCAACATGCGGCATGGCAAAGCCCAAACCACCACCGACATAAGGCGTCAGATCACCGTTCATCCACTGCTCTGGCCAACGATAGTTGACGTTTGCGGTGATGATGTTCAGGCCATCGGTGAATTCAAAACGGTCGTATCCTGTCGCCGCGCGGGTTTCATCGGATGCGTAAACTTTGTCATGGCTGAATTCGACGCCATAGCCAAAATTGGCCGATTTCCAGTGCGTCCAGCGGAAACCGTAATAGGGTGGCGGGGTCCAGGATTTACCTTCCCATGCGGCGGTGAAATCCAGATCGGTGGATACGCCATTCGCAGGGTCCGTGCCGGTCACCACCGAATGCGGGGCGCCCTGAAATCCCATGTAAAAGCTAAAATCGTTTTCAGCCAAAGACGCCGTTGGCACGGCTGCGGCAGTCGCAAGCAAAGCTATCGCGGTCAGCTGTTTCATTCATTGTCCAATCATTGTGTCAGGTGATTTACCTGTTCGCTGTTCCAGCTAAACCACCACCCCGCAAAAAAACCAACCTATGATAACTAATAATCATCGATTTGCGGCAGTTCAGCACAGGGGTAGGTCAAATTTAGCCATATTAAAGGGGCAAGTGCGATTTTTCGTGCAAAATGCACGCCCTGATCCCCCCTGCGCCCGATTGTCCGCTAGACGGGACCGTTTTTGATAGCTAAACAGCGCCCGAACGGACGGCAGAATTCTGCCGGCTGTCCCTATTCGTATGGGCCGAGGCCCGGAATTAACGGAGATGCACCCAGTGTCAAATACCGAAGAACACCAGGGCACCCGCCGCGATTTCATCTACTACGCCACCGCAGGTGCGGGCGCAGTGGTGACCGGCGCCGCTGTCTGGCCGCTCGTTAACCAGATGAACCCTTCTGCCGACGTGAAAGCGCAAGCTTCGAAACGCGTCGACGTCAGCACCGTTGCCCCAGGCACGCAGCTGACCGTTTTGTGGCAGGGTAAACCAGTATTCATTCGCGCACGTACCGAGGCAGAGATCGCCGAAGCACGCGCCGTCGAACTGTCGGCACTGCCTGACCAGTTGGCAGACAACGCCAACTTGCCTGCAGACGCAGACGCATCGGACGAAAACCGCGCCCTGACCGAAGACGGTGTATGGTTGGTCCAGATGGGCGTTTGTACCCACCTTGGCTGTGTGCCTCTGGGCGAAGCAGGCGATTTCGGTGGCTGGTACTGCCCATGCCACGGTTCGCACTACGACACCGCCGGCCGTATCCGCAAAGGTCCAGCGCCGCGCAACCTAGATATCCCTGTCGCCGCGTTCATCGACGACACAACCATCCAACTCGGCTAAGGAGAGGCACGAATGTCCGGTATCCCGCACGACCATTACGAGCCAAAAACTGGCGCCGAGAAGTGGCTGAACAGCCGCCTGCCAGTCATCGGCTTGCTGTATGACACCCTGATGATCCCTACTCCAAAGAACCTGAACTGGATGTGGATCTGGGGCATCGTTCTGGCCTTTACTCTGGGCCTGCAAATCATCACCGGTATTGTTCTGGTGATGCACTACACCCCGCATGTCGATCTGGCGTTTGCGTCGATCGAACACATCATGCGTGACGTTAATGGCGGTCACATGATCCGCTATTTCCACATGAACGGCGCATCGCTGTTCTTTATCGCTGTATACGCGCACATTTTCCGCGGTCTCTACTACGGTTCGTACAAGGCACCACGCGAAGTCACCTGGATCATCGGTATGTTGATGTACCTGATCATGATGGGCACCGCGTTCATGGGCTACGTTCTGCCTTGGGGTCAGATGTCGTTCCACGGTACCGCAGTTATCACCGGCCTATTCGGCGCGATCCCATTCATTGGTGAATCGATCCAGACCTGGCTGCTGGGTGCGTCCGCTGTTGGTCAGCCTGCGCTGAACCGCTTCTTCTCGCTGCACTACCTGCTGCCATTCGTTCTGGCTGGTTTGACCATGGTTCACATCTGGGCATTCCACTCGACCGGCAACAACAACCCAACCGGTGTTGAGGTTCGTCGCGGTTCGAAAGAAGAAGCAGAAAAAGACACGCTGCCATTCTGGCCTTACTTTGTAATCAAAGACCTGTTCGCGCTGGCTGTTATCCTGGCAGCATTCGTAGCAGTCGTTGGTTTCATGCCGAACTACCTGGGTCACCCAGACAACTACATCCCTGCGAACCCGCTGGCGACACCTGCGCACATCGTTCCTGAATGGTACTTCTTGCCGTTCTACGCGATCCTGCGTGCGTTCACTGCAGACGTTTGGGCTGTTCAGTTCGTACAGTTCATCACCTTTGGCATCGTAGACGCGAAATTCTTTGGTGTTCTGGCAATGTTTGGCGCGATCGCTGTTATGGCGCTGGCACCATGGCTGGATACCTCCAAGGTACGTTCGGGTCGCTATCGCCCAATGTTCAAAGTCTGGTTCGCACTGCTGTGCGTAGACTTCATGGTCCTGATGTGGGTTGGCGCCCAGTCCACCGAATTTCCATTCGACTGGATTTCGCTGATCGCTTCGACCTACTGGTTTGCTTACTTCCTGGTCATCCTGCCTCTGCTAGGCGTGATCGAGAAGCCACTGGCACAGCCAGCAACCATCGAAGAAGACTTCAACGCCCACTACGGCACCCCAGCCGAGTGAGAGAGGAAAGAACAATGTTCCGTAAACTAACCCTTTCCGCTGCGATCGCCTTTGGTCTGTCGTCGGGTGCCGTTATGGCAGCCGGCGGAGAGGCCCACGTCGAAGATTTCGCATTCTCGTTCGAAGGCCCATTTGGTTCCTACGACCAAATGCAGCTTCAGCGCGGTCTGCAAGTCTACACCGAAGTATGTTCGGCATGTCACGGTCTAGAGCACGTTCGCTTTGGCACCTTGGCTGACGAAGGCGGCCCACACTATGATCTAGACGATGTCTGGGATTATTCGGCCAACTTTGAAGTATGGGATCCAGAACTGGCTGACGGTGACGGCGATTATCGCGCTGCAACCCCAGCAGACAAATTCCCATCGTCTTCGCTGAACACTGCACCTGACCTGTCCCTGATGGCAAAGGCGCGCGCTGGTTTCCACGGCCCATACGGCCTGGGTATCAACCAGATCATCAAAGGCATGGGCGGCCCAGAATACATCGCATCCCTGCTGACCGGCTACGAAGATGCACCTTCGTGCGCACCAGAAGATTTTGACGGCTACTATAACACCGTCTTCACTGCTGGTGGTTATCCGAACGAATGTATCGACGAAGACGGCAACCACATGTACCCAGGCAGCTGGATCTCCATGGCTCCACCTCTGTGGGGTGAAGACGTGGAATACGCTGACGGTCATTCGAACGACCTGCACCACGAAGCAGCCGACGTTGCTGCGTTCCTGATGTGGACCGCTGAACCAAAAATGAACGCTCGTAAGAACGCTGGTCTGACCGGCTTTATCTTCCTGACTGTTCTGTCGGTTCTGCTGTACATGACCAACAAACGTCTGTGGGCACCGCACAAGAAAAAAGCCAAAGAAGCCGCTAAGAAATAAGCGTTTTTGACAAACAAACGAAAGGCCCGCCAAGTTGGCGGGCCTTTTGCGTTAGTGCAGGCCTAAATACAATTTTATGTCGTCCGACGGATTGTCCAACACATCCGCGACAGGTGCAGGGGGCATAACCCGCCCATCAGCGACAACCGCGATATCATCCGCGATATATCGGGCGTCTTCGGGATCATGGGTCACCATAATCACCACTCGCTCGGGCGATAGAATGACGTCCCTCAGCAAGGCCAGCATATCGCGTTTCAAACCAGGCCCAAGCGCCGCAAAAGGTTCATCCAACAACACAATTGGCCGATCCTGTAATAGCACACGGGCCAATGCGGCGCGGCTTTGCTGACCGCCCGATAGTTGCGCAGGTTTACGCGCATCAAACCCCGCAAGCCCCACACGATCCAGAGCATTAGCGATAGGCCCGCGATCTTTGGATAGTGGGCGCAAACGCGGCCCCAACGCCAGCCCCACGTTTTGCGCGATGGTCAAATGTGGAAACAGGTTATTATCTTGAAACAACGTCGCCAGTGGGCGCCGAGCGGGCGGCAAGCCCTGAATACGGGCTCCATTCCACCGAATATCGCCACCATCACAGTCAACGAATCCAGCCAAAGCTGATAAGAATGTCGATTTTCCTGCGCCCGATGCACCAATTAATGCAGTGACTTTTCCAGCCTCGAACGCGCAATTCGCCTTTAGCGAAAAATCGTCCAAACGAATGCGCAAATCATCAATTTTCAGCGCCATGACGCCCCCATTTATCGCAGATCCAAAACGCGCCTAACGATAGTCCCAATAGGATCAGCGCAGCACCAGATGCGGCATCTGTGCGGTAGCTGCCCATCAGTTGATACATCAACAACGGCAAGGTTTGTTGGTCCGACGTTGCGAACAAAGCAATCACGCCCAAATCACCCATTGATAGCGCAGCCGCTAGTCCAGCAGCAAAACCCAAAGACCCCCGTATGCGCGGTAAGATCACCATCCTGACACGTGCCCAACCAACAATCCCTAGCGACGTAGACAATCGTCCGAAATCGCGTTCTGCTTTGGTCACGGCAGGTTCCATAATACGCAGCGCAAAAGGCAAGGCCATCAGGGCATTCATCATCGCAGTGACAGGTAGCGCAATTTTCGCAGGGTTAAGGATCGGCTGAACCATGATGAACAACCCCGTGCCCACCACCAACGATGATGCGGCCAACGGCAATGCGGAGGCAACAACCACGCCGCGCCCACCGCGGACGGACAACGCGACAGCCGCCAAAATAGTCAGCGAGGTTGAAACCACAGCGACCAAGACCGACCGCACTATCGCGGGCCAGATTTGAACAGGCACATCGCCCAAGCCACCAATGCCGCGTAGAACAACCAACACAAGCGGGACGATTAGAAACGCTGCCGCAACGACGATAGCCAACCCATCCGAAAGCCGCGAAAATATGCTGGCTCCATCCCAACGACGTGCCATGCGGTCCAAACCAGCACCCGATGCATCAGGCACAGCCAGAAACCACGCAATGCCAGCCGCTACCAGCGACATTGCAAACTGTATCGCCGCCAAAAAGGCCGCCCGATCCAGTGCAAAATCGAATCGGATCGCTTGATAGATCGCCAATTCGACGGTGGTCGCCTTTGGCCCCCCGCCCAAGATAAGGGCAACGGCAAAGCTGGTCAGGCAAATCAGGAATATCGAGGCAAATGCACCCGGCAGAACCGCCCTCAGCATGGGGCGTTCCAACAGGCTAAAAACAGGCGCGTCCAGCGCTGCGGCCAATCGGAACCGTTCGGCGGGGATCGACTGCCAGCCTTGCAGGATCATACGCACCGCCAGTGGTAGATTGAAAAAAACATGGGCCAGTACCACGCCCGCTAACCCATAGATCGATACGCGCCCCGCCCCGATCATCGTCAGTGCGTCGTTCAGCAAACCATTGCGTCCGAACACGGCCAATAGGCCCATGACAGCAACAACCACGGGCAGGATAAATGGCGCGCCCAGCAGAGTAATCAATATCGACCGCCCACGAAACCTGCGCCT
Organism: Marivivens niveibacter; assembly: GCF_002150005.2. Lineage (GTDB taxonomy): Bacteria > Pseudomonadota > Alphaproteobacteria > Rhodobacterales > Rhodobacteraceae > Marivivens > Marivivens niveibacter. The sequence continues at coordinate 239,972 of NZ_MSPP01000002.1, forward strand.
TGATAGCGCCCGCGCCACGGGAATGGCCGCGATCACGCTGATCGCCGCCGATAGAACCGCCTGTAACAAGGTAAAGGAAATCGCAGCACGATCGGCAGAGCCTAGCCCACCAAACGTATCCGCACGGGTCAGCACCGCGATCAGCGTACCGACCGTCAAAAGCAGCACGAGGGCGATCACAATCGCCCCCGGCCATCGAGGTACGATTACTGCGCCAGCGCGTTGCGCCATGCGTCAATCGCCAGTGGCGCTTTGGCCGCTGCGTCCTCTGCGCTGAACAGCAGCGCGGTTTCTGGGGTCGACAGGGTTTCGAAACCTGCTGGCAGACCTTCGGCTGGGGTCACAACGGGATACATCCAATTGGTCAGCGGGATCACGGATTGGAACCCTTCGGTCGCGATAAAGGCCATGAATTGATCAGCCAGTTCAGGCACGTCGGTGCCTGCGATTTTGCCTGCAACTTCGACCTGCATGTAGTGGCCTTCGTCAAAGGTCCACGATGTTTTCGTGTCATCCTCTTCGGCGATCAAGTGATAGGCTGGCGATGTGGTGTAGGATAGAACCGCGTCAGCTTCGCCCTCTAGGAACAGACCATAAGCCTCGGACCAGCCCGGGGTGACGGTTACGATGTTGTCGGCCAGGTCAGCCCAGATCGATGCAGCGTCGTCACCGTATGCGGCTTCGATCCACATGACCAGACCCAGACCAGGGGTGGACGAACGTGGATCTTGGATCACGATGGACAGGTCGCTATCTGCCAGTTCGCGGAAATTCGCAGGTGCGGCAACGTCTTTGCCTGCGACGAACGCAAAATAACCCCAGTCAAACGGGACAAAGGTCTCATCAGTCCAGTCGATCGGCAGATCGTATTCGCCAGACACGCCCGATGCCGCGAACAGGCCGGTTTCAGCGGCTGCTGCCGTCAGGTTGGTGTCCAGACCCAGAACGATGTCTGCGTCGGTGTTGTCGCCCTCTAGACGCAGACGCGACAGAACCGCAGCGCCGTCACCTGCGCCCACAAATTCCAGATCACAGCCGCATTCAGCCTCGAAGTTCGCTTCGATCTGCGGGCCGGGGCCCCAATCGCTGTTAAAGCCGTCGTAAGTGTAAACTGTCAGGGTGTCCGCAATTGCGCCAGTGGCAATGAACGACAGTCCTGCGACAAGGGGAAGGGTGGAGTATTTCATATCAATCCTCTTACGCCGAACGGATGGGGGTTCGAGGATTCTCGCGACCTTCCCTCCGCCGGTCTTAACCGGTTCAGGTTCAACGGGTCCGCAATATGCGTCTCAGCCACGAAAGGCACCCCGAGGTACCGCGCAACATAGTCCCCATCTGGCCGCACGCAAGGCCCATTCGCCCATAAACGATGATGTTAGACCTTGGCCCTGTGCGCTGTCCGCGCTAAACGATCCCAAACGGAGGCGCCCACATGTCGTATAACAGCTATGGTCACATCTATCGCACCACCACTTGGGGCGAAAGCCACGGTCCCGCTTTGGGCGCAACTGTTGACGGGTGCCCCCCAGGCGTTCCGCTGACACCTGAAATGATTCAGGTCTGGCTGGATAAACGCAAACCAGGCCAGAACAAAAACACCACGCAGCGCAACGAACCTGACGCGGTCAAAATCCTGTCGGGCGTGTTCGAAGGCGTCACCACCGGCACCTCGATCCAGCTGATGATCGAAAACACCGACCAGCGGTCCAAGGATTACGGCGACATCGCCAAAACATTCCGCCCTGGCCATGCTGATATCACCTATCACCAGAAATACGGCCTGCGCGATTATCGCGGTGGCGGCCGTTCGTCGGCCCGCGAAACCGCAGCGCGCGTTGCATCGGGCGGCGTTGCCCGCGAGGCGCTGAAACACCTGAACCCTGGGATCGAGATCAAGGGCTACATGGTCCAAATGGGCGACAAGAAAATTGATCGATCCCGTTTCGATTGGGACACCATCGACCAGAACGATTTCTGGTGCCCTGACACTGAAATGGCAAAAGAGTGGGAAGATTACCTGACCTTCCTGCGCAAAGACGACCACAATTCGGTCGGCGCCGTGATCGAGGTTGTCGCTCGCAACGTACCAGCTGGCATTGGCGCACCCGTTTACGCGAAACTGGACACCGATCTGGCCGCTGCGATGATGTCGATCAACGCTGTGAAAGGCGTTGAAATCGGCGAAGGCATGGCCGCTGCTGCCCTGACGGGCCGTGATAATGCGGACGAAATTTTCTTTGAAAACGGCGAAGTGCGCTATGGGTCGAACCATGCGGGCGGCATTCTGGGCGGCATTTCGACCGGTCAGGACATTGTTGTACGCTTTGCTGTGAAACCAACATCGTCGATCCTGTCGCCGCGCAAATCGATCTATATCGACGGCACCCCGACCGAAGTAATTACCAAAGGCCGCCACGACCCCTGCGTCGGCATCCGCGCCGTCCCCGTAGGCGAAGCAATGGCCGCCTGCGTCGTCCTAGACCACATCATGCTAGACCGCGCCCAAACTGGCGGCGAACGCGGCCAAATCGGTTAATTTTTATCGAACCTACATCATCGTGCCGATATGGGCATGATGATGCTTAGGCCCCTGTGATCAAACGCGCTGTTTCGACAGCTGCACCGCCAAAATGCCTGCGGCGATGATCACAACGCCAACGGCATCCCAAATGCCCAGCGGTTCATTCAGCAGTACCCACGCAATCGCGACGCCGAAAAACGGGTTCAGGAAATGGAACGTCGCCGCTTTGATCGCGCCGATACGTTGTACCAACTGAAACCAGATGAATGTGGCCAATAGACCCGGAACCATCGTGGTGTAGATGAACGCCATGATCAGGGTCCAGCTCCAGTCCACGGTCCAAGTTTCGAACAGCGCCGCAGGGACGGCCAACACAGCGGCGCCCACCATCATCTGCAACCCGACGACCATCAAAAGGTTGCCGCCGCCAGATGCGCCTTTGACAGCCAGCGTTGCGACCGACAGAGCGGTGACCCCGATCACGCATAGGATCAGGCCAAGACTGTCCACAGTGCCCGTCAGGCGCGCTCCCATGATCACGGCGACCCCAAAGAACCCGACGAACAATCCAACGATCCCCAAAGGCCGCGGTCGGTTCCCAGTGATCCAGCTCAGCAGCGCCACAATCAACGGCATGGTGGCCGCGATGATCGACGCAAGCGACGCTTCGATCGTTTGCATGGCGTAGAAAAACATCCCCAGATACAGCGCGTTCTGGCAAATGCCGAAAACGAATGTCGCCGTCCATTGTGGACGGGTCAATTTGATGCGCTGCCCTAGCGCATAAGCAATCGCGATGCCCACAATGCCTGACACCAAAAACCGCAAGGCCAACGATGTCATCGGCGGGGCGGCCTGAACGATGATACGTGCAGATGTAAAGGCAGAGGACCACATGAGGGCAAAGGAAAGCCCCATCAAAATAGCACGTAAATCCATCAAAGCCTCAAATGAAAAAGGGTCACCAATATCGGCGACCCTTTCCCACTATTTGATCAAATGCAAGACCAGCGACGCGATTACGCGTTTACGCTGTCTTTCAGTGCCTTCGCGATAGTCATTTTGACGACTTTATCAGCAGGCTTCTGCATGGTTTCGCCGGTCGCAGGGTTGCGAACGGTGCGCTCTGGACGCTCGCGGCAGTAGATTTTGCCAACGCCAGGCAGGGTCACAGCACCACCGCCCGATACTTCTTCGGAAATGATGTCCAGCAGCGCTTCCAGACCAGCAGCTGCGGTTTTTTTGTCAGTGCCGGATTTTTCGGCCAGTGCGGCGACGAGTTGCGCCTTGGTCATTGGTTTTGCCATTTCCATGGTCTCCTTGTTGCGCCCGATCTTGGGCCTCATGTCCCGTATAGTAACGGTATATAGTAGATCACCACTATGAAATTTGGCCTATTGCAAGCAAAAAAGCCTATTTTCAAGCGGAAAACTGTGGATCAAAGGAATGCTGTCTCTTCGAAGCTGCGTAATTTGCGGCTGTGTATACGTTCGAGAGGCATTTCGCGCAGAGATTCCATCGCCCGAATTCCGATCATCAAGTGACGAGATACCTGTGTTTTATAGAAATCCGACGCCATTCCGGGCAATTTCAATTCCCCGTGCAGCGGTTTGTCGGAGACGCACAAAAGCGTGCCATAAGGCACACGGAACCTGAAACCGTTGGCTGCGATTGTCGCGCTTTCCATATCCAGCGCGACGGCGCGCGATTGCGACAATCGTTGGACCGGCCCCGAATGATCGCGCAACTCCCAGTTGCGGTTGTCGATCGTTGCCACCGTGCCCGTGCGCATAATGCGTTTCAATTCGAACCCGCTTAGCTCGGTCACTTGGGCCACTGCGTTTTCTAGCGCGATCTGAATTTCTGCCAGCGCAGGGATCGGCACCCAGATCGGCAAATCGTCGTCCAGAACGTGATCTTCGCGCAGGTAAGCGTGGGCCAAAACAAAGTCGCCAAGGCTCTGGCTGTTACGTAGACCCGCGCAGTGACCAACCATCAGCCACGCGTGCGGACGCAAAACTGCAATATGATCCGTTGCGGTTTTCGCGTTCGATGGACCGACGCCGATGTTAACCAAAGTAATCCCCGATCCGTCCGTGCGTTTCAGGTGATAGGTCGGCATTTGCGGCATCTTTGCCAAATGCGGCAGCGGCGTTTCCGCATCTGTAATCACCGCATTCCCTGGCGCAACAAAGGCCGTGTAACCGCTGTCTTTTTCAGCCAGCATTTTGCGCGCGTAGGCTTCAAATTCTTCGACGTAGAATTGGTAGTTCGTGAACAGAACGTGGTTCTGGAAATGATCAGGCGCGGTTGCAGTGTAATGCGCCAGACGCGCGAGCGAATAATCCACACGCTGCGCCGTGAACGGGGCCAGTGGGTGCGATCCATCAGGATAAACGAACCCTGTACCGTTCACGATGTCATCATGGGTCGTTGTCAGGTCTGGCACGTCAAACACATCGCGCAGCGTGAAATTCAACACGCCTTCTTGAGGAACGGTGACGTCCGCATCATTAGCAACCGCGAAATGCATCGGCATTGGCGTGTCGGATAAACCAATCTGCACCTGCGTATCGTGGTTTTTAATCAGCAGTTCGATCTGCTGTTCCAGATAGTTTTTGAACAGTTTCGGGCGGGTGATGGTTGTGGAATATGTACCCGGGATCGGCACGTGACCAAACGACAGGCGGCTGTCGGATGTGGTGTAGCTGGTCGTGGTGATCCGCACTTCGGGGTAATAGGCGCGGTACCGCGCGTCGGGTTTGCCTTTGGTGACCGACTCTGAAAATTTCTGGCCCAGAAACGTGATGGCTTCGTCGTAGAGTTCGATCAGGCGGGCGACAGCGGCCTTTGGGTCGGTAAAGGTTTCGGCTGGTTTGCTGTCTGGTGTGATAGTTTCGTTCATTCTTTTTCCTTAACTTCAGGACGGTCTACGTAGGCGACCCCGCTGGATCGCGACGCCCTTTGTCCATTCCTTTATGACCTGTGATCAGACACCAGTTAGGCAACAGCTTCAAGACACGATCAGCGCTTGTCGTCGGGGCATAAAGGGTGGCAAAACGCACCAAAATCGCGGGGGCGGGCATGAAATTTTTGAAAAACCTGTTGGGCGCATCGAATGATGACGCGTTGATCTATGATACGGGCGTAGACATGGGGCAAATCACGCCCCGTTGGCCCATCATCCGCTGCCGCGGCGATCAGGCCCACCAGATCATCGCGAAAGAGGCACAGAACCGCGATCATACCCCAATTGTTTTGGGATCCATCCGCGCCGTTGAAATGATGTACGACGGCACACCGCGCGACGTGGCCGATATTGAGGCCCGCGCCGCGAAATTTTCATTCGACGCCTACATGACCCAAGCGCGATTTGAATGGGCGCAAACCGATCGTCCAAAACGCGGGCCGTTTGACCCTGTTCTATCACAATCCGATGCCATTACTCTGGCGCTGTGGGATGTTGCACGGCAAGAGCCCTATCAAACCGTTCACATCGGCCTGTTCCCCACATCTGACGCGACCCAAGTGTCCGCCCATCTGGACTGCGGCGGCTGGAACGCATTCCCCCAAGCCGAAGTTCACATGGGCCTGATGCGTCGCTGGCGCGACCGATATGGCGCACGCATCGTTGGGCACAGCCATGATACGATCACGATGCATGTGCTGCGCCCGCCAGCCACCCAAGAGGACGCCATGGCATTGGCCGAAGAACATTACGCCTACTGCCCTGACATCATTGATCAGGGATTTGGCACGTTGGACGGATTGGCGGCTGTGCTGATCAACGCACCAACGTGGCAATTCTGGTGGGATTAACGGGTTGACCCCGCAGCTTTGAAACGCACATTTGATTTCATGAAAACTTTGCTTTCTTTCGGCCACGGTTTTTCCGCACGCGCCCTGACCCGCATCCTGCCTGACGATTGGACCGTCATCGGCACCACCCGATCCGCTGACAAGGCGGACGCGCTAACCGCCGAAGGGATCGAGGCGCGCGTTTGGCCTGGCACGGATATCACCGCCGATCTGGACCGCGCGACGCATCTGTTGATTTCCGCCGGTCCGAATGCGGATGGCGATCCCGTTCTGAACGAAATCAAATCCGAAATCGCCGCCCGCCGCGATCAATTCGAATGGGTGGGCTATCTGTCCACCACAGGCACCTATGGCGATCATGGCGGCGCGTGGATAGACGAATCGACGCCAGTAAAGCCCTCCACCGAACGCGGCGAATGGCGCGCCCGAGCTGAGGCCGAATGGCAATCGCTGGACCTGCGGCTGCATATCTTCCGTCTGGCAGGTATTTACGGGCCAGGCCGCGGACCTTTTGCCAAAGTCCGCAGCGGCAAGGCTCGCCGCATCATCAAAGAGGGCCAAGTTTTCAGCCGCACCCACGTCGATGACATTGCGCAAGTGCTGCTCGCGTCGATCAACAAACCCAACCCCGGGGCGGCCTATAACGTCTGCGACGACGAACCCGCCCCACCTCAAGACGTGATTGAATTCGCCGCCAACCTTCTGGGATTGCCCGTGCCGCCCGCGATCCCGATCGAAGACGCGCCCATGACTCCAATGGCCGCGTCATTCTACGCCGAAAACAAACGTGTACGGAACGACCGGATCAAAGACGAACTGGGCGTCAAACTGCTGTATCCTGACTACCGCACGGGGCTTAGGGCGCTTTTGGCGCAGTCCGGCGAATAACCCATGCAGCGCAGGCAAAGATTACCAGCAGAAAAATCGCCACGATGAAATTCGTGACGTAGAAATGCGCGCGGCCATCGAACTCCAGATTATTCAGGAACCGATAGGGCAATCCGTTGGTGACTGTGCCCGTTGGCGTTAATGCGAACCGTTGGACCACCAATTCAGCCCAGGCCACATAGGCCGCAATAATCCCGAACAGCCAAAGAACGGACCCGACCAACCGCCGAAAACCGCGGTGCAGGAACAGCGCGTCGATCCACAACAGCAGCGGCCCGACAGCGTGCAGATAATATTCCAGCCACGGCTGCCCCAATGACCCGTCGCTGGTGACCGACATCGGGTCCGCAAAATACAAACGCCAGTACAGCAGAACGACCATCGCGTTCACAATCGCCGCCGCGCCGATGAATCCATCCCAGCGATTTTCACTGCGGCCCAAACTGATCAGCAGTGTTCGACTATGGGCGAAGGTCGCCAGAAACAGGCCCCAGATGGTCAGATATCGGAATGGTCCAGGGAATTGGCTGTAGTCCCCGAAAAAGATAAAGCGCAAACAGTAGAACACCGCCACGGCGGTGACCACGCTGCGGAAAATCAGCGTTTTGTTCATGATGTCCTCCCTGCAGCTTAGCGTGCGACAGGTTGATCACCGAACAAAGAGGAACCTTGCGTCAGGCGCGGTTTTCGATGCGTGCAACGCCCATGACGTCCAGCACTTTGGCTTCGATATCGGGGGCATTCAGGCCAGCGGTTGCATACATGTCCGCAGGGCTCGCGTGGTCGATCCAAGTATCGGGCAGAACCATGGAACGGAATTTCAGACCGTGATCCATCGCGCCTTCGTCCGATAGCATCTGAACCACTTGCGATCCAAATCCGCCAGCTGCGCCTTCTTCGATCGTGATGATCGCGTCATGGGTTGCTGCGGTTTTCAGGATCAGATCACGATCCAAAGGTTTGGCAAAACGCGCGTCGATGACTGTTGGATGAATGCCCTTGGCGTTCAGGTTTTCGACGGCCTGCAATACCTCTTGCAAACGAGTGCCGAACGACAGGATCGCAACGCCCGCCCCTTCGGTCACGACGCGGCCTTTGCCGATTTCCAACGGCTCTAGCGTGTCGGGGATTTCAACGCCCACACCTTCGCCGCGCGGGAAACGGAACGCGATGGGGCCGTCGTCGTAATCAGCCGCCGTTTTGACCATGCGCGCCAATTCGTTTTCATCCGCCGCTGCCATGACGACCATACCGGGCAAATTCACCAGGAACGACACATCGAAACTGCCTGCGTGGGTCGCACCATCGGCGCCAACCAGACCAGCGCGGTCTATCGCGAAACGGACCGGCAAACGTTGGATCGCGACGTCATGCACGACCTGATCGTAGCCGCGCTGCAAGAACGTGGAATACAGCGCGCAGAACGGTTTCATCCCGCCTGCAGCCAGACCGGCCGAAAATGTCACGGCGTGCTGTTCCGCAATACCAACGTCAAAACAGCGCGAGGCATAGCGCTCCATAAACGTCTTGAGCCCCGTCCCATCTGGCATCGCCGCCGTAACCGCGCAAATCTTTTGATCCTTGGCAGCCAAATCCAACAAGGTATTCGCGAACACGCTGGTATAGCTGGGCGCGTTCGATGGGGCCTTGTGCTGTTTGCCGCTGGGGACGTCGAATTTCGCGGTGGCGTGGCCTTTGTCACGGGCGGCTTCGGCGGGGGCGTAACCTTTGCCCTTTTTCGTGATCGCGTGGATCAGGATTGGGCCGTCAGCGCGGGATTTCACCGTGCGCAGCACCGCCAGCAACTGATCCATGTCGTGCCCATCAATGGGGCCGATGTAGGAAAATCCCAACTCTTCGAACAGCGTGCCGCCGACGGTCATGTGTTTGACCATATCCTTGGCGCGCTTTGCACCTTCGCGGAACGGGGGCGGCAGTAGGCTAACCGCGCCTTTGGCGGCGGCTTTTAGTTCCTGGAACGGGGCGCCTGCGTATAGGCGCGACAGATACGACGATAGCGCGCCCGTTGGTTCGGCAATCGACATTTCGTTGTCGTTCAGAACAACGATCATGCGTTTGCCCAGATGGCCCGCGTTGTTCATCGCCTCGAACGCCATACCGGCGGACATGGACCCGTCACCAATCACAGCAATCGCGTCGCCGACGCCTTCGGGCGTGACGCCGCCCAGATCGCGCGCAACTGCAAATCCCAATGCAGCAGAAATCGAGGTCGACGAATGCCCAGCGCCAAACGCATCGTATGGCGATTCAGACCGTTTTGCGAAACCCGACAGTCCGTCCTTTTGACGCAAGGTGCGGATACGATCGCGGCGGCCTGTGATAATTTTATGCGGATAACATTGGTGCGACACGTCCCAGACGATTTTATCCTTTGGCGTATCGAACACAGCATGCAGGGCGACGGTCAATTCGACAACGCCCAGACCAGCCCCCAAATGCCCGCCAGTAACGGACACAGCATCAATAGTTTCGGCACGCAGTTCATCAGCGACATGACGCAGTTCGCTGTCCGACATGGATTTCAAGTCGGCTGGCGTCTGGACGCGGTCCAGATGAGGCGTGCGTGGTCGATCGGTCATGTCAGTCTCTATTTATCGCGTGCGATGACGAAACGGGCCGCATCGCGCAGGTTTTCTGCGTCTTTCCCATAGACAGATAGTGCATCGCAAGCCTGTGTCACAAGCTGTTCCGCGCGACGTTTCGCCCCGTCCAGGCCCAAAAGGGACACAAAAGTCGCCTTTCCCGCATCGGCATCTTTGCCAACAGCCTTGCCCACGGTGGCGGCATCGCCCGTCACATCCAGCACGTCATCCCAGATTTGAAACGCGAGGCCCAGCGCAGTGCCGTAGGTTTGCAGCGGCCCGATATCGGCCCCTGACATGCGTGCGCCAGCGGTCGCGGACCAATTGATCAACGCCCCCGTTTTGCCCGCCTGTAGTTCAGTGATCTGTTCCAGCGTTAGCGGTTCGGATGCGGTTTCAGCCGCAATATCCATCGCCTGACCGCCCACCATGCCGCGCACGCCCGATGCGATGGCAAAGCTGCGGATCAGGTCAATCCGCGCATCCGCCGAACAGGGCGCATCCGCTAGCAATTCAAACGCCAGCGATTGCAGGGCATCACCCGCTAAAACAGCCGTCGCATCATCCCATTTTCGGTGAACAGTCGGCTGACCACGGCGCAGGTCGTCGTCATCCATGCAGGGCAGATCGTCATGCACCAGCGAATAGGCGTGGACACATTCAATCGCCGCCGCCACATGCCCCGCATCGGTGATGCCATGCACGCGGGCGCTTTCGACCACTAGAAAGGCTCGCAACCCTTTGCCGCCGCGCACGGCATAGGCCATTGCGTCAGCCACAGGCAGGTCGATCCCATGCAGCGCGTCCATGATCCGACCTTCGGCCAGATCACGCGCGGTCGTTAGCGCCGTTTGAAATGTCATTAGCCAGCGTCCAGCGGAGCCGTACCCGTAGGCGCGCCATCAGCGCCGAGCGTGATTTTTGCGACCTTTTCTTCGGCCTCTTTCAGCTTTTCTTCGCAACGCGCCTTTAGCGCGGCACCGCGTTCATACAGCGCGATGGAATCTTCCAACGCGACATCGCCCTGTTCCAGCCGGTTCACCACGGTTTCCAGCTCTTTCATTGCTTGTTCAAAGCTCATTTCAGAAACGTCGGTCATCGGCCTTTTTCCTCTAATACGCGGACATGGGCAGCGGCAGAGGCTGCGAGTGCGGTCAGGTTATAACCGCCTTCTAAAACAGATACCACGCGCCCTTGGCAAGTTTCTGCCGCAACATCGCACAACTGTTCTGCAAGCCACGCAAAATCATCCGTGTCCCATTCCAGTTGCGCCAGCGGATCATCCACATGCGCGTCAAAACCCGCAGAAATCAGGATCAAATCAGGATTGAATGCGCGCAAACGTGGGAACACCGTTTCAGTGTAGACGCTGCGCATCAGATTGCCGTCTGTTTCGGGCGGAAAGGCGATGTTCAGAACGTTTTCAAATTCGCCAGTATCATCAGGTTCGCCGGTTCCTGGCCACAACGGCATTTGCTGGGACGTAATGGTCAGGATTCGTGCATCATCTTGGCACAGCGCTTGGGTGCCGTTGCCGTGGTGGACGTCAAAATCAACGATAGCAACGCGTTTCAGCCCGTGATGGTCCAGCGCGTGTTTGGCCGCAATCGACACGTTTCCGAACAGGCAAAACCCCATGGGCGTTTCTTGTTCGGCATGGTGACCAGGGGGGCGGGTTGCGACGAATGCGTTCTGCACGTCACCCGACAGCACCATATCAACGGCGCGCACGACCCCGCCGGCGGCGCGATAGGCGGCCTCGATTGATCCTGGCGACATGTGCGTGTCTTCGTCCAACTGGAACGACCCCAATTTCGGGGACACGGCCCGCAGCCGATCAATATAGGACTGCGGGTGGCAGCGCAGGATATCATCATCCGCCGCCATCGGTGCCAATTGCTGCTGTAGGGGAATATCGGTCAGCGCATCCAGAATAACGCGCAAACGGGCAACCTGTTCTGGGTGCCCATCTGGGGTGACGTGGTTCAAACAGGCGGGGTGAGTAATCAATGCGGTTGTCATGGCCGCAACTCAACCCCAATCCTGTTCATGCGTCAATCAGGCTGGAGCATGTAACCCGACCCGCGGATCGTTTGCAGGAAACGCGGCTGTTTGGGATCTACCTCGATCTTGCGGCGCAGACGGGTGATTTGGACGTCCACGGCGCGTTCTTGGGTCTGGCCGCCAGAACGGCTCAGTTCCTCAACCAATGTGGTTCGCGTGATCGGTTCACCCACTTTACCGCTGAATATTTTCATCAGCTGGCTTTCGGTCGCGGTCAAACGCACCAGATCGTCGCCGTTCCACAACTCGCCCCGTTCGATGTCATAGCGAAACGGGCCCATGTTCAGCGCCTTGGGCGCGATCGCTGCAGGGGCGGCCTGCGGCACACGGCGCAAAATCGCGTTGATCCGCAGTAGTAGCTCTTTGGGTTCGAACGGTTTGGCGATGTAATCATCGGCACCCGCCTCTAGCCCTGCAATTCGATCAGCAGTTTCGCCTTTGGCGGTCAGCAACAAAATCGGCGTGCTAATCTGCGTGCGCAAGTCACGGCACAGCGACATACCGTCTTCGCCAGGCATCATAACGTCCAGCACGATCAGATCAAATTCCAACCCCGACAGCAAACGTCGCGCATGGGCCGCGTCACGCGCCGTGCTGACCAAAAATCCGTTACGGATCAGAAATTTTTGCAGCAAGCTGCGAATACGTTCGTCGTCATCAACGATCAGAATATGGGGATCATCCATGTTCAGGTCGTCCTATCCCTCAGCGCCTCGTAGTGGCGGCGCATGTCTTCGTCCATCATCGCCTCTAGAACCTGCCGGAAACCGGCCACAGCCGATGGACCGGCTGCACGAAAAGCCGCGCGCATGCGATCCCGCTGCGCATCGGACAATTCACGTTCTAGCGACGCTCCCGCCTCGGTCAGGAAAAGGTTGCGTTCGCGTTTGTCTATCTTCCCGACCCTGCTCTCTACCAAACCGTCTTCGATCAAAGATCGCAACACACGATTCAGGGATTGCTTTGTAACACCAAGGATCGAAAGCAAATTATTTACGGTCGTGCCGGGGCTGCGGTTGATAAAGTGGATGGCGCGGTGATGAGCGCGGCCATAGGCCTTGCCCTCTAGGATACGATCGGGATCTGCCGTGAAACCGCGATAGGCAAAGAACATCGCCTCGATCCCCTGTCGTAACTGTTCATCTGTCAAAAACAGAAGCGACTGACCGCTGGGCACATCATTCATGGCAAATCATCCCTCAATTCTTAATTAGCAGAATACGTCAGCCTTGTTGACATTCCAAGGGTCGAATGATAGCGAATCCCCCGAAACGCGCAATTTTATGACTCGCAGCGGGTCTTTTGCGTAACGAATCTAACTCTGAAGGGAAATAACATGGCGGGTTATGACGATCGCGATGGCAAAATCTGGCTGGACGGCAAACTGGTAGAATGGCGCGACGCAAACGTCCACATCCTTAGCCATGCGCTGCACTATGCCTCTTCGGTGTTCGAAGGTGAACGCGCTTACAACGGCAAGATTTTCAAATCCGTTGAACATTCCGAACGCCTACAGGCGTCGGGCAAGCTGCTGGATATGGAAATCCCATACACCGTTGAAGAAATCGAAGCGGCAAAGCAAGCCGTTCTGGATGCAAACGGCCTGACCGACGCATACATCCGCGTTGTTGCATGGCGCGGCGCTGGCGAAGACATGGGTGTCGCATCATCGCGCAACCCTGTTCGCATGGCGGTCGCTGCATGGACATGGGGCGCCTATTATGGCGACGCGAAAATGCAGGGCGCGAAACTGGACATCGCGAAATGGAAACGCCCTAGCCCGGAAACCATCCCAACCCAGGCGAAAGCGGCTGGTCTGTACATGATCTGCACCATGTCCAAACATGCGGCAGAAGCCAAAGGCTGTTCCGACGCGTTGTTCCTAGATTATCGCGGCTACGTTTCCGAAGCGACCGGCGCGAACATCTTTTTCGTGAAAGACGGCGAAGTCCACACGCCAATCCCTGACGCAATCCTGAACGGCATCACCCGTCAGACCATCATCGGCATGCTGCGCGACAAAGGCATCACCGTTCACGAACGCCGCATTCAGCTGGAAGAGCTGGAAGGTTTCGAACAGTGCTGGCTGACCGGCACCGCGGCAGAGGTAACCCCTGTTGGCCAGATCGGCGACTACACCTTTACGGTTGGCGACATCACCCGCGACATCGCCGCCGAATACGAGGCACTGGTCCGCGCGTAATCGCAAACCAGCCCACAATTTTGATGACGCCCTATGGTTAGCCCTGGGGCGTCATTGCTTTTCTAGGTTGGGTGCGGTTCAGACGCAGTTGGTTTTCGCGCCAGATGATCGCGATACCAGCGCAGATCACGATAAACCCGCCGATCAACGTTGTGCCCGTCGGAATTTCATCGAAAATCATCCAACCGATAGCGACCGAAAAAATCATCGACGAATATTCAAACGGCGCGACCAGCGATGCGTCCGCATATCGATAGCTGGAGGTAAGTAGGATCTGCCCCACCCCGCCCAATAGGCCCGATCCGATCAGCAGCGCGGCCTCGGTCCATGTTGGGATGGACCAGCCCCAATATAGCGTAAACAGCGACAGGCCCGTGGCCGTGCAGGAAAACCAAAACACGATGGATGATGTGGATTCGGTTTTCGTCATTTTACGGATGAACACCTGCGCCAGTGCCGCGCAAACGGCGCCGCCCAGCGCGAACACAGCGCCCAGTGTTGCCGCCGTATCCATGCCAGTCGTCCCGATCGACAGGCGTTGCGACAGCACCACCATCACACCAACCAGTCCAACGCCCACCATCGACAGGCGGAACAGGCGCACGGTTTCGTTCAGGAACATCGACGCAAAGATGACCACGAAAATCGGCATCGCATAGCCAATCGCCGTTTGTTCAGGCAACGGCAGATAGGCCAATGACGCAAACATCAGCGCCATGGCAGAGGTCCCAACCACCCCGCGCCAGACGTGATTCAGCGGGTTTTTCGTGGCAAACCCCTGCGCCAGATCCCCGCGCATCCACAGCCATGCTACAATCACGGGGATCGCAAAGAATGATCGGAAAAACACTGCTTCGCCCGGAGGAATATGGGGCGAGGTTGCTTTGATCATCGCCGCCATCATCACAAAGATCAGGACGGACAGAATTTTGAATGTGATCGCGCGGATCGGCTGCATAACAATCGCCTTAAACTAATCGCGACACGGCCCATGTTGCGGCCTCGGCTACGACCGGATCGGGATCATGGGTCAAAGCTTTGGCCGACTCAATCAGTGCCGGATCGCCTGAATTACCGATGGCATATAAAACGTTCCGCACAAACCGATTTCGTCCGATGCGTTTAATTGGGCTACCCGAAAACATGGCGCGGAATGACGGATCGTCCAGCGTGACCAGTTCAGACAGCTTTGGCGCGATTAGATCGTCGCGGGCGGCGTATTTCACCTCGCGCGCGTCGGCGGCGAATTTGTTCCACGGACAAGCGGCCAGACAATCGTCGCAGCCGTAGATGCGGTTGCCCATCTTTTCGCGCAAGTCATGGGGCACCTGCCCGCCAAATTCGATGGTCAGATACGAAATGCAGCGCCGTGCGTCGATCTGATAGGGCGCAGGAAAGGCATCCGTCGGGCAAGACGTAAGACATGCGGTGCATGACCCGCAGTAGGACACTTCCGCATCGTCAGGTTCCAATTCAATCGTCGTGAAAATCGCACCCAGAAAAAACCAACTGCCCAAATCACGGCCCAAAAGGTTCGTGTGTTTGCCCTGCCAGCCCAGACCCGCCGCCTGCCCTAGCGGTTTTTCCATAACGGGCGCGGTGTCCACGAACACTTTGATTGCCTCATCCCGCTGTTGTTCCAGCATCCAGCGGCCGACCTTTTTCAGGCGTTTTTTCACCACGTCATGGTAATCGCGGTTCTGGGCATAAACGCTGATCGCGGCGCGGTCGTGTTGGTCGATGACCGCCATTGGATCGTGGTCGGGCGTATAGGGTTCGGCCAGCATGATGACCGATTTCGCCTCGGGCCACAGCTCGGCTGGGTTACCGCGCCAATGCATTCGGTCGGCCATCCACGCCATATCGCCGTGACGGCCCGCATCCACAAAATCCTGCAAACGCGCGGCAATATCAGGCACCGCATCAGGGCGGCAAACGCCCATCTTGGCAAAGCCGGCGTCCAGCGCAAAGGCCCGTATCTGATCCTTAGAAATCAAGGTTCGCGTATTGTGGCGACGGCTTAAACCCTGGGATTTGGTCAGCCAGAATTGTGCGGAACGCAGGGCGCGATTTGATTTTTGCGTACCAGTCTTTGACGACTTCGGAGCGGTTCCAATCCACGTCTGATACATAGTCTAGGCAAGACAAATGCGATGCCGCGGCGAAATCCGCCAACGTCATTTCATTGCCAGCCAGCCAGCGGCGTTTTTCCAACAACCAAGCCATGTAATCCAGATGGTATTTGATCGCCTTTGCGCCTGCTTTGACGTTCGAGCTATCTGGATATCCGGTGCCCATAATTTTACGGAACACGCGTTCGCCCATCAGTTTTGACGTGACTTCGGCATAGAATTTATCGTCGAACCACGACACCAAACGGCGGGTTTCGTAACGCGCCTCTGCGGAACGCGGCAGTAGCGATGGATCAGGAATGGTATCTTCCAGATATTCGCAGATCGCCATGCTTTCGGAAAAGAATTTGCTGCCAATTTTCAGGATAGGCACCTTGCCCGCAGGGTTGCGGCGTTTGAAATCGGCATCCTGTTCCCAATAACGCTCTTCGATCAGTTTCACTTCGATTTTCTTTTCGGCAAGGCACAGGCGCACTTTGCGAGAGAAAGGCGAAAGGGGATAGTGATACAAGGCGTACATCAAAAACTCCGGTTCGATACTACGCCTTCCATGCAGGAGATCAGCCGCGGGTTCAAGTCAGGCAAACACCCATTAGCCAGAGTTCGCCGTAAAACAATCCGCGCGGCCGTCGCGCTGAATGGTTGCCGCACCGTCCAGAATTTGCGCAGCGCGGTTGCGTAGGAAATTCGTGGGGTCAGCGGCATCACGGGTTTTGGGTGATGGCAAAACAGCCGCCAGACGCGCGGCCTGCACCGCCGTCAGATTAGCGGCAGTCGTGCCAAAATAATGATCTGCGGCTGCCTGTACGCCAAACACGCCTTGATCGAATTCGGCGACGTTCAGATACACCTCTAGAATGCGGGATTTGGACCAGAACAGTTCGACCAATGGGGTCAGGCCAGCCTCGATCGATTTACGGACCCATGAACGGCCCTGCCAAAGGTAGACGTTTTTCACGACCTGCTGCGAAATGGTCGATCCGCCGCGCGCGGCGCCGTCCTCCATCGCGGTGCGGATCGCGTTGATGTCCAACCCCCAGTGCAAGCAGTAATTGGCATCTTCGGCGGCGACAACAGATCGCGCCATAACCGGCGCGATGTCATCAAAATCCGCCCATTCGCGTTCGATAAACCCGAACTGGCGATATTGGCCAATCATATAGGGTGTCATGCGGGGATTCACGACCGAATACAAAAGTACGGCACCCAGCACCGTCACCGTAACCGCAAACAAGAGCCGCCAAACCCAACGACGAAAGCCCGCCTTTAGGCGGGCAGTCAATGGCGGTTTTGCCTCGGTTTTCTTTGTAGATTTGGCCATGGCGACAGGTATAGGCGTCCTGTCGCCATGTGCAAAGCTGTTTAGGCCGCTTTTAGATCCAGTTTGACCAATGTCTGGTTCAACAGGATGTACGCGATTTCACCAAAGGTCACTGGCCCCGTAAATTTACCAGTCTTTTTGCCTTCTAGTTCGCCATACAGATAATTCAGGATGCAGTTGCACGAATACTGGCCCATCCCTGAATCGCCGACCGACGACGCAAAGGCCGCAGCATAATCCGCCTGAGGCGCAGCCAGTTTATATTCCATGCCTGCGACGACAGGAGCATAAAACTGAACCTCTTTTGCCTCGGCATCGACGTTCTGGATGGATACGTTGATCATTGAACCCGCGTAGTTGGCAACCAACGGCAAACGCGTGTCGATTTCATTTTCGATCAGGTAATCCGCCAGATTGACGGTTTCGCCGTTCACATTCACCGATTTGGCCGCAAAGCCATTTTCGTCGAATTTAAAGGTCAGTTCGTCACCTTGATCAAAGATGTTGACGATATCGACGTCAATGCCCGATCCAGCAGGCATTTCAACATGCAACAGCACGGCGCCATCTTCGGCGGCGGTACCAGTCGATCCATCAACGATCTGCGGCGTTTTGCTGCCCAATTCATCAAGGTGAACGCCCGTGATCCAGCCAACCAGCGGCTGATCAAAAACCGAGACATTATCAGCGCCAGTCATCGCAAATTCGGTGTGCGTTTTAGAAAAGGCAGGGATCAGGACGACAGTGAAACCATTTTCACGGTAGCCATCCGAAATTTGCCCGAGCGTATCAGCCGAAACCATTCGCACAGTGGCACCAACAGCATTTTCAAACGTGGTGCAGAACAATTTATCATCGACGACCGCGCCGCCGTTTTCAGTTACAAAATATGCGGTTGTCCCCCCGATCCAATTGCCCTGTGGCAGTTGTTTCATCAATTCGGCTGCACCCGCAACAACGACTGGCGCACCGCTGCGAATGCGGTCTGCGGCTTCGTCTACGGAAAGAAGTTCGTTTTTCATTCGTTCGCCCCTAAGAAATATCAGATCGACGCAAGGTCTTCGGCAATTTGTGGTTTGGAGTTCAGCACGCTTTCCAGTTCCGACACTTTTTGGTCGATACAGATAGGGCTGTTGGACACCTCTAGCCGCATCCGCGTCAGCATGATGCGGGTCGCCAAAGACGCTTTGGACAAATCAGAGTTGCTGGACAGAAGCGTTTTGATTTTGGCCCGTGGGATTACTGGCATTGGGCACCTTTGTTGTTTCTGGAATGTGAGTGGCAGTCGGAACAACATAGGGCCGTGGGGCAAAGCTGAATAGCTATACTATTGGGCGAAGGCGCACACTCATTAGATGTAAAAAAGGCGACACTGCCATCCAGTGCCGCCTTTTTCCAATTTCATTTTGCAGAACGATTATTCTGCTGGAATTGCTTTTTCTTCATTGGTCAGCGGATGCGGAATGTGGATCAGCATCTCTTTTGGGCAAACCTGAACAAAGTTGGCTTTTTCGATATCCCAGTGCTGCAGGATCTCAGCAGCTTTGCGGCTGCCGGTTTCCTCGGCATGGCGTTCGATCAGGCCTTTCAGTTGGGCTTCCCAGTGGTCAACGGTGACTGGGCAAGTCACCAGCGTTTCCATATTCATCAGAGGTTCGTTCTTGCCCTCTGGGTCGTACAGATAGGCCATGCCGCCCGTCATACCCGCACCAAAGTTCGGGCCGATGGAACCTAGGATAACCGCAACACCGCCGGTCATGTATTCACATGCGTTCGAACCTGCGCCTTCGACAACCACTTTAGCACCCGAGTTACGTACAGCGAAACGTTCACCCGCGCGGCCAGCCGCGAACAGGTAACCGTCGGTCGCACCGTATAGAACGGTGTTACCGATGATGGTGTTTTCCGACGCAACCAGCGGGCTGTTCATTGGCGGACGGACCACGATGGTCGCACCCGACAGGCCTTTGCCCACATAGTCGTTGGAATCGCCCGACACTTCGATTTTCAGACCTGGCGCACCGAATGCACCCAGTGCCTGACCAGCCGAACCTTTCAGCTTCACGGTCAGGTGGTCTGCCTGCAGGTTGTTGCGCATACCGAACTGGCGAACGATATGGCTCGACGTGCGGGTACCAATCGAACGCGAGGTGTTCTGAACAGCGTATTCCAGCTGCATCTTTTCACCATCGCGCAAGAAGCGTTCAGCGTCTTTTACGATTTCCGCGTCCAGAGTGTCTGGAACAGGGTTACGAGGCTTGTTCAGATCGTATTTGATCTTGTCCGCGCCATCGACGGTGATCAGCAGTGGGTTCAGGTCCAGATCGTCCAGATGTGCCGAACCACGCGAAACCTGAGTCAGCAGGTCAGCACGGCCGATCACTTCGTCCAGGCTACGTGCACCGATGGACGCCAGAATTTCACGTACTTCGGATGCGTAGAAGGTGATCAGGTTCACAACCTTGTCTGCGGTGCCGGTGAATTTGGCGCGCAACTCAGGGTTCTGGGTACACACACCAACTGGGCAGGTGTTCGACTGACACTGACGAACCATGATACAGCCCATCGCGATCAGCGCAGCGGTACCGATACCGTATTCTTCGGCGCCCATCATAGCCGCCATGACAATGTCACGGCCGGTACGCAGACCGCCGTCGGTACGCAGGGTGACGCGTTCACGCAGGTTGTTCATTGCCAGAACTTGGTGCGCTTCGGTCAGACCCATTTCCCATGGCAGACCACAATATTTGATCGAGGTCGCAGGGGATGCGCCGGTGCCGCCGTTGTGGCCCGAAATCAGGATCGTGTCGGCCTCTGCTTTCGCAACGCCGGCTGCGATCGTACCCACGCCGGACGATGCCACCAGTTTCACGGTGACTTTCACGGTCGGGTTGATCTGCTTCAGGTCGTAGATCAGCTGAGCAAGGTCTTCGATCGAATAGATGTCGTGGTGCGGAGGAGGCGAAATCAGTGTCACACCTTTGGTTGAGTGACGCAGACGTGCGATCAGGTCGGTCACTTTCATGCCCGGCAGCTGACCACCTTCGCCAGGTTTTGCACCCTGAGCGACTTTGATCTCCAGCTCTTCACAGTGGTTCAGGTATTCGGCGGTCACACCGAAACGGCCCGAAGCCACCTGTTTGATCTTTGCCGACGGGTTGTCGCCGTTTGGCTCTGGAACAAAGTGTGCCGGATCTTCGCCACCCTCGCCCGAGTCGGATTTCGCACCGATACGGTTCATCGCAACGTTCAGCAGTTTGTGCGATTCAGGCGACAGCGCGCCCAGCGACATGCCTGGGGTTACGAAACGCTTACGGATCGAGGTGATCGATTCCACTTCTTCGATCGGGATCGGCTTGCCCATTGGTTTGATCGCCAACAGGTCACGCAGATGGATCGGTGGGTTCGACTGCATCGCCGACGAATACTGTTTCCACAGTTCAAACGACGAACGGTCACAGGCCGCCTGCATCAAGTGCATGGTCGACGCTTCCCAAGCGTGTTTTTCGCCCGAACGGCGCGATTTGTAGAAACCACCAACAGGCAGAACGTTTTTGCCCGATTTCCAACCTTCGGCGTGCACTTCTTCCAGCTTGTGCTGAATACCATGCAGACCGATGCCCGAAATACGGCTGTGCATACCTGGGAAATATTCGTTGACCATTGCGCGCGACAGACCAACGGCTTCGAAGTTCAGACCGCCGCGATACGACGCCAGAACCGAAATACCCATTTTCGCCATGATCTTTAGCAGACCGCCGTCGATCGAAGCGCGATAGTTTGTAACCGCTTCGGTCAGGGTGCAATCCAGCAGGCCGCGTTCGATGCGGTTTGCCAGAGTGTCCTGCGCCAGATACGCGTTCACAGTGGTCGCACCACAGCCGATCAGAACCGCGAAATAATGCGGATCGATACATTCCGCCGAACGGACGTTGATCGAACAGAAGGTACGCAGACCTTTGCGGGTCAGCCACGAATGAACAGCCGAGGTTGCCAGAATGATTGGCATCGCGACTTTGTCGTCACCCTGATTTTCGTCGGTCAGGATGATGTGACCTGCGCCCGAACGCACTGCGTCTTCGGCTTCGGCGCGAACGCGCTCTAGGCCTGCGCGCAGGGCTTCTTGGTCGCTGCCAGCTGGGAAGGTGCAGTCGATGGTCACAACGCTGTCACCGAAATGTTCAACCATTTTCGCGAATTCGGCGTTGCCGACGAACGGGCTCTCTAGAACCAGAATTTCGGTCTGGCTGCTGCTTTCGTCCAACACGTTTTTCAGGTTACCGAAACGGGTCTTCAGCGACATCACGCGGGTTTCACGCAGCGAGTCGATCGGAGGGTTGGTTACCTGAGAGAAGTTCTGACGGAAGAAGTGCGACAGAGGACGGTACATTTTGGACAGAACAGCCGAAGGCGTATCGTCGCCCATCGAAGCCAATGCTTCTTTGCCGTCTTCCGCCATAGGCGTCAGGATCTGTTCCACTTCTTCTAGGCTATAGCCCGCAGCGATCTGGCGTTTGCGCAGTTCATCGCCCGAGAACATGGTCGATTCCTGAACGTCACCCATCAGGTCGGTCAGATCGGTGACTTTTTCGATCCAGTCGCCAAATGGCTGCGCTGCTGCAAGTTTGTCTTTCATTTCGACGTCGTGGTACAGCTTGCCTTCTTTCATATCGACGGCAATCAACTGACCTGGGCCCAATGCGCCTTTTTCAACGCAGGTTGCCTCGTCAGTTGGGACCATGCCAACCTCGGAACCAGCGATCAGCTGACCGTCACCAGTTACGACGTAACGCAGTGGGCGCAGACCGTTACGGTCCAGACCGCCACAGACCCAACGACCGTCGGTCATTGCCAGTGCAGCAGGGCCATCCCATGGCTCCATCACAGCGTTGCAATAGCTGTACATGTCCTGCCACGCCTGCGGCATGCCGTCAGCCTGTTTGGACCACGCTTCTGGAACCAGCATGGTTTTCGCCATCGGCGCGTTGCGGCCTGCGCGAACCAGAACTTCAAATACGGTGTCCAAAGCGCCCGAATCCGATGTGCCAGCCGGAATGATCGGTTTGATATCCTCTGCCATGTCGCCAAAGGTCGACGATGCCATGCGGATTTCGTGGCTCTTCATCCAGTTAATGTTGCCTTTGACGGTGTTGATTTCACCGTTGTGGGCCAGCATGCGGAACGGCTGAGCCAGACGCCATTCTGGGAATGTGTTGGTCGAATAACGCTGGTGATAAATCGCGAAAGCCGATTCAAAACGTGGGTCCATCAGGTCTGGATAGAATTCCGCAACCTGTTCCGCCAGCATCATGCCTTTGTAGATGATCGAACGGCAGGACAGCGAACAGAAATACAGCGAAGGAATCTGTGCCGCTAGCGCCGCTTTTTCGATGCGGCGACGGATGATGTACAGTTCACGTTCGAACTGTTCTTCGTCGATGTCTTTGTCGCAACGGATCAGGATCTGTTCGATCTCTGGGCGGGTTGCGTTCGCTTTGTCACCCAGACATTCGGTGTTCACTGGAACGTGGCGCCAGCCATAAATGTAGTGACCCATGCGCAGGACTTCGGTCTCTACGATGGTACGGCAACGTTCCTGAGCGCCGAAATCGGTGCGTGGCAAGAACACCTGACCGACAGCGATCAGTTTGTTCATGTCTGGTTCGTGGCCCGTACGACGGATCTGGTCGTAGAAGAAAGTCACAGGGATCTGAACGTGGATACCCGCGCCGTCACCGGTTTTGCCGTCTGCATCCACAGCACCACGGTGCCAGATCGCTTTCAGTGCGTTAATGCCGTTTTCAACAACCTTGCGCGATGGGGTACCATCCAGCGCAACAACTAGGCCAACGCCGCAGGACGAATGTTCATCGTCGGTGCGATACAGGCTGTTTTCGGCCATCCATTTGCGCTTTGCCTCTTCGGCAGCAACCCAGGTTTCGTCATAGATGGTCATGAGGCATCTCCTTGCTGTCAAGTTGGACGGGCGCGTGAGACATCACAGCGTCACATCCGAACTTGGGATTGACTGAGAGAAATCCGGAATCACCCGGAAAATCAAATTCCACCGGACTTTCGTCGGTGTCAAAAGTAGTGCCATCCGCCGTGACAACCGCCGTTCCAGGAAAGAACCGGCGCCATGTCGGATGGATATATTCATTACCTTGGGCCTGCCACAGAATATTGCCGTCGTTGCCATAGGCGGTGACGTTGTTTTCTGTTTCCAGCAGCTCCACACCGTCGATTGTGATGGTGCGGCCCGTTAGCTGGTCGAACCCTGTAAAATGGGTCGCGCCAACCTGTGGGGACAGCGTTTTAAAATCGAACGTATCAATGCCCGTTTCCAGCAGTTCATCGAAATTCGCAGGATCGTTCGGAGTCTCCTCCAGATTTTCCTGAATTCCGCTGCGCAGGCTAAAGCTTTCGATCCATTGGGTTTGCGTATCGATGCGGCTTACGAAAATCATGCCGGTTTGATCGAACGTTGCGCTTTGTTGATGGCCCTGAGGGTCATTTTCGCAACGAAAGAAATGCATAACTTCGCAGGACCGCAACTGCGCCGAGGCATAAGCCTCGCAACCGGCTGGCAGGTCAAAGGTGTTTTGCGCAGCCGCAGGCACGCCCAAACCGGCAGCGAAAGCCACCGGCAAGGTTCCTGCAATGATGCGCAAAAAGTTCATCTGTGTTCCTTATTCGGCAGCAACGCTGGCCGACTGGTTGAACTGGCCCAAAATGGCCTGAGCTGCTTCGCGGCCGTCACGGATCGCCCAAACAACCAGCGATGCACCGCGTACGATGTCGCCAACTGCATAAACACCGTCCAGCGCGGTTTTACCGGTGCCAAAATCAGCCTTAACAGTGCCCCAACGGGTCACTTCCAGACCGTCAACGCCCCATAGTTTTGGCAGATCTTCTGGTTCGAAACCCAGCGCCTTGATCACCAGATCGGCGTCTTCGACGTAGTCCGAACCTTCGATCAGTTCAGGCGACTGACGGCCCGACGCATCAGGTGCACCCAGACGCATTTTCTGAACTTCAACGCCGGTTACAGCGTCGCCGCCTTGGAAACCTTTTGGCGCAGACAGCCAGACGAATTCTACGCCTTCTTCTTCTGCGTTTTGGGTTTCGCGCTGCGAACCAGGCATGTTTGCGCGGTCGCGGCGGTACAGACATTTCACCGAATTTGCACCCTGACGGATTGCGGTACGAACACAGTCCATCGCGGTATCACCGCCACCAATAACGATGACGTTTTTACCTTCGGCGGACAGTTCGCCCGATTCCAGTTCAGGAACCACATCGCCAAAGTTCTGGCGGTTCGACGCGGTCAGGTAATCAATCGCGCGAACGATGCCTTTGGCGTCCGAACCAGGGGCAACCAGATCACGGGTTTTGTAAACACCGGTCGCGATCAGAACTGCGTCGTGCTGGCTGCGAATTTCGTCGAACGAAATGTCTTCGCCAACGTTGCAGTTCAGGACGAATTTCACGCCGCCCTTTTCCAGCAGCTCAACGCGGCGCATCACCACGTCTTTTTCCAGTTTGAAACCTGGGATGCCGTAGGTCAGCAGGCCGCCAGCGCGGTCGTAACGATCATAGACGGTAACCTGCACGCCTTGACGGCGCAGCATGTCCGCCGCAGCCAGACCACCAGGGCCCGCACCGATGATGGCAACGCTTTCGCTGCGTTCCGCAGTCGGAGAGATCGGCATAACCCAACCTTCTTCCCATGCGGTATCGGTGATGTATTTTTCGACCGAACCGATGGTGACAGTACCGTGACCGGATTGTTCGATCACACAGTTACCTTCGCACAGACGGTCCTGAGGGCAGATGCGACCACAGATCTCAGGGAACGTGTTCGTCGCCTGGCTGATCTCATATGCCTCTTGTAAACGGCCAGTCGCGGTCATGCGCAGCCAGTCTGGAATATTGTTGTGTAGCGGGCAGTGCGATTGGCAGTATGGAACACCACACTGGCTGCAACGGCTCGCTTGTTCTTCGGCTTTTGCCTCGGCAAATTCGGCGTAGATTTCGTTGAAATCCTGCTTACGATCATCCGCACCACGCTTTGTTGGCATGTCGCGATCGACGTTTACGAACTTGAGCATTTTTTCAGTAGCCACAGGCATCCCTCCGCATTCATCTCGGACCGCTTCTCTAGACGGGATCAAAAGAAATGAAAAGTCACAAATACTGACCTAAATTTAAATCACCAGCACACCATGTATCAAAAATATTCAAAATGTAAGTAAATTTAGGTAACCAATACTGACTTAAATTATTTCTTTCCTTTGCAGCCCGTCGGGGTAGGTTGGCCACATATTCTATTTAGGCCTAGTTTCATGACCCTATTTTATTTGCTTTTAGTTGCTTTAATTCAAGGACTTACAGAATTTTTACCCGTGTCATCCTCTGGTCACTTAGCGCTGCTACCGCATGTCGTTGGCGCACAAGATCAAGGCGTAGCCATCGACGTTGCCGTTCATGTCGGCACCTTAGGCGCGGTGATACTTTTCTTTTGGGCTGACGTGAAATCAGCCATTTTTGGCGTACCCGACCTGATCAAAGGACGAATCAACACCCCCGGCGCGCGCTTGGCGTTCTTGCTCGTCGTCGCGACAATCCCTGTTGTGATCATTGGTCTTGTTCTGAAAGTAACCGGTTTGGCGGACCAAATGCGATCAGTGGCTGTGATCGGTTGGGCGATGCTGATTTTCGGGATTGTACTGTATGTTGCGGACCAAAAAGGCCCCGAAACCCAAAAGGCAGAAGACTGGAATCTACGAGATGCGATCATCATGGGATTGTGGCAGGCTGTCGCCCTGATCCCCGGCACCTCACGGTCTGGCATCACGATCACAGGCGCCCGCGCATTGGGCTACACCCGCGAAGACGGCGCAAAAATCGCGATGCTGATGTCGATCCCAACCATTATGGCTTCTGGCATTTTGCTGGGCGCTGATGTCGTTGGCCAAGCGGATTGGGAACTACTGAAATCCGCTGGAATCGGCGCACTTTTCGCATTCTTTGCGGCACTCGGCTCACTAGCTTTGATGATGCGGCTGCTGAAATCGGTCAGTTTTACGCCTTATGTAATTTACCGGATCATCCTCGGCATCATCCTTATCGCTGTGTCTTGGTAACAAAAAAGGGCGCCCAACAGGCGCCCTTTGTCAATCAATTTGGCCGAAACCTTAGCCGTGCTTTAGGTTCTTTGCCGAATCTTTAATTGCGTCGTACTGACCCGACGGGCGGAAACGCCACAGGTAGGACGGCAGAACCGCCTCTAGGTCGGTTGGGACGATACCCAGATCAGCGAAACCTTTGGCACCTTCGGCAACGACATTATCCGAACGCAGGTTAATGACCTGATCTTTGGTGATTTGCGCGGGCACAATGCCCAGCGACAGGGTTTGAACCGCACCCGAAACGCCAGCAATGATGTTCGCAACGCCGAACGGGATGTTGACGATCATGCGGCGGCGGTGGATTACCTTGAGCATGGTCTGCATTAGTTCGCTAAAGGTCGCCACATCAGGGCCACCCAATTCGTAAACGCCAGCCGCATCGCCATCGACAGCCGCAACAGCTGCTTGCGCCACATCATCCACCCAAACAGGCTGGAACTTGGTGTTGCCGCCAACAACCGGTAGCACAGGCGAGAAACGGGTCATGCCAGCAAAACGGTTAAAGAATTCATCTTCGGTGCCGAACACGATCGACGGGCGCAGGATAACTGCCGATGGGAAAGCCGCCAGAATTGCTGCTTCACCTTCTGCTTTAGTCTTTGCGTATTCGCTGTCCGATTCTGCATCCGCGCCGATGGCAGAGATATGAACCAGTTTTGCAACGCCTGCTTCGGCTGCGATACGTGCCACGCGGCCTGCACCTTCAGCTTGGATAGCGTCAAAGGTGTTTTTGCGAACCTCGGCCAGAATGCCGACACAGTTCACAACCGCATCTGCACCGTCAACAACAGCAGCAACGCTGGCGTCATCACGGATGTTGCAGAATACAGGTTCAACCTGACCGACCGCACCGTAAGGTTTGACGAATAGGGCTTCGTTCGGGTTACGGACAGCGACGCGTACGCGCCAGCCGTCTTTGGCCATGCGGCGGGCGACATAACGACCGACGAATCCCGATCCGCCGATGATGGTAACTAGCTTGGACATGGGCGCCTCTTTGAAAAACTTGGCCTTGGTTTACCTTTCCACCCGTTGCCAGACAAGGCG
Organism: Marivivens niveibacter; assembly: GCF_002150005.2. GTDB lineage: Bacteria > Pseudomonadota > Alphaproteobacteria > Rhodobacterales > Rhodobacteraceae > Marivivens > Marivivens niveibacter. The sequence continues at coordinate 267,761 of NZ_MSPP01000002.1, forward strand.
CAATACGATTTTTGCATTTTTATGAAAAAGGTCGTTGACACCCCCCGCACCTAGCCATAGAAGCCGCGTCACACCAATAACGTGCCCAGATGGCGGAATTGGTAGACGCGCTAGCTTCAGGTGCTAGTGTCTGTATGGACGTGGAGGTTCGAGTCCTCTTCTGGGCACCAAACAATCTTCAGATTGTACTGTTTTTCAAGTATATCATAGCATTAGCGGTCTGTGTGGGACACAAAACGGGACACACGGCGGACACTTTGCATGGCTATGACTATCAAACTTAAATACATCGATTCCCTTTCTGGCGGACGCAAACGGTTTCGCAGACGATTCCCCAAAGACATTGCTACAGAACTTGGTGAAGAATTCTTCCAAGTCGCAATGGAGGCTCGTGAAGGCTCATCTTTGCTTAAAGAGCACGGCCTCTTATTGGCAGAGTTCGAGAAGATCGTCGCCAAGGCTCGACAAACCGAGGAAGAAAAACAAAACGCTTCCCCTCGTGTGCGCTGGAAAGAGGCAACTGAAACCGCAAATTCATTAATCAAAGGTGCTAGAGGCTTTGACGATGAGACCGAAGTTCGACTGCTGGTTGCCGAGCACATTGCTCAGGAAAATGGAGACCCGCTTCTAATTCGTGCCCTAACAAACCCCAGCGCAGAAGCACCCGAACTGACACTTAAAGATGCCAAAGACCTATACGTCAAAGAGCGGCTTGCCGATGACCGCAGCTCACGCAACCGGATAGAGCGCATTTGTAACCGTGTCGAAGCTTCCCTTGGTCCACTTAACAAAATTCAGTTGATTGACCTAAATCGGGAACATGCCCGAAAACTGCGTGATGACATGCTTGCAACGCCGAAACGCAACGGTGAACTGCTAGCGCCTGAATCCGTACGTCGCGAATTAAACATGGTACGCGCAATTTTATCGCTCGCCATCGTAGAGTTTGACCTTCAAGGCAAGGTCCAGAACCCATTTGAAAAACTAGAGGTCACATCCAAGAAGAACGCTAGGCCGACCTCTGCCGCCGACAAAAGGGACCCACTGCCTGCGGATATCCTCATCGCCATGAGAGCGAAGATGAAAGAAAACCTTCGGGTGCCCTCTCTGGGTCTTATCTGGCGCTTGCTTGAGGGCACTGGCTGCCGCAATGCTGAAATAATCGGGTTGAGGGTCGAGGACGTCAAACTAGATGCCCCTTACCCACACCTATGCATTCGATGGCACGAAGATAGACAAATCAAGACAGCCGCCTCTGAACGGAACGTGCCGCTTGTCGGAGACGCGCTAGAGGCCGCCAGAGAGGCCCTCGAAGCCGCGAGAGGATATGACATGCTATTTCCTCGCTATGCTCACGAGGGAGGCGCTGACGCGGCTTCTCAATCCCTCATGAAGCAGCTTCGAAGTGTGACGAAAGACAAACGCCACGTGGTCTATTCGCTGCGACACAATATGAAGGACCATTTGATCTCTGCTGGCGTTGATGAACGGGATGAACACCGCATCCTCGGCCATGCCATGAAGGGTGTCGGCAACCGTGTGTATGGGGGTAAGCAGGCCGCGCTTAAGGCCGCGTACTTAGCCATGCAGAAGGCCCATGAACAAATGCCATAAAGGGCACCTGAAAGGCCCTCGAATTGCACCCTTTCTACCCACCCAAACGCGCCAAATTCGAGAGGGGTGTTAATTGTTATTTATCAGAGGCTTATCGATTAACCCGCACATTAGGACAGGTATGAATTAAGGTTACCTATAAAGTGTTACTTAAGGTTCTAGTTTAAGTATCACCTTGAAGGGTACCTGAAGGTTCCCCCTCCTCCTCCTTCTTCACCTAGAGAAGTGACATAGGGTCTCTATAGGAGGTGGAGACCACAGAGGCGAAAGGCCATCTTAATTACATCATAAAAATCTGAGACCCTGATAATGATATATGCAACCGTTCAAGCCCCCCTGGGGGGTGACCTTCGCTTGGCTACCTTCACGGCCCTTTGGTCCGCCCCTTAAGTGATTAACTGCTTCAAGAAGAAGGTAATAGGAGGCAGAGTTTCACAAATCATTGGCGTTAGAGTCGGCTTCTGCCCCACTTACCAACCAGCGCGTCTCCCTAAAGTTAGTCTCAAGTAATGGGCTAGATAGAGAAGAAGAAACCTTTGTTATTTTATGCCTTACCATTCAGCAAAACCTCACGTAGCATTTCTAACATGTTTAAATTAAAGACTTCACTATTACTGCTCTTCGCATCCCTTACTGCTCCAGCAGCGTACGCCAAACCGGTCGATTTAACTGGTTACTCCTGCCTTCGAACGAATAACTTAGGACCCCAAAGGTGGGATTTTTATGGGGATATCGCGGTAAGGAATTATGGCGATGGAACTCCAACACGTTTTTTCCGTGTCGGAGAAGGCGCATATGAGAAGTACAGTCGACTAGATGGAGAATGGAGTGCATTGTACTACTTCTTCGATAACGGCGAAGGCATCCAAATGAGAATTATGTCTCGCCCGGGAAGTGCCGTAAGAGATGATTATCAACGCGCCCCTTGGGATGAGGCTATTTTTCCGTTCAACGCCGAGTGCATCCCTCTGTGGGAACTGAGATAGCAGCCATATCATTGTACATTTCTGCACTTCGCCATGAACAAATGCCTTAAAGGGCACCGCAAAGACCCTCAAGTTACACTCTTTGCACCCACCCAAACGCACTCAGTCCGGGACGGGAGTTAATTGTTATTTATCAATTTCTTATCGATTAACCCACGCATTAGGAGAAGTGTAAATGAAGGTTACCTATAGAGTGTTACTTAAGGTTCTAGTTTAAGTATCACCTAGAAGGGTACCTGAAGGTTCCCCCTCCTCCTCCTTCTTCACCTAGAGAAGTAACATAAGGTCTCTATAGAAGATGGAGGCCATAGGGAGGACAGACCATCTCATTTAGATCATAGAAATCTGAGACCCTGATAATGATAGATGCAACCGTTCAAGCCCCCCTCGGGGGTGACCTTCGCTTGTCTAACTTCACGGCCCAATGGTCTGCCACTTGCGTGTTCAATTGATGAAGGGAGGAGGAGGTCTAATGGCAGAGGCCGCGACCTCTCTATGGTATCCAACCACTCTTGCGACTTCTGCAGATACCTCAAATATGCTTCAACAAGTTCAAGGCAACTAGCGTCATCCCAACCACCCCAATGATTACTAGTGACCATACGCTTTGCCGAACATTGGCTAGATGGTCTGCACCACAAAGAACCTTCATCACGACCGATCTAAGGTCTGTACGCGCATCAAAGGTCAAATGAAGCAGGATGTAGGTCAGCGAAGGCACCACAGTGATCGCCAATGTATCCCCAACGATGTTGTCCGCCCGGAACAAGACGATCATCAGAATGCAGAACGCACTGAGAGACCACATAACCAGCAACTCACCCGCTCGAATAACTGGGGCCTCCGCCACCATCAACTCACGCGCATGATGCTGTAACTCTTCGGGTAGCGACGCCCTGCCCTTGATCATGTCACACACGGTATCGACATCAACATTCGGGTCTTTGCGCTGGGCGTAATCGACCAAGGCCATCGCGTTTAGATGACTTTGTGACTGAAGGTCGCTCAACCGTTGCAACAAGAAGCCGCCAAGAATACCGATGAAGCCGACAGGTAAGGCGACGAGGTCAATCAGATTGAAGTCTTCGAACAAGACCACCGTAGTAAACGGGTCGGACAACGTCACGAGCGCACCCGTAATTGCGACGCTCAAGAACACACCGATGAATGCAGGCGTCGTGTCAGAACGCATCTGAAGCAGCGCATTGGCACTCACAATCAACGTGGCCCCGACACCCACGGTAATGGTTAAGGTCTCCACACCTGCCAACCACAGCCATAGCAAGGCTATCACAGGGGTCAGGTACCACATGATCGTCAATTCGACTTGGGCAGACCGTGCCAATGCTTCGCGATAGCTAAGAGACCCGAGGGTCACGATGACGACGCCATTCAAAACAGCCCAGCCGAGGGTTTCTGCTTCTAGGTTCGCCAGTTCATGAACAGCATTAGGTAGGAACGGAATGGTCAGCACAAAGCCAACAGCGCCAAACACCTTGGTGGCGGCACTCGCCAAAAGAGCGCGATTGATTTGGTCTACGGTCGCTTCACAACCGCCGTACTGCTCCTCGACATACAGACGAATATTGCGCCCCAAAGCGACAGAGTACGCCATGAAGATGGCCGAGAGGGCCGCAAGTGTCAGGCCGATCTTCCCTTCCCTCGAGAGGATGAACCTAAAGGGGTCCATTGGGTCGACCTTCAGTTGCGAAGCATCAATGACGATGATCACCAAGCCCACGAAGGCCGCGAATGATAGAAACCAAATACGCCGATCTAGGGCAGCCCAGCGCGTGCCTTTGGACCATTGCGGATGTGTCACGGCAAGAAAGAACAAGGCGATGATGGGCCAGATCTCATAGACAATACTCGCCGTCGCCTTTGAGATGTAAACGAACGACGCAAAAAGGCAGGCATGACTCAGGTAATTGATGACCCCGCTCTGCACTGCCTGAAACAACACGCGACGGTCACCTAGAAGGCTCTTTGACAGGCTCTTGAGGTTGTAACCTTTCCTCCTTCGGGTCAGCCAAACGGTCCCGCCAATCGAAACGGCAGCAGAAAGGCAATGCCCCATCCCCGCAAATACAAAGCCGGAGACCTTGACCGTGCCAAACACGCCAACAAGTGGGAAAAGGCTGTAGAGCAATACCGCAATCAGCATGAACGCTATCGCGATGTTCCCACCCGATTTGGTCGGCTCCATATGTCTATACCCGTCTGCCTCAATCTAGTGGCAGGACGTTCAACAGATACACAGCGCAGCGCAACCACCACGACCCGAGAGCATAGAGCAACTAGACATTTGCCCCCAAAAGAAAAGGTTATAGACGCGCCACTTTAGATTGGGTCAAGTACCACGCCAAGATAGTGCGCCTAAGGAGGTTTACTTTTCCGCACCTGTCGAAGCGCTTCTTATACGAAAAGGGGGGCGACCCATGCCGCCGCCCTAAGTTTGAAGCATGATGCAGACTACGAAGCGCTTTCAGCAGGAGTGTAGAATACTTGACGACCATGGCGGTCGTTAACGATACAAGTTTCACTACTAATAACAACACGTTCTGAACCCCGAAGAGGCCCGACGCCGTTCTGTTTAGCTTCCTGAGCGTTTGTACAATACTGAAGTTGCACGCGTTGATAGCCGAGAGACATCATACAAGCTTCATAATTGCGAATACGCGCCGGAGCATTTGCATCATTGACGCTGTAAACGCCGGTCAACAATGCGACAGCAATCTCTGCACCCGGACTGCGGTTAACTGGAACAGCCTGAGTTGCTTGAGTTTCACACTCTGCGCGGTCTTTCTCAAAATCACTGTAGACCATATTGTTTTGCACGAAAGTTTCCTGAGCAACGCAGCCGGACAAACCAAGAATTGCGACGGAACAAATAGATGCCAAACTTTTCAAAATTACCATCTCCTCTACGGTAGCTAAAAATCAGGCCACACCCCTAGCGCAATACAGGGCCACCATCCACATCTTTTAGATGAAAATCAGAGTGAGATTCATTAGCCGACGGTCGGCTGGAATTGGTGTACCGGTTTTTGCGTTTTACCATTCCTTGTGATGACGGAATGACCTGCGAGCCTCTCACAGAATGACCGTTGGGGTATATCCTTACGTACACTCCAAAAGGTGTCCGTTCAGGTGTCCATTAGGGTTGACTTCTATCAACGGACAATACACCTATCGGACGCAACCCTAACGAACACCTTAAGGATACCCTATGGCGACGATCTTCTACGCCCGCGTCTCAACCTCTGAACAAACGATTGAGCATCAAAAGTCTCAGGCGGAGGCAGCAGGGTTCGCGATAGACGAAGTGGTGGTTGACCATGGCGCGTCTGGTGTCTCCACAACTCTGAAAGAACGAGAAGAAGGCCGAAGGCTGTTTGACATGCTCCGAGAGGGAGACACGCTAGTTGTGCGATGGGTGGACCGTCTAGGTCGGAACTATCAGGACGTGACGGACACGATCAGAGAGTTCATGCGCCGTGGCGTTGTCATCCGCACTGTCATCAATGGTCTGACCTTCGACGGGGCCACCACAGACCCCATGCAGGAAGCTGTCAGAGACGCTCTCATTGCCTTCATGGCTGCTACAGCTCAAGCCCAAGCAGAGGCAACGAAAGAGGCCCAGAAGGCCGGAATAGCAGCTGCACGCGAACGTGACCCCAAGAGCTACCGTGGTCGCAAGCCGAGCTACAGCCGCGATCAGCTAACATTGGTCTTAGAGATGCTATCGCAAGGCGAAGGTACCTCTTCAATCTCAAAAGCCACGGGACTTTCACGGCAGGCGGTTTTACGCATTAAGGAAGACCCAACGCGGGCTGAAGAGTCTCTGATACTTTGGGATTGAAGGGGCCGATCAAAATGAACCAGCGTACAGCCAGCTAAAGACACAAGTTTGCATAAACAAAGCCCGCAAAGCTGACTTGCTTCTAGCGTTCACTATGTAAATATTCCGCAAATATTTTAATAATAGACCGAGATGTTAAATGGATTCCGCACTTAAAGTCACAGATCAAGCTGATGAAATCGCCTTTTCCGCAATGGTTGGTGGCGACAACATCATCAACATCCCACTGTTTCAGAGAGCTTATCGCTGGAAACCCTCAAACATCGGTGAATTTTGGGACGACATTGATTCAATACTTGATGAAACGTCTCGCTCCCATTTTCTTGGCGTTTTGGTACTGGTACCCCAAAACCGTAAGGTCGGACACCCGGTTGTGCTTGACGTCGTAGACGGACAGCAGAGACTTTCCACTTGCTATATTACGCTGATGGCGATGGCATATGCGGCTGCAGAAAGCGGCCACATAGATTGGGCTACCGAAGTTATTCAATCATTTCTTCTTACGAGAAAATTCCTGACATACAGCACTAACACTCGACTAATTCCATCCGCAGCAGACCGACAGCAATTTCATAATCTATGGGCAAAACTGCGCTCTTTGACTCCCTTCAGTGCAAATCACTTTGGGGGCGTTGAAGCATTAACTCCACAACCCTCTGGAGAACCCAAAGGTCGGATGCAAAAAGCTTTTGAAATTTCGCTTAAGCGCTGTCGCCAAATCATCAAAGATCAAGGTTTCTCAAAAATTGAAGAAGTGTTCGAAGTCGTTACGGGAAAAATGAGCTTCGTGACTATCAACTTGCGAAGTCCAACGGCTGCACCTGCAATTTTTGAAAGACTGAATGCTAGAGGCGAGAAGATCAACATCAGTGATTTGGTGAGAAACGAAGTCTTCTCTCGAGTTGGTGACGACGCCGCTAGGGCAAAACAAATATTCGAGTCACACTGGGAACCGTTTGTTAACCTATTCGGGGAGCGGGATGGATCATTTGAAAACTTTTTGTTTCCTTATGGTCTCACGATCAAATCCAACATTACCAAGGCCGACCTCTTCACTGTTCTCCGAGAACATTGGCAGGCTAAGGATGGGCCAATGGAGATTGTCCAAGCGATGAATGCTTTCGTGGGCCCATACCTAGTTTTGGAGACCGGAAAAACGACACTGACAATTGATCCAGAAGTCTCGCGGGCTTATGCGAAGCTGAATAGATTAAACGTGCCAAGCACAACTTATTCATTTCTACTCCGTCTAGCAAAGTCAGTATCAGATGGTCTCGTTTCGAGTAAAACAGCAACAGAAATTGTGGACGTAATCGAAAGTTTTCTGTTCCGCCGAGCAGTTTGCGGTATCGAACCAAGTGGCTTACATGCCGTTTTCAAAACCCTTTGGGCCGAGTGTGAGAAAAGCGCCGACGGTGTCTCTGCAATTTCCGTCATCAAAAGCATCTCTCGTCGCTCCACTGTTCCCTGGCCAAACGACATCGAATTCGAACAGGCTATTAGAGTAGATGACTTGTACAGCCGCAAAGTCTGCAGATTTGCCTTACAAGAGTTCGAAAAATTCACTCAGGGAGAAACCCCTAAAGACGACTTTCATATCGAACATATCTACCCCCAAAAACCGGGAAAGGACTGGACCGATAGCCAAAAGGAAGAGCTTGCGCCGCTTGTTAACTGCTGGGCAAACCTCATTCCTCTCACAGTGCAAATGAACCCTTCACTCGGCAATGCCTCCTACATCAAAAAAAGCGCTCAATTCGCAAATTCCATCTTTGCGAGCCCCCGAAAAATTGCAAAACAATTTGACGACTGGAATATAACAAACATAACCAAACGTGCTGACGAAATTGCCGCGTTCGCAAAGCAAAGGTGGCCCCATGTCCGAGTTACATCCTAATTGCAAGGTTGTGCGAGGGGTCCATCTGTTAAAGCATGCTTTCGGCTGGACGCCTCAAGTCGCGTTGACCGCACCAACAAAAAATGAGACACAAATCGTACACACACTGAGACACACAGACCGCAACGCACCCTATATTTGTAAATAAAAACAGAATACTAGCACTTACTAGTTGGTGCCGAACCTCATCTTCTGGGCACCAATTGGGTGATTACGTAAAGCGGCCTTCGGGCCGCTTTCGTCGTTTTCGGGCCTGTGCGTTACATACTTGTTAGCGTCTCGTTTGTCTTTGGGCATGATCGCCCTTCGTAAAATAATGCAATTGCATCGGTGATCCTGTCACCGCCGCCAGCCCGCTGCATCAAAGTCAGTGACGACAGCAGTTTATCAACATCGACATCGCTTCCCATGATTGATCTGATCGGTCGATCCGCATGCGCCAAAAGTATTTCAACACAGGCCAAATACCGTGGGCCGAGTACGGGATGGTCCAGATAGGCGCGCGCCTCATCTAGATCATCCAGCCCATAAAATTTTGCCCGATAGCTATATCCCAAAGACGCAAGCTGCGGAAATATATACCAAATCCAATGGCTTTGCTTTCGTCCGCGTTTTAATTCGAACAATGCGGTTTCATAGTCTTCGTCTTGCGCGTCGATAAAGCGATCCAAGTCGTACATTTTCGTACCCCCTTTGATCATAGGTAGGTGGGTTGTCATCGGGCGCAAATAAAAAAGACGCCCTCAAAGGGGCGCCTATAGTCGGCCAAGCAACATGAATTACTCGGCAGGAACAACCTGAGCAGGGAAAACGCGGCCAAAATGGCGGCGGTTCAGGTAGAAAACCAATACGACCATGGCGACCTGGAACCCCAGTGCGATGGCGGTAAAGGCCCAGTAGGCAACGCCAAATTTCGCGATGATACCGGCGGCGACCAGACCTTTGTTGATCCAGAAATGGCCTAGAACAGACAGCGCAACACCAGGGCAGATCAGGGCGTAGGACCCAGCAGAGGTTTTATCGCCCGTGATAAAGGTGCTGAAATATCCCTGACGACGCAGCACAACCAAGCCCAGCAGACCAAAGGCGATTTGGATTGTGATCAGTTTGGTCAGCATCATGAATTGACCGGCGGCAGTGACATGTTCATCAAAGGTGGTGTGCAGGCCGTGCTGTTGGCGCATCCACATGATTCCCAGAATGGTCATCAAAGGAATGATGATCATCAACGTTGGACCCGATTCTTTCGCTGTCCCGTAGTGCAGCATCGAATTCAGCGCGGTGATCGCGGCCAAAACGGCATAGATCAGCGCAATGGTGCCAAAGAACGTGGACAGGATCAGGCTTGCTGCAACGACGGTTGCGCCCGTGGACATCGCCGCTGGGGCCGCCAGCCCGACCGCAACCATCGCCAATGCAAAGGCAGGCAACAGCTGCGCGAAACTGTTGTGCGCAGTCACGTCAAAGATTCCGCCCTGCGCCAATACGCGGCCCAGAAAACGACCGATCATCGACAACGCCCACAGGCCCGTAAGTACAAAGGCAACCATGGCAGCAGGGAACAGGTATTCAACGATCGTCCAAAGCTGAGGAACGAACACCAGACCAGCAATAAAGCTGCCGTTGATCGACATAGCTACCGCCAGCGGCATTGCCATCAATTGGGTTTCCGCGTTGGTGCTACGCAGTTTGGCGTATGCCTCTGTTTGTTTGAATTGGGAAAACTGGTTGAGGTTCCAAATCAGATATTTGAGGTTCAAAAAGAACATTACCGCGATGCCGATCATCGCAGCAGCGATCCCGATGTGCATGGCTGTTCCGCCGGTGGCCCAAGCGGCAGTGATATCTTCGAACACAGGAACGGGACGGCCCGGGTGTTTGACCCAGAACATCAGGTACATGAAAAATGTGACGGATAGGCCCCCCGCCCCGACAGACGTCAGGAAATATAGAGGGGAATAGGTGTCGGCGGGTCTTTGGCGGGTTGGCATGGTCATATCTCTGCTCCGCAGTTACATTTCAAAATCCTTATATGTCATACAAGTGCCTGCCGCCTTGATATATGTCAATTTTGAAATGTATGTCCGATCTGCACAGGTACTTGGCGCATTTGGGCAGAGTCGCCGCTAATGTTGCGCTTGGGGGTGGCAATCACTAGAGGTAGCAAAACAAGGAAAATGGTGCGGCCTATGGCGAATTATCTGTACAAAAACGATCTACCCGACGGTTTGGACCTAGGCCCGATCGTCGCGATTGATTGCGAAACCATGGGCCTGAACCCGCATCGTGACCGCCTGTGTCTGGTTCAGATGTCGTCCGGCGATGGTGATTGCCATCTGGTTCAGATCGAAAAAGGCCAAACCGCTGCGCCAAATATGTGCGCCATGCTGACCAACCCCGATGTGCTGAAACTATTTCACTTTGGCCGTTTTGATATTGCCGCGCTGTTTCACACCTTTGGCGCGCTGACTGCGCCCGTCTATTGCACGAAAATCGCATCGAAAATGGTCCGCACCTTTACCGATCGTCACGGGCTGCGCAATCTGCTGCACGAATTGGTACAGGTCGACATTTCCAAACTTCAGCAACAAAGCGACTGGGGCGCAGCCGAACTAACCCCAGCTCAGCTGGATTACGCCGCTTCTGATGTTTTGCATCTGCATAAACTCAAAGCCGTGCTAGACGAACGACTAACCCGCGAAGGCCGCGCAGAAATGGCGCAGGCCTGTTTTGACTTTTTACCGACCCGTGCCCAACTAGACCTAGTTGGCTGGAACGAACCTGATATTTTTGCGCATTGATATGAACAGAACCAAAATCATAGAAACCGCTCGACGCGTCACATTGGAAGAATCCAAAGCACTAGAGGTTCTGGCCAATGGGATGGGCGATTCACTTGCTGACGCGGCAGAAGCGATCCTGAACGCACCAGGACGGGTGATTGTGTCGGGCATGGGAAAATCCGGCCATATCGGGCGCAAGATTACTGCCACATTGGCCAGCACAGGCACGCCCGCACATTTCGTCCACCCAGCCGAGGCATCGCACGGCGATCTAGGCATGATCACCAAAGGCGATGTGGTCATCATCCTTTCCAATTCGGGTGAAACGCCTGAACTAGCTGACCTGATCGCGCATACGCGTCGCTTCGGGATCACAATGATTGGCCTCGCATCACGTCCCGACAGTTCGTTGATGCAGCAAGCGGACGTTCAACTGGTTCTGCCTGCATTAGGCGAAGCCTGCGGTCACGGGGTGGTGCCAACTATTTCGACCACGATGACCTTGGCGTTGGGCGATGCGCTGGCCGTTGCGTTGATGGAACACCGCGATTTTGGCGCTGCCGATTTCCGCCAATTCCACCCTGGCGGCAAACTGGGCGCGCGCCTGTCTAAAGTCCGCGATCTGATGCACGATGGGGATGCAATACCTCTGGCGGGTGAAAAGACACCGATGTCCGACGCGTTGCTGACGATCAGTCAAAAAGGCTTCGGCGTTGTCGGCGTTCTGGACGATGATAACCGCCTAAGCGGTATTGTCACCGATGGTGACTTACGTCGTCACATGGCTGGCCTGTTGGATCATGTCGCAGGCGAAGTGATGACAAAATCCCCCCGCACGATCGGCCCCGATGCATTGGCCGAAGAAGCCGTCGCCGTGATGAACGAAAAGAAAATCACCTGTCTGTTCGTTGTAGATCCCGCAGGATCTGGCCGCGTTGTGGGCATCTTGCATATCCACGACTGCCTACGTGCCGGGGTTGCCTAGGTGTCTGCTGACAACGCCTATAGCCGGTTTGTAAACTGGGCAAAGATTATCCTGCCTCTGGCTGCGCTGGTTCTATTGTCGACGCTGTTTTTGCTGGCGCGGACAACAGGCGATACGACAGAAATACCCTTTGCCGATTTGCAGGAAATCACCAGCCAGCAACGTATTTCAGCGCCAACAATTTCTGGCGTGACCAATTCGGGTGACGCCTATCAAATCAGCGCAGACGTCGCCAAGTTTTCCCAAGAAGACACCGACCAGATCCAGATCGACTCCATCGCCATAACCATCAACAGCGCAACAGGCACCGATATCGACCTGATCGCAGGGACCGGCGAATATGACAGTGCGGAGAGAATGGTCGCGCTACGCAATCTGGTGCGCATTACCACAACGAACGGCTATGTCATGGAAACCATTGGCGCTTGGGCCAATTTGGGCACAGGCGATATCGAAACCACTGGCATATTAGAAGTTCGTTCCCCCTTTGGCGAATTCAGCGCAGGACATCTGTCGATCAGCCGCGACGAATCGGGGGCTCAGCAAATGGTTTTCAACGAAGGCGTCAGGCTGGTATACGAACCACAGCCTTAAAGGATGTAATCAATGTCACTACTGCGTATCGTTTTGTTTTTGATGTTCGCCACGGCAACTGCTGCCGCTGCGCAGACCGACATTGCATTGGGCGGCATTCAAGCGGACAGTTCTGCCCCCGTTGAAATCACTGCCGACAGCCTGTCCGTAGATCAGGAAACAGGTATCGCCGCGTTTTCGGGAAATGTTTTAATCACTCAAGGCGAATTGCGCTTGTCCGCTGGCTCGGTCGAGGTTGTCTATGACGATGACAGCGGCGACATCACACGATTGATTGCCTCTGGCGGTGTGACCTTTGTCACCGCAACCGACGCCGCAGAGGCACAAACCGCAGTCTACGATCTGGCAGACAACACGCTGAACATGACCGGCGACGTACTCATCACCCAAGGCCGCAGCGCCATTGCCGCCGATTCGATGCGCGTGAATTTGGCCACGGGCAAAGCGCAGCTAGATGGCCGCGTGCGCACCACCCTGACCCAGCAGGACAACAATTGATGACCGACCCAAAGGTGGATGCAGACGATATCGGCCTGAACATCGTCAACCTGCGCAAAAGCTATAAAAAGCGCACTGTCATTCGTGACGTGTCTTTGCGATTGGAACGCGGCGAAGTGGTCGCTTTGCTGGGCCCTAACGGTTGCGGCAAGACAACGACGTTTTATTCCATCGCTGGTCTGGTCAATCCCGAAGGCGGGCGTGTCTATGTTGACGGCCGCGATGTGACGGCATTGCCAATGTATCGCCGTGCGCGTTTAGGGATCGGTTATCTACCACAAGAAATGTCGATCTTTCGCGGTCTCAACGTCGAAGACAACATCATGGCGATTCTGGAAATTTCCGAACCGAACCCAAAACGCCGCCGCGAACGGCTAGAGGAATTGCTAAGCGAATTTTCCATCGAACACCTGCGCCGCGCGCCTGCAATGGCCTTGTCGGGCGGGGAACGTCGCCGCGCCGAAATCGCGCGCTGTCTGGCCGCAGGCCCAAAGTATGTTTTGTTCGATGAACCATTTGCAGGCGTTGATCCGATCGCCGTTGGCGAAATCCGGCATTTGGTTTCTGATCTGAAAAACCGCGGCATTGGCGTATTGATCACCGATCATAACGTACGGGAAACATTAGAAATTGTTGACCGCGCCTATATCCTACACGATGGCAAGGTACTGATGTCGGGCACCACAGAAGAGGTCGTTCGCGACGAAAATGTCCGCCGCGTTTATCTAGGCAATACTTTCCGCGTCAATTAGCGGCAATTGGCTAGTCGCTCATCAGGGTCATTGACAAATCCCGAATTGAGTCGTGTCATATAAGTGATGACACAGATTGTTCCCCCTCGCGTTCCTGTGCAGGCCGTTTTGCCTGACAGAGCGGTTCGGGCCAATGTCATCAATTTCCCAAACACCGCTATGTCGAAACGGGTGCCATTACGGGCCCGATCCATGGTGTGTGTGTACAAGTGAAGAGGAGATAACATGCGTTACCAAATCAGCGGAAAACAAATTGATATCGGCGAAGCCCTGCAGACCCACGTCAAAACCGAACTCGGTGCGACCTTGGATAAATATGCGGGCCGACCTACCGATGCCGTTGTGATCTTCTCAAAGTCTGGCTCGGAATTCGTGTGCGAAACTGTCGTGCACCTATCCACCGGACTAAATGTCCAGGCAAAATCCCATGCCCATGATATCTATGCTGCTTTTGACGGCTGCTGCGAAAAAATGGACAAACAATTGCGCCGTTACAAACGTCGGTTGAAAGATCACCATAACGAAAGGACAACTCCGGTTGAACTTTTGGCCGGTTCGTCCTATATCCTCGCTGCAACCGAGGACTCGGACGAGGCAGAAACGCCAGCTGATGCACCGATTATCATCGCCGAAATGGAGACTCAGATCCCAGAAATTTCGGTTGGTGAGGCAGTGATGCAGATGGAGCTAGCCCATAACTCTGTTCAAGTCTTTAAGAATGAAAAACATGGCGGCCTGAATGTGGTTTATCGCCGTGAGGACGGAAACATCGGCTGGGTTGATCCAAAGTGACCGCCTGACGCAAGAATAAGGCCTAAGAATACTATATGCAGCTTTCGGAACTTCTGAAGCCCGCAGCGGTCAAAACGATTGCGTCTGCGACGAGCAAGAAACGTCTGTTTCACGACATCGCAGAAATGGCCCATGTCAATTATGGGTTCAACGCGCATGATGTCGTCGACGCACTGCTAGAACGTGAAAATCTTGGGCCTACTGGTGTGGGACAGGGTATCGCCCTGCCCCACGCACGCCTACACGAAGCGGAAAACATCTGCGGTATTTTCATTCGTTTGGAAAAACCGTTGGATTTCGATTCTGTCGACCGCCAGCCTGTTGATCTGGTATTTACCCTGCTCGCACCTGATGCAGCAGGCGTTGAACACCTAAAGGCACTGGCATTGGTGTCGCGCACCATGCGCAACCCTTCGATCTGTGCAAAACTTCGCGCGAACAGCGATCCCGCGACAATCCACGCGATCCTGACCGAAGCACAAGCGACGCAAGCCGCTTAATCGCGCCAGTTTCCAAACCCGAACGTCATGTAGTCGCGCTGGTATGCATCCCGCGCGGCTTTTTCTATATCGGCATCATAGATCCGTGACAGCAAGTCCACATGTGGATCGATCGCCGCAATAGCGGGCGCATCGTCTACACCGACTGATTTAGCCAGAAACGCCAATTCAGCTTCTAGGTCGTCCTCGCGGATCACAACATCGGGGGGAATGAAATTCGCAAAGCCTTGAACGACAGCTGCTTGGGTCGCCCATGACGCATCCACACGGATTGCGGTTTGGCCATTGATGTTCATCTTTAGCCATCTCAGAAACGCTAAAAATGCCTCTTTATGGGTCGCGTCGTTATAATCCGCAGGCGGCGGCGATTTTTTGGGGATCGGAATGCCGAACATCTGGCGCAGTGTTTTGCGGATTTCCCCGAAAACAGTGTCCGAATACCCCAAAATATGATCGCAAAACGCTGCATGAGCCCGCTGCAATGGGTGCCGCACAACCGTAAATCCGCGATTACCAGGGAGCGCCTTTTTCCACTGACGCACCGTTTTTTGCGTAAATCCAGTCAACGCAGGCCGACCATCTAGATCTGACAACCACTGCGTCACGGCATCAACGGGCCCACCTTTGATCGGCAAGTAGATCAAGGGCGTCGCAGGAGCCGCGACATAATGCGGGATCATAGCACCGCGACGTGGTTCGAAATTGGGAGTGCGGGACAAATTAAATCGATCCAGCCGCACCAAGGCACGTTCCATTTCGTCAAAGTTTGACAGCTTTTCCGACAGCGGTTGCGGATTTTGCTTTTTGATCGATTTATCCAGCGCATCCAAACGATCTGCACACCCCAGATATGCGGCCAGTCCATTCATCACATCGACGTCCTGCAAATCCTCGTAGGCAACATAAAATGCCGTTTGCCCCGATTTTTGCAGCGCATTCAGCAAATAGACCTGAAAATCCTGCAGGGCTGTCAAATGTGTTTCAAATTCTTGCGGATCGAATGTGACAACTTCAGAGCGGCGATTTTTAACGTTGGTTAGTTTCCACTGCCCGGTCGCCTGCGCAATTTTCCAGCTGACGAAACTATCAACTGGATTGCGTGTCAGAATAATTTTGGCGCAACGCGGATCGGGCAAAGCAATGTCCAAAACCCGAGAATCGTGGTCGTGAAAAAACCGAAAGCCGCCCAGACCTTCGGATTGCGTTTTAATCGTATTGATGAGCGCGCCCGCGTCAGCATCGCGTTCGGCCTGCGTCACGCCCAGAATATTGTCTTTGTTCGGGTAGCCGATAAAGAATGGATTGAACGCCTCGCCGTGACATTGCAGCCCGCTGAACGCATTCAGGTTGGTTTCTAAAAAATTCGAACCGGTGCGCATTTCTGCAAACACCACAAAGTAGTCAAATTTCGACATTCATTATCTAACCAAATAAGGTTTGCGCGTGTTGCGCTGTTCGTTTGTCGGCACAGGATCAACAGGAAAATCACCCATCAAATAGGGGTGCATACCTTGGTTTTTCAGGTTTTGTAGGAATTGACCAAACCCAGCCAAGTCGACCATGCGCGGGGCTTCGGTAAGGCCACGAACAGATTTACCCGTAATTTCATCCACGACGGTCTGCAATGCTTCCATCGGGGATTCGATAAATTCTGCCAGTGTCCAAATGCGAATGCGCGCTTTGGAGTAAATGGACCGCAACGCATCCAGATGTTCGGCCTCGATCTTTTGCAAACGAGCGGCTTCGTCACGAAGATCAGCAAAATTGCGGTTGGACTGATACAACGGCACGGCCCAAGCACCCGAAATCACGCTAATCTGCGCATTTGGATCCTTGGCAATATCCCAACTAATTGTCTGATTGTCGTGCGGACCAAATTGGAAACACTGGCGTTCGCCGCGCGTATTCCAAACCAAACTGCGAATAAAGCTACGCGAATTATAGTCGCGCAGCGCCGCACAATCCGACAAGGCTCCAACAAAGGTTGATTGCCCACCTGCAAATTCTGCACGCTCTGGCGCGAACAAATGCCCATGCACACGTGCGCCTGTCGCTTTAGACAGCCATTCATCGAAATCTTCGAACAGTTCGCTGAAACCTTCGAAAATTGAATAAGGCGCACAAGTAACCCCATTTTCCCAATCTTCGTTTGGAAAACGGCTTTGCATATACAAACCGGGGCGGCCACGGGTACGGCGATCGACGGCGCGTGCAAAAATCCGGTCGATTTTTCCCGGATTCGGTTCGGCCGCTTTGATCGTGCCGGATTTACCTAGGAACGTATCGTACAGGCGGTTTGCGTGCGGCCAAATTTTACGCGCCACAAAACAGTCAGACCGCCGCAGCAGCTGTAGATGGTCGTCATAGAAAATATGTGGTTTGCCTTGGAAGTCGAATTTCGACAAGGTCAACGACCGGCTTTCGACCTTGGGCGAATATAGACGCACAAGTGTCTGAAAATAGCTTTCGTCCGGGATCCAGACACGTTTGAAGTAGCGGTCATAAGTAGCGCGGTCAGGGTCTTGCAAAATTGCCGACAGAGTTTGACGCGTTAGGCACCACCACTGTGATCCCATGTGCGGTACGATACCTTCGGGAATTTTGCGGCGCAGTTTTAGTTTCCGCTGCAGCGACACATATCCATCAAACAATCTGCGGTTCTTTTTCCACGAAAATGGAAACCGCATCGTAAACCGTTCTTCGTCCAAACCGCCAACGGTCCACGGCACATCCGCCGTTGTCGCGCTTTCGATAAAGTCGACACGCGGGCGGCCCGCCAGATAGTCGTGCAACTCATCAACCGACCGCAAAGGTAGGCATGAACCAGATGCCAGATAGACATGCGTGACATCAGGATTGTCGCGCAACATGATTTCAGAGGCTTCCTGAGTCGCGGCCACAATCCCCCACGTACCCCATTCGCACCGATGGCGTGGTGAAAACTGAACCGTCGGCAAATCACTGACAGAGGATTTGAACCGATCAAATTCTTCGGATTTCACATTGGCATCGACGTGCACGAGCACAGGACAATCGCCTGCAACCCAGTGGCGGATGACTTGTTCCGCGCGGTGCAATGCTGTGTGCACCAGCATGACGACACCAACCCGCGTCATGCCCAGTTTCCTTTGGACATCAGCCCCAAAATCTCTAGCTGGCGCCAGTTAATATATTTTTCAGACCACTTGCACCACAGATCCGTGTCATCCTGCAGCCCCGCAACATAGGCTTTGTATTCGTGGCTGGCGGCGTAATGTTGTTTACGCAGCAATTCTTCGTGCGCTTTGACGGTCAAGGTATCTAGGAATTTGGTGTGCAGCAAAATGCCAGACGCTTTTTCGCCGCCCCATTCATCGTAGACCAGATTCAAACCACGTGGCAGCAACATATGCGTGCTGCTGACATAGGCGTAACGGCGGTTCCATTTCACCAATGGCACTTTGTTCAACGCTGGCGAGCGTTCAGGATTGTCCTGAAAAAATTCTCGCGCCCGCGGGCCACCTTGGATCCACAGGTTGCCAAATGCAGGGTTCCGTTGGATTGTATAGTTTCCACTATCGAACCAATTGGCGATCTCTAAGGGGTCATCCCCGCGGCGATACGGGATCGCAGAAATCGGACCTTTGGGATACATATCCAGCAACATCGCTGAAAAAGATTTGATCGACGACGCGTCCAGCCAATCTGTCAGCGCGCGCAAAGGGCGCGTGTCGCAGAATGGATAGACAAATAATTCATCAGGATCGACGGTCAAAACCCAGTGTCCATGCGCGTAGCGCATCAATAGCCAGTTAACCCAATCAATCCCGAAACGGGACCGTTTATAACTTTTCCCTGTGCGCCAGACGGACACATCGGGCTGATCGGCCAGATATTCACGCCCGCCATCATCGCTATCGTTATCAATGATCAGGAAATGGTTGACGCCTAAGTCGCGATAATACTTAAGGAAAAACGGCAAACGCACATCTTCGTTGCGCATTGTCGCAACAAGAAGAATGTCGCGCCCCCGGATCTGAGAGGTGCGATCGGCAACAACTTTCAAATCGCGCCGTTTACGAACAGCACGAACCAGCCAGCGACGACGCTGGATCCTTAGTCGATAAGAACGCCAAAGACCCAAGCTTTCCTCTCTTTCCTCCAGAATACGGGTTTAGCTATTGATCTAAAACCGTATCGAAATGACTGCTCCACGTTGGTGGAACCACATAGGGTTCTCTTTCACCATCGTCTTCTGCCATCAATTGTTTAATTGTTTCCCGCCAAGAATAATTATCCTGTGGGTCTAGGTAAACACCAGTGTCACCCAGAGTTTCGCGATAGACGGGTAAATCTGCACAAACAACTGGCACACCCAGCGCCGCCGCCTCGACCGGAGGCAGCCCGAAACCCTCGGCCACAGACGGAAACAGCAACCCTTTGGCCCCATGAACAACCGCGGCTAGCGCATCATCGGATAGGTCAGGCAGCTCGACCACACGGTCCACACCGCGGTCCAATTGTTCAAAGACCGAATGGTTCAACCACCCACGCCGCCCGCAAATCAGCAGCTTGGGTTTGCTGTCATCGGGCATCGCCTGCCAAAGTTCCAACAAAAGCGCGTGGTATTTGCGAGGCTCAATCGTGCCTACGGTTACGAAATATGGCTCCGAAAGATCCAGATATTCAGGAATTTCGGCATACCGGGGGACCGGAACCGTAACGCCCAAATGCGCAACTGTAATAGGCGGTAGACGCCCAAACCGTCTAAACGGGCCAATCATACTGTCCGCTGCCGCATCAGAGATCGCAATGACACGGTCAGCGAATTCCGAGACGGATCGCATTAGGTCTTCGAACCGTTTGATCGTACGCGGTTCTTGCATTTCCGGCAGTTCAAGCGGGATCACATCATGCACCATGATGGTGATCCGAATATCAGCAACCTGTCGCAACGCGACAAAATAGGCTGTCGTCAAATTCGTATGACCGACATTGTAGAAATCGACAGCTTCGGGCAAATGTTCGGCCAACATAAGCGCCAAACGACCGTTTCCGCATCGAGCGATTCTAAAGTGCCGCGCCAAAGTTTGGGCCGACTGCACCGCAACAGGCATTTTACGCCGCAAACGGGACAATAGATCGGGCCGGCCCCAATCCCCAGTTTCGCAAGCCTGCTTGATCAATTGGCCGCCTTCGCGGTCCAGTAACACATAGCCATATGCCGTCCGGACCAAGAAAAAGCAGTCTGTGTCGTCTTCTAAAAAACGACACAGATACGCGAATTCAACGCGATCGACGCCCGTCATAACTTGCCCAGCCCGAGACAACAGTCGAGTTAGATCAAGCAGTCTGGTGCGTTTATTTTTCGTAGTGTCCACTCTGATGCCAGCGCCATGCGTCCGTTATCATCAACTTTAGCGATGATCGCTTCGGCGTCCAGCCCAACTCTCGTATAGCGCGTGAACTTCCCGACACTAGTTTCGTGGCGTCACCAGGGCGGCGTTCGCCTTCGACGATGGGAACAACCTTGTTTGTCACCTCTGCCGAATAGGCCACGACTTCGCGTACAGAAAATCCATCCCCTGTGCCCAGATTGAACACGGTGCTGTCTTTGCCACCCTGCAACCATTCAACGCCTTTGACATGGGCATCGACCAAATCGCATACGTGCACATAGTCACGGATACATGTCCCATCGGGCGTATCGTAGTCCGTGCCAAAAATGGTCAGCGCAGGGCGTTTGCCGTCAATCGCATCCAACATCAGCGGAATTAGATGCGTTTCAGGTTGGTGGAATTCACCGATTTCACCCTCGGGATCACCGCCAGCGACGTTGAAATAGCGGAAGATAACGGACCGCAGGCCATGGCTCTGGCCGAAATTTTCCAGCATATCCTCGATTGCACGCTTTGACGCGCCATAGGCGTTAATCGGCTGCTGAACACAGGTTTCATCCAACGTGACACCATCCTGATCGCCATAGGTCGCACAGGTAGATGAAAACACAAACTGCAAACACCCGGCGTCAACTGCCGCCTCGATCAGGTTCAACGACCCAACAACGTTATTGCGCCAATACGCGCCCGGGTCTTTCATGCTTTCGCCGACCTGCGATAGCGCTGCAAAATGCATCACCGCCGCAGGTTGGTATTTCGCAAACACTTCGTCCAAACGCGCGCGGTCCAACAGATCGCCCTGTTCGAACGGACCGAATTTCACGGCATCCTGCCAACCCGTAATCAGGTTGTCATAGGTGACCGGCGTATAGCCCGCCGCTTTCAAAGCTTTACAGGCGTGGGAACCGATATAACCGGCCCCTCCTGTTACCAAAATATTCTTCATGTTTTTCTGGTTATTGGGCTGCGTTTTTAACCGCCATCAGGTCATCCAAGTATTCAGAGAATTCTTCGCGCAGTTCATCACGCGCAAGTCCGAATGACACGGTTGCCTGCAAGAAGCCAGCCTTTGAACCACAGTCGAAACGCTGACCGCGGAAACGATACCCGTAAACGCCGCGACCTTGCTGCATTTCAGCAGCAATTGCATCAGTCAGCTGCAGTTCACCGCCCGCGCCGCGATCAATGGTTTCTAGGTTTTTCATAACGTCAGGCGTCAGAATGTAACGACCAATAACCGCAAGGTTGGACGGAGCATCCTCTGGCTTTGGCTTTTCGACCATGCCTTTGACCTTGACCACCGAACCCATGTCCTCTTCGACATCCAACAGGCCATAAGCAGATGCTTTTTCTTGGGGTACTTCCATCGCAGCAACCATGCTGCCGCCAGTTTGCTCGTAGGCGTCCACCATCTGCTTCAGACACGGTGTTTCTGCAGCGATAACGTCATCAGGTAGCATCACGGCAAAGGGCTCATCACCAATCAAACGACGCGCACACCAAACAGCGTGACCCAAACCCAATGCTTTGTGCTGGCGAATATAGGCGATTGCGCCGCTTTCCATGTAGGTGCTTTTCAACACATCCAGCAGTTTATCTTTGCCCTTCGCTTTCAGGTCGGTTTCCAATTCAACAGACCGATCAAAATAATCTTCAAGCGCGGATTTACCCTTGGATGTGACAAAGATGAAATCGGTGATGCCTGCTTCACGTGCCTCGTCGATTGCGTATTGAATCAAAGGGCGGTCAACCAGTGTCATAATTTCTTTGGGGACAGACTTTGTCGCAGGCAAAAATCGCGTGCCCAAGCCAGCTACCGGAAAAATCGCCTTGGTAACTTTTTTTTGCATGGGATGGGGGCTCCAGAATAAAAACTAAAAATATCGGTACAGATGTAACACGTGAATTGTAACGGGTGAACGGCAGCCGATGTGATTTACGTTACAAACCCACCGATCCGTTGCATTTTCGCCTATTTTTTAGGCAATAGCTCGCGCAACCCGCGCAATCTGCTTAATTCACGGTCGGTACGCAGCTTTTTTCGGGTCAAACGAAACAGTGGATCGTTGCGATCGGACCGCCCGAACAACCCGCCGCTCTGAAGCCAGATTCCATCGTCTCGAAAACAGACACGATGGAAAACGGCTGTCAGTGAATAGCGAAAAATCGTGACCCGATGACCTGCGTTTCTCAAAGACATCGCGCGCGCCACAACTTTCTTGAAATTGTACCACCGTGCGACCAATGCAGTGTGGCCCAACTCCGCAGGATCAGCGTCAAATTTCAGGAATGGTAGGTTCGCAGATACAACGGGCGCTGGCTCTGTTAGCTTCGCAGCCATACCTTCGGCAACGCCCTGATCAAATGACTGCATTAACGAACGCACCTTTACCGGATCAATGCGCCCCGCCACCATATAATCCAGCACGCGCCGCCGCTGATGTTCGCGCTCTGCTCGGATGGTCATATCGTGTTGTTCGGTCGCACAATGTTTGCGTAGGTAGATGCACAGGCTGCGCCCCTCATGGAACAACGAACGCGGCGCGCGAAATGCCGTCCTACGGCTGCTTTGTGCAAATCCATGATGAACCTGCGCTAATGGCACTATCGCAGTGACTGCATGCTCATTCGCAAGCCGCATATTCACATCCGTCTCATCCAAATAAAATTGAAATGCCGGATCAAATCCGCCCATCGCCATTATTTTGGACCGACTAAACGCCATATTGGTGCCTTCGGTCTTTACGCCAAGCGCAGGCTCAGTCGTAACGCAAACAGGCTCGCTCCCTTCTATTAATAGGGGTTCTGACCACCCATTTGGGCGCACATCGCGTGCGCGCCATTGGAATGATATTCCATTCCGCCCCCGCACATACCCACCGGCGGCAACAGCGTGGCCCTTGGCAATCGGCTCGACCAAGTGGTTGAGCCAAGTTGGCTCTGCTGCGGAATCGTCGTCAATAAACGCAACGATATCACCCGAAGCGACAGACAGCCCCATGTTGCGCGCAACCGAAATATTCGCAGTGTCGTATTCGGCTATCTTTAGACGATCCTTGTATCCGGCTGCTCTGAGCTCTTCTCCGGAATCTGGATCGCAAACGACAATGATTTCGAAATTCGGATAATACTGTTGCGCTAATGATTTAACACAGCGCCGCAGTAGCCGCGGACGATCGCGGCTGACGACGATTACACTGACGGGTGCCGCTGTCACGCGGCTCCCATTTTGGCTAGCATCGCTTCGATACGTGGGACGTCTTCGGGGTTGTTCAGTTCCCAGAATTGACGACCGCGGGCTTCAACCTCGACGCACAGAACATGCACGCCGCGTTCTAGGAAACGCAGCTGTTCCAGACCTTCAAGCTTTTCCAAGGGACCAGCGGACCAGCGCGGATATGCCGCCAATGCGGACGGACGGTACGCATAGCACCCCACGTGGTGATATACTGGCGTCACTTCATCATCCGCATAGGTTTTTCCGGTGTAGGGGATCACCTCTTTGGAAAAATAAAGGGCGTTTTTATCGACGCCGAACACGGCAGTCGTACCGCCCACGCGGCCTGCGCGGCGATCCTCTAGGAACCCATTCAGGGCTTCGCCTTCGGTGACCAGAACGGGGGTCGCGACTTCGGCAACGGGGCTGCCTTTGAGCCCCGCAACCAGATCTTCGACGAACCACGCAGGGGTCAGCGGCGCATCGCCCTGCAAGTTCACCACCACGTCAAACCCACCGCCCAGCGCGTCAAATGCCTCGGCGCAACGTTCGGTGCCGTTTTGGCACGACTCCGAGGTCATAACGACTTCGGCACCAAAGGCCTCGGCAGCTTCGCGAATGCGGTCATCATCAGTGGCGACGACAACACGGTCGGCGCCTTTGACGGCCATCGCGGCCTCCCAACTGCGTTGGATCAGGCTTTTGGATTCGCCGCTTGCGCCTTTCAGTTCGACCAGCGGTTTGCCGGGATAACGGGTGGACGCATAGCGGGCGGGAATGACGATTAGGGTGGGCATTAGGCTTCTTTCAGGTCAACGCCAGGGGCATAAGCAATAAAGAACGGGTTCGCGAAACCGTCTTTGCCATAGCGCAGTGGCTGATGGTCATCGAAACGGATTACATCGCCACCAGCGCCCGCCAAAACAGCGTGGCCGGCAGCGGTATCCCATTCCATGGTGCGGCCAACGCGCGGGTACAAATCCGCCTCGCCCGTAGCAACAAGGCAGAATTTCAACGACGAACCTGCCGATTTCATATCCTTGGCATTGTATTTCGCCAGATAGTCATCGGTGGCTTGGTCGCGGTGCGATTTAGATGCGACTATATACAGGCCATCGTTGTCAGGTTTGGAAACGCGGATCGGGTTCAGGGTGCCGATGGTGTTTTTGTCGAATGGTGCGACCTCTTCAACCGCATTGCCGCCAGCATCGGTAAAGAACAGGCGATCTTTGGCCGGTGCGTAAACAACACCGCGCACTGGGCTGCCATCAACGACATAGGCAATATTTACAGTGAAATCGCCGCGGCGGTGAACGAATTCTTTGGTGCCGTCCAGCGGATCAACGATCAGGAATGTCGACACAGATTGATCGTGGCTGTCGGACTGTTCTTCGGTGACCAGCGCAACATCAGGGAATTCAGCACGCAAACCGGCCGAGATCAGCGCATCGGCTGCTTCGTCAGCTGCGGTTACAGGGCTGTCATCGGATTTGCTTTTAACTTCGAAATCTGGGCCATTATAGATTTCCATGATCTTGTCACCGGCCTCTAGTGCCAAACGACGCATCACAAGTGTCAGCTTTTCAAAATCCATAATAAAATAACTCCAGTTTTCGGCCGTAATGTCGAATTATTGAACAGTTCATATCCGCCCCTTATGGTATGGCCTAAGACGGACAGCAAGAAATTCGTGCACGAATAGGCGAATCCCGATCAGACAGGTGAAAACAGGACATGTTCCAAGTCAGCAAACCAACCACGATGACCGGCTCAGCCTGGAACATCCTCCAGCTGATTTTTCATTCGACCGTCCGTGAAATTCGCAAAAGCCACCGCAACGCAGTTGTTGGGCTGCTCCTAAGCATGTTGCAAGCCGTGATCTTTGTCGGTGCGTTTTATTTCATGTTTCAAGTTCTAGGGATGCGCAACGCAAAGCTGCGCGGCGATTTCCTACTGTATATCATGTCGGGCGTGTTCCTATTCCTGACACATAACAAAGCGATGAGCGCGGTTTTTGGATCAGAAGGGTCAACCTCTGCGCTGTTGAAACATGCACCGTTGAATTCATTCATTCTGATTTCGTCGGCAGCATTGGGGTCGCTTTACACTCAGACCTTAGCGTTGTTGACCATTCTGTTTTTATATCACGCCATTGGCAATCCGGTAGAAATCCACGACCCAGTTGGCGCCTTTGCCATGCTGCTGCTTGCTTGGTTTTCTGGTGTATCTATCGGCATGCTATTTTTGGCAGCAAAACCGTGGTTCCCAACAGCAACCGGCGTTGTTCAGACCCTCTATTCACGGGCCAATATGATTGCGTCGGGAAAAATGTTCGTCGCGAATGCAACGCCTGGTTACATCTTACGCTTGTTTGACTGGAATCCGCTATTTCACACGATCGACCAAGAACGCGGATACGTGTTTGTAAACTATTTCCCGCATCACAGCAGTATTACGTATCCGCTGGTCCTAAGCTTGATCTTTATCAGCATCGGTTTGCTGGGCGAATTCTTTACCCGCCGTCACGTTTCTATGAGCTGGGGTGCAACGCGATAATCAGGTCACAACCCGCAGCGTGACGTTGATCCGGCCGCCTTTGCCCAAAAGCGTAGAGCTGTTTGGTTTTACACGGTCAATTCCATGAAACCGTAATCTGGATGGACCCGACAAAACACAGACATCCCCACTGTCTAACCAAACGCTTTCTGTTTTGCCGCCGCGTTCGTGATTACCCACGCGAAACAGCGCGCTATCGCCTAAAGAAATGGATACAACAGGCGCATCAAAATCTGCCTCATCGCGGTCCTGATGCATCCCCATTTTTGCGTCTTCATCATAAAAGTTGATCAGGCAGCTTTCGGGGCGACGGGCCGAACCAGAAACAGCGTCCCAAACATTCATCACGCTTTGCGGGATCGCGGGCCAATCGACGCCAGATGGATGGCGCGGTTCATATCGGTACCCTTTGCGGTCAGTGACCCAGCCGAATTTGCCGGCTGATGTCATGCGCACAGACATTTCTTTGCCGCGCATCGTTACAGGCCGAAACAATGGCGCAGCCGCGACGACCGCACGTAAATCCTGAACCATCGCAGCCTGCATTTCCGTATTCAAAAACGCTTTAAAGACGGGGACATCTCGCAAGATCACAGTGGGTGTCGGCAAAGAATTCATTTTCATCGGCCTTCTTATGCTATTTTCGCACATTTCCACGCGTTGAACCCGTTGCAGGGGACAAAACGCACCCTTATATACCCCGTGTTCATTGGTTCGGACCAGTTTCCGACCAAATTCAACCACGAGGTTCAGGTGCCACCACCGGGCCTGAGCTGCTCAAACCGCCTAAGAGGGATTTGAAAAATGGGAAAAGTCATTGGTATTGACCTTGGTACCACCAACTCTTGCGTAGCTATCCTTGATGGCTCCAAGCCTCGCGTTATCGAAAACGCCGAAGGCGCACGCACCACACCATCCATCGTTGGTTTCACCGAAGACGAACGTCTGGTCGGCCAGCCTGCAAAACGTCAGGCCGTTACCAACCCTGAAAACACTGTTTTCGCAGTAAAACGCCTGATCGGCCGTCGCACCACCGACGCAGAAGTCGAAAAAGATAAGGATCTGGTTCCTTACAAAATCATCGACGGCGGCAATGGCGATGCATGGGTAGAAATCCGTGGCGACAAATATTCGCCATCGCAGATTTCCGCATTCATCCTGCAGAAAATGAAAGAAACCGCCGAGAGCTATCTGGGCGAAGAAGTCACTCAGGCGGTCATCACCGTTCCTGCGTACTTTAACGACGCACAGCGTCAGGCAACCAAAGACGCCGGTAAAATCGCTGGCCTAGAGGTTCTGCGTATCATCAACGAACCTACCTCGGCTGCTCTGGCTTATGGTCTGGACAAAGAAGACACCAAAACCATCGCGGTTTATGACCTTGGTGGTGGTACCTTCGACGTAACCATTCTGGAAATCGACGACGGCCTGTTCGAAGTGAAATCCACCAACGGTGACACGTTCCTGGGTGGTGAAGACTTTGACATGCGTATCGTCAACTATTTGGCTGACGAGTTCAAAAAAGAACACGGCGTTGACCTGAAAACCGACAAAATGGCTCTGCAGCGTCTGAAAGAAGCCGCTGAGAAAGCTAAAATTGAACTGTCGTCGTCGCAGCAGACCGAAATCAACCAACCGTTCATCTCGATGGGTTCGAACGGCCAGCCACTGCACATGGTCATGAAACTGACCCGCGCAAAGCTGGAATCGCTGGTTGCTGACCTGATCAAAAATTCGATCAAACCATGTCAGGCTGCACTGAAAGACGCAGGTCTGACCACCGGCGACATCGACGAAGTCGTTCTGGTTGGCGGTATGACCCGTATGCCTAAAGTGATCGAAGAAGTGACCAAATTCTTCGGCAAAGAGCCACACAAAGGCGTAAACCCTGACGAAGTTGTTGCCATGGGTGCAGCAATTCAGGCAGGCGTTCTGCAAGGCGACCTGAAAGATCTGGTTCTGCTGGACGTGACCCCTCTGTCGCTGGGTATCGAAACCCTGGGCGGCGTGTTCACCCGTCTGATCGACCGCAACACCACGATCCCAACCAAAAAATCGCAGGTGTTCTCGACCGCAGAAGACAACCAAAACGCAGTGACCCTGCGCGTCTTCCAAGGCGAACGCGAAATGGCAGCCGACAACAAAATGCTGGGCCAGTTCAATCTGGAAGACATCCCACCAGCACCACGCGGTATGCCTCAGATCGAAGTGACCTTTGACATCGACGCAAACGGCATCGTGTCCGTTGCTGCTAAAGACAAAGGCACCGGCAAGGAACAGTCGATCACGATCCAAGCATCGGGCGGTCTGTCGGACGCTGACATCGAACAGATGGTCAAAGACGCCGAAGCCAACGCCGAAGCCGATAAGGCACGCAAAGATCTGGTCGAAGCCAAAAACCAAGCTGAAAGCCTGATCCACTCGACCGAGAAATCGATCGAAGATCACGGTGACAAGGTTGACCCATCGACCGTCGAAGCGATCGAACTGGCGCTGGCTGCGTTGAAAGACGAGCTGGAAAACGAAAACGCGGATAAAATCCGTTCGGGTATCCAGAACGTTACCGAAGCAGCAATGCGTCTGGGCGAAGCGATCTACAAATCGCAGCAAGAAGCAGCTGAAGGCGGCGACGCAGGTTCCGCAGACGAAGGCCCAGAGTCGGATGACGACATTCTGGATGCCGACTTCGAGGACCTAGGCGACGACAAGCGTGGCTAAGTCCAAGGCGTAGCCAAGGAAACAATGAAGACCGGTCTGGGCTAACCGGGCCGGTCTTTTCCTTTCCCAAAGGGGGAACGTATGTCAAAACGCGATTACTATGATGTATTGGGGGCTTCGAAGGGCGCTTCTGCGGACGAATTGAAAAAGGCGTACCGCAAAAAAGCCAAGGAACTGCACCCAGACCGCAACGCAGACAATCCCAACGCCGAAAGCCAGTTCAAAGAAGTGAACGAAGCTTACGACGTTCTAAAAGACCCCGATAAAAAAGCTGCCTATGACCGCTATGGTCATGCGGCTTTTGAAAACGGTGGCGGTGGCCATGGCAGCGGCGGTTTCCGCGGTCAGGGTGATTTCGGATCTGCCTTTTCGGATGTCTTTGACGATCTGTTCGGCGATTTCATGGGCGGCGGCCGTGGTGGCGGCGGCGGTCGTACCCGCGCACAGCGCGGCAATGACCTGCGCTATAACCTCGGGATCACGTTGGAAGAGGCCTATAACGGCCTGCAAAAAACGCTGAACGTCCCGACGTCGATCGCTTGTGATGGATGTAAAGGCACAGGTGCCGAAGGCGGCAGCGAACCTGTGACATGCCCAACCTGTGCTGGCATGGGCAAAGTCCGCGCGCAGCAAGGTTTCTTTACCGTTGAACGCACCTGTCCAACCTGTAACGGCATGGGTCAGACGATCAAAAACCCATGTAAAAAATGCCACGGTGCTGGCCGCGTAGAGACTGAAAAATCTCTATCGGTTAACATTCCTGCGGGCGTTGAAACGGGGACTCGCATCCGTCTTGCCGGCGAAGGCGAAGCAGGCATGCGCGGCGGGCCAACGGGCGATCTGTACATCTTTATTCAGGTGG
The DNA here is from genome assembly GCF_002150005.2 of Marivivens niveibacter. Classification (GTDB taxonomy): domain Bacteria; phylum Pseudomonadota; class Alphaproteobacteria; order Rhodobacterales; family Rhodobacteraceae; genus Marivivens; species Marivivens niveibacter. The sequence continues at coordinate 297,755 of NZ_MSPP01000002.1, forward strand.
CAGATCACGAAATCTTTGAACGCGATGGAACGACACTGTTCTGCCGCGTGCCGGTTTCGATGGTCGATGCGGCCTTGGGCGGCGACGTAGAGGTGCCAACACTGGATGGTGGACGCGCACGCGTCAAAATCCCCGAAGGCAGCCAATCGGGCCGTCAAATGCGTCTACGCGGCAAGGGGATGCCTGCCCTGCGTGGTGGCGGAACGGGTGACATGCTGATCGAATTGAATGTCGAAACGCCTGTCAAACTAACGTCCCAACAAAAAGAGCTGCTGCGCGAGTTCCAAGAGCTAAGCACAGACAACAACCCGCATTCGTCGAAATTCTTTTCGGCGGTAAAAGGGTTCTGGGATTCGATGAAGGGATAACTCCCTAACGTACCCACATCAAAGGCGGCCCCTATCGGGTCGCCTTTTTTCGTTTACGGGTCTTTAACCACGTTTAACGCACTCTACCCCTATGAGTCGCATTAATCACATGGCCGAAGCGCCACTGCCATTTTTCGACGCGGGTGACGAAACGCCCGTCATCGCGTCGCCCAAAGGCGCGGCCCCTACTCCGTCATACCTAAAGGATCACCGCGCACGTCTACGCGAACGGTTCATGGCAGGTGGCGCATCGCCTATGCCAGACTATGAGCTGCTGGAACTGGTTCTGTTCCGCGCGATCCCCCGTCAGGATGTGAAACCACTGGCGCGGCGTCTGATCGAAACCTTTGGCGATTTTGGACGCGTGTTGACCGCCAACCCATCGAAATTGAAAGAGGTCAAAGGCGTCGGAGATGCCGTTGTCATCGAATTAAAAGTCGTTGAGGCCGCAGCAGGTAGATTGGCCCGCGCAAAGGTCATCCAACGACACGTTATCAGCAGTTGGGACGCGGTTTTGGACTATTGCCATACGGTCATGGCCCACCGCGAAACCGAACAATTCAGGGTCCTGTTTCTAGATCGCAAAAACGTGGTTATCGCAGACGAAGAGCAGGCCAAAGGCACGGTCGATCATGTTCCCGTCTACCCGCGCGAGGTCGTCAAACGCGCGCTGGAACTAAACGCATCTGCGTTGATTTTGGTCCACAACCACCCATCCGGCGACCCGACTCCATCAGAGGCAGACATCGCCATCACAAGGCAGATTGAAGACGCAGCAACCGTGTTGGGACTGACCCTGCATGATCACCTGATAATCGGGAAATCAACAGAGCTTAGTTTTCGCGCCGAAGGATTGATCTAGCCGTCGATCCACAATTCCACGCGCCGATTCATGCGGCGCCCCCAATGGGTTTCATCGCAGCCCATCGGTAATGCTTCGCCAAAGCCCAAGGTATCGATCACAACGCCCTCTGGTATGTCGCCACCCAAAAGCGTGCGCAATTCTGCCAGTACGCTGTCCGCACGGGTCAGCGACAGCGTTCTATTTGCGTCAGCAGGACCATTACCATCGCTAAATCCGACCAATGCCAAATGGCGACCATTGTACAAACCATCGCGGATGGCTTTGGCCAGATAAACCAAATTGGATTTAGAAACGGGGGTCAGCGCTGTTGATCCTTCGGCAAAACGGAATGTTGGCGACAGGCGTGCATGGCCATCCAGCTGGCGCAACATATCCTGCAAATCAGACAACGGTACGGACTGCCCAGCCAGCATGATTGCATTGGCCAACCGTTCGCCCTGAACATCCAGACCAATGGGCACCGCGCCTTGATCCACGAAACCTGCGCGGCGAATAACCGCTTGGGCCTGATGGCTTTGTAGCCAATTTACGAACTCGCGCGCCTCGGGTGCAATGCGATATCCTGGCAAATACAGATACAGCGGCAAGGTCAGTGGATAGTCGCCCGTTTTCAGCGCAGTAAGGCGCGGGACCGACCGCAGACCGCAAACGTCCTGCAGAACCAACGGCGTTGCATTGCCGAATGCCCCCATCGGCGAGACACCCAAACCGCCAATGTCATCCGTAACAGTGGTCGCTAAATCAGTCATCGACGGCACACGCGTGATATCCGCGCGCTTAGCGCTGTCGGACAGTAATAATTCCTCGAACCCGCGAATTTGGCCACTAGAGGCATCAGGCAACATAGGATGAATAGGAATATCTTCGCCACCCAATTGGTCCCAATTGACGATATCACCCCGAAACACCGCTGCTAAATCATCCAGAGAAATCGTGTGCACAGATTGCGCAGGCGATGCGACAGGCACCAATGCGTCCAAGGCAATGATGCGCGATCGCCCACTACTCGTTGGCGCACCAAAACCCGCTTGAATAGATTGCGCAACTTCATCGGGGGATGCGGGGCGATCAGACATTACAATGTCGATCTTGCCCTCTATCTGCTGTGTAAATGCCGATTGCGGGTCTGACAGGATGAAATCGACCTTTAGGATCGGCGCGCCCACTGGGCCGACCAAATATTGCAAAGCGGTCGTTTGGTCTGTGGCCTGAACATTCCATCCCTTTGCGCGACCAAACGCTTCGACCAGGGCAGGTAATAACACCTCTCCAATACGTGTCGAGCCTGCAAAACGCAGCTCTGCCGGACCGTTTTCGATCGGGCAGCGCAGACCTTCGCAAATCGTCCCTGCATAAGAAAGCGTCAGGATACCAAATTCGGGCGTATCAAGACGCAGATAGGTGCCGTCGTAGCCCAGCACCTCTCCGAAAAGGTCAAGACCGGTGGGCGTTGTGATCCGCACAGGTTCTGCATGGGCTGGTACAGAAATACAAAACAACGCAGCCATAAAGGCCGCGCTGATGCTGTTCAGTTTTGGTCTGAATTTAAATCGTCGCTTCATTTGGCGGCGATCTTCAGGTCCTCGAACATATTTTTCAACACTAGATAGTCACCAACCGCATCGCAATCTGGCATCCGTAACTGCAAATCAACAGCTTCGGCATCATGGAGCGGTCCGATCTGGATGCTTTGGGCGGCAACATCGCGCCCGCAGTTGGCAATCGTAATCTCTGCCTCGACGCTTAGGGCGACCTGTTGGTCTGTGGTCGCGGTACCCGCAGGAAACGTGTACACTTCGGCCAGCATTGGATCGGTCAATGAACGATCCCCCAATTCGATCAGAAAACCATCCCCGTTTTCTGGCGATCCTAACCATACATGACCCAATTCACCAAACGCTGCGCTGCCTTCGAATGCGTGAATACTCACGGCGGCATCGCCCTGCCATTGCAGAACAGCTCGTTCCAAATTGGCGACTTCAGGCACTTGGGCGGTGGCAACGGCGCCCATGCCTTGATCAAAAGACGCGATGAACATAGCGTTTTCGGATAGGGCTGGAACGGTGAGGTTCAATTGCCCTTGGCTATCGGTGGCAGCCGCAAACATCATGCCCTGATGGTGGATTGTGACCCGTGCATTAGAAAAACACGCACCACTAACCATCAAATCAACCAAACCGTTCCCTTGGGCGGTGGCGAACATTTCAGGCACGCACGCCGCATCAATGGGATCCGCCGCAACATCCAGTTCCTGTTCGGGAATGACTGCCGCAACCAATGTGGGGGTGATATCGGAGATGTTCGGCATATCCATGACAGGCAGCGACAGTTCAGCAACCTGATAGGATGTATCGGGTGCTGACATCGAAGGTGCGTTATATGCCAACCCTAGATCCTGCGCAGGCAGAACAGCCACGTTATGTTGATCGTCAGCACCAAATCGCGCGGCCCATGCGCCGCCGTTCTGCATCACGAATCCGATGGCCAGCGCAGCCGAAAACGTCGCGCCCGCTGTCAGTAATTTCCGAGTCGGCAACATATTTAAGCCTCCACCAATCTATCGAGTTGGAGGCAAGCTACGATTCAAAGGTGTTCTAAGGTCGGCCCGAAATGGGATTCATTCGGGCCGAAATAAGGCAGATTACAGTTTGCCATGGCAATGTTTGAATTTCTGACCAGAACCACAAGGGCACAGATCATTACGGCCCGGGTTGCCCCAAGTCGATGGATCATCCTCAACAAACCCAGGAGCTGCCTCGCCCGATGGTTCAGCAGGGGTCACAGGCGCAGCGGCCATTTGTGCGCGGCGCTGTTGCTCGACCATCTGACGCACCATCTGTTCCTGCTGCTCTTTGGTCATCGGCTGAATACGTGACAGTTTTTGGGTCACGTCCTCGCGCAGGCTTTCCAACATACCTTCGAACAGTTGGAAGGATTCGTTTTTGTATTCATCCAGCGGGTTACGCTGCGCGTGGCTACGCAGACCCACAACCGAACGCAGGTGTTCAAGCGTCAGAAGGTGTTCGCGCCATTTTGCATCAATGGTCGTCAGCAGAAGCTGCTTTTCGACCTGACGCATGGTTTCAGGGCCGAACGCCTCTAGCTTTTCTTCCATCAGCTTGTCGCTGGCTTCGATCAGGCGGCTACGCAGATCGTCGTCGTCAACGCCATCTTCTTTCGCCCAATCAATGATCGGCACATCCAAATTCAGCTTTTCAATGGATGCGGCATACAAACCTTCGGCGTCCCATTGATCCGCATAACTGCGTTCGGGGATGAATTGATCCACCAGATCGTCGATCGCATCGTGACGCATATCGGTAACGATTTCAGATTGATCATCCGCTTCAAGGATTTCACGGCGCTGTTTGAAAATCACTTTGCGCTGTTCGTTCATCACATCGTCGAACTGCAACAGCTGTTTACGGATATCAAAGTTGCGGCCTTCGACCTTAGCTTGCGCACGTTCTAGCGACTTGTTAACCCATGGGTGAACGATCGCTTCGCCTTCTTTCATGCCCAGACCGGACAGAACCTTTTCCAGTCGTTCCGAACCGAAAATGCGCATCAGGTCATCGTCCAGCGACAAATAGAACGACGAACGGCCAGGGTCACCCTGACGGCCCGAACGACCGCGCAGCTGGTTATCGATACGGCGGGATTCGTGACGTTCAGTTGCAAGAACATACAGACCGCCAGCAGCTTTTACCGCCTCTTCATCCGCTTTGTGCGCTTCTTCGATGCGGGTGCGGATGGCTTCGGGATCTGCGTCTGGTTCTGCGGTGATTGCCTCTAGAACCTTGTGTTCGACGTTACCGCCCAATTTGATGTCAGTACCGCGGCCCGCCATGTTGGTCGCAATGGTCACAGCGCCCAGTTTACCTGCGTCTGCAACGATCTGCGCCTCTTGTTCGTGCTGGCGCGCGTTCAGGACGTTGTGTTTCACGCCCGCAGCAGTCAGCAGTTGCGACAGATATTCAGATTTTTCGATCGAGGTCGTACCCACAAGGATCGGCTGGCCTGTTTCGTGGACCTTTTGGATCTCTTTGGTGATCGCCGCGTATTTTTCCTGTGCCGAACGATAAATCTGGTCGTGTTCGTCCACACGCGCCACAGGGCGGTTGGTTGGAACAGCGACAACGCCCAAATTATAGATGGTGCGGAATTCGGTTTCTTCGGTCATGGCCGTACCGGTCATGCCGCCCAGTTTGTCGTACAGACGGAAATAGTTCTGGAACGTAACCGAAGCCATCGTGACGTTCTCAGGCTGAATTTTGCAGCCTTCTTTTGCCTCGATCGCCTGATGCAGACCATCAGACAAACGACGACCAGCCATCATACGGCCAGTGAATTCGTCGATCAGAACGATGCCACCATCGCGTACGATGTAGTCTTTGTCTTTGGTGAACATCTTGTGCGCACGCAACGCTTGGTTCACGTGGTGGACCAATGTGGTGCTTTCGGGATCGTATAGCGAATGTTCGGCGTCCAACAGGCCTGCCGCTTTTAGCTGTGCTTCCAGATAATCGTTGCCTTCGTCGGTGAATGTCACCTGACGGGATTTTTCATCCAACGTGTAATGTTCGTCTTGGATGCCAGGAATAACTTTATCAATCGTGACATACATTTCGGAACGGTCTTGTGCAGGGCCCGAAATAACCAATGGCGTACGCGCTTCGTCGATCAGGATCGAATCCACCTCGTCCACAATCGCAAAGTAGTGATCGCGCTGCATCATCTGCGCCAGATCGGTCGCCATATTGTCGCGCAGGTAATCAAAACCCAGTTCGTTGTTGGTCGAATAGGTGATGTCGCAGGCGTATGCCTCGCGTTTTTGATCTTTGGGCTGGTTCGGGATCACAACACCAGTGGTCAGACCCAATGCGCCATAGACCTTGCTCATCCATTCGGCGTCGCGTGCGGCCAGATAGTCGTTCACGGTCACAACATGCACGCCGCGGCCTGTCAGCGCATTCAGATAGGCCGCAAAGGTGGACATCAGCGTTTTACCTTCGCCGGTCTTCATCTCTGCGATGTTGCCTTGGTGCAGGAAAATACCGCCCATCAGCTGCACATCAAACGCACGCAGACCCAGCGCGCGTTTCGCGCCTTCGCGGCAGTTTGCAAATGCTTCGGGCAGCAGCTGATCCAGCGTTTCGCCTTTGGACAGGCGCTCTTTGAACTCTGCGGTTTTTTCGATCAGCTGCGCGTCCGTCAGCTTTTCAAATTCCGGCTCGAGGGCGTTGATCTTTGCAACGATAGGTTTGGTTGCCTTGATCTTGCGATCGTTCGCGGTGCCAAACACCTTTTTGGCCAGCGTTCCGAATCCGAGCATGTTCTCTCCGCGCCCGTTCACGGGCATTATAACATCGATATGATGAGAGGCTCCTTGTCGGTTGTCCTGCCAAGGCCTAAACAAATGGCAATTCGGCCTCTCTCAGCCTTGAACGCATGTAAGGTGGGGGCCATAAAGTGTCAACGCCGCAGCCCTTTTGCGGCCCTTTAGAGAAAAGATTGATGAAATATTTGACCAAATTGGCAGCAGTGTCTGCATTCGCACTGTCCGCCGTTGCTGCAAACGCCCAAGACGTTGACCCGAACACTGTTGTTGCAACTGTAAACGGCACAGAGATCACTCTGGGCCATATGATCATCACCCGCGCCCAACTGCCACAGCAGTACGCGCAGCTGCCAGCTGATGTTCTGTATGACGGCATTCTGGAACAGCTGATCCAGCAGCAACTCCTAGCTGATGAATTGACCGACGTGCCTGCCCGTGCCCTGATCGCGCTGGAAAACGAAGAGCGTTCCATCAAAGCAGGCGAACGCATCGCTGCAATCTCTGCTGACCTTGTAACCGACGAAGCGATCCAAGCCGCATACGACGAAATGTTCGCCGATGTGACACCTGCACAGGAATACAACGCATCGCACATTCTAGTTGAAACCGAAGAAGAGGCAGTCGCTGTTCAAGACCGCGCCAATGCTGGCGAAGATTTCGCAGAACTGGCGATGGAACTGTCCACTGGCCCATCCGGCCCGAACGGTGGTTCGCTGGGGTGGTTCGGCCAAGGCATGATGGTTCAGCCATTCGAAGCTGCGGTTATGGAAATGGAAGCTGGCGAAGTATCGGGCCCAGTACAAACTCAATTCGGCTGGCACATCATTAAACTGAACGAAGTGCGTGATCAGGCTCTGCCATCGTTAGAAGAACTGCGCCCAGAAATCGCAGGCCAGATTGAAGAAACCGTTGTGACCGAATATCTGACATCGCTGGAAGAAGGCGCCGATATCACCCGCATCGAAGCAGGCACCATCGACCCAGAAGCTTTGTCCAATATTGACCTGCTGGAGCAGTAATTAATCATGCCCGTCTCGCCTCTTGCCCCTGCGGCATTTCCTGACCTACCGGTCATTGATGGTGTTCGTTTTGCAACCGCTATGGCGGGTGTGAAATACAAAAACCGCACCGACGTTATGCTGGCCGAACTGGCCGAAGGGTCGACCATTGCTGGCGTGTTCACACGTTCAGCAACCCGTTCGGCTAACGTGCTAGATTGTCAGGCCAAGAACGGCAAAACACAGGCGGGTCGGGCTGCGATTATCGTAAACTCGGGCAACTCCAACGCCTTTACAGGTGGTCGCGGCGTCGAAGCCGTGGACGCTCTATGCGCTGGTGTTGCCGAACAAATGGGGATTGATGCGGATCGCGTGTTCACATCGTCCACAGGCGTCATTGGCGAACCCCTGCCCTATGAACGCATCACCGCGAAAATCGGCGAACTGGTGGACAACCTTGACCCTGTTGGTATCGCACCAGCGGCTAAGGCGATCATGACCACTGACACCTTCCCCAAAGGCGCCAGCACGACGATCACCGTCGATGGCAAACCCGTGAAAATCGCAGGCATCGCCAAAGGTTCGGGCATGATTGCGCCTGATATGGCGACCATGCTGGTATACATCTTTACGGATGCGAAAATCGGCTATGACGCGCTGCAACAGGCGCTTAGCCAGCTGACCGACCGTACGTTCAATTGCATCACGGTCGACAGCGATACGTCGACTTCTGACACCCTGCTGATCGGGGCAACGGGGGCGTCGGGCGTGGACGTCACAGGCAACGATGATTTCGTCGCCGCGCTACATGACGTCATGCTGGACCTATCACATCAGGTTGTCCGCGACGGCGAAGGTGCCTCCAAATTCGTTGAAATCACCGTCACCGGCGCCCAAGACGATCAGGATGCGTTCAAGGTGGCTATGGCGACCGCGAACAGCCCGCTGGTCAAAACCGCCATCGCAGGTGAGGACGCCAACTGGGGCCGCGTTGTGATGGCCGTGGGTAAATCGGGCGCCTATGCGGACCGCGATAAACTGTCGATCCGTTTTGGCGATATCGTCGTGGCCGAAAACGGCTGGCGCGCACCGAACTATTCCGAGGACGACGCCAGTGCCTACATGAAAAACCAGAACCTTGTGATCGGTGTCGATCTGGGTCTGGGCTCAGGCAAAGCCACGGTTTGGACCTGCGACCTGACCTATGAATACATCCGTATTAACGCGGATTACCGGTCATGACGAAAAAGGTGATCCTAGTTTCCGCGGTCGCGCTCATCGATGTTGATGGGCGCGTTCTGCTGGCCCAACGCCCCGAAGGCAAATCCATGGCTGGTCTATGGGAATTCCCGGGCGGCAAGATTGAGGCCGGCGAAACACCAGAGGCCGCATTGGTCCGCGAACTGCACGAAGAGTTGGGTATTGAAACATGGGACAGCTGCCTTGCGCCGCTGACCTTTGCGTCGCACAGCTATGGTGATTTTCATCTGCTGATGCCGCTGTTCGCCTGCCGCCGCTGGAACGGTACGCCGCAACCCAAAGAAGGCCAAACGCTGAAATGGGTCGGCAAACATCAACTGCGCGACTATCCGATGCCACCTGCGGACATCCCCTTGATACCGATACTATTCGACTGGCTATAACCAAGCTACCGATGCTTCCTGCCAATGATTTCGTGGATCATGTACCAAAGCCCTAGGAAACGAAAACCGAGGGTCCAATCATGCTCCGTACTATTACCATTGGCAGCTGCGTCGCAATCCAAGGCCTGTATGTGCGCGATTCGGAAAACGGTCGTGTTGTTGTACGCGTAGGCGATAAACACTACGTCGGTCGCCCTGTATAATCAGCGTTTTTGATTACACTTCGTGCAAGCGGTGAAAATTTCACCGCTCACGTATCGGTGTTTATGTCAAGTTTGTGACGGATTTTTAGTGATCGCGCATTCGTTGTGTGATAAATATTTATGCACGTCCTGAACACAAAGGTGACAAAATGCTCAAAACAATCACAGTTGGTAGCAGCGTTTCCGTGCAGGGCTTGTACGTACGCGATCTTGATAATGGCCGTATCATGGTCAACGTCGAGGGCAAGAATTACGCTGGCAAACCAGCAAACAAAGCGTCCTAAGCCACACTCACGCTGCCAAATACCCAAATACGAAAAAGGGACAGTCAACGGACTGTCCCTTTTTTGTTTTGTCGGTGTTGCGTAGCCTTTTACAGGCTACGCTCGATTTCTTCGCGTTCGAAAATCTCGATCACATCGCCTGGGCGAATATCATCGTAGTTTTCAAAGGCCATACCGCATTCCTGACCGGACTGAACTTCAGCCACTTCGTCTTTGAAACGCTTCAGGGTCTTCAGGGTGCCTTCGTGGATAACCACGTTGTCACGCAGCAGACGTACGCCAGCCGAACGACGTGCCACACCTTCGGTAACCAAACAGCCAGCAACCTTGCCGACGTTGGACACTTTGAACACTTCTTTGATGTTCGCATAACCGATGAAGTTTTCACGGATTTCTGCGGACAAAAGGCCAGATGCAGCGGCTTTGATGTCGTCAACCAGATCATAGATGACCGAATAGTAACGGATCTCTACGCCTTTTTGGTTGGCCGAGTTACGTGCTGGTGCGTTCGCACGGACGTTAAAGCCGATCACTGGGGTACCCGATGCTTCGGCCAGACCAACGTCGGTTTCGGTGATCGCACCTACGCCGTAGTGGATGACGCGCACGCGGACTTCGTCGTTGCCGACTTTTTCCAGCGCTTGAACGATCGCTTCTGCCGAACCTTGAACGTCCGCTTTCACAACAACTGGCAGCTCAGAGACGTTTTCGTCTTCTTTCGCTTTCGCCATCAGTTGTTCCAGCGTGGTTGCGGCGCCAGCTGCTGCGCGTTTTTCTTTCGCAGCGTGGGCACGGTATTCAGCAATCTCACGCGCTTGCGCTTCGGTCTCGGTTACGTTCAAAACGTCGCCTGCTTCTGGTGTGCCGTTCAGGCCCAGAACTTCGACAGGAACCGATGGGCCAGCTTCGTCAACGCGGTCACCTTGGTCGTTGATCAGCGCGCGGACTTTACCCCACTGTTCGCCCACAACAAAGATGTCACCACGTTTCAGCGTACCGTTCTGAACCAGAACAGTGGCCACAGGGCCGCGACCTACGTCCAGCTGAGCCTCGATAACAGCGCCTTGTGCAGCGCGGTTCGGGTTCGCTTTCAGCTCCAGAATTTCTGCTTGCAGCGCGATGGCTTCTAGCAGTTCATCCAGACCTTTGCCGGTTTTTGCCGAAACTTCGACGTCCTGCACATCACCCGACATTTTTTCGACGATCACTTCGTGCATCAGCAGGTCGGTGCGTACTTTGTCGATGTTTGCTTCAGGTTTATCGCATTTGTTGATCGCAACGATCATCGGAACGCCAGCCGCTTTTGCGTGGTGGATCGCTTCGATGGTCTGAGGCATCACAGCATCGTCCGCTGCTACAACCAGAACAACAATGTCGGTCACATGCGCACCGCGGGCACGCATCGACGTAAACGCCGCGTGGCCCGGAGTATCCAAGAACGACAGAACCGCGCCGGATTCAGTGGTCACCTGATACGCACCGATGTGCTGGGTAATGCCGCCCGCTTCGCCCGATACAACGTTCGCTTTGCGGATTGCGTCCAGCAGCGATGTTTTACCGTGGTCAACGTGACCCATGATGGTGATCACAGGTGGACGCGATTCCAGATCTTCGGCTTTGTCTTCGACCTGTTCGATCGCCTGTTCAACGTCGGCATCCGACACGCGCTGTACGCGGTGGCCGAATTCTTCGATGATCAGTTCTGCGGTGTCTTGGTCGATGGTTTGGTTCTGCGTCGCCATGATGCCGTTCTGCATCAGAGCTTTCACAACGTCAGCCACACGTTCGGCCATACGGTTGGCAAGCTCTGCCACCGTGATCGCCTCTGGCAACTGAACGTCGCGCACAACTTTTTCACGCTGCTGCTGGCCACCCATCGCTTTTTGACGGGCTTTTTCCTGCTTACGCTTCATCGACGCCATCGAACGCTGACGGCCATCGCCACCAGACAGAGCATCGTTCAGCGACAGTTTACCGGAACGGCGTCCGCCGTCACGACCAGCGCCTTTGCCTTTGCCGCCCTTGTTATCATCGCGGTTATCGTCGCGACGATTGTCGGTTTTGCGCGCACCAGATGGCGCAGGGCCAGCATTGCGTGCACCACCGCGATCGTCAGCTTGGGCTGGCGCGGCAGCAGGCGCGGCTTTGGCAGCAGCGGCTTTTTTCTTTTCTTCTGCGGCACGTTTGGCAGCTTCTTCGGCTTCACGCTTCTTGCGCTCTTCCTCTTCGGCTTTTGCCTTCAGTGCTTCTTCGCGCTCACGCTCTTCGCGCTCCTTGGCTTCTGCCTCGGCGCGGCGGCGTTCGCGTTCTTCTTCGCGGGCCTTTTCTTCGGCTGCGCGTTGCGCTGCCTCTTCGGCTTCGCGGGCTTTGGCCAGGGCCAAAGCTTTCATACGGCGTTCCAGTTCGGCATCCGAAATGCCTGCTGGACGCTTTTTCGGGTCACCCAACGCAGGGGAGGATGCACCGCCCGTTTTCGCTGCGCCTGGTTTTGGAACCACAACGCGTTTGCGTTTGGTCTCAACCACGACGTTCTTGGTACGCCCGTGACTAAAGCTCTGCTTTACGTTTCCAGAACCGCCACGCAGGCCAAGAGGTTTTTTTCCGTCGTTATCGCTCATCTAGCTTCTTTTTCCTTTCCGGTGGCCGAATTGCCGCCGTCAGTTACACGCATGCTTTTCAGCTTTGCGGCTTCCTCTACAACACGGTCGCTGAGTCCACCAGTAGAGAGCGCGCCATGTATCACACTTTGCCGTCCAAAAGCCAAACCCAATTCGTCGGCTGTCAGGCAATCGAAGTAACGGGCGCCTTGCGGCGTCCATAATTTTGCTTTGCCACGTTCTGATCCGTCGCATGCTTGCAGCAGAACGCGAACACGTGCGCTCCCTGCGAGCCAATCTTTGACCTTTTCAAATCCACAGACCGCCAGACCCGCCTTGCGGGCCAATGCGATCAGGTCAGTAACACGGCGAGCCAACTGGCGTTCGACTTCATTCGCCAGATTGTCAGGCACGGTAACTTGTGCCTTTGCGGATCGGGAAAACTGTCCCTTGCCGGCTTGGCTGATCGCATCGCGGGTAGCAGTCACCCACATGCCGCGACCGGGCAGTTTTTCCATGACATCAGGATAGACCGAATTATCAGGCCCAACCACAAACCGAACCAAACCAGCTGTTGGTTGGACTTCGCCGGTGACGATGCACCGACGTTCCGGGTCTGCGCCCCTGTCCTTATGTTGTCCGCCGCGCGTCAATTACAAGGCCCCCGAGGAATTACTCCTCGGCCTCCTCTTCTTCAACGTCCGCGGTCAGCTCTTCTGGATCGACCCAACCCAGCATAACACGAGCGGTCATGATCAGGTTCTGAGCTTCTTCAAGGCTCACATCGAATTTTTCCAGAACGCCGTCGTCTTTGACGCGTTCACCGTTCACGGTGGTCCAGCCACCAGCCAGTTCCCAGTCCGCGCAGGTTGCGAAATCTTCTAGCGATTTCACGCCGTCTTCGGCCAAGGCTTCGACCATTTGCGGTGTCAGACCATCAAACGTGATTAGGCTGTCTTCGACGCCCATAGCGCGTGCAGCTTCCAATGCTTTGGCAGCTTGCGCTTCTAGGTAGTCACGTGCACGTGCCTGCAGTTCGTTTGCGGTGTCTTCGTCAACACCGTCGATGACCAGCAGTTCGTCCAATTCAACATAGGCGACTTCTTCTAGGCTGGTGAAGCCTTCGGCAACCAGCAACTGAGCAAAGAATTCGTCCAAATCCAAGGTTTCGACGAACAGTTTCGTGCGCACCTCGAATTCGGCCTGACGGCGCTTGGATTCTTCTTCTTCGGTCATGATGTCGATGTCCAGACCGGTCAGCTGGGATGCCAGACGTACGTTCTGACCACGGCGACCAATCGCCAGCGACAGCTGCTCTTCTGGGACGACGACTTCGATTTTGCCGGCTTCTTCGTCCAGAACAACCTTGGAAACCTCTGCAGGCTGCAGCGCGTTCACAAGGAAGGTTGGCATATCTTCGTTCCACGGGATGATGTCGATCTTTTCACCCTGCAGTTCGTTCACAACGGCCTGAACGCGGCTACCGCGCATACCGACGCACGCGCCAACAGGATCGATCGAACCGTCGCTCGATAGTACAGCGATTTTCGCGCGCGAACCTGGGTCACGAGCCACCGCTTTGATCTCGATGATGCCTTCGTAGATTTCAGGCACTTCCATTTTGAACAGTTCGGCCATGAATTCCGGCGCGGTACGCGACAGGAAGATCTGAGGGCCACGCTGTTCGCGGCGCACGTCTTTGACGTAGGCACGAATACGGTCGCCAGGGCGGTATGCCTCGCGGCCAATTTTTTCGTTGCGGCGCAGGACAGCTTCGCCAGCGCCCACATCGACGATCACGTTGCCATATTCTTCGCGCTTCACAGCAGCGTTGATAATGGTGCCGTTCTTGTCTTTGAATTCTTCGTACTGCTTGTCACGCTCTGCTTCGCGGACTTTTTGCAGGATAACCTGTTTTGCAGACTGCGCAGCAATACGGCCCAGTTCAACTGGCGGCACTTCTTCGGAATAGATGTCGCCAACCTGTGGGTTATCCATGTACTGACGCGCCTGTTCGACGGTCATTTCAGCCTGATAGTTTTCCAGCTCTTCATCTTCGACGACGGTGCGCACGCGGGTGAATGTCGCGCGACCCGTTTTGCGGTCGATGGATACACGAATATCCATTTCCGAACCGTAGCGGGACTTCGCGGCGCGAGCCAGCGACTCTTCCATTGCTTCGACAACCAGACCTGGGTCGATCATCTTTTCGCGTGCAACAGCTTCGGCAGTTTGAAGCAGCTCTAGCTGGTTAGCAGAGGTAAATGCCATGTCTCTTACTCCTCGTCGCCATCAATGATGGTTTCAACTTCGTCATACTGGGCCTCGTCAATTTGGCCCTTGTCTTTGCGACCGCGCAGCACTTCGCGGATCAATTCGTCTGTCAGAACCAATTTGGCGTCCGATAGCCATTCGAATTTCAAACCGATGGTGACCTCTTCGGCTTGATCATCCAACGTGATCAGCACTTCGTCACCTTCGGTGCCAGCCAACGCGCCTTTGAAACGGCGGCGGCCATCAATCAATTCCGTGGTTTCGATTTTGGCCGTGTAACCAGCCCATTGGTCGAAATCCTTTAGACGGGTCAACGGACGGTCGATACCGGGCGAAGACACCTCTAGGCTATAGGCTTCGACCACGGGGTCTTCGACGTCCAGTACGGCGGAAATCGCAGTGCTAATGTTGCCGCAATCGTCCACTTCGATGGTGCCGTCAGGCTTTTGCGCCATAACCTGCAGGATTGTTTCCTTGGTGCTGGTCATTAGACGCACGCGTACGACTTCGAACCCCATGTCTTCGATGACTGGGGTGATAATGTCTGCAATGCGGCGGTCCATTGCCGCCTTGGCGATCAGATCGTTCATCTGTTCTCCGAACACAAAAAAACGGGCGCGCGGCCCGTCGATATTTCCCGGTGGAGCGTTAGGCAGTTGCCGTCGGCGCCGCTGTTGAAACGCCATATAGGACGATTACCGCGAATCTGCAAGGGAAACCGTCAGGCCACCCACCAACGTTCGGCAAAACGCGCATTATCCAGCGGCCAAAGGTTGCCAATTTCATGCGGAGTCGCAATCCGTGTGCTGGTCGCGCCAATCCAATTTGCAAAGGCAGGAATGACCATTCCGCCATCGTCGCGCAGCATTTTTTGCAAGTCGGCATAGATTTCGCGGCGCAGATCGCTGTCGAATTCCGCACGGCCCGCAATCAACAATTGTTCAAACCGACCATCCGCCCAGCGCGTTTCGTTCCAAGGGCTGCCCGCCTTGTAGGCCGTGGTCAGCATCCAATCTTCGGTGATGCGGCCCGACCAATAGGTCGCGGACAGTTGCGAATCCGCAGACAAAGCATCCAATGTCACATTGATCCCCGCAGCCGCCAGCGTTTCGCGATACCCGTCCGCCATAGGGCGCGGCATCACATCGGCGGAATAGCCCAGCGCCAGATCAACGCTATTCACACCCGCCTGACGCAAATGCCACTGCGCGCGGTCAGGATCAAATGGCGTCGGCGCAAGGTCGGCAAAATACGCATTCGCAGGGCCGATCGGACTATCGGCGGCGACTCGGCCATGGCCGTGCAGCACATTATCCACGATGCCCTGACGATTAATGCCGTGTTTCATCGCCAAACGCATGTGCGGATCGTCAAAGGGCGCCTGATCCATACGCATTGCAAACCCGAAATGCATATTTCCAGCGGTTTCCAAAATCCGCATCGTCGGGTGCGTCGACAAACGCGACACGTAAGACGGATCAACGCGATCCACCGCATCTACCTGCCCCGTGATCAGCGCATTCATCCGCGCGGCCCGATCGTTCATCGCGATGAATTCAACTCGGTCAAACCAACCCGCATCGCCATCTTTGTAATGGCGTTCGACACGACGTCCGACGAATTTCACACCGGGCTGAAACTGTTCAACGCGGTACAGTCCTGTACCAATGCCTTTGGCAATCGCGGCGTCCATATCTGACGAAGGATAGATGATCAGATGATAATCAGACAAAAGATACGGGAAGTCGGCATTGCCCGAGGTCAGCGTGAACTGAACACAGTGATCATTCACCGCTGTGATCTGCTGAATTTCATCCACGATAGGGCGCGCGCCAGACTGCGACCTGCGATGCAGATCAAAGGACGCAATCACATCCGCCGCAGTGAAGGTCGCGCCATTGTGAAACGTCACGCCCTGCCGCAAATCGACAGTCCAAATGCGCCCATCCGCAGACGATTCCCACGATTGCGCCAATTCGCCAATGATGGATCCATCCGCAGATACTTGGGTTAAACAGTCGAAAACTGCACCCTGCGCACAAGCAATCATAAAGCTGTCGGAAAAGGTACGCGCATCCCAACTATCGGATGCATGTGCCCCAGAAAGGCCGACCGACAAACGCCCACCTTGGCCACGCGCAAACGCTCCGGCGCCAGCCGCGGAAAACACCGCCGCCGCCATACCATACTGTAGCAATCGTCTACGTTTATAGGTCTGCAAAATGCACGATCCCTTTATCCGCCAAGTCCAAGAACGTTAGACAACCATACCATTACGGTCCACTCCTAAAAATCAACTTACCTCGTCTCAGACGGTTAGTTTCCGACATAAATTGGCGCAAAAGCGGTTGAATTGATTTACTTAAACCCAAGTTTATGTTCTGTTTGCGACATAATGTTATGGGAAGGTGTCGTTTTTACACAACTTCTCAGCATGTCATAGCGTGCAGGCTGATAAAAAAGCTGAACGCATAAAAAGATAGTCAGGGAGACTAAACGTGAAATTCAACAAACTTGGCGCTGTTGCCGCTATTGCAATGACCTCGGCATTTGCTGGTTCCGCCGCGATGGCTCAGGAATGTGGTTCGTATACCATGGCAGAATTCAACTGGGCCTCGGCCGAGCTGATGGCTAACGTCGACAAAATCGTACTTGAGGAAGGTTTCGGCTGTGACATCGAACTGATCCCAGGCGGCACCACCACCATCTTTGCGTCGATGAACGAAAAGGGCGAACCAGATATTGCTGGCGAACTATGGGTCAACGCCGTGCGCGATCCGCTGAACGCTGCAATCGAAGAAGGCCGCCTGCATTCGGTTCTGACCGGCCCGATCACTCAGCTGGGCGAAGGCTGGTGGGTGACCGCGCAATTCGCAGAAGAGCATCCAGAACTGAACACCGTTGAAAAAGTGCTAGAGCACCCAGAGCTGTTCCCATACGCCGAAGATGAATCGCTGGGCGCATTCATGGGCTGCCCTGCAGGTTGGGGCTGTCAGTTGTCCAACGCACAGCTGTTCCGCGCATTCGACATGGAAGAAAAAGGTTGGACCTTGGTTGATCCAGGTTCGGCAGCTGGTCTGGACGGCGCAATCGCCAAAGCATCCGAACGTGGCGAACCATGGTTCGGTTACTACTGGGCGCCAACAGCAATCATCGGCAAATACAACATGCAGCTGCTGGAATGGGAAACCGAATGGGCTGGTTCCGAAAACTGGGACGGCTGTATCGTGAAGCCTGAACAGGAATGTCTGGACCCACAGCCATCGTCCTACACCGAATCCGAAGTGCACACCGTTATCACCGATAACCTGATGCAGCAGGGCGGTATCGCAGTGGATTACCTGGAACAGCGCGTATTCCCAGGCGAAATCATGAACGCCATGCTGGTTTACATGACTGAAAACCAGGCAACCGGCGAAGACGCTGCTTATGTGTTCCTAGAAGAGCACGAAGACATCTGGACCCAGTGGGTAACACCAGAGGCAGCAGAAGCGATCAAATCGGCTCTGTAATCTTAGTCTGAACTTTTCGAACGGGGGGCTGCGGCTCCCCGTTTTCGCGTAAATGGTCCGCCCGTTTCAACGCATAATTACAAGGATACATAATGGAATTCCTGACTGAATTTCCTTCTATGGGGCGACGCGATTTAACGTCGCTTCGTCAGGCAATCGATGAAACCTTTCGCAGCTTTTCACGCGCTTATGGTGAATCGCTCGAAAACTTTTTCGACCCGCTGCTGCATTTTCTGATTTGGTTTGAAAAACTACTGCTGGGAATGCCTTGGCCGCTGTTCCTGATCATCATTGGTGGTCTAGCGTGGCTGGGATCGCGGTCATGGAAAATCACCGTTGCTTCTGTGCTGGCATTTGTCGCAATCGGCGTGCTGGGCATGTGGGAGGATACGATGGCAACCATGGCAATCATTTCGGTTGCCACGTTGGTCTGCATCGTTGTCGGAATTCCTTTGGGCATCCTCATGGCGCGGTCCGACCGCACCCAATCTGTCATCACGCCCGTTTTGGACGTGATGCAAACCATTCCATCATTCGTCTACCTGATCCCAGTTGTGATGTTGCTGGGCATTGGTAAGGTCCCTGGCCTATTGGCGGTCTGCATCTATGCTATCCCGCCGATCGTACGCCTGACCAATCTAGGTATCCGTCTGGTAGACAAAGACGTGCTAGAGGCCGCCGATGCGTTCGGCGCATCCCCAAAACAAAAACTGCTGGGTGTTCAGGTGCCTTTGGCCCTGCCGAACATTTTCGCAGGCATTAACCAAACCATCATGATGGCGCTGTCCATGGTCGTGATCGCATCGATGATCGGCGTAAAAGGTTTGGGTGTGCCCGTTCTGCGCGCAGTTTCGAACCAATATCTGGCACTGGGCCTGATGAACGGTCTGGCCATTGTTGCGCTGGCAATCATCTTTGACCGCGTCACACAAAGCTACGGCAAACGACTGCAAGCCTATCGGGGGCAAAGCAAATGACCCAGACCAAAGTCAGCATCAAAAACCTATACAAAATCTTTGGCAACAACCCCAAAAAGGTGCTGCCAGACGTTAAGGCCGGCATGACCAAACCAGAACTGCTGGACAAACATAACCATGTGCTGGGTATCCACGACGTATCGCTGGATATCCCTGAAAAGCAGATTCAGGTTGTCATGGGCCTGTCGGGGTCGGGTAAATCCACCTTGATCCGCCATATCAATCGCCTAATCGAACCCACCGATGGTGAAATCCTGATCGACGGCGAAAACGTTCTGGCCATGAACGACACTCAGCTGCGAGAAATGCGCCGCAAAAAGATGGCGATGGTGTTCCAGAAATTTGGCCTGCTACCGCATCGCCGGATTGCGGAAAATGTGGCTTACGGTCTGGAAATTCAGGGCGTGCCCGAGGCCGAGGCGCAAAAGCGCGCTCAGCATTGGATCGACCGCGTTGGTCTGACAGGTTACGAAGAGCATTACCCTGGTCAGCTATCGGGCGGCATGCAACAACGTGTGGGTCTGGCGCGTGCGCTGGCGAACGACGCCGACATCCTGCTCATGGACGAAGCGTTCAGCGCGTTGGACCCGCTGATCCGTTTCGACATGCAATCGATCCTGCTAGAGCTGCAAAAAGAGCTGCACAAAACGATCATCTTTATCACCCACGACTTGGACGAAGCGTTACGTCTGGGCGATAACATCGCGATTTTGCGTGATGGCGCGATGATCCAGCAGGGCGATGCGCAGGAAATTGTTCTGAAACCTGCCGATGATTACATCGCAGATTTCACCAAGGACATTAACCGCGCCAAGGTGATCCGCCTGACGGGTCTGAAATCGCCAGTTTCGGGTTATAACGGCCCGACCTTACCTGGATCCACGGTATTGGAAGAGGCGCTATCGCCTCTGGCCCAAGCCCCAGACCAGACCATCGGGGTGACGGATAAAACCGGCGCAGTCACAGGAACGGTCAACCTGACCCAAGCCATCGAGGCGCTACACGGTTAAAAAACAAACGGCCCCACGCGGGGCCGTTTTTATTGGTGGGCGGCAATATCATCCATGATCCGCACCAATTCGCGCGTAATCCCTGGTTCGGATAGCGCATGACCCGCATGGGGGATCATCCGCAAACGCGACCCGCTCCACGCTTTGTGCAGGCGATAAGCCGACTGCGGTGGGCAAATCATATCGTAGCGTCCTTGCACGATGAACCCGTCGATGCCGTGCAATTTATCCATGTTATTCAAGATGGCCGTGTCTTCGGTCAGGAACCCATTGTTGATAAAGTAATGGTTTTCCAAACGCGCGAACATGCGGGCGAAATAGGCGGGCACTTCGCCGCTAAATCCATTGGACTCCATCGACGCCAATGCGTTTTCCCACAACGTCCAAGCTCGTGCAAATTTCGCCTCAACCATAGAATCGGCGCCAAACAGACGCTTGTGATAGGCTGAAATCAGATCGTGACGCTCTTCTTCGGGGACCATACCGACAAATTTGTCCCATAGATCAGGCCAAAACGCGCCAACGCCGCCGCCATAGAACCAATCCAGTTCGGGTTGCGTCATCAGGAACACCCCGCGCAGGACAATGCCGCGCACATGTTCGGGATGCGTCTGCGCGTAAATCAACGACAGCGTTGCGCCCCAGCTGCCGCCAAAGGTGTACCAGCTGTCGATCTCTAAACGGTCGCGGATCACCTCCATATCGGCGACCAGATGCCATGTGGTGTTGTGTTCCACGCAGGCACTGGGGGTTGATCGGCCACATCCGCGCTGATCGAACAAAATGATACGGTACACTTCAGGATCGAAATAGCGGCGCATCGCGGGGCTGCATCCCCCACCGGGACCGCCATGCACGACGATCACGGGCACGCCATCTGGACGTCCGCATTGTTCGACATAAATGTGGTGCCCGTCCCCCACGTTCAGCATCTGCTGGTCAAATGGGTCAATCGGGGGGTAAAGGTGCGGCACAGCGCGTCTTTGACCTGAAGTTCTATCCATGGTCCACCTATATAGCACCTCGTGCGTTCAATCCATCACCGCAAAGGTTCACAAATGACACAAACCACCGTTGATCCCGCAGAAGTCGCAAAATTCGAAGCGATGGCCGCCGAATGGTGGGACCTAGAGGGTAAATTCAAACCCCTACATATGATGAATCCTGTGCGTTTGGGGTACATCACCGAACAAATCGCCGCCGAATTCGGCCGTGATCTGGATTCGGACCTGCCGTTCGAAGGGCTGCGCATTTTGGACATCGGCTGTGGCGGCGGATTGCTGTGTGAACCCATGGCGCGTTTGGGCGCGACGATCGTGGGCGTTGACGCTGCCGAACGGAACATTCCCGTGGCGCAGGCGCATGCCCGTCAGTCGGGTCTGGATATCGATTACCGTTTCACCACAGCCGAAGCGATGGCCGCAGCGGGCGAACAATTCGACGTCGTTTTGAATATGGAGGTCGTCGAACATGTCGCCGACCCTCTGGCCTATTTGACGGCCTGTCAGCAATTGCTGAAACTGGGCGGTCTGCACATTTGTTCGACCATCAACCGCAACCCGAAATCCTATGCCGTTGCTATTGTCGGGGCCGAGGTGATCATGCGCTGGCTGCCAAAAGGCACCCATGAATGGTCGAAATTCATCACGCCCGATGAACTGTTCGATCTGATCACCCGCGCGGGATTGGACCCTGTCGACCGCAAAGGGTTCGTATTCAATCCGATCCTGTGGACTTGGTCCGTCAGCGACCGCGATCTGTCGGTCAATTACGTCACCGCATCGATCAAGCGCTAATAGGCACGCCTCATCACACTCGTGATTACTTCGAACGGTTTGAATCCGACGCGTTCATAGACGCGGCGGGCACTGCCCGTGACGTCTGTCGCGATCAACACAGTCGCATCGGGCGCGCGCTTGATCGCCCATTCATGCGCAATACCCAACAGCGCCGCACAAATGCCGCGGCCTCGGTAATCGATATGGGTCGCAACCGCCTGATACCGCGCGACATCCTGATCGTGGAAAATGCCCATGTCAGCGACCAATAGATCACCGTCAAACGCGCCGAACCATTGGCCTTCGCCGCGTGCGATCTGATCACGGCGGCGGGCGTTGCGGGATTCCAGATAACTGCGGTGCGTCGCGTCCGCAAAGCCCAGTTCAACACCGATCGCTTGCTGCGCGTCGATCAACTGGCCCCAATCATCAGCCCCAATAGGTCGGGCTGTGATGCCGTCAGGCAGATCGAACCGATTGATATCGCGACCGCCCGACAGGAACACATCGCGTTCGACGCTGAAATCGCGTTCGCGGAACCAATCTGCGGTGCCTTCGGCCATTTGGAAATCGGGAATATCCCAACACATCACAGCATGTTTCGACGTCGGAAAATGCTGATCAAACCGCGCCAAAACCGCCGCTGGATCAATCGGAGGCATCTTTTCCACAATGCAGTTCCCGTACCAGAAATCAGGCTCATCCGGAGTGTGGAATTCGTAATAGTCTGGATGTTCGGTAACGCGGGTAAAGCCCCGCATCACCATCAGGTCGCTGCGTATGCCAGCGGACCGGATCATTCGTGTTCGCTTAGGACTTGGCGTAGTTCACGCAGCACAGGCAGGACCGACCGCACCTTTTCCGCGCCAACCCGTTCAACCAGCCCTGCAATAACGGGCGTCATCGCCGCCAGCGCCGCATCGCGTGCCTGCATACCTGCGGGCGAAATCGCCACCATTTTGCGGCGCGCATCGTCCCAATCGGGGCGAATATGCACCCAGCCTGCCCATTCCAATTTACCCAGCGTGTTGGTCATCGCGCCGCGCGTCAGATGAAATGTTTTCGCCAGCTGCGCTGGAGTCCGTTCCACACCCGAATGCGCCAGATGGTTCAGAACGGAAAAATGCGACAGCTCCATCCCTTTGGGCAGGACGCGCGCGACGTTGGCGCGGGCCAATTGGTCCACCGTCAGAATTTCACTGAACAAAGTCACCGCAAGGTTATTGGTCTGACTGTCCATCGGGGCCCTTAAACTGTTTGTCATGCGACAAAGACGGAATGCGCTGTCGTGCTTTTGCCACCTCTTCGGGGCAAAGATCAACGAAAACAATACCTTCGGACGTGCCAGCATCTGCAATAACCGCGCCCCAAGGTGAAATAGCCATACTATGCCCATAAGTTTGGCGGCTTTTGCCTGACCTTGCAGGATGCGTGCCCGTTTGCGCCGACGCCAACACATAGGCGCCGTTTTCAATCGCCCGCGCGCGCAACAAAGGTTCCCAATGATCCGCGCCCGTCACAGGGGAAAAGGCGGCAGGCACCAGAATGATCGACGCACCAGCATGAGCCAAAGCGCGGTAAAGATGTGAAAAACGCACATCATAACAGACCGATAGCCCCAATGTGCCAAAGGGCGTATCGCAGACCACAGCCCGATCGCCCGGCCGAAACCCAGCAGATTCGCGGTAGGTTTCGGTTTCCGACACGGTCACATCGAACATGTGGATTTTATCGTACCACGCGGCGATGTCACCCGATGGGTTGATCACAAACGACCGATTGGCAAACCTCCCGTCGGGATCATCCGTTTTTACAGCGATCGATCCAATCGACAGCCAAATCCCCAAACGCGCGGTCAGATCACGTAGCCCCGCCAAGATCGGGTCATCGTCTTGATGCCTTAGAACATCATTCTGATGCGCCCGATTTTGGGACACGATATTCGTCACTTCGGGCGTTAGGACAAACCCTGCGCCCTGATCCGCAGCGGATTCAATCATCGCGCTGATCCGCGCTAGATTGTCCGCCGGATCATCCGATCCACAAAACTGGATCAGAGCCGCCTTCATCCCAACATCGCGTCCAATTTGCCCGCGTGTTCCAGCGCATACAGGTCGTCACAGCCACCAACATGGTCTTCGCCGATCCAGATTTGCGGCACGGTGCGGCCACCGTTTGCGCGTTGGATCATTTCCTCGCGGCGTTCGGGTTCGTCGAACAGATCGACTTCGGTAAATTCGACGCCTTTGGATTTCAGCAGCATTTTCGCGCGGTGACAAAATCCGCAAATCGGGGTCGTGTAAATTTCAACAGGTTTCATAGCTCACCTTTTCGATATGCTATGTATCTAGGGGTCTTTGACCGCGCGCGCCAGTGTCAGCACACATACCCGCCGTGCGCCAGCGGCATGTACAGCCTGCGCTGCGGCTCCCAAAGTCGCCCCTGTGGTCATAACATCATCGATCAAAATGACGGGCCTGTTTGAAATGATCGCTGTCCTTTTGGGGTTCACCGCGATTGTTCCGTTTTGCGCGGCAATCCGTTCGTCGCGCGTCATGCCTTGGGTCGTTTTGGTTCTCACCGTGCGTAGCAACCCATCCTCGATCACTTGAACGGCGGATCGTTTTGCGATCCCCTGCGCCAACAGGGCCGACTGATTGTACCGCCGTTTCAAAAATCGGGTCCAATGCAGCGGAATGGGCAACAGAATAGTGTCTGGTTCCATCAAAGGAGCCGCAACGCGCGCCATTTGCCGTGACAGCATAGGCACCAGATCGTGCCTGTCCCCATGTTTCAGCCCCAGTACCATTTTGCGCCCAGCGCCGGAATATCCAAACACGGTGCGCCCCTGATCCCAATCGCGGGGGGTGGCCAGACAATCATCGCAATGCCCATCGCCTTCACCCACCAACATCACGCCGCAGCACGTGCAAATCGCACCAAAGGCATAGTCCGTATCCGCCCAACACGTGGGGCACAGGCCAGTGTCGGATTCCGTCAACGCATCACATAGGCCGCATTGACGTGGCATGACCATTCGCAGGATGCTTTGCAACATCGATAGTTTTCCTTACATACAGCCTATGAACAAACCGCCCCAAATCACTGATCGCGCCGCGCTGAATAAAAACCGAAGCCGGATGACCGAAACCTTTCTGTTCGATGCCGTCGCGGACGAAATTCAGGAAAGACTCGGCGAGGTTAACAGAACCTTTACGGATGTGGCTGTTGTGTCGGGGCAGCCCGATTATTGGGGCC
Organism: Marivivens niveibacter; assembly: GCF_002150005.2. Classification (GTDB taxonomy): domain Bacteria; phylum Pseudomonadota; class Alphaproteobacteria; order Rhodobacterales; family Rhodobacteraceae; genus Marivivens; species Marivivens niveibacter. The sequence goes on from NZ_MSPP01000002.1 coordinate 322,863, forward strand.
AGTATTTCCCGAATGCCACACATGCTGCCGACACGGATTTGCTGGATCTGAAACCATTGCAGCACGATCTGGTCATCCATGCCATGTCGATGCATTGGGCCAATGACCCGATTGGACAGATCGTCCAATCTCGCAACGCGCTTCGCCCTGACGGGTTGTTCCTATGCGCGATGTTCGGCGGTCAAACTCTGCATGAACTGCGCACCTGTCTGGCCGAAGCCGAAAGCCGCGTGACAGGCGGCCTGTCCCCACGTATCGCGCCAATGGGCGAAATCCGCGATATGGGATCGCTGCTGCAACGATCATCGGTTGCGCTGCCTGTGGCGGATACGGCGGTCCTAAACGTGTCATACGCCGATATTTGGGCGCTGATGCGGGATGTGCGGGCGATGGGCGAATCCAACGCATTAGACGCGCGTCTACGCACCCCGACCCGCCGCGCTGTGTTTGAAACCGCGGGCGAGATTTACAAATCCCACTACGTTGACGATCAGGGACGCATCAACGCGACCTTTGAAATCATCTATCTGACCGGCTGGGCCCCTTCGGACGATCAGCAAAAACCACTGCGCCCTGGATCGGCTCAGGCGCGGCTTGCTGACGCGCTGGGTGCAAAAGAGCTGAAACTACCCGATACGAACAATTGACCAATGCGGCTGGCGGATTAACTCTGCCCCTAAAACGCGGAACGAGGAATATGACCCAGACCCAGAACACCGGCGGCATCGCCGTTTGTCCGGCCCACGCGCCAAAGGATCACCCCAAAGTCAAACCAGCGCGCGTTGGCGTTTTGCTGGCCAACCTAGGGACGCCAGACGGCACCGATTATTGGTCCATGCGCCGTTACCTAAGCGAATTCCTGTCAGACAAACGCGTGATCGATTACCCCGCGTGGAAATGGCAGCCGATCCTGCAGGGCATCATCCTGTCGATCCGTCCGCAAAAATCGGGCGCGGCCTATAAATCCATCTGGAACAATGAACGCGACGAAAGCCCGTTGCTGACGATCACGCGCGACCAGACTGATGCCATCCGCAAACAGATTGAGGCCACCTATGGCGATCAAGTCATCGTGGATTTCTGTATGCGTTACGGCAATCCATCGACCGCGTCCAAGGTCAGCGAAATGGTCGCTGCGGGCTGTGACAAAATCCTGTTCTTTCCTCTGTACCCGCAATACGCAGGCGCAACATCGGCGACCGCGAATGATCAGTTTTTCCGCGCCCTGATGGACGAAAAATGGCAGCCCGTGCCGCGCGTTGTTGCCCCGTATTTCGAACACGATAAATACATCGACGCGCTGGCTGAATCCGTTCAACGCGCCTATGACGCAGCCGAGGTAAAGCCAACCAAACTGGTCTGTTCCTACCACGGTCTGCCGAAACGCTATCTGACCGAAGGCGGCGATCCGTATCACTGCCAATGTACGAAAACGACCCGTTTGCTAAAGGAACGCTTGGGTTGGGCGGACGATCAGATCATCACGACCTTCCAGTCGAAATTCGGCCCCGAAGAATGGCTTCAGCCCTACACGGTAGAGGAAGTCGCGCGCCTAGCCGAACAAGGTCACACCAACATCGCCGTTTGCGCCCCAGCATTCAGCGCCGATTGCATCGAGACGCTGGAAGAGATCAACGAAGAAATCAAAGAAAGCTTTGAGCACGCAGGCGGTGAACATTTCACCTATATCCCGTGCCTGAATGATGATCCTGCGCATATCGATGCACTAACAGATATCATCAAAACCAACCTTGCGGGTTGGATCGACTAAAGCAAAAGGGCCGGCTGCAAACGCAACCGGCCCTTTTTAATTCGATTACAGAACAGAAATTAGTTCTGCGATGCTACTGCGATCAGTGCCAGTGCGATCATTGGGATGATCAGGCCGTTCGACGACGATGGTGCAGCAGCTTCTTCAACTACTACTGGTTCCATTACGACTACAGGAGCCATGCCACCTGCAGCAGCGGTCGATGCAACGCCAGCGAAAGCAGCGGCCAGAGCGATCTTTTTCATAATATTTCTCCAATTCTTGCCGACTAACCAAGGTTGAGGGCGGTAGCCGACAAATAAGACTTACCTCGTATATTCTGTAAACTAGAACTTTCTGAGGTTTGCCAAGCAATTTAGATGTTTTTCACACGATCACTTGGTCAAATTTGTCAAATTAGCAACACTTGTGTGCCGACTTTGGTCAAATCATACAAAACTGCGATATGTTCATTGTACAAACCTATGCAACCGTTTGATGATCGGCGGCCAATTTTTCGCGTATCGTGTGTGCCGTGGATTCGATAATAGGTCCACGACAGGTGCAACGCATGCGTCCCCAGCGGATTGTCTGGCCCCGGACCGATGTAGTCTGGCCAGTCGGGATTGCGTTCCAACATCGACGGAGTGGGGCGCCAATCGGGTCCAACAACCTTGCGAGTGATTTCTGTCCGGCCCAAGCGCGTTAGGTCAGCGGTCATTGGGACAGAGGTTGGGAACAATTTGTAGACCGATTGGTCTTCGGACCAGAAATGCAACGCGCGGCTTTGTGTATCGACCAGAACAGCGCCGTTATTCAGGTTCGTGAAATACGGCTGCCAGTCCAGCGACCGGAAACTGGAAATATTGCGCTGCAACGACTGCGACAGATCGCCTTCGATTTCGGTGGAATTCGTTGTTTGCGCGGCTGCAGTCGACCCAATGGTCGCAGCCGTCGCCGCAAGAAAAGCACGGCGGCTAAAAGTACTGGTGGTCATAACGATATCTCCTATCGGGATCGCCCGATTTCCCCGTAAAATAGGAGGTTGTACTGTGACAAGCAATTCACACCATCGGGAGAAGTCGCTTTCTTGCCTATGGTGGGTTTGAATTGCCACTGCGCTATGGATATGGATGGTCCATCAGAATGGAGTTCGCAATGAATCGTCGCAGTGTTGTGTTTGGTTTGGGTGCTTTGGGGTTATCGGCATGTGCAGCTGCCCCTGTCGCTACAACGCCAAACGGTGTCCGCATCTATATGATTGACCCTGCAGACGAAGGTGCCATTCAGTTCCGCGTTCTGGATGGCGTGAATGCATTGCGCCAAAGCGCAGGTTTACGACCCGTACAACTGAATGCACGATTGAACGCTGCCGCAGCCACCCATTCGCGCGACATGTCGTTGCAAAACCGCCCGTGGCATTTTGGATCCGACGGATCTTCGCCTTTGGATCGTGGTCGCCGCGTCGGATACGAAGGCCGTATTGTTGGCGAAGCGATTTCCGAAACATTTGAAACGGAACTGCAAACGCTGACAGCTTGGGTCAGCCAAACAGATACCCGTGCCGTGATCATGGACACCAAAGCAACCGATTTGGGTTTCGCATGGTTCCAAGAACCAAACGGCAAAATCTGGTGGACGATGGTGTTGGGTCAATCAGCCTAAGCGACAATCAAAATCGGCGTACCGGTTTTCACCATCGCAAAAATATCTTCGATCTCATGATTATGGACCGCAATACATCCCGCGGTCCAATCCGTGTTCGCATCAACGTGCGACGGCGTACCATGAATAAAGATATCTCCGCCGGGCGACCGCCCTTGTGACCTTGCAAATGCGCGGTCCTGTGCATTTGGATAGGAAATACCCAGCGACAGATGAAATGCGCTGTTCGGGTTTTGGCGGTCAATTACATACAATCCTTCGGGCGTGCGACCGTCGCCTTCGAATTGTTTGTGGCCTTCGGGCGCAAATCCCAACTTCATCGCATAATCAGCCAACACGGAATCGTTGTTCATCAGATACAAACGCCGTTGAGATTTACTGACGTAAATGCCGGTGACATCAGGCCCATCATAGGTCTTGAAGCGCGGTGTCGTGCACCCCGCCAATCCTGCGCCCAAGGCCAGAATAAAACTGCGCCGCGTAAACATTGCTCACTGCCTCTAGCTTTTCGCTATTTTATCCACAGCATAAACGATTTGTTTATGCGTCGCTAGAAGGCTGCTGATCACATTTTTGAACGAACAAAAGCTGCCACAACTTCGGTGTGGGGTGACCAGCGGAATTGATCAACCGTACGTAGCGCGCTGATCTCAAACCCTGCATCTATCAACGTTTTTGCATCCCGTGCGAACGTGACCGGATTGCACGATACCATCGCAACAATTTTCAGGGCAGAGGCCGCAATTTCCGCGATTTGCGCTTCGGCTCCGGCGCGCGGGGGGTCAATGATCGCAGCATCGAATTCATTCAGTTCGTCGGGCAACAACGGACGACGGAACAAATCACGCGCTTCGGTCGTGATGGTGTGCAAACCTTGGGTATCACGCCATGCACGATCCAAGGCCGCCATCATGACCTTGTCACCTTCGACGGCGTGAACGTTTGCCGTTTTGGCTGCTGGGAACGTAAACGTCCCTGACCCCGCAAACAGATCAACTACGCGCGCGGCATCACCGATGATCGCCTGAACAGCCGACTGCAACGCGGTCTCGCCTTCTTTTGTGGCCTGAAGAAATGCACCAGCAGGCGGCACGATCCGCGCATCACCGAATTTCTGGCGTGGCGGTCGCAATGTCACGACGGGTTCATCACCCCAGACCAGCCGTGCAATATCGTATTCATTCGCCCAAGCTGCCAAATCAACGCGCAACTGTTCGGTCAATTCAACCGAGGTTGAAATATGAACATCCGCGCCGTCGATGCTGTCGGTCACGGTCAGCCCGATCTCACCCTTGCGGCTCGCTGCCATGCGGGTCAATTCGACCAATGCAGGAACCGTTTTCAGAATTGCTGGCGTCAAAAGCTGGCAATCAGGAATTTCCACAATTGTATCCGACGCGCGTGCGTGAAACCCGACCAGAGCGCTTTTCTTGGTGCGGCGACCCGACAGTTTAGCCCGACGACGCGAATTTGCAGGCGACGTGTCAACGCCTTCGACCTGCGCATCGATTCCTTGCGCCGCCAAAGCGCGTTCGACAATGCCCGTTTTCCACTGTGCCACAAACGGTTCTGAAGCGTGCTGCATAGCGCAGCCCCCACACGCCTTGAAATGACGACAGACAGGAGCGATCCGATCTGAGGACGGGGATAAAACCCGCACGCCATCGTCTGTCAGCTCGACCTCTTCTCCGGGTAAAACACGCGGCACCAAAGTGCCATCGTCCGCGCGACCCAGACCCAAATGTGTGATGGATTCAATTTTCATGCAGCGGTGATTAGCAACTAGGCGCGATCAGTCAATGGGCGCGATCACTCTGCCCCTAAAAATCCACCCGATTGGCGCGCCCAAAATCCTGCGTAGATGCCTTGTTTCGCCAATAATTCAGAATGCGTTCCGATTTCTGCTATGCGGCCTTTTTCCATCACAATAATCCGATCCATCCGCGCAATCGTCGACAATCGGTGGGCAATCGCAATCACGGTCTTGCCCTCCATCACATGGTCCAGACTGGTTTGAATTTCGGCCTCTACCTCAGAATCCAATGCGGATGTGGCTTCGTCTAAGATCAAAATTGGCGCGTCTTTCAGGATGGCGCGTGCCAGCGCGATCCGTTGACGTTGACCACCCGACAATTTCACGCCTCGTTCCCCCAGATAGGCGTCATATCCTGTGCGGCCCCGGCCATCCCGAAGGTCGGCAATAAAATCGTCTGCCGCAGCCAGCTTTGCAGCTTCAATGACTTCTTCAATCGTTGCATCGGGTTTGCCATAGCGGATGTTGTCCAGCGCAGACCTGTTGAACATCGCCGTTTCCTGACGCACCACCGAAATTTGACGGCGCAGCGCTTCTTGGGTCACGTCGCGGATATCAGCGCCGTTGATCAAAATTCGCCCCTGTTCCACGTCATATAACCGCAAAAGCAACGACACAAAGGTCGATTTACCGGCACCCGACGCCCCGACCACGGCCAATTTTTCGCCCTGCCTGATGGTTAGATCTAGACCCTGGATGGCCGTAATATCGCTGCCATAGGAAAACCCGACGCGATCAAATTCAATGGGACCATGGGCATCCAGCATCGTCGCAGCATCGGGTCGGTCTACGACCTCGTGGGTTTTGGCTAGGGTTTGCATGCCATCCTCGACTTCGCCAATGCTGGAAAAGATAGAAATCGCAGTGAAACCCAAACGATTTGTCAGCATGCTCAGCCGCGACCCAATCATCGCGGTGACCGTGATATCGCCAACAGTCGCCTGCCCGATCGACCACAAATACAGGCTGCCCAAAATGGACATCACGGGCAAAATACCTCCCAATGTCATAAGGACCATGCGGAACCCTGCGGACAAATACCCGAATTCTAACGCACGATCCCGAAACGTACCCAGCGCGTCCAGCGCAGCGCGATCTTCGAATGAATTGTGCGCGAATAATTTGACCGTTGCGATATTTGACAGGGTATCTACCAGCTGCCCCGTTACAACGGTACGGGCGCCGGCCCGTGCCTTGGATTTCTGCATGACGCGGGGGATGAAATACCACAGGGCGCAACCGTACAGCAGACCCCAAACCGCAAATCCGATCAGCAATCGCCCATCAATACCGCCCATCAGGATCAAAGCGCCGATGAACATCATAAATGAAAAAATGACGACATCGACGGTTTCAATCACAATGTCCGTCAACGACCGAGCGGTCTGCATACATTTTTGACTGATCCGCCCAGCGAAATCATTTTCAAAATACCGCATGGAATGACCCAGCGCATAGCGGTTCAGCCGGCTGATGATCAATGGAAACAGATGCGGCCCCATAACGACCGAAGTTGTTGCGGCATCAACGGTCAGCGCAATGGGCCGCACGATCATATAAAACACCAACCCGAAAATAATCAGCGGTGCAAATTGATCCCAATAGGCACCGGGCACAGCATTCGCCGCACGGTCGACGACCCACCCCGCAAAAGCGGCTGACGTCAGTTCAACCATGCCTGCAAACGATACCGCGCATAGCGCCAACGCTATTGCCTTTTCCGAGCCAGATAATGACCAACGTGCGAATGGGATCAGCGATTTCGGGGGCGTTCCATTTGCAGGCGCAAAAGGATCAATCAGTTTTTCCAACCACTGTGTCACGAATGTCATGCGGTATTCCTTGCGTTTCTTGGGGCCAAGCAACGTCGGTGGCGGAATATTCTATGAATATCGGCTAAAAGGCGTTTGCCCAATCGGGCCTAATGAAATTGACTATAGGACCTTTAACGTAGTGGTAAACGCTAGCCGTCGCTTAATTGCGATTTCGAGAGCGAAAAGCCCGAATTGATCCACTTTTGCTCTAGCTCTTTCAGCTTTGCCCCTAACGCGGCACCGGAATAGGCAGGCATCAAATCAGCTGCGCGGACAGGAAATTCCTGACGGCTGGATTGCTTGATTAGGTCGATTTCGGATTGCACAACTGGCTGGCCCATCAGCGCCTGCCGCACAAGGTAGGTATCAATGCAGGTTTCTTTGAACCGATACCCCAGTTCTGCCAAATCAGTCTCTAACCCAGCGCGAATTGCATCATACTCTTTGCGTTCCGCATTTGAAAAACGTAGGCGACCAGCCACATCTTCGCCACCCATCACAGCCAGACGGCGGATCGGTTTCGCCGCTTCGTCCAATTCAATATGGACCAAAATGGGTAATGCCGCAGCAGACGCACCCGGCAACACAGCCGAAAGAACACCACTGGCCTGCATAGAGGCAACAGCCACTGACGGATCTGGCGCAGACAATAGCTTGCGCATCTCGGCGCCGATACGTTCAGCCGATATTTGCGACAACCCGTCTGAATGCATCGCACAGGCAGACAACCCATCGGCATCAATGCCCAGCGCATCATCGCCGTACCACGCAGTGAAGCGGAAAAACCGCAAAATACGCAGGTAATCCTCTTGGATGCGGGCATCGGGATCGCCAATGAATCGTACATGTCGACGTTTCAAATCAGGCAATCCACCCACGGGGTCGATGACCTGCCCTGACGCATCACAATAAAGCGCATTCATCGTAAAGTCGCGGCGCTCTGCGTCCTCTTCCAATGTATCGGAAAAGGCGACTTTGGCATGCCGGCCATCGGTTTCCACATCGCGGCGGAACGTGGTGACTTCGTATGGTATGCCATCGGCGATAATCGTGATTGTGCCGTGATCGATACCTGTCGGGATCGCCTTTAGACCTGCCAATTCCGCCTGTTTTAGGGTCTGTTCTGGCCGTGCGTCTGTGCAAATATCCAAATCCGACACTGGCGCATCAATCAGGGCATTGCGCACACAGCCGCCGACAAAATAGGCCTGATATCCGCCATCAGCCAAAGCACCGCACACAGCCTGAGACGCAGCACTGGTCAGCCAATCCGCCGTCAGTCGCATAGCCGCCCCGCTAGACCGCGCAGCATCCGTGCTGTTGCGCCCCAAATGTAGTACGGACCAAAAGGCGCGACATAATAGTACCGCTTACGCCCCTGCCAACGCCGTCCTTCGATCCTGAAATTCGATGGGTTTGATATGTGATCAAACGGGACTGTAAAGATCTCGGCGACTTCGCCTTCTTCTGCGCGATGATCAAAATCACCACGGATCATCGCAACAACTGGCGTTGCCGTATAGCTCGTGACCGTTTCATGGGGGGGCAATAGGCCTAGAATATCGACCTGATCAGGTGGCAGGCCCACCTCTTCGTGGGCTTCGCGCAGGGCGGCTTGTTCCAATGTTTCGCCCTGTTCCACCTTACCACCAGGAAAGGCGATCTGGCCGGGGTGATGTTTCAGCCGCGCGGACCGTTTGGTAAGTAACAACCGCCCGTCTTCGTGAAACGCTACTAGAACAGCAGCTGGTTTCAAAATGCGGTTTTCAGCCAGTTTAGTGTCTGGGTTCAGATCAAAATCCGAAGAATCTCCGCCCTTTTTCGCGAGGGCGGAGATCAATAATTGTTCTATCGAATTATTCAGCGTCATCCGGTTTTACCGATGCCTCAAACCCCAGCGTGTTGGGATCGAATTCGTAATGCGCGCCGCAGAATTGGCAGTCCGCTGTTACGATGCCTTCGTCCGTGGTCATATGCGCGATGTCTTTGGCCGAATAGATCGACAGGCTTTCGCGAACACGGTCTGCTGAACAGGAACAGCCGAACTTCACCGACTGCGGGTCGTAAACGCGCGGCTGTTCTTCGTGGAACAAGCGAACCAACAATTCGGTTGGCTGAACCGATGGGCCAATCAATTCCAGATCATCAACCGAATCCAGCAGGATGTTCGCACGGTTCCAGTTTTCGCCTTCGTCTTCGTCCAATAGATCGTTAGCGGCCAGCAAACCCTGTTCGCCAGAACCACCTTCGCCGGATGCAAAAGGCGATGCTTTGGGCATGTGTTGCAGCATCACGCCGCCCGCGCGCCAGCTTTCGCCCTGACCTGCCAATGTGGATTTACCAAAGGACAGTTCAAACCGCGTTGGCAACTGTTCGGACTGCGCGAAATAGGTTTCTGCGCATTTTGCCAGCGAACCGCCCGCGATTGGGGTGATGCCTTGGTACGGGGTCATACCTTGGCCTTGGTCGATTAGGATTGCGAAATAGCCTTTGCCGATCATGTCGAAGGCTGGTTTCGATGCATCCAGACGGGTGTCATCGAACGACGCATAGGCACGAATACGGGCGATATCGCCCTCTTTTTGCGGGGCGTAATAATCGGTCGCGATCAAACGTGCAGGACCATCACCGCGGACTTGCAGCGACAGTTTCCAGCGCAATTTCATGGTCTGACCAATCAGCGCGGTCAGAAGGGCCATTTCCGCAACCAACGCTTCGATCTGGGCGGGATAGTCGTGCTGCGATAGCACCTGATCCAGCACACCGTCCAAACGGGCCACGCGGCCGCGCACGTCCGATGCATCCAGCTGAAACGGGAGCACAGTGTCGTCCCATGCGATTTGACTGCCGAGGTTCATAGGCTTTCCTTACTTGGCGCGATTTGGCATATCGTGTCCATATAAGCGCATCAGTCGCAGGTCCAAGGGGTAATCGTTATGAAACGATATGGTGAACCAGTTCAAACAGGCATTCAATACACAGCACGCCCAGGCGTATACGTGATTTTGCCGCGCGGAAATCAGTTGTTGGTGACGCTTCAGGACGGCGAAAACCCCGAATTCCAGCTGCCGGGCGGCGGCATTGATGCGGGTGAACACCCCATTGCGGCCCTACACCGCGAAGTCATGGAAGAAACCGGTTGGACCATCGCCGCGCCGCGCAAATTGGGCGCCTACCGCCGGTTCTGTTACATGCCGGATTACGACAAATGGGCCGAAAAGATCTGTAACATGTATATGGCGCGGCCCATCATGCAGGTCAGCGACCCGCTAGAACCTGATCATACCCCAGTCTGGATGCCTGCCGATCAGGCGGCTGTCACGATCGCCAGCGTGGGCGACCGTGCGTTCGTACAAAGCCTGCTTTAGTCCGCGATTTCTCGGCCTTCGACCAAGTGGCCAAATAGCGTTGTCAAAACGCTGACGTTCAGCATGATAAACAGCCAGTTGGTCGCGATGTCCAAAACAAACGCGATAATTGTGGCAAATTCATAGAACATACCCACGATCAGCGTAGAGGCGAAATTCATCGCGATCAGGATGGTTGTCACGCCCAGAATCTGGCCCGAGGATTCTTTGGTTTTAGCCATGGATTCGCCAATCGACATATTTTGCCCAACGGCGGCGGCAGGCAGCATAAGACCGAAACGCAGGCCAAGGTAGTTGATCAGCAACAGCACGACCGACATGCCGATGGACAACAGGAATAATCCACCCATTGACAGCAGCATCATGACCACCATGCCTGCGGCCGCGCCGATCACAATCAAAATCAATGCGATAATCAAAGATTTCGCCACATATTGTCCGATCGGACGATCTGCCAATGTCGGCAACACACCTGGATATTCTTCAAGAAGGATAAATCGGTGCCACGCGACAGCGATCCACGCAAAAATGAAAATCGCTGCAGCACACAAGATCAAAACGGCGAAAAACATAGTGCCCGCAGTATCGGGTTGAACTGACCCCATGTCGTGGAACGACCCAGACGGCAAGTTCACGATCTGCCCCACAACAAGGGTTAAGACGACGAAAATCAACATTGGCCCAACTGACACTTTTAACGCGTCAACAATGTTACCGAAAATCATGCGAAACGCGTGAAGGACAATTTTCCAAGCCACGATGAAACTCCCAATCCAAATTTCCGCCAAAAGGCCATAAATACGGGCAAATGGTCAATGGGCTACCCTTGCTTGCCATTAGAAAAACAGGTATCGCGCCATGGATATTCACAAAGGAGCGCCAGATGTCTGCACCAAAGAAAGTGGTCCTTGCCTATTCGGGCGGACTGGATACCTCGATCATCCTGAAATGGCTGCAAACCGAATACGGTTGTGAGGTTGTCACTTTTACCGCTGACTTGGGCCAAGGCGAAGAGCTGGAACCAGCACGCGCCAAAGCAGAGATGCTGGGCATCAAATCGGAAAACATCTATATCGAAGACATCCGCGAAGAATTCGTTCGCGACTTCGTTTTCCCGATGTTCCGCGCAAACGCCGTATACGAAGGCCTGTACCTGCTGGGCACTTCGATCGCGCGTCCTTTGATTTCCAAACGTCTGGTGGAAATCGCACGTGAAACCGGCGCTGACGCTGTGGCACACGGCGCGACCGGCAAAGGCAACGATCAGGTTCGTTTCGAACTGGCGTGCTATGCCCTGAACCCAGACATCAAAGTGATTGCGCCTTGGCGTGAATGGGATCTGTCGTCGCGTACCAAACTGCTGGAATTCGCTGAACAGAACCAGATTCCAATCGCCAAAGACAAACGCGGCGAAGCGCCATTCTCGGTTGATGCGAACCTGCTGCACACGTCATCCGAAGGTAAAGTTTTGGAAGATCCGGCCGATATGGCACCGGATTACGTGTTCCAGCGCACCGTTCACCCAGAAGACGCGCCAGACACTCCTGAATTCATCGAAGTCACCTTTGAAAAAGGCGATGCAGTTGCAATCAACGGCGAAGACATGTCGCCAGCAACCATCCTGACTCAGCTGAACGAATACGGCCGCAAACACGGCATCGGTCGTTTGGATTTCGTTGAAAACCGTTTCGTCGGTATGAAATCGCGCGGCATCTACGAAACTCCAGGCGGCACCATCCTGCTAGAGGCGCACCGCGGTATCGAACAGATCACTCTGGATTCGGGTGCAGGTCATTTGAAAGACAGCCTGATGCCACGCTACGCCGAACTGATCTACAACGGTTTCTGGTATTCGCCAGAGCGTGAAATGCTGCAAGCCGCGATCGACAAATCCCAAGAGCACGTAACAGGCACCGTTCGCCTGAAACTGTACAAAGGTTCGGTGAACACCGTTGGCCGCTGGTCCGATCATTCCCTGTATTCCGAAGCGCACGTCACATTCGAAGACGACGCAGGTGCATACGACCAGAAAGATGCAGCAGGTTTCATTCAGCTGAACGCACTGCGCCTGAAATTGTTGGCTGCACGTAACGCCCGCGTCAAAGGCTGACGCAGCGTTTCAATTGATTGATTGATGGCCGTCCCCTAGCCGTAAGGCAGATATAGGGGGCGGCCATGACTTTTTCAGACATCGTAGATATGTTGAAACGCGGACTAGAGGGCAAAGAACTGTCCAATGTCCTGAAATTTGATTGCGGCGATGACGGCAGCGTTGCGATCGGGCCGAACGGTGTATCCACCGACAACCCAGATGCCGACTGCACTATCAAAATCACCACGGCCAATCTGGAAAAGCTGCTAAAGGGTAAATTGAACCCGATGACCGGCCTAGCCATGGGAAAACTGAAAATTTCGGGCAATCCCGCTGTTGCGATGCAACTGGCAAAACTGATTTAATTTCAGTTAGTTGAGCGGAAATCGCGCAGTTATCCACAGGATTTTCGATTCCGCCAACGTCCATGTCATCAGTTAGACAAAAGAAAAGGGCCGGCAGAGGCCGACCCTTAACATAATATTTTACACGTTTTGCGTGAATTACTGTGCGGTTACAACAGTCATCACCAAATTGCCGTCCACGCGGATCGGGCCGTCTTCGGACGCACCCAAAGTATATTCAAACCCGCCAGTGGTCATGCCGCCATCTTCGCCGTGGACCATCAGCATCAGCATTTCGCCTGCTGCTACGTCCTCTTGCAGGATCGCGGTCACATCCATGTTTTCACCGTGGCGCAGCGGCGCATAGCCAACAACTGGGCCCGGTTTCATTTCGGCGTCAGTGCGGTGCACAACCATCCAACCGTTTGCAGGTGCGATCACAGCGTCTGCAGTCACAGTGCCGCCCGATACGTCCTGATCCATTGCGGAAACGCTTGGCGCCATCGCGTGGCCTGCGGCCAGCGCAGCGGATGCAGTTGCGGTTAGGCCAATAGCAGCGATGATAGATTTGATAGTCATGTGAAACACTCCCTGTGTTTATGGTTACACAAAGGAGTACGTTTCATACTCAAAAGAGGTCACCGCGCCGCGATCACAAACGATCACGCATTCGGCATCAAGCAGAAAAGGCCTGAACCTCGGCCAGATCGGGGATCACATCTGCAGTCCCCTGACGGGTGACCATCAGCGCGCCTGCTTTGGTTGCGACCTGCATCGCCTGCTGAACGGGCATACCGCGATCAAGGCACGCCAGAACATAGCCCGTGAAGGTATCGCCCGCGCCCGTGGTATCCACAGGTTTCACGTTTATCGCTGGGATTTCGGTACGCGCGCCGTTTTCCACCAAAACCGACCCCTTGCCGCCCATGGTGATAATCACGGTTTCAATCCCCAAATCTTCGGCCTGTTTGCCCAGCGCATCGGTCAACTGCGCCATTTCGATTTCATTCAGGATCAAAAAATCAATGAACGGCAGCACCGCAGACACGGCATTTGCGTCGAACGGGGCAGCGGCATAGGCAACCTTGAGCCCCATGTCTTTGCCCAGCTTCAGCGCCTCTGCCTGACCATTGGTTTCGTTCTGCGTGACAATCCAATCGCCTACAGCGGCTTCGGACAATGCGGATTTGATTTGGTCGCTGGAAATCCGCGCATTGGCACCAGGCTGCAAAACAATGGCGTTTTCGCCGTCTTCGGCCACCATGATGAACGCTTGGGCTGGATCGCAGTCGATTTCAGCGATGTGGCGCGTATCGACGCCGTATTCCATCAAACGATCGCGGGTCCAGCGGGTGTCGGCGGTCACAGCGCCAATATGACGGACATGCACCCCTGCCCGCGCCGCAGCGACAGACATATTCGCGCCTTTGCCCCCCAAAAACACTTGGCGCCCAGTGGACGCCAAGGTTTCGCCAGGGGCGGGGATATGCGGTACGGAAACGATGATATCCGTGTTGATCGATCCCAGATTCCATACCGCCATAGTTTTATCCCACGTTACAGGCCGCCAAAACGGCCATGTTCATAATGTCGTTCACAGTCGACACGGTTGAACAGATCTGGATCGGTTTATCAACACCGGCCAAGATCGGGCCAATCACGGTCGCTCCGCCCATTTCCTGCATCAGTTTCACGGAAATAGAGGCCGAATGGCGGGCAGGTACAACCAAAACATTGGCTGGGCCAGTCAAACGGCTGAACGGATAATGTTCGGCGGCTTTGGGGTTCAGAGCCACGTCAACGGTCATTTCGCCTTCGTATTCGAAATCAACGCCACGTTTGTCCAAAACCTTTGGTGCGACATGCATTTTTTCTGCACGTTCCGAAATTGGATACCCAAAGGTCGAGAACGAAACGAATGCCACGCGTGGGTCCAGACCCAGATCTTTGGCAACGGCGGCACCGCGTTCTGCGATGTCTGCCAGATCCTCTTGATCCGGCCATTCGTGGACCAAAGTATCCGCGATCAAAACGATGCGGCCTTTGTTCAGCACGGCCGAGATACCGACAGCGCCCGATTTCGGGGATGCGTCAAACACATGGTTGATCGCCTCTAGCACGTGAGCCGATTTACGGGTCGCGCCTGTCACCAGACCATCACCGTGGCCGTGTGCCACCATCAACGCACCGAATACGTGACGGTCGCGCGATGCCAAACGGTTGATGTCGCTGCGGTCGAAACCTTTGCGCTGTAGGCGTTGGTATAGGAATTCTTTGTACTGGTCCAAATGCGCAGTGTTGCGGGCGTTGACGACTTCGATCTCTTCAACGGCGTCGGCCATGCCTTCTTGGGTCAGTAGATCGGCAACTTCGTTTTCGCGACCGATGACCAAGGCTTTGCCCAGACCGCTGCGCTGATATTGAACCGCAGCGCGCAGAACGCGTGGATCGTCGCCTTCGGCAAAGACGATGGTCGCTTGGGCCGCGCGGGCACGGTTGAACAGGCCGCGCAGAATGTTCGCGGTCGGGTCCATGCGGGATTTCAGCGATACCTCGTAGGCATCCATATCCACGATTGGACGGCGCGCAACGCCAGTGTCCATGCCTGCTTTCGCCACCGCTGGCGGGATCGTGTAAATCAGGCGTGGGTCAAACGGCGTTGGAATGATGTAATCACGACCGAACGACAGTTTTTTGCCGTAGGCCATGGCGACTTCGTCTGGAACGTCTTCGCGGGCCAATTCGGCCAGCGCGTTCGCACAGGCGATTTTCATCTCGTCATTGATTGCACGGGCGTTGATGTCCAGCGCGCCGCGGAACAGATATGGGAAGCCCAGAACGTTGTTCACCTGGTTCGGGTAATCCGAACGACCCGTGGCGACGATGGCGTCTTCGCGGACAGCGTGCGCCTCTTCTGGGGTGATTTCGGGATCAGGGTTCGCCATTGCAAAGATCACAGGGTTTGGCGCCATGGATGCGACCATGTCCTGCGTAACTGCGCCTTTGGCCGATACACCCAGGAATACGTCGGCGTCTTTCATCGCCTCGGCCAACGTGCGGGCGTCAGTCACCGCCGCATGGGCCGATTTCCATTGGTTCATACCTTCGGTACGACCCTGATAGATCACGCCTTTGGTATCGCACATGATGCAGTTGTCGTGCTGAGCGCCCATTGCCTTGACCAATTCCAGACAGGCGATACCGGCAGCGCCAGCGCCGTTCAGAACGATTTTACAGTCTTCGATCTTTTTGCCGGAAATATGCAGCGCGTTGATCAGACCCGCCGCGCAGATAACCGCGGTGCCGTGCTGATCGTCGTGAAAGACGGGGATATCCATCTCTTCTTTTAGGCGCTGTTCGATGATGAAACATTCGGGCGCTTTGATGTCTTCTAGGTTGATGCCACCAAATGTCGGGCCCATCAGACGCACAGCGTTGCAGAATGCATCGGGGTCTTCGGTATCCAATTCGATATCGATCGAGTTAACGTCGGCAAAGCGTTTGAACAGAACCGATTTACCTTCCATCACAGGCTTGGACGCGAGCGCACCCAGATTGCCCAGACCCAGAACAGCCGTGCCGTTCGAAATAACGGCCACAAGGTTGCCCTTGGTCGTGTAGTCATATGCGGTTTCTGGTTTTGCTGCGATTTCTTCGCACGGAACCGCCACACCTGGCGAATAGGCCAGCGACAAATCACGCTGGGTTGTCATCGGGACGGTCGCGGTGATCTCGAACTTCCCGGGGTTTGGTTCCATGTGGAATGCCAACGCGTCTTCGCGTGTGACCTTTGCCTTTGACATATTATTTCTCCGTTAGCGCCCGAACCATCTACAGTTCTATGCCATAAGGCCGCAACGGGATATCTTTCTACTTTCGTCGCTAACATTGGCTGGTTAGGTATATCTGGACCGAAAATGGGGGACCAAATGGCAAACGTCACGCCGATGATGGCGCAATATCTCGAAATCAAGGCAGCACACCCAGACGCGATGCTGTTCTACCGCATGGGCGATTTCTACGAGATGTTCTTTGACGATGCCGTCGCCGCGGCCGAAGCGCTGGATATCGCGCTGACCAAACGCGGCAAACACGATGACCAAGACATCCCCATGTGCGGCGTCCCAGTTCACGCCGCCGAAGGGTACCTGCTGACCCTAATCCGCAAAGGGTTCCGCGTCGCAGTCTGCGAACAGATGGAGAGCCCCGCCGAAGCCAAGAAACGTGGCTACAAGGCCGTCGTAAAACGCGATGTCGTGCGTCTGGTCACCCCCGGCACCCTGACCGAAGACAGCCTGCTGGACGCTCGCCGCCACAACTTCCTAGCCGCCTTTGCCGAGGTGCGTGACGAATCCGCCCTGGCGTGGGTCGACATTTCCACAGGCGCGTTTCACGTCATGCCTTGCGCGGTGATCCGCATGGCCCCTGAATTGGCCCGCCTTACCCCCAAAGAGGTCCTGCTGATCGACGAAAGCCCCTATCGCAATACGGTTGAGGACGGCGGCGCGGCAGTCACTGAATTGGGCAAATCGGCGTTCGACAGTACCTTGGGCGAAAAACGTTTGTGCGATCTGTACAATGTGTCGTCGTTGGATGCCTTCGGGTCGTTCACCCGCGCCCAAGTGTCCGCCATGGCTGCAGTCGTCGAGTACCTAGAGATCACGCAAAAGGGCAACCTGCCCCTGCTGCGCCCCCCCGTGATCGAAGGCGAAGCCGCCAACATGCAGATCGACGCCGCAACCCGTAAATCGCTCGAACTAACCCACGCGATGGGCGGCGGGCGTGCGGGATCGCTATTGGCCACCATCGACCAGACCGTCACCGCTGCTGGCGCCCGTTTGTTGGAACGTCGGCTGGCGTCGCCTTCGCGTTTGTTAGACACGATTTTGGCACGGCAAGAGGCCGTATCCTATTTTGCCGAAAACAGCCGTTTGCGCGATGATATGCGTGACACTTTGCGCGGCGTTCACGACATCGACCGCGCCCTGTCCCGCCTGGCGTTGGACCGCGCTGGCCCCCGCGACATGACCGCGATCCGCAACACGTTGGTTCAGGCCGAACAAATTGCTACGCTTTTGCCCAGCGACCTGCCCCCGTTCCTATCCGACAGCACCCGTGCGCTGATTGGGCATGACGAATTGCTGGATCTGTTGGATCACGCGCTGGTTGCTGAACCGCCCCTATTGGCGCGGGACGGCGGGTTTATCGCCCCCGGCTATGACGGCGAATTGGACGAATGCCGCACCCTGCGCGACGAAGGCCGCAGCGTGATCGCCGCGATGCAGGCGGAATATGCCGAACTGGCCGGCGTTCAGTCGCTGAAGATTAAACACAACAACGTGCTGGGCTATTTCATCGAAACCACTGCGACCCACGCAGAAAAGATGATGGCACCGCCGCTGAACGAAACCTTTATCCATCGCCAGACAACTGCGAACCAGATCCGTTTCACGACCGTAAAGCTTAGCGAGATTGAGACGAAAATCCTGAATGCGGGTGGCCGTGCGCTAGAGATTGAAAAGCAGCTGTTCGATAGCCTGCGCCGCACCATCGTGCAGAAGGCGGGCCCCATTGGTGTTCTGGCCCGCGCTTTGGCTGAATTTGATGTGGCGGCTGGGCTGGCGCATTTGGCAGTGACTGAAAACTGGGTCTGCCCAACGGTCGACAATTCCCGTGCATTCGATATTTCGGGGGGCCGTCACCCTGTCGTGGAACAATCCCTGAAAAAATCGGGCGAACCATTTGTCGCGAATGACTGCGCGCTGACTGACAGTAACATCTGGCTGCTGACCGGTCCGAACATGGCGGGTAAATCGACGTTCCTACGTCAGAACGCGTTGATCGCCGTGCTTGCGCAAATGGGGGCTTGGGTTCCTGCCCGCGCGGCGCGGATCGGTCTGGTCAGCCAGATTTTCAGCCGCGTTGGCGCGTCCGACGATCTGGCACGCGGGCGTTCGACGTTCATGGTCGAAATGGTGGAAACCGCAGCGATCCTGAATCAGGCAGACGACCGCGCGCTGGTCATCCTAGACGAAATCGGGCGCGGCACGGCGACCTATGACGGCCTATCGATCGCTTGGGCCACGCTGGAACATTTGCACGACGTGAACCGTTGTCGCGCGTTGTTCGCGACCCACTACCACGAAATGTGCCAATTGGCCGACAAACTGGGCGGCGTCAATAACGCCACGGTTTCGGTCAAAGAATGGGAAGGCGACGTTATTTTCCTGCACGAGGTCAAACGCGGCACCGCAGATCGTTCCTACGGCGTTCAGGTCGCGCGACTGGCTGGCCTGCCTGCCGCCGTTGTCGAACGGGCCAAGGTCGTATTGGAAGCGCTAGAAAAAGGCGAACGCGAAGGCGGCACTACGCAAAAAGCGCTGATCGACGATCTACCGCTGTTCGCATCAATGGCAGCGGCACCAGCCCCCGCCAAAGTTGCAGAACCATCCAAGGTCGAAACGCGTCTGAACGACGTATTCCCTGATGATCTAACACCCAAAGAGGCGCTGGCCCTGCTGTATGAACTAAAAGAGCTGGCCCGATAATATCGGACCAGCCCTAAAACAGTGACGATGTTGGGGCGAATTAGCCCTGCATCGACGACACGCCGACCTGCGCCGCACGCAGCAGACGGTCGTGCAACATGAAACCATGTGCCGAAACCTGAATAATGTCGCCAGCTTTGGTGCCTGGCAGCGGGGCTTCGAACATGGCTTCGTGCATTTTCGGATCGAACTTATCACCAACCTCTGGCGCGATGGTGGTGATGCCGTGCTTTTCAAACACGTTGGTCAATTCGCGCATAGTCAGTTCGATGCCTTCGATCAGCGCGGCTTGGGCTTCGCGTTGGTCTTCGGAAATGGCATCGATCGCGCGCTGCATGTTGTCATAGACGGGCAGCAGGTCGCGCGCCAATTTCGAACCACCATAGTTTTCGGCTTCGCGGCGGTCACGTTCGGCACGTTTGCGCATGTTTTCTGCATCAGCCACGGCGCGCATGAAACGGTCTTTGAATTCGTCACGTTCCGCGGTCAGTGCGGCAATCGCATCGCCGTCCAATTCAACTTCGGGCGCTACGCCGTCTTCGGTGTCGAATTCGTCAGCCTCTGCTGCCAGTTCGTCCAGGCTTTTTGGTTCGTCGCTCATTTTCTTTCCCTCAACTCTGGCCGGACAGGACGCGTCCAACCAGCTGCGCTGTATAATCTACGATCGGAACGATGCGCCCGTAATTCAGACGCGTCGGACCGATGACGCCCACGGCGCCAATAATCTTTCGGTCGGCGTTCATATAAGGAGAAACCACCAAAGAGGAACCCGAAAGTGAAAAAAGCTTGTTCTCGGACCCAATAAAAATGCGCACGCCGTCGCCATCTTCGGTCAGGTCCAGAAATTCCGCGATGTCGCGTTTGCGTTCAAGGTCGTCAAACAGCACGCGGATGCGATCCAGATCCTCGGCATTTTCAGAATCGGTCAGCAAATTGCCACGGCCGCGCACAATCAAACGTTCGGTGGATTCGCCTTTGTTTTCCCAAACCGCAATACCGCTGGCGACCATATCGGCAGCCAGCCGATCAATTTCATTTCGGCGCGCTTCAACCTCGCGCTGCATCACCGTCGACAGCTCGGACAGCGTGCGGCCTTGGGCAAAGGCGTTCACGAAATTCGCCGCCTCGCGCATTGAACTCGGCGTCTGACCCGCTGGCGGTGTGAACAACCGGTTCTCCACCTGACCATCAGCAAAGACCAAAACGACCAGCGCTTTGTCCGCTGACAAAGACACGAATTCGATATGTTTGATCGGTGCCTCGTGCTTTGGCGTCATAACCAAAGACGCGCCACGCGTAACGCCAGATAACGCAGACCCGACGCGATCAAGCAGCGTGTTTACATCATCACGCCCTTCGCCAAATGTTTTGTCGATCTGATCGCGGTCTTCGCCGTTCATGTTGACCTCTAACAGGCCATCTACAAACATCCGCAATCCCGTCTGCGTTGGAATACGTCCTGCGGACACATGGGGGCTGCCTAACAGACCCATATATTCCAGATCCTGCATCACGTTACGCACGGTCGCGGCGCTGACCTTTTCGGTCATGTCGCGGGTCAATGTGCGGGATCCAACAGGCGCACCGGTGTTCAAATACCCCTCGACCACAAGGCGGAACACCTCGCGAGAGCGGTCATTCATTTCACTTAGTAGTGCTTTGTCTGGCATAATCGGTTCCCATGCAGGCGACACAATTAAAACCCTGACGCGTGCGGCGTCAATCGGGGTTGGTTTTCATCTAAGCACGGCGTATCCAAATCCCAACAATTTAGGAGATCACAATGCGCCCATCTGGCCGTCAAACCGACGAACTTCGCCCAATTTCGATCGAAACCAACGTCACCAAACACGCCGAAGGGTCGTGCCTGATCAAAATCGGCGATACGCATGTTCTGTGCACAGCATCGCTGGAACCACGCGTGCCGCCATTTATTAAAGGTTCCGGTCTAGGCTGGGTCACTGCAGAATACGGCATGCTGCCACGTTCGACAGGTTCGCGTATGCGCCGCGAATCCGCGATGGGCAAACAAGGCGGCCGCACGGTTGAAATCCAACGCCTGATTGGCCGTTCCTTGCGCGCTGGCGTTGACCGCGTTGCATTAGGCGAACGTCAGATCACCATCGACTGTGACGTTCTACAAGCAGACGGCGGCACCCGCTGCGCGTCGATCACCGGCGGCTGGGTTGCGTTGAAACTGGCGGTTCAGAAACTGATGAAGGCCGGCGATGTCGTTTCCGACCCGCTGATCGACCCTGTTGCAGCTGTATCCTGCGGCATCTACGCGGGTCAGCCTGTGCTGGATCTGGACTACCCAGAAGATTCTGAGGCAGGCGTTGATGGCAATTTCGTCATGACAGGAAACCGCCTGATCGAAGTACAAATGAGCGCAGAAGGCTCTACCTTTACCCGCGAACAAATGTCCCAACTGATGGACCTTGCGGAAAAAGGAAACACAGAATTGATGAAAGCACAGCTAGAGGCCGTGAAATGACCCGCCGCTTCGAAGGCAAAGAACTGGTCATCGCGACACATAACAACGGCAAGCTGGTAGAGATTCAGGCTCTACTGGCGCCGTTTGGTGTCTCTTTGACCTCGGCTGCGGACTATAATCTGGACGAACCCGAAGAAACCGAAAACACATTCATCGGCAACGCACGGATCAAAGCGCACTACGCGGCTAAGGCTACGGGCCTACCCGCGCTGGCGGACGATTCAGGCATCCAGATCGACGGTCTGGACGGCGCACCGGGCGTTTACACTGCAGACTGGGCCGAAACCCCCAATGGCCGTGATTTCAAAATGGCGATGGAAAAAACTTGGGCCAAGCTGGAAGAAGCCAACGCGCCCTACCCGCGTACTGCGCGTTTCTGCTGTACCTTGGTTCTGGCGTGGCCAGACGGTCATGACGAAGTGTTCCCAGGCGTGATGGAAGGCGAAGTCGTATGGCCAATGCGTGGCGACCAAGGCCACGGATACGATCCGATTTTCCAACCAGCGGGCTATGACATCACTTTTGGTGAAATGGACCCTGAAATCAAAAACCGCATCAGCCACCGCGCGGATGCCTTTGGTAAATTGGTACAGGGCTGCTTTGCCTGAGGATTGGCAGAACGGGGGCTTTGGCCTGTATATCCACTGGCCATTTTGTCAGGCCAAATGCCCCTATTGCGATTTCAACAGCCACGTGGTTTCGTCCATCGATCAAACCCGATGGGCGGACGCCTATGTCGCCGAACTGGACCGCGTCGGCGCACAGACCCAAGGCCGCATTCTGAAATCAGTATTCTTTGGCGGCGGCACGCCCAGCATGATGGCACCAGAAACAGTGCATCGCATCATGGAAAAAGTCCGCGCAACTTGGCCCATGACCAATTCAGCCGAGGTCACATTAGAGGCCAACCCCACATCGGTCGAGGCTGGCCGTTTCCGCGGATACCGTCAGGCTGGCGTAAACCGTGTATCGATGGGGATTCAGGCCCTAAATAACCACGATCTACGTGCTTTGGGGCGTCTTCATTCTGTCGAAGAAGCCTACGCTGCCTTTGACATTGCGCGGTCAGAATTCGAACGGGTTAGCTTTGATCTGATCTATGCGCGGCAGGAACAGACACTAAAAGAATGGGAAACAGAGCTCAAACAGGCTCTGTCCATGGCGATTGATCACCTGTCGCTATACCAATTGACGATCGAAGACGGCACGGCCTTTGGCGATCGATATGCGATCGGCAAATTGCGGGGTCTCCCAGACGATGACACCGCCGCTGATATGTACGACCTGACCCAAGATATCTGTGGCGAAATGGGTTTTCCTGCCTACGAAGTGTCGAACCATGCGAAACCAGATGCTGAAAGCCAACATAACCAAATCTATTGGCGCTATGGCGATTACGTAGGCATCGGCCCTGGTGCACATGGTCGTTTGACGTTTGACGGCACCCGTTATGCCACCGAATGTCCGAAGGCACCGCAGCTATGGCTGCAATCGGTTGAGAAAAATGGACATGGCGAATTGCCACGCGAAGCATTGAATCGCGACGACGAAATCACTGAATTCCTATTGATGGGAATGCGCCTGACCGAAGGCGTGGACCTGTCCCGTTTGGCAAACCTAGCAGGTCAAAGGTTTGATCCAGCCATTCGAAGACTACAAGATGGTGGGATGATCACCAAAGAAAATGGCCGCCTTTGTGTTACCCCACAAGGACGGCCAATTCTAAACGCAGTACTACGAGATCTGCTATCAGATTAACTCGATGACAGAATGCGCATCAGATCATCCAGTTGATCCAGCGATTCATAACTAATGGTCACCTTGCCACCTTCGGTACCGGCAAGGTGATCAATAGACACTTTCATCTTCAATCCTGCCGATAGTTCCTGTTCGATCTGAACGGTATCAGGATCCTTCGCTGCTGCACGGACACGATTGTTTTGCGCCGCTTTCTGTTTCTGTGGATCAGCCTTCGCTAATTTTTCCGCATCGCGAACCGACAAACCCTGCGCGATGATCTTTCGCGCAATATCGGATGCCTGATCATTTCCTACCAAGGTACGGGCATGACCTGCGCTCAACTTACCTTCGATAATCGACGTTTGAACGTCCTCTGGCAGGTTTAACAGACGCAGAAGGTTTGCAATATGGCTACGGCTTTTCCCAAGAGCTTGGCTCAGTTGGTCTTGAGTATGGCCAAAGCGTTGCATCAGCTGTTTGTACCCAGCAGCTTCGTCGATGGCGTTCAGATCTGCGCGCTGGATGTTTTCGATGATCGCGACTTCCAATACCTCGGTATCGGTGAATTCGCGCAGAATAACTGGAACCTGATGCAGCTTTGCGATTTGCGACGCACGCCAGCGACGTTCCCCCGCGACGATTTCAAACTTTTCCTCGTCACGCGGCGATTTACGAACGATCAAAGGTTGGATGATACCCTTTTCTTTGATCGATGAAGCAAGCTCTTGTAGGGCCTCGTCGCTGAAATAACGACGCGGCTGATCTGGGTTCGGTTCAATACGTTCGATCGCAACCGTCAGATCCGGTGCGATCGGCGCGCCCGTTTCAGCGGCTGGAACCGGCGCGGTTACATCTGACATAAGGGCCGACAGTCCACGGCCTAATCCGCGGTTACGATTTGGTTTATCTGCCATTTGTTTTCTCCCTTATTTACCCGACCGCGCCAAAAGCTCGGTTGCTAATTCCCTATACGCCTGGCTACCACGCGAATTTGGATCGTATTCCAAAATTGTCATCGCATATGAGGGCGCTTCGCTTAGGCGAACGTTACGCGGAATAACCGTGTTAAATACTAAGTCGCGCAGATTTTCCCGCGCGTCATCTTCGACCTGCTGTGATAGATTGTTACGTCGATCATACATCGTCAAAACAACGCCCTCGATCGCTAACTTTGGGTTAGCGGTCTGGCGCACCTCACGAACCGTCAACATCAGCTGCGACAGACCTTCAAGCGCATAGAATTCAGATTGCAGCGGCACGATGACTGAATCGGCTGCCACCATCGCGTTGATCGTCAAAAGGTTCAGTGATGGCGGGCAGTCGATAATGATATAATCAAGCGCAAAGGCATCTATAGCCGGCTGACGCAGCGCGTCATGAAGCAGGAAACTACGCTTTTCATTTGCGATTAGTTCAATATCGGCAGAGCTGAGGTCCGTGGTCGCAGGGATAACGACAAGGTTTTCGACCTGCGTTTCGTAAATAGCGTCAAACAGAGTTTCATCACCGACCAGTAAATCATAAGTCGTCACATCACGATTTTCGGGTTCAATTCCCAATCCAGTTGATGCGTTACCCTGTGGATCCAAATCTACCAGCAAAATCTTTTGCCCCAACGCAGCCAAAGCTGCTGAAAGATTAATTGCTGTGGTCGTTTTCCCTACACCGCCCTTTTGGTTCGCAATCGCAATGATTTTTGGGGCTGTCGTGCGGCTTAGGTCAGACACGTTTGAATCCTTTGATTGAAATTAGGCTGGCTTCTGGATCGGTGATACTAGGCGTAGAGTTGTAGTCAAACACCCAATCCGTTTTTGCGTCGGAAATTTCCTGATTGGCATTTTTTCCCTTTTGAAACAGGCAAATTCCCGCAGGTGAAAGATGCCGTTCCGCAAATCCCAATAGATCCGTCAGTGATGCCAGCGCTCGCGCGCTGAGTACATCTGCATTTTGCGGATCAGCCTTTTCTATTCGATCGCTAATAACTTTGACATTCAAATCCAATTCACGCGCCGCAGTTCGCAGAAAGGCGCCCTTCCTCTGATCACTTTCAATCAGGGTAAAGCGGCCATCGCGTACTTTTTCAGACGCAATACAGGCGATTGGGATTGCGGGGAATCCACCGCCGCTGCCAATATCCACCCAGTGCAGCCAATTTTCAGGCGCCGTTTCCCAAATTTGAACTGAATCGAGGATATGGCGGTCCCAAACGTCGTCGACCGTTCCTTTGGCGATCAGGTTAATCTTAGACGTCCACTTAATAACCAGGGATTCAAAGTGTTTTAACTTGTCCAATGTTTCACGTGAAACATCCAATCCCTCAATCATGCGATCTTTGCCTTTTCCAACTTGCGAATTTGGGCCAACAGCAGAACCAAGGCCGCTGGTGTCATGCCTTCGATCCGTGATGCCTGACCAATGGTCGTTGGGCGCGCCGCCTGCAATTTCAACCGCAGTTCGTTCGATAGCCCAGAAATCCCATCATAGCTAAAGTCGTTCGGGATCACGACAGCCTCATCCCTTTTCAGGCTTTCAATGTCCTTTTGTTGGCGCGTGATGTAATGGGCGTACAACGCATCGCATTTCACCTGAGTACGGATTGCTGGATCAATGTCCTTCGCTTCTGGATATAGCAACAGAAGCTGCTCGTCAGTGAATTCAGCCAACGACAATGCATCCATCGCAGTGCGCGTAGGTCCGTCAGCGTTTAGCTTCGCGCCAGCAGCTGCAATCTCTCTGGACGTAAAAGAAACGCTCGACAGATTTTGAACTGCTGCTTCAATCGCTTTTTTCTTTTCGGAATAGACCGCCCAACGATCATCACCAACGCAACCGGCGTTTCGACCCATTTCGGTTAAGCGCTGATCGGCATTATCAGCCCGCAGCGCCAGTCGGAATTCAGCCCGTGACGTAAACATGCGATAGGGCTCGGATACGCCGCGTGTTATCAGATCGTCGACCATCACACCGATATAGCTGTTCATTCGGCTAAAGATAATCTCATCCCCGCCCTGCACCAATCGCGCAGCGTTCAAGCCCGCTACAACACCTTGAGCTGCGGCTTCTTCGTAGCCAGTTGTACCATTGATCTGACCAGCTAGGAAAAGACCAGGCACATCGCGCAATTGCAGCGTTGGAAGCAACGAACGCGGATCGACGTAATCATATTCAATCGCATAACCTGGTTGCAGGATCTTAACGTCCTCCAACCCCTTCATCGACCGAACATAGGCATCCTGAACTTCTACTGGCAAAGATGTCGAAATACCGTTGGGATAAACAGTCGGATCATCAATTCCCTCAGGCTCCAAAAACACCTGATGAGAGGTTTTTTCCGCAAAACGAACAACCTTATCTTCAATCGACGGGCAATACCGTGGACCAACACCATCAATATGGCCCCCATACATTGCGGACCGAGACAGGTTTTCGCGGATAATGTCGTGGGTTTGTTCGTTCGTATGCGTGATCCCACAAGAAATTTGCGGCGCAACAACGGTTTTGTTCATGAACGAAAACAGCGCTGGTTCATCATCACCAGGCTGTTCATCCAAAATATCCCATTTGATCGTACGACCGTCTAACCGTGGCGGCGTTCCTGTCTTCAAACGCCCCATACGTAAGCCAAAGCTATCCATACGTTCGGCCAATTTGACCGACGGTTTATCCCCCATGCGACCGCCAGGTTTTTGAACGTCACCGATGTGAATGATCCCGCGCAGGAACGTGCCCGTGGTCAAAACAACGGCGCCGCATTTAATTTGTGATCCATCATCCAGAACCACTCCGCAGACGCGATCACCATCCATGATCAGATCGGTCGCTTCGCCAATAACAACATCCAAATTATGTTGATCGGTAATCAGGTTTTGCATTGCGGATTTATACCGCGCCCGGTCAGCCTGCGCGCGGGGCCCCTGCACCGCTGGACCTTTTTTCCGATTCAGCAATCTAAATTGGATACCAGCGTAGTCAGCCGCCAAGCCCATAACGCCGTCCAACGCATCAACTTCGCGGACCAAATGGCCTTTGCCCAGACCGCCAATCGCGGGGTTACAGGACATCACGCCAATGGAATCCATCGACAGCGTGACCAATGCAGTGCGCGCACCCATACGTGCGGCTGCAGCAGCAGCATCGCAACCCGCATGGCCGGATCCAATTACAATAACATCAAAGTCCAAATGTTTCACGTGAAACACTCCTATTTCCCGATGCAAAAGCTGGAGAAGATAACATCCAACAAATCTTCGACGTCAACGCGGCCGGTCAACGATTCAGTCGCCCGCACTGCGGTTCGAATCTCTTCTGCGATAATGTCGGACATTCCAATGCCCGAGTCCATCATCCCAATAGCGGTATGCAGCGCATCACAGCCCTGGAGCAATGCGATCCGATGACGTTCGCGCATCGCCACACCAACCCGCGCGCTTTTGTTGCGTAGATCAGTTTCAATATGGGCGATCAACATGTCGATCCCCGCCCCGGTCTTACCCGAAACGCCGAAAATACCTTCTTGTGGCTCATCAACTTTAGACCGCACAATAATGGTATCGGACCCAAATTGCTGAGATGGCTCTTCACCCATCTCCAACATATAGATTACGATATCGGCGGCCTCGGCGCGTTTACGGGCCAATTCGATGCCTAAACCTTCGACAACGTCGTCCGTTTCGCGAATACCGGCCGTATCCAGAACGGTAACAGGCAAGCCACCCAGATCCATGCGGACCTCGATCACGTCACGGGTTGTTCCTGCGATATCTGATGTAATCGCGGCGTCACGGCCAGCTAAACGGTTCAACAGCGTGGATTTACCGACATTCGGCGCGCCAACGATTGCGACCTCGAAACCTTCGCGCACTCGTTCTGCAATCCGAACGCCTTCGGCCTCAGCCATCATTTCGGATTGAACGCCAGCCAATAGCTCGGACACTTCAGGCGTCACATCAACGGGCACTTCCTCGTCGGCGAAATCGATGGTTGCTTCAATCAATGCAGCGGCGCGGATCAAATTTTCGCGCCATTTGATGACTTTGTCGCCTAAAGCGCCCTGAAACACACGAAGCGCTTGTTTGCGCTGCGCTTCGGTTTCGGCATCAATTAGATCGGCCAAACCTTCGACTTGAGCCAAATCCAGACGCCCATTTTCCAACGCACGGCGGGTGAATTCGCCCGCTTCGGCCGGTCTTAGACCCTGAATATGGGAAAGTTCGGCCAAAACTGCCGCTGTAATCGCTGGCGATCCGTGCAATTGAAATTCAACGACTTCTTCACCAGTAAAGCTGCGCCCCTGATCGAATGTCAGGATCAACGCTTCGTCGATCAATTCACCCGCGCGGTCGCGTACCGGACGCAATCCGCGCCCATTCGGAACCGACCCACACAAAAGCTTGCACGCGCCAAAGGCCGAAGGGCCTGAGACGCGCACAACAGAAACACCAGCTTTGCCTGGCGCGGTGGCCAAGGCATAAATCGTGTCCATGAAAGCCTCCGCGGCTTAGCTGTTCATCGAGTCGAAGAATTCGCTGTTCGATTTGGTCTGTTTCAACTTGGAAATCAGGAATTCGATCGCGTCCGTTGTACCCATTGGGTTCAGGATACGACGCAGAACATAGGTTTTCTGTAGATCGATCTTATCCACCAGCAGGTCCTCTTTGCGGGTGCCGGATTTCAGGATGTCCATCGCAGGGAAGACGCGTTTATCCGCAACCTTACGATCCAGAACGATTTCAGAGTTACCCGTACCTTTGAATTCTTCAAAGATAACTTCGTCCATGCGGGAACCGGTATCGATCAGAGCCGTCGCGATGATGGTCAGCGAACCGCCCTCTTCGATGTTACGCGCCGCACCAAAGAAACGTTTCGGGCGTTGCAGCGCGTTTGCGTCCACACCACCTGTCAAAACTTTACCTGACGATGGCACGGTCGTGTTGAACGCGCGGCCCAAACGAGTGATCGAATCCAGAAGGATGACAACGTCGCGTTTGTGTTCGACCAGACGTTTCGCCTTTTCGATGACCATTTCGGAAACGGCGACGTGGCGCGATGCGGGTTCATCAAAGGTCGAGGACACGACCTCGCCTTTTACGCTGCGCTGCATGTCAGTCACCTCTTCTGGGCGTTCATCGATAAGCAGAACGATCAGATAGCACTCTGGGTGGTTCTTTTCGATGCTGTGGGCGATGTTTTGCAGCAGAACAGTCTTACCAGTACGCGGAGGCGCCACGATCAGCGAACGTTGACCTTTACCGATTGGGGACACCAGATCGATGATGCGGGCCGAACGATCCTTCACGGTCGGATCTTCGATCTCCATTTTCAGGCGCTCATCTGGGTACAGAGGCGTCAGGTTATCGAATGCGACCTTGTGACGGGCTTTCTCTGGTTCTTCAAAGTTTATTTTTTCAACCGTGACCAGCGCGAAATAGCGTTCGTTGTCGTTTGGTTCTTTGATCACGCCTTCGACGGTGTCACCGGTGCGCAGCGCGTGCTGGCGGATCATGTCCGGGGATACGTAAATGTCATCAGGGCCGGGCAGATAGTTTGCCTCTGGCGAACGCAGGAAACCGAAACCGTCCTGCATAACCTCTAGAACACCGTCACCGCCGATAATCCATTCTTCGTCCGCACGTTCGCGCAGAATGGCGAACATCATATCGCCTTTGCGCATCGTGGATGCGTTTTCGATCTCCAACTCTTCGGCCATAGCCAAAAGGTCTTTGGGGCTTTTTGCCTTTAGATCGGCAAGGTTCAGGCGGTCTTGCGACATTGCAAACCCTTTCACGCACAACGCGACGCGTCGGCAAACAGTGATGATGTTAGACAGAGTCCTTCTCCGGACGGAGAGGCGCCTCTATTAAGCGCGACTCAGGCCACGAGTCAAATTCAGAATTTGAAAATGACCGAGAAGACGATGATCAGCATCAGAACGGTCGGTACTTCGTTCATGAGCCGATACTGGCGACCAGTTAGGGCATTGTTGTTTGCCATGAAATCCTTGCGCCGTTTTCCAAGCCAATGATGGAACCACGTCATCGCGATCACGCTTGCGCCTTTGGTGTAGGGCCAGATCATTCCCCAGCCGACAACGCCAGGGGTAAAGACCAACATCAAACCAAAAATCCATGTCGCGATCATCGCTGGGTTCATGATCGCACGTAAAAGCAATCTTTCCTGATGTTGGAATAGCAGATCCATTTCACTGCCGTGCTCTACCCCACGTTTTTTCAGACCTTCGACGTGATAAACGAAAAGCCGTGGAAGATAGAACAATCCTGCCATCCAAGACATGACCGAAACGATATGAAGGCTCTTGGTCCAGAAATATGCGCTGCTCAGAAAATCTTGGATCATGTCAGGTCTCGGTTTGGTTCCCCCCTAATAAATATAATATTTAAAAGAAAAGAATTTGGTTGTTGTACTGTGGATAACCACGTCATTCACAGTTTTCCCCAATGTTATCCAGTTTTACACATTCGTCCACAAGGCTGATTTTTCTGTGGAATGATTCAGAAAAACCATAAATTTCAGTGCTTTATTTTTGACATCTGAAAATTGACTCTGAAACGGGTCTGAGTCCTGTGTCGATTCCCACCGATCTGTCCACATGTGGCAGTTATCCCATCCCCATGCTGAAAACCTGTGCTGGAATCGAGAATAGTTTGATCGGAAATTGCGACTTGGCGAGTCAACCTCTAAGACTCCCCCAACCTGCCCTCAGATTATACGGAAGTTTTCCTGCCAGTTATCCACATGTCTGATCCACTTGTTCTTGCCTCTACATCCGAAATTCGTGCCACTTTGCTGCGTAATGCAAATGTGCCTTTTGAAACCGTTCCCGCCCGCGTGGATGAAGAGGCAATTCGCGATGCCCTATTGGCCGAAGAAACCGCGCCCCGCGATATTGCCGATGCTTTAGCCGAAGCGAAAGCCCGCAAAGTGTCCATGAAACTGCCATCCGCAATGGTTTTGGGCTGCGATCAGGTGCTAGAGGCGGACGGAAAGATGTTTTCGAAACCGTCTGGTATCGATGACGCCCGTGATCAGCTGAAAACTCTGCGCGGCAAAACGCACCGTCTGCTTTCTGCGGCGGTTGTGTATAAGGACATGGAGCCGATTTGGCGTCACGTTGGCGTTGTCCGCCTGACGATGCGCCATTTTTCGGACGAATATCTGGACGACTATCTGGAACGTAATTGGGACAGCATCAAATGGTCGGTTGGTGCGTATAAGTTAGAAGAAGAAGGATCGCGACTAATGGCGCGTATCGAAGGCGACTATTTCAATGTACTTGGCCTGCCTTTGTTAGAGCTGCTGAACTATCTGACGATCCGGGGGGACCTGAAATCATGAGCGAACATAAAATTCCTTTGGCTGGTGTTATCGGTTGTCCGATTTCGCATTCCAAATCTCCACGTCTGCACGGTCATTGGCTGAAAACCTATGGGATCGCAGGTCATTATGTTCATTTGCACATCGAAAAAGAAGATTTCCCCGACGCGCTGCGCAACATGCCGAAATTGGGTTTTGTTGGATGCAATGTCACGATCCCGTACAAAATTGCGGCGCTGGAAATTGCGGATGTGATTACGGATCGCGCATCCATGATTGGTGCCGCGAATACTCTGACTTTCCGTGATGGTAAAATTTACGCTGATAATACAGACGGTTACGGGTTTACTGCAAATGTCTGGCAGGGCGAACCTGACTGGAAACCAGACCTAGGCCCAGCCTTGGTATTGGGCGCCGGGGGTGCCGCGCGCGCAATTATCGTTGCGCTTCTCGATAGCGGCGTACCCGAAATTATCCTGACAAACCGCACCCGCGCCAATGCCGAAGCTTTGCGAAGCGATTTCGGCGCTAAAGTCCGCGTTGTTGAATGGGTGAATGCTGGTGACGCAATCGCGGATGCGCATACGATCGTGAATACCACGTCGCTGGGCATGAAAGGCGGGCCAGAGTTCAAAGTGAATTTGGATAAACTGCGCGCCGACCAATTGGTGACCGACATTGTTTACACGCCGCTGCGGACCCATTTGTTGAATGAGGCCGAAAAGGCAGGCTGTCGCACGGTCGACGGTTTGGGGATGTTGCTGCATCAGGCTGTTCCTGGATTTGAACGCTGGTTCGGCAAACGGCCAGAGGTCACCGAGGAATTGCGCCAACTGATGCTGGCAGGCTGATGATCAAACTTGGTCTCACAGGATCGATCGGTATGGGAAAATCGACAACTGCGTCGATGTTTCGTGATGCTGACATTCCTGTCTGGGACGCAGATGCCGCTGTACACGAATTATACAGCGCTGGCGGCGCAGCAGTTGGGCCTATTCAGAGCCTGTTTTCTGGCGCAATCGTCGATAACGCTGTCAGCCGCGATGCGCTAAAACAGATCATCCAATCGGACCCAAACGCCCTGCCCGCAATTGAAAAAATTGTGCACCCTTTGGTGGCCGATCACCGCGCCAATTTTATCGCGGCGCATGCTGATGCGGAATTGGTCGTGTTTGATATCCCCCTGCTGTTCGAAACGGGCGCGGACGCGTGGCTGGACAAGGTACTGGTGGTGTCCTGCCCGCCCGAGGTTCAGGCAGAACGGGTGTTGTCACGTGGAACAATGACGCCCGAACAGTTCGACATGATCCGGTCGCGTCAAATGCCTGATGCTGAAAAACGGGCACGTGCGGATTATATCATCGAAACGCTGACCCTAGACGGCACCGCCGCGGATGTGCGACACCTGATTTCCGATCTGACAAACGGGGCAAATCATGCGTGAAATCGTTCTGGATACCGAAACCACAGGGTTTGAACCCGAAAGCGGCGACCGCATTGTCGAAATTGGTTGTCTAGAGCTGCACAACCACATGCCCACGGGCAAAACTTATCATGTTTACATTAATCCCGAACGTTCCATGCCCGCCGAAGCCTTTGGCGTGCACGGCATTGGCCCCGATATTTTGGAACCGCCCCGCCCTGCCGAAAAAGGCGAGGTGACTTTGTTGGATAAACCAAAATTTGCCGAGGTTGGTCAGGGATTTCTGGATTTTATCGGCACAGACAGCCGTCTGGTGATCCACAACGCGACGTTCGATATGAAATTCCTGAACGCCGAATTGCGGTGGATGGGATTGCCGCAGATTCCGAACGAACGGGCGCTAGATACGCTAGCGATTGCGCGTAAAAAATTCCCAGGTTCGCCTGCATCCTTGGATGCGCTATGCCGCCGTTTTGGCATCGACAACTCGAACCGTACTTTGCACGGCGCGTTGCTCGACTCTGAAATTCTGGCGGATGTGTATCTGGAATTGATCGGGGGCCGTCAGCCTGACTTTGCCCTGTCGGCGCAATCGACGTCAACGTCTGCTGCGGGAACCCAGTCAAACTGGCGTCCCAGCCCGCGGCCAACGCCGCTGCCTTCGCGGATCACCGACGAAGAAACCGCCGCCCACAACGCATTCGTTGAAAAACTGGGCGACGGCGCTTTGTGGAAAAAGCTTAGTTAGCAGGTGTTTCCGCTGCTTCTTTCTGAGCCTGAACGCGGCGCATGATTTCCTGCTGATAGATCGACGCGAAATCGATCTGGTCCAGGTTCACTGGTGGGAAACCGCCGTCGCGGGTGATGTCGGATACGACGCGACGCAGGAACGGGAAGGTCAGGCGTGGACATTCGATCATCAGATATGGGTGCATCTGGTTTTCAGGCACGCCTTCGATCTGGAAAATACCGGCGTAGTCGATTTCCAGAAGGAACAAAGGCTCTTTGCCTTCTTTGGTGTTCGATGTGACGGTCAGTTTGGTCATCACTTCATATTGGTTGTCCGCACGTTTGCGGGCATCCAGCGCAACTTTGATCGACATTTCTGGGGCTGGATCGCCTTTTACGCCTTTTTGCGCCAGAATGTTTTCGAACGACATGTCGCGGATGTATTGCGCGACGATACGGTTTTTGATCTGGGCCGGTTGGGCCGCGTTTTGGGACTGCTCTTCAGCCATCAGACTTCTCCAAAAATAAAGTTCGGCCTTGTTTATCAGTCCTGAACGCTAGCCTCAATGCTAATGGCGGGTCCAGCCCGACGGATGGGTTGGACGTTTATCCCCGTCAACATGTTCGAATTCACCGTCTATCACGTCTTCATGCGTTGGATGCTGGGACTGAGGTGACTGGCCGTAGCTAAACGACTGCACTTTGATACGTGATTTCGCGAACTTAAACACAGCGGCACGCACTTGCGGCACCAAAAGCGCGAAACCAACGGTATCTGTGAAAAAACCGGGTGTTAGCAGCAATGCGCCCGCGAATAGGATCATCGCGCCAGAGGCCAAAGGCTCGCTCGGATCCTGCATCGTCTGAAAACTTTTACGTAGCTTGATCATCTCTTGGGAACCTTGGCTGCGCACCAGATTTGCACCGATCATTGCGGTTGCCAGAACGATCAATAGGGTCCAACCCAATCCGATGGCGCCGCCAACTGTGATGAACAGGGCGATTTCGATCATCGGAACTGCGACAAAAGCTAACAAAAGCCACATAAGATATCCTTTCTGGCCGACAGTGGACTTGATCGGGCCTGTAACCTACATAGGTGCGGTAGGATAAATTTTGAATGCCTGTCGCAAGAAAGAGGTTCACGAATGAACGGTGCCCTAATCCAACTGCTGGTCCTAGCCGGGGTCGCGATTTTCCTAATCCTGCGTTTGCGCAGTGTTTTGGGCACTCGAGAGGGATTTGAAAAACCTCCAATTCAACGTGACGAAACCGAAAGCCGTCGCCCGAACCTAGAGGTGATCGAAGGCGGTCCAGATCACGACATTATCGACCACGTTCCAGAAAACAGCCCAGCCGCTGTTGCGTTTGCTGATATGAAACGCGTGGATCAAACATTTAACGTGGGCGAATTCTTGGGCGGTGCCAAAGGCGCATATGAAATGATCCTGATGGCCTACGAAACTGGAAATCTGTCGTCGGTACAGCCGTTTATTTCCGAAGATATTTACGATGCATTCGCAGCAGGTATCGAAGCGCGGGAAAAAAATGGCATCACCGTCGAAGCATCGTTTATCGGTGTGTCTGAAACAGCCGTTCAAGATGCTGAATTTGATACCACAAGCCGCGAAGCCGAAATTACCATCCGTTTCATGGGTGAATTTAACTACACAGTACGCGACAAAGCAGGCGACATCATCGAAGGTGGCCCAACAACTGTGAAACGTCAGCGTGATGTGTGGACCTTTGCGCGGACCATGGGCACAGATGATCCAAACTGGACGCTTGTGGCAACGGGCGAATGATTGGTGGGTTTGGCCGTGCGCTGACCCTAGGATTATCCCTGATCTGCGGGGCTGCGATGGCGGAAACGAAATACACGTTACTGGATTTTGCCGATCTAGATGGCTGGGCCGAGGATGATCATTCCGCGGCCTTTGCTGCATTCAAGGAAACCTGCCGCGATCTAGACGGCCCTGAGTGGGAAAAACTGTGTAAAGTCGCGTTGGAAACCGACGATGCGCGTGGTTTTTTTGAACTGTTTTTCAAACCCGTGATGATCGAAGACGGCGAACCCATGCTGTTTACGGGGTATTTTGAACCCGAACTGGCCGGTAGCCCGACGCGCACTGAAACCTACCGTTATCCGCTGTATCGTTTGCCATCTGCCCTGCCCCGCACGGGCCCGTGGCTCACGCGCCGTGAGATTGAACAGGGCGCGTTGTCTGGCCAAGGGTTGGAAATTGCGTGGTTGTCGGATCCCGTTGATCGGTTTTTCCTTCAGGTTCAGGGATCCGGCCGTGTGCGTTTGACGAATGGCGATGTGATCCGCGTCGGGTATGCTGGCAACAACCGCCATCCCTATTCATCCATCGGTCAGGAACTCATCCGCCGCGGTATTTATTCCGAACATCAGGTCAGCGCGGCGGTCATCCGTAATTGGGTGCGCAATAACCCTGATGAGGGGCGCGAATTGCTGTGGACCAATGACAGCTATGTTTTCTTTCGCACGGTGAACGAAGTCCCTGCGGAAAAAGGACCGCTGGGTGCAATGAACCGTTCGATCACGGCAGGCCGTTCGATTGCTATTGATCCTGCATTCACGCCACTAGGTGCGCCTGTGTGGATTGAACGGCAAGGGTCGGAAAATATGCACCGCCTGATGATCGCGCAGGACACGGGTTCCGCCATCAAAGGTGCGCAGCGCGCGGATATTTTCATCGGCACGGGCGATGAGGCTGGCCGAACCGCAGGCGAGATCAAAGACACTGGCCGTATGGTCGTTCTGATGCCTATTCAAACCGCGTTTTCATTGGTGCCAGAGGTTCTGTAATGCCTCGTCGTCGTCGCCATTTGTCGCCCGAAGAAAAAGCCCTGTGGGAACAGGTGGCGAAGACGACTGAACGGATGCATCCCAATAGGGTGCCAGAACCTGATGCCGCGCCCCTGCCCCAACCCAAAACTGCGCCCGCAGCGTTGGTTCAGCCGCCAATCCCGAATTTTCGCGTAGGTGCTAAATCGTCGGCAAAACGTCCCCATGATATCGCGCCGTCTATCGCAGATGGTCTGCGCAAAGCCCCACTAATTATGGATCACAAGACCCATAAAAAGATGACGGGTGGCAAGCTAAAACCAGATGCTAGGATCGACCTGCACGGCATGACCGTCGCCGAGGCACATTCTGAACTGATCGCATTTCTGCTGACCGCCCACGACATCGGGCACCGTCTGGTTTTGGTGATTACGGGCAAAGGCAAAGATCGCGATGACGGCGGCCCGATCCCTACGCGGATGGGTGTTTTGCGCCATCAGGTCCCACAATGGATGCGTTTGCCGCCGCTAAACCATGTGGTGATGCAGGTGACCCCTGCCCACCTCAAACACGGCGGGCACGGGGCATATTACGTGTATCTGCGCAGACGCGGTTAAAGAACGTAGCGGCTTAGATCCGCGGAACGCGACAGTTCGCCGATATTCTGTTCAACGAAATCTGCGTTCACGGTGATTGTTTCACCGCTGCGATCTGGCGCGCTGAAAGACAATTCTTCGAACACGCGTTCGATCA
The DNA here is from genome assembly GCF_002150005.2 of Marivivens niveibacter. Taxonomy (GTDB): domain Bacteria; phylum Pseudomonadota; class Alphaproteobacteria; order Rhodobacterales; family Rhodobacteraceae; genus Marivivens; species Marivivens niveibacter. The sequence continues at coordinate 360,539 of NZ_MSPP01000002.1, forward strand.
CTGTGTAAAGGCGGCGTGCGCCGATGTTTTCGACCGATTTGTTGACCTCTGCCGCGATACGGGCCAATGCGGCGATGCCGTCATCGGTGAATTCAACGGTGACCTCTTCGGTGCCCATCAGCGCCGAATATTGCAAGGTCAGCGCGTTATCGGTTTCGGTCAGGATGCGGACGAAATCGCCTTCGGTCAGGTCTTTCAATTCAACACGGATCGGCAGACGGCCCTGCAATTCGGGCAGCAGGTCCGATGGTTTCGCCACATGGAACGCACCCGACGCGATAAACAGTATGTGGTCGGTTTTCACAGGGCCATGTTTCGTGGACACGGTTGTGCCTTCGATCAGGGGCAGCAGATCGCGCTGCACACCTTCGCGGCTGACGTCGGCGCCGCGTGCATCGGCGCGGGCGCAAACTTTGTCGATTTCGTCCAAGAAAACGATGCCCGCCTGTTCGACCGATTCAATCGCATTGCGTTTGACGGTTTCATCGTCGAGCAGTTTGTCGGCCTCTTCGCCGATCAGAATGTCATAGCTTTCTGCGACGGTGACTTTCTTTTTCACGGTGCGCTGGAACGCTTTGCCGAACAGATCGCCAAGGTTCATCATGCCGCCCATTTGCGGCTGACCTGGGATTTCAAACCCGCCCATTGGGTTCGACGTGTCCTGAACCTCTAGTTCGATGATATGCCCGTCCAATTCGCCCGAACGCAGCTTTTTGCGGAACGCTTCGCGGGTGCCCTCGCGGGCGTCGACACCTGCGATAGCTTCGATCACGCGGTCTTCGGCAGCGGCTTGTGCGTTGGCTTTGACGTCTTCGCGCATGTATTCGCGGGTCTGCATGATCGCGACATCCACCAGATCGCGGACGATTTGTTCAACGTCTCGGCCAACATAGCCGACTTCGGTGAATTTGGTCGCTTCGACTTTGATGAATGGCGCGCGTGCCAATTTCGCCAAACGGCGGCTGATTTCGGTTTTACCAACGCCGGTTGGGCCGATCATCAGAATATTTTTGGGATAAACTTCATCGCGCAAGTCCGCGCCCAGCTGTTTGCGGCGCCATCGGTTGCGCAGGGCAACGGCGACAGCGCGTTTCGCGTCAGATTGGCCGATGATGAAACGATCCAGTTCGGATACGATTTCGCGGGGGGTAAGATCAGTCATTCTATCCTCTTAGCCTGCGATCTTTTCGACCGTCAGCTTGCCGTTTGTGTAAACGCAAATGTCAGCAGCAATCGCCATCGCGCGGCGGGCAATGGTTTCGGCGTCATAGTCGCTGTCCATCATGCCGCGGGCTGCAGCCAGTGCGAAATTGCCGCCCGATCCAATCGCGGTCACGTCGTGTTCGGGTTCCAGAACGTCCCCTGCCCCTGTGATAACAAACAGGTCGCGGCCATCGGTGACGATCAACATCGCCTCTAGCTTTTGCAGGTATTTGTCGGTGCGCCAATCTTTGGCCAGTTCGATACTGGCGCGCATCAGTTGGCCGGGGGTGGCCTCTAGTTTCTTTTCCAGACGTTCCAGCAGGGTAAAGGCATCAGCGGTTGATCCGGCAAAACCGCAGACCACATCGCGCCCACCTGGGGACAGACGGCGCACCTTGCGGGCGGTGCCTTTGATCACGGTTTGGCCCAGGCTGACCTGACCGTCACCGGCGATCACGACCTCGCCGCCTTTGCGGACGCCGATAATGGTGGTGCCGTGCCAACCGGGGAATTCGTTATCTGCCATAGATGCCTCCTGTTCTTTGGACCTATATGGATGCGGGCCATTGGGGGAACAACCCTACGTCATCCCCAAAATGACAAAAGCCCGACCGTTTGGAACGATCGGGCTTTTGAAAACAAGGTAAGTCAGCAATTAAATGCTGTCTTGGATCCATGCTTGCAGCGCGGCTTTGGGTGCTGCGCCTGCTTTGTTCGCGACGACTTCGCCGTCTTTGAATACGAACAGGGCTGGAATACCGCGCACACCCAACTGAGCTGGCGAATTCGGGTTTTCGTCAACGTTCACTTTGACGATCTTTACTTTGCCTTCCATTTCGTCGGACAGCTCTTCCAAAGCTGGGCCGATCATGCGGCAAGGGCCACACCATTCTGCCCAGAAATCGACGACAACTGGAATGTTGGACTGACGCACTTCGGCGTCAAAGGTATCATCACTGACAGCTACGGTAGCCATTTCATCTCTCCTAACTGGATGTCGAATTGGAACGTATGTCCGCCCCCCTGAATGGTCAAGCGCCCGAAGCCCATTCCAGACCCAAGGTGGCAGGAGGCAATTCCATGAGCGTTGCGGTTGCCGTCCACAAAATCGCGCAATCAATACGGTGGTCGGGATAAATTTCCGCCAAAGCAGCCCGATAGGCGGCCATCTGTCTTAAAATCCCATCGGGGGTTTGTTCAGGCGTTTCTGGAACAGCGCGGTTTGATTTGAAATCAATGCACAAAACGCGGGTGTCATCGACCACAAGCCGGTCTATTGCGCCAAAGATGCGCCCGCCCAATGCTGGGATTTCGGCGGTGATTTCGACTTCTGCCAATGTGGAGGGATCAAAAATGACTGATAATTGCGGATTTTCGATCATTGCGATCACATCATCCAAAATCACATCACAATCGTCTACCAAAGCCGCGTCTGGATTTGCATCGATCAAAGATTGTCCGATGTCGTATCGTTCTGCGGCCGCGTAGTTAGGCAAATGTTCCAACAACTGGTGAATGATTGACCCGCGTATCATAGCCACTTCGGTATCATAGGCGCCAAATTCGCCGGCTAGGGCTTTTGCTCCGCCTAAATCGCTGGGCGCGATTGTCTTTGGCCGTTCGGGCACATCTTCGGCGATGCCGAAATCGGGCAGGGCGGGCGTTGGTTTTTCAACCTCTTTGATGGAATGAAATTCTAGGCCGTTCCAATCGTTGACGCTAAACCGTTTGAATTCCAGATCATCGATTTTTTCATCGGTTGCACCAATGCCATCCATTGCGGCGCGGATCACGTCGTACCAGCTTTGTTTGCCTTCTTCGGCGGTATTTGCACCCGCAATAATCAGCCATTTTTCTGCACGGGTCAGCGCCACATAAAGTAGGCGGCGCCGTTCGCGCGTTTGGCTGTCTGCTATGTGATCCACAAACGGTTGGATGGTTTCAGGCATGTCACCGCTGGTTGGTTTCCAGATCGGACCCGAGTCTGTTTTGATGATGCCATCACTGACGTTGTTTCTACGATCTTGGGTTTCGGGCAGAATGACGATCGGCGCCTCTAGGCCTTTGGACCCGTGAACTGTCATCACGCGGATCAGATTACCCGCGCTGTCCATCTGGCGTTTTACTTTGACCTCTTCGGTCTCCATCCAGTGTAGAAAACCTGTGAGCCCCGGAACGGATGACCGTTCATAGGCCAGTGCCTGAGATAGCAGCGCATCGATTGCGTCCTCTGCCTCGGCCCCTAATTGATAAACCAGTTTTTTGCGGCCGCCATGGCGGGTGAGCATACGTTCAATCAAATCATAGGGCCGCAGGAAATCGGCCTGCTTACGCATGTCATTCAAAACGACCATAGTTTCGGGAAACTCGTCCGCATGATCGCGTAAAGACGCCCATAGATACCCTTTGCGACCCTGAGCGATGTGGAACAATTGCTGTTCGGTCCAACCGAATAGCGGGGATTTTAGGACTTCGGCCAATGCAAGGTCATCTTCGGCCAACGACAGAAATTTCAACAAAGACAGGATGTCTTGGACGGCTAACTGATGACTAAGCGTCAATACGTCCGCCCCTGCAATCGGCAGGTTCATGTTTTTACAGGCGCGGATGATTTCGTTGAACAGTTTGCTGCGGCGTTGAACAAGTATCAGAAAGTCACGCGGTTGAACCGGGCGTCGGTGATAGGTGCCCGAATGACCGTTTTCCTCGGGGATCGTTTCGGTTCGGATCATGCGGTCGATCTGCGCTGCGATCTGTTTGGCCAGCTTTACTTCAGCGCTGGATTCTTGGATCAGGTCGACTGGATCGTACCAATGTTCCTTTTCAACCTCGGGTGTTTTTTCAATAAAGGGCCACAGGTCGACACGCCCGGGCATGTCTTTCTTGAACGCGATATGGGTGACCTTTTGTTCCAAGCCTTCGGCCATTTCGCCGGTGAATGTGCCATCCACAAAGGACAGGATCGCCTGAGACGACCTGAACGAATACTGCAATTCTGTAGATACCAGCGGCGCGTCCGTTCCTTTCAACGCTTTGTCGAAATAACTGCGCATACGATCGAATTCTTCGGGGTCCGCGCCCTGAAAGCTATAGATCGACTGCTTTTTGTCGCCGACCACAAAAATGGTGCGTTTCTGGTCGGCGCGGGCTCCTTCGCCAGCTGCAAATTCTCGGGACAGTGCATCAACGACGGCCCATTGCGCTGGGCTGGTATCTTGGGCCTCATCCACCAGAATGTGATCGATACCGCCGTCCAGTTTGAACAAAACCCAGTTTGCCACGACTTCATCAGTTAACAGATCGCGCGTTTTGTCGATCAGGTCATCGAAATCTAGCAACCCGCGGGCAAGTTTGCGTTCTTCATAGGCTGGAATGAACACGCGGGCGAAATCATACAGGACCATCGTGCGATCCAGCGCTTCGACCCCTAAACGGCGTTGACGGGCATCTTGAACCCGTTCCATCAAATCATTCAGGTCTTCGATCAGGGCGGGATCTTTGGCTTGCGTAGCTTTGGTCGGGAAACTCCCAATTTTCGCAGAAAATGGGGATTTGGCACCCGAACCTGTCAAAAACACATTTTCGCAAATCCGCAGGTCACCCATGGTAAAGGGATTGCCAGTAATGCCCGATAGTGCAGCACCGTTTTTCTGGTCGGTAGAGCTACCTTTTAGGCATAGGTCACGCACGGCGGTAATGGTTTGCAGGTCACGCGGATCAAACACGTCATCCAACAAAGTCTGGGCGGTTTCATCTGGACTGATACCAAACTCTGCAGCCAAATCAGCACGTGTTGTGGGCGCTAGGAACTCGCGTTTGAAACGGATGGTTTCAGCGGCAAGTTTCGGGAACGTCATATCGCTGACGAGCCGCGCAATATTGTCGATCACGTGGGCCTGCGGGCCTTCTGCGATGGTTTCCAAAACTTCCTCGCGCAGCATTTCAGCGGCGCGATCCTCCATTTCAGTAAAGGCGGGTGATACACCAGCCTCTAATGGAAAACGGCGCAGAATAGATGAACAGAACGAATGGATCGTTTGAATACGCAACCCGCCCGGCACCTCGATTGCGGTGGCAAACAATCGGCGCGCTACTGATAAATCAGGGACGGTGTGGTCCGGCTCTGCGCCCATGTCGTACAGTTCTTTTCGCAGGTCATCATCGGGCATCATGGCCCATGCACCCAGACGGCGGAAAAGCCGGTTCTGCATTTCTGATGCAGCTGCTTTGGTGTAGGTCAGGCACAGGATGTTTGACGGGTCGACGCCCGCCAACAGAAGCCGCGCCACACGGTCGGTCAAAACGCGCGTTTTACCTGAACCCGCGTTTGCAGATACCCAAGTCGATGCCATGGGATCAGCCGCCTGAATCTGGCGGCGTGTCGCGTCATCTTTGATCATGTGACATCCTCTGGCTCGGGGTCTTGGCTTAGGTCCCATTCGCCGTAGCGGGACAGGTGATCATAGTCACCGCCATAGGCTGCGGTTTGCGCGGCCATCATTGCCGTATAGCCCCGTTTGGGATTACCCCACGCGCGGATCAATTTGACGAAATTGTCCCATTCGTCGTCGACTGACAAATCTGGCAATTGATCTTTGCGTTTCTTGTCTGGCGCGCCACTGGTGGCGATGGGGGCACGCACCGGTTTTGCACCCGCTTTGATCTGGATGAATTCCGCATCATGTGCGGGTTTTGGTCCAATGGCGGCAAAGGCACCGCGCGCGACCATTGCGGCTTCGATAATCAGCTGTTTATCAAAGTAGTACTGCATTTTTTCATTGGGCGGCGTGCCTGTTTTGTAATCGTACAGGATGACTTCGCCATTGTCGGTTTCGTCGATGCGGTCCGCCTTGCCTTTGATCTTAAATTCAAGACCTGGGATCATCATTTCACCCCATGCCTCGATATATGTTGGGGTGCCGCGTTTTTGGCGTTCGATCTCTGTCTGTAGGAACCAATCCGCAGCTTTTTCCAAGGCAGATAGCCACAAACGCCGCGTGACGACCCATGGACACATGGTATCCAGTTTTTCGACAGCGATTTGCATCAGGCGGTCCCGCGCATCCGGCGCAGTAGGGTCATTTTTTTCGCCAATGAACTGTTCCAAAACCGCATGAATGATCGTGCCTTTCAGGGGGGCATCAGCCGTCGGAACCAAAGGGTCGAGCGGTTGAAGGTCCAGAACCTTGCGTGCATAAATCGCATAAGGATCGCGAATGAGGGTCGCGATTTGCGTTATCGACAGATCTTTGGGACGAGCAGACACTGGCGGACGCGGCGAGGGGCGTTTTGCCGGAGTTCCACGTCCATGGGGCGCAGCCAGTGCGATTGCCTTTTCAACCCATTCGCTGCCGCGTTGTTTCATCGCCTCTAATGCGATCTGACCATTCTGATCAGGAAGGCCGTTCAACAGGTTGGTCAGGCGGTTGATCCAGCGCGACGGGACGGTTTCGGCCTCTTCGGATCTGACGGCACGTGTGATCCAGACCTCTTTGGCGGACACGGCTTGTTGATAGTCATGCGCCGACAAACCAATACGGCGTTCGGGTAACAAAAGACCTGCTTTGGCGCGCATATCGCGGTTGAGCCATGGATCGGGCGTTGGAGTTTCTGGCCAAACGCCATCGTTCATCCCGCCAAGGATGACCAAATCGGCACTTTGGACGCGGGCTTCTAGCGTTCCCCAGAACAGCACATTGGGATGGCCATTATCGGGGTTACGGACAACGCCCGCCGATAAAATGGATGATACCATCGACGCGTAGTCATGCAGTGACAACTCGCCCGCAGCATCGGCATGGGTTCGCAATTCGGCGATTGTTTTGGTTGCTTCGCGGCCTGCGGCCTCTTTCCAGAGTTCGCTTTCACCTGAGGTGGGACCGGCCGCGGCCAATTCGGTTAATGCGATGTGATGGTTTAGATGGTCGATCAAAGCGCCATGTTTCGGGCCAGATAGCGCCAGATCCAAAATTTGCGCGACCCAATCAGCCCATTCGCGATGATCGTCGTCTTTTGTCGACAAATCGCGCATGGTTTCGCCCGTCGGGTAGGGCGGACCAAATCTGCGAATGTGCAATTCCAATTCGCGCGTCCACCGCAAATGCGGCCCGCGGTCAGATCCGGTTGCAGCCAATGGATGTTTTAACACAGACAGCAGTGTTTCACCGGTAGGGCGATCAAAAATCAGCGATCCACACAGTCGAATAAACCGACCCGGAGGGGACAGATGCAATGGTTGGCCAGCGGAATCGTCTGCGACGATATTCCATTTATCAAGAGCTGCCGAAACCTGACGCGTCAGCATTCGGTCGGGCGTGATCAGGGCGGCGGTCACACCATCGCTGACGGCTTGACGCAAACGCAGTGCGATTGTTTCGGCTTCAGTTCTGGGCGTCGGCGCTTCGACCAGTGTCACGTTATCCATCGCATGTGTCAGATCGCCCAACGATGGACCATCGGTTAGCCATTGATCTGTGACAGGCGCGGGGCGCAAAGACAGCGATATCACCTGATTGCGAAGGGTATCGACCGAGGTTTCATCGCCCCATTTGGTCATTTGTGACACGTCCATCCCCATTTTATCCAAAAACAATTTGAACCGATATTGGGGGTGATCTTCGAATTTGCGGCGGTCTGTCATGGCGTCCCAAATATCGGGGCTCATGTCAAAATCGACACCAGGTAGGATGACCGCGCCCTGGGGCAGGCGGGCAACGGCCTCCATGAATAGGGATGTTGCGCCGCGCGACCCTGTCGATCCCGCGACGATAATTGGATGATCGGGTGCAGTTTCAGCCCACGACGCGACCAACTGTTCAATCACCATCCGTTGGCGCGATTCTTTGTCCGGTGCGGCCAAGGCGCTGTCAAAAAACGGCTGCACGATACCGATAAATTTTTGCGCGTTTTCCCAATGTCCCGATCGATCCGATACGTCCAAGTCTAGAACAGATTGCAGCGGGACGCCTTCGCCATGCATTTCGTCCATCAGATTGGCAAGGCTGTTGGACAGGTCAAACAACGCGGAACGGGGTGCGAGATAGGGTTCCTTGTCTAGCAGAGCGGACACGAATTGCGACAATTCCAGACGTCGACGCAGAGGCGCGACGGGCTGCGGCAGTTTCGCCGAAATCGGATCTGACGCGAGATCAGTCACCAGTCGCAACCGCGGCAACAACATCGCACCGCGTTTCATGAAAACTTCGGCCACGCGACGTTTCATGCGCTGTGTGTTTAGATAAATTTCGACGCGCGCGAGTTCGGTCGGAGACTGGTTAGACATGCGTGTCAGAACACCGTCCACCAAAGACTGAGCAGCGTCCACGCCTAACGGCTGACCAAAGACGCGGGGAGTATCGATTGGATCAAACATCGGCGATCATCCTTTGGGCGATTTCAATGCAATCGGGACGGCCAACATCGCACCAAAGGCCATCATATTCCGTACCAAACAGCGTGCCTTTATCCAGCATTCGGTTCCATAATTCCCACATGGAAAACGCGCTCTGATCAATGTCACTCAATAGGTCGGTCCGGATTATCTGACATCCCGTGTAGATAGCGCCCGGGCCTTTGCGAATTCGCCCTTCATCGTCGGTTAGAAAATCGCCCTTGCCGGTGTGGCCATGTGCCTGTGATTGAGGAACCAGTAACAGCAGTCCATCCATGTCTTCGTGCCATTCAGATAGCAGCACATCAAAAGGATTTGGGCCTTTCCATACGGCGTCGGTATTCATCGTGAATACTGGGTTCGATGACAGATGGGGCAGGGCGCGTTTTAATCCGCCACCCGTTTCTAAAATGGCGTTTGTTTCATCTGAAATGGCTACGTCGTCTGGGACGGCATCGACAATTTGTTCTGCCAGATAGTGAACATTCACAACTCGCGTAAATTGTGGCGCAAGGTCCAGCGCATGAAACAAAAGAGGTTTGCCCGCAACATCGACCATCGGTTTGGGCCGAGTGTTTGTTAGCGGGGCCATACGTGTGCCAAATCCAGCGGCGAAAAATAGAACAGAATTAGGGTACATCAGGTAAAATCAACGGCGCCAAATCGGCCAGAATTGGGTGAGAGAGGTCTTGTTTTACATAGGCCTGCACACGCGGCACAAATGCACGGTATTTTTCTTTTCCATCTTGATAGATCAGGCGCGCAAAAATACCCAAGATGCGCAAGTTGCGCTGAACGGATATTACAGCAAATGCCGCGGGGTCGATGTTTTGGGTTAATGCCTCGACTGTTTCGGGGCTCACGTCGCGGCGGGCATCGCGCAACAGTGATACCAAATCGTAAACAGGATGCGCTAGCAATGCGTCTTGAAAATCCAACAACCCAACACGATCCAAACCCGTTTGGGATGGGCGCCAGATCAGATTTTCAGCGTGAAAATCACGTAGTGACAACGCAAGCGGCGCATCGACTGTCACGAGCGCGGCGTGCATGCGTTCTGAAATTGCGGATGCATTGGCGTGGGGCGCATAAAATTGGGTGTAAAGCCCCATAAGATCGGTCGCGACGCGGGGCGTCATTTCATGCAGGCCGTCGGGTAGAGGGCCAGCCGCATAAACATCGATGGTTTGTTTTGCCAACTGATACAGCGTCAATTCATCTGCGCTGTGGTCTGACAACCATTTGGCATAATGGTCTGGTCCCAAATCGCTGATCACGGCCAATCCGTTTGGAATATCGGAAGCAAGAATTTCAGGTGTCGTCAGCCCAAAACCACGCAGATGATCGGCCATTTTGATAAAAGGGCGTAAATCTTCGCCAAGTTCCGGCGGAGCAATCATCAAAATGGCCGTTTGCCCTGATAGGCCTGTCATGCGCCGATAGCTGCGCCGTGACGCATCCCCTGCGATTGGGGTTTGGGCCCAATCGGCCCATTCTGTTTCGGTTAAAAAGCGATTGATGTCAGACACCGGCGGCCTCTAACCGTGGTTTCCAATGGTCGGGACCTGACAGGGTTGCGGTATGCGGATCGCCCGCTGACAACTTGAGAACCAAAGCGTCCTGCGGGGCAAGGTCGCCCAAACGATCTGGCCATTCGATTAGACAGATCGCCGTCTCGAATGCTTCGTCTATACCTAGCTCGATTGCTTCGTCTGGGTGCGACAGTCGATACAGATCAAAATGCCAGATGTCGGGGTCATCTTCGTAGGTTTGCACCAACGTAAATGTTGGAGAGGGAACATCCTCTTCGTATCCCAGTCTTGCGCGGATGACAGCGCGGGAAAATGCGGTTTTGCCGGCGCCGATATCGCCCTCTAACAAAATTGTTTCACCCGCGCCGAGAATAGACGCGATTTTCTGAGCGAAAATAACGGTATCGGTTTCTGTGGTTAGGGAAATTGGGCCGAGTTCAAATGACATGGGCCCAAACTACGCGATGCCACTAAACAGGCAAGCCAGAATTAACCATGCGCGGCCCAAAGCGTAGGCTGTTCATAGGTGCCTTGAGACAGCGGCACATCTGGCCTGAATTCCACCAAGGTGTCACCATTGGGCAAAGGTTTGACACAGCAAACGATTTCTCTGCCGTTGTTCAGTCTGATGCTGTCATTCCACGCTGAACGAGGCGACATTGAACAAAGTTCTTCGCGGAGGCGCGACCAAACTGGTGTTGGTACTGTGGATTTCTGCCAAATCCGCGATTCTTCTAACAGGGACGTTCCAACAAATTGGGCCATTGGTTGATGGTGCCATAATTTTTCATAGGCCGAATTGTGAATGGTAAGCGTGCCAGCGGATGAAAACACAGCGACAGCCGTATCAAAATTGTCTAGCACTGCTTGGCTGCTGTCGATCTGGTTGCGGAACCGGCGGGTCAAAGAAATCTCGGCGCTGATGTCTTCGAACAAAAAGGCAAGCGCACCATCGGGATGGGGCCGGCCTGTTACCCGAAAGGTTTGCCCGTTCGGTAGGTCCCATTTTTCGCAATATGTTCCATCCTTGGCACGTGTTTCCATATCGATAATGGTTTCGCGCCAATTGGTGTAGTTCTTGGGTTCTGGGATCATTCGCGCCTCGCGCATGCGATCCAGAAATGTGTGAATACCGGGGCGAGACGCCAAAAATTCGGGGCGAATACCCGTCAGATCCATCAGGGCCGGATTGAAGATCATCAAACGGCGTTCTCGATCAAAAATCGCCAGACCAATGGACAGTTGCGCAAAGGTTTTGACCAAGGTTTGCACATAGCTTCGCTGGGTTTCCTCGGCCTGAACAACTTTGGTTATGTTTGTTGCAAAGAATAATGTTTCGGTTGGGCGTGGGACGCAGGAAACATCGAACCAAGTCTCATCCGGATCGCCAGAAATATGGATATTTTGTCGTGAAATGGCGCTGTCCAGCAGCGTGCCGCCTTCGCTGGGGGTGTTGAACAAATTCAGTGGTGGCCAAGTTTGAATGTCCGTAGGGGCGCAGCCAGAATGTTGCGAGGCAAGATCCAAGTACGCTCTGTTTGCCCAAGTGATCGTGCCATTAATGTCTTGTTTCCAGATCAGTTGAGGTGAATCTTCGGCGATATTACGCAGCGCTTGCAATTCGTCGTTCAGCGATGCTGCTGCGGCGCGGTCGATGGTTTCGCCGCGATGGGAACCATCGTCATAGCTGATCCGTGATAGACCGTTCCAATATTCTGCGATCACTTGCAAATCAGGATTATCAGGCGAGGTTAAAACCCGCCTCCCGTCTTGAGACAGGGTTTCCAGATGTGACCGAAGATGCGGAAAATGCGGTGCGAAAAGCGCGACAAATCGATCCCAGTCCGTGGTTTCGGTCGTGCGGTTTTTGATCAACGCACGGGCCGCAGGGGTTGCATCAATCAAGTTATGGTCATCAAACAGAAAAACAATTTTCTCTTCGGCTTCGCGCAACAGGGCGCGCGCAGTTTGCCGTTTCTGATCGAAATGCCGCATGATGGCGTAGATGAATGTCCCACTTAATCCCACGCCCAAAAGGCAGGTTAAAACCAATCCTTGGATCGTCATGATCGAAACTCCATCATCGTTTTGATGAAGCTAAATCAACGAAGGTTAATTCAGGGTTAAATATCGATTGGCACGTTTTCTCCAAGAGCCGCGCGTTCGCCGTGGTCTGGATCAACCTTGGAGCGGATCCAACTGACAGTCACAATTGCGCCACCCAGATCACCGCCATTGGCAAAGGCCAATTTCGCACCCGACCGTTCCAGCAAGGTTTTGGCGATGAACAGGCCTAGACCCATTCCGTCATAGCCAGGCCGTTGCGGCAAATTGCGTTGCCTGACAAAGGGATCGCCGATACGTGAAATAACGTTCTGGCTGTACCCAGCGCCATCATCACAGATGCGCACCAAAACTGTGTCCTTTGACCAATGCATTTCGACGTCGACGGTCGTTGCAGCAAAATCCACTGCGTTTTGAATAAGGTTCCGTAGGCCGTGAATGATTTCAGGACGGCGGCTGATGATTGGCTGTGTGTCGGGTGCGATTGTGTCTTTGGCGATATGGAACCTGATTTCTTTGCCTCGGGTTAGGTGCGGCTCGGCCGCTTCGCGCAAAATCCCTTCGATTGGGACATTGCGTAGGTGCAAATCGTCTTTGCCCGCGCGGCCCATAGACCGCAGAATATCACGGCACCTATCCGCCTGATCGCCAATCAAACGCAAGTCTTCGACAAGGTCGTCGTTATCCCCTGCTTCGTCCAATAGTTCGGCTGAAACCAATTTGATCGTCGCCAATGGCGTACCCAGTTCATGCGCGGCCGCAGCGACGACACCGCCCAAATCCGTAAGCTTTTGTTCGCGTGCCAAAGCCATCTGAGTGGCAAGAAGGGCATCAGACATATCGTGCATTTCGGTGGTAATCTGGCGTGCATAAGCGCCTAGAAACAAAACGCCGACAACGAGCGAGATCCAGAAGCCAAAGCGAAAAATCGCAGGAAGTTCTAGCAACTCGCCAGTGCTGGTGATCAGTGGGAAATGCCACAGCGCCAATGCCGTGATGATAGCGATTGCGACACCGCCCAACATAGCGGTGTTCCGCAACCGCAAAAATGTTGCAGCGATCGTGACGGGGGCAAGCACGAGCAAGGCAAAGGGATTGTTCAGACCGCCCGTCAGATACAGCAGCAAACACAATTGCAGCAGATCAAATAGCAGCATCAACATCGCCTCTAATTCCGTGAGGCGTTTGGTTTCTGGATATAAAAATGATGAAAATAAGTTGGCGATGATAGATGCGCCAATCGCCATGGCGGCCAATCCTACCTCCAATTCCAGTTGGAATAGATAGACTGTGACAATTAGCGCGATGATCTGACCTACGATGGCGATCCAACGCAGGATAACCAATGTACGCAGGCGGACCCATCGGCTGCGTTCGCGGTCGTACAAAGAAGTTGTCGGAATTGTCATAGCTGGTGGCCTTTGCAGGGCTTGTTATTCAGGGACTTTAGGGCAATCAATGCGCCAAACAAAGGAGAGCGTCATGGAAAAGAAAATCGCCATTGCTGCCACATCCGTTGCTGCATTGTTTATCGGCGGGACTATTGCAGTCGTTCAATTGAACAAAGCGCCGCAGGATTTTGCACAATGCGGGGCAACCGCAGTTGCGGGCAGCGCAATTGGCGGACCGTTCGAATTGGTCGATTCCGATGGCGAAACTGTTACTGACGCAGATGTAATTACTGGCCCGTCAGTGATTTATTTCGGCTATACGTTCTGCCCTGATGTGTGTCCTCTGGACGCGATGCGCAACGCCCAAGCAACTTATATTTTGGATGAAAAAGGGATCGAGGTTACGCCGATCTTTATTTCGATCGACCCCGAACGCGATACACCAGAGGTCGTCGGAGAGTTCGCCAGCAATTTTCATGAACGTATGATTGGCCTGACAGGATCGCTCGAACAAACCGATGCGGCATCCAAGGCATATCGCACGTATTATAAGAAAGAAGAAAACGGCGATCCTGAATATTACCTCGTGGATCATAGCATTCAGTCGTATTTCAACATTCCCGGTTATGGCGTAATTGATGTGTTCGGGCACACTGAAACGCCCGAAAATGTGGCCCAGCGTATGGAATGTCTGATTGATATGACTGGCTGATTTGACGAAACTGTTTGTCAGGGCTACCTGTAGGGTACGCGAAAAGAGGCAGATCGTATGGACGTAAAAGCTCTGGATCTGGGAGAGGACAATTCGCTTCTTCTGGTTGATGATGACGAACCGTTTCTGAAACGGCTGGCAAAAGCTATGGAAAAGCGCGGATTTTCTGTCGAAACGGCAGGGTCTGTCGTGGCTGGCAAAGCGATTTCAACTGCCCGTCCGCCAGCCTATGCGGTGATCGACCTGCGGCTAGAGGATGGAAATGGTCTGGACGTCGTGGAAACCCTGCGCGAACGCCGCCCTGACAGCCGCATCGTTGTGTTGACGGGATACGGTGCGATCGCGACGGCTGTTGCTGCGGTAAAAATCGGTGCGACTGATTATTTGTCGAAACCAGCTGATGCGAATGACATTATCAACGCCTTGTTGCAGACGGGCGATGAACTGCCGCCGCCCCCAGAAAACCCGATGAGCGCGGACCGCGTCCGTTGGGAACATATCCAGCGCATCTACGAATTGTGTGATCGCAACGTGTCGGAAACCGCGCGTCGCCTGAACATGCATCGCCGCACGTTGCAGCGCATTCTGGCGAAACGCAGCCCTAAATAACGGCCTCGCTGCGCAGCCATTTGATGAACGTGGCGCGTTTAGATGACACAGACTCTTTGCGAGTTACGATGTAATATCCCACACCGCGCGGTTTCGTGCGGGCGATGGGAATGATCGTTCCTGCGTCCAGCTCTGCCTTGACCAGTGGTTCCATCAATACCGCAATGCCTGATCCTGTTGCCAATGCGGCGCGGACGCTGCCCATTGTGGGCAGACTGCGAATGGTTGATTGATCGTCTAGCCACCCTTCCTCTTTCGCCCATTCGATCGGCTCCAGATGGTTTTCATCGAAAAGCCAATCCATTTTGCTTAGATCGCCGTCCATCAGGCGGGGGATATCGCGCACAATCTGGGCAGAGCCGCAAATGACAAATCGCGCTTCGGTTAGCAATTGATTGTCCGTCCCTGCCCAATTGCCCCGTCCGTAGCGAATGGCCAGATCAACGCCGTCAGATTGGAAATTAACCAGATCATGCGACGTTCGGATCGCGAGTGGAATATCGGGGTGTTTGGACCAAAACCGCGGTAGCCGAGGCATCAGCCAGTTCTCAGCGAAATTCGACGTTGTCGATATAACCAGCGGCGCATCAGTTTTGTCCGCCGTTAAATCACGAACCGCAGAAATAATCGTACCAAACCCAAGGTTCAGTTCAGCGGACAGTTTTTGACCAGCTGCAGTCGGGACCATGCGGTTGCCCTGACGTTTGATCAATGGCTCTCCGAAATAGTCATGAAGAGCGCGGATATGTTGGGCAATCGCCGCGTGGGTGACGTTTAATTCAGTCGCTGCTGCCGTCAGATTGCCAGTCCGACAAGCCGATTCAAACGCGCGCAGCGCAGCCAATGATGGGATGTTGTGCCAGTCCATATTGTAAGTTTGGCTTACATCATGACATTTTTCAAGATTCGCGAATTTGGGCAGGCACGCTGTAAAGGTTAACCACCCAATCAGGAGGTTTACCCATGTTATGCGTATTTAATTCGATGTTTTCCGCAGCAACACGCCGCCAAACCCGTTCAGGGTATTCGCATTTCGAACGGGAGCTTCGCCGTGTTCAGGACGATAAAAATCTAACACCTTCCGAACGCGAAGATTTTCGCCGCGCATTGCTGCGCAGCTATATGCGTTAAAGCTGCGCCAGTAATTCGTTGTGCCGTGCGGTGTAGTCATTCCGCGCGTGGACAGGCGGGCGCAGTTTCAATTCAAATTGCGCGGCAAAGCTGCGGTCGATTTTACCAAAGAATTTGTCGGCCTCGGCTTCGGTGAAACCTGCGATGCGGGTTGCCTCTAACCATGCGCTGACCAGGTCTGCCTTTTTGATCTGGCGTTTGACGGTTGCAGGCAATTTGGCGGGCAGGCCGAATTTAATGTGAATGGCCGCGGTCAGCCGTTCATCCAGATCTTTGTAGCTGGGGCCAACGGATGCTTTGACGGGGCTGATCATATCGCCAATGACGTATTCGGGCGCATCATGCAGCAACGCGGCCAATTGCCATTTCGCGGGTGCCTTGGGATTTTGGGCGGTGAAAATCTGTTCAACCAGCACGGAATGTTCGGCAACAGAATAGGGCCAATCGCCCATGGTTTGCCCATTCCAGCGCGCAACAAAAGCCAGCCCGTGGGCGATATCTTCGATTTCGATATCCATTGGGGTTGGGTCCAACAGGTCCAAACGACGCCCCGAAAGCATACGTTGCCATGCGCGTGGTTGTTTAGCTGCCATGTTTTCACCCGTTCGTTCCGTTGCCCGATAGGGATTACAGTGCTATCTGTCCCGCGACAATTGAATTGGAGATGCGCTCATGGCCGCAGATTATGTAGTTAAGGATATCGCTCTTGCCGCGTTTGGCCGCAAAGAGCTGGATATTGCTGAAACCGAAATGCCTGGCCTGATGGCCACCCGCGAAGAATATGGCGACGCGAAACCACTGGCTGGTGCACGCATCGTTGGATCGCTGCATATGACGATCCAGACCGCTGTTTTGATCGAAACCTTGGTCGCGCTGGGCGCTGATGTGCGCTGGGCGTCGTGCAACATTTTTTCGACCCAAGACCACGCAGCGGCAGCCATCGCCGAAGCAGGCGTTCCTGTGTTCGCGATCAAAGGCCAAAGCTTGGAAGAGCACTGGGACTACTTGGACAAATCTTTCCAGTTTGAAGACGGTCCAAACATGATCCTGGACGATGGCGGGGACGCAACGCTGTACGTTCTGCTGGGTGCACGTGCCGAAGCTGGCGAAGACATTATTCCGGTGCCTCAGTCCGAAGAAGAAGCCGTGATCAAAGCGCAGATCAAAAAGCGTATGGAGCAATCCCCAGGCTGGTTCACCAAAGTCCGCGACCAGATCAAAGGCGTGTCCGAAGAAACCACCACAGGCGTTCACCGTCTGTATGATCTGCACAAAAACGGCCAGCTGCCGTTCCCTGCGATCAACGTGAACGATTCCGTCACCAAATCGAAATTTGACAACAAATACGGCTGTAAAGAATCGCTGGTTGACGGCATTCGCCGTGCGACAGACGTAATGATGGCTGGTAAAGTGGCTGTTGTTTGCGGTTATGGCGACGTTGGCAAAGGCTCGGCTGCTTCGCTCGCTGGCGCTGGTGCCCGCGTAAAAGTAACCGAAGCCGACCCGATCTGCGCCCTGCAGGCCGCGATGGACGGTTTCGAAGTCGTCCTGTTGGAAGACGTTGTTGCTGACGCTGACATCTTCATCACCACCACCGGCAACAAAGACGTCATTCGCATCGAACACATGCGCGAAATGAAGGACATGGCGATCGTTGGTAACATCGGTCACTTTGACAACGAAATTCAGGTCGCCTCTTTGAAAAACCACAAATGGACCAACATCAAAGAACAGGTCGACATGATCGAAATGCCTTCGGGCAGCCGTCTGATCCTGTTGTCCGAAGGTCGTTTGCTGAACCTTGGCAACGCAACGGGTCACCCATCGTTCGTGATGTCGGCATCCTTTACCAACCAGGTTCTGGCGCAGATCGAACTGTGGCAAAACGGCGATGACTACCAGCCGGGCGTTTTCATCCTGCCAAAGCATCTGGATGAAAAAGTGGCGCGTCTGCATTTGGCGCGTGTTGGCGCGAAACTGACCACCCTGTCCCCTGATCAGGCGGCATATATCGGTGTGACCCCAGAAGGTCCGTTCAAGCCCGAACACTATCGCTACTGATCTAATGTGATCCATAAACCGCCGGTTCAGGATGCTGAGCCGGCGGTTTTTCTATGCTCTAAGGGGGAAAAATTCGCCCGAACGTGCGAATTCTGACGAATGCTCGGATTTTGTCTTTACCCAACAATCTTTCACGAATTAGGCTCTTGGCATCCAGACACGAAATGGGCGTGTGAATTTATTGAAGGGGCACAGAAATGGGCAAGCGTGACGACCTGATCGCAAAATATGCGGAAGATCTGAAAGAAAAATGTGGCATGACACCAGATATGGATCTGCTGACAAAAGTAACCATTGGTTGCGGTCCAGCTATCTATAACGCGGATGCGTCGACCGTTGCGGGCAGCCAGCCAGCTGAACTAGAAACCGTGAAAAACAATTTCCTGATTAAAAAATTGGGCCTGTCCGATGGTCCAGAGCTGATGGAAGCAATCAACTCGGTTATCGAAACTTACGGTAAATCCGAGCGCAACAAATACCGCGCGGTGATTTACTACATGCTGACCAAACATTTCGGCAAAGAGTCGATCTACAGCTAATCGATCGATATCGATGAAAATGCGAAAGGCTTTTCCTTTGTGGAAAAGCCTTTTTTGTTTTTACATACCCCCACGGTCCAACGTGTGGGAGCGTCGGGTGACACAGCGGGGCGGTGCATGTGCGCGGCCCCGTTTTGATTAGAACAGGTTCAAAACCGCGCCGATCACGGCGCAGCCAAACACCGCATAGCCAGCATCAATCAATGTTAATTTGAACGGCCGGCCACCGTAGGCGTTGTTGATCATGATCCAAGGGCTGATAAAAAACGCGCCGATCCCCAATCCAGAAATCAGGCCTCCGCCAATCGTCATAACGCCGGATGATGCAAATACGTGGCGCATCATGCCAGCGACGAAAATCATCGCGACCATTGCCATGATATAGGGTTTTGGATCGCTGCTGTTTTTGGGTTTGCCGTCCGCGCCTTTTTCGATTTGCGCAGCGGCCATCCATGGTTCAGCCAAAAGCATGTACCACACCGCGCCAAAGGCAAATCCCGCGATCGCGGCCACAATTACGTTTAAAAATTCCATATCAAAGCCCCCGTTAATTGGGTTTAGTATCGGGGGCTTTGTTTTGTTTGGCTATCTAAATTCCGCCAAGGTCGCAGATGATTTTCCATTCATCTGCGGTCACAGGCTGAACCGATAGGCGAGAATTTTTCAACAGAACCATGTCTTTCAGGCGGTCGTCTTGTTTGATCTGTTCCAGCGTGACAGCGCGTTTTAGCGGTTTGACGGCGCGCACATCCACGCAGTCCCAACGTTCATCATCCGTCGTGCTGTCAGGGTGGGATTCAGCGCAGATCTCAACAATCCCCACGATTTCCAGCCCGCTGCGCGAATGGTAGAAAAACCCCTGATCGCCCAGTTTCATGGCGCGCATGTTGTTGCGCGCCTGATAATTTCGAACGCCGTTCCATTCTTCGCCTTTGTCCCCTTTGGCGACCTGATGATCCCAGCCCCAAACGTCGGGTTCGGATTTAAACAGCCAATAGGCCATTAGCCGATCACCTTTTTCCATTCTTCGATGCGGACTTTTTCGAACAGGTCTGCCTTGGCGTATGGATCGTTTTCAGCCCAAGCAATCGCGGCAGCGCGGTCGGCAACGTCCAGAATGATCATCGATCCGTGCATTTCGCCCGCCTCGTTAATGAACGGGCCCGCCATTTCGACAACGCCGGTGTCTTTGATGTAGGCCAGATGCGCCTCGCGGGTGTCTAGTCGGATTTGCAGAGCGCCGTCTTTGTCTTTGGTGATGATGGCAAAACGCATGTTATTCCTCTTTCAATGGGCGGCGCAGCAATACGGCGATGGCTTCGGCGACGCTGCAATCGGTTGTTAATATGTCTTGAAGCATGGACACAATCGGCATGTCGATGCCTTTTTCAGCGGCCAGTTTCGCAACTGCGTGGGTCGTGGCGACGCCTTCGACGGTGGTGTTTTCGGTGAATTTATCCGTCCGCCCAATCGACAGGCCATAGCGATAGTTTCGCGACAATTCCGACGTGCAGGTCAGAACCAGATCGCCAAATCCCGACAAGCCCATTAGCGTTTCGGGTTTCGCGCCCAATGACGCGGCCAGACGCATGGTTTCGGCCATGCCGCGGGTCATTAATGCCGCGCGGGCGCTATCGCCGATGCCTTCGCCGATGCAGGCGCCGCAGGCAATCGCGTAGACATTTTTCAGCGACCCGCCCAGTTCCGCGCCAATCACATCCGTGGTGCGATAGAACCGCAGATTACCAACAGAAAGCGCGTTCTGCATCAGCTCGCCCGCCTCCATATCGGCACAAGCCAAAGTCAGCGCGGTTGGTAACCCTTTGGCGATGTCAGCGGCAAAGCTGGGCCCAGTTAGCAGGCCAACGGTCGCAGATGGAACGCTGTCTTGGATAGTCGAGGCCGTCCCGCGCATAGTTTCCGTATCGATGCCTTTGGCGCAGGAAACGACCATTTTGCCCGCCAGTTTTTCGCGATGTTCGGCGACAAATCTGCGGAATTGCTGCGCAGGGATTGCCAACAGAATGATGTTGGCCGCGAAAACATCGTCCAGATCATGGGTCGCGGTCAAATTGTCGGGCAGGGTGACGTCAGGTAGGCGTGGGTTCGCACGACCTTTGTTGATCTGGTTCACCGTATCCGCGTTGCGTGCCCAGATCGTAATCGGCTGGCTAGAGCAAAAAGAGACCGCTAGTGCGGTTCCGAACGCGCCGGCACCTGCGATTGCGATCTTCATGCTTTGGCCCCCTTTTTCCCTGACCCTAGCATTGCTGCCGCGCGGTCGTCCAATGGCCAACGTGGGCGGGCCTTGAACGTCATGTCGTCAACGTCGCCATTCATCAGACGTTCTGCACCAGCATAGGCAATCATCGCCGCGTTATCTGTACACAGGGCCATAGGCGGCGCAGTGAATTCAGTCTCTAATTTGGCGCAAAGGTCCATTAATGCCGCGCGGATTGGCCCGTTTGCTGCCACGCCGCCTGCGATCGCAAACACGGAATTTACGGGGTTTAGTTCGCGGTATTCCAGCAATGCGCGGCGCGTTTTTTCGACCAGAATATCGGTGACCGACGCCTGAAACGCCGCGGCCAAATCCGCGCGATCTTGTACTGTTAATCCGCCTTTTTCATCAACCACAGCATCGCGAGCCCGCAACAAAGCGGTCTTTAGACCCGAAAACGACATATCGCAGCCGGGGCGGTCCAGCAGTGGGCGGGGCAGTTTGAACCGTTTCGGATCGCCATTCGCGGCTGATTTTTCCACATGCGGGCCACCAGGTTGCGGTAGACCCAAAAGACGCGCGGTTTTATCAAATGCTTCGCCCGGCGCATCGTCGATGGTGCCGCCAATGCGGCGGAAACGATCTGGGCCTTCGGCAATCAGGAATTGGCAGTGGCCGCCCGACACCAGCAACATCAGATAGGGAAAGGTCACATTGTCCGTTAGGCGCGGGGTCAGTGCGTGACCAGCCAAATGGTTCACGCCCACGATGGGCAGACCCGTGGCCGCCGCGATCCCCTTGGCGCACATGACGCCCGATAAAACGCCCCCGATCAAACCTGGGCCAGAGGTCACGGCAATACCGTCCAAATCGGTCAACGCCAGCCCTGTTTCGGCCAGCGCGGCCTCTACACATAAATCGACGCGTTCGGCGTGGGCACGGGCGGCGATTTCAGGCACGACGCCACCGAAATCGGCGTGCAGGTCGTTTTGGCCTTTTACAACTGATGAAAGAACAGTCGCTTCGCTGCCAACGCGCACAATAGCGGCGGCTGTATCGTCGCAACTGCTCTCAATTCCTAGGATGGTGATCGTTTTGGTCATCGGGTCCGCTTGCGCCTGTTTAGATGGCAGGTAACATCTGACGCGTAACTGAACAATGGTAAGGCGGCTATGACCATCCTTCTGCTAACGCGTCCACGGCTGGATTCCGAAAGATTTCTGGATGCGGTGACCAATGATTATGGCCCCATTAAATCTGTTATTTCGCCTGTCATGGAAATTATTCCGTTAGAGGTCTCGTTGCCGGATTGTGACGAGGTCATTCTGACCTCTGCGAATGGCGCACGCCAAGCCGCACGGTTGGGCGTTCCGCATGGGACACGGGCATGGTGTGTGGGCAACCGTACTGCACAGGTCGCAAAACAAGCCGGATTAGACCCTATTTCAGCTGGAAAAGATGCAGATGCACTGGTTAACTTGATTTCGTCCGAACAAACCAGACGCCTGTGCCATCTGCGCGGAACGCACGCACGCGGTGATGTCGCACAACGGTTGACGCAACTGGGTAAAAATTGTGCCGAAGCAATTTGTTACGATCAAAGGGCCTGTCCGCCAGATCCCGACGCACTAGATGCAGTTTCGGGGACCGATCCTGTGGTGCTCCCCTTGTTTTCGCCCCGCAGTGCTGTGTTGATACCAGCAATTGTTAATGCTCCGGTTCATGCGATTGCGATGAGCCATGCAGTTGCCGCCGAATTGGCAGATTTGGGGGTCGATACGGTGGTTGTCGCGGATCGGCCAGATTTTGATTCGATGGTTGCGGCGACCTGTCGCCGATTGTTTGCGCTATAGCTGGTGTAGTTAGCTTGAGACCATATTATGCAGCCATTAGGTTGCGCCTAAGTAGTATTCGTTCGCGAGGATTCGACATTGGAAGACGATAAAAACAAAAAGGTCGAAGACCAGACTGAAGCATCAGTCGAAGACGACGAAAAAATTGAAGACGCAGAAATTATTTCAGAAACCGCAGGTGATACCGACGCGGACGACACGTCTGAAAATGAACCAGACGCAGTAGATGCAGAGGTCGACGATGCCGCGCCAGAGGCTGATCAGGACACTGTAGAGGAAGAGCCAGAAGTTACGTCTGCACCTCCCGAACCTGTCGCCGCTCCAGTGATCGTTGAAAAACGACGCGGTGGATTTTTCCCTGCTATTTTGGGCGGGTTGATTGCGGGCGGTTTGGGCTACGGCGCTGCATATCTGACGCTGCCGCAGCTAAACGCAGAGACCGAAGCCGCGCAAACCAGCGAGATTCAGGACATCAAAACGGGCATTTCGGATTTACGGTCTATCTTTGCTGAATTTGATCCTGAAACCATGGTTGATGCTGCTGTTGGCGGCCGATTGGATGCAATCGAACGCGATATTACTGGCCAGTTTGCGATATTGACCGACAAAGTTAACAACTTTGAAGCGCGGGTTGCCCAGATCGAAGCCCTGCCCGTTGGCGAAGGTGAAACGGTTTCGACGATTATTGATGCGGTTGCGGCACAAACTTCAGAATTGCGCGCTGAACTTGCGACCCAGCAGGCCCGTATCCAAGAAATTGCAGATGCAGCCGCAGGACAATTGCAATCTGTTCGTGATGCAGCCGCAGCCGAAGAGGCCGCAGCCCGCGAAGCAGAGGAAACAGCCGCAAGCCGCGTTGCGTTGTCACGGGTGCAAACCGCGCTAGAGGCTGGAACGCCGTTTTCTGACGCGCTGGCCGATTTGCAAGATATCGCGGGCTCCGTCCCTCAGGCCATTTCGGATGTCGCTGCCAGCGGCGTTGAAACGCTAGCTGCCCTGCAAGATCAATTCGCTCCTGCAGCTCGGGACGCATTGGCAACAGCCCGCCGCGAAGGTGTTGCTGGCGAAACCGGTGCCGTTGGCGGATTTTTGGGCAATTTGTTCAACGTCCGTTCGGTCGAACCGCGCGAAGGCGATGATGCGGATGCGATTTTGTCCCGTGTCGGTGCCGCGGTCCGCGATGGCCGTTTGGCGGATGCGATTGCGGAAATCGAAACGCTCCCTCAAGTCGCGCAAGACGCTTTGTCCACTTGGACGGAGGCTGCCAAAGCGCGCGTCGATGCGGTTTCGGCTGCAAACGATCTTTCTGTTAACCTTAATCAGTGAGGCACGCCATGATGCTCTGGTCCCTACTTAAGATTCTGGCCTTTGTCCTTGGCGTGACCGCGCTGACCTATGGCGCGTTAGAACTTAGCCGTCTGCAAGGCGAAATGTTCATCACATTCGCAGGCGTCGAACTGCGTCTCGGCCCGCTAGAGGTCGTGTTTGCACTGCTAGGTCTGATTGTTCTGACCTGGTTGATGTTCAAACTTATTGGTCTGACAATTGCGTTCTTGAAATTCCTGAACGGCGATGAAACCGCTGTGTCACGTTATTTCGCGCGCAACCGCATTGAACGGGGATACCAAGCCCTGTCCGAAGGCATGATGGCCGCAGCTTCTGGTGAAGGGCATTTGGCATTGGCCAAAGCAGCCAAAGCAGAACGTCTGTTGGATAAACCTGAACTAACAACCCTTTTGACCGCGCAAGCCGCCGAGGTCGCGGGCGATCGCCGCAAAGCGGAGCAAGCGTATAAGAAACTGGTTTCAGATGACCGTACCCGTTTCGTTGGCATTCGCGGGCTGATGCACCAAAAATTGTCGGATGGTGATACAGATACGGCGATGAAACTGGCTGAAAAAGCATTTGCGCTAAAGCCGAAACATTCCGACACTCAAGATACGCTGCTGAAACTACAGGCAGAAAAAGGGGATTGGAAAGGCGCGCGTCAAACGCTTGCTGCGAAGTTGAAGTCTGGCGATTTGCCCAAGGACGTACATCGCCGCCGTGATGCTGTTTTAGCATTGTCTGAACTGTCCGAACTAACAGACGAAAGCACCGGTATCGAAACGCAAGAAGCCGCGATTGCCGCCAATAAACAGTCGCCTGATCTGATCCCCGCTGCCGTCATGGCAGCCAAGGCGCACATCAAAGCCGGTAAGCCAAAATTGGCTGCGCGGGTACTGACCAAGGCGTGGGGCGTTGGGCCGCATCCAGATTTGGCGGCAGCCTTTGCTGCGATTGCGCCCGATGAAACGTCGGCTGAACGTCTGAAACGGTTCCGTGCGTTGACTAAGCTGAAACCAAATCATCCTGAAACGCGGATGCTTTTGTCAGAATTGCACATAGCTAACGGCGATTTCCCCGAAGCCAAACGCGCGTTGGGTACGTTAGTTGAAGAAGACCCAACAGCGCGCGTTCTGACGCTTATGGCGGCAATTGAACGTGGCAGCGGTGCGGACGATCAAGTCGTTCGTGGCTGGTTAGCAAAGGCACTGGTGGCACCGCGAGGCCCGCAATGGATCTGTGACAAATGTCACCACATTCACGCAGAATGGGCGCCGGTTTGCAGCCATTGCGCGGGTTTTGACACCTTATCTTGGAAAAACCCGCCCAAAGGCGACGTTACCATGCCTGCTGGTGTTGAAATGTTACCGCTGATTGTTGGTCCTGAACCAGTGACGGAAATGGACGATGTTGAAATCGTCCCAGACGCACCAGAAGTTTTGGAAGCTCAAAGCGAAAAATAACACTTTTCGGGGCGGCTTAGCAGTGCTAATAGCCGCTCCAGTGCCGGTGTAGCTCAGCTGGTAGAGCACGTCATTCGTAATGATGGGGTCGTAGGTTCGAGTCCTATCACCGGCACCATTTACCAGACATTCAGCCCGCAATTTGACCTTGGCAGGATATTGTTGGGGGGGCCGCGAATAGTTCGGTTAGGCCGCAGTTGCCACGTACCAGATCATCCAGTGTTAACATGTCCAGTTCGCGAAAAAACGCGTCCAACGCTCGCCCAATCGCAGATTTTAAACGGCACGCTGACACCAAAGGGCAGGTGTTCGTTTCTGGCGAAAAGCATTCGGTAAAGGGGACTTCGGATTCGAAGGCCCGAAATACGTCGCCAATGTTGATGTCGTTTGCTGTACGGGCCAGTTTGACGCCGCCAGTGCGTCCGCGGCTGGCTTCGATAAACCCATATTGGTTCAGTGCGTGAACAACTTGCGCCAGATGGTTGGCCGATGCGTTGCAGGCCTGCGCAATAACAGGCGAAGGGGTGATCTGATCGGGGTTGGTTCCGCAGAACATCAAGACCCGCAATGCAAGATTGGTGCGCGTGGTAAGCCGCATTTTATTCCCTTTACACTCAGCATTTTTGCCACATTCACCCGAATTGCGCTGTCCTGTAACTGATCCAGATCATATGAAAGCCGAAATTTCGGTATTTTTGATGTGAGATAGAGGAAATCCGTTGGCCAATTTACGCGACACCGCATTGGATAGCTTGCTTAGTCCGATTGATGCTGACATTCGGACGGCATCGCGGTTTGCGATTTTGGCTAATCTGATTTGGCTGCCGCAAACGGCTATAATCGCTTTGGTCTTAGCGCGACTGTTGCAAGGTGATCGGCCCTACATCGGTTACATGGTCATCTGTTTTGTTGGGCTCGCCATCATTAGAACGGTATTCGCCGCGATGTCAGAGGCGAGGTCAAGCGCCGCAGGTGATAGCCTTATTGCGCAATGCCGTCGGATCATCGTTGAAAAAGAAGCTCGGTTTTTTAGTGCTGAGATCGGGGCGGGGGCAACGGCAGCGCTGAGTTTCGAAAAGCTGGATATGATCGTACCCTACGTCGGCCGCTATCGTCAGGCGATGGCGCGGGTTCGTATTGTGCCCATAATTATTATCGTCATCGCGGCATACTACAGCTGGGTGGCTGCGTTGATTTTCATGATTACGGGGCCGCTCATTCCCGTTTTCATGGCTTTGATTGGTTGGGCTGCGAAAGACGCCAGTGAAAACCAGATGGCCGAAATGGGCACGATGAATGACATGATCGTTGATCGGCTGCCTGCGATTTTGGATATGCGGCTGCTGAATACATCGGAGCGGTTTGTAAAAGGATTTACTCAGGCAGCAGACAGATTGCGTACCCGAACGATGGCGGTCCTGAAAATCGCCTTTTTGACATCTACGGTGCTTGAACTCTTTGCCGCGATTGGTGTCGCTCTTATGGCGATTTATTTGGGTTTTTCGCTATTGGGCGCTATTGGTTTTGGCCAATCATGGGGTGGTTTGACACCTTTTTCGGTGATCTGGATTCTGCTGATTGCACCGGAATTTTATCAATCATTGCGCGATCTATCCGCTGCTTGGCATGATAAGGCTGCGGCAAGCGCTGTCGCTGACGATTGGCAAAAATGGTTTGATCAGGTTCGACCACCGGTCATTGGGGCAGGGCAAAGCGCGTTTTTGGGTGAAACATTTGGTGTGAAAACTATTGGGGCTGTGGCGCAGGTGGGGCAGCAGCGTATCCAAATTCCTGATTTCGAAGTTAAATCCGGTCAAGGTATCGCAATCACTGGGCCGTCGGGGGCCGGTAAATCAACGGCGCTCAATGCATTAGCGGGTTTGGTGCCAATTGTGGACGGTGCCGTACATGTGAATGGGCAGGTTTTGGATGACGACAAAGTAGCAGCGTGGCGTGACGAAATTGGGTGGATGCCGCAGGCGCCGCATTTTTTTGATGATACGCTACAGTTCAATCTAGATTTTGGAACGGGCGCGGATATCTGGCCGGCGTTGAAATCCGTAGACATGGCAGACGTTGTGGATCGATTGCCCAATGGTGCACAAACAAAGCTTGGCGAAACGGGTGGTGGTTTGTCAGGAGGAGAAGCGCGCCGACTGACTCTGTGTCGGGCTATTCTGGCGAACCCTAAACTGATTATTGCAGATGAACCAACGGCAGATTTAGACCCTAAAACGGCTGAAATAGTTACAAATGCCTTGTTGAACCTAAAGTCAAAGGGTGTTGCGCTGATCGTATCAACGCATGATGCGCGATTGGCCGAACGGATGGATCAAGTGATCGAGGTATCGGCATGAAACCCATGTTTAACATCATGCGCGCAATGATGCGCGACCACGGCACATCCGTTTACATCGGCGCAGTTCTATCATTCGTCGTGTTGCTTATGGGGGCAGCATTGATCGGATTGTCCGGCTGGTTCATCACGGCGGCGTCCGTTGCGGGGCTAGCGGGACTGGGCGCTGTTTTTGACGTGTTCCGCCCGTCTGCGGGGGTGCGTTTCTTGGCATTGGGGCGCACCGCAGCGCGGTATTTCGAACGTCTATCTACGCATGATGCGACTTTGCGGTTTTTGGCAATGGTGCGGGTGCAAATCCTAACTGGTATGGCGCGCGCGCCTTTTCGCGAGCAAATCCAGCTTCGTAGTTCCAAAGCCTCTAACCAAATTGTGGCTGACGTAGATGCCTTGGATACGATCCCACTTCGGTTGGTTTTCCCGATTGTTGGTGCCGTAGCGACATTGGTTTTTGCGGCGATCCTGTTGGGACTGTTGGTCGGCTGGGGCATTTCCCTGTTTATCACGCTAAGTTATTTCATATGTGGCGTGATCATCTTTGGTGTCGGCGCACGGTTAAGTGCGCGTTCAGCGGTCCGCATTGAAACCTTTTCGCAGGTCACTCGATCGGGTTTAATTGACCTTATCCGTGGCCGATCAGACCTAACAGTTTACGGCCGCATCGATCATGAAACTGCCAAATTGCACGCGGGCATCGATACGGTTCTGGCTGAACGCCATAGGCTCGCGTTTATGGATCGTGTAATCGGGGCTGCTATTGGCCTTTCAACGCAGATTATTATTGCGGGTGCGCTGGTGATCGGGGTTCTATCGTATGAACGTGGCGGTCTTTCGATACCTATGGTCGCGTTGTCAGTCTTTGCTGCGCTGGGATTGTCAGAGGTTTTACCGCCACTACGCCGTGCAGCGATTGAATTTGGCCGGGTCCGTTTGGCCGCGTTACGGGTAGAACCAAGCCGAACATCAGCGGTCGCACCAGAAAAAATGCAGATCGAAACGACAAGTTTTGACGTTGATTTTGGTTTCGGCGAACCTGCTAAGGCTGGCGATACCATTGTTTTGACCGGCCCTAGCGGCGCTGGGAAATCTACGCTGCTGCATCAAATTGCCGGTCTTATGGATGGTGATGTAAGGATTGGAAATCGACCCGTCTGTGATTGGCCAGAATGGCAGTTACGTGACCACCTGACATTGCTTCCGCAGCGGTCGGCGCTGGTGTCTGGCAGTTTGCGCGACAATTTTCGACTAATCGACCCAGACATCGACGATGATGCGATTTATTCCATACTGAACAAGGTGTTGTTGGCGGACATCATCCGCGACCGTGGTGGTTTGGATTTTCAAATCGGCCCAAAAGGCGAAGGGCTGTCAGGTGGTCAATTGCGCCGTGTTGCTTTGGCGCGTGCTCTGGTCCGCAATCCTGATATTCTGCTGCTGGATGAACCAACCGAAGGGTTGGATGACCCAACAGCACGTCAAGTTTTGGCAAACATCAGAGCCGCTTTGCCGAATTCTATTTTTATCATCGCGGCGCATCGTCAGGCTGAGATCGACCTTGCTACGCGCATTTTGCATATCGGGTAATGCGACATCACAAATGTGACTTTTTGATACATGTCAAAGTTACATCAAAGAATCATGATAAGTAGTCGTTGAATTAATCCGTATTTTCAGGAGCCCATACTATGGAACTGGATATTGTCGAACTGTCACGGTTACAGTTCGCGCTGACCGCCATGTACCACTTTTTGTTCGTGCCTCTTACTTTGGGGCTGTCGATCATCGTGGCAATCATGGAAACCGTCTATGTGATGACCAACCGCCCCATCTGGCGTCAGATGACCAAATTTTGGGGCACGCTGTTCGGCATCAACTTTGTTTTGGGGGTGGCGACAGGCATCACCATGGAATTCCAGTTCGGCATGAACTGGAGCTACTATAGCCACTACGTCGGCGATATCTTTGGCGCTCCGTTGGCCATCGAAGGCATGATGGCGTTTTTCCTAGAGGCAACATTCGTCGGCCTGTTCTTTTTCGGCTGGGATAAACTGTCAAAGGTGGGCCATTTGGTCACCGCATGGTTGGTCGCGCTGGGGTCGAACTTTTCGGCGTTGTGGATCCTGATCGCGAATGGCTGGATGCAGAACCCAGTGGGCGCTGAATTCAACCCTGTGACGATGCGCATGGAAATGACATCGTTCAAAGAGGTGCTGTTCAACGAAGTCGCCCAAGCCAAATTCGTTCACACGGTTTCCGCGGGCTACGTCACTGCGGCGGTGTTCGTTCTGGGCGTTTCGGCATGGTATCTGCTAAAGGGTCGTCACATCGAATTGGCCCGCCGTTCGATCGCGGTTGCAGCGTCGTTCGGTCTTGCCTCGGCCCTATCCGTGGTCGTTCTGGGCGATGAATCGGGTTATTCGGCCAGCCACACACAGAAAATGAAACTCGCCTCAATCGAAGCGATGTGGGAAACGCACGAGGCGCCTGCACCGTTCACTTTGGTCGGTATTCCGGACCAAGAGGCGCGTGAAACCCATTACGCTATTGAAATCCCGTGGGTCATGGGCCTGATTGGCACTCGTTCGCTGAATACGGAAATCGCAGGTATCGATCAGTTGGTTGAAACCGCAGAACAGCGCGTTCGGTCCGGTATTTTGGCCTATGACGCGTTGATGGATATTCGCGCGGACCTGAACAACATTCAGCCTGACGATCAGTTGCGATTTGAACAGCATTCTGACGATCTAGGGTTTGCCATGTTGCTGAAACGCTATGTGGACGATCCGCGCGATGCGACCGAAGAACAAATTCAAATGGCCGCGAACGATACAGTTCCAACCGTTTGGCCATTGTTCTGGTCGTTCCGTATCATGGTCGGGCTTGGCTTTAGCTTTATCGCGTTGATGGGGTATTTCTTTTTCATGTCGTCCTTCCGCGGAATGCGGTTCCCCAAACTGGCTTTGCAGGCTGCAGTGATCATGATCCCCGCGCCTTGGATCGCCGCCGAAATGGGATGGTTCGTGTCTGAATTCGGGCGTCAGCCGTGGACTGTTGATGGCGTTCTGCCAACTGCGATGTCGGTCAGTGCGCTATCGGTTGGTGAGCTTCTGTTCACACTGGCTGGGTTCATCATTTTCTACACGGTTCTGTTCGTGGTCGAGATGGGCCTGATGATCAAATACATCCGCAAAGGTCCGTATATGGACGTCGACACCACCGATGCGTGGATGACCAAACACAACAACCGACTGGCCACTACGCCAGCCTCTGAACTGGCACCAGCGGAGTAAGAGCTATGATTTTACATGAATTGATCGGTTTCGCTGAACTGCGAATGATCTGGTGGGGCCTTATGGGCGTTTTGCTGATCGGCTTTGCCCTGACGGACGGGTTTGACATGGGCGTTGGCGCGCTGCTGCCGTTCGTTGCGAAAAATGACACCGAACGCCGTATGGTGATCAACACCGTTGGTCCCGTTTGGGAAGGGAACCAGGTTTGGTTCATCCTAGGTGGCGGCGCGATTTTCGCCGCTTGGCCGCCGTTATATGCGGTTAGCTTCTCGGGCTTTTATCTGGCGATGTTTGTGGTGCTGGCCGCGCTGATCGTGCGTCCTGTTGCGTTCAAATATCGGTCCAAACGCGATGACGTGCGTTGGCGTACAACATGGGACTGGGCGCTGTTTGCGGGTGGTTTCGTACCTGCGCTGATCTTCGGCGTGGCTGTGGGCAACGTGCTGCAAGGTGTGCCATTCCACCTGACGCCTGAACTGCTGTCGATCTACGAAGGCGGCGCATTCGGCAAATTCTTTGGTCTGCTGAACCCATTTGCCCTGCTGACCGGCGTTGTATCTGTTGCGATGCTGGTGATGCACGGGTCGGCGTGGCTAGGCCTGAAATCCGAAGGCGACATCGTCGTGCGTGCCCGTAAATATGGATCAATCGCAGCCATCGTGGCAGGCGTCGGTTATGCGCTGGCTGGTGTTTGGCTGATGACAGGCGTTGATGGTTATGCCTTCGTGAACGAGGCCGTAAAGGACGGCCCATCTAACCCGCTGATGTCTGAAATCGCCAAAGGCGGCAGCTGGATCACGTCCTACGCCGACCGTCCGTGGATCGCAATTGCGCCGATCATGGGTTTTGCCGGTGTTGCACTGGTTCTGGTGTCGATACGCCTGAAACTAGAGGTGATCACCCTGCTGTTTTCCAAAATGGCGATCCTTGGCATGGTGGCCAGCGTCGGCCTGACGATGTTCCCGTTCATCCTGCCATCGTCGACCGATCCGAATTCGTCGCTGACGGTTTGGGACGCGTCTTCGTCGCATCTGACGCTGTTTATCATGCTGTTTGTCGCCGCGATCTTTATGCCGATCATCCTGTCCTACACCGCGTGGGTTTATAAGGTGCTGTGGGGCAAGGTCACGGAAAACGACATCAACGAAAACAGCCATTCTCTGTACTAAGAAAGGAAAGATCCCATGTGGTATTTTGCTTGGATCCTTGGACTTCCTCTGGCGGCTATTTTTGCGGTGATGAACGCAATGTGGCTGGAGCTGCGCGAAGATCAGCGTATCGCCGAAGAGGCCGAACAGTAATAATCACAGCGCAATGATGTGATTATCCCAATTGACGGGGTGTTCTGCCAAATGGCGGAGCGCCCCGTTTTCCATTGCAGCGATATGGCCGTACCCATCGCTGGTCATGTATCCACGCGGCAGTGTCACCAGACCGCAAACATCCGTCTGCATGGTGGCGCCAATGAATTCGCCTGTATCAGTAAAACGGTGGAGGCGCCCGCCCTTGGGCGAAGAAATCGCAATTTCGTGGCCATCGCCGCTGAACGCGATGGAGCCTGCATAGCCTTGCATCGCAAAGGCTTCGTTCAGCGGCGCTTCGGCCAGAATGACGTCCGAACCGCGTTTGTGCAGGCCCAGAATGGGGGGCAAAAACGATGGGTCTGCTTGCCACTGCATCGCAAAGCCGACCAATCCATCAGGGCGTACGGCCAAATGGCGGATCGAATTTTTCGACAGCTCTGGGTCCAGTTCAACCATGTCCAGCAGGCCATCAATCGACAGATAGGCCAAGTTCGGGCGCATGGTTTCGATGTTCAGTTTCGTGCGGCCAAAGGCATCGGTGTGGATCCCGCCGTTTGCCACGACCAGCGTGGCACCGTCGTCCAGCAGTTTGACGTCATGCGGGCCCAACCCATGGGTCGGGATCGCGCCGATACGTTTGAAATTGTCCGATGCGTCCCACAGGCCCAGAAAACCTTCGCTCGTTTCGGCGATTTGTTCGGTGGTCAGAAGCAGATTGCCGTCATCCAAAAACATGCCGTGGCCGGAAAAACTGCGTCCCGTAGGCGCGGTGAGGTCCTGCATCACAGCGCCCGTCAGACAGTCGATCACTAGCGCAAAGGTACCGGGACGGCGGGCAAAGGCGACGGCGATGGGTTTCGTGGGATGCCCTGCGCCGGCATGACCGCGCGCGGGTAGAGGCACCTGAAACGCG
Source organism: Marivivens niveibacter (assembly GCF_002150005.2). Classification (GTDB taxonomy): domain Bacteria; phylum Pseudomonadota; class Alphaproteobacteria; order Rhodobacterales; family Rhodobacteraceae; genus Marivivens; species Marivivens niveibacter. The sequence goes on from NZ_MSPP01000002.1 coordinate 393,897, forward strand.
ATTTGACCCGTATCCGTGATGCCGCACAGCGCGTAATCGTCACCAACCTTTGCTGCGGCGATAAACGACGGGTTGCCGACCGACGCCCAGCTGATCGTTGGCGCAGCAGAGGCCGCCAAGAGCGATGTCAGAAATTGGCGGCGGTTTGCCATCAGTCACCATCCGATGCGTTAAACCCAGCCGAGATTCCCATCACCAGCCCGATTTCATTGCTGACGCCCGCGCCGATGGCATCCACGTTTTGTCCCATAATTTGCAGCAGCAGCCAGGCTTGGGTATCGGTTTCGATATTAGCAAAGCTGGGGTCGGTCACCCGATCCGCTGTTTTATGCAATTCGCCCAGCGCGGCGGTTGTGGCGGGCAGGTCCGCGCCCATCAACAGGTGCGCTTGTTCAACCATCGCATCCGCCGATAAAACGATATTGCGCAGCGCCCGATCTGACCGCCACGCATTCGCACGGGTTTCGCGGGGGCGATCAAAGGTGCCTAGCGGGCGGTTCACATTCTGGATCGTCAGGTTTTCCAGCCCCGACACGATCTGGGTATAGAACGTGGCAAAGGCGTGCTCTTCGTCGATCACTGGCGTACTCACGCCATCGCCTTCGCCCAACATGATCGGCGCATAATCGTTTGCCCAGCCGTTCGATTGGCGGGCAACCTCGGCGCTGAAATCGGCGGTGATTTGTTTCAGCAGGTCGCAGGTGTAATCATCAGCGCCATATCCGTTGAAACGATCATCAAACACCAGCATTTCGATCGACATCAGGCCGCGCGCAGCAATCGACATCGTCGCGTATTCGTCCGCATCGTAGGCGATCGGGTCCTGATCCGCGATCAAATCGGCCAAGGTGCGGGGGATAAACCCGCGATCATCAGGCCAAAATTCGATATTCAGCGTGCCGTTTTCTGTGGGGCCTAATTTCAGGTTCCGCACGTTCAACCAATGATCAAAGGCATCGTTGTAATAGGGTGCGACGTTTTCGGGCGAACAATCAGCAGCCGTTGCATCGGCCATAGTCGCGGCGGATGCGGCAAAGGTATCCCACGACGGCAGGATGTAGTCATTCAGCAAGCTATCAACATTTGCTGCCGCAGGGGTGGCGAAGGCGATGGTGAATAGGGTGGCGCGGATCATAGGCTCTCCAAAAATGCGATAAGAGCATCGCGGTCGGTTTTTGGCATGTCGATAACGGCGTCACGATGCGGCGCAGCTTCGCCGCCGTGCCATAGGACAGCCTCTAGGATCGAACGGGCGCGGCCGTCATGCAATAGATTAACGGCGCCGCTGACTTGTTCGGTCATGCCAATACCCCACAGGGGCGCGGTGCGCCATTCGGTGCCTGTGGCGCGGGCTTCGGGGCGGTGGTCGGCCAATCCTTCGCCCATGTCGTGCAATAGAAAATCAGAATAGGGCCAGATCAACTGGAACGACTGTTCTGGGCGATCCTCTAGCCGCGAGGTCACGAATTTCGGCATGTGGCAGGATGCGCAGCCGGTGTCATAGAACACCTCTTTGCCGGCCAAAACTTGCGGGTCGTCCAGATCGCGGCGGGCAGGGACGGCCAAGTTGCGTGAATAGAAAGTGACTAGATCTAGGCCGATCTCATCAACCTCGAACCCGTCTTGGGCATCGTCATTACCGTGGCGCGCGTTGATGCAATCAGCCTGACCCACCGTGCATTCGCCCCAAGGGTTCGGGCTAAGAGGGCTGGAAATGCCGATATCACCGGCAAAAGCATCCGCCGACTGTTGTTTGATCGTCGGATTACCCGCCTTGAGCCCGAAACGGCCCAGCATGGGTTGGTCGAATTCCGTCGACCAGACGATATTTGGGCGGCCTGAAATGCCGTCGCCATCCGCATCATTTTCATCAGCGTTTGCCAGAATATCGGCAGCTGGGATCGCTTCGATCAGGCCAAGGCCGATCATTTGCGGCGCAATACGGGGGGACAGCATCGCGTCGGGATGCAAGTCGCCATATCCCAGATCAGCCGCCGTATAGGTTGGGCTGCGCAAGGTCGCGGTTTCCCCATCGCTTAGTTCGATTTCGATGTCTTCGTACTGGATATCCAGACGGTATTCAGCGTTGTGCCCCGCGACTGCAAAATCTTGCAGCTGGAACCCATAGTTCGGATCGGCAGCCGTTGGGTGGAACCCTTCGATGGCTTCGATCTGTTCGTCATAGCTGCCCGGGATCGAAATCCGTAGGAACAGGGAAACGGCGTTATCATCGGGGCCTTCTGGAGTGTGACCACGGCCATCTTTGATATGGCAGTTTTGGCAGCCGCGCGCGTTATACAGCGGGCCTAAACCATCGGAGGCCAAGGTAGACGAAGGCGACGATACCCAGATTTTGCGGAATAACCCGTTGCCGACCTTGAAATCTAATTCGCCTTCGAAGCCGATGTTCGCTGACGGCTGCGAAAAGGCATCGGCATTGGTGCGGGCGCGTACGGTCGCGGCGCCAGCGGGATTTTCTTCGAACCGTTCTGGGGCTGAGAAATCTGTGGTCGGCGCAGTGACCGCCGCGATCCGCGCGGCTTCGTCGCTGGTGCGTGGAATAACATTTAGATGAATATCTTGCAGATCGTCGTATGTGACAGTCTGAGCAAAAGTTGCGCTGCCCGTAAGGGCAACGCAAAGCGCAAGTTTATTCGGCTTGGTCCATCGTGGACGCATTGAGCAGGGCATACCCTTCGGCTCCCAATCGGTCGTGTAGGTCAAGTTGAGTCTCAAGAAAGTCGATATGCCCTTCTTCGTCGGTCAGCAATTCCTCGAACAACTTCATCGACACATAATCGCCAACGGTTTGGCAGTACGTGCGTGCCTCAGCGTACAAAGCGCGGGCTTCTTTTTCCGCAGCCAAATCCGCCTCTAGCGTTTCTTTGGGTGTTTCGCCGATACGCAGTGCATCCAATTTCTGTAGATTTGGGTGCCCACCCAAGAACAGAATGCGTGCGATCAGTTTGTCCGCGTGATGCATTTCTTCAATGCTTTCTTCGCGGCTTTTGGCGGCCATTTTTCCTAGCCCCCAGTCTTCTTGTAGTCGGTAATGCAGCCAATACTGGTTAACGGCTGTTAGTTCGGACCGAAGTGCGGTGTTGAGAAACTCAACGACTTTTGCGTCGCCCTTCATTGTTGTGCTCCTGTGCTGGTGCGGATCTTAGTCCGCGTAGATGGCTGGGTACACCTAGGTTATCATTGGATCGCATTGTGGAAAGGAAAAGCGACATGCAATTTCCGCAATCTGCCGCTTTGCCTAAGGCGCGATATACTTTTCCCGGAGTGATGATCGTCCGTTCATCCGATGCACGCATCCAGTCGATGGCGGCATGGATGTCGCGGTCCGAAATATTCTGACAGCTACAGACGATCATCGTAATTACTCCTTATTGGAAAACAGCGTCTGGGTTGTCCAAGCTGTCCGAACCTTCGAACGCGATTGCGTCCAGGCCTAGCGCTGCAACAACTTTTTCAATGCTGCGGGTTTGGTCGATCAGGCCGTTTACGGCGCCCATGACCAGTGCTTCGCCTTCGGCGTTGCCGCGTTCCAGCATCATATCGTACGAGAATCCGTTTTCTGCGGCCTCAACAATGTCGCCCAGCGCAGCAACGGTAGTGTTCAGTTTCGCAGTCAGTTCAGCGTCCAATTCAGGGTTCGCTGCTGCAACCAGTTCGGACAGGGACGGGCCAGACACAACGGTGCCGTCTACGCGGGTGTAGGAGCCCAGATATACGTTCTGAACGCCCAGACCGTCGTAGTAGTGCGAATTATGCGTGTTGTCGGAAAAACAATCGTGCTCTTCTTCTGGGTCATTGAGCATCAGGCCCAGACGCATACGTTCACCAGCCTGTTCACCGTAGGACAGCGAACCCATACCGGTCAGGATCGCGATGATGCCTGCGTTTTCGTCAGCGGTCAGCTCTGCGCGGGCTTCGCCTTCGGCGGCCCAAGCGGCGGTGATGAATTCCAGATCGGATACCAGTAGATCGGTTGCTGCGATTAGGTAATCGCCGCGGCGGTCACAGTTGCCGTTGGTGCAATCGTCGCCATCTGCGTAGTCGGTGTATGGACGGTCGCCAGCGCCAGCGTCGGTGCCGTTCAAATCTTGGCCCCACAGCAGGAATTCAATCGCGTGGTAGCCACGTGCGACGTTGGTTTCGATACCGTCAGCTTCGTTCAGGCTGTCGGCGATCAGTTCGGGGGTGATGTTGGTCGCGTCGATATCAACGCCTGCAACGGTAAAGGTCGGGTTCGCAATAACGTTCAGCGCTGCGAATTCGTTTTCGTCGGTTGGGCCGCCATAGGACGCATCCACATAGTCGATCAGGCCTTCGTCCAGCGGCCAAGCGTTTACCAGGCCTTCCCAGTCGTCAACAATCGCGTTGCCGAAACGGAAAACTTCGGTCTGTTGGTAAGGAACGCGCGCGTCCAGCCATGCCGAACGTGCAGCCGCCAGCGTGTCTTCGGATGGGTTTGCGACCAGTTCGTTTACGGCAGCTTGCAAAACTTTCGCGGTTGCAAGGCTGTCAGCATAGCCTGCTTCGGCGATGTTCGCATAGGTGTCCAGAACGGCAGCGTTGTCAGCTGCGACCGATGCGGTCGCTGAAATTGCCAAAACAGCCGAGGTGGCCAAAAGTGTACGGTACATGTTGTCCCTTTCAATGCAGCGTAGGAGGGGTATTCAGATCAGCGGACATCATCATCCGCCGGAATGCGATGCCGACCTGTTGTGCCAGGTCAGCCATGGGCAGGGCCAAATCAGCCCGCACAATAAGGGATGCAATCAATGCTGCGTCTTCGCGGGCACCTTCGCCAGCAAGCGCAACCAGATTTGCAAAACAAGATTCATCAGCGCCAAGGCAGCTGCAGGTCAATGAATGACGCATTAAAGGGCGGCGGCCATAAGTGGTGCAGCTTTGGCATAGTTCGTTAAATGCGCCTAAAGCGGCTTCGCCTTGGTCAATGCCCAGGGTCGACAAGAAATCCATGCGCAGGCGATCAGCACCATTTGCACCGTCGCACCACATACGAAAATACAGCACGGCGGCCGCCTCGACCGGATCTAGGTCGGCCATTTTGCCAACGGGAGCGCCGCCACGGGGCGTATGGGGTGTATTCGACAGGTCGGACATAATCGCCTCTTCGAGTCAGGTTGCGGGTTTTCTGACTAATTTTGTCGGCAATGTCAATTCCGACAATTTTACTTTGGTAAATCTTAATTGTGTCAACGGGTCAAAAACGCGTCAGCACAATTGCGAAGCACCGGAAGTTCAGCCACTAATCGGCAACTCAAAAGGAATAACCATGCTCGATCGTGTTGCGAGACGATTAATCGACCCACCTCTTAACGTGCTAGGTGCGCGTATGGCTCGGCTGGGAATTGCGGCGAATGCCGTGACGATTGCTGGGCTGGCGCTGGGCCTGATCGGCGCGGTCTGTGTGGCCTTTGGCCATTTTGCGACGGGATTGATGTTTATCCTGTTAGGCCGTTTGTTAGACGGTCTGGATGGGGCTGTGGCGCGTCATAGCTGCAAAACCGATTTTGGCGGTTATCTGGATATCACCTGTGATTTCCTGCTGTATGGTGCTGTGCCGTTGGCTTTTGTTTTGTATGACCCTGCGCTGAACGGCGCAGCAGGCGCATTTCTGCTGGCGTCATTTTATACAAACGGGGCGAGCTTTCTGGGCTATTCAATCCTTGCGGAACGGTTTGATATGGAAACCTCTGCTCAGGGCGTCAAATCACTGTATTATTCTAACGGACTGCTAGAGGGCACGGAAACGATCGTGTTCTTTATCCTGCTGTGTCTGTTTCCCGCTGCGTTTGCTGGCATGGCATGGGTGTTTGGGACCTTGTGTTTCCTTACAGCGATATTGCGCGTTTGGGGCGCGCGACAGGCATTCGATAAATGAAAGGAAAACTAATGAAGCTTTCGACATTTGGTGCGGTGTTCATGGCGCCGACAATTGCGTTTGCTGAAACTGATCCCGCTGATTGGGATGCTATTGCACAGACCGCAAACGGCCAAACAGTCTATTGGAATGCTTGGGGTGGATCCACGTCAACGAACGCATTTATCGAATGGGTTGGTCAGCGCGTCGCCGAAGATTATGGCGTGACGTTAGAACATGTGAAACTATCCGACACCGCCGATGCAGTTTCCCGCGTTTTATCAGAAAAACAGACAGGGCAAGACACTGGCGGCGCAATTGATATGATCTGGATTAACGGCAGCAACTTTGCCGCGATGAAAGATGCGGACCTTTTGTTCGGGCCTTTCGCGACAGATTTGCCGAACTGGGCCTACGTCGATATTGACGGCAAAACCGTGGAAACCGATTTCACGGTTCCCACCGAAGGCTACGAAAGCCCGTGGGCCATGGCTCAGGTTGTATTTATGTATGACACTGCCGACATGGAGCCTGTGGGATCAATGCAGGAATTGCTGGATTGGGCTGTCGCGCACCCTGGACGTTTTACATACCCGCAACCGCCCGATTTTCTGGGGACAACATTCCTAAAGCAGGCTTTGGTTGATCTGATCGATGATCCTGCCGTTCTCGCGCAACCCGTGACCGAAGAATTGTATGACGAAGTGACCTTGCCGCTATGGACGTGGTTAGAGGCGCTAACGCCGAACCTGTGGCGCGGTGGGGAAATCTATCCGCAGACTGGTCCTGCGCAGCTGCAATTGATCGCCGATAACGCGGTTGATCTAGCAATTTCTTTCAGTCCTGGCGAAGCATCCACCGCGATTGCGAACAGCCAGTTGCCAGACACAGTGCGTACCTTTGTTCTGGATAAAGGCACAATCGGTAACGCGTCATTTGTTGCGATCCCGTACAATTCTGATGCAACCGAAGGCGCGATGGTCGTTGCAAATTTCCTATTATCACCAGAAGCCCAGATCAGAGCGCAAGACCCCAATGTGCTGGGCTACGGCACCGTACTGGATATGGCGAAATTGTCTGATGAGGACGCCGAAGCGTTCGGTGCATTGGATTTGGGCGTTGCAACATTATCGCCAGCTGAACTTGGCACGGTTCAGGATGAGCCGCACCCCAGCTGGATGACGCGTATCGCAGAGGATTGGCAAGATCGGTTTGGCGTTCGTTAATCCATGATGCGGGCTGTCGTTATTGTCGCCTTGATCGGGCCGGTGATCGCTGGCCTGATCGGGGTAGCGTTGCCCGCGATTGGATATTTTCCCGCAATTGGGCGGGTCGATTGGGGACTTGAGGCATTTCGCGACGTTATCGCGTGGCAGGGGTTCGGCCCAGCTGCGCGGCTGTCTGTCTTTACGGGTCTTGCTGCAACCGCCCTGTCGATTATTGTCAGTTTCTTTCTCCTCGCCGCGCTTACGGGGAATGGTCAAAAACGGCTTCGGTTATATTTGGGCCCCATGTTGGCGTTACCCCATGCAGCGGTAGGCTTTGCCATCGTTTTTTTGATCGACCCAACTGGCATTGTGTCACGATTGATCGCGCAGCTTGTCGGCTGGTCGCGCCCGCCAGACGTTGCGATCATAGGCGATCCCTGGGGGCTGTCGCTGATCCTGGGGCTGGTTGTCAAAGAAATCCCCTTTCTCCTGTTCATGGCGTTGGCCGCTCTGCCACCGTTAGCTGCTTTTCAACGGATCAAAGCGTGCAAGGCTTTGGGATACGGCCAAATGGCAGCGTGGATATACGCCGTTGCTATCCCATTATATCGTGCGATCAGGATGCCGGTGTTTCTGGTGCTGGCTTATTCAATGACCGTTGTTGATATGGCGATCATCTTGGGCCCGACAACGCCCCCAACATTGTCTGTTCAAATCGTGAAATGGATGGCGTCACCCGATTTGAATGTGCGTATGGTGGCAGCAGCAGGCGCGATTGTTCAGCTGTTATTGGTTTTGGCCGTTTTTGCGATTTGGTTGCTCATCGAAACAGTCGCAAAGCAGTTAATCTTGCGATCTGCCAAAATGGGCTATCGGATTCCGCGATTGGGGGCCGCCAGTTTACGCGTCGGGCGATTTGTACGTTACTTTCCAGTCCTTTTCGTGTGCTTTTTAGGGATTTTGCTGTTGTGGTCGTTTGCTGGGTTTTGGTCGTTCCCAAACCTGATGCCCGACGGATTGACGACCCGCGTTTGGGACCAAGAAGCTGGTGGGCTAACGTCGGCATTGTCGAATGCGGCTGTCATCGGAATATGCGTTGCAGGTGTTAGCACATTGTGCGCGATCGCCGTGCTTGAGTCCGGTAAACGCGTCGCGCCCTATCTGTTGTTTGTGCCTTTGATTGTGCCGCAGGTGGCGTTTCTCTTGGGGTTGCAGGTCTTTATGATCCATATTGGTGTGCGATCAGGCATGGCTGCGGTCATGTTCGTACATTTCGTTTTTGTCATGCCCTATGTCTTACTGACGTTGCAGGGGGCATATGACGGCTATGACAGACGATACGACAGGGTGGCGGCAGCTTTGGGGCGATCCTATTGGGTCATACTCTGGCGTGTGAGGTTGCCAATTCTAATCGCCCCTATCATATCGGCGTTTGCAGTCGGCTTTGCGGTATCTGTTGCGCAGTATTTGCCGACACTTTTGATCGGTGGGGGACGTGTCGCAACGATTACGACTGATGCGGTCGCCTTGGCCAGCGGCGGGGACCGGCGTGTGATTGCGTCCTACGCATTATTGCAGGCAATCGCAGCTGTGGGGCCATTACTTATCGCGGCTGTTTTGCCTTATGCACTGTGGCGCAACAGAAAAGGACTCCGCCATGCGTGATGGAATGTTGGAGCTACGCGATATCCGTGTTTCCAAAGGCGACGATACGCTAATGACCGTTGATCTGAATGTCCCAGCGGGGACGATTGCCACGATTATGGGCCCGTCGGGTGTGGGCAAATCTACGCTGTTGTCGTTGATTGGCGGAACATTGGATCCGGTATTTTCGGCGAAAGGTGACATCATACTAGATGGCGTCAATTTAGGCTCTGTTCCGCCTGAAAAACGTCAAATCGGCATTCTTTTTCAGGATGAACTGCTGTTCCCACACATGACAGTTTCGCAAAATCTGGCTTTTGGTTTGCGGCAGGGCGGAACAGCGGCGCAGCGTTGTGATCAGGTGCGTCATGCCTTGGCCCAGATTGGACTGTCTGACTTTGAACGCGCCGACCCTGCAACGCTATCGGGTGGTCAAAAGGCACGGGTGTCGCTGATGCGGACGCTGCTATCGGACCCGCGCGCATTGTTGTTGGACGAGCCGTTTTCGCGGTTAGATAGTGATCTGCGCGACCGAATGCGGCAGTTGGTGTTTGGTCATGCCAAAGAACGCAACATTCCCGTCTTGATGGTCACTCATGATAAACAAGACGCAGATGCGGCAGGTGGCCCAGTGATTAATGTGGGATCAGACCGCCAGAATCTTGCGGAATAGTTGGTCCAAATAGGCATCCGCACCCGGGAATGGATCATCAACGCCGCCCAGAACGGTACGTACTTGCACGTCGAAATCAGCATAGTGCTGCGTTGTCGCCCAGATCGAAAAAATCAGGTGATAGGGGTCTAGTTTGGCGATCTTTCCATCATCGATCCATTTTTGGATGACTTTGGTCTTATCGTCGACCAACGGTTTCAGGCCTTCGACCAGATCGGGCATGATGCGCGGCGCACCTTGGATGATTTCATTCGCAAACAGGCGACTTTCCCGAGGGAATTCACGTGCCATTTCCAATTTGCGGTGAACATAGTCCAAAATCTCTTCGACGGGATCGCCGTCTGGGTTCATTTCCTTTAGCGGGTCCAACCAAGTGTCCAAAAGACCTTCTAGCAGCTCGACATGGATCGCTTCTTTGGATGGGAAATAATACAGCAGGTTTGGTTTGGACAAACCGGACTGTTCGGCGATTTGGTCCAAGGTCGACCCGCGAAAACCGAACTGCGAAAACACTTCTAATGCGGCATTCAGGATCGCGGTCCGGTTGCGTTCCTGAATTCGGGTGCGAGTAGGTTTTTCGGTCATAATTCAGCTCTTTGGCGACTAGGTCGGGGCATTTTGATCACTGCCCCAAGGTAAAGCCCAATCAGGGGGAGGATCAACAGCGGTTTTCCCTTGGATGAAACATCTATTCAGGGTTTATCTGATCTGCGGAATATATTGGGACGAGTGTTAATGACCAGAGCTTTCTATTTATTGGCTGCTGTTTTTGTTGGGCTTTCTGCCTGTACGATGGGTGATTTTCCGTTGGATGCTGATGGAAACCCGATCTACCCGCCAGAGGTGGTTGCGGCATTACCTGAGGGTGTAGACCCAGCGATCGTATTCTCGGCAGACAATGGCTGTTACGCGTTTGAAATCGAAACCACCGATCCGCGGTCTGGGTTTCCTTTGATCGATCGAAACGGTGAACCTGTTTGCGCGCCAACAGTTGAATAGCTGTTTTGACATCATCGCAACAATCGCATTGAGTGGTGCATACCCGCAGGAGAAGCCAAAATGGATTTGTCGATCAGGTTTGAAAACGCCCCCGGTCTGCCCGAGAACAAAGGGCCAGTGACCGTCGGTTGGTTCCTCAATTCGCAAAAAAATGGTGTGATCTATTTCCCGCCGGAACGTTATCGCGGAGCGGAAAAAAATCGCGAACACGCGAAATCTGCGTCGCGCTGTCCGGCTGTGATCAATATGGAAAGCCGCTATTTCGTATTTCGTGCGCCATTTGATCTGAACCTGCAATTTATTCGCGACAAGGACGGCAAACCTGGGCTGAAGAACCTAAATGGTGATATGTCACCGGTGCGCGCGAACAAACTAGGTCAAGTATTGCACATAGCGAATGAACGGGAATGGCGTCATCCAAACGTTCCGACGGTTCAGTTGTCTTTGCCTTATGTGTTGATCGCGGATGAACCCGTTTATGCAACGCAGCTGGCCCCATTTATGGATTATCAAAAAGACCCATGGCCTGGCACCATCTTTGGTGGTCGTTTCCCCATTCATACTTGGCCCCGGCCGTTGATGTGGGCATTCGAATGGCACGACACGTCCAAGCCGCTGAAAATCAATCGCGGCGATCCGTTGTTTTATGTGCAGTTCGAAACGATATCGCCAGATCGTAGTTTCGTTCTGACAGAGGCCGAAGTGACCCCAGAATTGACCGATTACGTCGATTTTGTTTCTGGCGCTGTGTCATATGTGAACCAGACCTTTAGCCTATTCGAACGCGCCGAAGAGGTCAGACCTGACACATTAGTTAAACCCATCCGCAGAAAGAAATAGGCTCTATTATGGCCAAAAACATGCGCGATAGCTGTATAGAGGCGCATCAGTCAGGCCGTCATAGCGATGCACTGCGCCTGTACGGCCAATATCTGGGCGCGGTTCCGTCTGATGCTCAGATGTGGTCGAATTATGGTGCATTGTTACGTGCGACCAAACATTTCCATAATGCGAAACGGGCGCATGAACGTGCCTTTGCGCTATCGCCAAAAAGCCGCACCATTCGGGCTAATTACGCAAACATCCTGTCTGATCTGGGCCATTATGCGCAGTCGATCGACATACGCAGATCGCTGATTAACGAATATGGCGATGATCCCGAACAACACGCGATGATCGGGCGGTGTTTGCGCAGCATGGGGGATTATCAGGGCGCTTGGGATTATCTACGCCCTCGGATCGAACAGTTTCCCGACTATGCGGATATCAAACTTCAGGCGGCCATGGCGTTGCTGGCTATGGGGCAATATCAGGATGCCTTTGCTTTGTATCGCGCACGCTGGATGACCAATGAATTAACCCCGCGGCGTATGCCCTTTCCTGAATGGACGGGGCAGCCATTGGGTGGAAAACATATCATCGTCATGCCTGAACAGGGTTTCGGTGATTTCGTGTTGATGTCTCGTCACGTGTCCGACCTGAAACACCTAGGCGCAACTGTTTCGGTGGTTGTTGAAAAACCGCTTTTTCGGCTGATGCAGGGTCTAAAGGGCGCTGATTTCATCGTTCCTAAGCCTGATCCAAATATCGCTTATGATTATTGGGTCAATGTGATGGAATTAGGCGCGATTATGCTAAAATCGGATGCTGATATTCGTGCGCCTGTGACAATGATCGTTCCTGACGACAGCGTTCAAAGGGCACAGAAAATCCTGTCGCCATTTGAAGATACGTTTAACGTTGGTGTCGTCTGGACGGGGTCAGTCACATATCGTGGAAATGCGTTCCGGTCGTTTAGCCATAGTGATTTTCTACCGCTTTGTGATGTGCCGAATGTGCAGCTGTTTTCACTTTATAAGGGGCCGATGATCGATGCGTTTTACGATGATGGTGCCTCTGGATTGATAGTGGATGCCGGATCACATGACCGCGATTTCGCTGACTGTGCAGCGCTGATGCGTGAATTGGATCTGGTAATTACTTCCGACACGGCGACGGCGCATATCGCGGGATCATTGGGTATACCGGTCTGGGTCATTTTACATATGGATGCATTTTGGGTGTATCGCCACCGCGGCACGACGACTCCTTGGTATCCCAGCATGCGGCTGTTCCGTCAGCGCGAGGCCCTGCGTTGGGATCATGTGATGACCGATGTGCGTCAGGCTCTAAGCGAGAAGGTTTCAAAAAATGGATGATATCCTGGTTCCCGTCGCACCTGGTGAATTGATTGATAAACTGACAATTCTACAGCTGAAATCTGAACGGATCGACGATGCCGCTAAATTGGCGAATGTCGCTATTGAACAATCCGCATTAACGGCCGTCGCAAATCAGGCGATCCCGAAATCTGACGAATTGCAGCGACTTTGGGGCGAATTGTATCAAATTAACGCGGATCTTTGGGTGATCGAAGACGACATTCGTATTTGTGAATCGCATGACGATTTTGGCGACGAATTTATCCGCCTTGCCCGTGCGGTTTATCAAACAAATGACCGACGCGCGGCGGTGAAAAAACAGATCAATTTGCTACTTGGGTCGGCGCTAGTCGAAGAAAAATCATACGCGGATACGGGCAAATGAATTTGGGTGCGCGCCTGCGCCAGCACTACACAGACGCCGCCGCGATCAAAAATGAAATCGCGGTAAAGCTGCGCCAAGAGAAAGGGCGCGGTCGGGCCGCGTTGAACCGCGAATTGCATAGGTTGCGGCGCGGAACAGAGCCGCAGTATCTATTCGCGTCACAAGCGGGCCAAGACATGATCGTGGATCGGTTGTTTAGCGGTAAGACAGGCGGGACATTTGTGGATGTCGGTGCGTATGACGGTGTAACAGGGTCTAATTCATTGTTTTTTGAACAGATCCGTGGATGGTCGGGTGTTTTGGTTGAACCTGTTCCGTCCCAAATTCAAAAGGCACGCATCGCCCGCAAAAGTGAGTGTCTGCAACTGGCGGTTTCCGATACGGCTGGTGAGGCTGAATTCATTGCGGTCACCAAAGGGTTCACGCAAATGAGCGGTTTGGCGCAAAGTTATGACGCCCAGACCTTGGCTCAGGTCAGGAATGATCCGCGTCATGTAGAAGAGTTGGTTCAGGTCCAGACCAAACGATTGTCTGACATCCTGACGGACGTGGGAATTGAACATCCTGATTTCGTGTCGTTGGATATCGAAGGCGGAGAGGTCGCTGTCTTGCGCGATTTCCCGTTTAGCAAACATCGTGTTCAGGTCTGGGCGATTGAAAACAACGCGGGCGATTCCGTTATCGCGTCGATCATGCGAGACGCTGGATATGATCTGGTGGATTTTGCGGGACCTGACGAAATTTACAGATTACGCTGATCGCGATTAATTTCCCCGAAACCTTTGGATCATAGCCCTGATTGCGGGTGAACAAAGGTGGATAGAATGGCGGTTGGAACCAACGCGCCGGTCATTATCAAACGCAAAAAAATGGTCGGCGGTGATGGCCATCACGGCGGCGCGTGGAAAGTGGCCTATGCGGATTTTGTAACGGCGATGATGGCGTTCTTTATGCTGATGTGGCTACTGAACGCGACGACAGAACAGCAACGCAAGGGTATTGCGGATTATTTCGCACCAACAATCCCTCTGGCGCGTGTATCCGCCGGAGGCGACGGTGCGTTGGGCGGAGAGGACGTTTTTTCGCGCAACATGCAAATTCAATCGGGTACGGGCGGCGTGGGGAACAGTGATGGCATGCCGCCGAATGAAACCGATTCTTTAGCCGAATTTGCCGCGATGATTGCTGGCCAAACCGGCGAAGCGTTATTTGCAGAGAACGAATTGCGGCACATTGTGACGTCGATCACCGACGAAGGGCTGGTTATCGATATTTTCGCGACACCGTCAGAGCCGATCTTTGTTGATCGCACTGCTGAGCCCACTCCGATTTTGCTGGAAATATTAGATTCTGTAGGTGCCGCTGCGCAGATGGTCCAGAACGAAATATCGGTTCATGCTCATCATGCGACGCAACCTGTTGTGGTGCGCGATCATATCGTTTGGGATGTTTCGCTGGCTCGCGCGGGTCAGGTCCGTCAGTTATTAGAGGCCGAAAACATTGCGCCAAAACGTTTCGTTCGTGCAGTTGGTCACGCGGACCGCGATCCCGCAGAATTTGTACCCACATCAGTTCGGAATAACCGTATTAGGATCGTTTTTCTGCGGTCCGATCTCCGTTAGGGGCCTGTTAATTGTGATGGCCTAGACCTTTGTGCAACGTCCTGATGCAGAAAGGCTCGATATGACGATTTCCTCTTCTCTTAACGCGTCGGTCGCGGGGTTGGCGGCAAATGCGTCGCGACTTGCGTCGATTTCGGACAATATTTCGAACGCGTCGACCTATGGGTACAAACGGGCCGAAACCGATTTCAATTCGATGGTCGTATCGAGCGCCGAAGGTACATATTCGGCAGGCGGCGTGCGTACGACGACCACGCGTGCGATTGATGAAATGGGGTCTTTGGTGTCGACATCCAGCGCTCTGGATTTGGCCGTCAGCGGACGGGGTATGTTACCTGTGACAACCTCGGCATCTGTAGCTGACGGTGGTAATGACACTCCGTTTCTTATGACGACGACCGGCAGTTTCTCAACGGATGAAGATGGCTATTTGACCACCTCTAGCGGTCTGGTTTTGATGGGTTGGCCCGCAAATGCGGATGGGTCTATTTCGACCCACGCCCGCGATACCGCCGAAGGGTTAGAGCCAATTTTGATCAATGTCAGTGGTTTTGCGGGCGAGCCGACGACGGCCATCGAAATGCAGGCCAATTTACCCGCCACATCAACTGCCAATGGGGCGGAAGGCGCAGCCGAAGAATTGACCGTCGAATATTATGACAATCTGGGAAAGACGGAAAATCTGGGGATAGAGTTTGTTCCGATCGTCGCCGAAGAAGGATCATCCAACACTTGGACGATGGTCATCACGGATAGCGCCTCTGGTGATGCGGTTGTGGGTGAATACACGTTGACCTTTGACGACACGCGCGATCTGGGCGGGACGCTGGAGTCTGTCACGGCTGTGACCGGTGGCGCCTATGATGCCACTAATGGCACGATCACGGTCACTGTAGATGGGGGACCGATTTCTATCGATATTGGAACGCTAGGTGATACCGATGGCCTGACACAGCTTTCCGATACGTTTCAGCCAGGTACAGTGACAAAAGACGGGTCCGAAGTCGGCAATCTGACGACGGTTGGCGTGGATGAAAACGGCAACGTAACGGCGTCGTTTGATACAGGCGTTACGCGGGTGCTGTATCAGGTGCCATTGGTGGATGTGGCTAATGTGAACGGATTAGAGACGGTCGGTGGTCAGGCCTATCGCATCACCAACAGTTCCGGGTCGATGTATTTGTGGGATGCCGGCGATGGTCCGACAGGTGAAATCGCGTCTTATGCCCGCGAAGAATCTACAACCGATGTCGCGAGCGAACTCACAGACCTGATCCAGACACAGCGTGCCTATTCATCGAATGCAAAGGTGATCCAGACCGTCGCGTTGTCTTTGGCCGAGTTCACCTCTTTACCGGTCGAAATCGTGTCTTGTACTTTGGACAGATCAGAGTTGATGGTTTTCAGGGTGCTTAGCGCCACCATGGCGCCATTGTTGGTCAGAATGCTAGACATAAAGGATGTCCCTATAATGTGGCGCTTTGCGCCTGGTTTTGTCTTTGTTCGGTTTTGAACAATCGAAGAGACGCCATTCTGACGCGAACCGGTCCAATGCCGGCATCCATTTCGGATGTGCTGTGATCATGCGTGCGGTGAGCTAACGATTCCCTAATGCGCGCGGTGAAATTTGTTCAAATTCTATCGATCAGGCTTTGCGCAATATTTGCGGCGCCGTGGGAACATGTTTGGCGAACTGTCCATCCGAACCATAACTTGCGAAATTTTCCTGTTGTTCTTTCGCATTGGTCTGATTGGCGATTGAATCATCGATCCCGCGTTTCGCCGCCTCTATGACTGCCATTGTGCGTCTTGCGGCTGTTTTGATCGCCGTCAGATCATCTGCATCTAGATCGCTGGGTAAGTGCATTGATTCCGTGATCCGGGCCAATGCGTCCAATGTGGTGAATTTGCCTTCGGTTATGGCTGCGCGTGTGCGTGCAAGCTGGGCAATTATGTCCATGGCACGTTTATCCATCTGCCCGCTCCGCTAATGCATGAAACAAGGACTCGGTCAGGCCAATCCCGCCACTTTTTACGATCGCTCGTGCTTGGGCTTCGTGCATGAAAGTCAAAAATTGATCCCCGCTATTTCCGGTTTCGCCGACACCGGAATGTTTCAGCATCTGGGATAGAAACGCAGTTTCGATTTTTTCTGCTGCTGATCTTATTGGGGATTGTGTCGCAATCATTTGGGACTCTCCTTTGGGTCAATTTTCCAAAGATTGAATCGATTTCGGTAAAGATTGAGTAATCATCGTCAGGTTTAGTGGCATCAGAACCAGTGCGGAGATTTTGATGCAGGTCAGTTTAGTTCAGTCATCTTTATCAGGTCTGCCGAATGACGGGGGCCTCTGTGCCACAGATGAGATGTGTGATGCGTTTCTACAAACAATGGATCAGCTGGAAACTGACGGCGAAACAGACACTGATTCAGCGGAAGTTGATAAGAGCCCAGAACCCGAGCTGGACGTCGACGAGAATGATCCGCTGGCGATCCCTGCGCCTCAGATTCCACCGGTAGATCCAAAGCCGGATAGGGAAGGCAGAACCACCACAGATATCGAGGCACAGGATTTCGGCAAAGATCATCAATTTGATGGCGCCATAACAAGAATAGAGACTAAATCGGCCCAAGTTGACCAAAAATTTCTGGATATAACTGGCTTTGAGGCCAGCATGGACCACGCAGTTGCGCCAAACGACGGCCCAGAGAAAGGCCCGCCTGTGTCGCTAGAACGCACGATTGTACGGTCCGAAGTCGTACCAAAAATTGTACCAAACACGACCGAGGCTCAGGTTGTGAAACAGGTCCTGTCCGCGCCGTTGTCTGATGGAAATGTGACTGAAATCGCTCTTGATCCCGAAGAGTTGGGGCGGGTGAGGATGCAGATGATCACGCATGAAACGTCAGTCCAAATCGTTATTGCAGTAGAGCGGCCAGAAACCGTGGATTTGATGCGAAAACATCTGGATCTGCTGACAAACGAATTCAAAGAGTTGGGGTTTGGTGACGTGAGTTTAGACTTCGCGTCCCACGACGACACGGACGACTCCCGCCAAGGTACTAGCCATGGCAAAGCTGAAACCCAGACCACCGAGATAATTCAACCCGTTTTGCGCGCCTCCGATGGACGCGTAGACATCAGGCTATAGGGACCCAATGACAACGATTGATACATCCACTTTGGCAACATCAACGGGGACAACGTCGTCTGATACCAATTCGGTCATCAGTTCCGATTTTGAAACCTTTTTGACAATGCTGACGGCGCAAATGGAAAACCAGGATCCTCTTAATCCGGTCGATTCCACCGATTATGCCACGCAATTGGCGACATTTTCGTCGGTTGAACAGCAGGTGCTGACCAACGATCTATTATCGGACCTGACGGGCATGTTCGCAACATCGTCTATGTCAGAACTGGCCAATTGGGTCGGTAACGAAGTTCGCGTGTCTGCGGCGGCATATTATGGCGGGACAAACAGCGTAACGGTCGCGGCAGAGCCCGATAGCGCCGCAGATAGTGCGGAATTGGTTGTTTATGACAGCACCGGAACAGAGGTCGATCGGCTGTCGATCGACACCAACGCGGCATTGATAGAATGGGAGGGAATGTCCGAAGGCAGCTACAGTTTTGCCGTGCTAAGCTATCAAGACGGGGTTCAGATTAACGCTGAAACGGCCGATGTATATGTAGCGGTAACCGAGGTGCGCAGCGCAGACGATGGCGTCGCATTGGTGTTGGAGTCAGGTGATGTTGTGGCGGCCACTGATGTGACCGCCTTGCGTGATCCAAGTTATGGTTAGATCAGCGTACCCACCCAAAACACAGCCATCGCGCCCGCGCCGATAACAGCCCAAATAGCGGGGTGTAGCGTGGAATCGTCTGTGTCTTTTTCCGGTTTGGACTGACGTATCAACGCAGCCTCGGCCAATTGCGGCAGTCGTGGACCAAAGCGTGCCAATACACGTGCTGTGCGCACCAGGTCACGGGTCAATGCGGCAGGGCCGATCGATTTTTGGATGTATTCTTCGACCACGGGGCGGGCGACTTCCCAGATGTTGATATGTTCGTCCAGCGACCGCGCCACGCCTTCGACAACGACCATGGTGCGCTGAAGTAGGATCAATTCGGTGCGCGTTTCCATGCCGAACCGTTCGGTGACTTCGAACAGATAGGCCAACAGACGGCCCATCGAAATGCGGCTGGCGTCCATGCCAAAGATCGGTTCGCCCACAGCACGCAAGGCGCGTGCGAATTCCTCAACATCCTGATCGGCGGGCACGTAACCTGCTTCGAAATGCACCTCTGCGACGCGTTTGTAATCACGGCGGATAAATCCGAACAGGATCTCGGCGTAAACGCGGCGGGTGTATTCGTCGATGTAGCCCATGATACCAAAATCATAGGCAATAATATCGCCATTCGATGCGACCTTTAGGTTGCCGTGATGCATATCCGCGTGAAAAAAACCATCGCGCAGTGCGTGGCTTAGGAACAGTTGCAACACACGTGCGCCCAGCGCGCGGCGATCATGGCCGGCGGCGTCAATCGCGTCGATATCACCAAGGCTTAGGCCTTCGGCCCATTCCAAGGTCATCACGCGGCGGGACGATAGGTTCCATTGGATTTTGGGCACCTGAAATCCTGCGTCGCCTTCGGTATTGGCGGCGAATTCTGATGCGCTCGCGCTTTCTAGGCGTAGGTCCAATTCACCCTGAACAACGCCGTCGAAATGTTCGATGACGTCCATCGGGCGCAAACGCCGTGATGAAGGAGAGAAGAATTCAACAAAGCGGGCCGCGAAATAGAATGCGTCGACGTCCTTTTGAAAGGCGCGTTCGACGTTTGGCCGCAGAACTTTGACCGCGACCTCTTTGCCGGTTTCAGCGATCCGTGCGCGGTGAACCTGCGCGATGGATGCGGCCGCGACGGGTTCGGAAAATTCGCTGAACACCTCGTCAACGTTGATGTCCAATTCTTTGGCCACCGCTTTTTTCGCGACGTCCAATGGGAATGGCGGCAGCGCGTCTTGTAGGACGCGTAGTTCGCGGGCCAAATCAGGGCCAACAACGTCAGGACGGGTCGACATGATCTGACCGAATTTGATGTAGGCAGGGCCCAATGCGGTTAGCGCGCGGGATACTGGCGGCAGTGAGGCGTCACCTTTGTAGCCCAACCAGCGGAACGGAAATGCCAATGTGCGTGCGGCAAAGCGCAGGACGGGGCTCGCGTCGAATGCATCTAGCGCGATGTTCATGGCGCCCGCGCGTTCTAGCGTTGCGCCTGTACGGATCAGGCGCCAAATGTTGTGAGGTCCGCGCATTAGATTTTCCACCCCGAATGCAGCGCCGCGATACCCAGCGACAGGTTGCGGTATTTCGCGTTGCCGAAACCGGCCTTTTTCACCATGTCGAGGAACGTGTCCTGATCTGGGAATTTACGGATCGATTCGACCAGATACTGATAGCTTTCGCTATCGTTCGCGATCAGTTTGCCCATACGCGGGATGACGTTGAACGAATACAGGTCATAGGCCTTTTGCATCATCGGGTTCGGCAACTGGCTGAATTCCAGCACCATCAAACGGCCGCCTGGGCGCAGAACACGGTAGGCTTCGTTCAATGCCTCTTGGGGACGGGTTACGTTACGGATGCCAAAGCTGATGGTGTAAACATCAAAGGTATTGTCAGGAAACGGCAGTTTCATCGCGTCGCCTACAACCCAGTCTAGGCTATCGGCCATGTCTGCGGCTTCGGCGCGTTTACGGCCTTCGACCAGCATGGATTCGGTTAGGTCCAACACGGTGGAATGCCCGCTGCCTGCGCGTTGCAGGAAACGGAACGAAATATCGCCGGTGCCGCCAGCCACATCCAATAGTTTCTGACCTGCGCGTGGGGCCAGCCAATCCATCATCGCGTCTTTCCAAACGCGGTGGATGCCGACGCTCATCACGTCATTCATAATGTCATATTTTGATGCGACCGACTTGAACACGCCCTGAACGCGGCCCGCTTTTTCGTTTTCGCGCACGGTTTCAAAACCGAAGTGAGTGGTGTTGTCGCGATTGTCGGTCATTGCTCTTGCCGTCCTTGCCGATGCGTCACATTTAATAGGTCTGATCAGGGGCATACACTGCCGCCCCAAAGATAGGAAGCGCACCATGCCCGAATTGCCAGAGGTAGAGACAGTCCGCCGCGGATTAATCCCAGCCATGGAAGGGCAGGTGATATCAAATGCCGCCGTAAACCGCCCAGACCTGCGTTGGCCGTTTCCGGAAAATATGGCGGAACGTCTGACAGGCAAGAGGATCAACGCCCTGCGCCGTCGGTCGAAATACATCCTGATGGATCTGGATTCGGGTGAAACGCTGTTGGTGCATCTGGGCATGTCTGGCCGCATGACGATTTCGGGTGTGGCTGTTGGCGAATTCCATCACCCGCATCCGACGCCTGAAAAACACGACCATGTTGTGTTCGATATGGAAAACGGCGCACGGGTGACATTCAACGATGCACGCCGTTTTGGGGCGATGGATTTGCTGGATACCGCCACGGCCGAAGATCATTGGTTGCTGCGTGATATCGGGCCCGAACCGTTTTCCAACGCCTTTAACGAATCGTACCTGATCGACCGTTTCCGCGGCAAAAACAGTCCGATTAAAACCGCGCTACTGGATCAGGGAATCGTGGCGGGCTTGGGCAACATCTATGTGTGCGAGGTGCTGTTTCGCACAGGAATTAATCCCAAACGAAAAGCAGGGCAGATATCCGCTCAGCGCATCGCTACCTTGGTTCCTGCCATCCGCGAGGTGTTGGCCGAGGCAATTGAATCGGGGGGATCGTCGCTGAAAGATCATAGGCAAGCGGACGGTAAGTTAGGGTATTTTCAGCATAATTTCCGTGTTTATGATCGCGAAGGCCAGCCATGCCAAACAGGCGATGCAGGTCACGTGATTCAGCGATTCGTGCAGTCGGGACGCTCAACTTTCTATTGTCCGCAATGCCAAAGATAACTTGAACGCTGTCACAGCTTTGTTAATCACTGAGGTCCAAGACAACAGCAACCGAGGCTGCAAATGGCTTATGAGACCATCAACGTGGACGTTCAGGGATACGTCTCACTTATCACCCTGAACCGACCAGAGGCTCTCAATGCATTAAATTCCAAGCTGTTGGGCGAATTGTCCTCAGCGCTTGAGGCGGCAGACGAGAACGACAAAGTTCGCTGCGTCGTTATCACCGGATCGGAAAAAGCATTCGCGGCTGGCGCCGATATTTCTGAAATGTCGGACAAATCGTTCGTCGACATGATGACCGAAAAGTTTTTTACGGCGGAAAGCGACCGTTTCAATAACACCCGAAAACCAATCATTGCAGCCGTGTCCGGCTATGCGCTGGGCGGTGGGTGTGAATTGGCAATGATGTGCGATTTCATCATTGCGGCAGACAACGCAAAATTTGGCCAGCCGGAAATCAATCTGGGCGTGATCGCCGGATTGGGCGGCACGCAGCGTCTGACCCGTTATGTCGGCAAAGCGAAATCCATGGAAATGCACCTGACGGGTCGTTTCATGGATGCTGAAGAGGCCGAACGTTCGGGACTAGTATCCCGCGTGGTGCCTGCCAAAAAGCTAAAAGAAGAAGCCATGTCAGCGGCTAACAAGATCGCTGAGAAATCCATGCTTGCTACGATGGCGGCCAAAGACTGCGTGAACAAAGCATATGAGATGTCTTTGGAGCAGGGGTTGGCCTACGAACGTGGTCAGTTCTATTCGCTGTTTGCGACCGAAGACCAAAAAGAGGGCATGGCAGCTTTCCTTGAAAAACGCGAACCTCAGTTCCGCGACCGCTAAAACACTTGCCTTTTTGGGCGGCGGGCATTAAACGCCGCCCGATACATGCGCGTGAGGCCCGCTCTGGCCAGAATCAGCCGGTTCCTATGAACCTTTGGTGGGCTTTCGTGCGTTCGACATTTTATTGGCCCAGACCAAAAGGAACCGCACTATGGCAAACACAGCCCAGTCCAAAAAACGCGCACGTCAGAACGAACGCCGCGCCGACATCAACAAAATGCGCCGTTCGCGCATCCGCACCTTCCTGCGCACCGTAGAAGAAGCTATCGCTTCGGGTGACAAAGAAGCAGCAGCAGCAGCTCTGAAAGCAGCACAGCCTGAACTGATGCGTGGCGTTACCAAAGGTATCTTCCACAAAAACACAGCGTCGCGCAAAATGTCGCGTCTGGCTTCCCGCGTTAAATCGCTGGGCTAATCCCGCTGATTCCATCCTTTCGGATGGTCCATAGAACTATTTGAAGCGCGCCCTTTTTGGGCGCGTTTTTGTTGCGCGGATGCCACCAAATTTTGGTTTTCTAAGCGGTCAAAAAAGGCCGAGAGATTCTTTTTCCAGAAAGTCAGAGTCAAGGACGTTGTTGTGTTGAAGGGAGCGCCCTGACGTTGCTAGTTTCACCCAAGCGATTCACATCGTTCCTGGGGGAGCATCGTGAAAGCGATCTTGAATAGCGTCAGATTTGATCTGACTTGCTGCTGTTCTTTTATCGTTACTCCTGATCGATCTTTCGATCAGCGCAGCTAGGCAGCCGATGTCATTGATATCGGACAGCTTTCTGTACCCCGGACGGATTGCGTCACACGCCCAACGAGGCGCTGACGCGGGCCGTATATGATAGGATGAAAACGACATAGCGTTCGGAGTGGGACTCTGAGCGGTGGGAAATTTTTGTCCGTTTGAACAGTGTGGAGTGGACTGTGGGGGTCTGCGAGCGAAGATTTAAAGACTGGGATAGGTACGGGACAAAAATGACTATGTGGGGCTCAATCCGCGAGACACTTAAAAACAATATTGGCACAGGCAACTTTACGAACTGGATTGAACCGCTCGAATTTCTGCATGTTGACAATGGCGTTGCGTATTTCAATGCGCCGACCAAATTCTTTGGCGACTATGTGAGCCAGAATTTTGCAGATCAGATCATCTATCATTTGAACCGCAATGGTGCGCAGACGGAACGTTTGTCTTTTGCTGTATCCGCGGCTGCCAATAACCCACGCCCAAATGTTGAGCCGAAGCCTGTGGCGAATCCGGTCCGCATGCCGTCCGAAGGTTCGGTTATTCCAGATGTCCCGCTGGATCCACGTTTTACCTTTGATAATTTCGTTGTCGGTAAACCAAACGAATTGGCCCACGCTGCTGCCCGCCGCGTCGCCGAAGGTGGCCCAGTCACCTTTAACCCGCTGTTCCTGTACGGTGGTGTTGGTCTGGGTAAAACGCACCTTATGCACGCGGTTGCCCATGAAATCCGCCGCCGTAACCCAGAAAAAACAGTTCTATATATCTCGGCTGAACAGTTCATGTATCGCTTCATCTCGGCGCTGAAAGACCGCAAGATGATTGACTTTAAACAACTGTTCCGTTCGGTCGACGTTCTGATGGTCGACGACGTTCAATTCATTGCTGGCAAGGATTCCACTCAAGAGGAGTTTTTCCACACCTTCAACGCACTGGTTGAGGCACGCAAACAGATCATCATCTCTGCGGATCGCGCCCCAGGCGAAATCAAGGACATGGAAGAGCGTATTCAGACCCGTCTGCAATGCGGTCTGGTCGTTGACCTGCACCCAACCGATTACGAACTGCGTGTCGGTATTCTGCAGACCAAAGCAGAACTATACGCCGAACAGTTCCCAGGTTTGGAAATTGATCCAGGCGTATTGGAATTCCTTGCGCACAAAATCACCACCAACGTCCGCGTTCTAGAAGGCGCCTTGAACCGTCTGTTCGCGATGGCGTCGCTGGTTGGCAAACCGATCACGCTAGAAATGACGCAAGACTGTTTGGCCGACCTGTTGAAATCGTCCGAACGCCGCGTGACCATTGATGAAATCCAGCGCAAAGTTGCTGAACATTTTAACATCCGTCTGTCGGATCTGATCGGCCCGAAACGCCTGCGTGCCTATGCGCGTCCGCGTCAGGTTGCGATGTGGCTGGCAAAGCAGCTGACCAATCGGAGCTTGCCAGAAATCGGACGTAAATTCGGTGGCCGTGACCATACAACCGTGATGCATGGTGTGCGCCGGATTGACGAACTTTCGGAAAAAGATTCCCAGTTGGCCGATGAACTAGAGCTGCTGCGCCGCACCTTGGCGTCTTGACGCTGGTCGCGCAGTATTCAACAGTCATAAAAAGAGCTTGAGCCTTGGAATTAAACCGTTAGGTTTCATTTTCCGGCCAGGTCGGGTCCGACAAGCGGAGCGAGAGACATGAAATTCAGTATCGAACGGGCGGTATTGCTCAAGGCTGTGGCACAAGCGCAGTCAGTTGTGGAACGCAGGAACACAATTCCAATCCTCGCCAACGTTCTGATCGAGGCCGAAGGCAATAACGTACAATTCCGCGCGACCGATTTGGATATCGAAGTCGTGGACAAAGCCGACGCAATGGTTGAACGCGCTGGCGCAACCACAGTCGCTGCGGTCACCTTGAACGAAATCGTACGTAAATTGCCAGACGGCGCATTGGTTACCCTGACCGAAGACGGCGTCAAAGGTCGCCTGACCATCGAAGCGGGTCGTTCAAACTTTAGCCTGGCGACCCTGCCCAAAGAAGATTTCCCCGTGATGGCGTCGTCGGACTATACCACGAACTTCTCGGCGCCTGCGCCGGTGCTGCGTCGTTTGTTCGATAAATCGAAATTCGCGATTTCTACCGAAGAAACCCGTTATTATCTGAACGGCGTTTACATGCACATCGCTGATGGCGAAGACGGCCGCGCGCTGCGTTGCGTTGCGACTGACGGTCACCGTCTGGCCCGCATCGATGCAGCAATGCCAGAAAACGCAGGCGATATGCCGGGTGTGATTGTGCCGCGTAAAACCGTTGGCGAATTGCGTAAACTGCTGGATGACGACGAAATGCAGATTGCTGTATCTGTGTCGGAAACCAAAGTTCGTTTTGCGACCCCGAACATTACCCTGACATCCAAGGTGATCGATGGAACCTTCCCTGATTACACCCGCGTGATCCCTCAAGGGAACACCCGTAAATTGGAAGTCGACGCCAGCGATTTCGCTAAGGCCGTTGACCGTGTGGCGACCGTCTCGTCCGAACGCAGCCGCGCTGTCAAACTGTCGCTGGACGAAGATCGTCTGGTCCTGTCCGTGAACGCGCCAGACAGCGGTGCCGCGACCGAAGAACTGGCCGTGGCTTATGATGACGAACGTCTGGAAATCGGTTTCAACGCGAAATACCTGCTGGAAATCGCATCCCAAGTGGACCGCGAAAACGCGGTGTTCCTGTTCAACTCCTCGGGCGATCCGACCTTGATGCGCGAAGGCAATGATACTTCGGCGGTCTATGTCGTGATGCCAATGCGCGTGTGACGCAGGGCGCGACCATGTTTGAATATTCAGGAGGCCGCGAATGAGCGGCCTTTCTGTTGACCATATTCTGCTGTCGCATTTTCGATCCCACAAACGGGTCGAGATTGATTTTGATGGTCGGCCCGTTGCGATTTTCGGGCCTAACGGCGCAGGCAAAACCAACATTCTAGAGGCGATTTCGCTATTGTCCCCCGGGCGCGGTTTGCGCCGTGCGGCAGTGGACGACATTGTGCGCAAACCCGAAAGTCTGGGATGGAAAATGGCGGCTGATCTGCGGTCTGGCCACAATTCCCATGAAATCGAAATCTGGGCCGAACCAGAAAAAACGCGCAATCTGCGGATTGATGGCAAAGCGTCTGCGCAAACCGCATTGGGCCGCATTGCGCGGGTGTTGTGGCTGGTGCCATCTATGGACCGCCTGTGGATCGAAGGCGCCGAAGGCCGCCGCCGTTTTCTGGACCGCATGACGATGAGCTTTGAACCCGCCCATGCCGAGGCGGTTCTGGCTTATGAAAAATCGATGCGCGAACGCAATCGGTTGCTCAAGGATATGGTGCGAGATGCTCATTGGTATGCCGCGCTAGAGGCGCAGATGGCGACTGCAGGGGCCACGATCATGGCTGCGCGGCGCGATGCTGTGTTAAATTTGATGACGGCCCAATCACAGGCTGAAACGGCGTTCCCCGTGGCGGAACTGACAGTTTTGAACGCTGAGGGCACCCCCGAAACCGAAGCCGAATTGCGCAATGCATTCGCCGCAGGGCGTTCGCGCGATATGGCGGCAGGGCGCACCCTAACTGGTCCGCATCGCAGCGATCTGGGCGCAGTATTTGCGGCGAAATCCATGCCCGCGGCGGATTGTTCTACGGGCGAACAAAAGGCGCTTTTGATCTCATTAATCCTTGCCAATGCACGTGCCTTGGCCGCGCAGATCGGCATGGCGCCGATCCTTTTGCTGGACGAGGTCGCTGCGCATCTGGATGCAGGGCGTAGAGCGGCGCTCTATGATGAAATCTGCGCGCTGGGATCGCAGGCGTTCATGACGGGCACGGGCCCTGAACTATTCACCGAATTGTCCGACCGCGCCCAAAACGTCGAAGTCACCGACCAAGGGGGCGCATCGCATGTTGCCAGCTTTTGAAACGATCAATGAATTCGACCTGACCCCTGAAACTGAGGCAGAGCTGACGACCCTGCTGGACCTTGCCTTTTCGCCGGAATTTGGCGGGGCGTCCTATCATCAACAACGTCACAATGTGCGCCTAATTCAACGGTCCAAAGGCGCGATTGTCGGGCATTTGGCCATCACCTATCGCACCGTAAGGTTGGGTGAACAGCTGCTGGATATCGTAGGTCTGGCCGAGGTTGCGACCCATCCCAACCATCGCAGCCAAGGGATCGCTGGCCATTTGGTGCGTGGAAGTATCGATTTCGCGCGCAAAGTAGGCGCTGATGCGATGGTTCTGTTTGGTGATCGGCCCGTTTATGCGGCGAACGGATTTCAGGCGAAACCCAACCCCCTGCGCTGGGTGGCGATGACAGACAAACGCACGGTCGCCATCGAGCATCAAACCGATGACCTGATGGTTTTGCCCTTGAATAATCGGTCGTGGGACGATCACCTGACGCTGGATTTGTTAGGGAATAAATTTTGATGACACCGCAGCGCGTGACTTTAATCACTTTGGGCGTTTCTGATCTGGAACGCGCAAAATCGTTCTATGAAACATTGGGGTGGCAGGTCACCGCCGAACAGCCCGGCGTCGCGTTTTATCAGATTAACGGAATGGCCTTGGGCCTGTTTCCGACCACTGAATTGGCCAAAGATCAGGGCCGCGAAGGCGCGCCGCTGGGTGTTGGCAACATGACGCTGGCGCAAAATTTTACAACAACGGACGAAGTCGATGCCGCATTCGACGCTGCGCTGGCCGCAGGGGCAACCGCGCTAAAACGGCCAGAGCCCGTATTTTGGGGCGGATATTCAGGCTACTACGCCGATCCTGATGGTCACGTATGGGAAGTCGCCCATAATCCCTTTTGGCCTTTGAATGAGGACGGCAGCCTGACCCTGCCTGTTGCTGAATGACGCTATCGATCGGTGATCTGGCGCTCTATGCGGGCGCGTTGTTTGTTCTGTTCATGACGCCCGGCCCTGTGTGGGTCGGCCTGATCGCACGGGCGATGTCGGGCGGGTTTCGGGCCGCGTGGCCGCTGGCGATGGGCGTGGTCGTTGGCGACGTGCTATGGTCTGTGCTGGCGATTTTGGGCGTCAGTTGGATCGTGAACCAATACGGTGGGTTTCTGACGGGCATCAAATATGTGGCCTGCGTGACCTTTTTGGTCATGGGGTACATGGTCATCAGGAATGCGGATAAATCCATCAGCTCCGATAGCCGTTTGACCCGCCCGGGGATGATGGCGGGGTTCATCGCGGGGCTGGCCGTGATTTTGGGCAACCCAAAGGCGATCCTGTTCTACATGGGGATGCTGCCGGGGTTTTTTGATTTGACCGCGCTCACCACGCCCGACATTGTCGCCATTGCCGCATTATCGGCCATTGTGCCGTTTGTCGGAAACCTGATCATGGGGGCGTTTATCGGGAAAATACGGGCTTTGCTGACCTCGCCAAAAGCGCTGCGCAGGATGAACCTAACGGCTGGTTGGCTGCTAATCGCCGTCGGGGTCATTATCCCCTTTGTCTAACCGCAAAATATAGCGTCTTACCCGTGACAATCGCCCAGTAATCCTCTATATTTTGGCGACTAAATACGGGGAAACACCGCATGTCCGAAACAGAGCAGCAGCAGCCCGAATACGGCGCCGATTCTATTAAAGTTCTCAAAGGCTTGGACGCAGTCCGTAAACGCCCTGGGATGTATATTGGCGACACCGATGACGGGTCTGGTCTGCACCACATGATCTACGAGGCCGTGGACAACGGCATCGACGAAGCATTGGCAGGCCACGCTGACCATGTTTCGGTAAAAATCCACGCCGATAATTCGGTTTCTGTCACCGACAACGGCCGCGGTATTCCTGTGGACATGCACCCCGAAGAAGGCGTTTCCGCCGCCGAGGTGATCATGACCCAGTTGCACGCTGGCGGTAAGTTCGACCAGAATTCCTACAAAGTGTCGGGCGGTCTGCACGGCGTGGGTATTTCCGTTGTGAACGCCCTGTCTGACTGGCTGGAACTGCGCATTTGGCGCAATGACAAAGAACACTATGTCCGCTTTGAAAAAGGCGTGACCGCCAAATCGCTAGAGGTTGTAGGCGAGGCTAATGGCAAAAAAGGCACTCAGGTGCGTTTCTTGGCGTCCTCCAAAACCAACGATCCCGAAGGCACCTTCCTGAACTTGGAATATTCCTATGACGTTCTGGAAAAACGCCTGCGCGAATTGGCATTCTTGAACTCTGGCGTGCGTATCCTGCTAGAGGATGAACGGCCAGCTGAGCCGATCAAGAACGAACTGTTCTACGATGGCGGCGTGAAAGAGTTCGTAAAATATCTGGACCGTTCCAAACACCCGATGTTCCCCGAACCGATTTTCGTTCAAGGCGAAAAAGACGGCATCGGGGTCGAGGTCGCGATGTGGTGGAACGACAGCTACCACGAAAACGTTCTGCCGTTCACGAACAACATTCCACAGCGCGATGGCGGTACGCACCTTGCTGGTTTCCGTGCGGCGCTGACCCGTACCCTGACGAAATACGCGCAGGAACACGGCATCGGCAAAAAGGAAAAGGTATCGTTCTCAGGTGATGACGCCCGCGAAGGTTTGACCTGCGTCCTGTCGGTTAAAGTCCCTGATCCTAAATTCTCGTCCCAGACCAAAGATAAATTGGTTTCGTCCGAGGTGCGCCCAGCGGTCGAAAATCTAGTTGGCGAAAAGCTAAGCGAATGGTTCGAAGAAAACCCGAATGAAGCCAAAGGCATCGTTGGAAAAATCATCGAAGCCGCTTTGGCCCGCGAAGCTGCACGCAAAGCCCGCGAATTGACCCGCCGCAAAACCGCGATGGATGTGAATTTCCTTGCGGGCAAGCTCAAAGATTGTTCTGAAAAAGATCCTGTTCAAACCGAAGTCTTCCTCGTCGAGGGTGACTCGGCTGGCGGATCCGCGCAAACGGGCCGTGACCGCCGCACACAGGCGATTTTGCCGCTGAAAGGTAAAATCCTGAACGTCGAACGCGCGCGTTTTGACCGTATGCTATCCAGCCAAGAGATCGGCAACCTAGTGATGGCACTGGGCACGGGCATTGGCCGAGATGAATTCGACATGAAAAAACTGCGCTACCACAAGATCGTCATCATGACCGACGCGGACGTGGATGGTGCGCACATTAGAACGCTGCTCTTGACGTTCTTCTTCCGTCAGATGCCTGAATTGATCGAAGCTGGTCACCTGTATATCGCTCAGCCGCCGCTGTACAAAGTGGCCCGCGGTAAATCCGAGGTGTATCTGAAAGATCAGGCTGCGATGGATGAATATCTGATCCATCAGGGCATTGAGGGCGCTATTTTGCGTCTGGCTGATGGCTCTGAGCTGGCGGGGCAGGATTTGCTGCGCGTGGTCGAAGATGCGCGTTCCTTGCGCCGCGTTTTGGATGCCTTCCCAACGCATTATCCGCGCCACATTCTGGAACAGGCTGCGATCGCTGGTGCTTTCGTTCCGGGCGCTGTGGACAGCGACCTACAGGGCGTTGCTGATACCGTTGCGAAGCGTTTGGACCTGATCGCGCTGGAATACGAACGCGGCTGGCAGGGCCGTATCACCCAAGACCACGGTATCCGCTTGGCCCGCATTCTGCGCGGGGTCGAGGAAGTCCGCACTCTGGATGGCCCAATGCTGCGTTCCGGCGAGGCACGCAAGACAGGCAGCTTTACCGCTGCACTACAAGAGGTTTACAGCCAACCTGCGCAGCTGCACCGCAAGGATCGTCACACGATGATCTATGGCCCACTGGACCTGTTACGCGCCATTTTGGAAGAAGGCGAAAAGGGTCTGTCGATCCAGCGCTACAAAGGCCTGGGTGAAATGAACCCTGATCAGCTTTGGGAAACCACGCTAGACCCTGATGCGCGTACCCTGCTTCAGGTCAGCATCGAAGACCTGCAAGGCGCCGACGACATCTTTACCAAACTGATGGGTGACGAGGTGGAACCACGCCGCGAATTCATCCAGACCAACGCCCTGAGCGTAGAAAATCTGGACTTCTAATTCCAATCTGATTGCTGAAAAGCCGCGTCAGGAAACTGGCGCGGCTTTTTTGTGCGTTGATCGATTTTTTGCATGAATATTAATGTAAATTCTTGTCAGCCGCAGGGCTGGGCTTAAACTTGGCTTTATATAGTTGGAGCCAAAAATGACTGATGTTGCATCGTTAATCGCACGTATTGACCGCCTAGAGGCCGAAAGCGCAGTCCGCCAAACACAAATGAGGTACATGGCGCTTTGTGATACACCATGCCCTGAATATGGCGTGAAAACAGATGCTCAGCGAATTGATCTGATTATGGAGCTGTTCGCTCAAGACGCTATTTGGGAAGGTGTGGGCGTATATTACGACGGACAATTCGGCGCGGCCGTTGGTAAATCCGCCATCCGTGACCACTTCGAAAAATTTTGGGGCCAGAAAAAAGATCCGGCTCTTGTTTTGAATTGCCATTACGTGACATCGGAACAAATTCAGGTCTCTGAAGATGCCCAAACAGCAACGGGGCAATGGGTGCATATGCAGCCATGGCTATATGCGGACGGTACGGCATTGCTGCGGTCATCACGCCTGAACAATGCCTATCGAAAGGATGAAATGGGCAACTGGGTGTTTACGCGAAACCGCACCGAAAACGTGTTTATCGCGCCGTTGCCAAATGGATTTGCGACTGATTTCCCCAGCGCGTCGGTTGTAATGCGGCCATGAAAAAGCGCCCCAAACGGGGCGCTTTGGTTTTAGGCAAACTCTGGTCGTTCGCGTTTCATTTTGCGCACCATCGCGTCGAACAGCAGCGTTGCAAATGACGCGTTATCCTTGAGCCTTTGCGCGTCTTCTGCGCATTTCTGTTTGACCGCATCAGGCAGCTGCACGTTCGGGCCTGGAATGGCGGCCGCTGCGCATTGGATTTCGGCCGCACGTTGAACGGTCCACAGCAGGAAAAAGGTCAGCGGAATATCCGCTTCGCAGACCGCGACGCCGTGGTTGCGGAGGACCAAGACGTGTTTGTCGCCCAGTGATGCCAACATGCGTTCGCGTTCGGTGTCATAGATCGTGATACCTTCGAATTCGTGATATCCGACACGGCCATATAGCTGCGCACCGTTGAAATTGTTGTGGTCGATGTGCCCGTCTTTCATTGTGATCGCAGAAATCGGGGTGGTGTGCGTATGCGCGACGCAGCCGACATCTGGGCGATGTTCGTGGATCACACCATGCAGCGCAAAGCCCGCAGGGTTGGGTTTGTATTCGCTTTCCCGCAGCAATTTACCATCTACGCCGACGACCAACAGGTTTTCGGGCGTCACCTCGTCATAATGCAGGCCCATAGGGTTCACCAAATAGGCGTGCTCTTCACCCGGCAAGCGCACTGAGATGTGGTTAAAGATCAGTTCCGTCCAGCCCAAGTAACTGACAAGGTGGTAAAAATCGGCAAGCTGTTCGCGCAGCTCTTGTTCGGATTTTCCGGCCATCGGATTGGAATCTGCGGTGATAGAAGAGGAGGTGTTCATCTGGTTATCCTTCTGAAAACTCGGATAGGGTGAAAAGCCGCGCAAGCGCGGTAGGAACCTGATCGGCAGCCGCAGGGAGAGAGGTTGCGGTTTCGATTTCGGTAATAAGGTGAGACAGAAACGGCATGTCGCCACCCGCGCGGCGGGCCATTTCCAGCGGAGCTTTGCAAATCGTATCCAATTCTAATGCGCGGCCTGCGCGGGCGTCTTGCAACATGGATGTCGGGAAATCGCCGGCATCGATGAAAAGGTCAGTGAGCCAATCATTGGATGGCAGATCGTACCCTGCCCCATTTGCCCATGACCGAAATTCATCGGCCAGTTTCAACGCAACCTCTCGCAGCGCTGGATTGGTGCCAACCTCGTTCAGCATAGCGCCGGTTAGGGCGGTCAGCGGGTTGGTCGCGATATTGGCCAACAGTTTTACCAGCACCTTTTGGCGGATGTCGCCGCATAGGTCAGTGCGAATGCCGCCCGCCTCTAGGACCTGTAATAGGGCATCGATGCGGTTGGTATCTGCACTGCCAACGATGGGCCCAATGCTGAGCGTGGGCGTGTTCGACGAAATGGCACAGCTCTCGTCGTCCATCCGAACGGTCATCAGTAGGACAGCACCCAAAATCTGTCGCG
Source organism: Marivivens niveibacter (assembly GCF_002150005.2). GTDB lineage: Bacteria > Pseudomonadota > Alphaproteobacteria > Rhodobacterales > Rhodobacteraceae > Marivivens > Marivivens niveibacter. The sequence goes on from NZ_MSPP01000002.1 coordinate 427,280, forward strand.
GCTTTAGCAGTTTCGCCAGATCGCCCTTTGGGTCCAGAAAGGGCACCGATCCTATGTCCGAGCCTTTCGCGTTGAACCAGAACGGCATTCCATTCACCATCGGGATCACCAAAGTGTCCTGCGAAATAGCAGCGGCATTGGCAAGAATAGCCGAGGCCAAAGACTGTGATTTTACGCAGACGAATACCGCGTCCATAGCGTCTGTGATTGTTGGCGCCGCGATCGGGCGTGCCGTAAACCGTGACCCGCGATCAATCAGGCTGGTGCCGCGTGATTGAATGGCCGCCAACCGATCACCGCGCGCCGCTACATTGACCATAGCGCCGGACTGCGCGACAAGGGTCGCCATTGCGGTACCGATGTTGCCAGCACCGATGATGCCAATTTTAAGCGTCATAGCAGCCTCTTAGGTAAGTAATAGAACCATGGATGGGACTAGCGTCAGCAAAGCGACGCGCACGATATCCATCGCAACGAATGGTCCTAATCCGCGGAAAATGGTGCCTAGCCGTACATCTGGTACCACCGACCGCAGGACAAAGGCGTTCATGCCAACGGGCGGCGTGATGTAGGAAATCTCGGTTACCATGACCACGAAAATGCCGAACCAGATCAGATCAATGCCCATTGATGCCGCGATCGGATAGAACACCGGAACGGTCAACATGATCATCGACAGGCTTTCTAACACGCAGCCCAGAACCAGATAGATGCACAGGATGATCAGGATGAAACTAACGCGGCTATCACCGAATGCGGATAAAAACGTCTGGATGTCGATCGTCATGCCCGACAGGTTGACGTAGTTCGTAAACGTCAGCGCACCGAACAGGATAAAAAACATCATCGCGGTGGTATTCATGGTGTCATACAGAACCACCAGCATGGAATTGACGGTGAATTTGCCCGACAGGATCACCAACAGTAACGCGCCGCCTGCACCCATGCCCGCGCTTTCGGTTGGGGTGAAAACGCCCAGATAAATACCGCCCATGACAAAGGTGAACAGGGCCAACGCGCCACCTGTTTTACGCAACGCACGTAGCCGATCACGCAAGGGTAGTTTGGGTTCAGTCGGCAGATCGATATTGCCAACCTTGAGCGTGATACGCACGGCCATGGAGTAGAACAGAATTCCGATCACGCCTGGAATGATGCCGGCCAAGAACAGTTTGCCGATGTCTTGCTGTGTCAGAATGCCGTAAAACACCAGAATGACCGACGGTGGGATCAGGATGCCCAATGTGCCGCCCGCCGCGATTGATGCGGTCGATAGCTGATCTGGGTATCCGAATTTGCGCATCGATGGCAGCGCGATACGGGTCATGGTCGCGGCGGTTGCCATGGATGATCCACAGACGGATGAAAACGCACCACATGCGATCACGGTAGCGGTCGCCAATCCGCCTTTGCGGTGGCGCAACCATGCATAAGCAGAGGAATACAGATCCTCGGCCACGCCTGATTGAACGACAAAATTACCCATCATCAAAAACAGCGGCAGCACCGACAGGGAATAGTCGCGGCCATTGTCAAAGAACGCGGAGCCAAGCAGCGACAACGCAGGTGTCCAGCCGATGATGGACGCTGTGCCCACCAACCCTACACCAGCCAGCGCAAAGGCAATCGGGACGCCTAGGAAAAGTAGAACAGACAGAATGGCAACGCCAATGGGCCAATGTTCCATGGGAAAACTCCTTTATGCGGTGGGGGGCGCAAAGAAACGTTTCAGGGGAATAGCGACGGTGATCAGCGCGCCAACGACCGTGCAAATGGCACAGAAATATCCCAAGGGCGCGATGGGAATAGACAGGTTCGTGGTCGATCCGTTGTAACCGCCGATCTGATCGGCATAGACCCAGAGCCGCCATCCGACCACGCATAGGATCACACCGGAAAACAGCCCCGTCAGCACCTGACGGATCGGGTGAACCCAAGCGGGCATATAATCGACCAGCAGGTCCACGGTGACGTGGTCTTCGCGCAGGGAAACCGCGCCTAGACCCAAAAAGATCACAGCGCAAAGTAGAATTTCGGTCAGCTCTGCCGCGCCTTTGATGGGCGAATTGAACAAATATCGCCCGATCACGTCGAAAACGGTCAGGCCCATCATGGCGACCAGCATGATCGCCCCGATGATGGCGAGCGTTACCCCCGACCGTCCAAGTGTTTGGACGGCCGAAAGAGCATTGCCCGAAGGCGGCTTGCTTATCAGGGCTTGGATTTTCATTCCGCTGCCAGAGCCTCGATTTCAGCCATTAGCATGTCATAAGCGGCTTGCCCGTCGATGCCGGTTTCCGAAACTTCGGCGATTTTGGCGTCGATGACGGGCGACAGGCTTTCGGTCCACGCGGCCAATTGGGCATCGGTTGCTGTGGTTACAGTTACTTGGCCCTCCATCGCGGCCAGACCTGCAGCATCCACGGTGTCCCACATTTGGCCAGCCATGCGGGCCAGCGCTTCGCCTGTGACGCTGTCGATGGCAGCTTGGGATTCTGGGGATAGGCTTTCCCATTTGGCTTTGTTCATCACGACGTAGAACGACGTATTATACAGGCCGCCCGGAACGTCGACGCCAACGGACAGCTGCGGGATCAGTTTGAAAAAGTTCACCGATTCATAGGGAAACAGAATGCCGTCAGCCACGCCTTGGCTCAGCAATTCATAGGCCTTTGACGATGGGCCTTCGACGGGGACCGCGCCCAAGGTCGATGCAACTTCGTGGACGATGCCGCCGCCAACGCGTAGTTTTTGTCCGTCCAGCAATTCAGCCGCGGCCGCGTCGCCGTCTTTTAGGAAAACCTGACCTGGGCCGTGGGTGAAAACGCCGAGAACTTTGACGTCGTCATATTCGCCAGCGTCGGCCAGCATCGCCTCGAATGTGCGCCAATACGCGACCGAGATATCTTCGGCGCTGTCGCCCAAGAATGGGACTTCAGCGATGTTGGTGGTTTTGAAACGACCCGCGTTATAGCCCTGCACGCCAAAGGTGATGTCAGCGATGCCATTTACCGCAAAATCGAAATGCGCAGCGGGTGGTCCCAATGGCGCAGGCAGGATGTTCGCGGTGACCTCTCCGCCCGTGGCTTCGGCGATTTGTTCGGTCATTGGAACGATCACATCCGACACCAATGGGTGCGATGGTGGCAGCCAGTTTGCAACGGTCAATGTTTCTGCCGATGCGGCGGTCGCTGCCAAAGAAGCAGCCAAGGCAATGAGAGATATTTTGGTAAATTTCACGTTCATTTTCATATTCCCCGTTGGAATGGTTTAAGTATATGACGCCTTGATCAGCGCTCTTTTGGCAATAACTGGCCCTTGTCAGGACCGAAAATGCCTGTAGTTTCAGTGTTTCTGATCATTCCGCGATAGATGTTGGGTGCGACATGACCGAAAATTTGGCGAAAGAAGAACAAACCAGTCCCGAACATTTCCGTGACGGATGGCCCTTTTTTTGGATCAATCGTGCGAATGCTTATTACACGCAGGCGTTGGAAAAACGGCTCAAGCCGCTGGGCGTGGACGCGCCAAAATGGCGTGTGTTGATGTCGTTGCACGAACAAAATTACATGTCCGTTTCTGAAATCGCCGAATTTTCCACGCTCAAGTTGAATACCACGACGAAAATCGTGCAGCGCATGATTGCCGATGGATTTGTTGAAACCCGCGTGCGCGCATCTGATGCCCGCGTGACCGAGGTGTGTTTGACCGCAATCGGTGACGATCTGCGTGCCAAAGCTTTGGTCGAAGTGGACCGCATCAAGGCCGAGGCATTTTACAACACGTCGCCCGCCGAACTGGATGCGCTGAATGATACCTTGCGCAAAATCAGCGACGACCTGTTCAAACTGTTTTGATGCAGCCCAGCTCATTACGCGGTTTCCGTGATCAGATGGTGGAAATCGCGGGCGAACCAGACCAGACCGTGACGCGCCTGATCTGACAGGCTGACGGCCTGCACATTGCAGAAAAACACCGAATGCGTGCCCATTTCCTGACGCGAGGCAATAGTGCAATCAAAGGCCACATTCGCGTCGCCTAAAACAGGTGCGCCGGTTTCCATGGTGCCCCAATTCGCGGTGCCGAAACGATCCACGCCTTCGACGTAGCGGGCGAATAGCATCGATAGATCTTGATGATCGGATGCCAGCACATTCACCGCTAGAACGCCGTTTTCCACCAGTTTGTCGTGGGCGAACGCGTTGCGGTTTATACACACCAGCAGGGTAGGCGGGGCATCGGTGACCGAACAGACCGCAGACGCGGTCAGGCCGTGTTTGCCCGCTGGTCCATCCGTGGTGATCAGGTTCACGGCAGCGCCTAGGCGGCTCATGCCTTCGCGGAAATCTAGTTGGGTTTGGGTCAGGTCGGTCATGGTCACAGGTCCAATACGAGTTTCTTGCCCGAACAGCGCGAACAGCAGGCGCAGATGACATCGCCGTCTTCGCGTTCTTCTTCGGTTAGGAATTGGTCGCGGTGATCAATCACGCCTTCGATGACGTCGGTCAGGCAGGTGCCGCAAACGCCTTCTTCGCATTTGACCTCGATCTTGATCCCTTCGCGGGCTAGCGCTTTGGCGATGGTATCTTCGGGGCCGACGGTGACGGTGATCCCGCTGGCGGCGCATTCCACGTCAAAGCTGTCGCCAGTCAGGTCCACATCCGCCGAAAAATATTCGCGGTGCACATTCGCGGTCGCGTGACCTGCGGCTTCGGCGCTGTTGATGACCCAATCCATGAACCCTTGGGGGCCGCAAACGTAGATATGGGTTGCGTCGTGGACGGCAGGTAGGTCGCGGGGCAGGTCCAGCCGTTGATCGTCGCCAGCATCGTCGAAATGGAACACGACTTGATCTTTGAACGCGCAGTTATCTAGCAGATCCAGAAACGCGGCTTGGGATTTCGATCGGGCGCAATAGTGCAGAGTGAACGGTTTGCCCAAGGCATGCAGGCGGTGCGCCATCGCGATCATCGGGGTGACACCAATGCCGCCGCCGAACAGAACAGTTTGGGTCGCAGTTTCATCAAGGGGGAAATGGTTCCGCGGCCCTTCGACGGTAAAGCTGGCACCATTCACCGCCGTTTCGTGTACCTTGATCGATCCGCCACGACTGGCTGGGTCTTTTAGCACTCCGATTTCGTAGAATGCCGTTTCAGCAGGGTCTGAACACAGGGAATACTGACGCCACATATCCAGATCGGGCAGATACAAATCTAGATGCGCGCCTGCGTCAAACGCAGGCAGCGGCGTGCCGTCGACGGTGGCCAGACGAATGCGGGCGATGTTGCCCTGATCGTCGGATCGTTCAATCACAGTAAGGGTTTGAGAGTTGGTCATTGTTACCTCGGGAATAGGCCGCCGTTGACGTCCCAGCAGGCGCCATTGACGAAAGCCGCATCAGGGCCAGCAAGCATCACAACCATGCGTGCGACATAGGCGGGATCGCCCAGCTGACCGACGGGGATATTGGCCAGAAAGCCGTCCATTTTTTCGGGCGGCACGATCGACCACACCATTGGGCTGTCCATCGGGCCGGGGGAAATGGCGTTACAGGTGACTCCGAATGCCGCCAGATCGCGGGCAAAGATTTTGGTCAGGGTCAGGATTGCGCCCTTGGAGGCAGCGTAATGCGCGCCCGTGGCAGTGCCGCCGTTCTGACCGGCCAGCGATGCCATGTTGACGATGCGCCCGTACCCGCGGGTTTTGAAATGCCGGCCAAAGATTTGACAGCCCGCAAAAGTGCCGCCAGCGTTGGTGGCCATGATGTCGTTGAACACATTTGGCTCGATGTCCATCAGCGGCTGCGCCATCGTGCGGGCCGCGTTGTTCACCAGCACCTCGACCGACCCGTATCGATCCACGCATTTATCCAGAACCTTCTGGAAATCGGCAGGGTTCGATACGTCCAGCGTGGCGGTCACAGCCGTTTCGCCAGCCAGATCTAATTCGGATGCCAGCGCCTGACCTTCGTCGCCGACATCGCGGTCGGCGATCACAACGCGGTAGCCTGTGGCGTGCAGGGCGCGGACAATCGCCGCCCCCAATCCGCGCGCGCCGCCGGTCACCACGGCTGTTTGCATCTGTTCGGGCAAAGGCGCTGTCATCAGAACAAGTAGCTGAACGAATTCAGCATCCCGGCAGAGTTCAACAGACGCACGATTTTGCGGTCGATTTTGAAACCATCATCGGTGCGGATCAGCGTGTAATAGGCATTGCCTGCCCAAACGCGCTGACGACCAAATTTGTCTTCGATCAGGTGTTCGGCGCAGGATACGCTGATCACATCACCTGCTGCGTTGTCGATTTTGATGCGCGACAGAGTACGCACTGTTTGCGCCGGCGGAGCCGAAGAGATCGAAAAGCCGCGATTGAAACGATCAATGCGATCACGGCGCATTTTGTCGTTGTCGTAGCACAGGTTCAGCTGGTTTGCGTAATCGTCGCCTTCGTCAATCGGCATGATGTACAGACCTGTGTCAGTCCATAGGTCCAGCCACGCTGCGTAATCTTTGGCATCCAGATATGCGCCTTCGGTCCAGATGAATTCCGTGACATCGGCCAACAGGCTACGAGTGTCGATTTGGCTAAGCTCGGTCATTGGCTCATCATTCCTTTCCACATCTTGTAGGCGGCGCGCATTCCCGTTTCAGCCGAGATGTGACCGCGTGGGCCGTATTCGCCGGGTTCTTCGTCGACCATGCCGCGGTTAACGAGGATCGACAGGTCTTCGCCGCCTTTGGTGCCGCGCTGAACGCGTTCCCAGACTTCGGCGTCGTCAGGCGATCCGAACCCCATTGGGCCCTGAAAATGTTCGTGTAGGCGCATACGCATTTGGTTGGCGGCCTCTGGTCCGCCGTCCATGCCTAGGGCGATGTGACGGATGTCGGTTTGTTCCACCGATTTCGGGGTCAGTACGCGCAAGAAAGACAGCGAAAATGAAACGTTCGGGAATAGGTTCAGGTTGAACCCTGCACCACTGACCGCCCGCACGATTTTGCGCATTTGCTCGTCAGGATATCCGTCATCCAGCAGTTGCTGCGCCAGATCGGCGAAACGTTCGGGGATCGGGTCATCCAGGTTTTCGTCCAGATCCAGCAGTTCGGGGATCATCAGCATAACCGAATGGCCGTTGCCCAGATCTTCGACATAGCCGACGCCTTTGTCCAAGAAATCGAACAGCTCGCCCGTTTCGCCATCCAGTGTCTGCATAAAGCTTTTGTGGACGATCGGGAAATGGTAGGCGTCGGTGGTGTTTTCCAGCTGCACTTTCCAGTTCATCGGAACGGAAAACTGGTGTTCTCCCAATACTTTGACAGGAAAACCGCCGCCCTGTTTCATGAACAGATCGATGTAGCGGCAGACGCCTTCGCCCAGAAAATCAACCAGCGGTTCGGCGTCTTCGTTGAAGGTCGCGAAAACCATTCCGTTGTAGGATTCGGTTCGTAGTTTCAGCAGGCCATGCTGCGTTTTGTCGAAATCATCGCCGTATTGTTCAGGATACGGCAGCGCGCGCAGGCTACCGTCTAGGCCATAGCCCCAACCGTGGTACGGGCATTGGAAGGACGATGTTTTGCCCTTTTTGACTTCGCAGACGGTGGCGGCGCGGTGACGGCAGCGGTTCACCATACAGTGGATTTTGCCCTTGCGGTCGCGCACAACGATCACAGGTTCCAGACCGACGTTCGAAAGTTTGAACGATCCTTTGTCCGGGAATTCGCTGTCATGGGCGACAAAGACCCAAGTCTTTTTGAAAATCTTTTCCATCTCTTCGGCGAAAAGGTCAGGATCTTCGTACATCGAGGTCGCAACCTCGGCAGTGTTGGTGTTGTACAGCGCGTCTAGGTCGCTGAATTTTGGCATATCTAGTGACATGGTGTCGGCCCTTTACAGCTGTGGGATTTCTAAAGCGCGGCCCATGCGCGCTTCGACGGTCATGTATTTCCAAAGGCGGTCGTTGCCTTCGCCGACGACGATGGTGCGCAGCAGGTTGCAGGCGGCTTGGACGTCTTCGCGGGTGGGGAAATCGGCCATGATGTACCATGTGAACGGAAACCCGACGGACGCGCCCACAAAGGTCTGGTCGTCATCAAAGGTGCCAACGATCTCAACGCCGTCCATCTGGTCGATCTTGAACATCAATTCCTGCGTTGCTTTCCAAACAGGGCCGATCTGATCGAATGGCAGGCTGAAAAACGCAGCGTGGTTGTTAAAGCACAGCAGGGTGCGGATCGGTTTTGTCTCGCTCATCTGTTTTGTCCTGTTGTCTGAATTCTGAAATGAAATGGATTAGGGGTAGCCGGGCATCGTGGGTTGGTTGAACAGTCCCGCACCCGCCGCAGGCCATGTGCCAGCACCCATGAATGCGTGCTGGGCAACGCAGGCGGCATCGATCATGCAGCGACCCAGCGGATGGCCCGTGGTCATCACGCCCGACCCGCCGATGTTGAATGCGATCCGTGCGGCCTCGGCCCCGTCGGCGGCGGCTTTGGTCGCGACAAGGCGCAGTTTCACGCGCATGTCGTGGCTGATGTCGCCAGTGGTCAGCAGTTCGTCCCAGCCCGCTTCGATCGTGTCGTAAAACGCGGCCTTGGCGCCCATCAGGATGCCTTGGGCCTTGGCGTAGCCTTCTTGGACGTAAGGACGGGCACCGGGGTTTGGTGCGCCTGTGATTGATGCGCGTTCGGTGCTGTCTTTCATGAAATCCAGCGCTTCGCGGGCGGTGCCCAATGCGACAACGGCTAGAACCTGCGCGGCCAATGCCATGGCGGGGAAACGGAAAATCGGATCATCCATCGACGACGGTGCGCCGCGTACAAATGTCCATTCTGGGGCAACCGTGACGTTATCAACCACCGCATCATGCGATCCAGTCGCGGCCAAGCCGATGGTATCCCATGTTTCGTCGACTGTGACCGACGATTTAGGCAGGACGGCGACGCGCGGCAGGGGTGTGTCGTCACCGTCAATTTTTATACCGCAGCCAACCAGCGATGCGCCCATGATGCCTGAACACCATGGCCAGCGGCCTTTGACCACGTAGCCTTTGTCGGTTTTTGCGGCCTGCTGCGGTGGGAACAATGCGCCCGCAAAAACCGTGTTTGGATCGGCGCCATAGATTGCGGCATAGGTGTCCGTTGGTAGCGCGGCCAGATATGTTGCCGATACCCCGAATGATGCGACCCAGCCCGTTGATGCGTCAGCTGCCGAGATGTCTTCAATCAGACGGCAGAAATCGGCAGGCGATTTTTCATCGCCACCAAATCGGGCGGGAACAAAGGCACGATAGGCCCCGATTTGCTGAAGTTGCTCAACCGTGTCCTGCGGTATGTGACGCAGGTTTGAAAACTCCGAACGGCGGGCACGGATAGATTCTAATACAGCGGAATATTCGCTAGTTTCTGACTGGCTTGTGGCCAATCTAGTGACTTTGTTCATTGTTCGAATTCCTTGATTAACGCGGGGCCGCGGAAATAGGGGGTGCAACCGACAAACCAATCGGCAATCGCACAAAGGTCTGCGTCTGCGCCTTTGCGGCCAACGATTTGCAGGCCGACAGGCAGGCCCGTGTTGGTGCGGGCGGGCAAGGTGATTGCGGGATGACCGCTAAGGTTAAAGGGACGCAAGAAACGGGTCAGCGGCAGGATTGTTGCCGGATCCAAAGCTTGGGTCAGGGTCGGCGGAATAACGGGCAGCGCAGGGGTGACGATGGCGTCATAGCGGGCCAGCAGCGCGTCCACTTCGTCAGTAAAGGTCGCGCGGATGTATTCAGCGGCATCGTATTGATCTTTGGTCACGCTGCGGGCCGCGATCAGCCGTGCGCGGACATCATCACCTAAAGGCGCATTTTCATCGATCAAATGTCCGAATTCTGCGGCCATTTCATAGGCGATGATCGTCATGCCTGCGTCGAAAGCCGCGCCCATGTGAGGCAGCTGTTCGTAGGCCATGTCGGGGTAGGACTCCATCAACGAGATGACCAGCGGATCGCCGACTTCGCGGGTGAGGTCAGATTTGATGCGGGCCAGTTTTGGCGGATGTTTGATGGATGTGCGTTTGAAGGTGGGGTCAATCGTGGCCATGCCTGTCTGCAGCATGTTCATGTCGCGGGCAAAAACGCCGACGCAATCCAACGTGCTGTTTACAGGTGTCAGGCCATCGCGGGATACGCGGCCAAAGGTCGGTTTGAATCCGAACACGCCGCAGCAGACCGCAGGTTGACGGACCGAACCGCCTGTATCTGTGCCCACGGCGAAATCACACAGGCCCGATGCGACAGCGACCGCCGATCCTGACGATGACCCACCAGGGATGCGATCGGGCCAAATTGGATTGATGGGGGTGCCGAAATAGTCGTTCGCACCCGTCATGCCATAGGCCAGTTCGTGCATATTTGCCTTGCCGATAATGCGGCATCCTGCAGCGATCAGATTGTCAACAACTGTGGCGTTTTGTGCTGCGACCGGCCCCGTAGAAAAGGTTTCTGACCCTGCAGACGTGATATAGCCTGCGATGTCGATGCAGTCCTTGATGGCAACAGTCGGTCCGTCGCCTCCTAAGGAAAGAGGCTGGACCAACGCATTAAAGGCGTCGGTGTGGCGTGTCATAGGTTTTCCGATTTCGTCTTTGCTGATTACAGCGGATATACAGTAACTTTCACGTAAATAATTTACGCGTCAATCACCGACAGTCGGAAAAATATGAAAACCGCAAAAACTGGAATATTACCGCATTTATGTTATGCACATGTTGCAAATTGGCGTCTAAAAAATGTGCATCGCTGAGATTTCACCGATTTCAGCACGATTCGATGCGAGATCTGTGATCCATTAAATCGGATTTTTAGGTGATTAATACCCTATTGGGTCACAGTAAAAGGGGCCAAATCAATGGCAGTGCCAGCGCGGTGACCAAGGCATTGAGGCCCATTGCCAGGCCTGAAAACGCCCCCGCGACCTCTCCGATCTGTAGGGCGCGCGCGGTGCCAACGCCGTGGGCGGCAGTACCGATGGCGAAACCTGCGGCCCGTTGATCAGTGACGCGCAGCAGCGATAATACCGCTGGTCCAATCGCCGCGCCTGTGATGCCAGTGCCCATCACAAAAACGACCGCAAGGGCGGGAATCCCGTTCAGTTGTTCGGCAACTGCCATGGCAACAGGTGATGTCACGGATTTCGGCGCAGCAGAGGCAAGGATGTCTGCGGGCAAATCGAACCACCATAACAACCCGACAGCAGATGCCATCCCCGCAAAGGATCCGATGCATAGACTGATAATAAGGGGCCATGCGGCCTCTTTCACGCGGTCCAACTGACGATACAGCGGAACAGCCAGCGAAACAGTCGCCGGGCCCAGTAGGAAATGGACGAACTGGGCGCCGTCGAAATAGGTTTCATAGCTGGTGTTGCTAAGGGTTAGGATCGTGATGATGACCACTACAGCGACCAAAACAGGGTTCAACAATGCAAAATTACCCGAAGCGCGAAATGCATACAGCGCCAGTTGATAGGCAACCAGTGTCAGTGTCAGGTGAAACAAAGGCGAGGCGCTAAGGTAGACCCAAACCTGAAATAAGTTATCCATCGCGGCGACCTTTCAGCAGCAGCTGAAGAACGACACCCGTTACGCCAATCCCAACAATAGTGCTGACTAAGATAGACAGGCTAAAGGCAACCAGATGGGATGCCAAAAGCCCAAGGTAGACCATCACTCCAGTGGCCGCAGGCACGTAGAGCAATTGCATATGCCGCTGGAGCCCGTCCGTCACCTCGGCCAATTCGGCGGGGACGTGTCCGCGGATCACAAGGAACAGTAGCAACGCCAATAATCCGGCGACCGGCCCTGGGATAGGTAATCCAAACGAGCCAATAAACAGTTCGCCAACCAATTGGCAGACGAAAATCAACGTCAGATACTTTAACATTGCGCCCCCTTAACATGCCGCAATTCAGTTTGGCACGTTTGGGACGGCTAGTTAAAGATCAGCGCCCAAATGTTTTTCGCCGCGTTTTTTTGCCAGTTGGATCTGTTTCTGGCGTTCGCGGAAACGGGCTTTGTCGGTGTCTGATGTTTTGTCGATGCACAGGTGGCAGGATACGCCTTCTTCCCATTCGGGGCGGTTCTTGTCCTCTGGCATGATCGGGTGACGGCATGCGTGGCACATTTCGTGCGGGCCTTCCTTTAGGCCGTGACCAACGGATACACGGCCGTCAAAAACGAAACAGTCGCCTTTCCACAGGCTTTCGTCCTCGGGGACTTCCTCCAGGTATTTCAGGATGCCGCCCTGCAGGTGGTACACTTCGTCGATGCCCTGCTGTTTGACAAAGTTCGTCGATTTTTCACAGCGGATGCCGCCCGTACAGAACATCGCGATGCGTTTGTTGTGGAAACGCTCTTTGTTTTCTTCCCACCATGCGGGGAATTCGCCAAAGGACTTGGTTTCGGGATCGATCGCGTTTTCAAACGTGCCGATGGCGTATTCGTAATCGTTGCGGGTGTCGATCACCACAACGTCGGGCGCGCTGATCAATTCGTTCCAGTCTTTGGGTTCGACGTAGTGGCCCACGGCTGCGCGCGGATCAACGTCCGGCTGGCCCATGGTCACGATTTCCTTTTTCAGGCGCACCTTCATTTTGCCGAAGGGCTGTTCGGACGCTGTCGACAGTTTCCAAACGATGTCGGAACATCCGGGCAATGCCTTGATATGCGCAAGCAGTTTGTCGATCGCTGGGCCCTTACCCGCGACGGTGCCGTTGATGCCTTCTTTGGCCAGCAACAGGGATCCGGTGATCTCTTGCGATTTACACAAATCCAATAGCGGCCCGCGAATGGCTGCAGGGTCCGCAAACGGGGTGAAGTGATATAGAGCGCAAACTGTAAACATGGTTTCCCCTTACGCCTGTCGAATAGATTCAGCAAGCGCGGCGAAATGTCATTGCCCGCGTTGACGGCGCAAAGAACCACGTTAGGGTCAAAACCAACCTGACAGGAGAGTGAGATGACCAAATCCACAACCGCGCTGATCGTCATCGACGTGCAAAATGATTTCTGCCCCGGCGGTGCGCTGGCTGTGGCGGGCGGCGATGAAATCGTCGCGGGCATCAACGAAATTATGGACGATTTCGGCGCTGTTATCCTGACCCAAGACTGGCACCCAGCGGGCCATTCGTCATTCGCGTCCAGCCACGCGGGCAAATCCCCGATGGAGCTGATCGAAATGCCCTACGGCCCCCAAGTGCTATGGCCTGATCACTGTGTTCAGGGCACCAAAGGCGCTGAATTCCACCCCGATCTGCGGATAGACGGCGATCTGATCATCCGCAAAGGGTTCAATCCTGCCATTGACAGCTATTCTGCGTTCTTTGAAAACGACCACACGACCCCAACAGGGCTGGACGGGTATTTGCGTACCCGTGGGATTACGGACCTGACTCTGGTCGGTTTGGCGACTGATTTTTGCGTGAACTATTCCGCCGTGGATGCCGCCAAACTAGGTTATACCGTGACCGTCCGCACCGATCTGTGCCGAGGCATTGATTTCGACGGGTCGATGGTTGCGGCCATCGACGGAATGCGCGCCGCTGGCGTTGACGTTCAATAACCTGATACACGGGCCGCAATCGGCACAAGGAACGCACCATGGTTGATATCGCGACCCGAGTTTGGAACCACAAATGGAAGATCGATCCGATCGTCCGGTCCTTGATCGATACTGATTTCTATAAACTGCTGATGTGTCAGTCGGTGTTCCGCAACAAACGCGACACGCAGGTTACGTTCAGCCTGATCAACCGCGCCAAACACATCCGCCTTGCCGATATGATCGACGAAGGCGAATTGCGCGAACAGCTGGATCACGTGCGGTCCCTGTCGCTGACGCGCGGAGAATCCACGTGGCTGCGCGGGAACACGTTCTACGGAAAACGCCAGATGTTCCGCCCCGATTTTATGGAGTGGTTCGAAAACCTGCGCTTGCCCGACTACCATCTGGAAAAACGAGACGGCCAATATGAACTGACCTTCGAAGGCACCTGGCCCGAGGTGATGCTCTGGGAAATCCCCGCCCTTGCCATCCTGATGGAGCTGCGGTCGCGCGCCGTGCTGAACACCATGGGGAAATTCGAACTTCAGGTGCTATACGCCCGCGCGATGACCAAGCTGTGGGAAAAGGTGCAGTCCCTGCGAGAAATTCCCGACCTGAAACTGGCCGATTTTGGCACCCGCCGCCGCCATTCCTATCTGTGGCAGGATTTCTGCGTTCAGGCCCTGATCGAAGGGCTGGGCGATAAATTCACGGGCACGTCGAACTGCTCCATCGCCATGCACCGCGACCTAGAGGCGATCGGCACAAACGCTCACGAACTGCCCATGGTCTATGCCGCGCTGGCCCGTGATGACGCCGCGCTGCGCAATGCGCCCTATGACGTGCTGGCCGATTGGCAAGAAGAACACGATGGCAATCTGCGCATCATCTTACCCGACACCTACGGGACCAAGGGGTTTCTGGACGGCGCGCCCGATTGGCTGGCGGGCTGGACGGGCATCCGTATCGACAGCGGAGACCCCGCAACAGCCGCCGAAACCGCGATTCAGTGGTGGAAAGACCGGGGCGAAGACCCGACGCAAAAGCTCATTATCTTTTCGGATGGGCTGGACGTGCAGAAAATCCACGAACTATCGGATCAATTCCGAGGGCGCGTCCGCGCGTCATTCGGGTGGGGCACAATGCTGACCAATGATTTCATCGGCCTGACCCCTAACGACGCGCTCGCCCCATTTAGTCTGGTCTGCAAAGCGGTGTCCGCCAACGGCCACCCCACCGTCAAACTCAGCGACAACCCCAACAAAGCCATGGGCCCCACAGACGAAGTCGCCCGTTATAAAAGCGTGTTCGGGGTAGGGGAGCAGGAAAAATTCGAAGTTAGGGTTTAGTGCGAGAGCCGTAAGGCAGCTCTCGCGAAGTCGAACTATTTCGACTTTTTTATGGTCTCAACAACATGAGTGCTTTTATGTTGTTGGGCTTTCTTTACCGTTGTGAAGCGGCCTGTTTTCGCACTTCTTCCAACCTTAAAAGTCTTTTTAGCCATCGGCGTTCCTTTCGAAAGGCGTTGCAAATGGCCAAGTTTTCCGACAGAATCTTAGTGCTACCGAAGATTGACGGGCAACTTGGCCTGTTGTTTTCACCACGAGGGCTAGTTCATAAGAGCTAGCCTTCTTGGCCTCTATCGGTCCGACATTGCTGATCGGGGTGAAGCTGCCGTAGAGGTTTTACTAATAACTTCATATCGTTCCTTTCCGTGGATACCCTGAGTACATTTTCGTACGCCAGTGGGTTCACGGCATAAGCTTGAGACAAGATCTTAATTACGGCAAGGTTGTTTTTGGACTTATCGTCCCAAAAAGCACATCGGATTAATCACCCAAATGTTCCTGTATTGTTCTGCGACTTTTGGGCGGCATTTATTTTGGTATCAATTTCAGGGCGTTAACTATCTGAGCGGGCAGAATACTGGCAGATATGCGTTTCTATGATGCCTGCTAAGCGCATCTCGACTCTGATGCGATTAACAATATGATGTGTTTGTTTCATCGCTATTTGCGATATTTTGTGTGCCCACCTGAAGTGTGATGCGAATCGATGATGGGCACGGCTGGTCAGATTCCACGCCTTAACGCCTTAACCTCCCCCCGACGTTTCTTCTCGTCCAGACGTCTCCGCACCGATCCTTTGGTCGGCTTAGTCGCGATGCGGCGTTTGGGGGTGTGGGTGGCTTTGGTGATCATTTCGGACAGGCGTTCGCGGGCGATCTCTCGGTTTCGGGCTTGGGACCGCGTGTCCTGAACAAACAGGACAATCGCGCCGTCGTTCGTCCATTTGCTGCCCGCGATGCGGCGTAGGCGGCGTTTAACAGGATCGGGTAGGAACGGGCTGCGTTCGGCCTCAAACCGTAGCTCAACAGCCGTGGACACTTTGTTCACGTTCTGACCGCCCGGGCCAGAGGATCGCACGAACTGTTCCGTCAGTTCCCAATCCTGAATGGTTATCGTGTCCGTGACCTGCAACATGGCCCTTATGTATCGCGTTTGCGCCAAATTAAAAGGACCGCCGAGGCGATCGGCGATCCTTCGAAAGTTCAGGAGGTGGGTGTGGTTAGGAACGTCCCACCTGAGGTTTTGAGCCGTCCGAGGGGCTGCCCTAGACGATCGCCCCCCAAGCTGTCCCGACACCATTCTCCAATACCTTTCTCGACACTGGATCACCTCCTTTCAATGAGTTTCGCCTGTAAGTTAAGGGTGGCACAGATGTCGTGTTTGTCAAAACTTTTTCCACAAAGGATTGTGAAATTTTTCCGAAACTGCCGCAGAAATAGGCATGGTTTTTGCCAGAGTGTTACCCAAAAGGGCGCGAAATCAGTCCAAAAGCCTATATTCGACGATCATGGTGGGCAAAAATGTCTGGCCGTTGTCCGACACCATGGTCAGGCGGGTTGCGCCTGTGTCGTCTTGCCAAACGGCGATGCCTTCGAGGTTAGAGTGGGTTCCAAAAGCGCTTTGCATGACGGTTTCGCCATTGCCGTTCATGTCGAACCTGCGAACACGGCTGCGAAATCCGATGCCCAGAAAATCACGTTCTAGAACATATAGCAGGCCATCTGGCCCGAAATCCGCACCCGTGATCAGGAATGAATCCGTGCGCGGGATGACAAAGGCAATGTCCCAATCAGAGATGTAGCGATAGACGGGAAAAGGTTCATCGTATCTGCCCGACCGTTCGGGGATCGTGTAGATCGCGCCGTCGGGGCCGGTTGCCAGCGCTTCTAGCCCTGCGTTGGGTTGAAATGTCTGGAAGGCATCGAAAACCGGATTGGCCTGCGCTTCAGATGTGATCGATGGATAATACCAAACACGTCCCCAGTTTTCGAAACTGACATGGAAGCCACCCTCTGGGGCAAAGGAAATGCCCTCGGCATCGGCTAGGCGATTTTTCAGTGGGTCGCCCGCGTCGTCCAAAAGTGCGGCTTGTTGCGCGATCGTCAGTCCCGTTATGCTGTCGCCTGCGCGGATAATGGTGCCTTCGAATGCGACACCGCGATCCGTGACCATGACAAAGGTTGCGCCATCATCGCGTAGATCAATGGCGGATAGTTCGGCTGTTTGTTCCAAAGGGATGGCTGTTTCCGATAGCAGAGCCGCGTCGGAAAAACAGGGTGCGGCCCAGATAAGGGCCGCAAGAGTTGTTAAAATACGCATGTTTTATTGAGCAGCCACGGCCCCGCACTGCGCTGGTAGATCGGCCATAGTGAGCGGGCCGCGCGGCGTTGATGGAGTGGCGTTCGGGTTTGGTGGAGGTGGATTAAGGATACGATCAACCCAGCCTTGAGCTTCTTCACAGCCATCGCCAGGTGGGGGCGGGGCTTGATCAACGCAGGTGGCATCGCCTTCGGGGCAGCTAAGTCGTACGTGGAAATGATAGTGGTGGCCCCACCATGGGCGAATTTTCCGTAGCCAGCTACGGTCGCCTGTGGCGCTATTGCACATCTCAACTTTGGCGCCAGGGAACACGAAAATGCGGGCGACACGGGGGTCGCTTGCTGCGGCGCGCAGCAAGGCTTCGTGCTGTGGGGTCCAATCGTCGTTGGTGAACGCACCGCTGGCGCGACGCATCGAAATCGACGAAATGTTTTCGCGTTCTGTTTCCGTCAAATCCAGTTGGTTCGGCGGTAGCATCCAGATGTCGACGTCCAGACCGATTTGGTGGCTGGCATGACCTGTCAACATTGGGCCGCCGCGTGGTTGGCTCATATCGCCAACGTAAAGGCCATCCCATCCGTCCAAGGTAGCGGCGAATTTACTGAGGTCTTCGATGAAATCGACCAGCTCTGGTTGGCCCCAGTTGCGGTTTCGGCTGAGGCGCATCGCTTGCCATGTTGTGCCCGTTTCGGCCAACTGTTCTGCACCTGACTGACACCCGCGGGCGTAGGATCCGATTGCTTCGGATGGGCCATGGTTGGCTTCGGGGATATAGCCGAAAACATCTTTGGCGATGCGGGGGTCATTTATGGTCTGCGATGAAACCACGGATGCTGTTTGGCTTTCTGTTTTACATGCAGAAAGCGATAGTAACGCAAGTACCAGTGCTAATGCGCGGACCATTCTGCTCGATCTCCTTCGCTGTTAACCCAGCGTAGCATCAACATGCCCAAAAGGAAAAGCACGATCACCGGCACAAACCCAAGTTGTACGTTTCCGGTCAAATAGGTGACGATCCCAATCAGCATTGGTGCCAAAAATGCAGTGGCCTTACCCGTCAGTGCGAATAGGCCGAACGCTTCGGCAGGGCGGCTTGGGTCGGTGTGGCGCACCATCATAGAGCGCGACGACGCATATAGTGCGCCGCCTGCCCCGCCGATTGCGGACCCGCAAATCAGGAAAATGATATCAGGTAGGTTTGACCCTGGTGCCAAAGCGATTGGGCCGATGTGTTCGCGGTTCATGGACACGATAACGATACAGACCAGTACAAGGACTGAAACGGTCGTTTTGATGACTGGTTTGGGACCAATTTTCTGATCAAAGCGCCCGCCGATATATGTCGCAATGGCGGCAGTGATTGCACCGATAATACCAAAGATGCCGACTTGCATCGTTTCCCAATCCAGCACCAGCGTCGCGTAGACGCCGCCAAAGGCATACAGCGCATTTAGCGCGTCGCGGTACAGCATGGATCCCAAAAGAAAGCTCGACAGGCTGCGGCTGTCCAAGACACCTTTGATCGTTGATTTCAGATCGCGGAATACCACAACTAAATTAACGCGGCGGGTCGGCGCATCGCGTTTATCACGAACCCACAGGAAAAACGGGATCATGAAAACGGCGTACCAGATGGCGATAAACGGTCCCACAGCGCGCGTGCCCTCGTTTTGAGAGGCATCCAGAAGGCCGAACGCTGGCTCCAGCTCTAGCAGCATTGTTTTGCCGTTCGTATCGACAAAGAACAGCAACAGAATGAATAGCGATAGAACGCCGCCCCAATAGCCGAAGGCGGCGCCTGATCCTGAAATGCGGCCAACCTCTTTGTCGTTGCCAAGGGACGGTAGGATGGCATTCGTAAAGTTCAGCGCAGATTCAGCGGCAAAGAAACCGACGTAGAAAATGACCAGTGTAAACGCCAGTCGTGATCCATCAGGTGTCAGGCCCCATAACATCCATGTCGCGACGACATAAATGACCGAAAAGAACGCGATCCATGGGATTTTTCGGCCCGATAAATCCGCCCAAGCGCCCAATATCGGGGCGGTGATCGCAATGACTAGACCCGCAACAGATTGCCCCAGCGACCACATCGATTGTGCGTTTGCTTTGGCCTGATCAATCGGCGCGCCGCTGTTTAGGAAATAATCCGTGGCAACAGCTGCAAAGTAGGGGCCGAAAATGAACGTCAGGCCTAGCGTGTAGATGGGCTGCGATGCCCAATCAAAGGCCATCCATCCCCAAATGCGTTTCTTTTGTACCGATGCCATGACGTCCTCCTGCCTTGCAGGGGTTAGATCATCGAACGGTCAAATCTGGCAAGTGGTTGATTATGCGAAAATCATTTAGTCTTGCATCGGGGGCCATGGGCGTTGCGTTTCTGCCGCGCTCCATGCTGCGATCCAGTCAGGCATGTCAGGCGATGGGCCGGTATGTCCCATTTCGGCGGCAACCAAAGCAGGATTGACGATGCCGTTCTTGTCCGTCAGCGCGGCGCGGATCAAAACGTGGCTGGCGCATTCGCCGTTCCTTTTCCACATGCTTTGTTCCAGATACATAAATTTGTCGTCCCAGCACACAGCGCGGGTTTTCATTGTGAATCGATCAAACAGTCGGATGCGGCGGCGATAGCGCGGGCATGATCCGGCAACAGTCAGGCCCCAGCCTTTCTTTTTCAGGACGTCCAATAATTCAGAGGACTGACCCAAAACCATCCGTCCGATATCGTACAAAGTCAGCGTACGGCCGTTATTCAGTTCCCAAAAGATATCCAAATCCCACGGCCAGCAGATGTGATGCGTTTCCATGATATCCCCGAAATTCGGCTTTGGATCGTTGCGGTGCAAAAACATCTGATAAAGAATGCGGGGTAGCGGATACATGGTGCCAACCTGTGAATTAGAATGCGGGTAACGTGACATGCCGCGCGGCCGCGTCAATCGAAACGTGACGGCAGGGGATTGTCGAAAGCGCTCTGTGCTATTACCTGAGGGCCAACGAAAGGAATCCAGATGACTTCGATCTTTCAAATTCTGCTGATGCTGCTTGGCGTTGCGCAATTCATCATCTTTGCCCACTTCATCATGAGCTGGCTGATCAGTTTTCAGGTGCTGAACATTCGCCAGCCGCTGGTCGCCCAAATCTGGTACGGCCTAGAGCGTATTCTTGAGCCCATCTATCGCCCGCTGCGGAATATTCTGCCGAATATGGGCGGGCTGGATCTGTCGCCACTTGTGGCATTGCTGGGTATTCAGGCGATCGAAATCATCCTGCGCAACAACGCTGGATTGTTTTACTAATTTCACCCACTGATCGTCGGCGTTCTTGGCCCGATATTTGATGCGCAATGAGGCATGTGGGGTTGCTGCGGCGGCCCCCTTGTGATTCTTATGGGGCAATAAAAACAACCCTACAGGCACAGTTCCGCATGAGCGCTGACACGCTATTACGCGATGTATTTGGATTCGACGGTTTCCGCCCCGGTCAGGGTGAAATCGTGGATGCGGTCGTTGCGGGGCGAAATACGCTGGCCATTATGCCGACAGGCGGCGGTAAATCGCTGTGTTACCAGCTGCCTGCGTTGGTTCGCCCGGGCGTAACGGTTGTTATTTCCCCGCTGATTGCCCTGATGCGCGATCAGGTGCGCGGTCTGCGCGAAGCAGGGGTCGAGGCCGGCGCGCTGACATCCGGCAATACTCAAGAAGAAAATGACGCTGTTTGGCAGGCCATCGAAGAAGGCCGACTAAAGCTGCTGTATATGGCGCCTGAACGTCTGGCATCGGGCGGTGTTCCGCAAATGCTGCGCCGCATTGGCGTTAGCATGATCGCGGTGGACGAAGCACACTGCGTCAGCCAATGGGGCCATGATTTCCGTCCTGATTACCTGCGCATCGGTGAATTGCGCCGCGCGTTGGATGTGCCTTTGGCGGCGTTTACCGCCACGGCAGACGCCGAAACCCGCGCTGAAATCGTTGAAAAACTGTTTGGCGGGGATGCCCCTGTCGAATTCCTGCGTGGTTTTGATCGCCCGAATATCCATCTGGCCTTTGCTGTGAAAAACCAGCCGCGCCAGCAGATCCTTGGTTTTGCCAAAGAACGGCAGGGGCAGTCGGGCATTGTTTATTGCGGCACCCGTGCGAAAACGGAATCCATTGCCGCCGCGCTGCGCGATGCGGGTCATGTCGCCTGCCATTACCACGGCGGGATGGAGGCCGATGACCGCCGCGACGTCGAAGCCCGTTTCCAGCGCGAGGATGGTTTGATCGTCGTTGCGACCGTGGCGTTTGGTATGGGCATCGACAAACCCGATATCCGCTGGGTGGCCCACGCCGATCTGCCTAAATCGATCGAAGCCTATTATCAGGAAATCGGCCGCGCTGGGCGTGATGGGGCGCCTGCGGAAACGCTGACTCTGTTTGGACCTGATGACATCCGTTACCGCCGCCAGCAAATCGACGAAGGATTAGCCCCGCCCGAGCGCCGCATGGCGGATCACGCGCGACTAAATGCGCTGCTGGGTCTGTGCGAGGCGCTGGATTGTCGCCGCAGCACTTTGCTGAATTACTTTGGCGAAACGGGCACGCCCTGCGGCCACTGTGATCTATGCGACAAACCCGCTGATGTGTTCGACGGGACGACACCGGTGCGTATGGCGTTGTCGGCGGCGTTGCGTACGGGCGAAAGTTACGGCGCGGGGCATCTGATCGAAATTCTGGTCGGGTCGGACATCGACCGGATCAAAGAACGCGGTCACGATGCGCTGCCCACCTATGGAGTGGGGAAGGACTATAGCCGCCGCGAATGGCAGGCGATTTTCCGTCAGATGATGGGGCATGATTTGCTGCGCCCCGATCCAGAACGCCACGGTGGTCTGCGCATGACCGAAAAAGCGCGGCCGATCCTGCGCGGCGAAGATACGATCAAACTGCGCCGCGACACGATCAAAGCGGCCAAAACCGGCAACAAAATCAAAATGCTGGTCAGCGAAGACGACGCGCCGCTGCTGTCCGCTCTCAAGGCGAAACGCCGTGCATTGGCCGAAGCTGCCAGCGTGCCAGCCTATATCATTTTCAACGATTCAACGCTGATCGAAATGGCGCAAAAACGTCCGCGTAACTTGGATGATATGGCTGCGATCAGCGGTGTCGGGGCTAAGAAGTTACAAAGCTACGGCGACGCATTCCTGACCGTCATCGCGGGTGAGGCCGAACAACTTCACCCCGCGCGTCGCAAAATGGCAGGCCGCGCCGAAGGGTCAATTTACGATCAATTATTGGCCGTTCAAGCGGACCTGAGCCGCGGCGAAGACGGCACAGGTAAACCGATGACCTGCAGCGCATCGCTATTGGCGAAAGTCGCTAAAATGCGCCCCAACGATATGGGATCAATGCAGCGCGTTTTGGGTGACCGATATGCGGAACGATTTGGCGCTGCGTTTTTGGATGTGATTGGCAACGCTTAAGCGCGTTGGATCGTGATCTGCGCCCGTAAACCGCGCCGCCCGCGAATAAATTCCAACGTCCCGCCATGTTGCTCTGCGACAGCTTCGACAATGGTAAGGCCTAATCCGTAACCATTTACCGATCCTACGTTTGAACCGCGTTGAAACGGGGCGGTCAAAACGGCCATGTCGTCAGGGCCGAACGTGCCTTCGTCTTCGACGATGATCGTTGCGGTTTGGCTATCCGCGATCAGCCCAACGTGGGCGCGGCGGCCGTATTTCAGCGCATTATCAATCAGGTTCGTGATTGCGCGTTGCAGCGACACCATGCGCACCGTGGCCAGCATTTTCTGGGCATCCGGCATATGCGCCATCATGGGGCGTGCAGCAAATACTGAATGGCCTGCTTCGATCTGGGCAGGGGGCTGATCCATCAGCGTGACCGGTTTGTCCATATCTTGATAGTCATCGACGATGGATTGAACCAGTGATGACAATGACACTTTGCGTGGTTCTTCGGCGGACATTTCAGACCGCGTATAAGTCAGTACGCTTTCGATCATGCCCGTCATGTGGTCAATGTCGTGTTCCAGTTTGGAACGCAAATCATGATCAGGGATCAACGCTGCGCGCAGCCTCAGCCGCGTTGCCGGGGTGCCCAAATCATGACTAACGCCTGATAAAACAACGGCTCGATGCGATAGCTGCGCCCGTTCTACAGCAAGATAGCTGTTCACCGCATCCACCATATCGCGCAATTCCATCGGGCCTTCGGTTTGATAGGCTTCGGGCCCGCCCAAACGGCGGCGATTGCGCAGCGCGGCGGCAAAACGTCCGAAAGTCGCGGTCGTATCAACGACCAGCGTGTATAAGATCGCCATGCCTAGCATCGCAATGCCGACTGCGATCAGTCGCAAATCCTTGGGCGCGGTTTGGCATCCCCATAATTCGGTACCATCAATCTTGTACCACGACCTGTTGCCATAAAACGCGTAGATGATGGGTTCGCTGCAATAGCTGGCCAACATGCGCGTGATTTCTGCCATTTTTTGCGGAGCGGTGGCATAGGGGCTGCTGGCGATGGCCGCTGCGCTATATTGCAGGTCGCCCGACACAATAGCGAGAGTAAGGATCTCTCCGGTAAAGCTGTCCCCTGAGTTGGCAAGGATCGACGCATTGGTCACAAATGTTGGCTGCGGCGCATCGGGCATGCGTGCGAATTGGCCCAGATCTGCCAATGCGTTTTCCGCATCTGACAGCGGTGTAATTGTTACCCCTTTGGGCGTAGACCGTTGTTCGCGCAGCGCCTCGTAAACTGCAAATCCAGCCTCGTAGGCGGTTATGAGATGGTTTTGCCACGCCCGTTGTGAATGGTTCCACAACGCGGCGGCGCTCAGCCCGCAAATAAAGGCGGCCAACATCCAGATCAGCGCAAGCGACCGCAAAGGCAGTGAGCGCAGCATCAGGTATCCTCGACGGTGACGTCGACGGAGAGGACATAACCAACACCGCGTTCAGTGCGCAGCATACGCGGGTCTTTTGGTGTCTTTTCGATCTTAGCACGTAGGCGACCCACCAACACGTCAATCGCGCGTCCCGTTGCCTCGGGCGAGGCATCGCCAGAGGCCGTGACATCCAAAGCCGCTGCGATTTCTTCGCGGGTAAGCGGGATGTGGGGGTTCGCCAGTAGAACGTTCAGCAAAGCGGTTTCGCGGCGTGAAAGGGCCACTTGAAATCCGTCAGGGGAAATCACTTCGTCTTTTTTGGCGTTATAGGTCCACCCACCGAAATGGAACGTGCGGGTTTTCCGGCGATACGCCAGCGACGGTGTGCGTTGCGCGCGTTGCAGGACAGCGCGAACGCGGGCCAGTAATAGCTGCGGGTTAAAAGGTTTCGCGATGTAATCATCTGCGCCAACCTCGTATCCAGCCATGCGTTGATGATCTGCGGATAAGGCAGATACCAGAATAATGGGAATATCTTGTTCGCGGCGCAGGTTGGCGCAAATCTCTACGCCGTTTTCGTTGCCCAACATCACGTCCAACAGGATCAGGTCGATCCGTCCGTTTTCAAGGTGCGTCAGGATTTCGTCTTCGGATTGCGCGGGCAGCGCAATAAACCCATTCTGCCGCAAAAACTGCGTCATCATTTGGCGCATATCCGCATCGTCATCGACGACCAGCAGTCGGGGTATTGTCATCCTTGGCTCTCCTCAGGCGCACCTTGGATACGTGCTTTGTAACACTCTGCAACAAAATCAATGGCAACGTAACAGCGTGTAACAAATTGCGTATATTTCGGTATGCATAAGGCGCAAACCCGCCGTTTCAGTGTTGAAAGGGCTGCGCGCAATTCGCCATGATCTGCGGCACCACTGCCTGATAGTTGGGCAGAATCATGGGAGGAAAACATGAAAAAATTCACATTCGCGGCAGCTTCTGCCGTAGCAATCGTCGCATCGGGCGCTGCATTCGCTGAACCACAGGCAGAAGTTCTGCACTGGTGGACGTCGGGCGGCGAAGCGAAGTCCGTAGCTGTTCTGCAAGAAGAATTCGCTGCAAACGGCGGCACCTGGACCGACATGCCTGTAGCAGGCGGCGGCGGCGACGCTGCGATGACCGCACTGCGCGCACGTGTTCTGTCGGGCAACGCACCGACCGCTGTTCAGCTGAAAGGCCCAGCGATCCAAGAATGGTACGAAGAAGGCGTTCTGGCTGACATTTCGGCAGTTGCCGAAGCAGAAAACTGGGCGAACCTGCTGCCCGCATCGATCGCAGCGCACATGCAGTGCGAAGGCAGCTGGTGTGCAGCACCTGTTAACGTACACCGCGTTGACTGGATCTGGGCAAACGCTGACATCCTAGAAGCCAACGGCATCGAAATGCCAACCACTTGGGACGAATTCAACGCAGCAGCAGAAAAACTGCAGGCGGCTGGCATCACCCCACTGGCACACGGTGGCCAGGCTTGGCAGGACGCAACCGTATTCGAAACCGTTGTTCTGGGCGTAGGTGGTCCTGAATTCTTCCACAAAGCGCTGGTTGAACTGGATCAGGACGCGCTGACTTCGGACACGATGGTTGCTGTATTCGACCAGATGCGCACCATGCGCGGCTATGTCGACGACAACTTCTCGGGTCGTGACTGGAACCTGGCAACTGCAATGGTCATGAACGGCGAAGCGGCGTTCCAGATCATGGGTGACTGGGCCAAAGGCGAATTCATGGCTGCTGGCAAAGTTCCAGGCGAAGATTTCCTATGCGCATCGACCCCAGGTGACGGTTACCTGTACAACGTAGACAGCTTTGCGATGTTCGACGTTGACGGTGACGACAAAGTTGCTGGTCAGGCTCTGCTGGCAGAACTGATCATGGGCCCGAACTTCCAAGAGGTTTTCAACCTGAACAAAGGTTCGATCCCAGCACGTACCGACGTTGATCTGGCTGCATTCGACGTGTGCGCGCACACTTCGGCAGAAGACATGTCGGGCACGTCCGAGCGCGGTTCGCTGCTGCCATCCTATGCACACGGCATGGCGCTGCGCGGCGCACAATCGGGCGCAATCACTGATGTTGTGACTGCACACTTCAACTCTGACATGTCGTCGGCTGACGCTGTTCAGATGCTGGCAGACGCTGTCGCAAACTCGATGTAATCCATCCCTCCCTAATCCCGCCCGGCGTCATGCTGGGCGGGGTTTTCTATTAACGGAGACACCCCATGTCAGAATGGCTTGAACGCCATGTCCCCAAGGTGGTGCTGGCCCCGTCCTTTGTGGCGATCCTCTTTTTCGTATATGGCTTTATCGCATGGACAGCGTGGGTTTCGCTGACCCGTTCGCGCCTAATGCCGAAATACGACATCGAAGGTTTCATCCAGTACGAACGCCTGTTTGCTGCGCCGCGTTGGGACACGGCCATGAACAACCTGTTCATTTTTGGTACCCTTTTCATCGTTATCTCGATGATCCTAGGCCTTTTGTTGGCGATCCTTCTGGATCAAAAAATCCGCACCGAAGGCGTGATCCGCACCATCTATCTGTACCCGATGGCGCTATCGATGATCGTAACCGGTACCGCATGGAAGTGGATCCTGAACCCAGGCCTAGGCATCGAAGCCATGGTGCGCGGCTGGGGTTACGAAGATTTCAAATTCGATTGGCTCGTGAATAGCGATTTGGCCATCTACACCGTTGTTATTGCGGGTGTTTGGCAGTCGTCCGGTTTTGTTATGGCGCTGTTCCTTGCAGGTCTGCGTTCCGTAGACGGCGAAATCATCAAAGCGGCCCAAGTCGACGGCATTCCAACATGGCGCATCTATTCGGCGATCATCATTCCGTCGATGGCTCCGATTTTCTTGTCCGCGTTCATCGTGCTGTCGCACCTTGCGATCAAATCGTTCGATCTGGTTATCGCGCTGACGGGCGGCGGACCAGGTTACGCGACTGACCTGCCTGCGACTTACATGTACGCAATGGCGTTTTCGCGCGGTGACATCGGTCAGGCGGCATCCTCGGCCATGATCATGATGGCTGTCGTGTTCGCGATTGTTGTGCCTTACCTGTATTCCGAGCTGAGGGCGGCGAAAAATGACTGATATGACTGTCACCAACGCCCGCAGTGGCGGGCTGAGCAAGATCGCTCTGCGCTGGATCCTGTACATCCTGCTAGGCATCTTTGCGCTGTATTACCTGATGCCGCTTTTCGTGATGTTGACCACATCGCTGAAAAGCTTGGACGAAATCCGCACTGGTTCGCTGGTGGCCCTACCGCGCGATGTCACGTTTGACGCGTGGCGCACCGCATGGTCGGGCGCATGTACCGGCATCCAGTGCGAAGGCCTCCAGCCTTATTTCTGGAACTCGGTTCTGATTGCGGTGCCAGCGGTTATGATTTCCACCCTATTGGGTGCGATGAACGGCTATGTCGTTGCACAATGGAGATTCAAAGGCGCAAACATCATCTTTTCGCTGATGCTGTTCGGTTGCTTTATCCCGTTTCAGGTTGTTCTGCTGCCGATGGCAACCACGCTGGGCAAACTGGGCCTTGCGGGTACCATCCCGGGGCTGATTTTCGTGCACGTGGTTTATGGTTTGGGCTTTACCACCCTTTTCTTCCGCAACTACTACGTCACGATCCCACAGGAATTGGTCAAAGCGGCCAAAGTCGACGGCGCGGGATTCTTCCGCATCTTCTGGTCGATCTTTCTGCCACTGTCGCTGCCGATCATCGTTGTGACCGTCATTTGGCAGTTCACACAGATCTGGAACGACTTCTTGTTCGGCGTTTCGTTCTCTCAGGCGGGGACGCAGCCGATCACCGTGGCCCTGAACAATATCGTTAACTCCACCACGGGCGTGAAAGAATACAACGTCGATATGGCCGCTGCCATCATCGCCGCTCTTCCTACGCTTCTCGTTTACGTCGTGGCTGGCAAATACTTCATCCGCGGTCTGACC
Organism: Marivivens niveibacter; assembly: GCF_002150005.2. GTDB lineage: Bacteria > Pseudomonadota > Alphaproteobacteria > Rhodobacterales > Rhodobacteraceae > Marivivens > Marivivens niveibacter. The sequence goes on from NZ_MSPP01000002.1 coordinate 455,425, forward strand.
GCTGGTTCCGTAAAAGGATAATCCCGATGGCTCCTATTCTGGATATCAAAAACCTGAAAAAGAATTACGGTTCGACCGAAATTCTGAAAGACATCAACGTGTCGATCGAGCCGGGCGACTTCCTGGTGCTGGTTGGCCCATCGGGCTGCGGTAAATCCACCCTGCTGAACTGTATCGCAGGTCTGGAACCGATCACCGGCGGATCGATTAGCATCGCAGGTCAGGACATGACCGAGGTGTCGCCAAAGGACCGCAACATCGCAATGGTGTTCCAGTCCTACGCGCTATACCCGACCATGTCGGTTGCCAAAAACATCACTTTTGGCATGAAAGTGCGCGGTGTGGATCAAGCGACCCAAGACAAAAAACTGCAAGAAGTCGCAGCGCAGTTGCAGATCGAACAGCTGCTGAACCGTCGTCCGGGTCAGTTGTCGGGCGGTCAGCGTCAGCGTGTTGCCATGGGCCGCGCATTGGTTCGTGACCCTGCGCTGTTCCTGTTCGACGAACCTTTGTCCAACCTAGACGCCAAACTGCGCGTCGAAATGCGGACCGAGATCAAGAAACTGCACCAGAACCTGAACGCGTCGATGGTTTACGTGACCCACGACCAGATCGAAGCGATGACTCTGGCGACCAAGATCGTTGTGATGAAAGGCGGCGTGATCCAGCAAATCGGATCGCCTGCGGAAATCTACAACCGTCCTGCAAACCTGTTCGTAGCTGATTTCATGGGCTCGCCTGCGATGAACCTGATCCCTGCGAAAACCCGTGCAAACGGCGGCGCGACCGAAATCGTGATCGACCGTCCAGCGGCAGAGCCTTTGGTTCTGAAAGACACGCAGAACGCCAATTTGCCTGCGGACGTAATTCTGGGCCTGCGCCCCGAAGACATTGCCGAGGCTGGCTATCGTTCGGGCGACAACGTTCAGACGGCAGACTGCATGGTCGAAATGGTCGAACCTGCGGGCGCGGATACCTATGTTGTGTCGCACTTGGGCGGCAAACAGGTCACTGCACGCCTGCACGCAGAAACCACCGCAACGCCGGGCGCAGCACTGCCAATGGCGTTCGACCTTAGCAAAGTCAGCTATTTCGCCCCAGAAACCGGTGCGCGACTGAACTGATTTCCGCTTTTGTGCGTAATGATAGGGCAGGGTCTATTGATCCTGCCCTTTTGTTTTTGGACCCGAATGCTAGGTTCTGCGCGGAAGTAAGGAGATCAGGAATGCTAATCGTCGTATCGCCCGCAAAATCGTTGGATTTGTCGCCTGTTGACATCGAAACCACCGACATCATGTTCCCCAAAGAGGCGCTAAGCCTTGCCAAAACCGCGCGGAACCTGACGCTGGGCGATCTAAAATCCCTGATGTCCATTTCCGACAATCTGGCAAAATTGAACCGCGATCGGTTCAAGGCCTACACCGAAACGCCAGATGCTGACGCGGTTAAGGCGGCCGTCTACGCCTTCGACGGCGATACCTACAAAGGGTTAGAGGCAAAAACGCTGGACGAAGACGACATCAAGTGGGCCCAAGACCACCTGCGCATTCTGTCGGGCATGTACGGCCTGCTGCGCCCGCTCGACGCGATGCAGCCCTACCGATTGGAAATGGGCAGCAAACTGAAAACCCGCCGCGGTAAAAATCTGTACGAATACTGGGGCGATCAGATTGCCAAGACCCTGAATACCGAAGCCGAGGCGATTGGCACCGACATTCTGGTCAACTGCGCGAGCCAAGAATATTTCCACGCCGCAGACACCAAGGCGCTGAAACTGCGCGTGATCACGCCGCAGTTCTATGAAATCAAAGACGGCAAAGCGAAAATCGTCAGCTTTTTCGCCAAACGTGCGCGCGGTGCGATGGCCCGCTACATCATTGAAAACCGCCTGACCGATGCCGAAGCGATCAAAGGCTTTGCCACGGGCGGCTATGCCTATGACGCGGACCTGTCGGATGGTGACACTTGGGCCTTTAGCCGCGCGTATCCAGATACCAAGGATTGATAGATGCTGTCGGTCCGTGATCTGCGCAAATCATATGCCTTAGGTGGGCAGACGTTGCAGATTTTGCAGGGCGTGTCGTTTGATCTGGCCGCTGGCGAAACGCTGGCACTGACGGGCGAATCCGGCAGCGGCAAAAGCACGATCCTGCATTTGGTCGGCGGACTGGATCGCCCTGACGCCGGGCAGGTTGTGATCGACGGACGTGATATTGGCGCGATGTCCGATAAACAGCAGGCGCAATTGCGGCGAACAACGCTGGGCATTGTGTTTCAGCAATTCAACCTGATCCCATCATTGACGGTGGCCGATAACATTGCGTTTCAGGCGCGATTGGCGAGGCGCCACGACCCCAGCTATGCGGCAGATCTGGCATCAGAAATGGGGTTAGCTGATCAACTGACAAAGTACCCAGAACAACTGTCTGGGGGTCAGCAACAGCGTGTTGCAATCGCGCGTTCTTTGGCGGCAAAGCCGAAAATCATTTTGGCGGATGAGCCGACAGGAAATTTGGATGAAACCAGTGCCGACGCCGTGATGGCAGTCATGAACCAGTTGGTTCGTGAAACGGGCACTGCGATGTTGATGGTGACCCATTCCGAAAAGATCGCGCATGCGATGGACCGTCGTCTGCACTTGAGCCATGGGCAGGTGGCATGACCCGTGCGATCTGGTCGGCGGTCCTAAGCCACTGGCGGCGTATGCCGCTGCAGTTGTTTACGCTTGTTATGGGGTTGGCCTTGGCCACCGCGCTGTGGTCGGGCGTTCAGGCCATTAACGCCGAAGCACGGGCAAGCTATGCGGCGGCGTCGGATGAACTGACAGGGGGATTTGATCGGATCGAACGGGCCGATGGTGGTTCCATATCAGTCGACACCTTTGTTGCGTTACGGCGCGCTGGTTGGTTGGTATCGCCAGTCATTGTTGCGGACCTGGATGGCACCCAAGTGGCGGGAATAGACGTCCTGACAATGCCAGATTTTGTTCTGGATGATAGCCAGTCAGTCACGCCCAGTACCCCAACTTTATGGGTTGCGGAAAATGTGAAAATTACGTCGAAAACCGTAACTACCGTTGTTGACGCTGATCTACCGCCCGGTACGGCGGTCGGTGATATAGGTGTTGTTTCTGACCTGACGGGCGCCGATATTTCCTACCTGGTTGTGAACCCAGTTCAGCCTCTGTTTCAAGAAAAATTAGACTCTATTTCGCCTGAACTCGTGATTCTTGAGGCAAGCGGTGAGACTGATATCGCACAGTTGACTGATAGCTTTCACCTGAATCTGACCGCCTTTGGACTGCTATCGTTCGTTGTTGGGATATTTATCGTGCATGGTGCGGTTGGTTTGATCTTTGAACAACGGCGGCCGTTGGTCCGGACCCTGCGGTCAGTTGGGGCACCGTTAGGTCAGATTATCACCGTGATGGCGTTAGAACTGTTGGTGATCGCGATTTTGGCGGGCGCAATTGGTGTGATCCTTGGCTATTTTATTGCGTCTGCCTTGTTGCCTGATGTCGCGGCGACGCTGCGTGGTCTTTACGGGGCAGAGGTTGGCGGCACGCTGACCTTGCGCCCGATATGGTGGATCAGCGGGTTGGGTATCGCCGTCGTGGGGGCAATGATAGCCTCGATCAGGGCTTTGTTATCGATTGCACGTATGCCGATCCTGAAAATTGCCCAACCCCGCAGTTGGGCGATGCAGTCGGGGCGGGGGCAGGTTGTTTTATCTGTGATCGGCATCGGGTTGATCGCCGCGGCTGGGATACTGTCACTATTTGCGACGGGATTGTTGGCAGGCTTTGCAATTTTGGCGGCACTTTTGATTGGTGCCGCGTCATTGGTCCCTGTCGTTTGGACGCTATTTCTAGCGGGTACTGAACGATCTGCGTCTGGCCCTATTGCCAAATGGTTCTGGGCCGATACGCGCCAGCAAATGCCGGGATTATCGCTCGCGTTGGCCGCATTAATGTTGGCGATGGCCGCAAATATCGGTGTGTCGACCATGGTTGGTTCTTTCCGCAACACGTTTCAGGGTTTTCTGGATCAGCGGCTGGCGTCCGAAGTTTATATAGACACTAAATCAGCCGAACAGGGCCAAAATTTTGTTGATTGGGCAGCGGGCCGTGTTGATGCAATCCTTCCGATTGATAAGGCGGACGTGAACATCAGCGGGATTCCAACAGAGCTGTATGGTCCTGTGGCGCACCAGACTTATCGTGATCATTGGGCGTTCTTATCTGCAAAGCAGGACGCGTGGGAAACGATCCATGCGGGCGATGGCGCAGCTATTAACGAACAACTGTCATATCGCGGCGGATATAAGGTTGGTGACGTGATTGTGGTCGCTGGGGTCGCGTTACCGGTTGTTGGCGTCTATGGGGACTACGGAAACCCTATCGGACAAGTGATTATCGGACGCGACCTTTTCTTACAGGCCTATCCCGATAGCGCGGCAACTTCGTTTGGTATCCGTATCGCGCCCGAGCGGATGTCAGAGTTTATGGCCGAAGCGCGGGAAGAATTCGGTTTATCTGGTCAAGACGTCATCGATCAAAACGCGTTGAAAGCCTATTCAATGGAGGTTTTTGAAAGAACCTTTACCGTCACCGCATCGCTAAACGTTCTGACGTTGGGCGTTGCTGGCTTTGCGATCCTGATGTCGTTGTTGACCTTGGCGGGCATGCGATTGCCGCAATTGGCACCTGTCTGGGCGATTGGATTGGACAGGCGCCAATTGGGCTGGATCGAATTGGCCCGCGCTGTGATTTTGGCCATCGGAACGGCCGTCATTGCACTGCCTGTCGGGTTAGCGTTGGCTTGGGTGCTTTTGGCCGTTGTGAATGTGGCCGCCTTTGGATGGCGTTTGCCGATGCAGGTTTTCCCGGTGGATTACGCAGTGTTGGGGATCCAAGCTGTTGTCGCAGCGATCATCGCAGCGATTTGGCCCGCCGTGCGGATCGCGCGCATGCCCCCTGCTGATCTAACAAAGGTATTCGCAAATGAACGTTAAAGCGATCGTGCTGTGCATTTTGCCGATGTGTGCAATGGCTCAGGGGTTTGCTGGGCTGGGTGAAACGGTGGATGGGTTCGCGGTTCCGACCGCGGGATATCAATTCATGTTTCCCGAGGATCACGGCGCGCATCCTGAATTTCGGATCGAATGGTGGTATGTCACAGCCAATCTTACGGGCCCTGACGGGACGCAATACGGCGCGCAATGGACAGTGTTTCGGAACGCGTTAGAGCCTGAAATGGGCACTGGATGGGGCGCGCCCCAGATTTGGCTGGGGCACGCGGCCCTAACCACCCCGACCGATCATTATTATGCAGAACGGTTTGGCAGGTCCGGCATAGGTCAGGCGGGTGCCAAAGATACCTCGCTGGATGTATGGATCGACGAATGGGAACTGACGGACAACCATATGACCGCGCAAGGCGCAGATTGGGCCTATCACCTAGATCTGCAATTCGACGGTCCATTAGTTTTCCACGGCGACAACGGCCTGTCGGTCAAATCCTCGGCTGGTCAGGCGTCCTATTATTATTCGCAGCCATATATCCGTGTTTCAGGTTCTATATTCGTCGATGGCGCTGAAATCCCTGTGATGGGTCAGGCGTGGATGGACCGTGAATGGTCGTCGCAACCGCTGGCCTCTGATCAGTCTGGCTGGGATTGGTTTTCTTTGTCTTTCGATACGGGCGACAAATTGATGGGGTTCCAGTTGCGCGGGACGGATACCTATACATCAGCCAGTTGGATCAGTGCGGACGGAGGCGTAACGGCTTACTCAGATGGCGCGTTTTTAGCCGAACCAATAACGGTACATGAAACCGCAGGCGTAACTTTGCCGGTGGAATGGCGCGTGACCTTGCCCTTGCAAGGGGTAGATGTAATCGTAAACGCAATTAATCCAGATGCTTATCTGCCCGTATCTGTTCCCTATTGGGAAGGCCCCGTCACGGTGACCGGATCACACGGCGGCGTTGGGTATCTGGAAATGACAGGTTACGATTAGAAAGACGCGTTGATGCAAAACGATATTCCAGTGACCCGCGATTTGGTTTTGATCGGGGGCGGACATGCACATGCACTGGTGTTGCGTATGTGGGGGATGAAACCCGTGCCGGGTGTCCGTGTTACGGTCATTAACCCCGGCCCGACCGCGCCATACACAGGCATGTTGCCAGGTTTCGTAGCAGGTCACTACACGCGTGATGATCTGGACATTGATCTGGTGAAATTGGCCCGTTTCGCGGGCGCGCGGATCATTATGGCCAAAGCGACGGGTATCGACATCGAGGCGCGAAAAATCGCGATCGAGGGGCGTCCAGCGATCAACTATGACATCGCGTCGATCGATATCGGGATCACAACAGATATGCCCGACATCGACGGTTTCGCCAAATACGCTGTACCGGCCAAGCCCCTGGATACCTTTGCCCAGCGGTGGGATGCCTATCGTGGTAGCACATCAAATCCCAAGGTTGCAGTAATAGGAGGAGGCGTCGGCGGGATTGAATTGTCGATGGCAATGGCCCATGCGCTTCGCGACAAAGACGCGACGGTGTCGATCATTGATCGTAGCGATATCGCAGGTGAATTCGATGAAAAACCTCGGGGTATGTTGCGGCGTGAATTGGCCGAACTAGGCATTCAGATGTACGACAACGCGTCTGTGCGGTCTGTTCACGAAGATGGTGTAAAGCTGGAAAATGGTGATCAGATCGATGCCGATTTTGTTGTCGGCGTTGCTGGGGCCCGTGCGCATGGGTGGCTATCAACAACAGGGTTAGAACATCAAGACGGCTACCTGACGGTATCTGAAACCCTGCAGACCAGTGATTTGAATGTCTTTGCTGTCGGCGATTGTGCCAATCTGGTCTACGATCCACGGCCAAAGGCAGGGGTCTATGCGGTTCGCGCTGCGCCGATTTTATATCACAACCTGTCTGTCGCCTTGCGCGGGAATACGTTGTCGCCGCAGATGAAACCGTTCAATCCGCAAAAGGATTACCTCAAGCTTATTTCACTGGGTGAGCAAGCAGCGCTGGGCGAAAAATTCGGACGGATCATCAAAGGTGGCTGGGTGTGGAAATGGAAAAACCACATTGATCGAACCTTTATGCGCAAATTCTATGAATTACCCCAGATGGGGGCACCGAAAATTCCTCGAAACGCCGCCCAAGGTGTGGCCGAGGCATTGGGTTATCAGCCAATGTGTGGCGGTTGCGGATCCAAAGTTGGGCGCGCTGCATTAGGTGACGCGCTGGATGCCCTGCCCGCGCCGACCCGCGCCGATGTATCGTTTCTATCGGGTGATGATGCTGCCGTGATCAAGGTCGGGAATGCGACACAAGTGATGAGTACGGATCACCTGCGTAGTTTTATAGAAGACCCCTATGACATGGCGCGGATTGCGGCGGTTCATGCGTTGGGCGATGTCTGGGCTATGGGTGGTGATCCACAGGCCATGACCATGACGGTGATCCTGCCACGCCTATCGTCTGAATTGCAGCAACGCATGTTGTCCGAAATCGTCGCTGGGGCGTCTACGGTGGCCAAAGCAGCCGGAGCAGAAATCATTGGCGGGCATAGCTCAGTCGGGGCAGAACTGACCATCGGGTTTACCGTTACCGGCCTATGCGATGGCGATCCGATCACACTAAAGGGCGCCCATGCGGGCGATGCGATCATTTTGACCAAGCCTATTGGGACTGGCGTCATCATGGCTGCGGATATGCAGCGCAAAGCACGCGGTGCTGACGTTACCGCGGCCCTGTCGCAAATGGCCGAACCGCAAGGCATGGCATCTCGTATCTTGCGCGATCATGCCCGCGCTATGACTGATTTGACCGGCTTTGGCATCGCGGGCCATCTGTCAGGTATGTGCGATCATTCAGGTGTCGGGGCAGAGATCAAAACAGACTCTGTTCCGTTGTTAGATGGTGCATTTGAATTGGCAGAAAACGGGGTCAAATCCAGCCTCTGGAATGAAAATCGGGCTGGTGTAGAGTCTGTTTTTGGCAAACAAGGCCCTGTTTTCGATCTGTTGTTTGATCCCCAAACAGCGGGCGGTCTAATGGCTGCCGTACGCGGGGATCAGGCCGAAGAGATTCAGAAAAAGCTATGGCTATGCGGCCATCACGCCTCGATCATTGGGCATTTCACCGAAAGCCCAGGGATCAAAGTGATTTGATGATATCAGCCAGTTGTGTTGCAGCGGCGGCCTGACCGGTCTCAGTCAGGTCCGAGGGTTCGATTGTATGCAACACCGTTGGCGTGTGAACCGCACGGGATTTGGCATAGGACGGATCGTAATGATCTTGCATCAGTGCGGCGGCAAACCCGTGCATGTCACCATCCGCGAACAGTTGTTCCCATTTGTCCACGGTCGCATGGCTGCGGTGCTGGCGTAGGGGCTGTAGCCGAGCCATCAGGCGGTCCGCGTCATTTGACAGATCATGATACGCACCAGCCAGATAACGCGCACGTTCGTCCAGGGGCGCACCGATATCAATGCGGGGCGCGGCGCACATAGCGGACCACAGGCTGGGCGGGATGTTGATTTTGCCGATCTTGCTGCTTTCGGCTTCGATCACGACAGGGCGGGTCGGGTCCATGCGGGCCAAGGCGCAGGCGATCGTCGATTCAAACGCTTTTTGATCGGGCTGTCCGCCTACCATGCCGCCTAACATTGATCCGCGGTGCTGTGCTGCGCCCTCTAGGTCTAGAATTTGGATTCCATGGGCGGGTAGGCGTTTCAGAATATCCGTTTTCGCGGTGCCCGTGTTGCCGTCCAGTAGGACAACGCGGTGCGGCAGCGGTTTTTCGTGCAGGTCTTGAAACACGAAACGGCGATAGGTGCGATAGCCGCCTGCTATGGTATCTGCCCGCCACCCGATTTGTTTCAGGATGATCGCAACCGACCCAGACCGCTGCCCGCCGCGCCAGCAATAGACCAAAGGTTTCCACCCGCCGTCTTTGTCCGCCAATGCGGTTTCCAGATGATGGGCCACATTGCGCGACACGATTGCTGCGCCGATTTTGCGGGCGTCAAAGGGGCTGACCTGTTTGTAGATCGTGCCGACCTTGGCGCGTTCTTCGTTCGACATCGCGGGCAAGCTGATCGCGTCTGGTACGTGGTCTTCGGCGTATTCAGCGGGCGATCTGACGTCGATCACGGTATCAAACCCGTGCGACATCAGATCAGATAGCGATGTAAACTCAATCGGCATTGTGCGCCTCTTAGGACGCGGGCAATAGCGCCTGTCGTCCGGTTTCGGTCAGGATATAGCAGTCTTTGCCATCAAATACCGCAGGAACGATGGGGCGACCATAGCCTGCACCTGTATCCAGATCGACGCGGTTGCCGAAATGGGTGGGTTCGTCCAGTGCAGTGTGCCCATGAACGATCAGTTTAAAGTGCGGATCGGTGTAATCCAGATACCCGTCACGGATCCAAATTAGGTCGTCTTCGTCCTGATCTTGCATGGCGACGTTGGGTTTGATGCCTGCGTGCACAAACAGCAGATCGTCGCTTTCAAACCACAGATCGCGGGACGACAGAAACTCCATATGTTCGGTTGGTACGGCTGCTTTTGCCAGTTCCAGAACATTCTCCGCATCAGGATCAACGCCATAGGACGCCAGCGTTTCCCGTCCGCCCAGCGATGGGTTCAGCCATCCTTTGCCCGATAGAATGCGTTCGTCGTGTTCGATGCCCTGGGTCACATAGCGCACAAACATACGGTCGTGGTTGCCGCGCAGCACGGTCCAGTTTTTGCCCGCAGCAACGCCGTCGATTAGTTTTTGGACAACCGCGCGGCTATCTGGCCCGCGGTCGGTGTAATCGCCCAGAAAAACGATATGAGCGTCAGGGCCGCCGTCTGCGTCAATCATCGCCAGCGCTTTATCCATCTGTTCAATTTGGCCGTGGATGTCGCCAATCGCGTAAATCATATGGGTCTTTCAAATGTCTTTGGTTTAAAACCTATGCCAATAGTGTTCCCTGTCACGGGAAAAAACAAAAGGGGGCGGAAAACCGCCCCCTTTAATTCATCTGAACCTGTGTGCCTTAGGCAATATCAAAGGTCAGCGGTTTAACCTGCTTGAAGCGGCCAGTTGCTGCCAGCGCGTCCAAGGTCGCTTGGCTCAGTGCATCGTCAACATACAGCAGAGCGATCGCTTCGCCGCGGGCTTCGGAACGGCCCAGGGTAAAGTTTGCGATGTTCACGCCATTGTCGCCCAGAACCGAACCCAGGGTACCGATGATGCCTGGAACGTCTTCGTTCGTGGTGTACAGCATGTTTTCTCCAACTTCGGCGTCCACGTTGATGCCTTTGATCTGGATGAAACGTGGTTTGCCGTCCGAGAATACGGTGCCTGCAACCGAACGTTCTTTGGCTTCGGTGACGACAGTCACTTTGATGTAGCCTTCGAATGCGCCCGACTGGTCCTGAGTGGTGGTCGAGATTTTCACACCGCGTTCTTTTGCGATCACTGGTGCGGACACGACGTTCACGTCAGGGTTGCCCTTTTTCATGATGCCAGCAACCACAGCCGAGGTCAGAGCAGCCAAGTTCATGTCCTGAACTTCACCATCGTACAGGATGTTGATCGCTTTGATCGGCTCGTCGGTCATCTGACCGATGAAGTTACCCAAGTGAGTTGACAGTTTCACCCATGGGCCCATGACTTTGGCTTCTTCTGCGGTCACGGATGGGGTGTTCAGTGCGTTCGAAACAGCGCCGGTCAGCAGGTAATCCGCCATCTGTTCTGCAACTTGCAGCGCCACGTTTTCCTGTGCTTCGGTGGTTGCTGCGCCCAAGTGTGGGGTACAAACAACGTTCGGCAGGTTGAACAGTGGGTTTTCGGTTGCTGGCTCTTCCGAGAATACGTCGAAAGCAGCGCCGGCAACGTGGCCCGATTTCAGGGCTTCGGCCAGTGCAACTTCGTCTACCAGACCGCCGCGTGCACAGTTGATGATGCGAACGCCTTTTTTGGTTTTCGCGATGTTTTCAGCCGACAGGATGTTGCGGGTGGAATCGGTCAGTGGAACGTGCAGCGTGATGAAATCAGCGCGTGTCAGCAGCTCTTCCAGTTCGACTTTTTCTACGCCGATTTTGTCTGCGCGTTCTTCGGACAGGAATGGATCGTATGCAACGACCTTCATTTTCAGGCCCTGAGCGCGGTCGATCACGATGGAACCGATGTTACCTGCACCAATAACGCCCAGCGTTTTGCCGGTCAGTTCAACACCCATGAATTTCGACTTTTCCCATTTGCCAGCGTGGGTGGATGCCGACGCTTCTGGGATCTGACGTGCAACAGCGAACATCATGGCGATCGCGTGTTCAGCGGTGGTGATCATGTTGCCGAACGGCGTGTTCATGACAATGACGCCTTTTTTCGAAGCGGCTTCTTTGTCGATGTTATCGGTGCCGATACCAGCGCGGCCGATGACCTTTAGGTTGGTCGCAGCAGCGATGATTTTGTCGGTCGCTTTGGTTGCCGAACGGATCGCCAGACCGTCGTACTGGTCGATAACAGCCAGCAGAGCGTCTTTGTCTTTGCCCAGTTCAGGGCGGAAATCCACGTCGATGCCGCGATCTTTAAAGATCTGCACAGCTGCGTTGGACAGTTTATCGGAAATCAGAACTTTGGGGGCCATGATGGGCTCCTTCCACAGTAGATAAGGATAGGGGGAATAGGCGCGGGGATGGGCCCGCGCCCGAAATAAGATCGATTAGGCTTGCGCTTCGATTTCAGCGTTGAACGCGTATTCCAGCCAAGGCAGCATTGCGTTGATGTCAGCGGTTTCAACCGTTGCACCAGCCCAGATGCGCAGACCAGCAGGCGCGTCACGATATGCACCGATGTCCAGCGCGATGCCTTCTTTTTCCAGACGCTTTGCAACAGCTTTGGCGAATGCAGCGCCGTCTTTGATGCGATCGTCGGTGAATTTCAGGCAAACCGAAGTGTTCGAACGGGTCGCTGGGTCAACAGCCAGGTTGTCGATCCAGTCGCGGGTTTCGCAGAAATCGAAAATCGCCTGAGCGTTGGCATTCGCACGCGCGAACAGACCTTGCAGACCGCCAACTTCTTTGGCCCAATCTAGCGCGACCAGATAATCCTCAACCGCCAACATCGAAGGCGTGTTGATGGTTTCACCGCGGAAGATACCGTCGATCAGTTTGCCGCCTTTGGTCAGGCGGAAGATTTTTGGCAGTGGCCATGCTGGGGTGTAGTTTTCCAGACGCTCAACTGCGCGTGGGGACAGGATCAGCATACCGTGTGCTGCTTCGCCGCCCATAACTTTCTGCCAAGAGAAGGTTACGACATCCAGTTTGTCCCAAGCCAGATCCTGTGCAAACGCAGCCGAGGTCGCGTCACAGATGGTCAGACCAGCGCGGTCCGCAGGGATGAAATCGCCGTTCGGGACGCGCACGCCCGAAGTGGTGCCGTTCCACGTGAACACAACGTCGTTGTCAAAGTTCACTTTGGTGAAATCAACGATTTCGCCGTATTCAGCGGTGTGAACGTTGGCTTCGATTTTCAGCTGTTTCACAACGTCGGTGACCCAGCCAGCGCCGAACGATTCCCAAGCAACCATTTCAGCAGGACGTTCGCCCAGCAGCGACCACATAGCCATTTCAACCGCGCCGGTGTCGGACGCAGGAACGATGCCGATGTGATAGTCAGCAGGGATGCCCAGAATTTCACGAGTGTTTTCGATGGCTGCTTTCAGCTTTTCTTTGCCGACAGCTGCACGGTGCGAGCGGCCCAAAGGCGCATCAGCCAGCTTGTCCAACGAAAATGTAGGGATTTTGGCGCATGGGCCAGAAGAAAAACGCGGATTGGCCGGACGCGTTGCCGGAGCTTCGATAGCCATAGGTGTTACCCTCTCAGATATATGCCCTACGTTGGGGTAGGGTGTCCCACCGCCTGACATAAGGCCCAGATGCTGCGCCTGCAATAGGGAAAATGACGTCATTTCCCGACAAGGTGTCGCATTTGAACCAGCAGCGACCACTGTCGGAAACATCAGGGCGCTTGGCAGGGGAAACGCGATGTGCGAAACGGGGCGAAACCGCACAATTTTTCGGAGCCGACAATGTTCACCGTCAGCCTTTTGACCGCCGCATCGAACCCAACCCTAGAGTCAGCCATGGTTGATGCGCTGCGCAACGCATGGGGTGGCGGCGATGCGACCGTGTTGTCGACAGGAGAGGCCGCCGAATTCGAAGTGCAGACCAAACCGTCCAATTTTTGGGATGTTTGGAACGACCTTCAGGCGCAAAAGATCGATCTGGTGATCCAGCCATCCGCGAACCGCCGCAAAAAGATGCTGCTGGCCGATATGGACAGCACGATGATCCAGCAAGAATGCATCGACGAACTGGCGGCAGAGGCGGGCGTTGGCGAACGCGTGGCTGACATCACCAAACGTGCGATGAACGGCGAATTGGATTTCAACGGCGCATTGGAAGAACGCGTTGGCCTGCTGGCGGGTCTGGACGAAACGGTCATTGAAAAGGTGCTGAACGAACGCATCACCCACATGCCAGGCGGCCGCGAATTGGTGCAAACGATGAAAGCCAACGGCGGTTATGCTGCGCTGGTATCGGGCGGCTTCACCGCGTTTACCGCGCGCATCGCGTCGGAATTGGGGTTCGATACCAACCGCGCGAACACTCTGATCGCTGAAAACGGCAAGCTAACGGGCAAGGTTGGGTACCCAATTCTGGGCCGCGAAGCCAAGGTTCAAGCACTAGAAGAAATCACCACCGAACTGGGTATTTCCGAATCCGACGTGATCGCGGTGGGTGATGGTGCGAACGATCTGGGCATGTTGGGTCGCGCAGGGGCAGGCGTTGCGCTGCACGCGAAACCCAGTGTTCAGGCAGAATGCGATATCCGCGTGAACCACTGTGATCTATCGGCTCTGTTGTTCCTACAAGGCTACGCCCGCGAAGATTTCGTGTCCTAAATGATCGAAGTCTCGGTCGAGGTTCTGATTCTACTGACCAGTGCGGCTGTGATCGCGGGTTTTGTTGATTCCATCGCAGGCGGTGGCGGTTTGATCACGGTGCCTGCGCTGATGATCGCAGGCATCCCGCCCGTCGCTGCATTGGCCACGAACAAAGTGCAGGGCCTATTTGGCGCGGGCATGGCCGCATTCAGCTATGCGCGGCACGGCCATGTGGATCTGAAAAAACAAATGCCAGCGGCGCTTATGTCCTTTGCTGCGTCGATCGCTGGTGCATTGCTGGCCAGCCACCTACCCACCGATGTCATCCGTTTGGGCCTGCCTGTTCTGCTGATCGCTGTTGCGCTGTTTTTCGCATTCCGACCCGGTTTGAATGACCTTGACCGCCAGCAGCGCATCACGATGGGCGTGTTTATCCTGACCTTTGTGCCGCTGATTGGGTTCTATGACGGCCTGCTGGGGCCAGGAACGGGCGCGTTTTTCATGATCGGGTTCGTCGCGCTGGCGGGTTATGGCGTGCTCAAGGCGACGGCGCATACCAAACTGTTGAACTTTGCATCGAACGTTGGCGCCACGCTGGCCTTTGCGCTGGTGGCAAAACCGTTGTGGATCACGGGATTATGCATGGGTGCGGGGCAAATGTTGGGCGCTTATTTGGGGTCGAAACTGGCGATGCGCGTTGGGTCCAAAGGCATTAAACCTGTGCTGGTCGTCGCCTCGACTGCGATGGCGATCAAATTAATTTGGGATGCTTTGCCCTGATTTTGGCAAAAAACCGCACATAACGTCCAAGTTATTTGGTGTTTCCCAAACTAGGCGTTTATTGGTATGGCTAATTTATCGGGTACATCCGCCTCGAATATCGCCGTCAGAGCGTTAGGGGCAAAGAGGCAAAAGACAGCTTGGAGGCTGCAGACATGATTTCGTCTTTGATGCGTAGCGTTGGTTTGGTTGTGGCGCTGGGAACGGCAACGGTTGCCGCGGCCCAAGATTCGAACAACCGCGTGGCTGCAAACACAGACTGGAGCGTTTTCGAAGGTACCGATCCGCGTGAATGCTGGATCGTTTCGGCTCCGAAAGAAACGGTAAACACCCGCGATGGCAACGTGGTTGCTGTGCGCCGCGGTGACATCCTGCTTTATGTTTTCTTCCGTCCGGCATCGGGTGTTGCTGGTCAGGTGGCCTTTACGGGTGGATATCCCTTTGCATCTGACAGCACCGTAAATTTGGAAATCGGCGGCACCAATTTCGACCTATATGTTCAGGATGAATATGCATGGCCCGCCGATGCGGCCGCCGATGCGGCAATCGTTGCTGCGATGAAAGCAGGCGCAAATGCGACCCTGACCGCACGTTCATCGCGTGGCACCGTGACCCGCGATACATTTTCCCTGCTGGGCTTTACCGCGTCCTTGGACGAGGCACAGCGCCGCTGCGCAGGCTAAGACCGGCGCCAGTCGCGCCGTTTTGAATAACTTAGGGGCGGAATTCTTTTGAATTCTGCCCCGAATCCTATATGAGCACCGCTTATCCGAAAATTCGAGGCCGCCATGACTGCCACCGCTCCGATTACCCAAGACGTTATGACCATCCCGCGCAAAGCGGCTGATGGCGCGAAAAATTTGGCCGGTATGACCCGTGACCAAATGCGCGAGGCATTGGCCGAAGCAGGCACGCCAGAAAAACAGCTGAAAATGCGCGTCAATCAGCTGTGGCAGTGGGTTTATCACTGGGGCGTCACCGATTTCGACGTGATGACCAACCTGTCCAAAGATTTCCGCAAAATGCTGTCGGAAAATTTTGTGATCGAACGCCCTGAGTTGGTCACCAAACTGGTGTCCGAAGACGGCACGCGCAAATATCTGGTCCGCATCGCTGGCGGTCACGAAGTTGAAATCGTCTATATCCCCGAAGAGGGCCGCGGCACCCTATGTGTGTCGTCGCAGGTGGGCTGTACCCTGACCTGTTCGTTCTGCCACACGGGCACCCAGAAACTGGTGCGCAACCTGACCGCGTCGGAAATCGTCGGTCAGATCATGCTGGCGCGCGACGATTTGGATGAATGGCCCGAACCAGGTACTGGTACGGGCGACGATGGCCCCCGTTTGCTGTCGAACATCGTTTTGATGGGCATGGGCGAACCGCTGTACAATTTCGAAAACGTGCGCGACGCGATGAAAATCGCGATGGATGGCGAAGGCATCGCATTGGGCCGCCGCCGTATCACCCTGTCGACCTCGGGTGTTGTGCCTGAAATCGCCCGCACCGCCGAAGAAATCGGGTGCCTGCTGGCCGTATCGTTCCACGCCACCACCGACGAAGTGCGCGATGTTCTGGTTCCTGTGAACAAAAAATGGAACATCGAAAAACTGCTAGAGGCGCTGCGCGAATATCCAAAGGCGACAAATTCGGAACGTATCACCTTTGAATATGTGATGCTGAAAGACGTGAACGACACCGACGAAGACGCGCATCGTTTGGTCAAACTGCTGGACGGTATTCCGGCCAAGGTAAACCTGATCCCATTCAACGAATGGCCCGGTGCGCCGTATCAGCGTTCGTCGAACAACCGTATCCGCGCTTTTGCGACGATCCTGATGCAGGCGGGCTATGCCTCGCCGATCCGTACTCCGCGTGGCGAAGACATCATGGCCGCCTGCGGTCAGTTGAAATCCGCGACCGAACGCGCTCGTAAATCACGCGCTCAGATCGCGGCAGAGGCTGGCATTCAAAGCTGATACAGCGCTGATTTCACCATATTTTCGATAGAGTCAGAGGCGTCCACGACAATGGGCGCCTCGTCCTTTTCTGGCTCTTCCAATGTGGCCAATTGGCTGTCCAGTAGGCTGGGCGGCATATAGTGATCTGTACGCGCCTCCATCCGTGCGCGGATCGTTTCGGCGTCCACCTTTGGGTACACGAAGACCACGTCAGGCGCATAGACGCGCAGCAGCTTGCGATAGCTGCGTTTCAGGGCCGAACAGGCCAGAACGATCGGATCATTTCCAGCCAACTCTGCCCCGCAGGCCTGCAACCACGGCCAACGCATATCATCGTCCAGCGATTTCCCCGCAGCCATATGCGCAACGTTTTCAGGCGGATGCAGCCTGTCGCCTTCGACAAAGACCGCCCCTAGGGCATCCGCCATCGCCGCGCCCAGGGTCGATTTGCCCGACCCTGAAACGCCCATCACGACGATACGCATTAGCGCCCCGGAATAGCGTCGCGGGTTTCGCCAGCATGAGCCCAGTTTTTCAATGCATCGATCGCCTCTTCGGCGGTGTCGACGAATCGGAACAGGTCCAGATCTTCGGCGGAAATTGTGCCCGCGTCGGACAGAGCGTCCCAGTTTACGATTTTTTGCCAGAATTCTTTGCCGAACAGCAAGAACGGGACCTGCTCCATGCGGCCTGTCTGAATTAGGGTCAGGGCTTCGAACATTTCGTCCAAGGTGCCAAATCCGCCTGGAAAGACACAGATCGCTTTGGCGCGCATTAGGAAATGCATTTTGCGGATCGCAAAGTAGTGGAAATTGAAACACAGCTCTGGTGTGACGTATTCGTTCGGGGCCTGTTCGTGCGGTAGAACGATGTTCAGGCCGATCGATTTGCCGCCTGCGTCCACGGCGCCGCGGTTGCCTGCCTCCATCACGCCGGGGCCGCCGCCGGTGACGATCACGTTTTCACGTCCGCCAGACTTTAGCGACTCTTCGGTCATCAGGCGGGCAAAGGTGCGGGCCTCTTCGTAAAAGGCCGACAAATCAGCAAGTGTCTGAGTTCGCGCGGTTTCTTTTTTGTCCGGTGCAGGAATACGCGCGCCGCCGAACATGACGATGGTGCTGTCGATGCCTTCGTCGTCCATGTCCAATTCGGGTTTCAGCAGTTCCAGCTGCAACCGAACGGGGCGCAATTCTTCGCGGCATAGGAAATCATTATCGGCAAAGGCCAAACGGTACGTCGGGGACCGCGTTTGTGCCGTGTCTGGTACATCACCCACGGCTTTGCGGTCTTGCCCGCTGTTGCGTAGTGGGTGGCGGCGGTGGTCTTCGGTCATCTACTCGTCCCGTTTGTTGCTCTTTGCTGGGGAAACAGTTTATATCCCCGCAACCGTCTACAAAGCACAGATAACACCAAGAGGCCACATGTCGAACGCTCAGCTAGAAGCCGCAATCGAATCCGCGTGGGAAGCCCGCGACACCATCACCCCAGCTACCACTGGCGAAACCCGCGAAGCGATCGAAGATACGCTGAACGCGCTGGACAGCGGCTCTCTGCGCGTTGCTGAAAAACTGGAAAACGGCGACTGGCACGTAAACCAGTGGGCAAAGAAAGCTGTCCTGCTGGGGTTCCGCATCAAAGATATGGAACTGCAATCCGGCGGCCCACAGGATCACAGCTGGTGGGACAAGGTCGACAGCAAATTCAAAGGCTGGGGCGCTGACGAATTCAAAACCGCTGGGTTCCGCGCTGTACCTAACGCTGTTGTGCGCAAATCCGCGTTCATCGGCAAAGGCGTTGTTCTGATGCCATCCTTTGTGAACTTGGGCGCATTCGTTGACGAAGGTACCATGGTCGACACTTGGGCGACCGTTGGATCCTGCGCACAGATCGGTAAGAACGTTCACCTGTCGGGCGGCGTTGGCATCGGCGGCGTTCTGGAACCTATGCAGGCTGGCCCAACCATCATCGAAGACAACTGTTTCATCGGCGCCCGTTCCGAAGTTGTCGAAGGCTGTATCGTTCGCGAAGGTTCGGTTCTGGGCATGGGCGTTTACATCGGCCAGTCGACCAAAATCGTTGACCGCGAAACCGGCGAAGTCATGTACGGCGAAGTCCCACCATATTCGGTGGTCGTTTCCGGTTCGATGCCATCGAAGAACGGTATCAACCTGTACTGCGCGGTTATCGTGAAACGCGTGGACGAAAAAACCCGTTCGAAAACCGGCATCAACGAACTGTTGCGCGACTAAGAAAAAAACCCGCAGGTTTTGGGGAACCTGCGGGGGAATAAGTAGGTCACGGATGGACGGAAGTGTGTCCGTGACCGCTGAAAGACTGAAGCGACATGACAGGATCCATTCAAACAACAACAACCACGAATGGAGCGCATCATGTCTCGACCCCTTAACCATACGTTGAATGACACGGCAAAGGCGATTGCCCAAAAGTGCAAAGCCGTGGTCGCATTCGTATAGGGTGTCGAAAGTTTACACCGCACTACGCGGTCGCAGTGCAAGGAAATGACCATGGCAAAAAAAGACAGTAAGCAACAGGTCTACACATTGGTCGTACAGGTCGGCCGCAAGGATGGCGATGGTTTGCCAGAGGAAAGCACTGGGGCGGCGCTAATGTGCTATGCCAGCGGCGTGGACGAAGCAGAAGCCGTCCGCGAAACCGTTGCAATTCTTAAACAAGCTGAGCTGAACCCGCTGGATGTCACGGGTTATGGAAACCTGTCTGATCGAGAGGCAGCAGGCCACGAAATCGATGATGACGAACGCGAATTGATGGATCGTGCGCTGGACGAAAACAGTGTTATCGTCGCGCAGATGACGCCATTTTTTGGTGACGAAAACTTGCGTGACATCGAAGGCGAAGTACCTAACGCCTGATCTAATTACTGTTGCCCGAACCAGTCGCGATAAATGGCATCATAGGTGCCGTTTTCGCGCAGGGTTAGCAAGCTGCGGTTGATTTGTTCGCGCAGCGCGCTGCCCGATGGCATGATGATCCCATAGTTTTCAGGCACAAGGTTGTTTCCAACCAATTTGAAATCGCCGGCTCCGCGTGTCTGTGCGTACCACGCCAGGATCGGAGCGTCGAACACCACAGCGTCCAGTTCGCCGTTTTCCAGCGCCAAATACATCGAATCCAACTGGTCGTAACGGATGGCGGTCACCTCGCGGCGGTCCAAAAATTGATCTGCTGTCGATCCTTCAATCGTGCCAACGCGTTTTTCGTACAGATCATTCACGCCTGTGATTTTCGACTGGATCGCCTCGACTGTCATGACAGTTGTGATTTGCGCCACGAAAATCGACACAATGAACAAGGAAGACACGACCAAAACCACAGCGAACATGCGGCCCAAAATCGTGCGAGGCATGCGTTCTTCGAAGCCGCCATTGACGACCAGATTCAGCGCCCACCAAAATGATGGGAAAGCAGCCTCTTTAAAGGTGCCTTGGAAATAGGGCTGCGCTTTGCGTTCCAGCAACCACATGACAGCGCCGCCGCCAAACAAAAGACCGATTGCGGCGGCAACGGCGATCAGCACATCACGAGAAAAGATAGCTGACCAAACCGATCCACTCGTGTTATCGACAGGGGCTAGAATGCGTATCCCTGATTGGAAAACGGGTTGAGAGAAATCCATGATTTCTTCGCGGGATGCTGTGATCGAAATGTTGGCGATGGCGGCATCAACTTCGCTGTTTTCGACCGCAGACAACATTTCGCCAAAACTGTCGACGCGGCGAAATTCAGTTTCTGCCCCCAGTTCAGCGGCAATGGCATTCCACAGCTCGATCGAAAAACCCGTGTCGCCGCCGTCGCCATCGGGCATGGAAAACGGTGGACGCGTTACTGTAGACACAGTCAGAGTTTCAGCGAATGCCGGTTGGCATAGCAAACCGATCAGCACAAAGATGCCACGTAGAAGTTTCATAAATGTGTCCCCGATATCGATAAGCGTCGCGATACCTGTCTTTCAGGCGACACGCAACAAAGTTACCTAAACGGAATGAGTAAGGCCTCGAAATTACGAAGGTGAGGCATATCCAGACTGGTCGAGTTTGGCAAAAGTTCGATGGGCACATCGCGCAAAATTCCTGCACGAATGACCTCGGGGTTTGCGCGGAAATGAGCAGGGTTCAGCGTCGGTGCACGCACGCCTGATAGCGATATGACATCGTGTTGATCCAGAAGCAGGTGAAAATAGGTCACAACATCGTTGCGGGTATCGACGACGATTTCGCTGTCGTCGACCAAATGACCGATTTCCGCCAGCACGTGTTCTTGATTGAATAGATATTCGATTTTTGAACCAGCTAGTTCGATCTGCTGCGTTGCCCCAAACCCAATATTAGTCGTTGCACCATAAAACGGCGCGCGGATGACCCGCGGCGCAAACCGTCCGCGTGCAGGTAACGATTGTTCCACCACATGCAGGACTTGCGCCCGGCCACCGTTGGCCGTGTGAATTGACGTGCCAGGTTTGATGTCTTTGACCTTCTGGGGGCCGCTGGTTGTTTCGATGATCGCATCGCCTGACAAACTGGCAGGCAACCCAACAGGTTCGATCGTATTCGCCATTGCGCAAAACTGCGTGGTGGGCCCCAGTCGCGTATGCGCGGATTTGGTAAACATACGGTCGGAATCCAGTACCGATAGTGGCATTGGACCCTGTAGGTCAGTGGAAAATTCGTCTCCGGCACAGCTGCGCGCGGCCAACATGCCGGTGCGGTTTTGGCTGTCCCACGTATACCAGATCGTCGCCGCACCTTTGTGCGTCGCCAAAGATGTCGGTAGTGCATAAGCAACCGTAGATGGCCCCATAGACATCATCAGGTGCAAGGTACCGTCATCGTCGATGGCGATCCGAAACGAACTATGCCACGGGGCCGATGCCGCATAGCGGAATAGGTTTTGCCGCACGTGATCGGGGTCTATCGAACATTCGATGACAATCGTGCCACGCGTAAAAAGTGAATTCGCCTTAAGCTGTAGGGGACCGTTGTGCGGGGCGTCTAACCCCCGCGGAGCAAACCGGCCAATGCCGTGTCTATCCCGCAGGCCGATCCACGCCATTACGCGATCCCTGCCAACAATTGCGCTTCGTAGGATTTTAGCGAAAGCCGTGCAGACGGTCCGTATCCCAACCCAGTTTCGGGTGACAATTCCGGGAACAGCGTACAGATTTCGTCCAGCACCTCTTTTTCAAAGCAGTCTTTGGTCTGGGGGCCGGGGTGAAAGCTTTCGGTGGCTAGGCCTTCGGAAAAGACGACTTGGTGCGAATCAAACAGGATGTGGTGATAGGTCACCGTTCCGCCCGAAACAGGCCGAACCGTCAGATCGTTAATCAAATCTTTGGCTTTGACTAGAACCTCGTCTTCGCCAAACAAAAGGTCCGCTTTGGTGTCTTTTAGCAAAACGCGGTGCTGCGGGGATACCATCAGGCGTTCGTGATCGCCCAAGGCACCTTTATCAATCACGATCGGGGCTAGGTTGCCCGTCGCAGGGACAGTGCGGCTGCCAACCCACCGCAGCGGCTGTGGTCCATCGTCTAGCGTCACGACCCAATCGCCTGGTTCCAAATCTTCGACAGGGATCATGCCGCGCACAGTTTCGATCCGCGTTCCTGCAACGAAACAGGGGATAACGTCCAAATTGACGATGCCGGTCGAAACCGCAATTTCATTGCCGTTTTCGAAAGAGGATGCCTGATACGTGAAAGCCACATCTTCGGCATTGGCATCTGCATCGACAGTGATCGTTCCGTCGGCGTTCAGCGTTACAACTTGCCCTGTTGATAAGGTAACAGTGCTACCTGCTGTAACATCCTGGCCGTTGATCTGCGTAATTTGCAGTGTACCAGTTGTCTGATTGGTATCGTTAGCCAGTAGGTCAAACGTTTTGCTGCCGCCAATGAACATGGATTCATCGTCAAGTTCGGCAATCAAATATGTTTGGCCGGAATTCGCGGCGATCAAAAGATTGGAGTCGTAAGAGGCGTCGCTCACATCGGCGATGCCGATGCGGATCGTGTTCACTTCGCCCGAGTTGACGGGCATGTTCAGCGTCAGGGTGACCGTAAACCCGTCCATTTCGGTGTTGTACTGGTCACTTGTGTTGTCGATGTACAGGTTCTCTTGGCTCGTGCCGTTTACGTTCGACACAGACGTAGACCCGTCACCAACGGTGATCGGAACATGTTCGCCGTTTACCCATACGCCAACCACATCGTTGAAAACCGATCCTGCGTATTCCGGATATTCATCCGAGCTGAACACAAAGCTCAGCGTCATGACATCACCGTCTGGGATAAATGATGCATCGATCCACGACGCATCATAAGTCGATGTGCCCGCGACTTCGTTGAAATCCGCGTTGTTATTGACGCCGCTAGTGTTGGTTGTTGTGTTGTTCGATACGTTCGACTGCCAACGGTTGTTGGTCGTGAATGAGGCGGCATCACCTGTGGACAGGATCACGCCCGTGTCGGACGGAGTCACCCCGCCTGTGCGGTCACCATCCGTATAGATCGCCGAAGAGTCGTTATCTCCGGTGTACGATGCCGATACAACTGTGACGCCATCGCCGAAAATGGTTTCGGCTATCTCCATCGCAGATGCATTGGTATCGTAGCCTATCTCGCGTCCACGTACCATTTTTATGCCTCAGCCCCAGCCAAGGTCAGCGCAGATTCGGTCGGTCTTTGCCGACTTCACTATATATTGTGGCTATTCCTGCTCGCCACGGACCATATATGGTCTGCCCTGCCTCGGGTCATTCTTATGGGTATAGGTTATGATCCGTTTGGTAAATTTGTTAACCTTTTTGGGCGCTTGGCTGTCCATGTGGCGAAACTGTGTTCAAATCGCCACATTGTGATTGATTGCATCAGAGCGGCGGCTTGGGTACGGCTAAGTCAAAGGAGACAACCATGACCCCTATCGATCCCGTTGATTTGACCGCCCGTTTGGTGCGCTGCAATTCTGTGACGCCAGCCGAAGGCGGGGCGCTGGTTTTGTTGCAAAACGAACTAGAGGCCGCAGGTTTTGAATGCACCCGCGTCGACCGCGAAGGAATCGCCAATCTATACGCGCGCTGGGGTCGCAAGGGCGCGAACCGCACGTTCGGGTTCAACGGACACACCGATGTTGTGCCTGTCGGGAACATCGATGACTGGACGACTGACCCATTCGGGGCCGAAATTAAAGACGGCATTATGTACGGGCGCGGCACAACCGATATGAAATCGGGCGTCGCGGCGTTTGTAGCGGCAGCGATCGACCATGTGCGCGAAACGCCCCCCGATGGCGCGATTGCGATTGCTATCACTGGCGACGAAGAGGCGGACGCTGAACACGGCACCATCGCGTTGCTGGACTGGATGGACGAACAGGGCGAGGCGATGTCGGTCTGTCTGGTCGGCGAACCGACGTGCCCTAATGAAATGGGCGAAATGATGAAAATCGGTCGTCGCGGGTCCATCACCGCGTGGTTCACGATCACGGGTGTTCAGGGACACGCGGCCTATCCGCATCGCGCCAATAACCCGCTGCCTGCGATGGCGCGATTGGTGGATCGTATGTCCAGCCATGAATTGGATCAGGGTACTGATCATTTCGATGCCTCCACGCTGGCCTTTGTGACGGTGGATACGGGCAACCCCGCGACCAATGTCATTCCGGCCGAGGTAAAAGCGACCGTGAACATCCGTTTTAACGATCTGCATACGGGCGCATCACTGGAACAATGGATCCACGATCAGGCTGATACTGTCGCACAGGCATTCGGTCTGCAAATCGCGGTCAAAGTGAAATGTTCCGGCGAAAGCTTTGTCACGCCCCCGGGCGAATTGTCTGATCTGGTCGCGAAATCCGTTCAGGCGGTGACAGGTCGCACGCCTGAATTGTCGACCTCGGGCGGCACATCGGATGCGCGGTTTGTGAAAAATCACTGCCCCGTTGTGGAATTCGGTCTGGTTGGCAAAACCATGCACCAAGTCGACGAACGGGTAGAGGTCGAACAGATCAATCAGCTGAAAACCATCTATTCGCGCGTTTTGGCCGATTATTTCGATAATCAGGCGTAATTTTCCACCGTGCGCTTTGCCCTGCCAAATGGTAGGGCAAAGGTATGACTCGTATCCCGTCCAAAGAGGAAATCCTTGAATGGATTTCCCAGAACCCGACCCTCGCCACGAAACGCGATATTGCCAAAGCCTTTGGGATCAAAGGCTCTGCGCGGATCGATTTGAAACGCGTGCTGCGCGAAATGGAATCCGACGGGACGCTGAACAAACGCAAATCATCCCGCGCTGACCGCGAAGGCCTGCCGCCCGTGGGCGTATTGCAGATCGTTGACCCTGATCACAACGGTGATCTGTGGTGCCGCGCGATTGAATGGCGGGGCAAAGGCAACGCGCCGCGCATCCTGTTGATCCAACGCGATAGCGATCCAGCCGTTGCGCCGGGCGACCGTATCTTGGGCAAACTGACCCAAGCGAACGGCGAAGATTACGATTACACCGCACGTATCATCCGCCAGATCGGTCATAACCCGCAGCGTATCGTTGGTATTTTCCGCCAAGGCCACGAAGGCGGGCGGATCATGCCGATCGACAAAAAGAACGACAAACAATGGATCGTGCCCGCAGGCGCGGTGCATGGCGCCAAAGACGGTGAATTGGTCGAGGCAGAACAATCTGGCTCCAAAGGCCGCATGGGCCTGCCCAAGGCGCGTATCGTCGAACGTCTGGGCGATCCAACCGCGCCCAAGGCCGTTAGCCTGATCGCTATTCATCAGCACGGCATTCCAGATGCGTTTCCCGATGACGTGATCAAAGAGGCGGACGCCGCCAAACCTGCTGGGCTAAAGGGGCGCACTGATCTGCGCGACCTGCCGCTGCTGACCATCGACCCCGCTGATGCCCGCGACCGCGACGATGCGGTTCTGGCCATCCCAGATGAGGACCCGAAAAACAAAGGCGGGTTCCTGCTGTGGGTCGCGATTGCCGATGTTGCGCATTACGTTCGCCCGAATTCCGCACTGGACCGCGAGGCGCGTAAACGCGGCAACTCTAGCTATTTCCCTGACCGCGTTGTGCCGATGCTGCCCGACCGTCTGTCGGGCGATCTGTGTTCCCTGCACGAAGACGTCCCGCGCGCCTGTATGGCGGTCGAGATGAAGATCGACGCCCAAGGCAACAAGATCAGCCACCGTTTCGTGCGCGGCCTGTTGAAATCTATCGCATCGCTTGCGTACGAAGATGTGCAGGCGGCCATGGACGGCAATCCGGACGAACGCACCGAACCCCTGCTGGAGCCGATCCTGAAGCCGCTATATGGCGCATACGAGGCGCTGAAACGTGCCCGCGCGGTACGTCAGCCGCTGGAATTGGACCTGCCCGAACGTCAGATCGTGTTAAACGACGAAGGCGAGGTGACATCGGTCGCGTTCAAAGAACGGTTTGACGCCCACAAACTGATCGAAGAGTTCATGGTCCTGGCCAACGTCGCTGCGGCCGAGGAACTGATCAAACACAAAATGCCTCTGCTGTTCCGCGTTCACGAAGAACCCAGTCAGGAAAAACTGGAATCTCTGCGCGAGGTCGCACAGGCCAGCGGTCTGAATTTGGCCAAAGGTCAGGTGCTGCAGACCCGTCACCTGAACCAACTGCTGAAACAGGCCGCGAATTCGGACCAGTCCGAACTGATCAACATGTCCACGCTGCGGTCGATGACGCAGGCCTATTACAATCCTGAAAATTTTGGCCACTTTGGTCTGGCGCTGCGCAACTACGCGCATTTCACATCGCCTATTCGTCGTTATTCCGACCTGATCGTTCACCGCGCGCTGATCAAGGCGCATGGGTTTGGCGACGACGGTCTGTCGGACTGGGATATTGAAATGCTAGAGGCGACCGGCAAGCAGATCTCTGATACCGAACGCCGTTCTATGCTGGCCGAACGTGACACGACTGACCGTTATCTGGCGGCGTTCATGTCGGACCGCGTTGGCACCGAACTGGCGGGCCGTATCAGCGGCGTTCAGAAATTCGGCGTGTTCGTGAAACTGGACGAAACGGGCGCAGATGTGATGGTGCCGATCCGGTCGCTGGGGTCGGAATTTTTCCACTTTGACGCAGACGCGATGGAGCTGTTCGGAGAAAAGTCGGGCACCGTGGTGCGCGTCGGTCAACGCGTGACGCTGAAGCTGACCGAAGCGGCCCCAGTGACAGGCGGCATGGTTGGCGAAATCGTCACGATTGACGACCGCGCCATGCCCAAAGGCGGACGCGGCGGAAAACGCGGCCCTGCACCACGTCGCAAGGCGGCAAGTTTTAAAAAGAAAGCCGCGAAAACAGCCCGCAAGGTCAAGCGGACCCGCAAATAATCAGATTTGCGGGCCTAGTTCGGCCATGACCTGTTCGTAAACCGCGCGTTTGAATGGAACGATCGCGCCGACTACATCGGCGGGGTCGATCCATTTCCATGCGGTGAATTCAGGATGTTCGGTTTGGATGTTGATTTGATCGTCGGTCCCGTTGAACCGCAGCAGGAACCATTTCTGTTCCTGACCTTTGTAGCGGCCTTTCCAGATGTGCGGCACCACGTCGTGGGGCAGGTCATAGGCGACCCAGCCTTTGGTTTCACCGCCAACGGTCACCAAATCAGGCGACACACCGATTTCTTCGCCCAATTCGCGTAGGGCAGCCTCGCGGGGCTCTTCGCCTTTGTCGATGCCGCCTTGGGGCATTTGCCACGCATCGGTGTCGCGGTCATTGCGCTGGCCGACGAACACTTTGCCCTCTTTGTTAACCAGCATAACGCCAACACAAGGACGATAAGGGAGTTTGGCGATATCTTCGGGAGTCATTTTAGTCCGGCGTATGTTTTTTAGGGGCAAATAGATCGATCATCATCAAGATGACCACGGCCAAACTAGCATAGGCAAGCGGGCGACCGAAAGGCATGTAAATTCTGAACGAAAGTGCGCCGTAGAACAAAGCGAGTGCCAGAGGGATGACCCAAACAAACCTTGCTGGAACGACTAAAGACAAACCCAAAGAAAACATAATGGTAGGGAAAGGATTTGTGCCAAAGTATGCAAGTTCATTGATTTGGCGGCCTTGCTCGAGCCCCAAAATAACGTAGCCCACCAAACCGAACACCATCATCAGAGAGCCTGATATGCGCCGTGCTGTGTTGCCGGAATATTCTGGTTTGCTGATCGCCATGATGATGGCTTGGGCCGTGAAGATCAGCAAATTCACGTAAGCCATATAGTGGTAGCTGCCAAAGAACAGCCCAAAGAAAACGATACCGACCATCAACCAGCTGGTTGCAGCGATGTAATATGAAATCCTGTACATATCCAAAAGCGACGCAATCAAGGCGATCAGGCCAAGCGCGGTAAATACCAACGGCAAAGGCCAAATCACTTCGTGGTAAAGATCCATCCGTTCGCGGATAAGCGCAAGAAGTTCGTTATCCATGGTGTCTACTCCTTTCGGTATAGACACCATGAATGACGTTAAGAATTTTTCAACCGTCTAAACTGATCAGTTTTGGGAACCGAGTGCGCCCAATCCGCGCAGAATGTCGATTGCATAGGCCAGTTGATAATCTTCCTCACGAAGGGCGGCTGTCGCTTCGGCGCGGGCTGCGTCTTCTTCGATTTGGCGGATTTCATCTTCGGTCAGACTATCGTTGTCCAAGGCGCCGCGCAGGTCGGCTTCGGAGCGGAATACGAAACCGTCTTCTTCGGTTTCTTCTTCATTCCGCGGGATTGGCTGTTCGACGATGATGTCTGGCTGAATGCCCAGTGCCTGAATCGAACGACCCGATGGGGTGTAATAACGGGCCGTCGTCAGGCGCATCGCGCCGTCGCCTCGCAATGGCATCACGGTCTGGACCGATCCTTTACCAAAGGATTTGGTGCCAACGACAATGGCGCGGCGGTGATCTTGCAAGGCGCCCGCAACGATTTCCGATGCCGATGCCGACCCGCCGTTGATCAGGACAACAACGGGCATGCCGCCAGTAATATCGCCTTCTTCGGCGTTATAACGATCTGCGTCTGATGTGTTGCGACCACGGGTCGACACGATTTCACCGGCATTCAGGAAAGCGTCGGATACATAGATCGCTTGGTTCAGCAAACCGCCAGGATTGTTGCGCAGGTCCAGAATGACACCATCAACGTTTTCAACGCCGCCAGCCTCTTCGACTTGTTCTTGATAGCCCGCGACCAGATCGCTGATGGTTTGATCGCTAAATGTTGCGATACGCAGAACGACAGCGTCGCCTTCGGTACGGGCGCGGACGGCGGCCAGTTTGATGGTGTCACGGATAATCGACACGTCGAATGGTTCGGTTTCGCCTTCGCGCACGATGGTCACGATGATTTCCGACCCGACGGGGCCGCGCATCAGATCGACTGCGTCATCTAGCGTCAGACCCAGCAGGCTTTCGCCGTCTACATGGGTGATGTAATCGCCTGCCAGAACGCCCGCCGCATCCGCTGGCGTGCCGTCCATTGGCGATACAACTTTGATCCAACCTTCTTCTTGGGTGACTTCGATACCCAAGCCGCCAAATTCGCCTGACGTCTGAATGCGCATATCGGCGGCATCATCAGGAGATAGATAGCTAGAGTGCGGATCCAAAGAGGTCAGCATGCCGTCAATCGCGGCTTCGATCAGCGCGGCCTCGTCAACGGGTTCGACGTATTGGGCGCGGATGCGTTCAAAGATGTCACCGAACAAATCTAGCTGTTCATAGACCGATGTATTCTTTTCCGCCTCTTGTGCGATCAAGGGGCCTGCAAACTGGGTCGTGGCTAGAATGCCCAGAACGGTGCCAGTTGCAGCGGCAATTGCAAATTTCTTCATGTCGTACCTCATTCGATCGCGAACCATAGTGCGGGGTCTACCGGAGCTTGCCCTTCTCGCACCTCGAGATAAAGGGTCTCGGTGGCAGTTAGGCCCGCTCCGTTCTGCATTTCTGTCAAAATCTCATCAACTAATGGTGAGTCGCCGCCCATCATGCCAATTGGCGACCCTGCGGGTAGAATTTCACCGACATTGCCGAATACCTCGGCCAGTCCCGCATAAATGAATAAAACGTCTGCTGCGGGTTCTAGGATGACAACGTTCCCGTAATCTAACAATGGGCCTCGAAATCGTAACGTGGCCGCCACTGGCGTCGTTACAATCACGCGTGGGCGGGCCGCAATCAACAAACCGGGACGAGAAATGCCAGCTAGGTCTTCTTCGTTGAAACCGCGCAAAACCCGCCCTTGAACGGGTAGAGGTAATTCCCCGCGTTTGGACAGTGCATCGGGTGACGAAATGTCCAATTCGGTTCCAATGGTATCGTTCAACCCACTGGCAAAAGCATCCAAGGTTTCGGCGGATGCGATCAGCAAGGCCGTTTGAATGTCATCTTCGGTAAATCGCTGTGGCAGGTCGGTGCGGTCGGAAATCGCAGCGCTGAGTGCGGCGCGTGCGGATTGTGCGCCATTCAGGCCCTTGGTCAGGGTATCGGCAGCGTTATTTTGCAAATCGCGCAGGAATGCGACCTCTTCCAACTGGGCGCGCAGGGCGACGACTTCGTCCTGTAGGGCAGGGGTAACATCGGCCAAAATCATGCCCGACCGGGCGGTGCCCGTGGGCCCTGTCGGGTGCAGCAGCAATACTGGCGACGGTGCGCGTCCCATCGACTGTAAAACGCCCAACAACTGCGCGATTTCGTCGGATTTCGCGTTCAGCTCCAGCTCTAATGCTTCTTGCCGAACGGCGGCGCGGCGCAGACCTTCGCGCAGGGC
The DNA here is from genome assembly GCF_002150005.2 of Marivivens niveibacter. Lineage (GTDB taxonomy): Bacteria > Pseudomonadota > Alphaproteobacteria > Rhodobacterales > Rhodobacteraceae > Marivivens > Marivivens niveibacter. The sequence goes on from NZ_MSPP01000002.1 coordinate 485,974, forward strand.
GATCAGGCCTTCCTCATAGGCTTTAACGGTTTCAGTCAGCGCGGTGACGCGGTCGCGGGCACTGCTGGCATTTTGCAGCTGGATGCTGGCGTCTTCGATCCGTTGAGCTGCATTCACCGCAGCCTCGCCTGGGCTGGTCTGGGCCAACGCAGTGCTGGCCCAAATCAAGGATATGAACGCAAAAGCGCGGATCATTTGGTGATCAGGCTTTCGCCGGTCATTTCGGCTGGTTTGTCTAGGCCCATCAGATCCAGAATGGTCGGGGCCAGATCGGCCAAACGGCCGTTGCGCAGGGAAATGCCAGCAGGGCCGCCGAACACAGCGACAGGGACCAGATTGGTGGTGTGCGCGGTATGCGCGCCGCCCGTTTCAGGATCGACCATCATTTCGCAGTTGCCGTGATCTGCGGTGATAACCATCGCGCCGCCTGCTTTTTCCAGTGCGGCGACGACTTGGGTTAGGCCCTGATCGACGGCTTCGCAGGCTTTGATAACCGCATTCAGGTCGCCAGTGTGGCCCACCATGTCGGGGTTCGCATAGTTGGTGACGATCAGGTCGTAGCCTTTTTCGATCGCTTCGACGAATTTTTCGGTCACCTCTGCCGCCGACATTTCGGGCTGCAGGTCATAGGTGGCGACCTTTGGCGATTTCGGCATGTAGCGGTCTTCGCCTTCTTCGGGGGCTTCTTTGCCGCCGTTCAGGAAGAACGTCACATGTGGGTATTTTTCGGTTTCGGCCAGACGGAACTGGGTTTTGCCCTGCTTCGCGACCCAAGCGCCCAACGTGTTTTCGATTTTCCGTTTCGGGAAAACGATGTCGTACCATTGGTTATGGGCGTCCGAATATTGGACCATGCCCAATAGCGCGGCAAACGGAGGCATCGCGCCACGATCGAATTCAGCAAACTCAGGGTTGCCCAATGCAGCCAGAATTTCGCGAGCGCGGTCTGCGCGGAAATTCAGGCAGAACAGGCCGTCGCCGTCTGCAACGCCAGCGTAATCGCCGATAACGGTGGCTTTGATGAATTCGTCCAGTTCGTCACGGTCATAACCAACGGCAACTGCATCGATCGCGGTGTCTGCGGTGAAATCAGCCTTGGCCGTTGCGATGGCGTCATAGGCGGTGGACACACGTTCCCAACGGTTATCACGGTCCAGCGCATAATAGCGGCCCGTGACCGTACCGATCTTTACGCCTTCTGGAAGGCGCGCCACCAGATCAGCCATATAGGTATCTGCCGATTTCGGCGCGACATCGCGGCCATCGGTGATTGCGTGCAGTACAACAGGAACGCCAGCGTCGGTCATAACCTTGGCCGCTGCCAGAACGTGTTCGATGTGACCATGCACGCCGCCGTCGGAAATCACGCCCAACAGATGCGCGCGGCCACCTGTTTCTTTCATCTTTGCGATGAATTTCACGATGGCATCGGTTTTGCCGAAACTGCCGTCTTCGATTGCCAGATCGATCTGGCCCAGATCCATCGCCACAACGCGGCCCGCGCCTATGTTTGTGTGGCCAACCTCGGAATTGCCCATCTGTCCGCTAGGTAGACCCACGTCGGGGCCGTGGGTAATCAGCTCTGCCGTTGGGCATTCTGACATGATGCGGTCAAAAGTTGGGGTATTCGCCAGCGCAGGGCCGTTCGCAGAGGTATCTGCGTTTTTGCCCCAGCCATCCAGAATGCACAAAACAACGGGTTTAGGTTGGCTCATGGTCTGCTCCTCTTTGTCGTCATCTACTTAACGATGACCGCGCGGCAGGAACAGCCCCACAAACCCAAATGGTGCGAAAATCCGCTACCCCGCGCCGATTAAGGCACCTGCTGCGAAAACCAACGCACCGCCCAGAACGACTTGGAACGTGGCGCGCAGGAATGGGGTCTGCATATAGCGGTTTTGAATCCAGACGATGGCCCACAATTCGACGAACACGACAAAGAACGCAATGATTGTTGCGGTCCAGAAATGCGGGATCAAATAGGGCAACGCATGACCCAAACCGCCCAAGGCCGTCATGACGCCCGCCGCGATGCCGCGTTTAAAGGGCGATCCGCGGCCCGACAGTTGCCCGTCGTCTGATGCGGCTTCGGTAAAGCCCATGGAAATGCCCGCGCCGATGGATGCGGCCAGACCAACAAGGAACGTTGTATGCGGGTCTTGGGTCGCAAAGGCGGTCGCGAAAATGGGGGCCAGTGTAGACACGGACCCATCCATGAGGCCCGCCAATCCCGGTTGCACCCAAGTCAGCAGGAACTGGCGGTGTGCGGTGTCGGCCTCGGTATCTTTGGCGTCATCGCTTAGGTGCGTTTCGGTCAGGTCTTCGGCGGTATTGGCGTGGGATGCTTCGGCTGCGGCCAGATCGCCCAGTAATTTGCGCGTGCCCGCGTCCGACGTTTTCTGGGCTGCGGCCAGATAAAACCGTTCGGCGTCCTGTTCCATCGCGGTGGCTTCGGTGCGGATGCGGTCGATGCCCAGATTTTCGATCAGCCAAACAGGGGATCGATTGTAATACCCCGCCACATGTTCGCGGCGGATCAACGGGATCACATCGCCAAAACGGCGGCTGTGTTCGTCGATCAGGCGCTGTCGGTGTGTGTCTTCTTCGGCGGCCATGCCGTCAAACACAGCAGCAGTCGAGGGATAATCAGTGCGCAGACGTTCGGCGTACATACGATAAATGCGTGCGTCGTCTTCTTCGGACGATATCGCAAGAGCAAGTATTTCCTGCTCGCTTAGGTCTGAAAAACGGCGTTTGGAAGAGAGTTGTGGCAACATGGTCGGGCCTTTCTAATCATTTACAAATTATGGCCGTAATCTGGGGTTGCAATGGGAACCTGATCTGTCGCGTCAAAAAGAACGCTTCACACGACTAAATGTGAATTTTGACACGCAAAAAGGTTTATCTATAATCAAGTTCTAATTGAACGGAGTCGACATGGCAGACGGTGATAGCACGATCAAACGCGGACGTAAGTTTGATCAGGTTCTGGCAGGCGCACAACAGATTTTCCTGAAAGATGGATTTGATGGCGCTAGCGTGGATGACATTGCCAAAGCGGCTGGCGTGTCCAAAGCGACCCTATACAGTTATTTTCCCGACAAACGCCTATTGTTTATGGAAGTCGCGCGTCGCGAATGCGAGGCCCAAGCTGATGCAGCCGAAGCTTTGGTAGATACGTCCCTTCCTTTGCGCGATATATTGATGTTGGCTGGGCGCAGTATTGTCGGTGCGATGAGCCGACAGTTCAACATTCGCATGTATCGGATGTGTGTCGCCGAATCCGAACGTTTCCCGCAGGTTGGTGAATTGTTTTACGAATTCGGCCCCGCATTGGTGCGCGAACGGATTGGTTTTTTTCTGCGGATGTTCACGGAAAACGGGCAGCTAAAGATTGAAGATTTCGATCTGGCATCAGATCAATTTCTACAGCTATGCCGCGTCGACCTGATGGATCGGTCGCTTTTTAAATTGGAAACAGATTTTTCGGCGACTGATGTCGACTACGTTGTGAATAACGCGGTCGAAATGTTTTTGGCGCGCTACGCCGCCTGAAATTAGGCCCCCGCATGTCGCAGGGGCCTAATTCAATTAGTACAGAACAACCGAACGAATGGATTCGCCTGAATGCATCAGGTCGAAGGCTTCGTTGATTTTTTCCAATGGCATGGTGTGGGTGATCATCGGATCGATTTCGATCTTGCCGTCCATGTACCAGTCTACAAATTTAGGCACGTCGGTGCGGCCCTTGGCGCCGCCGAATGCCGTGCCTTTCCAAACACGGCCAGTGACCAGTTGGAATGGGCGGGTGCTGATTTCGGCGCCAGCAGGTGCGACACCGATAATGACCGACACACCCCATCCCCGGTGCGAACATTCTAGCGCATCACGCATGACCTTTACGTTGCCAGTCGCGTCGAACGAATAATCCACGCCGCCAATCTGATCCGCGCCGATTTTGGTCAGGTTCACGATCTCTTCGACAACTGTACCGCTGATTTTCGACGGGTTGACGAAATGGGTCATGCCGAATTTGCGCGCCATTTCTTCTTTGTCGTCGTTCAGATCAACGCCGATGATCATGTCAGCGCCAGCCATGCGCAGACCCTGAATCACGTTCAAACCGATGCCGCCCAGACCGAACACCGCAGCGGTCGATCCGATTTCAACGCCAGCGGTGTTGATCACAGCGCCAATGCCTGTGGTCACGCCGCAACCGATGTAACAGATTTTGTCGAACGGCGCGTCGTCACGCACCTTTGCCAGAGCGATTTCAGGCATCACAGTGTGGTTCGCAAAGGTCGAACAGCCCATGTAGTGATAGATCGGGGTGCCATCCAGCATCGAAAAACGAGTGGTGCCATCCGGCATCAGACCTTGACCTTGGGTGTTGCGGATCGCGGTACACAGGTTGGTTTTACCCGATAGGCAGGACGGGCATTCGCGGCATTCTGGCGTGTACAGAGGAATGACATGGTCACCTGGTTTCAGCGTGGTGACTCCTTCGCCGACTTCCAGAACAATTCCTGCGCCTTCGTGACCCAAGATTGATGGAAACAGACCTTCGGGGTCTGCGCCGGAACGGGTGAATTCGTCGGTGTGACAAACGCCAGTCGCTTTAACTTCGATTAGGACTTCACCCGCTTTGGGGCCTTCTAGGTTGACCTCCATAATCTCGAGCGGTTTGCCAGCCTCGACGGCGACGGCTGCTTTGGTGCGCATAACAAAATTCCTCCCTAAATAATTGGGTGCAGGTTGGACCAAGGTCGTATTCATTGCAACTAAACTCACACGTGTTTGACCTGTCTTTTTAATCGCGGCACTCTGGGGGCTGAATGCGGCGAATAGGATGAATTAAAATGACACAAACCCGCTGGATTATTGCATTTTTTGCGCTGGGCTTGGCGGGCTGTTTGAAATCGGCACCAGAGCTTGCGCGGCTGCCTGAGGTGGGGGCTGATACTTGCCAAGGCGCACAATACGCCGGTTTGCTGGATCAGGATCAGACAGCGCTAGAACGGGTTTTGATCATGCGCCAGATCCGCATCATCCGCCCTGGTGACATGGTCACAATGGATTATCGGGCCGAACGCATCAATTTTGCGATCGGTGAACAGGGACAAATTTCGCGGATTTATTGTGGTTAAGTGATAGCTCCACGCTGCTATGACGTGGAGCTATCCTTAACTTCAAGGCTGCCTGACGCACTGGGTGGGGGCAATAACAACGCCAGTCAATAACACCTTGTGGTTTCACCATGACCGCAGGCTGGGGCGGTATCCCGACTGTGGCGGGGCAATTCATCGGTGATTTTGGGGCAAAACAAAGGCGCTATTGATTTGTGATCCGTTTCGCGCACATCATTAGGTATGACAGCTTATACAACGACGCCATTTCCGCGCCCTGATGAAAAGGTTGCGTTTCACCGGACAGAGTTGAACGTGATCATGGGCCTATATGGCCGCTACGTCGCCGCTGGCGAATGGCGCGATTATGGTATTTCCAGCCTAAAGGACGCTGCCATCTTTGCAGCCTTTAAACGCACGGCAGAAAATCCGCAGTTCCGTATCGAAAAGCGCCCAAAGTTGCGTATGAGGCAGGGTCAATATGCGGTGATTGGCGCTGAAGGTCAGGTTCTGAAACGGGGCAATGACCTGCGTCAGGTGCTAACGGTTTTGGAACGCAAGCTGATCCGTATCGTCGATTAGGGCCGCCGATGGTGGGTCGGTTGGCCCATACGGTTAAATCCGATTTCTATGGTTTCTACCGTAACTGCCATGTGGTGCGCATTGGCGTGGACAATGCGCGTTTGATCCACTGCCATCGCCACATGACCGGGCCAGAAAAACAGATCACCCGATTGTGTTGGCGTGTCAGGGGGCAGCAAAGTGCCAACCTCATCCCGCTGCATATCGCTGTCGCCGGGGCAGTCGATCCCGCAGCCCTGCAGCGCCATTTGCACCAGTCCGGAACAGTCAATTCCATCAGCAGAATTGCCGCCCCACAGGTAGGGTACACCAACAAATTTCAGAGCCTGTTGGGATGGATTAGTGTCTAATTTATCAATTTCACCCAGCATCTGTTCAGGCACGAAACCAAGCGGCGTTTTGGCCATTTTGTTATCAATTCCGAACACGGTCAGTTGCGCCCCGTAACTGATGCGGCACAGGTCGGGTGATTTGATATCGGGGTCACGAAATGCGTGGGTTGCAGTCACCGCGACGCGATGCGTTGCTTGCCATGCAGGTGACAGTTGAGTTTGTTTCAAATAGCCGACGTAGCCATCCCGTAGGGATTGAACGAAATGCATCGACCCGATTGTGTCGTACACCCTGACGGGGGTTCCCGCGATCAACTGGCGGTCCCTTTTGCCGTCTGGGGTATCCAGCAGGTCAGCAACCGGCACGGACACCCACGCGGGCGACCCGTCGGAATAATGCTCTGCCGCGACCACGCCTTTTAGTTCGGTCGCGGCGACCCGTCCGTTCGCGGCTGTTCGGCGACGATCCATTATATCGACAGGATGTTTGGTAGCGCGTGCAGCAGTGCGCGGGCACCTTGACCTGCACCGCCTTTGGGACGGGCTGGTGCGGCGCTGGGTTGCCATCCGTAAATGTCAAAATGGGCATAGGGCGCGTCCGCAAAACGGCGAAGGAATAGCGCTGCGGTAATCGATCCAGCCATGCCGCCAGATGGCGCGTTATCCAAATTAGCGATCCCTGGTTCGATCATTGATTCATAGGGCGCGTGGAACGGCATACGCCAGACCGGATCGGTACCTTTGATCGCGCCTGATTGAATGGCGGCGGCGATGTCATCATCGTCGACGTAAAACGGCGCTAGGTCTGGACCCACGGCCACACGCGCCGCCCCCGTTAGGGTCGCCATGGATATCATAAGGTCTGGGTTATCTTCGCTGCCATAGGCCAGCGCGTCGGCCAGAACCAAACGACCTTCGGCGTCTGTGTTGTTGATTTCGACCGTTAGGCCTTTGCGGCTGGTCAGAATGTCTTGGGGGCGGAAGGCGGACCCGTCGATTGAATTTTCGACAGCTGGGATCAGAACGCGCAGCTGAACAGGCATCTGGGTTGCCATGATCATATGGGCCAATCCCAAAACGGTTGCTGCGCCGCCCATATCTTTTTTCATCAGGCCCATAGACCCACCCGGTTTGATATTCAAACCACCGGTGTCGAAACACACGCCTTTGCCGACCAGTGTCAGTTTTGGCCCTGACCCACCCCATTTAATGTCGATCAGGCGCGGTGCGCGCGATGATGCGCGGCCCACTGCATGGATCATGGGAAAGTTTTCATCCAGCAGTGTGTTGCCCGATATGACATGGATTGTTGCGTTATGTGTATCTGCCAATGCGCGCGCCGCATTTTCCAATTCCTCGGGGCCCATATCAGACGCGGGTGTATTGATCAGGTCGCGCGTTAGGAATTCACCGCTGACCATCGCCTCCAGCAACACATCATCAATGCCTTCTGGCGTTTTTAGGGTCGCTGCCATTGGCGATTGTATGCGGTAGCGGTCAAACCGATACGATTCCAAACGCCACGCTAGGGCAGCTTCGAACAGGGCATCGCCGCTTAGGCCCTGTAGCTGGTATTCACCTTTGGGCAGTTTGGCTGCGGCAGAGGCGATTTGAAACCGTTGCCGTTGGGCGGATTCAGGTGATCCTGCGCCTAATAGGGCCATGGAAATATTCCCATTCGCATCGGGCACCGTAACGCAGTCGCCCGATTTACCGCTGAAACCTTGGGTCATGGCCCATCGCGCCGCCATAGGCGGCAAGTTTTCCGCAATTTGAGGCCAGTCAGTTTGATGAATAACGCGTGCGGGAATGGCAGTGTTTTGGGTGGTTTCGGTCATGGTGGCCTCTGTTCATTTGCCAACACACTAGCCTGCTTGTTCCGCGCCGCAAGGTGGTCAGATCAGTCAAACTGTTCCAGTTCATCATGCGCACGGGCAACCAATCGCTGACATCGCGCGATCAATGCAGCGACCGCGGTGCCGTCCACGACCTCGGCGCAGCGCGCAATATGCGTCGCGACAAAAGCAATTTCAGGCAACGACAGCCTGTCGGCAACGTCGCTAATATGTGTTGCAATCGGCGGGATGCGGGAAAAATCACATTCATTGAAATGCCTAGAAATATCGGCAACATCACCTTCGATCAGTTGGATCAATGTCAAGGCGGTCCGGCCGGTCGGCATGGGGTTTAGGCTGCAGTTGATGGCAAAGTGATCCACCTGTGGCCCCACGGGCGGCGATAAACGGATGATCGCGCTTTGACGGTGGATCGGGTCCAATTTTTGGGGCTGTAAATCTGTCATGCCAGCACGATACGGGTCGACTGCTAGCGATATGTTTATGCGAAATACAATTATCTCTCGAAATTTGGGTAAATTGGCTCTATCTGTTCGCGAGTTTATCGAGAGGAGACATGATGAAAGCCGCACGTCCGTTGCCCGAATATCTCGTTCGCCGCTATCAGGGGTGGAAAGCCACGACCTATTCCGACAACCGGGCGTGGTATCGTACCTTGGCCGCAGAAGGTCAGCACCCGCGCGCCATGGTGATTTCCTGCTGCGATAGCCGCGTTCATGTCACATCAATCTTTGGTGCGGATTCGGGTGAGTTTTTCATCCACCGCAACATTGCAAACCTTGTCCCGCCATATAACCCAGATGGCGACCACCACGGTACATCCGCAGCGTTGGAATACGCTGTAACGGCCCTGAAGGTCGCGCATGTTATTGTTCTGGGCCATTCGTCCTGCGGCGGTGTTGCTGGTTGCAACGCCATGTGCAGCGGCCAAGCACCTGAACTGGAAAGCAAAACATCGTTCGTTGGGACTTGGCTGAATATCCTACGCCCAGGTTACGAACGCGTTGCAGATTTGCCTGACGACAAACGTGTTGCCGCACTAGAAAAAGAGGCGGTTCTGGTCAGCCTAGAAAACCTTGCGTCTTTTCCGTTCGTCAAAGAGGCGATGGACAAAGGCACGCTCAGCATTCACGGCCTTTGGAATAACATCGGCGAAGGTACATTGGATATGTATGACGCGGACGAAGGCAAATTCGTTCAAATCTAAAAAATAGAAAAAGGGACGGCGAAAATTGCCGTCCCTTTTCCGTTCAACGTGAGTGGCGTTGTAACTGAATTTCTATGCCGCCAGTTGCAGACGGTGTGTGGCAGTACGGCGCGACAAACCGCGACGATAACGACCCAAAAGAGCAGCGCGACGGCCCAAGCGGGCTTTGGTTGCAAGACACATGTTGCCGGTCCTTATTGCGGGGGCCACCTATGATGCGATTCCAACTCTTTTGCGAACAGTTGGCAAATCTCGTCACGGGTTACCCGTTTTTGTTTTTTGGCCCAACGTCGTGCTGGCCGTTTTGTTTCGGACGCTTTGCGCCACCAAGCTACAATGGTCATGGACACATCCATTCCAATGGGCCTTCGGGGGCAAGGCGAGTTTCTGTTATGTCCTTCCGGTTGTCGGTGCCTTTGTGGATTGGGACACAAAAGCACCGAACCGAGGAAGGTTAGTCGAGCTAATCTAGGAACCGGTGGATTGGGACACCTGCTCCGTGTCTTTACACTACCTGAACGTGATTGATTTAATCACCTGCCCGCATGAAGAGTTTTGGCATCTTGGCGTATGGTGACCCTATCCTTTGGTATGTTTGTGCTACCGTGAAATGCGGATAGGGCAGGTTTAGTGAGCCAAGTTTTGCACGGTTTACCTGCGTCCCACGATAGATATCGGCCTGTTCAGGTGCAGTAGAATCAGAATTTTGGTTGGTCAGGGCGCGGACGGCGGCGTTGGCCAAACGAGTCGCTAAAAATGTTGGCTTCTTTTTCACGTACGCCTGAAACTGCGGAAACGCGTCCTTTGCGGGCTTTGGTCATCAGATTGTGCATGGTTCCGTTCCTTTCGTTAGCAGTGTTGTGGGCATTGCACGGCAGCTGTGCGAAATGCCGGGTCAAAGGTAGAGGCTCCAAAGTTTCGTCGTTCAGCGGCGCGGTGTCGAATTCGATCGGTTAAAACCGAAACCGGTTTTGGCGATGTACGATTTGAAATTTTGTTCATCTTTCTACCCCTTAGGTGTAGGCGGATTACGCCCAATGCCACATAGCTGGCATTTTCGCTGCAGGTTGATACGACCCCCGTCTCATCAAGCTCTGCAAAAACAGTGTAGCGCGGAGCTGGGCGGTGTATTTATCGATTAAAGGATGGTTTGGGATCGCTTTGGGCCTGCGACAGACCCTTTCGGATAGTTTTTGACACTACGTCAGATGGTAAAAAATGTTCTATCGAGGCCTAAAATGGCGAACGTTTTTGTCGGGGGTGCATTTAGAAGCGGCCAAAAGGGAATCGTTTTGACATCGATTCTATGCCTTTGATGTTTGTCGCAGCGTTACAAACAAAAAAGGCCAACCCGCATAGGTTGGCCTTTGTAAACTTATGGTTAGGTCGATCAGCCTTTTTTCAGGCAGCGCTGACCCAGAACCTCGGCGATCTGAACAGCGTTCAGTGCTGCGCCTTTGCGCAGGTTGTCCGAAACGCACCACAGGTTGATACCGTTTTCGACAGTCACGTCTTGACGGATGCGGCTGATAAAGGTCGCGTAATCGCCAACGCATTCGATCGGGGTTACGTAGCCGCCGTTTTCGCGTTTATCGATCACCATGATACCTGGTGCTTCGCGCAGAATGTCGCGGGCTTCGTCTTCGTCCAGGAAATCTTCGAATTCGATGTTGATCGATTCCGAGTGGCCGACGAATACAGGAACGCGAACGCAGGTTGCCGTAACCTTGATCGACGGATCGACGATCTTTTTGGTTTCGGTGATCATTTTCCATTCTTCTTTGGTGTCGCCGCTGTCCATAAAGACGTCGATGTGCGGGATCACGTTGAATGCGATCTGTTTTGGATAGACGTTTGGTGCTTTTTCCTGACCTGGCACATACATGCCTTTGGTCTGATCCCATAGTTCGTCGATAGCTTCTTTGCCGGAACCGGAAACCGACTGATAGGTCGATACAACAACGCGTTTGATTTTCGCGCGGTCGTGCAGCGGTTTCAGGGCAACAACCATCTGTGCGGTCGAACAGTTCGGGTTCGCGATGATGTTTTTCTTTGTGTAACCGTCAACGGCTTCGGCGTTCACTTCTGGAACGATCAGCGGCACGTCTGGGTCATAGCGGTATAGCGACGAGTTATCGATCACCACGCAGCCAGCTTTGGCAGCGATTGGAGCGTATTTTTTTGTCGCGTCTGAACCGACAGCGAACAGGGCCATATCCCAGCCCGAAAAATCGAACGTATCCAGATCTTCGGTCTTTAGGGTTTTGTCGCCAAAGCTGACTTCGGTACCTAGCGATTTACGGCTGGCCAGCACAGCGATCTTTTCGACCGGAAACTCGCGTTCAGCGAGGATGTTCAGCATTTCGCGGCCCACGTTGCCCGTGGCACCAACGACGACGACATTGTAGCCCATTGGCTTCTCCTTCGGTTTGACGGAGCGGGCTATAGACCCAAAGGGCCCCAAGGGAAAGGGGGCAGGGGCTACCCACCTTATTTTATTGCGCTTGGGAGGCGTTTTCGCGCTGATTTACCGTGTTTTCCCAAGCCTCTTTGGAAATGGTGTAACATTTCCAGTCTTCGGGTGGGGTGCCCATCAGGCCCAACGACGCGTCATAGCGCCAAACTGCGCCCAATTTGCCCGTGCCTTTTTGTGATCGTATATTGGATGGCGCGATGTGGAACCAGACCTCGTCATAGGTTTTGAATGCGTGTTCCAGCATCAGGCGTTTGAACGCATAATTGGTGTCACCGCCCCAGAATTTGCAGTCGATAAACGTATAGCCGATGCTGATGCTGTTTTCGACGTCGGGCGCAGGGTAATAGCGCGAACAGCCGATCACCGTGCCTGCATCATTGCGCAGAACAACGGTTTGTTTGCTGGACAGGTTATCGTCGAAATAGCGATCGAAATTGGGTCGTTGGTGGCGCGTGGTGGCTGGGTGACCGGCCCAAGTCAGAGGGTCCGATGCCGCCTGATACAGCGCCTCTCGGTCCTCTTCCCGCAGGGGATCAATGCGGTATCCATAGCCAGAAATGCTGGGTTGAGTATCAAACGTCATAGCGTCACCAAATTTGATCAAATTTAGGACGTTATGACCTGTACCTTTATAGTTGTCAAAGAGCGCGGCTATGCCGTCCTTCGGGCATGGAATAGGCGTCGATTTTCTGCGCGCACAGGCGGGCAATCAGGCGCGCGTGATCGTTCAGTTGGATGATGTTGTCACGCATCGTCATTTGATCATGAAACTGCGTGCGCATGGCGCTGGTCATTTGCAGCAGGTCTTCGACCGACCGGCCATGCGTTGATGCCAGCATGTTCAGGTCCAGACGGAAATCACACATCAGCCGTTCGATCATATCGCTGCGCAGTAGATCGTCATCGGTCATCGCGTGGGCGCGGGCGGTAGCGATCTGTCCATTTTCGATCATCGTCGCGTATTTGGATGATGCAGATTCGTTTTGTGCGAACCCTTGGGGGAAACGCGAAATGGCAGACGCGCCAAGGCCGATCAATACAGGCGCAGTGTCGTCGGTGTAGCCTTGGAAATTGCGGTGCATACGGCCCTGCTGCGCGGCTTTGTAAAGGCTGTCGGATGGGCGGGCGTAATGATCGATCCCGATTTCTTTGTACCCATCCCACATGAATAATTCGCGGGCTGTATCAAACAAAACCAAACGGGTTTCCGCGTCTGGCAGCGCGTCCGCAGGGATCAACGCCTGACGTTTCGCCATCCACGGCACATGCGCATAGCCATACAGCGCCACGCGGTCAGGGTTCAGCGAAAGAACGCGCTGCACGGAATCGGAAATGCGTTCTTTGGTCTGGAACGGCAGGCCGTACAGAATGTCCATATTCACCGAATGGACGCGGGCGCGGCGCAGCATCGCAACCACGTCCCGCGTTTGATCAAAGCTTTGATCGCGGCCAATGGATTTTTGCACGATCGGGTCAAAATCCTGCACGCCGATAGACGCGCGGGTCATGCCAATTGCGGCCAGCGCATCAATGCGGTCCTGATCCACTTCGGTCGGGTCGATTTCCACCGAAAATTCCAGATCATCGGCCAGCGGGCGGAAGGTGTTCACCATTTTGCCGACTTCTGCGATCAGGTGGGGTGGTAGGATCGTTGGCGTCCCGCCACCCAAATGGATTTGGCTGATCACCACGTCTTGCGGCAGGTGTTGATCGATCAGGGCCAGTTCCTGTTTCAGAAGTTTGACATAGGGCACCAGCGGGCGGTCTGTGGCGGTGCCTTGGGTGCGGCAGGCGCAGAACCAACACAGGCGGCGGCAGTACGGGACATGCAGATACAGCGAAACGCGGCCACCTGCGGGAACAGTGCGCAACCACTGTGCCGTCTGATTCCCAAAGCCCCCCGTTTGGAAATGATTTGCAGGCGGATAGCTAGTGTAGCGCGGCGCTCGGGCGTCAAAAAGTCCCAATTCACGCAATCTATCGCTGCTATTCATTGTGTTTCCTTCCCAAAAACGGCTTATAGTTGCTTTTGAATACAAGATTGCGCCGAGGTTGTTTTTGCGATGGGTCAAATTGCGTTAGATATTCACTGCGAAGAATGTCCAATTCGTCATCGTGCTGTATGTGCAAAATGCGATTCCGATGAATTAGAACAGTTGGAAGCCATCAAGTATTATCGCAACTACGAAGCAGGGCAGTCCATCTGCTGGGCGGGTGACGATATGGAATTTGTGGCCTCTGTTGTGTCGGGCGTCGCGTCCCTGACCCAAACGATGGAAGACGGCCGCACGCAAATGGTGGGTCTGTTGCTGCCATCCGATTTCATTGGTCGTCCCGGTCGCCAGCAATCGCCCTATGACGTCACCGCCGTTAGTGACGTGACCCTATGTTGTTTCCGCCGCAAACCGTTCGAACAACTGATGCATCGCACGCCCCATGTGGCCGAACGTTTGCTGGACATGACGTTAGACGAATTGGATGCTGCGCGCGAATGGATGCTGATTTTGGGACGCAAAACTGCGCGCGAAAAAATTGCCAGCCTTTTGACAATTATCGCTCGTCGAGAATCGCAGATCGGCATGCTGCCTTTGACGGGGCAGATCAACATCAACCTGCCGCTGACACGTGAATCTATGGCAGACTATTTGGGTCTGACGCTGGAAACCGTCAGCCGTCAGATTTCGGCGTTGAAAAAAGACGGCGTCATTCATCTGGACGGCAAACGCCGGTTCCGGATCGAGGATTTTCAGGCCCTTGTCGCTGAAACCGGCGATGATACCGATGGCGGGATGATCGCCTAGCGCGTCATCAATAGCGGTAGTGTGGTGGCTTCTAACGTGTCGCGTGTCGCGCCGCCCAACATCGCTTCGCGGAAACGCGAATGGCCATAGGCGCCCATCACGATCAGTTCGACGCCGTGTTCTGCGGCAAACCGATCAATCACATCCGACACTCGCGGCAACGTGCGGGCCAAGATGGAAACTTCTGCGCGAACACCGTGCCGCGCCAGCAACAGACAGACTGCACCGCCGGGATCTGACCGTTCAGGCGAATGGCTGGGCGGATCGACCATCACAATATCGACGCGGTCTGCGGCCATAAGAACAGGCAAAGACGCGCGGATGGCGGCAAAAGCTTCGCTGCTTTCATTCCAAGCAATGGCAACGCGGGAAAATGGTTCGCTGCCGATCGGGCCGGTTTCGGGTACTATCAGCACAGGAACGCCGGTGCCAAACAGTTCGGCTTCTAGAACATTGACCTGAACGGGGCCGCGGCCTGCGCCATAGGGTTTAGTCGCAACGATCAAATCGCTATAGCGCGCAATCCGCGCCACCATCGTTTCGACGCCCATTTGCGGCATCACAACAGATTCGATGCTGACCGACGGGCGCACGTTCGCAACCTGCGTGCGGACCCATTTTTCCAGACTATCGGCTAGTGTGCGGGCTTCTTTCGCGCCGACTTCGATCAGGGCCGCGCCGCCGCCTGCGGGGATCGCATCATAGCGGGCAGGGTCGATGCCGATACAGGTGACATTCACATGGGCATCGGTGCGATCGGCAATATTTATGGCCGTTTCCAACGCGTTGGTATCGGCTGCGCTGTCCGTGATGATCACAGCAATAGTTTTATATGTCATGGCGTTCTCCTTCGTTGGAACAGCGGCCCAGGCAGGGCCTAGCCAGTGATGAAAGAGGTAGCAGAGCAATTGGCCAATCGTATTGACATGGATCAAGGCAAGGCAGTCACCAGAATGTGAAACCACAATCAAAGCAAACCGGCCTGCGCGAATCCGTGCGGGCAATAAAGAGGGAACGCGAAGATATGTGGGATTGGGTTAAGATTATAGCATTCGGGGTCATCGCCCTGTTTGCTGCGATTGCCGCGAATTTCGCGCGCGATCTGGCCTATCAGGTACACGCGCTGATTATTATGGCCGTTTCGGCTGGCATGTTTATTTGGTCCGTTCGTAGCGCTGGCGAAGCAAAGCCAGCGGTCGAAACTGGTTATATGGACGGCGTTGTGCGCTATGGCGTGATCGCAACGACGTTTTGGGGTTTGGCAGGGTTTCTGGTGGGGACGTTCATCGCGTTCCAGCTGGCCTTTCCCGCGCTGAACTTTGAATTTTTGCAGGGCTACGGCAACTTTGGGCGCTTGCGTCCGTTGCACACATCGGCAGTTATTTTCGCCTTTGGTGGTAACGCGCTGATCGCCACTTCGTTCTATATCGTACAGCGGACTTCTGCTGTGCGTTTGTGGGGCGGAAATCTGGCGTGGTTCGTGTTCTGGGGCTACAACCTGTTTATTGTTCTGGCGGCAACGGGTTACCTGATGGGTGCCACCCAGTCCAAAGAGTATGCCGAACCCGAATGGTACGTTGACCTGTGGCTGACCATCGTGTGGGTCGCCTACCTGCTGGTTTTCCTTGGCACGATCCTCAAACGCAAAGAACCGCACATCTATGTTGCGAACTGGTTCTTCCTGTCTTTCATTGTGACCATTGCGATGCTGCACATCGTCAACAACTTGGTTGTCCCTGTGTCGATTTTTGGTTCCCGTTCGGTGCAGGTCATGGCGGGTGTTCAGGATGCTATGACTCAATGGTGGTACGGCCACAACGCAGTGGGCTTTTTCCTGACCGCAGGCTTCTTGGGCATGATGTACTACTTCGTGCCAAAACAGGCCGAACGCCCCGTTTATTCGTACAAACTGTCGATCATCCACTTCTGGGCGCTGATCTTCCTATACATCTGGGCTGGTCCGCACCACCTGCACTACACCGCGCTGCCTGACTGGGCGTCGACGCTGGGCATGGTGTTCTCGATCATCCTGTGGATGCCGTCGTGGGGTGGTATGATCAACGGTCTGATGACCCTGTCGGGTGCTTGGGACAAACTGCGCACGGACCCTGTGATCCGCATGATGGTGATCTCGATCGGTTTCTACGGCATGTCCACATTCGAAGGCCCAATGATGTCGATCCGCGCTGTGAATTCGCTGTCGCACTACACTGACTGGACCATTGGTCACGTACATTCGGGCGCGCTGGGCTGGAACGGTATGATCACCTTTGGTGCGCTGTACTTCCTGACGCCACGCCTGTGGAACCGCGACGGTCTATACAGCCTGCGTTTGGTCAGCTGGCACTTCTGGCTCGCGACTATTGGTATCGTTCTGTACGCCGCATCCATGTGGGTCACCGGTATCATGGAAGGCCTGATGTGGCGTGAAGTCGACGCAAACGGTTTCCTAGTGAACACCTTTGCCGACACCGTAGCCGCCAAATTCCCAATGTATGTCGCACGCGGCATGGGCGGGGTCCTGTACCTCTTGGGCGCACTGATCATGACCTACAATTTGTGGATGACAGCCTTTGGCAAAAAAATGCCAAACGCCGCTGCCGTCCCTGCAGAATAAGGAGTTAGGGACATGGGTATCCTTGACCACCATAAGGTTCTGGAAAAGAACGCAACCTTGCTGCTGATTGGCGCGCTGGGCGTGGTAACCATCGGCGGGATCGTGGAAATCGCTCCGCTGTTCTATCTGGAAAACACGATTGAGGATGTAGAGGGCGTGCGCCCCTACTCCCCTCTGGAGCTGGCAGGCCGTGAAATCTACATCCGCGAAGGCTGCTACGTCTGTCACAGCCAGATGATCCGCCCGATGCGCGACGAAGTCGAACGTTACGGCATGTATTCGCTGGCCGCTGAATCGCAGTATGACCACCCGTTCCAATGGGGGTCGAAACGGACTGGGCCTGATCTGGCGCGTGTTGGCGGCCGCTATTCGGATGAATGGCACGTTGACCACCTGACCGACCCGCAATCAGTTGTGCCTGAATCGGTGATGCCGAAATACGGGTTCCTATTGGATCGCGAACTAGAGCCTACCTACATCGGCGATCTGATGGCTACGCACAGCGTTGTGGGCGTTCCTTACACCGAAGAAATGTTGGACAACGCGGTTGCCGATTTCGAGGTTCAGGTTGATCCGGATGGCGATTGGGATGGTCTATTAGAACGGTATCCCAATGCGGTTGTATCCAATTTCGACGGCCAAGACGCTGTGACCGAAATGGATGCGTTGATTGCATACCTGCAGATGCTGGGCACTCTGGTCGATTTTTCGACCTTTGAACCAGACGCTAGCCGATAGGAGCGCGTGATGGACTATCACATTTTCCGCGAAATCGCTGACAGCTGGGCACTGCTTGCGCTGTTCCTGTTCTTTGTTGGGGCGATCCTGTTCGTACTGCGCCCCGGCAGCCGCCCCGTTCACCAAGATGCGGCCAGCGTTGTGTTCCGTAACGAAGACGCGCCAGCCGCTGATGCAAACCCCGAAACAGAGGTCAAACAATGACAACCCGCAACGACAAAAAAGAAGTCGAAACCACGGGCCATTCGTGGGACGGCATCGAAGAATATAACAACCCTTTACCACGTTGGTGGGTCTGGGTGTTCTACGCGACCATCGTTTGGGGCCTGTGGTATACAGTGGCCTATCCCGCATGGCCTGGCATCAAATCGGCGACCGCTGGCTATTTGGGGTTTTCGACCCGTGGTCAGGTCGAAGAACAGATTGATGCGGTTAACGCATCTAATGCCGATGTGATTGCGGCACTGGAAACCGCTGATCTGGCCACGCTGTCCGAGGATGACGCGCTGCACGGCTTTGCTGTAAATATGGGTTCGTCCGTGTTCAAAGCGAACTGCGTTCAGTGTCATGGTTCGGGCGCAGCAGGGGCCAAAGGTTATCCAGCGCTGATTGACGACGATTGGATCTGGGGTGGCCGTATTGATGAAATCGCGTGGACTGTTCGTAACGGTATCCGTAACGAAAGCAGCTGGGATGCACGTGGCTATGGGGGCGTGATGCCATCCTTTGCCGACACCTTCTCGGACGAAGAGATCGTAGCTACGGTTGCTTATGTTCGCGCCATTTCCGGCCAAGACGCCGACGCCGCATTGGCCGAAGAAGGCGCAGTGCTGTTCGCAGATAACTGTGCGTCCTGCCATGGCGATGCAGGCACAGGCAGCCTGATGAACACCCGTGCATTCGAAGATCCAGAATACGTTGTTGCAGACGGCGAAATGACCGGCGCGCCAAACCTGACCGACGCAATCTGGCTGTATGGCGGTTCCGAAGAGGCCATTACCGAAACTCTGATCGAAGGACGTGCAGGCGTCATGCCAGCATGGGGCATCGAATACCGCCCTGGTTTCGGCCTGACCGATGCGGAAATCAACGCTGTTGCCGCCTATGTCCACCAGCTGGGTGGCGGTCAATAATTGATCTTCCTACGCGGTGTTGCAGCCGCCGCGCAGGATTAGGCACCGGTCCAGCCCCCTGTTCGCGCATATGCCGGGCTGGTGCGACTCCCCCCGATCAGATGTCTCTGATCGGGGGATTTTTCATTTCAGGGGATAAGTTGACTCGTAGGTGCGGCATTAGTTGATCTGGGTCAAAGCCACGAAAGGCGCGCACAGGCACAACAGACAAGAAGTCAAAGCAAAACGTCAGGACGATTCTATGTCTGCGCCCGAGGCCCCAAAGCTATACGCCCCTAGAGAGCCCATCTTCCCCCGCCGCGTCAGTGGTTTTTTCCGTAATATGAAATGGGTGATTATGGCGATCACCTTGGGCATTTATTACCTGACACCATGGATCCGTTGGGATCGTGGGCCTGAACTGCCTGATCAGGCGGTCTTGGTCGATCTGGCACACCGCCGTTTCTTTTTCTTTTGGATCGAGATTTGGCCACACGAATTTTACTTCGTCGCGGGTTTGCTGATCATGGCGGGTTTGGGGTTGTTTTTATTTACCTCAGCACTGGGTCGCGTTTGGTGCGGGTATACCTGTCCGCAAACCGTATGGACTGATTTGTTCATTCTGGTCGAACGCTGGATCGAGGGCGACCGTAACGCCCGCGTGCGTCTGTGGAACGCAAAATGGTCGTTCCGCAAGGTGCGGTTGCGGATTACAAAATGGGTCGTTTGGGCGCTAATCGGTCTGGCAACGGGTGGGGCGTGGGTGTTCTATTTCACCGATGCGCCGACATTGTTCGTAAATCTTTTGAACGGCACTGCGCACCCCGTCGCATACACCACGATGTTTGTTCTGACCGCGACGACCTTTATCTTTGGCGGTTTTGCACGGGAACAGATCTGCATCTACGCCTGTCCGTGGCCCCGCATTCAAGCCGCAATGATGGACGAAGACACCATCACGATCGGTTACCGCCACTGGCGCGGGGAACCGCGCGGCAAGCTGAAGAAACAAGAGCAAAACAAACAAGGCGATTGCATTGATTGTATGGCCTGCGTGAACGTCTGCCCCATGGGGATCGACATACGTGATGGTCAGCAGATGGAGTGCATCACCTGCGGTCTGTGTATCGACGCCTGCGATGACATGATGGACAAGATCGGCAAACCGCGCGGTCTGATTGATTATATGGCGCTAAAGGACGAAGAACGTGAAACCAGCGGCCAGACGCCGATCCCTGTGATCAAACATATCCTGCGTCCGCGTACGATGCTGTACACGTTCTTATGGGCTGCGGTTGGCTTCGCACTGGTGTTTGCGCTGTTCATCCGTCCTGACATCGACATGACGGTATCCCCAGTTCGCAATCCCAGCTTTATCGTTCAATCCGATGGCACAATCCGCAACGTCTATGAAATCCGCATTCGCAACAAACATGGCGAAGAACGTCCGTTCGAAGTCGCGTTGATCGATCAGGTGGATTTAGCGGTGACGGTCGAAGGCACAGACGACAACATTGTTCTGGTCCCCGCCGATACCGCAAAGCTGATCCGCGTTTATGTAGATGCCGCGCCTAACACCCCCGAGGCATCGAACGATCGCACCGATTTCACCATCTGGGTCACCGATACCACAAACGATGACCGCACATCCGAAAACACCGTCTTTAATGGGAGAGTGAACTAATGCTGCAAATGTTCAAAGGCCCGATCACAGGTCCGAAATTCTTTGCGATTTTTGCATCGTTTTTTATCGTGATCATTACCGTCAACGTCATCATGGCAATGCAAGCGGTGGGTACGTTTCCTGGGTTGGTGGTGCGCAATTCCTATGTTGCAAGCCAGACGTTCGATGCGGAACGCGCGGCGCAACAGGCATTGGGATGGGACACATCGGCCTATGTACTAGATCATGAATTGATCGTCGAAATCGTGAATGCAGATGGCGCAGTTCCAGATGCCACCGTCGTCGGAATTTTTGGCCGCCCTACACAGATGCGGGATGATCAGGACGTTGTTTTGGAATTTGATGGCGCGGTTTACCGCACACCTATTCATGTGTCTGAAACCGGCAACTGGGATTTTCGAATGCAAGCCACGGCCGCCGATGGAACCCCGTTTCATCAGCGCCTAAAGGTGGATTTCAGGAATTAATCGCATGAATATCGACCAACCTGCCGGCGTTATGGCGTGTCCCGCTTGCATTGCGACACCTGCCGCGATGTCGCGGGCGGCGAAAACTGTGGATGCTGCCAGCGTCGAATATCAGTTTTCTTTGCCAACCGTTCACTGTGCGGCCTGTATTCAGACAATTGAAACACAGCTGTCGAACTTGGATTATGTGGATGACGTTCGTGTCAACCTGACGCGCAAACGCGCCACCGTTCACGCTCGCCCGCAAACGCCTGAACAGGATATCATCAGCGCCATTTCCGCGCTGGGATACGAAGCCGTTCCTTTGGACAGCGCAACTTTGTCTGCTGGCGAAACGGATCGCGCCGCGCGGGATCTTGCGATGCGATTGGGCGTTGCAGGATTTGCGATGATGAACGTCATGCTTTTGTCCGTCGCCGTTTGGTCAGGCGCATCAGATGCAACACGTGATTTGTTTCATTGGCTATCGGCCCTGATTACTTTGCCCACTGTTCTGTTTTCGGCCCGTCCATTTTACACCAGCGCATGGCGCGTCATACGCGTCGGTCGTTTGAATATGGATGTTCCGATCACGCTGGCGATTTTGTTGGCATCGGGGATGTCGTTGTTTGAAACGATCAGCCATGGCGATCACGCATATTTTGATGCTGCGCTATCGCTGACGTTCTTCTTGTTGGCGGGCCGCTATCTGGACCAGAAAATGCGAAGCGTCGCGCGGTCTGCCGCCACAGAACTGGCCGCAATGGAAGTTCCGACAGCGCTGCGTATGAATGGCACTGATATGGAAACGGTTGCAATTCAAGACGTCGTTGTTGGCGATGTTCTCATGGTGCAGGCGGGCGGTAAAGTTCCTGTAGATGGACGTATTATCAGCGGCGTGACAGACATGGATCGTTCGTTCCTCACAGGTGAATCCGACCCTGTATCCGTTGGTATCAATAGCGATGTAAACGCGGGCGAAATCAATCTATCGGCTCCGGTCCAGATACAGGCGACAGCCGTTGGTGAAGACACATTGCTGCATTCATTGGCTGATTTGGTGTCGGTCGCTGAATCTGCCAAATCGCGGTACAATTCGCTAGCGGATCGTGCGGCGCGTATTTACGCCCCCGCGGTCCACTTGCTGGCTATCGCCGCCTTTGTTTTGTGGATGTGGCTCACGGCGGGCGATGTTCGTGTTGCGATGAACATCGCGGTCGCGGTTCTCATTATCACATGCCCCTGTGCGTTGGGGCTGGCTGTTCCCGCCGTGTCGACTGTGGCGTCGGGCCGTCTGTTCAAATCAGGCATTTTGGTCAAACACGCGACGGCCTTGGAACGGCTTGCTGAAATAGATGCTGTTGTTTTGGATAAAACGGGCACATTGACGTTCGGGTTGCCAGAGCTGGTAACGCAACTCTCTGATGATGATCTTGCGGTTGCAGCAGGCATCGCGCGTCAATCGGCCCACCCCAGATCCAAAGCCATCGTTCAAGCGGCCAGTGCGCGGGGCGTTTCAGCTGCGACGGTTGCGGAGATAACCGAAGAGCCAGGCATGGGACTAGAGGGACGCCATAACGGGGAAACCGTGCGTCTGGGTCGCGCGGTCTGGGCTGGGTGCGTGTCGTCGACGATGACCGTTTTGCAGATCGGGACCAACGTTCATTCGTTGGAGTTTCGTGACAGCCTGCGTGACGGCGCAGCGGATTTGATCGATGCGTTTAAAACCCGCGGTATCCCTGTTTCGCTACTGTCAGGTGATGTGAAAATGGCGGTTGATCAGGTGGCGGATGAATTGGGCATCGACAACAAATTTCACGAAATGTTGCCGCAGGACAAAATCGAATTCTTGAACCAATGCACCCAATCTGGACAGAAAGTTCTGATGATCGGTGACGGTCTGAACGACGTCGGGGCGTTGTCGGTGGCCCATGTATCCATTGCGCCAGCGTCCGCGTTAGAAGCAACACGAGTGGCAGCCGATATGGTTTTGGTGTCACCTGATTTACGAAATGTATTTTCCGCGATTGGCACCGCACGTTCTGCTCGTTCGCGTATTTTGGAAAACTTTTCGGTGGCCGCGGTTTATAATATGATCGCTGTTCCGATTGCCTTTGCCGGTTTTGCGACCCCATTGGCAGCAGCGATTGCGATGTCGACATCATCGATTATCGTTTCGCTAAATGCCTTAAGGACACGTTGAATATGGAAGTTTTGGTCATCCTCATCCCCGTCTCCTTATGCCTTGGCGCACTAGGGTTGGTTGGTTTTTTCTGGACAATGAAATCGCGCCAATACGAAGACCCCGAAGGCGACGCCGTACGTATTTTGCGGACGGACTATGATGATAGCCCTGCCCCCTAATGCAAAAGACGCCCCAGTGGGGCGTCTTTGTGTTTAGTGCCAAACACCTTTGGATTTGCGGTAATTATCCTTGTGCCAAATCCGCATGAGGATAGACACCCGCGGTGACGTGACCGTTTCGCTGCGTAGGCGGGTCTGGGACACAGGGTTTGTTTCCGATGCACCACCGCGTTCGCGGATCACAATATAAATGCCGGACGCGATAATGATTCCTGCGCCTGTGATGGTCGGTACATCCAGCTTTTCGTTGAACAACAAATAGCCGTAAAACGTCGCCCAAATAATTTGGCTATACTGCATAGGCGCGACAATGGCAGCTTCGCCGACACGGTATGCTTGAATGAACAAAAACGATGCGATCAGGCCGAACAGCGCGATGATACCTGTCATTCCGATGTGGCTGAATTCCATGGGTTCATAGACAAACGGCATGGCGATAAGCATCGCGATAAAGTTCCCCAGCATCGGGTAAATCAACATCACGACTGACCGTTCTTCGCTGCCGATTTTGCGTGAAATGACGGCTACCATCGAATTGGTGATTGCCGCCGCCAATGCAGCGATATGGCCTGCTGTTAGCGGTTCTGCCCCGGGGCGCAGCACGACTAGAACGCCAATCAGACCCGCAACAACCGCAGCCCAACGGTGAAACCCGACCTTTTCACCCAAAATCGGGATCGCAATGATGGTAATCAGCAACGGTGACGCGAACAAAATTGCGTAGGTCTGTGCCAATTCCAGAACCGTGAATGCATAGAACGCGCAAACGCCCGTATTGACCATACAAATGACGCGCAGGGCCATCCAGTAAGGGTGGCGCGGAATGAGTGTTCCACTGGTGGTGTCCCGCATTAGGATCAACGTCACCATTGGAAACCCTAGAAGGGCCGAAAAGAAAATAATCTGGAACGCGCCAAAGCCCGCTTCGCCTAGATATTTTACGACGACGTCATGCGTCGCATAGATGCCCATAGCACCCAAGGCGTAAAATGCGCCTTTGACATTGCTTTTTGCGTAATCGGCCATGAAACCTCCTGTTTGCGCTAACCCAGTGATGAAACAGCTTTGACCGCACGTGCAACCCTAAACTGTCTGGTAAAAAAATAAACGGGCGCCCAAAAAGGCGCCCGTTTCTAATCTGGTATAGTCGCTGGATTACAGCGAAGCGTCCAATGCAGCGATGATTTTGTCGCCCATTTCGCTGGTGGAAACTGGGGTAACGCCTTCGTCTGCCAGTAGGTCTGCGGTGCGAACACCGTCAGCCAGTACTTTTTCAACGGCGGCTTCCAGACGGTCGGCTTCTGCGCCTTGATCGAACGAATAACGCAGCGCCATCGCGAAGGACAGGATACAAGCGATTGGGTTTGCTTTGCCTTGGCCCGCGATATCTGGTGCCGAACCGTGGACTGGCTCGTACAGCGCTTTGGGGCGGCCGTTTTCCATTGGTGCACCCAGCGATGCCGATGGCAGCATGCCCAGCGAACCGGTCAGCATTGCAGCAGCGTCCGACAGCAGGTCGCCGAACAGGTTGTCGGTGACGATCACGTCGAACTGTTTTGGCCAGCGGCACAGCTGCATCGCGCCTGCGTCTGCGTACATGTGCGACAGTTCAACGTCTTGGTATTCGGTGTCGTGTACGCGCTGAACAACTTCGCGCCACAGGATGCCCGATTCCATCACGTTGGCTTTTTCCATCGAACAAACTTTGTTGCCGCGGCGACGTGCCAGCTCGAATGCCGAACGTGCAACGCGTTCGATTTCGGATTCGGTGTAACGCTGGGTGTTGATGCCTACGCGTTCGTTACCTTCTTCAAAGATACCGCGTGGTTCACCGAAATAGATGCCCGAGGTCAGTTCGCGCACGATCATGATGTCCAGACCGGCAACCACGTCTTTTTTCAGCGACGAAAAATCGGCCAGCGCGTCGAAACACTGCGCAGGGCGCAGGTTGGAATATAGGTCCATTTCCTTGCGCAGGCGCAGCAGGCCGCGCTCTGGTTTCACCGAGAAATCCAGGTCGTCGTACTGAGGACCACCAACAGCGCCCAGCAGAACAGCGTCAACCTCTTGGGCTTTGGCCATCGTGTCATCGTGCAGCGGGGTGCCGTGTTTGTCGTATGCACAGCCGCCAACCAGATCTTCGCTTACGTCGAAGCTCAGGTCGCGTTTGTCGCCGTACCAGTTAATGATTTTCTTAACTTCGCCCATTACTTCTGGGCCAATACCGTCACCGGCTAGGATCAGGATCGAGGGATTGGACATCTCGGTATTCCTTGTCTGAAAAGGTCTGGGACGGGTTAAACCTTTGCCGTGCGGGGGTCAAGAAAGCCCTTTGTAAATTGCGTTTTGCGTGTCATTCGGCGACGTCCACCCAAACAATTCGGTGTGGGCCCGATACCGAAACCGTATCAGGCGGCAAGACGTCAGCAGACCATAGCGTGTCAGCCTGTTGAATGGTCAGTGATGATGACGGCAGGACATAAGACACGCGTAGCTGTCCAATGTCGGGCCAGATGGCTGTTGGTTGTGCCGGAGTTGGGTCGGTTAGGGCGGGGTTTTCTAGCAAAGACCTTATCGCGCTGCGCAGCCCATCGCCCGCCAAAGGGTCTAGATTCGCGTTTCCAATGACAATCGGATTTTCTGGTGGTGGGCCGTAATGGCCCGATAGGACCAGTTCCCAAAGCCTGATTTCATCTGCGTTGCGCAACCCATTTCGATCTTCAGCGCCATCAAAAACGGGTGGGGTCGCTGCGAAAGCCAAAAGATTTATTGGCCCAATCGGAGTTTCAACCGGTACAATCCAATGGTTGGTCGAAGACAAACGTTGGATCGATATGGCTTCGGTTGACGGGAACACGGTGCCATTTACGCGTGGCAACCGTGCAGAGGGTAAATCCTGCCACAAGAGGGCAGTGAAGTCGCGCATAGGTCCGATAGGATAGCGCGACAGGATGGCCAAGCCGCCATCGCCTGTGAATACGCCATACCCTTGGGCGTCGCGTGGTTCGCCTTTTCTGCCGTTGCCGTCCATATCGAGATCAGTTTCCAATCCAGCGTTTGGCCTTGCAGAAAACAGATGGTCAAAGGGGCGGTCTAGTCGTGCGTTGAATGCATTTAGTGCAACCCACGCCATATCGAAATCAAAGTTCGACAGGACTAAAATGTCAGGGGCGATATGATTGATGATTTCAATTGTTGCATCAATCTGTGGATCGTCGCGCCCAAGATCCCGCAAGAGCAATCCCGGACCGTCACGGGATAATGGCGCGGCGAACGTTGCGATCCTGATATCGGCCATGGCCCATGTGGGCCATAGGCAGATCAGGCCAATTGCAAGGATTGATCGGACACTGTGCGACGACGTTTGTCTTCGATCAGTTGGGCAACGCGGCCCATAGCGATCCCGCGCATGATCAGTGATGCAGGTAGGAATGCCCATGCCGTAACAGTCCAGATCAGGGTATGCGGTTCTGACAGGCTGATCGGGTCAATCACATCCGACGCCAGTTTTACCGCGGCTGGAATAATAAATGGCAAAAGGAATCCTAAGATCAGGTTAACTTGGCTGTCGCGCTGTAGCCGATCAACGATGTCCCCACCGGCTGTGGGGTCAAAGGTTGGCATATTCACCCAAACGTTAAAGCCCGATTTGCTGGATGGCCAATTGTTGACCCGCATCAGCACGACGAAAACGGCCAATGATAAAACGGACACCAGATAGCTGACGCCAGCGGCCGTCCGAACAGAGCTGATCAGCCCAAGGTCTGCGTCTTGTGGCAACATCAGAACCATCAGACGCACTGGTGAATAGGGGAAATCGATTGTTTCAGATAGGTTCTGACCAACCGCTTCGATAAAGCGGGCCAATGTTGATGCATCAGTCCCGCCCCGCGCGATCAGCGACAATGACAGGACGCAGACGAACAGTGCCACAAACCGAATGCGGTTAAACGGCGGCGCGTCACGGAATTCCACAAGGCTGGGATAGGCAGAGTTGTATTCGGCAAACGTGAAGACAGCCGCGGCAATAGCCACGAGCGCAACGATTTGTGTTGTGTCCGAATGGGTGCCTGGCAACAGCATAGATGGCGTCGAAATCAGAACGACCATCAAAACTGCGCGCAGTACTGCCCCCGCAATTCGCGAAACCACTGCCTTGTTATCCTCAATCCGGCCGGACGCGGTACTTTGCCGTGTCCTGTTTCCAGTTTGACCCCGTTCATAGGAAACGGGTTGCCTCATCTTTGCCACAATGTTGCGCACATCAGCCCCCTTTCGCAACTAACAGATTAATAAGACGAAATATTTTGGGCGGATTTGCGGCCTTACTGGTGCCAGATTGCAACCATTTCAGTACCTGTACATGGCAATACGGTTTTGTCTGAAAACCAAAAAACACAAATGTAGCGGAAAGCTGCAGGGCATATACTAAATATAGGTCGGGCAAATGTGGCGAAAATGTGGACGTCAGATTCGGTTGCTAGAATCAAAAAGGCCGCCCAATTCAAGGCGGCCTTTTCTAATTTAGATCAATGGGTTGGGATTAGACCCAAGGACGTGCTTCCGATGCTTTCGCTTCGAATGCGTCGATCGCGTCCACGTTTTCCATGGTCAGACCGATGTCATCCAGACCGTTGATCAGGCAGTGTTTCTTGAACGCGTCGACTTCGAACGGGAAGGATTGACCGTCCGAGGTGGTGACCGTTTGGTTTTCCAGATCAACGGTCATACGTGCGTTCGAACCTTTTTCAGCGTCTTTCATCAGAACGTCTACAACGTCTTCTGGCATCACGATCGGCAGGATGCCGTTCTTGAAGCAGTTGTTGTAGAAAATGTCTGCGAAGGATGTCGAAACGATGGCTTTGATACCAAAGTCAGCGATTGCCCATGGTGCGTGTTCACGGGACGAACCACAACCAAAGTTGTCGCCAGCCACCAGAATTTCAGCGTCACGGTACTGTTCTTTGTTCAGGACGAAATCTGGGATTTCATTGCCCTGACGGTCATAGCGCATTTCGTCGAACAGGTTCACACCCAGACCCGAACGTTTGATCGTCTTCAAGAAAATCTTGGGGATGATCATGTCGGTGTCGATGTTCACCAGCGGCATAGGTGCCGCGATACCGGTCAGTGTTTCAAACTTTTGCATCGCTGGCTCTCCTTACATCAGCTCGCGGACGTCGGTCAGTTTGCCGGTCAGAGCAGCAGCTGCTGCCATGCCTGGCGACACAAGGTGGGTACGACCCTTATAACCTTGGCGACCTTCGAAGTTACGGTTGGATGTGGATGCGCAACGCTCGCCCTCGGCCAATTGGTCGGGGTTCATTGCCAGACACATGGAACAACCAGCCATACGCCATTCGAAACCAGCATCGATAAAGATCTGTGCGATGCCTTCTTCTTCGGCTTGTGCGCGAACCAGACCCGAACCAGGCACGACCATGGCACGCATGCCCTCTTTGATCTTTTTGCCTTTCAGGATTTCGGCTGCGGCGCGCAAATCTTCGATGCGGCCGTTGGTGCACGAACCGATGAATACGGTGTCGATTTCGATGTCGGTCAGTTTCTGACCCGATTTCAGACCCATGTATTCGATCGAACGGCGTGCTGCGTCGACTTTGCCGCCTTTGAAATCCTCTGGGTTTGGAACCAGAGCGGAAATCGGCAGAACGTCTTCGGGCGAGGTGCCCCAAGTGACTACAGGCTCGATCTCTTCACCTTTCAGGGTGACGACTTTGTCGAAATGTGCGCCTTCGTCGGTGAACAGGGTTTTCCACCAGTCCATCGCTTTGTCAAAGTCTTCGCCTTTTGGCGCGTGTGGGCGGTTGCGCACGTAGTCGAATGTGGTCTGGTCAGGTGCGATCAGGCCAGCGCGAGCGCCGCCTTCGATTGCCATGTTACAGACAGTCATGCGGCCTTCCATCGACAGATCGCGGATCGCTTCGCCGCAATATTCGATGACATAGCCGGTGCCGCCAGCAGTACCGGTTTCACCGATAACAGCCAGAGTGATGTCTTTTGCGGTCACACCTGGGCGCAGTTTGCCGGTGATTTCGACCTTCATGTTTTTCGATTTTTTCTGGATCAGGGTCTGGGTTGCCAGAACGTGTTCCACTTCGGATGTGCCGATACCGTGTGCCAGCGCGCCGAATGCACCGTGGGTTGCAGTGTGCGAGTCGCCACAAACAACGGTCATACCTGGCAGGGTCCAGCCCTGTTCTGGGCCAACGATGTGCACGATGCCCTGACGAACGTCGGACACTGGGTAGTAGTTGATGCCGAATTCTTTGGCGTTTTTGTCCAGCGCCTCAACCTGAATGCGGCTGTCTTCGGTCATGGTTGCTGGGTTTGCACGGTCCAGCGTGGTCGGAACGTTGTGGTCCGGCACAGCAATGGTTTTTTCTGGTGCGCGCACCTTGCGGCCCGCCATACGCAGGCCTTCGAAAGCCTGAGGCGAGGTCACTTCGTGAACCAGGTGGCGGTCAATATACAGCAAACAGGTGCCGTCTTCGGATTCATGGGCGACGTGTGCGTCCCAGATTTTATCATAGAGCGTCTTAGGCGACATGGCTCTTACCTTTTGGAATTGTTGCTAGTCAGATCGAGAGACGGGCGCACGCATGGGCGCCCCGCAGGACATTACAGTCGAGCGAGGATCGAGCGGGTTTCGCCGTAAAACCGTTCACGCAGACGCGCGCGGTCATCCATGTCAAAAATGCGGATCATGGCGGTCACATACGCCTTTCGCCCGAGTCTATCAAGTCAGCAGTGTTGACGTGGCGAGCACTTTGTCGCCTTAGCCAGTTATGATGAAGTCCGAAGCCCTTATGCCGATACCGTTTAGGCCAGCATTCCGAACGGCGTCTTCGATCGCGGCATCATCAACAGCTGCGTCGGTGTCCCGTAGGATGAAATTGAGTTCGGTGGTTTCAAATTCATACGGGTTGCCAAAGCCTGCGATGAAAACGGGCGTAAGGTCAAAAGACCCGCCCAGATCGGTGATCTCGGCACCGTCTGCATCGTAGGCAGTATAGGCGGCGATTCCGTAGATCACCGCACCTGTCGTGCCGTCGGGCAATTGCGCGGCGGTCGCAGAGTAGGTCACCCCGCGTAGATCGACATCGGGAATTTCGGTGCCAGCAACCTCAGGATGCCAGTTTACTTCGATCAGGATACGGTCGCCTTCGTCATAGTCATAATCGCGAATGATAGTCAGATCGGCGCCTTCTGCGATTTGGGCGTAGGTACCATAGGGATCTTGGTCTGGATCGTCATAGGCGACATCGGTTTCCACATCGAAGTCAGATTCGTTTTCCTCATCAATCCAGAAAACATCCGCGCCGTCACCGCCGTAAAGCTCTGCTTCACTATCGTCCGTCTGAAGGATGTCATCCTCGTCGGTTCCAAAGATGGCATTTGTCAGATCAGAATCAGTTTCGGCGTCGACGCCCGCTGTTTCAGTGTCTTCGGGTACGGTGTCGGCGTCGTCATCTTTCGCCGAGCCGTCCATCCAGTCAAACAATTCGGCTAAGCCCCAGGCCGATAGCGCGGCTGGTAAGGCAAAAAATAATAACATCAACACACCACAAAATCGAAAATCTATACAGAAAGTTTACGGATGATGGCGTGTTTAAATCAACTCAAAAGTGTGCTGCTCCTACGCATGCACCTAGCGTCGCGGCATACATTGGGCGATTGGTTGAAGATACCACCGTTCGGTGCTACTCTTTTCTTAGCCTAGTGCCGTGGCTGTTGGACGGTGCGCAACCCCGGAGGACAATGAACTGTCTTTCAATTCAGAGGCAGCAAGCGCTGCCAACGTGGAGCCATTGATGACGGCCCAGCAGAATGTAACGAGCGAGGATATCCTCGCACTTGTTCTCTCTTCCCTTGATGATGACAAAGCTGAAGACGTTGTAGAGATTCCTCTGCGCGGAAAAACCGAGGTCGCTGACTATATGGTCATCGCGTCGGGTCGTTCCACACGTCAGGTTGCGGCTATCTCTGAAAAGCTGGTTGAGCGACTGAAGGAAAAATTCGGCATCCTGTGCAAAGTCGAAGGCGCCGAAATCGGTGACTGGGTACTGGTCGATGCTGCCGATATTCTGGTGCATGTTTTCCGTCCCGAGGTTCGCGAGTTCTACAATCTGGAGAAAATGTGGCTGCCTACGGGCGCTACTGCTGCGGATAACTAATGCGCGTGCACATTGTCGCGGTGGGCCGCCTGCGGGCGGGCCCCGAACGCGACCTTATCGATGACTACCTAAAACGCTTTGATCGCACGGGGCGGGCTTTGGCCCTTGGCCCCGCGAATATCATTGAGGTCGAAGACAAAAAGAACGCCGGCATGGGGGCAGAGGCCGCCCTGCTGGACAAAGCGATCCCCAATGGGGCGCTGATCTGCATCATGGATGAACGCGGCAAGGTGATGACATCGCCCCAGTTTGCCGACCAATTGGGCGGCTGGCGTGATCAGGGGCGGCAAGACGTTGCCTTTGTCATTGGGGGCGCTGATGGGCTGGATCCTGCGTTCCGTGCCCGCGCAGATGCGGGACTGTCGTTCGGGAAAATGGTCTGGCCGCATATGTTGGTGCGGGTGATGCTATCGGAACAACTGTACCGCGCATCATCGATTTTAGCTGGTTCACCATATCATCGCGCATGAACGCTTTTACATGATTAAATCGCGTGCTAGCGATTTGGCATGTTAGCGATATTTTTAGAAACACTTCCTTTTTTCATGTTGATCGGGCTGGGCTACGGCTCTGGCCGAACTGGTTTTTTCACGCCAGAGGCAACCGCCTATCTGTCGCGGTTCGTTTTCTATTTCGCCCTATCGGCGATGCTGATCCGATTTTCGGCGAACCTGTCGATTGATGAATTGATCAACTGGCCCTTTATGGGGGCCTATTTGTTCGGATCTTTGGTGATTTGGGGACTGGTGATGGCTGTGGCCCTGATCCGCAAAGCATCCATCGCCGAAGCGGCAACCGAAAGCCATGTCAGCATCACAGGCAATACAGGGTTTCTAGGTATCCCGATGCTGTCGATGTTGCTGGGCGCGGCGGCAATTGGGCCGATTATGATGATTTTGGTCGTCGACCTGATCTTTTTCATGACGCTATTTGTTGTGCTGGTGCTGGCCAGCCGGGACGGGCGGTTGCGGTTGTCTGCGTTCAAAATTGTCGCGCGCGGATTGGCGACGAACCCTATGATTATGTCGATCATCACGGGCGTTCTGATTTCGGCGTCGGGCATGCATATTCCAGACCCGATCAATGATTTTCTGGAAATTTTGGGATCGGCTGCAACCCCTGGGGCGCTGTTTGCCATTGGTGCATCTTTGGCCGTCAAATCGGCAGAACGGGTTTACGTGGCGGGATGGCTGACATTTGCCAAACTGGTGCTGCACCCCGCTGCCGTTGCTGTGACGGCTTATGTCGTGTTCCGCATTGATCCATATGCTGCGATGGTTATGGTCGCTTCTGCGGCGCTGCCTGTTGCGGGCAATGTGTATATCATCGCGCAACATTACGGGGCTGCGCCAGCGCGGGTATCTGCATCGATTTTGATATCAACCGTGCTAAGTATTTTTACGCTGTCCGCAGTGATCGCGCTCGTTCAGTTTTGATTGGAGGATAACATGGAAACCATTTCAGAAAGCCGCTGTTACGGCGGCGTTCAGGGCGTTTACAAACACGCATCTGACGCGACGGGCACCGATATGACCTTTGGCCTGTTCCTACCAGAAGAGGCCGAACACGCGCCCGTTCCGGTTCTATGGTTTCTGGCGGGCCTGACCTGCACCCATGAAAACGCGATGGTCAAAGCGGGCGCTCAGGTTTGGGCGGCTGAACATGGTATCGCGCTGGCATTCCCCGACACGTCCCCACGCGGCGAAGGCGTGGCCAATGATGACGCCTATGACATGGGCCAAGGCGCAGGTTTTTATGTGAATGCGACCCAGAAACCATGGGCACCGCATTTCAACATGTTCGACTATGTGACCAGCGAACTGCCGAAAATCATCACCAACAACTTTGCCGTGGACGAAGAACGCCAATCCATCACCGGCCATTCGATGGGCGGACATGGCGCGCTGACATTAGCGATGAACGTGCCGCAATATCGGTCGGTTTCGGCGTTTTCGCCTATTTGTAACCCGACCGCTGGTGATTGGGGCCGTCCGCAGTTCACCAATTATCTGGGCAGCGATGAAACCACGTGGGAACGCCACGATGCGACGCTCATGATGCGTAATGTTGGACTGGATATTCCGCTGCTGGTGGATACGGGCGCAAATGACCAATACGCTGATTACCTGATGACCGAAAACCTATGGGCCGCTGTTGCCGAACGCCGCAAGGCCGCAACCCTGCGTCTGCAACCGGGCTATGACCATAGCTATTTCTTTGTGTCTTCGTTCCTCGAAGATCACGTCGCATTCCATGCAGAGGCGCTCTACGCGTGATTTATGTGGATGCGGACGCCTGTCCGGTAAAGGCAGAGGTTGAACGGGTCGGCACCCGCCATGGGATGCGTATGTTCGTCGTGTCCAACGGCGGGCTGCGCCCTTCGCAAAACCCGCTGGTCGAAAACGTCATCGTCCCCGAAGGCTCAGATGTCGCAGACATGTGGATCGCGGACCGCGCCACCGCTGGCGATGTGGTGATCACGGGCGATATCCCTTTGGCTGCGAAATGCATTGAATCTGGCGCCCGCGTCCTAAAACACAACGGCGAAGCCCTGACCGAAGCCAACATCGGCAACGTTTTGGCGACCCGCGACCTGATGGCGGATTTGCGGTCAGCCGACTCATTCCGTCAGGGCGGCGGAAAACCGTTCTCCAAAGCAGACAGATCGCGATTTCTGGACGCATTGGAGCGCGAACTACAACGAATTAAACGAGGTTTATGATGAGCATCCAAGCCGTCATTTTCGACATCGGCAATGTGCTGATCGAATGGCAACCCGAACGCCTGTATGACAAAGTCATCGGAGAAGAGCGCCGTAAACAAATGTTCGCCGAGGTTGATCTACACGGCATGAACGATGGCGTTGACCGCGGTGAAAATTGGTTAGAGGCCGTCGAGGCGACCGCCGCGAAATACCCCCAATGGCATGATGAGATCATGATGTGGCACAGCCGCTGGGTCGAAATGGCATCGCCGGCGATTGATCATTCGGTGCGGTTGCTGCGTGCCTTGCGTGCGGCGGGCGTGCCCGTTTTCGCGCTGACCAACTTCGGCATTCAGACCTTTGAATTGGGCGAACGCGAATACCCGTTCCTAGAAGAATTCGATCGCCGCTATGTGTCGGGCCATATGGGTGTGATCAAACCAGAGGCGCGGATTTACGAAATGGTCGAACAGGATTGCGGCATCGCACCTAGCGGCCTGTTGTTCACCGATGACCGCGTCGACAATATCAAAGCCGCCGACGCGCGCGGCTGGCAGACGCATCTGTTCACAGATCCCCAAGGATGGGCCGATCGTCTGGTTTCCGAAGGTTTGCTATCGGAAACCGAAGCAGCCTAAGCCATTGCGGCGGGGCGATTTTCGCGGATGGGCAAATGTACCAGCGCCGAAAACGCCCCAACACCTACGCCGACCCACCAAACAGCGTCATAGCTGCCGTATAGGTCGTACAATTTCCCGCCCAGCCACACGCCCATAAAGCTGCCCAACTGGTGGCTAAAGAACACGATTCCATAGAGCGTGCCCATGTAACGCAGCCCGTATAGATGCGCGACCAACCCTGAAGTCAGCGGGACCGTGGCCAACCATAGCGAACCCATCAGGACCGAAAACACGATCACAGTTGCCGGCGTCATCGGCGTCAGGATGAACCACGCCGCAATGATGGTGCGGCCCGCGTAAACGCCCGCAAGCAGGTATTTTTTGCTGTACCGTTTGCCCAGATATCCTGCCGCCAATGTCCCTACGATATTGGCCAGCCCGATCAGCGAAATCGCCACAGCGCCCAAGGCGGATGTGGTGTTCACGCCGACCGAAGACAGAATGCCGCCCGCCATGATTGGGCCGCAGACCTCGGCCACAAAGGCGGGGAAATGCGCGGTGATGAATGCCAACTGGTATCCGCAGGAAAAGAACCCCAAGAAGATCATGGTATAGGACGGATCCTTGAACGCGCGGGTCAGGATAGCGCCCATGGATTCCTCTAGCTCGACCTTGGATGCGGCTTGGGGTGCGCGCATGAACGGCAGCAGCAATAGGGTGCCTAGAATAGCGGCGGCAAACCACAGGAACACGACCTGCCACGACATGATTTGCAGCATCGCCTCGGCTATTGGGGCGCCAATGACCTGACCGGCGGACCCTGCGGCGGTTGCAATCGCTAGGCTCATCGATCGGTTTTCATCGCTGCTGGCGCGGCCAACAACAGCCAGAATAACGCCAAAACCTGTGCCCGCGATGCCGAAACCGACCAAAACTTCGTACAGTTGGTGCTGAATTGGCAGGGTCGCACCCGCCGACAGCATCAGACCAACCGCATACACCACCGCGCCCATGATGATCGCTTTGCGGTCCCCGATTTTTTCGGCAATTGCGCCAAAAATCGGCTGACCAAATCCCCAAGCAAGGTTCTGGATCGCAATCGCCAAACTAAAGTCAGCGCGCAGCCACCCGTTTTCAGTCGCAATAGGAATCTGAAAAACACCAAAGGACGCGCGAATGGCAAAGCTGATCATGATGATCAGGCAGCCAGTAATCAGGACGGGTGTGAAAATTGATTGTTTCATGCCGCACAGCTTTGTCTGCTGCGATGTGATGCGTCAATGTGCAAACCGATGGGCGATAATTCAAATTCGTGATTGCAGATATTCGGTTTCCCTATGACCCGCTTTCTTTTGTTTTACAGCAGGGGTATGTCCCGAACATGACCACAGTGATCGAAGCATACCGCCAAGGCGTCGCCGAAGGCCGATTGAAACCCGACCCAGCGCAGGAAACCGTGTTGGATGCGCTGGAACGTGTGCGCCACGGTTTGGCTCAGCCCCCTGTGAAAAAGGGTCTGTTCCGCAAAGCGACCTACGAACCTGTCAAAGGTCTGTATCTGTGGGGCGGTGTCGGACGCGGGAAATCCATGTTGATGGATTTGGTTTATTCGATGGTGGATGTTCCGAAACGGCGCGAACATTTTCACGCGTTCATGCAGTGGGTGCATAATGAACTTGCCAAAGCGCGGGCAGATGGCGTCGAAGACGCGATTGGTCCTGTGGCTGAAAACCTAGCCAAAGACGTGCGGTTTTTAGCGTTCGATGAAATGCAGATCACAGACATCACCGACGCGATGCTGGTGGGGCGGTTGTTTGAAAAACTGTTCGATGCGGGCGTGACGATTGTGACCACGTCGAACCGCGTGCCTGATGATCTATATAAAAATGGTCTGAACCGTCAGCTGTTTTTACCATTTATCGCACTGGTCAAGGATCGCATGGAAATCCGCGAACTGGTTAGTGACACAGACCATCGTCAGGGGCGTTTGCAGGACACGAAACGGTATTTCACGCCGTTGAACGCTGAAAACCGCGCGGCTGTGCGGGCAATCTGGGACGATTTTGCGGGCGATCAGGGGCACCCTTTGGTGCTGCGGGTCAAAAAACGTGATGTGACGCTGCCTGGGTTCTGCAATGGCGTGGCGCGGGCAACGTTTTTCGATTTGTGCGGTAAAATGTTGGGCGCGGGGGACTATCTGGCAATCGCCGAAGCCGTCCGCGTTCTAATCATCGAAGAAATTCCCGCCCTAAGCCGTAGCAATTTCAACGAAGCCAAACGTTTCGTGACGCTGATAGACGCATTGTACGAAGCAAAGGTCGAAGTCATCTGTTCGGCTGCCTCTGAACCTGAAACGCTGTACCTCGAAGGCGAAGGGGTATTTGAATTCGAACGCACGGCCAGCCGATTGCGTGAAATGCAGGACGCGAATTGGGGCAAAGAGCCAAAGTGATAAAAAAAGGCGGGGAAATCCCCGCCTTTCGTTCTATGGAATGACCAATCGCTGTCCTGCCTGAATTCGGTCAGGGGATGACAGGATTTGGCGGTTCGCCTCGAAAATGCGCGGGAAAAATTCGACAGAGCCGTAGAATTTGACCGCGATCGACCCAAGGCTATCCCCAGCGGCAACCGTATAGAATTTGTACTGTTCGGTTTCGCCTGCGCGCTGAACAACGCGGACCTCTACGCCGTCGGCAGCGCCTAGTGGCGTTGTTGGTGCGGCAGGTGCCTGTCCAGTTGTCATGGTCGTGGCCTGCTGCACGATCGAGGCAAGCAGCGTTGATGTATCAACACGTCCATCAGAGGTGACAAGCATCGCGGGAACGCTGACGTCGCCAGCTTGGGCGGCTTCGTTCAATAACGCATCGATATAGGCGTCGTTTTGGCCTTCTTGTAGGGCTTTGGCGACAAGAGATTGCAGGCTGTTGGATTCGGCCTGTTGTGGGGCGGGTTGACCTGTGATGGCGCGAATGCCGGCCAAAGCGCCTGCAGTCATATCCATCATTTTATCGTCGCCGGTCGTCGATGTAGGCGTTGGCGCAGGGGCACCAGTTGCCAACCCCAGCGCGGCCAAAACGCCCGCAGTGGTATCGGAAATACTGCTGTCGTCAGTTTTGATTGCGGGCTCTGGCTGAACAGCGCCACCTGTGGCCGCCAAAATGCGCGACGCTGCACTAACGGCGACGCCGTCAGATGTGTTTTGCCCAGCGATGGCAGGGGCCAAAGTGGGCGACGTGACGGTTTGTGACTGTGTGCGCGTCACGTCGGTTTGAGCAGGATCGTCGTTATTACCGGCAGGTGCAAAAACGATGGCGGCACAAACGACGACGGCGGTGGCAAAAAAGGCAAGTACAATACGGATCATAGGAACTCCTGCGAGAAATCAGCCGCCATTGGCCGGTGTTACGGTGGTTAGCCCCAACAGAAGCCAATTTTGCATTCCGCCACGATAGTAAAAAAGCCGATCAGCGGGATAACCCGCGTCTAGCAGACCATCAATCGCGCGCTTTGATTGCCCGCACCAAGGTCCGTTGCAGTACAGCATGAGATCATACACGTTCGAAAAATCCAGACCGTCACCACTATCGGTGGCGCCAAGCGCACGCATGATATCATCGCGATAGGGGTTGTCAGACTCGAGCGCGTTAAACGGTACGTTCACAGCGCCAGGAATTGCGCCATTGTTGTAAAAGTCGGGTACACGGGAATCGATTAGCAAACCGGTGCCGCTGGAGACACGAGTTTGGAGGAAATCGAGTACCTCTAGCTCGCCAACGGTATCAACGCCGGGCGCAACCGTCATAGGTTGAATGCAAAACGGCGGGCAGGCACGAGATGTTTTCGTGAAATCACCTGTCAGCTGATTTTCGGTGTCTTGAATGCGGGCCACGGTAAAGTTTTGACCGTTTATGGAAAAAGACACTTGCGGCAGGTCTTGGGTGATAGAAACGGTTTGGGCCTGAGCGGATATCGTTTGGGTAAAAATGAAAATGGCAGAGAAAACTGCCGAAAAACGCAACATATAATGTCCCCCGTCTGCGCTGCTACTTTATCTATCCAAACCCGCTGGCAGGCGGGGCTGAAACCATAGCTTTGCCCATATGTAGTAGAATCAGCCGAATCAAGTCAAACCCAGAGGCGAATGTGATTCGCGCTATGTGTCGAATTTTCGAGATCTGCTGAAACTGTTGGCTAAAACAGAAAGACGAGCCCAGATTGGCCCGCCTCCCCGCCCTGCCTGGACGTTGTGTCATGGGGCGCAGAGCGCCGAATGACGAATTCTGCACTGAATCTAACTGCGCGGGTGATTCGCGGTCAAGTGTGCTGATTCGTTCAGAAGGATAGAATGGGCGTTGATGCTGTTAAAATGTGCAGCAAGCTGCGTTTCTTTGGTCTCGCGCCTTGGGGCGCTCGGGTTTGGTGCGGGTTTATCCGTTTGACCGTAAGATGTGACCGGCCAGATAAAGCGAGCCGCAGATAAGGATGCGTGCAGCAGGATCTGACTGCGCGATTTTTTCAACGGCTTTGGTGACCGATGCAGCGGTTGTTGCGTCTGTAAATCCGGCGCTTTGGGCGGCGGCGGACAAATCATCAGCATCAAAGCTGTTTGGCTCGTTCGGGATGGTGACACATTGGATCGACTGAGCAGCGGTGGTCAGTGGGCGCATATAGCCGCTGACATCTTTGGTGTTGATCATACCGCAGATCAGGTGAGTCGGGCGCGCCGGGAGTGATGACAGGGTTGCCGCAACTGCAGAGCCGCCAGCGGGGTTATGTCCGCCGTCCAGCCATAGTTCGCAAGTCCCAGCAGCATCGACCAAGGGGCCGGTTTTGAGGCGCTGCATTCTGGCGGGCCATTCGGCACGGGTAACTGCGCCTTCGTACGCGGTTTCCGACATTTTTAAGTGGCGCAGCGCAGTTAGGGCGGCGCCTGCGTTTTGGATCTGGTGATCGCCGGGCAGGTTTGGACGCGGCAAATCCAGCAGGCCGTTGTCGTCCTGATAGGTCATGCGGCCATGTTCGGTGCCGACGTGCCAGTGTTGACCATAGGCCATAATCGGCGCGCCCAGTTTCATGGCGGTGCGTTCGATCACGTCCATCGCTTCGTCTTGTTGAGGGCCGACGATGACGGGAACGCCGCGTTTGATGATGCCTGCCTTTTCGCCAGCGATGGCGGCTAGGGTATTGCCAAGGAATTGTTCGTGATCGATCGAAACGGGTGTGATGATCGTCAGTTCAGGTTTGGCGACAACGTTTGTGGCGTCGAGGCGACCGCCCAGCCCGACCTCTAGCAATGTATAATCGGCAGGGGTCCGCGCCATCGCCAAAATCGCCGCGCAGGTCGTGATTTCGAAATAGGTGATCGGTTCGCCGCCGTTCGCCTTTTCGCACTCTTCGAGCGTGGCCATCAGCGCGGGTTCGGAAATCAGTTCACCAGCCAGACGGATGCGTTCGTGAAAACGGGCCAGATGCGGCGACGTATAGGCGTGCACCTTTTTGCCGTCGGCCTCTAACCCTGCGCGGATCATGGCCTGGGTCGACCCTTTTCCGTTTGTGCCCGCGATGTGGATCACGGGTGGCAGGTCGTTTTGTGGATTTCCCAGAGCGTCCAAAAGACGCCAAACACGATCAAGTACCAGATCGATGACCTTTGGGTGTAGGGTCATCAATCGTTCTAGAATTACGTCCGACGTCATATTGGTATCCGTTTGCCGCAGGGGGCTATGAATTATTCAGCGTCTGCCTTGGAGGCTTCGTCAGCTTCTGGTGTGTCGGTCTGGTCTTCAACAGGTGCAGGCACTTCGGCTGGGGCGATTGCCTCCATACCGGTGAGCATGCGGATGATGTTTGCCAGTTCGTTTTTCATTTCGCCGCGCGGGGTCACGCGGTCCAGCATACCGTGGTCCAGCAGATATTCAGCACGTTGGAAACCTTCGGGCAGTTTTTCGCGGATGGTCTGTTCGATCACGCGAGGGCCAGCGAAACAGATCAGCGCGTTTGGTTCTGCGATCTGAACGTCACCTAGCATCGCGTAGGACGCCGTTACGCCGCCTGTGGTTGGGTGGGTCAGAACGACGATGTATGGCAGGCCTGCCTCTTTCAGCATGTCGACTGCAATGGTGGTGCGCGGCATTTGCATCAGGGACAGAATGCCCTCTTGCATGCGGGCGCCGCCAGCGGCCGAAAACAGAACCAGTGGGCGTTTCAATTCGATCGCGCGTTCAGCTGCCGCGATAATCGCGTTGCCGACGAACATGGACATGGAACCGCCCATAAAGCTGAAATCCTGCGCCGCAGCCACAATCGGGGTGCCGTGAATATCGCCTTCGGCAACCAGCATCGCCTCTTTTTCGCCGGTGTTTTTCTGCGCGGCTTTCATGCGGTCAGTATATTTTTTCTGATCGCGGAATTTCAGAGGGTCCTCGATCGGGGTTGGGACTTTGACCTCTTTGAATTGGCCGTCATCAAACAACGCAGCAAAGCGCTCACGTGGCGTGATCGCCATGTGATGCCCGCAGTTCGTGCAGACGTTCAGGTTTTCAGCAAATTCGCGGTGGAACAGCATCGTTCCGCATTCACCACATTTCGTCCATAGATTTTCAGGCACCTCGCGGCGGGAAAACAGCGAATTGATGGTTGGGCGGACGTAGTTGGTAATCCAGTTCATATCACGTGCCTTTGTTCCTAGTTGGTCACGGAAATAAGCGCCCTTTGATTGAATTGCAATCGACGTAGGGTCAGTTGTCGCAAACTTCGGGCTGTGACTTGGGGGGAACTTGTTGCAAACATTCCCAAAACCGCTGGTCAGTATCTTGACCTTTACCTGTCGCATGAGATTTTGTTGCCAATATCTGGACAATAGACAGGGCGTGTTTCTTTCATGCGGCTGACCGATAAAATCACGCAACGGCGGTTTTTGCGCCAATTGGATCGTATGGTGCGCGGCGCCCATCAGGCCACCACATCGACTTTGCGTGAGGAACGCGGAATGATTTCCAAACTACGGGCCAAATGCGCCGAGTTTGCCTATGTCGCAGATAGTCGTCTGGCGCTTCCGGCTATTGGATCGAATTTGTTCCCGACACCGCGCGGCACAGATTGGGCGTGGCGCCCTCAACTTTGGCGCGGGCCGTTGGCCACCAAGGGCCTTGCTGCAGCCCCGTCGAAATCGAAAATCGGTGATGAAGTCACCCTGTATCATGATTGCCGCGTTAGCGAATTGACGCTGCGCCAGCTGCGCAATACCCGAGAATCCGATTTGGCGCCTTTTGGTTTGCGGATGGACGTGTTCCAATTCGATGGGTCCTACCTAAGCCTAGCGATTGATCTGCCGCCAGAGGCCTGCGAAGGGCTGCGGATGAAACATCTGGTGCGGTGTGACCCGATTATTGAATTCGAAAAACCGCTGGAAATCTTTGCTCGTTTGAACATCAAACACGGTCCAAACGTCGAGCAGATCGTCCGCGAACTGCCCCTGACCCAAGATAACCAGATGATCGAATTCGACTTGGGCTATTCAAAGTTGAACGAAAAACGCATCGAAAAGGTCTGGGTGGATTTGATCCTAGAGGGTCCAGAAATGAATCAGGTGACCGTGCGCGACATCACCTTTAGCCGCTACCCACGCGCCGAACTGTAAAGGCATAAACATGATCACAGTGACCAAAACCCGTTTGTTCGAAGGTGTCTGGGAAGGCGTGTTGAAAACCGGATCGGACGTCGCGCCGCAAATCGTGGTGACCCATTTGGCGCGTGAAATTCACGATGTGTCGGTTGAAGCAGGCCCAGATGGATGGGTCGTACGTGTGGCCATTCCTGCAAATGTTCTGGCGGATGGGGTGCAGACCTTTGTGATTGCAGACAAAGAGTCGGGCGCAACGCTATCCAGTTTCTCGATTATCTGTGGCGATCCCGTCGCTGATGATTTGCGGGCCGAAATTGATTTGCTGCGGGCCGAACTGGACCTGTTGAAACAGGCCTTCCGCCGTCACTGTATTGAAACCATGTGATTTGACGCCGCGTTGCACGTGACGCGCACGTAAGACTTGGGCATGTTGCCTCTGAATGAGGGAGGCACGCATGACCAATTATCCGCACCTATTGGCCCCATTGGATCTGGGTTTTACCACGCTGAAAAACCGCGTGATCATGGGATCCATGCACACAGGCCTAGAAGAAACCAAAGATTGGAACCGCGTCGCTGAATTTTATGCGGCGCGTGCACGCGGCGGTGTTGGGCTCATGGTGACGGGCGGTATGGCTCCGAACAAAGAGGGTGGCGTTTTTCCTGGCGCGGCTGGTTTGTTCAATGATCAGGACATTGCAAACCACCGCGTTGTCACGGACCGCGTCCATGATGCAGGCGGCAAAATCGCGATGCAAATTTTGCACGCGGGCCGCTATGCATACAGCCCTGATTGCGTGTCTGCGTCCCCCGTCAAATCCCCTATTTCACCATTCCCGCCCAAAGAGTTGGACGAAGAGGGTATTGAAAAACAGATTGCCGATTTCGTGACCGCTGCGGTTCGCGCCAAAGAGGCAGGCTACGATGGCGTCGAGGTGATGGGGTCCGAAGGGTATTTCATCAACCAGTTTCTGGTGCGGCACACCAACAAACGTACAGACCGCTGGGGTGGCGACTATGAAAACCGTATGCGCCTGCCTGTCGACATCGTCCGCCGAATCCGCGAAGCCGTAGGGCCAGATTTCATCATTATCTACCGACTGTCGATGATTGACTTGATCCCGAACGGATCAACCCATGCCGAAGTCGTTCAATTGGCCCAAGCCATCGAAGCGGCAGGTGCAAACATCCTGAATAC
This sequence comes from Marivivens niveibacter, assembly GCF_002150005.2. GTDB lineage: Bacteria > Pseudomonadota > Alphaproteobacteria > Rhodobacterales > Rhodobacteraceae > Marivivens > Marivivens niveibacter. The sequence continues at coordinate 529,656 of NZ_MSPP01000002.1, forward strand.
CGGCATCGGCTGGCACGAAGCGCGCATTCCCACCATCGCAACCAGTGTACCGCGCCGCGCCTTTGCGTGGGTCACGCAAAAGATGATGGGCAAAGTGTCGATCCCGATCGTGACTTCAAACCGTATTAATACCCCCGAAGTCGCCGACCAAGTCTTGGCCGAAGGTTGTGCAGATCTGGTCAGCATGGCGCGACCGTTCCTTGCCGATCCTGATTTCGTGAAAAAAGCCGCTAATGGGCAATCGGGTATGATTGCACCGTGTATCGCTTGTAATCAGGCCTGTTTGGATCACACCTTTAGCGGCAAACTGACGTCTTGTTTGGTGAACCCACGTGCCTGCCACGAAACTGAATTGCTGATTGAACCTGCCGCGACCGCAAAAAAGGTCGCGGTTGTCGGTGCAGGGCCTGCCGGAATGTCGGCCGCGATTACGGCTGCAGATCGTGGTCATGATGTGACGTTGTTTGAACGCGGCGACGCGCTGGGCGGGCAGTTGAATTTGGCGAAACAAGTTCCGGGCAAAGAGGAATTCTGGGGCCTTGTTGATTGGTTCGCAGCCTCTGTCACTGCGGCAGGTGTTGATGTGCGCCTGAACACCCCGGCCACCGTCGATTCCTTGCAACATTTTGACGAGGTTATCATTGCAACTGGTGTTGTTCCACGTGATCCAGGGATTGAGGGGCAGGATGGCCCCAATGTGCTGTCGTATGTCGACGTGTTGAAAGGCGCGGACGTTGGCGCACGTGTGGCCGTGATTGGTGCAGGCGGCATCGGCTTTGATGTGTCTGAATATCTGGTCACCGGCGACAGCCCAACGACGAACCTGCCGGAATGGATGCGTGAATGGGGCGTTACCGATCCAGAAGAGGCCGTGAGCGGCCTTGCCCCTGAAGGCCCGCAGCCAGATGCGCCTGTGCGTCAGGTGACATTGCTGCAACGCAAGGCCGAAAAACCAGGACGACGGTTGGGTAAGACCACAGGCTGGATTCATCGTGCAGCATTGCAGATGAAAGGTGTGACCATGAAAGGCGGCGTGAACTATGAACGTATCACCGCCGAAGGTCTGCATGTGTCCATTGGCGAAGCTCGCGAAAATCCGACCTTGATTGAATGTGATACGATTGTTCTGTGTGCAGGCCAGCTGTCGGAACGCAGCCTGGCCGACGCGTTGATCGAAAATGGCGTATCCTGCCATGTGATCGGCGGCGCTAATGTAGCTGCAGAATTGGATGCAAAACGCGCAATTAATCAAGGTACGCGACTGGCGGCGACGCTCTGAATACCTTCCAGACCTATACATTTGGGCCGAGGTTTATCGACAAATAACGCGATATTGTCAGGTCATGGCCCAGATTGTGCCCGATTTGGCGACGATAGATGGTCCAACGATTAGGTATTTAAGGGTCTGGGTATGGATCGCCTTACAGAAATGGAAGCCTTTGCCACCGTGGTTGATCAGGGTGGATTTACAGATGCGGCAAAGAAAATGGGGATTTCAAAATCCGCCGTTTCCAAACATGTCTCCGCGCTAGAGGCTCGATTGGGGGCACGGTTGCTGAACCGCACGACGCGCCGTGTCAGCCCGACAGAAATCGGTTTGGCCTACTATGATCGCGCTCGTCGCGTGTTGAATGACGCAGGCGAAGCCGACGCTTTGGTCACGTCTATGCAGTCTGCGCCGTCTGGATTGCTGCGTATTTCGGTTGCAACCGATTTCGGCGTAAACCACTTGTCACCGGTGCTGGGCGAATTCCTACAAGAGTTCCCAGATATCACCGTCAATATGGTGCTGAACAACCGCTATGTTGAACTGATTTCCGAAGGCTTTGACATGGCGATCCGTATCGGAGAGCTGGAAGACAGCACCCTACGCGCCCGCAAGCTGACAGAAACCACGCGCCGCATGATTGCATCGCCTGAATATTTCGAAAAATATGGGCGTCCGCAGAAAATTGATGATCTAAATGATCACAAACTGCTGCACTATTCGAACCAAGCCAATTCGGCCGTATGGAAAATCATCGCGCCAAGTGGCGAAAAACGTCAGGTGCGCACAGCCGGATGGTTGACCGTAAATGATGGTCAGTCGTTGCTGAACGCTTGTATTTCGGGCCTAGGTATCGCCTATTTGCCGTCGTTCCTATACGCCGATGCGATGAAACAAGGTCTGGTCGAAGAAGCCATTCCAGACCTTCCGATGGAAACTCAAGGGATCTATGCCGTTTACCCCCCAGGCCGGTTTACCCAGCCCAAGGTGCGCGCGTTCATCGATTTTCTGGTTCATGCCTACGCGGAAAAAGGTCCCGAGAACTGGTGATCTAGCACACATGATCTGACGGCGTCTAAGGGCACTCCTTGGGCGCCGTATTTGCTTCTTGAACGGGCATTTCAGCGCTTCGAAGCTGATAAAAGTTCTAGCCACAGAGTTGCTTCTGCCTTGCAATCAAAACAGGCAGTGTTCAACCGCGGTTAGTCTTCACCGATAGAGGTTAGGACAGCTTCGACTCGGCGGTTTTTATCGCGGCCTTCAGCTGTCAGATTGCTGACCAGCGGAGACATGTAGCCCATACCGGCTGCCTCCAGTTGGCTAGAATCTACCCCGTAATCATTGATCAGCGTATCTACAACGGCCTGAGCGCGGGCGCGGGATAGATCAATGTTAGCCTGCAAAGATCCAGAGCTATCGGTGTGGCCTACGATTGCGATTTGATAGTAGGGGTTGGCGACCAAAAAGGCAGCAAGTTCGGCCAAACTATCTGCACCAGCCGTTGCCAGATTGCTAGAACCGCTTTCAAAAGATAGCCCCGTGAGGACAACATGCCCTGCGGTTTGAAGCGCGCTGGGGATAGAGGTGTCAATTAGCGCCGTAGGGTTGGCTACCGTGATGGTTGGATTAATCAGCGCTTCGTTCGCCCCGATGTGAATGATCTGCACGAAACCCGACGCTTTGGTTTTGCTGACGAAAATGACAATGGTTTCGCCCGCTTTTTCAGCTGCTAAATATCTAAAATCATTCAAATCGACTTGCATGTCGGGATTGTTTTTCAGATCGACATTGTATCTAAAATCAAACCCGCCACACACGTCGGTGCGGCATTCAAAAATAACGTCAAAACCATCGTTTGCGAGCTGCTGCCGCAATGGCGCATAGATTTGCAAAGTTGTTAGATCTGCATTGGAAATGCGCCAGACTTGTTGCGTGACGTCGCCGTCGCGGGTGTCCAAATCGATGTGGTCGGTGTCCCACGGTGCGATCGGAAAACTATAAGAGCTGGCAATATCTGTGGTGCGCAGCGACACTATCGCACTGGCGGGCATGTCCAGACTCTGAGCCGTCGAACAAACCGGCCAAAGCACCCAAAAACCAACCAATAACTGCCGAATGTCGATCAAAAGCGATATAACCCGTTACGTTCTTTCAGTTTTATGAACTGCGATAATGGTAATGCCCTACAACATCAAACCCTAACGAAGTGTACAATGCGTTAGCGGCCACGTTTGCATTGGTTACAACCAAAGAAATATGCGTGGCTTTATGCGCTTTGGCCCAGAATGCCATGCGGCGCAGGATGCGGATTGCCACGCCCTTGCGGCGGCAATCAGGGGATACCTCTAGAGCATGAACCATGGCGATTTGGTCGCTGATGGAAACAAACCCGGTGCCTGCCGGAATATCGCCGATACGGCCCATAATCGAAGTTTTAGGGCCTTTGGTCCGCTCCATCACGTTGATCCGAGCATTATCAATTCCGCCCGCCGCCCAAATTTCACGTTGGATCGCCACAGGCGGCCATATGTCGTAAATTTCTGTACTATACGTCCACTCGGTCGCGATGCGGTCAATGGGCGCAGCGTATAGCGTAACGGGATCTTTTACCCGATACCCGCTCTGTCCCAAAATGTCGTCCAGATCGGACTGGCCATCACGGATCATGAAAATCGGCGTTTGGCCTAGTTCGCGCATCTTTGCGGCGGCGATATCTATGCCGTTTTCATCCGCAGGGCCCGTTGCACAGGAAACACGACTGCCGCCACCAGCGCCTTCGCGCACAGTGAACGCGCCAACCTGATGTTTGGCGAATGGCGCCCAAGTGGCATCAATGACATCATATAGCTGCGCAACAGTTGGGTTTGTCATGCAGAAAATAGCGCAGTCAGTTTTACAATAGCTTCGTCGACCATTGCACCGTCTGTGCCGCGAATGACGATATTGGATCCATAAGCCCCGTTTTGGGTAAACGGGTAAGACCCGATTGATAGATCAGGATAGGCCTCAGCCAATTCTGCCAGAGGTCCCGCAATGTCACCTTCGCCTCGTTCGATACGCAGGCTTTGGGACAGTAGTGGTGCGCCGCCGGTGAGTGTTGGTAACACGGTTGCAACCATCGCTTGGAATACAGATGGCACTCCGGCCATGACGTGTACGTTTTGAATGGAAAAACCGGGGGCAATTGACACTGGATTTTCAATCAGCGTTGCACTGTCGGGAATGCGGGCCATGCGTTGACGGGCTTCGTTAAATTCTTGGTCGCGGCTGTCATAATGCGCCTTTAGTAGGGCATAGGCGTCATCACGCACATCGATATGATCGTTAAACGCCGCAGCAACGCAATCGGCGGTGATATCGTCATGGGTCGGGCCAATTCCGCCTGACGTGAACACATGGTCATAGGCCGCGCTGAGTGCCTGAACAGCACCAACAATGGCATCGCGATCATCTGACACAATCCGCGTTTCTTTCAGATCGATGCCTGCCGCCGTCAGCTTTCCGGCCAGATAATACATGTTTCCCTCGCGGGTGCGGCCCGACAGGATCTCATCCCCGATAATCAAAATTGCGGCGGTTGGGTTTGGCATCGGCTTCTCCATCATTACAAGAAACGGTATAGGTCTGTGCTATGCAGTTTTCCACTCCGTTAATGCCCGCCCGCCTTATCCGCCGCTACAAACGGTTTCTGGCCGATTGCCGGCTAGAGGACGGAACAGAAATCACCGCCCATTGCCCCAATCCGGGCAGCATGATGGGGCTGGCCGATCCAGATATGAAAATCTGGCTGGAACCGAATGACGATCCGAAAAAGAAACTTAAATACGGCTGGCGATTGGTGGACCATGAAAACGGCCACTATACGGGCGTAGATACCGCCGTTCCGAACCGCGCCTTGAAACAGGCGCTGCTGGCACGCGAAATCCCTTCGCTCGCGGATTATCCGATTATTAAGCCCGAGGTAAAATACGGTGAAAACAGCCGCGTCGATTTTCACCTGTCCGGCGGCAACCGCCCCGACCTGTGGATCGAGGTGAAATCGGTCACCCTTATGCGCCAAAACGGCGTTGCCGAATTCCCTGACAGTGTCACGGCACGCGGGGCGAAACATATGGGGGAATTGGCCGCTATGTCGCGTGCCGGCGATGATGCGATGGTGCTGTTTTTGGTTCAGCGCACGGATTGCGCGCGCGTCGCCCCTGCCGCTGACATCGACCCGAAATACGCCGCGGCTCTGCGCGATGCGGTCGCCGACGGGGTGCGCGTTATGGCGCTGGGCACCCGCATTTCACCCAAAGGCGTCGAAATCGGCGATGAAATCCCTTTCGACATTGGTATCTGAGGTCTGGCCCTTTTGCCTCATCGGCCTTACATAGGGCCTGATAACGAACGGAGTGGTACATTGAACGAAGATCTGCGTGGTCGCCTGACCAAAGACGGTATTCGCATCTACGAAGACGCTGACTTTGCCGGAATGCGCAAAGCAGGCCAAGTCGCTGCGCAAATTCTGGATGACATCATCCCGTTCATCCAAACCGGCGCGACTACGGGCGAAATCGACGCAAAGATCACCGAAATGGTGACCGAAAGCGGATCAACCTCGGCCACGATCGGTTACAAAGGATATCAGCACGCCAGCTGTATCAGCGTGAACCACGTTGTCTGCCACGGCATTCCTGGCGATAAAAAGCTGAAAGAGGGCGACATCCTGAACATCGACGTCACCGTGATTGTTGATGGATGGTTCGGCGACACCAGCCGCATGTATGTCGCTGGTAAACTACCGCGCAAAGCGGAACGCCTGATCCAAGTTACCCATGATTCCCTGATGCTGGGGATCGAGGCTGCGAAACCAGGTAACACCTTTGGTGATATCGGCAACGCAATCCAGACCTATGTGGAATCTAACCGCATGTCGGTGGTCCGCGATTTCTGTGGTCACGGTCTGGGCCGCGTGTTCCACGCCGCGCCGAACGTTCTGCACTATGGCCGCGCGGGCACTGGCGCCACGCTAGAGGAAGGCATGTTCTTTACCATCGAACCGATGGTGAACCTTGGCCGTCCAGAAACCAAAGTTTTGGCCGATGATTGGACCGCAGTGACCCGCGATAAATCGCTGTCGGCGCAGTTTGAACATTCGATTGGGATCACCGCAGATGGGGCCGATATTTTCACCCTATCGCCGGGCGGTAAATTCCATCCGACATATCTGTAATAAATCGGGCCGCATCTGCGGCCCTTTTTATTTCACCAATTTCTGTTTCAGCTCTGCCATCGAATAAATGATGTCTACGCCCAGCGGTTTCAGCACACTGTCTGGGCTGTGTTCGCTGTAGCCATAGAATTGCGTTCCAGCTGCCTGTGCGGCACCAGCGCCAGCCGTGCTGTCATCAATCATCACAGTATGTTCGGGGCGTGCACCCGCCTGTTCCATCGCGGCTATCAACATTCCTGCCTGCGGTTTGGGTGCGTGGGTGTGGCCCGAATACATGCGGTCCTTTAGGCGATCAAACAGACCCGATGGGCCCAGCGTCACCTTCATTTTGTCGATCGCACCATTCGACGCAATCGCGATCGCGGTGCCCTGATTTTCTAGCGCATCAAACAGGTCGATCACGCCTTTGGACAATGGCGCGCCCTTTAGGACTTCGAACATGTCGGCGTAGACTTCATCGACCCAATTGTCGGGCAAATTTAGGTCGCGTGCCTCCTCTGATGCTTGAATGTCATGCAGGGTGCGGCCCATGAACAATTCATGCACGCCTTCGGGTTTCAGCGGCATGCCATAGCCCGACAGGTTGGCGGCGATTGCTTCGCATGTGGGGCCTTCGCTATCGACGATCACGCCGTCACAATCGAAAATTACCAAATCAGGTTTCATCATTCTTTTTCCAAAAACGTCACATGGGTGTCGCCGTATTTGCGCTGATCCAGCATTGCAAACCCTGCCGGAGCGATTTGCGGCGCGTTTTCTTCCCATACGATCAATGCGTTATCTGCGATCCAGCCGCCTGTGACTGCGGCCTCGATCGCTTTGGCGCCTAGGGTTTTTCCATAGGGCGGGTCCAAAAATATCAGGTCATAGCCGGCATCTGGGTTGGCCGCCAAGCGGGTCGCGTCACGCGCCACCAGCGTGGTTTCGCCCTTGCGCCGCGTTTTGGTGATGTTTTCACGGATCAATTTCTGCGCAACCCGTCCGTCATCGACAAAGGTGACGTGGGACGCGCCGCGCGACAGTGCCTCGAGTCCCAATGCGCCCGTTCCTGCGAATAGGTCCAGCACGCGGGCATCGGTGATCGGGTCGCCGAATTTGCCGCCCATCAGCACGTTAAACAGGCTTTCGCGTACGCGGTCGGTGGTGGGGCGCAGATGTGCGCCCACGTCGCCTTTGCCCACGGACGTTAATGCCAGCCCGCGATGATCGCCGCCGATGATCCTCAACGTAGTAGCGCCTTTAGGTCTGTGGCCTCATCGGTCAGATCGGCGGGGGCAGGGGATTTGCCAGCTTCGATCAATCGTTTGCCGACCATGTAATCGCGGGCAGCGTTCATGGCATCAACTGCGATCAGTTCGTCGCCTTTGAAATACCAATGGACGCGCGACAAAGGATCGTCGGAATAGCGTTTTACATGCACCGCATCATAGCCAATGTTTAGGCCTGCAATCTGCAATTTGACGTCATATTGGTCCGACCAAAACCATGGTTTGGGGGCGTAGCTGACGCCTTTGCCCAGCATATTGCGAGCCACAACATCCGCCTGATCAATGGCGTTGCCGACGCTTTCGATGCGGATGCGTTCGCCTTTAAACGTCAGGTTCGCACAGTCACCCGCCGCCCAAATATGCGGGGCCGAGGTTTGCCCATACACGTCCGTATCAATGCCGTTTGAACAGGTCAGGCCCGCAGCATCTGCCAGAACCGAGGCAGGCGAAATGCCGACGCCAACAATCACGAAATCCACGTCCAATTCGGTGCCATCGGTCAGCACAGCGCCCGTGACGGCATCGGTGCCTGTCAAGCGGGTCAGGCCGACGCCTTCGATGATTTTAACGCCGTGTGCAGCATGCAATTCGCGGAAATAGTCCGATGTTTCGGCGCAGGCGACACGTTGCAAAATGCGCGGTGCCATTTCGACCAGAGTCACATCGCAGCCCTTTTTCGCGGCGACGGCTGCGGCCTCTAGGCCGATGTATCCGCCGCCCACGACCAATAGTTTGCGGCCTTGGGTAAATTCGGGGGCCATCGTGTCGGCGTCTTTTAGATCGCGAACGGTATAGACGCGGTCCAGATCACCTCCGATCGCTGCGGGTAGGGTCCTTGGGTGCGATCCCGTGCAAATCGCCAATTCGTCGTAGGACAGTTCGCTGTCACCTTGCAGGGTGATGGTTTTCGCGGTGGGATCAATCGCTACAACGCGAGTGTCCAGCATCAGGTCGATGTTGTTTTCCGCGTACCATTCGGGCGCGCGTAGCAGCAGGCGGGATAGCTCCATTTCGCCCAGCATGTAGGCTTTGGACAATGGGGGGCGCTGATACGGATGAACGTTTTCGGCCCCGATTAGCGTGATTTTGCCGTCGAAACCTTCGGTCCGTAGGCGCGCGACCAGCGTTGCGCCGGCTTGTCCTGCCCCGATTACCACGAAATGTTTCATCTTAGCCCCCGATAGTTATGGCCTAGTTCGGGGCCGACCCTATATGTTCGAACAAACAGCGGCAATTGCGAACAGAGGAAAAGCAAATGACGATTTCAGTAGGTGATAAACTGCCAGACGCAACCCTATGCGTGATGGGCGCCGAAGGCCCGACCCAAGTCAAAATGTCCGAACTGACTGCAGGCAAAAAGGTTGTGATCTTTGGCTTGCCTGGTGCGTACACTGGCACTTGCACCACGGCGCATGTTCCCAGCTTTATCCGTACCAAAGACGATTTTGCCGCCAAAGGCGTGGATGCCGTTATCTGCGTGGCTGTGAACGATCCGTTCGTAATGGCAGAATGGGCAAAATCCACTGGCGGCGCTGACGCGGGTATCCATTTCCTAGCTGACGCAGGTTCCGAATTCACCAAAGCGGTCGGCATGGAATTCACCGCGCCGCCCGTTGGTTTCTATGATCGTTCCAAACGCTATGCGCTGTACGCCGAAGACGGCGAAGTCAAAGTGCTGCAGCTGGATGAAAATCCCGGCGTTTGTGACCTGTCGGGCGGTGAAAGCCTGCTAGAGGCAATCTGATAGCAAAACGGCGGGGCCATCACCCCGCCGTTTTGTTTTATGCGTTTTCGTTCAGAACCGTGCGTGTTGGGAACGGAATATCGATACCGTTCGCGTCCAGCGCCTCTTTGACTTTGCGTTTCATGTCGGCCTGATATTGGAAATAATCCGACGACTGCACCCAAACGCGGCACAGGAAATCCACCGAAAAATCACCCAAGTTGTTTACTTGCAGGAATGGCGCTGGGTCCGTCAGCGACCGTTCGTCCGCCATGATCGTGTCGCGGATCACCTGTTCGGCCAGTTTTAGATCAGCGCCATAGCCAACGCCGAATACCCATTCCGCGCGGCGGGTTTGGTTGATCGAATAGTTGGTGATGGTGTTGCCCCAAACTTCGGCGTTTGGAACGATGACCTGCACGTTCGACAGGTTCGCCAGTTCGGTATAGTTCAGCGAAATGTCTTTGACCGTGCCGGATACGCCGTTCACTTCGACGAAATCGCCGATTTTGATGGGGCGGAACATGATGATCATCACGCCTGCTGCCACGTTCGACAGCGTGCCCTGCAACGCCAAACCAATGGCCAAACCGGCGGCACCGATAACGGCGACGATCGACGTTGTCTGAATGCCGAATGTGTTCAGGACGAACAGACCGGCAAAGGCCAAGATCAGGTAGCGGGCGATATTGCCCAGAAAATTAAAAAGTGTCGGATCCAGATGACGGTTTTTCTGGCCGATGTTCGCGATACGGCGCTGCACCCAACCCGAGATGATGAACCCCAGAATGATGATCAGGATGACCGACAAAACGTCACCCAGTAGCGCGACCAGGAATTCCAGCGTCAAATAATCGCCGATCGTATTCCCGTTATAAATTTCAGTATTTAATAGTTGTTCCATTATGAACCTTGTATTTCATCCATTTTTTCAGCCAGCTTGACGTCCTTATCGGTCAATCCACCAGCGTCGTGCGTGGTGAGCGTCACCACGACCTTGCGATATATATTAGTCCACTCGGGGTGGTGGTTCCACTTTTCTGCCCAAATAGCTGACTGAGCCATGAAACCAAAGGCCTCGGGGAAGGTGGGGAATTCGAATGTTTTCGTGATTTTCGTGCCGTCGTCATTGGCGGTCCAACCACGAGACTTGAGCATGGTGATGTCCATCAGTCTTGCTCCTCTAGTTGAGTATGTTTGAAGGGGCCGTAAGCGGTCAAGATGTCGATTTCTTCGTCGACCATCTGGCGTTCTTGTTCCAGAAAATCCTGCACGGCGGTGCGGAACGACGGGTTGCCGATCCAATGCAGGGAATGGGTTTGGGCGGGCAAATACCCGCGGGCCAGTTTATGTTCGCCTTGAGCGCCGGCCTCGATCCTCAGGCCGTTTTCAATCGCGAAATCAATGGCTTGATAATAGCACAGTTCGAAATGCAGGCAGGGGTGATGTTCGGTGCAGCCCCAGTAACGGCCGAACAATGTATCGCGCCCGATGAAATTCAGCGCCCCCGCAATCGGGGTGCCATCGCGCACGGCAAGTGTCAGCAGCATATCATCGCGCATGGTATCATGGGCCAGATCGAAAAACGCGCGGGTCAAATAGGGCGTTCCCCATTTGCGTGCGCCTGTGTCCTGATAAAACTGCCAAAAATAATCCCAATGTTCGGGCGTGATCGCGTCGCCGGTCAGCTGTAGGATATCCCCGCCGAAAGATTGCGCCTGTTTGCGTTCCTTTCGGATCGCCTTGCGTTTGCGCGACGACAGGGCGTTTAGGAAATCTTCGAAACTGGCATAGCCCTGATTTTCCCAGTGAAACTGTTGGCTGGTGCGGTGTAGCAGCCCCAATTCGCGGCCCACAATCGCCTCAGCCTCGGTGCAGAATGTGACGTGGAGCGATGACACGCCCAACTCCGTAGCAAATTGTACAGCGCTTTGGGTTAGCGCCGTGATGCCTGTGGTTTCAAACCCCGCGCGGGTTAAAAAACGGCGGCCTGTGGCGGGGGTGAACGGAACGGCGATTTGCAGTTTCGGGTAATACTGCCCGCCCGCGCGTTCGTATGCGTGCGCCCAGCTGTGATCGAAAACATATTCGCCCTGACTGTGGGATTTGCCGTACATTGGCGCGACGGCGATAACCTGACCGTTTGATTTTGCGGTTAGATATCGCGGCTCCCATCCTGTGCGTGGGCCGACTGATCCGCTGTTTTCTAGCGTGGATAGAAACCGATAGGTCGTGAACGGATCGACGGCGCGGCCTCCATCTGGGTTCGCGCAGGCATCCCAATCTGTTCCGCCAATATCGGCGATGCTGGAATGCAGGGATATTTCGATCGCGTCGGTCATGCCCCGTATGGTGGAGGTGCGGGGCGAGCCGTCAAGCGGCGTAACCTTCGAAAGTGATGTTATCCGCGATTTCGCGGGCTTTTCTTTCGGCATCGGCCGTGCGGATGGTCCAGCACAGTATCTGCGCGCCATCTTTGCGCATATCGGCGACGCGGGGGGCGTTTAGCTGATCGTGCTGATGGCTGATGAAACAGGCGCCAGTGCGTGCGTAATCAGGAATATCGCGCAAGGTTTCGCGGATCCGCGCAGGAATGGTCGGCCAATCGTCCGCGTCGAAATTACAGGTCGTCAGCCCGCGCGGCACATTCGGGGATAGATCGGCCATGCGCGCGACGCTGTGGGGATTGAACGACATGACCGCGACGGGGCCTTTATATCCCGCCAAACAATCGGCGGTGGCCTGTTCCAGCGCCCCGTTGGTTGGGCCTAGAATGCCGCTTTGATCTTTAATCTCGATCAGCAGGGGAACGCGCCCTTCAATCATCGACAAAACCGTTTCCAATGTGGGGATCGTATCGGTTCCGTGGCGCAGCGGAATGGCGGAAAGTTCGGCGGCTGTGCGCGTGGCCAAAGGCCCCTTTTCATGGGTCAGGCGGGCCAGATCATAGTCATGAAAGACGATCGCCTGACCGTCTTTGGACAGTTGTAGGTCGATTTCGATGCCGTACCCCGCGTCCACTGCCGCCTGTACGGCAGAGGCACTGTTTTCTGGGCGACCAGCGGCGATGTCATGCAGGGCACGATGCGCGATGGGCCGCGCCAGAAAATCAGGATGCAGCATTATTCGATCTCGAAAATACCGTCGATTTCGACCGCAACGCCCAAAGGCAGCGCTGCAACGCCAACAGCCGAACGCGCATGGCGGCCTGCATCGCCCAGCGCCTCAACCAGAAAATCGGATGCGCCGTTGACGACCTTGGGTTGTTCGTAAAAATCAGGGGCCGAATTTACGAATGCGTTCAGTTTGATCACGCGTTTCAGGCGGGAAATGTCGCCGCCGCAGGCCGCTTTGACCTGTGAAAGCAGGGAAATCGCGCATTGTTTTGCGGCGATCGCGCCTTGTTCGGTGGACATATTTTCACCCAGACGTCCCAAGATCAGGCCGTCGTCATTCTGGGAAATTTGACCCGAGATATGCACCAAATTGCCGGTAATGGTGAAAGGTACATAGTTCGCGGCTGGCGCTGGGGCGTCGGGTAGGGTGACGCCTAGTTCGGCCAGTTTGGTTTCGATGTCGCTCATGTTGGCTCCGTCTATAGATTTGGTCGGACGCTAGCGCGGGTTGCGCAGGCCTGCAATCAGGTCTCGCGCCATGCACGGGCAAAAAAATCAGTCAGTGGTTTCAGCAAAAACTGCATCGGTGTCCGATCCGCCGTTCGGATAAAGGTTTCAACGGGCATTCCGGGGACCAAAACCGCACCTTCGGGCAGACGATTGATTTCGTTTTCGTTCAAAGTCACTTCGGCGCGGTAGAATGATTGGCCTGTTGCATCGTCTTCGAATGCATCGCCCGATAGATTGACGACCGTACCGTATAATTCGGGGGTGGTTTTTTGATTGAACGCCGAAAACCGCAAGGTCACGTTTTGACCGACCAATAGTTGATCAATATCGCGCGGATCAATGCGGGCTGTGATGATCAGGGGGCGATCTTGGGGGACGATAAATAAAATGGGTTGTGCAGGTTCGATCACGGCAGAGGTCGAATAGATTTGCAATCCGTAGACCACACCTGACACACCCGCGCGGATATCTAGACGGTCCAATTGTGTGTTCAAAGACGTCTGTGTTTCGCGCAGTTCCAATTCCGTCGGCTGAAGATCGCGGATTTCGGCGATTGCTTCTTCGCGGCGAACTGTGTCGATGTTCAGAATTCCCAATTCGATTTCGGTTATACGCCCGCGGGCTTGAGCGGCTGATGCGGTCAGTTCGCCTTTGCGGCCCTCTAGATTGGCTTTTTCACGTTCCAGCGCCAGAACCCGTGTGGCTTGGGCTAGTCCGCGTTCCAGAAGCGATCGTTGGTCGGTCAGTTCCTGTTCGATCAGCACTAGTTGCCGTTCAAGCGATTGTTGTTGCGCCTCGATCCCATTGATTTGGTCAGTGATCTGTTCAATGCGGCGTTCAAATTGTTCGATCTGGGTTTGGGTGCTTTGACGACGCGCATCGAACAGACGGGTCTGTCCTGCGATCAGGTCGCTGAAACCATTTGAAATCATTGGATCGAAAGCGATCTGATCTGCGCCGTCGCGTTCGGCCTCTAGCCTGTTGCGGCGGGCGATTGTTTCGGCCAATTGGCCTGACACAACGGTTAGCTGTGACCGTAGGTCGGTTCCATCCAGTTGGATAAGGATCTGGCCCGCATCTACAAAATCGCCCTCATCTACCAAAATGGTGTCGACTTGTCCGCCGTAAGGGTGCTGGACGACCTGCCTGTTTTGGTCGACCTCGATCCGGCCAGATGCAATGACGGCCCCGCCAAGTTCCGCCATGACCGCCCATGTGCCAAATCCGCCAACCAACACGGCAAGCGTGATTAGACCAATCCAGATATAGCGTGCCGCAGACATATTCATGACACGCCTCCTGGCATGGTGCTACGCGCCACGTCTGTGTGATTTTTCAGAACATTGCGCATGACTTCCTCTTTTGGGCCAAAGGCGCGGATGGTTCCGTTTTCGATCATCATTAGTTGGTCGCATTCCTGAATTGCAGCGGGGCGGTGGGCCATGATCATGACCGATCCGCCTGCGTCACGATGGGCACGAATGGCAGCGTTCAATGCGACTGAACCTTCGTTGTCTAAATTCGAATTGGGTTCATCCAGTACCAGAATGACGGGATCGCCGTATAGCGCACGGGCAAGGCCAATTCGTTGAATCTGACCGCCTGATAGTCGCCCACCCGCTGCTGAAACCCGCGTGTCATAGCCGTTTGGCAGTTTCAGGATCATGTCATGGGCTGCCGCTTTTTTCGCGGCGGCGATCACGGCGGCATCATCAGGCGCGGTGGACATGCGTGCGATGTTTTCTTTGATCGTTCCATCCAGCAGCTGAACGCGCTGCGGCAGATAACCAATATAGCGTGCCAATGTATCTGGGTCGTATTGATCCAAAGTCGCGCCATCCAGCCGCAGTTTTCCGCCTGCGGGCGTCCAAATGCCAGTGATCAATTTGGCCAACGATGATTTGCCTGCACCAGAAGGTCCGATCACACCTACTGCGTGACCGGGTTCTAATTTGAATGTCAAAACGCGCAAGGCTGCGGTGCTTTCGCCGGGGGGGACGGCGGTGACGGTCTGCGCCTCTAGAATGGCGCGGGGACGGGGCAGGGTGGTGCGTTGTTGCGGTGCGGGAATGGTGCCCAGAAGCTCTGACAGATTTGCCCATCCTTCGCGGCCGCGTTCGATCACCGCCCATTGGCCAATGATCTGTTCAATTGGCGCCAAAGCGCGTCCCAGCAAAATCGAACCTGCAATCATGGCACCTGCTGTCATTTCGCCGCGCAAAACCAGATACGCGCCAAGCCCCAACATAGCTGACTGCAAAAACAGCCGTATGGCGCGGGTCATTGCGGTATATCCACCGCTTTTGTCAGCAAATCCAATGGATGCGGTCAGCGATTGGTCGCGCAAAGTTTTCCAGCGGTCAAAAGCAGCATCCCGCATACCCAAAGCGCCGACCATTTCGGATTCTGATCGGATCATGTGCCCCATCATTTCTGCGGATTGGGTGGCGCGGGTTGAGTGTTCCAGTGGTTTTTTACTGTGCCATCGATTTGCCAAGGTGATCGCAATCAGTACGGCTGCGCCGACCAGTGCCAAAAGGCCCAAATCAGTGTGGAAAATGAAAATGCCCAGAAAAAAGATAGGCATGAACGGCAAATCATAGACTGCCATGACAGCGGGGGACGTGATCATGCGCTGGATTGATTCCAGATCACGTAGGGCGCTGGCGGATTGTGCGGGTAAGGTGCCGTTGGTCGCGGCGGTTGTCGATGCTTCGAACACGCGGCGGTCCAGATCGGATTGGAACCGCGCACCGACGCGGCCCATGATCCGGCCGCGTACGAAATCCAAAACGCCCATGCACAGGTACAAAAACAATACCAATACCGTCAGTGCGACCAGAGTTTCGAACGATCCCGACCCCAAAACGCGGTCGTAAACATTCAGCATGTACAATGGCCCCGTCAGCATCAGCAGATTGACAACCATACTGAATATCGCGACCAGCCAATACATTGGACGCCCGCGTTTGCGGATTTCGGCTAATTCTGTAGCGCCGATTTGGGTAGTGCGGGTTGTCATGGTTGGGTTGTCGCCTATCTGATGCCTGTTAACGCACTCTGCCTTATACCCGTCAGAGATGAAGTTAATGTTTCAAATCTGTCACGATTTTTGCAGAGCTGACAACAGGCCTCTGTGATTTTGGTTCAGATAGGTATTTGAGTGCGCATTGAGATGACTGTAATTTATGGCCGCCACGTGACCCGATTTTTATCTATTTCTGCGCTGATTTCTTCTGTCGCTTTGACCGCTTGTTCGGTCGCGCCGGATGGTGTGGCGATCCATGATCCGTATGAAGATACGAACCGCAAAGTGCACGAATTCAACACCGGCTTAGATCGTGCTGTTTTGCGGCCAGCATCGCGCGTGACAAATGCAATGCCTGTTGTTGTCACTGAACCGGTCAGCAATTTTGCCGATCACGTTGGTTTGCCTGGCATGGTTGTGAATGGCGTCTTGCAGGGCGATATCCAAGGCGCTGGCACGAATGCGTTCCGATTTGTTGTAAACACGATCTTTGGCATTGGTGGCCTGTTTGACCCCGCAGATGCGATCGGCATCTATGCCGAAGACACCGATTTCGGCGAAACATTGGCGGTTTGGGGCGTTCCCGAAGGCGCCTATGTGGTGTTGCCTGGGTTTGGTCCATCAACAGAACGTGATGCAGCGGGTCGTATCGTTGATTTCGTGATCGATCCTTTGGATTCTATAGTACAATCCGATGTGTTGCCGTACGCGACAGGATCGCGGGCAGCTGATATTGTGATCAAGCGTGGGCGCTTTGGTGATACAGTGGATTCCGTTTTGTATGAAAGCGCAGATAGCTATGCGCAAATGCGCGTGTTTTACTTAGACAGTCGTCGCTATGAATTGGGCACCACTGTCGTTGATGCATCTTCTGATCCATATGCGGACCCTTACGCAGACCCATATGCCGATCCGTACTTCGATCCCTATGAGGACCAATAATGATTAACTTGTTTTCCCGCCGCCAGTTTTTGGCTGTTGCTTCGGCTGCGGCAGTTGTTCCAACGACGTCTCTTGCTTTGACAGAGTCGCAGGCGCGCACGCTTGTTGATCGCTTGGTCGCTGACATCAATGCGATCATTGCGTCGGGAAAATCCGAATCCGCAATCATTGCCGACTTTGCGTCGATTTTTGACCGTTATGCTGATGTGCCAATCATCGCACGGACCGCTATGGGGGCCGATTGGCGCGCGGCGACCGCAGATCAACGCACGCGTTTCGTAAACGCGTTTAGCGACTATGTCGCGTCAAAATATGGACGCCGTTTCCGCGAATTTGTTGGCGGTCGTATCGAAGTTACCGAAACGGTGACCGTCCCAAACGGGGTCGAGGTGCGTGCCCGTGTGATTTTGCAAGGCCAGTCGCCATTTGAAGTCAGTTTCGTTGTCTCTGATGGGTCGGGACAGCCGAAATTTATCAATATGTTTATTGAGGGGATTAACATGATCACCTCGGAACGGACCGAAATCGGCGCCATGTTGGACCGTCGCCGCGGTGATATTGATGGTTTGATCGTTGATCTAGAGGCGCTGTGATGCGCCGTTCTTTGGCTCTAGCGTTGGCTGTGGTCCCCGCTATCGCAGCCGCGACACCCTACGATGGGGTGTATCGTCAGGCTGCTAATGCCGACTGTGGATTGGTTGGCGTCGATGGCGGTGCGTTGATGATCAAGGACGGGATTTTCCATGGCGTTGACATGGAATGCCGTATGGAAAACCCCGTAAATGTCACGGATATGGACGCGACGCTGTATACGTTGCATTGCAGCGGCGAAGACGATCATTGGACCGAACGCGCCCTGATTATGAATGCCGCCGATAGCGACGGCATCATCATGTTATGGAATGGCTATGCGTTCCGTTATGAAACCTGCCAAGGCGAATAATTACAGATGTTCGTCAAAGCAGGCTTTGGCCCGCCCCCACACATCGTCGTCGATTTTATCTAGTGTTTTCAGATGCGGTAGCAGCTGACTTGCGTAATCGACCGAACTTTCCATCGGCAACATGGACGGCAAGTTGTCAATCGCGGTGACATCCAAAACAAGGTCGTCATGCACCCGCAATGCAGGTGCGTCCCATGATGTCGTGCGATCATAGACTTTGATCGGTGAAAATTCACTGTCGGGATCGCATGCAATATCGCCAATGACCGACAATTTGCGCGGATCTGTTTTTGCGGATGCTGGCACAAAGACCGGCGTGCCCGGACGTGCCAAAATGCAGTTCAGGAACAGTTCGTGATCCAAAATTTCTGGGAATGGCCCGCCGCTGGCTGTTTCGGCCATGTCCCATTTGGTCACGTCAATCCCTACGCGTCCGCACAAATCTGCAGCGCCCGATCCGACCCGCCCCAGCGCACCGATGATAATCGCGCGAGCGGTTTTGTCGCCCAAAGCGCCCCGCACAGCATCGGCCAAGGCATCGGCATCTTTGTAGGTTGAAACCGCAGGGCACAGCGCAGGTTGCGCTGCATAGGACAGCGCCGTGACAGCCGCACCCGCATATCCAGCCCAGTACCCAAAGGCCGCGACACGGCGCCCGTCCTCTAGCGTGAGGTATTCCAGATCATAGAGCGTTCCTCCGCCCGCCTGAAACCGATCCAACAGGCGGCGGCCAGCGGGTTGACCTTTGTAGGCGTGGCCGAACATGATGTGGCGATGAACCAGTGGCATGTCGGTTTCGGGCAGTTCTTTTAGACCAAAGATGATCGCGTCTTTGGGAGCGTCGGGCCACGACGCCTCGGCCGCGATTGCACAGCCCGCATCGGCATATTCTTCAATGGGAATAATGCGTTGGCTGCTGTGTTCGACTGTAACGCGATAGCCCATCGCGATCATTTCGGCAGCGCCTTGCGGTGTGATGCCGACGCGTTCTTCATTGGGGCGTTCTTCGGTGCGGACCCAAAGATGTGGTTTAGAAATGTGTGCGGAGGTGTTCACGGTCGCTGCCTTCTAAATGTGGAATTGTATTGAACCCTGCTAAAATTGGCCCCACGGGTGATACGTGGACGTGGTGCTGGGACGTATTGAAAATAGGGATCATCACATGGGCCATGCGGCGCGGATCCAGATCCAACAGGTGACGTATGATCATCGCGATGACGCCGCCAGATGTGATGCATAGAACATTTCGACCCGGGGTCAGGGCGGCGTCTAAGACTGTACTGATGCGTGTTTCAAACGCGTCGAACGTTTCGTTTCCCATGATTTCCGCGCGGTGCCATGCCTCCATCACCAGCGGAATATGTCGGGCAAAATCGTCGCCTTCGGGAATTGGCATCCCGTGGACGTCCTCCATCGCTTTGCCCAGATTGAAGTAGTCAATTTCGTTCAACCGATCATCGATTTGCGGGTTGCTATGGCCCATACCCGCCGCCGTTTCGCGGTGACGGCGTAGGCTACCCGATAGAACCAGATCAAAGCTTTGTCCTTGATCGCGCATCCATTTTCCCAATGTGTCGGCCTGTTCGTGGCCTTTGGGGGATAGGCGGTCATATTCCTCTTCGGTTTTGGCGGCGGAATTGGCCTGACCGTGCCGGACAAAGGTGATTGTGCCCATGATCGTCTCCAGTTTTGACAGGCAATGGGTAGGGGGGCATGAAACAAATGACAACCCAGCGCGTTGTAACATTCAACAGGGCAAGGTTTCGCCTATGTGATTTGTGTTGTGGAATACGCAGGTTATCGTCGGAATAGCGCTTTTGCCTACATGAATGAAAACAGAGGATTCTATGCGCCGCTTTATGATGATGACCACCGCTGTAATCGGTTTGGCCGCGCCAGCCGTGTGGGCCGAAGACGCCGCCCTGATCTTGGGCAATGACAGTTATGAACGATTGGGCCGCGTGGATCGCGCCGGTCAAGTTGTTGATGCAGCAGACGAATTAAGGGCGCTAGGATTTGATGTTCAGGCCCTACGCAACGGCCGTATGGATGCCGCTGTTGATGCACTGACAGAGTTTGCTGATGTGGCCGAAACGGCGGATCGTATTGTCGTTGTTCTGGCTGGGCGGTTCGTAACAGACGGCGGTCAGACGTGGTTTTTAACCTCTGATGCAGACGACCCAAGCTATTTTGGAACGCCGCAAACGGCTGTGTCCGTGGAAAGCGTGTTGCAAGTGCTGGCCCAAGCGCCTGGTCAGGCGGTTCTAATGTTGGGCAATGATGCTGTTACTGGCACAATGCCGTATCTATCGCCATCCATTGGTGAACTGGACATCCCGCAAGGTGTGACGGTGTTGCGCGGGCCGGTGCGCGATGTTGCGGGTTACGCCACTGATATTCTTGTGCGTCCTCAGTACGATTTGGCAACTGGAGGTGATTATAACATCACCGCTTTGGGATATATGCCTGATACGCTGGTTGTTATGCCGATGCGCCCTACAGCGGTTCCTGCCCCCGCCGCGCCTGAAACTGATAACAGCGCCGAGGTCGCAATGTGGGAAGGCGCGCGTGCCTTGGATACCGTTGTCGCCTATCGCAGCTATCTGCGCCAATACCCGAACGGCGAATACCGCGCCGATGCAGAAAACCTGATCGCCGAAATCGTGAACGAACCCAACCGAGACGCGCGTTTGGCCGAAGAGTCGCTATCGCTGTCCCGTGATGCGCGCCGCGAAATTCAGCGTGATTTGTCGATCCTTGATTACAACACGCGCGGGATCGACGGCATTTTCGGGTCAGGCACACGGTCGGCTATTACCAATTGGCAGCAGGAAAACGGGTTTTCGCAAACGTCTTATTTGACGACGGATCAGATCGCCCGACTAGACGCGCAAGCCGCACGCCGCGCGGCCGAGTTGGAGGCCGAAGCCGAACGCCGCCGCCAAGAGGCCGAAGCGCTGGACAACACCTATTGGCAGGAAACTGGTGCCAAGGGCGATGAACCGGGTCTACGCGCCTATCTAGACCGTTACCCCGATGGCATCTTTGCCGAAGTTGCGACCGAACGCTTGGAGGCGATCGAGGCTGAAAAACGCCGTGCCGCCGCCGCGGAAGAAGCCGCCGCATGGGATCGCGCATCGAATGCCAACACCGTCGGTGCCTATCAGGATTACTTGTCGGTCTACCCCGAAGGTCAGTTCGTCGGCGAAGCCCAAGCCGCCATCGCCGAGCTAACTCAAGAGGAACAAATCGCCCCCGAGGTCGAAGCCGCTCAAGCGGCCGAGGCGAACCTTGCCCTCAACGCGCTGACCCGCCGTCTGGTCGAATTACGTTTGCAGCAAACAGGATTCGAGCCGGGCGCTGTGGATGGTAATTTCGATGAAGACACCCGCCGTGCGATCCGCCGTTATCAGGCGAACGCAGAAATCGACGGTATGGGGTATTTGAACGAGGCGACATTGGTCAGGTTGCTGGCCGATGCGGTGAACGACATTGCACAATAATCGAAAGGCCCCCGTTGCGGGGCCTTTTGCTTGACCTTCCTGAATTGATCGCCAGATTTCAGGGTAAGGAACAAAAGGAATTTTCCATGACCCAACCCAATATTGATCCCGTCCTGCTGTCGCGCCTTGCTGATGTTGCGGTGAATGTGGGACTGAACCTACAGCCCGGTCAGGATCTGGTCATGACCGCTCCGGTCGAGGCGCTGCCGCTGGTCCGCGCGATTGCGGCCAGCGCATATAAGGCTGGCGCAGGCGTTGTTACGCCGTTGTTGTCGGACGATGAAATCGCCCGCGCGCGTTTCCAGAACGCACAGGACGACAGTTTCGATAAGGCGGCAAATTGGCTGTACAACGGCATGGCCGAAGCGTTCAACGCAGGGTCGGCCCGTCTGGCTATTGCGGGCGGCGATCCGATGGCGTTGGCGAACGAAGACCCCGCCAAAGTGGGTCGCGCGAACAAGGCTAATTCGATTGCCTATAAACCCGCGCTGGAAAAAATCGCGAACTTTGGCATCAACTGGAACATCGTCGCTTATCCGACCCCCGGTTGGGCGCGTCAGGTATTCCCCGATCTGCCAGAGGACGAAGCGATCGTAAAACTGGCCGACGCGATTTTCGCGGCCTCGCGCGTGCAAAACGATGATCCTGTAGCGGCTTGGATTGAACATAACAAGGCGCTGCATGCGCGCAGCAAATGGCTGAACGACGAACGGTTTGATGCGCTGCATTTCACGGGCCACGGCACCGATCTGACCGTTGGTCTGGCCGATGGTCACGAATGGCATGGCGGCGCGTCGCAGGCGCAAAACGGTGTGGTCTGTAACCCCAACATCCCAACCGAAGAGGTGTTCACCACCCCTCACGCCCACCGCGTTAACGGCGTAGTCCGCGCAACCAAACCGCTGTCCTATAACGGAAACCTGATCGAAGAGATTGAGATGAAGTTCGTCGACGGCGTCGCGGTCGAGGCGAAATCGTCCAAAGGTCAGACCGTTCTAACCAACATGGTCGACAGCGACGAAGGCGCCCGCCGTTTGGGCGAGGTCGCGTTGGTGCCGCATAGTTCGCCAATTTCGCAATCTGGCCTGCTGTTCTACAACACATTGTTCGACGAAAACGCGGCTTGCCACATTGCGATGGGTCAATGTTATTCGAAATGTTTCCTAGACGGCGCATCCCTGACCGAAGAACAGGTCGCAGCCCAAGGCGGGAACGCATCGATGATCCACGTCGATTGGATGATTGGCGGGCCAGAAACGGACATCGATGGCATTCGCGCGGATGGAACCCGCGTGCCGGTGTTCCGCAAAGGCGAATGGGCCAACTGATCGAAAAATAAAAAGGCCCCCGAATTTGGGGGCCTTTTGTTTTATTTGGCTGGGACAAACCGTTCTAGGATCATCCGCACGGGCGATGTGCCGTCATTATATTCGCCGACGCCCAACGTATAAGTTCCTGCCGACACACGAGCAGCCAGAACGGGGTCCAAATCGTTCGTATCGTCGTTATACGCAACTTCGCGACCGAAATCGTCGAACAGGATCAGATACGGATCCCCCATGCCGTTTAGCGACACCGCTTCGACGACGATTGCGCCAGCTTCTGGGATATCAACACTGTACCAAGATACGATGGTACCATTTTGCAGATCGACGCGCTGACGATTTGCCAGCTGTCCCAGATCGGTCACAGGGTAGCTGCCGTCTAGGGGTGGGGCTGCCTCGCCGCGATCATACATGGCGCGCATGGCTTCTTCTTCGGTTAGGGTTTCCAGCATCACGGTGATCGGCTGGCTAGCATCGCTTAGGGCGTCAACTTCGACGCAGTAGTCACCTGCATCCAGCGGATAGGTGATTTCGATGCGGGAATTCAGGTCGTCCCAATCGTCATTTTCGTCGATGTAGTTCCCGTTCCCATCATACAGCGTGATATAGGGGTCGGCCGCAGGGTTGGTCGCGGTCAAGGTCAGCGCCTTGGATTCGGTTAGCGTAAACCGATAGGCGTTGATGTCGCCGATCGTTGCTGTGCTTGGTAATTCATCAACCAGTTCATCATTCGGTAGCGGGCCAAAACATCCGCCACTGCCGGTGTCATTTCCAGGAACGTAGCCAGCGGTAAGTGGTTCATGTTCTTGGCGGCCGACGCGAACAAAGGCGGTCATCGGTGCAGAATCATAGCTGCGCAGGGCCACGCAGTAGGTGCCGCTATCCAGCGTGAGTTCAGAGCGCGAAGACACGCCGCCGCCCGAATCGTCGTCGGTGGCGACCAGATATCCAGCGCTGTCATAAATTTCGATCATTGGGTCGCCCGATCCGCGGCCTTCGGCTTCGATTCGGGTGTCGGTCGTTTCAGACAGGGAAAACAGCGCGATGTATTCGTTATTGCCCATGACCAGCGCCATTTGTTCAGCATAGTCAGGCGACGTGGTCAGGTCCGAAAACGCTTCGGTACCGCCGATCCATTGTCCAGAGGAGCCGATCCCCGCACAGTATTCTTGGGCAAAGCTAGCGCCAGCGCTGCCCACGCAAATTGCTGCCGCTAAGGGCAGACGGGTTAAAACGCGGTTCATGAAAAATTCCTCCGACAGGTAACAACTTGGGCTGATCCTATCGGCAAGGTCGGGGTGCTGGCTAGCTTTGGATTGTTTGACCCCAAAGAAAAAGGCCGCGTCCTTGCGGAGCGGCCTCTAATCTTATCTGCTTCAGATTAGCCCTGACGAGCTTTGAAGCGACGCTGTGTCTTGTTGATAACATAGACACGGCCCTTACGGCGCACAATGCGGCAATCGCGGTGGCGCTGCTTGAGCGAGCGGAGCGAGTTGCGAACTTTCATTGTTCATCTCCTATTCGCGGCGCGGCGATTGCGCCTGTTGCGTTTCAGCCTAAAGGCCAGTGAATTCGTGGTGGGCGGTACTGGGATCGAACCAGTGGCCACTACGATGTCAACGTAGTGCTCTACCGCTGAGCTAACCGCCCACGGCCAACTTGTTTACCATCGCCTTGAATAAACAAGACGCGGCAAAGCGCGTCGGGTGAGCGGCTCTATAAAAGGAGTCGGAGCGGTGTTCAAGGGCTTTTGCCAAAACAGATTCACACGCTATTGTTTTTTTATACAAGGAGCGCCCATGACTGAAACGCCTTTTACCCTAACGCGGCCCAAAGAACGAACCACTTCGGTTGTTTTTGCGTCACCGCACAGCGGAAATCATTACGCGCCGTGGCTAAGGGATAATGTAGTTTTAGACGCTCATACGATTCGCACATCCGAAGATGCCTTTGTAGATCAATTGTTTGCCTGCGCACCTGATCACGGCGCTGCGCTGTTAACCGCGCGGATTCCACGCGCGATCGTTGATTTAAACCGCGGTGTGGACGAATTAGACCCTGCCCTCATCGAAGGCGTCCGACGCAACGTGCATAATCCGCGTATCGTGTCGGGCCTTGGTGTGATTCCCCGCGTGGTTGCAGGTGGTCGCGCAATTTACCGTGGAAAATTGTCCCTGACCGAAGCGCATGATCGGTTGAAAACATATTGGCACCCGTACCACGATCAATTGCAGGCTTTGCTGGATGAAAACACCCGCCAATTTGGTCAGGCCATCCTGATTGATTGCCATTCAATGCCACGAGAGGCTCTTGATTCGGCGCGGTCACAGTCAGAACGACCTGAAATCGTCATTGGGGATCGGTTTGGGGCATCGGCGTCTAAGGATATCGTTGATCAAGTCGCGGCTGCGTTTCGTGATGCTGGATTTAGCGTTGCGCATAATTCGCCCTTTGCAGGCGCCTATAGCACGATTGCTTACGGGCGCCCCGCGCGCCGTCAACATGCCGTTCAGGTCGAAATTGATCGGTCGCTTTACATGAATGAACAGGCGATCGAACCACACCTGTATTTTGACAAATTCCGTGATCGGATAGCCAGCGTCATAAAAGGATTGGTGCGTATCGGCGCCCAACAGCAACCAATGGCGGCTGAATAGTCAGGCCTGTTCCAGACGATCAAACCAGCGAATTTTTTTGCGAAATGCATCGTGCCGATTTGGAAACCGCTGCCGATGTTCTGCGACCAAATCTGGCGCTAGCTCTAATTGATTTGTTCGGCGGCATAGCCAAATCAATCGTTCCAATGACGCGGGTTTGCTTTGATCAATGAGCCAGATCGCGGACAGCATTTTGAATGTTTTTTCCGGCAAATCTAATTCCGTACACATTCTTACGTACATTCGCATCAGGTCCAGATCGCCTTGGATCAGATTGTCGTACTGTTCCATCAGGCCGATGGCGGCGGCGCATTTCCCTGTTTTGTCCAATACGTCCAAGTTCTGCCGCAGCCGTTTTCGCCCGATTTTTGCAGGATAAGCGCCGACGTTGCATGCAATGAAATCGACAATGGTCTTGATTGCATTTGGGGTGACCGACACAGCAATATGTCCGTCTTTGTCGAAATTGGGGATAATTTCGGGGGTCGCCCAATCCATGTCCGCGAAAAACGTCGTGTATTGGGCTTGGGCTGCGTGCGCCAAAGGAAAGAAATCCGCCCATCGCACCATTGCCGTTTGGGGCGTGCCGATTTCGATGACTTGGGTGTTTGGCCCAGCAAACAGCATGTTGGCAAAGGCGGCGCCATGGTGCGATGCCATGATTTCGGCATTGGCCATAAGAGCGATTTGTTCCAGCGGCGAATAATCTTCGAATAGGATGGACTGAAACCCTAGCTTTTCCAGTTCGGTGACCAATGCCTCTTCGTTTTTCATCATGCGGGCGCGTGGCGATGATGGATCGCGGGTGACCCAGAACCGTTTCGGCAAATGGGAAACATCCATACCGTCGATTGCGGTCAGCGCGCGTTCGCGCAATTTCACCAGCAGAGTGTTAAAGGCGTTCAGGTCCAGAATACGGCGCGCGGTGCGTGCAGTGGAATTGTGTAACCATTTTTGCCCTGCGGGGATCAGTGGTGAAATAGATGGCACAATGTGATCTGGCGCGACGGCATGATAATGATCCCAAGAAAAATCAATCACGGCTTGCGGGATGTTCAGCGGGGATTCAACGAATTCAACGCGATCCGCAATTTCTGGAAACAGCGCATCAATCAGGCGTTTGGGGAAACCCGAAACCTGTTCGCCTTTGTAGCAGATTTGTATGGGGCCATTATGACCGATATCGATTGGTATCTGTAGCCGCGGCAGCGTTTCAGTCAAAAAATGGTAATAATTGTGTAGGTTTCGTGCGTCGATC
The DNA here is from genome assembly GCF_002150005.2 of Marivivens niveibacter. Taxonomy (GTDB): domain Bacteria; phylum Pseudomonadota; class Alphaproteobacteria; order Rhodobacterales; family Rhodobacteraceae; genus Marivivens; species Marivivens niveibacter. Next base: position 556,411 of record NZ_MSPP01000002.1, read on the forward strand.
ACATAGGGCAACGCGCGGTAATCACCATCAAATTGCGGCAGCGGCTGCATTGCGCTGTCAGAGCCTTGAAACTGCGACAGATAGGCGTCGGTCTGGGTATCAACTTCGATCGCATCAGACGAGGATCGCCAAACGCTGCGGTTGCGGATACGCGCACCGCCCGCGCCCGATAGCAACCATTTCCCGTTGATCCCCATGCAGTTTTTGACGACCGACAGGTTTTGCGCAACAGCAGGGATGCTGTTGAATTCTATCGTAGATTCGAACACGCGCGACCGCGTGGCCTGATCAATGGTGATATCAACGGCCTGGTTGTGGTTATCATAGGCGCTGACCGAATACCCGGCAATTCTAGCCCGCTGCGCTGGCCGCCAAGCCCATTCATTAGGGCGTACGATTGATAAACCCGTATCCACACCAGGGATAAAGAACAGCTCTTGCGGCGGCAGGTTATAATTGATGGTCGTCACGGGTTTCACAGGGTAATTTTGACTGCTGTATGTGGAAATTTCCAGCGCCAAGTTCTGCTTCGGTTGATTTTCGCTCTACCTTAAGGCGCGTCCTTTGATAATCGCCTTAGATCCGAATTTTTCGCGTATTTTATCGGCAGCGCGTTCTGCATCCGCCCGCTTGGACGCGTTCGGGTCCAGCAAATCGCCTTCTAGGTCGGCTTGGGTTTCTGGAACGATGTCCGATATGCCGACCCCGATCAATCGATATGGACCACTGTCACCTGCTGCATCAAACATAGCGCGAGCGCGTCGATAAATCGTGTCTGCCATCTGGGTTGGCTGGTGCAACGTTTGGCGACGCGTGATCGTTTTAAATTTTGCGGTTTTTAACTTGAGCGTGACAACACGGCCTGCCTTGGCTTTGGCTTTGGCGCGGCTGCTGACCTGTTCAGCCAACCGCCAGATATGACCGTCCAGAACGTCTGCATCACCAGTATCCTCAAAGAATGTCGTTTCTTTTGAAATACTTTTGACCGGAGCATTCGGGGATACGCGGCGGCGGTCTTGGCCGCGGGCCAGATGCCATAGGCGATCGCCCATATGCCCGAACCGTTCGGTCAATTGATCCAAATCCCAGCGGTGCAAATCCGCTACGGTGTGAATGCCCGCCCGTTCCAGCGCATCTTGAGTCGCAGGGCCAATCCCCCAGAAAATGCGCACGGGTTTGGGACGCAGGAAATCGACTGTTTCAGCACGCCCAATGACGGAAAATCCGCGCGGTTTGTCCAAATCAGATGCAACTTTTGCCAAAAATTTGTTGTGTGACAGGCCAATAGAACCTGTTAGGCCCAATTCGTCTTTCATACGTTTGACCAGCCGCGCCAACATGACCGCAGGCGGGGCGCCGTGCATGCGTTGTGTGCCTGTCAGATCGATAAAGGCTTCGTCCAATGACAGGGGTTCGATTTGCGGTGACAGTTCATCCATCAATGCACGAACTGCGCGGGAGGCTTCGGCGTAAGCCTCCATCCTTGGGCGGACGATCACAGCATCGGGGCATAGTTTTGTGGCCTGAAACATCGGCATGGCGGAGCGAACGCCGCGGATGCGGGCGATATAGCAGGCGGTTGATACCACGCCGCGTTTGCCGCCGCCGATTATGACAGGTTTATCGCGCAGTTCAGGATTATCGCGTTTTTCAACACTGGCATAAAACGCGTCGCAATCCATATGTGCGATAGACAGATCCCACAGTTCGTCATGCGCTACGACACGCGGCGACCGGCAGGCGGGGCACCGCGCGCCGGCGTCAAATTGATGTAGGCAATCTTTACATAAGGCGGGCATCGGGGCACTTCGTCATTACGGGGTGATAATACCAAAAGGACGGTCATGTACGACCAAGATTTTGATGGTGCGAAATGTGCGATATTGCGCCGTGGTCATGTATTGACGATTTTGCGTGATGATCGCGACGATATCGTGTGGCCGAACCATTGGGATTTGCCTGGTGGTGGGCGACAAGGGGCCGAAACACCTTTTGAAACGGTGGCTCGCGAAACGTTCGAAGAGGTTGGCCTGACCTTACCAGAACAGCGCATTTTTTATTCCGTCCGCCAAATCAATGATTTCGGTCTGCCTGTCTATTTCTTTGCCGCATTATGGGATGCGCTGCAGGATGAGGACATCCAATTCGGCAACGAAGGCCAGCGATGGGAATTCATGCCCATCGAAGTGTTTCTGGAACATACCTATGTCATCCCGCAGCTTAAAACCCGCCTGCGGCTAGCGCTTACCACCCTGTAAAAAGCCCCCGACGCGGGGAGGCGTCAGGGGCAGGGGGGATAGCTGATCGGCAAGGGACAAACGACAATCAGCTGGGACCGAAACGGAGGGACAGCCGTTCGGGATGCAAATTTAGTGGTGGTTCGGGGTGTCGGACATGCGCAGGGCCTGACAGGCCAATCCAAAACGGACCTGTTCAGCGTCCATTTCGCGTGGGGCGCTCATTTGACAGGGATAGCGGAACACATGGTCTCCGCGGTGGACGTCGACGCGGGCTTCGAAATTGCCGGTGGCGTCGTTGTAACGAATTTGTCCAAAAGAGATGTTAGGCATCCAAGGGACCTTTCTAATCAGCAGTTATCTATACAACTGCAAACTCTGGTCCAAGTTCCCTTGGTTGCGTAAAAATTGTGTTCAAGGCTCTGATAGTCAGAGTTAGTGAGGCTTTGCGCCTTGGATTTCAGCGACAACTGCGCGCGCTGCGGCGGCCGGATCGCTGTGTTGCCAGATTGGGCGACCAACGACCACGTGGTCAGATCCGTTCAGGATCGCCTCTGCCGGTGTCATAACGCGTTTTTGGTCACCCAGAGCTGCGCCGGCTGGACGCACGCCTGGGGTCACGATCAATTTGCCTTCTGCTTCGGGCAGGGCGCGGATCATGGCAGCTTCGTGCGGGGATGCGATGACGCCATCTGCGCCAGCCTCTAACGCGCGGGCCGCGCGTTCGGTGACTAGTTCGGCAACGGTGCCGTCTTTGTAGCAGGACGCATCCAGATCAGTGCGGTCCAGTGACGTCAGAACAGTCACTGCCAGAATTTTCAGGTCTTTGCCGCCTGCGCCTTCTTTGGCGGCGCGGACAACGTGGGGGTCGCCGTGGACCGTTAAGAAATCCAGATCATATTGCGCAATGCCGCGCACAGCGTTTTCGACCGTGGCGCCGATGTCGAAAAACTTCATATCCAGAAAGATGCGTTTGCCGCGTTCCTGTTTCAGTTCATTGGCCAGCGCCAGACCGCCGCCCGTCAGCATGCCCAGACCGATTTTGTAGAACGAAACGCTGTCACCTAGCCGGTCAGCAAGGTCCAAACCTTGGACAACATTGGGGACATCTAGGGCTACAATCAAACGGTCGTCGGACATGGCTTATTCCTTTCCTAAGTTGGTCTCTCCATGCTCTTTTGTGTTTGGGCGGTCAAGGGCGCTTGCGTTCTGGGAACGGGTCTGAAAATTATGCTTCACGTCAAAATAAGGGAAAAGATGCAGCGTTTTGTGATTTCAGCCCCGCGCAGTGGTTTGAACTGGGTTAGGTTCTGCACCGAATATTTTTACGGTCAGCGGACACCCGGAAAGACATCTTTGATCGACAAAAGCGATCGACCGGCAACGGTGTTCGTCCGTTCGCACGATGCGATGGCATGGTCGCGTAAATCCACATCGGGTGCGTGGCAACAGATCAATCCCGCATCCTCACAGGGTGGAAAGGTTGCTTTGATTTTGCGTGACCCGCTAGAAGCGTTCGTTCGGATGGCCGATAAAAAGCTACCGCAGTTTCGATGCTATGCGGGCAACATTCGTTTTTTCACAGAAGCTGCGACAGACGACAAATCAGTATTTTACTACAATGATTTGGTCCAATCGCCTGCGGAAATGAAACGGTTGTTTGACCTTATGTCCTTTGAGCCGGCCGAGGGTAAAACAGTGCCCAGTCTGTCGGATATGGAGAGCCAGTGGGCAGAAGTGGCTGCCAAGAGCCGCGGTCAGTACGACAAGAACCAAGCTGCAGGCGGAGGATCCAAGACCAAGGATGCGCCGCTGGATTTCAAATTTCACCAACGCAATCTGACTGATCCGGAAAAGATGAAAGCGTGGCGATATTTGAATCGTGTTTTGACCGATGAAGAGTTTGCGTTGCTCGAAAGGTTTGAACCGCCAGCGCATATTCCCAAAGCTTCGCTCTTTCAGCGTATTGCCGATTTTTTCTGAAACCCAAGGCCCACCGTTTGGTGGGTCTTTTTTTACATAATCCCGATTTCAAAACCTTGAGTTTGGTCGTTCTTGTTCCCATCTTGATATCGAGGCTTCGATCAAAGACGTGCTGCAAAGCGGGCGTCGATTTTACCCGAAGCGCTTAGGTAAAAAGGAGAAACCGATGAACATGGAGAAGTTCACGGAACGTGCACGCGGTTTTATTCAGGCCGCTCAGACTATTGCTATGCGCGAAAGCCATCAACGGCTGACGCCCGAACATCTGCTAAAGGCGCTGATGGACGACGATCAGGGTCTTGCAGCAAATCTAATCAATCAATCCGGTGGTGACGCTGCCCGCGTTATCGAGGCGGTGGATTTGGCCGTGAATAAAATCGCCAAAGTATCGGGCGATGCTGGCCAGACCTATCTGGATCAAACCACAGGCCGCGTTTTGGCTGAGGCTGAAAAACTGGCAGAGAAAGCTGGCGATAGTTTCGTACCTGTCGAACGTCTGCTGATGGCGCTGGCGATGGTCAAATCCCCTGCCAAAGACGCACTGGATGCGGGCCGCGTGACGGCGCAGGGCCTGAACATGGCGATCAACAACATCCGCAAAGGTCGCACCGCCGACAGCGCGAATGCCGAAGAAGGCTATGACGCGTTGAAAAAATACGCTCGCGACCTGACCGAGGCTGCGGAGCAAGGCAAGATCGACCCGATCATTGGCCGCGACGAAGAAATTCGCCGTGCCATGCAAGTCCTGTCGCGCCGTACCAAAAACAACCCCGTTCTAATCGGTGAACCTGGCGTTGGTAAAACCGCCATCGCCGAAGGTTTGGCCCTGCGGATTGTCAATGGTGACGTCCCTGAATCGCTGCGCAACAAACGTCTGCTTGCGCTGGACATGGGTGCGCTGATCGCTGGTGCGAAATACCGCGGTGAGTTTGAGGAACGCCTCAAGGCGATCCTGAAAGAGATCGAAGCCGCCGCCGGTGAAATTATTCTGTTCATCGACGAAATGCACACTCTGGTCGGTGCGGGTAAATCGGACGGCGCAATGGATGCGGCGAACCTGATCAAACCTGCGCTTGCGCGTGGCGAACTGCACTGCGTTGGTGCGACCACGTTGGACGAATACCGCAAATACGTTGAAAAAGACGCGGCACTGGCCCGTCGTTTCCAGCCTATTCAGGTGTCCGAACCAACGGTCGAGGATACAATTTCTATCCTGCGCGGGATCAAGGAAAAATACGAACTTCACCACGGGGTCCGTATATCCGACAGCGCGCTGGTGGCGGCGTCGACCTTGTCGCACCGCTATATCACCGATCGTTTTCTACCTGACAAAGCAATCGACCTCGTGGACGAGGCCGCAAGCCGTCTGCGTATGGAAGTCGATAGCAAACCCGAAGAGCTGGACGCGCTAGACCGCCAGATACTGCAAATGCAGATCGAGGCGGAGGCCCTGAAGAAAGAGGACGATGACGCATCCAAGGATCGTCTGGTCAAACTGGAACAGGAACTGTCCGACCTACAGGAAAAGGCTGACGTGATGACCGCCAAATGGCAGTCGGAACGGGACAAGCTGGAAGGCGCGCGGGTCGTCAAAGAAAAGCTGGATAAGGCACGCGCCGATCTGGAAATCGCCAAACGCGAAGGCAATCTGGCCAAGGCGGGCGAACTGTCCTACGGCGTGATCCCCCAGCTTGAACGCGAAGTGGCCGAGGCAGAGGCGAATGAAGGCGAACAAATGGTCGAAGAGGCCGTTCGCCCCGAACAAATCGCCGAAGTGGTCGAACGTTGGACGGGCATTCCAACCAGCAAAATGCTGGAAGGCGAACGCGAAAAACTGCTGCGCATGGAGGACGGTCTGCATAAACGCGTGATCGGTCAAAATGCGGCAGTGCGTGCTGTGGCCAACGCGGTGCGCCGTGCGCGTGCGGGTCTGAATGATGAAAACCGCCCGCTTGGGTCGTTCTTGTTCCTTGGGCCTACGGGTGTCGGTAAAACTGAATTGACCAAAGCGGTCGCCGAATTCCTGTTCGACGATGACAGCGCGATGGTTCGGATTGATATGTCTGAATTCATGGAAAAACACGCGGTTTCGCGTCTGATCGGTGCGCCTCCTGGGTATGTCGGTTATGACGAAGGTGGCGTTCTGACCGAAGCGGTCCGTCGTCGTCCGTATCAGGTGGTCTTGTTTGACGAGGTCGAAAAGGCGCACCCAGATGTGTTCAACGTGCTGCTGCAGGTTCTGGACGATGGTGTTCTGACCGATGGTCAGGGGCGCACGGTCGATTTCAAACAGACGCTGATCATTCTGACGTCGAACCTAGGCGCCCAAGCGCTCAGCCAGTTGCCTGATGGCGCAGACAGCGGATCGGCAAAACGGGATGTGATGGATGCGGTGCGGGCTCATTTCCGCCCTGAATTCCTGAACCGTCTGGATGAAACGATCATCTTTGATCGTCTGGGCCGTGCGGACATGGATGGCATCGTTGATATTCAGCTGGGCCGCCTGCAAAAACGTCTGGCGGGTCGCAATATCACGATCAAACTGGACGATGGCGCGCACAAATGGCTGGCCGACGAAGGGTATGACCCTGTGTTCGGTGCTCGCCCTCTGAAGCGTGTGATCCAAACCGCGCTACAGAACCAATTGGCAGAAATGCTGTTGGCGGGTGATGTCAAAGATGGTGATACGATCACCATTTCGGCTGGTGCTGATGGTTTGATCATCGGGGACCGCGTTGGCGGGACGAACCGACCGAAACCAGATGATGCAGTCGTGCATTAATGACGAAACAGCGGCGGGCGATTTGCCCGCCGTTTGTTTACTTGGCCGTCGTTCGTGTTAGGTCGGGGATAAATGCGCGACGGGGGTACAAATGTTTTCGCAATTCACAAATCAGTTCTTTGAGTGGCTGGCATTAGCGTTCATCGTTGCGATGGGCGTTGCAGTATTGGTGGTTGCGGTGCTGTTCGTGATCGACCGCACCCAAACGGGCGATGCGATTAGACGGAACTATCCTGTAATCGGACGGTTCCGTCATTTGTTCACGACCTTGGGTGAATTTTTCCGCCAGTATTTCTTTGCTATGGATCGCGAAGAAATGCCATTTAACCGCGCCCAACGCGATTGGGTGCATCGCGCCTCTGAGGGTAAGAGCAATACGATTGCTTTTGGATCGACCCGCAACTTGACGCTTCCCGGGACACCGATTTTCATCAACGCGGCGTTTCCCCCGCTGGATGAACAATCCGCAAAAACCGAAAGTCTTCTGATCGGCCCTTCGGCGGCAAAACCATATATGGCGCCGTCGATCTTTAATATTTCAGGCATGAGTTATGGTGCGATATCCAAACCTGCGGTTCAGGCGCTGTCGAAAGGAGCCAAGGCTGCAAACATGTGGATCAACACAGGTGAAGGCGGGTTGTCGCCATTCCACCTAGAGGCCGGATGCGACATCGTTTTCCAAATGGGTACCGCGAAATACGGTGTGCGGGGGCCGGATGGATCGCTGGATGATGCAAAACTGCGCAACATTGCCATGCATGACAGCGTCAAGATGATCGAGATTAAGCTTGCCCAAGGTGCCAAACCGGGCAAAGGCGGCATTTTGCCGGCATCGAAAATCACGCCCGAAATCGCTGAAATTCGCGGGATCGAGTCGGGGCAAGACAGCCTATCCCCCAACCGCCATGAAGAAATCGACGATTGGAATGATCTGTTGGATTTCATTTGTCATGTGCGTGACGTGTCGGGCCTGCCAACTGGTATCAAAACCGTTGCTGGCGAACGCGGTGCGTTTCGTGAACTCTTTGCCCTGATCAACGAACGCGGGCCTGATTGCGCGCCTGACTTTATTACCTTGGACGGCGGCGAAGGCGGCACAGGCGCATCGCCTATGCCCCTGATGGATCACGTCGGCATGTCCATCCGCGAAGCTTTGCCAATCGTGTCCGCCTTGCGCGATAGCGCCGGATTAAAGGATCGCATACGCCTGATCGCAAGCGCCAAAATGGTAACTCCTGCCGATGTCGCTTGGGCAATGTGCGCGGGCGCCGATTTTGTGACCGCAGCGCGTGGGTTTATGTTTTCGCTGGGCTGCATTCAGGCGCTAAAGTGTAACAAAAACACCTGCCCCACAGGCATCACCACCCACGATCCGCGCCTACAAAAAGGTCTGGTTGCCGAAGAAAAATGGAAACGCGTTCGCAACTATGCGCAAAACATGGTGCATGACGTGGAAACCATCGCGCATTCCGTCGGCGTGAGCGAACCACGCAAAATGCGGCGGCGCCATGTACGGATCGTTCAGCCTGATGGAACATCAGTGCCGCTGAATGAATTGTTCGACCGTTACAGCCACCCAACGGCATCGTGACGCCCTGTAACCGGAAATTGCCCTATATAATGATCAAAGCAATTTCCGGAGGAACCAATGGCCTATCGCTGGAAGAACGATTTAACCCGCGCTGATGTCACCCCAAAATCAATGTGGCTGAACCGCCGCCAGATCATCGCTGGCGCTGCGGGCGTCGGTCTGGTCGGATCGTCCGCCTATGCGCAGGACGCTCTGACCCCGAACAGCAAATCCGACATCGAAAGTTACAATAACTTCTACGAATTCGGCACAGGGAAAGAGGACCCAGCCCGCAACGCTGGCAAACTCGATACATCGAACTGGACGATCGCTGTTGATGGTCTGGTCGACAACCCCGGTGAATACAGCCTGAATGATCTGATCGGCGGCCTAACGGTCGAAGAGCGCATCTATCGTTTCCGCTGCGTCGAGGCGTGGTCGATGGTCGTTCCATGGAATGGTATCGAACTGGCCGACATTCTGGACCGCGTTGGTGTTCAGTCGAGCGCGAAATACGTGGCCTTTGAAACGGTCGTGCAGCCCGAAAACATGATCGGCGTACAGCGCAATGTGATCCCGTTCCCCTATGTCGAAGGACTGCGCCTGGACGAAGCTCGCCATCCGCTGACCATTATGGCGACAGGTATCTATGGCGAACCCATGGCAAACCAGAACGGCGCCCCGATCCGTTTGGTCGTGCCGTGGAAATACGGGTTCAAGTCGATCAAATCGATCGTCCGCATTTCGCTGGTTGATGAACAGCCGCCATCTACATGGAATCTGATCAACGCGCGTGAATACGGGTTCTATAGTAATGTGAACCCGAACGTATCACACCCGCGCTGGAGCCAAGCCACCGAACGTAAAATCGGCGGTGGTCTATTCGCGGCCCGTCAGGACACACTGATGTTCAACGGCTACGACGAAGTAGCAGGCCTGTATGAAGGCATGGATTTGGCGACCTTTTACTGATGATTGTTGATCGCATAAACCGCGCGACCCGCCGCGTTCCCGCTTGGCCTATATATATAGTGGCAGTGGCGATCGCTGGGTTTCAATTCTACCAAGGCCTCACAGGGGCCTTGGGTCCCGAACCTATTAACGCGTTAGAGCGGGAATATGGCGAACTGGCGCTGAAACTCTTGATCGCTGGGCTGGTCATCACGCCGCTGCGAACCTTTACCGGCGTGAACCTGATCAAATACCGCCGCGCCATAGGGCTATCGGCGTTCTTCTTTGCGACGGCGCATTTGGCGGTATGGGCATTCTTGGACGTGCGGGCGTGGTCTCGTGTGATCGAAGAAATCATAAAACGTCCTTATGTGACCATCGGCATGGCGGCGTTCGTTTTGTTGATACCCTTGGCTGTGACGTCGAACAAAGCCAGCATTCGCGCAATGGGCGCCAATTGGCGCAAACTCCACAAGCTGACATATCCCGCAGTTCTGCTGGGCGGCATTCATTATGTATGGCTGGTCAAAGGCTGGCCGGCAGAGCCGTTCATCTACCTTGCGGTCATCATCGCGCTCTTGGCAGTGCGATTCAAACCGTTCCGATTCCAACGCGCACGGGCGTGAATCAGGCCGAATTTACGTCGCTTGTGCATCTATACACCCTCACGGATGCTGCGGCTGCATCTGTGAGGTAATAAACAGAACGAAAAGCACCCAAAAACTTACCGTTAATTTCATAAATATATGAAAACATACGTTTTTTCGGGTTTTTCAAAGTTTTTTCGATTTTCTTCAAAAATCCGCTTGCGCCCATGCATCACTCCCCTTAGAACCCCCTTCACCGGCGGCGCTGAGGCGCGGTTGGGACTTCTGAAG
>NZ_MSPP01000003.1 GCF_002150005.2 Marivivens niveibacter
TGGAGCAGCCCGGTAGCTCGTCAGGCTCATAACCTGAAGGTCGTAGGTTCAAATCCTACCCCCGCAACCAAAATCATAAATTGACTTAAATAGCGGTTATCATCCAAGCTGTGGCCTATGCTGTTTCTCGACATTGGTCATAATCCTTGGCTGGTTGCCACGTCATTTATCGTTGCGCTGGTGGCCGGTGCGACCGGTTTGACGTTGACCAAAGATCTATCGAAAAAAACAGTCCTACAGAAAAAGTTGTCTGTCGCCATGGCTTCGATCGCTTTGGGTGGCGGCATTTGGTCCATGCATTTTGTTGGAATGCTTGGCCTGCAATTGCCCATTCTGTTTTATTATGATGCAGCTATCACTTTAGTGTCCGCTTTGATTGCTATTTTGATGGTCGCCATTGCGCTGTTGATTTTGCATTTTCGGATGCGCACAACCGGCACCATCGTGTTTGCGGGTACGATTGTTGGTTTGGGCATCTTGGCAATGCATTACGTCGGTATGGCGGGGATGCAGATGTGCAGTGCTGTTTATACGCCTTTGGGGGTCATCAGCGCCTCGATACTGTCGATCCTTTTTTGCATTCTGGCCTTTAGTGTGGCCTATAGCAAAAGAACCAACCGTAGCATTTTAACGGGCGCGATGTGCTTTGGTGTTGCGGTGTTTGCTGTCCATTTTCTGGCGATGGCTGGAACTAATTTTGTCGCGGTCTCTGATGTAGTGGAATTCGGGCCTTCTATCAGCAATGAGGTGCTGGCGATTGGAGTGATCCTCTCTAGTTTCGTTCTGTTCGGCGGTTTTTTGTGGGTCGGTTCTACGTTCATTGGATCGGTACCAACCGTAACAGCTCAGCCAGTTGGGCCTGTCGAACCTAAGCCGCAGGGACGTATCCCTTGTGAACGTGAAGGTGCGAAGGTGTTCATTGCACCGGACGACGTCTTATTTGTCCGAGCTGATGGTCATTACACTCAGGTCTATTCTGGCGATACATCCTATTTTTGTAGCTGGCCCATCACAGAGGCGACCAAAAGGTTGTTGCAAGGGGGCTTTGTCAAAGTGCACCGCAGCTATTTGGTGAATCCATCAAAAGTCGCCCAGTTCGAGCGCGGCAAAGACAAAGGCCGCATTCGCTTTGGCGTCGAAGGCGTGCCCCCTGTCCCAGTGAGCCGGTCCCATTTAAAGGACACGACTGACGCGCTAGCGTAACGCGTGGTGCAACTCGTGCGTTCAGCGGCGCATTTCGTGCAAAATAAGCGAAAATAAGTTGTTTTAGCGTGCCGCGGTATCCAGCGGCATGCAGCCTGATCCTACCCAGAACATCGCTTAGGGAGGAGAGGCAATGATTCCAGGTGCGTTTGAATACCATCGTCCAAAGGACATGGAAGGCGTGCTGGCCGTGTTACAAGAGCATGGCGACGACGCGCGGGTTATCGCTGGCGGTCACAGTTTAATCCCGATGATGAAACTGCGGATGGCCGACATTCCGCATTTGATCGACCTTCAGGACGTACAAGGCCTGAACAGCATCACCGTCGGCGACACGATCACCATCGGCGCAATGGTCACCCAACACCACATCATCGAAAACCATGCGCTAGCATCTGCTGCGCCGATCATGCGCGAAGCATCACTGCAGATTGCGGACCCGCAAGTGCGCTACATGGGCACAGTGGGCGGCAACGTCGCGAATGGCGATCCTGGCAACGATATGCCGGGCCTGATGCAGTGTCTGGATGCGACCTTTACCTTGGTTGGGCCAGACGGTGAACGCGAAGTCGCAGCGCGCGATTTCTATGAGGCCGCATATATGACCGACCGCGAAGACGAAGAGGTTCTGACCCAGGTCCGTTTCGACAAACCGCAGGGCGGTTTCGCTTATGAAAAACAGAAACGGAAAATCGGAGATTATGCGACCGCTGCGGCCGCTGTTCAGATCGTCAAAGACGGCGATACATGCGCATCGGCGTCGATAGCTATGACGAACCTAAGCGATACGCCGATCTATTCCGAAGATGCCGGCGCCGCACTGGCCGGAACGACCGTTGATGATACCGCAATCGAGGCCGCAGTCGCCGCGATGCTGGGGGATATCGACCCGACCGAAGACAACCGCGGCCCCATCGAATTCAAACGCCATGCAGCCGCTGTGATCCTGCGCCGAGCGATCGCTCGCGCTTGGTCCCGCGCGTAATCGGAGGAGGACGATATGGCGAAGAAAATGCACATCAAACTAACGGTGAATGGCCAAGAAGAGGAGTTTCTGGCCGAACCGCGTGAATTGCTGATCCACACCCTGCGCGAACGCCTGAACATCACGGGCCCGCATATCGGGTGCGAAACATCGCACTGCGGGGCCTGCACGGTCACCGTAAACGGCAAATCGGTGAAATCCTGCACCATGTTCGTAGCCCAAGCCGACGGCGCGGATGTCACAACGATCGAAGGATTAGGCAGCCCTGATAACCTGCACGTGCTGCAACGCGCGTTTAAAGAAAACCATGGCCTGCAATGCGGGTTCTGTACGCCGGGGATGATCACCCGCGCGTCGAAATTGCTAGAGGAAAACCCGAACCCAACCGAAGAGGAAGTCCGCTTTGGTATGGCGGGGAATCTGTGTCGCTGCACGGGGTATCAGAACATCGTGAAATCGATCCTCGCGGCTGCGGCTGAACTCAACTCCGCAAAGGAGGCAGCAGAATGAACAAGGAAATCACACGTCAGGAACGCGCCGACGCATTGGGCGGCATGGGCTGCAAACGCAAACGCGTCGAAGATGCCCGCTTCACCCAAGGCAAAGGCAACTACGTGGACGATATCAAACTGCCTGGTATGCTGTTCGGCGATTTCGTTCGGTCGCCTTACGCTCATGCGCGGATTAAATCGATCAACACGGATCGCGCCATGGCGCTGGACGGCGTTGTTGCTGTTCTAACGGCAGATGACCTGCGTCCGCTGGGTCTGCATTGGATGCCGACGCTGGCAGGCGATAAACAGATGGTTCTGGCAGACGGCAAGGTTCTGTTTCAGGGCCAGGAGGTAGCCTATGTCGTCGCCAAAGATCGCTATATCGCGGCGGATGCCGTCGAATTGGTCGATGTCGAATACGAAGAACTGCCCGTGGTCGTTGACCCGTTCGAGGCGCTGAAATCCGACACCGTCCTACGCGAAGATCTGGTCGCCGAAGACGGCAGCCTGCCCGACGGCGCCCATGGTCCGCGCAAACACCACAACCATATCTTTACATGGGAAGTGGGCGAAAAAGACGCGACTGAACAGGTGGTATCGGACGCTGCCGTCGTTGCCGAAGAAACCATGTATTACCATCGTACGCACCCATGCCCGCTGGAAACCTGCGGCTGCGTTGCATCGATGGACAAGGTGAATGGCAAACTGACGCTCTACGGCACATTCCAAGCGCCTCATGCGATCCGCACAGTGGTGAGCCTGATTTCCGGCATCGAAGAACACAACATCCGCGTTGTGTCCCCCGATATCGGCGGCGGCTTTGGGAACAAGGTTGGCGCGTATCCCGGCTATGTCTGTTCGGTCGTCGCCTCGATCGTGACGGGTGTGCCCGTCAAATGGATCGAAGACCGCATGGAAAACCTGATGACCACGGCCTTTGCCCGCGATTATTGGATGAAAGGCAAAATCGCCGCGACGCCAGAGGGTAAAATCACCGGCCTATGGTGCCATGTGACGGCGGACCACGGTGGCTTTGACGCCTGTGCGGATCCGACCAAATTCCCAGCGGGGTTCATGAACATCTGTACAGGTTCGTACGACATCCCAACGGCCTATCTGGCGGTTGATGGTGTCTACACGAACAAGGCGCCGGGCGGGGTCAGCTATCGCTGTTCGTTCCGCGTGACCGAAGCCGTCTATTTCATCGAACGCATGATCGAAGTGCTGGCGATTGAGCTAAATATGGATGCCGCCGAACTGCGGCGCATCAATTTCATCAAAAAGGACCAGTTCCCATATCAGTCTGCACTGGGCTGGGAATATGACAGCGGTGACTATCACACCGCATGGGACAAGGCGCTCAAGGCTGTGGACTATGAAGGCCTGCGCGCCGAGCAGGCCCAACGTGTCGAAGATTTCAAAGCAGGTAAAACACGCAAGCTGATGGGGATCGGCCTGACACACTTTACCGAAATCGTTGGCGCGGGGCCTGTGAAAAACTGTGACATCCTAGGGCTGGGAATGTTCGACAGCTGCGAAATCCGTATCCACCCGACAGGATCGGCTATTGCACGTCTGGGAACTATTTCCCAAGGTCAGGGTCACGCAACCACCTTTGCCCAAATTCTGGCAACGGAAATCGGTCTACCCGCCGATAACATCACGATCGAAGAAGGCGACACAGATACCGCGCCTTATGGTCTGGGCACCTATGGATCGCGGTCGACCCCAGTCGCGGGCGCGGCAACGGCCATGGCAGGACGCAAAATCCGCGCCAAGGCTCAGATGATCGCGGCCTACCTGCTAGAGGTCCACGACGATGACGTGGAATTCGATGTGGATCGGTTCGTCGTCAAAGGTGCGCCTGAAAAGTTCAAGACGATGAAAGAAATCGCCTTTGCCGCCTATAATCAGGCCATCCCAGGGATCGAACCAGGGCTAGAGGCGGTCAGCTACTATGATCCGCCCAACATGACCTATCCGTTCGGGGCCTATATCTGTGTCATGGATATTGATGTGGACACCGGCGTCACTGATATCCGCCGTTTTTATGCGTTGGATGATTGCGGCACGCGGATCAACCCGATGATCATCGAAGGTCAGGTTCATGGTGGTTTGACCGAGGCTCTGGCCGTCGCACTGGGTCAGGAAATTGCCTATGACGACATGGGCAACGTCAAAACGGGGACGTTGATGGATTTCTTCCTGCCGACCGCATGGGAAGTGCCGAACTACGAAACCGACCACACTGTGACGCCCAGCCCGCACCACCCAATCGGTGCCAAAGGCGTCGGCGAAAGCCCCCACGTCGGCGGCGTTCCATGTTTCTCAAACGCTGTGAACGATGCGTTCCGTGCCTTTGGTCTGCGCCATACGCACATGCCGCACGATCACTGGCGCATTTGGAAAACCGCGAACGAACTGGGCCTGCACGGCTGATCGCAAATCGGGCGCGCGTTTGATCGCGCGCGCCCTGATGCATCGGATTTTGATATGACTTGGACTGATCTCAAAACTGCTTTGGCAGCACAGGACTATGTTGCCTCGGATGATCTGGCGGTTGCGTTGCATCTGGCGCTGTCGCTTGGCCGTCCTTTGTTGCTAGAGGGCGCAGCGGGCGTCGGTAAAACCGAAGTCGCGCGGGTGTTGTCGGCCGTCCGCGACACGTCCCTGATCCGTTTGCAATGCTACGAAGGCTTGGACGCGTCCCAAGCGATCTATGAATGGAATTACCAACGCCAGCTATTGGCGATCCGCGCCGCGTCAGAGGCGGGCGAGGCTGGCAAAACGGTCGAGGATCGCATCTTTTCCCGCGATTACCTGATGGAGCGCCCGTTGTTGCAGGCGATCACTCAGGACGTGCCGCCCGTGTTGTTGATCGACGAAATCGACCGCGCCGACGAAGAATTCGAAGCGTTCTTGCTGGAAATCCTGGCTGATTTTCAGATTAGCATTCCCGAACTAGGGACTATTACTGCGGCCAGCAAACCGATTGTGATCCTGACGTCCAACGGCACCCGCGATTTGTCGGATGCGCTGCGCCGTCGGTGTCTGTTTGCCTATGTCGACTATCCTGATCCCGCGACCGAACTGGCGATCCTGCGGGCACGCTGCGCGGATGTTGAAACGCATCTGGCCGAACAGATCATCGGTTTCGTTCAGGCCCTGCGCAAAGAGGATTTGGAAAAGACCCCCGGTATTGCCGAAATGCTGGATTTCGCTGCGGCCCTGATGGGGCTCGGAATTGCGGATCTGACGCAGGATCCTGCGGCCTTGCAGGCGACGATGGCGACATTGTTGAAAACGCAATCCGACCGCGCGCAAATCACGCCAGAAGTCACCGCGCGCATCGCGGGGAAAGCCGCATGAGCCGCGTGACGAAATTCGCCGCCCGCGATCCGGGGCCAGCCGCGCGAATGGCGGGGTTTATGGCGCATCTGCGTGATAACGGCCTGCGTATCGGTGCGGCGGAAACGGACGTTGCATTAGCCGCGCTGGGGCGTGTTGATGCGGCGCGCCCTGACATGGCCCGCGCCGCGCTGCGTGCGGTTTGTACGGGCTGCAAAGACGACGCCCAACGGTTTGGCGCGTTGTTTGATGCCTTTTGGATGGATATAGGCCGCGTGCGGACCAAAACGATCCCGACCCAGACCTCGGGCAGCGACAGCATGCATTCGTCCCGCGACGCCAAGGGCGAAACCAACGATAGCGGCGGGCAAGCAAACGCCGCAGATACTGGCCAGGGCGAGGCTGACAGCGACGGCGAAGGCAAATTGATCGCCACCGATATCCGCAACCTGTCGCGCCGCGATCTGCGCGAACTGGTCCGCGCCGAAGACATCGCCGAAGCCGAAGAGGTCGCGCGGCGGTTAGGGCGGGCCATGCGCGATCGTAGGTCGCGCCGTCGTATTGCCGCCCGCAAAGGCGCGGGTCTGGATTTTCGCAAAACGATCCGTCGGTCGTTGTCCTCGGGCGGGGAACCGTTGCATCTGTTTCGTAAAAAACGCCCTGACCGTGATCGCAAAATCGTGGCGATCTGTGATGTGTCGGGGTCCATGTCCGTCTACGCGCAGGTTTTTCTGGCCTTCATCGCGGGCCTGATGCGCAGCGATCCCAAATCTGACGCCTATCTGTTCCACACCCGCCTTGTCCGCATCACCGAAGCACTGCGTGACAAAGACGCGATGCGCGCAATCGGTCGGCTATCTCTGATGGCGGATGGGTTTGGGGGTGGGTCCAAAATCGGGGCCTGTCTGACGCTATTCAGCCAGACATACGCCCGCCGTTTTGTCGACGGTCGAACGGTCGTCCTGATTATGTCGGACGGTTACGACACAGACCCAGAAGATCAGGTCGGCACAGCCTTGGCAGCGCTGCGCAAACGCGGCTGCCGCATTATTTGGCTGAACCCGCTGAAAGGCTGGCGCGATTACGAACCGGTCAGCGCGGGCATGGCGGCGGCGTTGCCGCATCTGGACCTGTTCTGCGCCGCGAATACCCTGGCCGATTTGGCCGCATTGGAAACAGAGGTGACACGCCTATGACCCCAGCAGAAGTTTTATCAGACGATCTGGCAGTAGCGGCGTCGCGACTGCGGGCGAATGCCGAACCATTTGCGTTTGCCACAATTGTCCGTACCGCAGGCGCGACGGCTGCCAAGCCGGGAGCGCGAGCGTTGATCGCGGCAGATGGCACGATTTTGCAGGGGTTTTTAGGGGGCAGCTGTACGCGTGGCGCGGTCAAACGTGCGGCAATAGCTGCATTTGAAACAGGCCAGCCGCAGTTGATTTCAGTCGCCCCCGAAGATGAATTGGCCGCCAAAGGCGTGACAGCGGGCACGAATGCGGATGGGATCACCTATGCCCGAAACGGGTGCCCATCGCGTGGCACCATCGATGTGTTCATAGAGCCATGTTTGCCGCAGCCTATGCTGGTTGTTTTGGGCGCGTCCCCAGTGGCGCAGTCAATGTCGAAATTGGGCCCTCAGTTTGGTTGGGTCGTTGCGGATGCAGTGCCTAGTGATTGCAGCGGTCGTTTCACAGCCATTGTTATTGCGACCCAAGGCCAAGGCGATTTGGCGGCCCTGAAAGAGGCAATTGCCGCGCAGCCACGGCATATTTCCTTTGTTGGATCACACAGAAAATACGCGGCCCTTTCGGAAAAATTGGCGACCGAGGATATGGATCAGGACAAAATCCGGTCTGTCCGCGCGCCTGCTGGTTTGGACATCGGCGCAGTCACCCCCGAAGAGATAGCGTTGTCGATCATGGCCGAACTGACTGCGGTGCGCCGCGCGGTGAAAACGCAGGTGCCGGCATGATGCGGTTTGATGCGATTATTCTGGCTGCAGGACTGTCATTGCGAATGGGCGCGCACAATAAGCTGCTGATGGATTGGCATGGCACCCCGATTATCAGGCGCGTTGTGCAAACTTATCTGGATAGCATCGGCCCGAACATTACGGTCGTGACGGGATTTGAATCTGACCTCGTCCGCAGGGCGCTGGATGGTTTGCCCGTTCAGTTTCATCACAATCCCTGCTTTGCAGATGGGCAGCAGTCTTCGGTGATGGCCGGGCTTTCGGTTCCCAGCGACGCCGATGCAACGCTGATGGGGTTGGGGGACCAGCCACTGCTCACGGCCTCTGCGCTATGCGATTTGATGACGGCCTACCAGATTGCAGATACGTCCAAGATCGCTTTTGCCGTTCGCGGCGATGAACGCGGTAACCCGACGATCATTCCGGCCCCAAAGCGCAGCCTGATTGCAGCAGACAAGGCACGGCCAGGGTGCCGCAAATTCATCAACGACAATCCACATTTGGTGACCCGTATCCCGATGCAATCGGATGGGTTTTTCACCGATATCGACACCCCAGAATCCTACGCGTTGCACGTCCGCACCCCCGTTTTGGGGCGGATCAAAAGGCTGCTTTCACTATCGCCGGATCAGGCGGATCAGCTCGCGCGCATTAAATTTCCTTGTTGCTAAGAAAGGACCACCAATGGAACTCTCAGACGAAATTAGAATTTCAGCACCCAAAGATCAGGTTTACGCTGCGTTGAACGATCCCGATGTCCTGCAAAAATGCATTCCGGGATGCGAAGAATTGATTAAACATTCGGATACCGAACTAGAGGCCAAGGTGCTGCTGAAGGTCGGACCGGTCAAAGCCCGCTTTGGCGGGAACGTGGAGTTGAATACCGAAGGCGCTCCCGATCAGTTTTCATTAACCGGTCAGGGGAATGGCGGTGCGGCGGGCCACGCCAAAGGCGGCGCTGATGTCACCTTGATTGCGGATGGGGATGAAACAATTCTACGCTATGATGCCAAGGCTGAAATTGGTGGAAAGCTGGCCCAATTAGGCAGCCGTTTGATCCAAAGCACGGCGAAAAAGCTAGCGGCGAAGTTTTTCAAATCCTTTGCCGAAGTGATGGAAGAGGAAAAAGTTGCCTGAGGCGATTACATATACTGAACACCCGCAAGACGTTTTGCGGGCCGCGGTTCAGCGGTTGGATCGGGGCGTGAAATTCGCCCTGATCACTTCGGTTGCGATCAAAGGTGGCGCCGCACGCGAAGTCGGGTCTTTAGCGATAGTCGATCAAAGCGGCGCGATGGTCGGGTATATGTCCAATGGCTGTATCGACAGTGACATTCGTCTGCGGGCGATAGAGCTGTTGGAAACGGGTGGCCCTGCCATTTGTTTGCAATATGGCGATGGGTCGCCGTTCAAAGATCTGACCTTACCCTGTGGTGGTTCGCTCGAGCTGTTGTTGGACCCCGACCCTGATGCGCAGGCACTGCGTGCGGCCCTGAGTTCGATGCAATCACGCGTAGACGCTGAATTGACATTCCAATGTCCTAAATCAGATCGCGCAATTACTTTTCAGTATTCGCCCAAACCGCGTCTAATTTTGGCGGGGCGCGGCGCTGTGTTTCGGGCAACAGCCCGCGTGGCATTTGCCGCTGGTTTTGAATTGCATCTTTTGACCCCGCAAGAGGATGATTTATCGGATTTGTCTGATATCGAATGTTTGTCGCAGTCCGTTCTGACCACGCCAAACGCGATTCCTGACATCGCTGTTGATCCGCATTGCGGTTTTTTGACCTTGTTTCATGATCATGATTGGGAACCCGCGCTACTGTTGCGGGCCGTAGATAGCAAAGCGCGGTTTATTGGCTGCCTGGGCAGCACGCGCACACATTCAAACCGTATCGAATACCTAAAATCCAAAGGGATAAGTCCGCAGAACATTGCACGCATTCACGGCCCGATCGGGTTGGTTCCCTCTTTGCGACAGGCCCCACTGATTGCTGTATCAACCATGGCGCAATTAGCCGAAGCGTTTCCCTTTTCCATAAACGTTGTGGAAAAATCGGACAAAGCCACGGTGCTATAATCCGACACGGCGAAAGGGTTGGGTTAAATAATAAACAAAGTCATAGAGTTATCGGTAGATGCTTAAATAACCAATTGAAACGGTCAAGTATATGATTTTATTGGTTTATTTCTTGCACTGGGGTTTTGTGTCGTGTAGGAAGGCTTCAAGGACAGCAAGCCAGCTTTTGCCAGCCCGCCAGATCCTTTGCGCAACCAGCCAGAACAATCTAGCCAGTTATCGCAGCCGCCCTATTGGGGCGGTTTTGTTTTATTCGGCTGCGGAAATGGTCGCCTGAACTGCGCGTTTCCATGCGTTATAGCGGCGGTCACGCGTGGCGTTGTCCATGGCTGGGGCAAAGTTTCGGTCGATTTCCCAGTTCGCGGCGAATTCATCCATTTGCGGATATAGTCCCGCCCGCTGCCCCGCCAGCCATGCTGCGCCCCGCGCTGTCGTTTCCAAAATCGTTGGTCGGTCCACTGGGGCGCCGATGATATCCGACAGGAATTGCATCGACCAATCATTGGCCGTCATGCCGCCATCCACACGCAAGGTTGGCGATGCATCAGAGGCAGCCCAATCCGATTGCATGGCTTCGATCAAATCACGGGTTTGGAACCCAACGCTTTCCAATGCGGCACGGGCAAATTCGTTCGGTCCTGAATTGCGCGTCAGGCCGAAAATGGCACCGCGGCATTCCGCGTTCCAATAGGGTGCACCCAGACCAGTAAAGGCGGGTACAAGGATCAGTTCCTGACTGTCATCTGCTGCGATAGCTAGATCAGACGTTTCGGACGCATGTTCGATAATTTTGATGCCATCCCGCAGCCATTGAACTACGGCGCCCGCAATGAAAATCGCCCCTTCCAACGCATAAGTCGGTTTGCCGTCCATCTGATAGGCAATGGTCGTCAACATGCGGTTATTTGATTTAACAGGACTATTTCCCGTGTTTAAAAGTGCAAAACAGCCAGTTCCGTATGTTGATTTCATCATGCCGGGTTTGAAACAGGCTTGTCCGATCGTGGCTGCCTGCTGGTCGCCAGCAACACCCAGAATTGGGATTTCCCCACCAAACAGATCAGGGAGCGTGGTGCCGAAATCAGCCGCGCAATCCTCAACTCGGGGCAGCATCGACATGGGGATGTCGAATTCGTTGCAGATCGTCGTGCTCCACTGACCTTTGTGGATGTCGTACAGGGCTGTGCGGGCTGCATTTGTTGCATCAGTTGCGTGCACCGCGCCGCCGGTCAGGTTCCAAATCAGCCAGCTATCAATCGTGCCAAACAAAAGATCAGCGTCGCGCGCACCATCGACGTTATCCAGCAACCATTTGACTTTGGTTCCCGAAAAATAGGGGTCCGCGAGTAGGCCAGTTTTATCGGTGATGACCTGATCAAACCCTTTGTCGCGTAAGGTCGCGCAATATGGGGCGGTTCTACGGTCCTGCCATACGATCGCGTTATGAATCGGTTGTCCCGTGACTTTATCCCAGATGACGGTTGTTTCGCGTTGGTTCGTGATGCCGATGCCAGCGATGTCGGCGGCTTTCGCGTCACCTTTGACCATAACGTCGCGGACAGTCGCAACGACGCTATCCCAGATTTCGTTGGCGTCATGTTCGACCCAGCCACTACGGGGGAAATGCTGGGTGAATTCCTGTTGCGCGACATGTGCGATGTTCATCTTTTCATCGAACAAAATGGCGCGCGTTGATGTCGTACCCTGATCGATCGCCAAAATATACGTCATCTGTGTCTCCCCTCTGAATCCTCGGGTGTACACAATCAGCCTGTATGGCAAAGTTCAAGCCTGACGCAGCTGCGGGTTGGTCAGTGGGCCGCGGTGTTTCTTGCGATGCGTATGTTGCGGGCAATCATGGCGAAAATGAACATTGCAGTTAGGACAAGCACAATGGTTGGTGCAGGTTCGCTGTCGATCCAAAAGCTGGCGTAGATCCCGACAACGGATGCAAGCAGCGCGATAATGACCGATGCGATCAACATCATGCTCATACGGCGCGTGATTAAGAAAGCGATGGCACCAGGCGCGATTAGCAACGCGATGGATAGGATAATTCCAACGGATGATAACATCGCAACGATTGTCGCTGACAGGATCGCCAGTAGCCCATAATGGATTACGTCAATTCGCAGTCCAATCATACGCGCTTGAACCGGATCAAACGCATGGGCAAGGATATCGCGCCATTTCACGGTCAAAATAAGGGCGACGCCGCCGCTGATTAATCCTGCAGTCCATAGATCGCTGCTAGCTACGCCCAGCATGTTTCCGAATAGGATATGGTCTAAATGAACATCCGATGAAATCTGGGTGTAAATCACGATGCCCAGACCAAACATGCCGGAAAATATGACGCCCATGACTGTGTCTTGTTTTACGCGGCTGTGGTCTTTGATGAAACCAGTGGCTAGCGCGCAAAACAGCCCAGCTAGGAAAGCCCCGATAATCAACGGGATGCCGATGATATAGGCGATGACCACACCCGGCAGTACGGCATGACTGACCGCGTCGCCCATCAGTGACCACCCTTTTAGGACCAGAAAACACGACATCAGCGCGGCTGCCGGTGCAATCAGTAGCATGACCAGAAAGGCGTTCTGCATGAACGGAAACTGAAACGGAAGTAGAGCCATTTCCATCAGTCTGCCTCCAGCGCTGCGCGGGCACGGCGGCGGGCTGCTAAAGTCCCGTGAGTTGGAGCAAAAATGAAAGCAAGCAGGAATAGCGCGGTTTGCAGGCAGACAATGATGCCGCCCGTCGCGCCATCTAAAAAGTAACTGATATAGGCCCCAAACGCTGATGTGAGCGTGCCGATTGTCACTGCCAATATAATCAGTTTGGGAAACCTATCGGTCAGCAGATAGGCGGTCGCCCCTGGTGTGACGACCAGCGCGATAACCAAAAACGCCCCAACCGTCTGCATCGCGGCAACGGTACAGGCGGACAGAAGGGTGAAAAACAGAACGCGCAGCGCGGTTGGATTTAGGCCGATGGTGCGGGCGTGCGCTTCGTCAAAGAAGACGGCCAAAAGATCACGCCATTTGGCTAGCAAGATCACCATCGACACACCGCCGATGATTGCCAATTGCAGCGTATCAGACGGCGAAATCGCAAGGATATTGCCCATCGTGATCGTTTGGATCGAAACGGACATTGGATTGAGTGACACCATAAACAACCCCAGTCCAAAGAATGAGGTAAAGATCAGACCGATCACGGCGTCCTCTTTCAATCCAGAACGGGACCGCAGGAACAACATAGCAAGCGCCGCTAGTCCGCCCGACAAAAACGCACCGAACGCGAACGGCAAGCCCAGCATATAAGCCCCCGCAACGCCCGGTACGATTGAATGTGACAAGGCGTCACCGATCAGTGACCAGCCTTTGAGCATCAAATAAGCAGACAAAAATGCACAAACTGCACCAACCAGAGCAGATACCCATATCGCGTTGGTCATATAGCCGTAGGCGAATGGCTCTAGCAGAATGCTCATTTTGCATCCTCGGCTGTGTGGTGGCGGTCGTCGTAAAACACCAAGGCGCGTTCGTCATCTGTGATGACTTCTAATTTGCGTGGGTCTTCATCGTCGTGCAGGCGGTCGCCTTCTAGCATGAAATGACGCAACACCCCGCCAAAGGCCTGTTTCAGGTTATGGGGCGTAAAGACTTCGGTCGTGAGACCATGGGCCAATACGGTGCCTTTAACCAGTACAACGCGGTCGCAGAATTCGGGCACAGACCCAAGGTTGTGCGTGGCGACCAGCATGACGCGGCCTTCGTCACGTAGATCACGCAATAGCGCGATAATCTGATCTTCGGTTTTGACATCGACGCCAGTAAACGGTTCGTCCAGTAGGATCACTTCCGCGTCTTGGGCCAAAGCGCGCGCAAGGAATACCCGTTTTTTCTGGCCGCCAGACAATTCGCCGATTTGGCGGTCTGCAAAATCGGACATATTAACCCGCGCCAAAGCCGATGCGACCGCTGCGTGGTCTGTGGCCTTTGGTCGACGGAAAAATCCCATGTGCCCATAGCGGCCCATCAAAACCACATCGCGGACCAATACCGGAAAGGACCAATCGACCTCTTCGGCTTGCGGGACGTAAGCAATTTTCTGGTGCTTAATTGCATCCGCGACGGGTTCGTCCAGAATGGAAACGTCGCCTTTTGCAACTGGGACAAATCCCATCAACGCTTTGAACAGCGTAGATTTTCCAGCGCCATTGATGCCCACCAATGCGGTGATCGTTCCGCGTGGAATTTCGAATGTGGCATTGCGCAGCGCGGTGTGGCCGTTGCGATAAGTGACAGTCAGGTCGGTTGCGCGAATGCCGGTGGTCATTGGGTCAGGCCGTTCAGAATTGTTTCAGAGGTGACGCGCAACAGATCCAAATAGGTCGGCACAGGACCGTCATTTGCGCTAAGGCTATCGACGTAGAGCACACCCGCATATTCCGCGTCGGTTTCCCTCGCTATCTGTTCTGCGGGGCGCGCAGATACCGTGGATTCCGAAAAAACGGCGGTAATGTCATTTTCCCGAACCGCATCAATGACCGTGCGCACCTGTTGGGGCGTACCTTGCGCATCTGCGTTGATAGGCCAGAGGTACAGCTCTTTCAGGTCGTAATCGCGCGCTAGGTAGGAAAAGGCGCCTTCGGACGTAACCAGCCAACGGCGGTCATCGGGTAGGGCGCGAATTTCGTCGCGGATCGGTGCAATAACTGCGGCGATTTCAGATTTATAGGCCAGTGCATTGGCTGCATAAATGTCCGCGTTGTCAGGATCGGCGGTGGTCAATGCATCGCGAATGTTGTCGATGTAGATTTCGGCAGATTCCAAACCCATCCAAGCGTGGGGGTTGGGTTTGCCGTCATAATTACCGCCAGAAATAGCGATGGGTTCGATGCCTTCGGATACCGTCGCGGCTGGAACATCGCGAAGGTTGTTAAAAAACTGTTCGAACCACAGTTCCAGATTCATCCCATTCCACAGGATCAGATCCGCACCTTGAGCTTTTAGAATGTCTCGCGGGGTTGGATTGTAACCGTGAATTTCTGCACCGGGTTTTGTAATCGAAACGACCTCGGCTGAGTCGCCGGCCACATTTTGGGCCATGTCGGCAATAACGGTGAATGTGGTGACAACCTTGATTGGGTCGTCATCAGCCCAAACAGGGGTGCCAGCAGCAAAAAGCGCAGAGAGCGCAGCAAAAATACGGTGCGGAACCATGCGGTCCTCCAGAATAACTTACCTAGAATGCATTTAGGAATGATTTGCAACTGTCAAGGTTTTTGCAAATGATTTGCAACTGCATCTTGTCGAAAGTCGATTATTTGTGCAGAAATGACGCTATGACTCAGGCCGAACGATCATTGCAGCTGACAAATGCCCTACGCGATGCGGGGGTCCGTATTACGCGCCAACGTGCTGCGTTGTTAGAGGTATTGTCCGTTGCAGACGATCATCCCGATGCCATCGAACTGCACCGACGCGCAGAAATTGCATCGCCCGGTATTTCCCTATCGACCGTTTACCGCACGCTCACCGCGTTAGAGGAGCAAGGCGTTATTCACCGCCACCAATTCGAAGGTGCGTCGGCCCGTTTCGAACATGCGAACGCGGATCACCACGACCACATGATTGATGTGGAAACGGGCGAAGTGGTCGAGTTTTGTTCAGAACGTATCGAGAAATTACAGGCCGAATTGGCCAAAGAATTGGGATACGAGATCGTTCACCACCGGATGGAGCTATACGTCCGAAAAACGCAGAATTAGCCTTCAAACGTCTTCATGACTGAATCTTTCCATTCGGTAACTGTGCGTTTCATAGCGGCGTAGGTCGCAGCGCCGATCGCATGCCCAACCTCTGTATGCAGACCTGCGTAGGCGGTGTCTCCTTGGGGGCACGCAATCGCGATACAATCGGTTCCTGTGCCCGTTGCGATACCCGTGGGTAGGTCAAATCCTGCTTCGATCACGGCGGCGGTGCGTGCCTGAGAAATGATCGACGTCGCCTCAACCATCGCATGGTCAGCAAGGCCGATGCTGGTGTGGACGGCGATATTGATTGTACCCCAATTCACGCGGCTAAAATCGCGGCGCGTACCGATGCGTTCGGCGTTTGATAACCCCGCCGTGACAACAGCATGTGCCGTGCAATCCCCGACGGTTACAATTTCCTGATCAAAGGCGGTAATATTGCGCGATGTCAGAAAGGTAACGGCGTCTAAAGCGCCGCGGCAACCCAGTTCTGATGCGATCCAATCTGTGACATCCAATTCGGGCGGTAGGTCGGTATTGCGAACTTCGCGCCAAAGAATGCGATTGGCTGTCACGAACCCGGGGCGATTAATGGCCCAGCTTAGAATTTTTTGGTCGGTTCCGAACGTAAATTCCAACCACGGGCGATCTAGCGTGACGACGTTCATGCCGTGACCTGAAGTGGTAGAAAAATGAGCCCGTCTGCAGTTTCCGTTAGAAACGCCGTGATCCCAAACGTGTCGCGCAGCAAATCTGGCGTGAGCACATCAAGGGGCGCGCCATCCGCGATGAGTTTGCCGCGATCCATTACGATTAATCGCGTGCAATGCCGTGCCGCAAGGCCCAGATCGTGGATCGACACCAGAACAGAGCGTCCTTCGGCGGCCATGTTTTCAAAAGCGTTCATAGTCGCAATTTGGTGGGCTGGATCAAGTCCGGCGATGGGCTCGTCTGCGATCACAAGCGGCGTATCCTGAGCCAAAGCGCGGGCCAGCAAAACGCGGGCTTGTTCGCCGCCAGACAATTCGGTCGACAGGCGGTTTCGATATCCGCCCAGATCCAAAGCATCCAGCGCCGCACTAACGGCTGCGCGATCTGTTTCAGATGGTGCTGCGCCAAGGCTCAGATGAGGCAGGCGACCCAGAGTCACCAAGGTTTCGACAGGCACAGGCCATGCGATTTCGCGCGATTGAGGCATGAAGGCTGCCAATTTTCCGCGCTCTTTGTGGGGGCGTGATGAAATCGACGACGTCCCGCTGTGCTTTATCAACCCTAATGCAGCCCGCATCAGGGTGGTTTTGCCCGCGCCGTTGGGGCCGATCAGGCCGATAACCTCGCCTTGGTCTATGTCAAATGAGACGCTGTCGACGACAGGGCATTCGCCACGCAGAACTGTAAGGTTAGAAAGGCGCAGCATCTGTTACAGTCCTTGGCGTTTGGTGCGGTAGATCAAGTGAAGGAACAAAGGCGATCCGACAAGGGCGGTTAAAACGCCAAGCTTCAGGTCTTTGGACGGTAGGATGATACGTACGGCGATGTCAGCGGCAAGCAACATCGCGGCTCCGCCTAAACCTGATGCCCAGAGCAGGGCCGATGGTCGTGCCTGAACGAACCTGCGCAGAATATGCGGAACCACAAGGCCAATAAACCCGATTGAGCCTGCGACCGCGGTGCCTGCGCCTACGATAGCGGCAGTTCCCAAAATCAATGCCAGACGAATGCGCGCTGGGCGGACGCCCATAGCTGCGGCTGCGTCTTCGCCTAGTGTCAGGGCGTCTAGGCCCCGCGCAGTGGATGCGATGATCAGCGCGCCAACGGCAATGAATGGTACGGCCAACCAAACGTGGGTCATGGAACGATCCGCTAGCGATCCCATGGTCCAAAAGACGATTTCATTCGCCGCAAAAGGGTTGGGTGATAGGTTTAGGACCAGCGTTGTCAAAGCGCCCGCCAGCGCGGACACAGCAATACCCGCTAGGATCAGGGTCAAGGTCGACCCTTGTGGCCCAGACAGCAACATCACGATCAGAACGCCAGCCGCCGCGCCAGACAGGGCCGAAATCGGTAGACCTAATGCCCAAGCCGCTGCAAAACCTGTTTGGATCGCCAAAACAGCCCCCAGCGCGGCCGAGGCTGACACACCGATCAAACCAGGATCGGCAAGTGGGTTACGCAGGTAGCCCTGCATAGCGGCGCCTGCAATGCCCAAACCCGCGCCGATTGCCAAACCTAAGATGGCGCGCGGTAGACGGATTTCCTGCATGACCATGGTGATCGGGCTTTGGTCGCTGCTCAGCAACGCTTTGATCGATTCAATCGGTGTGAAACCTGCTGGGCCTGTTACCAAAGACCCGAAAAACAAAAGCGCAGTCAGGGCCACAAGTGTTGCGAATAGCCTTTTCATTCGGTGGCTCCTGTCATGGTGCGGCGCAGTTGGGCCGTATCTTCGATTGCGCGCAGCACATAGGGGGTGCCGCAGACCCAGTCGCGGTCTGTAAACACGGCCTGAGGCAAACGATCGCGCAAATGATCGACCACGGGGTGATCTAGAATTTCATCCGAACGGGACGCGCCGGGGTAGGGCGTTCCTGTGATGATGGCATCAGGGTTGTTCAGCGCCAGCAATTCCAGCGGCATGAACCCGCCATAGGGGTAACCTGCGTCTTCGGCTATGTTATCAAATCCAGCGGTCGCTAGAATTTGACCTGCCAGAGTGCTGTCGCCCGAGGTGTAACCGTTTTGGTAATACAGCGCCGCGCGGGGGCGTTCGGTGATTTCCGCGCGATAGGCGGCAAGCGATGCGTCGTATTCAGCGATCAATTCGGCCGCGCGATCCGGCTGCTGCAGCGCGTCGCCCATCTGAATCATGCGGTCGCGCACGTCGTCCAGCGAATAGGCGGGATCGAATAGGATCACAGGAATGCCCAGACGTTCCAACATCGATACGGTCGCGCGCGACGAAAACGTACCGGCAAGGATCAAATCAGGGTCTAATAAATAGATTTCTTCGGCCAAGGCGGAATTGGGGATCAGATCTGCCGCCTGTTCAGCCATGGCCGAAC
Organism: Marivivens niveibacter; assembly: GCF_002150005.2. GTDB lineage: Bacteria > Pseudomonadota > Alphaproteobacteria > Rhodobacterales > Rhodobacteraceae > Marivivens > Marivivens niveibacter. Next base: position 18,909 of record NZ_MSPP01000003.1, read on the forward strand.
TGCGCGGATCTGCGGCCAATTTCGAAACGGAGATGAGTTGATCATCATCCGCGATCAGCATGGCCAACTGATCAGTGCATAGATTGATCGACACAACGCGGCTGGGCGCGTCGGCATGGGCAACAGCCCCGACCAAAGTCAGGGCTGAAGCCAAGTTTATGATTTTAGAAATCTGCACGGAAACCAACGTAGACCGCACGACCCGAGGTGTTATAGCCACCTGCGGTTTCGTAGTCTTCGTCGAACAGATTTTCGACGCGTGCGTAGGCCTCGACGGTATCGGTCACGGCATAGGTCGCATCCACGTTCACGACGGTGAAATCGCCGACCTTGTGACCTGCTGGTGCATAAGCCGATGGCGTGACGTCCGCCGCGTGACGGACGTTCAGGCTACCCCAGATGCGGTCTGTTAGGTCTGCATCAACACCAACAACCAGATCATGCTTTGGCAGGCGCGCGATTTGATCGCCGTTGGTGTCTTGCGCATCGGTGTAGGTGTAGGCCGCCGAAACGGCGAACATATCGTTCAGTTCATACGAACCCGACAGCTCTAGGCCTTTGGAAACAAAACTTTGGGTGACATAGCAGCCAGCACCGTAGGCGCAGTTGGTTGCGCTAGGGTCCCAAGCGATTTGGTTTTCGATGTCCATGTAGAATGCCGTAGCGCGGATAAAGTCGTTGCCGCCCAGACGATATTCAGCGCCGATTTCATAGTTTTTCGACTGCTCTGGGCCGAATTCTTCGCTGGCGTAATAAGCGCTTAGCTGGGTCAGCGACGGCGCGCGGAAACCTGTGCCCGCTTGAGCGCGGATGATCAGGTCTTCGGTTGGGCGATAGGAAATCGCAACGCGACCCGAATTTTGCGGATCGTATTTCGATGGATCGTCGCGGCGTAGGGTGGTCACAACATCAACCGAATTGCCCAGCGACATATCGAACTCTGCGAAAACGGCCGTGCTGGACATCTCGTCATTGGTCGATCCGCCATAGCTGTCGTTTTGCAGGTTTGTTTCTGTCAGCTTTTCAGCGCCAAAGCTAAGGTCGCCAAAGGCCAATGGCGTTGCGCCGCTATAGGCCAGTTTGGTGCGTTCGCCGCGGAAATACGCGATATAGCCGGTGTCATTGCGAACTGTGCGCGAACCCGAAACCGAAAGTTCATGGGATACCAAACCTGTGTCGAATTGCGCAAACAGGCGGCCGCCCGTTTTAGCGCCGTCACCGAAATCGTCGTCTACTGGATCGGTGCCAAACCAGCCTGCATCGTCATATTCGCCATAGTTTTCGTCGTGGATCAGGGAAACGCCAACGTTTACCGCATCAGTCAGCTGGTATTCGCCGGTCAGTGTCAGGCGGGTGTTTTCGAAACCATCGGCTTCGGTGTTGTCAGCTTTGGTCGAAAAGCCGTCAGTGCTCAGGCGGGTCAGGCCGAATGCCACATAGCCGTCTTCGCCGCGATTGCCGACGTTCAGGCCAAAGGCGTTGGTGTTGTAGCTGCCCGCTTCTACCGTCATCTGACCTGATGCGCCGTCAACCTCTGGGGTCCAAGTGGACATGTCGATCACACCAGCAATTGCGCCTTGGCCAAAGCGGGCCGATTGCGAACCTTTAAGGACCTCGACGCGGTTGATGCCAATGGCGGCCAAGTTGCCAAAGTCATAGCCGTTGCCCGAGCTTGCCGGGTCGGACATGTCGATGCCGTTCAGATAGGTCGCAATGTAACCTGCGCCATTGCCGCGGATTTTTAGTGTGGTCGATGCGCCCAAACCGCCGTTCGACGAATAGGACAGGCCAGGCAGGCGTTGCAGGGCGTCCGCCAGTTTTGCGGTGCCTTCGACGGTTAGCGTGTCTTGGCCGATGATTTCGACCGTCGCGCCGGATTGTTCAACGGACGTGGCATTCTGGTTTGCGGTTACGGTGATCTGTTCCAGATCATAGGCCTCTTGGGCCAGTGCGCCGGTGGTGGCGAATGCCGCAATAGCGGCCGAGGTTAACAGCACAGAGCGTGTCATTTCATTTCCCCATGGATGCGTTCGTTTGGCGAACGCGCGTGTTTATGTATCAACAGGGTATGAAATGCCCCGCAGACGGTGAGAGCACCACGGCGGAAGCAGTCTCCGCAGCCCGAAACGCGCCCCGCGTTTGGACAGGGTGTAGCCTCGGCAGGTCTCCTGACTTGCGGGTCTTTGCGCTGCCGGACCTTCCCACCCCGCATGGGGCAGTGGCGTACGCCGGCATTGCTCTCCGCCTACAGTTGCGGGGGCAGTCGCAGAATTGGCGGATGTGGTCGCCGCACTGCGTTCCCTTTTCACGGGTGCAAAACACCCGGACCGAAGCGCGGCGAACCTATGGCCGATCAGCCTTTTGTGTAAAGAGCTGATTTATGTGTCTTTACGACACATGCCCGAAAATTAGATCAAAGTCGCAACGTGACGGGTCGCAAGGGTGTAACCATGCACACCGAATCCCGCCATAACCGCGTCAGAACGGTGGCTGACATACGAATGGTGGCGGAAAGATTCGCGTTTGTGCACTTGGCTGATGTGCACTTCGATCACGGGGCCTTCGAATGTGTTCAGCGCATCTAGAATCGCGATGGAATAATGGGTGAACGCCGCAGGGTTAATGATGATTGCGGCGGCTTCTTCGCGGGCTTGGTGAATCCAGTCGACGATTTGGCCTTCGTAGTTGGACTGAAGCATTTTCACGTCGAAACCGTTTTCTTTCGCAATTTCAGCGCAGTTTTTTTCAACGTCTTCTAGCGTGTCGTGGCCATAGATTTCAGGCTGGCGTTTGCCCAGCAGGTTCAGGTTTGGGCCGTTCATAATGTAAACAAGCTTAGACATTTTTTCCTCCGTTCGCGCTGTTGTTGCGCGTTTCTAATAGGTCCGCCAAATCGTTGCCTGTGCGTTCGATGTGACGTGACAAAAGCATCGGGCCCAATTCAGCATCGCGCGCGATCGCGGCGTCGGCGATTGCGGCATGTTCGGAATTCAAATCGCGTCCTTCGGCGGTGTACCCCAGAATGTTGGAATAGCGATGATGCAAATTGGCGAATAGTTTACACAGGTCCCCCAGCATTGGCATTGCGCAGCCGCGTATCAGTGCCGTGTGAAAAGCCGCGTGGTGATCGCTGAACAATTCGTTTTCACTATTGGTCAGGCGGTAAATCGCGGCGGGGACACGGCTTTCCCAGTCCAGCGTGCCAATAGCAATCGCATGTTTCAGTGCGAGTGATTCTAGATCGGCCCGCATGCGGGTGATTTCCAGCAGATTCGCCATGCCGATCGGCATGATGCGAAACCCCTTTTTGTCCTCAAATTCCACCAGTCGTTCAGCAACCAATCGCGATATCGCTTCGCGCATGGGGGACAAGGAAACGTTATAGATATCACGTAGATGATCCAGATTGACCTTTGAACCCGGCGCTAATTTGCCAGAGATAATTTCAGCCCTTAGCTGGTTCGATACGCGGCTGGCGCGTGTCAGTTTGCTGTCATCTAGGCTTTGGTCAAAAAACATTGCTGATCCATCCTGTTTGACCAGACGTGTAGACATATAATCGATTTATATCAACTATATTGCAGTTCTGGTTGGGTTCGCTATCCTTTCGGTTGGCCAAAAGGGGATGGCCGTAGGAGGATAGATGAGCAAACTGGGCGACGATATTTATCGGGCGATGCGTCACGATATTGTCTTTGGAAAGCTTGAGGCGCAGTCCAAAATTCGTTTGTCGAACCTCAAAGAAACATACGGGGCATCGGTCCCGACCTTGCGCGAAATTCTAAACCGACTGGTCTCGGAAGGTTTCGTATTGGCCGAAGGCCAGCGCGGCCACATCGTGACGCCAATGTCGGCAGAAGGTCTGCGTGAAATCGCAGATTTGCGTATTTTGCTCGAATCCAGTGCGTTGGAAAAATCCATACAGCGTGGTGATTTAAATTGGGAAGAGCGGATTATTTCTGCCCACTATCGTCTCGCGCAGATGGAAAAACAGATGCAAGCCGGCGATGATGCAGTACGCGAAGCGTGGAAGAAGTACGACTGGGAATATCATCAGGCTTTGATTTCCGCATGTGGGTCGTCCGAACTTTTGTCGCTGCATGGCATCACATTTGACAAATATCTGCGGTATCAAATGCGCCTTTTGACGTTTCGGGGCGAAGTTGCCGCTGACGAACATAAACTGATGCGCGATGCTGCATTGGATCGGGATGCAAAGACCGCAGTCGCATTGTTGCGTGCGCACATCTTAGGCGGGGTTGAACATAGTCTGCAGCTGTTCCGCTAATCGGAATTGCGCCAGCCGTGCACTGTGCGACAAAAAATAATCGATTATATTTACTAAATCAGGTGATATTAAAATATACATCATAACATATAAAAACCTGTTGAATGAAATCTGTGTTCTGTCAGCATCACGCTAATGTTTCGGCCTGAATCGAAACACCGGCATCATCACGGAGGAGAAAGCATGCCCTATACTATGAAACGTCGCGCATTCGTGGCGGCAGCAACCGCATCCATCATCGCAGCAACCGCAGGCACCGCAGCTTTGGCTGAAGGTCACGCAACCCAGCTGCGTTTGTCGGCTGTGATGTCGGACACCGACATGCGCGCAGTGGCAATGGTAGAAAAATTCGGCCCAGCAGTGTCCGAGTTCGCATCGTTCGAACCACACTGGAACGGCACCCTGTTCGCCCAAGGCACAGAGCTGGAAGCAATCGCAACCGGCGATCTGGAAATGGCGATCACTTCGGCTCAAGAACTGGCGACCTTCTTCCCAGAATTCTCGATTTTCACTGCTGGTTACGTACTGCAGGACGCAGATCACCAGGTTGCAGTGTTCAACGACGCACTGTTCGAACCTTTCAAAGCAAAAGCAGAAGAAGAGCTGGGCGTAACCCTGCTGGCACCAATGTATCTGGGCCGCCGTCAGGTGAACCTGCGTCAGACCGCAGACGAGCTGACTGTTTCGACCCCAGCTGATCTGGCTGGCGTGAACCTGCGTATGCCAGGCACCGACGCATGGCAGTTCCTGGGTAAAGCGCTGGGCGCAAACCCAACCCCAATGGCATTCACCGAAGTGTACACCGCACTGTCGTCGGGCGCTGTTGACGGTCAGGACAACCCACTGCCAACTGTTGTTGACGCGAAATTCTACGAAGTGACCAACCAGATCGTGCTGACCTCGCACTTGGTTGACTGGAACTTCATCGCGATTTCGTCCGAAGTGTTCAACGGCATGGACGCAGACAGCCAAGAAGCTGTTCGCGCTGCTGCATGGGAAGCTGCTGACTATGGCCGCGCTGCACAGCTGGAAAAAGAATCCAGCCTAGTTGCATTCCTAGAAGAGCAAGGCATGTCGATCTACGAACCAGACGTAGCTGCATTCCGTGACGCTGTTCAGGGCGCATACCTAGAATCCGAGTACGCAGAAGCATGGCCAGAAGGCCTGCTGGACGCTGTAAACGCTCTGGGCAACTAATTCAAAAGTCGGGGGAGGTCCCATGAAAAAAGTTTTTGGGATCTTCTCCCGCGTGACAGAGGGGGTGGCGGCGCTAATGATGGCCGCCATTTTCCTAACTTTCCTGCTGCAAATCGCAGTGCGTTATATCGTTGGCTCTGACTGGTTCACCGCGAACCTAGGCCACATAATCGACGCTGCTGATTTCGGCTGGACCGTGGAATTTATCATGGTCATGTGGCTGTGGGTGATTTTCTGGTCGAACGCATTCATCGTGCGTGAACGCGACCACGTGACATTCGATATCATCTACAACGGCGTGAACCCGAAACTGCGCAGCGCATTCGCCATTATCGGTGCGTTGATCATCTGCGGTGCCCTTTGGTACGCGATTGATCCGACCTATAGCAAAATGCGCCTGCTTCGCATCAAATCATCGGCGACCCTTCCGGTTAAGATGCTGCCGATCTATTCGATTTACTTCTTGTTCTTGGCTGTTGTGGGCCTGCGTTACCTATGGCGCGCCTATGACGTCATCCGCAACGGTGCGGACAAAGAACTGCTCGTCCAGCCCGAGGATACCTAAGCATGAGCTTTGAGATTCTTATTCTGCTCGGATCCCTGTTTTTCCTAGCGGGGATCGGTGTTCCGATCGCGTACGCAATTATCATTGCGTCTATGACCTATGTTGTCGCATCGGGCGGCAATGTGGGCACCATCCACAAAAGTCTGGTTGATGGTATCTACCAAAGCTTCCTATTGCTGGCTGTGCCGCTGTTTATTGTGGCCGCGAACATCATGAACGCGGGGTCGATTTCCGACCGTCTGTTGAATTTCTGTATCGCGACTGTTGGTCGTTTCAAAGGCGGCTTGGGCCACGTGAACGTCATGGCTTCGCTGATCTTTTCGGGCATGTCAGGTTCGGCTGTGGCTGACGCCGCAGGTATCGGCAAAATCATCATTGATATGATGCGCAAAGATGGCCGTTTCCCTGCGGGATACGCTGCGGCGATCACGGCGGCATCGGCCACCATCGGCCCGATCATTCCGCCATCAATCCCGATGGTTCTATACGCGCTGGTTTCGAACGCATCGATTGGCTACCTGTTCTTGGGCGGTATCGGTCCGGGCCTGCTGATGGGCGGCGTGCTGATGGGCATGAATTTCTGGATGGCGCACCGCCGTGGTTTCGCAACTGAAACCCCAGTGCCAATGCGCGACCTGCCTGCCGTTACGTTCAAAGCGTTTCCAGCCCTGCTGATGCCTGCAATCCTGCTGTATGGTATTTACGGCGGCGTCACGACCCCGACCGAGGCAGCTGCGGTTGCCGCTGCTTATGCGTTGATCCTTGCGGGTGTATTCTATCGTCAGCTGACCGTGAAAACGATCTGGAACATTTTGGTCGATAGCGCACGTTCGTCCGCTTCGGTCGGTATTGTTATCGGCGGCGCGCTGATCCTGAACTACATCGTGGCATCCGAAAACATCCCCGCGATGCTGTCGGCCTATATGGCAGAGATGAACGTATCGCCGATCATGTTCTTGATTGGTGTGAACCTGCTGATCCTTGTTCTGGGATGTTTGCTGGACGCAACGACCATCATTCTAGTGATCGTGCCACTGTTCATCCCGACTTGCCGTGAACTGGGTATTGATTTGGTGCACTTTGGCGTGGTTGTCGTGGTGAACTGTATGATCGGCCTCATCACACCGCCCTATGGCATCTTGCTGTTCGTGATCAATGCGGTGACCCAGATCCCGCTGAACCAGATCATCCGCGAAGTCCTGCCATTCCTGTTCATTCTGGTCTTGGCGCTGGCGGCGATGGTGTTCTTCCCATCTATCACTTTGTTCCTGCCGCGCATGTTCGGCTACGATGGTTGATCCAATGACGAAAATCCAACTGGGCCTGATCGGCGACAATATCAAAGCATCCCGCGCGCCAATTCTGCACCGCCTGTGCGGTCAGATGACGGGACTGGATGTGTCGTATGATCGCCTGATCCCAAAAGACATGGCTATGGATTTCGACGCGGTGTTTGAACACGCCAAATCGAACGGTTTTGCCGGCGTGAACGTCACCTTGCCGTACAAAGAACGCGTTGTCGAAAAACTGATCATCGAAGATCAGGATGTTGCCCGCATCGGCGCTGTGAACACGGTTGTTTTCACACCCGAAGGCCCAAAGGGTTACAACACTGATTTCACTGGCTTTGTTCAGGGCTATCGCAACCAGTTCGGCGATATGAACCCCGGCCGCGTAGTAATGTTTGGCGCGGGCGGCGTAGGTAAGGCGGTCGCCTTTGGCCTAAAACGCCTAAAAGCCGAAGAGATTATCTTCATCGAACGGGACGAGGCAAAGGCCCAAGAATTGGCCGATGCCGTGAACGCCAGCACCAAAGGTGTCAGCAAAGCGCGCGTTGGATCGATGGATGATCTGGCAACCGCTGACGGCGTGATCAACTGCACCCCGTTGGGCATGGTCGGCTACGGCGGATCGCCAGTACCCGAGGGCCAATTCCCCGCCGCGAAATGGGCGTTCGACGCGGTTTATACCCCCGTCTATACCCCGTTTGTTGGTCAAGCCGAAGCCGCAGGCACCGAAGTGATGTCGGGCTACGAGCTGTATTATTTCCAAGGCGTCGATGCCTATGAAATATTTACCGGTGTTCATCTGGATGATCACGAAACACTGCGTGCGCGTCTGCTGGAAACACCGGACGATCAAGTCGCCTAAGGCAATTTGACGGCTTCCATTTCTTGTTTGAGATAGGTCACCATCCGGTCGGCAAATGCTGATCGGGGGACCTGCGCATTAAACGCGGCATAGGTGCGGAATACGGTCGGTTCCGCAATCGGGCGAACAGCAATTCCAGGGTGGATCGTCGGCCCCGCGATGGACAATTCATCGGTCACGCCGACGCCCAAACCCTGACTGACCAGCGACGCGGTTGTGTGCCCCGTCCGCACGGAAATCGATAGATCGATGTCGATGTTTTCCGCCAAAAACGGCTCCATCAAAATGCGGCCATAAGGGTCGTCGGATTCGATCCCGATCATGGGTTCACGGGCTAGATCGTGCACCGAAATCGCGTCTTTTGCGGCCAGCGGATGGTCGGCTGGGACCAACGCCTTTAGCGTGCCGCGGTACAATGGGACCATCAACAGCCCCGGGTGATCCAATTTGTAAGACAGCGCCACCATTTCCCCGCGCTGCAGCAGCAAATAGTCGATCGCCTCTTCGATTTTCAGCGTGTTCAGGCGCAATTTCAGGTTGGGAAAATCGGCGCGGACAGATTTGACAGCCGCAGGGAAAACGTGATGCGCAATCGATGGCACGGCGGCAAAACCAGCGGTGCGCCCACCCCCAACTTTGAGCGACGCAATCAGCTCTTGTAGGTTGTCGACGGAATTATAAACCTCTGAAATCTGGCTGAAAATATCGCGTGCCTCTTCGGTCGGGGTGTAGCGTCCGTGGGTGCGGGAAAACAGGCTCAGGCCCAGCTGGCTTTCGGTGTGTTTCATCACGCGGCTGATGCCTGGCGCGGACACGCCCAACAGGTCTGCGGCGCCTTTGACGGTTCCCGCAATCATGATAGCGCGGATGACTTCGATTTGGCGTAATGTCAGCATGTTTGTAAATTAACATTAGGTTATCCCAAATGTAAATTTCGATATTCGATATTCTTTTTTGTGATTGGTACAAGTTCCGCCACAGCGCCCCGCGCGCGTACGGAGGATTCATGTACAACATCACCGGCGACGTCCTGATCGAAGACGAATTTCTGCGCGACGGTCTGCAGAATGAAAAACGCATTTTTTCCATGGACGAAAAACTGTCGTTCATTGCGGATCTAGAAAACGCAGGCGTCAAACGCATTCAGGTCGGTAGCTTTGTCCACCCCAAATGGGTGCCGACAATGGCGGATACCGATGAATTGTTCACGCGCATCAATCCAACCGACGGCGTGACTTATACCGCGCTTATCCTGAACAAGGCAGGTCTGGATCGTGCGATGGCGGTGGGTGTCAAACACCTGTCGATGTCGGTGTCTGCGTCCGAAACCCATTCGATGAAAAACCTGAACCGCACGGTGGCAGAGGCACGCACGAAAATGATGCCCACCATCGAAAAAGCGTTGGAAGAGGGCATTCAGGTCCGCGCTGGTATCCAGTCCGCACTGGGCTGCGGTTTTGAAGGCGCGATTGATCCGGCGGTCGTTGTGGATATCGCCCGCGATTATTCGGACGCGGGCGTTCACGAAATCAACATCGCGGATACCTCGGGGTTGTCGAACCCCAAAGCTGTTTACGAATTGTGTTCCGCTGTGCGCGATGCGGTTCGTCCTGACGTGTCTCTCTCCCTCCACCTCCATGACACGCGCGGGATGGGCATCGCTAATATGATCGCTGGGCTTCAGGCCGGCGTTCGTATTTTTGACGCGGCTCTAGGTGGGCTTGGTGGATGTCCATTTGTCCCCAAGGCCACCGGAAATATCGCCACCGAAGACGCCGTTTTCACGTTGTCTGAAATGGGCATCGAAACGGGGATCGACTGGCGCGCCCTGAAACCGTCCGTTGCCCGCGCCGAAGCGCTGCTGGATCGCCGCCTGCCGGGGCGGATGGGGCATATCAACCAACCCGGTGATTTACTTCCAACCGAAGGAGCCTGCGCATGAGCCGACTGTTTTCACTGGAATATCTGACCTGCCCGGGTCTGAACCCTGTCGAGCTGACGCATTGCGCAGCGGATGCAGGATATGACGCGGTTTCCTATCGTCTGATCCATATGGGCGTTGCAGGTGAACCTGATTGCGATCCATGCAGCCCGCAAATGGTGCGTAACACCAAACAGGCGCTGGCTGATCGCGGTTTGCAGGCGTTCGACGTCGAACTGGCCCGCATTCTGCGTGACCATGATCCGCGCGAATACGAACGCGCATTCGCTGCGGGTGCCGAACTGGGCTGTACGCAGGCGATTTCGTCGGCTTGGACCGATGTGCGCAATGACGGATCGTTCGTCGTCGAACAGTTCCAACGAATTTGCGAAGTCGCGCGTCCCTACGGCATCACCGTCAATCTGGAATTCCCTGCGTTTTCGCGTCTGACCTGTTTGGATGATGCGCTGGGTATTCTGCGCCGCGCGCAATGCGAAAACCAAGGCGTGTTGGTGGACACTCTGTACCACCATTTCAACGGCGGCACCGCCGAAGAGCTGCTGTCGGTTCCTGATAAATGGATCAATTTCTTCCACGTTTGTGACACCGATCACGTGGCCTATGCCAAGGACGAAATGATCCACATCGCACGCGATGCCCGCCTGTATCCGGGCGAGGGCGTGATCGATTTTGCTTCCCTCGCGGCGGCAATCCCCCATGCGCATGTCGCTATCGAACTGCCGAATTTGGCCCGTCAGGCCGAACTGGGCGCGGTTGAACATGCCCGTCGGTGCCTGGAGGGCGCCAAACGTTTTTTTAGTCAACCAGCGCAGGAAACCACCTGCGCTGAGCAAGCCGCTTAAGACCAAGGAGGCCAACTAATGGCTCGTGAAATCACACAAGAAGAAATCGCTATCGCGGACGAGATGATCGTTCGCGCTCGTGCGGCGATGGAAGAAATCAAAGACTACGATCAGGCGCAAGTTGACCGTTTGGCGCAGGCTTTGGGTTGGAACTGCGGCAACGAACAGACTTTTGTTCGCATCGCGCAGATGGGCGTTGATGAATCCGGTATCGGTGACCGTGCTGGTCGCGCTGGCAAACGTTTCAAAATCTTGGGCGTTCTGCGTGACGCGCTGCGCGGTAAATCCGTGGGCGTTATCGAACAGGACGACGTCAAAGGCCTGACCAAAATCGCGAAACCAGCAGGCGTTATCGCGTCGCTGATCCCAACCACCAACCCAGAACTGACACCTCCAGTAACCGGCATCTACGCGATCAAATGTAAAGACGCTGTGATCTTCTCTCCGCACCCACGCGCGAAAAAGACTACGTTCGAAATGGTCCGCGTTATGCGCGAAACTCTGGCGAAACTGGGCGCACCACGCGACCTGTTCCAGTGTGTTGAAAACCCATCGATCCCGCTGACCAACTATCTAATGGGCGCATGTGACCTGACGATGGCAACTGGCGGTAAACCAATGGTTCAAGCAGCATATTCGTCGGGCAAACCTGCCTACGGCGTTGGCGCTGGTAACTCGACCATGGTTATCGACGAAGACGCAGACATCGCAGAAGCAGCGATGAACAGCCGCATTTCGAAAACTTCGGACTTTGGTTCGGGTTGTTCGGCAGACGGTAACCTTATCATCCACTCGAAAATCTACGACGAGATGAAAGAGGCGCTGATCAAAGAAGGCGGTTACCTGTGTAACGCAGAAGAAAAAGAGCTGCTGCAAAAAGCACTGTGGACCGAAGAAGGCGGCCGCCGCATCGAAACCGTCGCGATCGCTGCGCAGAAAATCGCAGAATTCGCAGGCTTTGAGATCCCAGAAGACCGTAAATTCATCATGGTCGAACAAGAAGAGATCGGCAAAGAGCACAAATTCTCGGGCGAGAAACTGTCGGTCACTATGGCACTTTACAAAGCGGCTGATTTCGATGACGCGATGGCCAAAGTGCGCGCGATCTACGATGTCGCAGGCAAAGGCCATTCGTGTGGTATCTATTCGTTCAGCGAAGAGAACATCATCAAGCACGCAATGAACGCACCTGTTTCGCGCGTCATGGTCCGCCAGCCTCAGTCCAAAGCGAACGCAGGTTCGTTTGAAAACGGCATGCCAATGACATCGTCGCTGGGTTGCGGCATCTGGGGTGGCAACATCACCAACGAAAACGTCAACCTGAAACACTACATGAACGTGACTTGGGTTGCGCGTCCGATCCCAGCTGACCGTCCATCCGACGAAGAGCTGTTCGGCGAATTCTACAACACCGAGGTGATGTAAGAATGGTTACCAAGAACATCGAACCAGGTAAGGACCTGATTGCAAATCAGCTGTGCCGTTACCTAGAGGGCCGCGGCGTCGAACATATCTTCGGCCTGTGTGGTCACACAAACATCGCTGTTCTGTCGGCGCTGGCGGAATCGTCCATCGATTTCGTCAACGTTCGCCACGAACAAATTTCGTCGCACGCAGCAGACGGTTATGCACGTGTCACCGGCAAAGCGTCGGTTGTCCTGTCGCACCTGTCGCCTGGTCTGACCAACGCGGCAACGGGCGTTGCGAACGCGGCGCTGGACTGTATCCCGATGGTCGTCATCGCGGGTGACATTCCGTCGTACTACTACGGTAAACACCCCCACCAAGAGGTGAACCTGCACGCCGACGGTTCGCAGTACGAAATCTACCGCCCGTTCGTGAAACGTGCATGGCGTGTGGACACCCCCGAACTGCTGCCAGAGATCATGGAAAAAGCGTTCCAATTGGCTGAAAGCGGTCAGCCGGGTCCGGTTCTGGTCAACGTTCCGATGGATTACTTCTCGGCTCAGGTTGAAAACAGCCTGTGGGAAAAACAGAACGCCAACACCAAGGCGCTGAAAAAACCATCGATCGACGACGAAACCGCGCGCGAAATCATTCAGGCTCTGCTGGATGCAGAACGCCCAGTGATCTACGCAGGCGGCGGTGTTGCGCTGGCGCGTGCATGGGACGAACTGAAAGAATTCGTTGATCACTTGCAACTGCCAGTCGCGCACTCGCTGATGGGCAAAGGCTGCGTGCCTGATGACCACCCGCTGGTTCTGGGCATGACGGGTTTCTGGGGAACATCGTTCACCAACCAACAGACCCTGAATGCAGACTGGATCATCGGTCTGGGTTCCCGTTTCAAAGAAGCTGACTGTTCGTCGTGGTATCCTGAATACACGTTTAACATCGGCGAAGGCGCGACCAAACTGATCCACATCGACATCGAAAGCCAAGAGATTGGCCGCAACTACCCAGTTGAAATCGGTGCCGTCGCAGATCTGAAAGCCGCGTTAAAGGTTCTGAACCGCGTTGCAAAGGAAATGAAACCAGAAGGCGTTCAGCGTCCTGAGCTGGTTCAGGCGATTGCTGATTTCCGTGCAGAGTTCAAATCCAAGAACACCGAAATGCAGAAATCGGACGCTTTCCCGATGATGCCTGAACGTATTCTGGCCGACCTGCGTGAAGCGATGCCGCGTGACGCCTATCTGACCTCGGACGTGGGTTGGAACAAAAACGGTGTGGCGCAGCAGTTCGACATCTTTGAACCAGGTTCGATCCTGATCCCAGGCGGTTTTGCGACCATGGGTTTTGGTCCTGGCGCGGCTGTCGGTGCACAGGTTGCAGCGCCTGATCGCGTTGTGATTTCGCTGGTTGGAGATGGCGGCTTTGGTCAGAACCCTGCGGTGCTGGCAACGGCTGCGGCTGAAAACCTGCCTGTCATCTGGGTTGTTATGAACAACAACGCATTTGGTACCATCGCAGGTCTGCAAAAAGCCCACTACGATCTGACCTACGGCACCACCTTTAACAAGGCGGATGAAGTGCTGGAACAGACCCCAGACTACGCAGCAATCGCACGCGCCTATGGCTGTGTTGGCGTTCGCCCTGCTTCGGCGGCGGAATTCAAACCCGCGCTAGAGGCCGCGATCGCATCGCGCAAACCAACCGTGATCGATATCGCGATGATCAACAACCCGACCCCAACATCGGGCCACTGGAACATCCTAGATATCTATTCGCCAGAGGGCGGCGTAGGCCACGTATCGACCGACTAATTTCGGTCTAAAAACAACGTTGCGGCGTGCAATTCAGGGTGACTTTGGCAGGTGCTAGAGTATGCTTTGAACTGCGCGCCGCGCGCAATTTTTAAAGGTGAGACGATGAAAACTTCGATTGCTACTGTGTCCATTTCTGGTGACCTGATCGAAAAACTGACCGCGATTTCAAACGCGGGGTTTGATGGCATCGAAATTTTCGAACAAGACATCATCACCTTTGACGGATCCCCCCGTCAGGTCGGCGAATTGGCCAAAGAATTCGGCCTATCCATCGATCTGTTCCAACCCGTCCGCGATTTCGAAGGAATGCCCGAAGGTCTGCGCCAAAAGGCGTTTGATCGCGTCGAACGCAAATTCGATTTGCTACAGGAATTGGGTACGGACCTGCTGCTGATTTCATCCTCGTCCAACCCAAAGGCGCTGGGCGGGGTGGATCGTTTGGCGGCTGACTTTGCTGAGCTGGGCGAACTGGCAGCAAATCGCGATGTGCGCATCGGATACGAGGCCCGTTCGTGGGGCACCTATGTGTCGTCGCACCTAGATGCATGGGAGGTCGTGCGCCGCGCCGATCACCCGAACGTCGGTATCATTCTGGACAGTTTCCATACACTGGCCGCTGGCCATGACGTTGACAGCATCCGCCGCATTCCAGGGGACAAAGTGTTCCACGTCCAACTATCGGATGCACCAAACATTGAAATGGATCTGGAATATCTGTCCCGTCATTTCCGTTCGATGCCGGGCGAAGGCGATCTGGACATCGTGTCGTTCTTGGACGCGGTGATGGACACCGGATATAACGGCCCGCTGAGCCTAGAGATTTTGAACGACCAGTTCCGCGGCGGCAACCCGCGGATCATCGCAAATGACGGCCAACGGTCGCTTATTGCGTCGATGGATGCGCTGCGCCGTCGGGGCCGCGAATTGACAGTCGATCTGCCCGACATGCCCGCGCCCGTCGCGCTGCAAGGCGTAGAGTTTGTTGAATTCGCGGCAGACGAGGCAGAGGCAAAGGTACTGGGCGGGATGCTGAAAACCTTGGGGTTTGCGCACGCGGGACAGCACATCAGCAAGAACGTTAACCTGTACCGTCAGGGCGATATCAATATCGTCATCAACACCGAACAAGAGGGCTACGCCTATTCCGCCTATGTCACTCACGGCACCTGTGTTTGTGATGTGGGTCTGTTGGTGGATGACGCGCAGGCGGCGAAAACCCGTTCGAATGCTCTGGGCGCTAACCTGTTTTCGCAGCGGCGCGGGGCAGGGGAATTGGACATCCCCGCTGTGCGCGGCGTTGGCGGCAGCGTTCTGCACTTGCTGGACCACGGCGCCGAACTGGGCAAAGTGTGGGAGGCAGAGTTCACCCAGCTGGACGCCGATACCAAAGGCGCTGGCCTAACCCGCATCGACCATCTGGCAGAATCCATGAAGCACGAAGAATTGCTGACTTGGACCCTGTTTTATTCGACGATTTTTGATCTGGACCGCACGCCGATCACCGATGTGGCGGACCCAGGCGGCGTGGTGCATTCGCGCGCCCTGCAGTCGTCTGATGGCGCGTTCCGCCTCACGATGAACGGCGTTGATACCCACCGCACCTTTGCGGGGCGTTTCTTGGCCGACAGTTTCGGCAGCTCTGTCCAGCATGTCGCTTTTGGTACTGATGACATCTTTGCCACTGCGCAGGCGCTGGCGGACAACGGGTTTGAAGCTCTGCCGATTTTCGAAAATTATTACGCTGATCTGGATGCGCGCGGCGTTCTGGATGACGCGACAATGGACCGCCTAAAGCAGTTCAACATCATGTATGACGAAGACGATCAGGGCGGATATTTCCAGATGTATTCCAAACCCTACGGCAACGGTTTCTTTTTTGAAATCGTGCAGCGTACCGGAAAATACGGCGGATACGGCGCGCCAAATGCGCCCTATCGAACCGCTGCGCTGAAACGATTGGCGCGGGATATTAGCATCCCGACGATGTAAAAAACGTTAATGGATGCTTAAATTCGTCGCCTATCTTGTGGTTGTGCACAGGTTATTTCCCTAGCATTTGGGTTATCCCCAATATTTTGCTTTACACAGAATCACTTCCGAATCACCATAGATGGTAGAGGCGGACGTGTTTTCGGAGCCTCTGAAAAAAACGCAACTAGCGGTCGGTCGCTGCCAATTGCCGAACGCTACAGCGAATGAGGCCGAGCATATGGCACTGACAGAGCAGTATTTCGACAACGGCGATATTCACCCGATTGATGTCGTTGAAAATCTAGCAAATTTCCATGAATGGGAATTCGACCGTATCGCGGACGATCAGATTGCGATGCAAGTCGAAGGCCTATGGCGAACCTATTCGATTACCTTGGCGTGGTCGGCCTATGATCAGACGCTGCGATTGATCTGCAGCTTTGAAATGGAACCACCTGAGCACCGCGTCCCACATTTGTACGAGGCATTGAGCCGTGCAAACGATCAATGTTGGGCCGGCAACTTCACGTGGTGGGGCGAACAGCAACTGATGGTTTATCGCTATGGTCTGGTGCTGACCGGTGATCAAATCGCGTCCCCTGAACAGATTGATACGATCATAGGTTCTGCAGTGGTTAACAGCGAACGTTTCTACCCTGCGTTCCAATTGGTCACGTGGGCCGAACGCACCCCAAAAGAGGCGATGGATATCGCAATGAGCGAAGCCTACGGCACCGCCTAGGTCATACGGCTGGGCGGCAAACCCGCCTGACTGCTTGCAGTCCCTATCGCTGCGCCCTACCAATTGGGCAAACGAAGATAGGGATTGCCATGAATATGGATGATGTGGCCCGTCGCGGGCTGGTTCTGCTGGGATGTGGTAAAATGGGATCGGCCATGTTGGCCGGTTGGTTGCGGTCTGGGTTGCCGGCAACTTCGGTCTGGGTGAACGACCCCTATCCCAGCGATTGGTTGACCCAGCAGGGCGTAAACATCAATGCCGTTTTGCCCGAAAGCCCTGCGATCGTTTTGGTCGCTGTGAAACCCCAAATGATGGCGGACGCACTGCCAACTTTGCGGTCGTATGGGAATGGCGACACCGTATTCCTGTCGGTTGCTGCGGGCATCACCATTGGCACCTATGAAACCATGCTGGGCGCAGAAACGCCGGTTATTCGCGCAATGCCAAACACGCCTGCCGCCATCGGTCGCGGTGTGACAGCGATTGTGGGTAATGCGCAGGCATCGGCGGATATGATGGATCTGGCGGATAACCTCTTGCAAGCCATCGGTCAGGTCGTCCGACTGGACGCGGAAAGCCAAATGAGCGCGGTCACGGCCATTTCTGGCTGCGGTCCGGCCTATGTGTTCCACCTGATCGAAGCGATGGCAGCCGCAGGCGAAAAGGCGGGCCTTGCCCCCGAATTAGCCATGCAATTGGCCAAGGCAACCGTCGGCGGCGCAGGTCAATTGGCCGAAGACGCCGATGATAGCCCCACGCAGCTGCGCATCAACGTGACATCGCCAAACGGCGTGACGTTCGAGGCGCTAAAGGTACTGATGAACGAAACCGATGGCTTCCCTGTGTTAATGGACCGCGCAGTTCAGGCGGCGGTAAATCGCGATCAGGAGTTGTCGAATGGCTGAGATTGAGTTTGACGACTTTCTAAAGGTCGATGTGCGTGTTGGCCGCGTTGTACGCGCCGAACCCTACCCAGAGGCCCGCAAGCCCGCGATCAAAATGTGGATCGATTTCGGTGACGAGATCGGGGAAAAACGGACCTCTGCGCAGGTGACGAAACACTATGACCCCGACATGCTGATCGGCAAAGAGGTCATGGCCGTCGTTAATTTCCCGCCCCGTCAGATCGGTAAATTCATGTCCGAGGTTCTGGTTTTAGGACTACCCGACGAAAACGGCGACATTGTTTTGGTCGGTCCAGACAAAGATGTACCTGTAGGGGGACGCTTGCATTGAAACTACTGATCACCCGCGAAATCGCGCAGCCGGTCATGGACCAAGCTGCAGAACGATTTGACGTGACTGTAAACACCAGCGGGCCGCTGAATGCGGAACAGGCCGCGCAGGCGATGGCCGACTATGATCTGATCCTACCGACCTTGGGCGACGATTTTTCGGCAACTGCGTTTGCGGGTGATCTGCGATGCAAGATGTTGGGTAATTTTGGCGTGGGCTATAACCATATCGACGTAGACGCGGCGGCGCGGGTTGGTGTGGCCGTGTCGAACACACCTGACGTTCTGACTGACGCCACTGCTGACATCGGTATGACGCTATTATTGGCCACTGCCCGCCGCGCGGGCGAAGGCGAACGCATGGTCCGCGCGGGCCAATGGGAAGGTTTCGGGCCAAAGGTGGGGCTGGGCACGCAGGTCAGCGGGAAAAGCGTTGCGATCATTGGTATGGGGCGCATTGGTCAGGCGGTGGCGCATCGTTGCCATTATGGGTTTGGCATGAATGTCGTATTTTATAACCGCAGCCGCAAAGACGTCTCAATGCCCGCCCGTCAGGTCAATACCTTGGCCGAGGCGATGGGGGCTGATTTTGTCGTTGTGACAGTCCCGGGCGGTGCTGAAACCCGAAACCTGATCGACGCTGCGGCGCTGTCTGCGATGAAGCCCCACGGTATTTTCATCAATATTGCCCGCGGTGAAGTCGTAGACGAAGAAGCGTTGATAGACGCCTTGGAAAACGGCGCAATCCGCGGCGCGGGTTTGGACGTTTATGCAAACGAACCGCATGTGCCAGAACGTTTGGTGGCATTGGAAAATACGGTGCTGTTACCGCATTTGGGATCTGCAACGCATGAAACCCGACAGGCAATGGCGCAAATGGCGTTGGATAACATCATTGCATTTGCGGATGGCCAGCAGCCACCGCAGCAGGTGAATTAATTATTCGCCCACAGCTTCGCGCCAATGTTTGCGACATAGCGAAACATAACGGTCGTTGCCGCCGATCGAGACCTGATCGCCTGCGGTGACGACATTGCCGTTTTCGTCTTTGCGGATAACCATCGTGGCCTTTTTCCCGCAGTGGCAAATTGTGCGGACTTCGCGCATTTCATCGGCCAATGCCAGCAGTGCAGCGGACCCAGGGAAAAGCTGACCCAGAAAATCAACGCGCAAGCCGTAGCACATGACGGGCACCTTGAGGTCATCAACCGCACGGGCCAATTGCCAGACTTGGGGTTCGGTCAAAAACTGGGCTTCGTCCACGAAGATACAGGCGCATGGACCAGCGTTCAGGCGCGTCTGAATTTTTTCAAACAAATCGTCGTTGGCAGCATAGGTATCCGCCTGCGCGGAAATTCCGATGCGGCTGGCAATCACGCCTTGGCCTGCGCGATCGTCCATCTGCGCTGTCAGCAGATAGGTCTGCATCCCACGTTCGATATAGTTGTATGACGCCTGAAGCAGGATCGTAGATTTGCCCGCGTTCATCGTTGAAAAATTGAAATACAGCTTTGCCATAGCGCAGGAATAATCGGCCTATAGCCCTGATTTCAAGAGTAGAAAAAATGGCCAGAGACGGTGGAGCGAGGCTCGGCGCAGGATGCCGAAGTTCGCGCAGGATGGGGACACTATCCCTGGCCAAAGCAGCGGAAAACGCGCTGCAACTCGGAAACACAATAAAAACGCAATGGGGTATGCGCTTAACTGTAGGTTTTAAATGACATTCTTTGCATATTTGTTTAATGGGAAACTGTAGATGTATTTCCCCAGTGGGCGGGGGGATCATGTTTTGGGGAACGCAGAACTTTGAACAGCTATCTGAAAAAACATACCGAGGCTTTGGTCAAAGACGTCGGAATCGAGGCAGCTTGCCGTCTGACCGGAAAATCCAAAGCAACTTTGGGGCGTTACTATTCCGAAGCGGATGAGCATTCGGACAGATATATTCCGGTAGATGCAGTTGCCGCACTAGAAGCCGCAGCATCGTATCCTCACGTGACATCCGCCTTGGCAGAGCTGAAAGGCGCAACCATTTCGCTGGATCAATCACCGTCTAACAGCAAAAGCGGCGGAATTAATTCGGACGTCATCGCGCTAAGCCAACGGTTTGCGATGCTGATGGCCGAGTACAATCAGTCGATCGAAGACGGCGTGATTTCCATCAACGAAGCAAAACGCCTGCTGCGCGAAACGGTCGCCCTGCAAAAGGTGCTGATCGAAATGAAGCTTCATCTAGAAGACGAAGCTATCTGATTATTTGCGGCGCAGGATGACCGAGCCTACGGAATAACCTGCGCCGAACGAACAGATCAGACCGGCATCGCCCGACGTCAGATCGTCAGAATATTTATCAAACGCAATAATCGACCCTGCCGACGATGTGTTTGCATAGTCTTGCAGGATATTTGGCTGCTCGCCGTCCTCTGGCGTGCGGCCCAGAACCTTTTTCCCGATGTAATCGTTCATGGTTTTGTTGGCCTGATGCAGCCATAGGCGTTTCAGATCGTCCGCTGCGATGCCTTCGTCTGCCATGTGATCAGCGATATGGGCGCTGACCAACGGTAGCACCTCTTTGAACACCTTGCGGCCGTTTTGCATGAACCGCATATCACGGCGGTCGTCCATTGCGTCACGGGTCGGGCGCAGGAACCCCATGTTATTGCGGATGTTGTTCGAAAATTTCGATGCGCAGCGGGTGGATAGAACGCTGAATCCGTCCTGACCTTCGTCGCGTTCCAAAATAACGGCTGTCGCCACATCGCCAAAGATGAAATGACAATCGCGGTCGCGCCACTCCAAATGGCCAGAGGTGATTTCAGGCGATACCACCATCGCGCGGCGGATCGATCCAGATCGGATCATGTCGGCGGCGGTCTGAATACCGAATGTCGCCGACGAACAGGCAACATTCATGTCAAACGCCATGCCGCCCGCGCCCAGAAGGTCCTGAATTTCTACGGCCATCGCAGGGTAGGCGCGCTCCATGTTGGATGCAGCACAAAGGATCAGGTCGATGTCTTCGCCCGTTAGCCCTGCGCGGTCCAGCGCGATTTGCGCAGCCTTTACGCCCATTTCGGCCATCATGGATGGGTCTTCGTCACTGCGTTCGGGATAACGCGGGTACATGCGGGTCGGGTCCAGAATACCGTCTTTGGTCATCACGTAACGGCTTTGGATGCCGGATGCCGCGACGATGAAATCAGAGCTGGAGTGCGGTACAGCCGCGCGTTCACCGGCGGCAATCGCATCGGCGTATTGTTCGTTTTGCAGATCAGCATAGGCATTGAATGCCTGCACCAGTTCGTCGTTGGAAATGGCGTATGGCGGCGTGAAAACGCCGGTGGCAGTCAGAACAACACTATGCATTGGGGCCTCCTTCGCAGTGCATGGATTTTGGGCGCTAACGAGGGGATTGTCCATAACGTCGCAGGGCGGACGTGACGTAACGAAAAGGCCGGTCACATGGACCGGCCTTTTGTATCTTATTTTCGCGTTTTTTAGCTTTGCAGGCTGCGGACGGTTAGGTCGTCCTCTTGGCGGGCTTGCATGGCTTGTGCGGCGGCTTGGGCGCCGGCTGCGGTGGTGAAGTACGGGATTTTGTCGTACAGCGCGACCGAACGGATTTCGCGGCTGTCAGTGACGGCCTGTGCACCTTCGGTGGTGTTGAACACCAGATCGATTTTGCCGTCTTTCAACAGGTCCACAATGGTGCGGCCGCCTTCGTAGACTTTGTTCACGGTTTCACACGCAACGCCGTTTTCCGACAGGAACGCAGCAGTGCCGCGCGTCGCCTGAATGCCAAAGCCCAGATCGGTCAGCGTTTTTGCCGCTGTGACCATGTCTGCGGTTTTGTCGTCGTCGCGGATCGAAATGAACACGTTGCCTTCGGTCGGCAGGTGCGTACCTGCGCCCAGCTGTGCCTTTAGGAACGCGCGGCCAAACGAACGGTCCCAACCCATGACCTCACCGGTCGAGCGCATTTCTGGGCCCAGAATGGTGTCAACGCCAGGGAAACGTGCGAACGGCAGAACGGCCTCTTTCACGCTGAACCAAGGGGTGTTCGGATCGGCCAATTCGAACGGGTTGTTGCCCTTTTCAGGTGCATCAGTCGCGCGAAATGGGAAGTTCGACAGTGGCTCGCCCGCCATCAGACGTGCCGCGATCGATGCAACCGCGCTGTCTACGGCTTTTGCAACGAACGGAACAGTACGCGATGCGCGTGGGTTCACCTCGATCAGGTAAACTTCGCCATCTTTGACAGCAAACTGAACGTTCATCAGGCCTTTGACCTGCAGCGCCAGTGCCAGTTCTTTGGTCTGGCGACGGATTTCGGTCACGATGTCCGCTGGCAGGGTGTGTGGTGGCAGACAGCAAGCGGAGTCGCCCGAGTGAACACCGGCTTCTTCGATATGCTGCATGATGCCCGCAACGTGGACGTTTTCGCCGTCGCATAGCGCGTCGACGTCAACCTCGGTTGCGCCCGACAGGTAGCTGTCCAGCAGAACAGGGCTGTCGCCCGATACAACAACAGCTTCGTTGATGTAACGTTCCAGCTGTGCCTGATCGCGCACGATTTCCATCGCGCGGCCACCCAGAACGTAGGATGGGCGGATCACCAGTGGGAAACCGATTTCAGCCGCGATTTTGAACGCTTCTTCGTCGGTGGACGCGATGCCGTTAACAGGCTGTTTCAGGTCTAGGCGGTTGACCAGATCCTGGAAACGTTCGCGGTCTTCGGCCAAATCGATCGCGTCTGGCGAAGTGCCAAGGATCGGAATGCCAGCGGCCTCTAGTGCGTTTGCCAGTTTCAGCGGGGTCTGGCCGCCGAACTGAACGATCACGCCGTGCAGGTTACCGTTTTCCTGTTCCACGCGCAGGATTTCCATCACGTGTTCAAAGGTCAGCGGTTCGAAATACAGACGGTCCGAAGTGTCGTAGTCGGTCGAAACAGTTTCAGGGTTACAGTTGATCATGATCGTCTCGTAACCCTGTTCGGTTAGCGAGAAACACGCATGACAGCAGCAGTAATCGAATTCGATACCCTGACCGATACGGTTTGGACCACCACCCAAGATGACGACTTTCTTACGGTCAGTCGGGCGGCTTTCGCATTCGACGTCGCCCATCGCTGGGGCTTCGTAGGTCGAATACATATATGGGGTTTGCGCTTCGAACTCTGCCGCGCAGGTGTCGATGCGTTTGAACGATGCCACAACGCCCAGATTCTGGCGTGCGCGGCGAACGTTATCTTCGTCGCGGCCTGTCAGTTTTGCCAGACGCGCGTCGGTAAAGCCCATCATCTTCAGCTTGCGCAGGCCTTTTTCGTCGACAGGCAGGCCGTTCTTACGAACGTCTTCTTCGGCCTCGACGATTTCGCGGATGCGATCAAGGAACCAAGGATCGAACGAGGTGATCGCCTGAATTTCGTCGTTGGTGAAACCGTGACGCATCGATTGCGCGATGGTGCGCAGGCGGTCTGGGGTCGCTTTGGAAATCGCTGCGGAAACGGCAGCTTTGTCTGGTGCGCCCGGGATTTTGACTTCGTCGAAACCGGTCAGGCCAGTTTCCATCGATGCCAGCGCCTTTTGCATGGATTCGTGGAAGGTACGGCCAATTGCCATAGCCTCGCCCACGGATTTCATCGCGGTGGTCAGGTATGGTTCGGAGCCAGCAAATTTTTCGAACGCGAAACGTGGGATTTTGGTGACCACGTAGTCGATAGTTGGTTCGAACGACGCTGGGGTGACTTTGGTGATGTCGTTGTCCAGTTCGTCCAGCGTGTAACCAACAGCCAGTTTCGCCGCGATTTTCGCGATCGGGAAACCGGTTGCTTTGGACGCCAAAGCGGACGAACGCGACACGCGTGGGTTCATCTCGATCACGACCATACGGCCGTCTTTGGGGTTCACGGCCCATTGAACGTTCGAACCACCTGTTTCAACACCGATTTCGCGCAGAACGGCGATCGATGCGGTACGCATGATCTGGTATTCTTTGTCGGTCAGGGTCAGCGCAGGCGCAACAGTGATCGAGTCGCCTGTGTGAACGCCCATCGGATCCACGTTTTCGATCGAACATACGATGATCGCGTTGTCTGCTTTGTCGCGGACAACTTCCATTTCGTATTCTTTCCAGCCCAGCAGGGATTCATCGACGAGGATCTGACCCACTGGCGATGCGTCCATGCCCGAACGGCAGTAGTGTTCGTATTCTTCGCGGTTATACGCAACGCCGCCGCCTGTACCGCCCAAGGTAAACGCAGGACGGATAATCGCAGGCAGACCGATTTCTTCCAGCGCTTCCATTGCGATGGCCAGACCGGCCTTTAGGTCTTTTTTGCCATTGGCGTCGACTGGCGCGGTGACGATGGTCGCCTTGGGGTTTTCGATGCCCAAACGGTCCATCGCGTCGCGGAACAATTTGCGGTCTTCGGCCATTTCGATGGCTTCGCGTTTCGCGCCGATCATTTCGACGTTGTATTTTTCCAGAACGCCCATGTCGGCCAGCGCCAGCGACGTGTTCAGACCTGTCTGACCACCCATGGTTGGCAGCAACGCATCGGGGCGTTCTTTTTCGATGATTTTCGCAACGACTTCTGGGGTGATCGGCTCGATGTATGTCGCGTCAGCCAGACCTGGGTCGGTCATGATCGTCGCAGGGTTCGAGTTCACCAGAATGACGCGGTAACCCTCTTCGCGCAGCGCTTTACACGCCTGTGCGCCAGAGTAGTCGAATTCGCAAGCCTGACCGATAATAATCGGCCCCGCTCCGATGATCATGATCGACTGGATGTCGGTTCTCTTCGGCATGGGACCCTCATATGTTTTTGGCAGCAGAAAACAGAGCGCAAGCGGCGCTCAAATTGTTGGGCGTTATAGGCATCGAACGGCGCGGCGCAAGGGGCTAATGTTCATGTTTCCCGATTTCGGCCAAGTTTTCGCACCCAGCGTAAAGGTGACGTGACTATTCGTAATAAAATTCCAAAAACTGCCCCTGTCTGGCGTGAAAAATTGCACAGTCTGACGGTTGATAACGTCGCTTTGGGGGCCATCTCCGTCATGAATAGAATCGGTTTGGATAATAGCGGTTGTGGTTTGATCGATTATCTGGTGTCACAACGCCCAACCTAACTAGGACGCATAGATTGCAGCGATGAAAATCTACTTTGATAAAGGCCCAAACGGCACCGCCGCCCAGTTTGACGCGCCCGATCAGGTCATCGAAGCATGGACGCCTGATGACGTTCCCGCTGCTCTTTCGGCCCTAGCCGCCGCCGATGGGTGGCTAGCGGGGTATTGCAGCTATGAACTGGGCTACGCGTTAGAGCCGAAACTGGCGGACCTGATGCCAGCAGATCGAAACCTGCCTTTGCTTCGGTTCGGTGTTTACTCGGGTTGGGTGGAAGGCGCGTTGCCTGACGCGGGCGGCGATATCGGTGCGCTGCACCCTGTATGGTCGCAGGGGGAACATGCGGCTGCTATCAAATGCGTGCGCGACTATATTGCGGCGGGCGATATTTATCAGGCCAACCTGACCTTTCCGATCGACACCACCGTATCGGGTGACCCGGCCGCGCTATATGCTCGGCTGGCCGCGCATCAGCCTGTTGGACATGGCGCGTTTGTGCAGCAGGATGGCCCAACGATCCTGTCGCGGTCGCCCGAACTGTTTTTCCGCACAACGAACGGCGCGATCGAAACCGCCCCAATGAAGGGCACCATGCCGCGCGGCGCCACCCCGCAAGAGGACGCCGCGAACAAAGCGTTCCTGTCATCCGACGAAAAAAACCGCGCTGAAAACCTGATGATCGTGGATTTGCTGCGCAACGATATCAGCCGCGTGTCAAAGGCAGGTACGGTCAAGGTGCCTGATCTGTTCCACGTCCAGACCTTTGCGACGGTCCACCAGATGATCAGCCGCGTGCGGGCCGAATTGAATGACGGCGTGACCCTGCCCGATATCCTGACGGCTCTGTTCCCATGCGGGTCAATCACGGGCGCGCCAAAGGTCCGCGCGATGGAGGTTATCCGCGAACTAGAACCCGCGCCGCGCGACATCTATTGCGGGTCCGTCGGATGGTACGCGCCCAACGGCGACAGCGAATTTAACGTGGCGATCCGCACCCTGACCGTCGACGGAGACCGCGCCACGCTGAATGTCGGGGGCGGCATCGTCTGGGATTCCCGCGCCGCCGACGAATACCAAGAGGCCCTGTGGAAGGCCCGTTTCGCACAGTTTTAGTATAAGTTTGGCCGTGAATGACGCGGCTTTGCTTGACATCTGGGCATGAACGCTGTGTATCGGCTCGAAACCCCGAAAACCCTAAGGGATATTGAATTCATGCACGCCTATCGCACACACAATTGCGCTCAGCTGACCAAAGAAAACGTTGGTGAAACCGTCCGCCTGTCGGGCTGGGTCCACCGCGTCCGCGACCACGGCGGCATCCTGTTTATCGACCTACGTGATACATACGGTGTGACGCAGGTTCTGTGTGACCCTGACAGCCCTGTCTTTGCAGAGGTCGAAAAGGTCCGCAGCGAATGGTGTATCCGCATCGACGGCACCGTCAAAGCCCGCGATCCTGAACTGGTGAACCCAAAACTGCCGACCGGCGAAGTCGAAGTGTTCGTTCGTGATATCGAAATTCTGGGCTCGGCTGGCGAATTGCCGCTGATGGTGTTCGGTGATCAGGAATACCCTGAAGAAACCCGCCTGAAATACCGTTATCTGGACCTGCGCCGCGACGTGATGCAGACCAACATGAAAATGCGTTCGGACGTTGTTCGTTCGATGCGCGAGCGCATGTGGAACAACGGTTTCCGCGAATTCCAGACGCCAATCATCACCGCATCGTCCCCAGAAGGTGCGCGCGATTTCTTGGTTCCTTCGCGTCTGCACCCTGGTAAATTCTACGCGCTGCCACAGGCTCCTCAGCAGTTCAAACAGCTGATCATGGTGTCGGGCTACGACAAATATTTCCAGATCGCCCCATGTTTCCGCGACGAAGATCCACGCGCTGACCGTTCGCCAACCGATTTCTATCAGTTGGACATGGAAATGTCGTTCGCGACCCAGCAAGACATCTTTGACACCATTTCCCCAGTTCTGGCTGGCGTGTTCGAAGAATTCGGCGGCGGCAAAAAGGTCGACAACCCAGCCGAATGGCCACAGATTTCGTACCGTGACGCGGCGCTGTGGTATGGTTCGGACAAACCTGACCTGCGTAACCCGATCAAGATGCAGGTTGTTTCCGAACACTTTGCGGGCTCTGGTTTCGCGATCTTCTCGAAACTGCTGGAGCAGGAAGGCACCGAAATCCGTGCGATCCCTGCGCCTAAAGGCGGCAGCCGCAAATTCTGTGACCGCATGAACGCCTTCGCACAGAAAGAGGGCCTGCCTGGCATGGGCTACATCTTCTGGCGCGATCAAGGCGAAGGCATGGAAGCCGCTGGCCCGCTGGCGAAAAACATCGGCCCAGAGCGGACCGAGGCAATCCGTCAGCAACTGGGTCTGGGCGTTGGCGATGCTGCGTTCTTCTTGGGTGGTAAGCCTAAAGCGTTCGAATCCGTTGCGGGCAAGGCGCGTAATGTCATCGGTGAAGAGCTGGGCCTGACCGACCAAGACCGTTTCGCGTTCGCTTGGATCGTGGATTTCCCGATCTACGAAAAAGACGAAGAAACCGGCGACATCGATTTCGAACACAACCCGTTCTCGATGCCTCAGGGCGGCATGGATGCGCTGATGGGCGACCCGCTAGAGGTCAAAGGCTATCAGTACGATCTGGCTTGTAACGGCTACGAATTGGTGTCGGGTGCGATCCGTAACCACAAACCAGAGATCATGGTCAAAGCGTTCGAACTGGCTGGTTACGGCGAAGAAGAGGTTAAGAACCGCTTTGGTGCGCTGTTTAACGCGTTCCACTACGGCGCTCCTCCGCACGGTGGCTGTGCTGCGGGTATCGACCGTATCGTGATGCTGCTGGCTGAACAGTCGAACATCCGCGAAGTCATGATGTTCCCAATGAACCAGCGCGCCGAAGATCTGATGATGAACGCGCCTAGCGCACCATTGAATGAACAGCTGCGCGAACTGTCGCTGCGCGTGATCCCGCAAGAAGACTGATCACTTTTCCGCTGATTTCAAAGGCCGGTAGGGAAACCTACCGGCCTTTTTGTTATGTGTAAGGTGAATCGCATAAAGGGGGCGGTATGCGCACACAGGCAGAAATTGCGCAAATCAGGTATGGTCTGGGATTGTCGCCGCATGTCAGGTCGCCGACCGTTCCCAACGATATGTTGGATCGTTTGACGCGGTTTGATGCCGATGCCGTGCGTTTCCCGATCCCTTTGTTTGATGCCGCTCATCCAACATTACTGGAACAGCGGCTCATGCGCCGTGAACGCAGCGCCGCTGGTCAATCAGGCGACCCGATTGCCATAGCCGAAGTTCAAGAACGCTATCAGGCCCAAAGAAAAGCCCGCCGTGATGCAGAGTGGTTGCATTTTCGGACCAACCTTGCGCGCGGAGCATGGGGCGAAGATGCATTTCGCGAACGGCTCGCACGGTTTTGGGGCGACCATTTCACGGTTGCATCGCGTGTGCACGAAAGCAGCCATTTGGTTGCACCCTATATCGAAACAGCCATCAGGCCGAATATGACGGGCCTGTTTGCGGATCTGTTATGGGCCGCGGTGACTCATCCAATGATGATTGGGTATCTGGATCAGGGGCGATCCTATGGACCGAACAGCGTCTTGGGGCTGCGGCGCGGGTTGGGGTTGAATGAAAATCTGGCTCGGGAATTGTTGGAACTGCATACGCTGGGCATTGATGGCAGCTATGACCAAGATGATGTTCGCGAATTGGCTGAATTGTTAACGGGTCTGACGTATCGCCCTGATCGCGGTTTGTATTTTGATGCGGGCCGTGCAGAACCGGGTTCAGAGACCGTTCTGGGCCGTACGTATATGGCCGTTGCGGATATGTCGGTATTGCGTGCTGCGGTAGATGATATCGCGGCGCATCCCGATACAGCGTTTCACATTGCCCGCAAATTGGTCGTGCATTTTATTTCAGACGAACCGGACACGGCATTGGTCGCCGCATTAGCTGCGCGATTTGCTGAAACGGGCGGCGATCTGATGGCGGTTTATGATGCGTTGTTATCAAACGCAGCTGCGTGGGAACCCCTAGCCATGAAGGTTAAACAGCCGATGGGGTTTGTAACATCGACCTTTCGGGCGTTGGGCACGGACGTTGAACGGTTTTTCGACGCCCGACATACACACATCAAAAACGGTATTTACGTTCCGATGCAGACGATGGGGCAGGAATGGGAACACCCCATCAGCCCCGAAGGATGGCCCGAAGAGGCTGAAGCATGGGTCACACCCCAAGGCATGGCAGGCCGGATTAATTGGGCGATGACAGCGCCAGAACGCTGGGTTGATGAATTGCCCGACCCTAGGGAGTTTGTGGTGGCAGCGCTGGGCAACGGCGCGGATGCTGAATTGCGCTTTGCCGCACATGCTGCTGAATCTGTGCGCGATGGTGTGGGGATCGTTCTGGCCTCTGCTGCGTTTCAACGGAGATGACAATGATTGGACGCCGTGGATTTTTAAAACAAGGTCTGGCACTGGGCTGTTCGGCGGCTGCATCGCCGTTTATGACGCCGATCGCTTTTGCTTCGGCGCCGTGGAACACGCGGTTGGTGGTGATTGTCCTGCGTGGTGCGATGGATGGATTGCACATGGTGCAGCCTTATGGGGATCCAGCCTTTGCAGGGTATCGTCCGAATTTGGCCATGTCGCCCGATCAAGGTGGCTTTGATTTGGATGGATTTTTCGCCATGCATGGCGATTTGGCGCCTTTGTGGCCATTGTGGCAGGCGGGCGAATTGGGCTTTGTCCACGCTGTCTCTACGCCCTACCGCGATAAACGCAGCCATTTTGACGGACAGGATATTCTAGAGGCAGGCGGCTATCAGGTGGGGGATGTCGATGGCGGGTGGCTAAACCGTTTGGTGTCCCATTTGCCTGCGTCTACCCCGGAAATCGCTTATGCGGTTGGGCGCGAGCAGATGTTGATTTTGTCGGGGCAGGCGGATGTGTCCAGTTGGTCACCTGACGCCACGCTATCGCTCAGCCCCCAAGCGCAACGTTTGCTGCAACGCGTCTACGAAGGCGACCCACTGTTTGAACAGGCCAGTTTGGATGCGATCAATATCGCCCAAGGGTTAACGTCATCAGAAGATATGACCGATGACGACACCATGATGGGTGTGGCAAACGGGGGGCATGTGGAAATCGCGAAATTCGCGGCATCCCGTTTGGCGGGCGATGCGCGGATCGCAAGTTTTTCGTTGAACGGCTGGGATACGCACGTCAAACAAAATCGCAACTTGCGAAAATCATTCGCTAATCTGTCTGATGTTATCCTGACGCTACGGGCCTATTTGGGCCCAGTCTGGCAAAATACGGCCGTGATCGCGATGACAGAGTTCGGCCGCACCGTAGCGGAAAACGGGAATGAAGGCACCGACCATGGAACAGGCGGTGCAATGCTAACGGCGGGCGGCGCAATCCGCGGCGGGCGCGTTGTCACGAACTGGCCGGGTTTGGCCGAGGCCGATTTATACGCGCGCCGCGATTTGATGCCGACCCAAGACGTCCGCGCGATTGCCGGATGGATCATGCGCGGCGCTACAGATGTGCCGTTGGACGTTATTCGTGATGCCGTGTTCCCAGGGGTAGATATGGGAACCGACCCGAAATTTTTCCGCTGATTAGACGCCTGCGATTGTAGCGACGGCTGCATCATCCTGTGCAATGTTGCTGGCACTGGTGTCGATGACCGCAAAAATCGCAATGGACAGCATGACCAGACCTGCCGACAGCACCAACCAGTCAACCGCGTTGCTGCCTTTGTCGTCATTCCAGAACCGTTCCATAATTTCGGCCATGTCGCTTTTCCTAGTCTTGCTTATTCGTCTGATACGTTTGTGACGAAAGACTTGGACGCGTTAACGGACTGTTTGTGCCATTTTTGAGGTTTCGATCCAAAGAATTGGGCGAAAAAATGACAGCGTTAATTCAGGGCGCTCATCTTGGTTTCTAGCAATCGTGTTTCAATTAGGTCCGAAAGGACACGCATTTGATGGCAAATTGGTTGGCCGTTTTGACGCAGAGATTGCAATTGATCCAGCGCCGCCAAAATGGGCTGGTCGTCCGCGCATTCTGCTACACCGGACAGGAATTGATGCACGTAATCCAGCGTTCTGGGGTCCGCATTTATAGCGATCAGGCGCGCGATCTGGGTCAGGTCATCCCGATAAGCGATACGATCCGGCGCGATGTTTGTGGTGGGCAAACGGCGGGGGCCTTTGGGCCGGCGATCTATCGGCATGTGGTCTAGGATAGCGGCTTGAAATGCGGCCAAGCTATTGAAAGGTTTGCACATAAATCCGTCAGCGCCAGAAATTTTTGCGCGCATTTCCCCATCGGGGTCGCCACTGGTTGCCAAAATAGCTTGGACGCGGGGCGTTGCGCGGGACAGCTCGGAAATGAGGTCTTCTCCGTATCCGTCGGGCAGCCCTAGATCGATGATCGCGACTGAGGGTCGATAAATTCGCAGGTGTTGTCGCGCGCTGGCGATGCTATCGGCCCGGCGCAGTCGTGCCCCTGAACGTGATGCCATCATACGCATTGCTTCACAGGCGAAACGGCTGTCTTCGACCAGTAATAGCGTGACCCCCATCAGGGGACGTTCGGCGGTTGGCGGGCGGGTCAGTAGAAAATCGTCTTGGGTATCCATAGCGAATCCTCTGGCAGGGGGATCATGGCTTATGATTGCCTAGCTTGGTTGATGATCGGTTAACCTGCGACGCAACGACCGCTTTGCAAAATGCTGCGAGTGCGTAATAAAGTTGCGCAAATAGTGGGAGATTCTAAAATGATCGGACGTTTGAATCACGTCGCCATCGCAGTGCCAGACCTAGAGGCCGCATCCGCGCAGTACCGCGACACGCTGGGCGCCAATGTCGGCGCACCGCAGGATGAACCAGATCACGGCGTGACCGTTGTGTTTATCGAACTGCCAAACACCAAAATCGAATTGCTGTACCCGCTGGGCGACGATTCCCCGATCAACGGTTTTCTGGAAAAGAACCCGTCGGGCGGCATTCACCATGTCTGCTACGAGGTTGATGACATTCTGGCGGCTCGTGATCAGTTGGTCGAAAAAGGCGCGCGCATTTTGGGGAATGGCGAACCGAAAATCGGCGCGCATGGCAAACCCGTTTTGTTCCTGCATCCCAAAGATTTTCAGGGCACGTTGGTCGAACTAGAGCAAGTGTGACTTGCCCCGCGCCATGATCGGCGTATGTAACGCGGGGCGGGATATCCGCCCCGTTTGTATTTAGGAGGATCCGATGGCCATTACTTCGGCTTTGGTTTTGCTGGCTGTAACATGGTTTATGACGCTGTTTTGCGTACTGCCGATGCGTTTAACGACTCAAGGTGAGGCTGGAGAAGTTGTTCCAGGGACACATGCGTCGGCTCCTGCAAACTTTTCGGCCAAACGCACGGCGTGGGTCACGACCTTAATCGCGGTGCCGATTTGGGCGCTGATCACGGGTGTTATTTTGTCAGGCATTATCAGCGTCCGTGATCTGGACTATTTCCATCGGATGAGCACACCAGAGGTATCCCTGCCAGCGGCGACTGAATAATCAGCGCGCCGCCAGACGGTGGTATAGGTGGGTAAATGTTGCAGCGCCCAAGATCGGGATTAGCAGGTTCAGGATCGGGACCATCAACGGCACGGTCATCAAACAACCAGCGAACCAGATTTGCGCAGAGTACCGTTTACGCAAAACTTTTGCGCCCTGACGGCCTTCGCGGCGCATTGCGGCGAGCGTGAAATATTCACGGCCTAACAAAAAACCGTTCAGGCCGACGAAGATCGGAACGGTAAAGATCGGAAACATGATCGACAGCGCGAACGCGATAATGTTCGCCGCGATCAGAACGCCAAGAAAATTTACCGTATCAACGACGCCATCCCAAAAAGATGGCCCAGGCACATCTGGCAGATGCGGGTAATGTTTGTGTTCGACCGCTTGGGCGACGTCATCTAGAAACAGCGACGTCATGGCTGACGCCACAGGGACCATCAAAAACACGGACAAGACCATCATCAGGATCAAAGACCCGATGGAAAAGAACCCGTTCAACCAACCGACCTGACCGACAATGGGTAAGGTCACAGAGGATGGATCGGCCCAACTAATTAGCCCGACCAGAGCCATGTAAATTAGGACCAAAAGGCCAAAGGCCAGACCGATACCCAAAAACAGAACGCGCTGGAAACGCGAATCTGAAAGTTGGGCTACGGCTTTGGCAAAATCGGTAAAAATCATTTCCACGTCACGATGTTGGACAGGTCAGGGCGTGGGCGTTCTGGCGGAACCATGGATTCGGTGCCCAGATGAATGATGCCCGCGACTTTCTCGTCTGCGGTCACGCCTAGCTGTTCTGCCACGTGCTGCGGATCGTGGCTGTGCCAGCCAGAGACCCAGCTGGCCGCCCAGCCAGATGCCAATGTGGCGTTTACCAGCGACAGACAAACAGCGCCTGCCGAATATAGTTGTTCAATCTCGGGCACTTTGGCAGCGGGTTTTGGCGAATAGACTACCACGACGGCACAGGGCGATTGGGTATAGACGCCAACAGGTTTGTCGATGTTTGCCTGTTCAACGCCCAAACGTTCGCCAGCGGCTTGTAGTGTGTTTGCGTAGGCGGTTAGGGCTTCGTCGCTTAGCACAATAAACCGCCATGGCACCAAGGCACCGTGGTCTGGGGTGCGTGCTGCTGCCGTCAGGATGGTTTCCAATGCCGCGCGATCAGGACCAGGGCCTTTGATTGTTTTGGCAGGGCGCGAACGGCGGGTGGTCAGAAATTCCATAACAGAATCGTTATGGGCAAGCGGTGCAATTGTTGTGTTGGTCATCGAAATCTCCTGTTGGGGCAGATATCGGGGTTTGAGCCTGCAAATTCAATCACTAGCCTGCGCAGTATCTGCGGTTTAAACCTATTTTCTATGACGGATCTGACACATCTTATGCGCTCTGGCGCGATGATCGCTCTGCGTGTGACGCCCAAGGCTAGCCGCGACCGCATCACGGTCGAAGGCGATCAGATTCGCGTCTACGTGACTGCCGTGCCCGAAAACGGCAAAGCGAACGCAGCAGTCGTGAAACTACTGGCCAAGGCGTTGGGCGTGCCAAAGTCGCGCCTGACCGTGTTGAAAGGCGTCACATCCCGCGACAAGGTTATCCAGATCGACTGATCAGTCTTTGCGTAGGCGATAGACGCCCTCTGGTAGGTCCAGCGCGGCCTCTAGATCCTGAAGCTGCGAAAACGACAGCGTGATTTTCATCACCTGATCCGTCCGTGCGTCTAGTTGTTCGATTGTAATGCAGTCTTCGAATGCGGATACCGTAATATCCTCTTGAAGGTGGGTAGCGCCTTCGTCGACCAATGTGACGACTGTCGCGTCAAAATCATGCTCGATTGTAAACATAACATCAGCCTACGCCCGAGTTTTCCTAAAGAAAAGCCCTGATGGCGAAGCTGTGATTGATCGGGCTTTGACCTTTGTAGCGGTTGCAGAAATGATAGGGCGTCAAATGTAGGGATGTCCGATGCGGATCTTATTTGCAGCTATGTTTGCGGCGTTGTCTTTGGCAGGGTGCGCGATGGCGCCAATAGGCCCCATGCCAACCGTTGGGAATAGTGAGCCTGACTTTGCGCGGCGGGCACAGTTTCTACGCGTCGTGGGCAATGTTGAACCTGTGATCGAACGCATTTGCCGCGATACGACAGTCCAACGTGATTGCGATTTTTTGATTGTCGTCGATACCGCTGCCAACATGCCTGCGAATGCCTATCAGACCGTGGATCAACGTGGGCGGCCCGTCATCGCCTTTACCACTGCTTTGCTGAACGACATTCAAAACGACGATGAACTTGCCTTTGTTCTGGGGCATGAGGCATCGCATCACATTGCGGGTCATCTGGAACAAACCCAGCGCAATGCCCAAATCGGCGCCGAGATTTTCAGCGGCCTTGCGGGCATCGCTGGGTCTGGCGTACCGCAAGACCTGGCGCTGGCGCGAGAACTGGGGGCCGCTGTCGGCGCGCGCGCCTATTCCAAAGATTACGAGCTAGAGGCCGACAGGATGGCGGCACGCATCACCACGATCGCAGGATATGATGCGTGGAAAGGTGCGCAGTTCTTTTTCCGAATCCCTGATCCTGGTGATCGGTTTTTGGGATCGCATCCCGCCAATGCAGACCGTATTCGCGCCGTGCAAAACGTAGTCGCCAGCTTAAAATAGCATAACCATTGGTAGTGTTTTGCCGATCCTATTTTCCGCCTTGGCGGACCTTTTGGCACATTATTTGAAAATAAATCATTCCAATGGATAAAACGGCCAGCCCGTCGGTCGTTAACCTACCTGAACGAAAATTTCGCTGCACCGAAGGGGGTTTTGACATGAGCTCTATTCAACATAAGACGTTCCAAAAGTCTAAAAACGTTGCTGGTACGCCGCGTTGTTGTCTCGAACTGTTCCTCGCGGTCGAAGATGGGCACATGAATGCGACGAATGTCCATGAACTGTCCGAAACGTGCCAAAAGTGTCCGCGCAGAAACCGTGCGGGTGGGTGGATTAGTAACGAAAGCAGCATCGGTGTGTGGAGTGGGTGCGCACACCAGCAGCAGCTGAAAGATGCGATGAAAAGGTAAACGCGCCAAACGTTGGGTGGGCTTTGGCGTAACGAAAGCAAAGTTACGTGGCCTGTACAATGTGCTCTGATATCTGCGCCCGTCGTGATGCGCCTGTCATGCACCAGCAGGTGCAATCATGAGCTATACCGTCAAAACCCTACTGCCGGCCAAAGTCATCCACGACGCGGGCCGCGAAGACAGCCCCGAAGAAAAAGTAAACATCGTTGGCTTTGACGTCATTGATACCTCTGTTCTGGCCATGACGGTTGAGGATGCGGCCGGAAACATGCAGCAATTCCCGCTGTGGCCAACGGTTCGGATCTCTACCCGCTACGGCAAACAACAAACGGGCGATCAGCTGCTGGCCGAGTTGGTTAAGGCTGAAAAGGTCAACATGATCCAGCCGCCCAAACCGCGTCAGGAATTCCACCAACCGCCGCTAGAGCCTGTAAAGCTGGTCAAGCTGCGCAAATGGGAAGTCTACGCGCTGACCTTTGTCATCATGTTCTTTATCTGGGAAATCGTGCGGCACGCGTTATAACGGCTCGCATGAAAATTCTGGATAACATCATTTCCGACCGCGGATCGAAATATTCGGTGTCCGGCGCGCCCGTAAATTCGCCCGAGGATGCCAAGGCATTCATCAAAACCTTATGCAAAAACAAAAAGTTTGCCAAAGCGACCCATAACACATGGGCCGTTCTGCTGGACGACGGGCCGCTGAAAAACGACGACGGAGAAAGCGGCGCAGGCATGGTGATTGTGCGGATGCTAGAGCGCGAAAACCTACGCGGCCACCTCATCTGCGTCACGCGCTGGTTCGGCGGCAAACATCTGGGCGGAGACAGGTTCAGACACGTTCAGGATGCGGTCAGGGTTTATCTAGACGATCTGAACTAGCGTTTCGCCCGTGGGAACCACGGGCAGCGCCCGCCCCGCCCCCAAGGCGGGCGCTTCGCACCCACCTCGTGACGGGCGCCGCCCTTTGGAAACAGCAGTAGGGCGTTCATTCGCCTCTCATTGGACAGCATTCAATCTGAATGTCGTGCGCTATAAGTGTCAGTAATAAAAACTGTAAAAGCTGCGGCAGCTGTTACTGCAAGGCGAGCATGGCGAGGCTGAAGGCCCACGTGCTTGCCGTCTCGGCCGTGCCCAGTACCATATAACGAACGGAGTTCATTTACGCCTTTGGTTACCTGAAGCAAATTGCTTAACAGTCGTTTGATTATCTCTGCGCCTTTAGCTTCTTTCGAAATACTCTCTGGCACTAGGCGTAATTCTTTAACGACGGCTTTTGTAATTGTGGGAAAGTCATCGCGAGGTCCCGCAGGTTTCCCAAGTTCTAGTAATATTGCTTTACAACACGACTCTGTCAGGTCTTTGGCAGTCCCGATGGCTAAGGCTGGGTCTGAATCTACAGCGCTCCACGCTCGATCAATCTCGCCTTGCATCCAGCTAGATGAAAGTACTTTCGCGGAGTTGCGCGCTTTGTCCTCAAAATGTTTGGCGACGCCGTCGAGCATCGGGACATACCTCGGAAGCCCAGCCACACTTGCTTTTTGAACTAGTTTCCAGCCAGAGCCCTCTAG
Organism: Marivivens niveibacter; assembly: GCF_002150005.2. Taxonomy (GTDB): domain Bacteria; phylum Pseudomonadota; class Alphaproteobacteria; order Rhodobacterales; family Rhodobacteraceae; genus Marivivens; species Marivivens niveibacter. The sequence goes on from NZ_MSPP01000003.1 coordinate 56,451, forward strand.
TAAGTTGTTAAAGTGAGATGCAAATCTGTCGATGGATGTTTTGTCTTTTCGAACAGCAGGACTGATTGTATCCGCAAGGAACGCTAAGAATTTTTCGTCAGGCAATTCAGAAATACTTAAGCGCCGGTCCGAAAGAGCCCAATTCGCTGTATAGTCGTCAAAACTAACACAATGACAGTAAACCTCTCCTTCCATTGTCTCAAAGCGAGAGTCATCGGAGGGGAAAGAGCTTAGGTCAAAGTGCCTACTAAGAAAGTCAACGTCGTTCATTTCTCCACCGTAGTAGGCTCCCTCGATCTGAAAGCAATCTAACATGTCCTGACGGACTGAAGGGGATAACCTATTCAAGACGCGACCTTACTTCAAAACACCCCACAAATCATATTCCCCAGCCTCATCGACTTCAACCTTAACGATATCGCCGACGGTTAGGCTCTCGGTGCCTTCGTCGATGAATAGGTTGCCGTCGATCTCGGGGGCGTCGGCCCATGTGCGGCAGGTGGCGATGCCGTCTTCGTCGATGTCGTCCACGATCGCTTCGACCGTTTTGCCGACTTTGGCCTGTAGTTTCGCCTCGGAAATGGCCTGCGCCTTTTCCATAAAACGTTCCCAGCGGTCCTGTTTCACCTCGGCGGGGACATGGTCGGGCAGGTCGTTCGACCGCGCGCCGTCCACGTTTTCGTACTGGAAACAGCCGACGCGATCCAATTGCGCCTCGTCCAGCCAATCCAGCAGAGTGTTAAATTCATCCTCGGTTTCGCCAGGGTAGCCGACGATAAAGGTGCTGCGCAGGGTCATATCAGGGCAAACCGACCGCCACGCCGCGATTTCGTCCAGCGTTTTGGCCGCAGCCGCAGGGCGGGCCATGCGTTTCAGCGTATCGGGGTGCGCGTGTTGGAACGGGATGTCCAAATACGGTAGGATCAGCCCGTCCGCCATCAGCGGGATCAGGTCGCGCACGTGCGGGTAGGGGTAAACGTAATGCAGCCGCACCCAAGCGCCCAAGCTGCCCAAATCGCGGGCCAGATCGGTGATATGCGCGCGGTGTTCGCGTTCTGTTTTGTGTTTAATATCAACGCCATAGGCGCTGGTGTCTTGGGAAATGACCAGTAGTTCTTTGACGCCCGCATCGACCAGCTTTTCCGCCTCGCGCATCACGGCATGGGCAGGGCGCGACGCGAGTTTGCCGCGCATGTCTGGGATGATGCAGAATTTACATTTGTGGTTACAGCCTTCGGAGATTTTCAGATAGCTGTAGTGGCGCGGCGTCAATTTCACGCCCGACGCAGGCAGCAAATCCACAAAGGGATCGGGTTTCGGCGGCACGGCTGCGTGGACGCTGTCCAGCACTTGTTCATACTGATGCGGGCCCGTCACGGCCAGAATGTTGGGGTGATGTTCGCGGATATAGTCAGGTTCAGCGCCCAAACAGCCGGTCACGATGACTTTGCCGTTTTCAACCAGCGCCTCGCCGATGGCGTCCAGCGATTCCGCCTTGGCCGAATCCAAGAAACCGCAGGTGTTCACGATGACCGCGTCCGCGCCCGTGTAGTCAGGGCTGATCTGGTATCCTTCGGCGCGTAGGCGCGTCAAAATCCGTTCGCTATCTACCAACGCTTTTGGGCAGCCCAAAGAGACCATGCCGATGGTCGGCTGGCCGTCACGTTTTTCAGTATCGAAGCGGGGCTTTGGCGCCAGATCGGGGCGCAAGCTTGGCGGATTTTGAGACATGACAGCCCTATAATCCTGAATCTTCTGCCGTTAAAGAGATTAGAGAGCCGCGAGGATCAAAATCGCGTTTCTATCCTTTTGGTAAGTCAAAGGGGGCTATGCAGGCTGCCTTTAGTTACGTATTGGTAAGAAATGCTATACACGTATCGAAACCGCAATTCTGACTGTCCTTATGAAATGGCGCTGGGTTTGGTGTCAAAACGGTGGAAGCCGCGCATTTTGGCGATCCTGTCGGAACAGACCCTACGATATGGCGATCTAAAGGACGCGTTGGAGGGTGTTTCGGACAAAGTGCTGACCGGCGCATTGGATGATCTGACGCGAGACGGGTTAATCAGCCGCACGGCGTTCGCAGTGATCCCGCCGCGGGTTGAATATGCGCTCACGCCGCAAGGTGAAACATTACTAGAGGCGTTAGAGCCGCTGGCAAATTGGGCAAAACAAGAAAACGGACGATAGACCAGTTACATCATTTATTACCTAATGGTGAGAAATGATATTTATTGGCGTTCGTTTCTGATCGCTTCTGCGATTAATGCGCTTATTGCGTCGCTGCCTTTGATCGATGGGTGGATCAAATCAAAACCGTGAAAGCTGCGATCACCAAAAGGCACAAGGTCCGCAAGCGATACAAACACCACACCGTCATCGGTTTCAGCGAACTTTGCAATCCGTGCATCCATTTCGTCACCAATGGGACCGCAGGATTCAATGGGGCCGTTTATGCCAGGGGTGCGCAGGTAGCCAGTATACAGTACCCGCGCGCCCGTTTCGCGCAGATCGCGGATTGTATCAGGGATAACGCCCGTTTGTCCGTCGGCTGAAATCAGGCGATCCAGACGTCGATCACAGGCTCCACAGCCACAACCGAACAGAATGTCGTTGCCGCCGCCGTTCATGACGACCCATTCCCAATTACCTGCTACGTACTGGCTTTGGATTTTCATGCCTGCTGCGCCGCTGACGGGCAGGTTGTAGATCAGGCGGGCGCCAGAAACGGATCGATCAACGACTGTCGTTCCTAACCGGTCCTGTAATTTATCCGCAACGCTGTTTCCCGTCAGTCGATTGAACGCCATCATGGAGTCGCCCAATAGCAATATTTGCGGTTCCGAGGGATCCTCGACCGTGTCAGTGCAGGACATGGTCAGAATGCTGACCAAAACGATGAAAAAACAGCGCAACATAAATCACCCAAACATTTGCCGGCTTCACATCGGCATATATAACCCGTGAATACGTCCAAATTAGGTCGGAAAATCTTCCTGAACAGAACGGCGGGTGATTCGCATGAAAAAACCCGCCTCTTTGGGCGGGTTAATCCGTCTAAATTTGGTGCCAATTAGCGGCGGCGATCGCGGCGCGCGCTCATTGGTTGGAAGGCAACGCCGACGTGCGCTTCGCAGTATGGTTTGCCCTGTTGGACGGGCAGACCGCAGAACCAGAAATCAGGCGTCGCAGGGTCGCCGATTGGCCATTTACAGGTGCGTTCGGTCAGTTCCATCAGCGAAATTTTCTTGGCGGTTTTTTCCACCTCGTTCACGCGGGCCAGGGCCTCGGGCGAAATTTCGTTGGCCGATGGTTGCGGCGGCAAAGGCTGTCCCGCAGGGATAATCGCCTTGCGTGCTGGGCTCATTGGCACAGTGGCAGGAGGCTGCGCTGGGGCAGGTTCTGCGGCTTTCGGCTCTGGCTTGGGGGCCGGTTTCGCCTTGGGCTTTGGCGCTGGGGCCGCCTTTGGTGCCTCGGCTTTGGCCGCTTTGGGGGCGGCTGCCGCACCCGCGCTGGTCGCGCGGTTGGATAGGCCCAAACGGTGCACTTTGCCGATCACAGCGTTACGTGTAACGCCGCCCAGTTCTTTTGCGATCTGGCTTGCGGATTGGCCTTCGCCCCACATCTTTTTCAATAGCTCGACGCGTTCGTCGGTCCAGGACATATGAGTTCCTTTGACATTTTTGGCGGGCGCAGCGCGGCATCCGTCCTTGCAACATTGGTCAGAGACCTATTCTAAGCACCATTGAGCGGGATACAAGCGTTCGAATCGCGAAAACAGGAGAGGATGATGCAAGAACACGTCGCAATGGGCGTTCGCCGCTTTGGTCGAGTGAACTGGTTGGGCCTTTATACGTTGATAAGACGCGAAATTTTGCGGTTCATGAACGTCTGGTCGCAAACAATTATGGCGCCGTTGATAAATGCGGGCCTGTTCCTGCTGATTTTCACAATCGCCATCGGTTCCCAACGCGGAGACGTCATGGGCGTGCCGTTCATGCATTTTCTGGCGCCTGGCATCCTGACGATGACGGTCATCCAGAACGCGTTTGCGAATTCATCGTCGTCGCTGACCTCGGCCAAGGTGCAGGGGAATATCGTCGATACGCTGATGCCGCCGCTGTCCGCAGGTGAATTGGTTGCGGGCTATGTGTGCGGAGCTGTCGCGCGGGGCCTGTTGGTGGCTGTCGTCATCGCCATTGGGGTCTGGCTGTTTTTGGGCGTGGGCATGCAGCATCCGCTGTGGGTGCTGACGTTCGTTGCTCTGGGCGCGGTATTAATGGGCGGTTTGGGCATCATTGCTGCGATTTTTGCCAATAAATTCGATCAGTTGGCAGCGATCAGCAATTTCATCGTGACCCCGCTGTCGTTCCTGTCGGGCACGTTTTATTCGATCGATGCGCTGCCGCCGTTTTTGAATAAACTCAGCCATGTGAACCCGTTTTTCTACATCATCGACGGCGTGCGTTACGGCATGATCGGCGTGTCCGATGGCAGCCCGTGGCGCGGTCTATGGGTGGCGGCGCTAGCGGCGACCATCGTTCTGTCGATCTGCTGGTACTGGTTCCGCAAAGGTTACCGGCTCAAAGCATAAAACGCTTTGCATTATGCCAGGTCGCCCCTATACGGGCGGCATGATGACCTGTGCGCAAAACACCACGATTCGACGCCGACGCTAATTAATTTAGCGCCGCGCTCTTTTGCGCACCCATCTTCCTTCCTTACACGTTGACATGCCCCCGCCAGCTTGGCACCAATCGGGCTTCTAATTTTAAAGGGTTTGACCATGATCCCCTCTGTTTTGCCGACCTATAACCGTGCGCCACTGTCTTTTGTCGAAGGCAAAGGCTCTTGGCTGATCGAGGCGGACGGCCGACGTTTTCTGGATTTGGGCGCGGGCATCGCGGTGAATTCTCTGGGTCATGCGCACCCTGATCTGGTTGCAGCCCTGACAGGTCAGGCAAACGCGCTGTGGCACGTGTCGAACCTATATAAAATCCCTGCGCAACAGGAGTTGGCGGACCGCCTGGTCGATGCGAGCTTTGCAGACACCGTGTTTTTCACGAACTCGGGCACGGAATCGTGCGAATTGGCCGTGAAAATGGCGCGCAAATATCACTATGAAAAAGGCGCGCCCGAGCGCACAACGATCATCACCTTTGACGGATCGTTCCACGGTCGTTCGTCCGCAGGTATCGCTGCGGCGGGTTCGGAAAAAATGGTCAAAGGCTTTGGCCCGTTGCTGCCTGGTTTCAAACACCTGAAATGGGGCGACCATGACGCCCTGCGCGCGGCTGCTGCTGAACCAGATGTTGGCGCGATCCTGATCGAACCTGTTCAAGGCGAAGGCGGCATTCGTCCGCTGCCAGATCAATGCCTAAAAGGTCTGCGCGATTTGTGCGACGAACACGGTATCCTGTTGATTTTGGACGAAGTTCAATGCGGCGTGGGCCGCACAGGCAAATTGTTCGCACACGAATGGTCGGGCGTCACACCTGATATTATGATGGTCGCCAAAGGCATCGGCGGTGGTTTCCCGCTGGGCGCTGTTTTAGCGACTGAAAACGCGGCCTATGGCATGACCGCTGGCACGCACGGGTCCACCTATGGCGGCAACCCGTTGGCCTGTGCTGTTGGGAATGCCGTGATGAAACACGTCGCCGACGATACGTTTCTGGCCGAAGTAAACCGCAAAGGCGCGCTGTTGCGTCAGAAACTAGAAGGGCTGGTGGCCTCTCATCCTGACGTGTTTGAACACGTTCGTGGGGCGGGCTTGATGCTGGGTATCAAATGCAAATGCCCGAACACTGATGTTGTGGCCGCTGGCTATGACCAAGGCGTTCTGACGGTTCCCGCAGGGGACAACGTGCTGCGTTTGCTGCCCGCACTGAACATCAGCGATGACGACATCGATCAGGCGATCACCCGTCTGGATGCCGCAGCAGCCCAAATTGAAAAGGGCTAAGGCCCAAGCGAAAGATTACACGATGACCCATTTTCTGGATATCAACACTACCTCGCCCGAGGATTTGCGGGCCATTATCGACAGCGCCAAAGCGATGAAATCCGCGCGTCAGGGCCAGCCCAAGGGCGCCTTGGACGCAGACAAACCGCTGGACGGCCGCATGGTCGCGCTGATCTTTGAAAAACCATCGACCCGAACCCGCGTGTCGTTTGACGTGGGCGTTCGCCAGATGGGCGGTCAGACGATGGTTCTGTCGGGCACCGATATGCAGCTGGGCCACGGCGAAACCATCGCCGATACCGCGCGTGTTCTGTCGCGTTACGTCGATATGATCATGATCCGCACGTTCGAAGAACAGACCCTGCTAGAAATGGCGGAATATGCGTCCGTTCCAGTGATCAATGGCCTGACCAACCGCACGCACCCGTGCCAGATCATGGCCGACATCCAAACGTTCGAAGAACATCGCGGTTCGATCGCCGGTAAAAAAGTGGTCTGGTCGGGCGACGGCAACAACGTTTGCGCGTCGTTCATCCATGCTGCGGGTCAATTCGGTTTCGACCTGACCTTTACCGGCCCTGAAAAACTGGACCCAGAAACCGTGTTCATCGAAGAGGCTCGCGCTAAAGGCGTGACCATCGACATCGAACGCGACCCGATCAAAGCTGTCGAAGGCGCAGATCTCGTCGTGACCGATACGTGGGTGTCGATGCATGATCCGGCATCAGCCCGTGAACGCCGTCATAACCTGCTGCACAAATATCAGGTAAACGAACGCCTGATGGCTGCGGCAAAACCTGACGCGTTGTTCATGCATTGTCTGCCTGCCCATCGCGAAGACGAGGCAACAAGCGCCGTGATGGATGGCCCGAATTCGGTGATCTTTGACGAGGCGGAAAACCGTCTGCACGCGCAAAAAGCCATCATGCGTCACTGTCTGGGCGCATAAAAATAAAGGGGCCTCGGGGGCCCCTTTTTCAATTACAGCGCTAGGCCGATGGTGACGGTGCCGGTGTATCCGGTTTCAGGATCACCAGTGACGACCATGGTGCGCTGTTCCATTTGCGCGTCTGAACTGTCACCAAATACCATATCGCGGGTCAGGGACTGGCGACCCAGATTGCGGATGCCGTTGGAATACAGATCGCTTTTCGCGTTGTAGACGGTTTCGCAGTCGTCTTCGTTGAATGCGATCTGCGAAATCAGCAGGCTATCGCGGCCCGTTGCGATGTCATCTGGGGATGCGAAGACCTCAAAATGCATGTGCGGCCAGCGGCCATCATAGCAGCCAGGGAAAATGCTGGTGAATTTCACGATGCCGTTTTCATCCGAAATACCCACGCCGCGCAGATAGTTGCGATCGGTCGTGTCATACAGCGAATACAGGCCCGTTACATCGCAGTGCCATAGATACAATGCATAACCCGAAACAGGGGCGCAGTTATCGTTCACATTGACCAGTTGCAGCTGCATATCCAGCTGCACACCTTCGGCGATGGTGCCTTCGTAGTCGCCAAACGACGTGCGTAAGTCTTCGCGGATTACGCCTTCTTGGGTCAGGACATTGACGGTTTGACCCGCTTTGGCGTTGGTGCCATCCGCAGGGTAAGGGCCCGCTGTTTCTTGTTGATCGACAACGCACATCAGGTCAGCCGCTGCCGCAGGGCCAGCCAGCGCAATACCAGTGCCTAAACCTACTAACATCAATGCTTTACGGCGACCAATCAGGCGCGGCAGATCGTGTTGTAATCCGTGGTCATGGTCATGAATATCTGACATTTTGAAATTCCTTTTGTTCGCGTTTCATAGGTTCAACGCATAAGGAATTGTTTTCCGTCATAAGTTTTCCGAATACCTGCTACCCGATAGCTTGAAGAACGAGAAATGCTGCGGCGGAAAATAAGGCGGTGACAGGCAAGGTGACCATCCACGCTGCGATGATGGTCATGAAATGGCTGCGCCGCACCAAACGGCGATGGCGGCGTTCTTCGACTGCGGTTCGGGGCTGTAGCGTGGAACGTTTTTGTTTTTGCGCTTGATCCCATTCGCGAAAGAAACCAACGCCAAAGACAGCGCCGACCGCGATATGCGTTGATGACACAGGCAAGCCAAACCCGCTGGCAATAATCACCGTGACAGCAGCGGATAATGCAACGCAAAATCCGCGAATTGGGTTCAGTTTGGTAATCTGGCTGCCGACCATGCGGATCAATTTGGGGCCAAACGTCATCAGGCCAAACGAAATGCCCAAGGCGCCAATCAACATAACCCACAGCGGGATTTCTGCATTCAGGGAAATATCGCCATAGGTGTAGCTATGAACAATCGCGGCCAGTGGACCCACGGCATTTGCAACATCGTTCGCGCCGTGGGCAAAGGACAACAAAGCCGCGGCGATAACCAATGGCATTCGAAACAACCGTTTGATTGATTTCGTACGATTTTCCAAACGAACTGATTTTATACGGATGATCGGTTTCGCAACGGCAAAAGCCAGTGCAGCCAAGACGCCTGAGATCAACGCGACGCGAATTGTAGGCGGCGCGTCGACAACTTTGCTAAGGCCTTTGGTCATCAAGTAGGCAGAAAAGGCCCCCGCCATGATGGCGAAATAGACGGGCAACCAACGGCGGGCGGCTGCGATTTTGTCGTCTTGGTCTAGGATCGTGCGTCTTATTAGGCCTAAAAATATCGCTGCGACCAAACCGCCAGCAATTGGTGACGTGACCCACGAGGCCATGATAATCAACACGGCGGACCAGTTCACGACGGCAAACCCTGCGCCTGCTATGCCTGCGCCCAAAACGCCGCCAACAACCGCATGGGTGGTCGATACCGGTGCGCCGATCCATGTTGCGATATTTACCCAAAGGGCCGACGCGATCAGGGCCGACAGCATCGCCCACATAAACACCTCTGTCGTCGGAGCGGCGGTGGGTTCTAATAGATCGCGCGAAATTGTCGTGACGACATCACCGCCTGCGATCAACGCGCCCGCAGCTTCGCAGATCGCGGCGATTGCGATGGCAACCCCGATGGGCAAAGCGCCAGCCCCCACCGCTGGACCCATATTGTTTGAAACGTCGTTGGCTCCGATATTCAGCGCAAGGTAGGCGCTAAAAACGGCTGCTGCGATTACCACAGCGGCTTTTGTTTCAAAGCCAAAGAAAACAGCGGCTTCGATGCCTGCGGCGACAATGAAAACTAGCGCGATGCCCATAGCCACCAACCGTCGTCCCGATATGAACGACGCGGTTTCCAGAACGGAAATCCGTTTGAGGTCTTTGTCCAGCGACTGCCAGTCATCTTGTGGTTTGTGGTTCATACTCATCGCGTAAGCCTGACAGGTCGTCGATTCAAGCCTGTCGTCTCGGTTTTAGCGGTTAGCAATCCACTGACGTAGAAAATCCGACAAATCCATATCATCGACTTCCTCTGGTGCGGCGTCCAGATCGACCAAACGGCGTTCACGTTCGGATATTTCGGGATAATCATCGGCCAATTCGTCGACGGGGATAACATAGACAAATGTTTCGCAGTCGAACCGCAGACCACTATCGCGTTCTTTGACCGTATCAAAACGGCCCGCAAAGCTGAAATTTTCTGGTTTGGAAATAACACCTGCCTCTTCCCACGCTTCCAGCGCGGCAGTCTCGGCACCTGATTTTCCGTTTTCTGGCCAGCCTTTAGGTATGATCCATCGTCCGTTCGATGAAGTGATCAAAACGATTTGTGTCTTGTCGCCGTTAGCGCATATACACAGCGCCGCAAACTGCACTATTTTGGGGCGTTTCAGAATGGGCGTGACCACAGCGGCCAACATTCTAAATAACGACCTGAACATAAGATTATCGGCTTTCGGGTTAGGGATGGATGTACCTACCAATACTGTCAGCCTGACGCAAATTTTGACGCTTGGAAAGGCAGACAAATGGACACTTTGGCAAATCTTGGCCTGTACGGTCTGGGCACGATGGGTAGCGCGCTGGCGCTGAATATTTTGGACAATGGTTTTGCGCTGCACGTTGCGAACCGTTCCAAGGACGCAACAGATGCTTTCGCGACCGAAGCGACCGAAGCGTCGCTAGCAGACAAACTGACTACGCATGGTTCTTTGGCTGATATGGCGCGCAACATGCCTGCGCCGCGTGCGATCATCCTGATGATCCCAGCGGGCAAGCCTGTTGAAACCGCAATCGAAGACCTGTGTGATCTGCTGGAACCCGGCGATACCATCATCGATGCAGGCAATACCGATTTCCACGACACCCGACGCCGCACTGCCTATGTCGAAGGCCGTGGCCTAACCTTTATCGGCATGGGCGTTTCCGGTGGAGAAGAGGGCGCACGCAACGGCCCATCGATCATGGTCGGCGGTACACCTGACGCATGGTCGGGCATCCGTCCTGTGATCGAAGCAATTGCAGCCAAATTCGAAGACGCACCTTGCGCCGATCATCTGGGTCCAGACGGCGCAGGCCACTTTGTGAAAACCGTGCACAACGGCATCGAATACGCTGACATGCAGATGATCACCGAGCTCTACGGCATGATGCGCTACGGCCAAGGCATGGAGCCAGCAGCCATCGGTGCGCGTTTTGAATCGTGGGATACAGGTGCGCTGAAATCCTATTTGGTGGAAATCACTGGCAAGGTTCTGCAAGCGACTGACAGTAAAACCGGCAAACCCGCCGTTGATGTGATCTTGGACAAGGCTGGTCAAAAAGGCACTGGCCGCTGGACCCTGATCGAGGCGCTGCGTTTGGGCCAATCCGCATCTTCGATCGAAGCTGCTGTTGCGGCCCGTTCGTGGAGCTCGGAAAAAGAGACACGCGTTGCCGGCGAAGAAATTTTGGCTGGAACGCGCAACGCTGTCGAATTGGGCGAAGCCGATTATGCAGATGCACTGCTGGCTGCGCGCATCATTGCATACGCCCAAGGTTTCCGTCTGCTGTCGGCGGCATCCGATGAATACGAATGGTCGTTGGATTTCGCACGTATCGCTGAAATCTGGCGTGCGGGCTGTATCATCCGTTCGTCGTTGTTGGATGATATTTCGGCAGCATTCCGTGGTGATATGCCTCACGGCCAATTGGTGTTCGCGCCAGCTTTTGCAGACCGTCTGTCGAAAACCGTTCCTGCACTGCGCCGCGTTGTCGCTGCTGCTGCGCTGGGCGGCCATCCGATCCCTGCGTTGGCATCGGCGCTGTCGTTCATCGATACCTTTGCGATGGCACGTGGTTTGACAGATTTGATCCAAGGTCAGCGAGATTTCTTTGGCATGCACGGGTTTGAACGACTGGATGACGGATCCACAGGCCAACACGGCCCTTGGTGGGAATAAAGATGAGGCGCGGGATGATCCCCGCGCCTTGTTCATTTCTGTCTGGGTTTTGCCCGTAGCGTCGGATCGGCGGTTGTCGGGTCGTCGGGCCACGGGTGTTTAGGATACTGTGCGCGCATGTCTTTGCGCACGTCGGGATATGAATTGACCCAAAATCCTGGAATATCCGCTGTCACCTGAACCGGTTTTTGCCCGGGCGATAGCAGCGTAAACCGAATGGGGGTGTTGCCGATCATCGGGTGCTGCGTGACGCCAAACATTTCCTGAACGCGGACGGTGATTTGCGGCAAATCGCCATCGTAATCAATTGGCAGTTTTCGCCCCAGCGGCGTTTCAAAATGCGCGGGCGCGGATCGATCCAATAGTTGTAGCTGTTCCCAATCCAACATGCCGCGCAGCGCGTTCAGCGGATCGAATTTTTTCCAATCCTCGGCATTTCGAACACCGTCCAAGTGGGGCAGCAGCCATTGATCGATGGTCTGCATTAGGCTTTCGTCATCCATTGCAGGTAGCCTATCGCTGCCATCGCGGACCAGTTCGACCCGCGCGCGGAACCGCGCTGCAGCCCCCGATAGTCGTAAGCCCAGATCACGCACGCCATCCAGCATCGCGACCGCAATATCGTGGGGGTCGGCATCGCCATTGTTGCGGTCGTCCAGTACCAATGCGCCAAACCGTTCTTGTTTGCGCGTCAGAACGCGGCGGTCGCGTTTGGACCATTCACACACGTCCATCCATTCGATTTGGTCGGCAAACAGTCCGCGCAATTCGCTGTCGGAAATGGCGATCGCCTGACGCACTTTGGCTTCGCGCGGGTTGCCGTCTAGATCGGTGGCGATGATCAGCCGTTGACCGGCCAAGGCGTCACCATCAGGCATGATCGCGCCTTTGCCGCCCGACAGAATGAAACGAGGCGCGTCGCCTTTGCGGCGCAGGCCAATACGGTCGGGGTAGGCTAATGCGGCCATTTCTGCCCAAGACAACGTGGGTTTATCCGACGCATTTTTCGCCAGTCGTTTCGCTTCGGCTCTGATCCGGTCCAGCGCGCCGCGATTGGCGCGGGGGTCGCCATTCTGAATGGCCCGCATGCGCAATGTCAGATCGGTCGATACGCCCATCAATGGATCGCGGTCCGCCAACAGCGCCGCCAAAGGCGCGGCCTGTTTGCCCGCGACCACCATCATATGCGCCAGTCGGGGGTGGACGGGCATTTTTGCAATGTCTGACCCGTGCGGCGTGATTAATCCCGCGTGGTCCAAGGCCCCTAATTGGGTCAGCAGAGCGCGAGCTTCGGCCAAGGTGCCTTCGGGTGGGGGCGTCAAAAACGGCAGGTCGGATGATCCCCAAACCGCCAGTTCTAACGCGAGGCCAGCCAGATCGGCGGCTTCGATTTCGGCGGGGGGGAAGGCGGCCATCGATCCTTCTTCGCCTTTTGTCCACATACGAAAACAGGTGCCTTCGGCCACGCGGCCGGCGCGGCCCGTGCGCTGGGTGGCTTCGGCTTTGGTGACGCGTTCGGTGACCAGTCGGGACATGCCTGAAGATGGATCATACCGCGACCTGCGTGCGCGTCCGCAATCCACGACGACGCGGATATCTTCGATCGTCAGCGATGTTTCAGCGATAGATGTCGACAGCACGACCTTGCGGCCCGTTTTCACTGGGGCAATCGCGGCGCGTTGTTTGTCGAACGGCATGGCACCGAACAGCGGGCGTATGTCGATATCACCAGGCAAGCGACCCGTTAGAGCGGCCTCAATCCGTCTGATTTCGCCTTCGCCCGGTAGGAACACCAGAACGCCGCCCGTGGTTGATTTGACCGCCTGCGCGACCAAATCTGCCGCTGCGGTTTCAAACCGAACGGATTTATCGACGGGGCAGTCAAGGTGCTGAATATCCACGGGATAGGCGCGGCCCTGCGACGTGATGATCGGCGCATCGTCCAACATCGCGGCAACGGGCGCGGCATCCAGCGTTGCTGACATGACGACCAGATGCAGATCATCGCGCAGCGCCTGAATAATTTCCCACGTCAGTGCAAGCCCAAGGTCCGCATTCAGCGACCGTTCGTGGAATTCGTCAAAGATAACAGTCCCGATGCCCGTCAATTCGGGGTCGGATTGCAGCATGCGGGTCAGGATGCCTTCGGTCACGACTTCGATTTTCGATCCCGATTTGCTGTCGCCGCGCATGAGGTAACCCACGCTTTGCCCTGTCTTTTCGCCCAGTTGTTCGGCCAAACGTTCGGCGGCGGCGCGGGCCGCGATGCGGCGGGGTTCCAGCATGATGATTTTGCCCGCGTTCGTGCCTGCCTGCATCAGGGCAAGCGGCACACGCGTTGTTTTACCCGCGCCGGGCGGCGCCTGTAGCACCGCGCGTCCGTGGGATTTCAGCGCCGCGATCAGATCGGGCAGGGCAGCATCAATGGGCAAAGTCATGGATGCTGTTTAGGGGGCGCCGCAGGTCTGGCGCAAGGGGGCTTTATTTCACGATGTGTTCGTCCTTGACGAACAGGTTCGCCCACGCGCGATCAATTAGGTCGGGGGTCATCTGATAGGGGATACCTTCGAAATCGCAGATCGAGATAATCTGATCTAACAAGAACCCCGGCTGATAGTTCGCAAAGACGTTGTTGATCGTCGGGTATTTGTTTTTCAACAAATGCACCAAGGCAGGTTCATTCAGCGGCACGCCTTTTTTCTTTGCGATCATGGCAAAGATTTTCAGGAAATCCTGTTTGCTAGGTCCATCGATTTTGATTTTGTAGAAAATCCGGCGCAGCGCCGCTTGGTCAAAGATTTCGTTCGGGTGGAAGTTCGTCGAAAAAATCACCAGCGTGTCGAACGGCACTTCGAATTTTTCGCCCGACTGCAGGGCAAGGATATCGCGGTTTTCCTCTAGCGGAACAATCCAGCGGTTGACCAGTTTCTGTGGCGGGTCCTCTTGACGGCCAAGGTCGTCGACGATGAACACGCCACCTGTTGATTTCAGCTGCAAAGGCGCCTGATAGGTCCGCGCCACAGGGTTGTAGACAAGGTTCAGCATGTCCAGCGACAGCTCACCGCCCGTAATCACGGTTGGGCGTTCACAGCGGACGTATCGCGTGTCGAATTTGCCCGACGTGCGGCGCAGCGAATTGGGGTCGTCCAAATCTTCTTCTGCTGCGGAATGAACGATGGGGTCGTAAACGGTGATCACCTGACCGGCGTATTCAATCGCGCGCGGGATATAGATTTTGTCGCCCAACGCGTCGCGGATACCGTTTGAAATCGACGATTTACCGTTACCCGGAGGGCCATACATCAGGATCGAACGCCCTGCCGAAATCGCGGGCCCCAGTTCGCCAATCAGCGGCGGAGGAAGGATCAGATGGCCCATCGCCTCTGTCAGGCGCTGGCGGGTCATTTGCAGGTTTTTAATCGACTGGCGTTTGACTTGTTCGGCGTAAACGGCCATGGGCACAGGCATCGCGCCGTAATATTCGGATTGGGCCAAGGCCTCTTGCGCGCGGGCGCGACCACTGTCGGTCAGCTGATAGGACATTTCATTCGATGAATTGGCGTGCAGCGTGCCCAGCGTCTCCATCAGGTTCTGACCGCGCGCAATTTCCACCAATTCCTGCGTCACAGGGATGGGCAGCGCGATCGTGCGCGCGATGTCGGACACCATCGTTTTGTTCGTGCGGAACATCGTTTTGATCAGGATGTCGCGCATCATGACGATGGGTAGCTGCATCGCATCCAACGAACGCGGGGCGGGTGGCGCCATAACGGAACTGGTTTGCATGTTCATAAACGTGGCCTGTGTCTAATGCGCCGCGACCTGTCAGAGTTTCCAAAGCCGCGACGATGAATCGTTGCCCGACCTGATTGGCCAATTAATGTGGCTAAAAAATGGACAAACCATTGAAAGAGGCAGGCATGAGCAAAACAAACCGCGGCGCGGTTCTATTGGTGTTGGTGGCGGTGCTGATCGCTATGGGTGGAATTTCCCTACTAAAGGGCGGATTTTTCATCGGAAAACACGAAGGCGACACTATTCATCTGGTTGATATTGTCATGCGTATGTCGATGGGCCAAAAACCGCACAGCGATTTCATGACGCCGATTGGGTTTCTGGCCTTTGCGCCTATGTCGATGTTCGTCGCATGGGGTAGTGGAATCGGCCATGCGATCATCCAGAGCCAGATTTTCGTAGCGATCGCTTTGCTACCTGCGATTTGGTGGGTGTCTGTGTCACGACTGCCCAAACGGTTGGCGATGGGGTTTGGCGTGGTCGTGTTGGTCATGATCCTTGCACTGGTCCATGGCGAGGCCAACAGCGCCGTATCCATTTCAATGCACTACAATCGTTGGGCTTGGGCTCTGGCCTATCTTGCGATTATGGGTTCGATCCTGCCGCCCATCTATGGTCAATCGCGTATCGCTGATGGTGCGATTATTGGTGGCGCTATGGCCGCGCTAGTACTGATCAAAGTCACCTATTTTGTGGCTTTTGCGTTGCCAGTTGTACTTGCGCTGATTGTGACGCGCCAAATCATGACCTTTGTCTATGCCATCATTGCGGGTTTGATCGTCGCTGGAGCAGTCACCGCGCTTTACGGCGTTGATTTTTGGTTCGCTTATCTGGCCGACTTGCAGGCGGTTGCCTCTTCGGAAACGCGCGCTGCGCCTGGGCTGCCGCTGGATCAGATATTGATTGCGCCCGCCTATATGGGGATCACCGCGATCGGCGTTGCAGGTGTTATCCTGCTGCGTCAGGCGGGGGCTATGGCGGGGGGCTTGGTCCTGCTGACATTGCTGCCTGGGTTTGTTTATGTGACCTATCAAAACTATGGCAACGATCCGCAGTGGTTGCTGCTATTTGCCATTCTGGTTTTGGCGCTGCGTCCGGAAACCGACCGTCGCGCGCCATCAGGGTTAGAGCTGCGCGGGGCGCTGGGCATCTTGGCGGTTATTGCGCTGACCTTTGGCGCGCCGTCGTTACTGAATATGGCCTACAGTCCGTTCCGCCATAATGCAGTCGATACGACAGATTACATTCCAATGTTCTTTGAAACCGAAGGCGCGTTGTCGGATCTATACGCTTTTGCCCCTCGGATCGTTCAGGTCACGGAAAAACGCGGGCTTGATGGCGTGGGCGAATATTTTCACGAATGGAACGAATTGGCGGATCGGGGCGAGCCGACCGAATTCATGGGCATGACCTTTGATGATTGCACGCTGGACGGCGGCATGGCGGCCTATTCGGAATCGATCGGCGCCGAACTGACTGCTGTGAACGGTCAGCCAGTGTTTGTCGCAGATATCTTTAACGCGCTGTGGCTGTATCAGGATTTCGCACCCGTCACGGGCGCCGCGCCATGGAATTACGGCGATTTATCAGGATTTGAAAACGCGAGCCATTTGTTGGTGCCGACCTGCCCGATGTCCGCGCAGGTGCATGGTGCCATTTTGGATGCGATTACAGATGCAGAGGCCTCGCTGACCGAAATTGACCGCACAGAGATGTATATCTTGTACGAAATCGGGTGATTAGGCCGCGATAAACGGTGCAATCAGATAGGCGATCAAGGCCATTCCCAATGGAAATCCCATTGGGAACCTTTTGCCGGTGGACCAACTTTCCCAATTTGGGGCTAGTTTGCGCAGCGCCGTATATTTCGCAACGCGGTGCAGGCCCACGCCAATCAGAATTGCAGCGGCGAGGATATACATCATCATTGGCGCATCCTGTCTGGACACAAATGGTGCAGCGGCTGCGATAAATTTGGCATCGCCCGCTCCCATCAGGCCAACGGCATTTGCAACAACGCCAGCGACCAGCAACGCGACCAGATGTACCCAGCGCCACGCCCATACATCCAAGGGCAACGCGATAAGGCCAATCACTGCAAATACTGCGATCAGGGCCAACACTGCCTTGTTCGGAATTTTCATCGAACGCAGGTCGCTATAGGCCACATAGATACAAATTGGGGCGACTGCGGGTAGAAACCACGCAGCTTGGGTCGTTGTCAGGTCCATTGGATCAATTCGTTACGTTGTTTTCCAAAGCGCGTAGCGAACGCACCGCGGCCTCAAAATGTTGCGGGTGCGTATCAATCGCCTCTTGCAGCAGACCGCGGGCAATTGTGACGTCGCCCTGTTTAACAGCCGTCAATGCCAGCGTGTGCAGCAACTGTGCGCGTTCGGTTTGTGTCATAGGGACCACCGGCAGGTCGTAATTGCGCTGCGATCCGCGCGCCATGACAAGGTTGTTTTTGGCGGTGAACAGCGATGAATCGTTGCGCAGTGCGTCACTGAACATTTGTTCAGCGCCCCGATAATCGCCGCGCGTTAGTTTGGAAAAGCCCCAGTTGTTGTAAACGCCAGCAGGGGACATGGTCAGACCAATAGCGGTTTCATAGAAACTATCGGCGCGATCCCAATCTTCGTTGCTGTCGGCAACCATCGCTTCTAGGCGGTAGCGGGCAAAGGTTTCATAGGTTGGCGGGATGGTGTCCAAAATGCCTTCGGCCTTGTCCCATTCGCCCGTACGAACCAAAGCGTCCGCCAGTGCCAGATAGTCATCATTGGTGGCCTCTGGGTGGTTGGAAACGATGGTCCAGACGCGCACGGCTTCGCTATAGCGGCCAGCGCGGATCAACGATTTACCCAACCCTTGCAGCAGATCGATACGGTCAGGTTGGCTGCTGCTGGCGCGTTGGAAATAGGCGACCGCTTCGTTAGGGTCACCAATGGTCAGCATCACGTCGTTCAGATTGGTTTCGTCAATCACATTGACGTCGGCCATGGCGCGCGCAACTTCGGCGTCGCCGTCTTTCATACAGCCTGCAAGCGCAATAGCGCCAACAAGCGTCACAAATCCAATGTGGCGCATATGCCTGCGTCCTTTACTGCTCTTCATTCCTTAGTGGTCTGACAGCAGCAGGTAATCGCCCGAACCGCGCCGAACCAGATGGAAGATATCGTTCTGATTGGGGTCAGCATAATCGGAATTCGCAAGTTTTGATAGCGCCAAGCGCAAGTTGTCGCGGATTTGATCGGAATTGCCGTTGTCCGTGGCATAAGCGCGACGCAGAACCTGTGCGGCCTCTTCGATTTTGCCGCGTTCGATCAAAACAACGCCCAGATTGTTCCATGCGGCGGCAAATTCGGGGTCTTCTTCGACCGCGCGTCGTAGCAGTTTTTCAGATTGGTTCAGGCGGCCCAGCTTTAGGTTTGCAGACCCGATGGCAGACAAAGTATCGACATTTAGGCCCTGTTGCGCGGCAGCGCGCATATACGCGCGCAACGCCAGTTCATGTTCGCCCGCTGCCATTAATCGGTGGCCAACGATCAGACCATCAATGTCCATCTCGCCCGCAACGCCAGGGGCAAAAACGCCGTCCCCACGGTTTAGGCCGCCCGAGTTACAGGCGGCCAAAAAAGCGATCGAAATGAGTGTTAGTATGATGCGCATGATGCGCGTCAATTACCATTCATGCTCATGAATGTCATGATGCCATAGACGGATGGGCCAATCAGAATGATCAACAGTGGCGGAACTGTCAGCATCATGGTCGCCAGCGTCATTTTCGTTGGCAGCGTGTTTGCCTTTTCTTCGGCGCGCATCACGCGTTTGTCACGCATTTCGGCGGCATAGACGCGCAAGGCTTCGGCGATGGATGTACCGAATTGCTGCGACTGGATCAGCACGGTCACGAACGACTGGATGTCGCCCACACCGCAGCGTTCGGCCATGTCGCGCATGACTTGGGTTTTGTCTTTACCGGCTTTCAATTCGTAGGACACAATTTCGAATTCTTGCGCCAATTCAGGGAATCCCGATTTCAGTTCCGCGGACACACGCAAAATAGCCTGATCCAACGACTGACCTGCCTCGATGCAAACAAGCAGCATGTCCAAGCTGTCTGGGAAACCGTTTTCAATCGCCTGCTGGCGTTCAGATTGACGGCGGGTGACCCAGTATTTTGGCCCCATATATCCAGCAGCACCCGGGATCAGGATCGACAGCATGATGTCCTGCGTCGACGGCTCACCGGTTTTGGATTTCAAAATGGCAAATGCCACGCCCGCAATCAGCGCGATCAGACCCAAAGAAAACTGGGCAAAATGATACATCCGAACAGCGTTTTTTGACCGGTAGCCCGCTTGCATCAGTTTCAGCTGAATAGCGGAATATTCTTCTTCATCCTGCGGTTCGAGGAAGTTGGAATATTTTTCCAGCTTATCGTGGCCAGTGGAGGTGCGCAGGCTGTCTTTGCGATCGCGGGGATCGCCGCGACCTGCTGTGCGTTTCAGTTTGTCCAGCGGGTCTTCTTTTTGCTGCATCAAGATTGGGATCAGCAACAGGATCATCAAAACGACGATCCCTGCGACCAGATACAGCGGGCCGTAGGCGCCAAACCGTTCGGTCAGAAAATCCAGTAGTCCGTTCATTGCTGGCCCCCTTATACTTTGATGTTAACCAGCGTGCGCATCACAAAGATGTTCGCAGCCAAGAACCCGCCGACGATCAGACAACCCGGAATGAAGGCAGGGGTATCTTTAACGCCGTCATAATAATCTGGCTTCGCAACGTTGATCAGCAGCAGCGCCGCCAACGGGAAACCAGACAGAAACATGCCTGACCACTTCGCCTCGGCGGTGATTGCTTTGACGCGGCGGAACAGTTTGAAACGAGCGCGGATCACCTTTGCCAGACCGTCCAAGATTTCGGCTAGGTTACCACCTGATTGCTGTTGAATGGTCACGGCAACGGCCAAGAACCGCAAATCCTGCATCCCAATGCGTTCAGCCATTGCTTTCAGACATTCGCCCATATCGCGGCCATAGGCTGCCTCGTCTGCGATCATGCCCATTTCGGTGCCTAATGGGTCGGCAACCTCTTTGGACACGATTTGCACGGCGCTGGAAAACGGGTGACCAACGCGCAAGGACCGTACCATCAGCTCGACCGCGTCAGGCAGCTGTTCCTCTAGCATCGAAATGCGTTTTTTGGCCTTGCCGTTGATCCAGACGTAAACGCCGCCGATGCCCATTGCCAAAGACACGCCAATACGAATGGGCGTAGAGGCACCTGTACCGACCGTTAGGCCGATAAATGCCAAAGCAGACAAAACCAGCATCAGCATGATCAACTGCGTCGGCGTAAAGGCGATGTTTGCCTTTTGCGCCTTGCTGGCCAATAGCGAGTACAGCGGGATCTGTTGGGATTTGATGTGCTGCGTCATTTCTTTGCGCAGCTGTTCCAGAACCTGTTCGCGGTTGCCGCCTTTTTCCAGCAGCTCTAGCCGGCGGTTGACGCGATTATTCAGACTAATCGATTTGCCGAAAACCGTCAGGTAGACGCCTTCGACCAGGATAAGAACGGCAACAAAAACAAGACCATAAATAAGCGGTTCAGCAGTAAGGACCATGGCAATTATTCCGCAGCGTAGGGTTCAAAAATAGAAGGCGGCAGATCATACCCCCACAGGCGGAAACGTTCAGCAAAATGCGAACGCACACCTGTTGCGGTGAAATGACCGATGATTTTGTTGTCTGGCGTCAGGCCCACGCGCTGGTAGCGGAACACCTCTTGCATCGAAATCACGTCACCTTCCATGCCGGTGATTTCGGTGATGGATGTCATGCGGCGCGAACCGTCTTGCAAACGTGACGCCTGAACGATCAGGTTCACAGCTGACGAAATCTGGCTGCGGACGGCTTTGATCGGCATTTCGATACCTGCCATCGCAATCATGTTTTCCAGACGCGACACGCCATCACGAGCAGAGTTAGCGTGGATCGTTGTCATCGAACCGTCGTGACCTGTGTTCATCGCTTGCAGCATGTCGATAACTTCTTCGCCGCGGGTCTCACCCACGATGATGCGGTCAGGACGCATACGCAGCGCGTTGCGCAGACAGTCACGCTGGGTCACAGCGCCTTTGCCTTCGACGTTTGGCGGACGCGATTCCATGCGGCCTACGTGGGTCTGTTGCAGCTGAAGTTCTGCCGTATCTTCGATCGTTAGAATACGTTCGCTGTCGTCAATAAACGATGACAGCGCGTTCAGCGTGGTCGTTTTACCCGAACCCGTACCGCCGGACACGATGACGTTCAGGCGGGTCGCAACGGCAGCCTGCAGATAGGCGGCCATTTCTTCGGTAAAGGCACCGAATTTGACCAGATCGTCGACGGCCAGCTTTTCCTTTTTGAATTTACGAATGGAAACCAGCGATCCGTCAACGGCCACCGGCGGAACCATAGCGTTGAAACGCGAGCCATCGGCCAAACGTGCGTCCACATAAGGATTGGATTCGTCGACGCGGCGGCCCACAGCGGACACGATTTTATCGATGATGCGCAAAAGGTGCTTTTCATCTTTGAACGTGATGTCTGTTAGTTGCAGTTTACCTGCGCGTTCCACGAAAATCTGTTGCGGTCCGTTGACCAGAATGTCGTTCACGCCGTCGTCTTTTAGTAGTGCCTCTAGCGGGCCCAGACCAGTGACTTCGTCGTACAGGTCCTGTGTCAGCTGACCGCGATCTTCGCGGTTTAGGACGATACCCTTGTCTTCGAGTGTTTCGCTGGTGATCGCATTGATTTCAGCGCGCAGATCG
Source organism: Marivivens niveibacter (assembly GCF_002150005.2). Lineage (GTDB taxonomy): Bacteria > Pseudomonadota > Alphaproteobacteria > Rhodobacterales > Rhodobacteraceae > Marivivens > Marivivens niveibacter. Next base: position 78,372 of record NZ_MSPP01000003.1, read on the forward strand.
GATTCCGATGCCGTTTCCAGCGCAGCCAAGTTCAGGTTGTCCAACAGAGCGCGGTGCAGATCCAGTTTGATTTCGCCCAGACGTTCTTTGCGTTTCTTTTCGCGGTCATCTGGAGCGACTTGCCCAGACTTTACTGGCAACGGGCGGCGCAAGGATTTGGGCGCGTCTGGGGATGCTGGGGCAGGGGCCGCGGTGGTAGGCTGCTGCATCGCAGCCAGTCGTGCGGCAGGCGATGTTGCTTTGGAGGCGCTGGGTTTTTTATATTTCGAAAACATTTCCGATACTTACCCTTTTGCTACAGCGTCATCAGAGACATTGATTTCATGGACCGATTTGGCCAGTTTGGCGATCTCTTTGCGCAGTGGGTTTTTGGCCGCCATTGTGGCCAAGGGTGCGCCGTGATCGTTTGATTGAGTGATCTGTTTGCCGCCGTCCGGCAGCATAACGTCAATCGAGATACCCAAAGACTCTGCCATACGCTTTACGCGGCTTTTGCCATTTAGATCGGTGAATTTTGGACCACGGTTTAGGATGAACCGCAGTTTTTGGAACGGTAACTCTTCGCTTTGAAGTGCGCGTTTCAGGCGCAGCACGTTTTGGGCGCAGCGCATATCCAGTTCGGTTAGTGCGAAATAGACATGAGCGGCCTCTAGCACGGTTTGCGACCATTCGACGGTCACAACGGGCATATCAATGACAACATAGTCAAAGTTTGTCCGCGCCATATCCAACACCCGTTCAATATCTTCGGGGGTGAACAGATCCATTGGGATCAGATCGGGCGGGGACGTCAGAACATGCAGTTTGTCGTCAAAAGATAGCAGCGCTTGCATGAATACGTCGCTGTCCATGCTTTCTGTATCTGACATCATTTCCAGCACAGCTTCGCGGCGGGGCATGTCCAAATAGGTCGAAACAGAGCCATATTGCATGCCAAAATCGATTAGCACGACGCGTGGCGGGTTCTTTTTGTCAATCGTCGCCAATTCCCAGGCTAGATTGCAGGCGAATGTGGTTGCGCCAACGCCGCCTGCCATCCCTTGTACTGGGATGATCACGCCGGACCGGTCGCCTGTTGCCTTCAGCTTGTTGCGCATTTCAGGGTCAACGGGATCTTCGGCTGGCGCTGACAAAACGCGATCAATGGCTTGGGCCAATTCGCCTTCGGGCAGGGGGTAGGGCACGAATTCATCGCCGCCTTCGCGCAACAATACATGCAGGGATGCGGGGCTGACGTCTTCGGTGATGAGGATAACTTTGATGCCACGGCGCTTTGCGGCGCTGATGACGTTGATAATCGGGGACAGGTCGGCTTCGTCTTGGGCGTCCATTGCGACTGCCAAAAACTGTAGTGTTTCCGAATCTGGTTGTTCCATGAATGCCAAGGCGTCTTCAAAGCCAAGATCGCCCCAGCGTTCGCCCATAGTCGTTTCCATATCTTCGATCAGCAGATCAAAGATTTGCACATCGCGGCTGACCGTGCAGGCGATGATCGGTTGCGGCTCGGGCTGCATAGCTGCGGAATGACCCATTTACCAATTTCCTTCAAACAGTCGTCTGAGGTGGAAACCCACCTGGCCCTAGGAATCACTAAGACCTGTTTCGTTGTTTGAAATTTGACGGGGAAACGTGACCGAAATGGGGCCGAAAGGCTGCAATTGTGCGGAATTCGCGAACGATCATAAAAAAACGCAGGGATTATTTCGCCCTGCGTTTGTGATTTCTTACTGCTCAGTGGCCACTTCGGACCCTGCTATGCCCGACAATCCACTTCGCGCTGTGCCGCTTTGGATATATTCGCGGAAGATGATGTTGGCGTAATCTTTGTGTAGAACCAATGGGTTATCTTCGACAAACCCTGACACTTCGGTCACGGTGCGGCGGTTGGCGCGTTCGCGTCCTTCGGAAACGATCAGCGGTTGTGTTTCTCCAAAGGAAACAACAGCCTCTAGACGTGACCGTTCGATGCCTAGCGATTGTAGATACAATACGACCGTTTCTGCGCGGCGCAGGCCCAATTGTCTGTTGTAACCGGCAGCGCCGACCAGATCGGTGTGACCGTATACTTTGAAACGCACTTCTGGGAACTGTCGGATGAAATCCGCTTGTGCCTGCAAAACGGCGCGTGACTGATCATCCAGTGCGGTCGAGTTGAATGCAAAGTTGATTGTGGTCGGAACTTCGGCCTCAAATCGGCGGTTCAGGTTGATCGCATAGGACTGCTGCCCTGTCTGTATCAATGTGTTGTTCATCGTGGCAGAGCCAAACGCGCCGTCATCCAAACCCGATCCGACCTCGCGGTAGAACGATGCCATGCTAACGTCTGCATTTCCGCAAGCGGTCAATAGTGTGGCCGCAGCTGCGGTGATGAAGATGGTCCGTTTCATACCTGTCCCCTGCATAGCCCCATTAATCCAATACGTAACCATAAGACCCCGAGAAGTCTTGGCGAGCTACTTCGCCTGCGGCGCCTGATGTCGGCGTGCGGCCTGTGACGCGACCTTGTAGGAACAATTCACGTTCCGTTGGCAAAGCCACGCGGTCGGTTGGCAGCGAAAGAGCTTCGCCACGGGTCGGCGATACCAGATGCGGGGTTACGATGATGACCAATTCGGTCTGCTGGCGTTCATATTCCGCGCTCCGGAACAATGCGCCCAGAACCGGAATGTCGCCTAACCATGGAACCTGTCCGTTCAGGTCGCGGAAATCGTCAGACAGAAGACCCGCAATGGCAAAGCTTTCGCCGTCGCGCATCATCACGGTTGTCGATGTTTCACGTTTGCGGAACGCGTCGATTTCATAGCCGCCCAGAATAACGGTGTTGGTAGTGTCGATCGATGAAACAGCTGCTTCAAGCTCTAGGTTGATAACATCACCATCTACGACGCGCGGGATAAAGTTCAGCTCAACACCGAATGGTTTGAACTGAACTGCGATCTGTGCACCGTCGTAAACAGGAACAGGATATTCACCACCAGCCAAGAATTTGGCTTCTTGACCGGATAGGGCCGTCAGGTTTGGCTCTGCCAGAGTGCGCACAACGCCGCGTTCTTCCAACGCTTCCAGCAATAGACCGATTTCCAGACCGCCCGCGTTAAAGCCGAACATGACCGCGCCGTTCGAATCGCCGCCGCCGATGTTTGCTCCATCCAACGCGTCTGATAGCGCGTCCGCTGTGTTCAGCGCGTTGCCGCCGCCCAGAATGCCCAGATTGTCGCCCAAGGTCGAACCCGAGATGCCCAGCGAAGAGGATAAGGATTTCGAAACCGAACGCTGCATTTCCGCAAAGCGAACGCGCAGCATGACCTGTTGCGATCCACCGACGCTTAGCAAATTGGACACGCGGTCGGGCGCGTAGCGCTGTGCCAGATCGACAGCGCGATCCATCGCAGCGACCGAGGTTACGGTGCCAGATAGAACGATGCCGTCGTTTGCGGTGCGCACTTCGATATTTTCGCCCGGCAGGATTTGCTGAACGCGTTCTTTGAATTCTGTGATGTCAGGTGTGACCTGAACTTCGACGTTGGTGATCAACCGACCATCCGCTCCCAAAAGGGTCAGCGTGGTGCGCCCTGGCTCTTTACCCAAAACGTAAACCGTACGGTCCGACAGCGACGAAATGTCAGCGATCCCTGGGTTCGCGATGGAAAGTTCGGTGAATGGTGTGTCGCTTTCGACGACAACCGCGCGGTTCATAGGAACCATCAACGCCGAGGAAGTGGACCCCGACATTACGCGCAGCGTTTCAGCCACAGCAAAGCCCGGCATCGTGGTAAATGCCAAGGATAGGCTGGTCAAAACAGCCGCAAATATTCTTTTACATGTCATTGTGACCTGCCTCTTGGATCACGCCCGATTGCGGATGTTTTTACCCGTCTTTTGTGCAACCCTGCGCCGAAAAAGCATTTTTTGCAAGAATCAATGCACAATTATCAGCTGATTTTGTGGAAAAGTCGCAACATAAACGCGCCAGAGGCTGGCGCGTTCACGGTTCCCCGCATCAATTTGTGCAGGGAATTTCCATTTCGATCACGTCTGCGCCGCGACGTACGCGGGTCGTGCAGACCTTTTCTTCGACCACTTCTGGTGCAACTTCTTCGACGACTGGGGCGACTTCTTCGATCCCCAGTAGCGTGTTCTGGTCAATGACGATTGGACCGTTGCTTTCGTCCAATGCGATTGCGTCAGCGGATGTGCCAACCAGCGCTAGGAACAAATTGCCAGTCGTTTGCGCCAAGGTCAGTGCAGCGACTTGATTGCGCGTACCTTCGACGGTGACGGTCCGGGCGATCGTACCCGTATCAAAACTAGTGTCCGTATTTTGGTCAATTGCTATGATGCGCATGTTTGGCTGGATCAACTGGGTCACTTCTTTGGTGGATCCAATGCCGGTTTGGTCGTCCATGCGGCCGCTCCAATACACGTCCACAATGTTGCCTGGACGCAGCAGGCCCGAAACGCCAGATGCGACGTCAACACGGATCGCAAAGGCGCTCATGTTTGGGGACAGTAGTGACAAAATACCAGCGTTTTCACCAGGCGCGGTCACTTTTGCGGCAAGGATCGGTTCCAGGTTTTCCATGGCGCGGGTCAAAACGCGGGGGGCTTCGGCGCCGCGTGGGAATACCTCTTCGATTGTGCGGAAAACGCCTTCGGGCAAATATGGTTCTGCGTATTGGACCAGCTGCACATCGTCGGGTGTCAGGGTTGATCCATAGGGAAGGGGTTTGTTGATCGCGACAATTTCAACTGTTGGAACTTGTTCCGCGACCTGAGCACGTTCCATCGCACGCAGCATTTCTTGTTCGTCGATATAGCCTTTGACCATGTAGACAGCGAAACCTGCCAACCCAAGACCAAGAACCAGTACCAGTCCAAATGCGGAGCGCATGGTGAATTCCTTTCATGACCGTCGAAACGGTTCGCCTGTTTTATTGTTTCCTAATTGAAGGGCAATTGCGGCGATTTAGCGGCATTGTGCCGTCATTGGTGGGGAATTTTGTCCAGAATGGCAACAATCCCGAACGTAAAAATGGCCGCCCCGTTGTCAGGGCGGCCATTTTTTATCTTTGCCAATCAGTAGTACTTGTCTGCAATCGACGACATGCCAGAGGTTACGTTGTCACCCAAAGCTGTCTGTTGTTTGCCGACCGACGACACAATCGCAATGCCCAAGCCTACGAGGAACGCGACCAGTACCACCCAGTCAACAGTCACGGCACCGTCTTCGTCTTGGAACAGTGAGCAGAGCCATTTGTTCATAGCTTGGCTACGTGTGTCGAACTACGATTAGTAAGTAGCGGTTTTCTGTGCTTCCAGCATGGTCGACATTTTGTCGCCCATTGCGGTGGTGCCGCCGGATACGGTCGAGATTACTGCGATGCCGATGCCAACCAGAGCCGCGGTCAGAACAACCCAGTCTACAGTTACAGCGCCGTCTTCGTCGTTGCGGAAGTTTTTGATGAAGTTAAGCATGTTTTTAATCCTTAGATCAGGTGTTCAGATTAGTAAGTAGCGGTTTTCTGTGCTTCCAGCATGGTCGACATTTTGTCGCCCATTGCGGTGGTGCCGCCGGAAACAGTCGAGATTACTGCGATGCCGATACCAACCAGAGCTGCGGTCAGAACAACCCAGTCTACAGTTACAGCGCCGTCTTCGTCGTTGCGGAAGTTTTTGATGAAGTTAAGCATATTCTTATCCAGTCTATTCAGCAGAATTTAAATTAAATTAGTAAGTAGCGGTTTTCTGGGCTTCCAGCATGGTCGACATCTTGTCGCCCATTGCAGTGGTGCCGCCAGATACGGTCGAGATAACAGCGATGCCGATACCAACCAGAGCTGCGGTCAGAACAACCCAGTCTACAGTTACAGCGCCGTCTTCGTCGTTACGGAAGTTTTTGATGTAGTTCAGCATGTCAGTCCCTCCTCAGGGGTGTAAAATCGCTCAGTTTGAACCTTTTCGGATCGTCCCGCACCGGCCTCTTGTTGGTGCAGTTCCCGTTTCGGATGAGAAGATATAGCCAGTGGAATGGGGCGGGATTTGGGCAGGTTTCGTGCATTTTTGCATCATCGCCCTTTTTGCGTGAAATTTCGTATAAGTAGCTGATCTGATTGGATAAAATAATGAAAGTAATTATACGAACGTATATAATTGGGTGCAAAAAAGTGGCCAATTTACCCGCTGCCGACCTATTGTTTTCACATTCAGTGGAAATTGACCGCCTTTTTCGGTAAAGATTTTAAAAAAGAACAGGCAGGGCAGCCCCGCATGAAGCGGCGTTTACTAGGAATCACGTTTTTTGCGGTGGTAACCGCTGCTTCGGCCATGGCCGAAAGCCATCGTTTGCAGCCTGATTTCACGTTTAAACGAATCTCGGTGCCTCAGGCTGGCGCAACAACTGGCCGTATCAATGTGCAGATCGAACCATCGGCACCGTCTGGTCCAGCGGCACCTGCTGCTCCTCAGGCCGCAGGTACGCAGACTGGCAGTGTCTCTGGCGCTGTGCCGCGTGTTTCCGAACTGTCGTGGTTTTGGGATGCCATCCCGCCTGATCTAAGCGCGACCGCACCAGGCCGTTTGATTGCAGCGATGGATACGATCAACTCCGCGCCTGAAGGCGCTATGACTCCGCCGCGGTTGGCCGCATTACATCAAATCGCCTCTGCGCACGGTACAGATATTATGGTGTCGACGATCGGCACCCGCGTATCGCCTGCATTGGTATTGGCTGTCATTGCCGTCGAAAGCGCAGGCGACAGCCGCGCCATTAGCCGTGCAGGCGCCCAAGGTTTGATGCAGTTGATGCCAAATACGGCTGCGCGGTTTGATGTCGCGGATCCATTGAACTCTGCCGACAATATTAAAGGCGGCGTTGCCTATCTGGATTGGCTGATCGACACATTCGAAGACGACCCAATTTTATTCATTGCAGCCTATAACGCTGGCGAAGGGTCCATTTGGGATCATTCAGGTGTTCCGAATTTCCCTGAAACACGCGCCTACGTCCCCAAGGTGTTGGCGGCGTGGACTGTTGCGCGGGCGCTATGCAAAACGCCGCCGGAATTGATGACGGACGGCTGCGTATTTAATTTGAACGGAGACTGACCCGTGACCGAACAAAAACCTTTGGTTCTGGATATTGATGGCACTTTGCTGCGTACAGATATGTTGTACGAAAATTTCTGGGCCGGTCTGGGTTCGGACGCGCCGCAAACAATCAAAGCCGCGGTTAGCCTGTTTCGTGATCCTGCCGCGTTAAAATCGGTTGTCTATGAAATTGCCCCGATCCGCGTGGATCTATTGCCAGTGAACGCAGACGTCCTGTCTATGGCGAAAGACGCGCAGTCACAGGGGCGTCCTGTGATCCTCGCCAGCGCATCGGACGAACGGTTGGTTCAGGCCGTCGCCGACCATTACGGTTTCGACGGTGCGATCGGTTCAAAGGATGGTCACAATCTAAAAGGTTCGAACAAAGCGGCGGCGCTGGTCGAACGGTTTGGCGAAGGTGGCTTTGATTATGCGGGCGATCACCCTGTTGATGTCGCGATCTGGGATAAATCTGATCGCGCCATTGTTGTTGGTGGTGCAAACGGGGCGGCCGATCATTACGCCGCTGAACGGGTCAGACATATCGCGGCAGAGCAAAAGACATCGGAAATCATCCGCGCAATGCGTCCTCATCAATGGGTGAAAAACGTATTGTTATTCTTGCCGATGATTGCGGCGCACCAATTTGATCTGAAAACCATCGGCCTGATCCTATTGGGCATGATGTCATTCTCATTTGCCGCATCTTGCATTTACATCGTGAATGACCTGCTGGACCTAGAGGCAGACCGCCTACACGCCAAAAAATGTAAACGACCGTTTGCTGCGGGCACTGTACCAATCAAAACCGGCATGATCGTTTGTGCCGCCTTGGGCCTATCATCCATGTTGATCGGAGCGTTTCTGGGCTGGGCTTTCTTTGGCGTTGTCGTTTTATATATGATCCTGTCGCTGGGATATTCGCTGAAACTCAAACGCCTGCGTTGGATTGATATTTTCACGCTCGCGTCGCTTTACACCATTCGGGTTGTTGCTGGTGCCGCGGCATCGCAGGTTGATGCATCCGTCTTTATGCTGATCTTTATTTTCCCGATCTTCGTCACTTTGGGATGTGTAAAACGCCTTACCGAATTGACGCTGGCAGTTGATGATAACCGCCTGCCGGGGCGCGGGTACGGTCGTCCCGACAGGCCTGATTTGCTCAACGTGGCAGTGCTGGGCATGGTTGGCGCGCTTGTTATCTTTTTCCTGTATTCTTTCAGCGAACAGGCACAAACGCTCTATCCTTCGCGATGGCTGCTTTGGGTTGCGCTCATTCCGATCTTTGCGTGGCTCAACCGCATGGTACGTTTGGGTTGGTATGGCAAACAGGACTATGATCCGATTGTATTCGCGCTGAAAGATAAACGCGGTATCGGCCTGCTGCTGATCACTGTTTCGCTCATGTTCTATTCGGCAGGGCTGTGGCAGCAATGGTTTGGGTTCTAGGGCGCGGGCCCTAGAACGATAGTTTCTTGAACACAGGTTCAGGGATCAATTTGATCACGGTCATGATCGGGAACCAGATTTTCGCGGTGTAAATCACGTTCCGTTTTTTTTCGACGCCCTTGAGGATGTCGGCAACGGCGGCCTCTGGCGTGGTCATCGCTGGCATTTTCATGCCCCAGGTCATTGACGTGTCCACAGGGCCGGGTTTCACCGTCAGGACATGAACGCCCGAACGGCCCAAACGGTTGCGCAGGCCCGAAAGATAAGTGGCAAATCCAGCCTTGGCCGCACCGTAAACATAGTTGCCCAAACGGCCACGGTCGCCTGCAACGGACCCAACGCCAACAATCGTGCCCTGTTCGCGTAGTTCCATGATGGGCGCCAACTGGGTCAGTAAATTCGCAGGACCAGTAAAGCTGTCGGTCACAACGCCGTCGATCAACGATGGGTCCGCGTCGATTTCGGATTGTTCCGGCATGGATCCAACGAACACCGCGCAATTGATGGTCCCGACGATGTTCTTTGCGGCCTCAATTACTGGCGCAAAGGTTTCGGGCGCGCGGACGTCGATCGGGAACACCCGCGCTTCGGTTGAACCGCGCGCTTGCGCATCGGCGGCAGTTGCAGCCATGTCGTCGGTATCGCGGCCACACAGAATAAACGATGCGCCTTTTTCAGCCTCGGCACGAATAAACGCGCGGGCAATGGCCGATGTCGCGCCCAAGATGATCCAAGTGTTGTTCATTTTGCACCTCGTAGGTTTAGGCGGCGGGTTAGGTCGGTCGCGAATGTGAGGTCTGGGTCTGCGGCGTTCACCGCATCGGCCCAGTCGGTTTGTTCGGGATACATGCCTGCGATAGCGGCAGGCGTGGCCATGCTGTCTTTGGCGAAATAAATGCGGCCTTCGGCGGCGGCGGTTAGGGTGATCAGTTCTTTGATCAGATCCTTTGCTGCGTCGCGGGCAGGGAAATCAACGGCCAGAGTGTACCCTTCCATTGGGAACGACATCATGCCGCCGCGACCAGGCCCCATGCGTTTTAGGACGGCTAAGGGTGACGCAAGTCCCGATTCCGCGATTGCGTTCAACATCGCCTTTAGCGCGTCGACCTGATTGGTCGGAACTACGCATTGGAATTGGTGGAACCCGCGTTTGCCATAGAGTTTGTTCCAATCCTGCACTTTATCCAGCGGGAAAAAGAACTGCTCAAAGCTGCGGTTCACTGTGCGGCCCTCGGCGGGGACGCGGTTATAGTAGGCCGTGTTGAACAGTTTCACGATCGGTTTCGACAGGGCAAAGCTGGGCGCATCTAATGGCACCTTTTTGCCGCCTTTTGGGGCCTCGTAATCTCCCGATGTCACCTCGGCCTCTTCGATGATACCGCGGCCCATGGCGTCGCCTTTGGCAGTGGCGTCAATCCAGCCGACGCAGTAGGGCGCCGTGCTGGCGTCTAGGCGTTCGATGTGCTGTTCCCAGTTTGCAGCGCGCGTTTCCGTCACTTGCATCTGGCCGCCGCTGATCGGGGTCAGTTTCAGTTTGGCAGACAGGATGACACCGGTCTGGCCCAACCCGCCGATGGTTGCGCGCCACAGCGTATCATCTGCGGGCGTAATCGTTTTGTCGCCGTCCGCCGTGCGCAGCGTGATTTCGGTCACATGCTGACCAAAGGATCCTGCGTGGTGATGGTTTTTGCCGTGGACGTCCATGCCAATCGCGCCGCCAACCGTGGCAAACCCCGTGCCTGGCATGACAGTCGGCATATATCCCTTTTTGGCATAAATGCGGGTCAATTCGCCCAGCGTCACGCCAGCCTCAACATGCACAATGCCGTCCTCGAACCCGATAATGCGGTTCATGCGGGACATGTCGGTTGCTTTGCCATCCGAATTCAGCGGCGCATCGCCATAGCTGCGGCGGTTCCCGATCGCGGGGCCTTCGGCGGTAATGTTGCGGCTGCGTTCAGGGCGCGCCAATTCGCCTGTTGCCGTTAGGGCGCGGCCCCATCCGGCGTAAGTGTCAGTCTTCCATTGCATGTCTTAAATTGCCTGTTTGATCGATTGCCGTTCGGCATATGGAAATACGATAAGGCCCAGACCGATCGCGAACCAAAGAGTGGTCACACGAATAATGGCCGTCGCGGGCAAAGAGGTTTCTAGTGGGACGCCTTGCAGCGAAAGCAGGGCGATCATCGCGGCCTCGGCGCCGCCAACGCCGCCTGGGGCTCCGGTTAGGCCACCCGCAAGCGTCGAGAATGTGAATATCGTGACCGCCATCCAAAATCCGATGTCCGCGCCCATCCAGACCAATAGCAGATGAAACGCCATGCCTTCGGCCAACCAGCCAATTAGGCCTAGGCCCAAGGTGATGATTATCGTGGTAGGGGAGGTGAAGGCCGCCAGCGATTTCGCAGCGCGGCGGAAACGCACCATCAGGCGCGGGAATAGCCCCGTCATGCGGTATGCTCGCGTGGTCAGGGCCGACAGCAACGATGGGCGCGTTGCCACATAGGCCGCGAGCAAAGCCATGGCCACCACGGGCACGCCAAAGGTCACCCCGCCTGTGCCCAATGCCAGCCCCATCGCCAAAATCAACGCCATCGCGGCCAGATCCGATGCGCGATCCATCAGGACCAGAGGCGCGGTGCGTTCCACGGCCCAGCCCGTTTCGCGTTTGATCCAACGCATGCGGATCAATTCACCGACGCGGCCGGGGGTTACGGACATTGCAAAGCCGCCAATGAAATGGCGGATATCTTGGCCGAATGTGGTGGGCAGGCCCAGTTTGCGGGCCATGACGTGCCAGCGTCCGCCGCGGAATAGATAGTTGACTAGACTCAGCACGATCAGTGCCGCGAACTGCCATGCATGCAGTTTAGCCAATTGCGCTAAGGTATCTTCCCATCCTGTTGCGGCGGCTAGCCCCGCAAGGCCAAGGATGACAAACCCGAACAACCCGCCCAATAACGCGATGTCGCGCCACCGGCGGTTCCCCGATGTCTGCGCCGAAACTGGCGGAGTGATATGTGCTGTGTTCGCTGTCATTTGACGCTGTTATCGCGACAAAATGGGGCAGGATTGTGAACCTGTTGCGGCAATGGAAACAATTTTTTAAAAAAGGAAGAGCAATGACTGCTCTTCCTGACTATTTCACCTTAAACGATCTTGGCTTCGGTCGCGGCTTTGATGTCGTCTTCGGTCACGCCATCTGCGCATTCGACGATTTTCAATCCACCTTCGACCACGTCCAAAACACCAAGGTTCGTGATGATGCGGTCCACCACAGCTTTGCCCGTTAATGGCAGCGTGCAGGACTTCAACAGTTTGGATTCGCCGTGTTTGTTGGTGTGATCCATGACCACAACCACGCGGCCAACGCCAGCGACCAGATCCATGGCGCCGCCCATACCTTTGACCAGTTTGCCGGGGATCATCCAATTTGCCAGATCGCCGTTTTCGGCAACCTCCATCGCGCCCAGAATCGCCATTGCGATTTTGCCGCCGCGGATCATGCCGAACGATGTCGCGCTGTCGAAATACGCGGTGTGAGGCAGTTCGGTGATGGTCTGTTTGCCCGCGTTGATCAGGTCGGCGTCTTCTTCGCCTTCGATCGGAAACGGACCCATGCCCAGCATGCCGTTTTCAGACTGAAGAGTCACCGAAACGCCTTCGGGAATGTAGTTCGCGACCAGAGTCGGGATGCCGATGCCCAGATTTACATACCAGCCGTCTTGCAGTTCTTGCGCGGCGCGTGCCGCCATTTGATTGCGATCCCAGCCCATTATACGTCCTCCGCCTTGCGCACGGTGCGTTGTTCGATACGTTTTTCATGTGCGCCTTCGATCAGGCGGTGCACATAAATGCCGGGTAGGTGGATGTGATCGGGATCCAGTGTGCCCGCTTCGACGATCTCTTCGACCTCGGCGACGCAAATTTTGCCGCAGGTCGCCGCAGGGACGTTAAAGTTGCGGGCGGTTTTGCGGAAAATCAGGTTGCCGGTTGTGTCGGCTTTCCATGCTTTGACGATGGCAAGATCGGCAAAAATGCCTTCTTCCATAATGTAGGTTTCACCGTTGAAATCGCGATGGTCTTTGCCTTCTGCGATCACCGTGCCAACGCCGGTTTTGGTGTAAAACCCAGGGATGCCAGCACCGCCGGCACGCATACGTTCGGCCAATGTGCCCTGCGGGTTAAATTCCAGCTCTAGTTCGCCAGACAGATACTGGCGCATGAATTCGGCGTTTTCCCCGACATAGGACGAAATCATTTTTTTGACCTGACGGGTCTGCAACAAAAGACCGATGCCGAAATCGTCTACGCCTGCGTTGTTGGATGCAAATGTAAGGTCTTTGGAGCCTGCGTCTTTGATGGCGTCAATCAGCAGTTCAGGAATGCCGCACAAACCAAAGCCGCCCGACGCGATGAACATGCCATCAAACAATAGTCCGTCTAGGGCTTCGGATGCGCTTCCGAATATTTTATTCATAACTTCCCCCTCTTTGGGTTGGGCCAAATTGGCTGGCGGTCCCCCCTTGTAGGGTCAAGTTAGGTCGGATTTTTAAGCCGTTGTCAAATTTTTGCTGTGGTGCAGCGAAAAAAGCTGCACTGCAAAAAAGAAGCGGGCCGTAGCCCGCTGTCTTATTCGTCTTTTTTGGTGGTTTTTTTCTTGGCCGCTGGTTTTTTAGCAGTGGTTTTCTTTGCCGCGGCTTTCTTGGCGGGGGCTTTGCGTTTCTTACCGCTTTTGGCCGCCTTTTCGTTCACCAATTCGATCGCCTGTTCGACGGTCACGTCTTGCGGGTCAACGTCTTTGGGTAGGGTCGCGTTGACCTTTTCCCATTTCACGTATGGGCCATAACGACCTTCCATTACCGCCATCGCGCCGCCGTCTGGGTGATCGCCCAATTCTTTCAGCGGTTTAGCAGCCTGTCGTCCGCCGCGACCGGCGGCTTTCAATGCCAGCACTTCGACCGCGCGGTTCATGCCGATTTCAAACACCTCGTCGACCTCTTTGAGGTTGGCATAGGTGGTGCCGTGTTTGACGAACGGGCCAAAGCGGCCCAATCCGGCCTCGATCATGACGCCGTCATCAGGGTGCGGGCCGATTTCGCGCGGCAGGTTCAGCAGGGTCAGCGCCTTTTCCAGATCAATGGATTCGGGCGACCAGCCTTTGGGCAGCGATGCGCGAGGCGGTTTTGGCACCTCTTCGGTCACGTCGCCGCGCTGAACATATGGACCATAGCGGCCATCACGCAGCGTGATTTTGTCTTCGTTGTCGTAGCCCAGCAGTTTACCGTCTGGCCCAATGCCCGAATCCGCCGCGCCAGGAGGACCGAATGGACGCGTATAACGGCATTCGGGATAATTCGAACAGCCAATGAATGCGCCGCCCGAACGCGCGGTGCGCATCGACAAACGGCCAGCGCCGCAGTTTGGGCAAAGGCGCGGATCGGTGCCTTCGTCATTTGCGGGGAAAAGGTGCGGTTCTAGAACTTCGTTGATTTTTTCCAGAACGTCGGTGATCCGCAGTTCGGATGTTTCTGCAACGGCGGCAGAGAAATCTTTCCAGAATTTTTCCAGCAGCTTGTGGTAATCTACGTTGCCCGCGGACACTTCATCCAGTTCGTGTTCCAATTCCGCCGTGAAATCATATTCCACGTATTGTTTGAAGTAGTTGGACAGGAACACGGTGACCAAACGGCCTTTGTCCTGTGGAATCAGGCGGTTTTTGTCTTTGCGGACATAATCACGATCCTGAATCGTGGTCACGATCGATGCATAGGTCGACGGACGGCCAATGCCCAACTCTTCCATACGTTTAACCAGTGTGGCTTCGGTATAACGTGGCGGAGGCTGGGTGAAATGCTGTTCGGGTGTGACCGATTTTTTATCTGTTTTGTCACCTTTGTTCAGCAGCGGCAGGCGTTTGTCATCATCGTCGATTACGCTGTCGTCGCGGCCTTCTTCGTAGACGGCAATGAAACCTTCGAACAATACGACCTGACCGGTGGCGCGTAGAACGACCTGATCGTCGTCCGACGCGATATCAACGGTCGTGCGTTCCATCTGGGCCGCGGCCATTTGGCTGGCGATCGTACGTTTATAAATCAGATCATACAGTTTTTTCTGATCTGATTCCGTTAGCTTGGCGTCGTCAGGTGACACAAACATATCGGTCGGACGGATACATTCGTGTGCTTCCTGCGCGTTTTTCGCTTTGTTTTTGTACATACGAGGGCTGGACGGCAGGTATTTTTCGCCGAACTTTGCCTTGATCGCGTCACGGGCGGACATGACAGCCTCGGGCGCCATGTCGATACCGTCGGTACGCATGTAGGTGATCAAACCAGCCTCGTACAAACGCTGTGCGGCGTTCATGGTCTGGCGTGCACCCATGCCGAACTTGCGCGATGCCTCTTGCTGCAGGGTCGAGGTCATAAAGGGCGGCGACGGGTTGCGGTTGGCGGGCTTCGCTTCGACCGAAGTCACCTTTAGATCGCGGTGTTCGATGGCAGCAGCGGCAATCGCAGCCTGATTTTCATCAGGGATGTCGAATTTATCCAGCTTTTTGCCGGCAAAATGGGTCAGGCGTGCCTCGAACGCTTGGCCGCGCGGGTTGGCCAACATCGCTTTGACCGTCCAATATTCTTGGGCGCGGAAGGATTCGATTTCCATTTCGCGTTCGACGATCAGGCGCAGACAAACCGATTGAACGCGGCCTGCCGAACGCGCGCCGGGTAGTTTACGCCACAGAACGGGCGATAGGTTGAAACCCACTAGATAGTCCAACGCGCGGCGGGCCAGATAAGCCTCGACCAATGGGGCGTCGACCTGACGCGGGTTTTGCATGGCTTCGGTGACGGCGGCCTGGGTGATTGCGTTGAACGTCACGCGGCTGACGGCGGTCGATTTTTTGATCGCGCGGCGTTTGGTTAGCGCTTCTTGCAAGTGCCAGCTGATCGCTTCTCCTTCGCGATCAGGGTCGGTCGCGAGGATCAGTTCGTCGTCATCTTTTAGGGCGTCGGCAATCGCTTTGACATGCTTTTTGCTGTCGTTTGCGACCTCCCAAGTCATTTCAAAATTGTTTTCAGGGTCGACCGATCCGTCTTTTGGGGGCAGGTCACGAACGTGTCCGTAGGACGCCAGAACCGTATAGTTCGGCCCCAAATATTTGTTGATTGTCTTAGCTTTAGCCGGAGATTCGACAACAACAACTGGCATGGGGACTCCTGTAACGACGATATAGTCTATAGCGGCGCAACATGTGTGCGATGCATTTGAAATGTCAATGCACCAAAACAAATTGCGTCAAAGAGCCGTCATGACATGAGCGAAATCATCCCACCGGGTTGGCGCTGAATTCGGCCGTCTAATTCCAGATCCACGATCGCCGGCCCGGCTTGTTTCGGGTTTAATTTCAGATCGCGTAAAACCTGATCTTCGGCGATTGGCGATGGTCCCAGCTGCGACAGGATTTGCGTGTGCAAATCCGCGGTTTCCCGTAGGCTGCGTTTTTGCGGTGCGGGTTTCTGTGGTGGCAAGTCCAGCGGCATTTGCGGCGTGATCGGTTCAAGAGCTTGCAAAATGTCATCTGCGCTGCGAACCAATGTCGCGCCATCGCGGATGAGTGCATTACATCCGCCTGCGCGACCATCAAAAGGGTGCCCCGGCACCGCCATCACGTCGCGGCCTTGGGCTAATGCGGTGTCGGCGGTGATTAAACTACCAGATTTCTGCGCGGCTTCGACCACGACCGTTGCGCGGCATAAACCCGAAATAATCCGATTGCGGGCTGGGAAATGGCGGGCTTGCGGCTGGAGGCCGATCGGCTGTTCGGACAGGCGTAGTCCTTTGGCGCCAATCGCATGGAATAGGTCGGTGTTTTCTTGCGGATAAATGACATCGACGCCGCCACCCAATACCGCGATTGTTCCGCTGTCGACGGTGACGGAATGCACAGCCGCATCGATCCCGCGGGCCAGTCCCGAAACGACCACATAGCCAGCTTCGGCCAGTTCGGTCGCGAGCTTGCGCGCCATTCGCGTGCCGAGAGATGACGCATTACGCGCGCCGATTAATGCGATCATCGGGCGTTGCAGAAGGTCCGCGTTGCCGATTGCCCATAAAAATGGGGGCGCATCGTTAATGTCGGCCAAGTCCGTTGGATATTCTGGTTCGCCGATGCAGATCATCCGCGCTTTCGCCTTTCGTGCGGATTTCAGTTCGGCGTGAATGACGCCTTCAGGACAAATTTCGTAATTACGCACGCCAGCAGCGGCTGCGATCTGCGGCAAAGCCTCGAGCGCGGCAGCGGCACTGCCGTGTTCGGCCATAAGCCGATGATAGGTCGACACGCCTACGCGCCGCGATCGCAACAGACGAAGGCGGTTAAACCGGTCTTCCTCTGTGGTGGGTGGGAGTGGGGGGTGAAAAGAAGACTGTGATGCTTGGGGCATTCTGCGCTCCGTCTGTTGCAAGACTTGGATAGCAATCCGAATCTTAAACAGACGTAAACGCAGGTAAATTATTTCAAATTAGGCCGAACCACCGACGGTTAGGCCGCCGATCATCAGCGACGGCTGGCCAACGCCAACAGGAACCCATTGTCCCGCTTTGCCGCAGTTGCCGATACCGGGGTCCAGCGCCATGTCGTTGCCGATGGCGCGAATTTGGCTCATCGCAGTTGGCCCATCACCGATAAGGGTCGCACCTTTGACCGGCGCGCCAACCTGACCGTTTTTGACGCGATACGCTTCGGTGCAAGAGAAAACGAATTTGCCGTTGGTGATATCGACCTGACCGCCACCAAAACCAACGGCGTAAATGCCATCCTTTAGGTCCGCCAGAATCGACGCCGGATCGGCATCGCCGCCCAACATATATGTGTTGGTCATACGCGGCATCGGCGCGTGTTCGAAACTTTCGCGGCGTCCATTGCCGGTGGGTTCAACGCCCATTAATCGTGCGTTTTGACGGTCTTGCATATAGCCAACCAGAATGCCGTCTTCGATCAGCACATTTTTGGCGGATGGCGTGCCTTCGTCGTCTACCGTGATCGACCCGCGTCGGCCTTCGATGGTGCCGTCGTCCAAAACGGTCACACCTTTGGCAGCGACTTGTTGACCGATACGGCCCGAAAATGCGCTGGTGCCTTTGCGGTTAAAGTCCCCCTCCAGCCCGTGACCGACTGCCTCGTGGAGCAGAACGCCAGGCCAACCTGGGCCCAACACAACATCCATCACGCCCGCAGGGGCGGCTTCGGCTTCTAAGTTCACCAGTGCGATCCGCAATGCTTCGCGTAGGGCGGGTTCCCAATGATCGCGGGTGATCAGGCCCAATAGGCCCTCGCGGCCACCGCCGCCGTGGCTGCCGGATTCGCGGCGGCCGTTCGCGTCTTCGACGATGACGCTGATGTTGATGCGGCTCATCGGGCGCGTATCAGTAACCAAAATGCCGTCTGGGCGCAGGATCACGACCTCTTGCAATGACGCGGCCAATGACGCCGTGACTTGGACCACGCGTTTGTCCATTTGGCGCGCGGTTTCGTCGATTTCTTTCAGCAGGTCGATTTTCGCAGGGAACGTCGCCTGAGAGATCGGATCGACGTCACTATATAGGTGTCTGTTGGTCGGCTTTGGCCCGTCCGCTAACACGCCGCCGCCCGCGCCAATCGCCAGCATCGCGGTCTGTGCCGCGCGTTTGAGCGAAGATTCGGAAATTGTGGTCGAATGGGCATATCCAGTGGTTTCGCCGCGAACGGCGCGCAGGCCGAATCCTTCGGACGCGTCATAGCTGGCGGTTTTGATACGACCATCGTCTAAAACCAGCGCCTCGGATCGGCGTCGTTCTAGAAAAAGCTCTCCATCATCAGCGCCGTTGGTGGCCTGTTGGACGATCGAAAGGGCCGATTCCATGTCCAAATTGGTGTCAAACGGGCGAAAAATGTCGGTTTGCATGGGTGTCTATCCTGTTGGCAGCTTTGATCTAGGTCAAAAAAAGGACAATATGCCGCCCTTGGGGTTCTTGAGTTGTGCCTCAGGATATGTGACATGCTTCGCTGGATACAATGGGATTCCGCAAAACTGTTTGCGACATTCCGAGACGGGAGGGGTTTGGGCCCCTACAAGACACAGGGTATAAAATGCGACTGACCAATTTTGCCACCAAGCTTTCGGCAGCTGCTGCGATGGTATTCGCCGGCATGGCCGCCCGGGCGCAAGATGTGACCGAGGGACTGGAAATCGTTGGTGCGCCAGTTGATGGTGCACTAGGTTTTCAACCTGCTTCGACTGAACTAGCCCGCGACTTGCAGTGGCTGGACGGTATGCTGCTAGTGATCATCACCGCGATCACGCTGTTCGTTGTTGCGCTGTTGGCGTACGTAATCGTCCGCTACAACCGTCGCGCTAACCCGAATGCAGCGACCTTCACCCACAACTCCCCATTGGAAGTTGCTTGGACCGTCCTGCCGATCGTGATCCTAGTGGTTATCGGTTCGTTCTCTTTGCCGATCCTGTTCAAACAGCAGGAATTCCCAGAAGGTGACATCACCATCAAAGTAACCGGCTACCAGTGGTACTGGAGCTATGAGTACGTAGATGATGGCGTGCTGTTCGACAGCTACATGCTGGGCCACCCTGCAACGATGCCTGCGTCGATCGAAGCTGAACCATTCGTTCGTTCGGAAGGCATGAATGAACTGCTGGCATCCTACGGCTACTCCGAAGATGAATTCCTGCTGGCAACCGACACCGCAGTTGTAGTTCCAGTTGGCGCAACCGTTGTTATGCAGGTGACCGCAGCAGACGTGATCCACTCGTGGACCATCCCAGCATTCGGCGTGAAACAAGACGCTGTACCTGGTCGTCTGGCACAGCTGTGGTTCGCAGCTGAACGCGAAGGCATCTACTTTGGCCAGTGTTCGGAACTATGCGGCAAGGACCACGCATACATGCCGATCACCGTCAAAGTCGTTAGCCAAGAAGCCTACGACGCATGGCTGGAAACCGCTAAAGAAGAATTCCCAGCTTAATCGCGGAATTCGGGCGGCAATGTCGCCATCTGATAAAGCTGCGCGGCGGGTGATCCCCGCCGCCTTTGCCAAACAGAACCTTGGACCTCGATATGACGGACGCTAGCTTGCAAGATACGCCACGCGAAGCCGGTTTGGGCGATTACTTTGCCCTGTTAAAACCGCGTGTGATGTCGCTTGTGGTTTTCACCGCACTTGTTGGTTTGATCGTTGCGCCGGTGCCGGTTCATCCGTTCATCGCGTTTGTTGGTATTTTGTGCGTTGCTGTGGGTGCAGGCGCATCTGCATCGCTGAATATGTGGTGGGATGCGGACATCGACCGTATCATGAAACGCACTGCGAACCGCCCGATACCGTCGGGCAAGGTTCAACCCGAAGAAGCCTTGGCCGTTGGTCTGGCGCTGTCGGGCTTTTCTGTGATCCTGCTGGGTCTGGCCGCCAACTGGCTGGCTGCGTTCCTGCTGGCATTCACCATCTTTTTCTATGCCGTCGTTTATTCGATGTGGCTGAAACGTTCGACCCCACAGAACATCGTGATTGGCGGCCTGTCTGGTGCGCTGCCTCCGATGATTGGTTGGGCAATTGCTGCGGGCAACATCACCATTGAATCGACGCTGCTTGTTGCGCTGATTTTCATGTGGACACCGCCGCATTTCTGGTCGCTCGCGATTTTCGTGAAATCCGACTATGGCCGTGCTGGCGTGCCTATGTTGACCGAAACCCACGGTCGCCGCGTGACCCGCAATAACATCATGGGATACATGGTCGCACTTGTGCCTGTTGCGTTGGCGATTGGCTTCACCTCGATCGGTGGCCCCTTATATCTAGCCGTGTCCGCGGCGCTGAATATGTGGTTCTTGAAAGCGTGCTTTGTGGTTTGGCGCCGCGACGAAGAGCAGGCAGAGGCCGACAATTTCGCCGCTGAAAAGAACGCGTTCAAAGTGTCCTTGGCTTATCTGTTCCTGCATTTCGCAGTGTTGCTGGTTCTACCAGCAACCGGATTCGGAGGCTGGTAATGACGATTAAAGTCGAACACGAGATGCACAACCGCCGTAAGTCAAAGAACTACGGTGTGTTCATCCTGCTAATTGCGTTTGTTGCGCTGGTATTTGGCCTGACTGTGGTCAAAGTCCTTCAGTTGGGCGACGCAAAAATGTTTGAAGCGAACGACCACGTTCTGCGCCCTGCGTTGATCACAGCGGACGAGGTGCAGCAATGAAACTATTTGCAAACGTCGAAGGTCCGAAGCGCACCGTTCTGCAATTGCTGACAGTTGTGTTTGTCATGGGAGCGCTGTCATGGGCATCGGTTCCATTCTACAGCTGGTTCTGCGCAGTCACTGGTTTTGGCGGCGCTACAGACGTTGCCGAATCGGGTAGCGAAGTGATTTTAGATCGCGAAATGACCATCCGTTTTGATGCGTCGACCGATCCATCGTTGGCATGGACGTTCAAACCCGTTGAACGCGAAATGACCGTAAAAATCGGTCAAACCGCGCTGGCGTATTACGAGGCAACGAATATTTCCGACCGCCCTGTTGCTGGGCAGGCGACCTATAACGTTGTCCCATACGAAGCGGGCGGTTTTTTCGACAAAATCGAATGCTTCTGCTTTACCGAACAGGTGTTGCAGCCGGGTGAATCCGTGCTGATGCCCGTAAGCTTTTTCGTCGACCCTGCAATCGTCGACGACCGCGATGCAAAGTATACACACACGATCACGTTGGGTTATACTTTCTTCGAAATTCCGCTGCCGGAGGAACAAACCGCGGCACTTATCAACGCGGCTCCGGCCGAAACACAGACAAACTAAAGTCCAGCCTCAGGGAATACCGACATGGCTCACGCTAAGAACCACGACTATCACATCCTTCCGCCTTCGATTTGGCCGTTCCTTTCGTCCGTTGCAGCATTCATCATGCTGTTCGGCGCCGTCATGTGGATGGCCAATGACATGCCTTGGCTGTTCTGGATCGGCTTTGTTGCGACCCTATATTCGGCAGGCGCATGGTGGGCTGACACCATCAAAGAAAACATTGCTGGCGACCACACCCCTGTTGTGCGCATCGGCCTGCGTTATGGCGTGATCTTCTTTATCATGTCCGAAGTCATGTTCTTTGTGGCTTGGTTCTGGGCGTTCTTCAAAACCAGCATGTACCCAATGTGGACATATGCAGGCACTGAGTACGTCAAACCAGAAATTCACACTGTTGACGCATTCCACCTGCCGCTGATCAACACCCTGATCCTGCTGTGTTCTGGTGCTGCAGTGACCTGGGCACACCACGCACTGGTTCACGAAAACAACCGCAAAGATCTGATCCAAGGTCTGACCATCGGTATCCTGCTGGGCGCTGTGTTCACCCTGTTCCAAGCGTACGAATACTACGAACTGATCGCACACGAAGGTTGGTCGCTGGGTGGTGACATCTTCTACAACACCTTCTTCATGGCGACTGGTTTCCACGGCTTCCACGTTCTGGTTGGTACCGTATTCCTGCTGGTCTGCTTGATCCGCGCGAAAAAAGGCCACTTCACCCCAGAGAGCCACGTCGGTTTCGAAGCAGCAGCTTGGTACTGGCACTTTGTTGACGTTGTGTGGCTGTTCCTCTTCGTTGCTGTATACATTTGGGGTCAGAGCGGCTTCTAAAGCCGTGGCGGGGTTGACCCGCCGCCCAAGACAAGACAACAAACGCGCGGGGCAATGCCTTGCGCGTTTTGCGTATGAATAGGGGTTACGATGCGTCGTTATTTATTCGTTATCTTGCTGGGAATTCCGGGTTTGGCGGTGTTGCTGGGACTGGGCGTCTGGCAGATGCAGCGCCTAGACTGGAAACAGGACATTCTGGCCGAAATGGAATCGCGCATTGCCGCGCGTCCCGTTGAATTGCCGATGAACCCTTCAGAGGACATGGACGAATATCTGGCCGTTCGCCTGACCGGTACACCAACGGGGGACGAACTGCATGTTCTGTCGTCTGGCACCGCCGCAGGCACGGGATATCGCGTGATTTCGGCATGGCATACGGATATGGGCCGCCGCATCATGGTGGATATGGGTATCATGCCGTTGGACCGCAAACGCCTGAACCCTGACATCGTGACCCAAAACATTACGGGCAATTTGCTGTGGCCGAATGATGCGGCCGACAAATCCCCAGCGCCCGATCTGGAAAACAATCTGTGGTTCGCCCGCGATGCGGCCGCAATGGCGGAGGTTTTGCAGGCCGAACCGTTCATGGTCGTTCTGCGCGATTCCGATAACCCCGACCGACGGATCACGATGGTTCCGGTCGACACCTCTAATATCAAAAATGACCACCGCGAATATGCGATCACGTGGTTCCTGTTGGCGCTGGTATGGGCAGCGATGACAGGATATTTCGTGTACCGGTCGAACAAAGCCGGACAAAAGGACTGATAGATGCGTTACATTTCTACCCGTGGGCAGGCGCCTGCACTGACCTTTGAAGAGGCAATGATGACCGGCCTGGCCCGTGACGGCGGCCTGTACGTTCCTGAAACCGTGCCGACCTTTAGCGCCGAAGACATCGCAGCGATGGCGGGTAAATCCTACGAAGACATCGCATTCACCGTGATGAAGCCGTTCATTGGCGACACCTTCACCGACGAAGAATTCAAAGGCCTGATCGACAAAGCCTATGCAGATTTCGGCCACGACGCCCGCGCGCCTTTGGTGCAATTGGCGCCGAACCATTTCCTGTTGGAACTGTTCCACGGTCCAACGCTGGCGTTCAAAGATTTCGCCATGCAGATCATCGGTCAGATGATGCAGGCCGCGCTGGCACGTTCGGGTAAACGCATCACCATAGTTGGCGCGACCTCGGGCGATACGGGTTCGGCCGCGATCGAAGCGTTCCGCGGTTTGGACAACGTCGATGTGTTCATTATGTACCCACATGGCCGCGTGTCCGAAGTGCAGCGCCGCCAGATGACCACAGCCGCAGAATCGAACGTCCATGCATTGGCTGTCGAAGGCGATTTCGACGATTGCCAAGGCAAGTTGAAAGAGATGTTCAACGATTTCGAATTCCGCGACGAAGTGCATCTGGCTGGCGTGAATTCGATCAACTGGGGCCGCGTTCTGGCGCAGGTTGTTTACTACTTTAGCTCGGCGGTTTCACTGGGCGCGCCGCAGCGCAAAGTGTCGTTCACCGTGCCAACGGGCAATTTTGGCGACATTTTTGCAGGGTTCATTGCGAAACAAATGGGCCTACCTGTGGAACGTCTGGTGATCGCGACCAACCAAAACGACATTTTGCACCGCTGCATGCAGTCCAGCGATTACACCAAACACGGTGTCACGCCGTCGATTTCGCCGTCGATGGATATCGAAGTGTCGTCCAATTTCGAACGCGCGTTGTTCTGGGCGCATGACCACGATGGCGCGGCAGTTGCGGGCCTGATGGACGAATTGAAGACCAAAGGCACGTTCCGCATTTCGGAAAACGCGATGACGGCTCTGCGTGATCATTACGACAGCGGCGCAGTGGATGAAGCAACGACTTATGCCACCATCGCATCCGCGTTGGAACATTCGGGCGAACTGTTGTGCCCGCATTCGGCAGTTGGCGTGCATGTTGGCACCGAACATCAGGGCGAAAACCCCGAAGTGCCGATGATCACACTGGCAACCGCGCACCCTGCGAAATTCCCTGCTGCGGTCGAAAAAGCGTCGGATGTCTATCCGCCTCTTCCACCGCGTATGGCTGATCTATATGATCGCACGGAACGGGTGACACAGGTGCCTAACGATCTGGCCGCCCTACAGGCAATCATTCGGGAGCGTCGCGCGCGTTGACAGTACAGACCCACACTTTGTCCAATGGCATGCGCATCGTAACCGAAGCCATGCCGGGCATGCATTCTGCCTCTATCGGTGTTTGGGTTTTGGTGGGTGGACGTCACGAACGTCTGGACCAAAACGGCATTGCCCATTTCCTTGAACACATGGCGTTCAAGGGGACAAAGACGCGCAGCGCATTACAGATCGCCGAAATGATCGAAGACGTAGGCGGCTATATCAACGCCTACACCAGCCGCGAAATGACGGCCTATTACGCCCGCGTTTTGCAGGAACATGTGCCGTTGGGTTTGGAAATCATTGCAGATATTCTGAACAATTCGGTCTTTGATCCTAAAGAGATTGAGGTCGAACGCGGCGTGATCCTGCAAGAAATCGGTCAGGCCTATGATACGCCCGACGATATCGTGTTCGATTGGCTGCAAGAGGCCGCATACCCCGACCAACCGTTGGGCCGCACTATTTTGGGTCCAGCAGAACGCGTGTCGCATTTTGGACGCGAAGACCTGTCCAGCTTTGTCGCTGAACACTATGATCCGTCCCGCATGATCCTGTCGGCGGCTGGCGCAGTTGATCACGATGCTTTGGTTAAACAGGCCGAAGCGTTGTTCGGACATTTGGCCAAACACGAAACCGGCGATGTGATTGTTCCTGCGCGTTTTCAGGGCGGCGAAAAGCGCGAATTGAAATCGCTCGAACAGGTCCATTTCGCACTGGCGTTCGAGGGTCCGGACTATCGCGGCGCGGATATATATACCGCGCAGGTCTATGCAACCGCGATGGGCGGCGGCATGTCGTCCCGTTTGTTCCAGGAAATCCGCGAAAACCGCGGCTTGTGCTATACCATTTTCACCCAAGCGGGCGCCTATGCCGACACGGGCATGATGACGCTATATGCGGGGACGTCGGCAGCGCAGATTGCTGAACTTGCGCAGATAGCGGTCGATGAAATCAAACGGTCTGCCGATGGATTGTCCACGGCTGAAATTGAACGCGCACGTGCGCAGATGAAGGCGGGTCTGTTGATGGGACTGGAAAGCCCATCGTCGCGGGCCGAACGGATGGCGCATATGATCCACATTCATGGCCGCGTTCCATCAATTGAAGAAAGCACAGCATTGATTGATGGCGTGACAACCGATGCGTTGCGTGATTTCGCAGGTGGTTTGATGGGCCCAGCGGGCAAAGCATTGGCGCTATATGGTCCAGCGGATCAGGCACCTGATCTGGACGCATTAAAAGCGAGGCTGGTTGCGTAATGTTGGGGCGGCGGCGGAAGGTTCAGCTCGAAACCGAGCGGATGTCACTGCGCCTGCCTGATCACAGTGACTGGCGCGCGTGGGCTGATCTACGCGTCCAAAGCCGTGAATTTCTGACGCCTTGGGAACCAGCTTGGTCACCTGACCATTTGTCGCGCAAGGCGTTTACCAACCGTGTTTATTGGGCACAGCGGTCGAATTCGAATGGCACGGCTGTTCCATTTTTTCTGATCCGGCGGTCCGACAATCAGCTGCTAGGCGCGATCACGTTGGATAATATTCGGCGCGGTCCGGCGCAGGCGGGCACGACAGGCTATTGGATTGGTGAACCTTTTGCGCGCCAAGGGTATATGCGCGAAGCGATTGCCGCTGTTGTACACTACGCGTTTGTTGATCTGGACCTTAGCCGGATCGAAGCAGGTTGTTTGCCTGAAAATACTGCGTCTCGCCGTCTATTGGAAGAATGCGGTTACAAATACGAAGGCGTGGCGCAAAGCTATCTGGAAATCAACGGACGTTGGCGCAACCACGTCCTATATGCGAACTTGCGCGCCGATCGGCGCGGCAAAGCGGTAATTGCCTAATGTTAAATTCTGCGACCCCTGATGTCGTGGCGGCGCTCTCAGCTGCGCTGCCTTCTTTGCGATTTATTGACGACAATGCGAAATACCTCGAGGAGCCTCGAGGGCGCTATGTTGGGCAGGGTGTTGTTGTTGCCCCTGCGGACACTGCCGAAGTTGCAGCGGTTGTTAAATTTTGTTCGGAAAACGCATTGGCCGTTGTCCCATATGCAGGAGGCACGGGGCTGGTCGGCGGGCAAATCATGGAAGACGGCATTGTTCCGATCGTTCTAAGCATGGAACGCATGACACAGATCCGCGATGTATTTCCGTCTGAAAATGTATTGGTCTGCGATGCGGGCTGCATTCTGGCGGATGTGCAAAACGCGGCAGCCGAGGTGGATCGGTTGTTTCCATTGTCGCTTGCCTCTGAAGGCTCCGCACGGATCGGCGGCCTATTGGCGACCAACGCAGGCGGATTGAACGTTCTGCGGTATGGCAATGCACGTGCGCAAGTGTTGGGGTTAGAAGTTGTGACAGCCCAAGGCGAGGTGCTTAATGGGCTGACCAGACTACGCAAAGATAATACAGGTTATGATTTGCGCGACCTGATGATCGGGTCCGAAGGATCGTTGGGGATCATTACTGCCGCAGCTTTGAAGCTGGTCCCACAGCCGTCTGCAGAAGGTACCGCAATGATGGTGGTACCGTCACCTATCGCCGCGCTTGATCTATTGTCTATGGCGCAATCGCGCATTGGCGAAGGTATTTCCGCGTTCGAATTGATTGGCCGTCAGGGGCTGGAGTTTTTGGACGAGGTGGGGCCTGACGTGGTCAAGCCGTTTGAAACGCATCCCGACTGGTGTGTTTTGATTGATCTAGGATTGCCTGCTGGATTGGACCCTCAAGCTGCGTTGGAAAACCTGTTTGTAGAAGCCAGCGAGGCTGGCATCGTGACGGATGGTGTGATTGCCCAAAGCCAGCAACAGCGTCACGATTTTTGGAACATCCGCGAAAGCATACCAGCGGCAAATAAACGGATCGGTTCCGTTTCATCGCATGATATTTCGGTGCCTTTGTCGAAAATCGCCGATTACATTGTTGAGGGCCGCAATAATTTAGCAAATATCGCGGATTTCCGCGTGAATTGTTTTGGGCATTTGGGGGACGGGAACCTGCATTTTAATGTATTCCCTGCCAAAGGAAAATCGCGTTCAGACTATGAACATTTACGTGGAGACGTGAAAAAATGCGTCCACGATTTGGTTCATAAATACAACGGATCCGTCAGTGCCGAACATGGCGTTGGGCGGCTGAAGGTGGAGGATCTGGAAAGATATTCGGATCCGGTCAAACTGCAGATGATGCGCGCCATTAAAGATGCGTTGGACCCCAAAGGTATTATGAACCCTGGCGCGGTTTTGAGGGCCCGCTGATAAAAGGCGCGGCTACGCCGCATTCTTATTTGCCGCACCTTTGAGGTGCGGCGGTGGGCGCTATTTCGCGTCGGGGCGCACCAGCGAAAACACGGTGTCGATGGATGCGTAATCTTGGTATCCCAAGCGGGCCAATGGTTTGTATTTGGTCACATCAAAGATGCCGTTCACAACGCAATCATCGCGCAGGCGAATTCCTGTCACCTCTCCGAAAACGGCATGCGATTGGTCGCCTTCGAGTTTGATGATTTGGGTTAATTTGCATTCAAGCGTTGCAGGTGCAGAGGCGACATAAGAACAGGAGATCGTGTCACATTCAGCGCGTTCGATACCTGCATGAGAAAATTCATCGACCTGCAAATCCATCGTAGCAGACGTTTTATTCATCGCGTCCCGCATGGCAAATTCGACGATGTTGACACAAAACACGCCTGTGTCGCGAATATTGGTAAGCGTGTCTTTGCCGTCTTGATCGGCTTTTGTCCCGTTCGAGGAAAACATCACTTGAGGCGGGCTGTAGGCGACGGCGTTGAAAAACGAATATGGCGCGATATTGTCGATGCCATCGGCACCGCGGGTCGATATCCATCCAATCGGACGAGGGGACACGATTGCAGGAAATGGGTTATGTGGCAGTCCGTGGCCATCATTTGGGCGATAGAACATGGATGGGTCCCTTCTGGTTTGCGGCAGAGGTAGCGTCATGTTACGGCCACATCCAGACCCAGAGCGGAAAAAAGGCCCAATGATCGAAATTACCCGTGAAACTAAGAACGACTGGTGGGAAGTCGAGGCGCTATACGATTTGTGTTTTGCGCCTGGACGGACTGCGTTGTCGTCGTATCGGTTACGCGATGGGGTCGATCCTTTGTCCGAGTTATGCTTTGTCGCGCGGGATGCGGATGGAACTTTGGGTGGTGTTATTCGCAATTGGCCTGTTTGCGTCGGCGGCCGAATGGCGATTTTATTGGGGCCTGTTGCGGTTCACCCAACGCGCCAAGGCGAAGGTGTCGGCGCATTATTGATGCGAAAAGCGTTGAACCGTGCGCATGATCTAGGTTGGGCGCGCGTCATGCTGGTCGGGGATTACCCGTATTACAAACGGTTCGGTTTCTTCAAACTCGAAGGCGTGGATATGCCGCCGCCGACCAACCCAGATCGTATTTTGGGATATAATTTGACCCCAGGTGCGTGGATCGGGGTTTCTGGTGAAGTTACGCCTGCGAAGGATTGCAAAAATCTAAGTCGTCCCCAATCTATTGGGCATGAGCAATCGTGATGATGAGTTAAGGGTTGTGAACCCC
Source organism: Marivivens niveibacter (assembly GCF_002150005.2). Lineage (GTDB taxonomy): Bacteria > Pseudomonadota > Alphaproteobacteria > Rhodobacterales > Rhodobacteraceae > Marivivens > Marivivens niveibacter. The sequence continues at coordinate 107,313 of NZ_MSPP01000003.1, forward strand.
ACCGACCCGTTGGATGACCAAGGCCGCGCTGAGATCCAGTTATTGGCCGCGCGCCAGCGCCGTGCGAATGGTGTCCTGATGAAGGCGATCAATTTCGTCGGTTCGCAGGTCGAAGATGGACTGAAGTCGATGCCAGCGCCGGTTCGGACACGGTTCGAGGCGGCGGCGAAAAAAGCGCTAAGTTACAGTTTTTACGCAGCCAAAGCGACCCATGGAAAAGCGCCTTTAACGGACAAGGGTCATACGGCGGTGGCCGCGATAGCAGGCGCTGTTGGTGGTGTTGGCGGGTTGCCGACAGCCTTGGCTGAATTGCCGATTACCACCACGATCATTTTCAGGGCTGTGCTGGGCGTCGCCGAGGCCTATGGAGAAGATCCAGACGCCGAAGATACCCGTGTCGAATGTCTGCGCGTATTCGGTGCGGGCGGCCCCGGTGGCGATGATGATGGGATCGACACTGCGTTGATTGGGGCGCGTTTGGGCCTATCGGGTGCGGGCATCAATAGCCTGATCGCGCGAATCTCGCCCAGATTCGCCGCAGTGATGTCGCAAAAATTGGCAGGGCAGGCTGTTCCGATTATTGGCGCTGCCGCTGGAGCGGGAACGAACTATGCCTTTGTTCGCTTTTACGTTGAGATGGCCCACGTCCATTTCGGTCTTCGTCAGTTGTGCCGAATTTATGATGAAACACAGGTACTTGAAGAGTTTCACAAAGCGTTAATTATGCGAAAGCTAAGCTCGTAGGTTGTGAGGCGGATTTTGGGGCTGTCAAAAAAGCGACAGTAGAAAGTCCTCTTATATTTGACCCGAAAATCGATCTTGTTATGCTGCAAATGCGAAAGGGTGGTGTCATTTTTAGCACCAAATTTTTTCATAGCAGCTCCGTTATTTTCGGGGGAGTGAGTGGCCCGAAGCTAGCCACCCTTTTGCAACTTTACTGATTTGCCAACCAATGCGTGATCGCAGAACGGACGGATTGTTCACCGTCGTTACAGGCTTTGTCGATGACGGCCCGTGCCTCTGATAGGTCAATTTTTCGCAAAATATGCTTCACAGGACCAATGGATGCTGGGCGCATCGATAGATTCTTGATGCCCATCGCGGCCAGGCAGATTGCCTCAACAGGGCGGCCAGCGTCTTCGCCGCAGAATGACAACGGTTTGCCAGCGCGTTCACAACGTTCCACGACCTGCCGCAAGAACGATAGAAAACTGACGTTCAATGTATCATAGCGGCGGCGGACCCGTTCGTTTTCGCGGTCTGCGGCGAAAAAGAACTGTTTTAGGTCGTTGCCGCCAATCGATAGAAAGTCGACTTCGTCAAAGAAAACATCAGGCGCAAAGGCAAGGCTGGGGGTTTCCAACATTGCGCCAATTTTGATGTCGGACGGGGCAGGGTGCCCCAGTTTGATTTCACGATCCAATGCCTTTTGCATTTCAGCTTTGGCATCGCGGAATTCCTGTAGCTGCGCGATGAACGGAAACATGACCGTTAATGGTCGGCCATTTGCAGCGCGGATAAGTGCCTGCAACTGCATCCGTAAAATGCCGGGTTTATCCAGACCTACGCGGATAGCACGCCAGCCCATCGCGGGGTTGGGTTCGTCCTGCGGGGTCATATAGGGCAGTACCTTGTCCGAACCGATGTCCAACGTGCGGAACACCACGCGTTTGCCATCGGCTGCGTCCATGACGCGCTGGTATAGCGCAGACAATTCGGCACGTTTGGGCATTTGGTTCCGAACAAGGAACTGTAGCTCTGTTCGGAACAATCCCACACCTTCAGCACCCGAAGACGGCAGCGATGGCAGATCCGCCATGAGCCCCGCGTTCATCTGTAGCGAAATGGTCGTGCCGCATTTCGATGTCGCAGGCAAATCGCGGATTGAGGCATAGCGTTCTTGGGCGCGGGCCTGCATCGCGATTTTGTCGCGGAATGCATTCTGTACGTTTTCGTCGGGACGCAGGTGCGCGATGCCCTGATCGCCATCGACCAAAATCGTATCGCCGTTTAGTGCGTCCGCGGTGATGTTTTTTGCGTGAATGACCAAAGGAATGGCCCAAGCGCGCGCAACGATGGCGGCATGAGATCCGACAGAGCCTTCCTCTAGCACGATACCGCGCAGTGTTTTGCCGTATTCTAGCAATTCACCAGGGCCGATGTTTCGGGCGACCAAAACAGGGTTTTCGGGCATTTCTGCGCCGGTTTCTTTGCCTTGGCCTGTTAGAATGCGTAGCAAACGGTTCGATAGGTCATCCAGATCGTGCAGGCGGTCGCGCAGGTAGGCATCACCAGCCGATTGCATTCGGCTACGGGCAAGTGATTGTTCTTTTTCGACTGCGGCTTCGGCAGAGAGGCCGGATTGAACGTCCTCTTCCATGCGGCGCATCCAACTACGAGAGTTGGCGAACATGCGGTAGGCCTCTAGCACTTGGACCTGTTCGGCGTTCACAGTTGTTGTGGTTGATAGCATTTCATCAACCGAAATACGCAGCGTGTCTACGGCTTCGCGTAGGCGGGTCAATTCTGTTTCTGGATCGTCCGCGATAGGGTTGGTGACAACCACGCGCGGTTCATGCAGGTAAACCTGACCTTCTGTTGCGCCCTCTTGGGCGGTTGATCCGCGGAATAGAATGGGTTGTTGGTGGCGGGCACTTAGGGCCGCGCCTTCGCCGACAAAGGCACCTAGTTCGGTCATTTCTGCCAGAACCATCGCCACGACTTCTAGCGCGTACACCTCGTCGCTGGAAAACTGGCGGGCGGCCTTGGACTGCACAACTAGCACGCCCAATGCGTTTCCTAGTCTTTGGATGGGCACACCGCAAAACGATGAATAACGTTCCTCGCCCGTTTCGGGCATGTAACGGAACCCTTTTTCGGATGGCGCATCAGCGGTGTTGATCACGTGCCGCGTGCGTGCGGCGCGGCCAACCAGACCTTCGCCCAACCGCATACGAGTTTGGTGAACCGCCTCGGCATCCAGACCTTCGGTTGCGCAGAGTTCCAATGTCTCAGCATCGCGGAACAGATAGATGGAACACACTTCGGTCTGCATCGAAGACGCGATGAGATGCACAATTTTGTCCAGACGCGCCTGACCTGCGGCATCTTCGGCCATGGTGTCACGCAAACGGCCTAACAGCTTGCGGCTATCTGTTTCGATGCGTTCTGGCATACGTCTGTCCCTTTTGGTCAGCCTATCTATAGGCGATGCGACTTGCAAATGGGAGTGGGCAAAACCGTCACAGGCAAATCATTGACACTACGATGTTTTTTGCAGGTGCAGCATTTTGGAAAAACCGCCCATCGTCCAACCCAAGTTGGTTATGAACGGTCCAAAATTTCATCACTCTTTGAATGTTGGCGTGATCTGGCGATACCTAAGCAGCAGTCGCTAACACATTTGTGAAGGCACAGAATTATTGGACCCCATAATGATTCTGACAGCCTAGATGCAAAAACGACAAAAGCCGCCCCCAATGGGACGGCTTTTGAAACAAGTCTGTTGTCTAACTTAGGCTTTATCCAGATCGAATGCGTCGTGCAGTGCCTGAACAGCAAGTTCCATGTACTTACGGTCGATCAGAACCGAGATTTTGATTTCAGATGTCGCGATAACTTTGATGTTGATGCCTTCGTTCGACAGAACTTCGAACATCTTTGCAGCAACACCTGCGTGGCTGCGCATGCCGATGCCAACGACCGAAACTTTGGCAACTTCGGTGTCTGCTTCCAGACGGTCAAAGTTGATCAGGCCTTTTTCTTTGGCTTCGTTCAGGGCCTGTTCAGCGCGCATTTTCTGATCGATCGGGCACGAGAAGGTCATGTCGGTCACGCCGCCAGCGTGGCCCTGATAGTTCGTTTCAGAAATGTTCTGAACGATCATGTCGACGTTTACGCCTGCTTCGGACAGCGGGCCAAAGATCGACGCGGCAATGCCTGGTTTGTCATCAATGGTGACAAGCGTCATCTTTGCTTCTTCGCGGGAATAGGCGACGCCAGAAACTACGTTGGATTCCATGATTTGCTCCTCTGCGCAGACCAGCGTGCCTGCGTCATCTGACGGTTCTTCGAAGGAACTAAGCACGCGCAGTTTCACGTTATAGCGCATTGCCAGTTCAACCGAACGGGTTTGCAGTACTTTGGCACCCAGTGACGCCAATTCCAGCATTTCTTCAAAAGCGATCTTGTCCAGCTTGCGAGCCTTGGACGTGATGCGTGGGTCGGTCGTGTAAACGCCGTCCACGTCGGTGTAGATGTCGCAACGCTCTGCTTCGAACGCAGCTGCAAACGCCACAGCAGTGGTGTCCGATCCGCCGCGGCCCAGCGTGGTGATCCGGCCTTCGGGGGAAATACCTTGGAAACCAGCGACGACAGCAACTTTCATGCCTTCGCCGAATTTCTGGTTGATGTTATCCGATGGGATTTCTTCGATCCGTGCGGCGCCGTGTGCGCTGGTGGTTTTCACCGGCACTTGCCAGCCTTGCCAGCTGCGCGCAGGAATTCCCATTTCCTGTAGGCGTAGCGCCATCAGGCCTGCAGTGACGTTTTCACCCGACGATACGATCGCATCGTATTCACGTGCGTCATACAGCGGAGAGGTTTCGTTAACCCAACCCACCAGTTCGTTGGTCTTTCCCGACATGGCCGAGACGATGACGATCACGTCATAGCCTTTACCCACCTCAAGAGCGACGCGTTTCGCGGCGCGGGCAATTCGATCTAGATTGGCGACCGAAGTGCCGCCGAATTTCATGACAAGCGTCGGCATAGCTGTCCCTTGCAAAATATCGCGCTTCCCTTAGCCGCTGTGGCGCTAAAGGGCAATTGAACAATGCAGCTATGGCAACATTTTTGTGACACGAAATCCCCTGTTTTGTGGGGATTTCGTAATTTAGCTAACGACGCCTGTTATTAAAAGTCGCCCAATCCGCCGCCCGTGCCGCCGGTGGACGATTGAGATGCTACGGCGATCAGGGCCAAAAATACCAACGGAATGATGATCGAAGAGCTGGAGCTGGCAGGCGCAGCAGCGACGACTGTTTCTTCTTCCATGATTGGCACAACAGGTGCCATTCCCCCAGCGAATGCCGCCGACCCTGCAACTGCAAATGTGGCTGCGAGCATTAATTTTTTCACGATAAACTCCTTTTTACTAATTTTCGAAGTCGCAGAAACTTCGGGTTTAAGTAACGTCACGCTAGCGTGAGTGAGTCCAGAAATTTTACCGTTTGGTCTGGGATTCCATGCCCTAACCCGTGCAAAATTGCCGTTTTTGCCCATTGCCCGCGCAAATCAGGGGGGGGCGTCGGGTCAATTTGATTGTTTGCGGGGTAAAAACGGCAGGGGGGCCACGGGGATACCGTCTTCGATCAGTTTTATCGCGTCGGCTGGTTTGGTTTCGCCCCAGATGTTCCGTTCAGGCGCATCGCCGTCGTGGATCTTGCGGGCCTCGGTTGCGAAATCTTGGCCCACATAGTCGGCGTTCTGTTCGACGTCTTTGCGCAATTTGTCGATGGCATCTTCGGTCGGGGTGCTTGGCGTCGATAGCGGCCGCTTTGATTCTTTTGCGACCGCTGGTGCCATGAGGGATTTGGTCACCTCGGTCGATCCGCAATGGGTGCAGGCCACCATCCCCGTCTGAAACAGCCGGTCAAATGCGTCAGCCGATTTGAACCAGCTATCAAAGCTGTGACCATCGGCACATTTTAGCGAATAGCGGATCATTCCGAACCTTTGGTTTCAACAAAGCCCGCCCAAAATAGCGATTTCAGCGGGGGATTCAATCTGGGTAAACAAAAGGGCGGCAGGCAATCGTGCCGCCGCCCTGATGCGTTGCTACGTAGGCTAATGGTTAGAAAGTTCCATAGCCGCGTTCGTCTTCGTCCACGATCACCGGACCGTTATAGGTTGGTGCGGTCGCTTTGTTCGCGGCGGGTGCGTCAATTGCCTTGCGATACGTTTCATCGCTCTGGGCTGACGTTTCAGCGGCCAAGGTCAAAGGCGTGATGTCGATCGTATCGGACATGACCGTATCGCTAAGTTTGAATTTGGCGATCTCTTCGCGCAAGGCCGCGTTGGTCATCGCCAGTTCGGTTGCGGTTGATGCAAAGGTATCAGCCTGTTTGCTGGTGAACCGCGTGATGCGGGCAATATCAACAATCGCTTCGTTTACCTGTTCCACGCCGCGCGCCTGTTCGGTGCTGGAAGCAGAAATGTCGCTGACCAAAGCCGACACTTTGTCGATGTTTTGGGCGATTTCATCAAAGGCCGCGCGGGTCTGTTCCGAAATTTCGACGCCTTGCTGTACGCTGGCGCGGCTTTTTTCGATCAGGCTGCTGGATTCGCTTGCCGCTTTGGATGACCGCGCTGCCAGATTGCGCACCTCTTGGGCGACCACGGCGAAACCGCGACCATGTTGCCCTGCGCGTGCAGCTTCGACTGCGGCGTTCAGGGCCAAAAGGTTGGTTTGGAACGCGATTTCATCGATCACTTTGATGATTTTAGCGATATCTTGGCTCGATTTGTTGATGTGGGTCATCGCATCAACCATATCGGTGATCTTTTCACTGCCACGGGTCACAACGGTCGAAGTCGCTGTTACCACGCCTTCGGCGCTTTGCGCGGCTTCAGCGTTGTTGCGGACCTGCGCCGAGGTTTGCTCCAACGAGGCCGACAATTCTTCGACCGCAGAGGATTGGGTTTCTGCGTTATTCGCCAGCGATTGGGCAGCCTGTTCCAATTCTGACGAAGCCGATCCCAGTCGTTCGGTGCGTGCACGAACCTGAGCCAAGGAATTGTCGATGAACATGATCAGGCGATCAAATGCCCCAGCGGTTTGGCCCATTTCGTCGTCGCGTTCGATGACAAGCATCCGTTTTGTCAGGTCACGTTCGTCGGCCATTTTGTCCATGCGGCGGGACACCCAAGTGATCGGGCGCACAATCGCACGGCCAACAAAGAAACTGATCGCCGAGGTGACAAGAATGATACCAATCACAACGAACAAAATGGTCCAGCGCAGCGAAATAGCATCCGCCATAAGGGCGCTGTAGTTGACTGTTGTGCTGAACAAATGCGGGCGACCGCTTAGGTCGATGGTTCCGAATGTCGAAATCAGTTTTTGACCGTTCGCGCTGGTAAAGACGGTTGTGCCTTCTTCACCGTTGATGGCAGCGGCAATATTTGTATCTGTACGTTCCTGAACAAATTCAGAGCCGTCCACATTTGTTAAATCGCCCGCGGATGCGATGGTGCGGCCTGTGGTGCGCATCAGTAGCGTTTGTGATGGCACGCCAAGGCCTGTTTCTTGCGACATGGCTGTTTCTAGCGGTGTCGTTGTCATCGCAAGGACCAGAACACCGGCCATTTCACCATAACGGTCCAAAACAGGGGACCCCATGAATGCGTTCAGTGCGTTCTGCCCTGGATTATAAGGGCGGAATTCGGACATAAACACAGGATATGTCTGTGCGCTGGGGTCAGAGGAAGCAAGATAAGATTCGGTTGCTTTCAGGGTTTCGTCGAACGTCAGGTTCAGCTGGGTATTGGCAATATGCATTGCGTCTACAGAGTTTCCGAAATCACCCCGTTTTGCGTAACTGTAAACGACTGTCCCGTCCTTATCGATCAGCAGAATGTCGTCTAGCGCCATTTCATTGACGGTATCCGTAAACCACCCGTGCCAATGGGCATGAACCCGCGAATAGGCGCCAGCGCCTTCGGCTTCGAATAGTTCGTGGCGGCGATCGATTGGCAGACCGTTGCCTGCCACGAATGCGTTGCGGATGTTCCCCATCGCAGGTTCACCGTCAACGATCTGAGTCGTCAGCATATAAAACGTGGAAAGCGCAGAGTGCAGGCTGCGGTCTTGGGCCAGAATACTCGTCAGTGATTTGTAATGGTTGATTTCGGTTTCGATAGCACTCGAAACAACGTTTTGGCTCGCGGATAGCTGTTCATGCGCCGCGTTTTCGATCGTGTTCGACATTCGATTTGATGCCAACACGCCAACCAATACGGCCGCAGTTGTTGTTAGGGCTACAAAAACAAGCTGTAGCTTGATCAATAATGAAAGTTTCATTTGGGCATTCCGACGTTTTCCCGACCTCTGCACTGGGCCTCGCAGGGGTGAACGACCGGTTTGCGTAAATTTTTAGAAACATATCCACATGGGACAGATAAAACCGTATAGATACGTATCGCTTTGCCGCGGCTAATTTTATCTGTGTGGGGGAGTAGTGGTGCTGCAGAGAAGGATTGAACTTCCGACCTCTCCCTTACCAAGGGAGTGCTCTACCACTGAGCTACTGCAGCGCCGATGATGTGTCCGCCGAAGCGGTGAGCGGGGATTTAGTCGCAAAAATTTCTATGCGCAACCCCTATCTGGACGGTTTTTTTATCTAAGGGTACAACACCCCCCATGAAGAACAGTTCTGGCGATAAAAAAACCACTAAAAATAAGACAAGTCGCGAAGACCGGTTAAAGGCCGCGCTAAAGTCTAATATGGCAAAACGTAAGGCTCAGGCGCGTGCGCGTGCAGAGCAAACAAATAAAACCGAGGATAGCGAGTAGTATGGATTCGATTCTGGTAAAAGGCGGTAAGGCTCTGAACGGGCAAATCGCGATTGCGGGTGCAAAGAACGCGGCGCTGACATTGATGCCCGCCACATTGCTAAGCGAAGAGCCGCTGACCCTGACCAACATGCCGCGCCTGTCGGATATCCGTACAATGACGTTGCTGCTGCAATCGCTGGGCGCTGAAGTGTCTTCGCTGGCGGATAACAAAGTGGTCGCAATGTCCTGCCACGGTTTGTCGTCGACCCACGCCGATTATGACATCGTTCGCAAAATGCGTGCGTCCAACCTTGTTCTGGGTCCACTGCTGGCGCGCGAAGGTCATGCAACCGTTTCCCTACCTGGTGGCTGTGCGATTGGTGCGCGTCCAATGGACATTCACATCACCGCGCTAGAGGCGATGGGCGCGCAGATCGAACTAAAGGACGGCTATCTGCATGCAACGACCCAAGGCGGCCTAAAGGGCGGTTTGGTCAAGCTGCGCTTTGCGTCCGTTGGCGCGACCGAAAACGTTCTGATGGCCGCAACATTGGCCAAAGGCACGACCGTTATCGAAAACGCTGCACGTGAGCCTGAAATTGTGGATCTGGCCGACTGTCTGCGCGCAATGGGCGCACAGATCGAAGGCGACGGCACCTCCCGCATCGAAATTCAGGGCGTTGATCGCCTGCATGGCGCGACCCACCCTGTTGTGACCGACCGTATCGAATTGGGCACCTACATGCTGGCCCCTGTCATCGCAGGCGGCGAAGTTGAATGTCTGGGCGGTAAACTGTCGCTGGTCGAATCGTTCGTTGAAAAACTGCACGAGGCTGGCGTTACCGTCGAAGAAACCGACAAGGGGTTGAAAGTCCGCTGTGATGGTGGCCGTCCGAACGCGGTAGATGTCACGACCGAACCATTCCCCGGTTTCCCGACCGACCTGCAGGCGCAGATGATGGCGATGCTGTGCTTTGCCAACGGCACATCGGTGTTGGAAGAAAAGATTTTCGAAAACCGTTTCATGCACGCCCCCGAACTGACCCGCATGGGCGCAAACATCGAAGTCCACGGCGGCCACGCGACTGTCCATGGCGTGGAAAAGATGAAAGGTGCCCAAGTCATGGCGACTGACCTGCGTGCTTCGGTGTCGCTGATTCTGGCGGGCCTAGCTGCCGAAGGTGAAACCCAAGTGAACCGCGTCTATCACCTAGATCGTGGTTACGAACACGTCGAAGACAAACTGGGCGCGGTTGGCGCGACCATCGAACGGATCAAGGAATAACCCATGACCGATGCCCGTTTCGAAGACGCCGGTGAACAGCCTCTACGTATCAAAGCGTTGGATGCAGAAGATCTGAAAATCCTGTCCAGCCTTGTGCAGGATTCGGTGTTTCCGGCCTCCGAAATGGTTTGGAAATCGAAAGAACGGCGCTTTGCCGTTCTTTTGAATCGCTTCCGTTGGGAAGACGCTGATGCGGCGCAGGCTCGTGGCCGTGCGTTCGAACGTGTGCAATCCGTGCTGGCCATCGAAGACGTGCAAAAAATCCGTTCCGCAGGCGTCCCGCGCGGCGATGCGGACACTGTTTTGTCCCTTTTGGCTATAGAATGGGCCGAAAAACAGGACGGCGCGGGCACTATTACATTGGTCCTTGCTGGTGACGGAGCCATCGAAATCGATGTCGAAGCATTAGAGGTTGTCGTCAAAGATGTGACGCGTCCCTATGCCGCCCCATCAGGAAAATCGCCCAAACACGCGATTTAGTCGCGGAATTTACGACAGACGTCCATTGAAGCGGTCCCATCCCAAGGGTATCTACCCAACTGAAGGAGACCGCCCATGCCGCATTTTCTGAACACTCTGGATGATAATTTCGAGGCTGAGTTCATCGCCCTGATGGGGATGAAACGCGAAGACAGCCCCGATGTGGATGCGGTGGTCGCGGATATCATCGCAGACGTGCGCGCACGCGGCGATGCGGCGGTTCTGGAATTGACCGCGAAATTCGACCGATTGGAACTGACGCCTGAAACCATGCGGTTTTCGGATGCGGAAATCGAATCCGAATGCGCCAAGGTCGATGACGAAGACCGCGCCGCGCTGGAAATGGCCGCTGCCCGTATTCGCGCCTATCATGAACGTCAGATGCCTGCCGATGCATGGTGGGAAGATGAAACAGGCGCCGCGCTGGGCTGGCGTTGGTCTGCGGTTTCGGCGGCTGGTCTATATGTGCCGGGTGGTCTGGCGTCTTATCCGTCTTCGGTTCTGATGAACGCGATTCCGGCCAAGGTGGCGGGTGTTGACCGTTTGGCAATTGTTGTGCCGACCCCTGATGGCGTTGTGAATCCGCTGGTCCTATTGGCCGCGAAAATCGCGGGCGTCGATGAAATCTATCGTATCGGCGGGGCGCAGGCGGTTGCTGCGCTGGCCTATGGCACGGACACGATCGCGCCCGTCGATAAAATCACAGGTCCAGGCAACGCTTTCGTTGCCGCCGCGAAACGCCGTGTATTCGGCAAAGTCGGCATCGACATGATCGCTGGCCCGTCCGAAATTCTGGTGATCGCAGACAAAGACAACGATCCCGACTGGATCGCGGTTGATCTGCTGAGCCAAGCAGAGCACGACGAAAGCGCCCAGTCCATCCTCATCACCGATGACGCTGATTTTGGCCGTGCAGTTGCTGCAGCGGTGGAAAAACAGCTGGAAACGCTGGAACGCCGCGCGATTGCGGGCCCCAGTTGGCGTGATTTTGGCGCTGTGATCGTCGTGAAGGATATGGAGGAAGCCGTCCGCCTGTCCGACCGTATCGCACCTGAACATTTGGAAATCTGCACGAACGACGCCGAAGACCTGCAAACCAAAATCCGCCACGCGGGTGCAATTTTCATTGGCTCATGGACGCCAGAGGCGATTGGCGACTACATCGGCGGGCCGAACCACGTTTTACCAACTGCCCGTTCTGCACGCTTTTCGTCTGGTTTGTCCGTGATGGACTTCATCAAACGGACAACTTTGTCACGCATGACGCCTGATGCTCTTTTGGCTATTGGCCCTTCGGCCGAACGTCTGGCAAAGTCAGAAAGCCTAGAGGCGCACGGCCTGTCGGTTCGGGCTCGTTTGGATCGTTTGAATAAAGGTTAGGGTCATGTCAAAGATTGTTCATATCGAACTGGACGACAGCAATCTGCCGCCCCCCACGCCCGAGGTGGAGCAGGAACGCAAGGTTGCGATCTTTGACCTGCTAGAAGATAACTCCTTTGCGTTGCTCGAACGTGATGGCCGTACGCCACCTGAAGGTCCGTACAAACTGTATCTATCGGTGCGTGAACGTCGGCTGGTTCTAGATATCAAAACCGAAGACGGCAGCCCTGCAGGCGAATTGCATCTGGCGCTGGGCCCGTTCCGTCAGGTGGTCAAAGATTATTTCCAAATCTGCGAAAGCTATTTCGACGCGGTGAAAACGGCGGCGCCTAGCCAAATCGAAACCATCGACATGGCCCGCCGCGGTATCCACAACGAAGGTGCGAACGTCCTGCAAGAACGGCTAGAAGGTAAGGCCGAGATGGACCACGATACCGCCCGCCGCCTATTCACGCTCGTTTGTGTTTTGCACTTTGGGGGCTGATGTGAACGACGGCGGTAAGAAAATCCAAGCTCTCCCGCAGTCGGTTTTGTTTTGCTGCGATCATAACTCTGTTCGGTCCCCAATGGCCGAAGGTTTGATGAAAAAGATCTACGGCCCAGAATGTTACGTCCAATCCGTGGGTGTGAAATCTGATCTGGAAATCGACGGTTTCGCCATTGCCGTGTGCCAAGAGGTCGATGTTGAATTATCACGCCACCGCACACGGTCCTTCGAAGAGCTGAAAGAATGGGGCGATGACCTGTCGTCGTTCGATCTGGTTGTGGCCTTGACCCCAGCCAGTCAGCGCCAAGCGTTGGAGTTGACCCGTTTTTTCCATTTGGATGTCGAATATTGGCCAATTATGGACCCTTCTGGGTTAGGCACGACCCGCGATGAAAAGTTAGAGTTCTATCGCAAAGCCCGAGATCAGATCACTGATCGCCTTCAGGAAAGGTGGGGCCCTTCTAAGGAGTGACCATGGACGCCAAAGCTGTTCTGAAACGTTATTTTGATGCCTTTAATTCGGGCGACAAGGCTGGAATGCTGGCCGAATTATCCGATGACGTTGCCCACCACGTGAACGAAGGCCAAATTCGCGTTGGTAAAGACCTGTTCAGCCAGTTCTGCGACCACATGGACCGCTGCTACCGGGAAACCCTGACCGACATCGTGATCTTCGGAAATGACGACGGCACGCGCGCATCAGCTGAATTCGTGGTGAATGGTGAATATCTGGCAACGGACGAAGGCCTGCCAGAGGCGAAGGGCCAGAAATACGTCCTGCCTGCCGGTTCGTTTATGTCGTTGAAAGACGGTAAAATTTCGCGCGTCACGACCTATTACAACCTTGCTGATTGGGTCCGTCAGGTCAGCGCATGACGTTAGACTATGACGTTCTGACAGGCGATGCTGTCACGGATGCGCTGGATGATCTGGCGCGTTTGCGGATCGATGTTTTCGCCGCTTGGCCATATTTGTACGACGGGTCGTTAGAATACGAACGCGGCTATGTCGCCACGTACCGCGATGCGCCGAATTCCATTTTGGTGGCCGCAAAATCGAACGGCAAAATTGTAGGAGCCGCGACGGGCACCCCGATGGAGGATCACGCGTCAGATTTCGCCGATGCCTTTGCTGCGACGGGCATTCCGCTGACCGACATTTTCTACTGCGCCGAATCGGTATTGCTGCCCGACTATCGCGGTCAGGGCGCTGGCCATGTGTTTTTCGATAAACGAGAGGCAAAGGCGCGGGCGCTGGGGCGCAAATACATTGCCTTTTGTTCGGTGATGCGCCCGGCGGACCATCCCGCGCGGCCCAATGATTACCGTCCGCTGGATGGATTTTGGTCGGCTCGGGGATATGCGCCGTTGGACGGTGTGATCGCGCAGTTTGAATGGCCCGATATCGGTGCGGATGCGCCGACAAAGAAACCCCTGCAATTTTGGATGAAGACTTTATGAAAATCGCAACCTCTGCCTATTTGCCCGAATGGCATCCCAGCTGGTCCTCGGTCGAAGAAAAGCTTGCGAAATGGGTCGAGGCAGCGGTGGCCCAAGGCGCTGATCTGCTAGTGTTCCCCGAATACGCGGGATGCGAGGCCGCGTTGGTCGGCGCGCCAAACGATTGCGCCCCCGCCGATTGGCCCGCGCGTATGGCCGACCGCGCCGAAGATTGGCTGGCCCTACATTGCGATCTGGCCGCCCAACATGGCGTCTATATCGTGGCTGGGTCTATTTGTGTACGCAGCGGCGACACATATGTGAATCGATCATATTTTATTGGGCCTTCGGGTGATGCCGAATGGCAGGACAAACTGATCCTGACGCCCTACGAACGCGATGATATGCAGATCAGCGGCGGGGATGAAATCCGTCTGTTTGATACCAAACATGGCCGCGTCGGTATTCTGATTTGCTACGACAGCGAATTCCCGATCTGGTCGCGGACTATGTGCGAACAGGGCGCTGATATGATTCTGGTCCCGTCGGCCACGGATTTTCCTGCGGGGCAAACGCGGGTGCGTCAATCATGCCGCGCGCGGGCGATTGAAAACCAGTGTTTGATCGTCCAGTCACCCGTTTTGGGGCCTGTGCCTGATTGCGATATTTTGGATCAGGGAACGGGCCGCGCCGCGATTTTCTGCCCGCCGGACCATGGGTTGCCCAGCAACGGGATCATCGCCCAAGGCGAAACAGACGAGGCAGGTTGGATCATCGCCGAGGTTGACCCCGCCGCGATCTGCGCACCGCGCCAAACGGGGCAGGTGGGCAATTTCAGTCACTGGGTTGAACAAGATTCCCGTGCTAATAGCGTTATCATTTCGGCTTTGGCCTGATTAACCCTTGAATAATTGGCAAATCGGGCGCATTTAACCGCCGTTCCGCATAATTTGGCGGAAGGTGCTACTATGGAGATCACATGGCCAAGGAAGAACTGCTCGAATTCCCCGGTGTCGTGAAGGAACTCCTGCCGAACGCGACATTCCTGGTCGAGCTTGAAAACGGCCACACGATCATCGCGCACACGGCGGGCAAACTTCGCAAAAACCGCATCCGCGTCCTAGCAGGCGACAAGGTGCAGGTTGAAATGACGCCTTATGACCTGACCAAAGGTCGTATCAACTATCGTTTTCGGTGAGCACCGTTTCACCGACATCCGGTCTGAAACTTGTCTTGGGCTCTGGTTCGCCGCGGCGACTGGAGCTTTTGGCGCAGATCGGTGTGACGCCTACGGATGTTCGTCCGCCTGACGTGGACGAAGACCCGATCAAAGGCGAAATCCCCCGTGAATATGTAAACCGCATCGCCGCCAGCAAGGCCGCAGCGGTGACCTGCGCAGATGATGAAATCGTTCTGTGTGCCGATACGACTGTGGCATTAGGCCGCCGTATCATGGGCAAACCCGCCGACGCGGCAGAGGCTGCGGAATTTCTGCATGCACTGTCGGGCCGTCGCCACCGCGTTATCACGGCAGTGGCTGTAAAACGCGGCGAACGTATCTGGCAAAAAGATGTTGTGACGACCGTTTCGATGAAACGTTTGTCCAATCCCGAAGTAAATGCCTACCTTGCGTCGAATGATTGGCAGGGCAAGGCGGGTGGCTATGCTATCCAAGGGCCAGCTGGCGCCTTTATCCCGTGGATCAATGGATCGTTCACGGGTGTTGTGGGTCTGCCTTTGACCGAAACCGCGGGTCTGCTAACCGCTGCGGGCTATCCCCTATACGGAGAGAAATAAATGAAGGGTCGCACGATTCTATTGGATCACGTCGCAGGACGTGAGGCTGCAGCGCTGATGGTTGATGGCAAATTGGATGATTTGCTGATCGATGACGACAGCCAGCCGCGCCCTGGGGCGATCTTTCGTGCGATCTGCGACCGTCCGCTAAAAGGGCAGGGCGGTATGATGCTGCGTTTGCCTGACGGCGAAACGGGTTTCCTGCGTCAGGGGCGTGGCCTGCGTCCAGGTCAGCCCATTCTGGTTCAGGTGACAGGCTATTCCGAAGCGGGCAAAGCGATCCCCGTAACCGATCGCGTCATTTTCAAAAGCCGCTACGCCATCGTCACGCCCAACGCGCCCGGTATCAACACCAGTCGCGCCATCGCGGACGAAGAAGAGCGCGCGCGCGTCAACGCCATAGGCCACGCTGTTATGGAAGAGGCCGAACATGGCCTGATCCTGCGGTCGTCCTGTGCGGGCGCTGACGACGAAGATATCGCTGAAGATATCGAAGCGATGCTGGAACTTGCCTCTGCCGTTCTGGGCGATTTGGAGGGCGCTAATCCAGAAGCCCTGACCGAAGGCGATGGTCCCCACGTTCTGGCGTGGCGCGAATGGACGTCCCGCGCTGACGTCATCACCGATGAAAACTGTTTCGAACATCACGGTGTTCTAGATCAGATCGAAGACATCAAATCCGCTCACATCGATTTGGGCGAAGGCCACATGTATGTGGAATCCACCCGCGCGTTGGTTGCGGTGGACGTGAACACTGGCGGTGACACATCGCCTGCTGCCGCGCTTAAGGCGAATTTGGCGGCGTCGCGTGCGTTGCCTCGTGCTCTGCGGCTGCGCGGATTGGGCGGTCAGATCGCCGTTGATTTCGCGCCAATGTCCAAGGCGCACCGCAAACAAGTTGAACAGTCGCTGCGCGCATCGTTCAAAAACGATGGTATCGAAACTAGCCTTGTTGGCTGGACCACAATGGGACTATTTGAATTGCAGCGTAAACGTGAACGCCTGCCAATTGCGGGCTTTATTCGGAATATTTGATGGCTTGCCCGATTTGTTCGAAAGAAACAGTCAAAGAATACCGTCCGTTTTGTTCAAAACGTTGCGCGGATATCGATTTGTCTAAATGGCTATCGGGTAGTTACGTTATCGCAGGAAATACGCCTTTAGAGGACGACGAAATTCCTGAAATCGAAAATAAAGATTTTCCACATTAGAAACATTAACGAAATTTAAGTGGCCCATTTTAGGCCGTGACTTAAATTAATCGCCCATATGATTCGACCGTTATGCGATGAGTCGATTTTTCTGCGCCTGCATTCATTAATCGTGCAATTTTAGGTGGTTTAGTAAAGACTTTTGCCACTTTAACGTTCTACCTTTTTGGGTAATCGGTGCCAAAGTTTAATATTTTAGACCATGCGAACAAATCTATTCGCATGGTCTTTTTGTATCCTTTTGGAAGCTTTTGGATGCTGAAGAATATTCTGTAAGGCTCTTGGTTGGCCTTGTTAGCCTTCTGTTTCCTTAAGGTTTCCCCCTTGCACAGCGACAATCTGATCGTGGCCAGTACGCCACCCTGATCGCCGGAGGCGGTCTGGATTTTCGGATTGCCTGTGGGGGCGAACGTGTCGGTTAACCAGTTAACATTTGAAGAGGCGGAATACAGTTCAGACGTTCTGACTTCAGAGATGTTTGGCCTGAATTCGTTGTTTACAAAAGACAGCGTCAGAGAAGGTGGTCAGTATGACACTTTCGTTGATGAAATGGGTGCGAATTCGTTTCGTTTCCCAGGCGGTACCGTAACAGAAAAAATTCTAAACCCTAATTCCGAAGAATATGATCGTTTCTGGGAATTGGATGGTGAACCGGTTCTGGACGATAATTTCATTACTGCCGGCCAATTCGTTGAGTATGCAAATAGCAAAGACGCGACAGTAGATTGGGTTCTGCCGACCGAAGGATATTTTTCGTCGAAATCTGATAGCAACGGCAATCGCTACATTAACCACAATGCCGTCAATAACCTGATGGATCGCATCGATGCGCTGATCCGTGGCGAATACGGCGACGTGAACATCGATACCATCACTATCGGCAACGAATACTGGTACGACAATGGCGACCGTTCGTCGGCTGTTGAATATGGCCGCATGGTCAACGTTATGGCGGATAAGCTGAACACGGTGATCGAAAACTACCGTGCAGAGCTCGATGATCCAGACAGCTGGGAAGCGCCAAAAATCGCTATGCAGTCGGTTCTGCCTTGGGATGGGGATGATATCCCTAAAATCCTGAACCAGATCGACATTGAAACACGCGGTTATATCGACGTCATTGAATCCCACTACTACCCAAATACCTTGGATGATGCGGTCAATGGTCAGGTCATGTTCGACCGCATGGATCAAATCGCGGATGCCGAAGGCTTTGGTGACGTTGAATACTACGTATCTGAATGGAACGTTCAGGCCCGCGATCACAGTGAATTCGGGATGGAGCAGGCATCGAACCTGATCCAGATTATGGAAACGATGTCCGAACGCGGTGTCGATCAAGCATCGGTTTGGGGCACAACCTATAAATCCTTGAGCACGCGTTTGGCGCGCATCTACAATGATACCGATGCGCCTGGTGGAACCGCTAGCGAATTGACCGCCGCGGGCGAGGTTATGCGGATGATGTCGCGCAGCCTAGAAGGCACGCAGGTACTGGACATCAGCACGCCGGCCTATCTGTCCGATCAAATCGGCGAAGATGGAGCGACTGATCAAGTCTGGTTTAACGCCTTTGGTAGCGATGAAACAGTTGTGATCTTTATCTCGTCGCGTTCCGCAGACGGCATCGACCTAAACCTGAACATTGATGAGTTGGTTGGTGATTACGATCACCTTTGGGTTCAGCAACTGTCGACAATTGATAACCCTTGGTCGGATTGGCTGGATGAAAGCGATCCGTTGTCTGAACTGGCGCGCCCATACACAGAAACGTTCATGGGCGACGAAGTAACGGCCGACAATGGCACCATCAATCTGTCGCTGGATGGTTACGATATCGTAAAGCTGGAATTCTCGACCGGTACGGGCGTCGATATGTGGGGCAATGATGCCCGTGTAGACCGTAATGCCGACTACAATGATACTCTGGTTGGTACAGATCACGGCGACACGATCCAGGGCAACCTAGGCGATGATACGCTATACGGCATGGAAGGCCGCGATAGCATCTACGGCGGTGTCGGCGATGACTATCTGGATGGTGGTGACGGTGACGATACTATCGTGACTGGCGCAGGTAATGACACCGTTGTCGCGGGCGGCGGTGAAAACATCATTCTTGCCGAAGAAGGTGAAAACGACATCGATATCTCTGACGGCACGGGTCACCTGTTCGTTGATACGTCAGGCGACACGATTATCACCGGTTTTGATGTTGAGTCGGGCGATACATTGTCGTTCATGGGTGAGTACGAAAATCTGTCTGACTTGATGGACACCGTTCAAATCTCTGACGATGATCTGGTATTTCTGCACGACGCTGGCGGAACAACTGAATTGATCGGCGCAGCAGGACAGTTGGATAAACTGGATGCGGCTTTGGTTGATTTTACCGCGCCAGAGGAAACAGCAGAGACAATCGCGCATGTCGTCAACATGGATGACTACGACGAGTTTGCGGATGTTATGCTGAATGGCACGCCCCAAGATGTTGTAGATTTTCTGGCGGACCTGTCCCCCGATCAAATCTCTGACATTCTGGAAGACGAAGATCTGGACAAGCTGCTGGCCGATATCCCTGCGGAAAATCTGCCAGAGCTGTTGAACATGCTGGACGTTGATAACCTTGAAACCTTTTTCGAGGATACAGAGACCGCCAGCCTGCTGGACTATCTGAATGCATTTGGCGCAGCAGCGGCTGATATTCTAGAAGCGCTTGAATCCGATCCGTTCAATGCATTCTTGAATACACTGTCCTCTGACATGGACACCGTCAGCCGCTATGCGTTCGACCAAGAAACACATGACGCATTGTCCGAGGTGGCCGCGCCATTGGCAGCGGCGCAAATTGCCGAAGACGGCATAACTGGCCTCCCACCAGAAGAGGAAGCCGCCGAGGCCGAAGACGACGTGCCAGACCTAGAGGCTGGACTGGCTGGTGACTGTTTCGTTGCGACAGCGGCGTATCAGGACAAATATCATCCAGATGTGGCCTATCTGCGCAAAGTTCGCGACCATGTCTTGGTTCACTACGCTTTGGGTCGTGTGTTCATCTGGGTGTACTGGCGCGTTGGTCCATGGTTGGCCCGCAGCCTGAAACCATACCCTCGTGCTCTGCGCATGGCGCGCGGCATTCTGGGCTTTGTCATTTCGACCCTGCGTAATCGCGACGTGGTTGCTCGTAATGATCATGGCTTCAAAAGCTCGGTTTATCTGTCTTTGCGGAAGCCTTCGGGTCGCAAGTAAGTAAAGAAAAATCACTCCAGATGCATTTTGTTTGAAAATGCCTCTGGACACCCTCGCACAAGCAAATTAGAAGGCCGCTACCCAAGCAAAAGCAAACGCTTTTGCATCCCGTGCCCGGGTAGCTCAGGGGTAGAGCAGTGGATTGAAAATCCTCGTGTCGGTGGTTCGATTCCGCCCCTGGGCACCATTTTTTCCTTTTTGAAAACAATGACTTGCCCCAGTTGCTTCATAAAGCTTGTTCTCTTTATCGCGAGTTGGGGTTACGCCAGGGTTACATTTCAGCTCAATTCGAAGACACAAGCTAGCGACTCTATTTCCCTAATTATTTCGCAGTTGCAGAAAAACTCCCATAGGACAGATCCGAAAATATGTGAATATAGGAAGGCTCAATTTAATTTTGAGCGAGGTATGCCGAATCATGACCAACACTATATTTCCAACCAGATTTGTTCCGATTGATGTTGTAGCTAAGCGTTACTCTGTATCGGAAGATAGTATTCGACGTCTTGTGCGTGAGAAAAAGTTTCCACCGGGCTATAAAATTGGTGGTAGCACCCGCTGGAAAATCGCCGATCTGGACGAGTTTGACGAAAATCTATCGACTGCGCAGCCAGCATTAGCTGCTTGAGTATTTCGAGGCCGATTTTGTGTCAGCGCGGAAATAATGGCGATTGTGCGGGAGGCTTACCGAGCCTCCCCTCCCGTCGCGTCCACAGGCTCTATGAGGGCCTCTACGTGGTTTATCGATACGATTGGAGGGCTTGCTAAAGGCTTAACGACTTTCGAGGTCGGGGTTCTCCTCTACTAACATCTAAAATTTCTGTTGGTATTCGGTGCCCCCATTTTTTGGTTTCAGAGATGATGCCAACGGTCAGCGCGAACTAGTCACCCGCACCAAGGTGAGGCTGAATTGCCGCGGCTTACAAAGCTCCAACGCTGGCCCGAATTCAAATCGGACCTGAAGATGTTGTAGTTTCATTGCGACCAATGCGTTTCTTTCGAGCATTGTGCGGCTACGGTTCAAAAAATAGAAGCACAAACAATACCGCTCCAGTCACCTTACGTCACAGTTCACGCCGGTTCACATTGTTGAGCGCAACACTTGAGGCACTCTCTGGCTTGGCCATATCGCCCAC
Organism: Marivivens niveibacter; assembly: GCF_002150005.2. GTDB lineage: Bacteria > Pseudomonadota > Alphaproteobacteria > Rhodobacterales > Rhodobacteraceae > Marivivens > Marivivens niveibacter. The sequence continues at coordinate 128,331 of NZ_MSPP01000003.1, forward strand.
CACGTTGGACGTTCTAGGCCTCAACTACCTATCGTAGTTGCTATCCGAAGGGCATCCACACTGCATACTCACGGAGACATGGTAATGAACGCCTTCAATGACGACGACGACAAAAGGAAAAATTTCAGAACGATCTTCCGGCTGCTGAACGCCTTTCGTGAAGTAGATCGCGACATACCGATATCGACCGCATTAGTTTTCTGTTGGGTGGCTCTGAACGAAGGGGCAACACAAGTTGAGATGAGAAATACTCTGGATATGCCTTCAGCTACCTCGTCCCGCAATCTTGCGGCACTCTCGAAGGTGCATCGCCTAGGTAAACCGGGTCTCGACTTGATCGAATGGGTTGAAAACCCTGAGGACCGTCGTGCAAAGCTGTTCTTTCTAAGTCGTAAGGGCGAAGCCCTATTGGAAGAACTTTTGGTCACCTTCGGGTGACCTTCGATGGCGTCGTGATGGAAACCGTTCTGGGTGATAATAAGACCGTCAGTGCAATCAGTTATTCGCGCTGACGGTTCGTATTATTTGCCTTTATGTCAAAATACTTCCACAGGTTTACAGTCTACTGTTGGGGGGGGAGGCAAATATTGGTCCGTCCTTCATTTGGCGAATACCTGTCTTAAGGCGTTGCGCGATTTTGCTGTAAGTCGTGGATCTGTGTCGCAAGTAACATCCCTAACTTCCGCTAGAATTGATCGTTCATTATTGCTGATCGGTTCCCTCAAGATATCAATAATAGCTCTTGCGGCTGTAGCGCCTACGGATTGCTGCATTGCTAACCGCATCAAATATGCAGGGTCGCATTCCAGAGCTGATGCCAATGAAGGCACGCGATCAAGCGGTATCTTGTTTTTACCCTGCTTTAGCATTGTCATCATATTCGCGTTCGAAAACCCTGCTTGTGTAGCTATGTCTGCTTGAGACTTACGGTGTGAAAGAGCTTTTATCTGTTGCGCAATGAAGATTGTTGCGGGGTCGTTTTCATATGGTTTGTTCATTTGAACCTCTTGTTATCGATGGTTCAAATTTAACGTGTATGTCAGAGTGCGTCGGGTGGGAGCTTTTTGGGTCTCGTCAAGTTTGCTGAATTTTTAGCGGCTCTTGGCGATCTAAGTTGCTAAGAGCTAAACGCAACCCACGCTAGATTTTCGACCTTGAAGTCGGAAAAGCAGACGACTTTTGTATGTGTGGCTTGTTGCTGAAACGTTAAATAAGGACGCTTTTCGGATCATTGCCTTATAGCCCAACGAGTTGTTTTTCGCTGTAGGTATCCCAGAATTATCGACGACATTAGCCCTGCAAGTCCTAGCAATACTCCCAGAACACCATCCGTAAATTTGAATGTGGTGCGCAGAATGCGACTTTTTCCAAAAATACGAAAATATCCAGCAGTCTCGGTGCCGAGAATTTGGCTGACCTTAGTTGTTCTTTGCAATTCAGTCACATTGTCGGATTGGGAAATTAAATAAAGTGCTTGTGTTGGGTTCGTATCGCTTAGGAGCGTCCCGATGTCAGATATAGCTTCAACGGCTGGTTCAAGCGCGCGCATGTTCTTTACCTGTTCGAGATCATCTATGGACCTTACATTCTTTAGACGGTGCCAGTGAATTCCTTCTCGTGCTGCGTTAACTAAAATGCGAGAAATGGCTGGAGGCAATTGTCCGGTTGTATGTGCGAACTTTAAGAAACCTGCGCCAGCTTTAATCGTTGCTCCCGATTTAATGGTCGCAGGGGAACGAGCTGCAACCAGACTTATTGCTGTAACTGATAAGCCAATTATGGATAGTAAAACGTCTACCTGGTCTATTTCGTTGCCTTGAGAATGCGCAATTCCCGCACGAGTGAGACCGGTGATGTCAGCAATTGGGGTAAGGTTGACAGCAAGCCCGCAGGCCATTGCAATACTCAGTTCGCAGTTATCTGCTGACCACATACAGCTGGCGCACTCTCTCCCTAGAGCCAGTAAAGACTGGTCTTGTTCTTTAGCGGCCTCTAAGGCTGCTGTTGTCTCTGGCTCAAGTGTAAGTGCGGCGTTCGAGGCGATTAACTCTAAGCTGTCGATGATAACCCAGTTTCGAGGCTCTTGAACTAGCTCTTCAATGAGCATGTCATTGATTGTAGCGGCGGATAAGTCTTTGTTCGAGATATATGTTATTTCACGCCTAATCTGATCCATTCCAGCGTCAACGAATAATGCTGTGTATGGTTGTGAAAGGAATGTCGTCAGCGAAACCGTCAATAACACCAAAGATGAAATACGTATCGCGAGAGCCCCAATTTTAATCCATGAAATACCCAACCGTCTGTGCGCCTCTGGGGTTAATTGTGCGCAATCGCGCAGTTGCAAATTTGAATCTTTAGAGCACAGCGTAGGTGGAATATGCGCTCAAGTAATATGTTTTTTTGATGTTTGCGCTGCTTTTGGGTCCGGAAATCCATACCTCGAGGGTTGAAGGGCTCGTCTTGAAAGACAATTGGAGTCGGTGCAGTGTTGCAACCCTGGTGAGTATGTATCGTCCTGTTTTTATCGGCAACTTTTGACTTCAGAAATGAAAAAATAACGCTTCATGTCGTTGCTATTGAATACAGTTCGTGCGTTTCCGCGCGGCCGCACCATTGAAGAATTGCACGCGCTAGTAGGCACTAGTTTTAGCTCATTAGAGCGGCATGCTCTGCTAGCCGAGTTAGAGACACTACTACAAGCCGGTGAGGTGCAAAAAACTTCAAACGGTAAGTGGAAGCCAGTGCATCGGCAAATGTCTGGTGGGTCAACTTTCGAGAAACCTTCCCCATCGGCAGTTACAAATCAAACGTTGGAAAACGAAATTCTTCGTGCTGCGAAGTGTTTTGTGACGTCTGGGGTGAAAACTGAGTCCTCTTCTGTCGAAACTGCTCAGGACGTAGGTGAGCTAGATGCCCATGCTCTTGTTCGTTATTATAGATCGGCACTCCGTTCTGATCCTAGAGGTGCTCTTCAAGAGAATGTTGATCGCTACGGCACGAAGTGGCACTTATTGTCAGGCCGAAATCGATTAGTCCCATCAGATCAAAATCCGCTAACTTTACGGATAGTTCTTGATGACTTGTCTCCGGAGTTTCGCACATCGTTGTTGAAGCGCGAGGCAAATGAAAACGCGCTTGCGATCGGCTGGCCTATGTATGTGGGTAGAAAAGAAGGCGTCCCTAGCATCTGGCCAGTAGGGTTAATCGCTGCGAATTGGCGCCGCCAGAACGATGAACTCTTAATCCAGGTTGATGCAGATGATGTATTGGTTAACCCGAAATGGGTTAAAGACGCTGCAAATAAAACCGGATGGCGACGAGACGATTTAGCTGCCGTTTTCGACGATGAGAATGGTGTCGGTCTCGGACGTGACGATTTTGTTTCTAGGCTGAAAGAAGCCGCCGCTACCAGCATTTTATCTGACATTTCGGCAAGCGACTTGACCGATAGTGTCAATGTCAACGAGTTGGGCATTCACAACGCGGCGGGATTATTTTTACACGATGATTCGAGTTTTACATCCGGCGCTGTGCGTGACCTGGATGAAATTGGGACCTGGGATAAGACCATACTGGCTCGGACAGCGTTGGGCGTAGTTTTGGGGTTAGAGGGCACTCCGCCACGGAAAGACGTTCATTCTCTTAACGTCGGCCCGTTGAACGCTGAACAAATTGAAGCCGTCTCCAATGCATGTTCGGCGCCGTTAAGCGTTGTCACAGGACCTCCTGGAACAGGGAAGTCCCAAGCAATCGTATCTATGGCGGCATCTGTGTTATCTAATGGTGGGTCTGTCTTGGTCGCTTCTAAGAACCATCAGGCTTTAGACGCTGTAGAAGATAGACTTGGTTCAATTGCAAAAGAAACTCCGTTTATCGTTCGCACGTTAGATCCGGCAAAAAATAAAGACGTTAGCTTTGCGTCACTGCTCAAGGAACTGGTCACGGAAACTTCTGGTGCCGGGTCTATAATCGATCAATCATTAGTCGCTGACTGCTTTAGGATGGCTGAGCGTCGGTCGGTTGCTTTCAATAAGGAAGTTCGCCGCGCTAAGTTGGAGTGCCAGATCGCTGATGTTCACGATCAATTGGTTGCCAGAAGTGTAGTTTTGCGGTCAGAGGTTGATGATCCAGAGCTTGATCGCGATGACAAGCAAGAGCGATCGATGGTTCGACGGTTTTTGGATAGGCTGATTGAGCTGATTTTAAGCACAAGTAGCAACCCTGAGACGCTTTCAGTTCAAAAACAATCGACCGATTTGAATAGATTGCTTACGGATTTGCGAACTGAAAGGGATGCGCTAGGTGAGAGCTTCGACTTGGTGGATCTGACAAATCGTATTGCCGAACTTACTAAAAAGATTTTGCCACTTATTTTGGCTAATCGAACGAACTTAACTCACGAAGATATCGATGCATTAGATCAACGGTTGGCGGATCTGGAATTTTCGCCTGTTCGCAACAAAATATCATCAGACATTGCTTATCAAGTTGTGGAACATAGACCCTTATGGCTTGCATCAGTGTTAGGCACTCCAAATCGCATCCCACTTATTGCCGGACTATTCGATTTAGTGATTTTTGATGAGGCAAGCCAGTGTGATATTGCATCTGCTTTTCCTTTGATGGCCCGCGCAAAGCGTGCGGTAGTGGTTGGTGACAACAATCAATTGAATTCTATAGCTCCGATCGGCCAAGCGCAGGATCGAAACTTAATGCAGGCGCAGGGGCTCCCAGTATCGCAAATGGCTCGGTTCGCCCAAAGCCGCCAATCATTGTTTGATTTCGCACGTCGGGTGCCTGGAGCTGAAAAAACATTATTAAAGCAGCAATACCGTTCTGCCGGACCAATCGTAGATTATATTAGTAAGAACTTCTACGGTGGGGAGTTGAAGACTGCGTATGATCCTTCGTTCATCAAACCACCAAAAAGCCAAAAGCCCGGCATCCATTGGACAAATATTCCTGCACCGCTTTCATTAGGTTCCGGCAACGTAAACAGTGCTGAAATAACGGCGATTGTAAGCCACCTTGAACACCTTTTAGTGCACGAAGACTACAGTGGGACAGTCGGTGTAACTTCACCCTTCCGTGATCAAGTCGCAGCAATCGGCGATGCCGTGAGGCAGAAAATACCCGAACAAAAGTTGATAGGGGCGGAGTTTAAAGTCGCTACCGTCGATGGCTTCCAAGGGCAGGAGAGAGATCTGATAATTTTCTCGCCTACGCTGGGGGCAGCGAGCGCGCCAAGTGCTTTGACTTTCATGCAAAGTGACCCAAGACGTTTAAACGTTGCAATTTCCCGAGCTCGAGCGGTAGCGCATGTTTTTGGCGATTTGTCTTTTGCAAGGTCCAGAAAAGTAAGAACTTTGGCGTCACTGGCTGCCGCGGCAACTGAACCACGTTCACGCGTTGGAGAAGGGCGGTTTGATAGCCATTGGGAAGAGATCGTATATTACGGTTTGAAAAAGCGTGGTCTCGACCCGAAGCCGCAATACGACATTGCCGGCAGGCGCTTGGATTTTGCTCTTTTCGGGGCGAGCGGTATCAAACTCGATCTCGAAGTAGATGGCCGCAAATGGCACCAAAATGCGGACGGAACTCGTAAAATTTCTGATTACTGGCGTGATCACCAACTTATTTCACTCGGCTGGCGTGTGCGTCGGTTCTGGGTCGACGAATTAGCCAAAGACTTGGAGGCTTGCTTTGACATCATCGAAAACGACCTATCGTAAAACTAATTTCAATACCGTGATAGCTTCCGTTCTTGCCGTTGCCGCTTTGGGCACAGTCGGTTTTTTGGGCGTTCAGATGAACGCTTTAAATGCGCGGTATGGGCAAATTGCGTCCGATATTGATTACTATTCAAATGAAAATTCGCGCCTTTTGGATGAGCGCGCATCTTTGATTGCAAATAGGTCAGAGATACAGTCGCAGATCAGCTTGCTTCGAGCGGAACTACAGCAAGCAGAGGTAGCCCGCGATGCAGCTTCACGGGCTAAAGATGACGCTAGCGTTCTTCTCGAGGCGAGAAGAGCAGATTTGGACGATGTAGAAGCACGTCTGACAGCGGCGCAGTCGACCCTAAGGGAGGCGGCACAAATCGATGCTACTTTGGGGGCTTTACGAAGTTCCGTAAGAGATCTTGAGACTGAAGAGGCCGACCTCATAAACACTCGAGATGGGCTGATTGAAGAAGTTGAGAGTTTCACAGCTTCCAGAGACCAGATCCAGAACTCCGTCGCGACATTGTCGGAGCGACGTGATGCATTGGATCGTGAAATTGAAGAACTACGGAACGATAAATTATCAATTTCAGGCGACGTGGATGGACTTCGAAGGGTAGTTGAAAGCTTGGAGCGTCGGCAATCAGAACTGTCCGATGTTGAACAACAATTGTCCAATGCTCAGAGCGAACTTTCGATTGTCGAAGGGAGGCTCGACACGATCCGTCCAGATTTAGAGGAGGTTCAGTCTCAGATATCCGTTCGTGAGAAAGCTATGGAGGAGCTTCGTGCTGAGGTTGATGACTTGTCTGCGCAACGAGATACTCTGAGAGCATCGGTAGCTTCTTTGGAGCAGCGAGAGTCTGACGCTAGAGCCTCACTTGCAAGTATCGATGAAGACCATCGTGGTTTGCAGGCTTCCTTACAGACCTTGAGCGACCGTCGCGATGAGTTGGAGCAGACCGTGTCGGATCTCGAAGGGCGGAGACAGGCAATGGAACAGCAACTCGGGGAATTAGAGGCGATAATTTCAACCAGAGAAGCCATTCGCGCTCGAAATTTGGATGCGCAAGCCGAAGTGGAAATGTTGGAGGCGCGAAAAGCAGAACTGGACGCCCTAGTTGGCAACCTAGCGGCCCAAGTCGCGACGCGGCGCGCAGAAATAGAGCAACTGAGTTTAGATGAGGCAGATGCGGAGCAAGCGAGACAGTTATTGGCGCAAACTGTTACCCGAACTAGTGAATTAGAAACGGAAATCAGTAACTTGGTTGCGTCAAAGTCGGAACTCGAAGGAGAGTTAGAGCCTCTTCAAGTTCAGGTGCAGAGTTTACGGCAGAATATTTCACTGCTCTCGGATGAAAGAAGCCGCCTTGCAGCTGAAATTAACGAAAATGAAGCTTCTGTTTCCGATTTGGAAGTAGCGCTTAACAGGCTTTCTGAAGCTCAAGCCGCAGTCCTTGAGGCAGAGCGCCAACGGGAGGCCCTAGCTGCTGAAATCGCGCGCTTGGAGGCTGATCGTTCGGTGTTGAGCCCAATAGTTGATCAGTTGAAGCTTGAAGCAGGAAATTTGAGAGCTGAAATTTCTGCATTGCAAACGGAAGAGCAGGATTTTCAAGAAAGGACTGTTCGGGCTCGTGCAGCTTTCGTTCAGCTATCGAATGAAATTATTCGACAACAGTCTGAGCTAACAGGGGGCTCCTCACCGGGGGAAGAGACTATTCCAACTGAAATTTCACCGATTGAAGTCGAAGTCACAGAATGATTGGGCAGACAATGTTTGATGCTAATTTGTATATCTTTATTGCGCTCTGTGTATCTGTAGTGGTCCTGATTATTCTGAGCCTTTCTAGAGCAATAGTTCATGATAAAGTGATTAACTTGCAGGCGCCCCTTGCAACCGAAAGCGAGGTATTAGCTCGCATTCGCGAGAAGCGCGAAACGTTAACTGATTTAGAAGGTGAGTTGGAAAAACGTCGGGCTGCTCTAGCGAATGTTGCAGATATCCAAGCTGAGTTGGATGCAACGGTTCGTCAACTTGATGAAGCAAAGACAGAGTGGGAACAGATGTCAGAAAGGCGCGAGGAAATACTCGCCCTTCGACACGAAACAGAACAGGCGCGAGTTGAACGGCTCGAGATTGAAACTGAACTGGTCGGACAGAAAGCGGAACTTGAACATGTTCGCGATCGCTTGGAACGGGCCGACGCATTAGTGGGTCGGATTGAAGAGCTGGAGAGCCGAAAGACTGAGCTTGAGATTTCACTTGCTGCTCTGCGGGACGAAGAACAAGATTTGAAAGATGCAGAAGCCGAGCTGCGTAGAATTGTTGAGAAAATCGATGATTTGACCCAGCTAGAGGGCACTTTGACCGGAAAACTTGAGGCCAAGAAGGCTGAAATTTCTGAACAGCAAGAGCGGATAAATTCTCTTCGAAACTTCCGAGCTGGGGTTGATGCGGAGCTTGATGCCGTCAACGCCACACTGGCGGCCGCCAAGCAAAAGTCGACCGATGTTGAAGAGCACGCTGCTCGGCTTGAGGAACAAGTGTTAACTCTAGAAGCGCGAAAAGCAGTTTTAGAAGATGCGGTTCGCAAATTGAATGCAAAATCTTCGGGCGGGGCTGACCCGGATGAAGATCCGATGCGTGAATTGAAGCAGCGCCCTCAGGTGATCGAGCGTCTTGTCGAGTGGAGTGAGCCTGAACGAATTGATGAAGCAGATGCGATCAAGAACGTGAAAAAGCGCTTTGATGCCTTTGCCTTACAATATCCAGAACGGACACTTCGAGCGTTTCATACTTCGATGAAAGTTAATGATACTACTCAAATGACAGTCCTGGCGGGTATCTCGGGAACAGGCAAGAGCCAACTTCCTCGTCAATATGCGGCGGGAATGGGGATTGGATTCTTACAGGTTCCAGTTCAGCCTAGATGGGATAGCCCGCAAGACCTAATGGGTTTTTATAACTATATCGAAGGCCGCTTCAGACCAACCGATATGGCTCGAGCACTCTACGCGCTGGATACCATCAACAATCCGGAAAACGCTGTTCAAGATAGAATGATGATGGTGCTCTTGGACGAGATGAATTTGGCACGCGTCGAGTATTATTTCTCTGATTTCCTCAGCCGACTTGAGAGCCGTCCAGCTCGAGATGCTGTTGGAGAAGCGAACTTAAGAAAAGACGCGGAGATTGAACTGGAAATTCCTAACGCTGTTACGCGGATTTTCCCGGGCTATAACCTGCTGTTTGCGGGCACGATGAACGAGGATGAGAGCACTCAATCACTGTCTGATAAAGTCGTCGACCGAGCAAACGTAATGCGTTTCGGGGCTCCGAAAACCATTTCCAAAGGTCAACGAAAAACTGGGGCTATAGAAGCGAATGCATTAAGCCTCAAAGCGTGGGAACGCTGGTGTAACCGAAGTCTTCGTGCCGATGAAAAGAGCGCGGTCGATGATGCCGTAAACTCGATGTTGGAGCTAATGCGAGATTTCGGGAAGCCTTTTGGTCACCGGCTTGGTCGAGCAATTGAGGCCTATGCTACGGTCTACCCTGAAGCTGAAGGCGTTAGTGACCGTGTTGGAACTGCTCTTGCGGATCAAATTGAAATGCGACTTTTGCCAAAGCTTCGGGGTGTTGATGTTGAAGAAAAAGCCGCTGAGTTTGAAGCCTTGGAACGTATGGCCTCAAAGTTTGGTGACGATAGCCTTGCGGAGGCTGTGCGGAAATCGGTCGAAGACGCAGAACTGACCGGTCAATTTGTTTGGAAAGGGGTTATTCGCTGATGATGCGATATTCCCGTCCTTGGAACGGTCAAGAAATCAGTCAAGAGCAAGCGTTTAGACCTGATGACTGTCTCATATCGGAATGCACATCATTATCCGAAGCCGGAGCGCATTCCGTTTTGATGTCCAACGGCTCCGGAACTCAGCAAAGCTATCTATTACAGCATCCTTACCCTAAACGGCCAATCGAGCATTCTCCTTTGAGGAGTGGCTTTTTTACTCGTCCACGAGCCGGAAAAGAAAAGGACGCAACGCCAGAAGCGCTCGAAGCGTTCCAGCGAATGAATGAAGTCGTTGCTCGCGTTCAGGAGTTGCAGGAGGCTCTCGATGAGCCAAGTAAACTGTGGAGCAATTTGCAGGCCTCTTGGGATAAGGCTGAGCAGGAAGACGAGCCGCGAATGGCGGAAATTGTTCGTCAAGCAAGGGACCTGGAAAAGCCGCTTAAGGAACTCAAACAACGAATTAGGCGCGTGCTACGGAGGCAAACTGAACTTACATCATTGGATCGAGTTCAAGAGATGGACCGATCATCAATGGTGTGGTTATCAAGACAGCCAGGCAATACGATCGCTGAACGTGCAGGAAGTAGCCAACGCATCATGGCTGTTGTGCGAAAAGAGAACTTTGATACTCTCGAAAACCGCGTGCTACATGCCTATTCGGATTTGGCCGCGAATGTAGGAAAAGAATGGATCAGAGAGCACACTCGTGCTCGAGGCAGTGAACGATACCGACAAGTCGAAAACTTCATAAAGCTGTGTATTTCTTTGTCGCGAGATCTACGCGAACTGGGAATTGGTATCGCAACGTCTGACGTTACCCCCAATTATGTATTGATGGAGGATAAGGGGTATCGACGCGTCCGAGAAGCTTGGGAAAAACTGCTTAGGCGCGAAGATGCCAAAGATGAGCTCTGGAAGTGGCAAGCAGAAACCTGGACAGATTTTTCAGTTCTGTTGTTGGTTCTGTCGATTTTTGAGATGCCAGACACCGAGTTAATTGCTCAATCACCAATCTTGTTTAATGACGAGGCGGTAAAGGGCGTTTGGTATAAGCAAGACCGACCAATTGCGGTTTTCTGGCTAAAATCAATAAACCGCGTTGTCGAAGTTATGGCGCGTCCAGATCGCCCAGGCACCTTGATGTATCTCTCGAGGGCACATGTTGCACTTCGGGTTTCTGATCCCTCTGACCCGTCGGCGTATCCTCATAGGGTCGCCGTTTGGACTCCACATGCGCTACGAAAATTAGACTTATTAGGTGCAAGCGAAGGTGCTTTTCGCAGGCTCTATGATCTGCAGAGATTGCCAAGTCAGACTGAGCGCATAAAGCACGGACTCATTTTGACACCGGCTCATGGCGAGGCTCAGACAGAGGATATTGAGCAATCCGGTCTTCTAGTTCATGCAATTTCTTTGGACGGTTCTGGGGCTCCTTTAGCAAATGGTCGTCGGGCTATTCGAGCATTTTTGACGCGAGATATTTGGGGCTAAGATGCGTAAACTAAAACTTTGCGGTTATGACCTGAATGGGTTGGTCGATCGTGTGGCCAAGAATTGGACTTTTACGGCGGGGGGCGACACGCTCATTGGTGGAGAGAATCTCTCTCAGCCTATTGTCGCTCCGAGTATTGTTCGTCTACTAGGCGATCGGAAACCAATCTGGGTCGGTGGTGCCCAAGCATCCTTTGCTCCACATGGTCGTGGTGGTGGTTGGGGAGATATTGGTAAGGTAGAAAATAGAATGCTCGTCCGTGAGGTTCTCGCGGATCAAGGTGCAGACCGGGATCAACTTGCAGCTTGCATGAGCGGATTGGCAAGTGGTGCTCGTTTCTCAGTAGTATCAATTGATGAACATGATGCCGCTATTGAGCAGCTGCAGGAAAGGCTAATTTCCGCAATCGCAAAAGCTCGCTTGGGTCGGCCATTACTTGTGTGGCGCTCTGTCTTGGTCGTTCTAGGGCAATTGTTGGATGCTGGTGAAGCTTTTGCCCCTAAGGACAAAATGAAGGTCGGGGTCATAAGTCACAATGCATCAGGTTTGAGCCTCCAAACTTTGATTTTGCGCTCAACGAACTTGGAAACTGGGCCGGAGTTTGCTCCTGAACGTCGCCAAAATGCAGAATTAGTGGCAACTTCTCAGGGCTACGAAGGATTATTGAAGCGCGCCCAAGCTAAATTTGAACGTAAAATCGACTTGAGTAGCGAGCAATGTGCGCAATTTGAAGCGCAATTAAAGCTAGCATTGCACGGCCGAAGCGATGAAGTTTTGACTCGCAATTCTCGCGGGGCCTTTGTTCATATCCCAGCTTTCGATTGTTCCACTGAGCAAAAGCCTATCGAGGGTGATGTATTTGGTAAGCTCGATGGCTGTGACATTGTTTTGTTTGAGACGTTGTCCGAGGGATCTACAAGAAAGTTTCTCTTCGAGGATATTCAAAGGCGTCTTAGTTTACCATTGATCTTAACGAAGCCAGAGGTGGTAGCTAGAGGAGCGTTAGAAGCTGCGCGCCGCTTGTCAAACGGATACCCAGTCTATTTTGATTTTCTACCAACTATTTCGACGATCGTGCTCAAAGACTTTAGCGCAAAGAACTTCGATCTAGTCAATGCGGACGAAACTTTACCGGCTGGCAGGATTTATCGATCTAAAAGTCCCGCAAAATTTGCGATGCAACCGGGTCAGTCAAGTATCTCAATTTACTTGAAAAAGCAAATGATTGACCGCCCAAGGAAGGCGAAAATCGATATTGGAGCAGGGGCCGACGAAATTGTGCCAGTTGGCTTGAGCGTCGAACAAGCACCCGCAGCGGGGCGAGCTAAACTTATTGTGGAGTCTCCGTCTCTTTCTCGTCAGTTTTTCATTGACTGGGACTCCGCTGAAGAGTTGAGCCAGACTTGGGACGAGCTTTTAGAAGAGCTTTCTGAGGGAAGCGCGTCGATTCCAAAACGCTTGGTTTTGCCTTCATCTATGGATCTTTGGAACGGAATTGACGGAAATGAAGGGATTGCAGAGATTGTAACAAGGGAAGCCCTTAAGAAAAGCCCCGATTGGAAGACACTCGCTAAAGCATTTGCGAGATCTTACAAGAGAGCTTACCCGATCTCGAGTGAAGGAGAGATTCCTAAAGAGGTAGACGACGACGTTTTGAGAAGTCTGGACGATTTAACTGATCGTGCGTTGGTTGATGTAATGGATCGGCTTGAGGCTCGAAGGCCCGGTGAGAATGAGACGTTGCAGTTCTTAACTTGGCAGTTCAAGCGTGTGGATCCGAAATTGACGTCTGCACTACTGCAAATTCTACACGAACGTAATTCGAAGGGACGGCATATAACCGTCCGATATCCAGGATCTTGGGTGTTGTTTTATCAGGGCGTTGGGCGCACTTGTTCAGATACGACACGAGAGCAAGAAGCCATAAATGTTATGCTTCACAATTCAACCGCACCGTGGAATTGGCGACATCAGACCGCAGCATTAGCGTTTATTTTGTCACGTTCTGATACTGCACCGATGCACCTCTCACAAACTGAAGTAAGCTTCCTGACATCCAAGGCGTTAGAAGAATTCTCGGAACAGCTAGGCTCAAACTATACGAAGTTTAATTACGCTCCATTCTTGCTTGGGGGGCTAATTCGTTGGCGCTTGAAGTCACCCTACGCGTTCATGTTAGGTTCGGACCCCTTGGCAGAAAAGGTTCAAGCCGCAATCCTCAAAACTATTGCTGATCTTCAACGCCTTTCACGCAACAGTTGGGAAGAAAAAGCAAAGGCCGAGCGCTACACGAGAGTTTTGGAGGGCCTGTTGGATGAGCTGAATGGAGTTAGTTCTAACCCGGATTTGCTGTTGGATCTCTTTAATCTCAAAGATTCATCATGAGTTTAACTATCACACCAATTAGCAGAATACCCGGGCTGCCAGACTGCCGCATGCCCTTCTTCTAATAGTACGCTACCGGCTGTCCTGCCATCGCTGAGAATTAGGCTACCTAGAATCCGACCGAAGCGATCTCTAACGCCCGTATCCTCTATGCCAACCGCTTGGCTTACAAGTTCTGACATTCGCGCCGTAGCAGCTCGACCTAATTCCAATTCTTGCTGGCAGTCAGGGCGATATGTTTCTGGGGTGTCGAAACCAGATATGTTTGGAGCGCCATCGCCCAAAAGGCGAACACTTTGACCGTCACATTTGACTGTGTCACCGTCAACAACTGCAATTAAGGCACAAACTAGTAACATCTCGACCTCCGTTAACCTTTTGTTAACTATTGTCGAGATCGGTGCAATCTCTTTTCCGGCTAGGTCGTCGTGCACCAGCTTGGTTCTTTTGCTTTGAAATGCCTATTTTAAGATAGAAATACTCACCAAATTTTACAGAAAGTTGTCCGCCGCATCTACTTAGTTAAGCAACTCAGTTCCAACGCTAATCACGCTGCTTGACAGATTATTTCAACACGGCTCATCTAGAGGTATTCTATAAATATTTGGTTCAAATATGTTGATTATCTCATGTGTAGTTTCGGTTGTTGTATTCATTGGGTTTATGTCGCTGGTGGGCTCACCGTCTGAAGTTGAAACGGTTATCGGTCTAGTCATCGCAGCAATTGCATTTCTTGCGACGTTTATTATCGCGTGGCGAGTGAAGTCGAAGTCTCATGAGCAGGCACAAAATGAAAAAATTGCTGCACTTGAACGCGAGATAGCGACCTTGAGAGCGAAACAATGATCTGTGTGTCACGAGGCTCTTCAGGGCAAAAATAAGGGGCGTTTAGCAATTGTCCGTGCTCCATGTCGTCGCAATCCTTAACTGAAAGGGAGCGACTAGTTAAAAGAGATTGAAATTTGGACAACCGTTCAACGGGCGAAGTCCTAGGAAAATGAAGGTGTGTTCATGGGGATGCATCCATCGTTCGAACCAAATTTTGGTTCAACCCTCCACCTTTATCAGAGTGGAGCGGGAGCGGCCGCTGCTGCTCGTCGAGTTTAAGTCGTTTGATTGTCTGGAGCTTCTGCTCCACCTGTCAATATTATCGCAGCCAGTTTGCGTAATATGATTACTCACGAAGTTGACAAATGTTGACAGAAGCCGATTTTTGTCAACATTTTGGCCTAATTTGTCAACATAATCACTGAAAACGTCAACATTTCTCGTTGAAAATGTAAACTTATGAGCCTCAAATGTTTACATTTTCAGAGCTTTGTAAACATCAATTCCCCTTATTTTGTTGGGCTTTGCGTGGTCATGTTGACAAAAGTTGACATCGATTTGAGTTTTCTGGTTTTTCTTGAGTGAGAAAGGTCGTCAAACGCAATCGTAATTTTATCGGTGAAATCGAAAGGGAATACCTCTTAAAAGGCACTTTATGGAGCCTGTTTCGATTAAAATCGTATCATTTCGATTTCCAAAGATGATTTTCAGGGTTCGGATGGCGGAAATCGAAACAAGAATGGCTACAATGGCCCGCATTCGTCTGTCGATGGCTTTGGGTATTATCTAACGTTTGGGCGGCGTTTTGTGCCGCTTAGATCGAAGAAGGTGGAAGATGGCATCGCCACGCGTTGCAACGTTTGATGGAGCTAATCCACCTCAACCCTACACCTAGGAAGTTTGCATAGCTTCACCAGTAACCAACTGATCGGTATTCTGCATTATCGTTGGAGCTGGGAGCGGGGGCTTTAGCGCATTGCGCTACCCGCCAACATAGCCGCGCCGCGTGCCATCTGGTTTATGTCTGCAATGGCTTCTGCGATCGACCCAAATTCAAACTTGCCGCCGGTCAGTTCTTCGGGAAGGCGTTCGCCAAGTAATTCGTCAAAGCTGACGCTGTCTGATCCATCGTAGTCAAAGGAATGTAGAACAGCACTCCCCGCAATTGGCGCGATGAGAAACCCAGCAGCACTGAAGCTAGCAACCTGCTGGCTTGATGAATTTGAATCCATAGCCGTGCCTAGCGCGATACTCGAACGGAAAATTCGCGCTAGCTCTGCGACAGTGAGCTCACCATCTCCTGTTATATCGGCAACGTCGAACATTGTGCGGGCACACGCTCCAGTGTTCTCGCGACATGTCCAAGCCGCTTTGTCAAAGCCTTGAAGAACTTCGAAGGGTTCGCCCAGCAAAATTTTCGCGGGTGCGAGAATGTCCGAGCACCTCCGCAACTCTACCATATCAAATGCTTCGGGAGTGGTAGAAGGATGAATAGACCCATCCGTAAGTGCCAGGTGAAGATCTTGGGGTGTTTCCGCAGCAAAGTCTTGGTTGGGCCATGCTTGGATAAATTGTTCGCCCTCTACGGTTGCAATGAACGCCGATGAATCGTCCGAACTCGCGCGAACTAGAAACCAATCGTCGATTTCCGTCTCCGAAATTTCAGAGCTTTCAAGTATGACGCCAGTTTCACCATCGCCAAATGCTGCCAGGGTATAGCCTTGAAACTCCAAACTGGATGGATCGCCACAGTTGTTCGTCGTCCAAAGACCGACAAGTTCATCTTGGGCAAGCCCAGTTGTTGGTAGCCATGCCAAAACTGCAAAGATTAAGTGTTTTCGACCCATCGATATTCCTCCCAGCCTCAATTGATAGGAGCACCCTCGTCCTCGATGGTCCACGTGGCAATGCTGGAAATCCCTTCCTCTCAGGTATCTATTGTCACCATCGAATGTCAGAACGCGGCCATAGCCCTTGAATCGACGATCAGCCTTTTGCACACTTTTTGTCAGAGTTTTTCATGAATTTGCCCCGCTACGGTCATCACGAAGCGATAGCTACATAGCTATATGGCCATATTCGGCGATCTTTTCTCCTAATAACTGTATAAGGGGAAACCACTACCAATTCAGTGAATTGTTAATACAGTTTCCTCCAAGCATTCCCTTCACGATCAGTTAGGTTCTGTAAAGCTGTTCTAATGTTCTTACTCAACTCCGAGTAACTAATAAAATCGACCGCGCCTTCCTTTCTAATACTGGGCGTCCTGAAGGGATTTCCTCTCCGTCTTAAGTGAGCTTTGAGAACTTTGAAGACATTGCTTCTGAATGGCTTTAGTAGCAGGTCTCTTCCTTGAACTGCGATTGTGCCGCCGTTTCTGAATGTATCTATTCCGGTAATGTCGTTAAATTTACTTTTCGATTGAGGCGTCGTTTTTCCTAGAAGTGGTAACTTAAATTGAAAGAAGTCACCCTGCATCTTGGTGAAGGAGTAGGATCTAAAATCAGCAACCTCGGTTAGCTCGTTTTCTCTTAGCCAATCTTTTCCTGTTCTGACCTCAATACGTGCACGTTTCTCATCCTCGGCTAAAGCTTTGGATGTATGCTTGGTCTGTGTATCAATGACCTTATGCATGATCCGGGTCAGTGATCCATGTTTGCGTGCTCCCAGGTAAAACGTAGCGTCTACTGCGGCCGACTTATAAAGATCATGGTCGTATACATTGACATATGGAGGCAAAGGATTGCTCGTATCCGGTGTTACGAACTCTGTTTCTTTTGGTAATTTGCCCCATGTAAATCTTGGTTTTTTCAAACTAGATTTGAAATGTTCACCTTTGGCGTAGAGCGTTTTGGTGAGGAGTCCTACCATGCGTTGGTGCTCAATATCGCGCCTAGCGTGAGAGTAGGCATCAACACTTACTTCGATATCGACCACCTGCGGCGCAGTTCCATAAGGATGTTGCTTAGCCAGTTTTTCTAGTCGTTGTGCCACGAACGCTAATGATTCTGGTTCTTGGAACTTGATCCGGAACGCCTGCGATGTGCCATGTCCGTTACCATCGATTTCCTTCACGAAGCACTTCCGGCTTTGGGTTTGTAATAGGCTATGCTGAATGTGTCTGACCTGGCTGTTTGTTGTTAGACGAATTTCTACCTCTACCCAGTCAATGACGGCTTTGAATGTATATTTACCCAAATTGAAATCAGGTGTGGGGACAATGCGGTTCTTGTATCTCGGCTGGTGTCCATTGGCTGGTTGAAGCTTGAATTCAAGCGGAGGGATTTTTGATGACGTCTTTGCGGTATGCAGTGGTGAAGTGATCTTGGTCATTGAACGTTAGGTGTAAAAAATGAAATTTATGTTCGCCGAAGGGTAGCTTCGGCAAGTGATCGAATACCTTATGTTTTTCAATCACTTCAGGTCGGCTGCAATCGCCTCGGCTTGCTTTAGAACGGTTTTTACTGCGTCCAGTGTCAAATCTGGTGGGTAGCCGTAGAACGTGAGGATCTTTTTCACCGCGACCCGCATCTTTGCACGCACGTTATCGCGGCGCCACCAATCTGCACCAGCATTGTTCCTGACGGTTTTAACGAGCTCTGTAGCAATCACCTTTAGTTTGTCATTAGACATGATGTCGATTGCGCTCTTGTTTTGCGCCAAAGCGTCATAAAATGACCGTTCTTCAGGCGTTAGCCCATCTTCTGGCTGTTCGCGCAAATCTCTGGCGATTTCGATCAATTCTTGGATGATTTGTAGGGCATCCACACTGCGGTTGTGATAGCGGGCGATCGCTTGCTCTAATCTACCGGAAAACTCTTCGTTTTTGACAACATTGCTGCGCGTTTTCGCTTTAATCTCGCCGTTTAACAACTTCTTCAGTGCCTCAACGGCAAGGTTTTTGTGCTCCATGTTCTGGAGCTCAATCATGAATTCTTCGGAAAGGACGCTGATATCTGGCCGGTCAAATCCGCAAGTCTCTAGGATGTCGACGACCTCGGTAGATGCAACCGCGTTATTCACAAGCTGTTGGATGGCGAAATCAGGGCGAGCAGATCCCGCACTAGGCGCGCCCACCCCTAATTTTTCTAAACCCGAGCGGATCGCTGTAAAGAATGCCACTTCAACCGCATGATCGGTTGCCTGTGGGCTACCTGAAGCAAGTTTATATGCCTTCACGAGTGCGGCAACTGCATTCAGGAATCTTTTCAGAAACGTTTCGTCCTCTTGCCTCTTTGCAAGCACATGTTCGATAGCAAATTGCAGCGCTCCGAAACGCGAGTTTGCGTCGCCGTTGAGGGCGTCCTGATATTCGAACCCGTGCATGACCTGCCTGATGACGTCCAGAGCGTCTAGGAAGGTCGCTACAGCGTCAGCTTCGCTAATTCCGGTCTCTGCCTGGTCTGACTGCGAGTAGTGCGCTAGGGCGGCTCTCAGGTCCGCTGCGAGCCCTATGTAGTCCACTACCAGTCCTGCCGGTTTCCCTTTGAAAACTCGATTGACCCGTGCGATCGCCTGCATCAAGCCATGGCCCTTCATCGGTTTGTCTACATACAGGGTGTGCATGCACGGTGCATCGAAACCTGTTAGCCACATATCCCGAACGATCACGATCTTCAGCGGATCTTTAACGTCCTTATACCGATTTCGAATGGCTTCTTGCTTTGACTTGGAGCGGATGTGGGGTTGCATCGATTGTTCGTCACTGGCGCTTCCAGTCATGATGACCTTTATTGAGCCTGTGTCGTCAGTGTCGCCATGCCAATCGGGGCGCGCTGCCACAATGCGATTGTAGACCTCTACGCAGATGCGTCGGCTCATGCATACGATCATGGCTTTACCGTCGATCGCTTTCATTCGCTCATCGAAATGGGTCAAAATATCTTCGACAACAGCATCTAGTCGCTTATCTGCGCCGACTAATGCTTCAACTTGGGTCCACCGTTTTGCAACGGAAGAAGTGGCGTTGTCATCCAAGTCTTCGGTCGCTTCGTCAAAATCTTCATCTATGTGTGAGACAGCGGCTTCATCGAGTTCGATTTTGGCAACGCGGGCTTCGTAGTAGATCGGCACAGTCGCGCCATCTTGAACTGCTTGGGATATGTCGTAAACGTCGATGTATTCGCCAAATACCCCGCGAGTATTTGCTCCAACCAATTCGACAGGCGTGCCAGTAAAGGCAACATACACAGCGTTCGGCAAAGCTTTGCGAAGTTGGTAAGCTAGGCCGTGTTTTATGTCGCCTGTTTTAGAAATTTTTGCATCGAAACCGTATTGGCTGCGATGTGCCTCATCTACTAACACGATGACATTGGAGCGCTCGGTTAACTCCGGAAAAATATCGCCTTCATCTGGTCTGAACTTTTGGATCGTTGAAAATATGACGCCGCCAACTTCGCGGGCGAGCAAAGTTTTCACGTCGGAGATGCTTTCAGCTTGAACCGGTTCTTCCCCCAGAATGTCCTTGCAGCGCCCGAACGTTCCGAAGAGTTGATTGTCCAGATCGTTGCGATCTGTGAGCACAAGGAGGGTTGGGTTCTCTAACGTGGGGTGGTGCATGACCCTGCCAGCGAGAAACGTCATCAGGAGCGATTTTCCAGACCCCTGAGTGTGCCAGATGACCCCAGCCTTACCATCCCCACCTCGTGCGCCCTGAATGGCCTCTACGGCCTTCCTGACGGCGAAGAACTGATGGTAGCCTGCGACCTTTTTGATCGGTCCTCTACCTTCATCTTCAAACACAACATACCAACGTAAAAGGTCGAGCAGTGTCTCGCGGTTCAAAAGGCCCTTTGCAAGTGTCGAAAGGGCCAAATCTGACCCGCTAGGAACCAACGATACGCCGTCTAAAGTGCGCCATTTCATAAAACGATCTAAATTCGCGGATAGCGAGCCATAGCGGGCGGTATGTCCGTCACTGATAACGTTCAGTAGCGATGTCCGGAACAGGTCTGGGATGTCATGTTTATATGTTTCGATTTGGTTCCAAGCCGCTTCGATATCCTTACCCTCAGTTCCCTTCAGTTCGATAACAACAAAGGGCAACCCGTTGAGGAAGATAACCACATCGGGAATTCGGGTGTTGCTTCCAACCACGTCGAATTGGTTGATTGCTCTCCAATCATTGACCGCGTCTGTCCAATCAACAAGCTTGACGACTGCATTGCGTTCTTCGCCTTGATCAAAATACGTCGTTTTTATGCCGTCGACGAGCAGTTGATGGAGGCGCCTGTTTTCTTGGATTATGTCAGTCGTGAAAACAGCATCTAAGACCTTATTTGCCGCCTCCGATAGTGCGCGCTCGGGTAAGTCTGGGTTCAGTCTTGTCAGCGCATCTCGAAATATGGGTTCTAGTATCGTTTGATGATAAGAAGATCTTAGGCTGTCTGGGATGTCAGGAGCGGCTTGTGAACCATGAACGGACGGAATGTTTTGCTGTTCGAGTTCCGCAAGAAGATAATTTTCGAGGTCAGCTTCAGTCAAAAACGCCATTTATTCGGTTTCCAAGGATTTTTTGCGCATTTCGGCGGAAATTTTCTGAATATTCGGGGTGAAAAAGGTCTCAAATTTTGAATGATTGTCCGCAAGCCATGCGATCATGTCGGGCCAATTTTCTTTGCTGTAACCTTGAACTGCTTTCTTCACCAACAGAACGCCTGCATTCCGTTTTTCCGGATATTGCCATTCGAGCGGCTCGGCGAAATCGTTAGGATTGATATCGGTCTGATCCTTCAATTTTTCCATAAAGGCTTGGTTGAGGTCTCGGTCGCCAAAGTCGAAATGTATCTCGACGCGGATTTCATGCCTGAGAAATGACAATTTCAGCGATACACCCGGAACGTCGATGCTCGATGTGATGCTGCGGTCCTTGCGGGGGCTGTTGCTGAGCCATCGAGTGTTTCCACGTTTGCGAAAATCTTCCAACAGATCGGCCCAAAACGCCAATCGCATCTCGTGGCTCCACCGTTTGTGGCCCTTAGTTGCCTTTTCTTCGGTCTCTTTCGCCGTCATTTGTATCATAAATTCAGCGGCTTCAGGTGTCGGGATCACCTGTTGGATGTCCACGAATAGACTATCGCCGTGCTGGTAAGGTGTTACTCTTAGGCAGCGGGCGTCAATGTCATGCTCTCTCAGCCAAAGCACCGTTGACGTTACTTCTTTGCGAAAATGTGCCGCAATAAACATTAGTCTCTGGGCATGCCCTTCGTTGAGCACGACGCCATCGAGGCTGTCTACGTCCAAGAACTCACACATGCGTTCGTTCGCATTTCCACCGCCGCAGTAACGGTCTAGGTATTGTTGATAAATAACGAGGATTTGGGACTTGGTCAGGCTCGACACATAGGCGGCATACTTCAACGCTTGCCAGGCGACATCACGGCCGGAATCGTCAAGCTTATTTTCAATGATGACCAGTTGTCCCTCTTGGTCGATGGCGAGTAGGTCCAATCGCTCACGAGTATCGGCAAACCCATCAAACTCTTTTTGAATGATCAAGAGTTCTTCGCCCAGGGCATCAGGCTGGTTCGCAAGCCATTCCTGAAGATGTTCGCGTTCGCGTAATTTCAACTCTGAAAAGCGCGCGGAATATAGTTTTTGAATGCGATTTTTTGTGAGATCTACCTGAAACATAAATTAAAAACCTAAATTTCCCGAAAGTTACCTAAGTCTCTGCTGAAAAAGAAAAATACCTTCGAAAACACCCATTATTTTCTAACTATCGCTGTGATCACGGCCCAGCCTTAGGATGTCGCGGACTAGGCTGGGTATGTTTGCCATCCCGCCACTCAACGCTGTAACGCCTAGTTGAACTGCTTTTTTCCCAATTTCTGAACCAGCGCCTTTGACGGCTTGTTCAATAAACATCCGGAATAGATTTTGTCTTTCGACCCCCGCCAGTTCATCGCGATGCCTTAATAATTCGTCCTCGATTTTCGCTCTCGCGCCTTCGGGCATGACTTCGAACGCCAGTGCCAGAAATTTGTCGCCTGAAAGAACGATAATTGAACTGTTGAAGGATGAATCGACGATGCCATAGTCTTTTTGGACCAAATCCTTGGCGAATTCGCGCAAGTATCCGTCTTCTATTTGAATGCGAACCTTATCAGACACGAAAAGGTCGTCATTTTCTTCACGGATGCGGTTCTCGATGATGATCCTCAAGCGACGCAATGCTTCGGTTTCATCGGTTAGTTGGCGGTAGGACAGTTCGTCCAGCATCGATCGCACTTTGCCCCGTTTTGCGCGGAGTTTTTGAGCGATTTCGAAGGCCGTTGGTGGATTTTCGAAAGACCAGCCGTCGCTATGTTCGATCAACAGGCGCAACACCAGTAAATCGATCTCGCGTTTGGTCATCGTCGTAAAGCCGCCCGACAAATATGCTGTCAAAAAGTCCGTGGCAAAGCTGTCTCTATCCAGCTGATCTAAAATCGTCATGATACAGCATCCAACTCTTCTTTCGCCTCGCCAACGCGAAGCTCGCCAGACATGAGGCGGGGCAGGAGGGTGTCGCGGAGGGTTGCGAGGGTTTGGTTTTCGGCCGTAATGTTACGGACCTGTTCATCAATTGGCCGCACGATATCTTCAAATGCGTCACGTAACTCATTTGGCGAAAGGACGAGCTCAAGGCTGGAAAGCTGTTTTTTGTTGATGGAACCGAAGACAGTTCCTTCGTTATCATAGGCCTTTAAGGCATCCGATAGCGCCCACATCGCTTCATAACCGTAGGCATTGCGGCCTGACTTCTCCGCAAGAGACGCTACGCCTCGACCGATGCAGCATTGTTCCCAAGCTCGGTTTAGATCACCAACAGGTGCTCGAACGCTCAATAGGATACTATCACGCGGGGCCATTCGAGATGGAGCCGAGCAGTATTTTCTGATCTTTGGAAACCTGAAGCCAAAATCTGTCCTTCCTTGATAGAATGGTAGACCGTTTCCGTTCTCGTTATATGTGTCTCCGGGCGGGGACTGGCCCATTACGATATCGAATGCATCTACCAACGATCCAATGTCCCACCCTTCCGGCAAACCGTCCTCGCCGAAGCTGTCGGGGAAGAGGGCGGCGGTGGCGGGGTCCATGTGGGCGGGGGCTCGGCCTTGGGCTTTGGCGTGGACGGGGTCAAAGTCGATAAACCACGACCGATAAAGCGCCCGCGCCATCTCCTCCAGCGTCGCCGCGGTCTTGCGGTTCAGCTCGATCTTGTCATCCAACGCCCCCAATACTGCCGCGATCTCGCGTTGTTCATTTCTATCGGGAAACACGAATTCCACAGACTTTTGTGCTTTTAGGCCAATAGTGGGAATGGTGGAAATCCCGGTCACTCGGGTCAAGAAATCTTGAAATATCCGTGTGTCGAAAAAATATTTTAGAAATTGGCGGTCGATCCTACCGTTCTCAGCTACGCGATACAGAGTTATTTGAGGATTTAGTATAATCTCACCACAATGGTCTGGCGGAACGATGGCTGTCTTTCCGATCGAACCTTTATGGGTGAGTAAAACATCCCCCGCCTTTGCGCGCCCCTTGGTTAGACTTTCTGCCGTCTTGTGGTTGAGCCTCTTGGCTCCAGTCAGATCAATGCGACCTGAGGCCATTTCTGCACCAGTAATTAGCGGCAAGCCAATCGGACCAAATTCTTCGGCCTTTGGGTATTTTGAACCGTGATTTCCATCCTGAATTACCAATAAGTCACCGGCCCTTAGAAGTTCTTCAAACGTCGCTCGCTCCCAAGAGCCAGGCCAACTGGAAGCATCCGCAATTTCTAAGCGACCAGCAGTCATTCCAACGCTCCCAGCCGGGCCTCGATCTCGGCTTCCAGCCGCTGCCCTTCGGCGAACTGGCCGCGCAGTTCTCCCATCAGGCGCTCGAACTTCTCCTCAAAAGGCTCGCCGTCATCTTCTGCCGCGCCTGCGCCGACATAGCGACCAGGGGTCAGGACGAAGTTATGCTTGGCGATTTCATCGAGGTCTGCCGATTTACAGAAGCCCGGCTCATCCTCATATGTGCCTGCATCAGGCTCTCCGCGCCACGCATGGTAAGCCGTCGCGATTTTGCCGATCTCGTCGGGTGATAGCTCTTTCTGCTTGCGCGATCCAGGCACCAGCGCCCCCATCTTGCGGGCATCGATGAAGAGGACCTCTCCGCGACGATCGCGCAGCTTCGCTTCCTTCGCGATGCCATTCGATTTATCCTTGGCAAGGATCCACAAGCAGGCTGGGATCTGGGTGCCGTAGAACAGTTGGCCGGGTAGGGCGACCATTGCGTCAATTGCGTCCGCTTGCACCAGTGCGCTACGAATATCGCCTTCTCCGCCCGACATCGACGACATAGATCCGTTTGCCATGACAACGCCCGCAATCCCCCGCGAGGAAAGGCGACTGTATACGTGTTGTATCCAAGCAAAGTTGGCGTTACCGCTTGGCGGCGTCCCGTGTTTCCAACGGACGTCTTCGCGCAACAGGTCTCCGGACCAATCAGAGATGTTGAATGGCGGGTTTGCTAGGATGTAGTCGAACCGTTCATCGGGGAATTCATCCCGCAAAAGCGTTCCTTCGGAATTCCAGCGAATATCAGCGAAGATACCACGAATAGCGAGGTTCATCCGCGCCAAACCAAAGGTCGTGTGGTTCCGTTCTTGTCCGTAGATCGCGATGTCGTTGGATTGGCCTTGGTGTGCCTCGATGAACTTTTCTGACTGCACAAAGAAACCACCAGTGCCGCAGCAGGGGTCATAAACGCGCCCCTTTGTTGGTTCGATCATTTCAATGAGTGTCGAGACGACGGACTGAGGTGTGTAGAATTCGCCGCCACGTTTGCCTTCGTTTCCCGCAAATTCACCGATGCAGTATTCGTAGATGCGGCCGATTAGGTCAAAGTCGGCTTTGGTGCCGTCCAATTTGATATCGTTGGTAAACAGCTCGATCAGTCCCGTAAGCATCGTTTTGTCGAGGCTTTCGCGACCGAAAACTTTGGGAAGTGCCCCTTTGAGGCTGGGGTTTTCGGTTTCGATATCACGCATGGCGCTATCGATCATCACGCCAATCTCAGGGTTTTTCGAATTTTTGGCGATGTGAGACCATCGCGCCTTTTCGGGAACCCAGAAAACACTCTCGGCTAGATATTCATCACGATCTTCAGGATCGGAAATGCCGTCGTTTGATAGTTCGGCGTGCAGGCGTTCAAAGGCGACTGATACATACCGTAGAAAAAGGAGGCCAAGTGCGATGTGTTTGTATTCGCCTGCATCCATTGCGCCGCGCATTTTGTCAGCGGCGGTAAAAAGGGTCTTCTCAATGCTCATTCCGGTTCCCGTTAGATAGTCGGACGGTGACGGTTGGCACCCGCGAAAATCAACTTTTGCGGGTGCGGTTGCGCTGAGACTAAAGGAATGGAAAATTTGCGCAATTCCGAAATAGCTGGCTAGCTATTCCTTCGTTGGGAATTGATTTGATCTACAGATTTTTGCGTTTCAAAGCATAAGAACAAAAAGTCACGCATGCTGAGGCCTGACTGAGCAGCGTAAGCCTTGAAAGAACGGTGCCAATGAGCAGGCATGTTAAATGTCATGCCGATTTGGCGGTTGTTATCGGAGTCCTTGGGGGGCATTTGTAGCCTTTCTATTTGTGTTCTATGAAAAGCTACAAAGCTGATTTTTTGAGTCAATAGTTATTTTAAATCAATAAGTTAGTGTTTATTTACCTTGGGCCTCTATTTGGTCTAGGGCTTCGGCTAATCGAGCGAGTGCCGTTGCTTGTGGATTTTCCGAGCTCTCCAATATTTTCGTATTGGTCAAAATATACACGCCAGCAGTGTCGCTCCCGCCTTCGCTTCGGAGAGGGGTTGCGTGATCAAGGATGGTTTCGATCACTGCAAGCGGTTGCCCAATTTCGCGCATTAATGTGCCAGCGGTCCTTCTAAGGTCGTGGCGGTGCCAATTATGAACACCCGTTTGTTTATTCAGGGCTGTTTGAAAACGATCCCAGTTTCCCAGAGGACCTTTGCCAGTGCTATTTGGGAAAACAAAATCGGTCGGTTTCGCCGTTTCCCATCCGGGAAGTGATTTGAGTAAGTTTATGATGGCCGAAGGGAGTGGGAGATCTTGGCCTCTCGGGCCGCCTTTGGTCGCCTTTACGGATGGTTTCCGCCAAATGGAATTGTCCTTGTCGACTTGGCTCCAAGTCATCTTGCAAACCTCCTCACGTCTCGCGGCTGTCATCAACATGAAGCGCAGTGCAATCGGCCTGTAGTCGTTTTCAGGTTGAATTGAGTTGTTTCCAATTTGTGGAGCCGGATATCGAAGTAAGGGGAGAATGCTGCGCAGTTCTTGGTCGTTCAAAACTCTGGAGCGCACTCCTTCTATGGAAGGGTCTGAGTTGGCGGGATCGTGGGTCGTTTGAACGGCGGCAACTTCAATTTGGGGTCTTCGTGCTGCACCAATTTTAGAAAACCTTCCTCGTCCGGCGACCCAATCAAAAACTGGTGACAAGTAAGCTCGTGCTTTAGACACTTGCCCATTGGCTGAAGTCTTCGCGGAGCTGGCGTTTGCTGGAACGTAGCTAGACATAGCGTCAGCTAAGGCCTCTGCTGTTATTTTCGATACTGGTGTATCTAGAAGATCTTTAAAAACACGACTTAAGACACGTTCGGCTTGGGCGAGTTCAGTCTTGGGGCCGGCGGGTTGCCAAATTTTCAAACGTTTTCCTGGGCCGTTTTTGTATTCAGAAATAATATCGCGAAGTGAGGGGGAGCTTTCTGCTTGGCTCGTCTGTTCTCTCAAGGCTCGCTTTTCACCGTTGATATCGACGCCTTCCTTCAGCTGCTTGTAAATTTCGCCGGCTTTTATCCGTGCGTCTTGTAGGGATAGGCTTGGATATTTCCCTATGGTGATGGTTCTTGTTTTTCCCTGATTGTCTCGGACCCTTGTGGCAAAGCTGATTGCTCCACTTGGTGATATTCGAGCGATCAATCCTGTGGTGATTGTGTCCTTGATTTCCTGCCGCGAGTTAGAGGGCTTAACTTTCTGTAGAAAAGAGTTGGTAATTTTAAGTGTGGGCATTCTGGGGTTACGCTGGGGTTACGCTGGGGTTACAAAATTGCTTCTATTGGGTGCGGGCGCCTGCGTCCTCCTGCATGTGCCTGCGCGAGTTGGTAGTTATTTATCTAACTGATTTTAAATCACTATTTTTGATATTGATCAAGTATTATTGGGATTTGCTCAGGGGTAGAGCAGTGGATTGAAAATCCTCGTGTCGGTGGTTCGATTCCGCCCCTGGGCACCACTTTTTCTACAATTGAAATCTATGATCTGATCTGCGCCATCGCTGTGTCGTGCGGTTTTGCGTCGCGTCTGTATGTGATGACAAAACCTGTCAAAGGCCTTAATAGCTTAAGTGAACTTGCATGTGGGTGCCTTTTGGTATACTGCGGCATACAATGAGCTTTCCCGGACTCGCCAGAAGCTTCTGACACCCGGCGCTCTAGCTACTTAAACATATAGCCGACGGGACAATCATGAGCTTATACGCTGATTACTTGAACGAGATCGAAACGCGCAAAGGCGAAGGTCTGCACCCAAAGCCGATCGACGATGGCGCACTGGTTGCTGAGTTGATCGCGCAGATCAAAGACGAAGCAAACGAACACCGCGCAGATTCGCTGCAGTTTCTGATCTACAACACCCTGCCAGGCACCACGAGCGCCGCAGGCGTGAAAGCAGCGTTCCTGAAAGAAATCATTCTGGGCGAAGTAACCGTTGCTGAAATCACTCCAGAGTTCGCATTCGAGCTGCTGTCGCACATGAAAGGCGGCCCTTCGGTTGCTGTTCTGCTGGATCTGGCGCTGGGCGATGACGCTTCAATCGCGGGTCAGGCTGCTGACGTTCTGAAAACCCAAGTGTTCCTGTACGACGCTGACATGGCTCGTCTGGGTGAAGCGTTCAAAGCAGGCAACGCAGTCGCCAAAGACATTCTGGAGAGCTACGCCAAGGCGGAATTCTTTACCAAACTGCCAGACGTCGAAGAAGAAATCGAAGTCGTGACTTACATCGCTGCCGAAGGCGATATCTCGACCGACCTTTTGTCGCCAGGTAATCAGGCGCACTCGCGTTCGGACCGTGAACTGCACGGCAAATGCATGATCACGCCAGAAGCGCAGGCCGAAATCCAAGAGCTGCAAAAACAGCACCCAACCAAACGCGTTATGCTGATCGCTGAAAAAGGCACCATGGGCGTTGGTTCGTCCCGTATGTCCGGCGTGAATAACGTGGCGCTGTGGACCGGTAAACAAGCCAGCCCATACGTTCCATTCGTGAACATCGCACCAGTTGTTGCTGGCACAAACGGCATTTCGCCGATCTTCCTGACCACTGTTGGCGTGACCGGTGGTATTGGTCTGGACCTGAAAAACTGGGTCAAGAAAGTCGACGCAGACGGCAAGCCGATCCTGAACAACGACGACAGCCCTGTTCTGGAGCAGAAATATTCGGTCGAAACCGGTACAGTTCTGAAAATCAACACCAAAGAAAAGAAACTGCTGAGCGACACTGGCGAAGAGCTGGTTGACGTTTCGGGTGCTTTCACTCCGCAAAAAGTGGAATTCATGAAAGCCGGCGGTTCCTATGCCGTTGTATTCGGTAAGAAACTGCAGACATTCGCGGCGGAAACTTTGGGCGTTGAGGCAACCCCAGTGTTCGCACCAGCCAAAGAGATCAGCAAACCTGATCAGGGCCTGACCGCAGTTGAAAAAATCTTTAACCGCAACGCTGTTGGCGTCACCTCCAAAGACCCGCTGCACGCAGGTTCCGACGTTCGCGTCAAAGTAAACATCGTTGGTTCGCAGGACACCACTGGTCTGATGACGTCGCAAGAACTAGAGGCGATGGCGGCAACCACCATTTCGCCGCTGGTCGATGGTGCGTATCAGTCGGGCTGTCACACGGCATCCGTTTGGGACAAAAAGGCTCAGGCTAACATCCCGAAACTGATGAAGTTCATGAACGATTTCGGCCTGATCACCGCGCGTGACCCGAAAGGTGAATACCATTCGATGACCGACGTTATTCACAAAGTGCTGAATGACATCACTGTCAGCGACTGGGACATCATCATCGGCGGCGACAGCCACACCCGTATGTCCAAAGGCGTCGCATTCGGTGCTGACTCGGGTACTGTTGCGCTGGCGCTGGCAACTGGCGAAGCCACCATGCCAATCCCTGAATCGGTCAAAGTCACTTTTAAAGGTGAAATGAAAGACCACATGGATTTCCGTGACGTGGTACACGCGACCCAATCGCAGATGCTGAAACAGCACGGCGACAACGTATTCCAAGGCCGCATCATCGAAGTTCACATCGGCACCCTGCTGGCGGACCAAGCGTTCACCTTTACCGACTGGACCGCAGAGATGAAGGCGAAAGCTTCGATCTGTATTTCCAACGATGAAACCCTGATCGGATCGCTGGAACTGGCGAAAGACCGTATTCAGGTGATGATCGACAAGGGTATGGATAACGAAGCCAAAACCCTACAGGGCCTGATCGACAAAGCAGACGCGCGTATCGCAGAAATCAAATCGGGCGCAAAACCTGCCCTGACCCCTGATGACAATGCGAAATACTACGCCGAAGTCGTTGTTGATCTGGACGCCATCGACGAACCAATGATCGCTGACCCTGACGTGAACAACGAAGACGTGTCCAAGCGTTACACCCACGACACCATTCGCCCAATCTCCTACTACGGTGGCGAGAAAAAGGTCGATTTGGGCTTTGTCGGTTCGTGCATGGTTCACAAAGGCGACATGAAAATCGTTGCTCAGATGTTGAAAAACCTAGAGGCAGCAAACGGCGAAGTGAAATTCAACGCGCCGCTGGTTGTTGCAGCTCCGACCTACAACATCATCGACGAACTGAAGGCCGAAGGTGACTGGGACATCCTGCAGAAGTATTCGGGCTTTGAGTTCGACGATCTGTTCCCCAAAGCGCAAGCACGCACCGAATACGAGAACATCATGTACCTCGAGCGTCCGGGCTGTAACCTGTGCATGGGTAACCAGGAAAAAGCAGCAAAAGGTGACACCGTTCTGGCAACCTCGACCCGCCTGTTCCAAGGCCGCGTGGTAGAGGACAGCGCCGAGAAGAAAGGTGAATCTCTGCTGGCATCGACCCCAGTTGTGGTTCTGTCCGCAATTCTGGGCCGTACGCCAACCATCAGCGAATACAAACAGGCGATTGAAGGCATCAACCTGACCAAATTCGCGCCGCCTCTGGCAAAACCTGCGACCACGCAGTCGGCACACTTCTAATCACAAAAGGCGCCGGTCGGATGATCGGCGCCTTTGCTTATTGAAAAGGACCCCAATTTCGGGGTCCTTTTTATTTAGTCCGCACCGAATAGATCGCGGGTAAAGATTTTGTCGGCTACGTCGCTGATGTCATCGGTCATGCGGTTCGCGATAATCACGTCACATTGCGATTTGAACACGTCCAGATCGCGTTCAACGCGCGAGCCAAAGAAATCATCATCCTCAAGCACGGGTTCGTAGACGACAACGCTGATGCCTTTGGCCTTGATGCGTTTCATGATGCCTTGGATCGATGACTGGCGGAAATTGTCAGATCCAGCTTTCATAACCAAACGGTAAACGCCGACCTGTTTTGGTGCGCGTGCAATGATCTGGTCTGCCAGATAATCCTTGCGTGTACGGTTTGCGTCCACGATGGCCGCGATAAGGTTCTGCGGAACCTCGGAATAGTTCGCCAGCAGCTGTTTGGTATCTTTGGGTAGGCAGTAACCGCCGTAGCCGAATGACGGGTTGTTGTAATGTGACCCGATCCGCGGATCTAGGCTCACGCCGTTGATGATCTGGCGACTGTCCATGCCGCGCGAAAGGGCATAGCTGTCCAATTCGTTAAAGAACGCGACCCGCATCGCAAGATAGGTGTTGGCAAACAGCTTAATCGCTTCGGCCTCTGACGGGTCAGTGAATAGAACTTCGACATTGGTTTCTTCAGCGCCCTGCAGCAACAGATCGGCAAACGTGCGGGCACGATCTGATTGTTCCCCAACGATGATGCGGCTGGGGTGCAGGTTGTCGTACAGCGCGCGTCCTTCGCGCAGGAATTCTGGTGAAAACAGAATGCGATCGGTGTCTTTTTCTGCGCGGATACGGTCGATAAAGCCGACTGGGATTGTCGATTTTACAACGATTGCGGCTGTGTCATTCACGGCCAAGACCTGATCAATCACCGCCTCGACGCTCGAAGTATCAAAGTAGTTGCTGACAGTGTCATAGTTGGTCGGGGTGGCGACGATCACAAATTCCGCGTCGGAATAGGCAGCAGCGCCATCGGTCGTCGCTGTCAGCGTCAATTCGCGGTTTTTCAGAAACTCCGACAGTTCTGCATCCACAATCGGCGCAATACCTTTGTTGACCATCGACACACGTTCATCAGATATGTCTACGGCGGTCACATCGTTGTGCTGGGCCAAAAGGACGGCGTTAGACAGGCCCACATAGCCCAATCCTGCAACTGCAATTTTCATTTTAATAACCTTGGTCGACGGGCGCAAAGACCGCAAAATCACTTTAAATTAGCGTTGCGAGACGTAGGAGGTAAAGCGGATAACGCCAAACTGTTGTATCCGGATCGATTTTCAAAGACCGCAATTGCATCTTTTGGTTTTCAAACCTATCGCAGATGCAACGTTGCCCTAAGGTAAAATGCTGAAGGGCCTATTTTTAGGTGATGACATGAACAATCCGTTCAAAACTCGTTTAGCAGAGCCCAAGATGATCGCAGCAGCGTGGTCCGAATTGGGCAGCCCTGACACAGCTGAAATCATGGTGCGCCACGGTTGGGATGTCATCGTGATCGACGGCGAACATGGGCGCGGCGGTTTAGAGGATTGGGTCCATGTATCCCGCGCAGTCGAAGCCGCAGGCGGGACAGTGGTTTTACGTCTACCCGAAGGGTCTGACACCGTAATCAAACAAGCATTGGATCGGGGATTTCGTAATTTCATCGTGCCGATGGTAAATTCGGCCGAGGAAGCGCGCCGCATCGTATCCGCATTCCATTACCCATCTCGCGGCCATCGCGGCTATGCCGCGCCGATCGTGCGTGGTTCCAATTGGGGCGCGACGCCTAACTATGCCCGTGAAAACGCCTCTGAAGAGGTCGTAATTATGGTGCAATGTGAACATGTTGATGCGGTCGCTGATCTAGAACAGATTGCGGCGATTGACGGTGTCGATGCGATCTTTATCGGGCCAAACGATCTAGCCGCCTCGGCAGGGTATCTGGAGCGTATGGACGATCCAGCGTTCTTGCCTGTGCTGGATCAGGTCGAAACCATCGCGAAAAAACATGGCAAACCTCTGGCTACCGTGCGCGGTCCCGGTCGGGACTGGGATGAATTGGAACGCCGTGGTTTCCGTTTAGTGGCGGGTATCAATGATGTATCGCTTATCATTGATGGTGCGCGGGCAGAATTGGAAAAACTGACGGGCCAATCTGCTGGGGCGGCTGGACGTTATTGATCCTGCCGGCACGACCTGACGACATCCGAAATCTGGCGTAAATGATCAGACAGTGGGCTTGTTTTACGCCAGATCATCCCGATTGTTCGGCGCGGTTGGGGATCTGGAAAATGTGAAACGGCGACAGACGCGGATCGCGTTTCCACGGGCACAGCCATTTCTGGTATCAGGGTAACCCCCATGCCTGCGCCGACCATTTGGACCAAAGTGGACAGCGAACTGCCGTCCATCACTTCACGTGGGCGGACGGATGGCATCGAACAAAACGATAGCGCCTGATCGCGAAAACAGTGGCCTTCTTCTAGTAACAGCAGACGCATTTCCCGCAGGATTTCAGCCGATGGAACGGGTTTGTTCGCATCGTTTTCGGGCCGAACCAAAACGAAATCTTCGGTGAACAGGGGCACCTCTTCGAATTGGGTTTCCGAAACGGGTAGCGCCACAATCGCGGTGTCGATTCGGCCAGCGGTTAGCTCTTCGATCAGGCGCGGTGTGATTGTTTCGCGGATGTGGACCGTCAGACTGGGAAATACCGTATCAATCTGCCGCATTAGGCTGGGCAGCAGGTACGGCGCGACAGTCGGAATCACCCCGATCCGAAGTGGCCCTGCGATGCCCGTCGCAGCGGTTCGCGCAAAGTCGCCTAATTCATCGACGGCGCGTAGGATATCGCGGACGCGTTTAACGTATTCTTCGCCAAAGGTCGTCAGGCGAATGTTGCGCGTTGTCCGTTCAAACAACGGTGCGCCAACAGTTGCCTCTAATTCCTTGATTTGCATGGACAGCGCGGGCTGCGTGATCGCGCAAGCATCGGCGGCATGTCCAAAATGCCCCAGGCGTGCGACGGCATCAAAGTAACGTAATTGTCGGAGTGTGATGTTATCCATTATTTTTACTTATATATCTTATCAGAAAATACAAATTAAAATTATTAACGCCTAGGGTTAGATTGATTCCAGAATGAAATTAGGCCGCAGCGCACCCCCGCGACTGCGAACCCAGAGGGAGAGACCAATGGATGGTAACAACGTGGGCAAATGCCCAGTCATGCATGGCCCAGTGCCAAACGTTAGCAACAAAGCACGCGGTAACCGCGATTGGTGGCCGAACCAGTTGAACCTACAGGTTCTGCACCAGAACCCTGTGGCTGGTAACCCGCTAGGTGCTGATTTTAACTATGCCGATGAGTTCAAAAAGCTGGATCTGGAAGCGGTCAAAGAAGACCTGCGCGCCCTGATGACC
Source organism: Marivivens niveibacter (assembly GCF_002150005.2). Lineage (GTDB taxonomy): Bacteria > Pseudomonadota > Alphaproteobacteria > Rhodobacterales > Rhodobacteraceae > Marivivens > Marivivens niveibacter. Next base: position 162,335 of record NZ_MSPP01000003.1, read on the forward strand.
GACAGCCAAGTCTGGTGGCCAGCAGACTACGGCCACTACGGCCCGATGTTCATCCGTATGGCTTGGCACTCTGCCGGTACGTATCGTACCGCTGACGGCCGCGGCGGTTCGCGTTCGGGCACGCAGCGCTTTGCGCCACTGAACTCGTGGCCTGACAACGTCAACATCGATAAATCCCGCCGCCTGCTGTGGCCGATCAAACAGAAATACGGCAACAAACTTAGCTGGGCAGACCTGTTCATCCTAACAGGTAACGTTGCGCTGGAAACCATGGGTTTCAAAACCTTTGGTTTTGGCGGCGGACGTCCAGACCAATGGGAACCAGAAACCGACATCTATTGGGGCCCGGAAGGCGAATGGCTGGCGACATCTGACAAAGACAACAGCCGTTATTCGGGCGACCGCGATCTGGAAAACCCACTGGCTGCTGTGCAGATGGGTCTGATCTATGTGAATCCAGAAGGCCCAGACGGTAACCCTGATCCTGTGGCTTCGGGCCGCGACGTGCGTGAAACCTTTGGCCGTATGGCGATGAACGACGAAGAAACCGTTGCTCTGGTTGCTGGTGGTCACACCTTTGGTAAATCGCACGGCGCTGGTGATGCGGCTTTGGTTGGCCCAGACCCAGAGGCTGCGCCGATGGAACAAATGGGTCTGGGTTGGGCATCGGCCCACGGCACAGGCATTGGTGGTGATACCATTGGTTCGGGCATCGAAGGTGCGTGGAAACCAAACCCAACGACTTGGGATATGGGGTACCTGAAAGTGCTGTTCAAATACGATTGGGAACTGTGCAAATCGCCAGCAGGCGCGCACCAGTGGCACCCAATTGATTGCGAAGACGAAGATATGGTCGTTGACGCTCATGATCCGTCGAAAAAGCATCGTCCGATGATGACGACTGCGGATATGTCGCTGAAATTCGACCCGATCTACGAACCGATTGCACGCCGCTATTTGGACAACCCAGATGAATTCGCGGACGCATTTGCTCGCGCTTGGTTCAAGCTGACCCACCGCGATATGGGCCCGAAAGTCTGCTATCTGGGTTCCGAGGTGCCAGACGAAGAACTGATCTGGATGGATCCAATTCCAGCGTGCGACCACGAAGTTGTTAACGCAGCCGAAATCGCAGACCTAAAGGCGAAAATCCTGTCGTCTGACCTGTCGGTACGTGAGCTGGTTCTGGCTGCTTGGGCGTCGGCATCGACCTTCCGCGGGTCGGACCTGCGCGGCGGTGCAAACGGTGCACGTGTGCGTCTCGAACCACAAGTTAACTGGGAAGCAAACGAACCGGCGCAGCTGGCCAAAGTTCTGGACGTTCTGGAAGGCATCAAAGCCGACTTTGAACAAGGCGGTAAAAAGGTATCGCTGGCTGACTTGATCGTTCTGGCAGGTTCTGCAGCTGTCGAAAAAGCCGCAAAGGACGCGGGCCACGATATCGAGGTTCCGTTCACTCCTGGCCGTATGGATGCAAGCGCCGAACAAACCGACGCTGAATCCTTTGAACCGCTAGAGCCGATGGCAGATGGTTTCCGTAACTATCTAAGCCAACAGTTCGCAACAACGGCAGAGGAACTGCTGGTCGACAAAGCGCAACTGTTGACCCTGACAGCGCCTGAAATGACCGTTCTTGTCGGTGGTCTGCGTGCAATGGGCGCTAATTATGGCGACACAAAGCATGGTATCTTCACAGATCGTGTGGGTCAGTTGACCAACGATTTCTTTGTAAACGTGCTGGACATGGGCACCGTTTGGAAGGCCGTCGAAGAAGACATGCTGTACGAAGGCCGCGATCGCGCCACTGGTGATGTGAAATGGACTGCGACCCGTGCTGATTTGGTGTTCGGCGCTAACTCTCAGCTGCGCGCACTGGCAGAGGTCTATGCTCAGGACGACAACGAAGCGAAATTCGTTGCCGACTTCGTCGCGGCTTGGACCAAAGTCATGGAATTGGATCGTTTCGATCTGAAATAAAGACACCCGTAGGATGGGGTGGGGGTCGCGCTTCGGCGCGGCCCCATTTTTTATGTGCTGGCGATCTGTACGGCTGTGTCCTGAACCGACGTTAATGCCGTCTCTAACGCGGCACTGTCAGCCGCGCGTTGGGTGTCATCAGCGTCTTTGGCTAATGCATGGTCCCATTCAAGAAACAGCGCAGCCCCGCTGGTGAACGGGAGAGGCAGGACCATTTTATCCCATGTCCCCAAAATGCGGTGCCGTTTGGTCGAAAAACCAAAGGTGTACACCTTTGCGCCCGACCGCCGCGCCCAATCCAACGGTGCCGGTTTCAACTGACGTGCCGGGCCTGTTGGGCCATCCGCGGTCAATCCCATTGATCCGCGGGCCCGTAGGTGGCGCAGCACCTTGCGGGATGCGGTTAAATTGGTGTCTTTGGCCGACATCGAAATAGGCGAGAGCCCAAATCGCGATTGAACCCCTGCCGATAGATTTCCCGCAGGTGACGGATCGCGCAGGGTAACCAGTTTCACCTTTTGATTGGCAACATGTGCAGGAGCCATCAGGATGGCGCAGTGCCACATGACCAAAATGGTCGGACCTTCGGTGACGGACTGGCGAAACCCTTCGCCGCCGCGAATATCCCATCGTGTTGTGGCAAAGCAAAATCGCAAATACAGCGTCAAGGCACCGCTGACGGCAGCGTTGATGATGGCTGAATTTTCGATCTTTTTGCGTAGGTTCATACGGGGACCAGACGTAACAGTGTTGGGTGTTTGTTTTGGCTGTTTGATACCAATGCGTGCAATCCAATCAAGGTGAATAGCGCAAGACTTTGGTCATAATTGAAACTGTTGCAGCTATTGGTCGGGTGCGGTAGGTCGCGGTCCTTGATTTTGCTTCACAGACGGGCGGGGATATGACGATGACAAGTTTAGGAATTGATTTTGGTACATCCAATTCCGCCGCTGCCTTTGTCCGCGATGGGCAAATTGTACGGGTCCACTTTGATGGTGATCAGGACACATTGCCTACGGCTGTGTTTTTCCCCGACAGCGGGGACATGCAGATCGGGCGGGCCGCAGCGACATCCCTGATCGAAGGTGAAGAAGGCAGATATATGCGCGCCCTAAAGTCAGTCTTGGGCACGTCTTTGTTCCACGAAAAACGGTTGATTGGCGGTAAACGCCAGACGCTTGCCGACATTGTGACGCAGTTTTTAGTGCGATTGCGCAATGGTGCAATCCAGCGCGCGGGCCACGAATTCGATCGTGTCGTATCGGGGCGGCCTGTACGGTTCCACCACGATCCAGACCGCGACGCGCGCGCCGAACAGGATTTGCGCGACTGTTATCTGGCGGCTGGTTTCCAAACGGTAGAGTTTCTTTTCGAACCCGAAGCGGCAGCAATTGCCAGCGCGGCACAGGTGACCGATCAAGCGGTCGGGGTAATCGTCGATATCGGCGGCGGTACATCGGATTTTACCGTCTTTCGAAATGCAGATACCGGCCCATCGGTTATTGCGAGTCATGGTATCCGCTTGGGCGGAACGGATTTCGATCAAACGGTGTCCCTTGCTCATGCAATGCCGTTGTTTGGCTTGGGCGGCGAACTACGCCGTACGTTGGGCGATGGGTTACTGCCTGTACCTCGCGCGATCTATGGCGACCTGTCCAACTGGGCGATGATCCCATTCCTATATACCCGTGAAACGGAACGCATGGTTGACGATCTGGTCAAACATGCCGTCGAGCCAGAGAAGCTGAACCGTCTGTCTGCGGTCATTCAGGATCGGCTGGGGCACGATGTGGCATTTGCCGTCGAACGCGGGAAAATCGCCGCAAACTCGGGCGTAGGGGCCGCTGCGATTGATTTAGGCGTCGTTGAAAAATCACTGGCGGCACCTGTCAGCGCAGGGTCAATGAATGCAGCCCTATCCGGATACCGTGACGATTTACGCGCCGCGATGTACGAGACACTGATGAAGGCGCAAGTCGCGCCACAACAGGTCGGGTATGTGGTCTTGGTTGGTGGATCTAGCCTGATGCAGTTTGTCCAAGACGAAGCACTAGCCGTGATACCGCAGGCGAAAATCATCGAAACCAACGCATTTACAGCCGTGGTTGACGGGCTGGCGATTGCCGCAGCTGCGTAAGCGTCGTGTTCTAGGCGGGTCGTGTGGCATGGGCGCAAATATGTTCAGCGCGCTACGGGGCCACAGATTGACGACACGAGGTTCAAAGCAGATTTTAAGGGAAATTTGGTGGAGCCTAGCGGGATCGAACCGCTGACCTCCTGCATGCCATGCAGGCGCTCTCCCAGCTGAGCTAAGGCCCCACGTTTTGGCGTTTCCGCCATGGGCAGCGGCGTTCCCGTCGCTGTTCCGGTTCTTTATAATCGGGCTCGGACGGGTGCAAGACCAAAATCGCCCGAGCCAGAAAAATTAGTTATCGTCGTCGTCGTTGGCTGCAACGTCGCCCAGATCGTCGAACGACACGTTATCATCGTCGTCTTCGTCCAGTACATCATCACCCAGATCAACGTCTTCGTCATCATCGTCCAGGATCAGATCGTCTTCTTCGTCCGAAGCTTTCAGTTTCTTGGTCTGTGCGTCTTCGGCGTCCGCTACCATGGTGCGGGTCTTGGACGACTCGATGTTCACGATTTCGCCGGTGTATGGGCTGACGATCGGATCTTTGTTCAGGTCATAAAAACGTTTGCCGGTCGTCGGGCAAACACGTTTTGTACCCCATTCTTCTTTGGGCATAGTCATCCCCTTAAACTTGTCACGCTCTTGCGGTGGAATGATGCCACCTGCCATAAGCAATTAGACGTGTCAAAGCCTTTGACACACGAATTCTAGGAAAAAGCATATGGGACGTCTTGTTCTGGGTGGCAACCCCCCGATTGAGGTCAGTTTACGCAGATCGCCCCGTGCACGCCGTTTAAGCCTGCGAATTTCCCGTTTGGACGGTCGTGTGACGATGACTCTGCCAAATCCTGTGCCTGAAAGAGAGGCGATGGCGTTTCTGCGCGATCGCGAAAATTGGGTGCGCGACCATCTATCGGGGCTAGAGGGCGAACGTTTTGTTGCGATCGGGCAGGTGATTCCCTTTGGCGGGACAGAGTATGCAATCACGGCGCATGACAAACGTCGGGTTGAAGTTGCTGATGACCGTTTGATGGTACCCAATGATCCTGATCGGGTTGCTGCGCGTGTTCAGGGGTTTTTGAAAACCCATGCGCGTGATGCGCTGGCGACGGCGTCGGATAAATATGCGGCGATGCTGGGCCGCGGCTATGGGCGTATTACGCTGCGCGATACCAGATCCAGATGGGGGTCATGCACGTCGCGCGGTGATTTGATGTATAGCTGGCGGCTGATCATGGCACCGCCGCATATTCTGGATTATGTCGCGGCGCATGAGGTCGCTCATTTGATCGAAATGAATCATTCCGCCGCTTTTTGGGATGTTGTTCATAGCCTGTACCCCGACTTTGAAACGGCCCGCAGGTGGCTTCGTGATCACGGTGGGGCATTGCATCGCATTCGTTTCGATTGACGGCGGTGATTGATGTGATCACATAGGGATATGATTACGCCCCAACGCCCATCCGAACAGTCAGGCGCGGCCCATGAACGGGTTTATCGCGCCCTTCGAACTCAAGTCATGCACGGAGAGATCCTGCCGGGGCAATCGTTGACGCTACGGGGGATTGGCAAAGAGTTCGGCGTATCCATGACCCCAGCCCGCGAAGCTGTGCGCCGTTTGGTCGCCGAAGGCGCATTGTTTTTGTCGTCGTCGGGCCGCGTGTCCACGCCAGAGCTGTCTAACGATCGTATCGAAGAATTGGCCGCGCTGCGTGCGTTGTTAGAACCTGAATTGGCCAGCCGTGCTTTGCCCCGTGCACACTTTGCCCTGATCGAACGTCTAGAAACGATCAACAGCGGCGTCAGCCAAATGGTCGCACGCCATGACGCGTCTGGTTATATCAAGATGAACCTTGAATTTCACCGCACGCTGTATCTGCGCGCACAGGCGCCAGCGATCCTTGCTATGGCGGAAACGGTTTGGTTGCAGCTGGGACCGACGATGCGGGCCTTGTATGGACGCCTAAACCGCAAAGAACCGCCGCCCCACCATAAACTGATCCTTAGCGCCCTAAAGGCGGGGGACGAACCTGGTTTGCGTTTGGCTGTACGGGCTGACGTGACCCAAGGTTTGAAAATGCTACGCGGTTAGGCGGTTGCGCGGGTTTGCGCGATTTTCGACAGGATCGCACGGAAATCCTGCGCCGGTAATTGCAGCATCTTCGCGATCTGGGTCACAGCGTTGTATTCAGCGGCTTTGATTTCGCCGTTCAATGTGGCAACGCTTAGCGCGCCCTCTAGCACCAGTTCGCGACCATTTTGATTCAGGTCAGCACCGATTGCATCAATGGCTGTCGGATCGTCGCGTGTGTAATCCAGAATATCCTGAATTTGCTGTGCGCTGTATTTTTTGCCGGTCAGTTTTGCCAGTGTCTGCGAGATTTTAGAAATATCGTTTGAATGGTCCTGACCGTCTGCCGTGGTCACAAAGCACATGGCAGCCAAAACCTGAACGGCTGTGTTATCGCTGTTGCTATCGGTCGATTTGAGGCTGCGACGCATCGAGGCACGCATAATCATGGCAAGTACCATTAGCGCCACGATGCCGATTGCGCCAAAGACGGAATAGTTACGCAAGCGGTAAGCAAAAGGTGTTTGAGGTTCGGCAGGTAGTGCCGCAGGAAAATCGCCCGTTTGTTGGAATAGCGCGAATTGTTCTGCTGTTGGGATGGTGTAATCCGTTGCAGCACATTCATTTGTCGCTAGCGCGTAGGCGTCTGCTGAATACGTGATTTCCACGCCAAATGCGCTGCGTGCCGTCCCCAGATAGCACAATGACAAAGGGGCCCCGGTTTCATCCGACAGCGGCGTTGGTGCCAGATACGTCAGCTTTGGGGCTGACCTGATAACACTCTCGGCTTGTGCCGTTTGTGGCGAAACACACCACGCAGCAGCGACAAGCGCTAACGATTTTGCGAAACAACGCATAACTTTTTCCTCATTCCTGCATTATCCAATTGCTGGCCAAACATGGCGCTGATGGGGCAGCTGTCGGGAAACATCGTGCAATTGTGGCGAATCCTGTCGCCCAGGCGCAAAAAAGGGCGGCTTTTAGGGCCGCCCTTTGGGTATTTGAACATTGCCGCAGGGATTAGGCGTGGATCGCGCCGTCGCCGCAGGCCAACGCCGCTTCGCGAACTGCTTCGGAGAAGGTTGGGTGGGCGTGACAGGTACGTGCCAGATCCTCGGCTGCGGCGCCAAATTCCATCGCAACGCAAATTTCGTGGATCAGGTCGCCAGCCGCTGGGCCAATCAGGTGAGCGCCCAGAACGCGGTCGGTTTCTTTGTCCGCCAGAATTTTGACGAAACCGTCGCCCATGAACACAGCCTTTGCGCGGCCGTTGCCCATAAAGCTGAATTTACCGACCTTATATGCGCGACCTTCTTCTTTCAGCTGCTCTTCGGTTTTGCCAACCGATGCAACCTCTGGCGAGGTGTAGATAACGCCCGGGATCACGTCATAGTTCACGTGGCCAGCTTGACCTGCCAGAACCTCGGCGACGGCCATGCCTTCGTCTTCGGCTTTGTGGGCCAGCATTGGGCCTTCGATCGCATCGCCGATGGCGTAGACGCCTTTTATGTTGGTCGCGTAGTGCGCGTCGGTTTTGATCTGGCCGCGTTCGGTCAGTTCAACACCCAGCGCGTCCAGACCCAGACCAGCGGTGTAAGGACGGCGGCCCGTTGCGACCAGAACGACATCGGCGTCGATGGTGGCTTCAGAATCGTCTTTGCGCAGTTTGTAGGTGACTTTGGCTTTTTTGTTCTTGGTCTCAACACCCTGAACAGCCGCGCCCATGATGAAGTTCAGGCCCTGCTTTTGCAGCATTTTCTGGAACGTTTTCTGAACGTCGCCGTCCATGCCTGGGGTGATTTTGTCCAAGAATTCGACAACGGTCACTTCGGTGCCCAGACGTTTGTAGGCCGAACCCAGCTCCAGACCGATCACGCCTGCGCCGATGACAACCATCGATTTCGGGATTTTCGGCAGCGACAGCGCGCCAGTCGAGGTCACAACGGTTTCTTCGTCAATTTCGATGCCCGGCAGCGACGAAGGTTCGGAACCCGACGCGATGATGATGTTTTTCGCTTCGTGCACGTCATCGCCGACTTTGACCTTGCCAGCCTCTGGGATGGATGCCCAACCTTTGATCCAATCAACCTTGTTCTTTTTGAACAGGAATTCGATGCCTTTGGTGTTACCGTCGATGACCGACTGTTTGTATTCCTGCATCACAGGCCAATCGACAGATGGCGATTTGCCTTTTAGGCCCATCTTGGCAAAGTTTTCTTCGGCTTCGTGCAGCGAATGGGTCGCGTGCAGCAGCGCCTTGGACGGGATACAGCCCACGTTCAGGCAGGTGCCGCCCAGTGTTTCGCGGCCTTCGACCACGGCTGTTTTCAGGCCCAGCTGGGCGCAGCGGATTGCACAGACATAGCCGCCGGGACCGGCGCCGATTACGATAACGTCATAGCTGGACATTGCTGTCTCCTGTTTGTTTGCCACGGCTGTGGCAGGGTATTCAAAATAAAAGGGCGGATGCAATCATCGCCATTGTTGCGAATAGGCCAACGGCCCAGATGGCACTGCGCCAAGGGCGCCAGCCGAAATAATATGCGGGCACATACAGCACGCGCGCGGCCAGATAGACCCATGCGCAACTGGCAGTGAAACCCGTGGATTTATCACCCATCGTCACGACGACGACAGCGATGGTGAATAGGATCAACGCTTCGAAATTGTTGTTCATGGCGCGGTGCAGACGGCCTGTGCCGATGCTGACCTGTTCCATCAACGGTTTGTCCATTTTCTGCGGATCACGCGCCGACGTCGTTTTGCCGGTGCCCAATTCGATATTGGCAGGCACGGACATCAAAACGATCTGACCAAATTGCAGCAGACCAGCAAGGGCAAGAACGGTAAGCTCGGGGGTCATTTCGTACTCTCGTATGTTGCCATTAGTTCTGTCACCTTTTCTATTTCGTCGTCAGTGAATGTCGAGGACGGCCCACTGACCTGCAATTCTTGCAGTGTGTACCATTCGCCTTCTGTTATCACTTTGCCGCGTTTCAGAACCTTGTTTACCGTTGTGCGGAACAGCCCCGCTTTGTCATAAAAATCGAACGCCGTATGGGCGCGAAAGTCGTCCAGAAAACCACTGATGCCTTGGGCAACATCGTTTCCTTGGGTCATCAGGTCGCGCAGGTCATTAGCCGTGAGCGCGTACCATTTCTGAACCTCTTGGATGAAAAATCGTTTGCCGCGGGCGGTGGATTGTTCATCAAAAAGGTCGAGCCATTCTTTCCCCGATATAACCAACGTATTCAGATCCGGTTCCGCGTTTTGTCCGTGCAGTTGCTTGAACAGGGCAATTTGCCAGTCGCGGTAAAAATCCAAACCTTTTGTCAGTGTTTCCAGTTCGGCCCGCAGTTGCGCGATATCGTCGGTTGATGACATAGGCGTTCGCCAGAAAGGGGTAGGGGGTGTCGGGGGCGCGTGGCCCCCGACGGGTGTTTTATTACAGGTCCATCAGCAGGCGACGTGGATCCTCTAGCGCTTCTTTTACGCGAACAAGGAAGGTCACAGCGCCTTTGCCGTCTACGATGCGGTGGTCGTAGGACAGAGCCAGATACATCATCGGACGGATCACAACCTGACCGTTGATCGCCATTGGACGATCTTGGATTTTATGCATGCCCAAGATACCCGACTGAGGAGGGTTCAGGATAGGCGACGACATCAACGAACCGTACACACCACCGTTCGAAATGGTGAAGGTGCCGCCCTGCATTTCTGCCATGGACAGTTTACCGTCACGTGCGCGTGCGCCTTTTTCTGCGATCGCTTTTTCGATTTCAGCGAACGACATCTGGTCAGCGTCGTTCAGCACAGGAACAACCAGACCGGTTGGTGTACCAGCCGCGATGCCCATGTTGACATAGTTTTTGTAAACGATGTCGGTGCCGTCGATTTCTGCGTTAACTTCAGGAACTTCTTTCAGCGCGTGGATACAGGCTTTGGTAAAGAAGGACATAAAGCCCAGTTTGACGCCGTGCTTTTTCAAGAACAGGTCTTTGTATTCGTTACGCAGCGCCATCACCTCGGTCATGTCGACCTCGTTGTAGGTGGTCAGCATTGCAGCGGTGTTCTGCGAATCTTTCAGACGCTTTGCGATGGTCTGACGCAGACGGGTCATTTTAACGCGCTCTTCGCGTTCGGCCTGCGATGCAGCAACCGGTGCACGTGGTGCAGCCGACGCAGCAGGTACTGCCGATGCGCCGCCAGAGATGGCTTTCAGAACGTCTTCTTTCATGACGCGGCCATCTTTGCCCGAACCCTGAACATCAGCCGCAGCGATGTTGTTTTCGGCCATCAGTTTTTTCGCCGATGGGGCGTCTTCGACGTCTTTGCCGCCCGACGAAGCTGGTGCAGCAGCAGGTGCTGGTGCGGCTTCTTCTTTTGCAGCGGCAGGTGCAGGGGCTGCGCCTTCGCCTTCGTTGATGTGCGCCAGCAGGGCGTCAACACCTACGGTTTCACCTTCGGCAGCGACGATGTCGCCCAAGGTGCCAGCCGCAGGGGATGGCACTTCGACGGTGACTTTGTCGGTTTCCAGTTCGCACAGCATTTCGTCAACTGCGACGGCATCGCCAGGCTTTTTGAACCAGGTGGCGACGGTGGCTTCGGTGACGGATTCACCTAGCGTTGGCACACGGACTTCGATGCTCATGGTTTAGTTTCCTTCGATGGTCAGCGCGTCGTTCACCAGCGCTGCTTGTTGGGCTTTGTGTTGCGAGGCAAGGCCGGTTGCTGGCGATGCCGATGGGGCGCGGCCCGCGTAAACGGGACGTTTATGTTTCGCGTCGATGCGGGTCAGAACCCATTCGATGTTTGGTTCAACGAACGACCATGCACCTTGGTTGCGTGGCTCTTCTTGGCACCAGACCATCTCGGCGTTTTTGAAACGCTCTAGTTCTTTCATCATCGACTGAGCTGGGAACGGATAGAACTGTTCCAGACGGAGGATGTAGACATCGTCCAGACCACGTGCATCGCGTTCTTCTAGAAGGTCATAATATACCTTGCCCGAGCACATGACGACGCGTTTGATTTTGTCGTCTGCGACCAGTTTCGCGGTCGAGCGGCCAGTGTTCTTTTCATTGTCTGCATCATCCCACAGGACGCGGTGGAACGACGATCCGGTGGTGAAATCTTTCATGTCCGATACGCACAGTTTGTGGCGCAGCAGCGATTTCGGGGTCATCAGAACCAGCGGTTTGCGGTAGTTGCGGTGCAACTGACGGCGCAGGATGTGGAAATAGTTCGCAGGGGTCGAACAGTTGGCAACGATCCAGTTGTCACCGCCACACATCTGCAAGAAACGCTCTAGACGCGCGGACGAGTGCTCTGGGCCTTGGCCTTCGAAACCGTGTGGCAGCAGCATGACCAGACCGGACATACGCAGCCATTTGGATTCGCCCGACGAAATGAACTGGTCGAACATGATCTGCGCACCGTTGGCGAAATCGCCGAACTGTGCTTCCCACATGACCAGAGCGTTCGGCTCTGCCAGCGAGTAACCATATTCAAAGCCCAGCACCGCGTATTCCGACAGCATAGAGTCGATCACTTCGTAATGCGCTTGGCCTTCGCGAATGTGGTTCAGCGGGTAGTAACGTTCTTCGGTTTTCTGATCGATCAGACCCGAATGACGCTGAGAGAACGTACCGCGGGTCGCGTCCTGACCGGACAGACGCACAGGGTAGCCTTCGGTTTGCAAGGTGCCAAATGCCAACGCTTCGGCTGTTGCCCAGTCGAAACCGGTGCCGTTGTCGAACATTGCCTTTTTGGCGTCCAGCTGGCGGGCAACGGTGCGGTGAATGTTGAAACCTTCTGGATAAGTGGTCAGCGCTTTACCGACCTCTTTCAGGGTTTCTTCTTTCACTGCGGTTTTGCCGCGCTGGTATTTACCTTCTTTCTGGCGGTCCATGTGCGACCAACGACCGTCCAGCCAGTCAGCTTTGTTCGGCTTGTATTCTTTACCCGCTTCGAACTCTTCGTTCAGCATGGCTTGGAATTGGGCCTTCATATCCTCGATTTCGCCTTCGGGGATCAGACCGTCTTTGACCAGACGTTCGGTGTACAGCTGTAGCGTGGTCTTGTGCTTTTTGATGTTGGTGTACATCGCCGGGTTGGTGAACATCGGCTCGTCGCCTTCGTTGTGACCAAAGCGGCGGTAGCAGAAGATATCCAGAACAACGTCTTTGTGGAATTTCTGACGGAATTCGGTCGCAACTTTCGCAGCGTGGACAACGGCCTCTGGGTCGTCGCCGTTCACGTGGAAAATCGGAGCCTCAACCATCAGCGCGATGTCGGTAGGATATGGCGACGAACGCGAGAAGTGTGGAGCGGTGGTGAAACCGATCTGGTTGTTCACAACGATGTGGATCGTGCCGCCAGTGCGGTGACCTTTCAAACCCGACAGGCCGAAACATTCCGCAACAACACCCTGGCCTGCGAATGCAGCATCACCGTGCAACAGGATCGGCAGGGTGGTGTGGCGGGTTGGGTCATTCATCTGGTCGGTTTTCGCGCGCGCCTTGCCCAGAACAACAGGGTTCACCGCCTCTAGGTGCGATGGGTTTGCGGTCAGCGACAGGTGAACTTCGTTACCGTCGAATTCACGGTCGGACGAAGCGCCCAAGTGGTATTTCACGTCGCCCGAACCATCAACGTCCTCAGGCTTGAACGAGCCGCCCTGGAATTCGTTGAAGATCGCGCGATACGGTTTGGACATCACGTTCGCCAGAACCGACAGACGGCCACGGTGAGGCATGCCGATTACGATGTCTTTCACACCCAACGCCCCGCCGCGTTTGATGATCTGTTCCATCGCTGGGATCAGGCTTTCGCCGCCGTCCAGACCGAAACGTTTCGTGCCCATGTATTTCACGTGCAGGAATTTTTCGAACCCTTCGGCTTCGACCAGTTTGTTCAGGATCGCCTTACGGCCATTCTGGGTAAAGGTGATCTCTTTACCGAAACCTTCGATGCGCTCTTTCAGCCAGCCAGCTTGCTCTGGATCGGAAATGTGCATGTACTGCAGGGCAAAGGTGCCGCAATAGGTGCGGCGCACGATCGCGATGATTTCGTTCATCGTCGCGACTTCTAGGCCCAGAACGTTGTCGATAAAGATCGGACGATCCATGTCGGCTTCGGTAAAGCCGTAGGTTTTTGGGTCCAGCTCTGGGTGCGGTGTCTTGTCCGTCATGCCCAGTGGGTCCAGATCAGCGATCAGGTGACCACGGATACGGTAGGCGCGGATGATCATCAGGGCGCGGATCGAATCCAGAACAGCGCTGCGCACTTGTTCTTCGGAAATCTGAACGCCTTTTTCCGCTGCTTTTGATTTGATCTTATCCCCAGCTGCTTTGGGGTCTGCTGGCCACTGGCCGTCCAGCGCAGCGGTCAGATCGTCGTTTGGCACTGGCGGCCAGTCGTTACGAGACCACGATGGGCCTGCGGCCTCTGCCTTGGCGTCTACCGCAGCGTCACCCAGTGCCGCGAAAAATTCGCGCCAGGATTCGTCAACAGCGCCAGGGTTTTCGGCGTATTTTGCATAAAGCTGTTCGATATATTCGGCGTTATGTCCTTGTAGAAAGGACGATGCGTGGAATACGTCGTTTGGGGATTGATCGTTCATGATAGAACCTCAGTTCGAGGGGGCGGGGAAAGTCAGTCGCGTCAACACTCCGTTCGACGCGGCAAGGGGCGGGACAGGTTCGGTTTCTGGGACCAGTTGCATGACGTAGATCGTCGCTTCGGCGTCGTCATCCTCGACTGTGCCGGAATAGGTCACCATGCGATACCCGTTAAGGTCGATATGGTCGTGGTCTTCTTCGGCGTTCATTTCTTCATCGGCGTCGTGGCCAATGTCCGTTTCTGTGCCGGCAAAGAAATCATTGGTTAGGCGGTCATCGGCCAGCGCGATTGCGCATTCGACCTGTAGGCGCCCATCAGGCACCATGTAACCAGCCAACAACAGGGTGGCGCCGTTCTGTTCCAAAATGGCGCGGCCATTCATCAGGGTCATCGCATCAGCCGCCGCAGCGCCCGCGCGATAGTCCATCATGCCCGCCCAATCGGTTGGCTGTGGCGCATTGATTGGCAAAAACGCGTCGATCAGGCGCGCCATAGCAGCGATGCGGTCGTTCGCGTCGGTCCAGCCTTCGGCCTCAAGTCCAGCGACATAATCGTTTTTACCTGAAAGAGGTACATAGCAAGTATCGAACGGCGGAGACAGTGGATCACTGTCGGTCGCGCCGTAGGCGAAAGAGCTAAGTAAGATTAAACCCAGTGCGGCGATCAGCATCACAAAGACCCGTGGGGCAAGCGTGTCGCGATCTGCGTTGAACTGGAAAAAGTTGCGAAGGCCACGCATATCAGTAGCCTCCGCCAATTGTTGTATGCGCCCATGTCTTAACAGCCGATAGGCCAAAGGACTCGGCTGTTAGGGACATATGTTGGGCACGCGGGCGCATTATTCGCCTTTGATCGCTTTCATGACGGCTTCGCCTAGGGTCGCAGGGCTGTCTGCAACAACGATACCAGCCGATTTCATGGCTTCGATTTTGGATTCTGCGTCACCTTTGCCGCCAGCGACGATTGCGCCAGCGTGGCCCATGCGGCGGCCTGGAGGTGCAGTACGGCCAGCGATGAAACCAGCGACTGGTTTCCAGCGGCCTTTTTTGCGCTGTTCAGCCAGGAATTCTGCAGCTTCTTCTTCTGCAGTACCACCGATCTCACCGATCATGATGATCGACTGAGTTTCGTCGTCGTCCAGGAACATGTCCAGCACGTCGATGTGTTCGGTGCCTTTGATTGGGTCGCCGCCGATACCAACAGCAGTCGACTGGCCCAGACCGATGTCTGCAGTCTGTTTCACTGCCTCATAGGTCAGGGTGCCCGAACGGGACACAACGCCAACCGAACCACGTTTGTGGATGTGGCCAGGCATAATGCCGATCTTACATGCGTCAGGGGTGATGATACCTGGGCAGTTTGGACCAATCAGGCGCGATTTGGAATCTGCCAGCGCGCGCTTTACCTTCATCATGTCCAGCACAGGGATGCCTTCGGTGATGCAGACGATCAGTTCCATTTCTGCGTCGATCGCTTCTAGGATCGAATCTGCCGCGAAGGGCGGAGGAACGTAGATCACCGATGCGTTCGCTTCGGTCACTGCTTTAGCTTCGTGAACCGAGTTGAACACAGGCAGGTCCAGGTGCGATTGACCGCCTTTGCCTGGGGTCACACCGCCAACCATTTTGGTGCCGTATGCGATTGCCTGTTCCGAGTGGAACGTACCCTGCGAGCCGGTGAAGCCCTGACAGATGACCTTTGTGTTTTCATCTACGAGAATTGCCATGTGATTGGCTCCTTAGAAATTTGCTGCATAGACGGCCAAGCCGCCCTGCGCGAGTTCATATGACAAGCGGCTAGTTGCGCCATTTACGCCTGCCACTGAAATTGAAGAAGAAGAAATAAGGCCCGGTTTTGAGCGTCCTAATGCTGCCAGAGTGGTATTGTACCAGAGGGCAGCCTCTGCCACGGGCGCGTTGATGCCAGTGACAGGATTCTTGCCGGGAAAGGCCACTGCGCAGAAATCAGCTTTCTGCTCGGTGTCCCCCGAGAACAAAAGGATGTCGCTACCGGGTTGTTCCCATCGCTGCACAAGAGCGTTGCGACCGCCGTTCAGAGAAACCGAGGTCGTCGGCGAATAGCCTAGACGCTGGAATTTCTCTGGAAGCAACGAAAAGTCGCCGCTACTCGCTGCAGTAACGCAAAGAGAGTTGTAGAGCCCGGCTTCAGTGGCACGTGAGGATTCTGGAGGAGGCTGCGTTGCAGGGTTCCCTTCGTTATCCATACATGCACTCAGCGCGGCCAAGCCCGCTAATGCAATTACAAATCTAGTTGCGCGATGGGCCATGCTTACCCCTTTACCGCTTTCACGATTTTCTCTGCACCATCAGACAGGTTGTCGGCGGCGATGACGTTCAGGCCAGAGGTGTTGATGATCTCTTTGCCTTTTTCGACGTTGGTACCTTCTAGGCGAACAACCAGTGGAACCTGCAGGCCGACTTCTTTAACGGCTGCAACAACGCCTTCTGCGATCACGTCACAACGCATGATGCCGCCGAAGATGTTAACCAGAATACCTTTGACGTTCGGGTCAGAGGTGATGATTTTGAACGCTTCGGTGACTTTTTCTTTGGTAGCGCCGCCACCAACGTCAAGGAAGTTTGCAGGCTCTGCGCCGTACAGTTTGATGATGTCCATGGTGGCCATCGCCAGACCTGCACCGTTCACCATACAACCGATTTCACCGTCCAGAGCGATGTAGTTCAGGTCGAATTTCGACGCTTCCAGCTCTTTTGGGTCTTCTTCGGTGGTGTCGCGCAGTTCAGCGATGTCTGGCTGGCGGTAGATCGCGTTGCCGTCAAAGCCAACTTTCGCATCCAGAAGTTTCAGGTTGCCCGAACCTTCCAGAACGATCAGCGGGTTGATTTCCAGCTGTTCCATGTCTTTTTCGATGAACGCCTTGTACAGGATGCCCATCAGTTTGACGCATTCTTTAACCTGTGGACCTTCCAGACCCAGCGCGAACGCAACGCGGCGGCCGTGGTATGGTTGGTAACCAGTAGCTGGATCAACCGAGAACGACAGGATTTTTTCTGGGGTCGAAGCAGCAACTTCTTCGATGTCCATGCCGCCTTCGGTCGAACATACGAACGAAACGCGCGATGTCTGACGGTCGATCAGCAGAGCCAGGTACAGTTCGCGCTCGATGTCGGAACCGTCTTCGATGTAGATGCGGTTCACTTGCTTACCAGCAGGACCGGTCTGGTGCGTAACCAGAGTTTTGCCCAGCATCTGTTTCGCCATCTCGGCTGCTTCCTCTACGGAAAATGCCAGACGAACGCCGCCTTTTTCACCGGCTTCTGGTTCTACGAATTTACCTTTACCACGGCCACCGGCGTGGATCTGGGATTTTACAACCCATAGTGGGCCGTCCAGCTCGCCAGCTGCGGTTTTCGCGTCTTCAGCCTTTAGAACAGCGCGACCGTCGGAAACGGGTGCGCCATAGCTGCGCAGTAGCGCTTTGGCCTGATATTCATGGATGTTCATCGAGTATCCCTCGCTGTGCTTCGGTTTTGTCCCACTAAACACAACAGAACGCCCAAAAGAACGTTTATTTTAGCTGTGAGCGGTAAAACCCGACATTTGTGATCACACTAGAAAAAGGTGTGATCACAAATTTCACCAGTGCGGGAAATTGTTGTGAATACCCTTCGAGTCGTTGAACAGATCCAGCACTTGCTGATCTACGATTCCCCGGCGAACCAGTTCTGCAAGTGCGAAACCGGCGATATCTTTGCTTTGGGTGACCAAAGTCGCGATTTGTACGGTCGCCCGAAGCTGGTGTTCGGTCCAGTCGCCAATGGTGCGCAGATCGCGGAAATAGATCGCATCCCCGTCCACAATTTGGCGTCTCCAGCGGCGGCGGGTTGGGCCTTCGCCCGCGGACAGGTGCAGCTTCATGATGCTGTCGAAATCATGCAGGCGGAACCCTTGGCCGACCAGTTCCAACTGAAGGTCACCAAAGTCGGGTTCATTTTCATATAGCGGAAAAAAACGAACCTCAGTCCAGACACATACAGCGTTGGACAGTTTTCCACGGCCATTCGATATGATGTTCAATTCGCTGCCCTGAACATCGATTTTCAACATGTCGATTTGCGGAACGTCGGTTAGGTCATCCAAACGTGACGTTTCGACGTTGAAGGTTTCCAGAACCTCCATGTATTTCGCCAAATTCGCGGTGATATCGATGGTCGATTGATCGGGGCCGTAACAGGACGAAAAACCAGAGCCGCGGTAAATGTTGAAATCGACGGGTGCGCCCGTGCCCAATGCGTTCGGGAAATAGGTTTCGTCGTCGGATTTCGCCGCATTCAATTTTGCCAGCGCTTCGGGTTGTGGTTCAAATCCTGTGATCCGAGCCAACCCATGGTCCAAAAGGGGGGCATAAGGCGCGGCGTTGTCGATCGGATTTGCGCCGATGTCGCAGACTTCGACTTTGCGCAGTGGCGCTGTTGTCAGAAGAACCGTTTTCAGATTGGCATCCATGTGAACCCCTTAATATCGGCGCAGGCCCGCGCGACGGCATAATCCGCCATCCATTTCTGCATCAGCGCGACTGTCTCTTTTTCGTGGATCAAATGATCCGTGACGCGGCAGTCATTCATATTGCGGCGATTATAGAAATTTTGGTTTCGATTGACCGGATTGTTTGCGGCAGCAAACCAACCATCGCCGCGCGTCTTTTTACGGGCAAACATTTCGGGCGTGCGAATGACAAAATGGATGACCTGCGCCAGTTTCCACGGATCCAACCCTTGGCCTTTTATCCGGTTATAGGGCGGGCCGTCATTTGACAGAAAACCGTCCTGCGCGGCATGGCCAGATGAATTGATATACTGATATGTATCATGTGACATCGTGTCGGCCACAAGCGGACGGTGGATTGATAGACCGCTGATCTGTTTGTTCACGCGAAATAATGTTTTGCCCTGCCGCCAAGTCAGATCTGCGGGTTCTTGTGCCCATGTAAAGGCCGAGGAAATGTGACGACCAGGAAAACGAGTATTGTGACTGTCGCCATAGATGCGCCAAGCGATGGCCATTGCATCGAAATCCTGTGCGCCAATCAAATCGTCCAGCTTGCGTTCGCCCATCGACGGCAGCAGAAATTCATCGCTATCCAGCCACATGGCCCAATCGCCATCTTTGAACTGACCTGCGCCCCACGCGATATTGGCCGCATTGCGCTGGGGGCTTTCGTTTTCGGGAACAGTGTGACGATGGTGTTCGACAGCGCCGATTGCATCCAGAGCGTCTAGTAAATCATCCGATCCGTCTGTGCAGTCGTTGGAATAGACGATCACACGGTCAAATCCGATCACGCGGTGATACGCGATCCATTCGAGTAGAAATGGACCTTCGTTTCGTTGCGCACTGAACAGGATTTTCGTCAAATGTCTGGCCGGAAAAAGAAAAAGGTCTAGGCAGTGATGCCTAGACCCATATCAATCAGGCGCTTTTCGCGCAATCTTTTAGGCCAGCGACGAGTCGATGCCTTTGCATGCGTCGACCAGACCTTTAACGGCGTCGACCGATTTGTCGAACATCTCTTGCTCTTCTTTGTTCAGCTTGATGTCGATGACTTTTTCGATGCCGTTCGCGCCGATTACGGTTGGAACGCCAACGTACATGCCTTTAACGCCGATTTCGCCGTCACAGTATGCTGCGCATGGCAGAACGCGCTTTTGGTCTTTCAGGTAGGCTTCGGCCATTTCGATTGCCGAAGTCGCTGGTGCGTAGAATGCCGAACCGGTTTTCAGCAGGCCAACGATTTCTGCGCCGCCGTCACGGGTACGCTGAACGATTGCGTCCAGTTTTTCCTGTGTGGTCCAGCCCATTTCAACCAGATCTGGCAGAGGGATACCGCCAACGGTCGAATAGCGAACCGAAGGAACCATGGTGTCGCCGTGGCCGCCCAGAACGAATGCGGTGACGTCTTTCATGGATACGTTGAATTCGGTCGCCAGGAAGTGCGAGAAACGAGCCGAGTCCAGAACACCAGCCATGCCGCAAACTTTGTTTGTTGGCAGGCCCGAGAACTGCTGCAGAGCCCAAACCATCGCGTCCAGCGGGTTGGTGATGCAGATAACGAAAGCGTTTGGCGCGTGCTCTTTGATGCCTTCGCCAACGGATTTCATGACTTTCAGGTTGATGCCCAGCAGGTCGTCACGGGACATGCCTGGTTTACGTGGGACACCTGCGGTCACGATGCAGACGTCTGCGCCTGCGATGTCTGCGTAATCGTTGGTACCTTTAAAGGTGCCGTCGAAACCTTCCGATGGGCCGGATTCAGCGATGTCTAGCGCTTTGCCCTGTGGGGTGCCTTCGGCGATGTCGAACAGGACAACGTCACCGAGTTCCTTGATCGCAGCCAGGTGAGCAAGCGTGCCACCGATTTGGCCAGCGCCGATGAGGGCAATCTTTGGTCGAGCCATAATTCCATCCTTAATAAGGGTTGTGGTCGGCGCAAGGGGTAGACCTTTGGCGCGAGGCAATCAAGGGTGCCGCGATGCGGCAATTAGAATCCCCTGTTAGATAAGGGATGTTTGCGCTAAATTTCGGCACACAATTGTATGCCAAACGGTGATTTGATCAAGAATCATGCAACTGATTCTTCGGTTTTGGGGGAAATATGGTCGATATTTGGTTTTGGGTTGCGGCCGTTCTGGCGGCAATCAGCGTTGGCCTAAGCAAGGGCGGTTTGGCGTCGCTGGGCACGATAGCGGTGCCGATCATGGCGCTGGTGATGGACCCGATCATGGCCGCAGGGTTGTTGCTACCTGTCTATATCGTGTCCGATATTTTTGGCGTTTATACCTATCGCAAGGCCTATGACGTTCCGGTTCTAAAGGTGGTTTTGATTGGCGGAACGTTGGGCGTGATCGCGGGCGGTTTGCTGGCATCGATCGTGCCAAAGGCGTTTGTGACGTTGCTGGTTGGCGTTATTGGCGCGGTGTTTACCCTAAATTTCATTTTGCGGCGCGGACGCGAGGTGTCTCCAGCGCCATTGAATAAGGCCAAGGGCAATTTCTGGATGTTCCTATCTGGCTTTACCAGTTTCGTCAGCCACGCAGGGGCACCGCCCTATCAGATGTTTGTTCTGCCGTTGAAATTGGACAAACTGGTTTTTGCTGGCACGACGACCATCGCATTTGCCTATATCAACGCCATCAAACTGATCCCCTATGCGATGCTGGGGCAGATCAACGTAAGCAGTTTGCGTAATGCAGCGATCCTGATGATCCCTGCTGTAATTTCCGTATTTGTGGGCGCCAAATTGGTCAAAGTGATCCCTGAAAAGATATTCTTTAACTTCGTGGTCATCACTCTGGGATTGGTGTCGATCAAATTGATCTACGACGCGATCGGGCAGTTTTAATAAAAATGGCCGCCCACGATGGGGCGGCCGGAACTCGTTACAAGTCGTCTAAATTACGATGCTTGGTACTCTGGCATTTCGGCCAGAACTTCGGCGTTGGCGTTCATGTAAACTTGCATGTCGTCGCCATCGGTTTCTTCTAGGATCTGCAGGTCGTCATAAGCGATCTCAACTGGTTTTGCGCCCAGACCCAAGAAACCGCCCACGTCCAGAATAACAGCGTCAATGTCACCTTCAGCCGTCAGGACGATGTCACTGATGGTGCCCAGATCTTCGTCTTCCATGTTGTTGACGTCTTGGCCGATCAGCATTTCAGCGGTGAGTTCACCGACTGCAACGTTGGTGTAGCCGTCGATCATGATGATCTCTTCGCTGTCAGCGGTTGCCATGACTGTCGCGTCTGTTTCAGTCATTGCGTCGATTTCATCCATCGCATCATTTGCGGCATCAGCGATCGAGGTTTGAGCTTCGTCAATTGTTGCACCAAGACCGGTTTCAGCTTCGGCGGTTGCATCCATTTCTGCCGACATGGTGTCGCCCACTTGTGCGTCCATTTCGGTCGAAACGGCAGCGTGGCTTTCTGCCAGTGCAGGGCCAGCGATCATCAGGGCAGCAGCGGAGGTCAGTAGAATGTTTTTCATAATGTATTCCTTTATCTGTCGCCGGTGCGTCACCGGCATTTGCAGACACAACACCGCGCCGTCAGAAAAAGTTGCGAGAAAAGATATAATAATTTCAGGGAACTTTCGGCTGATTTCGGCGTTTCGGGCGCGTTCCTTCTAACTCTTTGGTCGAAGTGTCGCTGCGTTGCGGCAAATTTCCCTTTGAATGAATCGGTTATATATGTTCATTTCTGCGCAACAATATTGCGAGGTAGAATCATGTCCGACCGTCCATTCCGTTCCGCTCTGTATATTCCGGGTTCCAAAGATCGCGCTTTGGACAAGGCACGTGGTCTGCCTGTCGATGCAATCCTGTTCGATCTAGAGGATGCCGTCGCACCAGATGAAAAGGTGAACGCACGTGACACGCTGGCGGCGGCCCTATCGGCTGGCGGATATGGCGCGCGTTACCGCGTTGTGCGCGTGAACGGTCTGGATACCGAATGGGGCGAGGCTGATTGCAAAGCCGCCGCTGAAATGGATTGCAACGCCGTTCTGGTGCCAAAGGTGAACAGCCCAGCGGACGTTGATGCCGTTGCTGCGCTAGTTGGCGACAAAAAGATCTGGGCGATGATGGAAACCCCGCTGGGCGTCATCAACGCTGCTGCAATTGCTGCGCACGACCGTATCGAAGGGTTCGTTTTGGGCACCAACGATCTGGCCAAAGATCTGAATACCCGCGAATCCGACAATCGCGAACCGCTGCTGTATAGCCTGCAGGCCTGCCTGTGCGCGGCCAAAGCATATGGCGTTGTCGCAATCGACGGCGTGTATAACGCCTTCAAAGACGACGAAGGCCTGAAAATCGAATGCGATCAGGGCCGTGACATGGGCTTTGACGGGAAATCGTTGATCCACCCTGCGCAGGTCGAAATCACGAACACCGCATTTGCGCCAACCCCTGCGGAAATCGAACTGGCCGAACGTCAGATCGCGGCATTTGAAGAGGCCGAAAAACAGGGTCTGGGTGTCGCCGTAGTTGATGGCAAGATCGTTGAAAACTTGCATATCGTTACAGCCAAGGCCACGCTGGCCAAAGCCGCAGCAATTGCTGCCATCGAAAGCTAACGGGGCGGATCATTTCGCCCGAAAGGGAATGAAATGATCCTTCTTATATTAGGCGTTCTGTTATGGTCGGTCGCTCATCTGTTCAAACGACTGTCGCCCGCGCGGCGCGAAGCATTAGGCGCAAAGGGGCGGGGGCCCATCGCCTTGGCTTTGTTGCTGTCTGTGGTGTTGATGGTCGTTGGCTATCGGATGTGGTGGGCCGATCTGGCCTATGCGCCGCCCGTTTGGGGCAAACATCTGAACAACCTGTTGATGTTGTTCGCGGTTTACCTGTTCGCAGCGGCGGGCATGAAAACGGCGATCACGCGCAAAATCAGGCATCCGCAGCTGACGGGCTTCAAACTATGGGCCGTCGCGCACCTGCTCGCCAATGGCGATTGGGCGTCTGTGGTTCTGTTCGGCGGTTTGCTGATCTGGGCCGTGGCCGAGGTGATTTTGATCAGCCGCGCCACCACATGGGAAAAACCTGCGCCAGCGCCGATGGGCAAAGAAATTGGTGCGGTCGTTGGGACCGTGTTGGTTTACGGCGTAATTGCCTATATCCACATCCTGCTGGGCTACATGCCCTTTGGTTAATCCCGCGCCCCGTTGGGTCGCGGCCAATACAGGATGCGACCCGATGAAGGCCTATCGTTTTCTATCCGAAGATGACACCGCAGATTTCTGCCACAAAGTCACCGAAGCTCTGAGCAAAGGCTGGGAGCTTTATGGCGATCCTACCTATTCCTTTGATGCGGCCCGCGGCGTGATGCGCTGTGGTCAGGCCGTCGTGAAAGAGGTGGATGCCGAATATTCACGAGAGATAAAACTGGGACAGCTATGACCAAAACCAATCCGGGACGTTTTTTCGAAGATTATCAGGTAGGGCAGGTGATCAAACACGCTGTCCCGCGCACCGTCGCCGAAGGCGAACGCGCATTGTACCACGCGCTGTATCCTGCACGTCACGCGCTGTATTCGTCGGACGTGTTCGCCGCTGATTGCGGTCTGGACGGATCGCCGGTGGATGACCTGATCGCGTTTCACGTGGTCTTTGGGAAAACTGTTCCGGATGTATCGCTGAACGCGGTTGCGAACCTTGGCTATGCCGAAGGCCGCTGGCTGCTGCCCGTCTACCCCGGCGATACCCTGCGGTCCGAATCCGAGGTGATCGGGGTCAAAGAAAACTCGAACGGGAAAACCGGCGTTGTTTACGTCCGCACCCGCGGCATCAATCAGAACGACGATGTTGTTCTGGAATACGTCCGCTGGGTCATGGTCCGCAAAGGCAACGTTGATGCCCCAGCGCCAGAAACCGTGCTGCCTGATCTGAAAAAGGTGCTGTCGGTTGACGATCTGGTCATCCCGGAAGGCCTGACCTTTGAAAACTATTATTTCGATCTGGCGGGCGAACAGCATCGTTGGGGTGACTATGCCGTTGGCGAAATCATCGACCACGTTGATGGCGTCACCATTGAAGAGGCCGAACACATGCTGGCCACGCGCCTGTGGCAGAACACGGCCAAGGTGCATTTTGACCTGACTTTCCGCCCCGAAGGTCGCCTGATCTATGGCGGTCACGTTATTTCGATGGCCCGCGCTTTGTCGTTCAACGGTCTGGCGAATGCGCAGATGATCGTTGGCCTGAACGGCGGCGCCCATGCGAACCCGTGTTTCTCGGGTGATACGATCAAGGCGTGGACCGAAGTTCTGGATAAAGCCGAAACCGACTTTCCTGGCGTTGGTGCGATCCGCCTGCGTCTGGTTGCGACAAAGGATGGTTCGGTTGGCGACCTAAAAGGCGAGGACGGGAAATACAAATCTGGTGTCCTTCTGGACCTCGATTATTGGGCCCTGATGCCAGTGTAAAAGGTCAAAGCGTCGCGAATCGCGGCGCTTTTTCATGACAAAAATAGTCGGAAATATATTTGTGATCACAGGTGGAAATCTCGTGATCACAAACTGCTGTTTTAGCGCTAACTGCGTCAGTTTTTCATCGCTTGCCCTAATCGGATAGCGTGACAGGAACGTAAAAAACGCTAGAAGGATAGTACACCGGAAACCGGAAAGGAACTGTCATGGGAGATATCCCCCGCGGGAACCGCCCGCTGTCGCCGTTTATGATCGGCCCATACTACCGCCTACAGATTACATCGATTTCGTCCATCATGGTGCGTATCACTGGTATCGCATTGATGGGCGCTGTTTGTTTGGTCGTGGCGTGGCTGTTGGCTGCTGCATCGTCTGAAACCGCATTTGGCGTTGTTGACGGACTGCTACGCAGCTTTGTTGGCGATATCGTCATGTTCTTGGCCACTTGGGCGCTGTGGTATCACGCGCTGGGCCGTTTGCGCCACGTGGTCTGGGATTTCGGATATTGCCTGAACATCGAAACCGCTCAGAAACTGGGCTGGGGCATGTTCGCTGGTGCAACCGTTTTGGCTGTTCTGACAGCCATCGTATTCTAAAGGGGGCGTGACTATGAGATATCTAACCGATCGCAAACGCGCCACCGGACTGGGCGCAGGCGGCGCAGGTAGCCACCACCACTGGAAAATGATCGTGTCGTCGATCTCGATCTGTGTGCTGACACCGTTCTTTATCACCACATTCGGTTTGGCGCTGGGCCGTTCGTATGACGACGCAATCGCGTTCCTGTCGCATCCGGTGTCCGTCGTCATCATGGCGCTTAGCCTGATTGTCGGCATCCAGCATTTCAAAATGGAAATCGACGAAGCGGTCGAGGACTACGTTGGCGGCATCGCCCGTAAACTGACCTTGGTCGCAGTCACCGCGTTCAGCTACACGCTGATGGCCCTTGGCCTGTTCGCGCTGTTGAAAATCGCGCTGTAATACGCGTACAGAAGGAATAGAACATTGGCAGCATACGAATACGAAACACACGAATATGACGTTGTCGTAATCGGCGCCGGTGGCGCTGGTCTGCGTGCGACGCTGGGTATGGCCGAACAGGGCTTGCGCACCGCGTGTATTTCCAAAGTGTTCCCGACCCGTTCGCACACCGTTGCGGCGCAGGGTGGTATTGCGGCATCGCTGGGCAACATGGGCCCAGACAGCTGGCAGTGGCACATGTACGACACCGTAAAAGGGTCGGACTGGCTGGGCGATACCGACGCGATGGAATATCTAGCGCGCGAAGCTCCCAAAGCTGTTTACGAACTGGAACACTATGGCGTTCCGTTCAGCCGTACCGAAGAAGGTAAAATCTACCAGCGTCCGTTCGGCGGCCACACCACCGAATTCGGCGAAGGCCCACCCGTACAGCGTACCTGTGCTGCTGCTGACCGTACCGGTCACGCGATCCTGCACACGCTGTATGGTCAGTCGCTGAAAAACAACGCTGAATTCTACATCGAATATTTCGCGATCGACCTGATCATGAGCGAAGACGGCCAGTGCACCGGCGTCGTTTGCTGGAAACTGGACGACGGCACGTTCCACGTGTTCAACGCGAAAATGGTTGTTCTGGCGACCGGCGGTTACGGCCGTGCGTATTTCTCGGCGACTTCGGCGCACACCTGTACGGGTGACGGCGGCGGTATGGTTGCACGTGCTGGCCTGGCGCTGCAGGATATGGAATTCGTTCAGTTCCACCCAACCGGCATCTACGGTTCGGGCTGTCTGATCACCGAAGGCGCACGCGGCGAAGGTGGTTATCTGACCAACTCTGAAGGCGAACGTTTCATGGAACGTTACGCGCCAAACTACAAAGACTTGGCGCCGCGCGACTACGTTTCGCGTTCGATGACCATGGAAATCCGCGAAGGCCGCGGCGTTGGTAAAGACGGTGACCACATTCACCTGCACCTGAACCACCTGCCAGCCGAAGCATTGGCAGAACGTCTGCCTGGTATTTCGGAATCTGCGAAAATCTTTGCTGGTGTTGACGTGACCAAAGAACCAATTCCGGTTCTGCCAACTGTTCACTACAACATGGGCGGCATTCCAACCAATTATTGGGGCGAAGTGCTGAACCCAACTGCTGATAATCCAACTGGCGTTGTTCCAGGCCTGATGGCTGTGGGCGAAGCTGGCTGTGCGTCGGTACACGGTGCAAACCGTCTGGGTTCGAACTCTTTGATCGACCTTGTTGTGTTCGGCCGCGCCGCTGCGATCCGTGCGGGTCAGGTTGTGGATCCGAATTCGGCAAACCCAGTCCTGAACCAAGCGTCCATCGACAAAGCGTTCGACCGTTTCGACGGCCTGCGTCACGCCAAAGGCAACATGGCAACCGCCGAGCTGCGTTTGGAAATGCAGAAAACCATGCAGGCAGATGCGGCTGTGTTCCGTACCGCCAAAACCATGGCAGAAGGCGTCGAGAAGATGACCGCAATCGCGGGCAAAATGGACGATCTGTCGGTCACCGACCGCAGCCTTGTCTGGAACTCGGACCTGATGGAAACGCTGGAGCTGACCAACCTGATGCCGAACGCGCTGGCAACAATCGCAGGCGCCGCAGCACGCGAAGAATCGCGCGGTGCGCACGCTCACGAAGATTTCCCAGAGCGTGACGACAACAAGTGGCGCGTCCACACCGTTGCCCGCGTCGGAGAGACCAAGGTTGATCTGTCCTATCGTCCAGTGATCACCGATCCGCTGACGACCGAAGATCAGGGCGGTATCAGCCTGAAAACCATCGCACCAAAGGCGCGTACGTTCTAATGCGGACCGCGGTACTGCTATTGGCGCTTTCTCCTGTCTGGGTTGTCGGATGTGGCAAGCCAGCAGTAGATTATTCGGCGACTTCTGTCGCCGAATGCGCCGCGCAGTACAACGCAGCACCCAGCCCGCAAACATTGGCGGTGTATCAGCAATGCCTGACCATGATCGGTGCGAATGTACCGCAGGCTGCGTTTGATGATCCGACAATGGCGGCGTATCTGGAACCCGTTGGCGAACAGCGTCCAGCCGTTCAGTTGCAGGCGCCTAGCTTGTATTGCACCGGCGGCTCTAGCTTTATGCAAGGGGGGGCAGGGTATTGTATCGGTGGTTTCTGATCAGTGCGCTGGCTGCCGTTGCGGCTTGTGGCCCAATCGCGCCTGAACGCGCAGCCCAGATTTGCGAAGAACGCGCCCAACGCGCTGATGGCCCATTTGGCAATATCACGCTGGGTACTAATTCCAAATCGGGCGCTTTCGCGTCGGGCGAAATCGGAATTTCCACGGACTATCTGCGTGGGACCGATCCGATGACCGTATATGAACGTTGCGTGGTTGATCTGACGGGCACGGGCCCGATCCGGCCGCCATCGCTGTAAGAGGAGAGTGATAAGATGAAACAGTTCATTTTGGCATGTGTTGCGACGGCCGCGATTGCGGGCTGCACGATGTCGGACACTCTGACTGAAAAAGCCGAAGTGGCGCAGTCTGATATGGCCTATGCTGTGATCGTGCCTGTACTGATGCAGACTGAATTGCCCGGTGGTGTGTCGATCCCGCGTGGGGTTGCTGAACCATTGGCCCGCTGCATCATCGAAAATGCAACCGTTTCCGAATTGTCGTCGCTGGCTGCGGCATCGGTGACGGGCCCGACCGCCGATACGAATTATATCGTGTCGAATATTCTTAACCGTGCCTCCACCACGACCTGCGCGACCGCTGCGCTGTCGGGTGGTGCCAGTGCCTAAGACTAGGAGCCTGACCCATGGTCCAATTCTCCCTTCCTAAAAACAGCCGTATGACGGTTGGCAAAACCTGGCCCAAACCCGAGGGTGCAACCAACGTCCGCAAATTCCAGATCTACCGCTGGAACCCTGACGACGGCAAAAATCCTGCGATCGACACCTATTTCGTTGATATGGACGATTGCGGCCCGATGGTTTTGGACGCTCTGATCTACATTAAAAACAAGATCGACGCGACGCTGACGTTCCGCCGTTCCTGCCGCGAAGGCATCTGTGGTTCCTGCGCGATGAACATCGACGGTATTAACACGCTGGCCTGTATCTACGGCATGGATGAAATCAAAGGCGACGTGAAAATCAATCCGCTGCCGCACATGCCTGTGGTCAAAGACTTGATCCCAGACCTGACCCATTTCTACGCGCAGCACGCGTCGATCATGCCTTGGCTGGAAACCAAAACCAACCGTCCTGCAAAGGAATGGAAGCAGTCGATCGAAGACCGCAAAAAACTGGACGGTCTGTATGAATGCGTTATGTGCGCATCCTGTTCGACATCCTGCCCTAGCTACTGGTGGAACTCTGACAAATATCTGGGCCCAGCTGCGTTGCTGCACGCCTACCGCTGGATCATCGACAGCCGCGACGAAGCCACCGGTGAACGTCTGGACGAGCTAGAAGATCCGTTCAAACTGTATCGTTGTCACACCATCATGAACTGCGCGAAAACCTGTCCAAAGGGTCTGAACCCGGCAGAGGCGATCGCCAACATCAAAAAGATGATGGTCGAACGCAGCGTCTAATCGACACGAACTGATTTGAAAGGCCCCGCAATTTGCGGGGCTTTTTGTTTTTGGGGATTGTAGTCGCTGTGCCGCTTTGTATCGTTTGATCAAATATCAGGAGCCGCCCGATGACACGTGACCCGCAACACGCCCCCCTAGATGCAGATGACCGCCGCGCAATCGCGCCCGTCATTTGTTATCCGAACGACGCATTGCCCCCAGCCGATGTTGAGGGATATCGCGCTGCCATGCAAACTGCCGCGGCCGGTGATGGCGTTACTGTACCACCACGGGATGCTGCATCCATTTTGGTGCCTGCTGGTTCAATCTTGCGCATTGGCTGCCCAGAGGGGCCGCAGGTGGGCGATTTGAACCTGTTTAATGCGAACAATCTAAATGAACGTTTCTTTTCTGGGAAAACGCGCGCCATTCACGGAACGCACGTAACTGTTGGACATCGTTTATGGTCGAATTTTCCATATCTGCGGCCTATGGCGACCGTGATTAACGATACGTTGGAATGGTATGGTGCGGATGAATTTGGCGGGCGTGTGCATGATGTAATTGGCACGCGCTGCGACCCATATACAGGCCGTGCATTAGGTGGACCTGATTATCATTATTGCTGCCATTCCAATTTAACGCGGGCATTGGCTGATGATCAGGGTATAGAATTAGAACAGGCCGAACCGTATGTGCATGACGTTTTAAATGTCTTTATGTGCACCGGTTTTACCCGCGATACGGGGCAGTATTTTATGAAAGCCAGCCCAGTCCGTGCAGGTGACTATTTAGATCTATTCGCAGAAATTGATCTTTTGGCTGTGTTGAGTGCATGTCCGGGCGGGGATTGTAGTAGCGAACATTCGTCCGATACGGCCGCTTGTTACCCATTATCGATGCAGGTCTTTACACCTGAAAAAGGGGCGCTGCCAAATTGGCAATCGCCCCCCATTAACCCATATGACCGTAGTCATGGGCGA
The DNA here is from genome assembly GCF_002150005.2 of Marivivens niveibacter. GTDB lineage: Bacteria > Pseudomonadota > Alphaproteobacteria > Rhodobacterales > Rhodobacteraceae > Marivivens > Marivivens niveibacter. The sequence continues at coordinate 192,642 of NZ_MSPP01000003.1, forward strand.
TAATTAAATCGCAAAGCTTTCGATGTCGGTGCCTGCGGCTTCGGCATCTTTGATCCATTGTGGTTTGCGACCACGACCGGACCAAGTTTGCGTTGCATCCGCAGGGTTGCGATATTTCGCTGCTGCTTTGGCTTTTGGGGCTTTGGCGCCGCCTGCCAATTCTTCTAATGAAAAACCGAATTCGGCTGCGGCTTTGGCTGCAGCTTCGCGGGCTGCTTTTAATTCGCGAGCGCCGACGCGTGATAATGCTTTGTCTACGTCTGCGCGCAGTTGTTCCAGCTCTTTGCGGGACATTGATTCCAGATCGAATGACATTTTCGTTCCTTTTTGAGTGATCAAAAGGAACATGCGCCCAATTAATTAATTAATCAATTGGGCGCATAAATAATTAAGCGGCTTTTTCGGATGGATCTACTAAGACGACAATGTCTTCCATAATGCGGTTCAATTCGAAATCTTTGGGTGTATAGACACGCGCGACACCCATATTGATTAATTTTTGCGCATCCTCATCCGGAATAATGCCGCCCGCAATTACCGGAATGTGATCCAATCCTTTGGCTTTTAGTTTTTCGACGACTTCGCCAATTAATGGCAGGTGCGAACCTGAAAGGATCGAAAGGCCGATAACATGCGCTTGGTCGCGTTCTGCAGCCTCGATGATTTCGTCCGGCGTTAGGCGGATACCTTCGTATGTGATGTCCATGCCGCAATCGCGTGCACGGGCTGCGATTTGTTCGGCACCGTTCGAATGGCCGTCCAGTCCAGGTTTGCCAACGATGAATTTCAACGGACGGCCCAGTTTGCCCGATACATTCGCCACGCGGTCGCGGATGTCATCCAGACCTTCGGTGCGGTTCGATGGGTTTTTGGACACGCCTGTTGGGGCGCGGTATTGGCCGAATACCTGACGGATCGCTTCGGCCCATTCGCCTGTGGTGACGCCCGCTTTGGCAGCGGCGATTGATGGGATCATGATGTTTGTGCCGTCTTTGGCGGCGGCGGACAGGTCTGCCAGTGCTTTGGCAACCGCATCCGCGTCACGGGACGATTTCCATTCGTTCAGGCGTTGGATCTGTTCCGCCTCCACTGCTGGATCAACGGTCATGATCGCGTCATCGCCAGAGGTCAGCGGCGAAGGTTCGCCCTGTTGCCATTTGTTCACGCCAACAACGGTGGTTTCGCCCGCTTCGATGTTGTTGATGCGTTTGCCGTTGGATTCGACCAGACGGGATTTCATGTATTCGATCGACTGAACCGCGCCGCCCATACCGTCGATGGTGGCTAGCTCTTCGCGTGCGCCTTCTTTCAACGCGGCGACTTTGCGTTCGACGGCTGGGTTGTTGTCGAACAGATCGTCGTATTCCAGCAGGTCGGTTTCATAGGCCATGATCTGTTGCATACGCAGGGACCATTGTTGGTCCCATGGACGCGGCAGCCCCAAGGCTTCGTTCCATGCAGGCAGCTGAACAGCGCGCGCGCGTGCGTTTTTCGACAGGGTGACGGCCAGCATTTCGATCAGAATACGGTATACGTTATTTTCTGGCTGCTGTTCGGTCAGGCCAAGGCTGTTGACCTGAACGCCATAACGGAAACGGCGCATTTTTGGATCTTCGACGCCATAACGTTCCTGACAAATCTCGTCCCACAGTTCGACGAACGCGCGCATTTTGCACATTTCGGTGACGAAACGGATGCCTGCGTTCACAAAGAACGAAATGCGGCCGACCATGTTGGGGAAATGTTCGGCTGGAACTTTGTCTTTCAGATCGTCCAAAACGGCCGTTGCGGTCGCTAGTGCGAATGCCAGTTCTTCCTCTGGCGTCGCGCCTGCCTCTTGCAAGTGGTAGGAGCAGACGTTCATCGGGTTCCATTTAGGCAGGTTTTCACGGGTATAGGCGGCGACGTCCGTGATCATGCGTAGGGATGGTTTGGGCGGACAGATGTAGGTGCCGCGCGACAGGTATTCTTTGATAATGTCGTTTTGCACGGTGCCTTGCAGTTTGGACACATCCGCGCCCTGTTCTTCGGCCACAGCGATGTATAGCGACAACAGCCAAGGCGCGGTCGCGTTGATCGTCATCGATGTGTTCATCTGTTCCAGCGGGATTTGGTCGAACAGCGCGCGCATATCCCCTAGGTGGCAAACGGGCACGCCCACTTTGCCAACCTCGCCACGCGACAGGCGGTGATCAGAATCATATCCGGTCTGGGTTGGCAGGTCGAAAGCGACCGATAGACCGGTCTGACCTTTTGCCAGGTTCGAACGATACAAAGCGTTGGACGCAGCGGCGGTCGAGTGACCCGCATAAGTCCGGAACAGCCATGGACGATCTTTCTGCGCTTGCGACATGTTGGGCCTCCTAAGAATCTTTTGGGTAATTTTATTACCCTCAGGAATTGAATACGGAAACAATGCATCCCTGTCAATTCGCTGCAACGCGGCGTCAGCCTATTGTCGAATATCTGATTTCAGTCCATTGTCCGCGCGATGACTACGCCCGTGACATTGCCGCTATGGCTCCTTGTATTAATTGTGCTCTTCGCGGCGGTAACGTTCGCGTCGCATTTTTTGTTTCCATCTGTCCGTTGGTTTTTCCGTCGGCGCATGGAACGTGCGGTGTCGCGGCTGAATAAACGTCTGGCTCGCCCGATCGAGCCATTCAAATTGGCCCGCCGTTACGACACCATCCAGCGCGTGATTTATGACCCTGAAGTCACCAAAGCGATCCACCGCACCGCGCGAGTCGAAGGGATTCCTGAAAACGTGGCTTCTGAACGTGCCCGTAGATATGCCCGTGAAATTGTGCCGAGTTTTTCAGCGACCGTATATTTCGGCATCGGTGCGCGTTTGTCGCGTTGGCTATCGCGCGCATTCTATAAAATACGTTTGGGTGCCTTAGATCGAGACAAGCTCGCGGCGATGGACCCAAACGCCACGTGGGTTTTTGTGATCAATCATCGAAGCAACATGGATTACGTTCTGATCACCCATATGATCAGTAGCGCGGGAACGTTGGCCTATGCGGTGGGGGAATGGGCGCGCGTCTGGCCGTTGTCATGGCTAGTGCGTGCGATGGGGGCGTACTTCATCCGTCGCGGATCGCATGGTCAGTTGTATCGGGCTGTTTTGGCGGCTTATGTGCGTTTGGCCACGCAAAACGGCGTATCTCAGGCGTTTTTCCCCGAAGGTGGGCTGTCTTTGACTGGTGCAATGGGGCGGCCAAAGCTGGGATTACTTAGTTACATGGTCGAAGGGTGGGATGCTGATGACCGCGATGTCATCTTTGTACCTGTGGCGTTGAATTATGACCGCGTCCCCGAAGATCGCATTCTGGTTCGTGCTGCGCAAACTGGTGAACGCAAATTCCGACCGTCGTTTGGAGCCGCCGTGCTGGCGATCCCTGTCACCATCTGGCGGGCGATCCGATTGAAGTTCACCCCCTTTGGTACCGCTGCAGTTGGATTTGGGAAACCATTGGTTCTGTCGGAATTCATGAAATCGTCGGGCAGTCATGGGGTCGAACAACTGGCCGAGGATCTGATGGACCGCATGGCGGATACGGTGCCTTTAGTCCCGACGCCATTGGTCGCGCGAGCTGTTCTGGCAGGCGCGGATACGGCGGAAAAGATCGAAAACCATATTGCGGGCACACTAGATATATATGCGGCGCGCGGCGGTGCGTTGCCTAGGCGCGGACCCAAAGGGTTAACCAAAGAAGGCATCGCACTGTTGGTTGCCCGTAAAATTCTGGTCCGGTCGGCCGCGAAATATTCTGTCGCGGATGGTGAGCTGCCGTTGGTGGAGTATTACGCCGCATCTATCGCGCACCATTTCGATCACTGAATTTACCCGACATTAGTCGCAAAGATGACCCGCGCCGCCCTGTGCAGCGCGGTTTTTTCGTGAATCTGCGCTAAAATCGGGTTTTTACGCTGCGTTGCGGAAGAAATAAAATTACAAAGATTAAAACAGAATGATTGTAATCTTTCGCGCAAGATTGTATCTCTGCAGTACAGCGTCCGATTCTGCGACGCAGCGAATTAGAAACAAATCGACCGATGGAGAGACCGATGGCCCTCGATTACGATGCACCCAAAAAAGACCTCTACGAGGTTGGTGAAATCCCTCCGCTCGGCCATGTGCCGGCACAAATGTACGCGTGGGCGATCCGCCGCGAACGTCATGGCGAACCTGACAAATCGTTTCAGGTAGAAGTTGTAGAAACCCCAAAACTGGACGCAAACGAAGTTCTGGTTTTGGTGATGGCTGCTGGCGTTAACTATAACGGTGTTTGGGCTGGTCTGGGCGTTCCGATTTCCCCATTCGACGGCCACGGTGCTGATTACCACATCGCGGGTTCCGATGCGTCCGGCATCATCTGGGCTGTTGGCGACAAGGTGAAAAACTGGAAAGTCGGCGACGAAGTTGTCATCCACTGTAACCAAGACGACGGCGACGATGAAGAATGCAACGGCGGCGATCCAATGTATTCCCCGACCCAGCGTATCTGGGGCTACGAAACCCCTGATGGGTCTTTCGCACAGTTCACCCGCGTTCAGGCGCAACAGCTGCTGCCACGTCCTAAACACCTGACTTGGGAAGAGTCCGCTTGCTACACCCTGACGCTGGCAACTGCATACCGTATGCTGTTTGGCCACGCGCCACACGACATCAAACCAGGTCAGCACGTTCTGGTTTGGGGTGCGTCCGGTGGTCTGGGTTCGTTTGCTGTTCAGTTGGCCAAAGCGGCTGGCGCACATGCGATCGGCGTTATCTCGGATGAATCCAAACGTGACTTTGTTATGTCGATGGGCGCCAAAGGCGTCATTAACCGCAAAGATTTCAACTGCTGGGGCCAACTGCCGACAGTGAACACGCCAGAATATGACGCGTGGTTCAAAGAGGCGCGCCGTTTCGGCAAAGCGATCTGGGAATTCACCGGCAAAGGCAACAACGTAGACATCGTGTTCGAACACCCAGGTGAATCGACGTTCCCCGTGTCCAACCTTGTCTGTAAAAAAGGCGGCATGGTTGTGATCTGCGCGGGTACGACTGGTTTCAACTGTACCTTCGACGTTCGCTACACTTGGATGCACCAGAAACGCCTGCAGGGTTCGCACTTTGCGCACCTGAAGCAGGCGGCATCCGCGAACCGTCTGGTCTGCGAAGAAAAAATCGATCCATGCATGTCCGAAGTGTTCCCATGGGCTGAAATCCCGGATGCGCACATCAAAATGATGAAAAACCAGCACTTGCCAGGCAACATGGCGGTTCTGGTTCAGGCCCAAGAAAATGGCCTGCGCACATTCGAAGAAGTGTTGGAACGTTCGGGTAAATAATTTGCGAACGATCTGAATAGAAACGCGGGGCCAATGGTCCCGCGTTTTGCGTTTTGGTGTCTGGTGCCTGTCGCGGGGTCGCTGTAGGGTCGCGCTATGTCGAATACTGCGCTTACTTTCTCTGACGATCAGGCCCAAGCTTGGGATCAATTGACCGACGTTCTGGCGAATGCAGGCGTTAATCTGTCCGATGATTTACTGACATCACCGCAGAGCGACAGCAGTGCAGTCATGGCCGTGATCGGCAAGGCAGGGTCGGGTAAAACGCTGTTATTGGCGGAACTGACCAAGGCGCTAAAGGAGGCAGGCGTTTCAATCGTTTCGGGCGATTTTGAAAGCAAACGTAAAAAAGACCGCCGTTCGCTGGCGATTTTGGCCCCCACGAACAAAGCCGCATCAGTTCTGCGCAATCGCGGCGTGCCTGCGACGACGATCCACCGGATTTTGTACACGCCCGTTTACGACCCCGAATATGAAAAACTGGCCGAATGGCTAAACGGTGAATGTGATCGCCCCGCGATCGAAGGTTTGACCGATGTCGCGCTGGATCGCGCCTATGCATCGTTCCAAATCAATGCGTCGGTTCCTGCGGCATTGGCCGCGGCGGGGTTGCGCGGTTCGGATTTCATCACAGGCTGGAAACGCCGCGAAGAGCCGCTGGACATCGGGTTCATCGACGAAAGCTCGATGCTGGATCAAAAGGCGCTGGATGATCTGCGCGATATTTTCCCGACGCTCGTTCTGTTTGGCGATCCGGCACAGTTGCCGCCCGTTCAGGGCACCGGCGGGATGGTGTTTGAAAAATTGCCCGAAAAGAACCGTTTGGTTCTGAGCCGCATCCACAGACAAGAGGCCGACAGCCCCATTCTGGATCTGGCCCACGCGCTAGCCGATCCGATGGTCGATTTCTACCGTTTCGAACGCATGGTCGAAGAGGCAGCAGCCCGCGACCCACGCGTTGTACTGGCCCAAAGGGTCGAAGCCGACCTGATGGCGCGGTCCCCCGTTTTGGTCTGGCGCAATGCCACGCGCATCCGCTTGATCCACGCATTCCGCGCGGCTTATGGCGCGCCCGAGGATGCGTTGTTGCCGGGTGAGCCGCTGATCTGCGACGGTATCGAATTGCCGATGAAGCACCGCAAAAAACGGCTGGACCTAGAGGCGCGCGGCCTGATCAAGGGCGCGCAGGTCGTGTATCGCGGCCCAGGATCTCGGCCTGGGTTTTCCAAACTGTGGATCATGGGGGCAGAAGACCCTCAGGTCGCCGCCGCCAGCATCGTAAAGATCGAAAAAGAAGGTGAAGAAGAACCCTTTATCCCATATGCCGCCCGCATGGGCGCCGTGTTCCTGCATGGCGCCGCTGTGACCATTCACAAGGCGCAGGGTTCGCAGTGGGATACAGTGCAGGTATTCGCCCCCGATATCGAAATCGCCGCGAAAATGGGGCGGGTCGAGGCAGGTCAGCCATTATGGAAACGGTTGGCCTATGTGGCGATCACGCGTGCTGAACGTGAACTGCGCTGGGTTGTCCGCAATCGTCTTGCGCGTCCGTCAGAGCCATTGGGTGTCGATGATCTGGATGCACCAGCGCCGCAGTTTGAACTGACCGCGCAAGAACAAGACGATTAACGGCGCAGTATCGCAAAGGCGGCAGAGGCCGCCCAACCCGCGACGGCGGCAATCAGCAGCGATAGCAGCCCATATAGTGCGGCTTGGTTTTGGCTAAGGTTATATAGCCAGCGTTCAATGCCGACTTTGTAGACTGGAATTTCCGTCTGAAACGAGTCGATGATATGTCCATCCCGCGTCAGGAAAATACGTGTTTTGTAATCGCCCTCGGTCAGGTTCGACGGCAATTGGATTGCGGTGTGGAACAGGGTATCGCCTTCGATTGCGACTGCACCTTCTAGCAATTGAAACAGATCGCTGTTCTGTTTTATGCGCATATAGGCTTCGGTGTATTCATTTATGGCAAAGGCATCCTGCCCGACCGCGCGAACGACGCGGCCCCATGAAATGGCGTTGTGTAAATCCTCTAGGGGCAACAAAACGTCGGTCAACGGGGCAGATGATGCGATCGCATAGAACGACGGTGCGATGTCAATCGCTGCGCTATCTGTATTGACCCAAATGCCCGCGACTCTGTCTTTTTGTCGAACTTCGACTGGGACGTTCGGGCCTGCTACGGCAATGATGACACCCAATTCAGTCGTTTGGGGTGGGGGCTCGTCGCGACTGATCGCGCCAAAAATCAAAATTTCGGATCCCGTAAAAGAGGCGGTGATGGAAACTTCGTCTTGGCTAAGGCCGAGCACGATTTTTTCGTCTGCGGCCGCAATTGCGGGGATTAGCGTCAACAAGAATGCCAAGAGCCGGATCATTGCAGCACCCCGATCGAATACAGCTCTGCCGGTTTGATCAGCAAATCTAGACCCAATTTGATGCAGACCAGCAGAACCAAAGAGGCTAGCAAAATACGCAACTGTTCGGCCTTTAGGCGCATCCCGATTTGGGCACCCACCTGTGCACCAATAACCCCGCCAATCAACAGCAAGAGCGCCAGAATAATATCAACGGTCTGATTGGTGATCGCATGCATCATAGTGGTAAACGCAGCGACAAAAGTGATTTGAAACAGCGATGTCCCGATCACAACCTTTGTCGGCATGCCCAGCAGGTAAATCATCGCGGGGACCATGATAAACCCACCGCCAACACCCATGATCGCGGCCAAAATACCGACCGCGACGCCGACCATCAGGGGTGGAATCACTGAGATATAAAGGCCAGAAACGCGGAATTTGATTTTGAACGGTAGGTTGTGCACCCAGTTGTGGCGGCGGCGTTTCGGGGCACCTGAACGTTTACTGCGCATCAAGGCCCGCAGGCTTTCGATCATCATCAGGCCGCCAACAATGCCCAGAAAAATGACGTAGCAAAGGTTTACCAACAGGTCGACCTGACCCAGTTGTTTCAGAATGTTGAACACCTGCACGCCAACGGCTGATCCGATGATACCGCCGATCAACAGCACCCAGCCCATCGCGAAATCTACACCACGTCGTTTGATGTGACCCATCAAGGCAGACACCGAACTGGCGACGATCTGGTTGGCGGATGTTGCGACCGCTACAGCTGGCGGGATACCCACGAAAAACAGCAGTGGCGTGATCAGGAACCCGCCGCCAACGCCAAACATTCCAGACAGCACACCAACAAGCCCCCCAATGCCGAGGAGCAAGTAGATATTGACCGAAATTTCGGCGATCGGCAGGTAGATTTGCATAGCCTGTCCGTAGGTAAGGTTTGGTTTACCTCACCCCGTAATGCGGGAAGTGTCAAATGGATAGAGTAAAAAGGAAAAGCTGAGGCGCCTTACCTGTAGTCCGCGGTTTATGGCGCACAGGAAATGAAAACGGCGGGGAATGCCCCGCCGTTATGTTTATGCTGCTTCGGGTTCTTTCGCCCCAGTCATGAGAGCTACAGCGTCAGACATGCTGTGCGTTTTGGGATCAATGACACACAGGCGTTTGCCCAAACGGTGTACGTGAATACGGTCGGCCAATTCAAAGACGTGCGGCATGTTGTGGCTGATCAAGATGATCGGAATACCACGCGATTTTACGTCTTGGATCAGTTCCAGCACCTTACGGCTTTCTTTGACGCCTAGGGCCGCGGTGGGTTCGTCCAGAATGATGACTTTGGAACCGAACGCCGCTGCGCGTGCCACCGCAACGCCCTGACGTTGGCCGCCCGATAGGGTTTCGACCGCTTGGTTGATGTTCTGAATGGTCATCAGGCCCAATTCAGACAGCTTTTCGCGGGCGAACTCCTCCATTGCGGGGTAGTCCAGCATTTTCAGGGCCGACCCCATGAACCCCTTTTTGCGGATTTCGCGGCCGACGAACATGTTGTCCACAATCGACAGGGCAGGGGACAGGGCCAAGGTTTGGTAGACCGTTTCGATGCCCGCGTCGCGCGCCTCTAGCGGAGTGCCAAAGCTGACCTTTTTGCCTTCTAGTTCGATCGTGCCTTCGTCTGGGGTGACGGCGCCGGATAGCGCTTTGATCAGGGTCGATTTGCCTGCGCCGTTGTCGCCGATGACGGCCAGAATTTCGCCTGGGTACAGTTCGAAATCACAGTGGTCCAGAGCGGTCACACGGCCATAGCGTTTGACCAGATTTGTTGCTTTGAGGATGGGCTGTGTCATGCCGATACCTTTCTGATCCATTGGTCAATTGCGACTGCGATGATGATTAGCCAACCGATGGCAAACACCTGCCACAGCACGTCCACGCCAGCCATCCGCAGGCCCGATTGGAACACGCCTACGATCAGCGCGCCGAACAAAGCGCCCATGATCGATCCGCGTCCGCCAAACAGTGAAATGCCGCCGATCACAACTGCGGTGATGGATTGTAGGTTACCTTCGTAGAACGACTGAGGAGAGATCGAACCAACACGGCCGATGGATGCCCAGCCAGCGATGGCACAGACCAGACCCGCCAGCGCGTAGACCGAAATCAGAACGCGGTCGGAACGGATGCCTGCCAGATCTGCAGCCTCTTTATCGTCGCCCACGGCGTATACGTGACGGCCCCATGCGGTTTTGTTCAGCATGTACCAAAGCACGATGAACACCAGCACCATCAGGACAGAGCCGTAGGTGATACGCGCGCCTGCGACGTCGAACGAATGACCAAAGAATTTCAGCAACGGTGCGAATTCATCGATGTCTTGGCTGCGAATGGATTGCGCGCCCGACAGGTACAGGTTCAGCGCGAAAAAGATGGACCAAGTGCCAAGCGTCGTGATGAAGGGTGGCAGTTTGACCTTGGTGATGAACCAGCCGTTCATCATGCCAGCGCCGATACCGCCGATCATGCCGATCAGGATGCCAATTGGCGTGGGAACGCCCAAATCGATCGACAGTTTGCCCATGATGACTGACATCAAAACCATGATCGCGGCAACTGACAGGTCGATGCCTGCGGTGATGATGATCATCGACTGGGCTGCTGCCAAAATGCCGATGATCGAAACCTGCTGCATGATCAAAGATAGGTTAAATGCCGAAAAGAAACGGCCGCCAGCGATCAAGCCGAAAACGAATAGGCTTAGCGCCAGAACGATAACGGGGACCAGCGTGGGGTTGCTGTGTAAGATGTGCTGGATTTGCTGAACAGGCGTGCGTTTGGTTTCCGCAAAGCTGGCAACGCGCGTATCGCTGCCACCCAACACTCGTTCGAAATCCTGGCCTTTGGGCTGTGGATTGGTCGGTTCAGTCATTTATGTCTCCTTCCAGCGGGGCGGCTAGGCCGTCCGCGGGGCGGGAATTTCGATATGTGAGAGAGAATATAGAGCAAAGAGGGGCAATTTTGCCCCTCTTTTTAGTTTAGAGGGCGCGAGGCATTAGCCCCAGCACTTTTCCAGACCTTCAGCGGACGTCAGCGATGGGATGCCGTCAACTGGTTGGTCGGTGATCAGTTCTACGCCAGTGTTGTAGAAATCTAGACCTTCGGAGTTCGATGGCTTTTCACCGGTTTCCGCAAAGGTTTTGATCGCTTCGATACCCAGCGATGCCATCAGCAGTGGGAACTGCATCGATGTTGCGCCGATGACGCCTTCGCTGATGTTCTGAACACCTGGGCAACCGCCGTCGACCGAAACGATCATAACGTCGTTTTCGCGGCCAAAGGATTTCAGCGCCTCATACGCGCCAGCCGCTGCTGGTTCGTTGATGGTATAGACCAGGTTCACACCTGGGTCGATCTGCAGAAGGTTCTCCATCGCGGTGCGACCGCCTTCTTCGTTGCCGTTGGTAACGTCGTTGCCGACGATGCGTGGATCGTCTTCGTCACCGATGTCGGTTGGGTCTTTGATGTCGATGCCAAAGCCCTGCAGGAAACCGTTGTTACGCAGGTAGTCCACGGAAATTTCCGAAGCGTTCAGGTCCAGCAGTGCGATTTTAGCGTTTGCAGCGTCATCGCCCATCTGTGCCGCAGCCCATTCACCGATCAGAACGCCAGCTTGGAAGTTGTCGGTTGCAAAGGTTGCATCAGCAACGTCAGCTGGTTCGAACGGGGTGTCCAGTGCGATAACCAGTGCGCCAGCTTCGCGAGCTTGGGTCACAACTGGTGCCAGTGCGCGGCTGTCCGATGGGGTGATCAGGATGCCCGATGCGCCTGCTGCGATGCAGGATTCAACTGCTGCAACTTGGCTTTCAACGTCGCCGTCGATTTTACCAGCAAAGGTCATCAGTTCGATGCCGTTTGCTTCTGCTGCTGCGGTCGCGCCTTCCTTCATCTTAACAAAGAATGGGTTGGTGTCGGTTTTGGTGATCAAGCATGCGGTGGTGCTATGGCCAGCGGCGAAAGCCGAACCAGACATTGCAGCGAAAGCGATTGCCGAAGTGGCGAGAATTTTTTTCATGGTTTCCTCCCAAGTATGACGGGCCCTTGGGCCCAGCTCCCGACTCTCCATGTCGGGGATGCCCTAAAGGAAACAGGATTCGCACGGGTCGTCAATAAATAAATCTAGTTGATTTATTAATTAAGGTGTATTCACATGGAACGAAGGGGAGGATACTAAACGCTATGACAGACAATCAGGCCCGAGAGCTAAGCGCCGGCGTGAACCAACACGGTGTGCGCGATCACAACGAAAGACTAATCCTTTCAATGCTTCAGCGTCACGGTGCGCTGGCGGGTAGTGATCTATCCAGAAAGGCAGGGCTTTCCCCCCAAACAGTATCAGTGATTCTTCGAGGTCTTGAGTCAGACGGCCTATTGCGTCGCGGTGAACCGCAGCGTGGAAAAATCGGTAAGCCTTCGATCCCTATGGGTATCAATCCCGAAGGCGCATTTTCGCTGGGCCTGAAAATCGGTCGTCGTAGCGCTGATGTCATCATAGTCGATTTCGAAGGCACGGTGCGTCAAGTAATTCACACCGCCTATCATTATCCTACGCCACAGGCGATTTTGGCATTTCTGGGCGAAGGTCTGCGTCAAGCCGAAGACTATCTAGGCGCAGAAAAATACGGGCGGATTGCGGGGATCGGTGTTGCGACACCTTTTGAAATCTGGCGTTGGCACGACACCATCGGTGCGCCCGCGGATGAAATGGATAAATGGCGCGATTTTTCATTTCAGGATGAAATCGCCAAAATCTCCGATTTGCCTGTATTCGTTCAGAATGACGCGACCGCCGCGTGCCGCGCCGAACATGCCTATGGCAGTGGGCGCCAGTACAGTGACTACGCGTACTTTTATCTAGGCGCGTTTATTGGCGGTGGTATTGTTCTCAATAATTCGATCTTTGACGGACCGACCAACAACGCGGGTGCCTTTGGATCACTACCCGTGATGAGCGATAAGGGCGGCAAGCCAAAACAGCTGATTGATGTGGCATCCCTGTACTTGTTGGAACAACAGCTGGTGGACAATGGTATCAATCCGCTGCGTCTATGGCAGGCGCGCGACAATTGGAGCGCCTACACAGATCAGGTCAATGACTGGATTGATACGACCGCGCCCTACATCGCACAGGCCGCGTTGACCGTATGCGCCGTTGTCGATTTCGAGGCAGTGATGATCGACGGCGCTATGCCCAAAGATGTGCGTGCAAAACTGGTTGAAAAAGTCGCCGAAGCTATTGTCGATCTGGATGATCGCGGCATCACAGCCCCTAAAATTGTCGAAGGCAATATGGGGCTGGATGCGCGGTCACGGGGTGCAGCCAGCACCCCGATCAATGCAAAGTATTTCCTGAACAGCCACGGCCAGATGGGCGGCTGATCAGAAATTCCGCAAGAAACGGCGCAGAACCTTTTCCAGCTTGGCAGCGCCCAATGGGGCCATCGCTTTGGTGTGTTCGTGGCTGATTGCCTCGTCGCTCATGCCGGCGGCCATGTTGGTGATCGTGGAAATCGCAGCGGCGCGTAGCCCCATAAAACGGGCAAGGATCACCTCGGGCACGGTGGACATGCCAACGGCATCAGCGCCCAGCGTTTTGATCGCGCGAATTTCGGCAGGGGTTTCAAACGAAGGGCCAGAATACCAGGCATAGACGCCTTGGTGGATCGTGACCTCTTCCCATGCGGCGGCTTCGATCAGTTTTTCACGCAGTTCGGGTTCATAGGCGTCCATCATAGGAACAAACCGTTTGTCGGTCGGCTCACCTATCAGCGGGTTCAGGCCGCTGAAATTGATGTGATCCGTCAGCGCCATGATCGACCCAGTCGGCATATCGTGCCGCATCGATCCCGCCGCATTGGTTGCAATCACCGTATCGGCGCCCAGTTCGCACAGCACCTCTAGCGGGACGCGCATTTCATCGGGTTTGCCGCGTTCGTAATAATGCGCACGTCCACCGAAAACGGCGACGCGTACGCCCTCTAGGTTCCCGATAACAAGGTTGGGGTTATGCCCCGAAACGCCCGCATGGGGGAAACCTTCTAGTTCGGAATAGGGGATTGCCACGCCTTCGACAGCGCCCGCGATATGACCCAGACCCGACCCAAGGATCAGGCCCAGACGCACAGGTTCGTCGCCCGCATGTTCGCGGATGGTTTCAAGCAGTTTAGCGTTCTTTGACATAGGGTTCTCCGCCCGCTTTTGGTGGGATAGCTTTGCCGACGAAACCAGCCAGCACGATAACAGTTAGAATATAGGGCAGGGCGTCCAACACTTGGGTCTGTACGCGAATACCGATCGCACGTTCCAGAATGTCGGGGCGGATCGCCAGCGCCTGTAGGTAGCCGAACAACAGGGTCGCGCCCAATGCGCTCCATGGTTTCCATTTCGCGAAAATTAGGGCGGCCAGCGCGATATAACCGCGGCCGGCCGTCATTTCGCGCACGAAACCAGCCTGCAAACCTGTCGATAGATAGGCACCCGCCATACCGCACAACACGCCGCAGATGATCACGGCCATATAGCGCATCCGCACGACCGAAATGCCTGCGGTATCCACCGCGCCTGGGTTTTCGCCAACAGCACGCAAACGCAGGCCGAAACGGGTGCGATACAGAATCCACCAGACCAGCGGCACGATAAGAATGCACATGTAAACGATGATGGTGTGGCCCGACAGTAGTTCGGAATACACCTTCATCGGTAGGTCAGCTTTGTTGATGTCGCGGATACGGGTCAGTGCGCCTGGGAACTGGATCGATTCAAATCGGGCGTCACCAGACAGCGACGGGGTACGCCCGCCTTGGCCAAACCAGCTTTGTGCGGCGACAACGGTGATACCCGACGCGAAAAAGTTGATCGCAACGCCCGAAATCAACTGGTTGCCGCGGAACGTGATCGAGGCCAGACCGTGCAGCAACGACAAAAGGACGGACGCGAAAATACCCGCGAACATGCCGATCCAAACAGAGCCAGAGGTGAACGACACAGCCGCAGCCAAAAATGCCGAAATCAGCATTTTGCCTTCTAGCCCGATGTCGAAAATACCCGCCCGTTCGGAAAACAGACCAGCCAGGCAGGCCAGCAGCAGCGGGGTTGCCAGACGAACGGTGCCGTCCAGAACCGCGATATCAAAGAACGCCAAAAGGTCCATTATTTTGCCTCCTTCCGACGTAGGGATAGGAATAGTTTCTCAATGGGCATACGCACCATGTTGTCCAATGCGCCCGTGAACAGGATGACCAGCGCCTGAATGACGGTGACCATTTCGCGTGGAATGCGTAGTTCTGCCGATAGCTCTGCGCCGCCCTGATACAGGATGCCGAACAGCAGCGCCGCGATCAGAATACCCAGCGGGTGGTTGCGGCCCATCAGAGCGACCGCGATCCCGATGAATCCCGCGCCTTCGACCGCGTTCAGGACCAGACGTTCGGCTTCGCCCATGACGTTGTTGATCGCCATCATGCCCGCCAAAGCGCCCGAAATCAGCATGGCGATCATGATGATTTTGGTCGGGTTGATGCCAGCATATTTCGCGGCGCTTTCGCTTTCGCCGAATGCGCGGGTTTCATAGCCCAGTTTGGTGCGCCAGATCAGGATCCACACGCCAACACAGGCTAGCAGCGCGATGACCAAAGCAAAGTTTGCAGGCCCGCGATCCGAAAACGCGATGCCGAATGTGCCCAAAATGGCTGACAGGTTCGGCAATGCTATTTCGGCGGCGAATGATGGCGTTGCTGGTTCCATCCCTTCGGCCTTGATTGGGCCGTTCAGCAGGTAGTTTACCACCGGATAGGACATGTAGTTGAACATGATCGTGGTGATTACGATGTGGCTGCCGCGTTTGGCTTGTAGATAGGCAGGGATTGCCGCCCACGCCGCGCCGAATATTGCCGCGGCCAAACCGCCACCGATCAACGCGAGCGTCCAATGTGGCCACGGGATGTATAGGCACGCCAACGCCGCGCCCAAACCGCCGATATAGGCCTGACCTTCGCCGCCGATGTTGAACATCCGCGCGTGATAGGCGACGGCCACCGCGAGGCCGGTAAAGATAAAGTTGGTCGCGTAATACAGCGTATAGCTGAAATTCGTCGATGTCCCCAATGCCCCGCTAACCATCAGTTTCAGCGCATAAATCGGGTTGTGGCCGATCAGGGCAATCACGACGCCCGAAATCACAGCGGCCAGCAGTAGGGATAAAAGCGGGACCAGAATTGTATCGGCCCAGTTTGGCATTTTGTTCATCAGGCGGTTTCCCCTTGCACGCCAGCCATCAACAGGCCGAGTTCCTGAGTATTTGTTTCATCGGGTAGGCGTTCGCCCATGATTTTTCCGTCAAACATGACCGCGATGCGATCGGACAAAGACATGATTTCATCCAGTTCGACCGACACTAGCAAGATCGCTTTGCCCTGATCGCGTAGGGCGATGATCTGTTTGTGGATGAATTCGATCGCGCCGATGTCCACGCCGCGCGTCGGCTGACCAATCAACAGAAGGTCAGGATTGCGTTCGATTTCACGCGCCACGACGATTTTCTGCTGGTTGCCGCCCGAAAAGTTCTTGGCGGCTAGCATCGGGTTCGGTGGACGAACATCGAACCGTTCCATTTTTTCTGCGGTGTCCTGAACAATCGCCGCGTTGTCCATAAGTACGCCGTTTTTCTGGTATTTGCCGTCCTTGTGATACCCGAACGCCGTGTTTTCCCAAGCCGAGAAATTCAGGATCAGACCTTCGCGGTGGCGGTCTTCGGGGACGTGGGCGATGCCCCGTTCGCGGCGGCTTTGTCCATCGGATTTATCGCCCGTCAGGTCAATCGGTTCGCCGTTCATGAAAATATCGCCCGTGGCAACGCAGTAACCGCCCAAAACCTCTAGCAATTCCGACTGCCCGTTGCCCGCGACGCCCGCGATGCCCAGAATTTCGCCAGCGCGGATGTTGAACGACACGTCTTTGACGCGGTGAACGCCCTGTTCGTCGGTCACGTTCAGGTTTTTGACGTCCAGAATAATTTCGCCCGGTTGGGCGGGGGCTTTGTCGACCTGCAGCAGAACCTTGCGGCCAACCATCAGTTCGGCCAGATGCGACGGGTTGGTTTCTGCGGTTTTCACGGTCGCAGTCATTTCACCGCGACGCATTACGGAAACTGTATCCGTAATATCCATAATCTCGCGCAGTTTATGCGTGATCAGGATGATCGTCTTACCTTCTTCGCGTAGGCGGCCCAGAATGCGGAACAGCTGGTCAGCCTCAGACGGGGTCAAAACGCCGGTGGGTTCGTCCAAAATCAGGATATCCGCGCGGCGATACAGCGCCTTGAGGATTTCCACGCGCTGCTGCATGCCGACGCCGATGTTTTCGATCACAGCATCTGGATCGACGTTTAGTTCGTATTCTTCGGCCAGTTGGCGCAGCTCTTTGCGGGCTTTGTTCAGGGATGGTTTCAGCAAGAACCCATCTTCGACGCCCAAAATGACGTTTTCCAAAACAGTGAAATTTTCAACCAGTTTGAAATGCTGGAACACCATCCCGATGCCCGCGCTGATCGCAGCCTGACTGTCGGGGATTTCTGTCTTTTTGCCGTTGATGAAAATCTCACCCGAGTCTGCTTTGTAAAATCCATAAAGGATCGACATCAGGGTGGATTTGCCGGCACCGTTTTCGCCGATAATGCCGTGGATCGTGCCAGGCATTACGCGGATCGAAATGTCTTTGTTGGCCTGAACCGGGCCAAAGGCTTTGGAAATGCCTTTTAACTCAATGGCGGGGGATTGTTCAGTCATCTTGAACCCTTATCACGGGTAGGAAAAAGGCCGCGCCGATTGTGGCGGCGCGGCCTAATTGCATTGATCTAATGGATTAGAATTCCAGAACTGGGCAGGTTTCGTCCGACATGTAGTCGTGAACGCTGATTTCGCCCGCTGCGATTGCTGCCGATGCTGCGTCAACAGCAGCCTGCATGTCTGCGGTGATCAGTTCAGCGTTGAATTCGTCCAGCGCGTAACCAACACCGCCGTTGTCCAGACCCATCACGTTGAAGCCAGCTTCCAGCTCGGTGCCAGCGGTGAATGCGTCATAAACTGCCGTGTCAACGCGCTTCAGCATCGAGGTCAGAACCGAACCTGGGTGCATGTAGTTCTGGTTGGAATCGACGCCGATCGAATAAACGCCTTGGTCCGCTGCGGTTTGCAGAACGCCAACGCCCGTACCGCCAGCAGCCGCGTAGATCACGTCAGCGCCTTGGGAGATCTGGGCTAGGGTCAGTTCCGAACCTTTCACTGGGTCGTTCCATGCGGCAGGGGTGGTGCCGGTCATGTTTGCCAGAACGGTTGCGTCTGGGTTCACCGCCAGTGCGCCCTGCGCGTAACCACAAGCGAATTTGCGGATCAGCGGGATGTCCATGCCGCCGATGAAACCAACGGTGCCGTCTTCGGATGCCATCGCTGCCAGCATACCGACCAGATACGACCCTTCGTGTTCGTTGAATACGACCGACTGAACGTTTGGCGCATCAACAACCATATCGATGATCGAGAATTTCAGGTCAGGATATTCTTCGGCAACGGTTGCCAGTGGGGTGCCCCACGAAAAACCAGCCATAACGATCGGGTTGTAGCCCTCTTCGGCGAAACGGCGGATCGCCTGTTCGCGCTGCGCGTCCGAGCTGATTTCGAATTCGGCGAAGGTGCCGCCGGTTTCTTCGGCCCATTTGGTTGCGCCGGTGAATGCTGCTTCGTTAAAGGATTTGTCGAACTTGCCGCCAAGATCGAAAATGATTGCAGGATCGGCAGCAGCAGCACCTGCAGTTAGTGCCAAAGCAGCGGTCGCGCCAAAGAATTTGGTGAAGAGGGTCATTCGTGATTCTCCCAACTGGAATTGGCCCCTGCGCCCACGTGGCTGGCAAGGGCTGACATCTTCTTGTGTCTGTCCAAATTAGGGCGGGTTACGATGGAAGGGTCAACCGTATTCTTGCGTAAATCGCGGGCTTTTTGATCATGCGATCAATTTTTCATCAACTTATAGATGGATTTGCATGACCAGCGCGTCAATCGTCTGCCCGTTGGGGTGCTTGTAATAATTTTTCCGTCGTCCCGATTCGATAAAACCCGCTGATTTGTACAACGAAATTGCAGGGGCGTTGTCGGCGGCGACTTCTAGAAATGCCGTTGATGCGCCGCGCGATCGGGCGGTTTCAGCAAAGGCCAAAAGTAACGCGCGGCCTTGCCCTGTTCGACGTGAACTGGGTCGGACGGCGATTGTCAGCAACTCGGCTTCGTCCACGATAATACGTCCCATCACCAGGCCGTTGGCGTCGCCTATCGTGAAAACAGCCGGATCGGAATTCAGGCTTATAAATTCGGCTTCGGACCACGGGCGGGGAACGGTGAAGCATTCAGAATGGATGCTGGCGTAAACCCCGTTCATGTCAGAATTTTCGGAGCTGGGTCGCGCGGCGGTGCTGCATCAGCTGCACGGACGTAGAGCGGCACAGGCCTGCCGTGATCTGTGCCGATCTTTGCTTTGGCAATTCGTGCAATGATCATGACCTTTTCGTCGACAGTCTGTTCAGGCGTTACAGGACCGTCAATCACGACTGTCGAGGTATCTATCATCGTCGGGGCATCTTCGCCCGTTTCGGTGAAATGCTGCATATATGCCTGATTACGCGGCGCGCTGATTAGCGCGGTGATTGGACGGGGCTGCTGATAACTCAGCACTTCAAACCCGTTCACGCCAATGGCAGGAATGGATCGCCCTAACGCAATGCCGCGCGCCGCTGAAACGGCAATTCGGATGCCTGTGAAATTGCCGGGGCCTGTTCCAACGCCAACAGCCGATAGATCGTCAAACGTCAGATCGTTGTCTGACAAAAGCGACTGAATGATCGGGATGAGCTGTTCGGCTTGGCCTTTTGTCATTTCGACGACGCATGTTGCGACGGACCCATCGCCCAATAGCAAAGCGGCGGCGCAATGCGCCGCCGATGTGTCAATCGCCAATACTGCAGTCTTAGGCGGCAACGGGACGTACCTCTACCACTTCGGGGATGTAATGACGCAACAGGTTTTCGATGCCCATTTTCAGCGTCAGCGTGGACGATGGGCAGCCGGCGCAAGCGCCCTGCATGTGCAGGTACACAACGCCGCGTTCAAACCCGTGGAACGTGATGTCGCCGCCGTCCTGTGCCACGGCGGGGCGGACGCGCGTGTCTAGCAGTTCTTTGATCTGGGTTACGATTTCGGCGTCTTCTTCGCTGTGGTTATCAGCGTGGCCGGATGCGGCTGCGCCTTCCATCGCGGCGGCGCCGGATTGGAAATGTTCCATGATCGCGCCAAGGATCGCAGGTTTGATGTGGTCCCATTCGGTCCCGTCGTCTTTGGTCACGGTCACAAAGTCCGATCCAAAGAATACACCAGAGACGCCGCCAACAGCAAAGATGCGGGATGCCAATGGGGATTGCGCCGCTGCTTCGGCGGTTGGGAAATCTGCGGTACCTGCATCCAGGACTGTCTGACCTGGCAGGAATTTCAGGGTCGCCGGGTTCGGCGTGGATTCGGTCTGGATAAACATGCGAGCCAACCTTTTCTGTCAGGTTTCAGATATCGTGCCTTGGGTTAGAATAGTCAAGGTTTAGAATAATTCTAAATATACACCAGTCTAGCACAACATGAAACAAGAAAGGCCGCCCCATTCAGGGCGGCCCAGTCCACGAGGGTCATCGTGTATTATTTAACGTAGAGCGTTTCGGTCACGACCGGCGCGCCATCCACTGTCAGTACGGCCAACACTTTGTCGGCGGTGTTTAGGCCAACATCGATGGTTTTGTTGATGTTACCACCTGCGTCTACAGAACCTGTACCCAGCAGTTCGCCGACGGTGTCGCCGGTGTAGGCAAAGATTTCTACGGTGCCATCCGCTGGAGCGTGGATGTACTCTAGTGTGATTTCGTCGCCGCTATCGACTGTGTTTTGTACACCGAAATAGGCATCAGTTGCGGCCGAAGCGTATCCCGCTGCACCAACAGTTGTCACAACGGCAAGAGCGATAGTTTTGGTCAGATTAAACATTTTCAATCTCCTTATTACTACTTGGTTAGATTCACCGATTGTTACATTTGATCGACGTACAGGACTTCTTGGGCTACAGCTTCACCGTCAACGGTCAGGACAGCCAGCACCTTGTTATAGGTATTCAGGTCCAGATCGATATCGGTATTGATGTTACCGCCTGCGAATACTTCTTCAGTACCCAGCAGCTGGCCGGCGCCTTCGGCGTCATAGCCAAAGATTTGCAGTTCGCCTGCAGCTGGCGAATTCACATATTCAATCGTGATTTCGCTGCTGTCTGCTACGGTGTTCTGTACACCAAAGTAAGCGTCCGAAGCGGCCGATGCTGCACCAGCAAAGCCAGCAGTTGCGATCAGGGTAGTTGCGATAGTTTTAGTCAGGTTAAACATAATAAGTCTCCGTAAATTCGTGTTATTTGATCAGTTCAGCTTGGGTTATTTGACGTACAGCACTTCGGATGCCAGATCAGCGCCATCAACGGTCAGAACGGCCAGCACCTTGTTGTAGGTGTTCAGGTCCAGTTCGATGTCAGTGTTGATGTTACCACCGGCAAACACTTCTTCGTTGCCCAGTAGCTGGCCAGCGCCATCAGCGTTGTAACCGTAAATCTGTACTTCGCCTGCGGCTGGTGCGTTCACGTATTCAATGGTGATTTCGTCACCCGCATCTACGGTGTTCTGTACGCCAAAGTAAGCGTCCGAGGATGCAGCGGCAGCACCAGCAGTGGCAATAGTAGCAAAAGCAGCAAGGACAGCGGTTTTATTAAAGTTAAACATGTTAGTCTCCGTAATTTGGTTGGCGCCATTTCGTGTTCGGCGTTTGTGAAACGTTACTTGTGGCCCATTCCGTTGGTCGGAAAGGGTTTGAAATATCACGAAAAAATGAGCGACTTTTAACGACGGAAACACATCCAGTCACGTTCATGCGGGTTCCGTGAGGTGGCGCGCAGACGTCTGTGCGTGGACGCGAAGAAACGGTCGGTTCCGCGCATTTGTGGGGACTAACCCTGTCCATTTCGCACAGTGAAAAACTGTAACGGCCTTCGAAAAAAGTTGAGAATTTTTTTCGGAACAAAAAATTTTTCTGAAATTTTCACGCGGCTGTGATCAAGAACGTGAATTTTGCGGGTTTAAAACGCAAAAAGGCCGCCCAACTGGACGGCCATTCAATCTATTTATTCGGTATCTAGGTGATCGCCTCTAGCTTTTCTTTACTTAGATCGCCCGGAACGATGGTGATTGGGATCGGCAAAGACCCCGATTGGCGGGTCATTTGGCTGACCAGCGGGCCTGGCCCCTTTTTGTCTGTGCCAGCGCCCAGCACCAAAACACCGATTTCTGGGTCTTCTTCTATAAGCGTCAAAATTTCAGTGACGGGTTGGCCTTCGCGGATGATCAATTCGGGATCGACGCCTTGGCGGTCGCGCATCCATTTTGCGAAAACTTCGAAATGGGCGATGATCCGTTCACGGGCCTCTTCGCGCATGATTTCACCGATGCCGATCCAATGGTTGAATTCTTCGGGTGGGATGATTGATACGATTGCGACGCCGCCCCCAGTATGGTTCGCGCGCATTGCAGCAAATCGCATCGCGTTCAGGCATTCGCGGCTGTCGTCCAGCA
This sequence comes from Marivivens niveibacter, assembly GCF_002150005.2. Lineage (GTDB taxonomy): Bacteria > Pseudomonadota > Alphaproteobacteria > Rhodobacterales > Rhodobacteraceae > Marivivens > Marivivens niveibacter. Next base: position 215,091 of record NZ_MSPP01000003.1, read on the forward strand.
CGACCAGAAACTTACGCATGGTGGCTCCGTTTTTCTGGAATATTGACCGAAGCCACAGCCCAAGGCAACGCCAGACTGTAGAAAAGAAAGCGCGCTCGGGCGGGGAAACCCAAGCGCGCAAATTGTATGTCAGCTGGGACGGGCTGACTATTTGTTTTGATTAGGGTGGACGGCCTAACCAAAACGTAGACTCAGGATGGGCCGAGTCTGAATCAACATTGTGACGCGTGTGAATTCACGCTGTCATTCCTGCGACAGTTGAGTGCGATAAGTTAGCTGCGAAGAAGCCCAACAATATCATATGTCTGTTTTAGGATCGGTTGGGCAATCTCTCGGGCGCGATCAGCACCACGTGACAGAATACGATCAATTTCCGCTGGATCATCCATCAGACGTTTCATTTCAGTGGAAATCGGCGCCAGTTTGGTCACAGCAAGATCGGCCAGCGCAGGTTTGAATTTACCCCAACCTTCGCCGCCGAATTCCGCTAGCACCTGTTCGTTGGTCTGATCGTTCAGTGCTGCATAAATGTTCACCAGATTGCGGGCCTCTGGGCGGTCTGCCAAACCTTCGACGGTTTCTGGCAGCGCGTCCGCGTCGGATTTCGCTTTCTTGAATTTCTTCGCGATGGTGTCGGCGTCATCGGTCATGTTGATGCGCTCCATATCGGATTCACCCGATTTCGACATCTTTTTCGACCCGTCACGCAGGTTCATAACGCGCATAGCAGGGCCTTCGATCACAGGAACCGTTTCAGGGAAGAAATCGGTTTTGAAATCGTGATTGAATTTTTTGGCGATGTCGCGGGTTAGTTCGACGTGCTGTTTCTGGTCTTCGCCCACTGGGACGTGGGTCGCGTGATACAACAAAATGTCCGCCGCCATTAGCGAAGGATAAGCATATAGACCCAAGGACGCCTTTTCGGCGGCTTTGCCTTGGCCTGCTTTATCCTTGAACTGTGTCATGCGGTTCATCCAACCAACGCGGGCGACACAGTTGAAAATCCAGCCCAGTTCGGCGTGTTCTGCCACTTGGGCCTGATTAAACAGGATCGACTGTTCGGGATCGATGCCCGACGCCAGATAGCCGGCTGCAACTTCGCGAGTTGCGTTTTTCAGCTCGGCTGGATCCTGCCAGACGGTAATCGCGTGGAGGTCAACCACACAATAGATCGTCTCGAACTGGCCACCTTGCATATCTACGAAACGCTTAATCGCGCCCAGATAGTTGCCCATAGTTAGCCCGCCCGAGGGTTTGATGCCTGAGAACACGCGCGGCGTGAAGTTTTGTTCGGTCATCTGAAAACCTTCTGGGTCTGGATTTACGGTCCGCAAAGGACTACCCACGACGCAAAGGGCCGTCAATGCAGTGCGGCAAAAGGGGCAGGGAATATGGAACGCGAAAGCATTTTAAACGACATTCCAAACGGCGCAGCGGCGATTGCGCTGTTTATTGCGGGCGTGGAGATCCTGATGCAAGCCGCGGGCGCTGGGATCATCGGTGGCCAGATGGGGATCGGTTGGCGCAACGACATGATTTCTGATTTCGCCTTTTTCCCTGCGGTTCAGGATGAAATCATCAATCGCGGTTTTCTGCCTGCACAGTATCTGTGGCGCTATTTCACCTATCCGTTCATCCACGACGGCCTGACCCACGCGTTTTTCGCACTGGCACTGGTTTTGGCGTTAGGGAAATTCATCGGCGATCGCTGGCACTGGGCGTCGCTATTTGTGATCTTTGTCATTCCAGGTGCTGTGGCTGCGTTTGTGTTTGGTCTGATTGCGCCGCAAAACTGGCCTTTGTACGGGGCCTATCCCCCTGTCTACGGTCTGGTCGGCGCGTTCACATATATGTTGTGGATGCGTTTAGGCGAAACGGGCGGGAACCCGTGGCGTGCCTTTGCCATGATCGGGATGCTGGTTTTGGTTCAGATCCTATGGGGACTGATGATGAAAATCTTTGCCATGCTTGGTATGGGCGGTGATCCAACGCCGTTTGTATTTTTCATGGGCGTTGGCGATTTGGCGGGTTTTGCTACAGGTCTGGCGTTGTCACCCATTGTTGGGCCAGGCAGCTGGCGCGCCTTCGTTGCGCGCCTGCGCCAACGTTAACCGCGTTTAAAGGCGCGTTTAAATTCCGCCAAACGGAACGCGCCTATCAACTGCCCTGCGATGCCGTAGCTGATCATGCCAATCGCGATCAGCAGGGCCAATGCGAAATAACGCCAAATTGGTAGGCCCAAGAACGGCAGCAACACGACCCAAGCGCCCCATAGAACAGCAGCCATGAAACCCGACGCCAACACGATACGCCATAGGCGGTTCGTGAACCTTGCGTCGAAACGGGCTGCTTCGCCCAAGCTGCGCGATTGCCACCACAGGAAACCAACGGTCGCCCAAGCCGACAATGTTGTACCGACCGCTGCCGCCATGAATCCGATCACGGGCATCAGTCCGATGGCGATGACTGCGTTCACGACCAAAGACAAAAGCGCGATGTAGAATGGTCGGCGGGTGTCTTCGCGTGCGAAAAATAGGGGTTGCAATGCCTTTTGCATGACGAACGCAGGCAGGCCCAAACCATAGATCGCTACGGCCACAGCGGTGTTCATGGTGTCATCGGTGCCAAATGCGCCGCGTTCAAACAGAACCTGAACCAACGGAACGGGGATCACCATCAACGCGATTGCTGCGGGGATGGTGAGGGCCAGCGACATTTCGCACGCGCGGTTAAACGCATCGCGCCCGCCTGCGGTATCCCCTGCACGCAGGCGGCGGGATAGATCGGGCAGCAACACCACACCGATTGCGATGCCCACAACGCCCAGCGGCAATTGATACAAACGGTCCGCATAGGATAGCCACGCAACAGCACCGTCATAGAAACTGGCCACCTGACGACCCACGAGCAGGTTCACTTGCAATACGCCACCAGCCAAAGCCGCAGGGGCCGCAATGATCGCAAGCCGCTTCAGCTCGGGCGTGAATTTGGGGCGGCGCGGGCGCAGCGTGAATCCTGCGCGTTTTGCAGCGAACCAAACCAGCAACATTTGCGCAATGCCTGCAAACGGCACCGTCCATGCCAGCGTCAGGCCCATCGACCAACCAGCCAGATTGCCAACAATCATCGCGGCTACGAACAAGATGTTTAGCAAAACAGGCGCAGCCGCAGCCGCCGCAAAGCGGCCGACCGAATTTAAAACACCCGACAGCAGCGCAGCCAGAGAGATGAATAAGATATAAGGAAAGGCGATGCGGCCGTACAAAACCGCCAGCGAAAAACGATCATCTTCGGCAAATCCTGATGCCATCGCCAGAACCAGCCACGGCATGAACAGCATCGCTGCCACGGTGAAAACGATCAGAATTGTTGCAAGGCCTGTGAACGCATCATTGGCAAACCCTTCGGCATCGTCGCCGCCTTCGAATTTTTTCGAAAACATTGGCACAAAGGCCATGTTGAATGCGCCTTCGGCGAAAAAACGGCGGAACATGTTGGGCAGGGAAAAGGCGATTAGGAACGCTTCGGCCACGGGGCCTGTGCCCAAATAGGCGGCGATCATCACATCGCGCACAAACCCCAGAACACGGGACAGTAGGGTCCACAAACCCACGGTCAAAAAGCCCGAAATAAGACGAATGGGTTTCATTTCACTGCCCTTGAAAACTTATTTTGCGGCAGTATTAGCCGTTGCACCGCGGCGGCGCTATGGTGCGTTTTGCAATTCGGCTTTCGCGTGCCGATCCGACAACAGCGGAACGGCACGCGATACGTTTATTTATTCGCCCGTTCGGCGCCTTGTGAAATCGCCTCGCGTAGTTTGCGTTCCAATGCCTCACGTCGATGATCCTGATGGAATTTCAGGCCAAACATGTCTTTGACGTAGAACACATCGACCACCTGTTCGCCGTAGGTCGCGATCACGGCGGATGCGATATAGACGTTGTTCGCGGCCAAAGTGCGCGTCAGATCGTGCAGCAAACCAGCGCGGTCGCGGGTGTCGACCTCGATAATGGTGTAGATGTCCGATCCTTCGTTATCAAAGGTGACGTGGGTCTGAACGCGGAACGCTTTTTCGCGCTTTTTGATCTTATCTTTGTCCTTCAACGCCTCACGGGCGATGACTTCGCCCTTTAGCGTGCGTTCGATCATATTGCGCAGGCGTGGCAGGCGGGCCTGTTCATAGGGGTGCCCGTCCGCATCCTGAATCCAGAAAATCGCGGTCGCATAGCCGTCTTTGGACGTATAGGTGCGTGCATCCACGACGTTCGCCCCGACCAAGGCCAGCGCCCCAGCCATGCGGCTGAACAAACCGGGGTGGTCGGCCATTGCGAAACAGGCGCGGGTGGCATCGCGGTCGTGATCCAGTTCCAGATCGATACGGATTTCGCTGTCGGTGATATCGCGCAGCTGGTTCGCAAACACGACCTGAGCAGAGGCGGGAAGACCCTGCCAATAAGGGCCGTAATGACGACCGATTTCGGCACGCAGTTCTTTGGCGTCCCAATCGGAGAGCGCTTCGCGCAGTTGGCGTTTTGCTTCGGTTTCACGGCTGTTGCGGTTCAGCTCTTCCATCCCGTTTTCCAAAACGGATTTGGTTTGCTGATGCAGATCGCGTAGCAACATGGCCTTCCAGTTGTTCCAAGTACCTGGACCAACGCCGCGAATATCGCAGACCGTTAGAACGGTCAGCAGATCCAGACGTTCGACCGATTTCACGGCCTTTGCGAAATCGCGCACAGTGCGCGGGTCTGACAGGTCGCGTTTTTGCGCAACGTCGGACATCAACAGGTGATAGCGGACCAGCCATTCAACCGTTTCACAGTCTTTTTTCGAAAGCCCCAGACGCGGGCAAACTTTGCGCGCGATCTGTGCGCCAAGGATCGAATGATCCTCGGGTCGGCCTTTGCCGATGTCGTGCAACAGCAGCGCGACATACATAACTTTGCGATTGATTCCGCGTTTTAGAATGCCAGAGGCAACGGGCAGTTCTTCGACCAGTTCACCCCGTTCGATCTGCGCAAGGTGCGAGATACATTGGATCGTATGTTCGTCCACGGTGTAGTGGTGATACATATTGAACTGCATCATCGCGACGATGGGCGCAAATTCAGGCACAAAGGCCGACAGCACGCCCAATTCATTCATGCGGCGCAGCGCACGTTCTGGGTTGCCGTGTTTCAGCAGCAGATCCAGGAAAATGCGGTTGGCCTCTTTGTCCGCGCGCATGGAATCGTCGATAAGATCTAGATTGGCGGCCAAAAGGCGCATCGCATTGGGATGCAGCAAAGTACCCGTCCGCATACCTTCTTCGAAGATACGCAGCATGTTTAACGGATCAGAAAAGAACGCTTTTTCATCGCCAACTGTGATGCGGTTTTGTTCGATGGCATAGGGCGGACGCGCTTTGCGTTTGCGGGTCAACAAACGGGTCAGCATGGGTTCAGGTTTGGTGTGTTCCGCCTCTAGCGAGGTTAGGAAAATGCGGGTCAATTCGCCAACGCGGGTTGCGTGGCGGAAATAGTCCTGCATGAAGATTTCCACGCCGCGACGACCGTTTGTATCGTTATACCCCATGCGGTCTGCGACCTCTACCTGTAGATCAAAGGTCAGCTGATCCATCGCGCGGCCAGTGATCAGGTGCAGATGACAGCGAACGGCCCACAGGAATTCTTCGGCCTGATGGAATGTGACGTATTCGTCGGGGGTGAAAACACCGCGGTCCACCAGTTCGGATGCGGTGGCAACGTGGTTGATGTATTTCGCGATCCAATACAGCGACTGCATATCGCGCAGACCGCCTTTGCCCTCTTTTACGTTCGGTTCAACGACGTAACGCTGGCCGCCTTGTTTGCGGTGGCGTTCGGCGCGTTCGGCCAATTTGGCCTCGATGAAATCGGTGGCGGTGGTGCTGAAAAGTTCGTTCCACAGCTTGTCAGCCAGCTCGCCAGCCAATTCTTCGTCGCCCGCTAGGTAACGATATTCTACAAGCGACGTGCGGATGGTGTAATCTTCGCGCGCGAGTTTCAGGCAATCCTTGATCGTGCGGCTGGCGTGACCGACCTTTAGCCGCAAATCCCACATCATATAGAGCATGGATTCGATCAGGCTTTCGGCCCAAGGCGTGATTTTGTAAGGGGTCAAAAACAGCAGGTCGACATCTGAAAACGGTGCCATTTCCCCGCGGCCATAGCCGCCCACAGCGACAATCGTCAGACGTTCAGCTGCGGTCGGATTGTTCAGTTTATGCAGACGTGTTTCGGCGACATGCAAAACAGTTTTGACGATCCAATCCGTCAATCGTGTATAGGACCGTGTCACAGGGCGCGCATCGAATGGCCGTTCTGCAAAAGCAGCGGCGATACGCTCCATCCCGTTTTTACGGGCCGCGTTCAGGATTTCGACCGTTATTTTGCGAATTTGCATCGCATCGGTCACGTCCTCTAACTGCGCATCCAATTCTGCACGGATCGCGTTGGCGTCAAAAATTTCGGCGGCCGGACAAATCAGTCCGTCCGCCGCCGTTTCTTCGGGGGCTTGTGTTAGGAGTGTCGGCTCAGAAGCCGAGTCCCGCAAAGCTTCTTGGGGCTGGTTCAATGATAACCACCTGATTGTTTTGAATTTGGGCAATAGCTAGCGCCCGTTGATTAGTACCATCTGGCAACAAACGGAAGACACCTTGGGTTCCTTGGAACCCTTGAGCTTGGGTCAAACCGCCAAAAGATAGCGCTTCGGGGTTGCCGTCCGCCAATAGGGCGCCGATCGCGGCTATGCCATCAAAGGCCAAACCAGCCAACGGATGTGGCGCTTGGCCATAGGCAGCGGCGTAACGGGATTCGAACAAGCTGATCATCTGCGTGTCAGGCAGAGCGAAGACGCCGCCCTGAAGGCCAGGCAATGCCAAAGCTTGCGGTGCCACGTCCCAGCGGGTCAGACCCAGCATTTTCGTGGTGTTCGGGTTGATGCCCTGTTCAGGCAATGCGGTTGCGATGATCGGCAGGTCGGCGTTGATGCCTGCGGTCAGGAAAACGGACTGAGCGCCAGAAGAACGCACTTGGCTTGCGATTCCGCTGGCTGCGGAAATGATACCCTGCTGTGACATCGGGTAGGATGCGATCCCTGCAACTGTCGCGCCATTCGAACGCACGGCGGATGAAATCGCGTCACGGCCAACGGCCCCCTGAAGATCGTCGCCATGGACAATCATATGAGAGTTGATGCCTTGGGTTTGGGCATAGCTGACAAGGCGGTTCGCAGTGTTTTGAAAGGTCGCGCCCAGAACAAAGACATTGTTACCCGCAATCGAGGTGTTGTTGGAAAACGCCAGAACGTTCACACCGCGGTTCGCAACCGCAACGCCAGCAGCGTTTGCAGCTTCGGCATAAAGCGGGCCAAGAATGATTTGCGCACCATCGTTGACCGCTTGGGTCGCAACGGCTGCAGCTTGGGCAGGGCTTGCCGCGGTGTTATAGACGCGCAGATTGATTTGAACGCCGTTAAGGTCCGAAATAGCCAAGCGCGCTGCGTTTTCTAGATTCGACGCAAGGAAACTATCCGATTCGACACCAGATCCGCCCGGCACAAGTAGCGCGACAGTCACAGGGTCGTTTGGATTAACCGATGAAGTATTGGAATTGGTGACAGGAATTGGTTCACATGCGGCGACCCAAATTACTGAAATTAATGCAAAAAAACGCGCAATGCGTAGTCGCGCGGCGCGCACTGTCGAAAACATCGGTCATAACTCCTCTTGCGTGGGGCGGCGCAATTGCGGCAGACCCAGCAGGTCAAATCTTTCTCAGATAATAGACTGCACAACCAAAGGGTCCAGTTATGAATCATCGCATTATTCCCCTTGAAGCCGGTCTGTATCTGGTGGCGACCCCGATCGGGACAGCGCGGGATATCACATTGCGCGCGCTGGATATTCTGGCCAGCTGCGATTTGATTGTCGCCGAGGACACCCGAACCGCCCGCAAATTGATGGATATTCACGGCATCCCGCTGAACGGCCGACAGATGATCGCTTATCACGACCATTCGACCGAAGCGCAGGTTGCGGGCATAGTGAAACTGATCAGCGAAGGCAAATCCGTCGCCTGCGTGTCCGAAGCAGGCACACCAATGGTTGCGGACCCCGGTTTCGAATTGGGCCGCGCTGTGATTGCAGCCGGCGCAAATGTAACAGCGGCCCCCGGAGCTTCGGCCGTTTTGACCGCGCTGACGGTCGGCGGTTTGCCCACAGATAAATTCATGTTTGTCGGTTTCCTGCCCGCCACAAAATCGCAGCGGCAAACCGACATTGCATCCCTACGCGACATCCCAGCGACGCTGGTTTTCTATGAATCCCCCAAACGCATTAAGGAAATGTTAGTTGATTTGGCCGACGTTCTAGGGGGCGACCGAGAGGCCGCTGTTTGCCGAGAGCTGACTAAGAAGTTTGAAGAGGTCTCTCGCGGACCGTTGCGTGATCTGGTTGCCGAATATGCCGACCGTACGGTCAAAGGCGAATTGGTTGTTTTGGTGGGCCGTGCAGGTGCCGCCGAAGTTGATGAAATGGATGTGGAAACTGCATTGAAAAAAGCGATGGAAACCATGCGCGTCAAAGACGCAGCAACAGCGGTCGCGGGCGCGCTGGGCCTACCGAAACGGCAGGTCTATCAAATTGCGCTCGACTTGCAGAAAGCAGGGGAATGACCGCATCCGCGCTGCATCATCGCGGGCACAGAAATTATCAGGCAGGTTTGGCTGCCGAAGGGATCGTTGAACGGCATTACGTGTCGTTGGGGGCCACGCTGATCGCGCAACGTTGGCGCGGTAAACATGGTGGTGAAATTGACCTGATCTTTCGCCATGGGGATCGCACGGTTTTCGTCGAGGTGAAGAAAAGCAAATCCCACGCATCCGCCGCCACGCGGATCGCGCGGTCGCAGATGGCACGTATCATGACCAGCGCGACGGAATTCATGGATGGGAAACGCGTCCCGATGCGGATCGATGTCGCGTTGGTAGATGGCATCGGCGCGGTCAAGGTGATTGAAAACGCACCCATGGGCATGTGGTAGGCATTGAAGCGCAGGCCGCGCTGGGCCATGTATAAGCCAACAGTTATACAAAGGCCGCAATATGTCTCTTAAAGTTGCAATTCAGATGGACCCGATCGGTCCGATCAATATCGACGCCGACAGCACATTCCGTATCGCCGAAGAGGCGCAGAAACGCGGGCACACTCTGTTCTATTACACGCCCGACAAATTGGTCTACCAAGAGGGTCGCGTCACCGCACGCGGTTGGCCCTTGACCGTTCAGCGGGTCAAAGGGGACCACGCAATTCTGGGCGAAGAACAAGAGGTCGATCTCGCCGATTTTGATGTGGTCTGGCTGCGTCAGGACCCGCCGTTCGATATGGGTTACATCACCACGACCCACATTCTGGACCGCATTCACCCAGACACTCTGGTCGTGAATGACCCGTTCTGGGTTCGCAACTACCCCGAAAAACTGCTTGTTCTCGATTTTCCAGAATTGACCCCGCCCACTGCGATCGCGCGCGATCTACAAACCTTGCGCGAATTCCGCGAACGTCACGGCGATATCATTCTAAAGCCTTTGTACGGCAACGGCGGTGCAGGCGTGTTCAAATTGAACGCAAGCGATGGCAACCTTGCGTCGCTGCACGAAATGTTCACCGGAATTAATAACGAGCCGCTGATCGTGCAGAAATTCCTGCCTGCAGTATCGGCCGGTGACAAACGGGTCATTCTGGTCGACGGCGAACCTGTCGGCGCGATTAATCGCGTGCCGCAAAAGGGCGAAACCCGTTCGAACATGCACGTTGGTGGCCGTGCCGAGAAAGTCGAACTAACAGACCGTGATCGTGAAATCTGTGCCGCCATTGGTCCACTACTCCGTGAAAAAGGCCAAATTTTCGTCGGAATCGACGTCATCGGCGACTATCTGACGGAAATCAACGTGACCTCGCCCACGGGTATTCAAGAACTCGAACGGTTTGACGGCACCAACGTTGCCGAGAAAATTTGGGAAGCGATCGAAGCGCGCAAAGCCTGATGTCGTTTCGACTGCGTTTGTACACTTTCGGGGCGCGGTTGTTAGTGCGCCCCGTTTTCAAATACACGCACAAACCGATCCGCGCTGCAAAGCGAATGGATCGATTGGCTGCCGCATTCGTTATGTTGCCGCCATATAGTTACCGTCTGGATCGCCCGTTAGGCGGGCGTCCGGCGCATTTTATTCGTGGGCGCGGTGCGGACGGCGATGGGATTATCTTGTTTTTCCATGGCGGCGGGTATTTTACGGGTTCTGGAAAAACGCATTCAGCAATGCTCGCACGATTGTCTGGGTACGCGGGCGTGCCTGTTTTTGCGCAAGATTATCGTTTATCGCGCGACGAACCCTTTCCTGCGGCTTTCGACGATGCGGTTGCAGCATGGGATGACTTGATCGCGCGCGGATATCGTGCAGATCAGATTGTTATTGGCGGCGACAGTGCGGGCGGTGGGCTTGCGTTGTCTTTAATGGCGACGTTGTCGGCACGTGGCGAACGTCCAGCTGGTTTGTTTGCGTTTTCGCCTTGGACAGATCTGACAATGTCCGGCCCGTCGGTGACCGAGGTTGGAAATGCCGATCCTGTTTTGCCAGCCGACCGAATGACCGAAGCCGCGCAGGCCTATTACACAGACACGCCCGCAACGGATCCGCGCGTGTCGCCTTTGTTCGCGACATACACATCCCCGCCACCAGTGTTTATGCAAGTTGGAAGCCCCGAAGTTCTGTCTGACGATACCTACCGCATGGCCGAGGTTTTGCGAAAAGCTGGTGGGCAGGTTGATGTTCAAACGTGGGATAAAGCGCCGCACGTCTGGCATTTGGGCGAACTATGGGTGCCCGAAGCCCGCGCCGCATTGCGCGATACGGCGACATTTGTTCAAGATGTGCTGAGCGTCAGGCGATAACCGACCGCTTCTGCAATATGGGGGTGGCGCACCGCGTCTGATCCGTCCAAATCGGCGATGGTACGGGCCACGCGTAAAACGCGGTGATAGCCTCGTGCCGTCAGTCCAAATTTGTCGGCGACGCGTGTCAGCAATGCACGTCCGTCGCTATCAGGTTCGGCAATTTGTTCCAAAACAGCGCCCTCTGCGTCCGAATTTGTGCGCATATCATCGACGTCTATAAACCGTGCCTTTTGGATGTCACGGGCCGCTCGGACGCGTTCCGCGATTGTTGTGCTGGTTTCACCATCTGCAGGCAAATCCAGATCGGTAAAGGATACGGGGGGCACCTCGATCCGTAAATCGAAACGGTCCATCAATGGTCCCGAGATACGCCCCAGATAATCCGACCCGCATACTGGAGCGCGCGAACAAGCGCGCGTGTTATCCGACATGAACCCACATTTGCAGGGGTTCGCGGCGGCCACCAACATAAATCGACAAGGATAGCGGACATGGGCATTGGCCCGCGAAACAAATACTTCGCTCGTTTCAATTGGCTGGCGCAAAGTCTCCAGAACGGTGCGTGGGAATTCGGGGAATTCATCCATGAACAGCACGCCATTATGGGCCAAACTGATTTCACCAGGTTTCGCGCCGCGGCCACCGCCGACAATTGCGGCCATAGAGGCAGTATGGTGCGGTTCGCGGAACGGACGGTCGCGGCTGATACCGCCATCTTTGATCAACCCCGATAGGGAATGGATCATCGATGTTTCCAATGCCTCGCCCGCGTCCATTTGCGGCAAAATCCCGATTAGGCGAGACGCGAGCATTGATTTTCCCGAACCTTGTGGGCCTTGCAAAAACAGGTGATGACGCCCCGCCGCCGCGATTTCTAGCGCCCGTTTGGCGCGTTCTTGGCCTTTCACGTCGCGCATGCATTTGTGGGCACCTGACGGTGTCACCTCTCCAGGTGTGGCCGGATCGATTGGTGATTTCCCAGTCAGATGACGTATGACCGCCAGCGCAGATTTCGCACCATAAACAGGCGTTGCGTCGACCCATGCCGCCTCTGGGGCAGAGGTGACGGGGCAAACCATCGACATCGAATTTTCCGCAGCCGTCAACGCAGCAGGCAAGGCGCCGATGACTGGGATGAGGCCACCATCCAGCGCGAGTTCGCCCATTGATACTGTTTCTTTGGCTTTGTCTTTGGGAACGACGCCCAATTCAGCCAGTAAGGCCAAAGCAATGGGCAAATCGAAGTGGGATCCGTCTTTCGGCATATCCGCAGGGGACAGGTTCACGGTGATTTTAGACGACGGTAGGGCGATGCCCAATGCCTCGAACACGGCGCGGACGCGTTCACGTGCTTCGGTCACTGCCTTGTTCGGCAAACCGACTATCGCGAAACCGGGTAGGCCCTGCACCTCTGCGCATTGCACTTCGACCAGACGGGCCTCTAGCCCTTCGAATGCGACTGTATAGGTCGTTGCGACCATGGGACCCCCGTTAACCTAAGGTTTGGTTAACGGGGCAGGTGTTGATGATTAGTTAACAGGCCACGGTTTGCGCGGTAGATTTTTTTCGTATGGGAACGGGTCGTGTGTTTCCTGCAACGCCATTTCTCGCCATTTTAGGAATGCGGGATCGGCCAGATGCGCGTTCACATAGGCCTGCGCCATGTCTGATACGGGCAACCCGTACCCTGTGATCCGCATCGCGACGGGCGCGTAAAACACGTCGGCCAGCGAATACTCACCGAACAACCACGGGCCGTTCGCACCATATTTGTCGCGCGCCATGCCCCACAGGAATTCGATGCGGGCCAGATCCGTTAGCACGGCTTCGCTGGGTTCGAACCCGTCCCAAACGTGGGACAATTGCATGTCGCAACCGCGCAGCGCACCAAAGCTAGAGTGCATCTCAGCAACCAGATTGCGTGCCAGCGCCCGTGCGCCCGCGTCTGTCGGCCACAAACCTTTGCTGGGGTTTTCTTCGGCCAATGTTTCCGCCATCGAAATGCTGTCGGACAAAACGTAGCCCGCGGGTGTTTTCATGGCAGGAACGGTTTTGGCGGGGGCAAGGTCCGCCATATCGGTTTTCAATGTGCCCGCATACAGCCCCAACATATGTTCAGTGTAGGGGATGTCGAATTTTTCAAACATAAGCCAGCCGCGAAGGGACCAGCTGCTAAATAGGCGATCGCCAATATATAAATCGTAACTCATGGGGACACGTTAGCGCGGAATTTTGAATCGCGCTAAACAAGAAATGTGAAGCACCCCATTAAGGTTTGTGATTGATCGCTGTGGCGTGCCAATTGGCGGTGTCGATCGTGGTCACTGATAGGTTTTCTATCCGATGCCCAAATGTTTCATAGGCAGTGCACCCCAGCGCCCTTTGCACCTGAGTCAGGATCATCCCGAAATGCGCCACGACGATCAGGTCGGGATGCCCCAGCGCAAGATGTTCGTCGATCGCATTATCTGCACGGGACCGCACATCGTTCCAGCTTTCGCCGTTAGGGGCGGCAATATCGCCAGGGGTTTCCCAAAAGGCCCTCATATGCGGATCGTCGGAAAACGTCGCCATTTCCCAATCGCCAAAATGGATTTCCCGGAGACCTGCATGATGGGGTAGACGTGGTCGATTGCCTTGGATTGCGTCTGCGGTCGAAACGGCGCGGGACAGGTCGGATGATACGACAGGTGCGTGCGGCAAATAGCAAGATAGACGGTCAATCGCGGCTGTGTCCGACAAATCAGCAGGCAGGTCTGTCCAGCCTACCATGTTTTTCGCGTGGGTCGGGCCGTGCCGCACCAGCCAAAGACGGGTCATTCTGCCCCCTTGAGCGTCATTGGCAGTCCTGCCGCCACGAACAATACAGTATCGGCTGCGGCGGCGATCTGTTGGTTCATTTTGCCATGAAGGTTTCGAAATTTTCGACCCATGGACGTTTCTGGCACCAATCCCATGCCTAATTCATTTGATACGATCACTACGGGCGCGGCGCAGCGGCGACAGGCCGCGACTAAATCATCGAATGCGGCGTCGGTATCGTGGTCATAATGCATCAAATTTCCTAACCACAGCGTCGCGCAATCAATCAAAATGGCCTGAGTTCCGTTCACAGAGTCGAGAAATTTGGGAATATTTATCGGCTCTTCGATGGTATCCCAACCGTCCCCGCGCTGCTGTCGGTGCGCGATCACCTTTGCCTGCATTTCGTCATCGAATGGCTGAGAAGTCGCTAAATATACAGGGTTTTTTCCTGATTGTCGTATGATCGACTCGGCATATTTGGATTTGCCGGACGCGGCACCACCTAGGACGAGTGTGAGTTTTTGCAACCTTAGTTGTGCAGACATCGGTGATCCACCTTTGGAACTTTTTCGTAGCACTGTGAGTTAACCAAACAATTAACACAACAACACCCCAGGAGGTGACCATGGCACTGGACAACACGACGGACTTTAACATTTCCCGCCGCGCCATGAAGGCGGAACTGTTGGACGCAGAGACCGAAGCGCAACTTGCATTTGCGTGGCGCGACCATCAGGACACCGAGGCCCTCCACCGTTTGACGACCGCTTACATGCGTCTAGCAATTTCCATGGCCAGCAAGTTCCGCCGCTATGGCGCGCCGATGAACGACCTGATTCAAGAAGCGTCGCTGGGCCTGATGAAAGCCGCCGAAAAATTTGATCCCGACCGTGGCGTTCGTTTTTCGACCTATGCCGTTTGGTGGATCAAGGCGAGCATCCAAGATTTCGTAATGCGCAACTGGTCGATGGTTCGTACCGGTTCGACCAGTAGCCAAAAATCACTGTTCTTCAATATGCGCCGCATCCAGGCGCGTCTAGAGCGTGAAGCATCCAAAGATGGCATCACGCTGGAACGCGCTGAGCTATATGCGTCGATTGCAGCAGAGTTGAAGGTGCCCGTGCATGACGTTGAAATGATGGATGGTCGTCTGTCCGGTTCCGATTTTTCGCTGGATGCGACCCAATCGACCGAAGACGAAGGACGCAGCTGGATCGATACCATCGAAGACGAAAGCGAACAGGCTGAACATCTGGTCGAACACGAACACGATCAAGAACAGCTACGTGTTTGGATGAACCTTGCACTGTCCGAGCTGAACGAACGTGAACAATTCATCGTCCGCGAACGCAAGCTGCGCGAAGATCCTCGTACGCTGGAAAGTCTGGGCGATGAGCTGGGCTTGTCCAAAGAACGCGTTCGTCAGGTAGAGGCAGCAGCATTTGGCAAAATGCGCAAGAGCCTTGAAGCGCAGTCAAAAGAGGTGTTCAACTTCCTCGCATGAGGAAGTTGATTCTTTTTGTCAGCCTTTGGGCCGCGCCGGTCGCCGCGCAGGATGTTTGGGTTTTAGGTGAAATCCACGACAATCCTGCGCACCATATCGAACAGGCAAATCTGGTTGCGGAAATCCAACCCACTGCTGTCGTGTTTGAAATGCTATCGCCAGATCAGGCCGACATCATAAACCGCGATGTTGATCCTGCGGAAGTTGGCAATGCCGTCGGTTGGGCCGACAGTGGCTGGCCTGACTACTCAATCTACCAACCCATTTTCGAACAGCTGAATGGCGCGCGTGTCTACGGCGCGTCTTTGCCACGCGAGGTCGTGATGTCAGCAGCAGGCCAAGGTGCGGCAGCTGTTTTCGGCCCCGACGCAGGCGATTTCGGTCTGGCCCCCTTGGATGCTGAAAAGCAGGCCGCGTTCGAAGAAGAGATTTTCCTATCCCACTGTTCGGCCATGCCCCGCGATGTTTTAGGCGGCATAGTTGAGGCGCAGCGCCTGCGCGATGCTCATTTCGCCCGTGTGGCATTGAGCGCTCTGCGCGAAACTAGCGGACCTGTGGCTGTAATTACAGGCAACGGTCACGCCCGAAACGACCGCGCTATCCCTGCGATTATTGCATCGGCAGCGCCTGAGGTCGATGTTGTGTCCTATGGCATTTTGGAAAACGCAGACGACAGCGGATTATATGACGTGACCATCGTCACGGGCGCGTTTGATCGCCCTGATCCCTGCGACGCTTTCAACTGATTGTTCTTTTCATCCAGCATGGTTAGGGTCATCCCACATTTTTCGGAGAGCCCCCATGCTGGCAAACAAACGCATCCTGCTGATTATCGGCGGCGGCATCGCTGCGTTCAAATCGCTTGATTTGATCCGACGCTTGCGCGAACAAGGCGCAGCAGTTACGCCCGTTTTGACCAAGGCTGGCGCTGAATTCGTAACGCCTTTGTCCGTGTCGGCCCTGGCTGCGGAAAAGGTCTATCAGGATTTGTTTGATCTGACGGATGAGGCTGAAATGGGCCACATCGAACTATCCCGTTCCGCTGATCTGGTCGTCGTTGCCCCTGCGACCGCCGACCTGATGGCGAAAATTGCGAACGGTCAGGCGAATGATCTGGCGTCAACGCTGCTCATGGCCACCGATACGCCCGTTTTGATCGCGCCGTCGATGAATGTACGCATGTGGGAACACCCCGCGACACAGCGAAACCTGAAAACTTTGCAAGGCGATGGCATCATGATTGTCGGCCCAGACGAGGGCAATATGGCCTGCGGTGAATTCGGCCCCGGTCGGTTGGCCGAAGTGCCCGACATCATCGCTTCGATCCGTGTCGTGCTGTCCGATGGCCCGCTGCGCGGTAAACGCGTGTTGGTTACCTCTGGTCCGACCCACGAACCGATCGACCCCGTGCGTTATATCGCGAACCGGTCGTCGGGCGCCCAAGGCACCGCCGTTGCCAAAGCTCTGGTCGAACTAGGGGCAGAGGTCGTGTTCGTCACAGGCCCCGCAGATGTGCCGCCGCCCGTTGGCGTGCAGGTCGTCGCCGTTGAAACCGCCCAACAGATGAAACACGCGGTCGAGGCGAACCTGCCCGTAGACGCCGCCGTTTTCGCCGCCGCCGTGGCGGATTGGCGCGTGTCCACGGCCTCGATGTCGAAAATTAAAAAACAAAACGGGGCGCTGCCCGTTCTGGAATTCGCTGAAAACCCCGACATTTTGGCCGCCGTCAGCCAAATGACCGTTGGTCGTCCGCCGCTGGTTGTCGGCTTTGCCGCGGAAACCGACGATGTCATCGCCCATGCGACCGCCAAACGCGCACGCAAGGGATGCGATTGGATCGTTGCCAATGATGTTTCCCCTGAAACGGGGATCATGGGCGGCGCAGAAAACGCGGTGACAATCATTTTCGAAGGCGGCGCAGATGAATGGCCCCGCATGACCAAAGATGCCGTTGCCCAAAAATTGGCCGAACGCATCGCCAGCGCTATTTTAGACAAAGACTAAAGGAACCACTCTGTGCCTGATATTCAAATCGAATGGTTGGATGACGCCGATCAATCCGTTGCGCTGCCAAGCTATGAAACGTTGGGCGCGGCGGGTGCAGATGTGCGCGCGAATTTTCCAGCGGATGCGCGTGATGGCGTGACGATCCCCGCAGGTGGCCGCAGCCTGATCCCGACGGGGTTCCGCATGGAAATCCCCGAAGGATACGAAGTTCAAGTGCGCCCTCGCTCAGGCCTTGCCCTTAAACACGGCATCACACTGCCGAACACTCCCGGCACGATCGATAGCGATTATCGCGGCCCTGTTGGTGTCATCATCATGAACGCAGGCGATCAGGATTTTCACATCGCCCACGGTGATCGCATCGCGCAATTCGTCGTGGCACCCGTGGTGCAGGGCCGTTTCGTGGTTGCCGGCAAAGAATTGTCCGACACAGCACGCGGTCAGGGCGGTTTCGGATCGACGGGCCGCGCATGATTATTGTCCTGATCATGGCAGGGGTGATGTGGGGTGTTGGCGCCGCTATGGGCGCGCCGCGCCGCGCCCGTTGGGTCATGATCGGGATTTTGATGGTGGCCGTTTTGCTGGCCAACATCGTTTTGCCTGCGGGCAACCCACTACGACAAGCCACAGGCGGAGAGCCGCGTCTATGGGCGCTCGTTATCGGCTTTGCAGGGCTCGTCTGGGCGTATCGTTTCGGCCTGCGGGCGCTGAAAACGCGGATCGCAGCCCGCGATGCCGCTGACGCGCCCGCCTTGCCAACGGGCAGTTTCACAGATGCCGAATTAGATCGTTATGCGCGTCACATGATGCTGCGGGAAATTGGCGGGCCAGGGCAAAAGAAACTGAAGAACGCGCGGGTTCTGGTGATTGGGGCAGGGGGTCTGGGATCGCCCGCGCTGCAATATCTGGCCGCTGCGGGTGTTGGGACCATCGGGATCGTTGATGATGACGAGGTGGATAATTCCAACCTGCAACGCCAAACCATTCACGCCGACCAAAACATAGGCATGCCAAAGGTGCATTCAGCCGCGAAAACCATGCGCGCCCTGAACCCGTGGATCGAGGTGCGCCCCTATCACCGTCGCCTAACTGCCGAAGACGCCGAAACCCTGTTCGCGGATTATGATCTGATCCTTGACGGGTCCGACAATTTCCCGACCCGTTATCTGGTCAATAAAATCGCGGTAAAGCTGGGCAAACCCCTGATCGCCGCTGCCATGACCCAGTGGGAAGGCCAGATTTCGCTATATGATCCAGCCCGCGGTGGCCCTTGTTATCAATGCGTGTTCCCGCAGGCCCCAGCGCCCGAATTGGTCCCATCCTGCGCCGAAGCTGGAGTTTTGGGCCCGTTGCCGGGCGTCGTCGGGTCCATGATGGCGGCAGAGGCTGTGAAATACATCACCGGCGCGGGTGATCCGCTGCGGGGCAGGTTGATGATGTATGATGCGCTATATGCCGACACGCGGATTATGAAAACCAAACCGCGTGACGATTGCCCCATATGCAAAAGCCGACCCCAGTAGGTCGGCTTTAGTCTCAGTCACCCAATTTGGCGTGAACTTCTTCCAGATCGACTTCGCCGATTGGCATTTTGTTTCCAGGGTTTTCAAAGTCGTATTTGAACAGCTGGAAATCCTTTTTGTAGATCTCGTACACCAGATGCATCGACAAATCGTCGAAATAGTCTTCGACCGGATGCGCGCGTTTTGGGCCGTGGCCTTCGGATTCGTTAAAACGTGGGATATTGGCCAGATCAATCGAATGGGCCGTTTTGCAGTTATCCAGAACGACCTGCATGCCTTCGTTGAACTTTTCGGTAAAGAAAATGTGGTCATAGGTGCCGCCGTTCACGATGAACGTGGAAATATGGCCCGACATAGCCGACCAGTGGATGTCTGGTTCCATCGGACGTTTCCAACGGATGGTGTCGCGGGCGAACAATAGGAAACGACGGAACGACTGGATCTGGTCAAAATCAAAACCGTCTTCTGGGCTGCCTACTTCGATGCCGTATTTCTGGATCAGGGTTGGCACCAGATTGCCGCGATAGCGTTTGCCGTTGCGCTGAATGCCGCAGATTTTGTCAAAGAACGACGACAAGATGCGGGTGTATGGGTTGCGAACGCAGGTAAAAGCATAGCTTTTGTGTGCCTTCACATTATCCGTGATAAGCTGCTGGCTGCTATCAAACGCCCATTTGTGCATGCCGTCGTTGGCATCGTGGATGTCGCCATCAAAAAAACGACCATGATCGGAATAAAACATAATCTGACCGATCGACGAACATGCGCATTTCGGAACAACCCGATATACCATGCTTTCACTTTCGGTCATCCAAGTGCCCGGAAACCCCATACTCTTCCCTTCTTTTGCACGCCGTTCGCCCCTAGATGGTCGACGTCAAATATTATCGCCCATAAAAAGCAAAGAAACACTGTTTTTTCAATGGCTCTTTGGGCTATCTAGAGGAAACTGAAAAGAACCAAGCTGGGTTATTGTTTCCGCTATGGCAAAAATCGCCTTTATCCTACTTTGTCATAAAAACCCCGAAGCCATCATCCAGCAGGCCGAACAGCTGACGGCGGTTGGCGATTATATCTCGATTCACTTTGATGCCAGCGCGCCGCAAGCGGCCTACGATCTGATCGTTCAGGAACTTTCGGACAATCCGAATGTGACCTTTGCGAAAAAACGGATCAAATGTGGCTGGGGTGAATGGAGCCTTGTTCAAGCGTCGCTGTATGCGATTGAAGCTGCGGTAGACGCCTTTCCGCGTGCGACCCATTTTTACATGGTGTCCGGCGACTGCATGGCCGTAAAATCCGCGAAATACGCGCACCGTTTTTTGGATTCACACGACAAAGATTACGTCGAAAGTTTCGATTTCTTCGAAAGCGACTGGATCAAGACAGGCATGAAAGAAGAGCGTCTGATTTATCGTCACTGGTTCAATGAACGCACGCATAAACGGCTGTTTTATTGGTCGTTCTGGGCGCAGCGTCGTTTCGGTCTTACGCGCAAAATCCCCGAAGACATTCAGGTGCAAATCGGTAGCCAATGGTGGTGTTTGCGCCGACGCACGATCGAATGGATTATTGATTTCACGCGCCAACGCAAAGACGTGATGAAATTCTTTTCCACGACGTGGATTCCAGACGAGACATTTTTCCAAACGCTTGTGCGCCATCTGGTGCCCGAAAAGGAAATTGATACGCGCACTTTGACGTTTTTGATGTTCACTGACTACGGCATGCCGGTGACGTTCTATAACGATCACTACGATATGTTGTTGGCGCAGGATTCCCTGTTCGCACGCAAGATCAGCCCCGAAGCCACTGAATTGCGGAAACGTTTGGGGCGACTTTATGCGTCTGAACGGTCGGATTTTCCGATATCGAACGAAGGTCGGAACCTATTCAAATTCCTGACGGGCCGCGGACGCGAAGGACGACGATATGCCCCGCGTTTCTGGGAGTCAGAGGCATCGTTGGGCCGTGATCGTGAACTGTTGATCGTGGCGTGCAAAAAATGGCACGTTGCCAAACGCCTGATTGCGTCCATTGAACAGCACGCCAACATTCCTGTGACGGCCTATCTGTTTAACGAAGAATCGACGCCGCTGCCTGATCTGGGAGGTATTCAGGCGACATTGGGCAAACGTCACCGTCACCGCCGTGCGCTGATGCGGATGTTGTTCGATTACCATGAAACCGACCGTATGGTTGTTTGTATGGACACAGCGAACCTAGATCTGATGCAGGATTTTGCGAACGATCGTTCCATTACCAAGATTCTTGAAATTCAGTGTAATTTCTCTGACGATTATATCCGCGGGCACGCCCAGCGGGTGGGGCTTATGGGTGAAGAAACAGACTCTGAAACCACTGCGCGCCTGATTCCAACCGTTCGCAACGATCTAGCCCACGAAAGCGACCGTATCCGCGACAGCGGTTTCGAATCCTACAACAGGATTATCGAAACCCTACCACCCGAAGAAAACGCAACCGCGCTTGCGTCATTCCTGACCGTATCCGAAGATACCGCGCGCCAAATCGCGCAAACTCCACACCTATTCGTTGACTGAGGCGACCCATGGAATTCAACTACGACCCCCAGAATATTTTCGCGAAAATCCTGCGCGGCGAAATTCCGAACAATACCGTTTACGAAAACGATCACGCGCTGGCGTTTCATGACATCGCGCCCCAGGCACCAACCCATATTCTGGTGATCCCCAAAGGCCCGTATATGTCGCTTGACCATTTTGCCCGTGACGCATCCGCCGACGAACAGGTTTGTTTCATGCAGGCCGTTGCCAAAGTGTGCGAAATCGCTGGCGTTGACGACGGGTTCCGCGCGATCGCCAACAGCCGTGAACACGGCATCCAAGAGGTCCCGCATTTCCATCTGCACATCGTTGCGGGCCGCGTTTTGGGCCGGATGCTGGAACAGTAATCAGCTGGCCGACGTAAGGGCGAGGAACACGTCCTCTAGGTCGGCCTCTTCGGTTTTGATGTCGCTGATTTTGATATTGGCGGCATGGACCACCGACAAAACCTGTTCGGCGGAAATTTCGCGCGGTTTGTACGTCAACGCGATTGATCCGTCATGGCGTTTTGTCCCTGTGATGCCAGCGGGCAGGGCGGGAACATCCGCGTCATGGCTGGGCATGATCACCATGGTTTTGTTGTCCAAACGGCCCAGCAGATTTGATGTCGTGTCGCGCGTGATCAGTTCGCCATTGTTGATGATGGCGATTTCGTCGCACATTTCCTGCGCTTCTTCCAAATAGTGGGTCGTCAGGATGATGGTCATCCCCAGTTCTTCGTTCAGGCGACGCACATTGGCCCACAGCATGTTACGCAGATTGATATCAACGCCCGCTGTTGGTTCGTCCAACACCAAAATTTGCGGCGCGTGAACCAGCGCTTTGCCCAATAGCAAACGGCGACGCATCCCGCCCGATAGGGACCGCGCATAAGCCTCGGCTTTGTCTGTTAGGCCGATTAGTTCCAGAATCTCTGCTGTTTTGCGCTGCGATTTTGGCACGCCGTATAGGCCCGCCTGCACCTCTAGGCTGCCGCGAGGCGTGAAAAACGGATCAAGGTTCGGCTCTTGGGGCATGATGCCGATGGCGGCGCGGGATTGGCGCGGATTTACGTCCTGATCGAAACCCCAGATTTTCACGTTGCCGTCGGTTTTGTTCACCAGCCCCGCCAAAATGTTGATAATCGTAGATTTTCCAGCGCCATTCGGCCCCAAAAGCCCGAAAATAGATCCACGTGGGATGTTCAGATCGATCCCTTTTAACGCTTCTTTCGCATCGGATCGGCCAGTTGCGGCATAGGTTTTGCGCAGGCCGGTGATTTCGATGGCATTTTCTGTCATGTTCGGTTCCTGCATTTTCAGCGCACGGGGTTGATATAGGTTCAATCACGATCTAAAGCGGAGAGTGTCCAGCGACAACCAATATAGGCTTAGTGATGACAATTCCTGCACCAGAAACCAAAATCGTCGAAACTTGGAAAGTCGCATGTGACGGTAGCGAAGGTGCCTTGGGCCACCCACGCGTCTGGCTGCAAATCCCACACGAAGACGGTTATGTAGAATGCCCGTACTGCGATGCGAAATACGTTCACGCATCGCGTCCGGAACTGGCTGAATAATCAGCTGATCGGAATATCGCCGCCCGCGCACGGCAGGTAGGCGATCCGTTCCCCCGTATCCCCCCGTAGATATTCGAGCACATGCGTGCCCGACCAAATCCGTATGGGCGTGCCGTCTGCCATTGACCCGCGCCCAACGGCGGTGCCCGTGTAGGGGTCTTGGTACGTGTAATAAACGCGGCCTTTGTTGCCATTTTCGCACGTCACGTCTGCCTGACCCAGTCCCATCCAGTTTTGCGACATCCATGTGCCGTTGCATTCGGTGCCGTCTGACATCTTGCCTGAAAATTCACCCTCGCCGCGGCCAAAGGCGCGTCCGTTGAACCATGTCCCTTCGTTGCCGACGCAGGCCACAACGCGGTTACAGTTGTTGTTGTCGTCCGTCAGGTGGCACGACGTACGTGATTGTGCATTTGCAGCCGAAGAAGCCGTAATGCCGACTAGAAGCAGGACGCGGAACATGTCAAAAACCCTTTAACGAATACTGGAAATAGGAGCAGGTCATGAGCGGATTTGGAAAAGGGTGCCATTTGCATCTGATCGATGGATCGGCGTTCATTTTTCGCGCGTACCATGCGCTGCCCCCTTTAACCCGCAAATCTGACGGTCTGCCTGTTGGTGCCGTCAGTGGATTTGTGAACATGTTGCAACGCTATGTCGAGGGTAATTCAGGCCCCGATGCGGCGACCCACGTGGCTGTTATCTTTGACTATTCCGGCAAATCATTTCGCAACGAAATCTACGACCAATACAAGGCGCACCGCCCCCCAGCGCCCGAAGATTTGGTGCCCCAGTTCCCACTGACCCGCGACGCGACCCGCGCGTTCAACATTGCGTGCCACGAAATCGAAGGGTACGAGGCCGACGACATCATCGCCACCTTGTCCTGTCAGGCCCGTGATCTGGGCGGCCGCGTGACCATCGTGTCATCGGACAAAGACCTGATGCAGCTGATCGGCGGCGGTGTTGAAATGCTGGACCCGATGAAAAACAAACGCATCGGAGTCGAAGGTGTCGAAGAAAAGTTTGGCGTCGGCCCCGAACGTGTGGTCGATGTGCAGGCGCTGGCGGGCGATAGCGTCGATAACGTCCCCGGTGCGCCGGGGATCGGGATCAAAACCGCTGCTTTGCTGATCAATGAATATGGTGATCTGGAAACTTTGCTGGATCGTGCTGGCGAAATCAAACAGCCTAAACGCCGTCAGACCCTGATCGACAACCGCGAACAGATCGAAGTGTCGAAACGTCTGGTTCAACTGGACTGTAACACTCCGCTGGATTTCAGCATTGATGATCTAGAGGTCCGCGATCCAGAACCAGAGGCGTTGTTGGGTTTCCTATCCGCCATGGAATTCCGCACCGTTTCCAAACGCATCGCGGATAAAATGGGCGTCGACAGCCCTGTGATCCCTGACAAAACGCCCGAAGGCGCAGACCCAATCGCCGCTGATGCCCCAGCGCAGGTGCCGTTTGATGCCGATGCCTATGAATGCGTGCGCGACGCCGATGCCCTGCGCAAATGGGTCGCTGCAGCGTACGAGGTCGGATATGTCGCGTTTGATACCGAAACCACGGGCCTGAACGAAATGGTCGTTGATTTGGTCGGCGTGTCGCTGTCTTCGGTCGCGGGGCAGGCGTGTTATGTGCCGCTGGGTCATAAATCGTCCGCCGCTGATGATCTGTTCGGCGGTGACGCTCTGGCCGAAGGTCAGATGGACATGAACGAGGCGCTGGAAATCCTCAAACCGATGCTAGAGGACGAAAGCATCCTGAAAATCGGTCAGAACATCAAATATGACGCGAAAATTCTGGCTCGTTATGGGGTGAATGTCGCGCCAATCGACGATACGATGCTGATGTCCTATGCGCTGAATGCCGGTCTGCACGGACACGGGATGGATGCGCTGTCGGAACAATATCTGTCCCACAACCCGATCGAGATTAAATCGCTGCTGGGCACCGGTAAATCCGCGATCACCTTTGACCGCGTGCCTGTCGATGACGCGGTGAAATACGCCGCCGAAGACGCAGATATCACGCTGCGTCTGTGGCAATTGTTCAAACCGCAACTGCACCAGAAAAAGGTCACGACCGTCTACGAAACGCTGGAACGTCCGTTGGTGCCCGTTCTGGCGCGGATGGAAATGGCAGGGGTCAAGGTGGACCGCGATACCCTGTCGCGTATGTCCAACGCCTTTGCCCAGAAAATGGCTGGACTAGAGGATGAAATCAAACAGCTCGCTGGGCGTGATTTTAACGTTGGTTCCCCCAAACAGCTGGGCGAAATCCTGTTTGACGATCTGGGCCTACCGGGCGGCAAAAAGGGCAAAAACGGTGCCTATAGCACCGGCGCTGACATCCTAGAGGATCTGGCGACCGAACATGAAATGCCGCGCAAGGTACTGGACTGGCGTCAGTTATCGAAACTGAAATCGACGTACACGGACGCATTGCAAAACCACATCAATGCCGACACGGGCCGCGTTCATACGTCGTATCTGCAAACGGGCGCATCCACGGGCCGATTGGCGTCGACCGATCCGAACCTGCAAAACATCCCGATCCGCAGCGAAGAAGGCCGCCGCATTCGCGAAGCGTTCGTTGCTGAACAGGGCAAAACCATCGTTGCGTTGGACTATAGCCAGATCGAACTGCGCATTCTGGCCCATGTCGCGGGTATCGACGCGCTGAAACAAGCGTTCCGCGACGGGCAAGACATCCACGCGATGACCGCGTCAGAAATGTTCGATGTGCCGATGGATCAGATGACTTCGGATATCCGCCGTCAGGCCAAGGCGATCAACTTTGGTGTGATCTACGGCATCTCTGGCTTTGGCCTTGCGCGGAATTTGCGTATCCCACGGGCCGAGGCGCAGGGATTCATCGACCGCTATTTCGAACGCTTCCCCGGCATCCGTACCTATATGGATGAAACCGTCGCCTTTGCCAAAGAACACGGCTACGTTGAAACGCTGTTTGGCCGCAAAATCCATACCCCTGAAATCGGCGCTAAAGGCCCGCAGGCAGGCTTTGCCAAACGCGCGGCAATCAACGCGCCGATCCAAGGCACCGCTGCCGATATCATCCGCCGCGCTATGATCCGCATGGATCACGCGATCAGCGAGCTGCCCGCGAAAATGCTTTTGCAGGTCCACGACGAATTGCTGTTCGAGGTCGATCAGGGCGCCGAAGATGACCTGATCGCCGTTGCCCGCGACGTGATGGAAAACGCCAGCGATCCGGCGGTGAAGCTGGATGTAAAGCTAAGCGTGGACGCAGGCACCGGCGCGAACTGGGCCGAAGCACATTAAAACGAAAAGGCCCGCCAGATCACCTGACGGGCCTTTGTTTTAGGCGACAATGGGCAAAGTAGGGGGAGGAACCTTTACCCAGAGCTGCGCCTTAATTCAGCGGTTCGTTTTCAATCGTCTGCGATGCTTTGCTGATCGCAATGCGGCGCGGTTTCAGCGCCTCGGGCACTTCGCGTTTCAGGTCGATATGCAGCAGCCCATTTTCCAGCGCCGCATTGGTGACCTGAACGTGGTCGGCCAGATGGAAACGGCGGTTGAATGCGCGCGTGGCGATCCCGCGGTGCAGATAGGTCGTTTCTGGTTCTTTGTCTTTGGCACCAGAAACGAACAGCGTGTTTTC
Source organism: Marivivens niveibacter (assembly GCF_002150005.2). Lineage (GTDB taxonomy): Bacteria > Pseudomonadota > Alphaproteobacteria > Rhodobacterales > Rhodobacteraceae > Marivivens > Marivivens niveibacter. Next base: position 241,700 of record NZ_MSPP01000003.1, read on the forward strand.
GCGTAATTCGATGGTCAGATCGTCTTCGGCAAAACCTGCGACGGCCAGCGTCACGCGCCATGCCTGTTCGTCGGTTTTTTCGATGTTGTAGGGGGGATAGCTTTGGTTTGGGCTATCGTTTGTCATCACGCGGTCCATCAAATCGGCGATCTGATCATAGCCAACGGTGGCGCGGTAAAGGGGTGCTAGGTCAAAGCTTCGCATGGGTCATCCTCCAATGAGCGACAACTGATAATTATGCCTTCCATCATGGACAGGCGGTTACATGACAGGACCCGTTTGGCATCCTGTGAAATTTATTTGTGTACGGGTAAATCGGGTTTCAACCCCGTTAGGGGCGAATAAATTTCGCGCCTGTATCGCGGCGCTGACCAGGGGTGATGGACTGCGGTAACCCTGTCTGCATGTCGTCAATTTCTTGAACCAAAGCATCCAGCGGCGCACCTAGGCTGGCACCCAAAGAGATCGGACGCCCATTGGTTTCCGACATTGCGGAAACAATCGAAACGATTTCCAAAATTCCATTGTTGTCACGGAAAACGGGCGACCCTGATGCGCCAAAATCAACTTCGCAGGTCAGAATGATAACTCCGTCCTGCTGCCCCAACACGTCACAAATTTCTTGCAATGACGGGGCTTCTTCGCGGCCTTTGGCATAAGATACGACACCAACAGTATCGCCGCGCCGTGGGCTGCCTGCAATGGGATAAGGGGCCAGCGATGGCAGGCGGATAGGCTGCGTAAGACGCAGGAGTGCTAAATCATGCGCGACCTCTGACGCCTCGATCGCACCACCCGGACGGAAATCGGAATGCGCAACAACGCCCGCAATGCTGCGGTACGCTTCGGCGCGGCCTTCGCGTAGTCCAGCGCTGAATGTAAAACGATTTGCAGAAATGGCGGTGTTGTCGCGGTCATAAATACAATGAGCCGCTGTTAAAATCAGGTCTTCGCGGATCAGAGATGCCGTGCAAAACCCTTTGCCTGCAATATCCAACCGTCCAACCGACGCCCATTGCCGTCCGTCTTGGCGGCTGGTCAATTCGTTCAGTACGGTGGATTGCGCCCATGCCCCGCCAGCCCCTGCAAAAACCATAAAGGCACAGAGCATTTTCCAGACATTTTTGGCGCGTTTCATCATGTGCATTCTATCGCAGGGATATCAGGCATCTTTATGGCACATGGCAGGTATTTGGAACGGATTATTGCCTAAGATTTTGCCGCGCGATAATCAGGTTTTATGACTTTGATAGACCACCTGACTTTGCTCACACTTAGCGACGGTTTCGCCGCGATTTTCATTTTGCTTGCTTGGGCAGCTGTCGGGTGGGTCATCGAACATCCACCTAGCACGAAGCCATCGGTGTCTTCGCTTATGGCGTCCTATCGCAGTGAATGGATGGCAGCGTTCGAAGCCCGCGATAACCGTATCTTTGACGCGCAGATGATGGGTACCTTGCGGCAGGGGACATCGTTTTTTGCATCTACCTCGATCCTTGCGATCGGTGGTGTGATTGCTTTGATCGGCAATACGGATCAGCTGCGCGGTGTTGCGCAAGAATTTGCAAACGCGGATGATCCTGTGTTCGTCTGGCAGTTGAAATTGATTTTGGTTGGTTTTTTCCTGACCTTTGCCTTTTTGAAATTTGTCTGGGCACACCGTTTGTTCGGTTATTGTGCGGTGGTCATGGGCACTGTCCAACACCCCGGAACCAAAGGCGGGGCACATCGGTCAGAGCAAGCCGCGCAATTGAATATTAGGGCATCCATCAATTTTACACGCGGGTTGCGGGCCATGTATTTTGCGTTGGGCGCATTGGGATGGTTGATGGGGCCGATTATGCTGATCCTATCAACCGTAGGCGTTCTGTATCTGTTGTGGAGCCGCGAATTTGCCTCGGCCCCTCGTGATATTTTGATGAACGGTTAACGGCGCCCTTCGCGCAGCCATGCGCCAACGACCAAGGCCGCAGCGATAATTAAAAACAGCCACGCTGGAACCAATGGGATGATCGACACATCGGCTGTCAGATAGGCCCCACGCGGTGTCACGCCCAACCAATTGCTGGCGGCAGCAATGCGGCCTTCGCGGACCGCGCGGATGTTAAACTCACCCGTTTCTTGTCGGAACGCACCGCCACCGGTTTGATCCAGATAGGGGTCTATCACGCTGTCAGTCGCGATTGTTTGTTCGAATTCTTTGGGCGCGGCTGGACCGACTCCAATGACGGTTTCCTGATCACCTTCGGTTATGCGGAACAACCCCAATTCTTGGGCGGTATATTCTGCCTCGAAACGGCCGGGGGTGGTTTGTTCAAGCGCGATGACCTGTTCGCTCCCATCGGGCGCGGCAACGGTCGCATCGCCAATGGAATCCGACATCGTGCGACGAATGATACGGATTGTGTCGCCGTTCACTTCAGCCCAAAGCGTTTCTTCCTCAAGCTCGGGTTCTTTCATCATCCAGTGGGCCAACCGGCGCAACAGTTCTAGCTGGGGGCCGCCGCCTTCGAAACCGCGGTCCCATAGCCAAGATTGGTCAGAGGTCATCAGCGCCACACGGCCTTGGCCCACGCGGTTTAGAACCAACAGCGGCCGTTCATCCGCACCTGTCATTGCGACGGTCGCATCGGGCGATGGAATAACATCAACCAATCGGAACCACCGTCCCCATTCGGGCGTTCCATCGGGGGCAACTGTGGTGAACTGTTCCAACCCTTCGGTCACAGGATGGCGTGCGCCCAGTTTGGTGATGATTGGGGTGAACCCTTGTTCGATGACCTGCGCGGTTGGGGCACCCGGAATGATATCGCCCAAGGCCGACCGATAAATGCTGTCAGCACCACCGAATTCGGGACCAGACGAAACCAGCAATGCCCCGCCGTCTTCGACGTAGTAGCGAATGTTCTCCAAATACGAATTCGGCAAAATCCCGCGACGACGATATCTGTCAAAGATGATCAGATCGAATTCATCGATCTTTTCCAAAAACAGTTCGCGGGTCGGGAACGGGATGAGCGACAGTTCATCGACGGGCACGCCGTCCTGTTTTTCGGGTGGACGCAAAATTGTGAAATGTACAAGATCGACGCTGCTGTCGGATTTTAGCAGATTTCGCCATGTGCGTTCACCTGCATGTGGTTCGCCCGACACTAGTAGCACGCGCAACCTGTCGCGCACGCCATTGATCTGTATGACCGCGGCATTGTTGCGGTCGGTCAGTTCGCCGTCTTCTGTTGGAACGGTGAATTGCAGAACGTTCATGCCGCCGTGGGGCAGGGTGATCGGCACCTCGATATCTTGACCGATCGGAATGTCGAACAGGAACGGTCGCCCACCGTCAATTGCGATAGCAAGCTGAGCCAACCCGCCGGTTTGTGGGGCGGCGCCTTGGTCTTCGATGCGCAGGGTCAATGTGATCGGTTCGTCGATTATGCCGAATGCGGGCGCGTTTCGGACGATCAATCGGCGATCCCAATCGGTATCCTGACCTGTTTGCAGCAAATGAACCGGCGCTTCGATCAAAGGGGCGCGGTCCATGTCATGAATGCGGCCATCGGAAATGACAAAAGCCCCCGCGATACGACCAGTGGGTTCCTGAGCTAGGGCGCTGGACAAAGCGGTCATAACTCGCGATCCGCTGTCCTGTTCACCGTCACGCACAGTGATTTCGCGCAGTTCGGTATTCGGCAGTCCCGCAATCTGTTCGCGCAGGTTTTCCAGCGCGGCCTGCGATTGGTCATCGCGCCCGTTGATGCGTTGGCTCGCGCTTTCGTCGATCACCGCCAAAACGATGTCGGATAATGCTGTGCGGTTTTCCGATTTCAACGCTGGGTTCGCCAGCGCCGTTAGGATTGCAATCGCCGCCAATGCGCGCAGCCACCAGCCGACACTGCCGCGCAGCGCCGAGAATAGACAAAACGCGATCGCGGCGGCGGTTAGCCCAGCAATCACAGCCCAAGGAAGCAGCGGATCAAAGACAATATCGGTCATTCGCCAAGCCTATCCAACAATGCAGGCACGTGGACCTGATCCGATTTATAGTTCCCAGTTAGCACGTGCATCACTAGATTGACCCCGAACCTGAACGCGATTTCCCGCTGTCGTGCGCCTGCATTGCCGCGCCCGACTGGGAATAGAAATCTACCTGTGTCATCCATCGCCCATGCTGCAGCCCAATCGTTGCCACCAATCACGACCGGAGTGACGCCATCGTTCAGATTGCGAAATGGCATGCCGTCGATTTCACTGCCTGCGTTCACTGAGGCTTCGACCCAGATATCGCGCCCGTTGTAGCGCCCTGGAAAATCCTGAAGCAGGTAAAATGTACGGGTCAAAATATGATCCGCTGGCATGCGTTCGATGGGGGGGATGTCTAGGCCCGCGGCAATGGCTTGCAGTTTACGAGCTTCGGTCGTTGTGGTGCCATACTGCGCAAAATCAGCGTCGCGCGTGTCAAATACGATCATCCCGCCAGAACGTAGATAGTCGTTCAGTTTGGAATAGGCGTCTCGGCTGGGCATCGGTTGGTTGGCTGTAATCGGCCAATAGATCAGCGGGAAAAACGACAGTTCATCCGTTTCGATGTTCACGCCCACGGGAGTGTCCGGTTCGATAGAGGTGCGGCGGGTTAAAGTATCCGATAACCCATACAGCCCTGCGAAGGCTGCGTCATCGACTGCAGCGTCGCCTGTAATGACATGCGCCAAAACCACATTGGATGTTGCAGCAATTGCGGCTGCATCCGATTGCGCTTGGGCGTCATTGGGCATCATCATAGCCGCAATAAATGCCGCAACGATCCCGCCCCGCAGTCGCCCAGACAGGCCCAATGTTGCGATGATGTCTACAAACAACAGCGCCAGTGCGGCGGCCAAAAACCAACCCATCAAAGGCGTTTCCGGTGCATCTGTGATTGTCTCGACTGTGATGTCAGCAGGCCATGTGGCGGGTGCGATTTGGCGTTCGGCATCGATCACATTCAACGCGATGGCGCGATCTTCGCTGGTGTATAGACCTGGCGGAATGTCTGCGGATGGCGTGAAAGCAGCTAAATCTTCGCCTGTTGTTCCTGCTAGATCAGCGCCGCTGCGTAATGTGCCATCTGCCATCAGGATTTGCGCCGGTGTCCAAAACGATCCAGCCAAAATTTCAGCAGATGGTTCGGTATTGCCGCTGATGACCGACAGGCGTTCGAGCATTTGAACGAACAACCCTGACAACGGTAAATTAGACCATTCGGCATTCGCGGTGACATGGAACAACACAATTTGGCCCGCGCCTAACGTATCGCGCGTCACAAGCGGCGTTCCATCGGTCAATTGCGCGATCACGCGGCTGGATAGTGTCGGATCAGGTTCTGCGACTACCTGAGCGGAAACTGCGATGTCTGCTGGGATCGGCAGTCCCGCAAACGGGCTGTTTTCTGCAAAAGGCGCGAGCGTTTTGGGCTCGCCCCAGCTCATTGTTCCGCCGACGCTGCGGCCCCCGGATCGTAGCCGGACGGGCAGTAGTGGGTCCGCCTCAATTGAAAACTCAGCCGCTGCCAGTCGCGGCCCAGCAAAGCGTAACAACATGCCGCCTTGTTCAATCCAGTCGGTCAGTAATTCAATTTCCAAGGGCGAAATTGTTGCCACATCGGCCAAAACAATAACATCTGGATTGGCAGGAATGGCATCGGTGAGAGGTAATTCGATCAGGTCGGCATTAGGGCGCAACGCTTCGCGTAGATAGTGTAGGGGCGATAGCAATTGCAGGCTTTCGGTGCTGGTCCCGCCAGATACCAATGCGATTTCGCGGCGTTTCAGGCTGTCATCCGTCAATGTCACAGCCCCTGCGCTGTTTATTCCCGAAATGACAAAACGGGTGACGCGGTTTCGCTGTTCGGGGGGCAGATCGAATTCGGTGGTCGTTCCGGTTTCACCATCAGCGAAAATAATTGGCGCAGATGCCAGTTCGCGTTCGATCCCTGCTGGGTCCAAACCTATGGCGTGGGCGGTGTAATCTGCTTGGCCGCCATGTGTTCGCGTAGCGCTTAGGGTTACGGTCGCGCCGTCAATCACCGCAGGGCGCAGCCCCACGACAGGGCGGTTCGTTTCGAAAACGGTGACGGTTCCGCGATCTTGTAATGCGGCCAGAATATCGCCGCGCACGTCGCGATCTATTCCGTCAGACAGCCAATAGGTGTCGAATGATCCGTTTTGTGCCGCTGCCCAATTTGCCGCCGTTTCTGGAACGTCCCATGCGGCTGGGGAAAGGTTTGCAACCGACCGCAAAGCGACGTCTGCGGACATGAATGGCAGGTCTGTTGGCAGGTCCGTCAGTGTCGCAACTGCAACGGTGCGTTCGTTGCGTGCGGCCTCGGCGATTTTGGATTCGATTTGATCCAGCCGCATTGACCAATCTGGTGCATCCGCCCAAGTGCCATCGGCGATGATTAACAATGGCCCTGATCCGGCAGAGCGTGTTTCGGGGTTTAAGATCGGGCCAGCAAATCCGATGATCAGTCCTGCAATCGCCAGTGCGCGAAGAACAAGCAGCCACCATGGCGTACGATCGGTTTCAACCTCTTTTTCCTGCAGGCCCAATAGCAGCGCTACACCGGGGAAACGGCGTTGGATTGGCGCAGGCGGCACGGCTCGTAGCAGAACCCACAAAATAGGTAGGCCGATCAAAGCGACCAGTAACCATGGCGCGGTAAAGCCTATTGTGCCGAATAGTACCATTAGCGTGTCTGCTCCGTCGCGGTGTAGAGCCACAAAAGGGCCGATTGCGCGCTGTCGCCTGTGTGGTGCGTGCCGTATTGCCAGCCAGCGGTTCGGGCCAGCGCTGCAATCCGATCTTTGCGTTCGGCCAGACGTTCACGGTATCGCGTGCGCAGGTCGCCCGCCTTTTGCGTTTCAAACCGCAGGCTACCGCCCATTGACTGAAAAACCGTGCGCCCGTCGAATGGGAAATCTTCTTCGGCTGGGTCTAGGATTTGAAACAGGGTGCCGCTGACGCCGCGATCTGCTGCGCGGGTTAGGGCCGTTTCCAGCGGGGCCAGATCGCCCATGAAATCCGACATATAGACCGCGCGCGAATTCGGCAGGATGCCCGCATCGTCGGGCGATCCATAATCCGATCCATCGGCCTGCGCGACCCATTCGGCGATGCGCATCGACTGGGCCTCACCGCGGCGGGCGGGGATATCGGCGCCGATGACGCCAACGCGTTCGCCGCCCCGTAGCAGCAACAGGGACAAGGCGGTCATCAAAACGCCAGCGCGGGCGGCTTTGGTCGGGTGGCTATCGGCAGAGCTGAACGACATAGACGCCGACCTGTCGATCCACATCATGACCGTTTGGGCGATCTGCCATTCTTTGTCTTGCACATATGTCGTGTCGGAACGGCCTGATCTGCGCCAGTCGATCAATCGCGCTTCGTCCCATGTTTGCGCTGGGCGGTATTGCCAGAAATGATCGCCCATGCCCGCGCGGCGGCGTCCGTGTTCGCCCATGATTACGGTCGATGCCAATTGATCCGCCTGCGCCAATAGTGCGGGCAGGGATGCGGCGACGGTTTCCGCACTGGCGCGTAGGGTGATTGGGTCGGTCAAGCGGCGGCCTCGGTTCCCGTGAACTGATCGGCGGTGGCGTCGATGATTTCATCCAAAGTCGTCCCGCGTGCTTTGGCTGCGAATGTCAGCGCCATGCGGTGCATCAGAACGGGCGCGGCCAATGCGCGGACGTCCTCGGGCGATGGGGCTAGGCGGCCGTTCATCAATGCTTCGGCCCGAGCGCATAGCATCAGCGCCTGCGCCGCGCGTGGGCCAGGGCCCCATGCCACGTTTTCATTGACGATAGCGGGTGCATCGGGGCCAGGGCGACATGCGCGCACCAGATCAAGGATCATATCCATGATGTTTTCACCAACGGGCATCTGACGCAGCAGCGCCTGCGCAGCGATCAATTCATCGGCGGTGAAAACGGCATGGGCGTCTTCCTCTGCCGCGCCTGTGGTGGCGATCAGGATATCGCGTTCCACGTCACGGGTCGGGTAGGGCACGTCGATCTGCAATAGGAAACGGTCCAGCTGAGCTTCTGGCAATGGGTAGGTGCCTTCTTGTTCCAGCGGGTTTTGGGTGGCCAGAACGTGGAACGGTTTGCCCAATGGGCGGTGCTGGCCTGCGATGGTAACCTCGCGTTCTTGCATCGCTTGCAGCAGCGCGGATTGCGTCCGCGGGGACGCGCGGTTGATTTCGTCGGCCATCAGTAGCTGACAGAAAACGGGGCCTTCGATGAAACGGAATGACCGCGACCCATCAGCGGCTGTTTCCAGAACTTCGGACCCCAGAATATCGGCGGGCATCAGGTCGGGCGTGAATTGGATGCGGCTGCCGTCCAATCCCATGACGGTGGATAGCGTATCAACCAGTCGGGTTTTGCCCAGACCAGGCAGGCCGACCAGCAATGCGTGACCACCTGCAACCAATGCGGCCAACGTCAAACTGACGACACGTTCCTGTCCAATGAACCGTTTGGAAATGCTATCACGGGCCAGAACCAGCTTTTCACTTAGCTTTTCGATTTCAACAACCAGATCGGTGGGTGCGGCCATGACAATGCTCCTAGGTCACTCTATGTTGTTAGAGAACCAGATATCACCACTGATCCCAATGGCAAAAACATGACTGGACAAAAGATTGTGACCCCTTCGGCACAAAGCCTTGCTTCGGCGGCGCAGGCCGCATCGAAAAAGGGCCTGCCGCCTGTCGAAAAATGGAATCCGCCGTTTTGCGGGGACATCGACATGCGGATCGCGCGGGACGGGACGTGGTTTTACATGGGCACGCCAATCGGACGGCACGCAATGGTGAAACTATTCTCAGGAATCATTCGGCGCGATGGGGATGACTATTTTCTAGTGACGCCCGTCGAAAAGGTGAGGATCACCGTTGATGACGCGCCGTTCGTTGCAATTGATTTCGATGTCACGCCTGACGGGCTGTTGTTCACCAATAACGTGGGCGATCAGGCACTGGCGGGGGCAGATCATCCGATCCGCATGGAAACTGATCCTGAAACGGGTGAACCGTCGCCCTATGTTTTGATCCGTCGAAACCTATGGGCGCTGATCGACCGCAAATCGTTCTACCGTCTGGTCGATCTGGCCCATGTGCAGGGCGACCATTTCGGGGTGACTTCGGGTGGCGCATTTTTCCCGCTCATGGCGGCGGACGCGCTGGATTAATCTGGTTCCTATCGTGAACGCAGGCCGCGACAGGGAAACAAAGTCGCAATTTGTCTGCGCAAATGACGTTTCAAGACGAAAAATGACGTTTCGCGCCCCTTTCGCCTGACGATTTGGTGTGTATCACAGGGTAAATCTAATCCGGAGTGATCCATGTCTAAATTTGCTCTTACCGTTACGTGCCCATCGACCCGCGGCATCGTCGCTGCGATCGCCAATTATCTGGCTGATCAGGGTTGTAACATTACTGACTCGTCGCAGTTTGACGACGCGCAGACCGGAAATTTCTTTATGCGCGTCAGCTTTACCGCTGAAACGGGCAAAGAACAGGCCGAGCTAGAGGCAGGTTTCGCAGAGACCGCGAAACAGTTCGACATGGATTTTGCGTTCCATGACGAAGCCGAAAAAATGAAGGTCATCATCATGGTGTCCCGTTTCGGTCACTGCCTGAACGACCTGCTGTATCGCTGGAAAATCGGCGCGTTGCCAATCGATATCGTCGCGGTCATTTCGAACCACATGGATTACCAAAAGGTCGTCGTGAACCACGACCTGCCGTTCCACTGCATCAAAGTGACCAAAGAAAACAAACCGCAAGCCGAAGCGGCGATCATGCAGGTTGTCGAAGACACTGGCGCAGAGCTGATCGTTCTGGCGCGCTATATGCAGGTTCTGTCGGATGCGATGTGCCAGAAGATGTCGGGCAAGATCATCAACATTCACCATTCGTTCCTGCCATCGTTCAAAGGCGCGAACCCATACAAACAAGCGTTCGAACGCGGCGTGAAACTGATCGGTGCGACGTCGCACTATGTCACCGCCGATCTGGACGAAGGCCCGATCATCGAACAGGACATTGTTCGGGTGACGCACGCGCAAGCCGCAACCGATTATGTGTCGCTGGGCCGCGATGTCGAAAGCCAAGTTCTGGCGCGCGCAATTCACGCGCACGTCCAGCACCGCGTGTTCCTAAATGGCAATAAAACGGTGGTTTTCCCAGCCTCTCCTGGCGCTTATGCGTCCGAACGCATGGGATGATCTCAGCATCAGATTGGTTTGATCGGGCGGCACTTTGCCGCCCTTTTCTTTGGCGGATTGGGGTTTTAAATTCGGGGCAAAAGGAGCTTGCCATGAGCCTACCCCCATTGGACTGGGATGATCGTTTCGCGAACGCTGACGGCTATTTGTTCGGAACAACGGCGAACTATTTTCTGACCGAAGTGGCCCATCTGCTGCCAAACCATGGGACCGCGTTGGCCGTGGCGGATGGCGAAGGGCGCAATGGCGTCTGGCTTGCGCGGCACGGGTTGGACGTTACTTCGGTTGACGTGTCTCCAACTGCGCAGAAACGGGCGGCGGATCTGGCGGCAGAGTTTGATGTTTCGCTCAATCTGATGATCGGCGACGCGCATGACTGGGACTATCCCGAAAACGCATTTAATGTCGTAGTCGAGGTTTTCACCCAGTTTTCCAATCCCGAACAAAGAGCCCGCAAATGGGCCGGTATGCGCCGTGCCTTAAAACCGGGTGGGACGCTGGTCATTGTTGGCTACCGCATTGAACAGTTGAACAACACGTCTGGCGGCCCGCGTCACCCTGATCACCTATATACCGCGGATCTGTTGAAAGAGGCTTTTGCCGATTTCACGCTAAAACGCATGTCACAGGACGATTTGGAAATGGCCGAAGGGGCGGGTCATGCTGGAATGTCGTCGGTGATTGGTGCGGTCTGGCGAAAGCCCGAATAAAAAACTGGCAATGGTTGGCAGGATGCTGACAGTATGCTGTCAGCAGGGGTGTGTCACATAGAGTGCATCACAACTCTAGGAGATACAAAAATGACCACCATGCCAGCTGTTGTTTGGACCGAACTTGCCGTTTCTGATCTGGAAAAATCGGTCGCCTATTATCAGGCCGTTCTGAACCGCCCCGCCCATGTCAGCGATGTGGCCGCAACGACCACCTATGTGTTCGGCGATAATTCTGTGACCGGTTTCCAGTTGATCCCAGCCGAAAATCACGTGGCGAACCAATCGGTGATCCACGTCATGGTCGCGGGATCTGTTGAAACGGCCGTTGAACGCGCCGAACAAAACGGCGGGTCGTTAGAGGGCGACATCCTGACCATGCCATTTGGCAAAATCGCCTATACGCGGGATATCGACGGCAACCGCGTCGGCCTGTTCGAACCTGCCGCCTGATGCGCCGCGCCGATCGCCTGTTTGAAATCGTTCAATTGCTGCGCGGTGGTCGGTTGACCACGGCTGCGCAATTGGCAGATCGGCTCGAAGTATCAAAGCGTACCATCTACCGCGACGTCACTGACCTGATGGCCAGCGGCGTTCCCATCACGGGCGAAGCGGGGACAGGATATATCATGGGCGCAGGTTTCGACCTGCCGCCCTTGATGTTTTCGGAATCCGAAATCATTGCTTTGGTCGCAGGCGCACGCATGATCGAGGTTTGGGGCGGCAAGCAGATGGGCCTAAATGCGACCGAAGCGATTGTGAAAATCGCCTCCGTCCTGCCTGACCACCTGAAATCGCGGATCGATAGCGTTCAGGTCAACACCGTGGATATGAATGACCTAACCGACGACACGCGGCGGCACGTTGATACGGTCGAACAGGCGGCTCATTTGCGCCAATCGCTGACAATGGCGTATCGCGATGAACAGGGCGCGGTTTCCCATCGCACCGTGCGGCCTTTGGGCGTTTGGTATTGGGGCAAGGTCTGGACGATGGTGTGCTGGTGCGAACTGCGCAACGATTTTCGGATGTTCCGTCTGGACCGCGTTGTGGATCTACAAATTGGCGAAGTCTTCCGCGACGAACGCGGCAAAACCTTGCGTGATTTTTTCCAATCGGACCGCATCAAAAACGATCCGCGCCCGCCCAAAGGAAAAGGCGCCCCGTAAGGCGCCTTTGGTGTTTTACAGCTGGCCGATCGACCAGAATAACGTTTCGCCAGAACTGTCGTCGACGCCGTCATTGTCGGTCGAAACCCACGCGGTGCCGTCTGGGAAAATTGCCAGACCTTCGACTTTGTCCACGATGTAACCGCCGTTTGCTGCCAGATCAGGGATCAGGTCATAGACGACTTCGGACGATACAACAGGCAGGTCGCCGCCCAGTTCTGCAGGCACCATTTCGGACGCAGGGATGCGCACGATCTGTTTGGTGACTGCGGCCGCGCCGATCTGGTTGTCGCGTTCGATCAGGTAAACGTAATCGCCGTGCGCTACGATTTCCGACAGGCCAACCCAGCCTGTTTCTGGCGCGACTTTGTTAAACAGGACCGCGCCCCATTCTTCGGTTTCGGTGTTATAGGCGACCAGTTTCACGTGGTTATCCGCGTCATCGGCCCATTCACGTTGAACGGCCATCCATAGGGTGTCGCCGATCATGGTGATGCCTTCAAAACCGAACCGCTTTTCAACGGCCAGCAGTTCAGCAGGCAGCGCGATTTCTTCTTCGATCTCTCCGTCTGCGTTCACGTGGTAGATGCCGTGCGGAACCATGCGGTCGGTGCGGCCTTCGGATGCGATCCAGAAACCGCCGTTACCGTCCAGCGTGATGCCTTCCATATCCAGTTTTTGCGCAGGGAAGCCGCCGCGGGTCACTGGGGTCGCATCGGTGATGCGGGCAGGGGTCTGGGTGGTGTCGATGGTGAAAATGGTCGGTTGATAGGCGTAGAAACTATCGTTCACAGCGTAGATCGTGCCGTTGTCGCCTGCGACCATGCCCGAAATTGCGCCCCAACCGATCAGTTCATCCGCACCGGCAGAGGTTAACTGGGGGTAAGCGGCTGGCGCGTCTTGCAGTTCGTAGACCATGACGTGGGCACGGACGCCGCCGTCTTCGATCAGGTCGGCCTCGTTCGCGGTGACGAACAGGTTGCGTTCTGGGATGGCGATCGCGCCTTCTGGGGCGATGCCCGATGGCAGGATGTTTGCCAGAACAGGTGCGGCGGGGTCGGTTACGTCATAAACGGCCACGACCGATGCGCGTTCGGACAGAACGAACAAGTACGGGGTGTCACCGAAAACAGCGAATTCCATGCCTTCGGGTTCGTTGCCTTTGGCGTCCGACCGTTTGTCTGGATAGTGGCCCGATTGGATCACGGCGTATTCCATCGCGGTGCCAGATTCATAGACCACGGTGCTGTCTTTGTGGAAAATGGTAAAGCCGCGCGAACCGCCGTCCATGTCGCCTTCGTTTGCGATGGCAAAGTGGTTGTCGTCGATCCATTGCAGGCCATCAGGTTCGCGTAGGCGGCCCATCTGGTTTTCGGTGAACGTCAGCGTTGCGCGTTCGTCCGTTGCGTCGATGTTCATCAGATCGACAGCACCTGCCGAGAAATGGTTCATCACTGCGCCGTCTGCATCGATTACAACGATTTCGTTGTTTTCCTGCATGGTCACTGCGATTTCGCCCAGACCGTTCACATCAACGAATTCAGGCTCTGGGTCTTCTGGAGCGACTTCGGCCAGACCTGTGACGTCTATTTTCATCAGGCTGTCGCAGTCCATCGCGCCGTCCTGTGCGGCGACTTTGACAACGTAACCACCTGGGGCTTGGCCCACGCGGCCATCACCCAGATCTTCGTCGCGTTCGTTTTCAATCGCAACGGTGACGAACGACCCATCAGGGGCCACGGCGGTGGAATCGGGCTGACCGCCCAGATCACATTCGCCCGTGATTACGCGGCTGTTCAGGTCGATCGACACCAATTTGCCCGACGGCGCGGTGTAGGATTCGGACGTGTTGACGCCAACAAAGGCAGTGTTGCCGATAACCGAAACGGCTGTTGGTTCGCCGTCCACCGCGATGTTGCCCAGCGGGGCGGGGTTCGTTGGGTCGGTGATGTCGATCAGGCCGATGACGCCCAGCGGACTATCGGTGTAGACCACCGTCATGCCGTCTGCGGTTGCCGAAATAATCTCGGCCGAGGTTTCGCGAGCCAGATCTTCGCCTTCGGACATGTTGCGCGGCGTGGCAAAGGACGAAATGCGGTTGAAATTCATGTCGGCCATTGCCTGACCAGCGGCCAAGGCAAGGATGGACGTGAGGCAGACGGATTTAAAGTTCATGCTGTTCTCATGCGGGTTTAATAAAAAGACGCATGTCGCATGAAGGAATGTCATGACCGCCGTATGAAGCGGCCATGACGGTTTTGTAAAACGTCAGACGTTTGTGCAGATGTATTTCAGTTCGAGGTAATCTTCGATCCCGTGGTGCGAACCTTCGCGGCCCAGACCCGATTGTTTGACGCCGCCAAACGGGGCGACTTCGGTCGAAATGATGCCAGTGTTCACGCCCACGATGCCGTACTCCAGCGCCTCTTGCACTTTGATCACGCGGGATAGGTCGTTGGCATAGAAATAGGACGCCAGACCAAAGATCGTGTTGTTCGCCAGTTCGATCACTTCGTCTTCGTCTTTGAAACGGAATAGCGGCGCGAACGGGCCAAAGGTTTCTTCGGTCGCGACTTTCATATCGCTGGTCACGTCGCAAACGATGGTCGGTTCAAAGAACTGAGCGCCTTTGTCCGATGCTTTGCCGCCAGTGATGACCTTGCCGCCTTTGGACAAGGCGTCTTCGATATGATCGCGGACTTTATCTAGCGCTTTGGGTTCGATCAGCGGGCCCAGATCGGTACCGTCGTCCAGACCATCGCCGACCTGCAGCGCCTCGACGGCCTCTTTTAGTTTCGCGCTGAATTCGTCGTAGACAGCGTCCTGCACATAGATGCGGTTCGCACAAACGCAGGTCTGGCCGTTGTTGCGGAATTTACAAGCAATCGCGCCTTGAACGGCGGCGTCGATATCGGCGTCATCGAATACGATAAATGGCGCGTTGCCGCCCAGTTCCATCGAACATTTCATCACCTGATCAGCGGCTTGACGCAGCAGAATGCGGCCCACTTCGGTTGATCCGGTAAAGGTCAGTTTGCGGACTTTTTGGTTTTCACAGAATTCTTTGCCGATGCCCGATGCGTCCTCGGACGTAATCACGCTGAATACGCCCGCAGGGATGCCAGCCTGTTCGGCCAGTTTCGCCATTGCCAGCGCGGACAGTGGCGTTTGCGATGCAGGGCGGATAACGAACGAACAGCCCGCTGCCAGCGCAGGGGCGACTTTGCGTGCGATCATCGCATTTGGGAAATTCCACGGGGTGATACCCGCCGCAACGCCGATGGGTTGTTTGATGACCGTAATGCGTTTGTCGGACATATGGCCCGGAATGGTTTCGCCATAAACGCGTTTAGCCTCTTCGCCGAACCATTCAACAAAGGACGAGCCATAGGCGACTTCGCCGCGGCTTTCGGCCAGCGGTTTGCCCTGTTCGGCGGTCATGATGATGGCCAGATCCTCTTGGTTCTCCATCATCAGGTCGAACCATTTGCGCAGGATTTTCGCGCGGTCCTTGCCCGTCTTTTTGGCCCAGTCTTTTTGCGCGGTATAGGCCGCGTCAATCGCAGCGGCGCAATCGGCGCGGGGCAGGTCAGGGACTGATGCGATCACGTCGCCTCGGGCGGGGTTAATCACGTCAAAGGTTGCGCCGTTCGACGCATCAATCCATGCGCCGTTCACGTAGGTCTGTTCACAAACCAGATCGGGATTTTTCAGCAGGGATTTCAGGTTGGTGGCGGTCATCGGGCTCTCCGTCTGGAAATTTGATCATATTTCAAACATGGGGGCGCCAGATCGTAAAGCCCCTTTCGTCTATTGCGGCAAAGGAACCAGCTGAGCGCCCAAATATTCTAACTTAGGTGTGTCATCCAATTCATAAGGAAAGCCACCAAAGGCATATTCGGACATCACAACAATGGAATTCCGCGCGCCGATCCGGCGGCGCAGACGTTCCTGTTCGGCAGGAGAGAAAAACTCAGCCAACACCACAGGAACCGCGTTCGCATATCCGGTCGCGACATAGGTGGTATCCACAAAAGCGCCCGGTAAATCCACGTTGATTGGTTCGGGGGTATCGTCGTCGGGGCTATCGAAACAATAGGCCAAAAGAGCCTCTTCGGTGTCGAAATTTCCGGCAAAGATATGGACGCGCGTCATGCCTTCGGGGATCGACGGATGGTCGTCTGTGTCGTCATTATCGCTGGGCATAGCGGGGTCAAACAGGCTGCGCCAAATGCTAAGCATGATGGTTCCTATCCCTGTGCGCTACCGCTCAATGATGATAGCGTCGCATCCAAATCTGTGTCCGCATCAATCTGCACGTATTCAAACGTGATGTCATCTGCCAAAGGATCATTCGCCATTGCATCCAGTGCATTGCGCACAAACGCCGCGCTGGCGTTTGCCCATACATCGCCTTGCGCGGGGGAATTCGTCAGTACCGCGATTTTCCCGCCATTTGCGGCTGCCATTCCCGGTACGAAATGCCGTCCGATCATGTAAACGGGGCGCAATTGCGATTGTGTCAGCGCGTCGAAATGCGCAACGGGGACGGCAAAGCCCTGACGCATGGGGCCATCCGATAAGCAAATGATGATATCAATATCGCCCAGCTGATCGGCCAGATCATATGCCAGACCAGCGGCGCTACCGTTGTCGGCCAAATCGCCCGCCATCGAAATCCCATCGGTTCCCGTGACGACAGATTTAGCCGCTTCTCCGTCTGGATCAACGGCCGCGAACTTGATGCCGAATTGGTGTAAAGCTGTTGCGATTTTTGGCGCGACATCAGACGTCGCCCCGTAAAGGACTGCAGTAGAAATTTTCGAATTGGTCATCAGGCTATTTTGACTTTTTGCCGCCTTTATCTTTTTTGTTTTTCTTATCCGTCTGCGCATTGTCATTTTTTGACGGTTTCAAACCTTGCCATGCAGCATTGGCCAAAGTCGCTGCCAGATCATCGTTTTTACCCGCGCTGGATTCCAGATAGTGGTCCGCAGGCCCGAAAATCAGGGCCGATGCCACGGACCAGTCAACATCCTGAATGCCACCGTCATTGACCCAAGTTTGGAAAATTGCCGCGCATTCCCGCATCTGTGTTTCGATTTCCACGGTCAGCGGGGCAAAGTCAGGGTCGGATTTCGATCGCATCATTAGATCGCGGTGGAACCGATATAGATCGGGGTTGGACCAGCCCCAATTCAGGTAATGTTCGATCAGCGCGGCGATGGCCTTGCGGGGTTTGTTCGATGCGTTGGCCATCACTGTTGCGAAATCTTCGGGCTGGCCATCCATCCAGATTTCATAGGCTATGGCTGCTTTGCCCGAAAACGCGTGATAAATTGACCCCACCGTTGATCCGCTTTTGCGTCCGATCTGGGTGATCGTCGTCGCCGCATATCCGTTTTCTAAAAAACCTGCTAAAGCAGCGGATTTAATTGCGGTTCTTCGATCAGTCATTGCGGCCTCGTTAACGTTTCAGGGTCACGATACGCAGGCAACACCGCAGATCACAGTGTTTTTTCGCCCTGTTTGTCCTTTTGGTCACATATCTGTGCAATCTTTTTCAGAGATTTGCGATTTTGACCTTGGGTGCTAAGTGTCTGGGCAGAAAATATTGGATTTATGTAATGCGACCTTTGGCTTTTGTGTCTATTCGTTCGGTTTTCGCGCTATTCGGGCTTTTGGCTTTGGTTGCGTGTCAGCAAGAAGAACCAATTGAAACCGCACCGCCCGAACCTGTTATCGTTCCGGGTTATGACACGATCATCGATAACGGCTATGCCCTGCCGGCGATTGATGCGTCCTATCTGGCAGAGCCTAACCGCCGGGTTCTGGTTTATTATTCGGGTGACGAAGAGCCCGGTACGATCGAAGTCGATATTTACGCCAAATTCCTCTACTGGATCATGGACGACGGGACCGCGTGGCGTTACCCGATCGCTGTTGGCCGTTTGGGTCGCGCGATCCGTGGCGACACTGTCATCCGCCGCAAAGTTGAATGGCCGGGCTGGACGCCAACCGCAAATATGCTGCGCACCGAACCCGACGTCTATGGCGATTTCGCGGGTGGTATTCCTGGCGGGCTGCGCAGCCCACTGGGCGCGCGGGCTCTGTATTTGTATCAGGGAGGCCGCGACACCTATTACCGTATCCACGGCACGAATGATCTAGCGTCCATCGGTAATTCTGGTTCGGCTGGCTGTATCCGTATGTTCAACCACGACATCATTCATCTGTTCGACATGGTTCCGCTGGGCACTGACGTCGTGATGCGCAGCGAAGAAGATTCGATCCGTATCGAAGATGAATTTTATGATCGCGGTATCGAACTGCCAGCCACGCACATTGATCCCGATGATATCTATGGCGAAGACGCAGTTTTGGCAGACCGCCCGATCGCTGAGATTTTGGCTGATCAATTGGCGCCCGCCGAGGAACAAGACGCCGAAGAGCCGCAAGAAGACGTTTAAAAGATGAAGAGGCAAGGAATTTTGTCCTTGCCTCTTTGTTACAACCGTAGGCTTTACTACATCTGGATTAGATTTGATTGATACAGGTGTAATATGTCCAATTTCGACGCGCAAATTCGTGAATCTCAGGCCCAAGTCGCAGAGGCGCAGTCAAAAATTTCTGAGCTGACCTCGCGGATCGAAGGTGCGCGCGCGAAAATGGCAACGGGTACCGATGTCACCGTTGATATCGAAAACGCCACACTGGACGACGTTCATGCCCATACAGAGGCGATGAACGCCAACATCGCCGAACTGATTATGGGTTTGGATGATGTCACCGCTGGTTTCCAATCTGATTTTGATGAAATGCGTTCGAAAACCGCGATGGAGAAATTTGTCGGTATCTTTTCACGCGGCAAATCTGAATCCATGCGTCAGGAACGTATGCGGACCGCGTCGATTGATGACAAATTGCAGGACCTGATCGCCAAATCGAACACCATCCAGCAGTTGCTAGAGGGCCAGTTGGCCATTCTGAACGACCAAAAAACCAAGGTGGATGACAACCTGAAATCCACGCTGGATGAACGCGAATTCACTGTTCAGGAACTAGAAAAAGTGCGCGCCGATATTCTTGCGATGGACCCGAAAATCATCGAACTGGAAAACAAAATTGCCGTTGAAACCGATGCGGCTGCGCGTACGGCGCTGGAAACGCAACTGGCGGATTTGAACGCGCAATACAACGAATTGGTTCAGACCGAACAGGTCAAACTGGCGAAGTCCCAGACGCTGGAACGTTATATCGAAAAGGGCAAAACTTGGCTGGATTCGCTGCAAAATCAGGCCGCAACGCAGATGGTTTTGATCAACAAACTGATGACCGACACCAAACAGCGTGTCGTTCTGTATGATGCCCTGACCAAATCGTTGAAAACCGCCCAGCAGCAGGACATCGCCCACCGCATCAACGAAATCGGCGTTCAAACGGATAAAGAGGCGCAGCAAGCCATGGCCGCGATTGGCTCTGCCACGAATTCGCGCATGGCCGACATGCTAGAGGCCCACGAAGACCACATGGTTTTCGCCCGTAAGGTGCTAGAGGAAAAGGCAAAAGCCGACGAACGTTTCCTGCGCCGTTTCCAAAAGATCGTCGAAAAGCACGACAAAAACGCCTATGGTCAGCAGTAACCGATAGGGGACTGCATGACCGACGCAAAATCCGACCTGACGCTGGATCATTTCCAGCTAGAGGACACCCGCATCACGCGGCGCTATTTTGACAAATTCCAGAAAATCACTGGCTATTTGGGCAAAGTCGCCGCCGTGATGGAGGTAGAGGGTCGTTACAAACGCCACGAAATCGATGTGATTGCCCGCTATCTGGTGGCGCTGAACCTGTCGTTTCGGGCTTTGCGGTACAAATACCTGTTTTCGGGTCGGTTTGCGCATGCGGGGAACCTGACCTTTGACCGCATCGAAAGCGGCTTTCCCGTTTATCCCGAACTGCTGGAAATGGCGAATGACGCGCAGCAGGCGCAGCGCCATTTGGACGGGATCCCGTCCGAGGCAGAGCTGAAGGACCAAATGGTTCGCCAAATCCTGACCGATCAGGCGATCCCGACGAAACTGCAATACGCGCTGTCTCAGCGGATGTATTATCAGGAACTGGCGCGAGGCGGATTGTTTTGGTCGCGCAATGATCCCGATGTGATTTGGCGCGGGGATCGTGATGGGCGGCGTAAATACCTGATCCACTGGGCCGTCTACGACAGCCAGATCAACCTGCCGACCATCTATCTGATGGAAGTCGAAGACAGCGGAAAAATCGGCTTGCCCAAAGACGAACGCCGCTGGCCCGAGGTGATGCAGCACCTGATGGCGCAATCGGTCGGCGGGCTGAAACTGCTGACAATTGCCAAAGGTTTCGACGAAGATTTCGACGATCTGCACCCCAAACGTCTGCGCCGCATTCACATCGGCCCGATGTATTCCCACGCGTTTACCCAACAATCCGGCCCCCTGCGCGAAGTGTTGAAAAAGGCCAAATCGCCCGTAGGCGAAGATTGGGCGCTAGTTTGGACCGAAGAGGATCTGAAATCCGAACGGGTCGAGGATGTGAAATCGGGCTGGTTTGGCCGCGTTGAACGTCAGATTTTCGCTCTGGACCCGTTTGCGGGGCGTGGTGCGGATACGGGCGCGACGTCAATGGCGCGGTCGATCATTATGCCTGAACGGCCCTATCAGGCGCTGGCCGAATTGAACCCCGCGGGTTTCGGGGATGTACGTAAATTTGTGGTCAGCCCTACGGGCCGCGTGTTGAGTTATAGGTAGAACATGAGCCAGAACACCGGACAGATGGAACTGCGCGAAGCGGACATTCGCAAACATTACCCTGCTGCGCTGGCGCTATTGCAGGGGTTCGATCACGCCCCGCGCATCGGCAAACCTGTGGCGTCTTTGCCCGAACGGTCCCCTGGCATCGGCGCACGCCGTGCGTTTCGGGCCACGACACCGGGTTTGGCTGCGTCTCGGTCCACCCGAAACGAAGGCGTGCACCTGATCGAAACGATCGAAGAGCTGAATTCAAACGACGGCCTGATTTCGCCCGCGCAGTCGGCGGTTCTAAACGCCCTGCGCCGTGCGATTGCGGTTGCCCGCGCCGTTGGGGATCAGTTCGCCGAAATTAGCGGATTGGCCGATCTGAAACGCGCCAATCTACAGGGCGGTATGGCCCCGTCAAAATCCGTTGAATTCGCCGAAGCGTTATCCGCCGAAGCTTTGGCCAGCTTGCACGTATTCGGGTCGTTCCTGACTTTTGCCTTGGCCGACCGCGTATCGGACGTGACCGTCGATCAGCCCGATGTGGTCGAGGTGCTGACCGAAAACGCGCTGCTGGGGATGCAGGGCGCACTGTGGGAACTGGAGCGCCAGATCGAAGGCCGCGAAGACAGCGACGAGCATCTGGTCGCCCGCGTTGTCAGCTTTGCCGAAGTGTTAATGGAAAAGGTCGCCGCCCGCGCCGCCAACGCGCCGCGATTGGGCGCCTTTGTTGACGGTAGCTGGCGCACGGATGACGGATTTACCGTGAACGGTTTCACCGCCGCCCGCGCTGCGAAATCAACGACCCTGACGATGCAGTTCAAAAAACCGCACGAAGTCGTCGGTAACCACATCGCCAAATATCAGGCGATGAAATTGGCCAAAATGCTGATGGCCTATGACTTTGATCGCAAAATGAACCCGTTCGCGGATCTGGGCGGTTTCATCTTTACCTTTATGGGGGATGGCGCACCGGGGACGGGCAAGACCACTCTGATCCAGATGATGGCGGGGATGGTACATGATTATTGCCAGATCGCGGGCTATCCGTTCCGGTATCAGAATTTCGGCATCGACAATATTGACAGCTATCAGGGCAAATCGGGCCAGAATGCCAAGGCGTTCATCAACACCGTTCTGGACCCATCCGTCATCGGGTTTGGGACGATTGATGATATCGACCAGATCGCAGGCAAACGCGGCGACCGTCAATCCAGCGCGGGCCAGCAAGAGGTCACCGCCGTGTTTATGGAGGCATTCGCGGGTGCCAACACCGTCGTGCGCGGCAACTGTACCTTTGGGATGTTTTCGAACTTTCCTGAAAACGTGGATGATGCGCTGCGCCAGCGGGCAGGGGCGCGGTTTTTGGTGGACGGCCCCCAAACGCGCGAAGATTACATCGACATCTTGTCGTTGCTATTGGCCAAAAATCACGACATCCCGTTGGGCCAGCACGATCTGTTTTCTGCACAGCAAATCAAACGCGCCGTGGCCCGCAGTTTTGAATCTCACAACCGCCCGAAAGAGGCGCGGTTGGAACAGGTCTTTGACCGACTGCACGGCCAGATCGGCCAGCCTGATACCATCGCCAAATTGGGCGCATATCTAAAAGCGATCCAAGAGGCCGATCATCGGTTCACGGGCCGCGCGATCAAAAACATCACGGATGCTGTCAAAGTCCGCGCGATGGATTTCGAACTGCCCGACGAATGGATGGAAAATCCCGAACTGTTCTTGCGCAAAGATTACGACACCAAACGCAACATGATTTCCGATCTGCGCCAGCCGATCACCACCGACATGGTGCTGCAGGAAATCAACCGCTACGCCGATAGCGAATTCCGCTACGCAGGCAAATCCGATGAAGCCGCAATCGAACAAATGGTCCGCGATCTGCGCCTATCCGAAGAGGCAAAGCGCCGTTACTTAGAGGGCAAGGTATGAACATTTTCATCCCCGCAGTGATCTTGGCGCTGATCGGCTGGTTCGTGCCGCGTGTTTTGGGGAAACTCCTACCCGAAGGCGTCCGCCCGCTGTTGTTGAACGCTCTGCTATCCACGTTGATCATGGGCTGTCTGGGGATCGTATATTTCATGGTCCTATACGTGATCCAAGGCATGCCGCTGTCGGCGATGCTGATGGACGGGGTGGGGCCTGCGATCGGATATTTCGGACGGTTGTCCATGATCTCGGCCCTGATCTGGGCGCCGATTATGATTTTGTCGCTGGCGGGATTGCCGCGCAAATGGACGAAAGAGGTGTGGTGATGAAACGGGTTGCTACCCCCTTTATCGCGGCTCTTGTGACCGCTTTTGGTATCGCAACGGCGATGACCATTCAGATGTGCGGTGTCAAAGGCCTGATTTCCCCCATGACCGACGGCATCTGCGCCGCGACAGACACCCCAGCCGAAGTGTTTTCAGCCTTTTTGGTGTTGGGATGTTTCGCGGGCATGTTCATTTTGGCGATCTGGGTCGGTATCTTGCTTTTTCGCGATAGGGGGCAGTGATGTATCGGCTCATTGAAAAAGGTTTGATGTTTGGCAATCTGGTGCGGATCGACAGCCCAGTTTTGGTTGAACGTTACAACCGCGCCCTGAAATCCCTGACGGGTCATCAGACGGAACAAACCGAATTTCACATCGACATTTCGGGTTTTTCGCCAGAGGTCGCAGATGAATTGGGCGACCCGCTGTATCTGAACCAGTCGGGCGTGAACCGCCAGTTTATCCTGCTCACGACGGAGCAAAAAACCGCGCCATTATTAGACGCAAAATTTTCCACTTCGCGCGGGATACTGCGGCAATTCATCGACGCAAATCATGAACAGCTGTTTGCACTTACCGCTCGTGATGCCGTTGCGGGTGAAATGGTGAATTCGGTTTATCACGCCGATACGCCAAATGATTTGTTCAACATTCGCCGTATCACGATCGAGGCAGACACGACCCAAGGCACCGTGAAAACAGCCGCCACATTGGGCAAGTTGATTGATCGGTTCAAATCCGAACCGGACGCATGGTGGGATGATGTGCTGATTGGCGAAATGATCGGATTGGCCAAAGAAACGGGTGATGTAACGCGCAATCCTGTGACTTTGACGCAAAACAGTTTCGACGCCGATGACTTTTGGACAGCACACTTTGGCGGCGTATACCTATTTCGCAGCTACGGCGATCCGGTTGTGATTGCACATGATCGGCTGGCTGTTGATGCGAAATGCATAACCTTGGCGGATCGGGGCGCGATTGCAAAATTTCTGCGCCAAAATCGTTTGGCCGAACCGTTGGCAGATGCGCGCGGCGTTGATGCCGCCTCTATTCTGCATCAGAAAATGGATTTCATCGTGGCCGAGGTCGCTGCGCGCCATGGTGAAACATTAGTAGGCGCCACGCGGCGCGATATGCGCATTCTGGGCCGAAAATACGCAGCAGAGCTGCCGCCAGAATGGAAAGGTTTGGCCGCTTTGGCACGCTGGGCCGAAGGTGCCGGGGAATGGCCCCGCATCGACAGCGATCATCCCGCATATTTCTATTCGCTGCGAGCGTCGCGTAGCAAAAACACCGATCTGGTAAACATGCTGCTGGCCGAACTGGCGCCACTGGATGTGCGGCAGCTGTTCATCTGTCATAAAGACGCGTTTTACGCGGATTACGCCAAATGGTCGGATGCGAAAAAAGACTATGTGGCGGATTTTCTGGCTCGTGAATATGCAGCGGACAAAGCAGGCACACGCGCCAAATTATTTGGGCATCACGGGCTGCCGAACGTGCCAAAAACCGAAAAACGCGATATCCTAGATGCGGTTGGCCCTTGGGGTGCGATCAGACGGGGGCGGTGATGCGGTTTATCTATTTTATGGTTTTGGGCTTTGTCGTTTTGACGGCTATCTATTTTGTGGTGTCGATCTATTCGCGATCGGTTCGCCGCGAACGATTGGAAAAACATTGGGATCACGACAATCCGGGGGGTGATCCTGCGGCGCGTGCGGATTATATCAACGCGGGAATGGCAAAATACGAAACGGGTTTTCGTAAAAAGCTGATTTTTTTGGTCTATGTTGTACCGATCATAACGGTTGGCGTGATCATGTATCTGGTGAATTGAGAATAAGATGAAATTAAAAACCTTCTTTCGTTTGGTTGTTGCTGTCCTATTGCTGCCGTTTTTTCATTATTTGCTGCCTCAGCATGACATCGCGCGGATCACGTCGACAGAAATCATTCGTCAGGATTTTTCAGGTTTTAACCGTCTGTTCTATGCGCAGGCCGACAGCGGTAGCGCCGAACAAACGACTCGCGATTTGCGTTTGATCAATACCGTCCGTCAACAGACATATCTGTTGGGCTTTATCCGCGGTGGCGATGATACGATGGTGTTCCGGAACGAAGACACGGGTTGGATTTGGCCGCCTTATTTCAAATTTGATAGTTCGGATTTGCAGGCCGAGGCCGCCGATTACGCCAAAGCGACCGATCAGTATTACCTAATTACGCACTATGGTTGGCGGAACCGAGTCTTTAGCATTTACCCCAACGCGATTTCGATCAAACCGATCGAAGACCCGAATATGCGCATTATTCCGTGGTTCAACATCGCCTTCTTTATCGCGTTGATGGCGGGCATCTTGTTTGTCCGTGCTGCATGGTTCCAATTCCGCGAACGGTCGCTGGATCCTGCAATGGACCGCGTTGGCCATAAATGGGACGAAGTCGAAGCAGGCGTTGCGAAACGAAAATCCCGTTTGGGCCGCTGGATGGATAGCTGGAAATCGAAATAACCATGCCGTCGGTTCTGTTCGTTTGCCTGGGTAATATCTGCCGTTCTCCGGCGGCCGAGGCTGTGTTGCGTGAGCTGGCTCCAGATTGGGTGACCGATAGTTGCGGCACCGCAGGTTACCATGTCGGAGAGCCACCATACGGTCCTATGCAGCAGGCCGCCCGTGGCCGAGGCATCGAAATGTCGGACCTGCGGGCGCGTCAATTTAGTCGCGCCGACTTTGATCACTTTGATCTGATTTGCTGTATGGACGACGAAAACCTAGCGAATGTCGAACGGTTGCGCCCAGCAGGGAACACAACCCCTGTTCGATTGTTCGCCGACGGGCCAGTCCCCGATCCGTACTATACCCGTGATTTTGACGGCTGTTTGGATATTGTCCAGACAGCTGCCCAAGCGCTGGTTACGCGCGGCACATAGATTCAGCAGTATTTGCGAAATTGCGGTAACGCGCCCAGAATGCTTCGTCGGTGCTGCGGTTTGATTGGCGTGTTTCTTGTGCCAGATGCGGGTCAGCAAAGAATTCAGCAGCGCGCGCCTGATCCGATCCGCGCAACGTTTGGTTCGCCGCACGTTGAACACACGAACACAGCGCCGAATTGGCTGCCGACCGGCCGCCAGCCATGCACGCGTTGCCGATTTCGCCGGAAACACGTCCTGCACCGCAAGAAACTAGAACAAAGCAAGCCGCAGCTGCCATCGTAAAACGGATCATTCGTTCACCTCTGCTCTGGCCGCGCGCTGATCTATGCCGCGTCACGGACTAGTTGTGCATAAGGTGCCAGAACACGCGCCCGATGTCTACGCGCCCCGTCGGCTGGATATCGCGCATGGGATGGACGCCTACCCAAAGGAACAAGGCGAGGGCTATGAGGATAGTTTGCTGATCTGGCCTGCGAACGTTGCCGTAGGGGTATTATAGGATAGCGGATAGAGGAGGATCCATGTCCGAGTACCAAGAACTAAATACAACTCATCGCCATCCCGAGGCCGTTGTCGCGGACATCCCTTCAAACGAAGAACGAAGGCTGGCGTCGGTCAAACGATCAGGGCTAATGGATAGCGAGAACCTATCGCGGTTCGATATTTACACGCGCCTGTTTCGACACATCGCGGGCGTGCCGATTGCTTACACTGGCCTGTTAGACGAAGCGCGCCAGTATTTCCTATCTGAAAATTTCACCGGTTGCTTGCTGGGCGCCAAAGAGGTCGCACGCAACGACACCTTGTGCCAGCACGCACTGCTAAGCACGAAGCCGATCATCGTGAATGACATGCGTCAGCATCCGACGTTTGAAAATCATCCGTTGATCGTGGGTGATCCCTATTGGGTGTTCTGGGCCGGTTTTCCGCTGGTCACCTCCGAAGGCTACGTTTTGGGCACGCTATGCGCGGTGGATTTTGAACCACGCGAACTGACGGACGAACAGATTGACCTGCTATCGGGCGTGGCTGCGGATATGACGATGTCGATCCAATTGCAGACCGACCAACAGGAACTGATCGCCGACAAAGCACTAGATGTCATGACAGCACTCAAAAAAAATGGTATGCTGTCGGTGGATGAAGCGTTGGCGTTTTTGAAAATTTGTTCGGGAAAAACTCTATCGTCGACAGAGGTCACGCTGCTGGGCGCGTTGGGGTTGATCGAAAAAACGGATGCGGGCCTAGACCTGACACCCAAGGGCCGCACCATCAAAACCGACCACGGGCTGGGGCCATCCAGCTACAAGGTCGCCGCATCACCGCTCAAGGATACCGAACTGTTGGGCGCAATGCTGGACGATCTGGATTTCTAAGGGACAAAGCCAATGTTTACCAAAGTCTACAATCTCAAATTCCCTGGCATCGAAGAAGCCAAAATCGCGGTGTCGTTCCTATCCGAAGAGATCGGCGGGTCCATCGCGGACGCGAATATCTCTAACCTGTCGATCCTTTTGGACAAAGAGGGCCAAGTGTCCGTCAGCGTCCGTTTCGACAGCGCGTCCGAGATGAAAAAATTCTGCGCCGCCAAAGGCGAAGTGTTCGACGGATTGCGCAAATCCTTTACGCTCAAGCTCCAAGAAATGTCCGCCGTCGCCGTGTTCAACTACGACCGAGAGGCAATGTCGACGATGTGAGGGCGGGGTGCACCGCTAAGTATCAACGATCTCAGGAATTTCTGCGGGCTCGTGTAGACCGTCAGCGGTGCATAGCTGTATTTCGTTGTTGTAGGTGTAGTTGATCACCTGCTGCGCTTCTGTATCTGCGCCGCCCAAAAAGCTCATCGCGACGCCTGTCACGATCCCGCCCAACGCTGTGACGGCGGTCCCTGAAATTATACCAGCTTTCCAAGGATGACGTTCGGCCCAACTACGGGATTTGTTCAGTCGGTCATTTAGTTCGCGAATCGTTAGATACATTTCACGGATAATCTGCGCGACGACCTTGGCCTTGTCTTCTTCCGACTTCGTTGCGGCTAGTTCGATCGACAGCCCGATGAGTTTTGAACGCAGGCGGTCGACGGGTTCTAATTCGTCTGGAACCTTATCCGTACTGTCCAATTGTTTGACGATAGCGGTCAGCGTGTCCTCAATCACCTGTGCCTGAAGTTTGGCAAGCGGCGCCAATGTTTCTGCGCGGGCGATCACGGACTTGGCCTGTGGTATCCACTCCGCGGCGCGCTCGTCGGCCAATTCGTCTTTGATCCGCTCAATTTCTGACGCGACGGCCTCTGGCCCGCTGTCCCATTCGTCATTGTCGATTTCAGCGATGCGGCGCCAGAGTTCCCAATCCGGCGCGCGGCCCTCTAGCATGCCTTCGTACCAGTCGATCCAAAATGACATGTGGCCATTTTCACGCCAATGATTTTTTAAAAGGGCCCAGCGTTCTAAGACTAATGCTGGTGACGGCGCGGTTGGCCAAAGGCGCATTTGGAAAATATCTCGGGCACCACTTTTCGCTACTATTTTCAGGTTGTGTCTCAGTGCCGCCTCTATTTGGTTGTAGGCAGTATGAGTCCTAATCGCTGCTCTGGCTTGTTGAATCGAATTACTTGCCTCCAAGGCATGCATAGCTGTTGATCGAGCAACTTCGGCGTCGAAAGCTTGCGAGCGCAATGTGCGTGTTGTGATAGCGACGTATCTATTTTTGAAAAGCTCTCTTTGAGTGTGTCTTTGCTTTCTAGTTAGATCCACGCTCGGAAATGCGCCGAGAAGTGATGCAATAAGGATGGATCTACAGACAAAAATGTCGAGTCGATCTATTGTGCGATCAGCGCCACATAAATTCGGCAGCAGCCGAGCAGCACAAAGACCCGCAATAGCACTCCGAGTAGCTGGTTCGAGTTTAGCCACATGTGCGTCAAAATCAAAATCGCCTGCCATTCTGCCCTCGCTCAACCTACGGTTAACTTGGGCACTTTATGCGCAGATCACAACCCCGTGACGTCAATCCTGATCTGCCTCTTGCAAAATGGCCCAAACCCCTACATAGACAGGCGCTGAACCCCATATAGGCTGCCTATCTCATGACCGACCTGTCCCTTATCCGGAACTTCTCGATCGTTGCACATATCGACCACGGTAAATCGACCTTGGCCGACCGTCTGATCCAATCCACCGCAACCGTTGCGGACCGCGATATGAAGGCGCAATTGTTGGATTCCATGGACATCGAACGCGAACGCGGCATCACGATCAAAGCGAACACCGTGCGCATTGATTACAAGGCAGATGACGGTAATACCTATGTGCTGAACCTGATCGACACCCCTGGCCACGTCGACTTTGCCTACGAAGTGTCGCGGTCCATGCGCGCGGTTGAAGGGTCTCTCTTGGTCGTCGATTCCACCCAAGGCGTCGAAGCGCAGACATTGGCCAACGTTTATCAGGCGATCGAGGCAGACCACGAAATCGTGCCCGTCCTGAACAAAATCGACTTGCCCGCCGCAGACTGCGACCGCGTGGCCGAACAGATCGAAGACGTGATCGGCATCGACGCGTCCGAGGCGCTGCAAGTCTCCGCAAAATCCGGCATCGGTATCAAAGAAACGCTCGAGGCGATTGTGCAACGCCTGCCTGCGCCGACGGGTGACCGCGATGCGCCGCTAAAGGCGATGCTGGTCGATTCGTGGTATGACGCCTATCTGGGCGTTGTCGTTCTAGTCCGCGTTGTGGACGGTGTTCTGAAAAAGAACGACAAGATCAAATTCATGTCTAACGGCACGGTCCACCACGTCGACCGCGTTGGCGTGTTCAAACCAGGTATGTTGCCTGTGGATGATCTGGGGCCGGGCGAGATTGGGTTCCTGACCGCGTCGATCAAACAGGTCCGCGACACCCGCGTTGGTGACACGATCACTCACGATAAAAAGGGTGCGGACACACCGCTGCCGGGCTTTAAACCATCGCAGCCTGTGGTGTTCTGTGGCCTGTTCCCAGTGGACTCCGCCGAATTCGAAGACCTGCGCACCGCCATTGAAAAGCTGGCGCTGAATGACGCATCGTTTAGCTATGAAATGGAAACCTCGGCCGCGCTGGGATTTGGTTTCCGCTGCGGATTCTTGGGCCTGTTGCACCTAGAGGTGATCCGCGACCGCATCGAACGTGAATACAACATCGAACTGATCACCACCGCGCCGTCGGTTGTGTACCACATGCACATGAAGGACGGGACGGTCAAAGAACTGCACAACCCCGCCGACATGCCCGATGTGACCCTGATCGACCACGTCGAAGAACCCCGCATCAAAGCGACCATTCTGGTGCCCGACGAATATCTGGGCGACGTTCTGAAACTGTGTCAGGACCGCCGCGGTATCCAGCTGAACCTGACCTACGCGGGTTCGCGCGCGATGACGGAATACGACCTGCCGCTGAACGAAGTGGTGTTCGATTTCTACGACCGCCTGAAATCCGTGACCAAAGGCTACGCGTCCTTTGACTATCAGGTGATCGGCTACCGAGAGGACAATCTGGTCAAGATGTCCGTTCTGGTCAACGAAGAGCCTGTGGACGCGCTGTCCATGCTCGTGCACCGTGACCGCGCCGAAATGCGTGGCCGCGCGATGTGTGAAAAGCTCAAGGATCTGATCCCGCGCCACATGTTCAAAATCCCGATTCAGGCAGCGATCGGCGGCAAAGTCATCGCCCGTGAAACCCTATCGGCGATGCGTAAGGACGTGACGGCGAAATGTTACGGCGGCGACGCGACGCGTAAACGCAAACTGCTGGACAAACAGAAGGCGGGTAAGAAAAAGATGCGCCAATTCGGCCGCGTCGAAATCCCACAAGAGGCGTTCATCTCTGCGTTGAAAATGGACGATTGATACAAAAAGCCCCGCAATTTGCGGGGCTTTTTATTCTGTGAACCGGTTTTATGCTGCCATCAATTGGTAGCCTTCTTCATTTGAAGAAATTGTAATGTCTGAAGCTGCTGCATCAGACTGAATTTTTTTGACCAAATCTTCGATTGATCGGTCAAAGGCTTCAATAAGTTTTTCTCCGGCAATGCGTCGAATGACGGTCTCTGCATTCGCGTCGATTGGGTGCTCACTTCGTTCCCAACGCCCAAGAGTTAAACCAGTCGAGTTCACCGTCTCCGCCAGCTGTGCTTGAGTATAGCCCATTTCAGTGCGTAAAAAACGGAGCTCTTTGCCAGTCATTTTTCCGTTTTTTCCAACAATCCCACGGGCGATCTCTGCGTGGAGCCCTGCGATGTGGTGAATGGTAATTACCTCGTCGCCTTCATCGTCAATGATCGGGGTCAGACCGTCAATGAAGACATTGTCCAAGCCACATTCAATGTAATGATATTTAGCCATGGTATTCTCCTAAATCGTGCCTGCGCATGTTGATTGTTCATCAACCCACATGACAGTTACGACTTTTACCGTCTTGGTATTATAGTTAGGCACAACTACCGCTGCTACATCTCGACCTTCGGAATTGGGTGTTTTACCCTGTATCTTATAGCGAAAGTAGCCGTGCTGGGTTGCTGAACTAGGATCGTCGTAAACGTACCCATTCCTCAATAGATAGAGAACATCTGAAGTGGTTATACCACGATCGAGTAGTCGTTGCGTCGCATGCACTTTGTATGCGAGCGATAGAGCGGGGTGTTGCCCGATTTCTCGTATAGCATAGGTTGCATTGGTTGGACTCCAAGGTTCAGTCATTGGTCGATTCATATATCACCGTGATACATTGTGCAAGTTAATACTCGGTTACGAGAAATCAAATGGGTTTGTGATTTTTATATGCGCAGTACTATCTACATGTGTTTCGGCAATCAACCTATGGGTGTTATTTGTTTATGTCGGGTGGCTTCAGAGGTGGAACTACAAGTATCGGAACACTCTCCGAATCGCACCTTTGATTTTTCAACGAGCGCTATCGCTTAGCCAAATCGGCACTGGCGGCGGTAGTGACAATGTCTTTGCGCATTGTGCCAGCCTATTTCGTGGCAAAGGCGCTGTATAACAGTTAGGCGCGACGGAAAGGCGGGGCGGGGGCGTTAGATGGGGCAAAGGAGCCCGAAATGACCCGTTTGCCCGCCATCTACCTTGTCTCTATCGCCATCCTCGCCATCGTGACGATCTATTCGTCAGCTATACTCTAGGTTCAGGAACGTCCGCACGGCGGCTTCGAATTCGCGCGGTTTTTCCGCGTGGAGCCAGTGTCCCGTCCCCGGTAATTTGGCGAAATGCGAATTGGGGAATAGTTCGCGGATGCGTGCGCGGTATTCGGGCAAGACATAGTCCGATTTGGCACCCGACAAAAACAGCGTTTCGCCGTCAAACTGCCCTGATACGTCAGGAAAGCCTACGATGTCGGCCATGTTCGCCTCTAACGCGTCTAGGTTCAGTTTCCAGCGGCGTTCTTTTAGGTCCAGCGATTGCAGGAAAAACGCCTGTAGCCCGTCGTCCAGATCGCCCATCTGTTCGGCGGCGTCTTTGCGGTCTTTGACGGTTTCCAGATCAACGCGGCGCATGCGGTTGATGTTTTGCGTCTGCGTGTGGGTATAGGCCACGGGCGCGATGTCGGCCACGATCAGGCGGTTCACCTTTTCTGGGTATTTCAGCGCCAGCACCATCGCCGCCTTGCCGCCCATCGAATGGCCCAACACGTCCCATTTACCGTCGATCACCTGTGCCAGATCCTCGGCCATGTCGAAATAGGTGTGGCTGTCGTTGCGCGGGCTGTCACCGTGGTTGCGTTGGTCCACGGCGATGACTTCGCGTTCGTCGGACAGGCGTTTGCTGATAACGCCCCAGTTGCGGGCCGATCCGAACAATCCGTGGACGACCAGCAGGGGGGGGCGGTCTGTCGGGGTGCCGTGGCGGATCATGTTCAGCATGGGAAATACCTTTATCATCTATCGGCGCGACTATAACGCGGGGCAGGGTGGGCGCCATAAAAAAACGGGGGCACAATGGCCCCCGTTTTCGTGTCTTTCACTGACCGATTACAGGTTCGGGTACAGTGGGAATTTTTCGCACAGAGCTTCGACTTCGGCGCGGACTTTGGCTTCGACTTCGCCGTTGCCTTCTGGACCGTTCGCAGCCAGACCATCGACAACTTCGACGATCCAATCAGCGATCTGACGGAACTCTGCCTCTTTGAAGCCGCGGGTGGTGCCAGCAGGCGATCCCAGACGGATACCCGAGGTCACGGTCGGCTTTTCAGGGTCGAACGGGATGCCGTTTTTGTTACAGGTGATGTGCGCGCGTCCCAGTGCCTCTTCGGTCTGGTTGCCTTTGACCGATTTGGGGCGCAGGTCGACCAGCATCAGGTGGCTGTCGGTGCCGCCGGTTACGATGTCCAGACCGCCCTTCATCAGCTGATCAGCCAATGCTTGTGCGTTCAGAACAACCTGTTTCTGGTACTCTTTGAACTCTGGGCGCAGTGCTTCGCCGAAAGCAACAGCTTTACCAGCGATGACGTGCATCAGAGGGCCGCCCTGAATACCTGGGAAGATAGCCGAGTTGAATTTCTTGGCCAGCGCTTCGTCGTTTGTCAGGATCATGCCGCCACGTGGACCGCGTAGAGTTTTGTGCGTGGTGGTGGTTGCGACGTGTGCGTGTGGGAATGGCGATGGGTACAGGCCAGCAGCGACCAGACCAGCAAAGTGTGCCATGTCGACCAGCAGGAACGCGCCAACGCTGTCTGCGATTTCGCGCATTTTTGCAAAATCAATGATGCGCGGGATGGCCGAACCACCAGCAACGATCATTTTTGGCTGGTGTTCAGTTGCCAGAGCCTGAATCGCGTCATAGTCGATCTGGCTGTCTTGCTGACGTACGCCGTACTGAACAGCGTTGAACCATTTGCCCGACTGGTTCGGCTTTGCGCCGTGAGTCAGGTGGCCGCCTGCGTCCAGCGACATACCCAAAATGGTGTCACCTGGCTGCAGCAGCGCTTGGAAAACACCTTGGTTCGCTTGGGAACCCGAATTCGGCTGAACGTTCGCGAAGTCACACGAAAACAGTTTGCAAGCGCGTTCGATTGCCAGATTTTCAGCAATGTCCACGTACTGGCAGCCGCCATAGTAACGACGACCTGGGTAACCTTCGGCGTATTTGTTGGTCAGAACCGAACCTTGGGCTTCCATTACAGCAGCGGAAACGATGTTTTCCGATGCGATCAGTTCGATTTCGTGACGTTGACGGCCCAGTTCGGATTGAACGGCGGCGTACAGATCAGGATCGCGGGTTTCTAGGCTTTCGGTGAAAAAGCCGGCGTCAGTGGCAGTCATAGTCGCTTCCTCTGGCTGAGGGGTTGGTGTTGCCCGCTTATTATGTGGTCTGAGCCAATGAGGAAAGCCGCGAAAACGTCATAATCATCATGAAAACGAAGCATAGTTCTGAATCTTGGCGCCTATGGGATGAATTTTTCGCCGATAGGCGACTTTGGCGGGTGCAGGGGAAATTTTTGGGTGCTAACCATTAGGTCAAAGATCGGAGACCGGATATGCACAAGATCGCATTTGTTGCCAGTGACGCCCCCACCGCAAAAAACGCGTTGGAACGGCTGGTCGCGCGCCACAAACCTGTCCCCGTAGAAGAGGCTGATATTATCGTGGCCTTGGGCGGGGATGGTTTCATGCTGGAAACCCTGCACGCGACCCAAGCGTTGGACATCCCCGTTTACGGCATGAACCGCGGCACCGTCGGGTTCCTCATGAACGAATACCACGAAGAAGACCTGATGTTCCGCCTATCCGCCGCAGAAGAGGAACATTTCAACCCGCTGTCCATGACCGCGATCACCAATGATGGCAGCGAACACCATGCGCTGGCAATTAACGAAGTGTCCCTGCTGCGCGAAGGCCCCCAAGCCGCCCGTCTGCGGATCACCGTGGACGGCAAATTGCGCATGGCAGAATTGGTCTGTGACGGTGTGATGGTCGCGACCCCTGCGGGATCGACCGCCTATAACTATTCCGCGCACGGCCCGATTTTGCCGATTGGATCGGACGTTCTGGCGCTGACGGCTGTTGCCGCGTTCCGTCCGCGGCGCTGGCGTGGGGCGCTGTTGCCCAATTCGGCAGTGGTGCAATTCGATGTCATTGATCCCAAAAAACGCCCTGTCATGGCGGATTCGGACGGTAAATCGGTGCGCGACGTGTCCAAGGTCACGATCAAAAGCGATAAATCGATCACCCACCGTATCCTGTTCGACCCCGGTCACGGGCTTGAGGAACGATTGATTTCTGAACAGTTCGTCTGATGCTGCTGGGCATTCACCACGCTGCTATCATCGCGTCCGATTATGAACGGTCCAAATCGTTCTATATAGATGTGCTGGGTTTGCGCGTGATTGCGGAAACCTTTCGCGCTGATCGGGACAGTTGGAAATTGGATCTGGGATTGCCAGACGGTAGCCAGATCGAACTGTTCACATTCCCCAATGCCCCCGTTCGACCCAGCTACCCCGAAGCCCGTGGGCTGCGGCATCTGGCGTTTCGCGTCGCGGATGTTGCTGCCGTAGTGGCGGACCTGACGGCCAAAGGCGTGCAGGTCGAACCGATCCGCGTTGACGCGCAGACCGGCAAGGAGTTCACATTCTTTGCCGATCCGGATGGTTTGCCGCTGGAAATTTATTCCAGCTGATTATTTGCCATAGCCCAATGGCAGCAACGCTTCGCGGATTTCATCCAAAATGGCCGGATCGTCGATGGTCGCGGGCATTTTGAATTCTTCGTTGTCTGCGATTTTTACCATGGTACCGCGCAGGATTTTACCCGAACGCGTTTTCGGCAGGCGGTCCACAACGGTTGCCAATTTGAACGCCGCAACTGGGCCAATCTGATCGCGGACCAGTTTGACAACCTCGGCCACCACATCGCGGTGATCACGGGTGCAGCCAGCATTCAGGCATAGGAAACCCAGTGGCAACTGACCCTTTAGCTGATCAGACACGCCGATCACGGCGCATTCTGCAACGTCGGGGTGGGATGCCAATACCTCCTCCATCGCGCCGGTGGATAGGCGGTGGCCAGCCACGTTAATCACGTCGTCGGTGCGGGCCATGATGTATAGATACCCGTCGTCATCCTTCATCCCTGCGTCACCGGTTTCATAGTAGCCGGGGAAATTGTTCAGATAGGATTTATGGAAACGGTCGTTCGCATTCCACAGCGTTGGCAACGTCCCCGGAGGCAGCGGCAGTTTCACCGCAATCGCGCCCAGTTCGCCGTCCTTAACAGGGTGGCCAGCGTCATCGAGAATTTGGATGTCATACCCTGGCATCGCAACGGTTGGCGATCCGATTTTGACGGGCAGCGCTTCGATCCCTGCGGGGTTGCCCGCGATGGTCCAACCCGTTTCGGTCTGCCACCAGTGGTCATAGACGGGCACGCCCAGCTGATCCTGCGCCCAGATGATGGTGTCAGGGTCCGCACGTTCGCCCGCCAGATACAGCGCCTTGAGCGACGATAGATCGTATTTTTTGACGTATTCGCCTTTGGGGTCTTCGCGTTTGATGGCGCGGAACGCGGTGGGCGCGGTGAACAGAACGCGGATGTTGTATTCTTGGATCATGCGCCAGAACGTGCCAGCGTCTGGTGTGCCAACCGGTTTGCCTTCGAACACGACGGTCGTGTTGCCGTGGATCAGCGGGCCGTAGCAGATATAGCTGTGACCAACGATCCAACCTACGTCCGAGGCCGCCCAGAACACATCGCCCGGATCAACGTTGTAGATGTTTTTCATCGTCCAGTTCAGCGCAACCAAATGGCCCGCCGTGTGACGCACAACGCCCTTTGGTTGGCCCGTCGTGCCCGAGGTGTACAGGATATACGCAGGGTGGTTGCCCTCAACCGGAACGCATTCGGCAGGCTCAACGCCGTATTGGAAGCCGTGCCAGTTATAGTCGCGGCCTTCGATCAGTTCTGCGACCTCTTGTTCGCGCTGAAAGATCACGCAGAAATCTGGTTTGTGATCCGACAGTTCAATCGCGCCGTCCAGCAGCGGTTTATAGTGAACCACGCGGTTGGGCTCCAGTCCGCAGGAGGCTGCGATGATCGCCTTGGGTTTCGCATCATCGATACGGACCGCCAATTCGTTCGCTGCAAAGCCGCCAAAGACCACCGAATGGATCGCGCCCAAACGTGCGCAGGCCAACATGGCCTCTAGCGCTTCGGGGATCATCGGCATGTAGATGATGACGCGGTCGCCTTTTTCGACGCCTTTTGCGCGCAATGCACCCGCCAAAGACGCAACGCGGTTCCGCAGCTCGACGTACGAAATCTGACGTTTCGTGCCAGTGATCGGGCTGTCGTAGATGATGGCGGCCTGTTCGCCGCGACCCTGTTCAACGTGACGGTCAACAGCATTGTAGCAGGTGTTCACCTTTGCATCTGCGAACCATTCGTAATTTGGGGCGTTTTCGTCAAACAGCGCCTTGGATGGTTTTTCGTCCCATGCAATGGCTCCCGCTTGTTCCATCCAGAACCCTTCTGGGTCCGATTTCCAAGCGTCGTATACGTCTTTATATGTCATGGCGGGCTCCTCCTCTTGAACGAAACTTAGGAGGAGGGGGTATTTCCGCGCAATCATGTTAGCGTCCAGACTGCCGCAAACAGATCAAAATAGTTGAATATTTCGGATAGGTGGGCGCAGAAAATTTGCAAAGTTTCGCTGATTTTACATCACGGGTTAAAATTTTGCGAAATTTGCAAATGATTGACCGGACAACCAATGGGCTGTCCGGTCCAGATTCTTAGCTGTAGTGCGACACTGGTGTGCCTGCGATTGCCGACACGTTTAGCAGGCCGCGTGCCGTGATCGAAGGCGTGACGATGTGCGCCTTGTTGCCCATACCCATTAGGATCGGGCCGACCTCTAGGCCGCTGCCTTTCATTTTCAGAATGTTGCGCACGCCCGATGCCGCGTCAGAGTTTGCAAAGACCAGCACGTTTGCGGTGCCTTGCATACGGCTGTGCGGGAAAATGCGGCTGCGCAGTTCGGCATCCAAGGCGGAGTCGATGTGCATTTCGCCTTCGT
Source organism: Marivivens niveibacter (assembly GCF_002150005.2). GTDB lineage: Bacteria > Pseudomonadota > Alphaproteobacteria > Rhodobacterales > Rhodobacteraceae > Marivivens > Marivivens niveibacter. The sequence goes on from NZ_MSPP01000003.1 coordinate 279,887, forward strand.
AGCAGAAATCGCGCGGCTGGCTGTCTAGGATTTCCAACGCGGCGCGCATACGGCGGCCCGAGTCGATATCAAGGTTGCCGAACTGCGAATGCGAACACAGCGCGATGTTTGGTTTTAGGCCGAAACGGCGGACGTGACGGGCAGCTCCTGTCACGGCTTCTGCGATTTGTTCTGGGGTCGGTTCAGGGTGAACATGGGTGTCCGCGATGAACAGCGGGCCGTCCTCTAGGATCATCATCGACAAAGCGCCAACGGGGTGCAGCGTGTCGCGGCCCAGAATTTGCTGCACATAGTTCAGGTGCCACAGGTATTGGCCGAACGTGCCGCAGATCAGGCTGTCCGCTTCGCCGCGATGGACCATGATCGCGCCAATGGCGGTGGTGTTGGTGCGCATGATCGCTTTGGCGCTGTCGGGTGTGACGCCACGGCGTTCCAACAGCTCGTGATAAGTTGACCAGTATTCATAATAACGTGGATCGTTTTCTGGGTTAACGACCTCGAAATCGTCACCAGGGCGGATTTTCAGGCCAGCGCGTTCGCAGCGCGACGCGATAACGTCAGGGCGGCCAATTAGGATTGGGGTTTCGGTGGTTTCTTCCAGAACGGCTTGGGTTGCGCGCAAGACGCGTTCATCTTCGCCTTCGGCAAATACGATGCGACGCGAAGCGCTGCGGGCGGCTTCGAACACGGGGCGCATCAGCATGGCAGATTTGAAAACAGATCCGTCCAGTTTGCGTTTGTATTCGTCGATATCCGCCAAAGGCGTTTTCGCAACGCCCGTTTCCATGGCAGCTTTGGCCACCGAGGTCGCGACAACGCCCATCAGGCGCGGATCGAACGGTTTTGGGATCAGATAATCCGCACCGAATTTCAGTTTCTCGCCCTGATAGGCGGCTGCGGCTTCGGCGCTGGTTGTTGCGCGGGCCAGTTCAGCGATGCCTTGAACACAGGCGATTTTCATTTCGTCGTTGATCTCTGTCGCGCCTACGTCCAACGCGCCACGGAAAATGAACGGGAAACACAGGACGTTGTTCACTTGGTTCGGGAAATCCGAACGGCCTGTTGCGATGATCGCATCAGGTTTCACCGCGCGGGCGTCATCAGGCAGAATTTCCGGCGTTGGGTTCGCAAGGGCAAAGATCGCAGGGCGATCCGCCATTTTCGCAACCATTTCAGGTTTCAATACATTCGGGCCAGATAGGCCAAGGAACAGGTCCGCGCCTTCGATCACGTCGTCCAGGGTGCGCAGATCGGATTTTTGGGCGTATTCGGCCTTTTGCGGGGTCATTTCAGCCTCTCGGCCTTCGTAGACCAGACCCGCGATATCGCACAGCCAGACGTTTTCGCGTTTCACGCCCAGTTTCAGCAGCATGTTCAGGCATGCAATACCCGCCGCACCGCCGCCGGTCGAAACGACTTTGATGTCTTCGAATTTTTTGTCCGCAACATGCAGCGCGTTGGTCGCCGCAGCGCCCACCACAATCGCGGTGCCGTGCTGGTCGTCGTGGAACACAGGGATATTCATGCGTTCGCGGCAGATTTTTTCGACGATGAAACAGTCGGGCGCTTTGATGTCTTCTAGGTTGATCGCACCAAAAGTCGGCTCTAGCGCGCAAACGATATCGGCCAGTTTTTCAGGGTCTGGTTCGTTCACTTCGATATCGAAACAGTCGATGTTTGCGAATTTTTTGAACAGAACGGCTTTGCCTTCCATCACTGGTTTGGATGCCAATGCGCCGATGTTGCCCAGACCCAAAACAGCCGTACCGTTCGACACAACGGCCACCAGATTGCCGCGCGATGTGTATTTTCGGGCAGTATCAGCGTCGTTTTTGATCTCGACGCAGGCCTCGGCGACGCCGGGGGAATAGGCACGCGCGAGGTCGCGACCGTTCGCCAAAGGTTTGGTCGCGCGGATTTCCAATTTTCCGGGTTTCGGGAATTCGTGATAGTCCAGCGCCGCTTGGCGTAGGTTGTCTTGGCTCTTGTCGGTCATCTGGTCATCCTGTGATTGTTTAATATTAAACAATTTTTTGCGTCGTTATGCCTTCCTTAGCGTAAAAAGGGCGCGTGTTGCAAATTCAATTCAGCACAGTCAGGGTGTTTCCACGGTTGCGGGTTGCAACTGGTCTAATGTCAGGGCACATTTTACCAAATGATAAAACGGGGTTTCGATGTCTTTGTTTGATGACGCAATCAAGGTGCGGGAAAATGCCTATGCACCTTATTCAAATTTCAATGTGGGCGCGGCGGTAAAAACCAAAGACGGCACGGTTTATGTTGGCTGCAATGTTGAAAACGTCGCATACCCCGAAGGCACCTGTGCCGAGGCGGGCGCAATCGCGGCGATGTGCGCTGCTGGCGAACGCGAAATTGTCGAAGTTGCGGTTGTGGCTGATAGCCCGACACCAGTCACGCCCTGTGGTGGATGCCGTCAAAAGCTGTCGGAATTTGCCGATCCTGATGCCCCGATCAAAATGTACAATCTGAACGGCGATGTTCTGGAAATGAAAGCGCGGGATTTGTTGCCGGGCGTGTTCACGACCGACCACATGAGCAACACCTGATGGATGCTCGCACGATCATTGGCCAGCTGCGCGACGGGCAGGTGCCATCGCCTGAAGCACTTGGGTGGTTTGCCCAAGGGTTGGCGACTGGCGTAGTTACCGACGCGCAAGCGGGTGCTTTTGCTATGGCGGTTTTGCTAAATGGCCTAAGCGACGAAGGCCGCGTTGCGTTGACATTGGGTATGCGCGATTCAGGCGATGTGCTGAAATGGCGGGTCGATGGTCCAGTGATGGACAAACATTCAACAGGCGGTGTCGGTGATTGTGTGTCGCTGATCCTTGCGCCTGCCTTGGCGGCGTGTGGAGTCTATGTGCCGATGATCTCGGGACGTGGTTTGGGCCATACGGGCGGCACGCTGGATAAATTGGAATCGATCCCGGGTCTGGCGACGGACGTCGACAGTACCCGTTTGCAGGGTCTGCTGAACAAAGTCGGTTGCGCGATCGTGAGCGCCTCGGGGCGCGTTGCACCCGCTGATAAACGTCTTTACGCAATCCGCGATGTCAGTGCGACGGTTGAAAGCATTGATTTGATCACGGCATCTATCCTGTCGAAAAAACTGGCCGCTGGTTTGGATGGGCTGATTTTGGACGTCAAAGTTGGCTCTGGCGCGTTCATGAAAACTGCGGACGAAGCGCGAAATTTAGCGCGGGCGTTGGTGCAAACGGCCAATGGGGCAGGGTGTAGCACGGCCGCATTTATTACGGATATGAATGAACCGCTGGCCCCGAATTTAGGTAACGCGGTCGAAGTCGCCACCTGCATGGAAATTCTGTCGGGCAACCGTTTGGCAGGGCCACGACTACATGATCTGACTGTCGCGTTGGGTGGACGAATTATCGCGCTGTCGGGTGGATCCGAAGGTGAAGGCGAAGAAATGATCGCCGAAGCTATCGCTTCCGGTGCTGCAATGGACCGCTTTGCCCAGATGGTTTTTGAAATGGGCGGGCCACCCGACATGGACAAAGATTGGCGTACACATCTGCCCGTGGCACCTGTTGTTCGGCCTGTTGCGGCACCTGACGGTGGTTTGGTCAGCGGTTGGGATGGTCAGCGTCTGGGCCTGACTGTGGTCGAATTAGGCGGGGGGCGGATGGTCGAAACGGATCGGGTCGATCCGTCAGTGGGTATTACGGATGTAATCCCTTTAGGCCGGCGGGTAGAAAGAGGCGATCCAATTGCCTGGGTTCATGCGAAAAGTGATAGCGACGCTGATCGTGCTGTGGCTAACATATTGTCATCCTTGACGATTGGGGGCGCGGACCCCGATCATCCTGTGGTGCATGAAAGGATTGACCCATGACGCGTGCGTTTCTGGTCGTGATGGATAGCGTTGGCATAGGCGGCGCGCCAGACGCTGATAAGTTTTTCAACGATGGTCAGCCTGATACGGGTGCGAATACTGTCGCGCATATCGCTGCGGAAATGGCGAACGATCGGCCTTTGCTTTTGCCGACACTCACATCACTGGGGCTAGGACGCGCCGTTGAATTGGCGTCAGGCGAAACTGCGGTTGGGTTGGATGGACCCGTCGATGGCGCGTGGGGCGCAGCGACCGAAATATCGAACGGTAAGGATACCCCAAGCGGTCATTGGGAATTGGCTGGCGTTCCTGTTCCGTGGGATTGGACTGTTTTCGAAGAAAAACAAAACTCGTTTCCGCCAGAGGTCATCGAGGCGCTGTGCAAAGCTGCAGGGACTGACGGTATTTTGGCGAATTGTCATGCCTCTGGAACCGAAATCATCGAACGACTTGGTGATGAGCATGTCAAAACGGGCTGGCCGATTTGCTATACGTCGGTAGACAGCGTTTTACAGATCGCCGCACACGAAGAACACTTTGGTCTGGACCGCCTGTTGGACCTATGCCGTGCGGTCGCGCCGATGTTGCACGACATGCGCGTTGGCCGCGTGATTGCCCGCCCGTTTGTCGGTGAAAGCGGTCAATATTCCCGCACGTCCAATCGCAAAGATTTCGCGATCGCTCCGCCCGCCGACACGCTGTGCGATGTGGCGGCGGCTGCAGGCCGACCCGTTCACGCTATTGGCAAAATTGGCGACATTTTTTCAATGCGTGGCATCACAGATGTGCGCAAAGGGCGCGATATAGCCCTGATGCAGCACCTATCGGATTGGGTCGAAGATGCCGAAGACGGGTCGCTAACCTTTGCCAATTTTGTTGAATTTGACAGCGAATACGGGCACCGCCGCGATGTTGCAGGTTATGCCGCGCATCTGGAATGGTTCGATGCTGAAATCGGAAATATCTTGCCCCGCTTGGGCGAAGGCGATCTGTTGGTCATAACCGCCGATCACGGGAATGACCCGACATGGATTGGTACAGATCATACCCGCGAACGTGTGCCAGTGCTGGTTCATGGGTTGGGGCACAAAGAATTGGGGCATCTGGCCTTTACTGATGTGGCCGAATTGGTCGCTGAACATTTGGGCTTGCCGCCCATGTCCAAAGGACGCGCATAATGACTTATCGATCCCTGCCCAAAGTTGAACTTCACCTGCATTTCGAAGGCGCAGCGCCGCCCGAATTCATCCGACAACTTGCGCATGAGAAAAAGGTGGATTTGTCGAAAATCTTTAATTCCGATGGCACCTACGCCTATCGCGATTTCGACCATTTCCTAGAGGTCTACGAGGGCGCAACATCGGTCCTGAAATCACCTGAAGATTTTGCGCGGCTTTGTACCGCCGTGGCTGAACAATCCGCGCAGCATGGCGTTGTGTACACTGAATTGTTCATATCGCCCGATTTTTGCGGCGGGTCGGATGTGTCGGCGTGGCGCGAATATCTGGCCGCGATCAAAGAAGGGGCGGACAAAGCCGAAGCCCAGCACGGCATCACGATCAAAGGTGTGGCAACCTGCATTCGTCATTTCGGGCCTGAAATGGCGAAACAAAGTGCGCTATGTGCCGCCGAAACGGTTGGTGATTTTCTAACTGGCTTTGGCATGGGTGGCGCTGAAATGATGCATCGTCCCAGCGATTTTGCCTATAGTTTCGACATGGCACGCGAGGCTGGACTGCAATTGACCTGTCATGCGGGGGAATGGGGCGGCCCCGATATGGTCGCCGACACCATCAATGATCTGCGCGTGGAACGTATTGGTCACGGCATTAACGCGATCAAAGACCGTGCTTTGGTTGATCGCATTGCTGCTGCTGGCATCGTTTTGGAGGTATGTCCAGGATCGAACGTGTTCCTAAATGCGTCCGGCGATCTAAAGGATCACCCGATCAAGGCGCTGCGCGATGCAGGGGTAAAGGTCACCGTGTCGACAGACGATCCACCGTTTTTCCAGACCACGATGACCAAAGAATATGAAGATCTGGCCGCAGCATTCGGCTGGGATGAAACTGATTTTAACGCATTGAACCAAACAGCATTGGACGCGGCATTTTGTGACGCCGCAACCAAAGATAAGATCGCCAAACGATTGGAGACCACGAAATGACCGACCATCTGACAGTGGTGTCGCACCCATTGGTGCAGCATAAATTGACTATCATGCGGGAAAAGGAAACATCGACGGCTGTGTTCCGTCAGTTGCTGCGGGAAATTTCTTTGTTGTTGGCCTATGAGGTCACTCGCGATTTGCCCGTATCGACTAAGAAGATCGAAACGCCGCTGTGCGAAATGGATGCGCCACAGCTGGACGGCAAAAAACTAGCGCTGGTGTCGATCCTGCGCGCTGGCAACGGCCTGCTTGACGGTATTCTGGAATTGATCCCATCCGCACGCGTTGGTTTCGTTGGTCTTTACCGCGACGAAGAAACCCTGCAACCCGTCGAATACTATTTCAAAGTTCCAGCAGAGATTGACGATCGTGTTGTTATTGTCGTCGATCCAATGCTTGCGACTGGCAATTCGTCGGCTGCGGCGATCGACATGATCAAAAACGCTGGCGCAAAGAACATTATCTTTTTGTGCTTGCTTGCAGCCCCCGAAGGTGTCGCAAAAATGAAAGAGGCGCACCCCGATGTGCCGATTGTCACCGCGTCGTTGGACGATGGTTTGACGGACCAAGGCTACATTACACCAGGTCTAGGGGATGCGGGTGATCGGATGTTTGGCACAAAATAGACACATGTCTGGCACCCATAGCGTGTCCAAATGCTTTACAGATAAGGGTTATTCGGGCATCCTGCGTTAAAAGAGTATGAGGTGCAGATGTCGAGCGCTCGGATTATCGGGTTTATCGCGGCGTGTTTGGGCGGCGTAGCGCAGATTGGGTATGCCCAATCGCAGACCCCTGTACCTGCTGAATTTCCCCCAGCCAGCTACGACGCGAACCAATACGTTGACAGTGCAGGCTGCGTTTTTGTGCGCGCTGGTATGGCAGGAACGGTTAATTGGGTGCCGCGTTTGTCCCGTGATCGTCAACAGCTGTGCGGGTTCGAACCGACCATCGGCGCGGCAATTCCATCGCCGTTACCGGCGAATGTGCCGATCATCACAATCGATCAACCCGCTGCTCCTGCGGCTGCCCCGCGCATCATTGCGGACCCGATTACGCCGCCGACCACAAATCGCGATCCGATGGAAACAGTTGCGTCAGTCACGACGATGCCGTCGATGCAAACGATTTCATCGCGCGTGATTGCAGATGCTGCCGCAGCTGCGCCGGTGCTAACGCCTGCACCTGTGGTGCGTGAACCTGAACCCGTTCGAATGACCATGACGCAGGTCTGCGAAGGGAAATATGGTGTGCAGCGGCAATATATTAACGCAGCAACGGGTGAGTTTATTGACTGCGGCCCCGCACCAGTGACCCAAGTCGCTACTGTTGCACCAACAGCTCCTGCTGGCGACACGCGCTGTACCAACCTTAGTCAGGCGGTCACCACATCTGGCCGCAATGTTGAGGTGCGCTGTGGTCCGCAAACGCAATCCATCTGGGGTGGAAACCGTATCCCAGCCAGCAATCCTGTTCCGGTGGCAACGAGCACTGGCACGTCTTATGTGCCTGTTGACCGTCCGGCGACGGCTGTTTTGTCTGCGCCTGTGGCTAGTGCATCCAGCCCTGCGCCGACTGTTGTGCCTGCCGCGCCTGTGGCGGCGCCTGTCCCGTCGTCCTGTAATTTCGACAGTGTCAGCGCCCAATATATGGCCGGTGCGAATGTACGCTGTGGTCCGCAAACGCAATCGCCTTCCGGCGGTGTCGCACGTTCATCTGCTCAGGCAGGTCGTGCTAGTTTCAACCCGTCTACCGGTGGCTTGTTTGGTCGCGCGGTCCCTGCATCAAACCCGCCTTATGTGGCCAACGGCGAACCGATTGTGCCGAATGGGTACGAGGTGGTTTGGGACGATGATCGCCTGAACCCAAATCGTGGTTTGAATTAATTTCCGCAAATACCCTGTAGTGCGACCCAATCCCCATCGCCCAGAATAAGTGGCGCTTGGGTTGGGTTGACTGGATTTGCTTCGATCAAAGCCAATGTGCTTTGGCCTGTGATATCGGTGGCGTAGGCAAACGGGCGGCTGGAAACTTGGGCCGCTTCGAACCGTGCAAGCAGTTGTTCGGTGCTGATGGATGGCAAAGGTTGCCCAACCGCGTGTTCTGCATAGGTGCGCAAAATGTCGGACGACATTTCGCCCGTTGTCAGCAGTTGGAATGTCGCGCGAATGCCGGCATCATTCAGAACATCGCCCAAGGGGTCATTTTCAATCCGTGCCTGATTGGCTGCGATAATATAGCCAGCGGGGACTGCGGGGTCTTCGTAGTCTTCAACCAATGACCGGTTCAATAAAATGATGCCGCCAGGCAAAACTAATGTCTCTGAAACCGCATCAGGGACAATCAGAACCTGAACGTCGCTATCGGCACCCAATGCGCGGTCTTTCAACGTGTTCAGGGCAAGCGCCCCGCGCGGACTGTCGCAAACAGACCCCGTCAGGCGTTGTACATGTCCTAACAGCGTTGCGCCGATTGCACTGCGCGTGGCGTCAGTCACCGCGGTTAGCGTATGGTCGCGCAGGGCGTTAGGTGCCCAAAAGACACCCAGCCCAACAACTGCCGCGATCGATACCAATGCGCCCACACCGCGCAGGCGCCCAGGGCGTGGTCGTGAACGGTTGACCGCCTTGCGTACCTTTTCAATCGCATCAATCATCAGATCGTCGTCTATTTCGACGGTTTCTGTACCGTCATCGTCCGGTGCAAAAATCGCTGGCCGCGTTCCTTCGTTCATGCGAACGACCGCAGGTAGTGACCAATGCGCAAGGGGGCGATCTGCACTATCGCGGATGATCAGCGTCGCATCGCCAAAGGACACAACCACCTCGCGGCGTTGTGCGTCTGGGTCTGGTCGCCAGATCCCTAGACTTTCCAGTTTTGCGAATTGATCTAATGCTGTCATCTGCTCGTGCTTTTTACGGCAATATAACTAGTTCAAAACCTTTGGGCCAGCCTGTGTTGATACGAAGAGACGAGGACTCGCGCATTGGTTGGTACAAGGTTAGGATGCGGCATGATTATCTCTCGTGGGCGCGATTATTTATTCGTACATATTCCCAAAACCGGCGGCACGGCGATGGCGCTGGCGTTAGAGGATCGGGCCAAAGCTGATGACATCCTAATCGGGGATACACCCAAAGCGTTAAAGCGGAAGAAACGCCTAAAGGACGTAGAGACGAATGGGCGTTTATGGAAACATTCGCGCCTGTGTGATGTCGAACCGATGGTGTCGCGCGATGACATGGAACGAATGTTCACATTTACCTTGGTGCGCAACCCGTGGGACCGCGTCGTTAGCTATTATCATTGGCTACAGGATCAGTCGTTTGATCACCCTGCGGTGCGTTTTGCGCAAACTCTGACCTTTGAGGCGTTCGTGAATGAACCGCACACCCAGTCAAGTTTGGCAGCCAACAGTTACGTAAGTTATATGAGAGACAGTGCAGGCATCGAACACTGCAATTTGTACATCAGATTAGAGCATCTTACCGCGGATATGTCGCCATTGGCAGACCATTTAGGGTTCATGCCGACAGTCCCCGTCGCAAATGCATCAAAGCGCGATTCGGATTGGCGCGGTTATTACACTGGCCAAACACGTGATTTGATTGGGAATTTATGCGCGGCTGATATCACGCGTTTTAAATACAACTTTGATTGTTAACCAAAACGGCGAAATGTGGCTGTGTACACGCGTTTACACTTCTTCAGTGTGACAATGCCCCAATTGCGCCGCGTTTCGTCCTAAACCTTGTCTCATGAATCAGTTGGTCTGGTCCCTGTCAAAGCGCAACGCTTGCAGGATAGGGGAAGTGCCGATGTATGCCTGGAACAACCAGACATGGAGCCCGGCTGAAGGGGCACCAGAATTTGCAGCCAGTTTGGCTGATGTTGGTAATGGTATGATAGCTGGTACACGTGTGGCCACCGCGATGGGGTGGCGACCGATCGAAACAGTTAGTGTTGGTGATCAGGTTTTAACTTTTGACAAAGGGATGCAGACAGTAACGGCGATCCGCCGTGAACATGTGCAAACCAGTGGCGCATTGGGTGGGGTCTCTAATTGGCCACTACGCGTGCCGAAAGGCGCCTTGGGCAATTTAGAGGAAATGAGCTTACCGCGACGGCAGGCGATCCTCATCGAAAGCGATGTGGCAGAGGATATGTTTGGGGATGCATTCACTCTGATTCATGTTGCGGCGTTAGAAGGGTTCCGTGGGATTGAACCCGTAAGACCAGCCGATTTCATCGAGGTCATCACGCTTCAATTCGAAGAAGATCAGATTGTGTTCGGGAAGGGCGGTTTTTTGTTCTATTGTCCACCGCCGTCTGACATTTTGCACGATTTGCTGTGTGAACCCAAAGTGCCGCGCTATCACATACTTCCAAAGGATAAGGCAGAGATATTGGTCAGCGTTTTGGAATACGAAGACGCGAAACATGACTGATTTTTCGCATCGGCGGTGATTCACCGAATTTTGCCCGATATTACATCCAAATCCGTCAGTGACACGCAAAATCACTGACGGATTTTTGACAATTTGGGGTATCTGAATACCCAAATGGGGTAGTTAGGGTGGCAAACGTATAGGGGCTATTACCTAGTAACGGTAAATATATTATTCGCATCGTCACACACTGTAACGAACGCGCATATGTAGGTTTTCCAAATGGGTTTCTTGTTCCTTCTTCTTGGTGCGGCTGGCATGGCTAGCTTTGCTGATCTGGACCTAGATGGTTCGGACAAAGACGTTGATGCATCCGAAGAAACCCAAGACGACGATGTTGATGTTTCCGCCGAAGCGTTGATCGAATTGTTGGAAGATGCGACCGTCGTTGACGGTGATGACGCAGGCTACGACATCGAAACCGCTGATGAAGACGATGTTGTTATCGTCGACGGCAAACAGGTTCTTGACGGTGAAGATTTCACTGACGAAAACATCGAAACCAATGATGGCGATGATTACGTCGAACTAACCGGTGGTCATGGTTCGCAAGCGGATGAAATTGATCTGGGCGCTGGTGATGATGTGATCAACGTAGGCTTTGGTTCGGTTGTGGACAGCCTGATCATGGGTGCTGGTGCGGACGTTCTGGCAATGACCGGCATGTGCACCGAAGTCACTGTCGAAGATTTCGATCCTGCAGAAGACGTTCTGGCGTTGGATCTGGGCCTATCATTCCTGAACGGCGACGATGCGATGGACTATGTTGAATTCAACGAAACTGACGATGGTGTGACAATGGCTGTTGTTGAACCAGAAGGCACCGAAATTTTCGCGATGGTTACCCTGAAAGGCCTAACGATGAACGACGTTGCCAATCTGGAAATCATGTTCGGCTAAGTTTGAATTTATCCGATGCGAAAAGGGCGGACCGTGGTCCGCCCTTTTGCGTTTAGAATGTATAGCCGACTGTAAGCGACAGATATGGCACTGCTGGCAAATCGGCCAGTTCGTCGTTCAGATCGTCAATGTCGGTTTGGAAATCCGCGTCAGTTGCATTTGTGGATGCTTCTAGAGATGTGAAAATCGCGCCAAGCTCACCACTCAGATAAACGCCGCTGTCCCAAGTGTAGTTGTAACCCGTTGCTAGCATTGGCGCGACATCGTCTTTGAATGCGATTTCAGCTTCGAATGTGTCAGTGCCGTCATCGAAATCGGTCGAAATGGCCGAATTGGAAAAGAACAGACCGCCCGATACGCGCCAGCCGCCCAGCACATAATAATCCGCGACAACACCCAAAGCGCCCAAGCTTAGGTCCGCAGTGACGTCGTAATTGGTGTCATCTTCGGATTCATAGGTGTCGGTTTCCGATACGTTGATACCGCCTAGATAGAAACCACGTGCCTTGATCTGTGGTGTGATTTCATAAGATCCTTCGATCATTGCCCCAAAGGTCGATAGGCCTGCACCGGCCTGCATATCGCCAGTCTCAGCGGCTGCTGCACCAGCTAAGCTCATAAATAAAATAGAAGAAAGTATCGTTTTCATAGTTAACCCCATAACAATAACGTAGGGTCAATTTACGTTTCCAACGTAACTATGAAATGCGCCAATGTGACCGGCGACTATTACAACCTAAAGGTGTTGCTGGTCGGTTACAGGTGGCGATGTTACACCGCCACCTGTTGATTGATTATGCTGCAGCTTTGCCGGCGCCAAAGCGGCCATAGAACGATTGACCTTTGTCTGCCATTTCACGCAGCAGCGGTGGGCAGGCGAAACGATCGCCATAGGCTTGGGTCAGTTGATCGCAACGTTCTGCGGCATAAGGTGCGCCCATAATGTCCAGCCAGCTGAACGGACCACCCGACCAAGGTGCAAAGCCCCAACCAAGGATCGCGCCAACGTCGCCTTCGCGGATGTCTTCCAACACGCCTTCTTCCAATGCGCGCACGGCCTCTAGGACTTGGGCGAACAGAAGACGGTGCTGAACGGTGGTCAGGTCGGGCTGTTCGTCGGCGGCTGGGTATTTCGCGGCCAGACCGTCCCATAGACCCTGACGTTTGCCTTTTTCATCGTAGGCATAGAAACCTGCAGCGGCTTTGCGGCCCATGCGGCCTTCGTCTGCCATCCAGAACAGCACTTCGTCCACGGCGTCGTTCGGATAGGCGTCGCCCATCGCGGCCTTGGTCGCTTTGGCGATTTTTACGCCCAAATCGATCGAGGTTTCGTCCGTCAACTGTAGCGGGCCCAATGGCATGCCAACCAGTTTCGCAGCGTTTTCGATCAGCGCAGGTTCGACACCTTCGCGGACCATGCGGATGCCTTCGTTGATGTATGGAATGATGCAGCGGTTCGCATAAAAGAACCGTTCGTCATTCACAACGATTGGCGTTTTGCGGATCTGGCGGACGTAGTCCAGCGCCTTGGCCACCGCACGATCACCGGTTTCTTTGCCTTTGATAATCTCGACCAGCATCATCTTTTCTACAGGAGAGAAGAAGTGAATGCCGATGAATTGTTCCGCATTTTTCGACGCTTTTGCCAGTTGGCTGATCGGCAGGGTCGATGTGTTGGTCGCAAAGATGCAGTCGGGGCCAACAACGGCCTCTACCTTTGCTGTTACGTCCGCTTTGACCGAAACGTCTTCGAACACGGCTTCGATGATCAGGTCACAACCTGCCAGCGCGTTGTAATCGGTGGTCGCGTTGATCAGGCCCAGAACTTGGTCTTTCTTTTCTGGGGTGGTCTTTTTGCGGGCGATGCCTTTGTCCAGATGCGCCTCGGTGTAGGCTTTGCCGCGGTCTGCGGCCTCTTGGCTGGCATCGATCAGGACGACTTCCATACCGGCCTGCGCGGATACCAGCGTGATGCCTGCGCCCATCATGCCTGCGCCGATAACGCCAACCTTTTTAACGGTTTGATCGTCAACAGCTGGACGGTTCGCGCCTTTTTCCAGCGCCTCTTTGTTGATGAACAGGCTGCGGATCATGGCCGAAGACGACGGGTTCAGCAGAACGTTGGTGAACCAGCGGGCTTCGATTTTCAGGGCCTGATCGAATGGGACCAACGCGCCTTCGTAAACGGCGGACAGCAGCGCCTTGGCGGCAGGATAGACGCCTTGGGTTTTGCCGTTGACCATCGCGGACGCGCCCACAAAGGTCATGAAACCAGCGGGGTGATATGGTGCGCCGCCTGGCATTTTGTAGCCTTTGGCGTCCCAAGGTTTCAGGATGTCGGCGTCTTTGGCGTTCAGAACCCATTCTTTGGCCGCAGACAGTAGTTCGTCAGCTGGCACAACTTCGTCCACGACGCCCGCTGCTTTGGCCTTTTTCGGGTCGTTCAGTTTACCCTCTAGCAGCAGCGGGGATGCTGCCATTGCGCCCAGTTTGCGCGACAGACGGGTGGTGCCGCCAGCGCCGGGGAAAATGCCAACCATGATTTCTGGCAGGCCGATTTTGGCCTTTGGGTTGTCGGCTGCGAAAATGCGGTGCGTCGACAGTGGGATTTCCAGACCGATGCCTAATGCGGTGCCAGGAAGGGCTGCAGCGATTGGTTTGCCGCCTTTGTTTGTTTTCGGGTCCATGCCCGCGCGTTCGATTTTGCGCAGGATGCCGTGCATGTTCATCACGCCGTCAAACAAACCCTTTGCAGGGTTGTCGCCTGCGCTATCTTTCATCTTTGCGATGATGTTCAGGTCCATCCCGCCAGCAAAAGTGTCTTTGCCCGACGTGATAACGATGCCTTTTACAGCGTCATCTGCCAGCGCCTGATCAACCAGAGCGTCCAGTTCGGCAAAGCCTTCTAGGCTCATGACGTTCATGGATTTCCCTTGAACGTCCCAAGTGATGACGGCGACGCCATCGGCGTCAATGGCCATAGTAAAGTCGGTCATTTGTTTCCTCCCGATAAATGGGTTTGGCATAGTGCCATAGCAGTTTGGCCCGCAGCGACAGGTCGCGGCAGGCTCTTTAACAGATTTAGGGTGTGGTCAGTGTTTACTTGCCCGCAGCTTGTAGTGCGGCAACCAATTCCAGAATTGGCGCGCGGGGCGCTTGAAATTGGGCAAGTTTGATTTTGATTTGATCGTCCACCAATTCGCAGAAATAGGTTGCTCCGACTTCCTGCATTGCGGTTCCGTCGATATCCAGCAAACGAAACTGAACCCATACGGGCAGGTGATCGTTGCGAGCGGGGCTTTGACGGGTGAAATTCACCTCGACCTTGGCCACGTTGCGTTGACGCAATGCAAATGTGATCAGATTGAACTCTGTCAGCATTTCTTCGTGATTGGTGATTGTGATCAATTCGTCCGAATATTGCAGCGCGTGGGGCATCGCAAAATAGTCGGTCATCCGATCCATTTTGCCCAAGAGGACATCCTTGGTCATGCGATCCAGCAGATCCATGGCCCGCTGCGCCAGTTCGGTGCATTCGAACGGGTTGTTTGCAGGCGATGCCTGCGTTTCGGTGAAAGTGTCGTTGCGTGTCATACCCATCTTTACACTCGTCCAGTCGTCCAACCGCATCACCCGAACGTTTGTAAACGTCTGCGTTATCTGCGGTTTCGTCCTTAACGACAGCGAAATCCGCTGCGTTACCCCAAAAGACGAAAATGTCCCCAATTAAAAACAAATCACAATCGATCGGCGCACTTTGTCCACAAGCGCCGGTCTCCCTGTGTATAGGTTTTTCAAAGCGGTTTGAATACATGATTCGTCTTCATTTCGGTGTCGGATGGGTGGGCAAAGGTCAGCAGTGTCTGACAAATGCCCAATTAATCAGAGAAAATTACAAACTCTGGGTTGATCACGTTTTTGTTACACTCGTTCGATGATAGTTGCTGCGCCCATTCCGGATGCAATGCACAGTGTCGCAAGGCCGACGCCTTTGCCTGTGCGTTCCAATTCATCCAGCAAGGTTCCGATGATAATCGCGCCTGTTGCGCCCAGCGGGTGACCCATCGCGATCGAGCCGCCGTTGACGTTCACAACCGATGGATCAACGTCAAACGCTTGCATGAAACGCATCACGACTGAGGCGAAAGCTTCGTTCACTTCGAACAGGTCGATGTCGGAAATCGACATGCCGTTGTCCGCCAGAATTTTTTCGGTCACGGGCACAGGGCCGGTCAGCATGATGGTTGGATCGGTGCCGATTTTCGCGGTTGCACGGATGCGGGCGCGTGGGGTCAGGCCGTATTTTTCGCCGAATTCTTTGTTGCCGATCAGAACGCCAGCCGAACCATCAACGATACCCGAAGAGTTACCAGCATGGTGGATGTGGTTAATGCGTTCCAGATGCGGGTATTTCATCAGCGCGACCTTATCAAAGCCGGGCATGACTTCGCCCATGTCTTTGAACGACGCTTTTAGGTTGCCCAGCATTTCGGTGGTGGTGCCGGGGCGCATGTATTCGTCGTGATCCAGTACGGTCAGGCCGTTTTGATCTAGAACGGGGATGATGGATTTTGCGAAACGGCCATCGTCCCATGCGGCTTTGGCGCGGTTTTGCGATTCAACGGCCAGCGCGTCGGCGGCTTCGCGGGTGAAACCGTATTCGGTCGCGATGATGTCTGCCGAAATGCCCTGAGGCACGAAATAAGTGTCCATCGCGATTGACGGGTCAACGGCAATCGCTGCGCCGTCCGAACCCATGGCCACGCGGCTCATCATTTCGACGCCACCTGCGATATACGCCATGCCAGCGCCGCCTTTGACTTGGTTCGCGGCGAGGTTCACGGCTTCCATGCCGGATGCGCAGAAACGGTTGATCGCCAGACCCGGGATCGATTCATCCAGATCAGACGCCAGCACCGCGGTACGCGCCAGACAGCCGCCCTGTTCGCCGACTTGGGTCACGTTGCCCCAGATCACGTCCTCGACCGCGTGACCGTCCAGACCGTTGCGGTTTTTCAGGGCGTTCAGAACGTTCGACGACAAACGAACGCTGGTCATTTCATGTAGGCTGCCGTCTTTGCGGCCTTTGCCGCGCGGGGTGCGCACGGCGTCATAGATATAGGCTTCGGTCATGTTTTCCTCCTCAGGCGTCGGGCAATGCGCGACGCATCAATTCGTATGGGTGTTTCCAACCGGGCAGGGCGCTGATGTTGTCCAGCCAACGGTCGATATTGGGGTATTCGCTGCGGTCAAAGCCGAAGTCTTCGGTGTAGAACAGATAGCTACAGCAGCTCAGGTCAGCGTTGGTCAGGGCGTCGCCCACGATCCAGTCACGTCCCTGCAAATGGGTTTCCAGTGTTTTGAATGCCGATTTCACGCGGCCCGCGATAAAGGCAACAACGTCGGCGCTGCGTTTTTCGGCAGGCAGGAAATTCATCTGGAACCGCAACATACCGATTTGGGACGAAAATTTATGGTTGTCCCACAGAACCCAGCGCAAAACCTCGCGGCGTCCATCGGGGGTCGAGCCACCGAATTTGCCTGTTTTTTCGGTCAGGTAGTCCAGAATGACGCCGGACTGAGCCAGCGTGACATCGCCATCAACCAAAACGGGGCATTCGCCCATTTCGTTCACGGCCAAAAATTCAGGGCTGCGCGCGCCGCCGCGGAAAAAATCAACCCAGACAGGTTCCCAGTCAACACCGGCAAGGGTCATCGCCAATGCCGCCTTGTAGGAATGTCCGCTTTCGCCAAAACAGTATAATTTCATTGCGATACCAATCTTTTGGGTGGTCAGGATGGAGGCAAGGCCCCCATCCTAGATCGCTTAGAACTGGTCCGCAGTCAGGCCCATGACAGTGTCCGCACCCGTTTCGATGCGGGCAAGGTGCATCGAACAAGCCGGTAGGCTGCGAGCCATGTAGAATTCACCGGTTTTGATTTTCGCGTTCAGGAAATCAGTGTCGGTGTTGCCTGCGTCCAGTTCCGAATATGCAGCGGCCGCCATGCGGGTCCACATCAGACCCAGACATACGTGGCCCATCATGTGCATGAAATCATACGAACCAGACAGGGCGTTGTTCGGGTTTTTCATGCCATTCTGCATGAAATACATACCCGCCGCTTGCAGCTGTTTGGATGCATTTTTCAGTGCATCGGTGAACGGTTTCATGCGTTCGTCTTCGTGGGCTTTGCATTCTGCTTTGACCATTTCAAAGAACGCCATGACGTGTTTGCCACCGTCTTGGGCCAGTTTGCGGCCAACAAGGTCCAGCGCCTGAATGCCGTTCGCGCCTTCGTAGATCATGGCAATACGGGCATCACGAGCGAACTGGGACATGCCCCATTCTTCGATATAGCCGTGGCCGCCGTAAACCTGCTGTGCCTGAACCGCCATGTCGAAACCTTTGTCGGTCAGGAAACCTTTGATCACAGGGGTCAGCAGCGACACCAGACCGTGGGCGGCTTCGTCGTGTTCGCGGCTGTGTTTGTCGATTAGGTTCGCGCCCCAATAGGTCAATGCGCGCGCACCTTCGACAAAGGATTTCTGCTCCATCAGGTTGCGGCGGATGTCTGGGTGCACGATGAGCGGATCGGCTGGGCCGTCAGGGTTTTTCGCGCCGGTCACGTCGCGGCCCTGCAGGCGGTCTTTGGCGTAGATCAGAGCGTTTTGGTATGCGGCTTCGGCCTGTGCGTAGCCTTGCAGGCCTACGCCCAGACGCGCTTCGTTCATCATGGTGAACATGGCGCGCATGCCTTTGTGTTCTTCGCCCACCAGATAGCCAACAGCGCCGTCATAGTTCATAACGCAGGTCGCGTTGCCGTGGATGCCCATCTTTTCTTCGATTTTGCCAACGGACACGGCGTTGCGTTCGCCTAGATCACCGTTGTCATCGACCATGATTTTCGGAACGATGAACAGGGACACGCCTTTGATGCCTTCTGGGCCGCCGACGATTTTCGCCAGAACCAGATGGATCACGTTTTCCGACATGTCGTGATCACCAGCCGAGATAAAGATTTTCTGACCAGTGATTTTGAACGAACCATCTGCCTGTGGTTCCGCTTTGGTGCGCATCAGGCCCAGATCGGTGCCGCAGTGCGGTTCGGTCAGGTTCATGGTGCCGGTCCATTCACAGGTCACCATTTTTGGCAGGAATTTCGCCTTTAGTTCGTCAGACGCGTGCGCGTGGATCGCCGAATATGCACCGTGGGTCAGGCCTTGATACATGTTGAACGCCATGTTCGCGGATACGAACGGTTCGTTCACGGCTGTCATCATCAGATATGGCAGGCCCTGACCGCCGTATTCAGGATCACAGTCCAGCGCGGTCCAGCCGCCTTCTTTCATTTGTTCAAAAGCGTCTTTGAAACCCTTCGGCGTGCGAACAACGCCGTTTTCAAAGGTGCAGCCTTCGGTGTCGCCAACCGCGTTCAGCGGGGCCAACACGTCGGATGCGATTTTACCTGCTTCTTCCACAACGGCAGATGTGAAATCGCGGTCCATTTCATCATAACCTGGCACGGATTGTTCCGAAACTTTCAGAACATCGTGCAGCAGGAACTGGATATCCTTTGTCGGTGCTGTGTAGCTAGGCATGGTGGTCTCCTCCGAGTGCGGTTAACCCGCGTTTTGCAGTCGTAGTTTTTCCAGATGCTGTCGGCCCCATTCCATCTGTTGCTTCAGATCTTCGATGGCGCTTTCCAACTCTGCTTTTTGATCTTCCATTTCTGCCAAATGACGTTTCGCAACCTCATAGGTTTCGGCCAATTGGGTTTCCTGCTGATCGTCCAGTTCATACAGGTCCAGTAGCTGGCGTAACTCTTCCAGGGTGAAACCAAACCGTTTGCCGCGCAGGATCAATTTCAGGCGGGCACGGTCGCGTTTAGTGAACAGGCGCTTTTGGCCTTCGCGGATCGGGAACAATAGCTCCTTCGCCTCGTAAAACCGCAAGGTGCGCGGCGTTACATCATACGCGTCGCACATTTCGCGGATGGTCAGTGTCTGTTCAGTCGTCATCGTCATTTGCAGTCCTAATTTGTGTCGGCATCGTTGCGGTGCAATCGTCGGCACAGGGGCAATGTAGTGCTCAAGTTGACCATAACGTAAACGAAACGCTGCGTCATTTCTGAGTGTGACGAAAGGTCAAATTCGAAGTTTTGAAAAAATGGGTGCCCAGAAACGAAAAAAGAAGGCGTTTTGCCTTCTTTTGGGGGGTGATTTGGTTGGGCTCAGGCTTTGTCTAGATTCGCCTGTGTTTCATCCCGCAGCTGTTTGAGGTCTTTCATCGTTTCCTCAAGCTGGGTCTTTTGTTCAGCTAACTGTGCAAGTTGTTCGTCAGCCATTTCAACCCATTTGCGCATTTGGGCATCGGTGCCCAGTTGGTCGTACATTTCCAGCCATTGGCGCAATTCTTCCAATGAAAACCCAAAGCGGCGACCACGCATGATTAGTGTCATACGCGCCACTTCGCGGGGGCCATAGAAACGGGCGCGGCCTTCGCGTTCGGGGGCCAACAATTCAATGTATTCATAGTACCGCAGCGTCCGCGGTGTCACATCGAATTTGGCGCACATCTCTTTGAAAGAAATTCGCGGTTCTGTCATGTGTCGACCTCCTCTCGCGCCACACTAGAAATAAAACATGCGTTCGGCAACCGCAGTTGACGTGACGGTGTACGAACGTACAACCACTTGCGCAAATGGGCATTTTTCCCGAATACTGCCCAAGCAGGAGGCCCAATGTCACACGAAACCGAAGATCGCCAAACGCTGATTGCCAATCAATTTATATCGTCTCTTCCGCATGCCAAGTCATTGGGGATGCGGCTGGTGGAAATTGGCGATGGTTTGGCCGCGATTGAAATGGATTACGATGAACGGTTCGTGGGCGACCCTGAAACGGGCGTGATCCATGGCGGGGCGGTTTCGGCCCTAATGGACACATGTTCGGGCGCGGCGGTGATGTGTCACCCTCAGGCATCGTTGGGAACAGCGACGTTGGATTTGCGCATCGATTATATGCGGTCCGCTACGCCAGGCCAGACAATTATTGCGCGCGCGGAATGCTATCACGTCACGCGCAGCGTCGCCTTTGTGCGCGCCACGGCCTATGACGATGACAGGGATCGGCCCGTTGCAACATCGACAGGCGCCTTTACCGTTGAACGCAAGGCATAGGACATAAGATGCGCAAACCTGAACCTGTCCAAGTCGTTAAACAACGTCGAGACGCTGCGCTGGAACGATTGATCCAGTCGATGCCCTACAGTCGTTTCTTGGGTATTCAATTTGATCGCCGAGGGGATGAATTGACGGCTGTTTTACCGTTCAAAGATGATCTGATCGGCAACCCTATTTTGCCCGCTATCCATGGCGGCGCGACAGCGGCGTTTTTGGAAACCGCCGCGATTGTTGAATTGGCTTGGTCGATGATCTGGTCCGACATCGAAGGCGAAGAGCCGCAAGGTGTCAAAGTGCGGCTGCCTAAAACCATTGATATCACGGTCGATTATCTGCGATCAGGTTTGCCGCGTGACGCCTATGCCCGTGCGCGGATCACCCGTGCTGGACGCCGCTATGCCAGCGTTCATGTCGAAGCATGGCAAGACAACCGTGAGCGGCCATTTGCGCAAGCCACGGGTCATTTTTTGATGCCATCCCGCGATGGATAACCTAACCTACCGGCGGGTTTTATCTATCGCCGTTCCAATTGTTTTGGCCAACATCACGGTCCCTTTGTTGGGGCTGGTGGACACGGGCGTTATCGGTCAATTGGGACAAGCTGCACCGTTAGGCGCGGTTGCCTTGGGCGCATTGATCCTTTCGGCCATCTATTGGGTCTGCGGGTTTTTACGAATGGGAACGACAGGTCTGACCAGTCAGGCCATCGGCGCAGGCGACATGGACGAAGCTTTTGCGCTGTTGAAACGGGGCCTGTTGGTTGGTTTCGGGTTCGGTTTGTTCGTCATCGTTGCCCAATGGCCGTTGTTCTGGGGGGCGTTCTATCTGTCCCCCGCGTCGGAACAGGTCGAAACGCTGGCCCGCCAATACATGTCCATTCGGGTTTGGTCCGCCCCTGCGGCGATTGCCAGCTATGCTGTCATCGGTTGGTTGATCGCCCGCGAAAGGTCACGCGGCGTTCTAGTGCAACAGATCGCGATGAATATCGTCAACATCGGGTTGGATATACTGTTCGTGCTGGTTTTGAACTGGGGCGTTGCGGGTGTGGCATGGGCTACATTCGTGGCCGATTGGACAGGCTTGGCGGTGGGCCTTTGGTTCTGCCGAGATGCCATCCGCACGCGGATCGGGTGGCCCGCGATTTTGGATGCCGCGCGGATCAAGCGCATGGCGATGGTGAATGTCGACATCCTGATCCGTACGCTTGCTTTGCAGGCAATGGTCGTCATGTTCGTCTTTTGGGGCGCAGCGATGGGCGATGTGCAACTTGCCGCGAACGAAGTGTTGATGCAATTTCTAACTTTGGTCGCGTTCTGTTTGGACGGCTTTGCGTTTTCGGCAGAAACGCTTGTGGGTCAGGCGATGGGGCGAGGGGACCGTAAATTGCTACGCCGCGCGGCGATTTTATCGTCTATTTGGGGCGCGATCACGACCGTTGCGATGGTTGTTCTTTTCTGGCTGTTTGGCACCGCAATTATCGACTTTCTAACCACGGCGCCCGACGTGCGCGAGGCGGCGCGAGTATTCTTGCCCTACATGATTGTGGGCCCCTTAATCGGCTTGCCTGCTTGGATGCTGGACGGAATTTTTATCGGCGCGACCCGCACGCGCGACATGCGCAACATGATGTTGATTTCATTCGCAATCTACATTGCGGCCGCAATCCCGTTGATTGACCAATTCGGCAATCACGGTGTTTGGTTAGCGATGATTGTCAGTTGGATCGCGCGCGGGGTGACGTTGGGTATCCGCTACCCCGCATTGGAACGATCGGTCGTGCCTACAAAAGGCTAAGGATGTTTTCAGGTGGACGGCCTACAACAGCACGATCCCCATCGATCACAATAGGACGTTCAATCAGTTTTGGGTTGGCCGCCATCGCTGGAATAATTGCGCTGTCATCGGCGTCTTTCAGGCCAAGTTCGCGATAGATCGCTTCGCCCGTGCGCAACAAATCGCGCGGCGACATGTCCAATTTTTCAATGACGTCTGCCAGTTCGGCTTCGGTCGGGGTGTCGGTCAGATAAAGGCGAACCTCGGGGTCGACACCGTTTTCTTGCAGCAGGGCCAATCCTTGACGGCTCTTGCTGCAACGTGGGTTGTGCCAGATGATCATGTCCAATCGCTCCGGCCCGAACCGACAGCTTGTTTGACCGATTCAAACCCATCGCGTTTCAACAGTTCGTCCAGACCGCGGGTAATTTTGGTCACCAACCCCATGCCGCCATAGACCAGCGCGGTGTACAGCTGAACCGCAGAGGCACCTGCGCGGATTTTTTGATAGGCTTGTTCTGCTGATCCAACGCCGCCGACGCCAATAATTGGCAGATCGGTCATGGTGGATAGTTTGGCCAGAACGCGGGTGGATTTTTCGAACAAAGGCTGACCAGATAGGCCGCCTTTTTGGTGCGCGTGCTGGCTCAGCAAACCTGCACGATCCAACGTGGTGTTCGTGGCAATGATGCCTGAAATCCCAGATGCGTTTGCGACTTCGGCGACATCGGTGATTTCCGCCTCGGTCAAATCAGGGGCGATTTTCAGGAAAATCGGGATTGGCCGATTTAATGCCGCGTTGGTTTCGATGACCCCGCCCAACAGCGCCGACAATGCATCTTTGCCTTGTAGGTCGCGCAGTTTTTCGGTGTTCGGGCTGGATACGTTGACCGTCGCAAAATCAAGGTTTGCAGCGCAGCGCGCCAATACAGTTGCGAAATCTTTCGCGCGGTCTTCGCTGTCTTTGTTCGCGCCTAAATTCAAACCGATAACCGCGTTTTTCGGACGTTTCGCCAGACGAGCGGCTGCGGCATCCATGCCTTCGTTGTTGAACCCGAACCGGTTGATCGCGGCGCGGTCTTCGGTCAGGCGGAACAGACGCGGTTTCGGGTTGCCGGGTTGCGGGCGCGGGGTGATGGCCCCGACTTCGATAAACCCGAACCCACAACGGGTCAAAGGCGCAAGAACGGTCGCGTTTTTATCAAATCCCGCAGCAAGGCCCAATGGATTCGCCAGTTCCAGACCCGCAATCGATGTTTTCAACCGAGGCGAAGAATAAACTTCGGTCTTTGGGGCGATTCCGTATTGCAGGGCCTTGATCGCCAATCCGTGAGAGGCTTCCGGATCAATCTTGCGTAGGGCAGACAGGCCGATTTGTTCAATTAGGTTCATTATAGCTCCGGAAACTGGTGCGCACCGTCGACCAGCGGCAATGGTTTTTCCCAAATAACATCCTGCATCTTTAAGTTGCGGTAAAGATGCGGAAACAGCGCCCCACCGCGCGACGGTTCCCATTTCAGGTCATCCGCCAGCGCATCGCTGTCTAGCGCGATTAAATGCAAATCCGTTTCGCCAGCAAAATGTTTTGCAGCAGTTTCAACGACCTGATCGGCAGTTGAGATATGAATATAGCCATCCGTCACATCAATCGGAGCCCCAACGGTTTCCCCATCGGTGCATAGTTGATCCCATTCGGCGGCGCGGAAAATTTTGTAAATCAGCATAGCGATGTCATGCCTTTGTCATTGCAGCGGGTCAAGTGCCTGCAAAACAGGCAATCCACTGACATTTAGCTGTCACATGACTGGTTTACGCAAAGTCCGATAGGTCAGGATTTGACTCGATGGTCAACGAACGACAATCTGATGAAAATACCAACAGGGGGTCCCCAATGATTAATAAACTATTTGTATCGACCTGTGCTGTGGCACTGTCGGCAACTGCGGCAATGGCCGACTATTCGCTGCACGTTATTCACATCAACGACCTGCATTCGCGTATCGAACCAGTCAGCAAATACGACAGCACCTGTAGCGAAGAAGCGAACGCCGAAGGCGAATGTTTCGGCGGCGTGGCCCGCGTTGCCACCGCTATCGCTAATCTGCGCGAAGAGCTGGCAGGCGAAAACGTCATCGTTCTAGATGCTGGCGACCAGTATCAGGGATCGCTGATGTACACGACCTACAAAGGCGACGTTGAAATCGAATTCATGGAGCAAATCGGTTTCGACGCGATGGCCGTAGGTAACCACGAATTCGACGATGGCGACGAAGGTCTGGCAAAACTGGCTGATGGCGTGTCGTTCCCTGTGATTTCGGGCAACATCGACGTGTCGTCGTCCAACGTTTTAGCTGGCAAAATCGCAGATCACGTGATCCTAGAGGTCGGCGGCGAAAAAATCGGCATCGTGTCGGCGTTGGCTGTTGATACCGTCGAAACCTCGAGCCCGTCGGACGCTGTGATCTTTTCGGACGAAATCGAAAACTTGCAGCATGACGTTGATATGCTGACCGAAATGGGCGTGACCAAAATCATCGCGCTAAACCACGTTGGCGTCGTCAAAGATATGGCCATCGCCGAAGCTGTCAGCGGTCTGGACGCCGTTGTAGGTGGCCACTCGCACACCCTGTTTTCGAACGAAGAGGGTTCTGAATACGCCTATCCAACCATGGTTGGTAAAGTGCCTGTCGTTCAGGCCTACGCCTATTCAAAATACGTTGGCCATCTGGTCCTGAACTTTGATGACGACGGTAACCTGCTGGACGCATCGGGCGATACCATGCTGCTGGATGCTTCGGTAGAAGAAGACGCCGCGATCAAAGCCCGCATCGCTGAACTGGCTGGCCCGATCGAAGAAATGAAAGCCCGCGTTGTGGCTGACGCTGCAGACGAAATCATCGGCGCCCGCGAAGAATGCCGCGCACGTGAATGTGCGATGGGTTCGCTGATTGCTGACGCAATGTTGGACCGTGTCGCAGGCCAAGGCATCGACATCGCGATCCAAAACGGCGGCGGTATCCGCGCGTCCATCGACGCAGGCGAAGTCACCATGGGCGAAGTCGTTACTGTTCTGCCGTTCCAGAACACTCTGTCGACCTTTGAAATCACGGGCGAAACCCTGCTGGCCGCGCTGGAAAACGGTGTGAGCCAAATGGAAGAAGGTGCAGGCCGTTTCCCACAAGTCGCAGGCATGACCTACACCGTTGATCCATCGAAACCAGCGGGCGAGCGTATCGTCGATGCAATGGTCGGCGGCGAAGCGATCGATCCGGCAGCGACCTATGGCGCGGTGTCGAACAACTACGTCCGCAACGGCGGCGACGGTTATTCGATGTTCGAAGACGCAGCGAACGCCTACGACTATGGCCCTGATCTGGCTGACGTTCTGGCGGAATACATGGCCGCTGCATCGCCGTTCACCCCGTATACCGATGGCCGCATCACGGTTGTTGGCGAATAATATCGTTCCCCATGCGATATTGACCCTCGCTGGAAACGGCGGGGGTTTTTTGTTTCTGCCTGTCCGCCTATATTTATCCCTATGGACCACCCGCTGATTGACCTCATCAACGCCCGCATTGCTGCGGCGGATAAAGACGGCGCCTTTGATAACCTCGAAGGGGCAGGGAAACCTTTGCCTGAATGTGCGGACCCTGAAAATTATCTGCTGAACAAGGTCGCGGAACGAAACGGGGCCGAACCCGAATTCGTCACCCTGTCACGCGAATTACGCAAAATGCGGGATGACTTGATGGGCGAATCCGACCGCACCCGCCGCCGCGAGATAATGAAAGACATGTCGATGATGGAGGCCCGCATCGACATCGCCCGCAAGGCGTGGACCAAATAAATGTGCGGCCGTATGGCGATCACACTGCCGCATGACGCGATGGCGCAGATGTTTGATGCCGGGCCCGCCAATGATCTGCCCGAATTTGCGCCCAATTATAACGTCTGCCCGACGAACACGCTGGCCGTTGCGACCAGCGTTGATGGGGTGCGTCACCTGCGGCCTATGCGCTGGGGATTTCTGCCGCATTGGTACAAAACGCCAAACGGCGGCCCGCTGTTGATCAACGCGCGGTCAGAAACCATCGCGGAAAAACCAGCG
This sequence comes from Marivivens niveibacter, assembly GCF_002150005.2. Classification (GTDB taxonomy): domain Bacteria; phylum Pseudomonadota; class Alphaproteobacteria; order Rhodobacterales; family Rhodobacteraceae; genus Marivivens; species Marivivens niveibacter. The sequence goes on from NZ_MSPP01000003.1 coordinate 306,343, forward strand.
TTTCGCGATGCCTGCCGTCAGCGCCGGTGTTTGATCGCGGCCAGTGGGTTTTACGAATGGCACCGCGTTGATGGCGAAACGCCCGCGCCATATTGGGTCACCCGTACAGATGGGCAGCCGATGGTATTTGGCGGGATTTGGCAAAATTGGACGGGTGAGGGCGGAGATATGACCACCTGCGCTATTGTCACGACGGATGCCAATGCCGAAATGTCGGCAGTCCATCATCGGCTACCATTGATTCTGGAACAGAACACTTGGGCCAAATGGTTGGGCGAAGAGGGACATGGTGCCGCGACATTGATGCAACCCACCGCAGAGGGGATTATATCCCTGCGGCGGGTCGGAACTGCGGTGAATTCCAATCGGGCCAGCGGACCCGAGTTGATCGAGCCGCTGATCGAAGATGAATGATTAGTTCAGAACGGGTTCGTCGAACGAAAATTCGCCGTTCACTTCGTTACCAAAGCTGGTTTCGAACTGCAGGACTGTATCGGTGTTGATGATCAACGAATAGGTCTCCAAAGGCGCCAAAGAACCCGTTTCCCACTGAGGCACATCTGTTTCCAATTCGCGCACAGCCATGACGTTTTGTGCGCTGTCGGTTTGGTTGCTAAAAATCACGGTGTCGCCTTCGTCCAGATAGGTCACCATCGGGAAATACCCGAAATCGGTGATCACAACAGTCTGTGTTACGCTATCTTCGGCCAAGGCGCCGGTGGCTGTTGTTAATGCCGCTATGGCAGCAAACGCAAAATTACGAAGCATGAACCAATCCTATTCCCAGTCTTTCACGCCCTGAATCGGGCTTTGGGTCATGCATACCCTGATATTTCGTCAAAATTGGGGCCAGAAAAAGACAGTAAAACTGGGCTTGAATCTCCCCTACAGTGCAGACTATATGTCTGCGCAGCGCGGGTGTTGTGTAATGGTAAGACCTTAGCCTTCCAAGCTAATGATACGGGTTCGATTCCCGTCACCCGCTCCATCAATCCACAGTTTCATACCTATGAACGTCCTGTTGCGACGATGGTGCGCTTGTTATCAACGGCGTGGCTGGCTATCACACGACAACTTTACTGACGACGATGGCAGCCATGGCAAAACCACCGACCGATAACGCACAAGACCGCGCAGGATCGAAACGAATCTCGGCCTTGGCTGAACTGTGGCCGTTCATTCGTCCATACCGCCTGATGCTAGCCGCGGCATTTGTCGCGCTGACATTAACCGCGATGGTGTCGCTGGTGCTACCGTTGGCCGTGCGCCGAGTTGTCGACAATTTCGAAGGTGGCGCAACACCGCTGCTGAAACAGTATTTTAGCGCAGCATTGATCGTTGTCGGTTTGTTGGCGCTGGGCACCGGCCTTCGGTATTATCTGGTGACCCGTTTGGGCGAACGCGTGGTCGCTGACATCCGCAAGGCCGTGTTCGACCGCATGGTCACAATGAGCCCCGCGTTTTACGAAAATATTATGACGGGCGAGGTGCTAAGCCGCATCACAACCGATACCACGCTGATCCTGTCGGTGATCGGCTCGTCGGTGTCCGTAGCGCTGCGTAACCTGTTCATCTTCGTTGGCGGGCTGTTTTTGTTGTTCTTTACCTCGGCCAAATTGGCGGCGTTGGTTCTATTGATCGTGCCGGTTGTGATCGTGCCGATCGTTGTTTTAGGTCGCCGCCTGCGCAAATTGGGCCGCGAAAATCAGGACTGGATTGCAAATTCCTCCGGCTCTGCGTCCGAGGCATTGCTGTCCGTTCAAACCGTTCAGGCCTTTACCCAAGAGGTCCGCACAGCTCTGAAATTCAGTGATGTCACCGAACGCAGTTTCGACAGCGCGAAACGCCGTATTTTGACCCGCGCGATGATGACCGTGATCGTGATCTTTATGATCTTCTCGGGTGTTGTTGGCGTGCTGTGGGTTGGTGCGCAGGACGTGGCTAATTCTATAATGACCGTCGGCGAATTGGTTCAGTTCGTTATCTATGCGGTTATGGTTGCGGGTGCTGTTGGCGCACTGACCGAAATTTGGGGCGAATTGCAGCGTGCGGCAGGCGCAACGGAACGTTTGGCTGAATTGCTGAACGCCAAAGACACCGTTGCTGACGCAGCATCCCCAGTGGATGCGCCCGAAATGAAAAACGGCGCTATCGTGTTTGATGATGTTACATTCAGCTATCCGTCACGCCAGAATATGCCTGCATTAAACGGCATTAGCTTGACCGTAGCACCAGGTGAAACCATCGCGTTGGTTGGTCCATCTGGCGCGGGAAAATCGACGGTCGTGCAATTGCTAATGCGTTTCTTTGATCCGCAGTCAGGAAAAATCACTTTGGCGGGCACAGATTTACGCGACATGGCGCGCGATGATTTCCGCAAACAGATCGCGATTGTTCCGCAAGATGCTGTTGTGTTTGCAGATACGGCTCGTGAAAATATCCGCTTTGGTCGCCCTGATGCCACTGACGCCGAAGTCGAAGCCGCTGCCAAAGCCGCCGCCGCACATGATTTTATCGTGGCGCTGGAAAATGGATATGACAGTTATCTAGGTGAACGAGGCGTCATGTTGTCGGGCGGGCAGAAACAACGCATCGCGATTGCTCGCGCTATTTTGCGCGATGCGCCGATCCTATTGCTGGACGAAGCAACCAGCGCATTGGATGCAGAAAGCGAACGTTTGGTGCAGGGCGCAGTTGAAAAGCTGGCACAGGATCGTACCACGTTGATCATTGCGCACCGTTTGGCGACGATCAAACAGGCGGACCGCATCGTTGTGTTTGAGGATGGTCAGATCGTCGAACAGGGCACGCATGACGATCTGGTTGCCAAAGGCGGCCTATACGCCCGACTAGCTAAACTGCAATTTACCGAAGGTTCCGCTGCGGCATAGACTCTTCGTTTCGCTGCGTCATACTTGCGTACATGCGCTATTCTGACACATCCTGATGGAAACGGCGCTGTGGGACGCGCCGACATGGGAGGAGCCTGCATGACCTATGCAACAATCGCAGATCGCGAAGCGATCGTCGCGGAGAAACCTTGGACTGAACGTAATCAGCCCAAAACCACGTTTGAATTGCTGACACGAACCGCGACAGCCCATGGGCCGCGCCCTGCGGTGTCGTATCAGATCCTGTCTGATCCAAAGTCGAAAAAGGAAACGCTGACGTGGACGCAGCTGTTGGAACAAACCTGCCAAACGGCTAACCTGTTCCGCAAATTGGGCGTCGGCGAAAATGACGTTGTCGCTTATATCCTGCCCAACGCGACCGAAACGGTTCTGACCTATCTGGGCGGTCAAATCGCGGGCATCGTGAACCCGATTAACCCCCTACTGGACGCAGAACATATTGCAGGAATCCTGCGCGAAACCAACGCAAAGGTCGTCGTAACGCTCAAAGGTTTTCCAAAAACCGATGTGCCGCAAAAAGCGCACGAAGCGGTGGCAATGGCCCCCAACGTCAAAACCGTGGTCGAGGTTGATCTGGTTCGCCACCTGTCGGGCCTGAAAAAACTGATCGTTCCGCTGATCCGTCCAAAGGTTAAACCGACCCATAACGCGGCCGTGATCGATTTCACGACCGAAGTCGCCAAGCAAAACAAAACGCTAGATTTTGCCGATAGCACCAGCGACCGTATCGCGGCCTATTTCCACACGGGCGGCACCACGGGCCTGCCTAAAATCGTTCAGCACAAATATTCGGGCATCGTTTACAATGCATGGCTGGGTGACCGCCTGCTGTTTACGGAAAACGATGTTCAGATCTGTCCTCTGCCGTTGTTCCACGTGTTTGCGACGATCGTGTCGCTGGGCGCATCACTGGGATCAGGCGCGCATTTCGTTCTGCCGACCCCAGCGGGTTATCGCGGCGACGGCGTGTTCGACAATTTCTGGAAATTGATCGAACGCTACAACGTGACGTTCATGATCACCGTCCCGACTGCGATTGCCGCCCTGATGCAGCGCCCTGTGAACGCCGATATTTCGTCGCTGCGTCTGGCGTTCTGCGGGTCTGCGCCTTTGCCTGTCGAGCTATACAAACGGTTCGAAGACGCCGCCAAAATCACCATCTGCGAAGGTTACGGCCTGACCGAGGCGACTTGCCTTGTCTCGATCAACCCACCTGATGGCGAAAAGAAAGTCGGCTCCATCGGGTTCCCGTTCCCATACACGGACGTCAAAATTTTCGACGTGGTCAGCCACGAAGAATGCCCAACCGACACCATCGGTGAAATCTGCGTCAGCAACCCGGGCGTCAACATGGGCGCGACCTATACCGAGGATCGCAAGAACGCAGACCTGTATTACCCAGGCCCACTGGGCCCGACCCAATACCTGCGTACGGGCGATCTGGGCCGTTTTGATGCCGACGGCTATTTGTGGATTACCGGCCGCGCCAAGGATCTGATCATCCGCGCAGGTCACAACATCGACCCAGCCGAGATTGAAGAGGCACTAGCAGGTCACGAAAAGATCGCCTTTGCGGGCGCAATCGGTCAGCCTGATTCTTACGCTGGCGAACTGCCGTGTGCGTATGTCGAACTGGTCGACGGGGCCGAGGTTACATCCGAAGAATTGCTGGAATACGCCAAGGCGCATATCCACGAACGCGCAGCGCATCCAAAGTATCTGGAGATCCTGCCCGAGCTGCCAAAAACCGCAGTGGGCAAGATTTTCAAACCTGACCTGCGCCGCATGGCAATCACACGGATCTATAATGAAACGCTCGCTGCCGAAGGCCTAGCCGCCGAAGTGACCGAGGTGATCGAGGACAAAAAACTGGGTCTGGTCGCGGTTCTGTCGAAAACCGGCGAATGCGACGCGGATGCTGTGGCGCATTGTCTGGGGGCGCACACCCGCCCGTGGAAATGGGCCGAAGAATAAAACAACAAAGGGCGGCCATTGGCCGCCCTTTTCAATTGAATAACCGGACCTGATCAGTCGCGTGTGCCTGCAAATTTGGATTGCCATTCTTCGCGCTGATCATCCGAGATTTTACCGAACAAATTGTCAGGCACCGCGAATGCGTGACCAGCGGGCAAGCGGGTGACGGCATCAGCCGCTGCGCCTGGCCATTCTGCGTCTACCTTCATCGCCTCTAGTAACGTCGCGGCTGCGTCAGGGATGAACGGTTCGGACAGAACGGCGTATAGCGGGATCAGGTTCAGCGCCAAACGCACCTGCGATGCGGCCAGCTCTGGGTCTTCCTTGAATGTGGACCACGGCGCTGCCTCTTGCAGGTATTCGTTGCCCATCACCCAGATCGCGCGCAATGCGCCAGCGGCTTTGCGAACCTCTTTGGCTTCCATGAACTCTTCGTACTGGCGGATGTTCTGTTCCAGCTGCGCAACCCAATCGGCGTCTACCGCTAGATCAGGGCCGCCAGTAGGCACCTCTTCGCCGAATTTCGAACGGCAGAATTTGGTGACGCGGCTGACAAAATTGCCCAGAACGTCGGCCAAATCTTTATTCACGGACTGTTGGAAGTTTTCCCACGTAAATTCGCTGTCCGACGATTCAGGGGCGTGCGATAGCAACCACCAGCGCCAGTAGTCAGCTGGCAGGATTTCCAGCGCCTGGTCCATAAACACACCGCGCCCGCGCGAGGTGCTGAACTGGCCGCCGTCATAGTTCAGGTAGTTGAACGATTTGATGTAATCGACCAGCTTCCATGGCTCGTTCGATCCCAGAATGGTGCATGGGAACGACAGCGTGTGGAACGGTACGTTATCTTTGCCCATGAACTGGGTATAGGTCACGTCGTCCGCGCCTTTGTCGGTGCGCCACCAGCGTTCCCAATCGTCGCCTTTGCCTGCATCAACCCATTCTTGGGATGCGGCGATGTATTCGATGGGTGCGTCGAACCAGACGTAGAACACTTTGCCTTCCATGCCGGGCCAGTCTTCGTCGCCTTTTTTCACAGGCACGCCCCAGTCCAGATCGCGGGTGATGCCGCGGTCTTGTAGGCCGTCGCCGTCATGCAACCATTTTTTCGCGATCGAAGTCGTCAGCACAGGCCAATCGGTTTTGCTGTCGATCCACGCGTCCAGCTGATCTTTCATTTGCGACTGGCGCAGGTACAGGTGTTTGGTTTCGCGCATTTCCAGATCGGTGGAACCCGAAATGGTCGAATGCGGATTGATCAGGTCCACAGGGTCCAGCTGTTTGGTGCAGTTGTCGCACTGGTCGCCGCGCGCGCTGTCGAAACCGCAGTTGGGGCAGGTGCCTTCGATATAGCGGTCAGGCAGGAAACGGCCGTCCGCGTGCGAATACATCTGGGTTTCCGACACTTCACGGATCAGATCGTTATCGGCCAGAACGCCCGCAAAATGCTGGGTCAGTTTTTTGTTTTGTTCCGATGATGAGCGGCCAAAGTGATCGAACGACAGGCGGAAACCTTCGGCGATTTTGGCCTGAACGTCGTGCATTTCGGCGCAGTATTCTGCGACGGGTTTGCCCGCCTTGGCTGCGGCCAATTCCGCTGGGGTGCCGTGTTCGTCGGTGGCGCAAAGAAACATCACCTCGTTGCCGCGACCACGTTGGTAGCGTGCAAAAAGGTCCGCAGGCAGCTGCGATCCAACTAAGTTTCCAAGGTGTTTGATCCCGTTGATGTAAGGGATCGCCGAAGTAATCAGATGTCGTGCCATGATCTATTCCTGTGCGCGGTTATCCGCCTTTTAGCGGCGCATGGGGCGTGATGCCAGCACAGACCGACTATCGCAACCGTGAAACCAGCGCTATATGAGGGACAGAGCAGTAAATAATGGGAAAACCCACATGAAAATTCTATTCGCAGCCGCCGCGATTGCAGCGGTATCGGGTGCCGCATCGGCCCAAGAATTTTATATCGGCGCAGGCGTCGATTTGCAGACACCACATTCAGGCGACCAATCTGTTGCGTCCACCATCATGGGCGGCGCACAGTTTGGAAACGGTCCGGTGACTTTTGGTCCAGAGCTAGAAATGAATTTGACCAATGGCGGCGATTATAACGCGCTGCGTCTGCGCGGCATTGCTCGTCACGACACGGGTGCGGTCGCTCTGATGGCTTCGGTCGGATATACCAATTATGACGTTGATGGCAGCGGCGCTGTCGATGGTTTGAATTACGGGTTGGGCATTGATTACGAATTGTCGCAATCGGTCGACCTGCGCGCCGAACTGATCCGTGATCATGCGCCCGACGATGACATGCTGGTCACCAATGTGCGTTTCGGCGCAGTCTACGGTTTCTGATTTGAAAGGGGCGCCAAATCTGGCGCCCCGTTTCGTTTATTGCGCGGTATAGCCGCCATCGACCAGATGGTAGCTGCCGGTGATGAAACTTGCGTCGTCAGACAGCAGGAACAGCGTCAGTTTGGCGACTTCGTCCGGATCGCCCAGACGTTTCATGGCGTGTTGGTTCGCCAGATAATCCATCGTGTCCTGATCCAGATTTTGATCCAGCAATGGCGTTTTGATAAAGCCTGGTCCGATTGAGTTAATGCGGATGCCTTTGTCGCCGTATTCCAGTGCTGCGGATTTCGTCAGGCCAACAACGCCGTGTTTCGCCGCGACATAAGCGCCAGAATTCGCGATACCCACGGACCCGAGGATCGAGGCGATGTTCACAATCGAACCCGTGCCGCCCGTTTCGATCATTTTCGGGATCGCGTAACGAACGCCGTAAAATACGCCAGTCAGGTTTACGTCGATTACCTTTTGCCAGCTATCAATGGGGTATTCACCCAATGGCGCTGCCGCACCGCCCACACCTGCATTGTTCACCAACATATCCAGCGATCCGCCAAATTCGGTCGCGGCCTGCATCATGGCGTCGACTTGTTCGGCGTTTGATGTGTCTACTTCGAACGCCTTGGCGTTTTCGCCCAGTTCGGATGCCAGTTTTTCGGCGTTTTCCATATCTAGATCGGCGATCAAAACCTTTGCGCCTGCGTCGACCAATTGAGTGACGATAGATTTACCAATACCAGAGCCGCCACCTGTGACGATTGCGGTTTTCCCTTTGAAATCATGGGCCATTTTTGGCCTCCTTTCTAAAATGTTTGTGTCCATTATATAGGTCAGGAATTGTGCGTCTTTGAGGCAGATCACGCGCAGGTGTTGTTCGGCACTGCACAGACGGAATGCAGGGGTTGCACTGGCACGTTGAACCACTAGGTTCATGCCCAACGCATTCTATTTGGGACGTATTTATGAAAACGCTACAGCTTGGCCGTACTGGCATTTCGGTGCCTGATTGGTGCTTGGGCACCATGACTTTTTCCAACCAAACGCCGCAGGATGACGCATTCCGTCAGATGGATATGGCGATGGATGCGGGCATCAATTTCTTTGACGTCGCTGAAATGTACCCTGTGAATCCTGTCAAAAAGGAAACGATGGGCAATTCGGAAAAGGTCATCGGGAACTGGTTTGAAAAAACGGGTCGCCGCGAAGAGGTCGTAGTCGCAACCAAAGTGTCGGGCGACAGCGGTTTCCGCCCAGGTGGCTACACAGCTGAGTCCGTTCGCGGTGCGGTCGAGGATTCGCTAACCCGTCTAAAAACCGACTACATCGATCTGTATCAGATGCACTGGCCGAACCGCGGCAGCTATCATTTCCGCCAGAACTGGACCTTTGACGCATCAAAGCAGGACAAAGCCAAAGAACTGGACAACCTGCGCGGCGTGCTGTCCGTGCTGAACGATTTGGTGAACGAAGGCAAACTGCGTGCAATCGGCCTGTCGAACGAAAGTGCGTGGGGCACCATGCAGTGGTTGAAATTGGCAGAAGAGGGCATCGGCCCGCGCGTTGCGTCGATGCAGAACGAATATTCGCTGCTGGCCCGTATGTACGACACCGACATGTCCGAAGTGTCGATCCACGAAGACGTGCTGTTGTTGTCCTATTCTCCGCTAGCCACGGGTCTGCTGACTGGCAAATATCGCAACGGTGCAGTGCCAGAGGCATCACGCATGTCGCTTGTTCCGGGTCTATCCGGTCGTTCGAACCCGCGTGCGCACGCAGCTGTCGAAGCCTATCAGGCGATCGCCGATAAACACGGTATCGCTCTGGACCACATGTCGATGGCATGGCAACGCAGCCGCCCGTTCCCAATCTCGGCGATTTTTGGCACCACTACGTCCGAGCAGTTAGAGCACTTGCTGAAAGCCAAGGATATGGAGCTGGACGAGGAGATCGTCAAAGAGATTGACGACGCGCATCGCGACCACCCAATGCCGTTCTAATCACAATGGTAAGCGTCCAGCGGGCGCTTGCCACCCAGACGGGTCACAAGTTGGGCTTCGTCGTTATCACGGAAAAACGGCACGTTTTCGGGCGGGCCGTTTTTTTCTATGTTGGCCATTAATTCAGCCAAGACAACTTCGGTGACGAACGGCAAATCAAAGGACCGCGCATCGGCGATCGGAATCCATTGCAGATGGCGCAATTCATCTTCGGCACGCGAAAAATCGTCTGGGTCGGTCGATAGTGCGTCGGCATCAGCCAAGAAAAACCGCGCATCAAAACGGCGGGGGCGTCCCGGTGGAGTGATAGCACGGAAAATGAAAGACATGGATGTGCCGCTGGGTTTGTGACCCGTTGCGCCATACCCGCGCCACCCCTTTGGCGGGGCGGACCATTCTGCGGGTTCCCCAATAATCTGACCTGTTTCTTCCCACAATTCGCGGATTGCAGCAGCGACCAATGCGTTTGCGGGCGTGGTGCTTTGATCCGAAAGGCGGTTTAAACATGTCGGATTGATGGGCGCGGCCATGTCCACCGTTTGATCAACCGCATCAACAGCTCCGCCCGGAAAGACGAACTTGTTCGGCATGAACACAGCGCCGGACCCGCGCTGGCCCATTAAAACTTTGGGATTTGAATGCCGGTCACGCACCACAATGATCGTGGCCGCGTCGCGGATAGGGGTCGAATCGACTGGTTTGTGCGTCATCCTGTGACGTTATCAAACCCATGCATACGTTTCGCCCATTGAATGCCGACGATCATGCCTTTTAGGCGTGGCAGCAAATACAAAGACAGGCCGACGCATCCAACCGTGAATACCGTCGCCATGACCAACGGCTCTGGACGGAACCAGACAAACGCGAAATGCATGGCAAAGCCCAGAATGTGACCGACAATCAAAATGGTCAGATAGGCGGGGCCATCATCCGCGCGATGGTGATGCAGTTCTTCGCGGCAAGCGGGGCAGCTATCCGAGACCTTTAGGTAACCTGTAAACATGTTGCCTTCGCCGCAGGACGGGCAACGACGGCGAAAACCGCGCAGCATGGATAGTTTTCCATCACGCTGTGTAGCGTTGTTGTCAGCGATGTCCGTCATGACTGTCTCCGATTAGATGAATTCCACATGCTACTTTTGGCTTAGTATTAAAAGGGGACTTTGCCCCGTTGCGGCTGGATGTCGCGCGAAGGTGGGAAAAAGTTTAATTACCGGCGACGGAAACTTTGGTGCGGCCCGTATTAAATGCGTCTTGGGCAGTTGAGGGCCTGAGGCGAACCTCGTAACCAAAGGACGAAACATGAAAACCAAACTACTGATTGCTGCACTGATCACTGGCGTTGCTGCGACTTCTGTATCCGCCGCTGGATTTGGTCGTAGCGAAGGAGCAGGATCTTTTGGCCCACGCGGTGGCATTGCCGCGATGGATTTTGCAACTGTTGATGCGAATGCTGACGGTTCGATCACACTGGAAGAACTGCAAGCCCTGCCTGCCGCTAAATTCGCAGAAGTCGATACCGATGGTGACGGCGTGCTAAGTGCCGAAGAGCTAAACGCTCAGGTCACTGCGCAGATGGCAGAACGCGCTGCGGCACGTGTTGAACAACAAATCACATCGCGTGACACGGATGGTGACGGCGCGCTGAGCCTAGAAGAACTGCAGCCAAACGATACCACCCGTCTGACTTCGATGTTCGAACGTCTGGATGCTGATTCTGATGGCAATGTAACCGCTGAAGAATTCGCAGCTTTTGAAACTGCGATGGCACAGCGTGACCAGATGCGCGGCGGTGATCGTGGTGGTCGTGACGGCGGTCGTGACGGTGGCCAGCGCCACAATCACTAACTAATTGAAGGGGCCCGTGCATTCGGGTGCGGGCCCCGATTGAATAGACACAAAGGAATCTGTACCTGTGACAGGTAATGGACATGGCCTTTGACGAATATGCAGGCGCGCCTGACAGCGCACTATTGGTCGCCTTTGCAAATGGCGACAGCGCAGCGGCACGTTTGCTGGTGGTGCGATTGTCTCCGCGTGCGTTGGGTCAAGCTCAACGCATGTTGAACGATCGCGCAGCCGCCGAAGATGTGGTGCAAGAGGCGTTTTTGCGCCTGTGGAAAATTGCGCCCGATTGGCGCCAAGGCGAAGCGCAGGTATCGACCTGGCTGTATCGTGTTGTTGCGAATTTATGCACTGACCGATTACGGGTCAGGCGGCGAAATGTCGATTTCGACAAAATCGCCGAACCCGAAGACAGCGCACCTAGCGTTGCGCAAAAGATGCAAGACGAAGCACGGCACGATGCGTTGGCCGCCGCTTTGGCCGAAATGCCAGAACGACAGGCACAGGCCGTGTCTTTGCGACATTTAGAAGGTCTGGGAAATCCCGAGATTGCCCAGATTATGGATATCAGCGTTGAGGCCGTAGAGAGCCTGACAGCGCGCGGAAAACGGACGTTGGCGTCGATTTTGGCCAGCAAGAAAGCGGAACTGGGGTTTAACGATGAGTGATAAACTATCCCATCTGACCGATGCACAGCTTGAGGAAATGTTCGCCTCTGCGCGGACGTCGGACCCTGTGCCGGACGCAGATTTTATGGCGCGTATGTTCGCGGATATTGATTCCATTGTGCCTCAGGTCGAACCGGTTGTAGCGGATGCGCCGCGTCGTTCCGTTCTGGCGTCTATTTGGGCTGCCTTGGGTGGCTGGGCTGGCGCAAGTGGACTTGCAGCCGCCGCGGCAACAGGCATCTGGATCGGCGTTGCGTCCCCCACCAGCATGGCCACAGTGAGCGATGCATTCTGGGGTGATAGCATGTCGGTATCTGTGATGGTGCCTGACGACATTTTGGGGTTGGAGGGGTAATATGGCTGAAACTAAGAAATCTTCGATGCGGCCCGCGCTACGGGTTTTGCTGGTTGTGTCGCTGGCGCTAAACCTGCTGGTTGCGGGCGTATTGGTCGGCGGTATTTCAAAAGGCCGTCAGTTTAGCCCCAAGGGTAACTTTGACATCTCTGTCGGTCCGTTCTCCCGTGCCTTTGAAGAAGAGGACCGCCGCGCAATCCGCGATGATTTGCGTGCCCGCATGGCAGAATTCGCCACCCCGCAAGAGCAAAGCGCATCAATGCAAACCCTGATTGCTGCCATGCGCGCAGATCCCTTTGTCGAAGACGCTGTGACTGAACAGTTCGAAACGCAGCGCGAAAATGCGGCTGAGGCTATGCGGATTGGTCAAGAAGTCGTGTTGAATCGCCTTCGCGAAATGTCCGTCGAAGAACGTGAAGAATTCACCGATCGTCTGATGAGAGAGGCCATGCGCCGCCCTGATCGTGATCGTGACGGCGGTGGCCGCGACAAAGACCGCGATTAATCAAGGTTGTCACGCTGCATCGCGTAGCGTGACAATATTCCGACCCGCAGCTTTTGAATCGTACAATGCGGCATCCGCATAATCGATGAGCTGATTGATATCGGTAGAGCATTTCGCGCTGCAATCCGATACCGCCAGCCCGATAGACATTGTGACCGTCACGGGCGGCATATTCCCGATATCAATTGGCGTATTTTGGACCAAAAATCGCAAACGCTCTGCGGTTTTTTGTGCCGCTGCGACAGATGTGTCGGGCATCGCGACCAGAAATTCTTCGCCACCGATCCGTGCGACAAGGTCGATAGGGCGCAGACTGTCGCGGATCAGTTCAGCAATAGCCGAGATCACTTTGTCACCGGCAGTATGCCCGTAGGTATCATTCACCGATTTGAAATGATCAATGTCTAGTGCCATCAACGCAAAACTACGGTTTGTCCGTATTGCGCGGTCCGCCATCGCCTGCAAATGGGGCATGGCATAGCGGCGATTGTATAGCCCAGTGAGCGGGTCAGTGACGGCCGCCTTTAGCCCTGATTGGACCGTGTCGCGCAGCTTTTCCATTCTGATTTTCCGTCGAACTAAACCACGTGCGCGGAGCCCAATTTCGGCAGCTGTAGCGTCATACGGCACCACATCATTTGCCCCCAGATCCAACGCCATTGCCCCTAAATGGTCGCCGTTTTCGGGTGCTATGATCAATTGTGCCGCGTTACGGGTTTGGTTGCGGCTACGTAGTTCGGCGATAAGGCGGAACACGCGCCCGTCTTCTCCTGATGTATCGGCATGTCGGGCGTCTATCACATAAAGGTCGGGCGGGGTGTCTAGTGTTTCGATGCTTAACGCATCTTCATGGGTAAAGCTGCGCACGCGGCTGGCCATCGCAGCGCTTAGATCCCGCGATAGCGGCAGGGCAAGAGCTTGGTTATTGGACACTAACGCAACTTTGCCAGGGGCGATAAAGGGGTCACCGCCTTCGGCGAAACCCAAGGCGCGGCTGGTATCGTCACGTAACTTTAGTTCGTTATCCACCGCGCGACTGCGAAGCAGGCTGCGGATGCGTGCAAGTAGCATCATATCCGATACAGGTTTCGACAATACCTCGGTCGCGCCAGAACGAAGCGTTTCAATCCGCGATGCGGAAGAATCGAATGTCCCTGTCGCGATTATTGGGATGTTACCTGTTGAGCTGTTTGTTGATAGAAATTGAAAGAAATTGTTCATATCCCGCGATGCGCTGGATACGTCCGCGACGATCAGATCGACGGCATCACCATCGGTAATACATTGCTGCGCCTCTGCAATCGTCGCGCAGGGCGTGACCTTGTATTGTGCGGTCATCAATTTGACCTTTAACACGATGCGGTTTGTTGCAACTGTGTCTATGATGATAATTCGGCCTGACATAAGGTACTCCGGCAAGGGCGTTGCCTGTTTTTTGTCAGCTTGGCGTTGAATAGTTAAAAAACTCTTTCCGGAGCTTAAGAATAGAGAATGAAACGTGAACAGGCGGAAACGATTGCGCTTCAGTCACTCGGCTGGTTGGTCGGAAATGATGAATTGTGTCCAATATTTTTGGGTTCGACGGGCGCAAGTGTAGATGATCTGAAAGCCCAAGCGAACGAGCCAGAGTTCCTAGCGTCGGTTCTGGAATTCATCACGATGGATGACCAATGGGTGGTTTCGCTGTGCGACACGTTTGGCTGGCCGTATGAAACGCCGCTACAGGCGCGCTATGCCTTGCCTGGCGCGCAAAATGTGCATTGGACATAGCATGGTCGCGATTAAAGGCATTATTTTCGACAAAGACGGCACGTTGTTTGATTTCAATGCGACGTGGGGGTGCTGGACAGGTGGATTAATTTCCGAAGAATGCGGTGATGACACGGTGTTGCAACAGGCGCTCGCGGCTGAGCTTGCGTTTGATTTGCAAAGCCAGCGTTTCGAAAAGCACAGCATTGTCATTGCCTCAACCGCCGAAGAGGTGGCTGATGTCATATTGCCGTATTTGCCTGATGCAACACCGTCAGGTTTAATAGACCGAATGAACGACCGTGCAGCAAAAGCGCCCCAAGTAGAGGCGGCGCCGCTGAAAACCTTTTTGGCTGATCTGAAGTCGCGCGGGTTTGTCTTGGGGGTCGCGACGAATGATTCCGAAATGCCAGCACGCGCACATCTGGATCAGGCAGGCATCAGCGATCAGTTCGACTTTATTGCTGGTTACGATAGCGGCTATGGTGGCAAACCCGCTCCGGGACAATTGATCGGGTTTTGTAATCACACCGGTTTGGCACCTGCAGAATGCATTATGGTTGGTGATAGCACCCATGACCTGATGGCTGGGCGTGCCGCAGGGATGCGTTGCGTGGGTGTGCTAACCGGATTGGCAGAGGCCAACGAATTGGCCCCCCATGCGGATGTTGTTTTGCCGTCGATTGCAGAGTTACCTGAATGGATCGCGGCTCAGGGCTGACCCAACAATTTCAACAGGACGTTTTTGGCGCGTTCTGCGCGTTTTGCGACCTCGGCTTCTGGCAGGATTGGTAATACACCCATGACACGGCGGATTTGCGTGTCGGCCACCAGCAGGTCATAATAGGTTTCTGCAGCTTCTGTAGCGTCGATCGGATGCGGGCCGCTTTTGTCGATGATTTGCGCCAAAAGGGGGATGATCTTGTCGCGTCCGCCTTCGACGATTGTCCGACCCAACAGGCCAGTATCATGAACATCGCCCGCCGCTGCGCGATCCAGAACGACCGAACGTTGGCCCGTGACGATGGACAGTAATTGGGGCCCGAAATTGTCCAAAATGTCTGTCAGACTGTCGCCGTTTTCGATTGCCGCCGTTAGCACATCTCGGGATGCGGACAGGTTGCGTTCGACCATAGACAGGAACAGCCCCTGTTTATTGCCGTACCATTTGTACAGCGTTTCGTTTGATGCTTTTGCACGTTTGGCGACCTCGAGCATCGAAGTCGCCTTGTATCCTTTTAACGCTAGTAAGCCATAGGCGGCCGTTTCGATCTGAAGACGGCGGTCAGATTGTTTGGCTTCGTTCATGCTCGGGGCCTCTGGTTTCACTGATCTGTACCCGAATATACGGATACAAATGGACAAACCGTTGAGCCCCGATACGAATGCGCCTTGCTCTATCCTTTTAGGCAGTCTGCCAGTGCGGTCGCGATCTGAACGATCGACTCTGAAGCCAGTTTTGGCGAACCAGCCAGTTGACCGCCCAACGGATCAATTGTGATGATCCGCACGTCTGCGCCTTCGGTTACAACGGTCACCCATTCAGGGCTGGATTGGCTGTCAGAAACGATGCACTCGATGCCTTCGTGTTCAATTTCTTCTTTGATTTCAGTTAGGCGCGCGGCGCTGGGTGCGGATGCGTCGGACAGTGCAATGCGGCCTGCAGACGGCACATCAAAGGCCGATTCAAAATAGCCCAGCGCGTCGTGCGACACGACAAATGGGATGCCGCGGACATCAGCCAAAGCGTTCAGTGCTGCCTCATTGGCATAGTCGATATCTGCCAAAGTTTGAATCGCATTTTGTGCAATTTCTGTTTCCATATCTGGGGATGCAGTCGAGATTGCAGTTTGAATGGTGCCTGCCCAAGCGGTCAGAACAGCAGGCGACAACCAGGCATGAGGATCGAAGTCGCCGTGATCGTGTTCATCGTGATCTTCGTGACCGTGTTCGTCTTCTTCATGCTCATCATGGTCATCATGGTCGTGTTCGTCATGCTCATCATGGTCGTGCGCGTCATGTTCTTCAGCTTCGTGTGCGTCGTGATCATGTTCTTCGTGAGCATGGGCATCATGATCGTGCTCATCGTGTTCTTCGTGTTCATCATGATCGTCATGCGATTCTTCGCGCCACGCGATCGGGGTCCAGCCTTCGGTTTCTAGCAGTTCGATCACCGTCGCAGACGCTGCCAGCGTATCGATTGGATCAGCAAGGAAAGGGGACAGTGCTTCGCCGGTCCAGATGACCAAATCAGCCTCTGCAAGAAAACGCGCATCGGATGGCCGTAGTGCGAAGTTATGTGGGTTATCACCCGGCTGCAGCAGTGTCGTCACCTCGGCTGTGTCGCCAGCGATGGACTGCACCAATGATCCGACGGGCAGAATGTCGGTGACAATTTTCAGCGTCTCTGCCTGGGCTGCGCTGGTGGTGATAACGGACAATAATGCGGCGGCTCGGATGTACATTGTGACCTCTTGAGAATGTAATTGGCCATCCCTATAATTATGATGTTATAACATAACAACCCCCATAATGTGATACTATAACATATAACTCTGGATCCCATATGACCGAGAAAATCCAAAGCTTTGCGCCACATGATCATGGATCTTGTATCCATTCCGCGATGAATGTGGCCGAAGAAACCTGTGCAGCCCGCAAGGTACAACTGACCCCTGTGCGGCGTAGGGTATTGGAAATATTGCTCGAATCGCATGCTGCGATGGGCGCCTATGATGTTTTAGCGCGGCTTGATGCCGAAGGTCTGGGGTCTAAACCACCTGTCGCCTATCGGGCTTTGGCGTTTTTGGTCGAACAGGGGTTTGTCCATCGAATCGAACGTTTGAACGCGTTTGTCGCCTGCAATCACCCTGGCACCTCGCATGACCCGGCATTTATGATTTGCCGCAGCTGCCACAAAGTCGCCGAAGCGGACGCAGGGAATGCTGTTCTGAATTCCCCAGCATCGCAAAGTGGTTTCACCATCGAACAAACGGTCATAGAAGCCGAAGGCCTGTGCCCTCTTTGCAAGGAAAGCGCTTGATATGAGCCTAATTACAGCGCGCAAGCTGAGCGTCCGTCAGGGCGATAAAACCGTTTTGCAAAACGTCGATTTCGAAATTCGAAAAGGCGAGATCGTCACGATCGTCGGGCCGAACGGGTCAGGTAAATCGACTCTGCTAAGGACATTGATTGGCGCCGTTACTCCTGAAAGTGGGGAATTAAATCGTAAAACCAAACTGCGGATTGGGTATGTGCCTCAGAAATTATTCGTAGATGGCGCAATGCCGCTGACTGTTCGGCGTTTTCTAGACGTGCCTAAGCGGGTCAAAAATTCAGAGGCCGAGGCCGCATTGGACCGAACGGGTGTCGCACATTTGGCGGATCATCCGCTAAATGGTTTGAGCGGCGGGCAATTCCAACGTGTGCTTTTGGCGCGTGCGATTTTGGTGAAACCGGACATTTTGATGCTGGACGAAGCCACGCAAGGTTTGGACCAGCCCGGATCGGCCGCGTTCTATCAACTGATTGAAGAGCTGCGAGACACGTTGGGTTGTGCGGTTTTAATGGTCAGCCACGAATTACACGTCGTCATGAGCGCCTCTGATCGCGTTATCTGCCTGAATGGGCATGTTTGCTGTGAAGGTGCGCCAGACGTCGTATCGGCCGCACCGGAATATCGGCAGCTCTTTGGAACGGGCACCAAAGGCGCATTGGCATTGTACCGCCACGATCACAACCACGATCATGATCATGTGCACGAACATGATCACACTTGCGACCACGAAGGAGCCCACTGATGTTGGACGATTTTTTCATCCGTGCGCTAATTGCAGGTGTCGGCACGGCGATCACTGCGGGATGGTTGGGCACCTTCGTTGTTTGGCGCAGAATGGCGTATTTCGGCGACGCGACCGCGCACGCAGCGGTTTTGGGCGTGGCGTTGGCGTTGGGATTTCAGATTTCGATCCTTGTTGGGGTCACTTTCACCGCAAGCGGTATGGCAGTGCTGCTATGGGCGCTGCATGGGCGCGGGTTTTCGGTCGACACGCTCTTAGGTGTTCTTTCGCACGGTGCATTGGCGATTGGACTGTTGGCCGTTGCGATGGTGCCTGGGCCTCGGGTTAGTCTAGACGCGTATTTGTTTGGCGATATTCTGACCGTCAGTAAAATGGATTTGGCCGTTATCTGGTGCGGATTGGCTGTTGTAGCTGGGGTGTTGTGGTGGCGCTGGTCGGCGCTGGTCACATCGACGGTTTCACCTGATTTGGCCTATGCCGCCGGAGTTGATCCAAGGCGGGAACAGTTGATTTTGTCGCTATTATTGGCGGGCGTAGTTGCTGTGTCGATCAAAGTTGTCGGGGCGCTTCTGATTACAGCGCTACTGATCATTCCTGCGGCCGCTGCCCGCAATGTCGCGCGAACGCCTGAAATGATGGCTGTTATTGCGGCACTTATCGGCGGGGCATCGGCCATCGGTGGGCTACATGCGTCTTTGTGGTTTGATGCGCCAGCGGGCCCGCCCATTGTGGTCGCGGCGATCATCCTGTTCGCACTAGGGGTTGTTTTGCGCCCTTTATTTATTCGCCGTTGACCGAATGACAGGGTTGGCTTAGGCACTGCGGCGCGCGGATGGCTGGATGACCGCAGGTTTGACCTGAGGAAAGTCCGGACACCAAAAGGCAAGGTGCCGGGTAACGCCCGGCGGGGGTAACCCTAGGGACAGCGCCACAGAGAACAGACTACCCTGCATGCAGGGAAAAGGTGAAACGGTGGAGTAAGAGCCCACCGCGGGACTGGCAACAGGACCGGCAAGGCAAGCCCCACCTGGTGCAATGCCAAATAGGGACCTCGCGCCCGTTAGGGCAGGGACGCCTAACCCCGAGAGGTCCGGGTTGGCAGCTAGAGGGCAGTTGGTAACAATTGTCCAAGATGAATGGTCATCCAAGGGGTCAAACCCTGGACAAAATCCGGCTTATAGGCCGTCCGCGCATAAATGTTTCAGGAATCTTCTGAAACGCTGTTGACTCGGCCCAACCCTTCGTTAAAAGGCGGGCTTCATACGAATTCACGCGATGTGCCGCTATCTCACGGCCCGCGATCAGGAGAGATGAGACATGGCGAAGCCGACCACTATCAAAATCCGCCTGAACTCCACCGCGGGGACCGGGCACTTCTACGTCACTAAAAAGAACGCGCGTACGATGACCGAAAAAATGGTTGTACGTAAATACGACCCAGTTGTTCGTAAGCACGTTGAATACAAAGAAGGTAAGATTAAATAATCTTACGTTCTCGTATTGTGATATAGACGGCCGTACGGAACACCCGTGCGGCCGTTTTCTTTTGGTTCTGTTATGTTTTATGTCCGCGAAGCCAGTTCATCTGATCTGCCTGCAGTCGTCGCGCTACTGAAAAGTAGCTATGACGTGCAGCTTCGCGACGCCTATCCGCCTTCAGTGTTTGAACGTCTAAGGGAACATGTTCTGGCGGTGCCGATCGAGCTGGTTGATTCTGGCCGCTTTTATCTGGCCGAACACGATCAAAAAATTCTGGGGTGCGGCGGCTGGATGCGTGATGTCCCTGATCAATTAGAACCCAGACAGCATTTTGGTTTGCTGCGTATGTTTGCGTCTTCGCCTTCGGCACTACGCTGTGGCGTCGCATCGGAAATTCTGTACCAATGCGTAGCTTCTGCACGAGTCGAGGGCGTGAAAGGCTTTGAGTGCGTGACGACATTGAACGCGGTCGGTTTCTTTCGGAACCGCGGGTTCGTTGTCGAAGGAGAAATGAGCGCTTTTCCCCTTGCCGGAACCTCTGAAAAAATACCGATGGTTCGTATGCAGCGGGAATTTTAGCGCATTTTGCTGCGTAGGATTTCCATCGCCTGTTGATGGATGTCGCGATTCGCGGCTGCGATCACCCGCCCGCCGTTGTGCACAGGGTTTCCATCCCAATCGGTCACGATCCCGCCCGCTGCCTGAATCACTGCGATTGGCGCCTGAATATCATAGGAATTTAGACCTGCCTCGATCACCAGATCGATCTGCCCAGCGGCAAGCAGGGCATAGGCATAACAGTCACAACCATAGCGAACCAGCTGTGCCTGATCTGCGACCGCATCGAATGCGGCGCGTTCCGCGTCGCTACCGACTTCGGGAAATGTTGTGAACAGGATGGACTGTGACAGCGGACGTGCCGCGCGGGTCCGGAGCGCGCCTGTGCCGTGCGGGCCCGTAACGGTCGCGTGGTTGGGGGCACCGATAAAACGTTCACCAATATAGGGTTGGTCGATGATGCCCACCACGGGGCCGCTTTGGGGGCCTGCAGCGATCAATACGCCCCAAGTTGGGGTGCCAGACAGATAGCCCCGCGTGCCGTCGATGGGATCCAATACCCAAGTCAGACCAGAGGTGCCCTCTTTGGTTCCGTATTCTTCGCCGATGATTGCGTCATCTGGTCGTTCGGCTGCCAAAACGTCGCGCATGGCGCGTTCGGCGGCGCGGTCGCCTTCGGTCACGGGGTCAAAATCTGCGGGGCGTTTGTTGTCTGCCTCTAGGCCGGTACTGCGGAAATGTTCCAACGTCGCCGGCCGGGCCGCGTCGGCAAGCAAATGGGCGACCCGGATTAGATCGCCCATTGTTTCGGTATCGATTTTGTCGGTCATGGTCGGCCCCTGAATTCGCTTCCGTTTTCGGTAGCGCGGGACCTGTCACATGGTCAAGCTGTTAGGCAGCAGAGTCCGACAGGACGCGTGCCAGATCAAACAGACGGCGACGCTGTGCCTCTGGGATCGCATAGTACGAACGCAAAAGTTCCAATGCCTCTTTGTCCGACAAGATGTCGTTCGGCATGTCGCCTTCGGTTTGGGCTGCTGCGTTTTCCAAACCTTCAAAGAAGAACGAAATATCCACGCCCAGCGCGTGCGCGATATCCCATAGACGCGACGCGGAAACGCGGTTCATGCCGGTTTCATATTTCTGGATTTGCTGGAATTTAATTCCAACTTTTTCGGCTAGCTGCTGCTGTGTGGTGCCAATCATCCACCGACGGTGGCGGATGCGTTTACCTACATGCACATCAACTGGATGGCTCATGGACACATATTCCTTTCGGGTCACTGGTAACGTTTGACGATCACCGACCACCCCACAGGTCGTTATCACGTATTCGAGTTTTGTTTTTCGCGCCCTAATAGAACACGTAACGGTTGCGCATCAAACATGCCCTTTAGGACAGGTTGAGTTACATAAGGTCATTGATGTCGCAGTTTGAGACTGTTCTTTTGCAATCCGTATTGGGCTCTGCCATCCTTTTGGCGACAGACAGATCGTAACACAGGCCCGTATTATGAAATCCTATCGTGTTTCGGCGTTCGATACCGCGCCGTCGCTGGAAAATATTGCCGTCCCTTCACCCCAAAAAGGCGAAGTATTGCTGGAAATTCATGCGTGCGGCCTAAATTTCGCTGATTTGTTGATGACAAAAGGCACGTACCAGGACACGCCAGAGCCTCCCTTTACGCTGGGCCTAGAAGTGTGCGGAACGATCCGCGAATTGGGGTCCGAAGTGACCGGATTCGAGGTCGGCGACCGCGTTGCTGTCTATGGCGGGCAGGGCGGAATGGCCGAATTTGGCGTCTTTCCTGCGGAACGTTGCGTCACGGTTCCAGACGCTATGTCCAGTGCCGAAGCGGCGGGTTTCATGGTGGCCTACGGGTCGTCTCACCTTGCCCTCACGCGGCGGGCGCGGTTGCAAGCAGGGGAAACACTGGTTGTGATGGGGGCGGCTGGCGGCGTCGGCCTGACCGCCGTTGAAATCGGCAAACAGCTGGGCGCGACGGTGATCGCAGTGGCCCGTGGTGCGGATAAATTGGAAATCGCGCGTCAGGCTGGCGCGGATCATCTGATCGATGTCTCTGCGGATCTGGCCGCCGAACTAAAAGCATTGGGCGGGATCGATGTGGCCTATGACGCGGTGGGCGGGGATATGTTCAAGGCTGCTATGAAAGCTGCCAAACGCGAAGCGCGGCTTATGCCGATTGGTTTTGCCAGCGGCGATGTTCCACAGATTCCATCAAATCATCTGCTGGTCAAAAACATCGATGTGATCGGTTTTTATTGGGGCGGATATTTGAAATTCAATCCAAAAGCCCTGACCGAGAGCATGGCAGAGCTATTTGACTGGTACACCAAAGGCCGCATCAAACCCCACGTCAGCCACACGTTTCCATTGGATCAAGCCGCTGACGCGCTGGATATTTTGGCCAAACGTAAATCTACGGGCAAGGTTGTGGTTACGCCCTAGCGCGATAGGCCTCGCGCAGCATATCCGCCAGATGCTGCCCCACTGGATCGTTCCTGTTGGGGGACAGATACAGGTTGATATAGGTGCTGGGCAAATCAGGTAAGGTGCCACCGTGGTCGATCTGTTCCAGTTCTGCTGGGGCTGTGCCTTCTAGCATCGTGTGGACGGCCAAATCTGCTGCGATTGTTGCTTCGGCGGATCGCGTAGAGTCCGTATCCAGCGCCATTTCCCATGCAATGCCGGCGTCCTCAAGCGTGCGTTGGCAGACATTTCGGAAAATGCAGTGCGCTTCGTGGCCTAGGCGCAATGGGCGATTACGGAATGCGTTGCCGTTAGGCGCGCCGATCCAAACAAGAGGAACATCCGCCAGCGTTTCGGCATCAACAGGTTGTTCGTATTCAGTGGTCAGCAGGACATCGATTTCCTGATTGGTAAACTGCTTTTTCATTTGCCGTGTGTACGACGAAATCAGGCGCACCTGAACGCGCGGAAAATCCAGCGAAAATTGCCGCAAAACGGGCGGCAAGACCGGATAGATGATGTCATGAGGTACGCCCAAAGTAATTTCGCCTTCGAACGCGTTCGAGGTCAGACGCCCCAAGGCTTCGTCGTTGATGTCCAGCAAACGGCGTGCATAGCCCAATAACTGTTCACCTGCGGCGGTTGCTTTGATTTGGCGGCCTGACCGGTCCAGCAAGATCAGCCCCAGATTTTCCTCTAGCCGCTTTAGCTGCATCGAGACCGCTGATTGGGTCAGGTTCAGCCGTGTCGCAGCACGAGTCACCCCGCCTAAATCCAGAACGGTTACCAGTGCGCGTAGGGCGGTCATGTCTAGGTTTCGGGCCATTATCAAGATCTGTGATGTTAGGGATGACAATCATTCGTTTCCATAATGCACGTTCTACGGGTTACATCAAGAATATTGAACGAATACAGCAATTCATCACGAAAGGAAATGACCGATGGCTTTTGTTCAGTCTTCTTCCCTGCGCGGCGTTTCTGGTCGCCGCTTATCGTTTGCAAAACGTCTGCGCATGATGCTGGCATTACGCAAAAGCCGCACGGATTTGGCCGCGCTGACCGATGATCAACTGGCCGATATCGGTGTTTCGCGCGAACAGGCAACAGTCGAAAGCCAACGCGCCCCATGGGATGGGCACGAATATTGGGTCAAACGTACGTTTTGACCCTTTGTAAGCCCTTGAAAACCTGACCCACATTCCCGATATTTACACCAAAGCCCCTATTGTGGGGTCAAAACACAGCGTTTTTGGAGGTTTTCAATGGCTGACTTTCGCACGATGCATGCCGCAACAGGCGCACGCACCGCTGCTATCGACGAGGGCCTTCGCGCCCACATGAACAAAGTTTACGCGACTATGTCGGTCGGCACATTGCTGACATTCATCGTTGCGTGGGCATTTGGTTCGAGCGCGGAACTGTTTTCGATCCTGCGTAACCCGCAAGGTGGCATGACCATTCTGGGTTGGATCGTCATGTTCGCACCGCTGATCATGGTGTTTGCATTCGGCGCCGCGATTAATCGTCTGTCGGCTGCTGGCGCCCAATTGTTCTTCTACGCATTCGCGTCCGTTATGGGTCTGTCGATGTCGTGGATTTTCGTCGCGTTCACTGGCACCTCGATCGCTCAGGTGTTCTTGGTCACGTCGATCGCATTCGCGGGTCTGTCGCTGGTTGGTTACACCACCAAAAAAGACCTGTCCGCGATGGGTTCGTTCCTGATCATGGGTGTGATTGGTTTGCTGGTCGCGTCGGTTATCAACATCTTCCTGCAGTCTCCTGCAATCGCCTATGCAGTTTCGATCCTGGGTGTTCTAATCTTTGCTGGTCTAACCGCTTATGACACGCAGAAAATCAAGAACGACTATATCCAGCACGCATATGCGATGGATCAGGAATGGTTGGCGAAATCGGCAATCATGGGTGCATTGAACCTGTATCTGGATTTCATCAACATGTTCATGTTCCTGCTGCAATTGCTGGGCAACCGCGAATAACGCGTTTTAAAACTGCTAATTGTTTAGGCCGTCCGCAGGGGCGGCCTTTTCGTTTGTATAGGTTGCCCGCGCGAAGGGGTAGGTTTGCTCGACAGTCGGCGGCTCTGGTCGTCCAATAACATGTGAGAAGTATCAGACAGGTTTGAGTCACATGTTCTATCGAATCTACACAGTCAAACTCGGAAGTCTGGCGAATGCGAAATTGGCCGCGGCATTCTTTACCGAGACTTTTGAAAAAGACGCACACATGCTGCCGGTGGCGTCGATCGAGATCTTTTTTGATTCCGAAGGCAGTTTGCTGATCCACGTTGGCGCAACCTCGATGGCGGCGCTAAAGCGGTTCAACAAATACGGCGATGCGGTGCTAGAAGAATTGCGCGAAAGTTTTGTGTGCAAGACAGACAAATTCACAACTGTATCGGTTTTCCGTTTCGATCAGGCCAAGGCGAAAGTCGCGGTTTAACGGTTGCAGTAGTTTAGTGCGCTAGTACTTTGGCCCTATTCAATAGGGGGCGTAGCAGTGCGTATTTTAATCAAAGGCGCGACCGTCTTGACGATGGACGACCAACTGCGGGAATGCGTTGGTGATGTTCTAATTTCCGATGGGGTGATCCGCGCCGTCGGAGAGGTCGACGCGGCAGACGTGGATCGGACAATACTGGCTGCGGGCTGTGTCGTGACCCCGGGGCTGGTGAATACGCATCATCATTTGTACCAAACACTCACGCGGGCTGTGCCCGGTGGGCAGGATGCTCTGCTATTTGGGTGGCTCAAAACCCTCTATCCGATTTGGTCGCGGTTTGGGCCAGAAGAATTTTATACATCCGCCGCGGTGGGGTTGGCCGAACTTGCGCTTTCGGGGTGCACGTTGACCTCTGATCATCTGTACCTTTTCCCCAATGGGGGGCGATTGGACGACACGATTGCGGCGGCGACAGATATTGGTCTGCGCTTTCATCCGACGCGCGGCGCCATGAGTATCGGCGAATCTGATGGCGGTTTGCCCCCTGACAGTTTGGTCGAAAACGAAGCTGATATTCTGAATGATTGCATTCGTGTCATCGAT
Source organism: Marivivens niveibacter (assembly GCF_002150005.2). Lineage (GTDB taxonomy): Bacteria > Pseudomonadota > Alphaproteobacteria > Rhodobacterales > Rhodobacteraceae > Marivivens > Marivivens niveibacter. The sequence continues at coordinate 332,087 of NZ_MSPP01000003.1, forward strand.
ACCTTTCATGACGACAGCGAAGGCGCGATGGTTCGCGTGGGCGTGGCCCCCTGTTCCCCATTTTCCGTTTCCCGCGACCTGATGCGCGATGCCGCCATTTTGGCACGTGACAAAGGCGTGATGCTGCATACGCATTTGGCCGAAAACGACGAAGACATCGCCTATAGTTTGGCCAATTTTGGCTGTCGTCCTGGCCAATATGCCGAAGAATTGGGTTGGACGGGATCCGATGTGTGGCACGCCCACTGCGTCAAATTGGACGCTGAGGAAATTTCGCTGTTCGCGCGGACGAAAACGGGTGTTGCGCATTGCCCGTGTTCGAATTGCCGATTGGGGTCTGGCATCGCACCACTGCGGTCGATGCGAGACGCGGGTGTGCCTGTTGGGCTGGGCGTTGATGGATCGGCCAGCAATGACGCGGGCAATTTGGTAATCGAGGCGCGACAGGCTATGCTGTTGCAACGCGTTGCCAATGGTGCCGACGCCATGAGTGCCCGCGAGGCTTTGTATATCGCAACCCGTGGCGGGGCCGAGGTGTTGGGCAGACATGATTGCGGGCAGATCGCAGTAGGCAAACGGGCTGATATCGCCATCTGGGATGTTTCTGGTATCGAATCCGCTGGCAGTTGGGATCCAGCAGCGATTTTGTTGGCGGGCCCGACAACCGTTCGCGATTTGTTGGTCGAAGGCCGGGTTGTCGTCAATAACGGACAATTGGCAACGATGGATCTACAGGCGCTAGTGCGTCGTCAAAATGAGTTAGCAAAAGGGTTGATGGTATGATGGTTCGTTCGGTTTGTGCAGCAGTGGCGTTGGGGTTGATGGCAGGCTGCGTCATCGTACCCATTCCAATTCCGGTTGGATCGTCGATCCCTGATCCATCGTCCGTTACGATAACGCCTGCAACGACGGGTTTTGGCGCTATGATGGTATCTCAGCGCGCGGCGGTCGGCGTTGGGCCTGTCGAAGAAAACGCACAGTTGACCGCAGCGGCGAATGCCTATGCGCGGCGTTTGGATACCGAAGGTTTCTTTGATCACGTGGCGCCCGATGGGTCAAAGCCATCTGACCGCGCATTGGCCGCAGGGTATTGCGACCAATACGTTGGTGAAAACCTTGCTTACGGGCAAACCTCGGAAATTCAGGTGATGCAGGACTGGATGGCCTCGGCGGGGCACCGCGAAAATATCCTGAACCCGAATTTCGTTCGGTATGGTTTGGGCCGCTATGGTGACAAATGGGTGCTGATGCTGGGGGATGCGTGTACGTTTTGACCCGCGATCCATGTGGCGGTGATCGCACGGTCATCGCCCATCATGATCGTTGGGAACAGTGCATCCCATAGGGTTTCAGCCCGATCCGCACGTTGCGCAATCGCCTTTGTCGATTTCAGATTGATCACCGTAATGTCGGCCATGGATCCCGCGGCCAGTCGGCCTATTTCGCCAGTTTTGTGCAGCGCGGCTGCGGACCCTTCGGTGGCGAGCCACAACAATTGTGATGGATGCACGGCCTCGCCACGTAATTGGGCGATTTCATAAGTAGCGCCCATTGTACGCAACATCGAAAAATTCGACCCGCCGCCGGTGTCTGTGGCTAGACCGATCCGCATTTGCGTTTTGGACAACCCCATCAGGTCAAACAATCCAGATCCGATGAATGTATTTGATGTTGGGCAGTGGACTACAGACGCGCCAATTTCGGACAGACGCGCAATTTCGCGTTCGGTCAAATGGATCGCGTGGCCGTATAGGCCCATTTCGCCCAGCAAACCGAATTGTTCATAGGTATCCAAATAGTCCCGAGCCTTTGGGAATAGGGATTTGACCCATTCAATTTCGGGCAACTGTTCGCTGAGGTGTGTTTGCATCATCACGTCGGGACGTTCGGCCCATAGATCGCCCAAGACCTTTAGCTGTTCGGGCGTTGAGGTTGGGGAAAACCGCGGTGTGATCGCATATGTTGCGCGGCCTCGACCGTGCCATTTGTCCAGCAATGCTTTGCTGTCGTCATATGCGGATTGGACTGTGTCGCGCAGTGTGTCGGGTGCGTTGCGGTCCATGCAAGTTTTCCCTGCAACAACAGCCATGTTTCGTGCCTCTGCCGCAGTGAAAAACGCATCGACCGATTCAGGATGGATTGTGCAGAAACTGGTTAATGTCGTGGTTCCGTGGGCGACCGCCAAATCGATTGTTCGATTGGCGATGTCTGCGGCATAATCGGGGTCATAAAAGCGGGATTCTTCGGGGAACGTGTACGTATTCAGCCAATCAATCAGCTGTTTGCCCCATGATGCGATGATGCCGGTTTGCGGGTAATGCATGTGGGCGTCCACAAATCCCGCAGTGATCAATGCATCGCCATAATCTGTGACTTTGGCATCTGGGTTGGCGGTGCGGATAACGTCAGCTGCGCCCACATCGGTAATGCGTTCACCTTCGATCAACACAGCCCCGTGGGTGTGGTGTTCAAAGGCATTGTTCCAATCTGTTTCAAATGGATTTGCTGTAAAAGCCAGTGTTTGGCCTGTCAGAATATGTTTGTTCATACGCCTGACATTAGGGGGCGTAAAACTGGTCGTAAATCGATGATTTTGGTCCAGCTGCCATTGTCGCGCGACGTTATCTTTGTATGTTGAGCGCAAAGATCTAAGGGGGTGCTATGTCCGAACAGTTTGAAATGGACGAAGACGAAGCATTCGGCGTTGCCCCAACGCTGATTGATGACGTGGTCGAGGCAACCTCTGCCGGTGACCGTGGCGCCATTGAACAACTGTTGGACCCGATACACCCCGCGGATATTGCGCACCTGATCGAACAGTTGCCGCCGCGCGACCGAACCGCACTGATTGAAGTGTGGAAAGGCGTTGATGGTGAAATCCTGTCCGAACTGGACGAAGGCCTGCGGGAAGAAATCATCGACACGATGGCGCCAGCCGAACTGGCCGAGGTCGTACGCGATCTGGAATCGGATGATGTTGTCGATCTGGTCGAATACCTGGACGAAGATCAGCAAGAGGCCGTTCTGGATGTGCTGGATGGTGCTGAACGTCTAGCCGTCGAAAAGGCGCTGTCCTACCCCGAAGAATCGGCTGGCCGTCACATGCAGGTCGAAGTCGTCCGCGCGCCTGACCATTGGACTGTTGGCGAAGCGATTGATTTCCTACGGTCTGACGTTGAATTGCCCGACCAGTTTTATCACGTCATCCTGATTGATGCGCGGCTGAAACCTGTGGGATATGTCACCTTGGGTCGTATTCTGTCCGCGCGCCGCGGTCAGAAACTCACCGATCTGGCCGAAGAAAGTTTCCGCAGTTTTCACGTCGAAGACCCCGCAGCGGATGTGGCCCATGCGTTCAACCACTATCACCTGATTTCTGCGCCTGTCGTCGATGATGATGATCGTTTGGTTGGTATCATCACAATTGACGACGCTATGACCCTGCTGGACGAAGAACACGAAGAAGACATCCTACGTCTTGCTGGTGTGGGGGAAGGCAGCCTGTCTGATACGGTACTGGAAACCACGAAACAACGTCTGCCGTGGTTGGCTGTAAATCTAGTAACTGCGATCCTTGCTTCGATGGTGATTGGACTGTTTGAAACGACCATTTCAGGTTTGGTTGCATTGGCTGTTTTGATGCCGATTGTCGCGTCTATGGGCGGCAATGCAGGCACACAATCGTTGACCGTTGCAGTGCGCGCCATCGCGACCCGCGACCTAACGGGATCAAACGTTTGGCGGGTTATTCGCCGCGAACTGGCTGTTGGATTGTTTAACGGCTTGGTCTTCGCCGTATTGATGGGCACGGTAGGTTGGGTCTGGTTTGGTATGCCGATGCTGGGCGTTGTTCTGGCGGTCGCTATGGTCATCAATCTGGTCGTGGCTGGGCTCGCAGGGACTGTGGTGCCTGTCATATTGGAAAAACTAGGCGTTGACCCAGCGCTGGCCTCTGGTGCTTTTGTGACCACCGTGACCGATGTTGTCGGGTTCTTTGCCTTCCTTGGATTGGCTGCGGTGATGATATTATGACCTTGATCGACAAAAACGCTGCACGCAAAGCGGCCTTTGCTCGCCGTAAAGTGGCCCACGAGTCAGGCATCGGCACCGCAGCGCATTTGTCCGAGGTACTGGCAGGTTATCGCGGTGTACCAATCGCAGGTTACATGCCGATGCGCACCGAAATCGATCCGTTGCCCGCGATGGCCGAAGCGGCGGCCCACGGCCCCGTTTGCGTCCCAGTTATCATCGAAAATGACGCGCCGTTACGGTTTCGGCAATGGGAGCCTGATTGCGCATTGGAAACGGGGGCATTCGGCGCGCAGATCCCTGTGAATGGGGATTGGATCGAACCAGAGATCGTCATTGTCCCGATGGTCGGCTTTTCCCGCGATGGCGGACGTTTGGGATATGGGGGCGGTTTTTATGACCGTACTTTGGAATTGCTGCGGTCCAAACGTGCCACATTGGCGATCGGTTTCGCCTATGACGCACAAGAGGACGCTGACCTGCCGATTGAACCGTGGGATCAGCCGTTGGATATGATCGTAACCGAAACGGGCATCATCGACGTGCCGCGCGGCTAGATCGAGGGCTGAATTACATTTCGCTGTCTGGCACGACGGAACTGAGCTGGCGTTTGACCATTGTGCGCCAAAAACAGTTTGTGAAAATGCGATAGGTTGGGAATGCCACATTCCGCCGCGATCTCGCTCAGTGATTCCGAACTGCCTACCAATTGACGCGCCGCGTATTCCATGCGGATGTTGTTTACGTATTCGGACGGGCTTTGTTTTAGATACTGGCGGCAGGTGCGGCTGACATGAGCATGAGCGCGACCCGAAACGCGTACAAACCCAGCAGCGCCATCGCGGAACACCTCGGGATCGCGAACAGCATGGCAGGCGGCAATCAGCCATTCAGGTGCGGAGTCTGCGATCGGTTGCACGTCTTCTAATAAGTCCGAAAGCAGCGGCACCAACAGCGCCGAGGCAGTTAATGCGTTCGGTGTGCGCCGCTCCATCGCGACAGCGGCATGGTTCAATGTGGCGAGCTGTTGGATAGAAAGCTGATGTTCAGCAATTGTTGTTGGGGCATCCCAAAAGAAATGGCCAACCAGATCAGGATAATCGCGCCCCAATTCGTCAATGAATTGCGGGGCAAATGCGACAGAGACGATCATCGCGTCCTTACCGCGTCCTTGGATCGCATGTGCCGCTGTTGGGGGGACGAAGATTAACGCGCCTTCGGTCAAATCGTCCTGCGTTCCATCCTGTTTGAAATGGCGGACCTTGCCATTCTGCACCCATAGCAATTCGTAGAAATCATGCTGGTGCAGCATTTTGGGTCTATTGTTCGCTAAGGCCGCCCGCGTCAGTTGAACCGCAGTGCCATCGGGTAAAAACTCACTATGGCGAATATCAACAATTTCCATAGGTTGTATATTAGCACGGATTCGGTGATCGGTCTTTAGCGAAATGCCGCAGGTGCAAACAAACGGGTGACGTGTTCGTGATTTCTGGCTAGAAGGCGACACGCTGCTGTAAAAGGGACTACACGCTATGACGTTTGATCGCTCTATCAAGATTGCCCCATCGATCCTGTCCGCTGATTTCGCCAACTTTGGCGCTGAAATCCGTGCGATCGAAGATCAAGGTGCTGATTGGGTCCACGTGGATGTAATGGACGGCCATTTCGTTCCAAACCTGACATTCGGCCCCCCAGCAGTCAAAGCGTTCCGCCCGCACGTCAAAACATTCATGGATGTGCACCTGATGATTGCGCCAGTCGATCCCTATATCGAAGCCTACGCCGAAGCAGGCGCCGATATGATCACCGCCCATATCGAAGCAGGTCCGCATATTCACCGCACCCTGCAAGCGATCAAAGCCCAAGGCGTCAAAGCAGGCGTCGCCTTAAACCCTGGCACGCCAGCCGAAGCTGTGGCCGATGTTCTGGATCTGGTCGACATGGTATTGGTTATGACCGTGAACCCAGGATTTGGTGGTCAAAAATTCATCCATTCCGGCGTTGATAAAACGCGCAAGGTTCGCGAAATGATCGGTGATCGTGACATTCACATCCAGATCGATGGCGGCGTGACGACCGAAACCGCGCCGTTGGTTGCCGCGGCTGGTGCCGATGTATTGGTCGCAGGTTCAGCCGTTTTCAAAGGCGGATCGGTCGATAAACCAGATGTCTATGGACAAAATATCAAAGATATACGGACCGCTGCACAGTCGGTTTTGTAAACCAAAAGGCGCTTCGGCGCCTTTTTTCATTTTTTGGCGACGGATTGATTTGTCTCGTTCGTATATTAATTGAACTGATACGGCCCTGTTTGTTTTTGGGGACCCGTTTTTATTCGAACAGATATTTAGAATCGAGACGAAGTTGTCACATTCGGATGGTAGCGACCTGCGTAACGGACGAATTATTCGTGGAACCGCAGGCATGAAAACGCAGCGTGAGACTGAAATCCCCGCTCAAAATATTCCCGCAAATTTGTTGGCGCGCGCTATGTCGCCCGTTTCTGATCCTGATGCGCTGAAATCGACGCAGTATCCAAATGCGCGGTATTTCCCTGTGCTGTTTATTTCGGACATGCACCTAGGTGCGCATAGTTGTCAGGCAGAGGCTCTGCTGGAGTTCCTAAAATCACATGTGGCCGACACGATTTATCTGGTTGGGGATATTTTCGATAACTGGCGCCCAATGGGGGCCAATTGGAAACCAGCGCACCACGAGGTCGTTAATCTGCTGCTAGAGCGCATGAAAAGCGGCGTGAAACTGATCTACACTCCAGGCAATCACGACGCGTTTTTCCGTAAATATTTCGGTGAATATTTCGACAACCTTATTGTTGCGGATCACGTTTACCATACAACAGCCGATGGTACGCGTTTTTTGGTAATCCATGGCGATACCTGTGACGTCTTTGAACGCCGCGCGCCGATCCTGTCGAAAATCGGTGCCCATTGCGAAAGCTTGATGCGCTGCGTCCAGCTGATGACGAACCATGTCCTGCGTGCATTCGACAAACCCGAATGGTCGGGTGTCGACAAAGTGCTGAGTTACGTCAATTCATTGATACGGTCGCAGGACTGTTTCCAAGAGCGTTTGTCGGATCTGGCCGTTGCCCACAAAGCCGATGGGATCATCTGCGGCCATTTCCACCAATTTGCGCTACACAGTGATTTTGGCGTGATCTACGCAAACTGCGGGGATTGGACCGAAAACTGTACGGCTCTTGCGGAAACAGACAGTGGTCGATTGGTGATGATCGACTGGGCAGGGCATAGCGTTCGCGCGGCCACTGGTGATACAGTTGCTGAAATCGAAGAAACTCCAGCGACTGTTTAGGCCTAACGTACGATGACACTTTTGGAAATTCTGGCGTCAGGGACGGTGATCTCTGTCGCTGCGGTACATGCTGCGACTGTTGGCGCATCCATCTGGGCCGTTCACCGTCCGCTGCCGCAAACGGAAATTTCGGGACAGCCGGGTGTGACGGTTTTGCGCCCTGTTTGCGGTTTGGAAAACAATCTGGCTGAAACGCTGCGCAGTACCTTTACGTTTAGTTACGAAGGCGCAGTTCAGCTGGTTTTTTGCTGTGATGATGCAGATGACCCCGCCGTCCCATTGGTCAATGATTTGATCGCGCAGTTTCCGAACGTTGATGCGCAGTTATTGATTGGTCGCGATACCGTCAGTGGTAACCCCAAACTGAACAATCTGGTCAAAGGTTGGAACGCAGCACGTCACGATTTCGTCTTGATGGCCGATAGCAATGTTTTGCTGCCGCATGATTACATTCAGCGCCTGTTTGCCCGCTGGACGCCCGACACAGGGCTGGTGACGTCTCCGCCTGTTGGTATTCGGCCGACAAATGCCGCGGGCCATTTAGAGGCGGCATTCCTGAATACCTATCAAGACCGATGGCAATTGACGTCGGATGTATTCGGAAATGGATTTGCCCAAGGTAAAATCCTATTTTGGCGCCGCGATGTCCTAGAGGCCGCAGGCGGATTGGAAAAACTAGGCCGCGATATGGCCGAAGATGTTGCATCGACCAAAGCCGTGCGCGGGCAGGGCCTGCATGTGCGGCTTTTGGGGGATTTGCTGCCGCAACCGATTGGTGATCGCACATTCAAAGACGTCTGGAAACGACAAGTGCGCTGGGCAATGGTGCGGCGCATGGGGTTTCCCGCGCTATATGCCGCTGAAATTCTGTCTTCGTCCGCAGTGCCGTTGATCCTGTCGATTATTCTGGCGGCGGTGTGCGCGATCCCTTGGGGCTGCGTTTTGGCCTTGGCGGTGTTCTGGTTCGGATTAGAATGGCTGCTGGCATGGGCTGCGCGTTGGCCGCATGGTTTGCGCGATGTGGTCGCGATGATCTGGCGCGATGCGCTGTTACCTGCAGTTTGGATTGCAGGATGGCGCGGTAAAGAATTCGAATGGCGTGGCAACGCGATGTCGTCGGACGACACGACAGGGTAAGTCATGGATTTCTCGACCCTTCAGCAATTGGTTCAGGACCACGGGCTATGGCTATTGGCGCCTGTGACTGTGATCGAAGGCCCTATAGTGACCGTGATTGCGGCCTATATGGCGTCTTTGGGATTGCTGAACGTCTATGCTGTCTATGTGATCTGCGTATTGGGTGACCTGGTCGGCGACGCCATCATTTATTCCATTGGCCGTTTCGGTCCCAAAAGTCTGCCGGGCCGTTGGCAGGTGCGTTTGGGGCTGAATCGGACCCGCCGCCAAGGTTTGCGAACCCATTTCAATGAAACAGGTGGCCGGACGTTGATCATTGGCAAACTGACCCATTCAGCGGGGGCTGCAGTATTGTTCGCCGCTGGCACAGGCAAAATGCCAATCGGTCAATTCCTATGGTACAATCTATTGGGAACCTTGCCGAAAACGCTGCTATTCGTCGTTTTGGGATATGTGTTTGGCTATGCCTATTCGACAATCGACCACTATATTTTCCGCGCCTCGATGATCCTATTGGTCGTTGCATTGGTCGGGTTCGGCATCTGGTATTACTGGGGACCGACAAAATCGCAGGAAGATGCGAAATGACGAAACTTAGCTGTATTATTCCTGCCTATAACGAAGAATCGCGGATCCGCGCCGTTCTAGATTCTGTCATTGGCCATCCGCATATCGACGAAATTATCGTCGTCGATGATGGGTCCGCCGATGGCACGGCTGAAGTGGTCGAGGCAATCGACGGCGTCCGCCTGATCCGCATGCCCGAAAACCGCGGTAAAACATGGGCTGTGACCGTTGGGATCGAACAGGCGCAGGGTAGTCACCTGATGTTTGTGGACGCTGATTTGTTGGGTTTGGAGCAGTCGCATTTGACCGATCTGATCACGCCGGTTGTTGGCGGCGATGCCGATATCTCGATCAGTCTGCGCACCAATGCGCCGCGCGTTTGGCACTGGATCGGGATTGATTACATCTCGGGCGAACGGGTCATGTCGCGCGATCTGCTGCTGCCGCGCATTTATGAAATGCGGGCTCTGCCGAAATTCGGGCTAGAGGTGTTTATGAATTCGCTGTTGGTCCGTGATCGCGCCCGCGTTGCTGTGGTGAAATGGCCTGGCGTCGAAAGCCCGTTCAAAAACGCGAAATACGGCTGGCGGGCAGGGGTCATGGCGGATGTAAAGATGATCCGCGATATGTGCCGCGCGGTTCCGCCGTGGGGTTTGGCAGCGCAAATTTATCAAATGCGCCGCCAACGCGTGTGATTACACGGTAACTTCGACGCCGCGCTGAACCGCTGGACGGTCATAAAAACGCTGTTCATAGGCGACGACGTTTTTGTAGTTGCCGTATTCCAGAACGTCTTTGGCCTCGTAAAACTCTAGCGTTTTTAGCCATGGTGCGATTGCCATATCGGCGATCGAATAGTCACCCGCGACCCAATCGCGGCCCTCTAGCTGCGTATTCAGGACGTTCAGGATACGTTTGCCTTCGCCGATGTAACGGTTGCGGGCGGTCGGATCCTCCATCGAGGCGCCAGCGAATTTGTAAAAGAATCCCAACTGGCCAAACATGGGGCCCTGACCTGCCATCTGCCACATCAGCCATTGGTAGACGGTAAATTTTTCAGATGCTGTGGAGCCTGCGAATTTGCCTGACTTTTCCGCCAGATATTGCAGGATCGCGCCCGATTCAAACAGAGTGATCGGCGCACCGTCTGGCCCGTTCGGATCTAGGATCGCAGGGATTTTGTTGTTTGGGCTGACCGACAGAAATTCAGGGCTACGCATGATGTCATCAGACAGGCCGCCAGTGGAATGGTATTCATATTTGATGCCCATTTCCTCTAGAGCGATGGGAACCTTGCGGCCGTTTGGTGTGCCAAACGCGTACACCTGCAAAATGTCAGGGTTTTGTGCGGGCCAGCGTTTGGTCACTAGGAAATCGGATAGATCAGTCATAACGCTCTCTCTTTTTAAAAATCTATACGGGGAAATAGCGCGAAAAATACTCCATAGAAATAGGCGCAGAGTGGGGTAAGGATGTGCGAACCTGCGCAGCTGCGACATATTGCGCAGGTATTGGGACATAAGGGGGCATTCAAATGCTAGAAGAATTCAAAAAGTTTATCGCCAAAGGCAACGTCATGGACATGGCCGTTGGTATCATCGTCGGTGCAGCGTTCACCGCCATCGTCAAATCCATGGTCGATGACCTGATCAACCCATTCATTGGTCTGTTCATTGGCGGTATCGATTTTTCGAACCTATACGTCGTCCTAAGCGGCGATGTACCTGAAGGTTCGAGCCTAGAAGCCGCACGCGAAGCAGGCGCAGCCGTATTCGCTTATGGTTCGTTCTTTATGGCTGTGATCAATTTCCTGATCATCGCATTCGTTGTGTTCATGCTGGTTCGCCAAGTGAACGCGATCAAAGAAAAAGCCAAAAAGCAGGAAGAAGCAGCACCAGCGGCTCCGAAGGGTCCAAGCGAGCTGGACGTTCTGTTGGAAATCCGCGACAACCTGAAAAAATAAGGTTAACGCCACTCACGGAAAAGGCCCGCCAAATTGGCGGGCCTTTTTTGTTGTCTAGGACGCTGATTACAACAGGGTCGCAGGGTCGACGGTTTCGATACCCAGCGCTTCGCCAACGGCTGCGTAGGTCAGTTTGCCGTCGTGGACGTTCAGACCGTTCAGTAGGTGTTTGTCGTCTTTGCAGGCCTGTTTCCAACCTTTGTTCGCCAGCGCGATCATGAATGGCAGCGTCGCGTTGCCCAGCGCCAGCGTCGAAGTGCGCGCAACAGCGCCCGGCATGTTAGCCACGCAGTAGTGCATCACGCCGTCGACTTCGTAGATTGGGTCTTGGTGCGTTGTCGCTTTGGATGTTTCGAAACAGCCGCCTTGGTCGATGGCGACGTCAACCAGAACAGCACCTGGTTTCAATTCGGACAGTTGCGCACGGCTGATCAGTTTTGGCGCTGCTGCACCTGGGATCAGGACCGCACCGATGATCATGTCGGCTTCGCACGCCAATTCCATGGTGTTTGCGGCCGATGCATAGGCGGTTTTAAATTCTTTGCCGAACACGTCATCCAGATAGCGTAGGCGTGGGATTGAACGGTCCAGAACGGTCACATCTGCGCCCATGCCAGCGGCAATGCGCGCCGCGTGGGTGCCGACGACACCGCCGCCAATAACAACCACGCGGCCCGGAGCGACGCCTGGCACGCCGCCCAACAGCACCCCGCGACCACCGTTTGCTTTTTGCAGCGTGTAGGCGCCGACTTGCGGTGCCAAACGGCCAGCGACTTCGGACATTGGCGCAAGCAGGGGAAGGCCGCCCCGGTCGTCAGTCACAGTTTCATAAGCGATACAGGTCGCGCCCGATTCCAGCAGGTCTTTGGTCTGCTCTGGATCTGGGGCAAGGTGCAGATAGGTGAACAACAGTTGGCCCTTGCGCAGCATTTTGCGTTCAACGGCCTGAGGCTCTTTTACTTTGACGATCATGTCAGCCTTGGCGAACACGTCTGCTGCGGTCGGCAGGATGGTCGCGCCTTCGGCGATGTAATCTTCGTCAGCAAAGCCAGCGCCAATGCCAGCGCCAGTTTCCACGATCACTTCGTGACCGTTTACGATTGCTTCGTGCGCAGCCGCTGGGGTCAGGCCGACACGGAATTCTTGGGGTTTAATTTCTTTCGGGCAGCCGATGATCATTGGAAGTCTCCTGTTGTCTTTCCAATAAGATCGCCCAGCTTTGACGCAAAAGTTTGGACATTTTCGCATTCATTGGTATTAATTTTCGAAGGATATTCGAATCATGAACGGTATGGCGCGATGAATTACCAAGAAGTCGGATTGGATTCGATAGATTGCCGAATCCTAGAGGTGCTGCAAAAGGACGGCCGCCTGTCGAACGCGGAATTGTCGGAACGGGTGAACCTATCCGCATCCGCTTGTCACCGCCGCGTCCAGCGTTTGGAAAAGGATGGGTTCATTGCGGGCTATGTCGCGCTGGTCGATCCGCGCAAAATCGGGCGCAAAACGACCGTGTTCGTGGAAATCACCCTGTCAGGCCAATCGGACGAAGTTCTGAGCGGATTTGAACGCGCTGTGGCGCTGATACCCGATGTGCTGGAATGCCATCTGATGGCGGGGTCGGCGGATTACCTGCTGAAAGTCGTGGCGGAAGACGCCGAAGATTTCGCGCGCATTCACCGCCGTCATTTGGCGGGCCTGCCGGGGGTGCAAACCCTGCAATCGTCGTTTTCGTTGAAACAGGTGCGCCAGACCACCGCGCTGCCGATCTAATAAAAAACCCCCGCTGAAAACAGCGGGGGTTAATTCATCGCAATGGGGTGCTAATTAAAGCAGACCTTCGCGTTGCAGCTTCTTACGAGCCAGTTTGCGCTGACGACGAATCGCTTCAGCTTTCTCACGGGCTTTCTGAACGGATGGCTTTTCGAAATGTTGCTTCAGCTTCATTTCGCGGAATACGCCTTCACGCTGCAGTTTTTTCTTAAGGGCACGAAGTGCCTGTTCTACGTTGTTATCGCGAACACTAACCTGCATGTGGTTTTCACCACCTTTCTAAGTTGGATTTGCAAATAGTTGCAGGAGTGGCGCGTATAGCAAACCGCCCTAGATTTGTCTAGTGTACCCCCAAAGGAGACCGCCATGACCGATTTGCAGCAGCAATTGCTAGACGCGATTATTCCAAACGTAGTGTTTGATGGCTGGACGGATGCCGCATTTGAACGCGCCGCCGAAGATGTCGGTGTGTCGGTTTCGGCTGCGCGCGCTGTCTGTCCGCGCGGCGCGACCGATCTGGCGGTGGCCTATCACAAACATGGTGACGACCTGATGCTGGCGCGGATTGCCGAAGCCGATATGTCCGCCCTGCGCTATAGCGAAAAGGTCGCCGCAGCGATCCGTTTCCGGCTAGAGGTCGCGGACAAAGAACTGGTGCGCCGCGGCACAACGTTGTTTTCGCTGCCGCATTTGGCCCTGATTGGCGGGCAGCTGATCTGGGGCACGGCTGACGCGATCTGGAATGCGCTGGGCGATACCTCGGATGATTATAACTGGTATTCGAAACGCACCATCCTATCTGGCGTTTATGGGTCATGCGTTCTGTTCTGGTTGGGCGATGATACGGGCGGCGAAGCAACCCGCGAATTCATCGACCGCCGTATTGAAAACGTGATGCAATTTGAAAAATTCAAAACCTCGGTGAAATCGACACCTATTGTGGGGCAATTTGCCAGTGGTTTGGAAAAAATGTTGTCGGGCATCAAACGCCCATCGGCAGCGGCGCGGGATGATTTGCCCGGTCGCTGGACGCTAAACGATTAAGGATATTTCCATGTCTGAAATGATGCGCGCGGTGGAAATCACCCAAGCCGGCGGTCCCGAAGTCTTGGCTCCAACTCAGCGCCCAATCCCCACACCGAATGCGGGCGAGGTTGTGATCAAGGTTGAATATGCAGGGGTAAATCGCCCTGACGCATTGCAACGGGCTGGCCTATACGCGCCGCCCCCAACTGCCAGCGATCTGCCAGGGCTAGAGGCGTCTGGCGTTGTGACCGCAGTGGGCGAAGGCGTCAAAGACGTCGAAGTGGGCGACGAGGTTTGCGCACTGCTGCCTGGGGGCGGATACGCCGAATATGTTGCAACACCAGCCGCGCATTGTCTGCCCATCCCGTCCGGCGTTTCGATGCGCGATGCGGCCTGTCTGCCCGAAACGTTTTTCACCGTCTGGTCCAACGTGTTCATGCGCGGCGGCCTAAAGCGTGGTCAAAAATTTTTGGTACATGGTGGATCTTCGGGTATTGGCACAACCGCAATTCAACTGGCCAAGGCGCGTGGCGCACGCGTTTTTGCGACCGCAGGGTCAGATGAAAAATGTGCCGCTTGCGTCGATCTGGGGGCCGAGGCGTGTTTCAATTATCGCGAAGTTGATTTCGTTGATGAAATGAAAAAGCTGGGTCGTGCTGATGTTATTCTGGACATGGTTGGCGGACCTTACATCGAACGTAATATCAAATCGTTAGCTGATGACGGCACCTTGGTTCAGATTGCGTTTTTGATGGGCGCGAAGGTCGAGGTGAATTGGGCCGCATTGATGATGCGCCGCCTGACCTTTACGGGGTCAACGTTGCGCCCTCAATCTGATGCGGCAAAGGCGGAAATCGCGAAACAGCTAAACCACCATGTGTGGCCGCTGATTGCATCAGGTCAGGTGAGCCCCGTCATTCACAAAGAATTCCCGTTAGAACAGGCCGCTGCCGCCCATGCATTGATGGAAAGCAGCGCCCACATTGGGAAAATCGTTCTGTCGGTTTAACGCACCGGATCAAATAGGGCGTCATCTAGCGAACAGTCGCGGATGACGTCGCTGCCGCAGCGGCGAAATTCCAGATCTTTGGTCATGCAGATGCGGACCTCTTGGATGTAACCGGATCGGCAGGTCACGGTGATTTCATCCGCGTCCAATTCGTCATTTTGATCCATGAACGCTTCTTCGATCAGGGATGCAGGCAGGCTGACCTGACTGGTCAGTTTGCGGAATGCCTGCGGAATGACAAAGGTTTCATAGGCTTCGCGGGCCAGGGCGTAATACTGGGTCGAATTCAGGCCCGAACATACGCCGTGTTTGTTCCACTGATACCACGCAAGACCTGACGTTCCCATGATGTCTGCCATTTCGGATGTCTGGCGGCGGGTTGGGTTGGGTACAGTCGTTGGACAATAGTCAGGCCACCCCGATTCATATTGCGGCCACAGGCCATGCAGGACCCAACCGAAATCTTCGCTTTCGTCACATTGCGGGGAATCGCGGCCGTCTCCTTCTAACGCGCACCAGTTCGGCGACCATGATAGGGCCATCACGTAGTAGTCAAAATCGCCCGCGGTCCCGTCGGCTGCTGCGGATATAGGTGCAAAGGCAAGGCCAAGGGCCGTTATCAGTCGTTTCATATTTTGTCTTTTCTTAAAGGGTCAGCGCGACTATATAGGACCAGAGTTCCCCTACAATGTGAACTGGACTGGAAAATTCCCAGTCCGCCCCTTGCGGGGCAGCGGGGAAGATTTGCGTTAGGAGTAGCTGAGATGGCTGATAAACCGATTATGGCGAAAGCCACCGCTGTTTGGCTGATCGACAACACAACGATCAGCTTTAAACAGATTGCCGATTTCGTTGGCATGCACGAACTGGAAATCCAAGGCATCGCTGATGGTGATGTTGCGCCGGGCGTCAAAGGTTTTGACCCTGTAGCGAACAACCAGCTGACCCAGGAAACCATCGATAAAGCTGAACAGGACCCGCTGTACAAGCTGAAGCTAAAGTTCAACCCGTCCGCAGCAGGCGAAGAAAAACGCCGTGGCCCACGGTACACTCCGCTGTCGAAACGTCAGGACCGTCCGAATTCGATCCTGTGGCTGGTGAAATTCCACCCAGAGCTGGCAGACGCCCAAATCGCAAAACTGGTTGGCACCACGAAACCAACCATTCAGGCGATCCGTGAACGCACGCACTGGAACATCCAGAACATGCAGCCAATCGATCCTGTTGCGCTGGGCCTGTGTAAACAGTCTGAGTTGGATGCCGCCGTTCAAAAGGCAAACGCGAAACGCGCTGCCGAAGGTACAGCAATGTCCGACGACGAACGCCGCAAATTGGTGTCGACCGAACAGTCGCTGGATATGCCTGCAGAACCTAAAATCCCAACCGCAATTTCCGGTCTAGAAGCGTTCACGCTGAGCGAAGACAACAACGACGAAGATCCGCGTGGCGATGATGAATTCGCAGATGCTGACAGCTTCTTTAACCTGCCAGGTGACGCGGGTGACGACGAAGACGACAAATAAGTTGGTTGTTAGTTGAACACAAAACGCCCTGCATTTTGCGGGGCGTTTTTCGTTTACAGGCTGCGGCGGGCGCGTAGGGCGGCTGTGATCGTGCCGTCGTCCAGATAGTCCAATTCGCCGCCCACAGGGACGCCTTGGGCCAATGACGTCACTGTCACATGCCCCAATTGATCCGCGATGTAATGCGCCGTGGTTTGCCCGTCGATTGTGGCGGATAGCGCAAGGATCACCTCGGTCACGTTTTCAGACGTCACGCGGTCGATCAGTTTGGGTATGTGCAGATCCTCGGGGCCGACAGCGTCCAGTGCGGATAGGGTGCCGCCCAGCACATGATACCGCCCGCGGAACACGCCCGACCGTTCCATCGCCCACAGGTCGGCCACGTCTTCGACCACGCAAATTTCGCCAGTCGCGCGGCGGTCATCTTCGCAGATTTTGCAAATATCGGACGTGCCGATGTTGCCGCAGTTCAGGCATTCACGGGCCGATTGACCGACGCGCATCATCGCGTCCGCCAACGGGATCATCTGCTGTTTGCGTTTCTTGATCAGATGCAAAACAGCACGCCGCGCCGACCGAGGCCCAAGCCCAGGCAGTTTGGACAAAAGACCGATCAGGTCTTCGATATCTTGCGGCCCGTCAGCCATAAATCAGAACGGCAGGTCCATACCCGGAGGCAGGCCAAGTTCGCTGGTGATTTTTTCCATTTCCTGACGCGACCGTTCGGAGGCGCGCGATTGCGCGTCTTTGATCGCGGCCAAGATCAGGTCTTCGACCATTTCTTTGTCGTCGCCCGAAAAAATCGACGGATCGATGTCCAGCGATTTCAATTCACCTTTGGCGGATGCGACGGCCTTGACCAGACCTGCGCCGGCTTCGCCTGTGACGGTGATGTTGTTCAGGTCATCCTGCATTTGCTGCATTTTGCCCTGCATTTCTTGTGCTTTTTTCATCATCTTGGCCATATCGCCAAGACCGCCCATACCTTTGAACATTGTCTAAACCCTTGGTTTTCTGATGCGCCGAATGGCGCGAATGATGGCAAACGCCGCAACGATCGCGGCAAATCCTGCAGACAAATAAGGCGGAGCAATACAGCCTTCGGCGCGGGCCAATGCCCAGATGCCATCCGTATCCGCCGCCCATAGCCGCGTTGATGTAAACATAAGCAGGAACGTCGCCGAAATCACCCCCAGCACCTGAAATGCGATGGGGCGGAAAAACGATCCGGGCAGGACTGCCAAAACCAGCAGCATTAGGATCGGATTTGCAAACGTATACAGCGGTTCGGTCCAGATCGTGACCGCGCCTTTGTCGGCGTCCCACATGGGGCGCACGTATTGGCACACTTCGGCGAATGACGCGGTCGGGATCAGGGACAGGATTAATCCTCTTCGAAGGGGTCCCATTCGTCCTCTACTTCTTCCAATGCTTCTACGGCGGCTTCTTGTTGCAGTTCTTTGGCGGTGCGGACCTTGGCGATCTTTGCCTTTGGAAACTGCGCCAGTACGGCCTGTACGATGGGCAGGGTCGCGGCCTCGGCTTTGCGGGCGTTATCGGCGGCGATGTTCTGTTCGGTGATAGACGGTTCTGCGCCTTCGCTGACCAGAGTGATCACCCAGCGGTTGCCTGTCCAGCTTTGTAGGCGAGAGCCCAGTTTTTGCACCAAATCCTGCGGCGCGTTCGGCGCCAGATCGCATTCGATCCGTCCGGGACGGTAGTTCGCCAAACGGATGAAGTTTTCAACCTCGACCAGCAACTGCACATCGCGGTGGGCGCGGATCAGATCCAGAACGGACGCAAAGGTCGCATAGCGGGCAAGCGCATGTTCCGCCATTTGCGGCGCGGCGGATGCCATGGGGCCAGATGGGCCGCTGTGGGTTGGCGCAGGCGTGCCCGAATACGCGTTGGTGCTGCCGCCGCCCGATGGGGCCATGCGGGGGCCGCCACCGCCACCACCGCCCGATGGGGGTGGGGACGCGTTTTGTAGTTTGCGCACCAGTTCGTCGGGCGTTGGCAATTCGGCCACGTGGGTCATGCGGATCACGGCCATTTCGGCGGCCATCATCGCGTTTGGCGCTTGGGCAATTTCTTCGATCGCTTTTAGCAGCATTTGCCACATGCGGGTCAGGACGCGCATCGGCAGTTGGCCCGCCATGGCCTGTCCACGAGCACGTTCATCAGGCGAAATTGTGGGGTCTTCGGCCGCGTCGGGCGTGATTTTGATGACGGACACCCAGTGGGTAATCTCTGCCAAATCGCGCAGGATCGCCATCGGGTCCGCGCCATCGGAATATTGGGCAGATAATTCGTTCAACGCCTCTGCCGCGTCGCCGCGCAGGATCATGTCAAACAAGTCAAACACGCGGCCACGGTCTGCCAGACCCAGCATCGCGCGGACTTGTTCCGCGGTGGTTTCGCCCGCGCCGTGGGAAATCGCCTGATCCAGCAGCGATGTCGCGTCACGCGCCGACCCTTCGGCAGCGCGGGTGATGAGGGCCAGCGCGTCCTCGGAAATTTGCGCGCTTTCGCCGCCGGCGATTTTCTTTAGTAGGCCGATCATCACCTCTGGTTCGATGCGGCGCAGGTCGAAACGCTGACAGCGGGACAGAACGGTGACGGGCACTTTGCGAATTTCGGTGGTCGCAAAGATGAATTTCACATGCGCTGGCGGTTCTTCCAACGTTTTCAGCAGCGCGTTGAACGCGCCGGTCGATAGCATGTGAACTTCGTCGATGATGTAGACTTTGTACCGGGCTGATGCCGCGCGGTAGTGAACGCTGTCGATGATTTCGCGGATGTTCGCGACGCCCGTGTTCGATGCCGCGTCCATTTCGATGACGTCGACGTGGCGGCCTTCGATAATCGCGGTGCAATGTTCGCACTGACCACACGGTTCGGTCGTTGGCCCGC
The DNA here is from genome assembly GCF_002150005.2 of Marivivens niveibacter. Classification (GTDB taxonomy): domain Bacteria; phylum Pseudomonadota; class Alphaproteobacteria; order Rhodobacterales; family Rhodobacteraceae; genus Marivivens; species Marivivens niveibacter. The sequence goes on from NZ_MSPP01000003.1 coordinate 351,360, forward strand.
CATTTCCATCTGGGCCGATACAGTTCATGCCCTTGGCGATGATCCGCGCGGTCGTGGTTTTACCCGTTCCGCGAATCCCCGTCATAATGAACGCTTGGGCAATGCGACCCGCGTCGAACGCGTTTTTCAGCGTGCGCACCATCGCGTCTTGCCCCACCAAATCGGCAAAGGTTTCAGGGCGATATTTGCGGGCGAGAACCTGATAGTTCTTTTGCGGGGCGTCAGTCATGGCGTCCTATGGATTCTGTCGTTGTGGGCAGAGTAGGGCTCCGCGCCGCCAAGGTCCACCACCGATCACCCATTTCGGGTTGATGTTGCGGGCAGGCGCGTCCAATCTGCGGCCAATAAAAAATAGGGACGCTGAATGACCACCTTTGACGAAAAATACGCCCGCGCCGTTGAAATTCTGGAACAGCAGGGGATCACCCGTAACGCTTATGAACCGCCCGTTGCGCGCCTGCTTCGCCGTTTTGGCAAACCTGTGCGCCCGCTGCATTTCATGGATCTGCAGCAACTGGCCATTTTTCAGGGCGCAACATTCGGCGTGATGTGGGGCCTGTTTATGTGGGTATTCATGTGGAGCCGCGGTTCCATGCCCCTATCGGTGATCATTTTCGCGATCATGGTCGCAGGCGTCACATTCGGATTGGGATCGGCCTATGTCATCCTACGCCGCGCGGCCCGCGCCGAACTGCCCAAATGGGATGACCTATAAAGAAGGGGGGGTAAGGTGAGAGGCTGGACAACGACCCAAGCGGGGCTCGTTACGGCTGCTTCCTTCCGGACCTGACCGGGTTGGCGAGGCGCTCGCCCGCGCCAACCTCTCGACGCGTCAGATATGTGACAACGCAGCCGAACGCAAGGGGCGAATTGGCAAGAAGTTTTAGCAATGTGCGGGGAAAAGTGGCAGCCCGTAGGGGAATCGAACCCCTCTTTCCAGGTTGAAAACCTGGCGTCCTAACCGATAGACGAACGGGCCACTGTGTGTGAGGCGGCTTCTAATCTTGGTCGCGCGTCAGCGCAAGAGACAAAATCAATTCTTTTTGCGTCTACCTAAAAAAATTCCTGTCAGGATCAGGGCTACGCCAGCCGTTCGGGCGATTGGGTTGCCTGCGTTGTCCAATATGATATCCAGCGCGACGCCTGATACCATTTGGCCCGCGATTACCAACACGGCGGTTTGTGCCGCGCCAATGCGGGCAATGATCCAGCTGCTGGCAGCAATGAAAACAACACCAACCATCCCGCCTGCATAGGCGATGAGCGGCACATCAAACGCGTGCTGCGTTGGCATCAGCCCGCCAAAGATCAGGACGATCACGCAAAGAAAGACAAAGCCGACCGCATGATTCCAAAACGACGATTCCATTGCGCTGGTCGATAGTGCCAATCGCCCGTTCACCTGACGGCTAAGGCCGACCAGAATACCGCCCGCAAAGGCCATGATGGAAAATAGGATCATGGGCTATCCTTTGTCTAAAAAGATAATGATCAGGCTGCCCGCCACGATACAGGCAAACGAAATCAATTCTGTTGATGTCGGCAGCCGCCGTTTGAGCCCGAAAAGCCCGACCATATCCGCACCTAGCCCGAATACCATTTGCCCCGCCAAACCCAGCGCGATGGTTCCTGAAAGGGCCAGAGGTGTATTTACGGTGAACGAGGTTAGGATGACCGTCACAGCGCCAGCCAAGCCCGCAAGATACGCCCATAGTGGCGGTTTGCTGCGCTGTTCTTTGGGTTTGCGGCCCATCGCTGCCAGCAGGATCAACGCTGTGACCGTTCCAACGCCATGTGCCAGCCAAGACGAAAACAACGGCGTTGCACCAGCTGCTGCCATGCCATTCAGCAACGTCATTATTGTCAGGAGGCCGCCGATGCCTAATGCGGCGATTGTATAAATCGGCATATTTTTTGAATTCATGGTCAAATGTCTGTCAGTCTGCCGCTCGCAATGCAACCTTTGAATGCAAGCGAGGCTGGATAATGGTCATTAACTGTTTCTTTGCCGAATTCTGGACACGATTAGCGTGTATATCAGTTCGAAATGATTCCGAATGGGTGTCGCAATGCGTTGTGTTTTTGTTGCAATAATGATGTCCGCAATAGCGGGTTCGGCCACTGCCGAAGGTGCTTGGGCTGGGTACAGCTATGCTGGTCAGGGCCGGCTGCTGAACAATGACTTTTTCGGAGACGGACATGATCGTTGGCGCACGGGTAGCTATTTGTTGGGGCTTGGTTATGAAAATCCGCAGGCCCCAGCGGCAATCAGTTCGTTAGAGCTACGCCTTCGCGGGGAATCTATCGCGCCACGTGGCGTAACCGGATCAATGGCAACCGATCGCGCCTATGCGGGGATTTGGTCCATGGGGCTGCATAGCCATCTGCGTAGCAGTGATGTTGACCTGAGTTTTGGCGCAGATTTGGTCGTGGTTGGTCCGCAGACGGGGATACTGGAGCTGCAAGAGAGCCTGCACGACATTCTGGGTGCGCAGCAAATCGATCAAACCGTCAGTGACAATCAGGTTGTGAATGGCGTCTTTCCAACCGTCACCGCCGAATTGGGTCACGACTTTGTCGTTGGGAAAGGCGTCGCTGTCCGTCCATTTGGCGAAGCGTCTTATGGCGTCGAGGATTTTTTGCGGGTTGGGGTCGATGTGTCGATCGGTGATACAGCCCAAGACGTTGTTTATGGCCGCGATCCCGTAACGGGTCAGCGGTACAAAATCGGCGAATCTGATCAAACTGGTTTCGGCGTCGTTTTGGGGGCCGATTACGCCTACGTGGACGACAGCGAATATTTCCCGTCGGATTTCGGAACAACGATGAAAAATGAACGTTTGCGCGCTCGGGCAGGGGTGGCGTGGCAATTTACGCCCGACATGTCAGCCTATTATGGCATTACATATCTATCCGAAGAATACGAAGGTCAGTCCGAAGGCCAGTTTGTGGGGTCTCTCAAACTCAATCTTAACTTCTAGCTGCAACACTCTGATATTTTTAAATCTAAAGGGTTGATTCGACAGCTTTCGCACGTCTAGATTGCCTACGTACCTGCGCGACAAAGACGCGGGACGCATTGAAGGCATGAGGCAGGCATGAAAACGGGCTATCAAGGCACGTTTGTCATTTCCTGGTCGCAAAGTGAATTAGACGGCAGCTGGGCTGCGCCGATCGACCATCTAAGAGTCGGGGCGAGCTGGGCGTGGACAGGTGAGCCCATTCGTGTGGATGGCGCGAATTCTGTTTTGCTATTAGGCGAAGCGACCGGAGAGGCGGACATTAGAAAACGCGCGGCACAGTCCGTGCGCAGATTGCTATCGGCAGCGGTGTTGCCGAATGAAAAAGGTTTGGATGAACACCTTCAAACCCCTTTGTTCGAGAAAAGTTTCAATATTACGGATGGTCGTGGCACGTGGACGGTGACCGTGATTGATTTGGGTCGTTCGCGTCCACCTTTGTTGATGTTTGTGGGCGAATTGCCTCCGAAGCATCGCGAAATGTGGGTGGTGTCGCACAATATCGATTTGGAACGTCCTGATCAGATCAGCGATGCTCCTGGCGGCGTCATTTGTTTCACGCCAGGCACCACGATCCTAACAGACAGCGGACCGCGTCTGGTTGAAACGCTGGTCGAAGGCGATCGCGTTCAGACCAAAGATAACGGCTGTCAGGAAATTTTATGGATCGGAACGCGCCGTGTTACCGGTGCGCGTCTATTCGCGATGCCGCATTACGCGCCGGTTCGTATGACGGCAGGTGCGTTGGACAAAGATGTTCCAGACGAAGGGCTGTTGGTATCTCCAGATCACCGCATGGTTCTGAAAGGGCCACGCGCCAAGGCGTTGTTCAATGCAGACGAAGTATTGGTGACGGCGCGCGATTTGGTGAATGATCACAATATATATGTAGATCGTTCCGTTCGCGAAGTGACCTATATTCACATGTTGTTGGCATCGCACGAGGTGGTGTTTGCAAACAACGTTGAAACCGAAAGTTTCCACCCAGCCAGCGCAGCGCTGTCACATCTGGGGGAAATGGATCGGACGCGTTTGTTTGATCGTTTGCCCGAGTTGGGTGGCAATCCGCAGGCATATGGTGCGTTTGCACGCCGCGTGCTGACATCCAGTGATGTTGCGATCCTTAGCCACGATTATGGGCGCCGCGTGTAATTGGATTGTTGACTCTGTCGCTCGCGCTTTTATAAGCTGCCCATTCATTGGTGTTGGTGGGCCCCGCAAGGGGATTCCTGTCATGGCTTCGGCCAAGAGGACAACGCCCTTCATAGTCGCCCATCAGGGCGTCGTCAAAATCGAAGGATATCAGCTGTGACCAAACGCACATCTGCCAAGTACAAAATCGACCGCCGTATGGGCGAAAACATCTGGGGCCGTCCAAAGTCGCCAGTAAACAAACGTGAATACGGCCCAGGCCAGCACGGTCAGCGCCGCAAAGCGAAAATCTCGGACTTCGGTCTGCAGCTGCGCGCAAAGCAGAAGCTGAAAGGCTACTACGGCGACCTGACCGAGAAACAGTTCCGCCGCATCTATGCAGAAGCTGAGCGTGTAAAAGGCGACACCGGTGAAAACCTAATCGGTCTGCTGGAGCGCCGTCTGGACGCAGTTGTTTACCGCGCGAAATTCGTTGCGACCGTATTCGCTGCACGTCAGTTCGTAAACCACGGCCACGTTCTGGTGAACGGCAAGCCAGTGAACATCCCATCCTACCGTGTCAAAGAAGGCGACGTTGTAGAAGTTCGTCAGAAGTCGAAGCAACTGGCAGTTCTGCTGGAAGCTGTTCAGCTGACCGAGCGCGATGTTCCTGACTACATCGAAGCAGACCACAACAAAATGACCGCGACTTTCGTTCGCACTCCTGGTCTGTCGGATGTTCCATACCCAGTTGTTATGGAACCGAACCTGGTGGTCGAATTCTACGCGAAGAACTAATCTTCGCCGATCTACAGAATTTCTGGCAAGGGTCGCCCAATCGGGCGGCCCTTTTCGTTTATTGGTACTGTGTTTCTATTTCGATCAGCCGTTGTTTGCGCCACAGCCCGCCCGCATAACCCGTCAACGTGCCGTCCGCCCCGATCACGCGATGACAGGGGATAATCAGCGCAATCTGATTTGCTCCATTGGCCGCAGCAACTGCACGGACGGCGGTCGGGTTGTTGATGGTGTCTGCCAAGGCACCATAACTGACGGTGTGGCCTGCTGGAATGTCGCGCAACGCGGTCCAGACCGAACGTTGAAACGAGGTGCCGTAATCGGCGGCCAAAGGAACGGTGAATTGCGCGCGCGTGCCTGCGAAATATTCACAAAGTTCGGTTTCCGTTTGATCGGCGATCGCAGTGCGTCCGAAAGATAAGCTTGCGGTTTTGGCCAGCCGTTTAAGGTTCGTTGCCAATGCCTTACGATCTGGAAATTCCAACATACGCAAAGCGTTGTCATCGGCGATGGCGATCATCGGGCCTAAAGGTGTGTCGATAAAATCTACCTTTAGGTTGCTTTCCGTTTGCATGTCTGAAGGCGCAACACCCAGCATCGCGGCAAAGCTTTTCCGAAAAGCCGTGGGGGAATCGTACCCTGCATCTAGTTGCGCTTCGATGACTTTACCGCCGCGCGCAATTGTGCCCGTTGCTATTCGCAGCCGTCTTTGGCGCGCCATCTGAATAAATGTCATCCCGAAGTGACGGCGAAATAGCCTTCGCACGGTCGAAGTATCCAAACCCATCGCGGCGATATCGGTTTCTGCCCATTTTCGATCAGGATCGGTGTCGAGTGCGTCTAACAGGCGTGCAATGACTGGGTCAGCGGCGGCGCTTGTGCCAATTGGATGGCAGCGTTTGCAGGGACGATACCCAGCCGCAGCGCAGGCCGTTGTTGAGTCAAAGAATTCGCAGTTTTCCCGCAGCGGTTTTCGTGCAGGGCAGGTTAGCCGACAAAAGATCCCCGTCGACCGCACGCCAACAAACGCACGACCCTCGTAACTGGGATCACGGGCCAGTAGGGCGTCATACAGGGTGTTATCGTCAGGTAAGGTAAACAGCATGAGGTCGGTATAGCGGCACAGTTGCACATATACCGCCTGAAAACGGGCAGCTAATCAACTGCGGTCTGGAAACAGGCCCATAGCAAGGGTAAGGAAGGGCACCAACCCAAGGGGCCTAAAATGACGAAATCGCCACAGCCACAGCCCGGCATTATGGACATCGCGCTATACGTAAGCGGTGAGAGCACGGTCGCTGGCAAATCGGATGTTCTGAAACTGTCGTCGAACGAAAATCCTTATGGATTTTCTGACTCTGTTCGCGATGCGTTTGTACGTACGGTTGGTGAATTGCATCGTTATCCAACCACGGATCACGGCCCTTTGCGCCGCGCGATTGGCGAAATGCACGATGTTGATCCCGACCGCGTTATCTGCGGCGTCGGATCGGACGAGGTGCTGCAATTTATTACGACAGCCTATGCGGGCGTGGGTGACGAAATCATCACCACCGAACACGGGTTTTCGATGTATCCGATTTTGGCGAAACAGGCTGGCGCTGTGCCTGTCACTGTCGCCGAAAAGGATCGCGTTGTAGATGTCGATGCCATTCTGGCGGCCGTCACCGACAAAACCCGTATCGTGTTTATCGCGAACCCTGCGAACCCTACGGGTACGATGGTTGAAAATGGTGAATTGATCCGATTGATCGAAAACCTGCCATCGGATGTGCTTTTTGTGCACGACGGGGCCTATACTGAATACGTCGATGAATTTGACGGCGGTAAATCGTTGGTCGATCAATACCCTAACGTGATCATGACCCGTACGTTTTCGAAAATTTACGGGTTGGGCGGTTTGCGCATTGGCTGGGGCTATGCGTCCCGCGACATCATCGATGTGCTGAACCGTTTGCGCCAGCCATTTAACCTAAGCCAGACCCAAATGGCCGCGGCTGAGGCCGCCGTGCGTGACCGCGCATTTGTTGAAAAATGTCGGACCGAAAATGCCAAATGGCGCGACTGGATGACCAACGCTCTGCGCCAGATGGGTATTGGCTGCGATGACAGCTATGCCAATTTTGTGTTGGCCCGTTTTGCGGACGCAGACGAAGCCGCTGCAATGGATGCCGCGCTGAAAGCCGACGGGATTATTGTCCGCCGCGTGGCAGGCTACGGTATCGCCGAAGGTCTGCGCATCACCGTGGGCGACGAATCTGCCTGCCGTCGTGTTATCCACACGATCGCCACCCAAAAAGGCGTGCGCTGATGGTCATGTATAACAAAGTCGCTCTGATCGGTCTGGGCTTGATCGCTGGGTCTATGTCGCTGGCCATGCGCCGTGGCAAACTGGCTGGCGAAATCGTCGGCTATGCCCGTAGCCAAGAAACGCGTAACATCGCGCGCGAAATCAATCTGGTTGATCGCGTCTGTGACACCGCAGAAGAGGCCGTGCAGGACGCCGATCTGATCGTTTTGGCCGTGCCCGTTGGCGCGATGGGCCCCGTGATGGAGGCGATTGCGCCTCATTTGAAAAAGGGCGCTGTTGTCACGGATGTTGGGTCGGTCAAACGGTCGGTCTTTGATGCTGTGATCCCTCATATGCCTGACGGTTGCCATTTTATCGGCTGTCACCCGATGGCGGGTACCGAACATTCTGGGCCGCATTCGGGCTTTGCCACGTTGTTCGATAAACGCTGGTGTCTGGTCGTCCCACCCGAGGACGCGGATCAGGCCGAGGTTGACCGCATCTGTGATTTCTGGCGCGGCATTGGCGCGGATATCGAAATCATGGAACCCGATCACCACGATCTGGTCTGTGCCGTCGTATCACACGCGCCGCACTTGATCGCCTATACGATGGTGGGCGTGGCCGACGATCTGCGCCGCGTGACGGACCAAGAGGTCATTAAATTTTCCGCCGCTGGTTTCCGCGATTTCACGCGTATTGCCGCGTCGGACCCGACCATGTGGCGGGATGTGTTTTTGACGAACAAAGACGCGACACTGGAAATTCTGGGCCGTTTTACCGAAGAATTATTTGCGCTTCAGCGGGCAATCCGGACGGGCGATGGTGATACGTTGTTTGACTACTTCACTCGCACTCGTGCGATCCGCCGCGGAATTATCGAAGCAGGTCAGGATACCTCTGCGCCAGATTTTGGCCGAACGCCGACCAAATCGGAATGATCAGAGCGGGGGCGCTGATCTGTATCGCTTTATGGGCTGGTGTCGCGAGCGCCGAAGCACCCATTAATGCGCCAGCGCCGCCGGTACGTCCGACGATTGCCCCAGATACGCTGCCCCGCCCATTGGCGCGGCCTGATGGGTTGATCCCAGCGCCATCAACGCCAGAAACAGATTTGGCGCGTGAAGCAATGGCTACTCCAGCCAGCCAATACGCGGTTCAGACATCCACCCCACCAATCGCGCGAACGGGGCGTGTCGAACGCCGTGCGGCAGAAATAATCGCGGCCCGCGCCCGTGGAATGGTGTGCAGTGACCCCGATATTCAGGGGGAGTATATCGCGCCCATTAACGGGGCAGGGGCATGCGGTGTTGATCAACCTGTTCGGTTAAGATCGGTAATGGGGATCACATTTAACGACCGGCCCACCATCGATTGCCCCACGGCAATTGCACTGAAAAACTGGCTATCGCGTAGCGCAATCCCTGTCATCGGCAGCGAAGGCGGCGGGTTAGAGCGGTTGAACCTGATGGGCCATTACTCCTGTCGCAATCGCAATGGCGCGGCTTCGGGGCGTTTATCTGAACATGCCTTTGGACGCGCTATTGATATCGGCAGTTTTCGATTGCGCGATGGTAGTGAAATATCCGTTCTAAATGATTGGGGCACCCGTGCGAATGGTCGCCAGTTGCGCGAAATGCACCGCGGAGCCTGCGGTATCTTTGGTACCGTTTTGGGACCCGAGGCAAATGCCGCACATCGTAATCATTTCCATTTCGATACCGCCCGGTATCGCAGCGGCAGCTATTGCCGTTAACGCAGGCGCGGGGCGGGGCCCAAAGGGAAAGGCCCCAGTTTGATTTGTCCATCTGCAAAGATCAGGGGCAGGTTCACCCGTCCGTTTTCGTCGGCCAAACCGCCAATCATCGCGCTGTATCCGAACACCGTGCCGCGATCGATCACCCCAGCGTCGGCCATCAATTGAACCAGCATCTGCCAACCGCTCGCGGATAGATCCAACCGTCCCGTTGGAATGCCAAAGGCGTCGATCGCCAGATCACCATTTACGGTCACATCTAATTCGCCCCAATTCATTTGAAGCGGCGCGAATTCTATGGATTGCAGCGGGTTCGGTGCCTGATCTGTAACCGACATCACACGATCAAACGTCACCTGTCCGTCGAAATCGATCAGATCGACGTTTCGCAGGATTGGGTCATTTATCATCTGGGCGGGTAACTGAATTTTGGTTCCCGATACTGACAATGTATATGTCGGCAGGTCGGCGGCCTGCATATCAACCGTCAAAGACCCAATCGCCCCCTCAAACGTGCCAGACACAACAGCGTTTTCGATTACCCCGCTGACCGAGGCAATTTCGGCGTTCGGATTGTATCGAAACCCAACGTCGATCCACAGTTCATCGGCGATTTGGGTTATGCCGCCAAATGAAACGGCGCCGTCGATTTTTGCACGAACATGATTGGGGGCCAGAAGAGGGGTCGAAATCTGAATGTTTTCGATGCTGCCGCCTTGGCGGAATGCTAGGTCCGCGGCATCCGAACCCACACGCAACGGGTTCATCATCCAGTGGGGGCCATCATAGTTCGTGACCTGACCGTTGGCCGTTAAATCGATCAGAACCGAGGTCGCCAATTTGGAATAGCCGAAGCTGCCCAGACCCCAAACCGTTGCATAGGCAATACCAAGTCCGACCACCCAACGACGTGCACCCATTTTCGGCCCCTTCACCTTTATTCCGAAACTGTTTAACCAATGAAATATGGACGCAAAAGAACAATCACCGCTGTGGGTCTTTGGCTACGGATCACTTTTGTGGAATCCGGGGTTTGAACCTGTTGAATCTGTCCCTGCAACCATGCCCGATTTTCATCGGTCGTTCTGTATGCTGTCGATCCATCATCGCGGTACTGTTGAACACCCAGGATTGGTTTTGGCGCTGGACGCGCAAGCGGGCGCACAATGCACCGGTATCGCATTTCGCGTGGCTGATAGCGATCGCGATCAAGTCATCGCGGATTTACGCGAACGCGAATTGGTTTCCTCGGCTTATCTGGAACGTGTGCTGCCGCTGACGTTGCGCGATGGGCGGGCTGTGAATGCACTGACCTACATTATTGATCCCGCGCATGAACAATATTGCCATTTTTCATTGGAAACACAGGCGCAAATGATCGCCTCGGCAGTTGGCGGTCGCGGGCCGAATACCGAATATCTGGAACGTACTGCACTGCATTTGATCGAAATGGGTATTAAAGACCCCGATATGGAATGGCTCCTGTCCAGAGTAAGACTATTGTGTACCCAATAGGGGCATAATTCATTTGCGCACCGCCCCTAGGGCTGTAATGGTTATAGGGATTGAATAAAGACGAGGAACCCAACCCGTGGTGGACATCAGGGAACCCGAGGCCGAGCCATATTTTTCGCAACCGACACGCCAGATCACCTTTATGATGATCGCGCTGGGTTTGATTGGCGCAGGCATCTATTTTGCGTTTTCGACGCTTGAATCCATTTTCCTGTCGAACCCTTATCTAAACGGTTTGATCCTGACGGTCTTTGTGATCGGTGTTGTGTCTTGTTTCGGGCAGGTGGTTCAGCTGGTTCGGTCTGTTGGCTGGATCAAAAAATTCGCGCGTGATCTGGATGTACAGGGCGCGCCTGTGTTGCTTGCGCCGTTGGCGACTTTGTTGCGGTCACGCGGGGCGCGGATGCAAATCTCTAGCACCTCGGCGCGGTCCATTTTGGATTCGGTTGCCAGCCGCATCGACGAAGATCGCGAAATCACCAAATATCTAGGCAATACGCTGATCTTTTTGGGATTGCTGGGTACGTTCTATGGTCTTGCGACGACCGTTCCTGCGCTGGTCGACACAATCCGCAGTCTGAACGCCGACGAAGGTGCATCAGGCGCGGATGTTTTTGCCAAATTGCAGGTCGGATTAGAAAGCCAGCTGGGCGGCATGGGCACCGCGTTTTCGTCGTCATTGCTGGGTCTGGCGGGATCGCTGATCGTTGGTCTGCTAGAGCTATTTGCCGGCCACGGCCAAAACCGTTTTTATCGCGAATTGGAAGAATGGTTATCGTCGATCACGCGGCTTGGTTTCGCTGCTGGCGACGAAGGCGGGATGGAGTTTGTCGGTGGCGGATCTAATGACCAATTGGTCGCCTTGATCCGCGCATCAGAAGAAGGCCGTTTGCGCACCGACGAACAAATCGCCCAACTCAGCGCGACTGTCTCGCAACTGGCGGCGCGGATGGATGATCAGGATATCAGGCCCGCTTTGGCGCAGGCCGCCGCCGCACAACAAGAAATGGCACAAAAACTGGCCGAAAGCGGCGTTGACGGGATCGATGCCGAAAGCCGTATGCGTCTGCGTTCGATAGACGTCCAGCTGCTGCGTATCCTAGAGGAGCTATCGGCAGGCCGTCAGGAAACGATCACCGAATTGCGCGGCGAATTGGGCAACATCAGTCGTGCCCTGCGTCAGATGAAACGCAATCCGGGGCAGGAGTGATCCATGGCGATCTCTCGCCGCAGTACGAATAGGTTCAACGCGTCGATCTGGCCCGGTTTTGTGGATGCCATGACGGGGCTGTTGCTTGTTCTGATGTTTGTACTGACCATTTTCATGGTCTTACAATTTGTGCTGCGCGAAAAAATCGAAGGCCAAGAGGACCGTTTAAACGAACTGACAGCTGAAGTGTCGACGCTTGCGCAAGCATTGGGATTAGAACAGGCGCGATCATCTCAGCTAGCTGGGCAAGTCGGGCAGTTGACGACCGATCTGACCGCTGCGAATGACGAACGGTCTGCGCAAGCCGCATTGATTGCCCGCCTGACACAAGAACGCGACGCGAATGCCGCCGCGTTGGTCGAGGCGCAGAACCGCATCACAGGGTTCGAAGCACAGGTAGCGGGATTGTTGTCGGATCGTTCTGATTTGCGAAGCCAAGTCGCCGATCTGGAAAATACTCGTGACACATTGATTTCGGAACAAGAGGCGCTGAACCTTGCGTTGGCCCAAGCGCGCGATGAAATCGATACCGCCGCCGAACAGGCGCGTTTAGCTGCCGCGCGGCGCGAAGCGTTAGAGGCGATGATCGCCGAGTTAGAGACCGATAAATCGGATGCTCTTGCCTCTGTCGATGCATTAGAGGCGCAGCAATTGGTTGATGCTGCTGCATTGGACAGCTTGCGCGAACGTTTGGCTAATGCGGATTCCGAAATCACCGCAATGACACTGGCGCTGGAACAACAACGCCGCCGCGCCGAAGATACGCTGACGTTGCTTGCTGCGGCAGAGGCGGCGCGTGACGATCTGGATATGCGGTTGGCTGCGGCTTTGCTGGCGAAAACCGAGCTGGAAAATGATCTAACCAGCGCGCTGAGCAACGGCCAAGATTTGGATGCACGTTTGCTGGCCGCGTTGGATTTGCAGCGCACCACCAATGCAGACCTTGCCGCCGCGCAAGAAGCTTTGGCTGCCGCCGAAGCCTCTAATCAGGATTTGACCACCCGCTTGGCTGCCGCCATAGCCGCGCAAGAACTGGCAGAAGGCGATTTGGACGCGGCACAACAGGCATTAGAGCAAGCACTGGCTGACGGCGATGCGGCGCAATCCGAAATTCAGGAACAATTGGCGGCGGCGCTGCTCGCGAAACAAGCAGCCGAGGCTGAATTGCAGGCCGCGCAAAGTGCGGGCGCAGCTGCGAATGCTGCGCGGTTGACTCTAGAGGAACGGTTGGCCGAGGCGTTGATTGCCCGTCAGGCGTTGGAACAACAGGTCCAGTCGCTGTCGGAAAATCGCAGTGAAACCGAAACTGAACGTGCCAGCCTAGAGGCGCGACTGGCCGAAGCGTTAGCCGCCCAAGCCGCGGCGCAGGCGAATTTGACCGAGCAGATGACCGAAGCCGAACGACAAGCGGCGTTGTTGGCAACGGCAAATGCGGCGCTGGCCGAAGAAGAAGCGCTATCAGCAGAAAGCCAGCGACAGATTGCGGCCCTGAATGAGAATGTTGCCGAATTGCGTGCGCAGGTCAGCCAATTGCAAAACCTTCTGAACTTAGCTGAAATCGCGGATAGCGATGCGCAGGTCCAAATATCTAATCTGTCGTCGCAGTTGAATCAGGCGCTGGCGCGCGCTGCCGCAGAAAGTCGTCGCCGCCTAGAGCTGGAAGAAGCAGAGCGCGCGCGTTTAGAAGCCGAAGCGCAAAATTTGGCGCGGTATCGTTCTGAATTCTTTGGCGAACTGCGCAGTATTCTAGAAGGCCAACAAGGCGTTCGTATCGAAGGCGACCGTTTCGTATTTTCGTCCGAGGTTTTGTTTGCCCCTGGCAGTGCGACCCTATCGGCCCAAGGCCAGCAAGAGATTGCCAAGGTCGCCGATATTTTGCGCCAAGTGTCCGATAGCATTCCCGAAAATATCGATTGGATCATCCGCGTCGATGGTCATACCGATAATCTGCCGCTGTCGGGGCAGGGGCAGTTTGCAGATAACTGGGAACTGTCGCAGGCGCGGGCGCTGTCAGTGGTGCGTTATATGTCCGAAGCCCAAGGCATCGCGCCAAACCGTTTGTCGGCAAACGGGTTCGGTGAATATCAGCCTGTGAATACAGATGACACGCCAGCCGCACGCGCCCAAAACCGCCGGATCGAGCTAAAGCTTACTGAACGGTGATGGTGACTGTCTGGGTGTCGATGACCTGATCGCCCCGCATATGGGTGACGGTTCCAGTATAAGTTCCGCCGCTCCAGCCCGTTATGGGGGCACGTTTTCCACCAGCACGGAACCACAGCGCTTGGTCGCGATCTAACACCACTGTGTTCATGAAAATCGATCCCTCTGGCCCAGTGATGTCGAACGCCATTGTATCGCCCAACAATCCGCCAAAGGCATAGCCCCACAGAACCATGTCCTGAAACGCCGATTGGGTTAGGCGGTCCGGCATACCCTGTTTAATTTCGTCGTATGCAGGGACGTTTGGTGCGAACCCTGATGTAATGATGCCGCCAGCCGATATGGGCGGTACGTCAATCCATAGCGTGTCATTACTTGTGCCGCAGGTATTGGCGTTTGGTGCAAAGGGATCAACGACTTCGCCGTCTTTTCGAACCGAAAGGTGAATATGCGGGAACTGTGTTTGACCTGACAATCCGACTTGTCCCAACACTTGCCCCATCGCAACGCGGTCGCCGCTGCGAACGGTCACGGATCCTTTGGCCAGATGACAGTACTGGGTTTCCCAACCGTCCCCATGGCTGATGACCACGCCGTTGCCGCATTCACGACCCGAAACATCAGGTGCTGATGGTCCTGTTTGCAGCACATCATCCATGTCATTGCGTACCCCGCGCACAGTACCAGGGGCAGAGGCGATGACGTCTACACCTTGGGCTTGTTGGTTCAACGATGTCAGCGCGAAATCCGTGCCTTTGTGGGTGTCATAGGTCAGCGTCCCGCAGGTGAAATCGCGAATTCCATCCGTGGTATCCAGATCAACGAACTGCTGGATGTAACAGTCGGTTTCCAGATCGCAGGCGATTGGCAGTCCCAAAAGAATGTCCCCCGCCATGACAGGCATGGCGAGGGACGAAACTATAGCAGTCGCTAAGACGCGCATTAATCGGCAGTCAAAAGCGGTGGTTTGTTGCCGGACAATTTGCCCTGTTCTGGCGGTAGGATTTGAAGATCCAGTTCACCGTCTTTGACAGCCACGCGGACAACGCCGCCTTTGGTCAATTTGCCAAACAGCAGCTCTTCGGCCAGAGGTTTTTTGATGTGTTCCTGAATGACGCGGCCCAGTGGACGCGCACCCATTTTCGCATCGTACCCTTTGTCGCCCAGCCATCCTGCGGCTTCGATCGTCAGTTCGATGTGGACGTTGCGGTCCATCAACTGCGCCTCTAGCTGCAGAACAAACTTTTCGACGACCTGTAGGATCACCTCTTTCGGCAGCGGCTGGAACGGGATGACCGCGTCCAGACGGTTGCGGAATTCCGGCGTAAAGGTGCGTTCGATTGCAGCGGTGTCTTCGCCTTCGCGGCGATCGCGGCCGAAACCGATGGCTTCTTTTGCTTGCTCTGCTGCGCCTGCGTTGGATGTCATGATTAGGATCACGTTACGGAAATCTGTGGTCCGGCCGTTGTGGTCGGTCAGTTTGCCGTGGTCCATCACCTGCAACAGAATGTTGTAGACGTCTGGGTGTGCCTTTTCCATTTCATCTAGCAGCAGAACGCAGTGTGGGTTCTGGTCGATGCTGTCGGTCAACATGCCACCCTGATCGAACCCGACATAGCCCGGGGGGGCACCAATCAGACGCGATACAGCGTGTTTTTCCATGTATTCGGACATATCGAACCGGATCAGTTCCACGCCCAGCGTATCGGCCAGCTGTTTTGCGACCTCGGTTTTACCGACACCAGTTGGACCTGCGAACAGGTAGTTACCGATGGGCTTTTCAGGTTCACGCAGGCCAGCGCGGGCAAGTTTGATCGCCGACGACAGTGCCTCGATCGCGGGGTCCTGACCGAACACAACGCGTTTCAGCGACTTTTCCAGATCCTTCAGAGTCTCTGCATCGTCTTTGCTGACGTTTTTCGGCGGGATACGCGCGATTTTCGCAACGACGGCTTCGATCTCTTTCACGCCAATGGTTTTGCGGCGGCGGGATTCTGCGACCAGATGCTGTGCGGCGCCGGCTTCGTCGATGACGTCGATGGCTTTGTCCGGCAGTTTACGGTCGTTGATGTAACGGGCTGACAGTTCAACCGCCGTTTTGATCGCATCGGCGGTGTAACGGATCGCATGGTGTTCTTCGAAGTAAGGTTTCAAACCTTGCAGAATTTTCACCGAATCTTCTACAGATGGCTCGTTCACGTCGATTTTCTGGAAACGACGGGACAGCGCGCGATCTTTTTCGAAATGCTGACGGAACTCTTTATAGGTCGTCGAACCCATGCAGCGCAGTTTTCCGCCCTGCAGGGCAGGTTTCAGCAAGTTGGATGCGTCCATTGCGCCGCCCGATGTCGCGCCCGCACCGATTACAGTGTGGATTTCATCGATGAACAGAACGGCGTCTGGGTGGTCTTCTAGTTCAGTTACCACAGCTTTCAGGCGTTCTTCGAAATCGCCGCGGTAGCGGGTGCCAGCCAGTAGCGCGCCCATATCAAGGCTAAAGATCGTGGTGCCCGACAGCACATCTGGCACTTCGTCATTGACAATTTTGCGTGCCAAACCTTCGGCGATCGCGGTTTTACCCACGCCCGGATCACCCACCAGCAGCGGATTGTTTTTGCGGCGGCGACATAGAACTTGGATACAGCGTTCAACTTCGTGATCGCGGCCGATCAGCGGATCAACGTCGCCTTTACGCGATTTTTTGTTCAGATCGACACAGTATTTCGCCAGTGCGGATTCGCGGTTTTCGCCGTTGCCTTCGGGGGATGCGGACGAGGACGAGGAGGATTCATCTTCGTCTTCCGATCCGACCACAGGGCGGCTTTCGCCGAATGCTGGGTCTTTGGCGACGCCATGCGCGATAAAGTTGACCGCGTCATAACGGGTCATGTCCTGATCTTGCAGGAAGTAGGCGGCGTTGCTTTCGCGTTCGGCAAAGATCGCGACCAAAACGTTCGCGCCCGTTACTTCGGTGCGGCCAGACGATTGTACGTGGATTGCCGCGCGTTGGATAACACGCTGGAACGCGGCCGTTGGGACAGCTTCGGATCCGTCGACATCGGTGACGAGGGTCGATAGGTCCTCTTCGATATAATCTTCAAGGTTCTTACGCAGCTCATCCAGATCCACGGCGCAGGCCTTCATCACGCGGGCTGCGTCTGGTTCGTCGATCAACGCCAGCAATAGGTGTTCAAGCGTGGCAAGTTCGTGACGGCGTGCATTTGCCAATGCCAGTGCCGCATGGATGGACTGCTCTAGAGTGGTCGAAAAAGATGGCACCTGCGTGCTCCTTTCTTTCGGGGGGTCTTTCGGGGCTGATGCCCGTCCGACCGTGGCCTCCTACCCATTAATGATTAGTTTTCCGGACCAACCTTCAAGGGCTATTTTATCAAATCCCGTATCTTTCGTCGTCTGTACCCGTTTAACGGTACGTAAAAGCGAAATGTTTGGGCACCTATTCGTTAGAAGTTGTCCTTTCGGCTACGAATGGTTGCGAAACTTTCAACGTCTGTTGCACTTTCCATGCCGACTGCACGTTTTAGGGGCAATTCATCGGCCCGTAGGAACGGATTTGTCTGTTTTTCATCCGATAAAACGGATGGAACTGTGGGGATATTGGCCGCGCGGGCCGCTTGGATGCGTTCATTTCTTTCTATCAGATGGGGATTGTCTGGCTCGATTGAAAGGGCAAAGCGCATATTCGATGCTGTGTATTCATGTCCCGAACACAATAGTGTGTTGTCGGGTAGGGCGCGGAGACGCTGCATCGTCGCCCACATTTGATCTGGAGTGCCTTCAAACAAACGACCACATCCCATCGCCATCAGGCTATCGGCGGAAAACAGGATGCCGCTGGTCGGGAAATAAAATGCGACATGTCCAATTGTGTGACCGTAGACGTCCATCACACGACACGGCTCTCCGCAGACGGTCAATTCATCACCATCGCGGACCTGTTCAGTTAGGTCGGGCAGGCGGTGCGCGTCGGCGGCAGCCCCGATAACCCGAGCTGCCCCGCGCAGGTCATCCACACCGTCGATGTGGTCATGGTGGTGATGGGTGATCAATATATCCGACAGCGTCCAACCTTGCCGTTCTAGTTCGGCTTTGATCGGGCGGGATTCTGGTGCGTCGATCAGGGCTGTTTCGCCCGTGTCGTCATTATGCAGCAAAAATGCGTAGTTATCGGTCAAACAGGGCACTGTGATCAGATTTAAAGGCATGGCATTGTCGTCGCGTTTGGGTAATCTACCTGTAGCGTGACTGATTGGACCAAGACCCGCAATGCATTTAGACGTGTTAGACCTGCGCAACTTTTATTATCGCAGCGCATTGGGGCGAGCCGCACAGAAAGTGGTGCGCGATCATTTGGTCGACCTTTGGCCCGAAGCGACCAAACAAACCGTGGTGGGTTTCGGATTTGCCGCGCCGTTGTTGCGCCCGTATTTGACCGACGCGCGCCGCGTTGTCGCGTTAATGCCTGGTCCGCAGGGCGTGATGCCGTGGCCGCCAGGGCAGCCAAATGTCAGTGTATTATGCGAAGAAGTCATGTGGCCGTTGGAAACGGGCATTGCCGACAAACTGGTTGTGATGCACGGGCTGGAAACATCCGAAAATCCCAGCGCATTGCTGGATGAATGTTCGCGCGTTCTAGGGCCGGGCGGTAAGGCTGTATTCATCGTGCCGAACCGCGCGGGTTTATGGTGTCGGTCTGATCGTACGCCTTTCGGCTATGGTCGCCCATATTCGCTGGGCCAATTGGAATCGCAGCTAAAGCAGCACAACTTTGTCGTCGAACGGGCTAGCTCTGCTTTGTATCAACCACCGTCGATCCGCAGGGTTTGGCGCAAGATGGGTGGTTTTTTGGAAAAGGTCGGCCATGACATTCCGTATTTGGCCGCTGGCGGCGTGTTGATTGTCGAGGTGACCAAACAGGTTCCCGCACAGCGCCGCCCGGGTTTGGGCGAGGCCGTGAAACGCCCACTGCGCGTTCTAGAGGGCGTAAGCCGACCCGTCAGAGAACCAGGGCTGACCAGCGGGCGTCATACTTAAGTACGATATCCACAGATTCGTTCGGTTATGGGCCATTTTGTCTCAATGTGATCAAAGCACCATAAAAACAGGCGAAAAATCGGGGCGAATGGTCGCACGATATATATATGTGTGCATTCTAACCCCCAACAATCGATTTTCTTGACGCTAAGGCGGTTGCGACACGCATACCTGTCTGCTACATCCCCCGTGATTTTGGCGCCCACGTATAACGGGGGCCGTTCAAGCTGCCCGAACTGGATGTCATTTAGGCATGTGGTGACGGCCCAAAACATCGGAAGGGTGGACGTGTCCGAACCAGCTTCGATTTCAACCAGCATCGCCTCGCGCTATGCTTCTGCAGTGTTCGACCTTGCCAAAGACGGCAATGCGATCGCTGCTCTTGAGTCCGATATTGATTCCATCGACGCTGCCTTGGCGGGCAGTGCAGAGCTGAACGCTCTGATCAATTCGCCGCTTTACAGCCGCGAAGAGCAAGCAACCGCCATTTCGGCGATTGCAGCCAAGATGGGTCTTTCGGAAATTTTTGCTAACACACTGAGCCTTCTGGCCCAGAAGCGTCGTCTGTTCGTGCTGCCGCACTTGCTGTCGTCGCTGCGTGCTCTGCTTGCAGAGGAAAAAGGCGAAGTGACTGCCGACGTGATCAGCGCAAAAGCACTGACCAAGACGCAGTCGGACAAACTAGCCAAAACTCTGTCGGCAAAAATCGGCAAAGACGTAAAAATTAATGCGACCGTTGATGACGCACTTATCGGCGGTCTTGTTGTTAAGGTGGGCTCGAAAATGATCGATACGTCGATCGCTTCCAAGCTCAGCGCTCTCCAGAACACCATGAAAGAGGTCGGATAATGGCGATCCAAGCTGCAGAAATTTCTGCGATCCTAAAGGACCAGATCAAAAACTTCGGTCAGGAAGCCGAAGTGGCCGAAATCGGCCGTGTGCTCTCGGTCGGTGACGGTATCGCACGCGTATACGGTCTGGACAATGTTCAGGCTGGTGAAATGGTCGAATTCCCAGGCGGTATCCGCGGGATGGCACTGAACCTTGAAGCTGACAACGTTGGTGTTGTTATCTTCGGTTCCGACCGTGAGATCAAAGAAGGTGACACTGTTAAGCGCACCAACTCGATCGTCGACGTCCCTGCTGGTGACGAACTGCTGGGCCGCGTTGTAGACGGTCTGGGCAACCCAATCGACGGCAAAGGTCCAATCAACGCTTCCAAGCGTCTGGTTGCTGACGTTAAAGCGCCTGGCATTATCCCACGTAAATCGGTTCACGAACCGATGGCAACCGGCCTGAAATCGGTTGACGCGATGATCCCAATCGGCCGTGGCCAGCGTGAGCTGATCATTGGTGACCGTCAGACCGGTAAAACCGCTGTTGCTCTGGACGCGATCCTGAACCAGAAATCGTACAACGAAGCTGCAGGCGACGACGAGTCAAAGAAACTGTACTGCGTATACGTTGCTGTTGGTCAGAAACGTTCGACCGTTGCTCAGCTGGTTAAAAAGCTGGAAGAAAACGGTGCGATGGAATACTCGATCGTTGTTGCTGCGACCGCTTCGGACCCTGCACCTATGCAGTTCCTGGCACCATATGCTGCAACCGCGATGGCAGAACACTTCCGTGACAACGGCCGCCACGCACTGATCATCTACGATGACCTGTCGAAACAGGCTGTGTCGTATCGTCAGATGTCGCTGCTGCTGCGCCGCCCACCAGGCCGCGAAGCTTACCCAGGCGACGTTTTCTATCTTCACTCGCGTCTGCTGGAACGTTCGGCAAAGCTGAACGAAGATTTCGGTGCAGGCTCGCTGACCGCGCTGCCAATCATCGAAACCCAAGGTGGCGACGTTTCCGCGTTTATTCCTACCAACGTGATTTCGATCACCGACGGTCAGATCTTCTTGGAAACCGAACTGTTCTATCAAGGTATCCGTCCTGCTGTGAACACCGGTCTGTCGGTTTCGCGCGTGGGCTCCTCGGCTCAGACCAAGGCGATGTCGTCGGTAGCAGGTCCTGTTAAACTGTCGCTGGCTCAGTACCGCGAAATGGCTGCATTCGCTCAGTTCGGTTCCGATCTGGACGCTGCAACCCAGAAGCTGCTGAACCGTGGTGCACGTCTGACCGAGCTGATGAAACAGCCTCAGTACTCGCCACTGACCAACGCCGAAATCGTCTGCATCATCTACGCAGGCACCAACGGCTACTTGGACAATCTGCCAGTTTCCGACGTTGCTCGTTTCGAAGACGCTCTGCTGAACTTCCTGCGCAACAAGCGTTCGGACATTCTGGAGTGGATCGCAAACGAGGATCCAAAGATCAAAGGCGACGCTGCAGACAAACTGAAAGCGGCTCTTGACGAGTTCGCAGCAGACTTCGCCTAAGTTCACCGGATAAGGAGACAAGGCAGTGCCAAGTCTTAAGGACCTCAAAAACAGGATCTCGTCGGTCAAATCGACCCGCAAGATCACCAAGGCGATGCAGATGGTCGCGGCAGCAAAATTGCGCCGCGCCCAAGACGCCGCCGAGGCAGCACGTCCATATGCCGAGCGTTTTAACGCTGTGGTATCGACGCTGGCCGCTTCGGTTGGTTCGTCCGACACTGCACCGCTGCTGCTGCGCGGCACCGGAAGCGATCAGGTCCACCTGCTGGTGGTCATGACCTCTGAACGTGGTCTGTGTGGCGGTTTCAATTCTTCGATCGTGAAGAAAGCACGCACACATGCGCTGGACCTACAGGCCCAGGGCAAAACGGTGAAAATCCTGACGGTTGGCAAAAAAGGCCGCGAACAGCTGCGCCGTGATTTCGGTGATCTGCTCGTCGACCACGTCGACCTATCGGAAGTAAAGCGTATCGACTACGCAACCGCACGCGGCATTGGTCAAGACCTGCTGAAGCGGTTCGAAGCCGGTGAATTCGATGTTGCAACGATCTTCTTTGCGCAGTTCCAATCTGTGATTTCGCAGATCCCGACTGCTCAGCAGGTGATCCCAGCAAAATTCGAAGCAGCAGAAGACGCTGTTGTCGCCGACTACGATTACGAACCGAACGAAGAGGCCATTCTGGACGATCTGCTGCCTAGCAGCGTATCGACCGCAATCTTTGCGGCTCTTCTGGAAAACGCTGCATCCGAACAGGGTGCACGGATGAGCGCGATGGATAACGCGACCCGCAACGCGGGCGATATGATCGACAAGCTAACCATCGAATTCAACCGTTCGCGTCAGGCTGTAATCACCAGCGAACTGATCGAAATTATTTCGGGCGCGGAAGCGCTCTAAGAACCGGAGTAACGAAACATGGCAAACGCAAAAGGCAAAATCACGCAGGTGATTGGCGCCGTTGTCGACGTGCAGTTCGAAGATGGCCTGCCGGCTATCCTCAACGCGCTGACCACCGACAACAACGGCAAACAGCTGGTTCTTGAAGTGTCCCAGCACCTTGGCGAAAACACAGTACGTACCATCGCAATGGACGCGACCGAAGGTCTAGTCCGTGGTCAGGACGTTGCTGACACTGGCGCACCGATCTCGGTTCCAGTTGGTAAAGCAACACTGGGTCGTATTCTGAACGTTGTTGGCGAACCAGTGGACGAAAAAGGCCCTGTAAACGCTGACGAGTTCCGCCCAATCCACGCAGAAGCACCAGAATTCGCTGACCAGTCGACTGGCACCGAAATCCTGGTCACCGGCATCAAAGTTATCGACCTTCTGGCTCCATACTCCAAAGGTGGTAAAATTGGTCTGTTCGGCGGCGCGGGCGTTGGTAAAACCGTTCTGATCATGGAACTGATCAACAACATCGCAAAAGTGCACTCGGGCTACTCGGTGTTCGCAGGTGTTGGTGAACGTACCCGTGAAGGTAACGACCTTTACCACGAGATGATCGAATCGAACGTTATTAAGCCTGACAACCTGGAAGAATCGCAGGTTGCTCTGGTGTACGGTCAGATGAACGAACCTCCAGGTGCACGTGCTCGTGTTGCTCTGACTGGTCTGACTCTGGCAGAACAGTTCCGCGACGCTTCGGGTACCGACGTTCTGTTCTTCGTCGACAACATCTTCCGCTTCACTCAGGCAGGTTCCGAGGTGTCGGCGCTTCTGGGTCGTATCCCTTCGGCAGTGGGCTACCAGCCAACACTGGCAACCGACATGGGCGCGATGCAGGAACGTATTACCTCGACCAAAAACGGTTCGATTACTTCGATCCAGGCCGTGTACGTACCTGCGGACGACCTTACCGACCCTGCACCAGCAACCACCTTTGCTCACTTGGATGCGACCACCGTTCTTAACCGTGCGATCTCCGAGCTTGGCATCTACCCTGCTGTGGACCCACTGGACTCCTCGTCCCGTATTCTGGACCCACAGATCGTTGGTGAAGAGCACTATCAGGTTGCTCGCGACGTTCAGAACATTCTTCAGCGCTATAAATCGCTGCAGGACATCATTGCCATCTTGGGCATGGACGAACTGAGCGAAGAAGACAAACTGACCGTGTCCCGCGCACGTAAGATCCAGCGTTTCCTGTCGCAGCCATTCGACGTTGCGAAAGTATTCACTGGTTCGGACGGTGTTCAGGTTCCTCTGGAAGACACCATTTCGTCGTTCAAAGCAGTTGTGGCCGGTGAATACGACCACCTGCCAGAGTCGGCTTTCTACATGGTAGGCGGCATCGACGAAGTTCTGGCCAAAGCCGAAAAACTGGCAGCTGAAGCTGCCTAAGGAGAGGCGTAATGGCTGATAACCTGCAATTCGATCTAGTGTCCCCTGAACGGAAGCTTGCTTCTGTTCAGGCCACCGAGATCCAGATCCCGGCCGCCGAAGGTGCGATGACGGCGATGGCTGGCCACGCGCCAACCATCACCACACTGCGCCCCGGCATCCTGCGGGTCGTTCATGCGGGTGGCACCGACGAATACGTCGTATCGGGTGGCTTTGCTGAAATCGGCGCGGAAAGCGTTTCGGTTCTGGCAGAACGCGCGTTGCCAACCGCTGAGGTAACTCAGGAAGCGTTCCAAGAGATGGTTGCAGAATACCGCGCCGCTCACGAGAAAGCTCTGGAGAACTTCAAGAACGAACCAGGTCCGGTTGACGATGCAGCCCGCCTGCTGGCCGATATGGTCGCAGTCGGTACGCACATGGGTCTATCCTATCAGGAGTGATCCTGAGTTACGGAATGAAATTAGAAAAGGGGCCAAATTTTGGCCCCTTTTCTCTTATAAGGTGTAGAACTTATCCGTAGTGTCCCAAAGTAAAGAGGCGCGTTGAGTATGAAAAAAATGCAAAACCACCTGATTGGTATCGATCAGGGTGAGGTGATCCTGTTTTCAGATTTTGAAACTGGGGGACCTATGTGGGCAGAAGAAGGCCCGCGTGAGGTTCGCAAGACCGTCAAATTTTCATCCGCGTTTCGTAAAGAGCCCTCTGTCACGGTTCGATTGGGCATGTTGGATATGTCCAATAAATCATTCACTCGATGGGATTTAAGGGCGCAAAAAGTCACGGAAACACAATTCGAAATCGTCTTTCAGACGTGGGCGGACAGTAAAATCGCCCGTGTACGCGTCGCATGGCAAGCCATAGGTGAAGTTGCCCATGATGATGATTGGGATATCTTCTAAACAAAACGCCCCGTTCTAATGAACGGGGCGTTTGTCATTTCAGCTATGTGATCTGATCAGGTGTTGTACAGGCCTTCGTAGATCGGAACCAAAGTGTTGTCCTCGAACAGGGACGAGACCGACGTACCGTTCCACGTGTTCAGGATCGCCTGAGTGAACATCGGCGCAGTCGGCACGATGCGGATGTTTGGCGTCGCCATAACTGCATCGGTCGGTTGGATCGAATCCGTCAGAACCAGCGTTTTCAGGTGGGAATTTTTCACGCGCTCGACGGCTGGGCCGGACATAACACCATGCGAGATATAGGCGTGCACTTCGGATGCGCCTGCGTCCATCAGGTGCTCTGCTGCTTTGCACAGGGTGCCAGCGGTGTCGCAAAGGTCATCAACGATGATACATTTTTTGCCTTCGACCGAACCGATCACGGTCATTTCGGCAACTTCACCTGGCTTTTCGCGACGCTTATCAACGATCGACAGTGGTGCATCGATGCGTTTTGCCAATTCGCGTGCGCGGGCAACGCCGCCGACATCAGGGGACACGACCATGATGTCGTCCGTTGCGCCTTTGAAATGGTGTTTGATATCCAGCGCAAAGATCGGCGCGGCATACAGGTTGTCCACCGGCATATCAAAGAAGCCCTGAATCTGCGCTGCGTGCAGGTCCATGGTCAGAACGCGGTCAACGCCAGCTTCGGCGATCAGGTTGGCGACCAGTTTCGCGCTGATGGGTGTACGCGCTTTGGTGCGGCGGTCCTGACGGGCGTAGCCGAAATATGGGATCACTGCGGTGATGCGGCCGGCCGACGAACGCTTCAGCGCGTCGGTGATGATCAGCAATTCCATCAGGTTGTCGTTTGCTGGGTTCGACGTTGGCTGAATGATGAACATATCTTCGCCGCGGACGTTTTCGTAGCATTCGACGAAAATCTCTTGGTCGTTGAATCGTTCGACGCGGGCGTCGACCAGATCAACATTCATGCCGCGGTGCATGGACATGCGGCGGGCAATAGCAGTGGCAAGAGGTTTGTTAGCGTTCCCCGAAATCAGTTTCGGTTCAGTGATCGTGGGCATGTGGCAGGGTTCCCCGGATGTGGCCCGTCTATATGACGGATTCGTGACGCAGGGGTGCCGTAGCACAGCATTGCCATTTGGCAAACATCTAGGAAATGAAATCGGTTTAAATAATGCCAAACCGCGTCATGTTAGCGTTATCTGTTTTGTAGCGCTGACAGAAATTGCTGCACATCGGCGGGCGTTGTCGACCAGCTGGTAACCAACCGCCCGATGGCGTCACCTTTCGCGTTGAAATCGGCTGTGTCGGGCCAAGGGTTATAGCGGGCACCACTAGCGATCATGTGGCGGTGCAACGAATTTGGCATCGACGCGAAAACCATGTTGGCGTCAATAGGGTGGGCCAGCGTTATACCGTCTATCTGCGCCAATCCCTGCGCCAATTCGGCGCCCATCGCGTTGGCATGTGTAGCAAGGTCAATCCACAGGCCGTCCGTAACAAATGCATCCATCTGCGCCGACAGATAGCGGTGTTTCGAAAATAGGTGTCCCCCGCGTTTGCGGCGCAGTTCAAACTCCCACGCGCGCTTAGGGTCGAATATGATCACAGCCTCGCAGCCCATCAGGCCGTTTTTCGTGCCGCCAAATGACAGGACATCTATGCCAGCCTTCCATGTCATTTCGGCTGGTGTCGCGCCAGTTGCCGCGATGGCATTGGCGAACCTTGCGCCGTCCATATGGCAGGGCAGGTCGTAGTCGCGCGCGACGGCGGTCAGTGCCGCGATTTCGGCGGGAGTATAGACTGTGCCGTGTTCGGTAACGTTGGTGATCGACACTGCGCCGCGCTGCATTCCGTGGACACCGCCGCAGCCCGTGGCGGCGATCACGCTGCGCAGGGTGTCTGGTGTCATTTTGGCGTGTTCGCCATCCACCAGCGCTAGTTTCCCGCCGTTCATGTAAAATTCAGGCGCGCCGCATTCGTCCTCTTCTATGTGGGCGTTCCGGTGGCAGAAAACGGTTTGATAGGACGCGTTCAGGATCGATAGCGACAGCGCGTTTGCGGCCGATCCCGTGGCGACCAGATAAATGGCAGCCTCTGGCGCGTCGAAAATGTCGCGCAGTTTGGTGCGGACGCTGTCCATGATGGGATCGTTGCCGTAGGACGGCATGTAGCCAGAGTTTGCCTTTGACAGCGCCTCCATCACTTTGGGGTGGACGGGGCTGGTGTTGTCAGAGGCGAAAAACATTAGATTGGCTCTTCTATTATGTGGTCTTCCCATTCATCGTCGCCGACTTCGGCTTCGGAGACTGTGCGATATTGCATCGACACGCCCGCGGTATGAACGGTGTCTGGCGACCCTGAAATCAGGGGATGCCAGTCATATAGTTTGTCGCCTTGATGCAGCAATTTATACGCGCATGTTTCTGGCAGCCAATACATATGGTCCAGAATGGTTTTGGGCGTCATCACGATGCATTCGGGCACGAATTGGTGACGAATGGGGTACTGGCTGCATAGGCAGGTTTCGTCATCCAGCAGGCGGCAAGCCACGCGGGTCAGGGCGACCTGACCGGTGTCTTCGTCTTCGAGTTTGTTCAGGCAGCATTTCCCGCAGCCGTCGCACAATGCCTCCCATTCGGGGCGAGTCATTTTATCCAGAGGGACGTTTTCCCAGAATTTTGGGCGCAGGCCGCTGCGATCGATCTTAGGCATTGCGCAGGATCTCTCGGGCCCTTTGGCAATCGGCGTCCATTTGGGTGATCAGCGCGTCCAGCCCGTCGAATTTCAATTCGGGGCGCAGGTATTCGACCAAAGCGACCGACAGATGGGTGCCGTATAGGTCGCCTTTGAAATCAAAGATAAAGGTTTCGATGTTTGGCACGTTAT
Organism: Marivivens niveibacter; assembly: GCF_002150005.2. GTDB lineage: Bacteria > Pseudomonadota > Alphaproteobacteria > Rhodobacterales > Rhodobacteraceae > Marivivens > Marivivens niveibacter. The sequence continues at coordinate 378,823 of NZ_MSPP01000003.1, forward strand.
CTTCGCCGAACATGGGGCGCACACCGATGGATGCGGCGCCGTTATAGCTGCCGGCGTGGGGGCCCTCTAACACGTCAACTTTGACGGCATAAACGCCCAGCTTTGGCTGATGAAGGCCTGTGATCGACATATTGGCGGTAGGATATCCCAAATCGCGTCCGCGTTGATCGCCGCGGATTACGGGGCCTTCGATGCGGTGCAGGTGCCCCAGCATTCGGGCCGCGTCCTGCGGGCGTCCGTCGGCCAGCGCGTTGCGAATGTTGGTCGAGGAAACTTCCTCTTCAAAGCTCAACAACGGCGCGACGGTCACGCCGAATCCCAATTCGTCGCCCAATTCACGCAAAGTATTCACATCGCCCGCGCGTTTTGCGCCGAAATAGAAATCTTCGCCCACCACGACATGGACCAGTCCCAGACGGTTCATGATGACGTCTACCGCAAATTCACGCGGCGATAGTTTGGCCAGCGCGGCATTGAACGGCACTTCGTACAGTTTTTGAACGCCCAATTTGCGCAGGCGATGCACCTTGGCTTCGGCGTTCATCAGGCGGAACGCGGGGGCGTCGGGCGCGAAAAACTGGCGGGGGTGCGGTTCAAACGTCATCACGCCCAAAGGAGCTCCCGCATCAAATGCCGCCTTGCGCGCAAGGTCGATCACCGATTGGTGGCCCAGATGGACGCCGTCGAAATTGCCAATGGCCGCAGCAGCGCCGCGGTCATTTGGATCGATAAAGAGTGTGTCGCGGATAATACGCATGTGCGATGCGTAACGGCCCGCGCGGGCCGTTGCAAGGTCAGTCGAACTTACGCGACGGCGCAAGAACGGTTGCTTCGCCGATTAGCACCTTTTTGTTGTTCACAAGGCAACGGGTTTCCATCACGACGCGGCGTTTTGCGTGATCAATGCCTGTGACCTCTACTTCGGCCAGAACCATGTCGCCGGGGCGGACAGGAGCCATAAATTTCAGGGTTTGGCCCAGATACACTGTGCCATGACCGGGCAGCTGTTCACCAATCACGGCCGAAATCAGGCCAGCGGTCAGCATGCCGTGGGCGATGCGGCCTTCGAAAATGGTGTCTTGGGCGTATTCATCGTCCAAATGCACAGGGTTACGGTCGGTCGATACTTCGGCGAACAATTCGATGTCGCGGTCGGTCACAACCTTGCGCAACGACCGGACCATGCCGATTTCGATGTCTTCGATGCAAATCGTGCCGCGGGGGGCGTTATCCAGCATGTCGCGCTCCATAAGGTAACAAACGATCCAGTAGTTGGGTCAGGTTGAAACTTTATTACTTTGCGACTGCAGAAAAAACAACCCCCTTTGCGGTTAACGTAGGAACCCTATGGCGTAGGTTGGGTTCTGCATCTCTTTGGAAACATAGGATTTTAGCAGATCTGCGTCGGGGTGTACTTTGGTCGCAGTCTCTGCTGCAGCCAAACCGCCGGTGATAAACAGGGAATCATATCCTTCGCCTTCGGCGCCCAAGATGTCCGTTTTGATTCCATCGCCGATACACAGGATGCGGGCCTGTTCCGCGTTCGGATCGATTTGCGCCAGACGGCGGCGGGCCAGATCATAGATGGGCGGATGCGGTTTGCCGAAATACAGGCTTTCCCCGCCCATTTCGGTGTACAGCTGCGCCAAAGCGCCCGCGCACCATTCACGTTCTTCGCCGCGGTCGATGATGATGTCAGGGTTGAAACACAGCATCGGCAGGCCCTTTTGTTTGGCCAGCAGGAATTCGGGGCGCATGACGGATGGGTCGGCCTTAGTATCGAACGGGCCGCAGTTTACGATGCCTTCGGCTTCTTCCAGTGTGACGATTTCCAAATCGACAGGATTTTCGACGACATTGATTGGTTCGAACACGGTTTTGTCGCGCTCTTCGCCGATGAACCACACCTTTTTGCCAGCGGCGCCCGTATGCATGGCCACGCGCGCCGCGTCGCCAGAGGTCGAGATCGCATCATAGCTGTCTTTGGTCACGCCAAAGCCGTGCATCTGTTCGGATACCAAATGCCACGCACGCGGCGCGTTGGTGACATAGATCACTTTGCCGCCTTTGGCGCGGTAATCTTCCATGGCTTTGACAGCGTCAGGATAGGCGGTCAGGCCGTTGTGCATGCAGCCCCATAGGTCCACAAACAGCGCATCATAATTGTCGGCGATTTCGGAAAAGGTTTCGATAATCTGGGTCATTGGTCGCCCCTTTGGTCATGTTTAACCCATGCCTATAGAGCGCTAATGTAAAAGAAAAGCGTCTTAGCCAAAGGCCTGCGGATAACGCAGTTCTAGTGACTTAGCCTTGGCCGGACCCGCGACCAGAGTGTGATCGACGGGGTAGGGCGACGTCAGCCCATCGGGCGCTGCGCGAAATCCGCAGCGTTGATAGAATACTGGATCGCCCAGAACGACCAGCGTTTGGTTCGTCATTTTGGCCCATTCGGTGATCATGCCGACCATGCGGCGGCCATAACCCATGCGCTGCACATCGGGGTGGATCGCCACGGGCGCGAGGCACAGCCAGTTTTTCGGCGCGATCATTTTGGACAGGGCCAGATAGCCGATGATCCCGTGTTCGGACGGCAGCACCATCTCGCCAGCCATCGCGCGGGATTTGCGTAGCTTGGCGATCAATTTCACCTCGTCCTGACCGCCGAACGCATGGGCCAGCAGGGCGTCCACGGCGGGTTCTTCGCCGCGTTGCATTTCGCGCATGAAATCAGGTGAAAACATCAGTGCCCCCAAATGAAAAAGGCCCGCGCAATGGCGGGCCTTTGGAAATCGTCAAACCTTAGACTTTCAGGTTTGGAATGATTTGTTTTTTGCGGGACATGATGCCCGGCAGAACAACGTTGTCGCCGTTTACGGTCGCGCCGAACGATTTTTCAGCAACGGTTTTGACCAGATCGTTTGGCACGAACAGAGTTGCTTCTTCGTTCAGGATGTCGACAACGAACAGCAAAACCTGATCAACACCGTCTTCGGTCGCAACGGTGGTCATGGTGTCCATGATCGACGCTTTGCGGTCCAGAACCAGTTTCGGCGCAGTGGTTTCCAGAACGGATACGCGGAATTTGGTGCCTTCTACGGCGTATTCTTTGGAATCCATGCGGATCAGTTCAGCGTCCGAAAATTCCGAGATATCGGATTTCGCTTCGAACATTTCCGATGCGTATGCGTTCAGGTCCAGGTTCAGTTCGGATGCCAGTTTTTCGGCCAGCGCTTTGTCCACGTCGGTGGTGGTCGGGCTGCGGAATTCCAGTGTGTCGGACAGGATGCAGGACAGCATCGCGCCTTTGATGTTGTCTGGCATTTTGTCAGCGTCGTCGCCCATCAGGTCGTGCATGATGGTCGCGGTACATGCCAGAGGACGGATGGTGATGTCGATCGGACCTTTGGTTTCCAGACCGCCAACCAGTTTGTGGTGGTCGATGATCGCGGTGATGTTCGCGTCATTGATCGCGTCTGGCAGCTCAGCAGGGTTGTTGGTGTCAACGATGACAACATCCTGATCTGCTTCTACGCCGGAAATGATTTCTGGCTTTTCAAAGCCCCATTTTTCAACAACGAACGCGGCTTCGGTGTTTGGTTCGCCCAGCAGGACTGCTTTGGCGTCGATGCCTTTAATTTCGTTCAGATACCAAGCCCAGATAATAGGCGAGCCGGTGGAATCGGTGTCAGGGGATTTATGGCCAAAAACAAGCGTAGTCATGGGAGGATGCCTCTGCGGAATAATGTTTCGCGGGCCTTATAGGGGGCGGACGTGCGCTTGTCACCTGTCTGCAACGCAGCAAAGCGCGCTGAAATGGTCTAATTGCATGGATGTGTCGGCCAGTTTAGGTGGTGATATGGCTGCCATCCGCGAAACCGACCTTTATCTGCCGCTCAAGTCCTATCTTGAGGCGCAAGGCTATGAGGTAAAGGCGGAAATCGCGTCGGCAGATGTTGTGGCGATCCGCGAAGGCGACGCGCCCGTTATTGTTGAAATGAAGACTGCGTTTTCACTGGCCCTGCTGCATCAGGCGGTGGCGCGGCTATCTGTCACGGATGCGGTTTATGTCTGCGTGCCGCGTCCAAAAGGGCGGGCAGGGTACAAGGCGCTATTGGCGAATATCAAACTCTGCCGCCGGTTGGGGTTGGGCGTTTTGACGGTGCGTTTGCCTGATGGTTTGGTCGAACCGCACTGCGATCCAGTTCCCTACGTCCCGCGCAAATCCAGACCGAAATCCGCTGCGCTGATCCGTGAATTTCAGGCGCGGCAGGGAGATCCCAATCTGGGCGGAACACGCGGCGGTATCGTCACAGCTTATCGGCAGGACGCTGTGCGTTGCGCCGCGCATCTGGCCGAACATGGTCCAACCAAAGGCGCCGCAGTGGCAAAGGCAACGGGGGTCACTCGCGCCACGGCAATCATGGCAGCGAACCACTACGGATGGTTCGAACGCGTGGAAGCGGGGATCTATGCGATCACTGCGCAGGGGTTGCAGGCCCATCCTCTGCCCACGGATGCGGAGTAACCGTCCACCCGTTTTGTTCTAGCAGGTTCAAAACGCCATATTCCCCCGGCAAATGCGCCGCACCAAACAGAGCCAGCGTTTTGCCATTTGCGGCGGCGTCTTCGATGACGGGAATCCATGCGATATTGCGTTCGATTAACAATTCTTGCGTCAGCGTTTCGAATGTTTCGGTGGCTTCGGGCGTGATGCCTTCGGGTGTCACCGCCAGCGCCGCGCGCGACAACTCCCAGACGCGGGCGGTCTCACCGTTAAAATAACTGTCCAGCGTGGACATGAACATCGCGTTTTCATAGGTGCTGCCCATCAGCGAAAGTTGCATCAGGTCGATTTGATCCTCGATCGATGGAGCTGACAGAATGTCCAATGTTGTGCGCCAGTCTTCTAGGCTTGTGGTGGGAATGTCCAAAATTTGCGCATCGGACATAACCATCCCGTCCAAACCCGGCAGCCCTTTTGTGATGTCTTGCATCGCACAGGGTGGGGTTCCGATCATCACCAGCAGGTACCACGGCTGTAATCGGGCCGCCATTACCGTGGGTAGCCCGCGTGCGATGGCGGCCTCCTTTATCAATTCCCACGTTGGCTCATCCACCATTTCGATCAGGCTCTGCCCGTCGGGCAATAGCAGCTTGGTCGGATCTGCTGTTAGTTCGGTTTGCATGACCTGTTGGTCTTGCAATGTCATTTCGACCAACAGGTGATCAACGGTTTTTAGATCATGCCGAACCATGCCGTTTATGAAACTCAGGCGTGGGTCCCAGATGTGCACGGACCCCCACAGGATTACCTCGTCATCATCCCGACTCGCTTTCCATGTGATCCCATTGGAATAGGGAATGTCGGCGACGGCCTGATCTACGGCGTCTAGCGCGTCGGCGGATAGAAACGGTTCGATGCCTTCGCCGATGCACAACGCATTCACGGTTACAGGACAGGTTGAGACGAACAGGCCGAACAGGGTTGAGCGCAAGGACATCAATAAACTCCGATACTTATTGATTACGAAGCATAGGGGCCGCCCCATTGCACGGCCAGCCGCAATTTCATTCGTCGCTGCGGTCGGCAAATAAATGATGAAAATCGGCAGATTTTTTTAGTAGGGGGGCTGTTGACAGGTGCAGATACGTTGCCTAACTCTTCGTCGTTAGCACTCGAAGCGACTGAGTGCTAATAGCCCCAAAACGGGGCTTGGTAACAGAAATTACAGATAGCTAGGGAGCTACCGAAATGGCTTTTAAACCGCTGCATGACCGCGTTCTGGTCCGCCGTGTCCAAAGCGACGAAAAAACTGCGGGTGGTCTGATCATCCCAGATAGCGCCAAAGAAAAACCAGCCGAAGGCCAAGTTGTGGCTTGTGGCGAAGGCGCACGCAAAGATTCTGGTGAGCTGATCGCAATGGCTGTGAAAGAAGGCGACACCATTCTGTTCGGCAAATGGTCCGGCACCGAAGTCACCGTTGACGGTGAAGAGCTACTTATCATGAAAGAAAGCGACATCCTCGGCATCATCGCCTGAGATCGCAACTTTTCACGAAAACCTAACTAAGGATTACAGCAATGGCTGCAAAAGACGTCAAATTCGGCACAGACGCACGCAACGGTATGCTGCGCGGTGTCAACATTCTTGCTGACGCAGTAAAAGTTACTCTGGGCCCAAAAGGCCGTAACGTTGTTCTGGAAAAATCGTTCGGTGCACCACGCATCACCAAAGACGGTGTTTCCGTAGCAAAAGAGATCGAACTGGAAGACAAGTTCGAAAACATGGGCGCGCAGATGGTCAAAGAAGTGGCATCGCGCACCAACGACGAAGCTGGTGACGGCACCACCACTGCAACCGTTCTGGCACAAGCGATCGTTCGCGAAGGCCTGAAGCAGGTTGCTGCTGGTCTGAACCCAATGGACCTGAAGCGCGGCATCGACATGGCAACGTCCAAAGTTGTTGAGCAGATCAAAGCAATGGCTCGCGAAGTTGCAGACTCGGACGAAGTTGCACAGGTCGGCACCATTTCGGCAAACGGCGAAGCAACCATCGGTCGTCAGATCGCGGACGCTATGCAGAAAGTTGGCAACGACGGCGTAATCACCGTTGAAGAAAACAAAGGCATGGAAACCGAAGTAGAAGTCGTCGAAGGCATGCAGTTCGACCGTGGCTTCTTGTCGCCATACTTTGTCACCAACCCAGACAAAATGATTGCAGAGCTGGAAGACGCTGTCATCCTGCTGCACGAAAAGAAACTGTCGTCGCTACAGCCAATGGTTCCTCTGCTGGAATCGGTGATCCAGTCGCAAAAGCCACTGATCATCATCGCTGAAGACGTAGAAGGCGAAGCGCTGGCAACTCTGGTTGTTAACAAACTGCGCGGCGGCCTGAAAATCGCAGCTGTCAAAGCACCTGGTTTCGGCGATCGCCGCAAAGCAATGCTGCAAGACATCGCAATTCTGACCGGCGGTCAGGTCATCTCCGAAGACCTGGGCATGAAGCTGGAAAACGTCACCATGGACATGCTGGGCTCGGCTAAGAAAGTTCAGATCTCCAAAGACAACACCACCATCGTTGATGGCGCTGGCGAGAAGGCAGAGATCGAAGCACGCGTTGCACAGATCCGCACCCAGATCGAAGAAACCTCGTCCGACTACGACCGTGAAAAACTGCAGGAACGCGTTGCGAAACTGGCAGGCGGTGTTGCGGTTATCCGCGTTGGCGGCCTGACCGAAGTCGAAGTGAAAGAGCGTAAAGACCGCGTTGATGACGCGCTGAACGCAACCCGCGCAGCTGTCCAAGAGGGCATCGTTGTAGGCGGTGGTGTTGCTCTGGTTCAGGCTTCGAAAGGTCTGGAAGGCGTTGAGGGTGAAAACTCTGACCAGAACGCAGGTATCGCTCTGGTACGTCGCGCTCTGGAGGCTCCTCTGCGTCAGATCGCAGAAAACGCTGGTGTTGACGGCGCAGTTGTTGCCGGCAAAGTTCGCGAAAGCGACGACACCTCGTTCGGCTTTAATGCTCAGACCGAAGAATATGGCGACATGTTCAAATTCGGCGTGATCGACCCAGCAAAAGTAACCCGTACCGCGTTGGAAGACGCAGCATCGGTTGCAGGTCTGCTGATCACCACCGAAGCAATGGTTGCTGACAAACCAGCCAAAGAAGGCGCTGCACCAGCAATGCCTGACATGGGCGGCATGGGCGGCATGATGTAATCATCGCCATCCGGCAGTATAAGGACGGGGTCGCCAATCGGCGGCCCCGTTTTTCTTTAGGGGAATAGATGACTTTTGTTTTGATTTCGGCCTTTGCTATTTGTGCGTTAGCCGCCAATTCGGTCCTAATTCGTATGGCCGTTGTAGATTTCGGCGCAGACCCTGCGCAGTTTGCCGTTGTGCGCGTGGCGGCTGGCGCCTTGGTTCTGATGTCGCTCGCGACCCGCGGCCGCGCGATGGTGTGGCCCAGCCCGTTACGCGCAGCCAAAGGCGCGATTGCGCTGGCGGGGTATATCATCGGGTTTTCAATAGCGTACCGTAGTTTGGATACGGGGCTCGGAGCGTTGATCCTTTTTGGGTCGGTGCAACTGACGATCTTTGCTGTTGTCGTTGTAGGCGGTGCGTCTATCCATCGGTTGCAATGGATCGGCACGGCCATCGCGCTGGCCGGATTGGCGTATCTGTTGCGGCCCGATGGATCAGACGTGTCGTACATAGATATCGCCCTAATGATCGGGGCAGGGGTCGCGTGGGGCGCGTATACCTTGCTGGGGCGGGGGGTGTCTGACCCCATCCAGAACAACGCGGCGAATTTCGCGATTGCGCTTCCCTTGGTCGCGCCTCTGTTGTTGATTTCGAACGGTGAACTGGGGGCAGGGGGGCTAATTTGCGCTGTGCTGTCTGGCGCGATTGCGTCTGGGGTGGGCTATGCCGCGTGGTACACGGTGGTCGCGCGAATTGATGCGGCAACGGCGGGCATTGTGCAGCTATCGGTGCCTGTCATCGCAGCCTTTGGTGGGCTGTTGTTCGTGAATGAACCGATCACGCTGCGCCTGATTGTCGGGGCCGCGTTGGTGCTGGGTGGCATCGCTGTTTCAGTGATCCCACAGATGCGAAAACGGCGCCCGTAGGCGCCGTTTTATTTATGCGTTGATGTAGGCCGTTAGCGTGGCCGCGACGCCGTTTTCATACAGGCTGTTCAGTGCCTTGGTGAATTCAGCGACAAAGGTTTCGTTCTGACCCAGATCGCCGAACACAGCTGTGTTTTCCAAGAACGCGGCTGGGCGGTCTTTGGCTGCATCGGCGTATTCTTTTAGCGCGACATGGTTGTCATCGTTCGGTTCGATGACATTGCCGGCTTCGTCTACGCGGGTGCAGTAACGGCACCACAGGGCAACCTCGAGCGCCAGACCGTAAACATCTGCGCCATTTTCCAGCGCGTCGCGCAGGGTGGGCAGGATGAATTTTGGCTGGCGGTTCGATCCGTCCAGACAAAGGCGCGGGATGGTGTCGCCGACTTCGGGGTTCGAAAAACGTTCGATAATCGTTTCGCGGTATTTCTGGTAATCCACGCCGTCGATCGGTTCTAGCGTCGGGATGACTTCGCGCTGTTCCAGCGCATCCAGCCAACCGCTGATCAGTGGATCGGCCATCGCATCATGCACGAAATGGTGCCCTAGCAGCGCCGAAGGATAGGCAATCGCTGCGTGGCCACCGTTTAGGATGCGCAGTTTCATCAGTTCGTATTTTGCAACGTCTGAAACGAATTCTGCACCGACCGCTTCCAACGCAGGGCGACCTTGGGGGAAGTTATCCTCTAGTACCCACTGACGGAATGGTTCGCAGGCAACAGGTGCAGCATCACAGATGCCGAATTTGTCGCGCACCAGATGGCGTTCACGTTCCGAAGTGGCAGGGGTAATGCAGTCCACCATCGAATTCGGGAAAGCAACGTTAGCTTCGACCCAGTCCGCGAAATCTGGATCCATCAGTTTTGCCAAACCAACAACGGTTTGTTTAGCAACATGCCCGTTTTCTGGTAGGTTATCGCAGGACATGACGGTGAATGGCTGATCGCCTGCGTCGCGGCGAATGCGCAGCGCCTTTAGAATCATGCCGAAAACAGTCGATGGGCTGTCTGGGTTTTCCACGTCAGCCAAAATGTCAGGATGGTTGCCGTCAAAACCGTCCGTCAGCGCGTCGACGTAATAACCGCCTTCGGTAATCGTCGTCGATACGATTTTGATTTGCGGGTTCGCCATCGCAGCGACGGTTTTGTCTGGGCAGATTTCAACAAAGTCAGCCATCGAGCCGATGACCTGTGCTGTTAGGCCTGATGGCTCTAGTTCGACAACGGTTGTCAGCCAGTCCTGTTCGGACAGGATATCGCGCATGCGGGCATCACCTTGACGGACACCGGCGCCTTGGATGGCCCAATCATGATCGCGCCCCAAAGCGAACAAGCGGTCCAAGTAAACAGCCATATGCGCACGGTGAAAGTTACCGATGCCAACATGTAGAATACCGCAGGTCAGCGCACTGCGATCATAGTTTGGTGTTGCAACATTATCGCCAAGTTCGGCCAATGCAGCAGAGTTCAGATTGATAGCCATCGTTCGCCATCCAATTGCGGCCGCGTCAGCAAACATGCCTAGCGGTGGGGTCTAAACAAATGCGGAGGCAAAGCCGCCGCGCGGGAAGGAGAGCCGCGCCAAACACATCGGCGCGGCTCTATTGCCCTTAGGCGATACGCAGACCTGCCGCGTCAAAGCGGTGGATTTTGTCCGCTTGTGGCGTCAGGTAAACGGTGTCGCCATGACGTAGGCCGAATTCGCCGTTCACACGAACGGTGATTGTTTCTGCCAAACCAGTGTCATGAACGTGCAAGAACGTGTCGGAACCCAAGTGTTCGGAAACGCCCACTTTGCCGGTCCAAGTGCCTTCGGTCGCCGATGCGTCCAGATGCTCTGGGCGGATACCGATGGTAGCCGCGTCGTGCTTTGCCGCTTCGGCACCTTCGATAAAGTTCATTTTTGGCGAACCGATGAAGCCAGCAACGAACAGGTTGCGTGGTTCGCGGTACAGGTCCAGAGGGGAGCCTACTTGTTCGATGTTACCTGCGTTCAGAACAACGATTTTATCTGCCATGGTCATGGCTTCGACTTGGTCGTGCGTCACATAGATCATGGTGGTTTTCAGGCGCTCGTGCAGTTCCGAAATTTCCAGACGCATGCCGACACGCAGCGCAGCGTCCAAGTTCGACAGAGGTTCGTCGAACAGGAATGCCGAAGGTTCACGAACAATCGCACGGCCGATGGCCACACGCTGACGCTGACCACCAGACAACTGACCAGGACGGCGATCAATGTAGCTGGCAAGGTTCAGAACCTCGGCTGCTTTGTTCACGCGTTTGTCGATTTCGGCCTGATCCATCTTCGCCATCTTCAAAGGGAAGGCGATGTTCTTGCGCACCGACATGTGTGGGTACAGCGCGTAAGACTGGAACACCATTGCCAAACCGCGTTTCGCGGGTGGCAGTTCGGTCGCGTCGTTGCCGTCGATGCGGATCTGACCCGAGGATACGTCCTCTAGGCCTGCGATCAGGCGCAGCAGAGTGGATTTGCCACAACCCGATGGGCCTACGAATACAACGAATTCGCCGTCTTCGATTGTCAGGTCCAGCGGAGGGATGACGTTTACGTCGCCAAAGGATTTGGTGACTTTATCAAGAGTAATGCGTCCCATATTCGTATTCCCTTACTTCACGGCGCCAAAGGTCAGGCCGCGGACAAGTTGTTTTTGGCTGAACCAGCCCATGATCAGGATCGGTGCGATCGCCATGGTCGAGGCAGCAGATAGTTTTGCGTAGAACAGACCTTCGGGGCTGGAATAGCTTGCGATAAAGGCTGTTAGTGGAGCTGCTTTGGTAACGGTCAGGTTGATCGTCCAGAACGCTTCGTTCCATGCGAGGATGATGTTCAGCAGCATTGTGGATGCGATGCCCGGAATAGCCATCGGCGTCAGGATGTAGATGATCTCTTCCTTCAGCGATGCGCCGTCCATACGTGCGGCTTCTAGGATTTCACCCGGAATTTCGCGGAAGTATGTGTACAGCATCCAGATGATGATCGGCAGGTTGATCAGCATGATGACCAGAACCAGCGCAATGTGGCTGTCCATCAGGCCCATTTTGGTTGCGCCGATGTAGATCGGATACAGAACGCCAACTGCCGGCAGCATCTTTGTCGAAAGCATCCACATCAGGATGTCTTTTGTGCGTTTCGACGGGGTGAATGCCATCGACCAAGCCGCAGGAATTGCCACGATCAGGCCCAGCACGGTCGAACCGACCGAGATGATGATCGAGTTCCACAAGAAGTTCGTATAGTTCGAACGTTCCTGCACAACGGCATAGTTTTCCAGCGTCCAGTCAAAGAACAAGAAGATGGGCGGATCAGCGATTGCCTGACCTTCGGATTTGAAACTGGTCAGGATGGTCCACAAGATCGGGAAAAAGATCAGCAGACCAATAGTCCATGCGATGGCGGTATTCAGCGCTTTTTGCTGTTTGGTAACAGAACGTGCCATTGTCGCCCCCTTAGTCCAGGTTTTTGCCGACGATGCGCATCAAGAAGATCGCAACGATGTTGGCAAGAATGATTGCGTATACGCCACCTGCAGAGCCCAGACCGACAGCTTGGCTTTCGATAATGCGCTGGAAGATCAGGTAGGTCAGAGTTTTGGTGCCAAAGGCGCCGCCGGTCGTCACAAAGATTTCTGCAAAGATCGACAGAAGGAAGATCGTCTGGATAAGCAGAACGATTGTGATGGCGCGGCTTAGGTGTGGCAGGATGATGTACCAGAAACGTGCCAGCACAGGTGCGCCGTCCATTTCGGATGCTTCTAGCTGTTCACCGTCGAGCGACTGGATAGCCGTCAGCAGGATCAGCGTTGCAAACGGCAGCCACTGCCAGCTTACGATGATGATGATGGACAGCAGCGACTGTTCGGACATCCATACCACCGGCTCTGCGCCGAAAAAGCGCCACAGGTGGGACAAAAGACCATTGGTCGGGTCCATGAACATGTTCTTCCAAACCAGCGCCGAAACGGTTGGCATGACAAAGAACGGGGCGATGACCATGATGCGGACCACGCCTTGACCCCACATCGGACGGTCAAGAAGCAGCGCAAGCAGGACGCCAAAAACGATAGTGATGGCCAGAACGCCACCAACAATAATCAACGTGGTAACAATGCTTGGCCAGAAAGAGCTACTGCCAATAAAGCGGGTATAGTTTTCGAACCCAGCGAAGCCCAAATCGCCACCGCGCATAGGTCTGTAGTCGCGGAACGACAGGTACAGCGTGGCAGTCAGCGGAACGAGCATCCATCCCAGAAGGAGGGTGACCGCTGGCGCCATCATAATGCGGGCAGCTGAGCGAGAGTGTTGTGTTGCCATGATACACTTCCTCTGTTGGCAGTAATGACACCACCTGAAAATTTATTGAGTTGTGCGGAGGGGTAGTAAAATACAGGGGGCAGCCATTGCTGGCCGCCCCCTGCATTGGAGGATTGCTTAGCGGTAGCCAGCAGCTTCCATTGCGTCGTTGGTGATAGCCTGTGCTTTTGCCAGTGCTTCTTCAACAGTTTGCTGACCTGCGTAAGCTGCCGAGAACTCTTGGCTTACTTCGGTTGCGATACCTGCGAATTCTGGGATCGCTGCGAACTGAACGCCAACGTATGGCGATTCTTCAACAGTCGAGTTCAGAGGGTCAGCCGACAGGATCGAATCCAGGGTCATCTGAGCGAATGGAACGTCCATGTAGTTCGGGTTTTCGTACAGCGAGGTACGTGCGCCCGGAGGAACGTTTGCCCAACCTTCGTTAGCTGCTACCAGCTCGATGTAGTCGGTCGAGGTTGCCCATTCGATGAACTGCTTAGCAGCGTCGGTTTTCTGCGAACCTGCTGGGATCGCCAGAGCCCATGCCCACAGCCAGTTCGAACGTTTGCCCAGGCCGTTGTCTGGTGCCAGTGCGAAACCAACCGAGTCAGCTACTTCGGAGTCGTTCGGGTTGGTCACGAAGGATGCCGCAACAGTTGCGTCGATCCACATGCCACATTTGCCTTGCTGGAACAGCGACAGGTTTTCGTTGAAACCGTTGGTCGCGTAACCTGCTGGGCCGGACTCGTCCATCATGCCTTTGTAGAAGTTCAGGGTGTTTGCCCATGCTTCGGTGTCGAACTGAGCGTTCCAGTCCATGTCGAACCAGCGAGCGCCGAACGAGTTGGACATTGCAGTGATGAACGCGCCGCCTTCACCCCAGCCTGCTTTACCGCGCAGACAGATACCGTTGATGTCTGCATCACGGTCGGTCATTGCAGCTGCTGCTTCGCGGATGAATTCCCAAGTTGGTGCATCTGGCATTTCCAGGCCTGCTGCTTCCATCAGGTCGGTGCGGTACATGACCATCGACGATTCACCGTAGAACGGTGCAGCGTACAGGGTGCCGTCGTAGGACAGGCCACCAGCCATTGCTGGCAGGATGTCTGCAGCGTTGTATTCTTCGGACAGGTCATCCAGTGGGACCAGCCAGCCGTTCGCACCCCAAATTGGGGTTTCGTACATGCCGATGGTCATGATGTCGAATGCGCCACCGTTGGTCGAAATGTCGGTGGTTACGCGCTGACGCAGGACGTTCTCCTCCAGAGTGACCCACTCCAGCTCGATGCCGGTTTTCGCTGTGAAGTCGTCGTCCAGACCCTGCATGCGGATCATGTCGCCGTTGTTCACGGTCGCAATGGTCAGCGTTTCTGCATTTGCTGCAACAGCAACGGAACACAGAGCAGTCGCGCCAAGAAGCGCGCGCACAGATTTATTCATGATTTTCCTCCCAATGCCCAGGGTGGGCAATTGCTACGTTAGTGAGCAAATGTTCATCCATTGGGGGGTAATTTGTCAATACCCGTTATCCGCCGCGCTGCCGCATTTCTGTAAGGTTTTGAATTTATTGTATTATTTTGGAATTATGGAGAAGCTGTTTTTATCGTAGCCATAATAAATTTCAGGGGCTGTCGATGGTTCGACAGCCCCTGAAAGAATGTAACGGTGTGTAACAAAAGGATTTTAGGTCGCTAGAATCGCTTCGGCGGTAGATTCGTTGGTAAAGAGTCCACTGACCAAATTGCCGCGCAGCGCAGCATTGATCGCGCGCACCTTTGACGGGCCCACAGCAACAGCAAGGAAATTGCTGGGGTGCACTGTTTTAAGCGGGGCAGAAGCGACCCGAGAATTAAACGCACAATCCAGAATTTCGCCGTTGTCGTCGTAAATCCAGCTGGTGATTTCGCCCGCAGCGCCCAATGCCTGACATTCCGCCATTTCCTGATCGCTTAGGAACCCATCGACGTAAATTGGCGCTGTGGTGTCCATTTGGCCGATACCGACCAGCGTCAAATCCGCGTTTTCACATAACGACAGGGTGTTTTGGACGGCGTCTTGTTTATGCAGCATCTGCAAATCTTCGGGCGATGTCGCAAGGCAAGGCAAAGGATAGGGGTACTGAACAGCGCCAACGCGGTCGGCCAATTGGATCGTAGCGTTATAAGGCGTTGCAGACCCATCGGCCATCATGTTGCCCAAACGCGAAACGACGCGATGCTGTGGGCAATTCATGCGCGGGACTTGTTCAACCGTCGCCTTCAGCGCGCGGCCCGTACCCAAGGCGATGATTTTGCCTTCTTTCGAATTTAGGGTCCGCTCCATCACCGCAGCGGCTGCGATCGCGGCGCCGGTTAACAAATTTGGTGCGTCAGGGTCTGAAGGAACGATTTCGCAAAATTCGATGCCAAACCGATCTTTGATCGCTTGCGCCAAATCCATGCATCGCGCAATCGGGTGATCTAGACGGACCTTGACCAGTTTTTCACTGACAGCCATCGCCACCAGACGCTGTGCCGACTGGCGCGATACGCCCAGTTTGCGCGCAATTTCGTCTTGGGTGTTGCCTGCAACATAGTACAGCCAACCTGCGCGCGCCGCGTCATCCAGACGGCTGGTTTCAGGGGTAAAGCGTCCGTTCGCCATGGTGCCAATTCTTGTTAGTCTTTTTCAATCAGGTGCGCGAAATCCGACCATTTGTCAAAGCATTGAACGTCATGGGGGGGATCGTATGGCATCCCGATCAGGTGGCTGGCACCTGTGTAGGCATAGTGTTTCATTCCTGCTGCACGTGCAGCAATTAGGCCCGGCGGGCTGTCTTCGATCACCAGCGCGCGGGATGGGTCAACGCCCATTTTTTCGGCCGCAAACAGAAACAAATCTGGTGCTGGTTTCCCGTTTTGAACCTGACTAGCCGTAAACACATTGTCACCGAAAAAGGTTTTCAAACCAGTAAGTTCAAGTGACCGCGCCACACGGGGCGGGCTGGACGAGGTTGCTACACAAAACGGCACGTCCAACGCGGCCAAAACATCGGCCACCCCATCGGTTGTTTTCAGCTGTGTTTCAAATCGCTGCAACAGCGAAGTGCGATAGCGTTGTTCAAAGTCCGCAGGCAGTGGTTTGTCAAAACTTTCACGGATGTTTTTTGCAACCGTCGGAAAGCTGCGCCCCAAACATTTTGTACGCACATAGTCATAATCAATGTCGATTCCTAGAATCGCCAGCTCGTCGATCAGGGTATCAGCGCTGATGATTTCGCTATCGATCAACACGCCGTCGCAGTCAAAAATGATGAGGTCGAACATTGGGGTCTCTTGCCTTGGTCGGGTAGGGTTAGCACGATTGTTATTGCGTTGCACATGGGGATCGTCGCGTTACGGTACACAAGCAATATTTAGGTGATTAGATGACCAGCTTTTCCTTCTTCGATGGCCATAATGATTTTCTGTATCGGTACTATGCAAAATCCGCCGATCAGCGCCGCGCGATGTGGCTGACGGGCGATGGGGCCCATCATCTGGATTTGCCGTGCATTCAGATGGCGGGCTTTGCGGGTGGTTTTTTCGCCATTTGGGTGCCATCCCCCGATGATGGGTCAGGCCTCGATTTCGAGGCGATGATGACCACGCTGCCTTATGAATTGCCATTGCCGCCGATGGTTGATCAAGACGCGGCATTGCCCATTGCCATCGCCCAAGCCGCTGGTTTGCTGGAAATGGAACGACTGTCACAAGGTGCGTTGACCGTTTGCCGAACGGGTGAACAGGTATCCAAGACGGTCGCGAACCAAGGCATCGCCGCGATCATGCACATGGAAGGCGCCGAAGCGATTGGAACCGATCTGTCGCAATTGCACTTGTGGTATCAAATGGGCCTACGGTCGCTTGGCCCGGTTTGGTCCCGCCCAACCCATTTTGGCGAAGGCGTACCATTTGCCTTTCCATCGACGCCGGATCATGGCGGGGGGCTGACGCCGCTGGGCAAGGATCTGGTGCGTGAATGTGATGCGCTGGGCATTTTGATCGACCTATCGCATCTGAACGAAAAGGGTTTCGACGATGTCGCGGCGGTATCGTCGCGTCCGCTGATCGCGACGCATTCCAATGCGCATCATGTTACGCCGTCCACTCGAAACCTGACCGACCGCCAGCTGCATATGATCGCGGACAGCGACGGTATCGTTGGCGTGAATTTTGGCTGCGCGTTCCTGCGTGATGACGGTCAGCGCAATTCGGATACGGGGTTTGACGCCATTCTGCGCCACATGGATCATCTGCTATCTATCTTGGGCGAAAACCACGTTGCGCTGGGGTCGGATTTCGATGGGGCTGTGATCCCCGAGGTGATCGGCGATGTTCTGGGGCTGCAAGATTTGGCCGACGCAATGATGGCACATGGTTTCGGCACCGAATTGACGACAAAGATCACATCGCAAAACTGGATACGGTTCTTGGCCCGTAACCTGTGATTTCATGATCCATGTCAAAGTAGTGATCCGCCGCACAATGTAGCAAAGGGACGACCGCACCAAAGGACAGGCTGCAAACTTAGACCTTTTGGTGTCGTGCCGCATGACGGGCCGGTCGGTACACTACAGCCGAATGCACGTAGGGGTGAAAACCATAGCGCGCACAGCAGACGGAGACTTTGACATGGATTATCAGACCTATTTCCGGTCGGAACTGGATCACCTACGCGAACAGGGCAACTATCGCGTTTTTGCCGATCTAGAACGCGAACGCGGGAATTTTCCAAACGCTGACAATCACATCAGCAACGCCGTTCGCAAAGTCACCATCTGGTGTTCCAATGACTACCTAGGCATGGGCCAGCATCCAACCGTCCTAAACGCAATGCATGACGCAATCGACCGCGTCGGCGCGGGTGCGGGCGGAACGCGCAATATTTCGGGGACAACGCATCACCACGTCCTGCTGGAACGCGAACTGGCTGATCTGCACGGCAAAGAATCGGCGCTTCTGTTCACGTCGGGCTATGTGTCGAACTGGGCCGCGCTGGGCACCTTGGCTGCGAAAATCCCGAATTGTTTGGTGATTTCCGACAGCCTGAACCACGCATCGATGATCGAAGGTATCCGCCATTCCAAAGCCGAGCGGAAAATCTGGAAACATAACGATCTGGCTGATCTGGAACGCCTGCTGGCCGAACAGCCGCTGGACCGCCCGAAACTAATCGCGTTCGAATCTGTTTATTCGATGGACGGCGACATCGCCCCGATCCGCGAAATCTGCGATCTGGCCGATAAATACAACGCGATGACCTATCTGGACGAAGTTCACGCCGTTGGCATGTACGGCCCGCGCGGCGGCGGCATTGCTGAACGCGAAGGTCTGATGGACCGTCTAACCGTCATCGAAGGCACCTTGGGCAAGGCATTTGGCGTGATGGGTGGCTATATCGCCGCGTCCCGTGATCTGGTCGATTTCGTCCGTTCGTTCGCCTCTGGTTTCATCTTTACCACTGCGCTGCCGCCTGCTGTGGCCGCTGGGGCCTGCGCGGCGATCAAACATCTGAAAACATCGCAAACGGAACGCGACAGCCAACAGGCCAAAGTGGCTGAGGTTCGCGCACGGCTGGACGCCGCTGGCATCCCGCATATTGAAAATCCCAGCCACATCATTCCTGTGATGGTTGGTGACCCTGTGAAATGCAAATGGATCTCGGATGTTCTGATGGATCGCTATGGCATCTACATTCAGCCGATCAATTATCCGACCGTGCCCAAAGGCACGGAACGTTTGCGCATCACCCCATCGCCCGTACATAGCGATGCCGACATCGATCACTTGATCGACGCGCTGGGCGAATTGTGGGCTCAGTGTCAATCGGCGCAGATGCCAATGGCGGCCCAATAACGATGCTCCAGTCGTTTTGCGACGCAAATGAATCGTGGATAGTCGCAATTCTGCTATTTACATAGCGGAAGAAGTTTCTTATCGGAAACATACGTGCACGGGAGAGCGAGAAAAACTCGCGCCGAAGGAGCAACCGCCCCGGTAAACTCTCAGGCAAATGGACCGGCACGTGTAAAACTCTGGAGAGAGGCGCGAATGCGTCCGCCGACGGGATAACGATCTCAGGCAACACGGACAGAGGGGGCATCTTGGATCGGGTTCACGCCCGAAAGCTGTCTACGGGATGACCGATATGAAACGCACGGGGCTATACGACCTTCACGTTGAACTGGGTGCCAAAATGGTGCCTTTCGCGGGCTATGAAATGCCCGTCCAATATCCGCTGGGCGTGATGAAAGAACACCTATGGACCCGCGAACACGCGGGCCTGTTCGACGTCAGCCATATGGGGCAAGTGATTCTGCGCCCGAAATCGGGTGATGTGGCCGATGCGGCGCGTGCGCTGGAAACGCTGGTGCCGGTCGATGTGCTGGGTCTGGCCCATGGCCGTCAGCGGTACGCGTTTTTCACCAATGAACAGGGCGGCATTCTGGACGATCTGATGATCGTGAAACTGAACGACGATCACGCGCTGTTTCTGGTCGTGAACGCCGCCTGCAAAGACGCCGATATCGCCCACCTGCGCGCCCACCTGTCTGACACCTGTGAAATCGAGGTTCTGACCGACCGCGCCTTGATCGCGCTGCAAGGGCCAAAGGCGGAACTGGCACTGGCGCGTATTTATCCGCGCGTTGCTGACATGCGTTTCATGGATCACGCTTGGTTCGATGGCGATCAGGTTTGGGTGTCGCGGTCCGGCTATAGCGGCGAAGACGGCTTTGAAATTTCGGTTCCTGCTGCGGGTGCGGATGCGTTCGTGCGTCAACTGCTGGCCATGGAAGAGGTCGAACCGATCGGCCTAGGCGCACGTGATAGCCTGCGGCTAGAAGCGGGCCTGTGCCTGTATGGGTCCGATCTGGACGAAACCACGACCCCTGTGGCGGCGGATCTGAAATGGGCGATCCAGAAATCGCGCCGCACTGGCGACCGCGCTGGCGGGTTTCCTGGCGCGGATATCATCCTGAACGAATTTGAAAACGGTGCGGCCACCAAACGGGTTGGCCTACGTCCCGAAGGTCGCGCGCCGATGCGTGCGCATACGCCTCTGTTTGATGCCGCCGAAGGTGGCAACCAGATTGGCGAGGTCACTTCGGGCGCGTTTGGTCCATCCATTCAGGCACCAATGTCGATGGGCTATATCCCGTCGGAATTGGCCGCCGAAGGCACGACAGTTTGGGGCGAAGTGCGCGGAAAACGCCTGCCTGCTAAAGTGACCGCTCTGCCGTTCCGTCCATCGAATTATAAACGCTAATTTCCTGACAGGAGACCCGCCCAATGAAATACACCGAAGAACACGAATGGCTGCGCGTCGAAGGCGATCTGGTTGTTGTTGGCATTACCGAACACGCGACCGAACAGCTGGGTGATATCGTTTTTGTCGAACTGCCCGAAGAAGGCACCGAAGTCGCCAAAGATGACGAAGTTGTTGTGATTGAATCGGTCAAAGCGGCGTCCGACATTCTGGCTCCATTGGACGGCGAAATTGTCGAGGTAAACGACGTGCTGTCCGACAACCCTGCGCTGGTAAACGAAGACCCGCTGAACGATGGCTGGTTCTTTAAAATGAAGATCGAGGACCTGTCGGCCCTTGATGACTACATGGACGAAGCCGAATACAAAGATCACATCGGCTGATCCACTGACATCGCCCTCATGGGCATCTGAAATCGAATGCTGCGGCGGGGCGACCTGCCGCAAATGACCCTTTGTATCCAATAGGCTGCGATCATGTCTTTTAAACCGACCGACTACCGCCCTTATGATTTTGCAAACCGCCGTCACATCGGCCCCAGCCCTGCGGAAATGTCCGAAATGCTGGCTGTTGTCGGCGCAGAAAGCCTAGAGGATCTGATCGATCAAACGATCCCTGCATCCTTGCGTCAGGCCGAACCGCTGGATTTCGGCAAACCAAAATCTGAAGGCGAGCTGCTGTATTTTCTGGGCGAAGTTGCCAAGAAAAACAAACAGATGACTTCGCTGATCGGGCAGGGGTTTTACGGCACGGTCACGCCGCCCGCTATTCAGCGGAACATTCTGGAAAACCCAGCGTGGTATACGGCCTACACGCCGTATCAGCCTGAAATTTCGCAGGGCCGACTAGAGGCGTTGTTGAACTACCAAACCATGGTTTGCGATTTGACAGGCATGGAAATCGCCAACGCTTCGCTATTGGACGAAGCCACCGCCGCCGCCGAAGCCATGACCATGGCGCAGCGGTCCGCGAAATCCAAAGCCAAGGCATTTTTTATCGACGAAAACTGCCACCCGCAGAACATCGAAGTGATGAAAACCCGCGCTGCGCCGCTGGGCATCGAAATTATCGTAGGCTCGCCCGATGATCTGGTGGCCGAAGACGTGTTCGCCGCGATTTTCCAATATCCGGGCACCTATGGTCACGTCCGCGATTTCACCGCGCAAATGGACGCTCTGCACGGCGCCAAGGCGCTGGGGATCGTCATCGCCGATCCGCTGGCCCTGACGTTGTTAAAAGAACCGGGTGTGATGGGCGCAGATATCGCCGTGGGATCGACCCAACGTTTCGGTGTTCCGCTGGGCTACGGCGGCCCGCACGCTGCCTATTTTGCGTGTAAAGACGCCTACAAACGGTCCATGCCGGGCCGTATCGTTGGCGTGTCCGTCGACAGCCGCGGCGGCAAAGCGTTGCGCCTATCGCTGCAAACCCGCGAACAACACATCCGCCGCGAAAAAGCGACGTCGAACGTTTGTACCGCGCAGGCGTTGTTGGCTGTCATGGCGTCGATGTACGCGGTGTTCCACGGTCCTGTCGGGCTAAAGGCGATTGCCCAACGTATCCACCGCAAAACCGTTCGCATGGTGCGCGGGTTAGAGGCGGCAGGGTTCGCCGTCGAACCTGATGCTTATTTCGACACCGTCACGGTCGAGGTTGGCGCGTTACAAGCCACCGTTATGAAATCCGCGGTCGAAGAGGGCATTAACCTACGCAAAGTCGGCGAAACCAAGGTTGGCATCAGCCTAGACGAACGTACCCGTAGATCGACGATCGAGGCTGTCTGGCGCGCCTTTGGCATCACCAAACAAGACGACGACCTAACCCATCACTATGTGATCCCTGAAAACATGGTGCGTCAGTCCGATTATCTGAACCACCCGATTTTCCACATGAACCGCGCAGAAACCGAAATGATGCGGTATATGCGCCGTCTGTCGGATCGCGACCTTGCACTGGACCGCGCGATGATCCCGCTGGGGTCCTGTACCATGAAACTGAACGCGGCGGCGGAAATGATGCCGATCACTTGGCCCGAATTTGCGTTCCTGCACCCGTTTGCCCCTGTGGATCAGGCGGCAGGTTATCAACAGATGATCGCGGATCTGTCGGCAAAACTGTGCGTCATCACGGGCTATGACGATATGTCGATGCAGCCGAATTCGGGTGCGCAGGGCGAATATGCAGGCCTGTTGACCATTCTGGCCTATCACCGCGCCAACGGCGACGATCAACGCAAAATCTGTCTGATCCCAATGTCGGCCCACGGGACCAACCCTGCCACTGCGCAGATGTGCGGCATGGATGTCGTCGTGGTGAAATCGGCCCCGAACGGGGATATCGACGTCGCTGATTTCCGCGCCAAGGCGGAAAAGGCGGGCGATAAACTGGGTGCTTGTATGATTACCTATCCATCGACCCACGGCGTGTTCGAAGAAACCGTTCGCGAAGTGTGCCAGATCACGCATGATTTCGGCGGGCAGGTCTATATCGACGGCGCGAACCTGAACGCGATGGTTGGTCTGGTCAAACCGGGTGAAATCGGCGGCGATGTCAGCCACCTGAATTTGCACAAAACCTTTGCCATTCCGCACGGTGGCGGCGGCCCAGGTATGGGGCCAATCGGTGTGAAATCCCACCTTGCGCCTTATCTGCCTGGTCACCCTGAAACGGGCGGCATCACGGGGCCTGTTTCGGCGGCACCGTGGGGGTCTGCGTCGATCCTGCTGATTTCGTGGGCCTATGTGTTGATGATGGGCGGTCAGGGCCTGACCCAAGCCACCAAAGTCGCGATCCTGAACGCAAACTACATCGCGAAACGACTGGATGGCGCGTTCGGTGTGTTGTTCAAAGGATCGAACGGCCGCATCGCGCATGAATGCATTTTGGACACGCGCCCGTTCAACGACGATCACGGCGTCACCGTGGACGATATCGCCAAACGCCTAATCGACAACGGGTTCCACGCCCCAACCATGAGCTGGCCCGTGGCCGGAACCCTGATGGTCGAACCAACGGAATCCGAAACCAAGGCTGAACTGGACCGTTTCTGCGATGCAATGCTGTCCATCCGCGCGGAAATCGACAAAATCGCATCGGGGACTTGGCCGGCGGATAACAACCCGCTGAAACACGCGCCGCACACGGTCGAAGACCTGATTGGCGATTGGGACCGCCCCTATTCCCGCGAAGAGGCATGTTACCCCGCAGGATCATTCCGCGTGGATAAATATTGGGCGCCAGTGAACCGCGTTGATAACGTTTGGGGTGACCGCAATTTGATGTGTATCTGTCCGCCCTTGGCCAACTACGCATCCTGATTTTTTTTGTGAACCCCGGTGGCAAAATGCATACTGGGGTTTACCTTTGGGTGAAGTTGACCTTACGTAAATTAAATCTTAGCGTGGGGGTATTCCCCACTATGATATCTTGAACAAACCTGTTCAATTTAAGGGGTAGTGATCTATTTAAATGTTTTCATGGTGTCTGATTTGTACGGGGACGATCGGATGCCATACGTGTAATCAAGTATTAGGGGTTTGATATGGTTGCATTAACCGCGATGGGAGCGGCGCAATTGAAGGGTCTGAAAAACACGCAACGGTTCCCGCAAATCATGCGTGCGCCAATTTTGGACGGCTTCACTGATTCGGAAAAATACGAAATAATAAATGAGGCGCGCCTATTATTTTTCCGCGAGGCAGGCGATTTCCTGCATCAAGACGTGGTTCCAGATGCGATGTATATTGTCGCACAGGGGCAGGCAGAAGTGGTTTTCATAACTGATCGTGGTGCGCGATCTCCTGTCCTTTTGGCAAATGTCGGAATGACGCTGGGCGTAACGGAAACGATTGGCGATTTGCCCTGTGCCGCATCCTGCCGGGCAAGCGCGGGCAGCTGTTTGTTGATGCTCGAAAAATCCACCGTTCATCGCCTGATCCGCGATTTGCGGTTCCTTCGTAATATTGCCCGTAACATGCACGAGGTTATGATCCGCTATAATAATTTCCGTGCTGCGGAAAAGGATCTGCCTGTGTCGCAACGTGTTGCCCATTATCTGCTGGAATTACGTAGCAGCGACAATTCCATCCGCCACAGTCAGGCGTTTTTGGGCGAAGCTGTGGGCTGTTCACGTCAAACGATCAATAAAATCCTCGGGCGTATGCGCTCAAGCGGGGTGGTTACAATCGAAAAGGGTGTCATTCACATCGAAGACCCCGATGCCCTGAAACACTGGGCTGACCACGACGAAGGTTAAACGCGAAACAGGGTTGTCGGGTAGGGGCAAAGGCCCTATGTGGCGTGGTTCTAGGTTGCGTTTTTCTACGCCAGTGGGGGACACATGATCGACACGCCATATTACCTGATCGACAAAGCACGCCTGACGCCAAACATGGAAAAAATCGCGTGGCTACGCGAAGAGTCGGGTGCCAAGGCACTGCTGGCTCTGAAATGTTTTGCGACTTGGTCGGTGTTTGATTTCATGTCCGAATACATGGACGGCACCACCTCCAGTTCGCTGTTCGAGGTAAAGTTGGGCCGCGAAAAATTCCCCGGCGAAACCCATGCCTATTCGGTGGCGTGGAAAGACGATGAAATCGACGATGTTCTGGCCAATTCGGACAAGGTGATTTTCAACACCGTCGGCCAATTGTCCCGTTTCAACGACGTCAGCCGCAATCACACCCGCGGTCTGCGCGTAAACCCCGGTGTATCAACATCGGGTTTCGATCTGGCCGACCCTGCGCGCCCGTTCAGCCGTTTGGGCGAACATGATCCTGCGAATATCGAACCTGTTCTGGATCAGATCACAGGTTTCATGTTCCACAACAACTGTGAAAATGCGGATTTCGAACGCTTTGACGCGATGCTGAACAGCATTGAACAGCGTTTCGGCCACCTGATCCGCCAGATGGATTGGATCAGCCTAGGCGGCGGGATTCATTTCACCGGCGAAGGGTACCCGCTAGCCAAACTGGCCGAACGTCTGAAACGTTTTGCTGGTCAAAACGAAGTGCAGGTCTATCTGGAACCAGGTGAGGCAGCGATCACAAAATCGACGACGCTGGAACTGACCGTTCTAGACACGCTGCACAACGGTAAAAATCTGGCCATCGTGGACAGCAGCATCGAGGCGCACATGTTGGACCTGCTGATCTATCGCGAAAGCGCCAAAATGAACGAATCCGGCGATCAGGATTGGATGATCTGCGGTAAATCCTGCCTTGCGGGCGATATTTTCGGCGAATTCAAATTCGACGCCCCGCTAAAGGCCGGTGACCGCATCAGCATTCAGGACGCGGCTGGATACACGATGGTGAAAAAGAACTGGTTCAACGGCGTAAAAATGCCTGCGATTGCCATTCGCGAATTGGACGGATCGACCCGTCTGGTCAAAGATTTCACCTATGATGATTTTTCGGCAGCTTTGTCGTAAAACCTTGCCCGTGTGGGCACAAACTCACTGAAACTGGACTGTAGGAGGTCTCTTGAGTTGAAACAGAACGTACTCATCATCGGCGCCGGTGGCGTCGCTCAGGTCGTGGCGCATAAATGCGCGCAAAATAACGATGTGCTAGGCGATATTCATATCGCGAGCCGGACCGTTTCCAAATGCGAAGCGATCCTTGAGTCCGTCCGTGAAAAGGGCGCAATGAAAAATGATGGCGTTCTAAAGGCTCATCAGGTCGACGCGATGGACACTGCCGCAGTGGCGCAGCTGATCCGCGACACAGGCGTTGAAATCGTAATCAACGTGGGTTCGGCGTTTGTGAACATGTATGTTCTGGACGCCTGCATCGAAACGGGCGTTGCCTACATCGACACCGCGATCCACGAAGATCCTGCAAAGATTTGCGAAACCCCGCCATGGTACGCAAACTACGAATGGAAAAAACGCGATCTATGTGCCGAAAAAGGCGTGACCGCGATTTTGGGCGCAGGTTTTGATCCGGGCGTTGTGAACGCGTTCGCGCGTTTCGCCATTGATCTGATGGACGAAGTGAAATCCATCGACATCGTGGACATCAACGCAGGCAGCCACGGTAAATACTTCGCGACCAATTTCGATCCCGAGATTAACTTTCGCGAATTCACCGGCGTCGTCTACTACTGGGAAGACCAGCAGTGGAAAGAAACCACCATGTTCGCGTCGGGCCACGATTGGGAACTGCCTGTCGTCGGCACTTGCCGCGCGTATCAGTCGGGCCATGACGAGGTGCATTCGCTGGCGGCGAACTACCCGCAGGCGGACGTGCGTTTCTGGATGGGCTTTGGCGATCACTACATCAACGTGTTCACCGTGCTGAAAAATCTGGGCCTGCTGTCCGAACAGCCTGTTGTCACCGCCGAAGGCCAAGAGGTCGTTCCGCTGAAAGTGGTCAAGGCTGTCCTGCCTGATCCTGCATCGCTGGCGCCAAACTACACTGGTAAAACCTGCATAGGTGATCTGGTCAAAGGTACCAAAGACGGCGA
The DNA here is from genome assembly GCF_002150005.2 of Marivivens niveibacter. GTDB lineage: Bacteria > Pseudomonadota > Alphaproteobacteria > Rhodobacterales > Rhodobacteraceae > Marivivens > Marivivens niveibacter. Next base: position 405,524 of record NZ_MSPP01000003.1, read on the forward strand.
AGATTACGAAGTCTTTGTCTACAACGTCGCCGACCACAAAGAGGCGTATGAAGAGGTGGGCAGCCAAGGTATTTCCTACACTGCAGGTGTGCCGCCAGTGGCTGCCGCTATGCTGGTTGCGACCGGTGAATGGGACGCAAAGACGATGAAAAACGTCGAAGAGCTGGACCCCAAACCGTTCTTTACCATTCTGGACCGTATCGGCCTGCCGACCCGCAAACGCATCGGCGGGTTGCACGGTGTCGACACCGCTTGGAACGAATAATTACGAAAGGCGGGCCATGGCCCGCCTTTTTCGCTTGTGGTCGCTGGGGTCGCTGACATTCTGGCTCCATGGAAAAATTCGGTAGCGACAGTCCCTTTATTTCATTTCTTGGCCCTGACCTGATCGAATGGCGGGACGGGTATATTCAGGTCGGGTTTGACCTGCGGCCTGAATTGATGAACCGCGCGGGTATTTTGCATGGCGGCGTCACCTCGGCCATTTTGGACCACGTGGGCGGCATGTGCGGCCTGTACAGCGATGATCCCGCAAAACCCGTCTACGGCGTCACATTAAACCTGAACGTCAATTTCCTATCACCAGGCGGGACGGGGCATGTGACTGCAACGGGCACCCGCGTGAAATCGGGGCGGTCTGTATTCTTTTCGGAAATGACATTGATGGACGGCGAAACGATGATCGCAACGGCAACGGGCGTGTTCAAATTGAACAAGTCACATCGTTGAAATGTCAGGGGAAAGTGGCAGCCCGTAGGGGAATCGAACCCCTCTTTCCAGGTTGAAAACCTGGCGTCCTAACCGATAGACGAACGGGCCACTGTTGGTGTGAGGGGGCTTTTATTGTTGGTTCGGCCCAAGCGCAAGAGGGCAAATCATCTTTTTTCAAAAAATAATGAAATGGCCCGATTAGTCGTGCGCTGGGGCGGCGTCCTCTAGCCGTAATTGCACGGATTGGCGGCCTTGCCAGATGTTGATGTCCAGTTTGCCCGCCAGATGGAACCGTTTGCCGTTGTGCTGTTCCAACATCGGCCCCATTGGCCCGTCAAACGCACCAAAAGCGATTCCGTCGATCCGCGCACCCAGACCGTCACCGAAGGTAATTTTCAGGTGGTTTGCGCCAACCCGTTTCGCGAAATGGATCTGCATATCGGGAAACGCGAATCTGGGGGCAGAGGCAGACGCACCAAAAGGCCCTGCTTGTTCAATCTGATTGACCAATTCCACAGTCGCCGCACCTGGCATCAACACGCCGTCCAGACGCAGATCAGCAGGGCCGATTTTATCTGCGCCCTGTTTTGCCAATAGCTCGGCCAGACGTTCCATCGCGGGTTCCAGTTTGTCGCGTGCAACGGTCAGGCCAGCGGCCATTTTGTGCCCTCCGCCTTTGATCAGCAAACCTTCCATGGCTAGTTTCTGGATCGAAGCGCCCAGATCAATGCCAGCAACCGAACGACCCGACCCTTTACCGATGTCGCCGTCGAAACCGATGACGATGGCGGGGCGGTTTGTGGCCTCTTTCATGCGGCTGGCGACAATGCCCACCACGCCGGGGTGCCAGCCGTCTTCGGCGGCCCAGACCAGCGGCGCGTCCAGCCCGCGCGCTTCGGCTTGGGCCATAGCCTCTTCTCGAACAGCGGATTCAATTTCGCGGCGGTCGCGGTTTAGCTGGTCCAGCTGTTCGGCCAATACCTGCGCCTCGCGCGGGTCGTTGGTGGCCAACAGTTTCGCGCCGATATCGGCCTGACCAATACGCCCGCCTGCATTCACGCGTGGCCCAAGTAGGAACCCAAGGTGATAGGACGTAGGCGCGTTATCCATACCTGCCACATCGGCCAACGCGGTCAGGCCAATCCGATCGCGGTTCGCCATGACCTTTAGCCCCTGACGCACGAACGCGCGGTTCACCCCGATCAGAGGCGCAACATCAGCCACAGTCGCCAGCGCGACCAGATCAAGGAACCCCATCAGGTTCGGCCCCTGTACGCCCTTTTCGCGCAGCAGGCGGTTTACTTCGACCAGCATCAGGAACACGACGCCAGCGGCGCACAGGTGGGCCAATTCGCCCGTTTCGTCCTGACGGTTCGGGTTCACGACGGCCACGCAGTCGGGCAGGGTTTCGCTGCCCAAATGGTGATCCAAAACAACCACATCCGCGCCTTTGGCGGCGGCAATCGGGCCGTGGGATAAGGTGCCGCAGTCGACGCAGATGATCAGGTCGTGGTTGGCGGCCAGTTGGGCCATCGCTTCGTCATTTGGGCCGTAGCCTTCGTCGATGCGGTCGGGGATGTATAGCGTGGCGTTGCGGCCCATCGTGCGAAGCCAGACAATCAGCAGCGCAGCCGATGATCCGCCATCCACGTCATAGTCGCCAAACACAGCGATCCGTTCGTTGCGGTCCAGCGCCTGAATAAAACGTGCGGCGGCGCGGTCCATATCCAGCATGGAACGCGGATCGGGCAGCATTTCGCGCAAGGTGGGGTTTAGGAACCCGTCGGCTTCGTGTGGTTCGACACCGCGGCGGGCCAAGGTACGGCACACAGGCGCGGGCAGGGCGGTGGCCTGTTCGATGGCTTCGGACAGGCGGTCAACCTCGATCGTGGGACCAACCCAGCGGCGCCCTGTGACAGAGCAATCTACATTCAGAAAAGACGTCATAGCCTGCTTATCCGCCATTCGGTGAAACTGTGCAACGGATAGCAAAAGGGCCGGTGAATGAACACCGGCCCCGTTTGGCAACGTTAGACTGGGTTGCGGTATGTCATGCGGCGGATCGACCCTGTTTTCGACCGCATTAGGATCGTTTCAGTGGTCAGGAAACCCGGTTCGCGTTTGATGCCAGCCACCAGCGATCCGTCGGTCACGCCTGTCGCGGCAAAGATCACGTCGCCTTTGACCAATTCGTCGCGGGTGTAGACGCGGTCGAAATCGGTGATGCCCGCTTTGGTCGCGCGGCCGCGTTCGTCGTCGTTGCGGAACAATAGTTTGCCATAGAACTGTCCGCCCATGCATTTCAGGGCAGCTGCTGCTAGAACGCCTTCGGGTGCGCCGCCGGAACCCATGTACATGTCGATGCCGGTTTTGTCCGCATCCGCGCAGTGCATAACGCCAGCAACGTCGCCGTCGGTGATCAGGCGGATTGCAGCGCCAGTGGTGCGCAGTTCGGCGATCATGGCGTCGTGACGTGGACGTTCCAGAACGCAAACGGTGATGTCTTTCGCGTCGCAACCTTTGGCCGCGGCCAGTGCGTTCACGCGTTCGGCTGGTGTCATGTCCATTGTCACGGTGTCAGCGTCATAGCCTGGGCCAATCGCCAGTTTTTCCATGTAAACGTCAGGCGCGTGCAGCATGGTGCCGCGTGGGCCCATTGCGATGACGGTCAATGCGTTTGGCATGTCTTTCGCGGTCAGGGTGGTGCCCTCTAGCGGGTCCAGCGCGATGTCGACGGCCGGGCCTTCGCCCGAACCGACCTCTTCGCCGATGTACAGCATTGGGGCTTCGTCGCGTTCGCCTTCGCCGATGACAACAACGCCTTGGATCGCCAGTTTGTTCAGCTGGTCGCGCATCGCGTTAACGGCGGCCTGATCTGCCGCTTTTTCATCGCCGTGGCCGATCAAGCCAGCCGATGCAATGGCCGCCTGTTCCGATACGCGGGCAAGGCCCAGCGACAGCATGCGGTCGTGAAATTCAGGAATGGTCGCCATAATAGTGTCCCCAAGGTCTAATTTGGGGCCATGTAGGCGCAACGGTTTGGGGGGCTCAAGTCTGGTGGCGCTAACGAACGCATTGTTCGCGCTAACGAAAATCAAAACCTGTCAAAGAATATCAAAACGAATACAAACTGCATCAAAAATGATGTTTGTTTGATCCCAGCGCCGCAAAACGAAAAGGCCGCCCGTAGGCGACCAATTATTTTTAGACTCGTTCAATGCGCAGGGCGATCGGCGTTCCATCGACAACGCCTGTGGCGGCGAACCCTTCGATGGCTTGGTCCAATGCCTGACGCGTGATTTTATGCGTCACGATCACAACGGGGGCGTAGGTGCCTTCTTCGTGATCGTGCTGGCGCATGCGGTGGATCGATACGCCTGCATCACCCAAGGCCGACGCGACCTTGCCCATTGCGCCGGGTTTATCCAGTAGGTTCAAACGGATGTAGTATGGCGCAGGAACAGCCGCGCGTGCCGATGGCGCCCGACGCAGGGTGGTCGCAGGCTGACCAAAGGTCGGCATCATCAGGCCGCGCGCGATATCGCAGACGTCGCCCATCACCGCGCTTGCTGTTGGGCCTTCACCAGCGCCAGCGCCGCGTAGAACGATCTGGCCCACGGCGTCGCCCTCAAGCACCACCATGTTCGTACCACCCACCAATTGGCCCAACGGAGATGTCGCAGGCACAAGGCACGGTGACATGCGCTGTTCCAAACCGCGGCCCGTCATCTGCGCAACGCCCAGCAGTTTGATTTTGTAACCCATATCGGCGGCGTTACGGATATCTTCGATGGTGACGTTGCCGATGCCTTCCAGCTCGACCCCGTCGAAATCGACCTGAGTGCCAAAGGCAATCGCCGACAGGATCGACAATTTGTGGCCCGCATCAATACCGCCTACGTCCAGATTTGGATCAGCCTCTAGGTAGCCCAGACCGTCTGCTTCGGCGAAGGCTTCGTCGTAGGACAGGCCAGCGTCTTCCATGCGGGTCAGGATGTAGTTGCAGGTGCCATTCATCACGCCGATGACGCGTTCGATACGGTTTGCAGCCAGACCTTCGGTCAGGGATTTGATCACGGGGATGCCGCCAGCAACGGCTGCCTCATAACGCACGGCAACACCTGCGGCTTCGGCGGCTTCGGCAACGGATTGACCGTAATGGGCCAGCAGCGCCTTGTTTGCGGTGACAACGTGTTTGCCAGCGGCAATGGCTGCTTCGATCGACGCTTTGGCGGGGCCATTTTCGCCGCCCATCAGTTCGACGTAAACGTCAACATCATCGCGGGTGGCCAGTGCAACGGCGTCGTCTTCCCATGCGTAGCCGGACAGATCGACACTGCGATCTTTTTGGCTACGGGCGCAGACGGCGGAAATCGTGATGTCGCGGCCAGTGCGTGCAGACAGCAGTTCAGCCTGATTTTGCACGATGCGGATCACACCGACACCAACAGTGCCAAGACCAGCAATACCAAGGCGAAGAGGCGACGACATATGAGGCTCCGTAGAATTCTTTGAACGGTCCGCTGTTACCCCGTCCGGCGACGTGGTGCAACGCGAACTACGTAATTAGGGGGTGGTATTGCGCAATGCTGCAGCGCGGGCACGTAAATTTGCGGCACGCTGTTCTAGCGTTGTTGCCGCTGTCGTGTCGGTTGGCGTCGATATTTGGTCAAAAGGAATGAACGACGGATAATCAGGCACGACAATGGAATCGTTCAGCGCATCCAGTTGTGGGAAATCCGCACAGGCCGTTAAAGACAAACAGGACAGAAGGAGAAAGATGCGCATGAACCTGATACCAATGTAATGCGCGGACAATAGACGTTGGGTCAGGGCGGTCGCAAGGGGCGCAGAACGCGCCCCCGCAGATTTTAATGGGCAGGTTTAATAAAGGTGCCGTTGCGCAGCTCTTTGACCGCTTGTTGAATTTCGGCCTGCGTGTTCATCACAATTGGGCCGTGCCAAGCAACGGGTTCTTCGATCGGCGCGCCCGAAATCAGCAGGAACCGAATGCCTTCTTCGCCGGCCTGAACAGTCACTTCGTCGCCTGTGCCGAAACGGATCAGGGTACGGTTGCCCGACATGTCGCGGATGTTCACCTCTTCGCCCATGACCTCTTTTTCCAGCAGAACGCCAGACGGGGTCGAGGCATCGGCAAAGGCGCCTTTGCCTTGGAAAACATAGGCGAACGCGCGGCGGTAGGTGTCGACCTTGAAGGTCTTTTTCACACCCGCTGGCACGAAAATATCCAGATACTGCGGATCAGCGGCGATCCCATCAACAGGACCACGTTTGCCCCAGAATTCGCCCACGATGACTTTGACGCGAGTGCCGTCGTCATCAATGATCTCGGGGATTTCTTTGCCTTTGACGTCTTGATAACGCGGCGCGGTCATTTTCAGATCGCGTGGCAGGTTCGCCCACAATTGGAACCCGTGCATTTGGCCGGCAATGTTACCTTTGGGCATTTCTTGGTGCAGAATACCTGACCCTGCGGTCATCCACTGAACATCACCCGCACCCAAAGTGCCTGTGTTTCCCAAACTGTCGCCGTGTTCGACGGTGCCGTTCAGAACGTAGGTGATGGTTTCAATGCCGCGATGGGGGTGCCACGGAAACCCGCGAATATAGTCGTCAGGATGATCGCCGCGGAAATCGTCGAACATCAGGAACGGATCCAATTCGCTGGGATCTTGAAACCCGAATGCGCGGTGCAATTTTACGCCAGCGCCTTCCATATGTGGCATGGCCTTGCGTGTTTCTAACGTTGGTCTGATGGACATGGCTGTGTCTCCTTTGCCTATTAGACATAGGAAAACAAAAATGCACCGGCAATTGGTCAAACCCTTCGCCGGTGCACAGAATGTATGCGTTAACGCGCCTTAGCAGGTCGCCGAGGATGTATTTCCAGTTTCGCTGTCGTTCCAGCAAACTTGCGCTGAATTGAAACGAGGGCGGGTTACGATCAGGTTTTCAAAGGTGAAATCACCCAAACCAACGTTGAACGCAGGCTCATACGCCAACCAGTTTTCGACAACCAAAACCACTTCGTTATTTGGCATAACAGGCAGTTGGTCTTCGACGTTGGACAATGTGGTTGCGTCCATTGGTGTTACGTTCCCACGCGTTTTCGACCAGCGAACTTCGTAACCATCGTCATCGGTGTAGCGCACAACCGTGACACGCAGATCAGTGTCCTGATTGGATGTGGTTAGGAATTCGTGCAGACGATATACCGCGTCCAGATAGCTGGGCGTGACATAGTTGGTTTCGCGGCTTAGCTGATCGCTGATGGTATAGGCGGCTTTGGCTGTCGTGCTTTGGATGCGGAATGCATCAAAATACACGAACGTCGCCAGATATGCCCAACATAGGATCGGGAAAACCAGAACGGTTTCGACTGCGATGCCGCCGTCTTCGTTCGACAGGAACCGGCCCAGAAACGGGATGTTTTTCAGGCGTTTCATTATAGCGGCTCCTTCACGAATGCGGACATGGCAACCAGCGCGTATTCATCGCCGCTTTCGCGCGGGATCTTTGCGCCTAGACCGATTGTTGGGAACACTGGGTTGAACAGCGCACAGGCGCGAACAACAACCATTTGGTTCGCGCCGCCTTCGTTAAAGGCGACCAATGGCGCTGCAGGGTCATCACGGTCGATACAGTCAGGTGCGCCCGGAATATCTGTCCAGTTTTTCAGATCGACAGGGCGCATTTCGATTTTCAGCGACGTTTCGCATTCAGGTAGCATACCAGCATAATCGCAGATCGCGTCACGCAAGGTGGTATAATCAACCGTAGCCATAGTGCCGATACGAACATCGCGGATAGCCATGTCTACACCGCGTTCCAGCATGACCTGACGGGTCATTAGAATACCGGATTCAAACGCGGACAGCATAAGGGTCAGGTAGATAGGAAAGACGAGCGCGAATTCGACAGTTGCCGAACCGCTTTCGTTCCGGGCGAACCGCCCAAAGGGGCGTGCCAAGAGTGAAAGGATATGGGTCATATTACGTCTCATTAGCGTGTCAGTTTCAGGTTGTTGATCTGCGTTGCGATCGCCGAGAATGCGGACGAAATTTCAACGCCGTCTACGTCAAAGAAGTGGCTGGGCGAGGTGGCGCAATTACGCAGCACGGTGTTGCCCGCATCGGATGGAACCTCGAACCCGATAGTCCAGATGATGATGCCGTTGTCTTTGGCCGCCGAACAGATGTTGTGTGTCAGCTGGTTCATCGTGGCAGAGTCGTATTTCCACCAGTAAAACCGCGAATGGTAACGGGAATCTACATAGTGCTGTAGGTAGTACTGCAGGTTGTAGTTGTTCCAGTGGTTACGGTCGCTGTCGCTGTCGTAGGCCCAGTCTTGCAGACGCAGGGACGACGTGTTTTCGCCGTCAGACATCAGGATGATGAACTTTAGCGTCTCATTGTCGTCATAGCTCGCCGGACGACCTGCAAATGCGGAGTCAACATCGCCTTGACCGATCAGACCGTTCAGTTGCGGACGTGTCGACGGGTCCAGTAGGCCAGCGCCCCATTTCATACCCAGATGGATCGAGGTCTGAATGGTGCCGTTCAGTTGTGAAATCTGGCTTAGCAGAGCGTTACGATCTTGGCTCCACGGAGTGATGGTTTGGTTCGAATAGCGAGGGCAGACGGTGCGGGTACGGTCGTTGTTGCGGCCATCGTACGCCCACTGGAAATGCTGAACCTGATCATAGTCGGATCCGCGCGACATCGAAGTGGTCGAAAAATCGCCGTTCTCGAATTCAAGGCAATACGAATAGCCATGCGTCTGGTTCGTATTGAATTGCCCGAACAAATCTTCGCCCGCGCTAACGTGTTCCGAATAGGGAACCAGCGAAACGGAGATAAGGTCTTCGTTGGAATCGGCAAGAACAGTATTTACGAATTCAGATGCTGCGTTACGCAGGTTGCCGATCCGGTTGTTGCTGTTCATCGATCCGGAGATATCCAACACCATCGAAATTTCGACCTTCGCAACACGCTCTTCTGCGGTGGCGCTGGCCGGAACGGTCAGGCTTTCGTGATAGGACGAACCAGGGTTAGTGACAGCTGCTAGGCCCGAGAACAGCATCGGCACTTCGACCGCTGCGGACGCAGACACTTCACTATAATTTAGGCCTTCGTCGACTGTAGGGTCCCCCACCAATGCATCCGCAAGGTCTGCTTTGGTCATGTAGTCGGCGACGACCTCGTCGCGTGGCAATGTTTGATCCAAATCTGCCGCAGCCAAAACTGCGCGGTCCAGCGTTGCTTGTACGCGTGTTCGGGTGGTTTCAACACGCATGAAATCTACGGCCATGCCGGTGACCAATAGGATCATGATGAACACAAAAACCGCAAAGATGACCATGCTGCCATCTTCACGCTGACCAAACAACGTGAGCCGTTCCCGGATCATCCGGTTCCACCGGATAAGCTGAGCGCCCTTTTTTTCCATCTTCGAACCTTTCTTGGTCGATGTCAGTCTCAATTTGGTGGTTTTCCCACCTTATTGGGTCCCGTTATACCTATCGGAGAATGGCGAAAATGGGGCAGGATCGTGCCCATATTGGTTTGTTTGTGTGTGGTCCGTCTGTAATCGCGCCTAACGGGTAGGATTGTTCATGCGAACGCGACAAAACCGCCGCTGCTAAACTTATCCACACCCTTTGCCGTCTAGGACTATACGGTGCCGCCAACAGGAATAGGCGGCCCGAGTCGGCCCTGCGAATCTGGTCCGGCGTACCACCGCAGTGGGCTGAATGGAGGTTTTGGCCGTGAATGTTAATAATACGTTAAATGAACCAAGTTTTCGTGAATCTGTAGAGATTATGTTCAATCGCGCGGTCGCGTTGATGGACCTGCCAACTGGCATCGAAGAAAAAATCCGCGTTTGTAATTCAACCTATACCGTCCGTTTTGGCGTGCGTTTGCGCGGCGAAATGCACACGTTTACGGGCTATCGTTCGGTTCATTCGGAACATATGGAGCCGGTCAAAGGCGGTATCCGTTACGCCTTGGCTGTGGATCAGGACGAAGTAGAGGCGCTGGCCGCGCTGATGACCTATAAATGTGCGCTGGTCGAGGCTCCGTTTGGTGGATCTAAGGGCGGCCTATGCATCGATCCGCGCGAATGGAACGAAGTCGAACTGGAACAGATCACTCGCCGCTTTGCGTTCGAACTGATTAAACGCGACCTGATCAACCCGTCGCAAAACGTTCCAGCCCCCGATATGGGTACGGGCGAACGGGAAATGGCGTGGATTGCCGATCAGTATCGCCGCATGAACACCACCGACATCAACGCCGCCGCTTGCGTCACGGGTAAACCTCGCAACGCGGGCGGTATCGCTGGCCGAGTCGAGGCTACGGGCCGCGGTGTGCAGTACGCCTTGCGCGAATTTTTCCGCCACCCCGAAGACATGGCAATTGCCAAACTGTCGGGTACGCTCAAAGACAAGCGCGTCATTGTTCAAGGCCTAGGCAACGTGGGCTATCACGCAGCTAAATTCCTGCAAGAGGAAGACGGTTCTATTATCACCGGTATCATTGAACGCGATGGCGCCTTGTTTAATCCCAATGGATTGAACGTCGAAAAGGTCCGCGAATGGATCGTTAAACATGGCGGCGTTTCCGGCTATCCAGATGCCACACACCACGCCGAAGGCAGCGACGTGTTGGAAGAGGAATGTGATATCCTAATTCCCGCCGCCCTAGAGGGCGTGATCAATATGGGGAATGCTGACCGCATCAAAGCGCCACTGATCATCGAGGCCGCGAACGGCCCCGTCACAGCAGGGGCGGACGAAGTTTTGCGTAACAAGGGCGTCGTTATTATACCCGATATGTACGCGAACGCGGGCGGTGTGACGGTGTCGTATTTTGAATGGGTGAAAAACCTGTCGCACATCCGTTTCGGCCGCATGGGCCGCCGCCAAGAAGAGGCGCGCCACCAGCTGGTTATCGATGAACTGTCACGTCTGGACGAATATCTGGGTGACAAATGGTCGATGACCCCAGATTTCAAAGAAAAATATCTGCGGGGTGCAGACGAGCTGGAGCTGGTGCGATCGGGTTTGGACGACACCATGCGAACCGCTTATCAGTCGATGCGCGAAATTTGGCACAGCCGCGATGATGTGCAGGATCTGCGCACCGCGGCCTATCTGGCGGCCATCGACAAAGTGGTCCAAAGCTATCGGGCCAAAGGTCTGTAATAAAAAAGGGGCCGCTGATGCGGCCCCTTTGTTTTAGCGTGACAGGCGGGTCAAAACGGACCCTTCTGTAATCACCCCGATGGGGGTGCCTGCCTCGATCACGGATAGTTCTTTTTCGGATTGCAGCTGTTCAATGATCGTTTTGATCGGGGTTTCCACGTCAACTGTCGATCCCGCGCTGGAACCCGTCGTCATCACGTCGCGTGCCGTCAGAACGCCCAGCGGGTTCATATGCGCGACGAAATCCTGCACATAGTCGTTCACAGGGTTCGCGATGATTTCGCGGGCGGTGCCCGTTTGCACGATACGGCCGCCTTCCATAAGGGCGATGCGGTTGCCGATTTTGAACGCTTCATCCAGATCGTGGGACACGAAAATGATGGTGCGTTTCAGTTTCGACTGAAGGTCCAGCAGTTCGTCCTGCAATTTCGCACGGATCAGCGGGTCCAACGCCGAAAACGGTTCGTCCATCAAAAGGATCGGCGCGTCGGTCGCAAAAGCACGGGCAAGGCCGACGCGCTGCTGCATACCGCCCGACAATTCGCCCACTTTGCGTTCTGCCCAATCGGCCAGACCAACCAGTTCTAGCTGAGTGTCCACGGCGTCTTTGCGTTCGGCTGGCGTTTGACCTGCCAGTTCCAAACCCAGACCCACGTTTTCACGCACGGTCCGCCACGGCAGTAGGCCGAATTGCTGGAACACCATCGCCACGTTTTTCTGGCGAATGCGGCGCAGTTCGGCAGGTTTGGCGTGGGTGACATCGACATGCGATTGCCCGTCCCAAACCTTGACCGATCCGCGGACGACTGGGTTCAGAGCATTCACGGCCCGCAGCAGGGTGGATTTGCCCGACCCCGAAAGGCCCATCAGCACAAGGATTTCACCTTCGGCCACGGACAGCGAACAATTATGCACGCCCAGCACTTGGCCTGTCGCCTCTTGGATGTCGGGGCGACTTTGGCCTTGGTCCATCAGCGGCAAGGCTACGTCAGGTTTTTCACCGAAAACGATGGAAACGTTATCGAATTCTACGGCTGTTCTAGTCATTATTTACGCTCCATCCGCAGCATACGGTCCAGAATGATCGCGACAACCACGATAACCAGACCCGATTCAAACCCTAGGTCGGTACGTACCTGACCCAGCGCGCGCATCACAGGAACGCCCAAACCGTTTGCACCAACCAGAGCGGCCACAACAACCATCGACAGCGATAGCATGATGGTTTGGTTCAGACCTGCCATGATTTGCGGCAGGGCAGAGGGCAGTTCGACTTTCCACAGAACCTGACGGTTCGTTGCACCGAATGCCCGTGCGGCCTCTAGCAATGCCTGAGGCGTGGACGAAATGCCCAAGTGTGTCAGGCGGATCGGAGCGGGTAGAACAAAGATCACAGTCGCCAGCAGACCCGGAACCATGCCGATGCCAAAGAATACGATCGCAGGGATCAGATACACAAACGCAGGCAGCGTCTGCATCAGGTCCAACACAGGTGTCAGATAGCGATAGAATTTAGGACGGTGCGCAGCATAGATGCCGATCGGCACGCCAACGCCCATACAAACTACACAAGACGACAGGACCAGCGTCAGGCTTTCTAGTGTTTCGTCCCAATAGTCTTGGTTCAGAATAAACAGGAACCCGATTGCGACGAACAAGCAGGTTTTCCAGCTGCGCTGAAGAACCCAAGTCAGCGCGACAAACACGGCAATAATGATCAGCGGGTGGGGCCATTCCAAAACGGCCAGAATGCCGTCGATCAGGCTCTCCATCAGCCACGCAAGCCAATCAAAAACAAATTCAAAGTTATCTTGCAGCCAATCAAAGCCAGACTTGGCCAGTTTGCCTACCGGGATTTTATTGTCGGTCAACCAATCCACGTTTGGGTCTCCGTTGATGAATGCAGCCATCCCGACGGCAATGTCCATCGGGCGTAAACGAAAGGCCCCGCGAACGGGGCCTTTGTTAAGAGTGGATTAGTAACCGAACGCTTCGGTCAGGGCAGCGGTCGCGTCGCCGCCGTCCATCGTGGTCACGCCGTCAACCCATGCCAGAACAGCTTCTGGGTTCGACTGGATCCATGCCATGGTAGCTTCATCAGGGTCCATGCCTTCGTCCAGAATCTGGCCCATGATCATGTTTTCCATTTCCAGCGTGAAACCGATCTGGCTGAACAGTTTGCCGGTGTTTGGGCATTCTTCGGCGTAACCTGCGCGCGACAGGGTTTGAACGGTGCCGATGCCGCCAAAGAATTCTTCGCCGCCTGGCAGGTAGGACAGTTCAAAGTTTGCGTTCATTGGGTGCGGAGCCCAGCCCAGGAATACAACGTCTTCGCCTTTGTCATATGCACGTGCGACTTGCGCCAGCATGCCCTGTTCGGACGATTCGATGACTTCCATACCGTCTAGGCCCGAGCCTTCTTTTTCGGTCAGCGATACCAGATAGGCGTTGCCTTCGTTGCCTGGTTCGATGCCGTAGATTTTTTCGTCCAGTTCATCAGCGAATTTATTGATGTCGGCAAAGCTCTGCAGACCTTTTTCAAAGGTGTAGGTCGGAACGGCCAGCGTGTAGACGGTGCCTTCTAGGTTGGTCGCCAGAACGTCGATTTCGCCTGCTTCAACATATGGGTCCAGGTTGCCCGACTGTGCAGGGATCCAAGCGCCCAGGAAAATATCCAGATCGTCCGATTCCAGCGACGCGTAGGTAACAGGCACGGACAGAATTTTCACGTCTACGTCGTAACCCAGTGCTTCTAGCACGTGTTTCGCGGTCGATGTGGTGGTGGTGATGTCGGTCCAACCCACGTCGGACATGGTAACGGTGCCACAGTCAGCGAATGCAGGTGCAGCAGCTGCGCACAGCGCGACGACGGATAGTGCAGATTTAATCTTCATTTTTGTCTCCTGTTGGTCGTGATGGTTTTTTGTTGATTGACGAGTCAATAAACAACCACCTAGGTTCGAATAGCAAGCAGTTTTGGAGATACTATGCCCAAAGTCGGGATGGAACCTATCCGCCGTGCGGCCCTTGTTCAGGCAACGATTGATGAAATCGGGGCCTCAGGCTCTTTGGATGTTACGGTGTCACAGATTGCCAAACGGGCTGGTATGTCGTCGGCGCTTGCGCACCACTACTTCGGTGGGAAAGAACAGATTTTTCTAGCCGCTATGCGACATACTTTGGCTGTTTACGCCGCCGAAGTCCGCGGCGCGCTGGGCATGGCCGATAGTCCCCGTACCCGGATCGAAGCGATCGTGCGCGCGGGCTTCGGCACGACGAACTTCCGTCGAGAGGTCGTTTCCGCATGGCTTAATTTTTACGTACTTGCACAAACTTCAGGCGAAGCGGGGCGGCTGCTGAACGTCTATCAGCGCCGTTTGCATGCGAATCTGTTGTACAACCTGCGCCCCTTGGTGGGCGACAAAGCCGAAGAGGTCGCCCAGCGGATCGGCGGCCTGATCGACGGAATTTATCTACGCGAAGCATTGGGTACCAAAACAACAAACGGGTCCAAAGCGACCGCCATGGTTCTGGCGGCGCTGGACCTTGAATTAGGACAGGGAAAATGACGAAACCAAATATTCTGATCATCATGGTCGACCAGCTGAACGGTACGCTGTTCCCAGATGGCCCTGCGGATTGGCTGCATACCCCGCACATCAAAAAGCTGGCCGAACGGTCGACACGTTTCCAAAATGCCTACACCGGATCGCCGCTGTGCGCCCCTGCACGCGCAGCATATATGGCGGGTCAATTGCCCAGCCGCACGCGCGTCTACGATAACGCGGCTGAATATGCGTCGGACATCCCGACATACGCGCACCATCTGCGCCGCGCGGGATATCAAACCACGCTATCGGGCAAGATGCATTTCGTCGGTCCTGATCAGATGCACGGGTTCGAAGAGCGCCTGACCACAGACATCTACCCCGCCGATTTCGGTTGGACCCCTGATTACCGCAAACCCGGCGAACGGATCGATTGGTGGTATCACAACATGGGGTCGGTCACTGGCGCTGGCGTTGCCGAAATTTCCAACCAGATGGAATATGATGACGAGGTCGCCTATAACGCGACCCGCAAACTGTATGATCTGGCGCGTGGCCATGATGAACGTCCGTGGTGCCTGACGGTGTCTTTCACGCACCCACATGACCCTTATGTGGCCCGCAAAAAATACTGGGACCTGTACGAAGATTGCGAACATCTGGAACCTCAGGTCGGCCCGATCCCTTACGAAGACTTGGACAATCACAACAAACGCATCATGGATGCGAATGATTGGCGCAGCTTTGATATCACGGCCGAAGACGTGCGTCGTTCGCGCCGCGCCTACTTTGCCAACATCAGCTATCTGGATGATAAAGTTGGCGAAATCATGGACGTGCTGGAACGCACGCGCATGGCTGATAACACGATTGTTGTGTTTGTTTCGGACCACGGCGACATGCTGGGCGAACGCGGCATGTGGTTCAAAATGTCATTTTTCGAAGGTTCGGCCCGCGTTCCGCTTATGATCGCCGCGCCGAATATGGAACCGGGTCTGGTTACCGCGCCTGTGTCCACCATCGACGTCTGCCCAACCTTGTGCGATCTGGCTGGCGTGTCGATGGAAGAGGTCGAACCATGGACCGACGGCGAAACGCTGGTGCCATTGGGGCAGGGCGTGGAGCGCGTGTCACCTGTTCTGATGGAATACGCCGCCGAAGGGTCCTATGCCCCGCTCGTGTCGATCCGTGAAGGTGACTATAAATATACCCGCTGCAAATTGGACCCTGATCAGCTGTTCAATTTGGCCGATGACCCTAACGAATTGCACAATTTGGCGGACGACCCTGCGCATTCTGAAACTCTGGCGAAATTGCGTGAAAAATCGCTGCTGCGCTGGGATTTGGATGCCTATGACGCCGCCGTTCGCGAAAGCCAAGCCCGCCGCTGGGTTGTTTACGAAGCTCTGCGGAACGGCGCGTATTTCCCTTGGGATTACCAGCCGCTGCAACAAGCATCCGAACGATACATGCGCAACCACATGGACCTGAATGTGGTCGAAGAAAACCAACGCTTTCCGCGTGGAGAATAATATGCCTTACGATACCCAACCCATCGCATCCCATTTTATTGACGGCGAATACGTCGAAGACACCGCAGGAGACGTGATCGAGGTCATCTATCCCGCAACTGGTGAAGTCATCGCCAAAGTCCACGCCGCAACCCCTGCAATCGTGGACCGCGCGCTGGCGTCCGCCAAGGTGGCGCATGCCGAATGGGCCGCAATGTCGGGCACCGAACGTGGCCGTATCCTGCGCCGCGCGGCGGATATTATGCGTGAACGCAACCACGACCTGTCGATCTTGGAAACCTACGACACGGGCAAACCGATGTCGGAAACCACCATTGCGGATGCGACCTCTGGCGCGGATGCGTTGGAATACTTCGGCGGTTTGGCTGGCGCGTTGACGGGCGAACACATCCCGCTGGCGGGCGGTGATTTCGTTTACACCCGCCGTGAATCGCTGGGCGTCTGCGTTGGCATCGGTGCGTGGAACTATCCAACCCAGATCGCATGCTGGAAAGGCGCGCCAGCGCTGGCTTGTGGCAACACCATGGTTTTCAAACCATCCGAGGTCACGCCGCTATGCGCACTGAAAGTTGCTGAAATTCTGGTCGAGGCGGGCGCACCCAAAGGCGTTTACAACGTGATCCAAGGCATGGGCGCAGTCGGCGCATCGTTGGTCACTGATCCGCGCGTTGCCAAGGTATCGCTGACGGGATCGGTCCCGACGGGCAAAAAGGTATACGCCGCCGCTGCCGCAGAAATGAAACACGTCACGATGGAACTGGGCGGGAAATCCCCTCTGATCGTCTTTGATGACGCAGATATCGAAAGCGCGGTTTCGGGCGCGATCAACGCCAATTTCTATTCCACGGGTCAGGTCTGTTCCAACGGCACCCGCGTGTTCGTGCAAAAAGGGATCAAGGAAAAATTCCTGTCCCGCATGGCCGAACGCATGGGGGATGCGGTCATTGGCGATCCGATGGATATGGAAACCACCATTGGCCCAATGGCGTCAGACCGTCAGCTGCAAATCGTCGAAGGTTACATCGCCAAAGGCATCGAGGAAGGCGCGCGTTTGGTCAAAGGCGGCAAACGTCTGGACAAAGACGGTTATTGGATCGAACCGACCCTGTTCGCCGATGTGACCGATGACATGACCATCGCCCGCGAAGAAATCTTTGGCCCTGTTCTGTCCGTTCTGGATTTCGAAACCGAGGGCGACGTGATGACCCGCGCTAATGCCACCGATTTCGGTCTGGCGGCTGGCGTCTTTACCGCCGATCTGACCCGTGCCCACCGCGTTGTTGCAGGGTTCGAGGCAGGCACTTGTTACATCAATACCTATAACCTTGCCCCTGTTGAGGCGCCTTTCGGCGGGTCCAAAGCATCGGGTGTTGGTCGCGAAAACTCCAAAGAGGCGATCAACCATTATTCCGAGGTTAAAACCGTCTACGTGTCGATGAACCCATGCGAGGCACCGTTCTGATGCAAGCTGATTATGTAATCGTCGGGGCCGGCAGCGCAGGCTGCGCCATGGCCTATCGCCTGTCTGAGGCTGGCAAATCCGTCATCGTTATCGAATACGGCGGCACCGATGCGGGTCCGTTCATTCAGATGCCGGGTGCGTTGTCGTATCCCATGAACATGAAGATGTACGACTGGGGTTTCCAATCCGAACCCGAACCACACCTAGGCGGTCGCCGCATGGCCACCCCGCGCGGCAAGGTGATTGGCGGATCGTCGTCGATCAACGGCATGATCTATGTGCGCGGTCACGCCAAGGATTATGAAACATGGTCCGATATGGGCGCTGCTGGTTGGAACTATGCCGACGTGCTGCCCTATTTCAAACGCATGGAAAACTGGGACAGCGGCGGACATGGCGGCGATCCTGATTGGCGCGGTAAATCGGGCCCTCTGCATGTGTCCCGTGGTTCGCGCAAAAACCCACTAACCCGCGCCTTTGTCGAAGCTGGCCGTCAGGCGGGCTATCCCGTCACGGGCGACTATAACGGCGAACAGCAAGAGGGCTTTGGCCCTTTTGATTCCACGATCTACAAAGGTCAGCGTTGGTCGGCGGCGAATGCCTATCTGAAACCTGCGCTAAAACGAGACAACTGCACGTTGGTACGCGGTATGGCCGAAAAAATCGTGATCGAAAATGGTCGCGCGGTTGGCGTTCAATTGAACAAAGGCGGCAAATCCGAAGTGATCCGCGCCAATGCCGAGGTGATCATCGCCGCGTCTTCGATCAATTCGCCGAAACTGTTGATGCTGTCGGGCATCGGCCCTGCGGCACATCTGGCCGAACACGGGATCGACGTCGTCGCCGATCGCCAAGGTGTGGGTAAAAACCTGCAGGACCATTTGGAAATGTACATCCAGATGGCCGCAACCCAACCTGTGTCGCTGTTTAAATACTGGAACCTGTTTATGAAGGGCGTGGTAGGCGCTCAATGGTTGTTCACCAAAACGGGTGTCGGCGCATCGAACCAGTTCGAAAGCGCGGCTTTCGTTCGGTCGCAGGCGGGTGTGGAATATCCTGATATCCAGTATCACTTCTTGCCCATCGCAGTGCGCTATGACGGCAAAGCCGCCGCCGAAGGCCACGGTTTCCAAGCGCACGTTGGCCCTATGCGGTCGCCGTCACGCGGTGAAATCACCCTGCGCAGCGCGAACCCCGCCGAAGCGCCGAAAATCGTGTTCAACTACATGTCCCACGAAAAGGATTGGGAAGATTTCCGTAAATGCATCCGACTGACCCGCGAAATTTTCGCTCAGGATGCGTTCAAACCCTATGCGGGTAAGGAAATCCAACCGGGCAAAGACTGCCAGACCGACGACGAATTGGATGATTTCACCCGTCAGCACGTCGAATCCGCCTATCACCCATGCGGCACTTGTAAAATGGGCGCTAAGGATGATCCGATGGCGGTGGTTGATCCGGAATGCCGCGTGATCGGTGTGGATGGTCTGCGCGTCGCTGACAGTTCCATTTTCCCGCAGATCACCAACGGCAACCTGAATGCGCCGTCGATCATGACGGGGGAAAAAGCATCCGACCATATTCTGGGCCGCACGCCTTTGGCTGCTGAAAATGCGATGCCTTGGATCAACCCGAATTGGGAAACATCGCAGCGATAAAGAAAAAGGGCCGCGTTTGCGGCCCTTTGATTTAGTAGGTTTCGACCAGCAGTTTGGCCTCGCAATAGCTGCCGTCGATGGTGCCGACCCAGATGTTGTACAGGCCATCCAGACCGATCAGGTCCAGCATCGGATCAACGGTCATAACCGCCACATTCGCGTCGTCGTTGTAGTGCCATTCGCCCATCGGATCGTTCACCAATAGCACAGTGTCACAGTCGCTTACCGCGCTGAAATTGATGGTTAGGCCGTCCATTTCTTCGACGTTGAAACCAAAATCGGACGGTGTCGCAACCCAGCCCAATTCACCTGGGCCACAGTTTTCCAGATTGTTTTCGCCGCCGGCGATAACGTCAAACGCTGCCTCTACGCCCAGATCATATCCGGTGAACCAATGCGTCTCAGAGGATGGTGAAAAATCGGGGCAATCGGCCAGTGCAGTGGTGCCAAGGGCGCAAAATGCGAACGTCAGGATTTTAGAATACATATTTTACTACTTACTTTGATATTGAATGCGGGCAGATTAAGAATTCACGCTGTACCCGTTTAAGGGGAATTAATTGATTAGTTGGTCAAATATGTGACTTTGATCAGGATCAATGCGGTAACCGGCATTGGGCCTAGTCTGATCTCAACGATTGGATAAAGGAGAGACCCATGTCCCACACACCGCATCAACTGCCAGACGAATTTCCAGAATTTGCAAAAACACTGCAGGCGCTAAAGCTGGTAGACGCACATTTCGCCAAACTGGTGGATCAATATGACGAGGCGAACCAGAAAATCCATCTGGCAGAAACCAACGTTACTCCGATGGATGACATCGGGATCATTGAACTGCGCAAAGAACGTTTGGCGCTCAAAGACGATATAGCCGCACGTTTGAAATTAGCTGCAGAGGCCTGATTATTCGACCTTATAGGGTAGAGTAGAGCGCAAATTCGGATCAACGGTCAGGCGTCGTTCCAAAGGCGGCACTGACCGTTGGTGGCAATCTTTGCGTTCGCAGATACGGCAGGAAATGCCGATCGGCTCGTATGCTGCGGCTGAATCGATATCCATGTGGTCTGCATAGACCAGCGATTTTGCGTGTTTGACTTCGCAGCCTAGGCCAATTGCAAATCGACGGGTGGGTGCGTGATAGGACCCGCCCGATTTTGTTGCGTCCCGCGCAAGGCAGAAAAACCGCACGCCGTCGGGCGTTTCCGCCAATTGGCGCAGCCAGCGGTTAGGGCTTTCGAACGCGCGGTGGACGTTCCACAATGGGCACGCGCCGCCATATCGGGCGAACTGTAGCTGCGTTGATGAATGTCGTTTGGTGATCGTCCCCGCAGGATCGACACGCACGAAATAGAACGGAATCCCTTTGTTCCCTGGGCGCTGCATCGTCGATAGGCGGTGGGCGACCTGTTCGACGGACGCGCCAAACCAATCGGCCAATCGTTCCAAATCGTGGCGGCAATCTTTGGCCGCGTCCAGAAATCGGCCATAGGGCATCATGGCGGCCCCTGCAAAATAGTTTGCAAGGCCTAGTTTGGCGATTGAACGGGCCTCGGGGGTTTGGAAACGGCCCAAATCCAATGTCGCCTCTAGCAGCGGATCTTTGGTCAGCAGGGCCATTTGCAGGATCAATTGGAACGTCTGCGTTGCGACCGTCTGGCGCCGCGACAGGGTCAGGCGGCGGCTTTCTTTGTCATAGTGGCGGATGGCATCGGTGTCGGCAAAGACGATGGATATGCCCCGCGCCTCTAGCGTTTTTATCGCCATGTCGCGGATATTCAGCCCGCCCGCCTGCTGTGCGAAAATCTCGGCGGCGCGATCCACGGCGTCGATGTAATTGTCGCAATAGTGAAAGAAGTCGCGCACCTCTTCCCATGGGGATGGTTGCAATCTTGCGTCTTCTCGGCCCAATGCTTCGTCCAAGCTAGCAAGGCGTTCGTGGGTTTGGCGGTAGGCGGAATGTAGGTCCAAAAGGGCACGAGCCAGCGCGGGTGCATTACTGGCCGCAAGTCGCAAATCTGATAGCGACGGCGCGCTGCCTGTGAACACCGGATCGGCCAGCGCCTCTTTCATGTCCGATATCAGGCGGGCTTCGTCGCCAGATTGCAATTCGGTCACGTCGAACCCGAATTCTTGGGCCAGTGATAAAACGACCGCCGTGGAAATCGGGCGGTTGTTGTTTTCCATCTGGTTCAGATAGGGCAGGGACACGCCCAGTTTTTCGGCGAACGCCTTTTGCGTCAGGCCAAGCCGTCCGCGCAATTCCCGCAGTTTCACACCAGCGTATAATTTCTGAACGGCCATGGGCGCACCTTTGCAGAATGGGTTAGCTGCAAAGTTACGTTTGCAAAGTCATTCAGGCAAGTGTGGCTTCGCGCCGCATGACCAATAGAATGGACAGTAATGACAAGGCGCCACAAGTCACCATCAGGATCGAAAGGGGCAATTCGCCATAGTCGGGGTTCAGCATAGACCCCGCAAAAGCCGAAATCGCAGCCCCGCCGCCCATCATAATCGCTGCGCCCAAACCTGATGCGGTGCCCGCTAATTCGGGGCGTACGGACAGCGATCCCGCTGTGGCGTTTGGCATGGTCAGTCCATTGCCCAGCCCCATGAATGTGATCAGGCCGAAAAACACCAGCGCGCTGGAAAGGTCGAGGATGGAAAGGATCATCGACACGACCAGTCCGAACAAAGTGACACTGCAGCCGATCAAGATCAGCAGATTGATCCCGGCCCGAACGGAATATCGCCCTGACAGGAAATTCCCGACCAAATAGCCGGTTGTTGGTGCGGCTAGTGCGATCCCCGTTTGCGTCGGGGTTAGGTTGAATACTACGCTTGCTACGAACGAAGCACCACCCAGCAGCGCATAGTAAGCCCCCGCGGTGAAGGTCGTGCATGCGACGTAGCCCCAGAAACGAACCGATCGGAATAGTTCGGGGTAATTTGCCGCTTGTTGGCGGAACGTCAGGCCGGTGCCTTTGGCGGTTTCGCCCTGATCAAAATAGCTCAGCGTCCAGATGCCGATTGCGCAGGCCGCAAGGAACGTAAAGCTGGCCTGCCATCCCGCGATCTGATCCAACGCGCCGCCAATAATCGGGCCGACCATTGGGACAACAGCCATACCCATCGTCACATAGCCCAGTTTAGATGCGGCCTGATCGGTTGGGTAAATGTCGCGGATAACAGCGCGGCTGATCGTCATACATGCGGCGACGGATGCCTGCATCATGCGGCAAAACAGGAAAATCCAAACGTTTGGCGCAAAGATTGCGGCAACAGTCGCGGCAATGAACATCCCCAGAAACCACAAAACGATCGGGCGTCTGCCATATCGGTCTGACAACGGCCCGACGAACAGCATCAAAATTGCAGTCATCAGGAAATATCCCGACACTGCAAACTGCATCACGCTGTAATCTGTCGCAAAGTACTGCGTCATCCCATTTAGGGACGGCAGAAAAATCGACATGTTCAAGGCGGAAATGCCCGTCAACAGAATGAGTGTGGACACATGCGGCGGGGTGCTTCGGTCCAGTAACTTTATGGGTGCTGAAGTGGTCATGGGGGATCGTTAGACCGTTTGATCAAATCTGTCTATCGTGCGGGTTTCGCAAACGCGAATTTGCATTTTTGCAAAAAATAAATGCTGCAAATGCAAAAATTTGCAAATTTGCCCAATTTCATTTGCTCGGTAATTTTATTGCGTCTACAACACCATTAACGATCGTTCGGAAGGGAACCAATATGACCGATATTCTGGCTGAACTCCAAAACCGCCGTGACGTGGCCCGTTTGGGTGGTGGTCAAAAAAGGATCGACGCGCAGCACGCCAAAGGCAAGCTGACCGCGCGTGAACGTATCGAACTGCTGCTGGATGAAGGCAGCTTTGAAGAGTTCGACATGTTCAAGTCGCACCGCTGCACCGAATTCGGCATGCAAGACCAGCAAATTCCGGGCGATGGCGTTGTGACTGGTTGGGGCACGATCAACGGCCGTATGGTTTACGTATTTTCGCAGGACTTCACTGTTTTCGGCGGTTCTCTGTCGGAAACCCACGCTGAAAAGATCTGCAAAATCATGGATATGGCGATGCAGAACGGCGCGCCTGTCATCGGTCTGAACGATTCCGGCGGCGCACGTATCCAAGAAGGCGTTGCATCGCTGGCAGGATACGCGGACGTATTCCAGCGCAACATCATGGCGTCGGGCGTTGTTCCACAGATTTCTGTGATCATGGGGCCATGTGCGGGCGGCGCGGTGTATTCGCCTGCGATGACCGACTTTATCTTTATGGTGCGCGACAGTTCTTACATGTTCGTGACCGGTCCTGACGTTGTGAAAACCGTGACCAACGAACAGGTCACCGCCGAGGAATTGGGCGGCGCGTCGACTCACACCAAAAAATCGTCGGTGGCGGATGGCGCGTTTGAAAACGACGTAGAGGCATTGGCCGAGGTCCGCCGTCTGGTCGATTTCCTGCCGCTGAACAACCGCGAAAAACCGCCCGTTCGTCCGTTCTTTGACGAAGTGGACCGTGTCGAGGAATCGCTGGATACCCTGATCCCCGATAACCCGAACACGCCATACGACATGAAGGAACTGATCCATAAAATCGCAGACGAAGGCGATTTCTTTGAGATCCAAGAGGACTACGCCAAAAACATCCTGACCGGTTTCATCCGCATGGAAGGTCAGACCGTCGGCGTCGTTGCGAACCAACCTATGGTTTTGGCCGGCTGTCTGGACATCGATTCGTCGCGCAAAGCGGCGCGTTTCGTGCGGTTCTGTGATGCGTTCGAAATCCCGATCCTGACTCTGGTCGATGTTCCCGGTTTCCTGCCAGGCACCAGCCAAGAATATAATGGTGTTATCAAACATGGCGCGAAACTGCTGTTCGCCTATGGCGAAGCGACCGTACCAAAAGTCACCGTGATCACGCGTAAAGCGTACGGTGGTGCATATGACGTTATGGCGTCCAAACACCTGCGCGGCGATTTCAACTACGCTTGGCCAACTGCGGAAATCGCGGTGATGGGTGCCAAAGGTGCGGTTGAAATTCTGTACCGCAACGAATTGGGCGATCCTGATAAAATCGCGGCCCGCACCAAAGATTACGAAGACCGTTTCGCCAACCCGTTTGTGGCTGCCGAAAAAGGTTTCATCGACGAGGTGATCCAGCCGCATTCCACACGTCGCCGCGTTTCTCGTGCCTTCGCCAGCTTGCGCAACAAAAAGCTGACGAACCCGTGGAAAAAGCACGACAACATCCCGCTGTAAAATAATGGCACAGCGGGCATGGAAAATGATGCGGGATGGCGACGCGCTGGTTTACGGGCGCCGCTTTCCTGCACGTTTCGATGTCTCGGCGCAGTCGTCGTTTCCGATGCTGCGTCGCGGTCGACTGGCGATGCAAATCCGTCAGGACCTGTGGCGAGAGCTGCAATCCTTGCGTGGATTTTCCCCAGCGATCGAAGTCCGCACGATGGACGGAGGGGTTATCGTGCGGGCAGGAGGGTCGGTCGATGGCAGGTTCCCGAAATCTTCCACGGCCGACCGTATCCAACAGCTGTTGGATGACCCGAAAAAACGCGTGCGATGGATCAACAACGCGCGACTGACTGAACAAACCGAAACTTGAATTGATTGACCCAATGATTGCCCTGATGACCATAGCCACACTCACCGCGCTGATCGGCGCGGGCTATGCCATGGCGATTTGGTGCGATGGTGTTTCACAAATCCGCATTGATGCGGCATATGGAACCAGAACAACCACCAAACATGGGGCAATTATGACCAAGTTTACACAAAACGGGGGGCGTATCTGATGATCAAACATCGTGGTTTCCCATCCCGTTTCCCAGGCACTGAACATCAGTTCACCATCCGCCGCGCCAACCCCAAAGGCGTCACGCCGCTAAAGGCGCGCGAACGTTATCGCGACCGCAAATCCGTCGACAAAAAGGTCGATGGGGCGTTCATGGCTGCGCTATGGCACCATTTCGGTGATCAAGAATTCGAACGGGGCAATCTGGACGCTGGTCGTCTGAATTGGCTGCTGGGCCGCGAAGTCGTGGCCGCAGACCCAGAAAACTTTGACCCCGAAGATTACGAAGCGCTGCTGCGCATCGATGTAGACAAAGCGATGGTTTCGTTCCCCGAAGCCTTCGACCCAGACAACCCTATGTTCGACTAAGGGGCCTTTGGGATGGTTTTGATCGGCACGAAATTGCGCAGCGCATCGCCAGTTTGGCAGGAATTGGCCCACATTGGCCAGCTTGCAAACGATGGCCTTTGCGGCGGCGTATTTTCGTGTCACGACGCAGGTATTCCGATGTCGGCTTACCTCGTGTCGGAATGTTTTGGTTCAGACCAAACCCCTTCCTCATGTCGGTTCGGGCATCCCCAGACCGAACCGGCAGCGGGGAAGGCACATCATGTGCGCCCGCGGATCACGCGTATTTTTGTTGCAACCAAGGGTCAGAAGGCGAATTCTGAACCCAATGATAATGTAACAAAGGGCAGCACATCATGTTCAAAAAATTCTGGATCCTTCCAATCGTTGCAATCACGGGTCTGTCGGCCTGTCTGGACACCGATTTGGAACGCGGCTTTGCAGGTGCGGCCGCAGGCGCACTCACCGCTGACATTCTGGGCGCAGACCCAATCGTCGGCGCAGCGCTTGGCGGTACTGCGGGTGTCGTTTGTGACGACATGCGCGTCTCTGCCTGCCAATAAAACATTCGGCCCCGTTTCGGGGCGATCAAACCATCTGGACCGCCGTCGGGTGCATTGCGCCCGCACGGCGGTTTTGCATTCAAAGGACCCTTGCAGATGTTCAAAAAGATCCTGATCGCTAACCGCGGCGAAATTGCCTGCCGCGTGATTAAGACCGCCCGCAAGATGGGCATCCAAACGGTTGCCGTCTATTCGGACGCGGATAAGAACGCTCTGCACGTGCGCATGGCGGACGAGGCTGTTCACATCGGCCCAGCCCCTGCGAACCAGTCCTACATCGTGATCGACAAAATCATGCAGGCGATCAAAGACACCGGCGCCGAAGCTGTTCACCCCGGTTATGGTTTCCTGTCTGAAAACGCCAAATTTGCCGAAGCGTTGGAAGCTGCTGGCGTTGCATTCATTGGCCCACCAGTTGGCGCAATTGAATCGATGGGCGACAAAATCACGTCGAAAAAGATCGCTCAAGAAGCCGAAGTAAACACCGTTCCCGGCTACATGGGACTGATCGAAGACGCGGATGAGGCCGTGAAGATTTCCAACGAAATCGGCTATCCTGTGATGATCAAAGCGTCGGCAGGCGGCGGCGGTAAAGGTATGCGTATCGCATGGAACGACCAAGAGGCTCGCGAAGGTTTCCAGTCGTCCAAAAACGAGGCTGCAAACAGCTTTGGCGATGACCGTATTTTCATCGAAAAATTCGTCACGCAGCCGCGCCACATCGAAATTCAGGTTCTAGCCGATACCCATGGCAACGCGGTTTACCTGCACGAACGCGAATGTTCGATCCAGCGCCGTAACCAAAAAGTCGTCGAAGAAGCGCCTTCGCCATTCTTGGACGAAGCCACCCGCAAAGCCATGGGCGAACAGTCCGTCGCGCTGGCCAAAGCGGTGGGTTACGCATCCGCAGGCACCGTGGAATTCATCGTCGACGGCGACCGCAATTTCTATTTCTTGGAAATGAACACCCGTCTGCAGGTGGAACACCCTGTGACCGAATTGATCACGGGTATCGATCTGGTCGAACAAATGATCCGCGTCGCGGCTGGTGAAAAGCTGCCGATGAAGCAAGAAGACCTGAAAATCAACGGCTGGGCGATTGAAAACCGTCTGTACGCCGAAGATCCATATCGCAACTTCCTACCGTCGATTGGTCGTCTGACCGCCTACCGCCCACCTGTCGAAGGCAAAACCGCAACTGGCGGCATCGTGCGTAACGACACGGGCGTGTTCGAAGGCGGCGAAATTTCGATGTATTATGATCCGATGATCGCGAAACTGTGTACTTGGGGCGAAACCCGCGCCGACGCGATCGAAGAAATGCGCGTCGCTTTGGATACGTTCGAGGTAGAAGGCATCGGCCACAACCTGCCGTTCGTTGCGGCCGTCATGGATCACGAACGTTTCACCAGCGGCAACATGACCACCGCGTTCATCGCCGAAGAATATCCCGAAGGTTTCGAAGGCGTGACCTTGCCGAAAGAGGCGTTGGTTAAACTGGCGGCCGCCGCCGCTGCGATGAACCGCGTTGCTGAAATCCGCCGCACGCAGGTTTCGGGCCGTCTGGGTAACCACGAACGCCGCGTAGGCACCGATTGGGTTGTGTCGCTGCAGGGCGAAGAATTCGCTGTGTCGATTGACGCTGATCGGGATGGTTCGACCGTGTCTATCGATGGTCAAACCCTGCGCGTGGAATCGGATTGGACGCCTGGCGATAGCCTTGCCCGTCTGACCGTTGGCGGCGAACCTTTGGTCGTTAAGGTCGGCAAAATCACCCAAGGTTTCCGCATGCGTTTCCGCGGTGCCGATCTTAAGGTTCACGTTCGCAGCCCACGTCAGGCCGAATTGGCAAAACTGATGCCGGAAAAACTGCCGCCGGATACGTCGAAACTGCTGCTGTGCCCAATGCCGGGTCTGATCGTGAAAATCGATGTGGCTGTTGGCGACGAAGTGCAAGAAGGTCAGGCCCTGTGCACCGTTGAAGCGATGAAGATGGAAAACATCCTGCGCGCAGAACGCAAAGGTGTTGTGAAATCGGTCAACGCTGCGGCGGGCGACAGTCTGGCTGTGGACGATGTGATCATCGAATTCGAATGATCGCATCGGGTGCTCATATGCACCTGAATTCACCAAACGAATGCGCGGCATTTGTTGTGAATTTTAGGGTTAAACCCTTGGAAACAAAGGGGTGGTGAGGATGGCTTATGCAATCCACACCGCGCCCCTATGCGCGGCCCTGATAGAAAAGGTTTCGCGCATTATGGACAAGGTGCTGCATTTGGGTGCCCATCGCACGGGTACGACGTCGTTCCAAACCTTTTTGAAACGCAATCGCGCGGCGTTGTCGCGGCGCGGGATCGCGGTTTGGGAACCAGATCAAATTCGGTCGGGGCTGTTTCAGGGCGTTTTGCACGACCCTGCGCAGATCACAGCGGATGTTGCGCGTCTTTCTGAACGGTCGCGCGGACGGATCAAAATCGAACAGTCGCGACTAGTCAAAACGGGTGCCGATACGTTGATCATCAGCGATGAGAACTTCATCGGGACTCCGATGGGAAATCTGCGATCGGGACGTTTGTACGACGACGCGATCCTGCGGCTGATGCGGTTGCGCACGGCAATTGGGCGGGTGCGGTCGGTGACGCTGACGGTGCGGTCCTATGACAGCTATTGGTCGTCGATCCTGTCGTTCGGTCTGATGCGCGGCAAAGGTATTCCGACCAACGACGATCTGGATCGTTTGGTCACGCAGCCGCGCCGCTGGCGGGATTTGATCGCGGATGTGGCGCAGGTATTTCCAGATGCGCGGCTGATCGTTGCGCCATTTGAAACATTTGCGACCGCACCCAAGGCCTTGGCTGGACAGATTGTGAACGCAGACCTATCCGGCGCTGATATCGACGATGCGCCGATTTGGAAAAATGCCTCGGCCAATTGTGGGCGGCTGGCTCAGGTCATCGAAGATCGCGGATGTGGCGGCACTGTCGCGGGCGCTGCGAACGAACGCTGGATGCCGTTTGATGCGCATCAACGCGCCGCATTGGCAGGCCAATATGCTGATGATCTGATGTGGTTAAAGTCGGGCGCGGATGGCGTGGCCGAATTCATAGATACCGCTGACGCGCCTTTGCGTCGGCACAACAAATTGACTGGGATCGGGGCCATGCATTGGTCACCGACAATCGGAGGAACCGAGGATGGCAAACAAAGATATCTGGTCTGAACTGGCCGCCAAAGAATTGCGTGGTCGTTCGGTCGAAGATCTGGAATGGACCACGCTAGAGGGCATCAAGGTCAAACCTCTGTACACAGAGGAAGACACCGAAGGACTGCCGCATCTGGGCACCGTACCGGGCGAGGCACCGTTCACGCGTGGCCCACGCGCCACCATGTATGCGGGGCGCCCTTGGACGATCCGCCAATACGCAGGTTTTTCGACCGCCGAAGAATCCAACGCGTTTTATCGCAAGGCTTTGGCCGCAGGTCAGCAGGGCGTTTCGGTCGCGTTTGACCTTGCCACCCACCGTGGGTACGATTCTGATCACCCACGCGTCGAAGGTGACGTTGGCAAGGCTGGCGTTGCGATCGACAGCGTCGAAGACATGAAAATCCTGTTCGACGGTATCCCGCTGGATCAGGTGTCTGTTTCGATGACCATGAACGGCGCGGTTATCCCGATTCTGGCGAACTTCATCGTGACGGGCGAAGAGCAAGGCCACGATAAATCGGTTCTGTCCGGCACCATCCAGAACGACATTTTGAAAGAGTTCATGGTGCGCAACACGTATGTGTATCCGCCTGAACCGTCGATGCGCATCATCTCGGATATCATTGGCTATACCTCTGATAACATGCCGAAATTCAACTCGATTTCGATTTCGGGCTACCACATGCAAGAGGCTGGCGCGAACCTAGTTCAAGAGCTGGCATATACATTGGCCGATGGCCGTGAATACGTGCGCACCGCGATTGCAGCGGGCATGGACGTGGATAAATTCGCGCCGCGCCTGTCGTTCTTTTTCGCGATCGGCATGAATTTCTTTATGGAGGCCGCGAAACTGCGCGCCGCGCGTCTGCTGTGGCATCGCATCATGTCGGAATTCAACCCGCAGAAACCGGGATCGTCGATGCTGCGTACGCACTGTCAAACGTCGGGCGTATCGCTGCAGGAACAGGACCCGTATAACAACGTTGTCCGCACCGCGTACGAGGCGATGGCCGCTGCATTGGGCGGCACCCAGTCCCTGCACACAAACGCATTGGACGAAGCAATCGCGCTGCCAACCGAATTTTCTGCCCGTATCGCCCGTAATACTCAGCTGATCCTGCAAGAGGAAACAGGCATCACCAACGTCGTCGATCCGCTGGCTGGTTCGTACTACGTTGAAACCCTGACCCATCAGTTGGCAGAAGAGGCGTGGAAACTGATCGAAGAGGTCGAAGAAATGGGCGGCATGACCAAGGCGGTTGCCTCGGGTATGCCGAAACTGCGGATCGAAGAATCCGCCGCCAAACGTCAGGCCAACATCGACCGCGGTGATGAGGTGATCGTCGGCGTAAACAAATACCGTCTGACCAAAGAAGACCCGATCGACATTCTGGACATCGACAACAACGCCGTTCGTGAATCGCAGGTCGCGCGCATCAACAAAATCCGCGAAACCCGCGACAACGACGCGTGTATGGCCGCTCTGGCCGAAATCACCCGCCGCGCCAAAGAAGGCGGCAACCTGTTGGAAGCCGCAGTCGAGGCCGCCCGCGCCCGTGCAACCGTCGGAGAGATCAGCATGGCAATGGAAGAAGAATTCGGTCGTCATCGCGCCGAAGTGAAAACATTGGCCGGTGTCTACGGCGCAGCCTACGAAGGCGACGAAGGGTTCGCAGCGATCCAGAAATCGGTCGAACAATTCGCCGAAGAAGAAGGCCGCCGCCCACGTATGTTGGTCGTAAAAATGGGCCAAGACGGTCACGACCGCGGGGCCAAGGTAATCGCGACAGCATTCGCCGACATCGGTTTTGACGTGGACGTAGGCCCGTTGTTTCAAACCCCAGACGAAGCGGCCCAAGACGCGATTGATAACGACGTGCATGTTATCGGTATTTCGTCGCAGGCAGCGGGTCACAAAACGCTGGCGCCTCAACTGATCAAAGCGTTGAAAGAGGCAGGCGCAGAAGATGTCATCGTGATCTGTGGCGGCGTTATCCCGCAGCAGGACTATCAGTTCCTGTACGACGCAGGCGTCAAAGCGATCTTTGGTCCAGGCACCAACATCCCATCAGCCGCGCAGGACATCCTGAACCTGATCCGCGAAGCGCAGGGTTGAAAATTTGGGGCGTCGGGGAAACCTGACGCTCTTTTTCTATGGTAGGAACAGCAGCGCGGCAAAGGTATCGCGCCAGTAGTCGATGAACCGTTCTTTGGCATGTTGATCTACAGCGACCAATAGGGGCAGGGACAGCGGGATAAACCGTTTCGCACTGGGCAGGAGCCCATTTTCCGCTGGATCGTCTGGATAGATTAGGCCCATCCGCGATATGACCCTTTGGCCTGTGTTAGATAGCAGAAAATCCAGCAATCTTTGCGCGGCGTCGGTCTGGCGGGCCTGTTTCGGGATCATATATCCGCGCGAAAGGAATAGTGTGTAATCTTCGGGCAGAATAACACCAACATTCGGAATGTTTGCGTTTTGCACGTAGGATCCCAACACGTTATAAGCAATAAGAAATTCACCTTCGGATACGGCGCGGATAATGCGGGCAGAACAACAGGTCGCAACAGCCCCAGATCGCGCAAAACCTTCGAGCATTGCGCCGAAAGTTGTGGCTTCGGTACTGTCAGAAAAGGCGAACAGATACCCCAGACCAGAGGCTTCGATGTCATAGGTTGCGATGCGGCCCAGATAGTCATTTGGATTCTGGCGCATCAGATCTAGAAATTCAAAACGGCTTTTGGGAACGTTTTCAGGATCAAGAAGATCGTTGTTGTAAATGATGACTGCGGGTTCTTCGGTTAGTCCCCATAGTTCATCGCGCCAACGGCGTGTGTCGGGCAATCGGGCGGTTAATTCCGATTGATAGCTGTGCGCGCAGTTGCTGTTCACCAGATCGACCAATTGATGCACGGCGGACGATAGTATTGCGTCGGCGGGCGCGATGCCAGAGCCGCAGTCAGATAGGCTCTGACTATACAGATCGTTCGATCCCCACTGTTCATAGACCACGGACAGGTCGGGATTTGACGCAACAAACGATTCAATGACCGGTCCAAAAATGGCCATGTCGGTTGTTGATCTGAATACCAACTCTGTCGGGCCAGCGCCGAATGTTGCGGTGGCTTCTTGGGCGGAAACAGGTGCTGCGAATAGCGCCAGCGCGGCGATCAGGCGTTTCATGAAAAGGCCTCGTAGCTGCGGGGGAATACGAGCGCGGCGCGGAACCCGTCTGCAGTTTTTTCATATTTTAGTTCGCCATCGAATGCTTGGGCTACGGCGATGACGATCGACAGTCCAATACCTGCGCTGTCTTCTTTGGATGATGTGGTGCGTTCAAACCGCGATCCTAGTCGGGCTAAAACGGCATCGTCGGGGCCGTTTCCTGCGTCCTTGATCCACAATGTGGCGTGGGTCGGCGAGTGGCTTACGCCTATTTCAACGGGTGGTACGCCGTGTTTCAGGGCGTTCGACAGCAGGTTTTTGGCCGCTTGGGTCAGCGAAAATTCGTCGCCCAGCACATAGACGGGATCTTCGGAAATGTTCAGCGATACTTCGACATTTGGGGCAAGCAATTCGTGGTCGCGGGAATCCAGAATATCCAAGGCTATATCGCGCAGATCGACCATCCGGCGGGGGATACTGTCGGACCTATGAATGACCATGGCGCGGTTTAGCATTTGATCCAGCAGTACGCCCAGCGAACGGGTCCGCGATAAAAGCCGTTCTAAGGCTGCGCGGCTGCGATCTGTGTCGGGCTCTGCCGTTACCATTTCAGCCTGCGCACGGATTACGGCCACGGGGGTACGCAATTGATGCGCCGTGTCGGAAATCAGATTTCGCATCGAATCCATCTGCCGTTCGGAGCGCTGCATGAAACGGTTAACTTGCCGCAGCACAACGTCGATCTCGGCGGGGGTGCCTTTGGTGTCCATAGGGGTAAGGTCATAGGGATCGCGATCTATCAACGCTTGCGTCATGTCCTCTAACCGCCGCATGGACGAACGAATGAGGATGAGCGCAACGACCAAAAGACCCAGACCGACAAAGGCGGCGGGTACCAGCGTGTCGACAATGACATCCCATGCCATCGCATCCCGCGCTAGGCGCGTCTGCCCGACGGTTACGGATACAACGCCTGAAAATTCACGTTCCGAAAAACGACGCAAAACCGTGACGAACCGCGCGGGCGCATCGTGCATGGTGCCATCATGAAAAAAGGGACCAGATCCGCGTAGCGAATTGGGTAGGGGTGCGTCGTCATGCCCGGTTAGCAGCGTACCATCCGACCCGCGCACTGCATATAAAACGCGGTCATTTGTGGCTAATGACAGAAGTTCAAACGCTGAGACAGGTAAATCTGCAATCGGGCGACCGTTCACGATGCGGATAGATTCTGCGATGTCGATCGCAGCCCCTTGGATTAGCCTGTCGTATGATTGCCGCGCGGCTTGACGTCCGTTTTCAAACGACGCCAAGGCCACCAATAATCCACCCATCGCCATGATGGTCAGAACGCCGGCCAGCACGCGAGAAAACAAGGACATGCCTTGGATTTTGCGTAGCAGATTAATCATCCAGCGCGATCCGATATCCAACGCCGCGGCGGGTCGAAATGTTTACATCTGACCCGCTTAGTTTTTTTCGTAGCCGCGCGATATATAGTTCGATCGCGTTCAATCCGACATCCGCATCGTTGAAGGTGAAAAGGCCATCATACAGACGTTCTTTGTTCAGGTATTGTCCCTGATTGCGTAACAAAAGGCCCAGCAATGCGGCTTCGCGGCGGGTGAGGTCCAACCGGTTTCCATCTAGTTCGGCGGTTAGCTGGGCAGGGGAAAATCGCAACGGGCCCAGTGTGATATGATCGGATTTCTGATCGGAATCGCGCCGTACAAGGGCGCGTAGGCGCGCCTCTAATTCGCGTTGATCAAAGGGTTTTACCAGATAGTCGTCCGCCCCTAAATCCAGCGCACCCACACGGTCATCAACTGACAAAAGCGCGGTCAACATCATGACCGGAGTGCGGTCGCCTTTTGCGCGCAAACCACGGAGCAAATCGGTGCCCGTTCCGTCGGGCAAATTGATGTCCAGAACCAGCGCATCATAGGATTGAACGGCCAAAAAATCTTTGGCAGTTTCGACACCCTCAGCCCAATCGCAGGCCATTCCGGACCGAGTCAATCCGGCTGTTACGGCTTCGGCCAGATCGGCGGCGTCTTCGACCATCAATACGCGCATTGTGTGATTCTCCTCCCTCAAGCCCATGAATTTGCGACACAAATCTTATGACAGGTTCGTGACAGCTTATGGCTCTAGGGTCTTGTCTTAACCCGCAAGGAGGATGCTGCATAGGGTAGCATAAGAAAGCGGGGAGAAGACGTCGGGTAGGTCAGACTATCGAAATTTGCCCGACACCTGTGGAGGAAAACAGAATGATTAAAGCAACCCGTTTGACCGCGGCAGCAATCCTGATGGGCGCATCGGCTCTGTCCGTTTCGGCCGAAGGTTTCACACCAGAAAACCCAGAATGTATCGCACCTGCAAACCCAGGTGGCGGTTGGGATTTCACCTGCCGTCAGGTTGGTAAATCCATGCAGGATCTGGGTCTGATCGATCAGACCATGCAGGTTGTGAACCTGGCTGGTGGCGGCGGCGGTGTCGCATTCGCCGAAGTCGTGAACAAGCGCGGCGATGACAACGACCTGATCGTTGCAGCATCCACTGCAACCGCGACCCGTCTGGCACAGGGTGCATACCCTGGTAACACCATGGATCAGGTCCGTTGGTTGGCCACGATCGGCGCTGACTACGGCGTGATCGCAGTTGCTGCAGACAGCGAAGTTGACGACCTGCCAGAGCTGCTGGACATGATCAAAGCAGACCCAGCATCGGTTTCGGTTGCAGGCGGTTCGGCTGTTGGCGGCTGGGACCACCTAAAGGTTCTGATCGCAGCAAACGCATACGGCATCGAAGACGTTCGTACCGTGAAATACATCGCATTTGATGGCGGCGGCGAAGCTGTAACTCAGCTGCTGGGCGGTTCGGTTCAGGCATTCACCGGTGACATTTCCGAAGCCAAAGGTTTCGTAGATTCCGGCGATATCCGCGTGATCGCAGTTCTGTCGCCAGAGCGTCTGCCAGGCGAATTCGCTGCATTCCCAACTGCACGTGAACAGGGCGTCGAAGCAATCGGTGCAAACTGGCGCGGTTTCTACGCACCAGGCGATATGTCGGACGAAGCATATGATGCTTGGGTTGGTCAGATCGCAGCGCTGTACGCATCGGACGAATGGAAAGACATCATGGCAAACAACGGTCTGGCTCCACTGGACCTGCAGGGCGCTGAATTCGAATCCTTCGTGTCCGACTCTGTTGCACAGATCCAGTCGATCTCTCGCGAAATCGGCATCATCCAGTAATTTTACTGAACACCAATCACAGGGCGCCGCACTGGCTGCGGCGTCCTGACTTTATCCGCTTGTTGAATAGGAGATCCCAATGAGTGATCGTATATTCGGCATCGTCGGAATTATCCTTGCTATTGCTTTCGCCATGTCGGCCTTTGCAATTCAGGAAAGTTTCCTATCTGACGCTGTCGGCCCCAAAGCATTTCCTTTGATCATCGCGACCATTTTGGGTCTGTCGAGTCTGGTCATTGCCATCAAACCTGATCCCGAACCCCATTGGCCGCCGTTCGCGCGCATGGCCGAAGTGTTCGCGGCAATCGTTGTGATGGCGCTGTATGCGCAAATGTTGCCTGTAATTGGTTTCGTCATCGCGACTGCAATCGCAGCTGCATATCTGTCGTGGCGTTTGGGTTCGTCTGTCGTCGCTTCTGTTCTGACGGGCGTTGGCACGTCGGTCGGCATCTACGCCATTTTCCATCTGGTTCTGGGCCTGTCATTGGCCAAAGGCCCATTGGGTTTCTAAGGGGGCAAAAATGGAAATCCTTGCACAACTTGGTGACGGTTTTGCCGTCGCGCTGACCTGGGAAAACCTGCTGCTGGCACTGCTGGGCTGTTTTCTGGGCACCATCATGGGCGCATTGCCGGGCCTTGGGCCGTCTAACGGCGTTGCAATCCTGATCCCGCTTGCGTTCACCTTGGGTCTGGGCGCGACCCCGTCGTTGATCCTGCTGACGTCCGTTTATTACGGCGCGATGTACGGCGGGCGGATCAGTTCGATCCTATTGAATATCCCCGGCGATGAACCCGCCATGATGACCTGTCTGGACGGGCATCCCATGGCGAAAAAAGGCATGGCAGGCGAAGCGCTATCCCTATCCGGTATCGCGTCATTTGTTGGTGCGTTCCTTGCGACTTGGGGTCTGATCCTTCTGGCGCCTCAGCTGGTGAAAATCGCACTGCTGTTTGGTCCTGCTGAATATTTCGCGCTGTTCGCGCTGGCGTTTATGACGCTGGGTGGCGTGTCGTCGACCAATCAGGCGAAATCGGCTTTCGCTGCTGCGCTGGGTCTGGGTCTGGCGATGATCGGTGTGGATACACAAACCGGCGTGCCACGTTTCACCTTTGGCGAAGTTCACCTGTACGACGGTCTGGATTTCCTAGTTGCCATTGTTGGTCTGTTCGCCCTGTCCGAAGTGTTCATCTTTCTTGAAGAACGCCACGGCAATTCCAGCGCCGACAACAGCAAGCTGAAAGTAAAACGCCTGACGCCACCACTGTCGATGATCAAAGCCTGTACGCCAACCATGCTGCGCACGTCCTTCTTAGGCTTTATCGCGGGTGTTCTGCCGGGTGCGGGTGCGTCGCTGGGGTCTTTCATCAGCTATTCGATGGAAAAACGTCTGGTTGATAAAGAGGGCACATTCGGTACGGGCGACCCACGCGGTGTAGCTGCACCAGAGGCTGGTAACAACGCGGCCGCAGGTGGTGCATTGG
The DNA here is from genome assembly GCF_002150005.2 of Marivivens niveibacter. Lineage (GTDB taxonomy): Bacteria > Pseudomonadota > Alphaproteobacteria > Rhodobacterales > Rhodobacteraceae > Marivivens > Marivivens niveibacter. The sequence continues at coordinate 442,520 of NZ_MSPP01000003.1, forward strand.
TGCCAATGCTGGCGCTGGGTGTTCCGGGTTCGGGTACCACTGCTGTTCTGTTGGCAGTTCTGCTGTCGCTGAACATCACCCCTGGTCCGCTGCTGTTCACCCAAAACCCTGATGTGGTATGGGGCCTGATTGCTGCGCTGTTCATCGCGAACTTTATGCTGCTGGCGATGAACATCCCGATGGTTGGTCTATTCACCCGTCTGTTGATGGTTCCACCAAAGATCCTGATGCCAATCGTGGCGATGGTCAGCTTTGTCGGTATCTACGGCATTTCGGGTTCGTCGTTCGACCTGATGGTGATGATCGGTTTCGGCATCATGGGCTGGATCCTGCGTAAACTGGATGTTCCGCTGGTGCCAATCATTCTGGGTACGCTGCTGGGTAACACCATGGAAAACAACCTGCGTCGCGCAATCACCATTGATAATGGCGATTGGTTCACCCTGATCGATAGCCCGTTGGCTATTGGCCTATGGGCGATTGCGATCATCGGTTTCATCCTGCCGCTAATCGTGGGCCGTCGCGTCAAAGCGAAAATGCGCCGCGACGAAGAGGGCGCAATCAGCGACTAATCCCCCGCTGACAACGTTTCCTCCAGAGAAGGGGCCGGTGCGCTACGCCGGTCCCTTTTTTAATAAAAGCTTTGCGGATCGATATCGATTTGCAGGCGCACGTTATTCGGCAGCCGCAGGTTCGACGTCCACCGTGACAGCGCCTGTTGGATCGGGGCCGCCTTTTCCGCCTTTACCAACAAACGTACGCGGTGACGTCCGCGCACCCGCGCTATAGGGGCAGGGGCAGGGCCAAAGACCTGCGCGCCGATCTGTTGCAAGGGCCCCGCGGTGCGGGCCAGATGGTTGGCCAGATCGAACACCTCTTCGATGTTTGGGCCTGACACGACGATACCCGCCATACGGCCAAAGGGCGGCATACCTGCGGCCTGACGTTCGGCGGCCTCTGCTGCCCAAAATTGTTCTTCGTCGCCTGACAGGATCGCGCGGATCACATGATGTTCAGGCTGATAGGTTTGCAATAGCGCGACACCGGGTTTGTCGGCGCGGCCCGCGCGGCCCGCGACCTGACGCATCAATTGGAATGTCCGTTCGGCTGCCCGCAAATCCGACCCTTGCAGGCCCAGATCCGCATCAATCACACCGACCAACGTAAGGCGCGGAAAGTTGTGACCTTTGGCGACCAATTGGGTGCCGATGATGATGTCGATGTCGCCGTTTGCGATCTCTTCTATCTTTTCTTTGATCGCACGGGCGGACCCGAACAGGTCAGACGACAACACGGCGATTTTGGCATCGGGGAATAGCTCGGCGACCTCTTCGGCCATGCGTTCCACCCCGGGGCCAACGGGGTTCAGTTTGCCTTCAACCTCGCATTTTGGGCAGGTTTCGGGCATCGGTTTGGTTTCGCCGCATTGGTGGCACATAAGGCGTTTGAGGAACCGATGTTCCACCATCCGCGCATCACAATGGTCACAGGCAATCTGATGCCCACAGGCGCGGCAGATCGTCAGCGGCGCGTACCCACGGCGGTTCAAAAACACCAGCGATTGTTCGCCTTTTGCAATCCTGTCCGTGATCGCGGCGCGTAGCGCGGGCGAAATCCAGCGGGCAGACGGCACGTCCTGATCGCGCATGTCGATCGCCTTCATATCCGGCAGAACGGAGTCGCCGAAACGGGACGTCAGAGTGATGCGGCTGTATTTGCCCTGTTCGGCGTTTGCCCAGCTTTCCAAGCTAGGCGTGGCAGAGGCCAAAACGACCTGCGCCGCGTTTAGTGACGCCCGCAGCACCGCCATATCGCGCGCATTATATAGAACGCCATCATCTTGTTTATAGGACGTGTCGTGTTCTTCATCGACGATGATCAGGCCCAGATCGCGATAGGGCAGGTACAGCGCCGATCGCGCCCCGACGATCAGCTGTGCGTCGCCATTGCCGACCATTTTCCAACACCGGCGGCGTTCGGTCATAGTCACGCCCGAATGCCATTCGGCGGGCTTCATCCCGAACCGTGCCTCGACCCGTGTGATGAATTCGGAAGTCAGCGCGATTTCGGGCAGCAACACCAGCGCCTGACGGTTTTGGCGTAGGCATTCGGCGACGGCTTCTAAGTACACCTCGGTTTTGCCGGACCCTGTTACGCCCTTTAGCAATGTGGTGCCGTATTGGCCCGAACGGATGCCTGTCCGCAGTTGTTCGGCGGCGGCGGCCTGATCGTCGGACAATTCTTTGCCGCCGTAGTCTGGGTCCAACTGGGGGTAGGGCAGATCGCGGGGGGTGTCCTCTTCGCTGACGGCGCCTTGTTTCACCAACCCTTTGATGACGGACGACGACGTGCCCGCCATTTCGGCCAGTTCTGACAGAGTGAACGACAGCCCGCCATATTCATCCAGCACGTTCAGCACACGTTGGCGGGCGTCAGTCATGCGGTCGGGATCACGGTCGCCCAAGCGGTAGACTTTACGCATCGACGGCGCATCGCCCAATCCCGGTGCGCGGGTCGCCAGCCGCATCATCGCGTTCATCGGCGTAAGGGTATACGCGCCGACCTTTTGCAAAAATTGGCGCATTTCATCGCGCATCGGCGCCACGTCCAGCACGCGATTGATCGACCGCGCCTTGGATAAATCGAATCCGCCGATGCCGTCACCCCAAACGCAGCCCAGTACCTTGCGCGGGCCCAAAGGCACCTCGACATAGGCGCCCAGCCAGCAACCACCCTCTGGCGCCTTGTAATCCAAGGGCCGATCTAGGGGCTGCGCCGTTAGAACGCTGACCAATTCACCTTCTGCGTAGAATTCTGCCACGGGGGTCCGTTGTTTTGGGTTTTCGTATCTTACCTTCTGAGGTAAACGCTGACCCAAGCAACGCCAACCCACAACATGAGGCAATTGTCATGAAATTCTTCCTAGATACCGCCGAAGTCGACGCAATCCGCGAACTAAACGATCTGGGCATGGTCGACGGCGTCACCACCAACCCGTCGCTGATCCTGAAATCGGGCCGTGACATTTTGGAAGTCACCAAAGAAATCGCAGACATGGTCGAAGGCCCAGTTTCCGCCGAAGCCGTTTCGATGGATTTCGAATCCATGCTGGCCGAAGGCGAAAAACTGGCGAAAATCGCAGACAACATCGCGGTTAAGGTGCCTCTGACTTGGGCAGGTCTGCAGACCTGTAAAATCCTGTCGTCGCGCGGCATCAAGGTCAACGTGACCCTGTGTTTCTCGGTGAACCAAGCGATTCTGGCTGCAAAAGCAGGCGCAACATTCATTTCACCATTCATCGGCCGTCTGGACGACATCAACCTGGATGGTCTGCAGCTGATCGAAGACATCCGCACCGTTTACGACAACTACGGTTTCGAAACCCAGATTCTGGCGGCATCCGTACGTAACGCAAACCACATTTCGGAATGCGCGAAAATCGGTGCTGATGTTGTGACCGCGCCTCCTGCGGTTATCAAAGCGATGGCAAACCACGTCCTTACCGACAAAGGTCTGGCACAGTTCGAAGCTGACTGGGCAAAAACCGGCCAGAAAATCGTCTAATCGATTTGATTGTTCGAAGAGGGGGCGGCCGGTTTCGGCGGCCCCCTTTTGCGTTTTTTACAGGGGCCTGTTTCCGCCTATGGGGGCGTCGATTGGGCGTTTTTCTTGCGGGAATCTAAGGCGTGTGTCATTGTCACCGCATATTATTTTTTAGGTGATTACGAGTATGGGCGAGGAAGAAATGAAATCCGGTTCGCAAATTGATCCGAAATTGCGCGACATGATCCTGTCCGATCCTGAAATTTTGCTGGACGATACCGATGTGATGAGCGCGCTTGTCACCGCCAATGAAAAGGCGATGGGGACCAATATTGTGGACCTGCGCGGTATCGCGATGTCTCGGCTGGAAAACCGTCTGGATCGCCTAGAAGACACCCATCGCAACGTTATTGCAGCGGCCTATGACAATCTGGCCGGGACCAATCAAATCCACCGCGCCGTTTTGCGCATGATGGAACCCGTTCAATTCGAAACATTCCTGTCGGATCTAGGCGGCGAAGTTGCCGAAATTCTACGCGTTGATGCGATGCGTTTGGTTCTGGAAACCGATGACGCTGAAGACGGGCAAGCCACCGCACGCCGTGTGGGCGAGGTGCTGCATATCGCCAGCCCCGGATTTGTTCAGGATTACCTAACCCAAGGCCGCAATGTTCCACTGCGTCAGGTCACACTGCGCCAGACCCAAGGTGCTGACGATACACTGTACGGCGATAAAGCTGATTACATCCGATCCGAGGCTTGTCTTCGTCTGGATTTTGGACCGGGTCGCCGGCCTGGCATGTTGGTTATGGGTGCCGAAGATCCGCACCAGTTTTCTCCGCAACAGGGCACCGATCTGCTGGGGTTCTTTGCAGGTGTGTTTGAGCGCGCTATGCGCCGCTGGCTCGAGTGATTTCGCCTGCTCTGACAGATGCGCTGGCGCGTTGGCTCGACCATGTGCGCGCAATTGACGGGGCGGCCGAAAATACGGTCAAAGCCTATCAAACAGACGTTTTAGCGTTTCTAGCATTTTTGCAGACCCATCACGGCGATTCCCAAGGCATCAATGCAATCAAATGCCTGACTGTGTCGGATATGCGTTCATGGATGGCGCATGAACGGGGCAGGGGCGTTGCTGCGCGATCATTGGCGCGGATGCTATCGGCGGTCAAATCGTTCATTCGCTACATGGCAGAGCGGCATGATTTTGACCCCTCTGCCGTGCTGATGACTCGCGCTCCGAAATTTCAGAAAAAACTGCCCCGCCCACTGGCTGTTGATGCGGCCAAAGCGATGATTGAAACGGCAGAGTTTCAGGCACGCGAACATTGGGCGGCGTTGCGTGATGTGGCAGCGATTACGCTGATGTATGGCTGCGGCCTGCGTATTTCTGAAGCGTTGGGTCTAAAGGGCCGCGATGCGCCGTTGGCGGATGTGATCCGCATCACTGGTAAAGGCGGCAAAGAACGTATCGTCCCCGTGGTCCCTGCCGCCCGCGACGCGGTCGAGGCGTATCGCGGCGCTTGCCCGCATGATTTAGCGGACGATCAGCCGCTGTTTCGCGGCATTCGCGGCGGTGCATTACATGCGGCGCAGTTGCAGAAAACGGTTGCGCAGACGCGGATGCAATTAGGGCTGCCCGCAACTGCGACGCCCCATGCACTGCGCCACAGCTTTGCCACGCATCTGCTGAATGCAGGCGGCGATTTGCGATCCATTCAGGAACTGCTGGGCCATGCGTCTTTGAATACGACGCAAATGTACACCGCCGTCGATACAGCGAGACTGATGGAAGTCTACAAATCTGCCCACCCGCGCGCATCTGGGCGCAAATAAACGGTTGAGCGGGTCGTCTTAATACGCCATGAACGTCGGATGAAACTTGCACACAAGGCTCTTGGCGTTCACTTGCTGACCGCATCCGGAGCGATCTTCGCCCTTCTTGCTATGCTGGCCGCTGTCGATGGACGATGGAGCGTTATGTTCCTGTGGCTGGTCGTTGCCTTCTTTGTGGACGGGATCGACGGGCCGTTGGCGCGGAAATACGACGTTAAAAAGAACAGCCCCGTGTATGACGGGGTTCTGCTTGATCTGATCATCGACTACCTGACCTATGTGTTTGTTCCCGCAATCGCGTTGTTCAAACACCCCGAAATGCTGCCTGGTTGGAGCGGATGGGCTGCGATTTTGGTGATCGTGTTCACATCGGCGCTGTATTTCGCGGATACACGGATGAAGACCAAAGACTATTCCTTTTCAGGTTTTCCAGGATGCTGGAATATGTTCGTTTTGGTCGTTTTCGCGATTAAGCCCGATTATTACGTGATCTTAGGACTGGTCGTTGCGCTATCGGTCGCGATGTTCCTGCCTATCAAATTCATTCACCCAACCCGCACCCGTCGTTGGCGCAAGGTATCGCTACCCATTGCCATGGCGTGGACAGCCTTTGCCGGCTGGGCGGCTTGGGTCGATTTCCATCCAGAAAGCTGGGCCCATTACGGGCTGGTCGTCACGTCCGTTTATCTGATCGCGGTCGGCGCGGTGCAGCAGCTGATCTACGGCAAAGAAGGTTAAAGAGCCTTAATCATCAGGCGATGCTGGATGCCGGCATCGTCGAACTCTGGGCCCGTCGCCTCATACCCCAGCTTTTCATAGAACGGGATCGCGGTTAGCTGCGCATCCAGTCGCGATTCTGTAAATCCGTTGGCGGCAGCATAGTCCAACAATGCTATCATTAGATCACGGCCAATGCCCGTGCCCCGTGCATCACGCAGGACCGCAACGCGCTGAACCTTGGCGTACCCTTTGTCTAGTAGCCGCGCGGTGCCCATCGGGAAACCGTTAACCCGTGCCAGAAAATGCACGCAGGCGTCCTCTAGATCGTCCAGTTCCAATTCGGGCGGAACGTTCTGTTCGTTCACAAAAACAGTAGTGCGGATGTCATAGCAGGCTTCGCGATCCTGCGGCGTGTCGACGATAGTGATGGTATTGGTCATGCGCTAATCTGTGACACCAGTTCACGCAAAAGAAAAGGGCGCCCGAAGGCGCCCCTAACTGTTTAGCCCAGTGCCGCGTCACAGCGTCCACAGACGCCCGCGTGGCTGTGGGTGCCAACGTCGGGCAGGATTTTCCAGCAGCGCTGGCATTTTTCGCCTGTAGCTTTGTCGAACACGACCGCAACGCCCTCGATGTCGTTGAGGCGGAACGCATCTTCGGGGGCTGCGGCATCTGTCAGGGTGATGCCCGATGTGATGCACAGATCCTCAAATTCGACGGTTTTCAGCGCCTCTAAGATCGCAGTGTCCGCCACGTAAACGATCGGAGCCGCCTCTAGCGATGCACCGATCACTTTTTCACGACGCTGGATTTCCAATGCTGCGGTCACGACGCGGCGCACCTTGCGGATGCCTGCCCATTTCGCGGCCAGCTCTGGGTTTTTCCAGTCTACTGGCGTGTCTGGGAAATCGACCAGATGGACCGATGCACCGTCTTCTTTGTGACGCTCTAGCCAGACCTCTTCCATCGTAAAGGTCAGGATCGGTGCCAGCCACGTTGTCAGGCGGCTGAACAGGATATCCAGAACGGTGCGCGACGCGCGGCGCTGTAGGGTGTCGCCATCACAGTACAAAGCGTCCTTGCGGATGTCGAAATAGTAGGCCGACAGATCCACGGTGGCAAAGTTGAACAGCGCTTGGAACACGCCTTGGAAGTCGTATTCGGTGTAACCCTTGCGAACGACTTCGTCCAATTCGGCCAGACGGTGCAGAACCCATTGTTCCAGTTCTGGCATGTCTTCTGGCGCGGTGCGGTCGGATTCTGTGAAATCGTTCAGCGATCCCAGCATGAAACGCATGGTGTTACGCAGGCGGCGATAGCTGTCCGCCACGCCTTTGATGATTTTGTCACCGATGCGCAGGTCAGTCGTGTAATCGGACTGCGCCACCCACAGACGCAGGATGTCTGCGCCGAACTGGTTGCACACGTCCTCTGGTGCGACGGTGTTGCCGATGGATTTGGACATCTTCATGCCCTTTTCATCCAGCGTGAAACCGTGGGTCAGCACGCCTTTGTAAGGGGCGCGGCCTTTGGTGCCGCAGGCCTGCAACATCGACGAATGGAACCAACCGCGGTGTTGGTCGGTGCCTTCTAGGTACAGGTCCGCGATGCCGTCTGCCGCGCCATCTGGGCGGTCACGCAGAACGAACGCGTGGGTCGAACCAGAATCGAACCATACGTCCAGAACGTCGAACACTTGTTCGTAGTCATCAGGGTTCGCCGCGTTGCCGAATACCTTTTCCTTGAAGCCGTCGGTGTACCAAACGTCCGCACCGTGCTCTTCGAATTCGGCCGCGATGCGCGCGTTGATTTCTGCGTTGCGCAGCAGGAAGTTTTCGTCGGTCGGCAATGCGCCTTTGCGAACGAAACAGGTTAGCGGAACGCCCCATGCGCGTTGACGCGACAGAACCCAATCTGGACGCGCTTCGATCATCGAATACAGACGGTTACGGCCCGTTTGCGGGGTCCATTTCACCAGCTGGTCGATGGATGTCAGCGCACGTTCACGGATGGTTTTGCCATAGGTGTCTTGGCCATCGTTCACGTCTTTGTCGATCGCGGCGAACCACTGCGGGGTGTTGCGATAGATCACAGGCGCTTTGGACCGCCACGAATGCGGGTACGAGTGTTTCAGCTTTGCCTTACCGAACAGGGCGCTGGCGTAAGCCATCTGTTTGATGTTCGCGACGTTTGCTGGGCCTTCTTTGCCGTCTGGCGCAACAACGTGCATGCCAGCAAAGATCGGCAGATCCGAACGATAGCTGGAATCTTCGGTGATGTTATAGGTCATTTGCAGACCGTATTTCAGACCGACCTGATAATCGTCGTCACCGTGGCTTGGCGCGGTGTGAACGAAACCTGTACCTGCCTCTTCGGTGACGTGATCGCCCGGCAGCATAGGTACGTCATAGTCCCATTCGCCATTGCCGTTTTCGACGCCGCGATATGGGTGCGCTAGGATCATACCGTCCAGCGCGTCCGCTGCAACATCGCCCACGCGTTCGAATGCGGTAACGCGAACGCCCTGCATCACGCTTTCGGCCAGTGCGTCAGCCAGCAGAACGATTTCGCCAACAGTCGCTGCCGAATGTTCGTGGACTTCGGTCACGCGGTACAGGCCGTAGTTGATCGACGGGCCAAAGCAGACTGCGCGGTTTTGCGGGATGGTCCATGGGGTGGTGGTCCAGATCACAACGCTGAAGTCGTCAGCGGATACTTTTTCGCCGCCTGAGACAGGTTTGAAGCGCACCCAAACCTGATGGCTGGTGTGGTCGTGGTATTCAACCTCTGCCTCTGCCAAAGCGGTTTTTTCGACAGGCGACCACATCACAGGTTTCGAACCTTGATACAGGGTGCCGTTCATCAGCAGTTTCATGAACTCTTCGGCGATCACGCGTTCTGCGTGATAATTCATGGTCAGATATGGATCAGCCCAGTTGCCGGTGATACCCAGACGTTTGAATTCGTCGCGCTGGATGTCGATCCAGCCTTCGGCGAATTTGCGGCATTCCTGACGGAAGTCGATGACGGGAACTTCGTCTTTGTTTTTGCCTTCGGCGCGGTATTTTTCTTCGATCTTCCATTCGATCGGCAGACCGTGACAGTCCCAACCCGGCACGTAACGCGCATCGCGGCCCAGCATCTGCTGCGAACGGACGATAAAATCCTTTAGGATTTTGTTCAGCGCGTGGCCGATGTGCAGATGGCCGTTCGCATAAGGAGGGCCATCGTGCAGGATGAATGGCTCGCGGCCTTCCTTTTCACGCAGGCGGTCGTAGATGCCGATTTCGTTCCAACGAGCCAGCCACTCAGGCTCGCGCTGGGGCAGGCCCGCGCGCATTGGGAAATCGGTTTCAGGTAGGTTCAGTGTATCTTTGTAGTCAGGCGTATCGGCGCACATAGGGGCGTCCTTTGTCACGTGTATATCTGGGAATGGGTCGGTGCGAAGCGTCATACACCTTTGCCCGGCGTCTCTGGTCGTCAGAGCGCCGGGGATATAATTCGAATGATGATCGGGTTGCGTGACATCATGGGGCGCTTATAGGCCTTGTAAAATTGGGCGTAAACCCGTCTGAGCGTGGTCAGAACGCCCAAGGCCGCCAACAGGCTGTAAAATTCGTTCGTATAGTGCGTAATTTTTGTGCAAATGCGACCTGTGTAGGTCGAAAATAGCAAAGCGACTCGGGTGTTGTCGGCGCAGCGTTGGCTCATGGACATGAGCTTTATCAAACCGTTTATGGTCGATGCGACCCAAGTCCCGCAGGACAGCGGGGATGCGGACGTTTTCGGCACGGTCAAATGGCGCACCCTGATTTGCGGCGATGTCACGCCGGCAGCAGGGACCGTCATGGGGATCGCAGAGTTTGATGCTGGCGGAACGCTTCGCCCGCATCGGCATGAACCGTCCGAAATTTATTTCGGATTGTCTGGGTCGGGCATCGTGACAATTGACGGCATCCCGCATGAAATCCGCGAGGGTGTTACGATCCTAATCCCAGAGAACGCGTTGCATGACACGGTCGCGGGGCCGGGCGGATTGAGTTTTCTCTATACCTTCCCAAAGGATCGATTTGCGGACGTTAAATACAGGTTTGCGGAAAATAGTAGCGAATAAATCTGTGCAGGTGGCACATATTTTCGTATCGATGCCGCATGACTAAAATCGTACCGCTTGATTCCGCCCATGAATTGCCAGTTTGGCGTCGCCCTATTGCGCTGTTGTTCCTTGTTGCAATGGCCCTGCCTTTGGCTTTTTCCACCTGGCAGGCGCTGCTGAATAACTTTGTGATCGAAGTCGCCGATTTCCAAGGTGACGATATCGGCCTGTTGCACACAGTCCGTGAAATCCCAGGGTTTCTGGCGATTGGCGTGATCGTTCTATTGCTGTTCGTGCGCGAACAGCGATTGGGATTGCTGTCATTGTTGTTGTTGGGTGTATCCACCGGCGTTACGGCATGGTTTCCCACGCTGGGCGGCATTTTGATGATCACGACCTTTAGTTCGATCGGGTTTCACTATTTTGAAACGGTGAACCAATCATTGCAGTTGCAGTGGATCGACAAAGCAAAAGCGCCACAAACTTTGGGCTGGATTTTGGCGGCTGGATCCGGTGCGACCTTTGTGGCCTACGGTCTGCTGGTACTAACGTGGAAAACGCTGGGGCTGTCCTATAACACTGTTTACATGATCTCGGGCGGGACGACGGCACTGATCGCGCTGTTCTGCCTGTTCGCCTATCCGCAATTCGAAGCGCCAAACCCGCAGCTAAAATCGTTCGTCCTGCGACGCCGCTACTGGCTGTATTACGCGTTGCAATTCATGGCAGGCGCGCGTCGCCAGATTTTCGTGGTGTTCGCAGGTTTTATGATGGTCGAACGGTTCGGATTCGAGGTGCATGAGGTCACAGGCCTGTTTCTTTTAACCCTGATCGTTAACATGCTGGTCGCCCCGTTTCTGGGAAAAGCGGTCGCAATCTGGGGGGAACGCCGCGCGTTGATGGTGGAATACGTCGGGCTTGTTGTCGTATTCCTGTGCTACGGCGGTGTCTATTTCTTTGGCTGGGGCGTGCTGATCGCTGGTGCATTGTACGTGGTCGATCACATCTTTTTCGGGTTGGCATTGGCGCTGAAAACCTATTTCCAGAAAATCGCAGATCCGGGTGATATCGCCCCGACGGCGGCGGTGGCGTTTACGATCAATCACATAGCAGCGGTGGTTCTGCCGGTGCTTTTGGGGCTGCTATGGCTGCAATCGCCGCTCTTGGTCTTTTTGCTTGCGGCTGGTATGGCAGCGGTATCCTTGTGTTTGGCGATGCTGATCCCGCGTCACCCGACCGAAGGGTATGAAACAATTTTGACGCGCCCTCGGGCTGCCCCTGCCGAATAAAGCTTATGACCGATCTGACCTATTCCGCCATTGCCGTTGTCCCATCTCTTGATCAGGCGGAGGCATTGGCGCTGGCTTGTGAAAATCTGTACCCAGAGCCCACAGGCGTAGGTAGTTTCGAAATCGAAGATGGGTCGGGGTTGTTCGAGGTTGCCGCCTATTTCGTGGAAAAGCCTGACCAAGCGGGTTTGGCGCTGTTGTCCACAATGCACGGAGCCAAAGACTTTGTAATTTCTGAGGTGCCGCAAATCGATTGGGTCGCGCATGTAAAACGCGAACTGGCCCCGGTCGAGGCTGGTCGTTTCTTTGTTTACGGTAGCCATGACGCCGACAAAGTACCCGATGATAAAATCGCGCTGTTGATCGAGGCGGCGATGGCATTCGGTACAGGGCACCACGGAACCACTTTGGGGTGCCTGCGCGCGCTAGATCGGATCGCGAACGAAGGCGCTGCGCCGAAAAAGGCAATTGATGTTGGCTGCGGCACGGCTGTTTTGGCGATGGGCGCAGTACGCGTTTGGCCAGATGCAACGGTTTTGGCGTCGGATATTGATCAGGTCGCCGTAGATGTTGCTGAGACCAATTTGGCGGCGAACGGAATGTCTGGATCTGTTTTGTGTCTAGAGGCCGCAGGTTTCGATGCGCCCGAGATCGGGCAGGCAGGGCCATACGACCTGATTTTCGCGAATATCCTGAAAGGCCCGCTGATTTCGATCGCGCCGGATATGGCCGATCACGCAGCGCCCGGCGCGCATGCGATTCTTTCGGGAATTCTGAACGAACAGGCCGATAGCGTACTTTCTGTCTATAACGCACAGGGGTTTACCCTAAAGTATCGCGAAATTGTCGGTGATTGGACAACATTAACCCTGACCTACGGATAATGTTTCTTAATCAGGGGACTCTGCCCTGATTTTGTCATGGATTTTTGACAAAGTTGAACAGTTGGTTAAAGCCCGTACCGGTACGGTGGGGGCTGTACGCGTAAGGTTTATGTTATGGGTCAGAATGAGAGTACGTTTGAGGCCCGCGTTGATAGAATTGAACGGTCTTATGAAATGCGCACTGCGAATGGTGTAAGGCACGAAATTCTAAGTGACGGGTTAATAGTTGCACGGCCGCGCAGACGTGCGCCGCGGTTTCCTTGGAAAGGGTTGGCCATTTCCGGGATCGCATTGATCGGGTTCAAGGTTTTGATGCTGATGAACTTGGGTCCAAATGTGTATGCGCAGCGTGTTGAAATGTTGGCTGACGGCACGGTGTTTGAACAGGCCGGTGCATGGTTCATGCAGGTTGATGTGGTCACGAAATGGACCGCTGAAAACCTGACAGCGCTGATAAAGACGGCGCTAAGATAACAAAAAGGACCGCCCGATTTGGGCGGTCCTTTTGCATTACATTCGATGGCACTGGATCAGTTGAATGCGCCCTTGCGCGCGATTTCAATAATCTGACCGCGGGTCAGGCCGATGTCGTTCAATTCGTGATCCGACAGTTTATCCAGCAAGGCCAGTGTTTTGCGCAGCTCGATCCAGTTCTGGATGCGTGCGATCTGGTCGTAAACAAACGATACCGCCTGATATGCGGCGCGGGACGATGCTGCGGTGTCTGGCGACAGCGCAATCGGTGCAGCAACTAATGCCATGTTAATTCCTCATTACTCTGTTGCCGCAATGCGGCATGATCTGTGTTCTGAGGCCCACGTAATCTGCCCGAAATGCAAAAACCATCGCCAGTTTTGCATAGTAATTATGCGTTTTTGGAATGGCTAATTTTTGTGCAAATAGGTCACAATTTAATCACTCGATCTGTCGTAATTTGCATCTGCCTGTTCGCTTTTGGGGCAATGTGCGTTGGGTGATCGTAAAAGCGGCTTGGCGTTTGTTCGCGTTTTGTGCTATTTGTCGAAAAAGAGCAGAATAAGGCACAGCAATGCGCGTGATCGGAATCGATCCGGGGCTGCGAAATATGGGCTGGGGAATCATCGATGTATCGGGATCCCGACTGGCGCATGTGGCGAACGGAATATGTAAATCTGACGGCAAAGCCGATCTATCGAACCGATTGCTGGATCTGCACGATCAACTGACTGCCGTTTTTTCTGAATACAAACCTGACGCCGCTGCGGTCGAGCAAACGTTCGTTAACAAAGACGCGGTTGCGACCCTGAAGCTGGGGCAGGCACGCGGGATTGCTCTGCTGGTGCCTGCGCAGGCGGGGCTGACTGTCGGGGAATATCTGCCGAACGCGGTGAAAAAAGCCGTCGTTGGCGTCGGTCACGCGGACAAAAAACAGATCGACCACATGGTGCGCCTGCAATTGCCGGGCGTAAAGATCAACGGTGTCGATGCTGCGGACGCGCTGGCGATTGCCATTTGTCATTCACACCACTGTCAATCTGCGGGGCATCTGTCGCGCGCAATCGCAAAGGCCGCGGGATGATTGGGAAACTCTCTGGGATAGTCGATTACAAAGGCTTGGATCACGTTATGATCGACGTGCGCGGTGTGGGTTACATCGTCTATTGTTCCGACCGTGTCATGGCCGCCATCCCGCCCGTGGGCGAGGCGGTCGCGCTATATACGGACCTATTGGTGCGCGAAGATCTGATGCAGTTGTTCGGATTTTCGACGCTGGTTGAAAAAGAATGGCACCGCCTGCTGACGGGCGTTCAGGGCATTGGGCCAAAGGCGTCATTGGCGATCCTTGGCACGCTTGGCCCCGAAGGCGTCAGTCGCGCGATTGCGCTGGGCGATGCTGCGGCTGTGGCGCGTGCCAAAGGGGTCGGCCCGAAAACGGCGCAGCGCGTGGTGCTGGAGCTAAAGAACAAAGCGCCGTCCGTCATGGCCATGTCTGGGCAAGAGGCGGCCGTTTCGGACGACGTGATTGACACCGAAACGCCCGTGAAAAAGCCGCGCAAGACGGCCCCGCCCAAACAGAACACCGCGCAGCCAGAGGCGCTATCGGCGCTGCAAAACCTAGGCTACGGTCCGTCGGATGCGGCATCGGCTGTTGCAACGGCGCTAGAGTCGGAGCCTGATTTGGACACCGGCGCGTTGATCAAAGCGGCGCTGAAACTACTGGCGCCGAAAGGGTAATCGATGGACCGAACCGAAGATCTGTCGCCCGAACGGCAATCATCAGACAACGATCGCGCGTTGCGTCCGCAGGGGTTAGATGAATTCATCGGTCAGGCCGAAGCGCGCGCCAACCTGCGCGTGTTCATCGAATCCGCCAAGCGGCGGGGCGAGGCGATGGACCACGCGTTGTTCCACGGCCCGCCCGGATTGGGTAAAACGACGCTCGCGCAGATTATGTCGCGCGAATTGGGCGTGAATTTCCGCATGACCTCGGGCCCTGTGTTGGCCAAAGCGGGCGATCTGGCCGCGATCCTAACAAACCTAGAGGCGCGGGACGTTCTGTTCATCGACGAAATTCACCGCATGAACCCCGCGGTCGAAGAGGTCCTGTATCCCGCGATGGAAGATTACGAACTGGACCTTGTTATCGGCGAAGGTCCAGCCGCGCGAACGGTGCGGATTGAATTACAGCCCTTTACGCTGGTCGGTGCAACGACGCGTTTGGGTCTGCTGACTACGCCGCTGCGGGATCGTTTTGGCATTCCGACGCGGCTCGAATTCTATAATGTTGATGAATTGCATCAGATCGTCACGCGGGGCGCACGGTTGTTGGGGGCGCCTGCTGATGACGATGGCGCGCATGAAATTGCGAAACGTGCTCGGGGAACGCCGCGTATTGCGGGCCGATTGCTGCGCCGTGTCGTCGATTTCGCCGTAGTCGAAGGCGACGGTCGCGTGACCCAAGCCATCGCTGACCGCGCATTGACTCGTTTGGGCGTAGATAGTCTGGGGCTGGATAGCGCCGACCGCCGATATATGCGCCTAATGGCCGAAAGCTATGGCGGCGGCCCTGTGGGGGTCGAAACCCTATCGGCGGCCCTATCCGAAAGCCGCGACGCGCTAGAGGAAGTGATCGAACCCTATCTGCTACAACAGGGTCTTATCCAGCGCACGCCGCGCGGACGGATGTTGGCCGCTGCGGCGTGGCGGCATCTGGGATTGGACGCACCGCGCAGCGAACAGGATTTGTTCGGTTGAATCGCGGGGCAGGGGCGGTTATCGAAACGGCATGACACCTGAACAGATTACACAGCTATTCACCCGCGCTGACGGTACGTATTTATGCGCCCGTTGGGGCCGTCCCATTGTGCCCGTTGTTTTCGGAGTGGAAGAGGAAACTCTGAAAATCCTGAAAGGCGCGATCGAGGCGACCGTCGGCATGGCAGGCCACAAGATGGCCGAAACGGATACCGAATTGGGTGCGAACCTGATGATCTTTTTCTGCCGTGCTTGGGATGACCTGCTGGGCGTTCCCAATCTGGAAAAGCTGTTGGATGGGCTGCCTGATCTGGTGTCACGCCTGAACGGGTCGAGTGCGAACCAGTACCGCACCTTTCGTTTCGACAAAGATGGCGCAATTAATTCTTGTGTTGTTGTTCTGCGCATGGATGGCGATCTGGCGAAACAACCCGCCGCAGATATCGCACTGGCCCAAGCTGCGCAGATGTTGCTGACCTGGGGCGATGGCGCGTTTGCGGAACAATCGCCACTGGCAAACGCTGGTGAAACGACCGTTTTGCGTCCTGATATCGGGGCGCTGATCCGTGCGGCCTATGATCCTGTTCTGCCCGCATGTGATCGCGATGCGTCCCATAGTTACCGTTTATTTGCACGGATGTCCCAATGACCCACCGTTTTGAATGCCACGTTTATTACGAAGACACCGATCTGGCCGGCATCGTCTATTATGCGAATTACATGAAATTCATCGAACGGGCCCGCACGGAATGGGTGCGTACGCGCGGCGTGGATCAGGTGGCGCTGAAAGAAAACGAAGGTATCGTTTTCGCCGTACGCCGGGTCGAGGCAGACTATCTGCACCCCGCGAAATTCGATGACGATCTGGTGGTTGAAACCAAGGTCGACTCCATGACTGGTGCGCGGATCACCTTGCAACAGGATGTTCTACGCGACGGAGAGCTGCTGTTTACGTCGCACGTCACGTTGGTTGCGATCGGCCCGAACGGGTCACCAGCGCGTTTGCCGCAGGAATTGCGCCGCGCTTTGCATTGATTATCGGCTAAACAGGCTGAAAATCGCGTATTTCAGTCCTGAAACGCAAGCGTGAACGCAAGACGCTTGGCAAATCGCCTGTGGATAATGTATTTCGGTTCGCAACAGCGGGAAAAACCGCGCGACAGTACAGAGCAGGCACATGGAAGCAGCAACCGACTACACGATGTGGGCGTTATTCGCCCGCGCGACGATCCTTGTTAAACTAGTGATGATCATGTTGGTCCTAGCATCCGTTTGGTGCTGGGCTGTGATCGTTGATAAGATCGTCCAATACCGCAAGGCGCGCGCAGAGGCCGCTGTTTTTGACCGCGCGTTTTGGTCTGGCGAGCCTCTGAATGATCTGTTCGACAAAATCGGCACGACTCCGACTGGCCCCAGCGAACGTATTTTCGTCGCGGGCATGATGGAATGGCAGCGTAGCATCAAAGGCGACGGTGGCTTCATCGCAAACGCTCACGCGCGCATCGACCGTTCGATGGATGTCGCCATCGCGAAGGAGGCGGCAAAGCTGCAAAAAGGTCTGCCCGTTTTGGCGACCGTCGGTTCGACCGCGCCGTTTGTTGGTCTGTTCGGTACCGTTTGGGGGATTATGAATTCCTTCATCGAAATTGCCGAAGCGCAAACAACCAACCTTGCCGTTGTGGCCCCTGGTATTTCCGAAGCGTTGCTGGCAACCGGTCTGGGTCTGCTGGCCGCGATCCCTGCGGTTGTGTTCTATAACAAGCTGACCAACGACAGCGATCACGTCGTCGCTGGGTACGAGGCTTTTGCCGATGAATTTTCGACCATCCTTGGTCGTCAGTTGGATAGTTAAACGATGGGTGCGGGCGTTACCCCAAAGGCATCAGGCGGCGGATCTCGTCGCCGTCGCCGCGTACGCGGTGGCAGTGCTGCGATGTCTGAAATCAACATCACGCCTTTCGTAGACGTGATGCTGGTTCTGCTGATTATTTTCATGGTTGCTGCACCGCTGATGACGGTGGGTGTGCCTGTTGAATTGCCGAAAACGCAGGCCTCGGCGCTGCCAACAGATGACGAAGAGCCGCTGACCGTGACCATCACCGCCGAAGGTCAAGTGATGATCCAGAATTCGGAAACGGATCAGGCTGAATTGGTGACAAAACTACAGGCGATTGCGGCGGAACGGTCCAGCGACCGTATTTATCTGCGCGCGGATGGTGCCAACAATTGGAACCGCGTGGCCGAGATTATGGGCCTGCTGAACGCGGGTGGGTTTTCGAACATCGGTCTGGTGACCGATATTGCGACCTCGGGGTCGAACGGATAACGCCGTGGATTTTCAACGCTACAGCGTCGGAACTTGGGTATCTGGGGTTGGCCATGCGGGGCTGATCCTATGGCTCGTCGTCGGCTGGGGAATGAATAACGAACCGATGGAGTTCGAAGTGGCCGATGTGTCGGTCATTTCGGGGGCGGAATATGATGCTTTGGTTGCTGCGACGTCGCCGCAAACCACGACGGACCCTTTGCCCGACATGATCGCCCCCACGGTCGAAGACACGCCGCCAGATGCCGTCCCGTTAGAACCAGAACCCACGCCAGTCGAACCTGCGCCCGCTGCGCCTGCAGCCCCGGTCGAGGACACGCCGCCGCCAGCGCCGCCCGCGCGTCCCGAACCTGTTGAGCCGCCCGTCGAAACCGTGGTCGAACCAACCCCTCCATCGCCCGAGGTTGGCGCGCAAGATTTGCCCATTTCGCCGCGCCCGATGGAACGGCCCGCCGATCGTATCGCGTCCGTGCCCACGCCGTCGCAGCCCGAATTGGACGTTGCGCCCGAACCTGTCGCGCCTGTCACCCAAGCCGAGGCTGATCAAACGCCCGAAGTGGTCGAGGAAGAACGCGACGCGGCAGCACCCGAAGAAACCGCAGCCCGCATTGTGTCAGCGGATGAAACACCAGCGGCTGCTGCGCCGACATCGTCGCCGCGACCGCCTGCGCGCCCATCGGCTTTGCGCACGCAGCCAGAACCTGAACCTGCTGAAACGCAGACCGCCGCTGCGCCCGAACCCGCCGAAGAGGCCCCCGCACGTGATGCCGAAGCTGACGCAATCGCAGCCGCGTTAGCCGCCGCGACGGCTTCTACGGCGGCAAATCAGGGGCCGGCTACCGCTGGTCCGCCATTGTCTAGCGGCGAAGAAAGCGCATTCAAAAACGCTGTCAGCGCCTGTTGGGTTGTCGATAGCGGTGCGCAATCTGCGAATGTGACGGTGACGGTTGCGTTTTCGCTAACCCGCGAAGGCCGCGTTGATGGGGATGTCCGTCAGATCGGAGCAACAGGCGGCGATAGCGCTGCGGTGCGTGCAGCATTCGATTCTGTACGCCGCGCAATTTTGCGTTGCCAATCATCGGGCTATCCGTTGCCCGCAGAAAAATATGAAACGTGGAAAGATGTCGAACTGACATTTGATCCAGTTTCCATGAGTTTACGGTGATTGCGGTGCCAATAGTTCGCAGATTTGTGATCCGGATGTGGCACCTTTTCGCCCAATTTCCCCATGTTTATGGGGGCAATCTGGTAAATGACGTATCAAATATTCCATGCTGCCGTTCGATGGGAACGCCCGCTTATGAGGACCTGAATGTTTAAGAAACTGTTGATCCTTCTGTCAGCTATTATTCTGGCTGGCCCAGTGGCAGCGCAGCCTTTGCGTTTGACCATTACTGATGGTGTGATCGAACCATTGCCCTACGCGTTGCCGTCGTTTGACGCCGAAACCGCAGGATCCGAGGTGATGGCCGCACAGATCAGCCAAGTGATTGCCGACGATCTGTCCGGCACGGGACTGTTTCGTCAAATCCCATCGTCTGCGTTCATCAGCCGCCATGTGTTCAACACCACGCCTGCCTATGCGGATTGGCGTGCGATTAATGCTCAGGCGTTGATTACGGGCGCTGTTGCTGTGACCGGTGATCAGGTCGTTGTGAAATTCCGCCTGTTCGACGTGTTCACGGGCGCTGAAATGGGCGACGGTCAGCAATTGGTTGCCAGCGCCACAGGTAACGGTTGGCGCCGATTGGCCCACAAGGTTGCAGACCAAGTGTACAGCCGCATCACGGGCGAGGCAGGTTATTTTGATAGCCGCGTCATTTACGTCGCTGAAAGCGGCCCCAAAGATAACCGCCGCAAGGTCATTTCGATCATGGATTATGATGGGCGCAATGCAGAGCCTTTGACCGCAGGCGGCGACATTGTATTTTCCCCGCGTTTTTCGCCGTCGGGCGACCGTGTTTTGTATACATCGTTGGTGCCGGGCATCGGGACGAGCATCGTGATGCTGGATGTGAATTCGGCTTCTGCACGGCCCATCACCACTGCGCCTGGTAACATGGCGTTTTCGCCGCGTTTCAATCGCGACGGAACCAAAGTGATCTATTCCCTAGAAAGCGGCGGTAATACCGATATCTGGATGACCGACATCGCCTCTGGCCAACATACACGCCTGACCAACGCCCCGTCGATTGAAACCGGACCCAGCTTTTCGCCAGATGGATCGCAGATCGTTTTTGAATCGGATCGTTCGGGTGGTCAGCAGCTGTACGTCATGTCCGTCAATGGTGGCGAAGCGCGCCGTATCTCATTCGGCGACGGCCGCTATGGTACGCCCGTTTGGTCGCCGCGCGGTGACATGATCGCCTTTACCAAACAAAACGCGGGCCGTTTCCACATTGGCGTGATGCGCACCGACGGATCGAACGAACGTCTGCTGTCGTCGGCTTCGGGTGGATATCTGGACGAAAGCCCGACATGGGCGCCGAATGGTCGCGTCATTATGTTCTTCCGCGAAACGCTGGGAGAAAACGGCGGTCCATCGCTCTATTCGGTTGATATTTCGGGCCGAAACTTGCGTCAGGTTCCGCTGGGCGGTTTTGCCTCTGACCCGTCATGGGGCCCATTGCTACGCTAATCTTTCGGGCGGATTCCCAACTGGGGCCGCCCGTGTTATAATCTGACCAAGAGCAGTCAAAATTAGGATAAACATCCATGCACACCCTAACCAAAGCCGCAGCGATCATCGCCCTGATGACCACCGCCGCCTGTACCAATCCAGACCGTTTCGGCGCTGGTAATGCCAACTCTGTCGATTTGAATGCAAATGGCGCTTTTGGCGCGGATGCGATGAATAATCCGTCCAACCCCAATAGCCCTGCCTATTTTAACCAGACGATCGGTGACCGCGTGTTGTTTGCGGTGGATCAATCCACACTGTCGACCGACGCGATGATGACGCTAGACGGTCAGGTCGGTTGGTTGATGGCGAACACAGACTACACTGCTGTGATCGAAGGCCACGCCGACGAACAAGGCACGCGCGAATATAACCTTGCATTGGGCGCGCGCCGTGCGAATGCGGTTTACGAATACCTGATTTCCAAAGGTATCCCAGCATCGCGTATCCGTACCATTTCCTATGGTAAAGAACGCCCGATCGCGACCTGTGCGCAGGCCGCTTGCTATGAACAAAACCGCCGAGCTGTGACTGTGATCAGCATCGGTTCAATGATGTAATCTGAATTTTGGGGGCCGTTACAATGCGCAAGGCTTTGCTATCTTTTGCTGTTGCAGTCACGCTGCCGTTTCAGGCCGCGGCGCAGGATCAGACGCTGGCGGATATTCGTCAGCAGTTAACGGCCCTTTATGTTCAGGTTCAGCAATTAAATACCGAACTATCAACGACAGGGTCCGCCATGGGCGGAGCCTCGGTTGGCGGTTCGGCGTTAGAACGGTTGAATGCGATTCAGACGGAATTGCAGCGTTTGACCTCAAAAACCGAAGAGCTCGAATTCCAGATCACGCAGGTTGTGCGCGACGGCACCAATCGTATTGGCGATCTAGAGTTCCGTTTGTGTGAATTGGAACCGAACTGCGATATCGGATCGTTGGGGGACACGCCGTCTTTGGGCGGTGTAGATACGGGTTCGGCGGCTATTCCAACGCCTGTTACGCCAACGGTGGTTGGTCCACAGTTGGCTGTGGGCGAACAGGCCGATTTTGATGCGGCGAAAACCGCAATGGAAAGCGGCGATTTCCGAACCGCTGTGTCGGGCTTTGATAATTTTGTAATGGCGTACCCCGGTAGCCCTTTGGCGCAAGAGGCCCATTACCTAAGCGGCGAAGCGTATGAATCTTTGGGTGAAGTGACGAACGCGGCCCGCGCGTATTTGGGCAGCTTTTCGGCAGATCCCGCAGGGGCAATCGCGCCTGATGCGTTATTCAAACTGGGCTTTTCGTTAGGAGCGTTGGGTCAGACCCAAGACGCCTGTACGACCCTGATGCAGGTTGGCGTGCGGTTCCCGAATACTGATGCCGCTTTGGATGCTCAAAGCGCGATGCGCAATTTCGGATGTTCCTAGATCATGAATGGTTGATGCAGCAGGGGCCTGACGCCATGCTGCTGCACGCCGTCGGAACGGCATTTGCGCGGCGACCAGATACGGTCGCCGTTGCGGTATCTGGTGGCGGCGATTCAATGGCGTTGTTGGATTTGGCGATCCGTGCAGCCGCCCAACAAAACCAAACGGTGCTGGCTGTCACGGTCGATCACGGATTGCGACCCGAAGCCGCTGATGAAGCTCGCATGGTCGCCACATTCTGCGCCGAACGGGGTATCCACCATGACACGTTGCGATGGGACGGGCAGGCCGATGGTAACCTCATGGCTGCCGCGCGCGAGGCCCGATATCGCCTGATCGCCAAATGGGCACGGGATCACGATTGCGCGCATGTCGTTCTGGGCCACACTCAAGATGACGAGGCCGAAACATTTCTGATGTCTTTGGCGCGCGGGGCGGGTGTAAACGGTCTGGCGGGTATGGATCTTTTCCCTACGTACGGTAGGGTCCAATGGCGGCGCCCATTGATGTCCGTGTCGCGGGCAGAACTGCGCGAATATCTGATGCGTCGCAACATCGGTTGGGTCGATGATCCGACGAATGACAACGATAAATATCTGCGCGTGCGCACCCGCAAATTATTGCCGCAGCTCGACGCCATCGGCCTGAACGCTGGCCAGATTTCATCCTCTGTTCACGCTATGAAAATGGCGCGCAGCGCGTTGGAATATTACACCATCAAAGAGGCAGAGGAGCACGTCGTCGTCACGGGCGGTGATGTGACATTGCCGCGAAATTTCAATCGGGTGATGCCAGTTGAAATTCAACGGCGGCTTTGGGTTGCGATTTTGCAGTGGATCGGCGGCGGGCAATATGCGCCGCGCACTTCGGCGCTGTTTGAATTGGATACGGCGATTTTGGACGGGCGAAACCACACGCTGAACGGCTGCGCGATCATCGTGAAAGATGACAAAATCCATGTGACGCGCGAATTGAATGCCGTGCACGATCTGACATGCCCAACCGATGAAATTTGGGACCGTCGCTGGCGATTGGACGGACCGCATGACCCTGCATTGACCATCGCACCGGTTGGCGAACTGGGGATTCGCCAGTTAGATGACTGGCGGGCGGCAGGTTTTTCCCGTGCATCGATTATTTCGTCACCTGCCATTTGGGATGAAAAAACGCTAATTGCTGCACCATTGGCTGGTTTTAATGACAATTGGACGGCGCAGATCGTCGCGCCATGGCATCCTGTTGCGAAACACGCATTGAACCTCTGACATTACTGCCTATTTTAAGGGGAAATCTGCCACCAGCCGAACTGGTGGCATGAACGTCAGAGGAGTCCCCCTTGGGCAACGCACGCAATATCGTATTTTGGGTCGTCCTGTTTTTGCTGGTCGTCTCGCTTTTCAACGTATTCTCGTCGGGTACGTCGAGCCTGCAATCCACAACACAGAGCTATTCGGATTTCATCCAAGCAGTTGAGAACGACGAAGTTCAGTCAGTTACGCTGGACGGTGAAAAAGTGTTCTATACTGGCACCGACAGCCGCGAATATCTGACCATTCGTCCAGATGACGCCGAAGTGACCGCGCTGTTGATCGCGAATGACATTCCAGTCACGGCTGATGCACAGGAACAATCCACGTTCCAAGCGATCCTTTTGTCGCTGTTGCCATTCCTGCTGCTGATCGGTGTGTGGATCTATTTCATGAACCGCATGCAGGGCGGTGGCCGTGGCGGTGCGATGGGTTTTGGTAAATCCAAGGCGAAATTGCTGACCGAAAAACATGGTCGCGTTACCTTTGACGATGTTGCTGGCATTGATGAAGCCAAAGAAGAGCTGCAAGAGATTGTAGAGTTCCTGCGCAACCCGCAAAAATTCAGCCGTTTGGGCGGTAAGATCCCTAAAGGCGCATTGCTGGTAGGCCCTCCAGGTACTGGTAAAACATTGCTAGCACGCGCGATTGCGGGCGAAGCAGGCGTTCCGTTCTTTACCATTTCGGGTTCCGACTTTGTTGAAATGTTCGTGGGTGTTGGTGCGTCCCGTGTCCGCGACATGTTTGAACAGGCGAAAAAGAACGCGCCATGTATCGTTTTCATCGATGAAATCGACGCTGTGGGCCGCGCTCGTGGTCAGGGTTACGGCGGCGGTAACGACGAACGCGAACAGACGTTGAACCAGTTGCTGGTTGAAATGGACGGCTTTGAAGCGAACGAAGGCGTGATCATCGTTGCGGCAACCAACCGCCGTGACGTTCTGGACCCTGCGTTGCTGCGTCCAGGCCGTTTCGACCGTCAGGTCACCGTTCCGAACCCAGACATCAAAGGCCGTGAAAAAATTCTGGCAGTCCACGCCAAGAAAACCCCATTGGGCCCAGATGTGGACCTGCGTATTATCGCACGTGGTTCCCCCGGTTTTTCGGGTGCTGATCTGGCAAACCTAGTGAACGAGGCCGCGTTGATGGCCGCACGTGTTGGCCGCCGTTTCGTCACCATGGTCGATTTTGAAAACGCCAAGGATAAGGTGATGATGGGCGCAGAACGTCGTTCGATGGTTCTGACACCTGATCAAAAAGAAAAAACCGCTTACCACGAGGCTGGCCACGCTGTTGTTGGTCTGGCTCTGCCGGAATGTGATCCTGTTTATAAGGCGACGATCATTCCACGCGGTGGTGCGTTGGGTATGGTTGTGTCCTTGCCTGAAATGGATCGCCTGAACTGGCACAAATCCGAATGTCAGCAAAAACTGGCTATGACGATGGCGGGTAAAGCGGCCGAGATTATCAAATACGGCGCTGATCACGTATCGAACGGCCCAGCAGGCGACATTCAGCAGGCCAGCCAATTGGCCCGCGCGATGGTTCTACGTTGGGGTATGTCGGACAAGATCGGTAACGTCGATTATTCCGAAGCCGCCGAAGGCTATTCGGGTAACACCGCTGGTTTCTCGGTTTCTGCACAAACCAAAGAGCTGATCGAGGAAGAAGTTCGCAACTTTATCCAAGAAGGCTACGACACCGCCTATCGCATCCTGACTGAACAGAATGCCGAATGGGAACGTCTGGCCGAAGGTCTGTTGGAATACGAAACTCTGACAGGTGCCGAAATCCAACGCGTGATGAAGGGCGAACCGCCCCAAGGCGATGGCAAAGAGGAAGAAGACACCTCTGTCACTCATATGCCGACGGTCGGCAAAAAGGCGAAACCAGCTGCCGAAGAGCAGCCAGAGGAGCCTAAAGAGTGAGCCCCGCTCAATCAAAAGATTGGAACCCCGAAACCTACGCAAGGTTTCGGGGTTTGCGTTTGCGCCCTGCGATTGACCTGATCCACCAAGTCGGCGTGATCCCTGAGGGCGATATTATTGACCTTGGCTGCGGTAATGGCGCCGTGGGCGAGGCGTTGGCCGAACGGTTCGACGGCCACAAACTGATTGGCGTCGATAGTTCTGAGGCGATGTTGGTTAAGGCATCCGAAACGCGCAACTACGATGATTTGGTGCATGCCGACATCACGCACTATCAGCCCAGCAAACCGCCTGCGGTCATATTTTCCAATGCCGCGCTGAACTGGTTGCCTGACCATGAAACGTTGATGCCGATGATTGCAGGTCAATTGGCGGAGGGCGGCGTTTTGGCTGTCCAAATGCCGGGGCAGCACGACGGGCCTAGCCACGCGTTGGCGCGGTCGGTCGCCGTTGAGATGTTCCCAGATCGGTTCGCGGATGGCGGCTGGAACGCAGATGTTCTGGACCCTGCTGATTATTATCGTATCCTGTCGCCGCATGGCGACGTGACCGCGTGGGAAACGTCTTACCTGCAACCGCTTGCCCCAGCCGAAGGTCATCCCGTGCGCCATTTCACGCAGTCTACGTATCTGCGGCCAATTATGGCGAAGATGGATGAAACCGAACAGGCCGATTATCTGCAACGGTATGAAGCCGCACTGCATTCGGCGTATCCTTTGGCGGATGACGGATCGGCCATGTTCACGTTCCGCCGCGTATTCTTTGTACTGAGAAGATAAATGCCCGCCCTGAAACGTACCGATTATACCGCCCGCATTGTGCATCTGGGCTATATGCCCGCCACGTCTGACGATAGCGGATTGGTGGAATCCCATGCGCTGGACGCTATGACGCTCGAATTTGGTGGCAACCGCCAAGACGCGCATTTCGGCATCACCCGCCCATCGTGCAGCCGCGTTACTCAGCAATATGAACGTGGCACCGAAATCGGCAATGTGCGGCAGCTGTCCATTTTGTCCGCCGAAGAAATGGCTCAGATCGCTGGCGGTTTGGATTTGGCGCAGCTGGATCCGCTGTGGTTGGGCGCGTCAATCGTGATCGAAGGCATTCCCGATTTCAGCCACACCCCGCCGTCATCGCGCCTGCAATGCGAACGCACGGGCGCGACGGTCGTGATTGATATGCAGAACCGTCCCTGTCATGTGGTTGCGAAAACCATTGAACAGGTCGAACCGGGCCATGGCAAATCGTTCAAGTCCAAAGCGAACGGAAAACGCGGCGTGACGGCGTGGGTTGAGCGCCCCGGTGATCTAGTGCTGGGCGACTCGCTGCGGCTGCATGTTCCAGACCAACGGGCTTGGGCGCCGACTTTGCTGTGAATTCGCGTTCCTATCGGCGGAATTCGTTCCTTATCGGTCGCATTCACGTAGATATTGCGCATTTAAATTACCTAGCGTAGCGCCAACAGAGGGGGCGGGGCTGTGCTTTGGCCCCAATACGGTGTACGAGGCCCGCAAAAGCGTGGACATCAGCAAAGGGGATTGGCCGATGACAGCCAAGGTGATCGACGGCAAAGCGTTCGCAGCAACCGTTCGGGAAAAGGTCGCAGGCCATGTGGCCCGCCTGAAAGAGGAACACGGTATCACTCCGGGTTTGGCGGTGGTTCTGGTTGGCGAAGATCCAGCAAGCCAGGTTTACGTGCGGTCGAAAGGCAAACAGACCATCGAAGCAGGCATGAATTCCTATGAATACAAACTGCCAGCCGAAACGACCGAAGACGAACTGCTGGCTGTTGTCGAAAAACTGAACAACGATCCACAAGTCCACGGTATTCTGGTTCAGCTGCCTTTGCCGAACCACATGAATTCCGATCTGGTGATCAACGCGATTGATCCTGCCAAAGACGTTGATGGGTTCCACATTTCAAACGTAGGTCTGTTGGGCACGGGGCAGAAATCGATGGTGCCTTGCACGCCGCTGGGCTGTTTGATGATGCTGCGTGATCACCACGGGTCGCTGTCGGGTCTGAACGCCGTTGTCGTGGGCCGTTCGAACATCGTGGGCAAACCGATGGCGCAACTGCTGCTGGGCGATAGCTGTACCGTGACCATCGCGCACAGCCGCACCAAAAATATCCAAGACATTGTGCGCAGCGCCGACATCGTTGTCGCCGCCGTTGGCCGCCCAGAAATGGTGACAGGCGATTGGATCAAACCGGGCGCGACTGTGATCGACGTAGGCATCAACCGCATCGATGCAGGCGAAGGCAAAACCAAACTGGTTGGCGATTGCGAATACTCATCCTGCGCCGAAGTCGCTGGCGCTATCACCCCCGTACCGGGCGGTGTTGGCCCGATGACCATTGCCTGCCTCTTGGCAAATACAGTCACGGCCTGTTGCCGCGCAAATGGTCTACCAGAGCCGAAAGGCCTGACTGCGTAAATTACGTAACGGCGCTACACTCTAGCGCCGTTTTTTTCACTGTTCACAATCTAAAGTTTAATTGCGACACTCGGCTGGTGTTGGTTGCCCGTAGTATTTTGTTTGATCATCCCTAGCCAAACTGTTCGAGTTATAGCCAATGGATCGTCAAGAACCGAATTTACCCATTCTGTTTATGGGGATTGGCACCGGTTTAACCGTGTTGCTGGCCTTTCTGGGGCCTTTTGATACCTACAGCGACTTTAGTTTCGGTCGCCGTCTGTTCAGCTGGGGCGTTATTGTTGCGCTGTCGATGGGGGGCGTCTATGCCTTGCGCCGTTTTTTCGCGGAACGGATTGACCATTTCGTTCTACGCGAACTGGTGGTTTTCGCGTTGTTCAGCCCGATTGTCAGCGCCGCGTCGTGGGTATTGTTTTTACGGGATCAGGAAACGGATTCAATCTGGCAAAATAGCCCACTGTTTGTTGTTAAAGTCTTTGCCATCGCGATCACCGTTGCCTTTGTCCGGCATTCGATTACCGCTGGCTTGGGGCTGATCCATCCATGGCAAAAGATTGACGAACAGCCGCGTCTATTTGATCGGCTAACAGAACGCGGCGATGCCGATCTGATTTACCTAAGCAGCGACGATCACTATGTGATTGCGGGCTATTCAAATGGTCAAAGCGAACGCGTTCTTATTCGGATGGCTGATGCGATAGCCGAGCTGGACGATTACAAAGGCCTAAGGGTCCACCGCAGCCACTGGGTCAATGTAGCCGCAATTGACGGGTTTGGCCGAAAATCTGGCCGCGAATATCTGGTTATGACAACTGGTGATCTGGTGCCTGTTTCGCGCAGTTATCGTGACAGCGTGTTGGCTTTGTCACCGCAAGACGTGGACATTACAAAGGAACGGCTAGACATAGCCGCCCAGTAACGACCGCAAAGGCGCGTTGGTCAAATAGCGGCCGAATTGGGTCTTTGGTCGCGGGAATGCCCCCCGTGTAGGTGCCATATGCAGGCATGATCAAACGGCGATCATCATAAACGAAACAGGGGCGCGGTGCGCCTGTGATCGCATGTTTTGGATGGTAGTGGCCTGACACTTCGCCAGCTTCGGTAGTTTCCTCGGCAATGTGGCGGAAGGTCAGATTGCCAACCCGTGTTTCCGCGACGTATTCCCCGCCCAGCTCAACTGGGCCCGCGTCATGGTTGCCCGCGATCCAAATCCATTCGCGGCCCGCCTGCATCCGCGCAAGCCACAGTTTTTCGGCGTCGCCCATGTGTTCGATGGCTTCGACATCATCGAAACTATCACCCAAACAGATCACCCGCGCTGGCGCCAGATCTGTCAGGTCCTGATCCAGACGGGTCAGCGTGTCGCGGGTTTCATAGGGCGGCAGCAAAGCGCGGCCCTTGCGCGCAAACCGTTCCGATTTGCACAGGTGCAGGTCTGACACGATCAGCGTTTGGTCCGCCGCGATCCACAATCCGCCCGATGGCAGAGCCGTCAGTTCGGTTTCGCAAAAGGTAAAAATATGGGTCGTCATGGGCGTT
Source organism: Marivivens niveibacter (assembly GCF_002150005.2). Taxonomy (GTDB): domain Bacteria; phylum Pseudomonadota; class Alphaproteobacteria; order Rhodobacterales; family Rhodobacteraceae; genus Marivivens; species Marivivens niveibacter. The sequence goes on from NZ_MSPP01000003.1 coordinate 471,749, forward strand.
TCTTTGGCCCCGACCGCAGGCAGGGTCAACCCCCGCTATTGGGTTTTGACGCCAGCCTTTTGCATCAATTCGGCGGCCTTTTCGGCCTCTAACCTGTCGCGGCCTGACCCCAGGACGGGGATCTTTCCGACCTCTAACAACAAAGGCGCGGCCAAGGGCGGCAGGCGATCCAGCGCGACGTGATCAATCGCGCCGCCTGTGCGGGTCAGCATATCCTCGATCCGCGAAAAATCGACCAGACCTTGCATGGCTTCGACTCGCGTGATCCGCATCATCAGGTGGTCGGGGTCGTACCGCAGCAGGGTGTCGTACAAGATGTCCGATGAAAAGGTCACCTGTTTGCCGGATTTGCGGTTTCCGGGGCTGTTGCGTTCGGTCAGCATGGCGATGTTGGCGGCAGTGCGGAACGTGCGTTTCATCACCATGTTGCCGGCCAGCCATTCGTCCAACCCATCGCGCAACCCATCGGGCCGGAGCAGCGCATGGGGATCGGTGACAGGTTCCAGCCCCCATAGCAGCGTTGCATAGTCGGTCGACACAAATCCCAGCGGGTCCAGCCCCGCCTGTTCCATCCGTTGCGACAGGATCAGGCCCAGCGTCTGCTGCGCGTTGCGCCCTGCGAACCCGTAGACACAGGTGTAATGGCGGCTGTCGTGCGGGAATGTTTCAACCAGAATGCGGTCACGCTCGGGCAGCTTGGATACCTCGCTTTGCAGTGCCAGCCAGTCTGCCGTGTGTGCGGGCAGGTCGGGCCATTCGCCCATGGCGAACATAGACAGGATGCGATCTGACAACTGGGTCGAGGTCGCGAATTTCGTGCCGTTGAACGTTGCGACCTTGGGCGTTTGGGAGGCTGATTTTGTGACCTCGACCACCAGATCGCGGATGCCCTGATACCGCACGATTTTGCCGCCGATCAGAAACGTGTCGCCTGCGGTCAGCGTGCTGGCAAAGCCTTCTTCGACCTCGCCCAACGGTTTGCCCGCGCCGCGCATCCGCACCTTGAGCGTATCCGTGTCCTGAATCGTCCCGATGTTCATCCGTATCCGCGCCGCTGATCGTGGATCGCGCAACTGCCATTGGCCGTCGGGCCGCCGCATCAGGCGTTGCCATTTGTCATAAGCCCGCAGGGCGTAGCCGCCCGTCGCCACGAAATCCAGACAGTCATCGAATTCAGCGCGGGTCAGGTCGGCATAGGCGCCGACGCTTCGAATTTCCGCCAGCAGATCATTTTCATCAAACGGGCCTGCGCAGGCGCGGATCAGGATGTGTTGGCACAAAACATCGCGCGGCCCGCTGTTTTTGCGGGTCTCGTCCAGATCACCGGCTAGGGCCGCGTCAATCGCGGCTTGGCATTCGATCACCTCGAACCGGTTGGCAGGGACCAGCATTGCCTTGGACGGGGCGTTGTAGCGGTGGTTGGCACGCCCGATCCGCTGGACCAAACGTTTGACGTTTTTCGGTGCGCCGACTTGGATCACCAGATCGACGTCGCCCCAGTCGATCCCCAGATCCAAACTGCCCGTGCAGACCACAGCCCGCAGCGCGCCTTGGGTCATGGCGGTTTCGACCGCCTCGCGCTGGTCGCGTGATAACGATCCGTGGTGAATGCCGATGGGCAGGTCGTCGGTGTTTTCCAGCCATAGGTTATGGAAAAAGATTTCGGCCTGCGCGCGGGTGTTGTGAAAGATCAGCGTGGTTTTGTGTTTCTTGACCTGTTCCAACACCGCAGGGATCGCGTATTTCGCGCCGCCGCCCGCCCAAGGGGGCGGGGTATCCGTGACCAGCATTGAAATATTAGGCGCGGGGCCGGGGTCGGCATGAATGATGTCGCAGGCCGTGCAGCTAGGGGCCAATTCGCGGCCGATGGCATCAGGATCATCAACTGTGGCCGATAGCCCGACGCGGCGCAGGTTTGGTGCCATGGCCTGCAGACGGGATATGGCCAGCATCAGTTGATCGCCCCGTTTGCTTTCGCTTAGTGCATGGATTTCATCCACGATGATGCGGCTGACGCCTGCGAACATGCGCGGGGCGTCTTCGTATGATGTCAGCAGCGAAAGGCTTTCTGGGGTGGTCAGCAGGATATGGGGTGGGTCCACGCGCTGGCGGCGTTTCTGGGTGTAGGACGTGTCGCCCGTGCGGTCCTCGATCCTGATGGGTAGGTCCATTTCCTGAACGGGGCGGGTCAAGTTGCGGCGAATGTCTGCGGCCAAAGCCTTGAGCGGGGACACATAGATCGTGTGCAGGCCCTTGTGCGCGCCATCGGCCAATTCGACCAGTGTAGGTAGAAACCCCGCCAAAGTTTTGCCGCCGCCCGTCGGTGCGATCAGGACCAATGCGGCGGCATCCTTGCGGTCGAACATATCGCTTTGGTGGGGGTGGATGTCCCAACCTTGGCCGTTAAACCAATCAATAAATGTCTGAGGTAGCGCGCTCATACGCCCAATCTGTGCGGAACGGGCGCGGCGTCAAGCCGATAGGTGACACCCTGTCGCGCTGGACAGAACCCAAACACACGTTAAGAAGGTGCCATGAGCCGAAAGATCGACATTCCCGCCACCGCTGCCGCGCTGAAAAACGGTGAACGCCGTGCGCTGGCCCGTGCCATCACCTTGGTCGAAAGCTGCCGCGCAGATCACCGCCAGCAGGCGCTGGAATTGATCGACGCGTTGGGATCGGATCGTCAGGCATTGCGCATTGGTTTGTCGGGCACGCCCGGTGTGGGCAAATCCACATTCATCGAAACCTTTGGCCTTTTTCTAACGGGGCAGGGGCTGCGCGTGGCCGTTTTGGCGGTCGACCCGTCATCTGCACGGTCGGGCGGATCTATCTTGGGCGATAAAACGCGGATGGAGCATCTGTCGCGTGACCCCAACGCCTTTATCCGCCCGTCGCCATCGCAGGCGCAAATGGGCGGCGTTGCCCGCCGGACGCGCGAAGCCGTTGCGCTGTGCGAAGCTGCTGGTTTTGACGTGGTTCTGATTGAAACCGTGGGCGTTGGGCAATCGGAAACGATGGTTGCCGAAATGTGCGATATTTTCACTCTGCTATTGGCGCCCGCGGGCGGTGACGAATTGCAGGGCGTGAAACGCGGAATCATGGAAATCGCCGACTTGATTTTGGTGAACAAGGCGGATGGCGATCTGAAACCTCCGGCCACGCGAACCTGCGCGGATTATGCGGGTGCGCTGCGGCTGCTGCGCAAACGCCCCCAAGACCCCAGTGATTTCCCCAAGGCGATGACCGTTTCAGCCTACGAAGGCGCGGGTGTTGAGCAAGCGTGGAATGAAATGTGTGCGCTGGCGGAATGGCGCAAAGAAAACGGTCATTTTGCGGGCCGCCGTGCCGAACAGGCGCGGTATTGGTTCCACGAAGAGGTTCGTTTGCAGTTGCTGGAACGGTTATCGGCGGATGCAGCATTGTCCGCGCAATTGGCGAAGGCAGAGGCCGCGTTATCACGGGGAGAGATTACCCCAGCCAGCGCTGCGGCGCAGGTTCTGGACGGGTTTATGGCAGGGTAATTCCTGAAAAGCTTGACCGATGTGGGGAATCCGACTAAGGGCTGCCCATTCGTTTCGCGCACGGTGCACGATGCGATCGGGCGAAAGCCCACAAACACCGATAACCGGCCCTGGTGGCTGGATACAATAACGAAGGAAATTCCTATGTCGCGTAAATGCGAATTGACTGGCAAAGGCCCGATGTCGGGCAACAACGTAAGCCACGCAAAAAACAAAACTCGCCGTCGCTGGCTGCCAAACCTGCAAGACGTAACTCTGGCCTCTGATGTACTGGGCCGTTCGTTCCGTTTCCGCATCTCGTCGGCTGCGCTGCGTACTGTTGACCACCGTGGCGGTCTGGACGCTTTCTTGCTGAAAGCAAAAGACGCTGAGCTGTCCAACGCAGCTCTGAAGATCAAAAAAGAGGTTGTTAAAGCTTCGGCTTAATCACCCCCTTTCGATCACCGGAATACGAAAGCCCAGAGCGATGCTCTGGGCTTTTGCTATTAAAAGGTGCGCGGGCTGTGGCCCGCGCGTCGTTATAGTTGGCACCAAGGTGAGGTGTTGCGCCTTTTGCTGATTGGCGGGGCAAATTGACCACTTTCGCTGTGCAAACAACTTTGATACGCCGCGCCTTATGACGATTGGTCGGATCATAGGCTTTTTGCTGGTTTTGCTGGTGGTGGTGACATCACAGCAAATGGCAGTTTTGCGTGGTCAAACGCAGCCCGTTGGAATGGCTGTTCTATGTATAGGCCAAACAGCGGTTGAGGTGCCAGTTGGCCCAGATGGGGAACCCGTTGGGCATCCGCATATCTGCCCTGACTGCGCATTGAACGTTATTGTAGCGGTTGATCAACCAACTATGGCCTGCCGTGAAATCGACGGTCAGACCATCGCCTTTGGTTACGGTAAAGATGCCGAACCTGCATTTGTGCGAACCTTGCGGGCGTCGGCGCGGGGGCCGCCCGTGTTTGGATGAATTGAATTTCTGACATCTCCAAACACAAAGGTACACACTATGTTTAAAAAGACCGTTTTTGCTGGCCTTATGGCGTCAGCTGTATTTGCATCGGCTGCAACTGCCGAAAGCAACATTGAAATTCACGATGCCTATGCGCGCGCATCGGGTATGTCGGCAGTTGCCGGCGCGGCGTTTATGATGATCCACAATGCCGGCGATCAGGATGATCAACTGATTGATGCGCGGTCAGATGTTTCGGCGCGTGTTGAACTGCACACCCACATCATGGAAGACGGCATTGCGAAAATGCGCCGTGTCGAAGGCGGTTTCACTATTCCGGCCGGCGGCGGTCATATTTTGGAACGCGGCGCTGATCACGTGATGTTCATGGGATTGACCCAACCATTCGAACAGGGCGCGGAAATTCCCGTGACTTTGGTTTTCGAGCATGCCGGAGAGATCGAGATCATGATCCCTGTTGATCTGGAACGCACGGCTGGTGAGATGAACCACGACCATGACCACGATCACGGCGACGCAGGGTCCATGAACCACTAATTTGCAAATCCGCTTTTGAAACGGCCCGTGTCTATCGCGGGCCGTTTTTCGTTGCAAAGCGCTTTGGAAAGCTGTTTTGGTCTTCTGTAACGATTTAGGGAGGTCGGAATCATGCTGTTGCGTGCATGGGGCGCCATTATGGCGATGTTTTTCTTTAGCGGTGGGGTCTTTGGTATTTGGGCCGCGCGGATTCCAAGTTTTGTCGACAAATTCGACCTGAGCCCTGGTCAGTTGGGCATCCTTCTTTTGCTGATTGCGGGGGGGGCAATTATTGCGTTTCCGGTTGCGGGGCGTTGGGTCGATCGTTGGGGCGCACGTACGGCATCGTTAATTTTGATGTGCGGTGTGATTATTGTCGCGGCGCTGTTGCCGCTGATGCCAAATGTCTGGTTGTTGGGGGCAACGTTATTGGTGCTGGGTGCGTCGTTCGGTGCCAAAGATGTCGCCATGAACGCGTGGGGCGCCGAAGTTGAAAAACGGATGGAGCGGGCGGTCATGTCTGGGTTCCATGCAAGCTTTTCGTTGGGCGGGGCACTTGGGGCGTTGTCCGGATATTGGGCGCTGCAGATGGAAATGGGGATCGCCATGCATTTCTGGCTGGCGCTGGCTGTGATGGTGATTATCTGCGGTCCGCTGGTCTACATCCCGTGGGACAGCAAAAAATCGGCCCCGCAGGGTAAGGCCCAATTGTTCGCAATTCCGAAAGGCGCGTTGCTGTTCGTAGGTATCGTGGGTTTTTCATCTGCCTTGGGTGAGGGGGCTATGATCGACTGGTCTGCCCTTATTATGCATGATTTAAAAGGTGCAGACGCTGCAACGGCGGCCTTGGCTGTCACAGCGTTTTCCGTGGCGATGGTCGTAACGCGGTTATCGGGTAGCGTTATAATCAAAATGGTCGGACCCGTAGGGACCGTGCGGCTGTCCGCTGTGATGGCGTTTTGTGGCGGTTTGACGGTCCTATTTGCGCCCGATATTGTGATTTCCTTGGTTGGTTTTTGCCTGTTCGGGTTGGGCTATGCGATGATTGTGCCCTTGGCCTTTTCCCGTGCTGCTAATGACCCCGAAGTATCAGCAGGGGTCGGGATCGCCAGTGTGGCGACCCTGACCTATGGCGGGATGCTGATGGGCCCGCCCATCATCGGCGCGGTGGCGGAACTGACGTCCCTCGCGGGCGGGGTGTGGTTGCTGATCGCGCTGTCGTTGGTGACGTTCAGTTTTGCTGGGGCGTTAAAACCACAGAGCTGATGGCCGGCCGTTTGCCACGGATGACCCGTTCGGCAATCGCGATGTTGATCCCCCACGCCAGAATGAACAGCAAGTCCGAGGCATAGCCTGTTTCCTCGGACCCTGTGATCAGCACGTAGGGGATAAAGAAAAACACAGCGGTCGACGAACCCATTCCGACCGCGTAGGCACGGATCATCCACGCGCGGTGTGCGGGCAGGTTGCGCCGCATAATCGCGCGAATGGCAATCGCTAGGCTGCCGATCACGGCAAAGGCGGCGACAAAACGGGCGGAATTCAGGATCACGGTCGCTGTATCCGTATGCGTCAGCAGCAACGACAAAGAGCTAAGCGACAGCCCGACGCCCGAAACCACGAAAACGTATCCCAAAACTTTGTGCAAACAGCCATAGCGGCGTTTCAGAACGTTGGTGAATTGTAGCGGCCCGATGATGCCGAAGGCCGCGCCGCCCAAGCTGTGCAGCCATAACGAAATGGGCGTGTCGATTAGGTGGCTGCCTTCAGTCGGGACACTGCCCGTGGGAACCTGAACCACGCGCATCAGACCTACAATGATCGGGATGGCAGTCAGAAAGAACAGTAAAAAGGCAAGCCGGTTGGGCGCTGCAGTCATGGGTTTCATGGCAGATACTCTTTAATAATAGGGGTTAAGGTCGTTATTCGGTGTAGGTGAAAACGTCTTCTAATGGTTTGTCGAACACACGCGCGATTTTAAAGGCAAGCTCTAGCGTGGGCGCGTATTTCGCATTTTCAATTGCGATAATGGTTTGCCGCGTGACACCGACTTTCTCGGCCAGCGCCTTTTGCGTCATTTCGTCTGCGTCAAACCGCAGCCTGCGGATCGTATTGGTGATCTGGATTTTGGCCACGGGTTAAATCAATCCTCGGTATGATGCGAATTTATGCAGGTTCCCGATCAGGTCACCGATGGCATAGGCGTAGAACACAAAGATAAATCCGAAAACAGGGGCAAATCCCATTGCCATCATGATCATCGCAGCGACAAATCCAGCTCCGCCGGCGACCATGACAAACATATTGCCGCGATTGGTGAATAGCCGGTCCCGTTCGTCCGTTCGGAAATCTGTGTCGCCGGTGATGATCGCCATGATGATAATGAAAAGGACCGTCAAAACAATCGTCGCGACGATCGTGATGCCCATCGCCCATAGGGTCGATTTCGCCCAGATCATAACGCCGCTTGGGCCCAGCAACGTGCCGTCCGACCACAGGCCAAACAGTTTGCTTGCCAGCATTCCGTTTACGATCAGGTTCACAATAATCGAAACGATCGTACATTTTTCCTCTTGTGACATCACTCTTATCCAAATTCGAGTCGTGTTTATATGACATTGGGTAATTGATTCTATACTTTGTGTAAAGTATCTTTTACACAGTGTAAGGTTTTCAATACGTTAGGCGGGTTTGCGCTGCTTGACGTTTGGGGGGGATGTCATAATGTCCGCTCAAATCGTAGGAGCAGTCATGTCAAACTCTGGATCAACGCCGCCGTTTTCACGGTTCGAATGGATGATCGCTTGGCGCTATGTCCGTGCCAAACGCGCCGAAGGTGGCGTGAGCGTGATGACATGGATCAGTCTGATCGGGATCACCTTGGCCGTGTTTGCATTGGTTGCAACGATGTCGATCCGCGCGGGATTTCGCACCGATTTCGTAGACACCATTTTGGGCGCGAATGCCCATGTGACCGTTTACCAAACACTCGTCGCCGATGACCGTGGGAACGTGTCGCGGGTGATTGAAAATCCAGATGACATGGCCGCCGCCCTGCGCGCTGTTGACGGAGTGACGCGCGCCGCGCCGTTAGTGCGTAGTCAGGTGATGGCAAACCACGCCTCCGCAAACGCAGGGGTTGAGGTGTACGGGATTTCCTACGACGACCTAATGACCATCCCCCGCATCGTCGAACCCGAAGAGTCGTTGGGCGATATCACGCAATTCGAAAACGGGATCGCGATCGGATCGGGCGTCGCACGTGAATTGGGCGTGACATTGGGCGATAAGATCAAGATCATTTCGCCAAACGGCACGCGTACTGCGTTCGGCACCAGCCCACGGGTCAGCGCCTATGATGTGGTCTATATCTTTACCGCGGGTCGCTATGATATCGACCGCACCCGCGTCTACCTGCCGATGGCCGAAGCGCAGCTATTTTTCGACAAAGACGGCGTTGCCGACGAAATCGAGGTTATGGTCGAAGACCCAGAAGCGGTTGATGATTACCTGCGCGATATACTGCTCGCGGCGGGTGATCGCGGTCTGGTCTGGACGTGGCGCGACAGCGCCGGATCTTTCCTGCGCGCTTTAACGGTCGAAGACAATGTGATGTTCGTTCTTATGTCGATCCTTGTTCTGATCGCGTCGATGAACATCATTTCGGGCCTGATTATGTTGGTAAAAAACAAAGGTCGCGATATTGGCATCCTGCGGACCATGGGTCTGACCGAAGGTTCGGTTTTGCGCGTGTTTTTCATCTGCGGCGCATCAATCGGCACCGCTGGCACGATTTTGGGCGTGATCGTTGGTTGTTTGTTCGTGATCTACATCGATCCGATTTTCAGCCTGATTAACTATTTTTCAGGCGGGGGCGTTTGGGATCCGTCCATTCGCGGCATCTATCATTTGCCTGCTGAGCTGAATTTGAAAAACGTATTGGCGTCGATGGCGCTGTCATTGGGACTTTCGTGGACAATCACGTTGCTACCCGCGCGCCGTGCGGCCCGCATGAATCCGGTCGAGGCTTTGCGCTATGAATAACACTTTGTCCCTGACCAATATCCGCAAAGGCTATAACCACGGTAAACCGAACGAAGTTCAGGTGCTGCGCGGCGTCGATCTGACCGTGGGGCAGGGCGAAGTTGTCGCCCTCGTCGCGCCATCGGGTGCGGGTAAATCGACCTTGCTGCATATCGCGGGGCTGCTGGATACCGCTGATGAAGGCCGCGTCGAAATCGCGGGTCAAGACGTTACGGATTTGCCTGACCGCAAACGCACCGCTATGCGCCGCGCGGACGTTGGGTTTATCTATCAGTTCCACCACCTGCTGCCCGAATTTTCGGCAGCAGAAAACATTATCCTGCCACAGCTGGCGAACGGCGTATCGCAGACAGATGCGCACGCCCAAGCGATTGCGCTGATGGATACGGTCGGGGTCGCGCACCGCGCCGATCACCGCCCTGCCGCGCTGTCGGGCGGCGAACAGCAGCGCGTCGCATTTTGCCGCGCCTTGGCTAATAAGCCGCGGTTATTGTTGGCGGATGAGCCAACCGGCAATCTAGACCCTGATACATCGGACCGAGTGTTCGACGCATTGATGACGCTGGTGCGATCTACAGGGTTGTCTGCCCTGATCGCGACCCACAATCTGGATCTAGCCGCGCGCATGGATCGCACGGTGAAACTGGACGCTGGTCAGATCGTCGTGTGATTATTCAGCTGCGATCCCTAGGATCGAAGTTTCCAAACCGCGACGGTATTCTTCGACAACGCGGCGGATGGACACCATGCCCAGCACCTTTTCACGCTGCATAACGGGTAGGTGACGGATGCCGTTTTCGATCATCACCATTGCGGCAACGCCAATCGACATATTGCGATCAATCGTAATAGGCGGGGCTGACATGATCTGGCGCACCCAGCTGGTGTCAGGGCTAAATCCATCACGGGCAACGCAGCGACGTACAATGTCGCGTTCACTGACGATGCCGATCAAACGATCTTCCTCAATCACGGCCAGCGCGCCGATATCCTCTTTCAGCATCAATGCCGACGCTTCGGCTACGGACACCATCGGCCCGATCCAAACCAAATCGCGCTCTCCGATCAGGTGTTTGATTTTCGTCGTGGAAATTTTGTTGAACTTCATCTTTAGACCCTCACTCGTGGTACGCAAACTAGCTAACGGCTGAGTTAACGACCGAACGGATACGCGGTGTTAGGCGCAAATTAGCGGATCTACCCCATCGACATTCGCGCCTATCCCAATGGTCTGTAAATTTTTCAACTGGACCTACGCACGGCAGGGTGGGAATATCATCCCAATGATAGGAGAGCAGTCATGCGCGCAACGATCGTGTTAGCCACTCTGGCCCTAGCGGCCTGCGTAGAACAAAAGCCCGTGGACGGTGCGGCGTTATTCGCCGAAAACTGTGCGTCCTGCCACGGGGCAGACGCCAAAGGCGACGCCGAAATGGCCGCTGCTTTGGGCAAATCCATTCCCGACCTGACAAAAATCGCGGCTCGCAACGGCGGCGTGTTTGACCACGATGCGGTCATGAGCACGATCGACGGCCTGCACCGCGGCGACGACAACCCGATGCCCGAATTTGGCGACGGTGATCTGGGCGAAACGATCATGGTGGGCCGCACCCCGATCCCGGCAGAGCTGTTCGCGCTGGCGAATTACCTGCACAGCATTCAGGAATAACGTGCCTTTGGCCATGCGCGTCCTATCTAGCGGATTACACCAGAAAGGACGCCATGACCGACACACTGACCCAAGCCGACCGCAGCGCGATCATCGAAATGGCGCTGTCCGATCACGTTAGCTTTGCCGATATTGAAACCGAATTTGGCCTGTCGGAAAAACAGGTCAAAGACCTGATGCGCACATCCCTAAAACGGAGCAGCTATACTGCGTGGCGCAAACGCGTGCGGCAATTCAGCGACCGCCGCGAACATTACAAATAGCCGTTTAACCATTCGCTAACCAAGTTCTGAGACGCTCAGGACATGAGATATGTGATTGTTTTGATCCTGCTGTGCCTGACCGCCTGTTCAGGCCCCACCGTGGCATTCATGGGCGCCCAAGGCACGTCTATCGACGTGAACGGCAGCACCTACACCATCTACCAAAAAGATAACCGGATCGAATCCGTCCGCACCGGCCCCGATTGGCGCCCAAACCTGATCAGCGTGGCCGCAGATTCGATCTACGCGATAGAGACCGTCACAGGCTGCAAAGTCGCCGACGGCACCTTTGACGGAGACGCCGCCGTCCAGAGGGCGCGGGTGAGATGCTAATTAGTCGTCACTAAAAAAGCTCTCATCAATAGACTTCAGCGCAAAATTGCTGATGGTCGTTACGCCAACGTTGTGTTGAATAAGCAATTTTGCGAGTTCGTCACCGTTAATCAGGACAACCCTTTGCTGAACGCGATGGATGTATTCGCGGGCTTCTCTGGAGAAGTCAGAAGTTGTGACAAACACACCCTTGGTTGCGCTTTCACCTGTCAGTGAACCAACAAACCTTTGTATATCGGGGCGGGATACTTTGTTATCGGGGCCATAGCGTTTGGCCTGAATATACACAGCATCCAAGCCCAAAGCATCCTCATTAATAATTCCGTCAATTCCACCATCACGGCTTAGGCTTGTCACCTCTGATCTAGAAAGCTTTCCAGAGCCAAATCCCATCGCGTTAAGTAGCGTAACAATCAAATGTTCAAAACGTGACGGAGTGACTTGATACAAGGCCTCTAAGACTTCGTCTTTGAGAGTCCTTTGATAGAGCTTGAAGGTCTCTTCAATCTGCTGTTCTGGCGTTAACGAAGTTGGCTCGTTTAAAGCATGCCCGTTGTCTCTGACTTCTCCGTTTGGAGATTGATAGCTATCAGCTATCCAAGTGCTTAAATTGCCAAATTGTTTCAATGTTTCATTCGAAATTTCGGTTGGTTTCTGAGCAAGTATCTCTTTTCCCACATCAGTAATTTTGTGATGGCCACGTTTGACGGACTCCAACGCTCCTGCTTTTCCTAGGTAGGTTCGTGCCCAATGAATGCGATTAGCTATCACTGTTTGAGTTCCGCTGGGGATGAGCTCTTGTCTTTCCATTTCGGAAAGCTCGAACTGATCAGCAATGATCGGAATACACTCTTTAACTGTTGTCCTCCCTTCGTTGATTAACTTCAACAAAGGGAGCATCACTTCCTGATAACTGGGAATCGTCACTCAAATTTCCTTAAACATCCAACTCTTCAACAAATTTCGCGTTCTCTTGGATGTACTGGAACCGTAGCTCTGGTTTTTTGCCCATTAGGCGTTCGACCAGATCTCCGGTTTCGCCGGGTTCGTCCTCGTCAATCGTCACGCGGATCAGTTTGCGGGATTCGGGGTCCATGGTGGTTTCTTTTAGGTCTTTGGCGTCCATTTCGCCCAGACCTTTGAATCGGGACACATCCATGCGGCCTTTGCCGCCCAGACCTTTTTCCAGCACCGCGTTCTTTTCCGCCTCATCCAGACAATAGACGCGTTTCGCGCCTTGGGTGACGCGGAACAGGGGCGGGCAGGCCAGATACAAGTGGCCCTGATCGATCAGAGGGCGCATCTGCGTGAAAAAGAACGTCATCAGTAGCGACGCGATGTGCGCCCCATCGACGTCCGCATCGGTCATGATGATGATTTTGTCATAGCGCAGATCATCGATTTTGAATTTCGCGCCCAGACCCACGCCCAAGGCTTGGGCCAGATCGTTGATTTCTTGGTTCGATCCCAATTTGCTGGACGCCGCGCCCAACACGTTCAGGATTTTACCGCGCAGCGGCAACAGCGCCTGCGTTTTACGGTCGCGCGCCATTTTCGCCGATCCGCCCGCCGAGTCGCCCTCGACGATGAACAATTCGGTGCCCGCGCGGTTGGACGCAGAACAGTCCACCAATTTACCGGGCAGACGCAGTTTCTTCGTCGCCGACTTGCGCTGCGTTTCTTTTTCCTGACGGCGGCGCAGGCGTTCTTCGGCGCGCAGGACGAGGAAATCCAGAATCGCGCCCGCGGATTTCGTGTCAGCCGCCAGCCAGTTGTCGAAATGGTCACGGACCGAATTTTCGACCCACTTGGTCGCTTCTTCGGTGGAGAGGCGGTCTTTGGTCTGGCCAACAAAGGACGGTTCGCGGACAAAGATCGACAGCAGCGCAACGCCGCCTGTGATCAGGTCATCGCGGGTGATTTGCGACGCTTTTTTGTTGTTCACCAATTCGCCGTAGGCGCGGATGCCTTTTAGGATCGCGGCCCAGAAACCCGTTTCATGCGTGCCGCCTTCGGGGGTGGGAACGGTGTTGGTGTAGGACAGGATCGACCCGTCGCGCATCGGCGTCCAGTTGATCGCCCATTCGACCGACCCAGGCACGCCGAATTTTTCTTCAAAGCTGACTTTGCCAGCGAATGGTTTTTCGGAATAAACGCTGACGTCTTTGAGCGTTTCGTTCAAGAAATCCGCCAGACCGTTGGGGAAATGGAACGACGCTTGGGTCGGAGTTTCGCCGTCATCGATGGCTGATTTCCAGCGGATTTCAACGCCAGAAAACAGATACGCTTTGGACCGCACCATTTTGAACAGGCGCGCGGGTTTCAGTTTTTGGGATCCGAAAATTTCGGGGTCAGCGTGGAATGTCACGGTTGTGCCGCGGCGGTTCGGGGCCGCGCCAATCACCTCGATCGGGCCCAGCGGTTTGCCACGCGAAAAACGTTGTTCGTACAGCTCTTTGTTGCGGGCCACCTGCACGACCATCGAATCCGACAGCGCGTTCACAACGGACGAACCCACGCCGTTCAAACCGCCCGAGGTCGAATAGGCTTTGTTCGAAAATTTACCACCCGCGTGCAGCACGGTCAGGATAACCTCTAGCGCGGATTTGTCGGGAAATTTGGGGTGCGGATCCACTGGCATACCGCGACCGTTATCGCGCACGGAAATGGACAGGTCTTCGTGCAGTTCAACTTCGATCCGGTTGGCGTGGCCTGCGACGGCTTCGTCCATCGAGTTGTCGAGGATCTCCGCCACCATGTGGTGCAGCGCGCGTTCGTCGGTGCCGCCGATATACATGCCTGGGCGTTTGCGAACGGGTTCTAGGCCCTCTAGCACCTCGATCGAGGAAGCATCGTAATCGGTTGGCTCTGCGCCGGAAAGAAGATCGTCGGACATATGTGCTGCTCTGTCTTGTTTGGCCTATATTGTGGCGCAACGCAGCGTTAGGGGCAATCTCTGGATTGATTTTTTCAATGCTGTGGATAACCTTGTGGACAGGGGGTGGGAAACGTAATTTCGGAGGAGCCGGAGGCAAAAATTGGACCCCAAAGACCAACATTTGTTAAAACATAGGCACGAACACTTTCATCCGACAGAAGACATGCTTGTCGCTGATGAAAAGGATCTATGCATGTTAGCGGTATTGGGGTCACAATTGCCAGGTCCCATGACCGCGTTTCAAGTTTGGTCGATTGCGGCATCGGTTTCATCCCGTCAGCTTAGGCGCCTGCTTCGTTTCCGGAACTTTTTTAGCCGACTGCTGGGGGGGAAAGCGTCCCGTAGTTTTGAAAACAATATAGAAGTAAACATGCAAGCGCGTCCGCCAAAGGTTGGGGATACCGTTTTGGGTTTGCGCGTGGTCGAATGTAATGATCACGTTTTAAAATTAGTGACCGAAGACAAACTACGCAAAGCGATGGTCTATGTTGCTATGTCGCGTGATCAGCTGAACGCGAATGTCATTATTTCCGGCATCGGCAAAGGCAAAGTTGGCTGTGCTTTTATGACCTTGTCGGGCAAAGTTTTCGAAGGTCCTATTGTTGATCACATGGTTGAGCGTTTCAAAAACTATGGGCTAACCCTAACAACGCGTTTGTAAGTGGTGGTAGCGGGTCACGATCAGGAACAATCAGTCCGACCCGCTGTGTTTGCGATCCTTTTAGGGCGATCTGAACGATGGGGCGGCCTGTTGTTAAAAATTCGGCCATATGCGTGGGCAACACCGTGACCCATCGTCCCGTTTCCACATGAGACGCCAAGACCACTGTTGAATTGCTTTGCACGGTTGGGGTCGGCGTGACGCCAGCGGCAATCAACATTTGATCAATGATCTGCCGATTTTGCATGTTAGGTGTCAGAAGGCATAGATTTTCCTGCGCCAATTCGGCCCATTGGATCGTGGCATTCTGGGCAAGTGGCGCATCTTTGTGGCAGATCACTGCATAATCTTCGTCGAATAGGGGCACAGTTTTGACCCGCCCCAACGGTGCGTGATCCAAATATGTGATCCCAGCGTCAATTTGTAGATTGTCCATCATCGCCTGCATTCCCGCAGATGATTGAGACAAAATTGAAAATCTGACGTTCGGATGTTTTGCATAAAACTTTTCAGTCAGGTCCGCGACCATAGGCAAGGCCGTAGGGATGACGGCCAGTTTGATTTCGCCGCTTAACCCTTTTTTAGAGCTACGCATTTCTTGTTTGAATGTGCGCGTGTCGCCGACGATGCGCAGTGCCCATTCCAAAGCGCGTTCGCCTTCGGTCGTTAATCCGCCAAAGCGAGAGCCGCGGTTCACAAGTTGGACGCCCAATTGAGATTCAAGTTGTTTGATGCCTGCTGAAAGCGAGGGCTGGGTTATACCCAATTCTTCGGCGGCGCGGCCAAAATGGCGGATACGCGAAAGAGCTATGAACATTTCAAGCTTATCAATCATTTCGCAAACCTGACTTTGCCCATGTGTTCTGTGTCGCGTAGGCGATGATGGTTGTAACTAAAGTCGCTGTCCAGACGTGATAAAAATTTGATCATATAGACAGAAAATCAATTCGCAGGTATTGGCCAAAGTATGAACAACAAGATGACCATACGCGGCGATATGCTGCCCCTGATCAAATTAGGCCTGCCGCTGGTCGGTAGCAGTGTCGCAGGGTTCCTGATCCACATGACCGACACGATGATGTTGGGATGGTACGATGTGACCGCCTTGGCGGCGGTTACATTGGCGACTTCTGCATGGTTCGTCGTGTTTATGCTGGGCGCAGGTTTTGGTTTTGCGGTTGTTCCGCTGGTGGCCTCTGCCCATGCGGCAGGGGATGAAACCCGCGCGCGCCGTGTGACGCGAATGGCGTTTTGGCTATCGATTTTGTATTTCGCGCTGGTAATGCCGTTGTTCTGGTGGTCTGGACCTTTGTTCCGCATGATCGGACAAGAGGAGATCATTAGCGCCGAGGCGCAGCTATATTTGCGTATCGCGGCCTTTGGGACTGCGCCCGCATTGTTGACGATGGTGCTGCGTAGTTACTTGTCGGCGCTGCAATACACAGCTGTTCTGTTGCTGGTGACCTTGGGCGGTGTCGTTGTAAACGCCGTGCTGAATTACACATTGATTTTTGGCAATCTGGGCCTGCCTGAGATGGGCATTCGTGGCGCGGCGGTTGCGTCCATTATCGTTGAGGGTGGCACCATGCTGGTTTTGGGTATTTATGCCCACGCGAAAATGCCCGAAATCCATCTGTATCAACGGATTTGGAAACCCGATTGGGAGGCATTTTTACAAGTGCTGCGCATGGGGATCCCCATTGGTTTGACCTCAGTGGCCGAAGGCGGTCTGTTTTCGGCATCCGCCGTGATGATGGGCTGGATCGGCGAAATTGAATTGGCTGGCCACGGTATCGCGCTGCAATTGGCGGCCTTGGCGTTTATGTTCCACGTTGGGATGAGTCAGGCCGCAACCATCCGAGCGGGCGGCGCCTATGGTCGCAAAGATGAACTAGAGCTGCGCCGGACGGCTTGGGCGTCGATTACCATCGCGTTGTCATTTGGCGTTTTGGTGATCATAACGTTCTTATCCGTACCCGATTTCCTGGTCGGTCTATTCGTGGACGTGAACGACCCTGAACGCGATGCTGTGATTGCTGTCGGCGCAACCCTATTGGTCTATGCGACGCTGTTTCAATTCGTGGATGCGGGGCAAATTGTGGCCGTTTCGCTATTGCGCGGTGTTCACGACACCACGGTTCCGATGTGGTTGGCAACGATCAGCTATTGGATCATCGGCCTACCAGCCAGCTATGTCTTTGCCTTTGTAATCGGATGGGGTGCCAGCGGTCTATGGCTGGGATTGGTTGTCGGATTGGCGATGGCAGCATTGACACTGATGACCCGTTTCTGGACCAAAGGCGTGAAAATCGGCGCTTAGTCTTCTGACTTTTGATTGGCTAACATCCGGTCCGCTTTTTTCCGAACCAAAACAGACCGAAGGTCATGCATCGCCAGCAATAGGGCGTCGGTGACATCCTCTAGCTGTTCGTCGGTTGCTTTGGATTGGACCCATTGCGTGGTGATGTTCATGTAATCAACCGCGCGGTGGATGTCATCGATATCGCGCTTGGCCAACAAAGCGATACGATTTTCCAACCAGGTTTTGATCTCTTCGAATTCGTCAGGCAGCAGTTCACGACCGCCATGCGGTTTGATTTCGCCGTTTTTGACGTTCACGACAGCGATCTGGTTCATTTCGATCCGCCGCTGTCGATTTTCAGTATCAACACGAAAAACCACAGCACCATTTTCGCGGATGCGGAAATAGAATTCAGGTAATTCGGTCATAGACGGTCCTGTTTACTTCAGGCCTGCGCAGAATGTTTGAATGCGTGTGCAGGCATCGGTGAGTTCGCTTTCTGATGTAGCGTAGCTGACCCTAAAGTTAGGCGAAAGCCCAAATGCCGCACCAAAAACAACGGCAACACCTGTTTCTTCTAGCAGGGCGATGGCGAAATCTTCGTCGTTGGTGATAGTTTTTCCGCCCGCGCTGGTTTTGCCGATACAGGCCGAGATATCTGGGTAGACGTAGAACGCGCCTTCGGGCGTCGGGCAGGTGATGCCGTCGGCATCGTTCAGCATCGCCACGACCAAATCGCGGCGTTTTTGGAACAGCGCCTTGTTTGGATCAATGTAATCTTGGGTGCCGTTCAACGCCTCGACCGCAGCCCATTGGCTAATGGTGCAAGGGTTCGACGTGGACTGCGACTGAACCTTGCGCATGCCTTTGATGATTTCTTCGGGTCCGCCTGCGTAGCCGATGCGCCAGCCCGTCATGGCATAGGCTTTGGACACGCCGTTCACGGTTAGGGTGCGATCATACAATTCGGGTTCGACCTGCGCGGGGGTGCAGAATTCGAAATCGTCAAACACCAGATGTTCATACATGTCGTCGGTCATCACGTAGACATGCGGATGACGCATCAACACATCGGTCAGCGCCTTTAGTTCGTCCCATGTATATCCCGCGCCCGATGGGTTGGACGGAGAGTTGAACAAGAACCATTTGGTTTTTGGCGTGATCGCGTTTTCCAGCTGTTCGGCGGTGATTTTGAAACCGTTGTCCATGGACGTTTCAACCACCACAGGCGCGCCGCCGCCCAGCAGGACCATATCAGGGTAAGACACCCAATAGGGGGCGGGGATGATCACCTCGTCGCCGGCATTCAGGGTCGCCATAAATGCGTTGTACAATACCTGCTTGCCGCCGGATGCGACGCTGATCTGGTCTACCGTGTAGGTCAGATCATTGTCGCGTTTGAACTTGGCGCAGATCGCCTGTTTCAATTCGGGGATGCCGTCGACCGCCGTGTAACGGGTTTTGCCTTCGGTGATGGCGCGGATACCAGCGTCTTTGATGTTCTGCGGCGTGTCAAAATCAGGCTCGCCCGCAGACAGACCAATAATGTCGCGGCCTTGGGCCTTTAGGTCTTGGGCGATTGCTGTCATCGTCATGGTCGGCGATGGTTTCACGCGTGAAAGTGTCGTTGATAGAACGGACATGCCGCCTCCGATGGTCTAATTGGACGGATGTGTCATAAGGTGGGCCTAGAACCTGTTCAAGCAGCAAGGAGATTACGATGGATCAATCGATCGAAGAAAACTGGTACAGCGACGATCAAGCCACATTCGGCGACCGACTGGCTGGTGCGCGCGATGCCGCGTCGATGACCCAAAAAGAATTGGCTGCAAAGCTGGGCATCAAATTGAAAACGCTCAAGGCGTGGGAAAACGATCTGACGGAACCGCGTGCCAATAAACTGTCGATGGTCAGCGGTCTGTTGGGCGTATCTATGACTTGGCTGTTGACCGGCGATGGCGAAGGTCCAACAGAGCCTTCTGAAAATGCAGATATTGCCCCCGACGTGCTGAACCTGCTATCCGAAGTCCGAGACCTGCGCGTGCAGATGACCCGCAATGCGGAACGTCTGGGACAGTTGGAAAAAAGGCTTCGCGCGGCCCTGAAGGAATAGTGATGCAAGAACCCAGAGACGTCCGTATCAAACGTTTGGCCATGCGGTCTATGCGCCGCGGGATCAAAGAAATGGACCTGATCCTGTCGGATTTCGCCAACCGCGAATTGCAGGGCATGACGGACGCCGAACTGGATCACTACGAAACCTTCATGGACGAAGCCGATCTGGACCTGTACCGCTGGATCAGCGGGCAGGATACCGCCCCGGCTGAATTCAGCGCGCTGGTGGCGAAAATCGCATCGGGCGCAAAGGGCCTAACGGCTCCAAACTAAGAAAGTTTGATTTAGGCTGATGCTATTAACGTTTTCTTCGGGTCTGGGACGCTACACATAGTCCCAGATGACCGAAGAGGAGCCAATGGCATGAGCCTAATGTCCGAACTCGGGGTCCAGAAGGAAACCTCCACCAAACCCGCGCAGAATGCCGCATTTATGTCCAGCTATCTGGATTCATTGACTATGGTCGAACGATTGCATCGACTGTTGCTCGATGTGATCAAAGATGAATTCGAACGGCTGGGTATCCTAGAGCTGAACTCTGTTCAGGCGCTGTTGTTATTCAATGTGGGTGACAACGAAGTCACCGCAGGCGAATTGAAATCGCGTGGGTACTATCAGGGATCGAACGTCAGTTATAACCTGAAAAAACTGGTCGAAATGGGGTTCATGCATCATGAACGCTGTCATGTGGATCGTCGTTCCGTCCGCGTGCGCCTGACCGAAAAAGGCCGCAAGATCCGCGATATCGTGTCGAACCTATTCATGGCCCATGCCCAAGGTTTGCAAGACCGCAGTGTCGTTGATCTGGATGGCATCGACCATATCGCGACGACCTTGCGACGGATCGAACGATATTGGGCGAACCAAATCCGATACATTTATTAAAAAACGGGCTGCGACCGAATTGGTCGCAGCCTTTGTTTTTACCAGTGTCCAGTGTTTTCCATGCTGGCCCATGGTTCTGCGGGGGGCAGGGCATCGCCCTCTTGCAGCAGTTCGATCGATACGTTGTCGGGTGAACGAACAAAGGCCATGTGCCCGTCGCGCGGTGGGCGATTGATCGTCACGCCAGCGTCCATCAATTTTTGGCACATGTCGTAGATATTTGGGACGCGGTAGGCCAAATGGCCGAAATGGCGACTATCGGATGGCAAACCTTCGTCGCCGTCCCAATTATAAGTCAGTTCAACAGGGCATTCTTCTTGGCCTTCTGGGGCCATGAATACCAACGAAAATCGACCGGCGTCATTATCGATACGGCGCGTTTCGTTGAGGCCCAAAAGTTTGAAAAAGTTCATGGTGGCGTCCAAATCTTTGACGCGGACCATTGTGTGTAAATAACGGATTGGCATGATCGCCCCCTTTCGTTTCTGACCGAATGGTAGAAGTTTTCGAGCGATCTGCCAGCCTATTCGATCAGAAAGTCGACCGTAGCCCGAATTCGATACCCGAGGCCGACCGATCAAAGCGGCTGACGTTGCTTTCTGTCCATTGGCCTGTGACCGTTAGGACAGGTGCAAACCCAGCAAAGGATTGGTCAGGGAACGTGAAATCAATCGACGCAAAGGTTGTATCGTCGCTGCGCCCACCCGGGACAGGCACAATGATTGTATAGTCAGGGTAGTCTGCCCAGCTGCGTCCCAACTGCGCTGTAATCTGAGCGGGGCCAACACGATTGGCAAAGCTATAGTTCATCGAAATGCCACGAACGTCGCCATTACGGTTCGAGTTGGAGCTTTCGGTTTCCGATTGCGAAAACGTGAGCCGCCCCCGACCCGCTAGCGGGCCGTCTGAAAACCGTTTGTGCAAGCTAACCGCGTATGACGTGACTTCATCGGACCAATCGCTGTCATTGCGGCCAAACCGGTTTTCACGGCTCGCGTCTAGGCCAACACCGAACCCATTGTCGGATCGCCAATCCAATCCGCCGCCATATTGTGCAAAATCGTAATATGGATCGCCCGCCGCAAATCGGCGGCCCGTCTTGAACTGCCATGATGTGCTGACGTCGCCGATATTTTGGCGGTAGGTCGCCCCCAACGTGACCCGCGCTGACGAAAAGTCGCTGTTTTCACTGTCAGGAGAGGCTTCTTTCGCCTCGTTCGATAGGAATACTGACGTACCATCGACATGACCGTTTAGTTCAAACAGCGTGTCTGATGTTTGCGCAACGCGGTATTTGGCGGTCACTGCATATCCAACCCGAAACCCTGATAAGGCCTGCGCATCAGGGCTAAGTGTACCAATCGCCGTCAATCCGTCGATGATGTTGTATTCGCTTTCCGACCCGCCGTTCACATTGTCTGATTGGGAAAATGACAGATCAAACTGCAGTCGCAGCGGGTTTTGCTGGGCGATGCGTCTATAGTCTTGCGCGATCTGCGCCTCGGTCTGCGGCGTAGGGGCGTGAATTGCCGCGCGACGCAGCCACAATTGGCTGGCAGTCAGGCGACCATTTTGAAACGCAGCGATGGATGCAATCCGTGCCAGGGCCAGATGCTGTGTATTTTCCGTCGCGGTTCGGTATCCCAATCGGGCGGCGCGGTAGGCGGCTTTGGTGTCGCCCGATTTCAAAAGAGAGCTGGCAAGAATGGCGTGCGCTTCGGTGTCGTCAGGGTTGGCGCGCAGCAGTTGCGTTGCAATATCAATGGCAACTTGCGTATCACCTACACGCACAGCTTGGGCCGCGATGTTTCGGGCGGATTGGAAATCGAGTTGCATCAGTTGCTGCGCGTGAATAGGCGCAGAAGTCATCAGCCAAAAAGAGGCCGCACAGGTTAAAACAGATTTGAACATAGCTGTGATTTACGGGTTCACGATGTCACAAATCGCGGCATCATCGGGCAATCCGCACTGGGTCAGTACAAAGATGCCGTATTCTTCCTCTAATTCGATCTCTCTTCCATCGATTGGATCAATATGGTTTGAGACGAACAACCCGCCAGCCATACCAGTCGCGCCATCACCGGCAAGAACGCCCCCGTATGTGCCTTCGCCGACTTCGTAGCTTTCGACTGTGATTGGGTCGGTCCCAACCTCTTGAATAACTTGTCCAACGACGGTCCCTGTAAACTGGCCACTTTCGTCGACGGTGCCCGGCTGCAAGATCAGGTCATTCACCCCGTAAGTTGTGCCTTCAAAGGCGTCTTCGGGGTAGCCGCTCATTAACGTAAATTGACGATTGACGATTGCGCCGTTGATTGCGTTGTCGCCAAAATCGACATTTATGAATGCCTCTCCTTCGACAATGATTGGCTGAGTTGGCCATAGCGATGCATATTCGTCGCTATTGTAAGGGGCGGGTACCACCAAAAGTTCATCGCCATAATACGTCAAATTGGTAATTCCGACATAATCGCCAGCGTAGCTCACCAATCCGACCTCAGGTCCTGCACTATATTCCTGCCGCGCGAACATTTGGGTGCCACCAAAATATTCGGTAAATTGGCCGCCATCCGCAACGATTGTGCCTTGTGCGGTACCGTCAGGTGTTTGAGCGACATAGGCGATAAAATACCGGTCGAGCGGATCATCCTGGTAGTTGAAGGCATAGTAACCAGGCACATCCAGATCCGCAGCGCGGTTGTATTCGACCAGAGGGTAATCATTCCCAACCCGATCCAGCGCATACATATCGACATAGAGCGTTTCGGTGTCTGGATCATAAACCGCAGTGGTAAGGTTGTTTTCCAGATCGCTTAGATCAATCGCGGTCTCTTCAACGGTCTCTTCGGTTGTTTCTTCTACAACCTCCTCGGGATCGTTGAAATACAGCGGGTTTTCGCCTTGGCATCCTGCCAGCATAGCAAAAACAATGGATGCGGCGGCGTACCGGTACATGAAATAACCCTGCTCTTTGACTGCTCTTTGTTGGGGTGAAAATCCAACGTCTGCGTGGGTGTGTCAACTATTGGTATAGCGGCATTAGCAATTTGTCGTAATTGCGCCACGAGGCGGCGAAGGCAAAATCTGGGGCTGTCCACGGCCGCGATGGCGTATATAGTCCCCGCGAAACGAGTCCAACAGGAGATGCAGATGCCCGTAACGCCCGAACAAGAAGCCGAGATTGCAGAGCTTCGTGCGACCCCACGCCAAACATTGCGTGCCGTGTCCGAGGGCATGGAAAAACATCTGTACGAAGTGAAGCCGGTTCTGGACCACGGGTTTGTGCGCGTCATTGACTACATGGGCGATGATGCCGCGATCTGTCAGGCTGCGCGCGTGTCCTATGGTAAGGGTACAAAATCGGTTCAGAATGATGCGGGCTTGATCCGTTACCTGATGCGCCACTGGCATTCGACCCCGTTTGAGATGTGCGAAATCAAACTGCATGTGAAACTGCCTGTGTTTGTTGCGCGTCAGTGGATTCGTCACCGCACGGCTAACGTGAACGAATATTCGGCGCGTTATTCGATCATGGACCGCGAATTCTATATCCCCGAACCCGAGGTTCTGGCGGCTCAGTCCGTCGTGAATAACCAAGGCCGCGGTGAAGTGCTGCAAGGTGAAGAGGCCGCGCGCGTTCTGGAATACCTGAAAACCGACGCTGCGCGGGCATATGACCATTACGAAGAAATGATCAGCCAAGATGGCCAGCAAGGTCTGGCGCGTGAATTGGCGCGTATGAACCTGCCTGCAAACATCTATACCCAGTGGTATTGGAAAGTGGACCTGCACAACTTGTTCCACTTCCTGCGCCTACGCGCGGACAGCCACGCGCAGTACGAAATCCGCGTTTACGCAGACGAGATTTGCAAAGTGGTCGCCGATTGGGTGCCAGCGGCATACCAAGCGTTTGAAGATTACCGGATGGGCGGCGCAAACCTGTCGGGCAAGGCGCTGGAATGCATCCGCCAAATGCTAAAAGGCGAAGAGGTCACCCAAGAAAGCAGCGGAATGAGCGCCGGGGAATGGCGGGAATTCCAATCTGTCCTGAACGGATAAGTCTGCGAAACGATTAAGAAAAGCTCCAAATCGAGAGGTCGGTTTGGAGCTTTTAGCTTTTGCTGCTATACTTAACGGTAGCCGCAGCGTTTCCGCCTAAATTGCGGCTAGGCATGACCGTTACCTCCTCCAACACGGACCCGCGCAGCGCGGGCGCACAGGAGGATTCTTTGGGAAGTATCGTCAGGCTGATTTATGTCAGCATCGCTAATGCAGATCTAAACGCTGATGACGTTGTCCATATTCTGGATAACGCCAAACGCCGAAACGAGGTCAATGGCCTGACGGGCATGTTGTTGTTCGATGAAGGACAGTTCTGGCAAGTGCTAGAGGGCGAGGCGTTATTCGTTCAGCGGACATACGAACGGATTTGTCTGGATAAACGGCATACCAACATCACCACGCTTTCGTTTGAAGAAAACATAGAGCCGAAATTCAAAGATTTCAGCATGGGGCATCCTGTGGATCTGACGATGATCCATGAACCTGTTTTGTCAGAAACGTTAAAATCTGCAGGGGATAGCGACAAAGATGCTGCAAAAACCGCGAGTGATAAGATCCTCCGCGGTTTCCAATCTGGTGGTAAATGGCGTGGGCTACTGACCTAAGATCAGTCGCCTTTGGCTAAATTGCCTGCCATTTTGCGGCCGTCGCGGCCTTCGATTAGTTCAAAAGAAATTTTTTGATTGTCGGCTAGCCCTGTCATGCCGGCCTGTTCGACTGCTGAAATGTGAACGAAAACGTCGCTACCGCCGGTATCAGGTGCGATAAAGCCGTAGCCTTTGGTGGTGTTAAACCATTTTACGGTGCCTGTCGGCATCTTGAAAACTCCTTCTACGTCTTGGCCCGCGTTGAGGCCGATGCAGGTTTGCAAGCCCCAGCCAAAATCACTGCGATCCCGATACCTGTTAGGCAAACGTTAGCACGATTCCCTAAAATCCAAATCACAACCTTGCCCTGCGGCCAATTTCTGCGACAAATGCCAAAAAAGGAGGCA
Organism: Marivivens niveibacter; assembly: GCF_002150005.2. GTDB lineage: Bacteria > Pseudomonadota > Alphaproteobacteria > Rhodobacterales > Rhodobacteraceae > Marivivens > Marivivens niveibacter. Next base: position 497,019 of record NZ_MSPP01000003.1, read on the forward strand.
TCATGAAGGTCTATTCCCTGAAAACCTGCGATACCTGTCGCAAAACGATCAAAGAACTGGCAGGCGCTGGGTATGAATTTGACGTCGTAGATATCCGCGCAGATGGATTAAACGATCAGGATATTGCAGACATTGTTGCCGTATTTGGCGATAAATCGGTGAACAAAGCCTCGTCCACATGGCGTAATTTGTCCGACGTGGACAAGGCAAAATCGCCTGCTGAATTGATCGCAGAACACCCCACCGCGATGAAGCGTCCTGTCATTATCAAAGACGGGCAGTTTTATCAGGGTTGGACCGCAGCAACCAAATCGGCGCTTTTGCCCGGCTGAACCAACGATCGACCGAAATTGGCCCTGCACCGGTCAGGGCCAAACTGAACAGGACAAATACCCACATCAGGCGCTGATCTAGGATGATCCCGTCCGGCATACGGTCAAACAAGGCACCTAACGTTGCTGCATCAATGCCGTGGCCGACTATGTCGGTCAGGCTTTGCACGATAATAAAAACAATCATGCCAATCGCAGCTGGGCGCGTCGCAGCGCCGATAATGATAAGCGCGGGCAATACAAATTCGGCCAATGTTCCCGCAATGACGATAAACGTCGGAACGATGCCCAAAGCGCTGGGGTCATAGCCTGCCTGTTCGATCAAGCGTGGGAATATCTGAAAATAGGCACCTGCGCTGGGCGTGAATGGCCCCAAAGGTGCGCCGACTTTGGTCATAGCAGAGGCCCAAAAATAGGGGGCAAGCGTCGCAGCAAATACCAACCGCGCCAATGTGCCAATGCTGGGCGCAGCGATGCGATTAATAGGGTCATATATGGTCATGTGACAGGCCTGTAATTGCGTTTCGGGAAATCAATAGGCGTAGCAAATCGGGTAGATCGGTCGCGTCGCCAGCCATCAAAACCCCCAACGGTTTGCCCGCGGCCATTGGGTCGATCATGTCGATTTGCTGGGAACTGATTGGATCAACCATTGGATCGAACTGTGGCCTGCTAATCAGTGCATTCTGTGCAGTGCGTCCGATCACCTGATCCGGTGCGCCTGTATTTTTGCGCCAGATATCAACGATTGGGTACTCTGATCTGACCACATGCACTGCTGGAGCAAGCTGGATTTTAAGACTGTGAAGGTTGATCACCTGATCCATCGTAACAGGTTGTGCATCTGCAGCGTGATAGGCGCGCCGCTGCATAAGTTCGATCAGCGCGACATCGGGCAGATACGGCAAATGCGCAACGGGCTGAAACCTGCGCAGAAATTGCGGAAATTCAACGCCGTATTCCATCATGATTGGTGATTTCGGCAGATGAATGCGGACAAAGGCCCCAGCCATTGCGCGGAAAAACGGGATGCCGACAATGCGTTGAACGGCTGGAAACCCTGTGGCCAGCGCGTCAATTAGGCCGACGACGATATTGTTGCGGTAAACGTTAAACCGTCCTGATTGGTCGGGAATACCTACGGGTGGCTGATCTGGGTTTAGGGCGGCGGTGACAAATTCGCTATGCATCGATCATCAACGCCTGTTCTGCGCGAACCGCTTCGGCGCGCAAGGTTGCCCAGTCAGGAATTTCGTTATCCCATTCGACCAAAATGGGCTGTGCCCCTGTTTGGCGCAGCGTGTAGTCCAGCAATTCCCAGACAGGTTCGGACGTCGGGGCGCCATGGCTGTCGATCAGCAAAGGGTTGCCCGCATCATCGTGGTCATGGGCGTGACCAGCGACATGGATTTCGCGGACGTGTTCCGTTGGGTATTCGTCAATATAGTCGCGCGGTGAAAACCCAAGGTTATTGGCCGAAACAAAGACGTTGTTCACATCCAACAACAGGCCGCAGCCCGTGCGACGCGCGATCTCGCTGATAAACTCTGGCTCTGACATGTCAGAAGCGTCAAAGCTTAAATAACTGGATGGATTTTCCATCAACAGCGGGCGGCCTAATGCCTCTTGGGCCTGATCAATGTGGTCGATGACATGGTTCAGGGTTTGCGCAGTATAGGGCAGGGGCAACAGATCGTTTAAAAATAGATCGTCATGCGTGGACCATGCCAGATGTTCGGAAAATTGGGCGGGTTGCAGCCAGTCCAGCAATTTGCGTAACCGCTGCAAATGATCTTTGTCTAGTGGAGCAGCGGCGCCCAGCGATAGGGCGACGCCATGGACCGAAATCGGAAACCGTTCGGCCAGCGCCCGCAATTGCGCCAAGGGGCGACCGCCGTCACCCATGTAGTTTTCGGCGTGAATTTCGATCCAACGAACAGGAGAAGGATGAGACATCAGATCGGTGAAATGTTGGGGTTTGTAACCAACACCGGGGGCTGCGGGCAGGGACATGGGATTTCCTTTCGGTTAGGCAGATGCGCGCCTTTTCAGACGCGCAACCGTCATTAGCTGGCCATGTCGCGCTCTAGCGGCATAAGCGAACCCATGCGTTTCATATCGCCGTCCATCATGCCGACTTCCATGGTTTCACAGGTGCCAGCTGGAACCAGGCTCCATGCGTTGCCTTGGTAATCGACGGTGGATGTGCCTGCGCAGGTCGTGCCTGGACCAGCGGCGCAATCGTTTTCACCTGCCAGCGCAACGCCATAACATTTTTCCATTTCCTGCGCGGCTGCCTGATGGGCGATGCCGGTCAGCGCGGTTGCAACAGCAGATGCGATAACGACGGATTTCGAAACTTTGGACATGAGTTAACCCTCTGATAAAATTTGTTTTCTGCCGATCTTGGCTTCGGCACCAACAGGTTAAATTCAGGTCGGGTCATTGATCCATTCACAGGATCGTTGTTAACAGACGCGTGAGGTTTCGTGATTTGGGCGGCCTGATCTATCTGCGAAATTGCACGTTTCGATACGTCAATGTTTCAGTTTCTGCGCCTGCGAAATCCGTTATTTGGTCGGTTTTGTTTCAACTGATCAGTGTGAAATTGCGGGCTGTAACATTTCCAGACGGGATATTTCGCCCAATTTTCCCCGCATCATGTTTGTTGGAATCCGCCGTGATCGTTATTAGGTGATGCCTGAACGACAGGAGGGCGCCATGCGAAACGCGGCAAAAACTTTGGGTATTATCGGCGGGATCATCGGGATGATCGTCGGGTTTTTCAGTTTTGGTTATATCACGCTGACAGAAAACCATCGCGAAGTTGCTGAATTTTTTGGTGCGGTAACGAACCCTGAATTCATCAAAATCGCCAGTTTCCTAGGCCCTATTCTGGCAATCGCGGGCGGCGCAATGGCGGTGCATCGCGCGTTGGTTGGCGGGATTTTGATGCTGGTGTCGGCAGGCATGATGTATGCCGCGTTCGGTTTTGGCTTTGCCACGATGTTCCCGATCGGAATGGTCGGGCTGGCCGGTGTTCTGGCGTTGGCTGCGGGCAAGCCAGATGAAGAAAAGGCCCACTTTTAACAGCGGGCCTTTAAAATTTTATTTCAGGTCTGGCGCTTGGGCTTCGTCCTTTAGCTGGGCGACGATGTCATCCAAGCTAATGGTCGAGGTGCGGTTTTCACCCAAACGTCGGGCGGAAACGGTACGTTCCTCGACCTCGCGGGCGCCGATGGCCAGAATGACAGGCACCTTGCCCAGCGAGTGTTCGCGGACCTTGTAGTTGATCTTTTCGTTGCGTTTATCCGCCTCGGCGCGGACGCCAACGGCGCGTAGGGCTGCAACGACTTCGTCTACGTAACCATCCGCTTCTGACACGATGGACGCCACAACTACCTGACGCGGTGCCAGCCAGAACGGCAGTTTGCCTGCGTGTTCTTCGATCAGGATGCCGATGAAACGTTCAAACGATCCCAGAACCGCGCGGTGCAGCATAACAGGGCGGTGTTTGTCGCCATCTGCGCCGATGTAGGTTGCGGACAGGCGTTCAGGCAGGTTGGGGTCAACCTGCAAGGTGCCGCATTGCCACTGACGGCCGATCGCGTCGGTCAGCGTGAATTCCAGCTTTGGACCATAGAATGCGCCTTCGCCTTCTTGGATTTCGTATTCGTATCCAGCAGCGTTACACGCGTCGCCCAATGCCTTTTCAACGCGGTCCCAGCTTTCTTCGGAGCCGATGCGTTTTTCAGGACGGGTCGATAGTTTGATGGTCCAGTTGTGGAACCCAAGGTCAGCATAGATTTTCGCCAAGAATTCGATGAATTTCTTGGTTTCCGCTTCGATCTGATCATCGGTGCAGAAAATATGCGCGTCGTCTTGGGTGAATCCGCGCACGCGCATGATGCCGTGCAGCGCGCCCGATGGTTCGTAACGGGCACAGGACCCGAATTCAGCCATACGCAGCGGCAGATCACGATAGGATTTCAGGCCCGAGTTGAACACCTGCACGTGGCACGGGCAGTTCATCGGCTTCAGCGCGTTGATCGCTTTTTCGCGGGCATGCTCTTCGTCGACTTCGACGATGAACATGTTTTCCTGATAGTTGTCCCAGTGACCCGATTTTTCCCACAGTTTGCGGTCAACAACCTGCGGAGTGTTTACTTCGACGTAACCGTCTACCTCTTGCATGCGGCGCATATAGTCCTGCAGCGTGGTGTAGATTTTCCAGCCGTTCGGGTGCCAGAAGATTTGGCCAGGGGCCTCTTCTTGCATGTGGAACAGGTCCATTTCGCGGCCCAGTTTGCGGTGATCGCGTTTGGCCGCTTCTTCCATCATGGTTTCCCATGCTTTCAGGTCTTTGCGGTTTTTGAACGCAACGCCGTAGATACGCTGCAGCATCGGGCGCGAGCTGTCGCCAAGGAAATACGCGCCAGCCACGTGGGTCAGTTTGAAACCGTCCGCAGGGACCTGACCGGTGTGCTGAAGGTGCGGGCCGCGGCACAGATCCTGCCAGTCACCGTGCCAGTACATGCGCAGGTCTTCGTCTTCGGGGATGCGGTTCACCAGTTCGATTTTATAAGGTTCGTTATTGTCCTCATAATATTTGATCGCATCGGCGCGGGACCAGATTTCGGTTTTCACCGCGTCGCGGGCGTTGATGATTTCTTTCATCTTCGCTTCGATTTGGCCCAGATCTTCGGGGGTGAATGGCTCTTGGCGGTCGAAATCGTAGAACCAGCCGTTGTCACGAACAGGGCCGATGGTGACTTTGACGTCGGGCCAGATTTCCTGAACAGCGCGGGCCATGATGTGCGCCAGATCGTGGCGGATCAGTTCCAGCGCAGGTTCATCGTCCTGCATGGTGTTGATGGCGATTCTGGCGTCTTCATTGATCGGCCACTGCATATCCCAATGCGCGCCATTCACGGTCGCAGAGATTGCTTTTTTCGCTAGAGAAGTTGCGATGGATGCAGCGACTTCGGCAGGGGTTACGCCTGCGTCGTAGTCACGCGAATTGCCATCAGGGAAAGTCAGGGAAATTTGGCTCATCTTGCCAGTCTCCTCGTCAGTTTGGCGCCCACGGAACGCCCGGTTGCGGGTTAATATGTTCGGGCTTTGTTTGAAACTGATGCGGCGGTGGTGTCAACCCAAACTGCCGCGCTATATGCGAGTTATTGTTTTATAGGTTTCACAAGGCACAGGCATGACCACACTGGTTGATCGCGCGTTTATTGCATTGGTTGCGGACAGCAGCAAAAAGGGCGGGTTGTCTGATGCCGAACATCAGGCAGAGCCCGCGAATTTTTTCCGCCATGTGGGTGCGTTGACCGCCAGTAAAATCGCGGACGGATTGGTTGACCCTAAACTGGTGCTTAGCTGGCTGTTGACCCATCTGGGGGCGGGCGCGGGCGTTACGGGGATGTTGGTCCCGATCCGCGAATCCGGCGCGCTGCTGCCGCAGTTATTCACCGCAGGCTATGTCGCGCAGATGCGGCACCGCAAATGGGCGTGGGTCGCGGGCGCGACGGGGCAGGCGATTGCGGCAGCGGGTATGGTGTTGGCCGCGCTGACATTATCAGGCGCAGCGGCAGGGTGGACCATATTGGCGCTGCTCGCGCTGCTGGCAGTTTCGCGGTCGGTCTGTTCGGTCAGTTTCAAAGACATCTTAGGCAAAACCATTGGGTCCAGCCGTCGTGGCACCGTCGCAGGCGCGGCAGCGACTGTGGCATCATCGGTCGTCATCATATTTGCGCTGCTGCTGATCTGGGATGGTTTTGATCGGTTTGCTTTGGTCGTGTCCGCATTGGGGATCGCGGTGATCGGCTGGATCGTTGCGTCGATTTCGATGGCGTCCCTGAATGAAATGGATAGCGACACCGGCGACCGCCCGATGATCCCGAACCCTTGGGCCGTATTGAAAAACAGCCCGCAACTTGGGTGGTTCGTCACCGCCCGGAGTTTGATGGTCGGGACGGCGTTGGCGCCGCCATATTTGGTTCTGCTATCGGCCAACGGCACCCAAGAGGTCGCAGAAATCGGTGGGTTGGTCCTCGCCTCGGCGGTTGCATCGTTTTTGTCGTCCTATGTCTGGGGACGTTTTTCCGACCGATCATCGCGTCAGGTTTTGATCGTTGCGGGGATCGCTGCGGCCATCGCGTTGGGGCTTGCGCTGGGTCTGGAATGGCTGGGCATCGCGGACACTGTTTGGGCCATGCCCGTGGTGCTGTTCGGCCTGATGATCGCCTATCATGGTGTGCGTCAGGGCCGTTCGACCCATCTGGTCGATATGGCCGACGAAAAGGACCGCGCCGATTTCACAGCCGTTTCCAATACGGTGGTTGGCCTGTTCCTGTTGGGGGCAGGGGCGGTTTGTTCCGCGATCGCGACGATCAGTGTGCCTCTTGTCATTTGGGTATTTATCGTGATGTCTATTGCCGGATCTATCGCCGCATATCGACTACACGAGGTTCAAAGTGACTGAATATCTGACCACGCCGCAAAATCGCCGCATCGCCTATAACCTGACCGCAGGCAAAGGGCCGACTGTCGTGTTCTGTGGTGGTCTGAAATCCGATATGGAGGGCACCAAAGCCATCGCGTTAGAAGAATGGGCCAAAAAAACGGGCCACGGATTCCTGCGGTTTGACTATTCGGGTCACGGCATCAGCGACGGCAAATTCGAAGACGGCTGTATCGGCGACTGGTTCGAAGACGCCAGCGCAGCCATCGATCTGATCGATGGGAAGGTCCTGCTTGTCGGATCGTCGATGGGCGGGTGGGTGTCGCTGCTGCTGTCCCGCGAACGTGCCGATAAGGTTGCGGGTCTAGTCACCATCGCAGGCGCTCCAGATTTCACCGAAGACGGCTATTGGGCCAGTTTTTCGGACGCGGAAAAAGATCAGGTCATGACCCAAGGCCGCATCGAAATCCCGAACGAATATGTCGAACCCTATGTCATTACCCGCCGCCTGATCGAAGACGGACGCGACCGTTTGATCCTACGCAGCCCGCTGGCGTTCGATTTTCCTGTTCGCATACTGCAAGGTAGCGCAGACGACGTTGTGAAACAGGACGTTGCCGAACGTCTGTTTGCCCATGCCGCGGGCAATGACATTCAGCTAACGGTCGTCAAAGGCGCGGATCACCGGTTTTCCGATGACACCTGTTTGGCCGTTATCGAACACGCGGTTAGCGATATTTTGCAGCGGGTGTAAAACAGACTTTTCCTATGCGAATGGATAGGCCATGATGCCGTAAAAGCGTGCCAAAGACGCGCTAAATCGAGCTATCGGCCCAAATTTCGGGTTACAGGACAAATATGTTTGAACCATTGGTTTTATTGCCCGGCATTCTGTCGGACATGCGGTTGTTTTTGCCGCAGATTACAACGCTTAGCCGTGAAATGCCGGTCATGGTTGCGCCTACGATGTTGGGTGAACGTGTCGATGAAATCGCATCTGGCCTATTACCGACCTTGCCGCAGAAATTTGCGCTGATGGGACATGGGTTTGGCGGGATCATCGCGATGGAGCTGGCCCGCCGCGCGCCCGAACGCATTACGCGTTTGGCGTTGTCCTCGACCTCGCCTTTGCCTGAAACGCCCCAAGATTCAGGAGAACGCGAATTGCGGATTGTTGGTGCGCGGGCAGGGCGGTTTGACGATGTGATTGCAAAAGAAATCCCACCCGAGGCTTTGGGGGCAGCGCAGCGGGCAACCGTTTACCCCAAATTGCAAACAATGGCCCGAACCGGTGGTGCAGAGGCCTATGTCCGTCAGTCCCGTGCGATGCAGCGTCGGCGCGATCAGCAATCAACGATGCGCCGTCTGAAAATGCCAGTCATGGTGATTTGCGGTGAACATGATCCGATTTTTCCGGTCAAACGCCACGGATTTATGGCGTCTTTGATCCCCTATGCGGAACTGTCGGTCATCCCCGGCGCTGGTCATTTACCAACGCTCGAGGCGCCGACCGCGATGACAGATGTCATCCGTAAATGGATGGCGCAGCCCTTGGTGCTGCGCTAGGCGCGGCGGTTATTTAACCGCCACGACCTTTGGTTTCATTGGTGTGGTTTTGGGCGCAGGTTTTTCATCGGTCGCGTTATCGTCGATGAAATCCAGTACCAGCGGACGGATATTATCGCGCCAGCTGCGGCCTGCAAAAATACCATAGTGTCCAGCGTTCGGTTCGACGTGGAACGCTTTTTTGCTGTCTGGCAGGCTGGTCAGCAGATCCAGCGCGGCTTTGCATTGGCCTGGGGCCGAAATATCGTCTTTTTCGCCTTCGACCGTTTTCACCGCCACGGTGGTGATTTTGCTGATGTCGACCTTTTTGCCATCCACGACGAATATATTCTGGGCGATTTCGCGGTTCTTGAACACGCGTTCGACCGTCGACAGGTAAAACTCTGCCGTCATATCCATCACAGCAAGGTATTCATCATAAAAGATGTTGTGCTTGTCATGATCCGACGCTTCGCCTTTGGCGGCGCGGAAAATTTGATCTTGGAACGCGGTAGCGTGTGTTTCAGCGTTCATCGAAATGAATGACGCCAATTGCAGCAGACCCGGATAAACCAGACGACCAACACCGCTATATTTGTAACCGACGCGCTGGATCATGGTCTGTTCCAGCTGACCCATCGTCACCGAACGGCCGAAATCAGTAACTTCGGTGTGGTTAGCTTCGGGGTCGATTGGGCCGCCGATCAGCGTTAGCGTTTTGGGCTGCGCATCTGGCTCTTCTTCGGCCAGATAGGCTGTCGCGGCCAAGGTCAGCGGTGCCGGCTGACAGATAGCGATCACGTTCAGGTCGCTGCCCAGATGTTTCATGAAATCGACCAGATACAATGTGTAATCTTCGACGTCGAATTTACCTGCGCTGACTGGGATGTCGCGGGCGTTGTGCCAATCGGTGATGTAAACTTCGCAATCAGGCAAAAGGCTGATGACGGTTTTGCGCAGCAACGTGGCGTAGTGGCCAGACATTGGCGCAACCAATAAAACGCGGCGTTTCATTGGTTTGCGGCCTACGACCGAAAAATGAATCAGATCACCGAACGGGCGCGAAATTTCGGTTTCGATGCGCACGATGTGGTCTTTGCCATCTTCCATGGCAATGGACGGAATGCCCCAGTCGGGCTTTGCCACCATACGCGCGAAAGTCCGTTCGGTCACTTCGCCCCACGCGCCGATCCATTGTACCAATGGGTTAGCGGTTGCAGCCATCGCAGGGTAAGCGGCAAATGCGCGCGCAGACGCGCCGAGCCACTGATTAGTGTTACGAACGCTTTCCATAACGTCATATGTGTACATATACTTCATTTGGCGTCTCCTGTTCGCGGACAGCTGGATAGCGAGGCACCGGCATATTTTAAGTGAATAAACCGATGCTGCATGTGCAAAGGTTACGGGGAGGGCGAGAATATGACAACTGAAGAATTAGTCGTAAATGACGCAGGTAAGGCGGAATTGGCGAAATTCGAAGCGAACATGGCCCGAATAGAGGAACTTACTCAGCGGATTTTGGCCGCTTTTTCCCATAAAAAACAGGTTCCTCAGGCCCTACAGGGGCCAGGTTCGGATTTATACATGAAGGCCGCGACCGCCATGTGGGCCGAATGGTTGAACCACCCGTCCAAGATTTTTGAACAACAGATTGAATATTGGGGCAAAACCCTAAAACACTTTACCGAAGCCCAAGAAGGACTGGCAAAAGGCACGTTTCAGGTGCCCAAAGATGAAACAGGCGATGATCGCCGGTTTGCGAATCCTTTGTGGAAAACGAATCCTTATTTCAACTTCGTCAAACAACAGTACATGATGAACGCGGAAGCGATCATGAAAGGCGTTGACGATTTAGAAGGGTTGAGCGAGCTGGAGCGTGGCCGCCTGCGGTATTTCAGCGGTCAGATCGTGGACATGATGTGCCCCACGAATTTCCTTCCAACAAACCCGGATGCATTACAGCGCGCAATCGAAACCGAAGGCCAAAGTCTGGTTGATGGTTTGGAAAACCTTGTACGCGATCTAGAGGCGCACGACGGCGAATTGGTCGTATCACTGGCAGACGGAACCGCGTTTCAGTTAGGAAATAATATCGCTACCACCAAAGGTGACGTTGTATTCCGCAATGAACTGTTCGAACTGATCCAATATGCCCCGACCACAGATCAGGTGCATAAGACGCCATTGGTTCTGTTTCCGCCATGGATCAACAAATTCTACATTCTTGATCTGAAAGAACAGAACAGTCTGGTGAAATACATCGTGGATCAGGGGTTCACTTTGTTCGTTGTGTCGTGGGTCAATCCAGATGCATCGATGGCTGATACGGGGCTAGAAGACTATATCGCCAAAGGGTACCGCACCGCGATTAACGAAGTAAAAGCGATTTGCGGCACCGAAACGGTGAATGCGGTTGGCTATTGTATTGCGGGTACGACATTGTCTGTGACCCTGTCGCAGATGGAACAAGAGGGCGATAGTTCGGTAAATTCGGCAACCTTCTTTACCACGCTGACTGATTTTTCCGATCAAGGTGAATTCCGTGTGTTCCTGACCGATGACTTCGTTGATGGCATCGAAGAGGAATGTAACCGCACCGGCATTCTGGAATCGTTTTATATGGCGCGCACGTTTAGCTATTTGCGGTCGCGCGACCTGATCTACCAGCCAGCGATCAAAAGCTACATGATGGGCGAAACGCCACCCGCGTTTGATCTACTGTATTGGAACGGGGATGGAACCAACCTGCCAGCCAAAATGGCGGTGCAGTATCTGCGGCACCTGTGTCAGAAAGACGAATTCGCCCAAGGCGTTTTTGAATTGGACGGCATGACCCATTCGGTTGCCAATGTGAAAGTGCCAGTCTGCGCGATTGCCTGTGAAACGGATCACATTGCAGCATGGAAATCGTCATTCCAGGGTGTCCAGAAAATGGGATCCAAGGACAAAACCTTTATCCTGTCGGAAAGCGGGCATATCGCGGGCATCGTCAATCCACCATCTAAAAAGAAGTACGGGCATTGGACCAATCCCGACCTAGGATTGGACCCCGAAGACTGGAAAGACAGCGCCGACAAACACGAAGGGTCGTGGTGGCCCCGTTGGGCAAAATGGCTGTCGGCACGATCTGGAGAGATGGTCGAGGCAAGAAAACCGGGCGATTCGTCCCATCCATCGCTATGCTCAGCACCGGGAACCTATGTGCAGCGGATTTCGCTATAAGAAAGTCGACTTACGACTTTCGGCTAAGTCCCTGATTTTGCTGCGTCGCAAAAAATTCATATGCTGCACCGCAGAAAAAGCTTGAAATGCTGCGGTGCAGCATCCATAGTTTATGTATCAGATTTAAAAGCGGCCAAGGTGGTCGCGTACTGTTGAAAGGTTAAGACTATGGCTACCGCTACCGACTTCACCGCTGTGTTCAAGGACATGATGGGTTCCTTCCCTGTAGACACCAAATCCATGGAAGACGCTTACAAAACTCAGACTGATCTGGCAGAGAAAATGTCGGCTGTGGCAATTGATGCCGCAAAAAAATCGACCGATCTGTCGGCGAAATGGACCCAAGACACTCTGGCTAAACTGACCGAGATGTCCAAAGCCAAATCCGAACCAGCTGATTACGCAAAATCGATCACCGATTTCGCAACCGCATCGGCTGAAACCGCTGCAGAGCATATGGCTGCTTTCGCTGAGATCGCGAAAAAAGTTCAGACCGAATCCATCGAACTGATGATGGCTGCTGGCAAAGCTGCGGGCGAAGACATGACCGCCGCTGCTAAGAAAGCAACCGAAACTGCGACTGCGACCGCGAAAAAAGCAACCGCATCGAAGTAATCGACCCTTACCGACCTTCCTCCTCCCTCTGGTCGGAAAAATGAGCGGGCTGCCTAGTGCAGCTCGCTCTTTCTTTTTGCTGCAACCCGTCTTAGGCTTTCTGCATTGCCGCACTCGTTCTGGGAGGATTACGTGGCCGAAGCAAATAAACCATTACTCATCAAACGGTATGCAAGCCGTCGGTTGTACAACACTGAAACCAGTGACTATGTCACTTTAGAAGATATCGCCGTGTTCATTCGCGAAGGCCGCGAGGTCCAGATCGTGGACCTGAAGTCGGGCGATGATCTGACACGCCAATATCTACTGCAAATCATTGCAGAACATGAAAGCCGCGGCGAAAGCGTTCTGCCGGTCGACGTTTTGACTGATCTGGTGCGCAGCTACACGACTCAAGCGTCTTCGGTTGTGCCTCAGGTACTGGCCGCATCTTTTGAAATGCTACGTCAAAGCCAGACCCAAATGATGGAAAATATGGCCAAAGCGTCGCCCGTCGCATCTATGCCGGGTCTAGAAGCAATTCAGGCGCAGCAAGCAGCATTCCTAAAAGCGATGACAGGCGGTTTGATGGGCAGTTCCGGTCCAACGCCTGAAATGGCCGAAGATGCCAAAGGCGATGATCTGGACACGATCAAAAAACAGCTGGCCGATCTACAGGCTAAACTGTCTGCGATGACCAAATAATTGATTTGGGTCGCGGTTTGTCGCGGCCCGATTTTACGAAAATGGGCGGGCATTGCCCGCTTTTTACGTGTCTACACCTGTGAAAGGACGATCAGGTATGGCGGCGACGGCTGGACGTATCACGTTATGGGGTGTCGAGGTTTTTGTAGCGACCGCAGAAGAGGCATCAATCTCTGCGGCAGCGCGGCGATTGGGCGCGTCGGCTGCGACTGTTAGTCAGCAACTGACCAATCTGGAAACGAATATTGGCGCGACGCTGCTGAACCGCAGCGAACGCCCAATTACAAAAACCGCGGCTGGCGAAATGTTTCTGCGCCGTGCCTATGCCATTTTGAACGAAGCCGATCAGGCCCGATTGGAATTGGCGACCGCCGATATGGGGCTAACACGTTTGCGGCTGGGCATGATCGAAGATTTCGAAACAGACGTCACGCCGCGATTGTTGGCTGGAATGGGGGATATGCTGAAATCCTGCCAGTTCTTGCTGGAAACTGGCGCATCCCATCGTTTGCACGACTTGTTAGAGGCACGCGCGTTAGACGTGATCGTTGCAGCAGATGTGGGGCCGCCAGCCGAAGGGATCGAACATTTCCCACTGATGGAAGAACCGTTCATTATCGCAGCGCCGAAAGGCATGATTGATCCGTCCACGATCAAATCGGATTTGCGGAAAATTCCGATGATCCAGTACACAACGCGCCACCACATGGGGCAGGTCATCGCGACCCATCTGGCACGCGAAGATTTCACGCTGTCTCATCGGTTTGAACTGGATAGTTATCACGCGATTATGGCGATGGTCGCGAACGGGGCTGGATGGACGATCCTGACGCCATTGGGATGGCTGCGTGCGCAGCGTTTCCGCGATGCGGTAGATGTTTTCCCGCTGCCTTTCGCTCCATTAACGCGGCGCATTTCGCTGTGCGCGCGGCGTGGTGCATTGGGGGAAAAACCAGCAGAGATCGCGATCCATTTGCGCGGGCTATTGCGCGCATCTATCGAACAACCCGTCGCTGATCTATTGCCATGTCTGCAAGAGCAGTTGTCCGTTCTAAATAAATAACGCCGCCCAATAGGCGGCGTTACAAATTCAGAATCTGCGTAATTTATTCGGCAGCAACACCTGCCGAATTTTCCATAACTTCGGCTGCGGCAGCGGTTAGGGCGCCCGCAACGATGTCGCATTCTTCTAACGTTAGGCGCGCCGGCAAACGTACATCACAGGCGTTCATGAGCATTTCGCGTGTCTGCGGCAATTCAGGAACATCGCCGATAAATTGCCAGTTCCAATAGGCGCGTGCATTGTCTTGGCTACGGCCAAAGACCTGAACCTTGATCCCGCGTTTTGCGGCGGCGTCTACGAATGCTTTGACAGAATTGTCGCCCATCCCAACCAGATTGAACTGGATCGAGTCTGGTGCGCGTTCTTCTGGAGCCAGCTTTTCAGGGACTTGGATCCAGTTGGATTGGTTCAATTGATCGGCAACGTGATCATGGTTGCGGCGACCATCGGTGATGCGGCGTTCAATTTCGGGGATCTGCGCACGGATCAACGCAGCGGATAGATTGTTCAGACGCACGTTGTACAGAGGCAGTTTGTTTTGCCAGCGTTCGAATGCTGCCTGCAAACCCATGTTTTTCTTCCACATGTGTTCATAGGCGCCGGACATGATCACAGCACGGGCGATCAGGTCGTCATCATCGGTGATCAAAATGCCGCCTTCGCCTGAATTCAGCATCTTATAGCTTTGGAAACTAAAGCAACCGATCTGGCCCAATGTGCCGATCTTTTTGCCGTGCCATTTGGTGCCTAGGCTGTGCGCTGCATCTTCGACAACTGGGATGCCAGCTTCATCACAGGCTTCCATGATGGCGTCCATGTCGCTGGTGTGACCGCGCATGTGCGAAATGATTACCGCCTGAACACCTGGGAGTTTGGCGCGGAAATCATCCATGTCGATGCGATAGTTGTCGCTGCATTCGCACAGGACAGGCACGCAGTCGGCGTGAACGATCGACGATGGAACAGCTGCAAAGGTGAACGCTGGGATCATAACGCGGCTATCGCGCGGCAGGCCCAACGCCTTGAGCGAAATAAACAGTGCCGCCGAACAAGACGACACAGCCAGCGCGTATTTTGCGCCCATATGTGCCGCGAATTCTTGTTCCAACAACTGGGCAGGGGACCCTTCGTTTGTGTAGCGGAACAAATCGCCAGTCTCTAACAGACGTTTGACTTCGTCCATCGCCGAGGCAGGGATTGATTCAGCGTCGTATACGTTTGGTGGTAGGGTCATTTTAGGTTTCCCGAAAACTGCTTTCGGAAACGCCTAACATATTTTGTATGACAAATCTATGAATGCGTTAACCATTTAGCAATTAAATGCCGATCCGGTCCCGCAGCGAAAACCACGCCATTGCCAGTGGCAGCATAGCGCTTTTTCCATAGGGGCCTAATGGCATCGGCCATTGGGGAAAGGACGATAGGGTTTCGAACCGGCTTGCTTGTCCTGCGACCGCTTCGGCCATGACGCGGCCAGCTAGGCCCGCCAGTGCAACGCCGTGTCCAGAATAGCCGCCTGCTGACAAGACATTAGGCGCGATGCGGCGCACAACAGGCAAACGGTTGACCGAAATGCCCAAGGTGCCGCCCCATACGTGTCTGAACGGCACATGGGCGATTTGCGGGAACATTTCCCCCATGCGTTTGTGCAATGCACTGCCCATATCCGCAGGGAACTTGAGTGAATAATTTGCGCGGCCCCCAAACAGCAAACGCCCGTCATGTGTCATGCGAAAATAGTTCACGACATTTGAAGAATCGCAGACGGCGATATCATCACGAATAACCGCAGCTTGATCGCCCAACGGCTCGGTCGCGCCGATGAAACTGTTCACAGGCATGACGCGCGCATCGTTCGCGCGCGCAAGTCCGCGTATGTAACCGTTTCCTGCTAGAATTACATGATTAGCCGTCAGGACAGATTGCGGCGTGGTCAGCTTGACCTTAGCGCCATGTTCAATCGCGGTAACCGGGGTGGTTTCGGATATCTGTGCACCCAGCGCCTCGGCCCGATAGGCGAGTGCGATGACATATCGCAGCGGATGCACATGACCCGCACGCATATTCAGTGTGCCGCCCTGATACAGGTTTGTTTTGACTAGATCGCGGAACGCGTCCCGATCCAAAACTGTCGTACGGTGGTCTGGATAGTGTTTATCCATATGGTCGATCAGCCGGCGTTCGTCGTCCAGATCGTCGGCTGAAATATCCCCATGCGCGATGCCATTTTTGAACATCGCATCAGGGGCGTGGTCGGCGCAAAAACCTGCGACCATATCGGTCGCTTCATGAGCCAGCGCCCATAACGATTGAGCCGTCTCGCGCCCCAATCGTTTTTCGATCCAGAGTTGAGATTTGTTGAAATCGCTGCCCACCTGACCGCCGTTACGCCCAGACGCGCCCCAGCCCGCGCGGTGTGCGTCGACCACCGCCACAGACAGGCCCAGTTCGCGCAGGGTGATTGCAGCATTTAGTCCTGTGAACCCCGCGCCAACAATCGCAACGTCAACGGACGTGTCCTGTTCCAGCGCCGCGCGGGGCCCTGGTAGGTCGGTGGTTGCCGCGTACCACGATTTGGGAAATTCCCCGACGGCGTCGTTGCGGTACAGCGGCATCAGACGTTCAGCAGCAGGTGTTCACGTTCCCAAGGAGAGATCACTTGCAGGAACTCTTCGTATTCCGACCGTTTGACGATGGAATATACGCGGGCGAATTCTGGTCCTAGCACTTCGTGCAGTGCGGTTGCTTCGTCGAATATTTCCAACGCCTCGCCCATAACGCGGGGCAGATCGTTTTCACTGTCCTCGTAGGCGTCGCCTTTGAATGACGGGCCTGCACGGTGTTCTTCCATCAGGCCCAGATAGCCACAGGCCAGCGATGCGGCGATGCCCAGATAGGGGTTGCAATCCATGCCCGCCAAACGGTTTTCGACGCGGCGTGATTGCGGACCAGACAGCGGCACGCGAATGCCCGTCGTGCGGTTGTCGCGACCCCAATTCAGGTTAATCGGCGCTGCGTGATCGCGCACGTAACGGCGATAGCTGTTCACATATGGCGCAAGCACGGCGATGGCTGGCGGCAGATATTTCTGCATACCGCCGATAAAATGGTAGAACGCATCGGTTTCCCCACCCTGCGGTCCAGAGAATATATTTTCGCCCGTTTCGATATCCATCACCGAATGGTGGATGTGCATCGCGCTGCCGGGTTCGTCCGCAATCGGTTTCGCCATAAAGGTCGCGAAACAGTTGTGGCGAATGGCGGCTTCGCGGATCAGGCGTTTGAAATAGAACACTTCGTCCGCCAGTTTCACGGGGTCGCCGTGGCGAAGGTTGATTTCCAACTGGCCTGCGCCGCCTTCTTGGGTGATGCCATCGATCTCAAACCCTTGGGCTTCGGCGAAATCGTAGATGTCATCAATCACAGGGCCGAATTCATCGACCGCCGTCATGGAATAGGCCTGACGCGCCGCCGCCGGACGGCCCGAACGGCCCATCATCGGTTCGATCGATTTGGCAGGGTCCAGATTGCGTGCAACCAGATAGAATTCCATCTCTGGCGCGACCACGGGTTCCCAGCCCTGTTTGCGATACAGTTCAACCACGCGTTTCAGGATGTTGCGTGGCGCAAATTCGATCGGTTTGCCTTTGCGGTCATAGGCGTCGTGGATCACCTGTAATGTCCAGTCACCTGTCCATGGTGCGGCGGACGCCGTTTCCATATCTGGTTTCAGGATCATATCGCGTTCGATGAATCCGTCGTCCCCTGCGGCTTCGCCCCATTCGCCAGTGATTGTCTGGTAAAAGATGCTGTCGGGCAGGTGGAAATATTCCTGTTTCGCGAATTTCGATGCTGGCACCGCTTTGCCGCGGGCAATGCCGGGCATGTCAGAGATGATGCATTCCACCTCGTCCAGACGATGATCGCCTAGGTATTCATGCACAGCTTCGGGGAGTTTGGATAACCAGTCGGTCATGCCGTCCTGTCTTTCTTTTTGAAAAATGCGCCAATGCGGCGGGCCAAGACACCGTTATCGGTGGGGCGGTTCAAATTATCTAGGGCGACCTTTAGCTGATCATCAGGCACAACGCCCGGACCGCGAGTCGTCGCAAGGCCGTGGATGAAATCGGGGCCGAATTCGGGGTGCGGCTGAACGGTGAAAACGCGGTCGCCGTAGACCAAGGCTGCGTTTTCGCAGAATGGCGAACTACCAACGGTTTCGGCATCGGCGGGTTTTTCAACCACCTGATCCTGATGCCAAGCGTTCAGCGCGATCTTTTCGCCGCCGAAATCATATTCGGTGCGGCCCACGGACCAACCGTTTTTGAATTTTTCGACCTTGCCGCCCAATGCTTGGGCAATGATCTGGTGGCCGAAACAAATGCCGACTTGCGGAATATCCGCAGCATAGGCGGCGCGGATGAAATCCTCTAGCGGGGGGATGAAAGGATGATCTTCGTAGGCGCCGTGGCGCGACCCTGTGATCAGCCAGCCGTCCGCGTCATTCACGCTATCGGGGAATTCCATATCGACGACGTTGTAGGTTTCGAACGTGAAATCCTGTCCACCCAATAGGCGGCGGAACAGCGCGTCATAGTCGCCTGTTTCATGAATGATGCTGTCAGGCGCGTGGCCGGTTTGCAAAATGCCGATTTTCATGGGGTCACACGGTATCCAGATATAGGTCCAGCTTTTCCTGTTCGGATAGCTCGCCCAAGTAATGAAGCTCTTGGCGTTTGGTTGCCACCAAATTGTCGATCAACTGACGTGGAAAAATGCGTTCCGTCATAAAGCTGTTTTCGAAACGGTCGATAGCTTGGGCCCACGTGTCGGGGATCTGCGCCATTTCCTGTTCGTATGCGTTGCCCGAAATCGGGGGCGGGGGGACCAATTGGTCTTCGATGCCTGTCAGGGCCGACCCCAGTACGGCCGCAAGGAACAGATACGGGTTCACATCGCCGCCAGCAACGCGGTGTTCGATGCGGCGCGCCTTTAGGCTGCCGCCAGGGACGCGGATCGATGCGGTGCGATTTTCATAGGCCCAGCAGATGCCCGTTGGCGCATGGCTTTCGGGAACCAGACGGGCATAGCTGTTTTCGTGCGGCGCAAAGATAAGCGCCATATCAGGAATGCCGCGCAGGCAGCCCGCGATGGCATGGCGCAGCATGTCGGTTCCTTCGAAGGTGTCATTGGCAAAGACGTTGTTGCCGTCTGTGTCCTGTACCGAAAAATGGACGTGTAGGCCGTTCCCTGCGTAATCTTCGTAGGGTTTTGCCATGAATGACGCCGCCATGCCGTGTTTGCGGGCCAAGCCGCGTACCAGCATTTTGAACAGATATGCGTCATCGGCGGCCTTTAGGGCGTCTTCGATATGGCAAAGGTTGATTTCGAACTGGCCGATGCCGACCTCGGAAGTCGCGGCTTCGGTATCGATGTCCATGGCGTCACAGGCATCATACAGGTCGTTGAAAAAGTTATCGAACGCATCCAGCGCCCGCAGGGACAGAATTTCACCGCCCATGCGGCGTTTGCCTGAACGGGGGCTTTTTGGTTGTTGGATTTCTTTGCCGCTGTCATCGACCAGATAGAATTCCATCTCGAACGCAACGACGGGTTTCAGGCCCATTTCGTCATAGCGTTTGACGACTCGAGCCAGCGCGTGACGCGGATCGCCATCGAATGGCACGCCGTCTTCGGTGAACATCCACAGGGGCAGCAGCGCCGATGGGCTGTCCAGCCACGGCATCGGAACATAACCGCGTTCGGTGGGATACAGAATGCCGTCGGGGTCGCCGACTTCGAACACCAGTGGGCTGTCTTCGACGTCTTCGCCCCAGATGTCCAAATTCAGCGCGGACTGAGGAAACCGCATGCCGTCTTTTTCGATTTTTCGGGCAAAACGAACAGGTACGCGTTTGCCGCGCGGTTGCCCGTTTAGATCAGCCGCGCCTGCACGGATGCTGCGGATATGTGTGTTTTCGTCCAGCCAACTGCTCATTCATCACCTGTTTTGCAGGCCATAGGCAGTCAAAGCGGCGCGTGAATGCGCAGAGTGAACCATGCCCTTGGCCCAAAATATTCCGATCCAAATTTTCTGAAACCAGGCCTGTAGCGACCGCGAATGCGGGATGGGCCAAATAATTTGATCAAAAATTTTATACTACCGGATCAAATTCAAACGCAAGCGTAATTTGCCGCGATTTTGCTGGGGCAGGTGACGGTTTAGGCGTGCGTTCACCAAACCGAAAATTCCGATCACAATCAGGGTCAGAATGATGAAATAACAGGCAAGGATTGGATAAGGCACGAAGGGGTTAAATGTTTTGTCCGCGAAATAGTTCGCGTAATACAGCGCATCGCCCATCTGCCCGCGCGACGGAAAGCCCGAGAAAAACACCAGCGTCGTTGCGTGAAACAGAAAGATAGCCTCGTTCGTGTAGCTGGGCCACGCAAGGCGCATCATGGTCGGGAATGTGATGCGGCGGAATCGTTTCCATCCCGTCATGCCGTATGCGTCGGCGGCCTCAATGTCACCCTTGGGGATCGACATTAGCGCGCCATAGAAAATCTCTGCCGAATAGGCGGCGGTGTTCAGGAACAGAACGATCACCGCACCCAGCCACGCCGCCGTCAGCCCGCCCAGCGCAGGAACCGCACCTTTGAGCGATACAAAGGCGAAATAAGCGAAAAAGAATTGGATGAACAACGGCGATCCGCGGAACACGAAAATGAACCATTCCGCGGGTTTGCGGATTAACGGGTTTGCAGACGCTTTGGCAACGGCCGTACCCACCGCCAAAAAGAAACCCGCCAGCAGTGCAACCGTGCCGAAATACACGTTCCAGATCATGCCCGAACCGATCAGAACGACCTGTTTGCAGATCGTGAAATCATCACGTGGCAACAACCGTTCACCAAAGCCCAAGCTGCGCAGGCCGTAATCAGAAATAACGTCCCAACAGGTCATGCGGCTGCCTTTCTTTGGGCTTCGCCAGCGGCGGTGGCCTGACCCAAAGTCAGGCGGCGGTTGATACGGTCCAGAACGATTTCAGACAGTTTGGTAAAGCACAGGTAAAACACCAGCAGAGCGAGGAAATACCACATGCGCCAATCGCCGTGCGGATAGTCGGTGAATTTCGGCGTCTTGGTCGCGCCCAGATCACGGGCCCAGTAAACGATGTCCTCGATCCCCAGTAGGAACAACAAAGGGGTCGCTTTGATCAGGACCATCCATAGGTTCGACAGACCGGGCAGGGCATAGACCCACATTTGCGGCACCATGATACGCCAGAACGTTTGGCGTTCGGTCATGCCATAGGCTTCGCCCGTTTCGATCTGCGCACGCGGGACGGCGCGCATTGCGCCGGTCAGCACGTTGGCCGCAAAGGCACCGAACACGATGGAAAACGTCAGAACAGCAAGGAAAAACGCATAAGTATCGTGAACCCACGCAGCAGCATTGCCCAAGGGTAGTTTTGCCTCAGTACAGACGACGAAATCATTGCCCTGACGAATTGGGTCGGTCCAGTCGGGGCATTTCACCTCGTGCCGGATCCATTCGAACAGCTGGTCTAATGCGATGACAAAAAATAGGAAGAATGCGATGTCAGGGACGCCGCGGACGATGGCGGTATAGCCTTTGCCGATCCACGATACAGGCGCGATGCGTGACCGCGCGGCCGTCGCTCCAGCAAACCCGAATGCCAAAGCGGTGGGCGCGGTGATGGCCAGCAGCAATAGCACGGTGCCAAAGGACCAATACATGCTGATGTGTTTGCCTGTGGTCAGATAGCACGACAGCCATTTGAGGCCTTCGATTGTGCTGGGATCGGAACAATAGCTAAAAATGGTCGCCCCCATCGGGTCTTGTGCGAAACGGGGCGGAATGATCCGCCCCGTTCGTTTTGGTCAGTTAACCGGCGGTTAGAACAGTTCGCCGATTTCCCATTCTTCGATCAGTGCGTTCAGCGAACCGTCGGCTTTCATCGACTGGATCGCAGCGGTGAATTTGTCGCGCAGTTCGGTGTCCGACTGACGGATACCCATGCCAACGCCGCCACCGATCAGAACGTTTTCGCCGGTGAATGCCAGATCGGCCTCTGCTTCGGCGAGTGGGGCCAGATATGCGCGGTCAGCCAGAACTGCGTCTGCTTCGCCTGCGCGAACGGCGGCTACGGATTCTTCTGGTGTTGCGAATTCCAGAACAGTCATGCCTTCGCCAGCGGCATAGGACGCCTGAATGGTCGCTGCCTGTGCTGCGATCACAGCGGACGACAGATCAACGTCAGCGTCCGCCAGTGCCAGATAGGCAGATGGATCAGGCTGGGTGTAGTTTTCGGTGAAATCGATCACTTCTAGGCGTTCGTCGGTGATCGACATGCCCGCGATGATCGCGTCATAGTTGCCCGAAACCAGGTTAGGGATGATCGAATCCCAGTCGTTGGTGACCCATTCACAGGTCAGTTCAGCGCGTGCGCACAGCTCGTCGCCCAGTGCGCGTTCGAAACCGTCAACTTCGCCAGCGTCGTTGATAAAGTTGTACGGAGGGTAAGCGCCTTCTGTGCCCAGACGGACAACGGAATGGCCTTCGGCCAGCGCAGCGCCGGCGGTCAGCGCGGTGATCGCGGTGCCTAGAATTAGTTTTTTCATCGTTTTCTCCCGAAATTGGTGACCCCGCTAGGGTCATAGAATCGCCTGATTGGTTCAGGCTTGGGGTTTGTGAGCGTATCGTGACAAAATTGACCTGTTGGTCAATCGATTTCACGAACCGCTAGTGAACAGAGTGCGACAGGAATTGCTGCAAACGTTCGGACTTGGGTGCGCCGAATACCTGATCGGGCGATCCTTGTTCTTCGATCAGGCCCTGATGCAGAAATACGACATGATCGGATATATCGCGCGCCATGCGCATGTCATGGGTCACGATCATCATTGTGCGGCCTTCGGCGGCTAGGCCTTTGATAACCTTTACAACTTCTTGTTCTAATTCTGGGTCCAGCGCGGATGTGGGTTCGTCGAACAACAGGGCCTCAGGCTCCATGCACAGGGCGCGGGCAATTGCGGCGCGTTGCTGTTGGCCGCCGGACATTTGCGCCGGATAGACATCGCATTTGTCGCCGATGCCGACCTTAGCCAGATATTCGCGAGCTTTGGCTTCGGTTTCGGATTTATCGCGGCCCAGAACGGTGATCGGGGCCTCCATCACGTTTTCCAAAATGGTCATGTGGGACCACAGATTGAACTGCTGAAACACCATCGACAGGTTCGTGCGGATGCGCAGTAGTTGTTTCTGGTTCGCAGGACGGCGGTTCAGACCGCTGCCTTTCCATTCAACGGGTTCACCAGAAAACAGAATGTCGCCTTTCTGGCTGTCCTCTAACAGGTTGGCACAGCGCAGCAGCGTGGATTTACCCGATCCTGACGACCCGATCAGCGAAATCACCTGACCTTTTTCGGCAGAGATACTGACACCTTTCAGAACCTCCAACTGCCCATAAGCTTTGTGAAGGTCGCGGATTTCGATAACAGGAGTGTTTGACACGTCAGTTAGGCCCAGTCTGTTTAGTCAGGTAATAGGCCTAAAATCGCCGCCCGATGCAACGGGTTGGCGGGGAAAATGATCAAAAAATTTGACGATTTGTTCAAATATTAAGCGAGCGGAGCGATATCATGCAGCTTAGGATTGAGAAAGTTCGATCCTGATACGGTTGCTGTCCTGATCCGTCAGACCCAGCAATGGGGCGACCATGCGCATCAACGCGTCTTCGTTTTGGTCGCGATGGCCGTCGGTCATAACAACCTGCCACATGGCGCGAACAATAGCTTCGCGGTCGTCCAGCGAAACGGCATCTTTGATCGCGCGGGTGAAACGGACGGTGTCTGGGGCTTCGGCTTCGATGCCTTCGCATTCTGCGCGCAGTTTGGCGGCTTCGACCACGTTCAGGTCGAAACGGTTGGCCAAAATGCGGTCGATGCGTGCGATCTCTTCTGGTGCGTAATGCCCGTCTGATTTCGCGATCCGAACCAATAATGCCCCAATTGCGCGGCGCGCATCAGTTTCATCCAGAACATCTTTGGTCGGGGCGGTCAGGCGCCGCAGAAAATCAGCAAACATAAGAATGGTATAGGCTGCGATCTGCCGTTGGAAAAGACCCGTTCACGCCAAAGTGCGAAACAGGCGCGACAGGCGATCCGCCTCGGATTGCAGGCCATAGGGCGGATTGACGATGAACATGCCCGACCCGATCATACGGTGTTCTTTGCGGGCAGGGGGGAATGTCACCTCGTGCCGGATGGCATCAGGAAATGCGCCGGATAGTTTCGACATCATCGGTTTGTGGGTGCCATCCCGCAGGATCGGATACCACAGCATCAAAACGCCCACGTTCCATTTGCGGTTCACCTGAATGAACAGATCCGCCATCGTTTTGTAGTCGTCCTTTACCTCATACGGGGGATCTACCAGCAAAACACCTCGGCGCGGTTCGGGTGGCAGGACGGAACGCGCGTAATCAACGCCGTTGCGTTTCACACGGACAGCGCGGCCCGCCATGACCTGATCCAGCGCGGCAAATTCCTGCGGGTGCAGTTCGGCCAGCAACAGATTGTCCATATCGCGCAGCGCGTTTGCGGCGACCAAAGGCGATCCAGGGTAGGCGTTTTTGCCGTGTTCCGCGCGAACGGTTTTCAGAACGCGGGCATAGGGGTGATCGGGGGCAAACCATTTGGCGTTTTCAGCAACCGAAATCCCTGCGGCGGCTTCACCCGTTTTCAGGGATTCAAAAGATTCCAGATCGTACAAACCGCGCCCTGCGTGGGTTTCCACATAGGTGATCGGTTTGTCCTTGCGGGTCATGTAATCCAGAACCCACGCCAGTAGCGCGTGTTTTTGCACGTCGGCCAAATTGCCCGCGTGATAGGCGTGTTGATAGCTAAGCATCCCGATCCCCAAAACAAAGCGGCGCCCGCAGGCGCCGCAATCGATTATACCAAACGCGAGGTTTCAACCGCCGCGCGGACGAAATCCGCGAACAGTGGGTGCGGTTCGAACGGTTTGGATTTCAGTTCTGGGTGGAACTGAACGCCGATGAACCATGGATGGTCTTTCCATTCCACGATTTCAGGCAAACGACCGTCTGGCGACATACCCGAGAAACACAGGCCAGCCGCCTCTAGCTGTTCGCGGTATTTGCCGTCGACTTCGTAACGGTGACGGTGGCGTTCTTCGATTTCGGTGCTGCCGTAAACGTTCGCAACGCGCGAACCCGACATCAGTGCCGCATCATAAGCGCCCAAACGCATGGTGCCGCCTTTGTCGTCGCTTTCTTTGCGTTTCACGGTGTGGTTGCCCTGAATCCATTCTTTCAGGTGGTACACAACAGGTTCGAAACGTTTCTGGCCTGCTTCGTGATCGAATTCTTCGGAACCTGCTTTGGCGATGCCAGCGACGTTACGCGCGGCTTCGATAACGGCCATTTGCATACCTAGACAGATGCCTAGATACGGGATTTTCTTTTCGCGCGCGAATTGAGCCGCTTTGATTTTACCTTCGGTGCCGCGTTCGCCGAAACCGCCAGGAACCAGAATCGCGTGATAGCCAGACAGGTGTTCGCCAACGTCTTCGCGGTCGAAATCTTCGGCGTCGACCCAGTTTACGTTCACTTTGACACGGTTTGCCATGCCGCCGTGAACCAAAGCCTCTTTGATCGATTTGTAGGCGTCTTCTAGCTGGATGTACTTGCCGACGATCGCGATGTTCACTTCGCCATCGGTGTTGTGAATGCGGTCCTGAACGTCCAGCCAACGATCCAGATTTGGTTTTGGTGCAGGTGCGATGCCGAAACAATCCAGAACGGCCTGATCCAATCCTTGATCATGGTAGGCTAGCGGCGCTTCGTAGATCGATTTCAGATCGTAGGCGGCCACAACGTGTTCTTTGCGCACGTTACAGAACAGAGCGATCTTTTCCCGTTCGCGTTCTGGGATTTCCTGTTCGGAACGGCAGACTAGGACGTCAGGTGCCAGACCGATGGATTGCAGTTCCTTGACCGAATGCTGCGTCGGTTTGGTTTTCAATTCGCCCGAAGCCGCCAGATAAGGCAGCAGCGTCAGGTGCATCAAAATGCATTCGCCGCGTGGTTTTTCGTGAGTGAACTGACGGATCGCTTCGAAGAAGGGTAGGCCTTCGATGTCGCCAACGGTGCCGCCGATTTCACACAGCATGAAATCAACTTCATCTTCGCCGATACGTATAAAGTCTTTGATTTCGTTGGTGACGTGCGGAACCACCTGAATGGTTTTGCCCAGATAATCGCCGCGGCGTTCTTTTTCCAAAACGTTGGAATAGATGCGGCCCGACGAAATAGAATCGCTGTTGCGTGCAGGAACGCCGGTGAAACGTTCGTAGTGACCAAGGTCTAGGTCGGTTTCCGCGCCATCGTCTGTCACGAAAACTTCGCCATGTTCAAACGGGGACATCGTACCTGGATCGACGTTCAGATACGGATCCAATTTGCGCAGACGGACAGAATATCCACGCGCTTGCAGCAACGATCCCAGCGCAGCAGAGGCCAGGCCTTTGCCCAGCGACGATACCACACCACCAGTAATGAAAATGAATCGCGCCATCGGCAGGCAACCCCCGTGAGTTTGGTCAGTCTACAAAGAAAAAAGCGTTTCAGATAGCAGCACCCAAAACGCATCATCACGGGGTTTAAGTATAACCGGATTCGCCCCGCGAACGCAACCGGATACGCAAGATGGTGTTGGGGCAAATGCCCCATCGCCTATACGTTGTGATTAGTTGTCCAGCGAAGGTGGCGGCAGAAGGTCGCCGCCAAGACCAGGAACTTCTGGTGTTGCATCTTCTTCGGCAGCAGGAGGCAGCAGGTCAGTTGTGTCTAGTGCGGACGACACGCCGGCCTCTTGTTTCGCGATGATGGTCAGCGCCAGCGACGTGATGATGAACGCGATCGCCAGACCCCAGGTCACTTTGCCCAGTGCTGTTGCAGCGCCGCGTGCGGATACCGCACCGTTGCCGCCGCCCGACATGCCCAGACCTCCGCCATCGGATTTCTGCATCAGAACGACGCCAATCAGCGCCAGTGCAAGGATCATGTGGATGACTAGGACAATGCTTTCCATCGGGCTCTTCTCTGCCTTTTATGAACGGTGGGTGTCTAAAAGGTCATAGGGCTGCCCGCAACCCCCTTTACCAGATGTGGGCCATGTTTTTCCTGCGGCTTGTACCTAGGCCGCTGGTCGTTCAAAAGCAGGGCATGACGAATTCCTACAATATACGTACCACCGTTGCGTCCGACGCCGCTGCCATCGCCGAAGTTCAGGTCGCTAGCTGGCAGTCCAGTTATAAAGGTATCGTTCCTGATCCTTTGATCGAACAGCTGACGATCCAAAATCGGACCCAAGCGTGGGAACGGATTATTCCAGCACTGGCAGAAAACGGGCAGGGCGAAGTATTCGTCTGGACGTTGGATAATCGAATCGTCGGATTTGCCAGCATGGGCCCACAGCGCGAAACCGAATTGCGCGATATGGGATATGTGGCAGAGGTCACAGCTATATACATCGTCGATGCAGCAAAACGCCGTGGGGGTGGCCGCGCGTTGATGGCGGCCTGTGCCGGAGCGGCGGTTGCGCGCGGCCATAGACAGATGTCGGTGTGGGTATTGACCGAAAATTGGGGCGGGCGTGGGTTCTATGAATCCATCGGCGGACAGGAATTGATCCAGCGCGAATCCGAAGATCGCACCGCACCAATCGACGAAACTGCCTATGGCTGGACGGATTTGCAGGCGCTGATCGCGAATAATCCACAGTAAATCGCGGCCCAAGGCGCGTCTGTTACGAAAACATGACAGTTTGCGGTTTCCTGCCCGCGCATGGGTCGCTATACGGGCGCGGGTTTTACGCCAGAAATCGAGGAGACTCAGATATGGCCAACGTTGTTGTCGTCGGCGCCCAGTGGGGTGACGAAGGTAAAGGCAAGATTGTAGACTGGTTGTCGGAGCGCGCAGACGTCATCGCGCGTTTCCAAGGCGGTCACAACGCGGGCCATACGCTCGTTATTGATGGTAAAGTATATAAGCTGCATGTGCTGCCTTCGGGTGTTGTGCGCGGCGGCAAGCTGTCGGTGATCGGCAACGGTGTGGTTCTGGATCCTTGGCATCTGGTCAAAGAGATCGCCACCGTGCGCGAACAGGGCGTCGATATTTCCAAGGAAACGCTGATGATCGCGGAAAACACGCCGCTGATCCTGCCGATCCACGGCGAACTGGACCGTGCCCGCGAAGAGGCCGCGTCCAAAGGTACCAAAATCGGCACCACCGGCCGCGGTATTGGTCCATGCTACGAAGACAAAGTCGGTCGCCGCGCGATCCGCGTTGCTGACCTAGCTGACCCTGCTACCTTAGAGGCTCGCGTTGATCGCGCGCTGCAGCACCACAACCCGCTGCGCAAAGGTCTGGGTATGCCAGAGGTCAACCGCGAAGAGCTGATCGCGCAACTGGCAGAGATCGCGCCTCAGGTTCTGGAATTCGCGGCACCGGTTTGGAAAGTTCTGAACGAAAAGCGCAAAGCCGGTAAACGCATCCTGTTCGAAGGTGCGCAAGGCGCGCTACTGGACATCGATTTCGGTACCTATCCGTTCGTAACCTCGTCCAACGTGATTGCAGGTCAGGCGGCAACGGGTGTTGGAATCGGCCCAGGTTCGATTGATTATGTTCTGGGTATTGTCAAAGCCTACACCACTCGCGTTGGCGAAGGTCCGTTCCCGACCGAACTGGACGACGCTGATGGCGAACGTCTGGGCACCCGTGGCCACGAATTCGGCACCACCACTGGCCGTAAACGCCGCTGTGGTTGGTTTGACGCGGCTTTGGTTCGTCAGACCTGCGCGACGTCGGGCATCACTGGTATTTCGCTGACCAAACTAGACGTTCTGGACGGTTTCGAGACGCTGAAAATCTGTGTCGGTTATGAACTGGATGGCGAACGTCTGGATTACTTGCCAACGGCTGCGGATCAGCAGGCGCGTTGCAAACCGATCTACGAAGAAATGGACGGCTGGTCGGAATCGACCGAAGGCGCCCGTTCGTGGAACGACCTGCCAGCAGCGGCAATCAAATACGTTAAACGCGTAGAAGAGTTGATCGAGTGCCCAGTTGCACTACTTTCCACCTCGCCCGAGCGTGACGATACAATTTTGGTAACAGACCCTTTTGCTGACTGATGACCTATAAGACGCGAAAACGACTGGCTTTGCTTATCCTCGTTGTGGGTATGCCTGCCTATGTCGTATTTGCTGTCACGGTTATGTCGAACATAGACCGGCTGCCTAAATGGTTAGAGCTGCCGGTCTACATCGCCCTTGGCGTCGTATGGATTTTGCCATTCCGCTGGGTGTTTTTGGGGATCGGACAAGAAGATCCCGATGCGAATTCAGACGATTCGTAAGAAAAATTCACAAATAATTTGATCAAAAATAGACGCGCCCTAGATGGGTTCGTCATGGGTAATCTGCGCACGTTTTCGTGATGTGTGACGGATTTATGTCGGTGTTTGGGGATACAGTGTCTGTATCAGCCGATGGGATTACCCTGCGCCCGCTACGCTGTTCTGGCGTATAGGCGCTGCGATTGGGGCTATGCGCTGCAATTTTGCAAAAATCAAAAACGAGGAAAAGAGGAAGGGGGACTGCCGATGGCAGACGACGAACTCAATCCCGGGATCCCTGCGCCCGAAGGCAATGCAGGTCTGATCGATACCGATTACGAGGTTGGTCAGGATAATATTGAAAAGCGAATTGCCGGTTTTGGGATGGATATCCACAATCCGGTTTTTGCTATTTCGGCGATCGCGGTCGTCGCATTTGTATTTTACACACTGGCGCTGCCCGATCAGGCAGGCGCCGCGTTTAGCTGGATGTTTGCCAAAGTCACCAAGGGCTTTGATTGGTTCTTCCTTGGTGCGGCGAACGTGTTTGTTCTGTTTTGTTTGGCGCTAATCGTTTTGCCCGTGGGCAAAGTCCGTCTGGGCGGAACCGAGGCAACGCCGGACTATTCCTATGCTGGTTGGTTCGCGATGTTGTTCGCGGCGGGCATGGGTATTGGCCTGATGTTCTATGGCGTGTCTGAACCGCTGTCGCATTTCGCATCGTCGCTGGCTGGCACCAGCGTAGGCGAAGACGGCGTTCGCACCGACTGGGCGCCGTTGGGTGCTGCGGGCGGTAACGAAGAACAAGCCATCCGTCTGGCTATGGCGGCAACCATTTTCCACTGGGGTCTGCACCCTTGGGCGATTTACGCGGTTGTTGCACTGGCGCTGGCTCTGTTCAGTTATAACAAAGGTCTGCCTCTGACGCTGCGGTCTGCGTTCTATCCGATCTTGGGCGAACGCGTTTGGGGCTGGCCCGGTCACGTGATCGATATTCTGGCTGTATTTGCGACCCTGTTCGGTCTGGCAACATCGCTGGGTTTCGGCGCGACACAAGCTAACGCAGGTCTGAACGAATTGTTTGGCGTACCAGTTGGGCCAACCACAGAAGTCATCCTGATTTCGTCCATCACAGCCATCGCGCTGGTATCGGTTGTTCGTGGTCTGGATGGCGGCGTTAAAGTACTGTCGGAAATTAACATGGGTCTAGCGCTGTTGTTGTTGCTGTTCGTGCTGATCGCAGGCCCGACCTTGGCAATCCTGACCGGCTTTGCCGACAATCTGGGTGCGTATCTGCAATATCTGCCTGCTTTGTCGAACCCAGTTGGCCGCGAGGACGTGAACTTTAGCCAAGGTTGGACATCGTTCTATTGGGCGTGGTGGATCAGCTGGTCACCATTCGTGGGTATGTTTATCGCGCGTGTTAGCCGTGGCCGTACCGTCCGCGAATTCGTGATATGTGTTCTGCTGATCCCATCGTTGGTTTGCGTTTTGTGGATGTCGGTATTCGGCGGTGTGGCAATCGAACAGATGCTGCGTGATGGATACACGGCAGCTGTTGATGCAAGCCTAGAATTGAAGCTGTTCAAAATGCTGGACGCGCTACCGCTGACGCAGATTACCTCGATCGTTGGTATCGTGTTGGTCATCGTGTTCTTTGTCACGTCTTCGGATTCGGGATCGTTGGTCATTGATACGATCACCGCAGGCGGCAAAGTCGATGCGCCGCTGCCGCAGCGCGTGTTCTGGTGCGTGTTCGAAGGCGCAGTTGCCATTGTTCTGCTGTTGTCGGCTGGGGGATTGGGATCGCTCCAGTCGATGGTCATTTCGACAGGTTTGCCATTCACCGTGGTTCTGTTGGTGATGTGTTGGGCGATCTATCGCGGACTACAGTCCGAACGCCGCGCAAAATAATCAGTGCCGGTTATAAAAAGGAAAAAGGCGGAGCATTGCTCCGCCTTTTGCTGTTTTTGTTTGATTGGCGCTGGCCGATCAGGCGCGGCGCAATTCTGGACGGAACCGCGTTTGGTTCGACACTTGGAACCGGCCGTTGCGGACCTTGGAAATGCGGCCTTCGCGCAAGAGCGTGCCGAAAACGCGTAAACCGTCTTCGCGGTTAAAGTCGTCTTCGTAGATTTCACGCACTTTTTTCATCACCTGTGGGCGCGAGAAATCCTCTAGGCCTTCGACAAAGGACGTATACGCGGCAGCAGCTTCGAGAAGTTCTGGCAGGCTGTGAGCACCCATGCCTTCGGCGAAATCGGCAAAGCTTTGTGCGTTTTGTGCCGCGGGTGTCGCAGCCAATTCGGCAGAAGCGATACGGCGCGGACGAACCGGCGCAGCAGGTTCCGCGGGCTTTGTTGGTGCGACGTCGATGCGTTGCGATGCGACCAGTTTCAAAGGCGCGGGACGGGGACGTTCAGTGCGGCCAGTAGGCGCCGCACGACGCGGCTGTACCGGTTCACCTTTCGGAGCGTCGTCACGGACAACTTTGGAAAGGTCGTCGCGAAATCGGGTCTTTTCTTCTTCCGCCTTTTCCTGTTCGTCGTCGCCCATGCGGCGTGCCGCTTCGGTTGCTGCAACAGCTGCCTTTAGGTGGCTCAGGTTGTTGCGGCGCTGGTTGGTTTCTGGCGCGCTGAGGTGTTCGTCTGTACGGTCCATCAAACGCGAGACATCTTGGTCATGCGACAGACCATTCAGCACATCGCGACCTGGTTTTTCAGCGCGTTCGGTCGGGGTTTGTTCGACGACTGGTTCGTCGTCGTCCAGAATGTCCTCTAGATCGAAATCATCATCCAACGAAAATGCGTTTTCGTTGGTGTCTTCGGTTTCGATTTCATCCGAATCTTCGTCTAGGTCAGCCAGATCAGCCAGAAGTTCGGCTTCTTCCTCGTCTGAAAGGGTGCTTTCAACCGCGTCGAATTCATCCAAACCATCAAGGTCTGCTACGTCTTCGACTTTGTCTTGAACCTGTTCTGGTTCTTCGGCTTTGGCTTCTGGCTTTGGCTCTTCGATTTCTTCGATGTGGCCTTGTTTGACCGCATCTGCAATTTGCGAACGTTTCGCGCGGATCACGCGGATGGTGCGTGGCGCAGGACGCGGTGCGGTTTCTTCGGCGGCTTCAACCTTTGGTTCCGCTGGCGTTTCCGGTTCAGAAGGTTCGACAGCTTCGTCCGATTGATCCAGAACCGACGACACATCAATTTCGTCCGCTTCGGCCTCTGCGACAGCTTGCTTGGGTTCGGTCGGCAGTTCGATTTCTGCTGTGACCGGTTCGTCGTCGATGATGTCGGCAGCGTCCAGAACAGCGCCTAGATCGAAGTCGTCGCTGACGTCATTTGCATGCGCATCTTCGATGAAATCCGCTGTGGGTTCTTCGTCAGTTTTGCCAACGACCGCGCGAATACGCTGCAGTTTTGCCGCGACGCTGTCAGTTGGCGCTGCGGGTGCAGGGGCAACGGGTTCTGCGACGGGTGGTGGCATGACAGGATCGGCAGGTGCTGTTTCTGCAACAACTTCGGGCTCTGGCGTTTCGGCCAGTTCTGGTTCTGCGGGCTGTGACTGTTCGGCTTTTGCCTGCGGCGCTGGTTCGACCTGCGTTTCTGGCGTTTCCAAACCACGTTCAGCCGCTATTGCGGCAGCAGGGCGCAGAACAATGCCCGACGATTCCATGTGCGCCTCTACACGGCGCGCAATTTCTTTCTCAGCGATGCGTGCAAGCATCTCTGCGTCTGGTGTCGGGGGTTCCGCCCCGAAGTACCGGTCGTCTGCGGCCAAATCACGGAAATATTCCGCAATCGCCTTCATCGTATCAAAGGATTCATCGAACCCCTCAAGTGTACACGAGAAGGTGCCGTAGCCGACGGTTAAAATCTTGCTCGATCCAACCATATCAACAATCGCTCACTTTCTTACTCGGTCTGACTTTGAGTCATTGTCCCTTATTGGTTCGCAATCCGGAACGAAAACAGGTTATGGACGGTATTATTTCGTGACCCTTTTGGGGCATGTTCTGCCATATTGCCACATTTCGGGGACAAGATGCACATCTTTGAACATCAACAACCAGTGACTTTGGTTGGCGGCGCTGACTGCGACATCGCCCTTATTCACAAGGCTTTGAGGATGGCGCCTGTTTGCATTGCTGCTGATGGCGGGGCAGGGCGCGCGATGGATGCAGGTGTTAGGCCAACGCGCGTTATCGGCGACATGGACAGCCTGTCGCCCGATTTGGTCACAATTCTGTCCGATGTGATCGAATCTGTTTCGGAACAGGAAACGACCGATTTTGAAAAATGCTTGATGCGGGTGCGCAGCCCCAAGGTTTTGGCGGTCGGTTTTATGGGCGGGCGCATTGATCACCAATTGGCGGTGTTGAATGTGATGGCGCGCTATGCGGATCGCAAATTGGTCATGCTTAGTGATGATGACGTGGCGATGATGGTGCCAGAGGGCGGTATTACTGTGGATATGACGGCGGGCAGTCGTTTTGCGATCATGCCATTGGCCGAAGCCCGCGTTTGGTCCAACGGACTGCGGTGGAATTTGGATGGGCAGGTTATGGCACCAACGGGCCTGATCAGTAGCTCTAACGAAGCGACGGGCCCCGTGACTGTCCGCGCAGAGGGTCCGGTTTTAATGGCCGCCCCTGCGCAGGCCCTCGCCGCGTTTTGGGACGCGATCTAACAGTTCGGCACGTTCACGGCTAAACCGCCCAGCGACGTTTCTTTGTATTTGGCGTTCATGTCTTCGCCCGTTTGGCGCATCGTTTCGATTGCGGCGTCCAGTGGCACCAGATGGGTGCCATCCCCGCGCAGGGCCAATGACGCGGCAGAGACCGCCTTGATCGCGCCCAGACCGTTGCGTTCGATGCAGGGCACCTGAACCAATCCTCGCACGGGATCGCAGGTCATGCCCAGATGGTGTTCTAACGCTATTTCTGCAGCATTTTCGATTTGTTCGGGTGTTCCGCCTAGAACGGCGGCCAGACCAGCGGCAGCCATGGCGGATGCGCTGCCGACCTCTGCCTGACACCCGCATTCGGCGCCTGAAATGGACGCGTTGTATTTAATCAGGCCCCCGATGGCGGCGGCAGTCAGTAGGAATTCGGGGATTTTATCGGTGGTCGCCCCGCCGATGTGGTCCAGCCAATACCGGATGACCGCAGGCATCACGCCCGCCGCGCCGTTTGTGGGCGCAGTGACAACCTGACCGCCTGCTGCGTTTTCTTCGTTCACGGCCATGGCATAGGTCGCCATCCAGTCATTGATTAGATGCGGCGCGGCAAGGTTCACGCCGCGTTCGGCCTGTAGGGAATCGTGGATCGCCTTGGCCCGCCGTTTGACGTGCAGCCCGCCCGGCAATTCGCCGTCAGTGACCAACCCGCGTTCGATGCAGTTGTTCATGACCTCCCAAATGCGGGTCAGGCCGCGGTCTAGATCGTTGAACCCACGGCGCGACAATTCGTTTTTGCGTTTCATTGCGGCGATGGACAGACCGCTTTCGGCGGCCATGTCCAACATCTGTTTGGCGGTCTGGAATGGAAACGGAACGGCTGGGCCGTCATCAACCGCTTTGCCATTTGCCAATTCTTCGGCGGTTAGGACGAAACCGCCGCCGACGGAATAATAGGTCACCTCGGTCACCACGTCGCCTTGGGCGTCTAGGCCGCGCAGGATCAGGCCGTTCGCATGACCGGGCAGGTTGGGGCCATAGTCGAATTGCAGATCGTTCGCGGGATCGAACGCCAAAACGGGCAGGCCATCAGGCGCTATGTTTTTTTCGGCCTTGATACGCGCCAGTTCGGCCTCGGCCTTGTCGGCGTCGTATTCGTCAGGCGTAAACCCAGCAAGGCCAAGGATCACCGCACGGTCCGACGCATGGCCCACGCCCGTAAATGCAAGCGATCCATGTAGTGACGCACGAACGCCCGCAACATTGAACGGCTGGGCGCGCAGGTGGTCCAGAAACAGACCGCCCGCAACCATCGGGCCCATTGTATGGGACGACGACGGGCCAACGCCCACTTTGAACATATCAAAGACAGATAGAAACATTAGATCGCTACCCCTTCGGGTGGGTTTGGATATTGAGGATTTGAAAAAGGAGTATTGCCTAAACCTTCGGCTTGGGCGGCGCGGATGGCGCTGGGCCGAACGTCCATTATTTCACAAAACGTTTTCAGACGTGGCCAATCATTCAGTTGAAACCACTCTGTATGGCCGACTGGATGCAGTGCCAGCCAACGTAAAATCGGTGCCATATAACACTGCAACACGCTGACTTGGGTCAGTTCCATCTGGCTTTCGGCAATGTCCAGAAGGTCCTTTAGCCGCTCGATATTCTGGTTTCGCAGTTCGTCGGGCGCGGCTTGGCAAAACTTTTCGGGATAGCAGGTCATCCTAAGCGTGAGCTGCAAAGCGTTTGAAATCCAGAACATCCATTTTAGAAAATCGCCGCGCGTTGGGGCATCATGCGCGGGTGCAAGTTTCCCATGTTTGTCCGCAAGCCATAGCAAGATCGCACCGGTTTCAAAGATGACCCCATCCGCGGTTTCCAGCACAGGTATCAAACCGTTCGGGTTTAGGGATAGATAGTTTGACGAACGCTGAGCTTGCGCGGTCCGATCGACCAATACGGTTTCGTAAGGCAGCTCCATTTCCTCTAGTGCGAGCCGCACGCAGAGAGATGCATTATCGGGGGCGTAATAGAGTCGGTATCCAGTCGTCATATTGTGACTGTAGTGGTGATAAATGCAGCGCTCTTTCTGAAACCGACATGGATTCCGTTTTTTCCGCCTTCAGTTGCTTGGATTTTGCGCGGACCCTCTCGCGCTTGCGGGACGAAGTGCCTATAAGTCGGGCAACCATATCTAGGAGCTGCCCGATGCCTATTGATCTGTCGCCTGTCGAAAAGGCGAAATTCGTTTGCGCCAAACGTGCCACCCAATTTGTCGAAAGCGGCATGAAAGTCGGTTTGGGGACCGGTTCGACCGCCAGCTGGTTGGTCAAATGTCTGGGCGAAATGGTCCGCGAAGAAGGCCTGAAAATCAAAGGCGTTCCCACGTCGACCCGCACCGCTGAACTGGCCCGCGAAGTCGGTATCGAAGTCATCACATTGGACGAAGCCAAATGGCTGGACGTCACAATTGACGGCGCCGATGAATTCGATCCGAACCTGAATCTGATCAAAGGCGGCGGCGGCGCGCACCTGCAGGAAAAAATCGTCGCAACAGCGTCTGACCAGATGATCGTGATCACCGACGCGTCGAAATCTGTCGAAACGCTGGGCGCATTCCCTTTGCCGATCGAGGTGATCCCATTCGGTTGGCAGACCACTAAAAACATCGTCGAAGAGGCGCTGGTCGGCATGGACGTTATGGGCCGCGATGTGACCCTGCGCATGAACGGCGATCAGCCTTTCATCTCGGACGAAGGTAACCACATTCTGGATCTGCACCTGAAACGCATCGGCAATGCCCGCCAGATTTCCATGGTGCTGAACCAGATCCCAGGCGTTGTTGAAAACGGTCTGTTCCTAGACATTTGTGATGCGGTCGTAATCGGCTACGGCGATGGCCGAGTTGAGGTGCGCGACATCAACAACGGGTCCGTTGAAGAGGAAAAATACGATTTCCTAGACAACGACAACCTGTTCACAAATATCGCTGATTAAGCGTCTGGCCTGTGCGCTGGGGCAGGTTGACCCTGCCTTGGCGCTGGCCCACATATTCCGCGACAACCTATTAAAACCGGAGAATTTTCATGTCCTTTGACTACGATCTATTTGTAATTGGGGGCGGTTCCGGCGGCGTGCGCGCGGCGCGCGTGGCAGCGGCAACAGGCGCCAAAGTTGCCTTGGCCGAAGAATACCGCATGGGCGGCACCTGCGTGATCCGTGGCTGCGTTCCCAAAAAACTGATGGTTTTCGCATCCGAATTCCCGAACGCAGTGCAGGATGCAGCAGCCTATGGTTGGGACGTGTCGAACGGCGATTTCAACTGGACCGATTTCCGCGGCAAAATGCACGCTGAACTGGACCGGTTAGAAGGTATCTACCGCCGTCTATTGGATGGGTCCGAAGTGACCGCCTATGATGCACGCGCAACGATCAAAGACGCGCACACCGTGACACTGTCCACGGGCGAGGACATCACCGCGAAACATATTCTGGTTGCTGTTGGTGGCCGCCCGACCGTGCCTGATCTGCCGAACGCACATCTGGGCATTACCTCGAACGATATTTTCCTGCTGGATGAACTGCCCAAATCGATCCTGATTATCGGCGGCGGTTATATCGCTTGTGAATTTGCCGGCATCCTGAACGGTCTGGGCGTCGAAGTGACCCAATACTACCGCGGCGAACAAATCCTGCGCGGTTTCGACGGCGAAGCTCGCGGCCTGATCGCCGATCAGATGCGCGAAAAAGGCGTCGATCTGCATTGCGGCACCAACATCGTCGAGATGGAAGAACGCGACGGCAAAATCTGGACCAAAGCGACCAACGGCACCGAACAGACGTTTGACAAAGTGATGTTGGCGACAGGCCGCAGCCCGAACACTGACGGTTTGGGTCTGGAAAACGCGGGCGTCGAAATGGGCCGCTATGGTCAGATCATTGTTGACGAATATAACCAGACAAACATCCCATCGATATATGCTGTAGGTGACGTGACTGACCGCGTTCAGCTAACGCCAGTTGCGATCCGCGAGGCGATGGCCTTCGTTGAAACCGTGTTCAAAGGCAACCCAACGCCTGTCGACCACGACCTGATCCCGTCTGCTGTGTTCACTCAACCTGAATTCGGCACCGTCGGCCTAAGCGAAGAGGACGCCCGCGAAATCGAACCGATCGAGGTTTATTCGACCTCGTTCCGCCCAATGCAGACTTTGTTCGCGGGCCGTGATGATCGCGTGATGATGAAATTGATCGTGTCCCAAGAAACCCGCAAGGTTTTGGGATGTCATATCGTCGCGCCGCAAGCAGGCGAAATGATCCAAATGGTCGGTATCGCAGTAAAAATGGGTGCAACCAAAGAAGACTTTGATCGCGTCTGCGCGGTGCACCCCACGATGGCCGAAGAACTGGTTACGATGAAATCTCCGGTGCGGACGTCTTGAAATACTAGGCAAACTGCCCAAATCTGAACGAAAGCCCCCAGGGGAGGGGGCGCAACACAGGGAATATTACGGCGTATGGCTGGAAATAACGGAGGCCCTTGGGGCGGCGGCGGAAACAGAGGTGGCTCTGGCGGAAGCGGCAATGATGACCGCAATAATCGACCGAATAACGGCGGACCGCGTCGCCCCGGGGATAACCAAATCCCCGAAATCGATGAACTGCTGAACAAAGGCCGCGAACAGTTTCGCGTGCTGATGGGCGGCGGCAATGGTGGTAACGGCGGTAATTCGGGCGGCGGTCAAGGCCCTAGCCTGAACCGCAGCACCATTGGTCTGGCGGCGCTGGCAGCCGTTGGTCTGTGGGCCTACGCTTCGTTCTATACCGTGAAGCCTGAAGAACAGTCTGTTGAACTGTTCCTTGGTGAATTCAGCCAGATCGGCAACCCCGGTCTGAACTTTGCGCCTTGGCCGTTGGTTACGCGTGAAATCGTGGCGGTTTCGACCGAACGTAACATCGAAATCGGCACATCCAGTTCCGGCACGGACGCAGGTCTGATGCTGACGGGTGACGAAAACATCGTCGACATCGATTTCCAAGTTGTTTGGAACATCAATGATCCGCAGAAATACCTGTTCAACCTTGCTGACCCAGGCGCGACCATTGCGGCGGTGTCTGAATCGGCGATGCGCGAAATTATTGCGCAATCCGAACTGGCGCCGATCCTGAACGTTAGCCGCGAAGCCATCGCGCAGCAGCTGACCGATTTGGTTCAGACCACATTGGATAGCTATGACAGCGGTGTGAACATCATCCGTATCAACTTTGACCGAGCTGACCCGCCAGAACCCGTGATCGAAGCGTTCCGTTCGGTACAAGACGCCGAACAAGAACGCGATCGTGTTCAGTCGGTTGCTGATGCTTACGCAAACCGCGTTGTCGCAGAAGCCCGCGGTCAAGCCGAACAGATCCTGCAAGGTGCCGAAGCGTACCGCGCAGAAGTGGTCAACGCCGCAAAAGGTGACGCAAGCCGATTCACTTCGATTTTGCAGGAATATCAGGCAGCCCCTGACGTGACCCGCCGCCGTATGTATCTGGAGACTATGGAACAGGTTCTGGGCGGATCGGACATCACGATCCTTCAAGGCGAAGATGCGGGCGTCGTCCCGTACCTGCCGCTGCCAGAGGTGCGCCGCACCACAACTGACACTTCGAACGGAGGAGCAAACTGATGCGTTTTTCCGCTTTTGCTATCCCCGCTGTTGTTGCGCTGGGCGCGATTGGCCTATCGTCGCTGTTTATCGTTGATGAACGCGAAAAGGCGCTGGTTCTGCAGTTTGGTCAGATCGTCCGCGTGCAAGAGGAACCAGGACTGGGTTTCAAAATCCCATTCATCCAAGAGGTCGTTTCCTATGACGACCGAATCCTTAGCCGCGATATGGCCAGCCTAGAGGTCACAGCGTCCGATAACCGCCGCGTTGTAGTGGATGCCTTTGCCCGTTACCGCATCATGGATGTGGAAACGTTCCGCCGTGCGGTAGGTGCTGGCGGTGAACGTGCTGCTGCATCGCGTCTGGATTCGATCTTGCGCGCTGAAACCCGTCAGGTGCTGGGTTCGGTGACATCGAATGACATCCTGTCGTCTGACCGTGCCGCGCTGATGCTGCGTATCCGTAACGGCGCCATCGACGAGGCGCGCGCCTTAGGCCTGCAAATTATCGACGTGCGTTTGAAAC
Source organism: Marivivens niveibacter (assembly GCF_002150005.2). Classification (GTDB taxonomy): domain Bacteria; phylum Pseudomonadota; class Alphaproteobacteria; order Rhodobacterales; family Rhodobacteraceae; genus Marivivens; species Marivivens niveibacter. The sequence continues at coordinate 537,252 of NZ_MSPP01000003.1, forward strand.
GGACCGACCTGCCGCCAGAAAACTTGGCTGCGACATACGATCGTATGACAGCCGAACGTGAACGCGAAGCTGCCGACGAAATCGCCCGTGGTAACGAAGCTGCCCAGCGTATTCGCGCGACCGCAGATCGTCAACGGACTGAACTGGTGTCTGACGCCGAACGTCAGGCGCAGATCATCCGCGGTGAGGCTGACGCAGAACGCAACAACATTCTGGCCGAAGCCTATGGTGCTGATCCTGAATTCTTTGAATTCGAACGCACCATGAATGCCTATAGCCGCATGTTGGAAAATGGCCGCCCTGCGATGGTTCTGTCGCCAGACGGTGAATTCCTGCGTTACCTGAATTCGGCGACGGGTGAATAAATGCTTAACACCCTGATCTATTGTCTGGGTGTTGTGTGTGTTGTGGAGGGGCTGGCCTATGTGCTGGCCCCTTCGTTTGTGAAAAGACTGATGATGGCGTTCAATGAAATCCCGCGTCCGCAGCGGCGGTTGATTGGTGCGGTGATATTTTTAGCGGGTATTGTCCTGATCGGTGTTTCTACACAGCCTACACACTAACCTTCACAGCTGATTGAACGCGCCCAGCGAAGGGTTGTGTTCAGCAATTCGCTGTCTAATGTTTAAGGCATACTTACGTCCTGCCTGAAAGAGGAGAGGCCAACGTGAAATCCCAATCTGTTGCTATTGCCCGTGATAATCGTCGCGAAACAGGAATTGTAATGGCGCTGATGTTGTCGGCGATCATGGTTCTGATGTCTGCGCTAGGTGCTGCGGCCCAAGAGCGACCGACAAGTTTTGCCGATTTGGCAGAGAAAATTAGCCCCGCGGTGGTGAACATCACCACCACCACAGTCGTATCCACGAACGCCGGCCCTCAGGGCATGGTGCCCGAAGGTAGCCCATTCGAAGATTTCTTTCGCGATTTTCAGAACCAAGGCCCGCGTGAATCATCCGCGCTAGGGTCCGGTTTTGTTATTTCGGACGACGGTTATATCGTGACGAACAACCACGTCATCGAAGGCGCGGATGAAATCCTGATCGAATTTTTCCCAGGTGGCGGCACCCCAATGGAAGCTGAACTGGTCGGCACCGACCCGAACACTGACATTGCATTGCTAAAAGTCGACGCCACGGACCTGCCATTCGTTGAATTTGGCGACAGTGACACTGCGCGCGTTGGCGACTGGGTCATGGCGATGGGTAACCCTCTGGGCCAAGGTTTTTCGGTATCGGCTGGTATCGTTTCGGCTCGCAACCGTTCGCTGTCGGGCACCTATGATGACTATATCCAGACCGATGCCGCAATTAACCGCGGCAACTCAGGCGGTCCGCTGTTCAACATGGACGGTGACGTCGTCGGCGTGAACACCGCGATCCTTTCGCCAAACGGCGGTTCGATCGGTATTGGCTTTTCGATGGCGTCCAACGTTGTAACCAAAGTTGTCGATCAGCTGCGCGAATTCGGCGAAACCCGCCGTGGATGGTTGGGCGTACAGATCCAGGACGTTACCCCCGATATGGTCGACGGTATCGAAGGTCTGGACGTGGCAACTGGCGCTTTGGTCAATGCTGTACCTGATGGCCCTGCAAAAGACGCGGGCGTGATGGCTGGCGATGTGATCTTGTCGTTCGATGGTGCTGAAATTGAAAACACCCGTGAACTGGTTCAGATCGTGGCAGAGGCACCAGTAGGACAAGAGGTCATTCTGGACATCCTGCGCCGCGGTGAAACTGTTGATATCACCGTGACCTTGGGTCGCCGTGAAACCGCGCAGGCATCCATGCCAGGGAACGAAGCCCCGATGGAGCAAGAAGCCCCAGCTGCCGAAGAAACCGAACTGTTGGGCCTGACCCTGTCGGAAATCAGCAAATCGGTGATTGCGGAATATGGTCTGGCGCCAAACGCGACGGGTCTGGTCGTTCTGGACGTTGCGCCCCTGTCGGATGCCGATAGCAAAGGCCTGATGGCTGGCGACCTGATCACCCAAGTAAACCAACAGGACGTCAATTCCATCGCGGATTTCAGCGCGATTGTTGAAGAGGCCAAAGATGGCGGACGCAAATCCGTGCTGGTGTTTGTGAACCGCGAAGGCGTGAACCGCTTTATGTCGCTCAGCCTTGTGGAATAACCCCGCTACAATCAAACGAAAGGGCGCCCATTGCGGCGCCCTTTTTTATTCGATGATGCCTAATTGTTCGGGCGTCAGGGCGACCAATCCTAAAATGCGGGCGGTTTGAATGGCTAGCAGCGGGCTATCAATGTTGGTTTGTTGCTGTTGGTACAAACGCACCGCGCTTTTGGTATGGGCATCCAGAACACCCGTGATGCGGGCCTGATAATAGCCGCGCGTCGCTAATGCCCTCTGCAATGAAGCGATAAATTCCGGCGTCATCTGATCGGGGCAAACGGTTTCAAACAATACCTCACGTCGTTCGCGCAGGATCGTTTGGTTGGTGACCGTCTGATAGGTTGCTTGTTGTATCACAGTCCCATCCGCACCAACGATTTCGGGGCCAGTCTGCAGCTGGTTGGTTTCTGTGTTCGTCAGGGCAGGGGTCACATCGCGCCCGTAGCAATTGCCATAAAAATCGCGTTCAATATCGGCGGCAATAAATTCGGGTGGATTGGAATAGGGCACATCATATCCGGTCGTGCATGCCGTTAGCATCACGCCCCATAGGGTGACGGAAATGATCTGCCTCTGCATTAGGCTGCTCTGCCCATATTGTTTTTTATTTTCTATCGCATTTTTCTGCCCATCGCGCAAATTTTATGGTTTCTGGTCAATGTAAACTGGAACGGTGGTGCCGAACCGCCTAAATATGCGCAAAAGTCAGAGATAAGAGGGCGGACAATGGCCAAAATCACCTATGTCGAATTTAACGGCACCGAACACACCGTAGACGTAAAACCTGGCATGACCGTCATGGAAGGCGCGCGCGACAACGGCATTCCGGGAATCGAAGCAGACTGCGGCGGCGCTTGTGCCTGTTCGACCTGCCACGTCTATGTACCTGCCGATTGGTCCGCCAAAATCCCATCGATGGAACCAATGGAAGAGGACATGCTGGATTTCGCCTATGAGGTAAAACCAGACCAGTCGCGCCTGTCGTGCCAGATCAAAGTGACAGACGATCTGGATGGCCTAAAGGTGAACCTACCAGAGCGTCAAATCTAATGCGGCTTTGGCCTCTTTTAGCGCTGCTGCCCATGGCAGCATGTGCCGAACCCATCGCGTGGTTCGAGGGGCCAACCGATTACTACGGCCACGGCGCTGTTGCGGACGGTGAATACAGCACCTTGCGGTATCAATCCGGTGTCTTCGATGAAGCGATCCGTTTGCAAAACGCTGTATTCGAAGACACGCACCCGCGTCTGGTCGATATGAATGGCGACGACCTGTTGGATGTCGTGACCGTCGTGTCCGATCATGAGGACGGTGCGAAGATCACGGTTTTCGGCATGAACCAAGGCCGTTTTGAAACCTTTGCGATGGGCACGCCGACGGGCCGGAAAAACCGCTGGTACGCCATCGCGGGCATTGCGGATTTTGATAACGACGGCAACCCAGAGGTCGCCTATGTCGACCGCCCGCATCTGGCGAAAATCCTACGGTTCGAAGAATTCGTTCAGGATGGCGCGAATTGGCACGTCACGATCGAGGCCGAAGTGCAGGGTCTGACCAACCATCACTATGGATCCCCCATAATCGAAGGCGGCGTGCGGGCCTGCGGCCAGCCCGAAGTGGTGACCGCAGATGCGGATTGGCAGCGGATTATGATCACCCGCTATCACGGTACAGGCTATGTCACCCGCGATGCGGGGCCATATACTGGCCCCGATAGTTTGCAGGCTGTGTTACACTGCAATTGACGCCAGAACGCCTAAAATTGTGATTTCGGCCAATTGTTGGGTCGCACCTAAAATATCACCCGTTTGCCCACCGATTTTGGTTTGTGCGATCCACATCGCTTTGATCGTGGCCAAGCCGACAAAGATAAAGATCGGAATGATCATCCAGCCTGTGATCAAAGTGGTAACGGCAAGACCGATGACAATCGCTGTTGCGACTGCCTGACGATCTGGGTGACCGACCGAACGGGCCAGACCACCGGCGCGTGCGAACTGCAATTTGTTCATTAGGATCGTCATTGGCACGCGTGATAGGACAGCGGCCGCAATAACGGCGCACCACATCCAGCCTGCCTCTATCAATGTGGTCAGGGCCACCCAGCGGACAATCAGCGACAGACCCAAGGCCAAAACGCCGTAGGTACCTATGTGGCTGTCTTTCATGATCTCTAGTCGTTTTTCGCGGTTCCAACCGCCCCACAGACCATCGGCGCTATCGGCTAGCCCGTCTTCGTGCATCGCACCTGTAAGTATGATCTGCGCGGTAAGAACGACGGCGGCGACCAAACCGACAGGCAGTCCGAACCATGACCAGATGGACGCGATCACCGAAACGATAATGCCGATAATTAGCCCCGCGATTGGATAGGCCCAAACAGCCTGACTGCTGCGTTCGCCCGCACGATCGTGATCAATCGGTAGGGGAATGCGGCTAAGCAAGGCTAGCGCGGTGTACACATCGTGTAATTCGTAGCGTCCTTTGACGGAATTTGGCATCACTGCGACCTTTCTGACCTTTCATTCTTTGATACGAGGGGTATGCAAGGAAAACTAAAAACGCAACGAGGACTGAAATGACTGCGCCTTTTTCGACAATAGATGGTTTTCGCGACCTACTTGGGGCCATGCCATCTGTAAACCAAACGGCTGTTAACGGCGCTGCTGAACGTAATGGTCAGTTGACCAAACCCCCTGGTGCGTTGGGCCGGTTAGAGGACCTTGCGAGCTGGTACGCAGGATGGCGGGGAAATCCGCGTCCTGAACTGACTGCGCCTCAAGTGATCATCTTTGCGGGCAACCACGGCGTTTGTGCACGCGGCGTTTCTGCATTCCCAGCCGAAGTGACCCATCAGATGGTCGCGAATTTCGAACACGGCGGGGCGGCGATTAACCAGTTGTCCAAAGCGTTCGGTGCCTCCATGTCTGTTGTGCCGTTGGATTTGGACACGCCCACCGCAGATTTCACTCAAGCGCCCGCAATGACCGACGATGAACTGATTGCGGCATTGGCGGCTGGCTGGACATCTGTCGATCCTTCGGCAGACCTGTTGGTGGTCGGCGAAATGGGCATCGGGAACACGACGGCGGCAGCAGCGATTTCGGCGGCGATCTATGGCGGCGATGCAAGCAGTTGGACAGGTCGCGGTACTGGCGTTGATGATGACGGCCTAGCACGCAAAACCGAAGCTGTGGAATTGGCGCTGGAACGTCATGCCGATTTGCTCGACGATCCTTTGGCCGTTTTGGGCGCAATGGGCGGGCGCGAATTGGCGGCGATGGCTGGCGCGATTGCAGCCGCACGTCACCATTCGATCCCTGTCATTTTGGACGGCTTTATCTGCACAGCATCCGCCGCGGTACTAGAGGCCGTGCAGAAAGGCGCATTAGACCACTGCGTTGCGGGCCACGTCAGCGCAGAAAACGCGCATATCCGTTTGCTGGTTCAGTTGGACAAAGAACCGCTGCTGAAACTAGGCCTGCGTCTAGGCGAAGGATCGGGCGCCGCATTGGCGATCGGCATTCTGAAAGGTGCGGTAGCCTGTCATTCGGGCATGTCGACCTTTGCCGAAGCAGGCGTGAGCGACGGTTAATCGTCGCCCTCATCCCCCTTTTTCAGTAGGGCGCTGTCGCTTTGGCGGCGCCCTAATCCCAGATTGCCGCGTTTTTCGACCTCGCGCTGGGCGTCTTCACGGGATGCCAAAGACAGCTCTAGGTCAGAGTTCAATTCACGCGCCCGTTTGAGATAGGCTTCGTTTTGGGCGCTAGGAATATCCGCGCGCCAAAGATCGGCCAGTTCTTTCATCGTGCCTCGGTCGTGGTGATAGAACATAGTCTCGGCCTCTGCGGCCTCGTATTCGCTCATCCCCAGATTTTCCAACGCATAACGCCCCGCACGCAGCGAACTGTCGAACAATTCGCGCACGATGTCATTCGCGCCAGCGGCATAGAGTTCGTAGACGTGTTGGCGATCCCGCGCACGCGCGACGATGTGAATGTCAGGGCGCAGCTTGCGGGCGTATTTCACCAGCGTGGTGGCTTTGTCTTTGCCATCGACGGCGACGACCAGAACCTTGGCTTTGTCGATCCCGGCGGCCTTTAGCAGATCAGGGCGCGTTGGGTCGCCAAAGAACCCTTTGAACCCAAATTTGCGCATCGTCTGAACGGTTTCTAGGTTCGCATCCAATACAACCGTGCTGAAACCAGCCGATTGGACAAGACGATTCACAATCTGCCCGAACCGCCCAATTCCCGCGATAATCACGGTGCCTGTTTCGTCAATTTCGTCGGCTGGCGTGTCGTCGGATTTGCCCGATTTTTTGCGGCGATGTTCGTAGTAAATGAACAGCAGGGGCGTGATCAGCATCGACAACGCGATGATCAACAACAGCTTTTGTCCCAAGGCAGGGGACAATCCACCCAGACCCAAGGCAAAGGAAATCAGCACGAACCCGAATTCACCTGCCTGACCCAAGCTGAGCGTGAACAGCCAGCGGTCATTTGCAGGCAGCCGCCACAGACGGGCCAGTACATACAAGATACCACATTTGACAGCGATCATCAGCACTGTCAGCGCGACGATACGGAATGGATCGGCAAAGAACGCGGCGAAATCGAAACCCGCGCCAACGGTGATGAAAAACAGGCCCAATAGCAGGCCCTTGAACGGTTCAAGGTCGCTTTCCAATTCATGGCGGAATTCGCTGTTGGCCAATACCACGCCCGCTAGGAATGTACCTAGTGCAGGCGACAGGCCGACCATTTCCATTAGGACCGCAATGGACACGACCATTAGTAGCGCAAGCGCCGTGTACATCTCACGCAGCTTGGCCTGATGGATATAGCGGAATACGGGACGCGTTAGGAAAACGCCGACCAGAATGATTGCGATGACAGCCGCCAATGTCACCAATGTCACACCCCAGCCTGGCAGACCCTCAACCAGCGAAAAACTACCGTGGTGTTCTTCGATCGGGTTCAGGTTAATTGACCCGTCTGGCATAAAGCTCATTGGGGTGGCTGTAACCAGCAGTGGCAGCACGGCCAACATGGGGATCACTGCAATATCTTGGGTCAACAGAACGCTGAAGACATTGCGCCCGCCTTGGGTCTGCACCAGTCCCTTTTCCGATAGGGTTTGCAGAACGATTGCCGTCGACGATAACGCGAGGATCATACCAATTGCGATAGAATCCTGAAGCGTTTCATTCATCATGTAGGACAGCCACGTAATCGCTGCCATCGATAGGACAACCTGCGCACCGCCAAGGCCCAAGAGTTTGTGCCGCATTTTCCAAAGAGTTTTGGGCTCTAGCTCTAGACCGATCAGGAACAGCATCATCACAACGCCGAATTCAGCGAAATGTTGGATGTCTTTTGATTCAGATCCGACAAGCCCAAAGATCGGGCCAATGACAATACCGGCTAACAAATAGCCCAGTACCGAACCTAACCCCAATCTGGATGCCAAAGGCACCGCAATGACGGCTGCACCTAGATAAATTGTCGCCTGAAATAGAAAACTTTCCATTGTCCCTGTCGATTCGTACGCATTTCTTCTTATCCTCCATTAGATGGGGCTAATTCGAAAATATGCCACAGGGAAAAACGGGTTTAGACCGTCAAGGCATGTCCAGAGTGATCACACGCCCGCGTTTTGAATAATTGAGAGACCGTTCACTGATGGCGGTCACCTGACCACCGTCAAGGCTATCACCGACGCGGACGCTTTGGACGCTGCCATTACGGAAACGAACGATCGCGGTTCTGTTAGAGCTGCTGCCGGAAATCCCAATAAGGGCGACCTGACGCAAACTGATGACGTTGCGGTCGGTCGCTGCTGTGGCGACGCTGTTCGGAACAGGCCCAGTTGGCTGAACAACAGCATTTCGCGCCGTGGGGGCGACGGTGTTTGCGTCGTCCGTGCGCGATACCACACGATCGAAATTCCGCGGACGAACGGGCGGCACAGGCGATTGTTCGACAGCTTGGGGCGTTGCGTTTTCGACCGGCACGCGGGGTGCAGCAGATGCGACTGCGGCTGCGATTGCCGCAACATCCGCCTGAGGGATGACAACGGATTCTTGGATTGCTGCCGCTGCGCTTTCTTCCACCGCCGCAGGGCGCAGGCGCGGACGCAGGCCAGCCAGTTCATTTGCAGTAAAGCCGCCGAGCGCGTCCCTTTCGATCTGTTCTGCCAGCCCATCGGGCCGCGCCGTTGGCCTCACAGAAGACAGCGCGACACCGCTGCTGGTGGTCAGGGTGCTACCGTCTGGGATGGTGCCTTGGGCTTCGGGCTCTGTTTCAAAGGGCCGGTTTGGTGCAACAGGGGATGGGCGACCAGCATATACTACGACACCCGATGGCAGCACCGTACCTTCGACGGTTGCCGCGATGAAACCGCGTGCGTCACGCTGAAATTCAGTCCCCGGAGTTGGGGGTGATAAAGGCGAAATATAGGACAGATCGGGTTGCATTGCCGCGATATTTGGCAATGCAACCGCATCTGTCCCAAAGGTCACCGGATCAATCGCAGCGATCGTCACGCTATCCGATGTTTCGGGCTGCGGGATGTAGGCAAAGGCCGGGGATTTTTGCCATACACCTGTCGCTGCATACAGGCGTTGTGCCTCGGCCGGTGACATGACTTGGCCAGTTGGTAGATCCGTTGGCGGCAGCAATGTTCCGTTTTCGGCCAATAGCGTGTCCATGACCGGATCGGGTTCAGACATTTCCACGTCTTCGATGAGGTCGGCCAGCATTTCATCGGTTTCGGTTGGCAGGTCTTCGTCAACCAGATCAACCTCTGTCACCACGATGTCGCTGTCGTTTGATCCGCCCCATAGGCGCGACACGTCAAAATCAGCGACCGAAGCCCAAACCGCGACCGCCGCCATAAAGGCAATCAAAAGCCCCATCAGGATCAACAATAAGAATCGCGGTTTCTTTCGTTGGTCGTCTATCGCGACTTGCACTTTGGAAGCTGCGTCGGCCGTTTTGGTTTCCGGTTTCGGCGGCTTAGGCGCAATCACAGGTTCGGGCGGCGTAACTGGCGCTGCGATGGTTGGCGTTACAACGGCGGCTGGAGCGTCGGATGGAACGATGGACGAAATGCGCGATTGCACCGTCGATACCGTAGGCGCAATCGCCGAAAATTCTGGCAGCTTTGGCCCATCTTTGGGCGCGCTTGTTTCAAAAAGAACCACATCATCTGCGGGTTCAGCGGGCGGTGCTGGTGGCGGCGCAAGTGGAACGGAAATGTCGGAAAAATCTGTTTCCGGTTCGGATGGTTCATCTTGCGGTTCGGGTTCATTCACAGCTGTTTGCAGGTCTGCAATGCCGATAACCGCAACGGCCTGTGTTTCGCGCTCTGCCGAAATATTTTGTGTTTCAGCCAGTTTTGAACGGCCAAAGAAAGGTTCGCCAATGAACGTTCCCGCTGTCGGAACAGCGGCAAAAGATAGAGGAGAGAACCGGTATTCGTTTGCGAAATCTTCGGCCTCTTGCAAGGTGTCGTGGGCGACTGCTGCTACATAGGTGCGGTCATTGTCACGGCTATAATCATAGGCCAGTTCGGATGCACGATACGGTGTTTCGGCCTCTAGCGCGGCTTCGATTTCATCGATCCCAGCCTGTGGGTCGTCCAAAGTCATGTATTTGATCTGGTCGTTCGGGATCAATAGTTTCGACCAAATGGGGCTACTGTCCAAAATGACAGCGGCATCCAGCATTTTGTTCAATTCATTTGGTAATTCAGGATTGTCGAGCGCAGTTTCCGACACAAGCAACCACCCGTCCGGCGCCCGTTTCAGAAAACGGATACCTTCGTGTGATAGTGAAAGCGCAAAATTCGATAGCATAAACCGGCACTAGCATGATTTCATTAGGCGTGGAATGTAGCGACACGTTCCGACCGCGGCTATAGCAACTTCCCGCCCATAGACAAAATGTGTTTTCGCAAACGCGCGTAAATAGGCGACAACCTTTCCAAATGCATTCGATCCGAAAGGTGATTTCGATGACCCCTAATTTTATCCGCGCAGCCATGATTGCCACGGCTCTATGTGCCTCCGTACCTGTTTTTGCACAAACAGTGACGCAGCCAACGATTATTGTCACAGGAGAGGCAGAGGTCACGGCCCCCGCAGATATGGCAACAGTGACATTGGGTGTGCGCCACGATGCGCCTACCTCGGCCGAGGCGATGGATGCAGCAAGTATGGGCATGCAAAACGTATTGGCCACGCTAGAAGCCGCCGCCGTTGCCCCCGGTGGTATTCAAACGGGCCGCGTTAATCTGATCCCGCAATATGGGCGCACGATGACGGGGCAGATCGATTACGAAAAGATCGAATCCTTCACTGCAACGGTTCAGATCAGTTTTGAATCCCATGATTTGCCGCGTTTGGGTGGGCTGATTTCCGATTTGATCGCGGCGGGGGCAAATACGGTCAATGGTGTCAACTTTGGCCTAAGCCACCCTGACCAGCTGACAGACGAAGCACGCACATTGGCCGTGGCGGATGCGCGTCATCGCGCAGAGGTGTACGCGCAGGCGGCAGGCCAAGACGTTGGAGCGGTTCTGATGATCATCGAAACAGCGGGGGGCGGATACCAGCCCATGTTCGCAATGGCAGAGGCGCGAATGGGCGGACCTGAAATGGATGTGCCTTTGGCGCCTGGATCTATTTCGGTGAACGCATCCATAACGATGCATTTTGCCATCGCTGAATAATGAAAAGGCCCGCAATTTGCGGGCCTTTGTTATCGCATCCAGAAACCGTTGGATTTGATCCGATTTCTGATCTGTTTTTCGCGGCGTGGTAGGTCGTTCTGATCAAACAGCTCGCGCACTTTTTTACCGCGGCCTTGATACACCATTCGTTTGATCGGTTCGTATTGTTTCAGAACCTTTTTCACCTTGTTCGGGGCGGCAACGGTTTCCAGTGCATTCACAACGTGATCCGATTCACGGGCATATAGCATCGGGAACAGGCGATAATGGCAGGACACGTTCCCATCCAGCCCGTCCAATTCTGGACCCGGACGTCCGCCGCCGAACGAATGAATGACAAGCGGTAAAACGATTTGATCTAGCCATGGATCGATTGACTGAACAACCATTTCTTCGGGACGATCATCGCGGACCTGCACGGCCCAGTCTGTGAACCGTTTTCCGAATTCTGCGGGGTCTTTGTAGAAAAACCAGCCAGCATTGAAATACAGATATCGCTGCCAGTATTCGTCGGGTTTGCTCAGGTCCAAGCTGGATTCGAATTCCAACCCGAATTTGTCATACAGCGATTTCCAAATCTCTGTATAACCAGGCCAGTACAGCTCTTCTTCGGGCCAAGTGCCTTCGCGGCGCATGGATGCGGCGGGTTTGTCGAAATCAAACGGGACTTTGGTGATGTCGCCCGTGATTAACGTGTCCGTGTCAAAAAAAACAAAAGGTTCGCCAGCGGGCAGGGCGCTGATCGCCTCGATTTTGTTGCCGTATGGGTAATAGGCGCCAAAATGACGGTTTTCAAAAGGTAGGATCGTCGCGCCCAGTTCGGCCAACGCCTCTTTTACTGGTGTCGGCATGCGCGGATCGTTTGGCCAGCGATCGTTGGGTTGGGGTTCCGCGACATATAACGTGCCGCTGAATTTCGGCGAATAATGCCGAAGAGAGGCTGCAAACAAAACAGCCTCGTAGCCTAATCTCCCAGATTGGCCGATAATCAAAATATTAAATTTTTGCTTTTTGCTCATGGCGTTATGTTTGTTGCCTGCACGATATAATATCGCAGACTATAACAGCGTATCGACCAGACAAAACCCATAGGCTGACAGATGGCGGAAAAACGCAGAATAAAGCACACATGATCAATGTGTGACCACCAGTTCCGTAATGTGAGGAAGTGGTGGGCGACCCTGGAATCGAACCAGGCATGGGTCTCCCCGGCGGAGTTACAGTCCGCTGCCGCACCTTGCAGCACGTCGCCCAAACGAAGCGTTGTTTCGTTCGTGAGGGGGTGAATATGGCGAACCCGCTGGGGCGTCAACAGGAAAATCGCACTTTTTTACGCCACTTGTGCTGACGGCCCTTTTCGCGCATTGAAGGGACGTCATTTAAGGAAAGCCTGTCATGAAAAAACCAAAGTGGGTGGTCGAAAAAGAAAAAGCCAAACGTGCGGCAGCAGCCGAAACCGTCTGGCTGTTCGGTCTGCATGCGGTGCGTGATGCGCTGATGAATCCGGCGCGGGAAAAATTGCGCTTGGTTGTTACCAAAAACGCTTTTGACAAGCTTGAAGACGCAATCAATCAAAGCGGTGTGGACCCCGAAATTGTGGATCCCCGTAAATTTGACGTGCCGATTGATGCGCAATCGGTCCACCAGGGCGCAGCGTTAGAGGTAAAGCCGCTCAATTGGGGCGACTTGAAAGACGTTGCGCTAAACGGCGGTGTTGATCCCGCACGTATTATTTTGCTGGACCGCGTGACGGACCCGCACAACGTGGGCGCAATTTTGCGATCGGCCGAAGTTTTTGGTGCCCGCGCAGTGATTGCGGTTCAACGGCATAGCGCTCCTGAAACAGGTGCCTTGGCCAAAACCGCAAGTGGCGCGTTGGAACGTCAACCTTATCTGCGGATTCGCAATCTGGCCGACACAATGGAAGAGTTGAAAGAGCTGGGATATATCGTGTTGGGCCTTGCCGGCGAAGCCGAGCAGACCATCGAACAGGCGTTAGAGGGCCGCAAAGATCGCCCCGTTGCGTTGGTTCTGGGCGCTGAAGGGCCTGGTTTGCGAGATAAAACACGCGATACATGCGATGCATTGGTGCGTATCGATTTCGCGGGTGGTTTTGGATCATTGAACGTGTCTAACGCCGCTGCGGTTGCGCTATACGCGTCGCGTTAGGCTGGGGCGCCTGCGCCTGCGGCGACACCCGCCCACCCAGCCAACGCTGATCACGAAATCATGAGCGGGGGTTTTCGTGACAAAATTCGCACCTATTTCATTTCGTGAGGCAAGGCACTGGAACTGTCTTGCAATTACTCACTGTCCCTCGTTCCATTCCTACGCCCGAGTGAGAAAATCCTCGGGCGTTTTTTTATGTAGAGAAAAGCAATGATTTATAGCGATGATACTTTGAAGGATATTTTTGCGAACGTGAAAACTATTTCGTTGGTGGGCGCGTCGGCCAAGCCCGAGCGTCCGTCGCATCAGGTGATGGCGTTTTTACAAAGCAAAGGGTTTCGCGTTATTCCGGTGAACCCCGGTTTGGAAGGGCAAGAGTTGTTGGGTGAACGCGTTTTTGCGGACGTATCGGCCATTGAAGGACAAGTCGACATGATCGACATCTTTCGCAATTCGGACGCGGTGCCCGAAATTACGGATGCTGCGCTGAACGCATTTCCAAAACTAAAGGTGATCTGGATGCAGTTGGGTGTGACACATTCCGCGGCGGCAGAAAAAGCCGAGGCCGAGGGTGTTATCGTCATTCAGGATCGTTGCCCGAAAATCGAAATAAACCGTTTGGGTTTGTAAAAATGGGCGGCATTTGCCGCCCGTACGTTTTGTTGTTGATCTGAATAGGGGCGTATTGCCCATCAGTTTTTGCGCGTTAGCCGCGGGATGCTTTTTCTGCGATGCCTGATTGGCCGGTGCGTTTGTCCAATTCGGCTTCGATATCTGACAGGGTGATATCGCGGGCCGCGCACATGACCAGCAGGTGGTACAGGCTGTCGGCTGCTTCGCCTATCAGTTTTTCTCGGTCGCCTTTGACGGCTTCGATGATCGCCTCTACTGCCTCTTCACCGAATTTTTCGGCGCATTTTTCAGGGCCTTTGGCGAATAGTTTCGCGGTCCACGAACTGTCAGGATCAGCCGTTTTGCGCGACTGGATCGTTTTATCTAGATCATACAGCGACATCAGAGCCTCATTGGGATGCCAGCATCCGCCATGTATTGTTTGGCTTCGCCGATGGTGTAGGTGCCAAAGTGGAAGATGGATGCCGCCAGAACAGCCGATGCGCCGCCTTCGGTCACGCCTTCGACAAGGTGGTCCAGATTGCCAACGCCGCCCGATGCGATCACGGGGATGTCGACAGCGTCCGAAATGGCTTTGGTCAGGGGCAGGTTAAAGCCCGCTTTGGTCCCGTCGCGGTCCATCGATGTTAGCAGGATTTCACCAGCGCCTTTTTCCATCGCGGTGATGGCGAATTCAACGGCGTCAATGCCTGTTGGTTTGCGCCCGCCGTGGGTGAAAATTTCCCAGCGGCCCTGTTCAACCGTTTTGGCGTCTATTGCGCAAACGATGCATTGCGATCCGAAACGCATTGCTGCGTCGGTCAGCACATTCGGGTCCGCTACAGCGGCCGAATTGAACGATACCTTGTCCGCGCCAGCCAACAGCAAAGCGCGCACGTCTTCGTGGGTGCGCACGCCGCCGCCAACGGTCAGGGGCATGAAACAAGCCTCGGCCGTGCGGGTAACCAGATCGAACATCGTGCCACGGTTTTCATGGGTTGCATGAATGTCCAGAAAACACAGTTCGTCTGCGCCAGCAGCATCATAGGCTTTGGCGGCTTCGACAGGATCGCCAGCATCAACAAGGCCAACGAAATTGACGCCTTTGACAACGCGGCCGTCGGCTACATCTAGGCAAGGTATGATACGGGTCTTTAGCATGGGGCCTGAATACGCGGGGAAAGGTTGCTGGGCAAGCGATCCTTCGCGCAAGATATGAAAAAGGGAGGCAGTTATGAATTTCGCAAACTATCCAAGCCTAAAGGACAAAGTTGTCTATATCACTGGCGGCGCGTCGGGCATTGGCGCCGAGATGGTACGCGCCTTTGCGCAGCAGGGCGCCCGCGTTGGATTTGTGGATCGCGATGTGGATGCGGCGATAGCGCTGATTGATGATGTTGATGGCGATGTCACCTTTGCCGATGCGGATCTGACGGATATCGACGCACTGCGCGGGGCTCTAGACGCGCTGAAATCCGAAGTCGGGCCAGCGGATGTGTTAGTCAACAACGCCGCCCGCGATGATCGCCATAATTGGCGAGAGGTGACGCCCGAATACTGGGATGAACGTCAGGCCACGAATCTGCGCCATATGTTTTTCGCCATTCAGGCAGTCGCCGATGACATGATCGAAAAGGGCGCGGGATCGATCATCAACATGGGGTCTAACAGTTGGTGGGAATCCGCTGGTGGCATGCCGTCTTACACAACGGCGAAATCGGCGGTGCATGGATTGACGCGCGGGATGGCGCGCGATCTGGGTCAACACCGTATTCGCGTGAACACGGTTGTCCCTGGGTGGATCATGACCGACCGCCAGAAACAGCTGTGGGCCACGCCCGAGGCGTTAGAGGCGCACCGTGCGAACCAATGCCTGCCCGATCTGATCGAACCGGTCTATGTTGCTCGCATGGTGCTGTTTTTGGCGTCGGACGATGCCGCGATGTGCACCGCCCAGAATTTCTTTGTCGAGGCAGGGTCGGTTTAACCGCGGCCACGGTAGGGCGGTACGCCTTGATCGGGGATCCAAACGCCGGCGGGCATTTCGCCCGTCTGCCAAAAGACGTCGATCGGGATGCCGCCGCGTGGGTACCAGTATCCGCCAATGCGCAGCCATTTCGGGTCAAGGAATTCGACCAGACGGCGGGCGATTGAAATGGTGCAATCTTCGTGGAATGCGCCGTGGTTGCGGAACGATCCCAAAAACAGTTTCAGGGATTTCGATTCCACCAGCCATTCGCTCGGCACGTAGTCGATGCACAGATGCGCGAAATCGGGCTGGCCGGTCATCGGGCACAGCGACGTGAATTCAGGCGCGGTAAAGCGCACGTTGTATTCGATATCTGCCTGAGGGTTCTGAACGCGTTCCAGAACGGCTTCTTCTGGGGATTGGGGCACGACCGTCGCGCCGCCCAGTTGTTGCAGGTTGCTATAGATGCTGTCAGTCATGTCAGTTTCCTTTCAAACGCCGCGTTTATTGCCCCAGATCAGGACATGTAGCTGCGGCAGGATACGGGGCGCGAACCAATTGTCGCCCATTGTTTTTTCAGTGAGCCATAGCAGGCGATCCGCCAGCCCTTGGGGATCGACGGGCACGTCTGGATCAACCTCGGGGTTGCCGGGTTGTAGGTACAGCGCCATGTCGGGATAGCGTGCGTGCGCATCTTTGGCCCATGCGTAATCGGTGTCGTCGAAAATGACGATCTTCATCACGGTTTGGCCTGCTGATTGGCCTGCCGTAACGCAGGCATCGAACGCGTCCCAATCCACGGTTTCGCCGCTGCTGGGCGGTTTTGGCGACAGAACCAGAGTGTCCAAGTCGCCGAACCATGGTTTTGCCAACGACCCTTGGGTTTCGCAGGCGAATTTGTAGCCTTCGGATTTGCCGCGCGCGATGACGCCGCTGAAATCCTGAATAGCGGGGTTGCCGCCCGAAATGGAAATCGTCAGGGGCGTGCCGCCCGTCAGCGCGGTCACCTGATCCCAAACCTGATCGTCGGACAAGGGTTTCCACGTGTGGCGAAATTCGCTGTCTACAGCATGAAGGCTATCGCACCAGCTGCACCGATAATCACAGCCACCCGCGCGGATGAACACGGTCGGTTCCCCGATCAGGGCGCCTTCGCCTTGGATCGTGGGGCCGAAAATTTCGACGATGCGCAGGGTCATGGACGGTACTCTGCCCATGTTTTCGGGGTTTCCGATACCTTAACTGCAGACGTTTCAGGCCAGCGCGCTTTGCACCAGTCATAGAAATGTTTCGCCATGTTTTCGGCGGTCGAATACCCTTCCATCACGTCGTTCAGGTGACGGTGATCGAAATTGTCGTCGATATAGGACTTGAGCGGTTTGAGCTCGTGGTAATCGCGCACAAACCCGTCGCTGTTCAGTTCGGCCCCCGACAGTTCCACAACGACGATATAGTTGTGCCCATGCAGACGGGCACATTGGTGATCATCGGGCAGGTGGGTCAATTGGTGAGAGGCCGAAAAATGGAACTCTTTGCTGATGCGAAACATCAGGCGTTCCCCCGTTCGGCAATCGCTTGTTTCCAATAGTCGGGATCGTCGTAAACCGTTGGGTCGGTGACGCCGGCCAGATCGAATGCCTCGCGGCGTTCAACGCAGGTGCCGCAGCGGCCGCAGTGGTTTTCGCCGCCTTTGTAGCACGACCAAGTATCCGCGAACGGCGTGTTCACTGCCGCGCCTGCGGTCACGATGTCAGCTTTGGACCCGTGCACAAATGGCGTGTACAGCGTCACGTCTGCATATCCGTCCAATGCGGCCTTTTGCATGGCGTTGAACGATTCTGTGAACGCGGGGCGGCAGTCTGGATAGATGAAATGGTCGCCGCCATGAACGGCGGTTGCCACGGCGTCATCCTGATTGGCCGCAGCAATCCCGAATGCAATCGTCAGCATGATCGCGTTCCGGTTCGGCACCACGGTGATACGCATGGTTTCTTCGGCATAGTGACCGTCTGGCACGTCGATATCATCCGTTAACGCAGACCCCGTTAGGGTCGCGCCGATATTGCGCATATCGATGACAGTGTGCGGCACGTTCAGCGCCTGCGCCGCGCGCGCGGCATAGTCGATTTCTTTGGCGTGGCGCTGACCGTAGTCAAACGACACAAGGCGGGTCAGAGTATTCTCAGCCGCGACTTTGTAGGCAAGCGAAACAGAATCCAGCCCGCCCGAGCAGATAACGATAGTCTTCATAATGTGTCCCTTGTTTTGATGACCGGGTAGGCTGCGACCGGTTGAGGGCCTGATAGACCCGCATAGTTTTTACCGCAAGGAAAAATCATGAAACGCAAAGGTATTGAAAGCTTGTCTTAGGCTATTGAATAAAATTAGCGTGTGTAGCATGGTTTCCTGCAATCTATGGAGGAAATTTACAAAAAATGTTTAGACAAACTGCCTTTGTTATCGCAGCAGCGATCGGTCTTGCCGCATGTATGGGGCCAACATTGCCTGCGGATGATCCGCGTCAGATCGCCCTGGTTAAAGGCGAGTGCGAAATTTATTTTGCTGCTGAACGCCAACTTGGTCAGGCTGGCACTTCGCTGACCCAAGGTTGCGATCCATCTTATGCGTCGTCGACTGCGGATATTGCGGGTACTTACGGTTACCCAGAAAATGGCGGCACTGCTTATAGTGAAACGTTGTACCGCCGCATGATCGCACGTGGCATGCCCAATGAAATGGCTATGCAGATTTCCAAATCCAAAGCGTTCTGGGATTTGGTCGCGCTGCAAACTCAAATCTATTCGACACTTTGAGATAAATAAGAGGCCGAAAGGCCTCTTATTATTATGATTTCAGAACACTCAGGGCCTCGGCCAGATCAATCGCGCCATCATATAGCGCACGGCCCGAAATCGCGCCGTTCAGCGCCGCACCACAGTTTTTCAGATTGTGCAGATCGTCCAACGACGACACACCGCCCGAAGCAATCACAGGGATGGATACCGCGTTTGCCAGCTCTGCCGTTGCTTCGACGTTCGGGCCCTGCATCGCGCCGTCACGGTTGATGTCGGTATAGATGATCGCCGAAACGCCCGCGTCTTCGAAGGATTTCGCCAGGTCGATCACCATAACATCGGTTTCTTCGGCCCAACCTTTGGTCGCGACGCGGCCATTGCGTGCGTCGATGCCAACAGCCACGTGACCTGCGAATTCTTTGCATGCCTCGCGCACCAGATCAGGGTTTTCGACAGCAACGGTGCCTAGGATCACGCGCGACAGACCTTTGTCCAACCAACGTTCGATCGTCGCCATGTCGCGGATACCGCCGCCTAACTGAGCAGGCACTTTGCATTGCTTTAGGATTTCTTCGACAGGGGCTGCGTTCACAGGTTCGCCCGCAAATGCGCCGTTCAGGTCCACAAGATGCAGCCATTCGCAGCCCGCATTCACAAATTCTAACGCTTGCGCGGCTGGGTTTTCGTTGAAAACGGTCGCCTGATCCATTTCGCCTTTGTACAGGCGAACCGCGTTACCATCTTTTAAATCAATCGCAGGATATAGGATCATCTGGGCACCTTTGTTGTCTGGTTGCCGCCCTTATGCACGGGCAGGGGGCAATTGCAACAAAGTGGACCCCGACCCAACGTCAATGTTGCGCGGAATCAGACAAGAAGCGCAGGATAAATTCAAAGAAATGGGAGGATTTCATGAAAAAACTACTACTTGGTGCTGCATTCGCTGTTCTGTCCGCTGGCGCGGCAATTGCTGACCCGCTCGAAGGAAACTGGCGCACGGCTGCTGATGATAATGGCAATTCGGGTCTGATCACTGTGGAGCCTTGCGGCGCTGCGCTGTGCGGAACGCTGGTAAAAGCTTTCGATGCCTCTGGTGCTGAAATCGCAACGGAAAATGTGGGGCGCCAGTTGATCTGGGACACCACCGCAAATGGCGACGGCACCTATTCGGGCAAAGTCTATTCGCCAGATCGCGATAAAACCTACAATTCGAAACTGGTCCTTTCGGGTAACAGCCTGTCAGTATCAGGCTGTGTTTTGGGTATCTGCCGCGAAGGTGGCGTCTGGACCCGCAACTAAAAACGATAAAGGGGCGCAATCAGCGCCCCTTTGCAATTTAATTATTTGCCCTGGTGCGTTAGCGCTTCGGCGGCGGCTAGGTCGCTGACCAATGTGATGTCTGCGACTTCGGCCATGCGGACGGACAGTGCCCTGAAATCTGGATGGTGCATGGCGCGTTCGCTATTATCTGCCGACCATTCCAGCGTTTCAATCATCGTGCGTTGATCTGACCAGCGCTGCTCAGATCGGTCTGTGACGTACCCTAGTCTGCGTAATATAGGCAGCCGACTTTGGGAAAGTTCATGCATTCGGGCGCGCATGCCCGGTCGTGCGCGGTATACCGCGATCTCTATATGTTGCATTGATCTCCTCCTGCTAGTGCAACGTAGCAGTTTAGAAGATTCGTTCCAAATAGCCGTTCCGCAGGTGCAGAAAGATCAGGGTTTCCAGCGCAGGAAATTGGCGATGATCCGCAGGCCGGTGGCTTGGGATTTTTCGGGGTGGAATTGAGCGCCGACGATGTTGTCACGACCGACCAAAGCGGTGATGTCACCTGCATAATCCACGTGGGCAATG
Source organism: Marivivens niveibacter (assembly GCF_002150005.2). Taxonomy (GTDB): domain Bacteria; phylum Pseudomonadota; class Alphaproteobacteria; order Rhodobacterales; family Rhodobacteraceae; genus Marivivens; species Marivivens niveibacter. Next base: position 557,524 of record NZ_MSPP01000003.1, read on the forward strand.
CGGTGGGCAGGGTTGGCCACTTTCATCTGATACGAGTGTACGAAATACGCGTGATCACCTGATTGGACGCCGTCCATAATGGGGTGCGGATTGTCGATCACCAAATCGTTCCAGCCCATATGCGGGATCTTCAGGGACTTATCCGATGGGGCGATTTTGACAATCTCGCCACCGATCCAATCGAACCCTGCGGTTTCTTCGTATTCGTGCCCAACGGTTGCCAGCATCTGCATGCCGACGCAGATACCCATGAATGGTTTCCCATCCTTTTCAACGGCTTGGGTGATCGCTTCGGCCAACCCGCCCGCGTTAGACAGGGCCGCACGGCAATGCGGGAACGCGCCGTCACCAGGCAGAACGATGCGATCTGCCTTGGCAACGACGTCAGGTTCTGTGGTCACGACAACAGTGCCGGTGCCGACTTCGGCGGCCATACGTTCGAACGCTTTATGCGCCGAATGTAGGTTGCCGCCGTCGTAATCGACTAGCGCGATCAGGCTCATAGTGCACCTTTGGTCGATGGCAGGCTGTTCGCCATACGCGGGTCTGTTTCCACGGCCATGCGCAGCGCTTTGGCGACCGCTTTGAACGCGGCTTCGGCGATGTGGTGGCTGTTGACGCCGTGTACCAAATCGATGTGCAGCGTGATGCCGCCATGCAGCGATAGGGCCTGAAAAAATTCACGCACAAGTTCAGTGTCAAAAGTGCCAATCTTCTCTGCGGTGAAGGGGCAATTCCAGACAAGGAACGAACGGCCCGACAGATCCAGTGCTGCGCGTACCTGCGTGTCGTCCATCGCCAGCGCAAAGTGGCCGTAACGGTTGATACCTTTTTTGTCGCCCAACGCTTTGACCAATGCCTGACCGATGGCGATACCCGTGTCTTCGACGGTGTGGTGATCGTCGATGTGGTAATCGCCTTTGGCGCGGATTGTCATATCGATCAGCGAATGGCGCGACAGCTGATCCAGCATGTGGTCAAAGAAACCAACGCCGGTTTGGTTGTCGTATTTGCCGGTGCCATCAAGGTTCAGTTCAACCTCGATTGACGTCTCGTGTGTGTTACGCGTGATCGATGCGGTGCGCATGGGGCCTCCGATTAAAGTCACGGCTTTATAGGCGGGAGGGCAGGGTAGGCCAAGCCGCGAAAATAACGCGGCGACATTCGGTTGTTAGGCTGCATCAGTCACAAACAAAAAAGGCGTCCCGAAGGACGCCGTTTTTTGTTACTTACTGGAGCGGGCGAGGCGATTCGAACGCCCGACCCTAACCTTGGCAAGGTTATGCTCTACCCCTGAGCTACGCCCGC
>NZ_MSPP01000004.1 GCF_002150005.2 Marivivens niveibacter
CTTCAGAAGTCCCAACCGCGCCTCAGCGCCGCCGGTGAAGGGGGTTCTAAGGGGAGTGATGCATGGGCGCAAGCGGAAAACGCAAAGAAAATCCGATTTTTTGATTTTTTCTGCGACGCGCTAATTTGAGAGGCATAAATTAGTTCTTAAACTGTGGATAAAGCCCTAGTTATCCACAGAACCGATTAGAAAGGCCCTGAAATGCGTCTCATTTCGATTCTATTTATTACCATTGGTGGCTCTGCATGGGCGGAATCAGAGCCCCTCGCCCCTTTGGGTTCGGCAAGTCTGGGTGTTCTGGGATTTCAGGCCTATGACACTATTTTATATACCCCGTCCGGGCAGGCCTTTGATTGGACCGCGCCGATGGCCTTGGAAATCAATTATGAACGTGACTTTTCAGCGGAGATTTTGACCCAAACAACCCGCGAAGAAATCGCACGGATCGAAGGCAACCCGGGTGATCTGGATCGCGTCATCAACACATTGGCGGATTGTATGCGCGATGTATCAGACGGCGATCAGTTTGTTGCGAACGCCCCTACCCCCGATCAGATTGAGTTCAGCCTTAATGGCACGACCACCTGTAACGTGACCTATCCGAACCTGCGCAAACGGTTTCTATCGATCTGGTTATCGGACGATAGCAGGTTCCCGCGTTTATCTAGACAGTTGCGCGGTGGGTGATCGGGCGGTATCCCGCGTCTATATCAGATTAAGGGGATAAACATGCGCATCCTTGTGATCCATACCGGCGGCACCATCGGAATGGCCCAAACCGACCAAGGGTTCGCCCCCAAAGACGGCGTTATAGAAGAAGCGCTGGATCAAATCCGGTCGAACCACACGGATTTAGGAACAATCAGACTAATGCCCCTAACCCCTGCGATTGACAGCGGCGAAGCGACAACTGCGGAATGGAACCGCATTGCGATGGCCGTCTTCACAGAGCTGGGCAACTATGATGCCTTTGTTATAACGCACGGCACCGACAGCCTATCCTATTCGGCGGCGGCAATGGTGATGGCACTGCGCGGGATTGACGTCCCCGTGATCCTAACCGGATCAATGATCCCATTAACGGTCGAAAATTCGGATGGAATGCGGAACCTGACTGACGCATTGATCGCCTGCCGTTCCGCGCAACCCGGCGTTTGGGTTCAGTTCGCAGGCCGTCTGCTACACGGGTCGCGCGTGTACAAAGCGCATTCATCGGACCTAGACGCATTTACCGATAGCCCATCCGAAATGCCGCCGTTGTTTGCGAGCCCTTTCCCGACAATTGCGCAAACGTCACCGCACAAAGTGCTGACCTTCACCATCGCGCCAGGTGCTATGTTCGGATTGCTAAAAACTGCGGTTCAGCAAGGCGAGGCCCTGGTTCTACGTTGCTACGGTTCCGGGACAGCGCCGAACGATCCAGAGCTGCGCGATGCACTGTCACTGGCAGCCAAACGCAACGTACCCGTTGTAGCTGTATCGCAATGCCCAGCGGGCGGCATGAACATCGGCACCTATCAGGCGGGGCAAATCCTGCGGGATGGCGGCGTTATTGATGGCCGCGGGATGACTGCGGAAATGGCACATGTGAAACTGCACTATGCGCTGGAAACCGATGACCCGCACGCATTTATGGCCACCGAATTCTGCGGCGAGATGTAGAATAGAAAAAGGGGGGCGCTAGCCCCCCCAGTGTCACGGATCGGGTGGATTATGTTACCGCCCGTTAGCTTTTTGCCTGTATCCCGATCCGCGTCAGGGGCCAGCGCACCAGCCCCGGAAACTTTAGCTGCAGCCCGATGTGGCGCCGCACGTATTACATTTCATACAGGTGCCGTTCCGCACCAAAGTGTAGTTGCCACAATCACCGCATGGGTCGCCCTCGTAGCCTTGCATTTTCGCTTTGTCACGTGCCGACATCGACAAAACAGCGGTGGTGGCGGTTTCTTGCGTAGTGGGTACCGTAGCCGTTTGAATAGCCGCCGCATCCGATACCGAAGTAGGCCCGCTAAACATCGCCAAATCCGAAGGAACCCGTTTGCGCAGGTAACCGGTAGAGGAGATTTGCTTCAACACTTCCAACGACTTAGAGGTCGCAGTTTCACTAGGTTCCTGCACGTTACTGGTGTCGTCCTGTTTGTGCAGATCATCAAACGACGCACCCGAAGGTTTAACGTGCGCCAGATCCGTGCGATCTAGATAGGACACCGCCAATTCGCGGAAAATGTAATCCAAGATCGAAGTCGCCGATTTAATGGAATCGTTGCCCTGCACCATCCCCGCCGGTTCGAATTTGGTGAACGTAAACGCGTCCACGAATTCCTCTAGCGGGACGCCGTATTGCAGGCCAACCGATACCGCGATGGCAAAGTTGTTCATCATCGCGCGGAACCCTGCGCCCTCTTTATGCATATCGATAAAGATTTCGCCCAGCTGACCATCGGCATATTCGCCCGTACGCAGGTAAACCTTGTGCCCGCCAACGACCGCCTTTTGGGTGTAACCCTTGCGGCGCTCTGGCATCTTTTCGCGGTGACTGCGCACGAATTCTTTGACGATGACCTTTTCGATCACCTTTTCGGCCAACACCGCTGCCTTTTCCGTCGGGGTGCCTGTTTCCAGAATTTCGGCGGCGCCTTCGTCATCTTCGATCAGCGCAGCGGCCAAAGGTTGCGACAGCTTCGATCCGTCACGATACAGCGCGTTCGCCTTGACCCCCAGTGACCACGACAATTCATAGGCCTTTTGGCAATCTTCGATCGTGGCCGAGTTCGGCATGTTGATCGTTTTGGAAATCGCGCCCGAAATAAACGACTGCGCAGCGGCCATCATTTTGATGTGGCTATCGACCGACAGATACCGTTTGCCTTTCTTGCCGCATGGGTTCGCACAATCAAAGATGTGGTAGTGCTCTTCCAACAGATGCGGTGCGCCCTCTAGCGTCATCGTGCCGCAAACATGATCGTTTGCTGCGTCGATTTCCTGTTTGGAATATCCCAAATGGCGCAACAGATCGAACGATGGATCGTTCAATTTTGCCGCTGGAATGCCTAGCGTTTTCTGGCAGAACTCTTCGCCCAGCGTCCACTGGTTGAACACGAACCGCACGTCAAAGGCCGATTTTAGCGCGGCTTCGATTTTATCGATCTCGGTTTGGCCGAACCCATGACCGATCAGCGAGGTGTGGTTCAGCGCTGGCGCCTGCCCGATTGATCCGTGGCCGACAGCATAGGCAATGATTTCTTCGATCTGCGCGCTGGAATAGCCCAATGTCTCCAAAGCCGCTGGCACCGAACGGTTGATGATTTTGAAATATCCGCCGCCTGCCAGTTTTTTGAATTTCACCAGCGCAAAATCGGGTTCAATGCCGGTAGTGTCACAGTCCATCACCAGACCGATGGTGCCCGTTGGCGCGATCACCGAAACCTGCGCGTTGCGGTAGCCGTGTTTTTCGCCCAAGGCTAAAGCTTCGTCCCATACCTCGGTCGCTATGCTGATCAGGCGCGGATCAGGGCAGTTCGCATGATCCAAGGGCAGCGGTTTGACAGCCAGATTTTCATACCCGTCTTCCAACCCGTGTGCCGCTGTGCGGTGATTGCGGATAACGCGCAGCATGTGATCGCGGTTGCGTTCGTATCCCGAAAACGCACCCAGTTCGCCTGCCATTTCTGCCGAGGTCGCATAGGACACGCCCGTCATGATCGCGGTCAGCGCTGCACCCAACGCGCGGCCATTGTCGCTGTCGTATCCCAGCCCCATGTTCATCAGAAGACCGCCGATATTGGCGTATCCCAAACCCAAGGTCCGGAAATCATAGGACAGCTGCGCGATTTCCTTGGACGGGAATTGCGCCATCATGACGGAAATTTCCAGCGTCACAGTCCACAGACGAGTCGCGTGAATATAGGATTCCACGTCGAATTCGCCGTTCTTGTAAAACTGCAGCAGGTTCATCGACGCAAGGTTACAGGCCGTATCGTCCAAGAACATATATTCCGAACACGGGTTCGACCCGCGGATTTCGCCGTCTTCGGGGCAAGTGTGCCACGCGTTAACGGTGTCGTGGAATTGGATACCTGGGTCCGCGCAGGCCCATGCGGCATGGCCGACCTGATCCCATAGATCGCGCGCTTTGACGGTTTTGGAAACTGTGCCGTCTTTGCGGTTGATCAGATCCCAATCGGCGTCGTCTTTGACTGCCTGCAAAAACGCATCGGTCACGCGGATCGAGTTGTTAGAGTTTTGGCCAGAAACGGACGCGTAAGCTTCGGAATCCCAATCGGTATCGTAGGTCGGGAATTCGATGCTGGTGTGGCCCTGTTTCGCATAGTCCAAAACACGTTTGATGTATGTTTCTGGAATCGCGACCTTTTTGGCCTCTCGCACGGCTGATTTCAGGCTCGTGTTTTTTGCAGGATCATAGGCGTCCGCCTCGGCGCCGTCCCATGCGCCAATCGCTGCGAAAATGCCATTCAGCTTTTCTTCGTGCATTTTAGAGCCAGCCACGATGGACGCGACCTTCTGCTCCTCGATGACTTTCCAGTTGATAAAGTCTTCGATGTCGGGGTGATCGGCATCTACGATCACCATCTTCGCTGCTCGACGGGTTGTACCGCCTGATTTAATCGCGCCAGCGGCACGATCCCCTATTTTCAAGAATCCCATCAGGCCCGAGGATTGCCCCCCACCCGACAGTTTTTCGCCCACACCACGGAGCGAAGAGAAATTCGTGCCCGTGCCCGAGCCATATTTGAACAAACGTGCCTCGCGGACCCATAGATCCATAATGCCGCCGTCGTTCACCAGATCGTCCGAAACGGATTGGATGAAACAGGCGTGGGGCTGCGGATGTTCATAGGCGCTGTTGGATTTGACCAATTTGCCCGTTTTGTAATCTACATAATGGTGGCCCTGCGCGGGGCCATCGATGCCGTACGCCCAGTGCAGGCCTGTATTGAACCACTGCGGGCTGTTCGGCGCGGCCATCTGGCGGGCCAGCATGAAACGCATTTCGTCGAAATAAGCCTGCGCGTCCGCTTCGGTTGTGAAATAGCCGCCCTTCCAGCCCCAATAGGTCCAGGCGCCGGCCAAACGGTCAAACACCTGTTTTGCGCTAGATTCCCCGCCGAATTCCGCACCATCAGCAGGCACCGACCGCCACAGAAATTCTGGCACGTCTTTTTCACGAACTTTTTTGGTGGCCGATGGAATCCCCGCCTTGCGGAAATATTTTTGTGCGATGACGTCGCTGGCCACTTGGCTCCAGCTGGTCGGGACTTCGCATTCTTTTAATTGAAAAACCAACGTCCCATCAGGATTGCGAATTTCAGACGCTGTTTTGCGAAATTCAATATCCGCATAGGCATCCTGACCCGATTTCGTAAAACGACGTTCAATTTTCATCTTTAAAGTCCCTGCCATGACCCGAAAACGGCCATTCAATATCTCACCCTCAAAGCGCGGTGGCGCCCTACCCAACTTGGGACGATCTGAAAAAGACAATATTTCATCGGTCGGACCCAAAGGTCCGTTAAGTGCCCGCAAAAGCGAAATCGTCTGATTTTGTCCCTGAACGCGACCTACATATGGTGTGTGGGTCGTCGATGCACACAAACTGGCAAATCAACTACTAGGGGGTCAACGAATTTTTCACACTAAATAACGGAACATTACTATTGACGGTGAAAACACTATGAAATCCGTCGATTCCTCCACAGGTCGCCATATACGTGTGTGTATTTTTTGCGCAGCTTTAGAAGAGCTGCCAGATTCCGTTCGTATACACGCTGCCCGTTTAATGTTGGAACTAACCAGAATCGCGCTTGACCCAAAAACAAAAAACCGCCCCAAGGGGCGGCTATTTGTTTTCCAAATTTGGAAGTGGTCGGGACGGCAAGATTCGAACTTGCGACCTACGGTACCCAAAACCGTCGCGCTACCAGGCTGCGCTACGCCCCGACTGTGTGGCGGGTTTTAGTGTTAGTTTCCGGGAATGAAAAGAGCAAAAAGTAACAAATTTGAAAAAAAGTTATCCACATGAAAAAACAGCTAAATTTCCGATAATCGGGTGCTGAAACGCATCGCCTTCGGCAATCCCAAGCCGTGCAGCCAGTCCGCCATTAATCTCTAGAACGAATTTCACCTCGTCCCCGCCTGGGATTGGTGTTCGATCCATCGGAATCGCATTGTCATGAATGTGGGTAATTGTCCCCGTTTCGTCCGCAAACAGCATATCCAACGGAATCAGCGTGTTGTGCATCCAGAATGCGACAGGCTGTTCATTGTCATAGGCAAACAGCATCCCCTGCATGAGAGGCATGTCAGCCACATTCATCAGGCCTTGCGAACGTTCTTGGGGGGTGTCGGCGACTGAAACTTGGAACCGTGCCTGTCCAAAATCGCCTTTGACCGTCAATCGGTCATCTGTGCATTGCGCCGCCGCTGTCCCAGCAGCGGCACAAAATGCAATTGTCGTTATTAGTCGTTTGACGCGGTGATGCTTTCCCAAATCAGAACCTCAACAGCCAACTTGCCTCGTTTGCCATCGATGGTCCGCATTGCGATCGCTTCGCCAGGTTGTAGATCGGCCAAACCGGAACGACGCAGAACCTCGATGTGTACAAACACATCATCGGCCGAACCAAAGGCATTGGCAAATCCAAATCCTTTGACCTTGTCGAACCATTTAACCCGCGCCGGCTCTACAGGTGTAGAACGCAATACTTCAGGATCGATTTCAGCCAAATCTGCAAGAGTTGCGTCATTGTCGTTGGATGCAGGCGGTTCGATGGCAACAACTTCGATCGCTTGTAAGCCGCGATCTGTTCGTTGCGCCAGCAATTCGATGTTAGCCCCATCCGCTACAGAACTTTGTCCGAAGTTCCGTAGCACATTTGCGTGTAGCAAAATGTCAGGTCCACCATCATCTGCGATTACAAAGCCGAACCCTTTTCCAGGGTCGAACCATTTCACGCGTCCGCGAACGGCGCGTTCTTCCGTCACTTGTGTGTTCATCATTATTCTTAACTTCCGACCACGACCCCCATCCGATCGCAGCTTCATTACGCTACCAGACAGGTTTCATCGCCAAGAAACAAGACAAAACAAAGCCGTGTATTTCACGAAGCGTGAATTTTAGGGGTACAGACGCGACACATCCCATGTATCGGATATACCTTTGCGCGACCACATAAACCGATCGTGCAACCTAAACGCGCCATCAGCCCAGAATTCGATCTCGACCGGGCGAATCCTGATTCCACCCCAAAATTCTGGTCGTTGTGGGTTAACACCTTTCTTGGCGGTGACAACAGCAACTTCAGACATCAGTTTCGCGCGGCTATCCAGTGGCTTCGATTGATCCGATGCCCATGCCCCGAGCCGACTTTTGAGCGAACGAGAGTTATAATATTCGTCCGCCTTTTCGCCTTCTTCGCGTTCAGTGATACCGCGCACGCGAATTTGGCGGCGCAAGGATTTCCAGTGCATGACAAAGGCGGCTTTGCCAGTTGCCTCAATCTCGGACGCTTTGGCGCTGCCGTAGTTGGTGTAGAAAACAAAGGCGTCGTCTTCGACATCTTTCAACAAAACCATCCGCGCATTGGGTAGACCGTCGGCGTCCACCGTCGACAACGCAATCGCATTCGGATCGTTCAGCTCGGACTCTTCAGCCTCTGCCATCCAGCGGCGTGTAATTTCAAACGGATCGTTACCTTCGAAAATTCCGGTTCTATCGGTCATTGGGATTTGCCTTTGTTCAATACCGTTTGTCTTACGAGTGTTTATAAGTCACGGATCACTTTGTCATCTGCTTCACGGGTGCCTGCCTAGGGTTGATGCTGCAAGGCCAATCGCCTAAACCATGACAAAATTATTAGGCCAGTTAGGCAAAAGGAACAGACATGTCGACGCAACTCATGCAAGGCAAACGCGGGCTAATCATGGGCCTGGCCAATGATAAATCAATCGCTTGGGGCATCGCCAAAGCTTTGGCAGACGCAGGCGCAGAGCTTGCTTTTTCGTATCAAGGCGAGGCGCTGAAAAAACGTGTGGGTCCACTGGCTGAACAGTTGGGTTCGGACATCGTTCTGCCATGTGACGTTGCAGACATGGACAGCATCGATGCGTTGTTTGGTGAACTCGAATCCAAATGGGGCAAGCTGGACTTTATCGTTCACGCCATTGGTTTTTCGGACAAAAACGAACTGCGTGGCCGCTATGTGGACACCACCCGCGACAATTTCCTGACCACGATGGACATCTCGGTTTATTCGTTCACCGCTGTGACCCAGCGCGCTGCGAAGATGATGACCGACGGCGGTTCGTGCGTTACCCTGACCTACTATGGCGCAGAACGCGTGATGCCACACTATAACGTCATGGGCGTTGCAAAGGCAGCGCTAGAAGCATCGGTTCGTTATCTGGCCGAAGATCTGGGCAAAGATGGCATTCGCGTGAACGCGATTTCCGCAGGTCCGATCAAAACGCTGGCAGCATCGGGCATCGGCGATTTCCGCTACATTCTGAAATGGAACGAATACAATTCGCCACTACGCAAGAACGTCACCATCGACGAAGTCGGCGGTTCGGCCCTGTATTTGCTGTCTGACCTTTCCACTGGCGTGACGGGCGAAACCCACCACGTTGATGCGGGCTACCACGTTGTCGGTATGAAAGCCGTCGACGCGCCCGACATGAACAAAGAGTAACACAATGACTGCCGCCGCATTCCTAACGATCGTTTTGATCCACCTTGCGGCGGCGATCTCTCCTGGGCCTAGCTTTATTGTATCAGTCCGCGTCGCAGCATCCGAAGGGTTCAAAACCGCTGTGGCATTGGCATTCGGTTTTGGAATGGGTGCCCTACTATGGGCCACCGCCGCGATGGCGGGCCTTGCGATCCTGTTCGAAATCGTTCCTTCCCTGTTCATTGGCATGAAACTGATCGGCGCCGCGTTTCTGATGTGGATTGCTTATCAAATGTGGCGCCACGCGTCCGAACCGATGGATATGGACGCCGCATCCGATAAACCACGCAGCGCATGGGCCGCGTTCTGGTTCGGGTTTCTGACTTTCGCAACCAATCCCAAACCTGCAATTTTTTTCGGTGCGGTTTTTGTGGGGCTTGTGCCCACAGATACGCCCCTTCCGTGGCGTCTTGCTATACTTGGGGCGGTTTTCGCAAACGAAACGCTTTGGTATATCACCGTGGCACGTGTATTTTCACACGCACGCGCCCGCACCGCCTATATCCGATTGAAATCCAGCGTAGATCGCGTATTTGGCGGTTTTCTGGCCCTATTGGGTCTAAAGATCGCTTTGACATAAAGGACTGACCATGGCTCCGAATGATCGCCTGCCCTATGAAAAAGGTTTCCATGTATCGTGGGACCAGATCCACCGTGACAGCCGCGCGCTGGCTTGGCGTTTGGACGGACGCGGTCCGGGTGAAAATGGCGAATGGAAAGCTATCGTTGCGATCACACGCGGCGGCATGGCCCCTGCGATGATCGTGGCGCGTGAATTGGACATCCGCACCATCGACACCATCAGCGTTAAATCCTACAACCACCAATCCCAAACCGAAGCGCAGGTTCTAAAAGCCCCTAACGCCGACATGATGGGCGACGGCACTGGCATTCTGGTCATCGACGATCTGGTAGATTCGGGCAAAACGCTGGAACTGTGCCGCGAACTGTATCCGAACGCGCATTTCGCGACCGTCTACGCGAAACCCAAAGGCAACGCCCAAGTGGACACCTTTATCACCGAAGTATCGCAAGATACTTGGATTTTCTTCCCTTGGGATATGGCCCTGCAATACGTGCAACCTTTCCGCGGCGAAGACTAAGATCACAACAAATCGACGATTTTAGGCGCAAGGCGGACCGCTTTGCGCCTTTTTTCATGGGTTTGCGATGTGCATCCGCTTGCACCCCGCCAACCGTATGCCTATTGATTTGCAACACCGTCCAAAGGGCGACGATCAAAGACAGGGAGGCCATCGCATGGCACAGGAAAAAAAGACCAAACTGGGCGTTTGGGTAATCCTCGGGCTCATTTTTGTCAGCCTAATCGGCTTTGGCGGCACGTCTTTGACTTCGACCTCGAATACATTGGCGACTGTGGGTGAAAAAGAAATCACCGTGAACCAATACGCGCTGGAAATGCAGCGCGGTCTGGATGCTATTTCCCGCCAGTTGGGCACACCGATCAGCTTTGCCCAAGCGCAAGCCGCTGGTCTCGACCAAGAGATTTTGAGCGAACTGGTAAACAACCGCATTCTGCAAAACGAAGTCGCTAATTTGGGCATTTCGGCAGGCGATGAACGTTTGGCAACCATCATCCGCAATGATCCCAACTTTCAAGGTCTTAGCGGCCAATTCGAACGTGACACCTACGCGGAAATCCTGCGCCGTTGGGGCACCCGTGAAGCCGATTTTGAAAATGTCGTTCGCGATGAAATCGCCGCAACCGCGCTACAGGTTGGTTTGGTATCCGGATTTGACGCCCCTGCCGATTACGTTGATCTGCTGACCAACTATGTCGCTGAACGCCGTGATATTTCGTGGGTCCGTTTTGATGCAACTGCCGTCGAAGCCGCGTTAGCAGAACCTACCGACGCAGAGTTGGCGGAATATTTGGAACAAAACCCGGCTGAATTCACAACGCCAGAAACCAAAACCATCGTTTACGCGGCACTGACACCTGACATGCTGCTGCCGACGATTGATGTCGACGAAACAGCGCTGCGTGAGATGTATGACGCGCGATCGGCTGACTATAATCGTGAAGAACGTCGTTTGGTTGAACGTCTAGGTTTTAGCGACGAAGCCGCAGCCCAAGCTGCGCTGGATGCGATCAATGCCGGCGAAACCGATTTTGATGCGCTAGTTGCCGACCGTGGTTTGACGCTGGACGATGTCGATCTGGGCGATGTTGCACTGTCCGACCTAGAGGCCGCAGGCGATGCCGTTTTTGCCGCTCAAACCGGTGACGTTGTCGGCCCGCTGCCATCCCTGATCGGTCCTGCCCTGTTCCGCGTGAACGCCATTTTGGATGCCGAAGAAATCAGTTTTGAACAGGCGTCCGATGAACTGCGTTTGGAACTGGGTCGTGACCGCGCCCGCCGCGTTATTCAAGACACCGCCGAACAAATGGCAGACCTGATCGCGGGCGGCGCTCGCGTCGAAGATTTGGCCGCGAACACCAACATGGAACTGGGCTCCATCGACTGGACTGCGGATAGCACTGACGGCATGGCCGCCTACCCCGAATTCCGCAATGCGGCCGCCGCTGCAGAAATCGGTGCATATCCTGAACTGTTCGAAACATCGGACGGCGGTATGTTTGTTCTGCGCGTTGAACAGATCAATGAACCAGCTGTTCAAGCGCTAGAAGACGTGCGTGACGCTGTCGCCGCTGCATGGGCTGTCGATGCGCAACAACAGGCTGTCATTGCCTATGCCGAAGACCAAGCAGCAGCGCTGACTGGTGGCTCGAGCTTTGCTGATCTGGAAATCGAAGCAACGGTTGATGCGGACGTGACCCGCCAGACATTCCTGGATTTCACGCCTCAGGGTTTCATGGCTCAGGTCTTTGCGACCGACGAAGGCGCCGCTTTTGTCATGCCATATGACGACGGCGCCGTACTGGCACAGGTTACTGCGATCAAATCGCCAGCCGACGACGAAGACACCGCAGCGATCCGCGACCGCATCGCAGAACAGCTGTCGAACTCGATGGCTCAGGACGTTTTCGCCACCACCCTATCGCGCATCGCCGCTGATACAGAGATCAACGTTGTGCAAGCTGCGGTCACCGCAGTGAACGCACAGATGCAATAAGGACGAGGCAGATGGCCCTGAGCCCCGATTTCGAAACCTTTAAAGCTGCATTTGACGCAGGCAAAAACCAAGTCGTTTATACGCGACTGGCTGCCGATCTGGACACGCCTGTGTCCCTGATGCTGAAACTGGCAGGCGCTGGCAAAAATGCGTTTATGTTGGAATCCGTCACTGGCGGTGAACAGCGCGGTCGCTATTCGATCGTTGGCATGAACCCTGATTTGATCTGGGAATGCCGCGGGACAACCGCACGCCTAAACCGCTCTGCCCGTTTTGACGAACAAGCGTTTCAGGATCAGGACGCCGATCCGCTGACGTCCCTGCGTGCGCTGATCGACGAAAGCAAAATTGACCTGCCTGACGATCTGCCAGCCGCGGCTGCGGGTCTATTCGGTTATCTGGGTTATGACATGATCCGTTTGGTGGAACATCTGCCAAACGTGAATCCCGACCCAATCGGTGTGCCTGACGCGATGATGCTGCGACCGTCGGTCGTTGCTGTTTTGGACGGCGTCAAAGGCGACGTTATTCTGGTTGCGCCCGCATGGGCTAATTCGGGCCTGAATGCCAAGGCCGCCTATGCACAAGCCGCCGAACGCGTGATGGATGCTCAGCGCGCATTGGACCGCCCTGTGCCGACCGAACGCGAATACCAAACACCGCACGACGTCGCGCCAGCCACGTCGAACTTTACCCGTGACGGGTACAAAGCTGCCGTGGAAAAGGCCAAAGAATACATTCGCGCGGGCGATATTTTTCAGGTTGTTCCGGCCCAACGCTGGACGCAGGAATTTGTCGAACCACCGTTCGCATTGTACCGTTCGCTGCGCCGCACCAACCCGTCGCCCTACATGTTCTACTTTAACTTTGGCGGCTATCAGATCATCGGCGCATCGCCTGAAATTCTGGTTCAGGTGGCAGGCAAGCAGGTCACCATTCGCCCTATCGCTGGCACGCGCCCCCGCGGCGCAACTCCAGAAGAAGACAAAGCGAACGAAGCCGATCTGCTGGCCGACAAAAAAGAACTGGCAGAACATTTGATGCTGCTGGATCTGGGCCGCAACGATACCGGCAAAGTATCAAAAATCGGCACCGTTCGCCCGACCCAAGAATTCATCATCGAACGCTACAGCCACGTGATGCACATCGTGTCGAACGTCGTTGGCGAATTGGCCGAAGATCAGGACGCCGTTTCGGCCCTACTGGCTGGATTGCCTGCAGGCACTGTTTCTGGTGCGCCAAAGGTCCGCGCGATGGAAATCATTGACGAACTAGAGCCCGAAAAACGCGGCGTCTATGGCGGCGGCGTTGGGTATTTCAGCGCGGGCGGTGATATGGATATCTGTATCGCGCTACGCACCGCCGTTCTGAAGGATCAGAAACTGTATATTCAGGCAGGCGGCGGCGTTGTGTATGACAGCGACCCCGAGGCCGAATATATGGAGACCGTTCACAAATCGAATGCGATCCGCAAAGCCGCCGAAGACGCGGCGCGATTTGCAGGCGGCAACCAATAAGAAAAGGCCCCGAATATCGGGGCCTTTTTTCGTTCTTCTAATCAGATTTCAGAACAGCCGATACAGGGGCCAGCGCGACTTGGCTGGCTCTGTTTGCTGTCGACCATAACGTCAACGCGCTGACCGTATCTGCGCGCAATCGAGCCAACATCACGACGCCCGACTGCTGCCGCGCCTGAAATGCACCATTGTCAATAAAGCGGCGAATGACAGAAGACCCCTGCCCGTCGCCATCCAAATCACGCGATACCAATGTGGCTGGCACGTCCGCAGTTTCCGCTGCGCGCATTCCTGAATTCAAACCAGAATCCAGCGCGACATAGCCACGACCAGCGCGGGCCAATTCAGACATCACGACCTCGATCGCGTTTCGGTTCGATCCCAATCCAGCTTCGCCTAGATCAAGGATGCCGATAGCCTCGGGTAGAATAGAAAAACTGCCTTGAATCACTTGGGCCGCATCACTGGCTGTAGCGCCTTGGGGAATCGGGTTCATAATCAAAACTTCGAACCCTGCCGCACGATAGGCTGACATTTTGGCTTCGGCATCGGGGTCAGCGATAGATAGCGCAACGGTCACATCAAAAGGGATTGATGCCAAAACAGCTGGCCCGTTTGGCAACCCGCCTTCATCCATCACCACAAAGGACATCAACGGCAAATTGCCTGCATTGGAAAATGGCGCTGAATAATCTTCTAACGCGTTAATCGCCGCGGTTTCAGTTACGGCAGGTTCGCTATCGGTGCCCAAACGGCGGATTGTTACGGTGCTATCGCCGGTTGGCAACGCGGATGCAGATTGACCAGACAAACCGGGCGCAGGGCGAACCGAGGTATCAATCGGTGCAGCCTCAGGCTCTGCCATTGGTGCTGTGGTTTCAGGTTCATTCGCATCAGGTGCGGTGATCATGCCCATCTCTGGGGCTACGATCATCGGCATATCTGGTTGATCATTTTCAGGTTCGGGTTCTGGAATAATCTCAACCGTTACAGCGGCAGGATCAGTCGACACAATAACGTCCGCTTCGCCGGATGGCGGGTTCGGTTGTACCGACTGCGGGCTTTGCAAAACCGGGTCGACTTCGGGTGATGTAACACCGGAGGCGTCGTCTGCCTCGGGTTCGGACATATCGCCGATAATCTCTACATCTTCGGGACGGTCGGCGGTAGTTGTATCGGCCAATGGCGCGGATGTTTCAGGAACGTCAATCACAGGCGCCGGCGCAAGGCTCGGCGCTTCGATTTGGATGCCAGTTTCGGGTTCTACAGTCAGGGAAGGCGCCACTGGATCGGATGTATCAACGACTGGGGCAGGATCATCGGTGGTTTCGACCGACGCCGTTGGGTCCTCAGCGGCCATTTCTGGATCATCGGCAGGTGTTACCACGGGTTCAGGTTCACTCTGGCCGACCATTTCAGGCATTGGTGCAACCAGTGACGCGGTTGCCAAACCAACGACCGACAGAATCGCACCCACCGCGACACCCGAAAATAATCCCTTTAACATCAGACTGCCCCTTGCTCTGACTACGTTCTGCCCAATACATGACCACGTTTATTGCCCTGCGGACCTTGACCATCCCTGCCATACGGGATCATGTAGGGCCGACTATATCGCCACCAATACGGTCGGCAAAACCCCTAAATGCTTGTTGGGCCTACCATGTTGCTCTTGATCGATAACTACGACAGCTTCACCTATAACCTTGTTCACTATTTGGGCGAACTGGGCGCCGATGTTGTGGTGAAACGCAACGATGCACTGAACGTCCAAGAGGCGATGGCCCAAAATCCCGAAGCGATCCTGCTATCGCCTGGCCCATGCGACCCTGATCAGGCAGGCATTTGTTTGGCTCTGACCGAAGCCGCCGCCGAAACCAAAACCCCGCTGATGGGTGTGTGTTTGGGTCACCAGACCATTGGTCAGGCGTTCGGCGGAAACGTCGTGCGCTGCCATGAAATCGTACACGGCAAAATGGGAACGATGCACCACAATTCAAAAGGTGTGTTCTCTGATCTGCCAAACCCGTTCCAAGCGACCCGCTATCATTCGCTGGTCGTGGATCGCGACACCCTGCCCGACTGCCTAGAGCCGACGGCATGGTTGGAAGACGGCACCGTCATGGGCCTGCAACACCGTGAATTGCCGATCCAAGGCGTTCAGTTCCACCCAGAAAGCATCGCATCCGAACACGGCCACAAACTGCTCCAGAACTTTCTGGAGATCGCAAAGATGAAGGTGACCGCATGACCGACGCAATGAAGCCGCTGATCTACGCCGCGAGCGAAGGCCCCCTGTCCCGTGCCCAAGCGAACCAAGCGTTCGAAATCCTGTTCGAAGGTCAGGCAAGCCCTGCGCAAATCGCGGGGTTCCTGATGGCGATGCGCGCACGCGGTGAATCTGTGGCCGAATATGCCGCCGCTGCCGCGACGATGCGCGCGAAATGCGTGCCCGTGAATGCACCTGACGGCGCGATTGATATCGTCGGCACAGGCGGTGACGGGCTGGGTACATTAAACATTTCCACCGCGACCGCCTTTGTTGTTGCAGGCGCTGGCGTGCCTGTGGCCAAACACGGCAACCGCAATGTGTCGTCGAAATCGGGCGCTGCGGACGCACTGGGCCAATTGGGCATCAACGTCATGGTTGGCGCGGACATTGTAGAACGCGGCCTGAAAGAGGCAAACATCGCATTCATGATGGCGCCAATGCACCATCCAGCGATGAAACACGTGATGCCTGTGCGTCAGGAATTAGGGTGCAAAACGATCTTTAACATCTTGGGACCGTTAACAAATCCGGCTGGCGTCAAACGTCAACTGACGGGCGCATTTGCACCTGATTTGATTTTCCCGATGGCTGAAACGCTGATGGATCTGGGGTCGGAAAAGGCGTGGTTGGTGCACGGCCACGACGGCATGGACGAACTGTCGATCACTGGCGCATCCTCCGTTGCCGCATTGGAAAACGGCAAAATCGAAGCCCGCGAAATCCACCCAGAGGACGCAGGCCTGCCTGTTCACAAACTCGCCGATATCCTAGGCGGTTCGCCCGAGGAAAACGCAAAGGCGCTACTGGCCTTGCTGGATGGCGAAACCGGTGCATATCGTGATGCGGTTCTGCTGAACGCAGCTGCCGCTCTGATCGTCGCCGACCGCGCGAACAACCTAAAAGAAGGCGTTGAAATCGCAGCGGAAAGCATCGCTGCAGGTCACGCCAAGGCAGCCGTCAAAATGCTGTCCAAAGTCACACAAGAAGCCTAAGGGGCCGCTATGCATATTCTGGATAAAATCAAAGCCTATAAACTGGAACATGTTGCGGCCTGCAAAGAAAAAGCGCCACTGGCCGAGGTCGAAGAGCGCGCTCGCGCCGCATCCCCAGTTCGCGGCTTTGCCGAAAATCTACAAAACGCAGCCCGTGATGGTTACGGCCTGATCGCCGAGGTTAAAAAGGCGAGCCCGTCCAAGGGGCTAATCCGCGCCGATTTCGACCCAGCGGTTTTGGCCAAAGCGTACGAAGACGGCGGCGCGACGTGTTTGTCCGTTCTGACCGACGGCCCCAGCTTTCAGGGTGCAGATGAATATCTGGTCGCGGCCCGCGCTGCCACCAACCTGCCCGCCCTGCGCAAAGATTTCATGTACGACACCTATCAGGTCGCCGAAGCCCGCGCCCTGAACGCAGACTGCATCCTGATCATCATGGCATCGGTGTCCGACGCGCAGGCGCAGGAACTGGAATCCGCCGCATTCGAATGGGGCATGGATGTGCTGCTAGAGGTTCACGACGCCGAAGAATTGGAACGCGCGACCCTGTTGAAATCTCCGCTGATGGGCATCAACAACCGCAACCTGAAAACCTTTGAAACCACGCTGGACACAACCCGCACCTTGGCCCGTATGGTGCCCGAGGATCGCACGATCGTCTGCGAAAGCGGCCTGTTCACGCCCGATGATCTGGCCGACATGGCTCGTTACGGCGCACGGACATTCCTGATCGGCGAAAGCTTGATGCGTCAGGATGACGTCACAACCGCGACCAAAACGCTGCTTGCGAACCCATTGCGCGCCGGAGGCATGTGATGTCACTGACGCATTTCGACGATAGCGGCAAAGCGCACATGGTTGATGTCTCTGACAAAGACATCACATCCCGCATCGCGGTCGCCGAAGGCTACATCACAATGACGACTGAAACTCTGGCGCTTGTCGTCGAAGGCCGCGCCGACAAAGGCGATGTTTTAGGAATTGCGCGTTTGGCTGGAATCATGGGAGCCAAAAAAACCGCCGACCTGATCCCCCTGTGTCACCCTCTGCCGATCACCAAGGTTTCTGTGGATCTGACCCCTGACCATGATCTGCCCGGCATTCGCATTTCCGCGACGGTGAAAACGACCGGCAAAACAGGCGTGGAAATGGAGGCATTGACCGCCGTTTCCACCGCTGCGCTGACCGTTCATGACATGGTCAAAGCCGTACAAAAAGACATGGTCATCGGCGGCATTCGCGTCACATTAAAAGACGGCGGTAAGTCGGGCCGGTTCGAGGCATGATTTCGGTCACCGAAGCACAGGACCTATGCCTTGCTTTGGCCGCGCCTATGGCAACAGAGACCATTCCGTTAGACGAGGCCAATGGCCGCGTTCTTGCTGCTGCGGTAAACGCACAACGCGCTCAGCCGCCTTTCGCGTCGTCTGCAATGGACGGTTACGCGATGCAATCATCTGATGCGGTGATTGGCCGAACATTGACCGTTATTGGTGAATCGGCTGCTGGCCATGGATGGAACGGTAAATTGGCATCCGGGGAATGCGTTCGGATTTTCACTGGCGCTCCGGTTCCCGTCGGAGCGGACACCGTCGTAATCCAAGAAGACGTCACTCGCCAAGGCGACACGATCACGATCAACCCAAACCTTGGTACTGGAACAAACATTCGGCCTGCCGGCGTGGATTTCGACGCAGGTTTTTCGATAGATGCACCACGCCTCTTGCGCCCTGTCGACCTTGCCCTATTCGCCGCAATGAACGTGCCGCAGGTATCGGTTTTTTCGAAACCCACCGTAGGTATTTTGGCCACGGGCGATGAACTGGTAATGCCGGGTGAGGCACCAACATCTGACCAAATCATTTCATCAAATGTTTTCGCCATCAAAGCGATGATCGAAGACGCAGGCGGCCTCGCAACCATTTTGCCAATTGCGCCCGACACCGAAGACGGATTGCGATCTGCTATGCGCGATCTGCAACAGTTCGATGTTGCGATAACCATTGGTGGCGCATCAGTTGGCGAATACGATCTGGTCGGCAAAATCGGGGACGAACTGGGGCTTACGCGCAGTTTCTACAAAATCGCTATGCGTCCAGGAAAACCTCTGATCGCTGGACAATTCGGGTCGTGCCCATTTTTGGGTCTGCCTGGAAACCCTGTTTCATCAATCGTTTGCGCAAAATTGTTTGTGGTGCCTCTCATCAAAAAGATGGTCGGTCGAAAAGACATTTTACCCACCCCGATGACGGCCCAATTGGCCCATGACCTGCCTGCCAATGGCCCCCGTTTGCATTATATGCGTGGAAACTACGATAATGGGCTGGTCACTGCCGCACAGTCCCAAGACAGCAGTTTATTGTCCGTCTTGGCAGCGTCCAACTGCCTGATAATCAGGCCCATTGGCGATGCAGAGCGGAAATCCGGCGAAACGGTTGAAATTTTACCGCTTTAGCACAGCGGCGTTGACACAAAACAAGAACAACTATAGAACACCTGTGAACATGCGAACAAACCGCAGCCGAACAGGACGCCACTATGCTGACCAAAAAACAGCTACAACTGCTTGAATTCATTCACAAACGGGTTCAAAAAGATGGCGTTCCGCCTTCTTTCGATGAAATGAAAGAAGAATTGGGTCTTCGGTCTAAATCTGGCATCCACCGTTTGATTACGGGGTTAGAGGAACGCGGGTATATCACCCGACTAGCTCATCGTGCACGTGCCTTAGAAATCACTCGCCTACCCGATGCGCTTGCGTCAAAAACTGGGTTTAAGCCACGCGTGATTGAGGGGGATCGCCCTGACAGCACGCCACCGGCGGCGCAACCCGTTACAGCGTCTGGCGCATTGGAATTGCCTGTCATGGGCCGCATCGCTGCTGGTGTTCCAATCGCCGCGATTTCCGAAGTGTCGCATAATATCGCGGTCCCTCAGTCCATGGTCGGCGCTGGAGAACATTACGCGCTAGAGGTCAAAGGGGATTCAATGATCGATGCCGGTATTAACGACGGCGATATCGTGATCATTCGGGAAACGAAATCCGCGGACAATGGCGATATCGTTGTCGCATTGGTCGAAGGCGCGGAAGCTACGTTGAAAAAATTCCGCCGCCAAAACGGTATGATCGCGCTAGAGGCTGCAAACCCAGCCTATGAAACCCGTATTCTGCACGACCATCAGGTCAAAGTGCAGGGCCGTTTGGTCGGATTGATCCGTAGCTATTGATGAAAATAGGGCATGGCCCCGCCGTTCCATAGGCGGGCTCCTGTCACATCACGGGCTGTTATGATCGCACCATCAGGCGTTATCGCGACAGCCCCAACGTTCCTTAGCACGCCGATATCATAGACGATGCATGGACGTTCAATATCGTCAGACTGGTTCGTAATTAGAATATCCGCACCATCGCATCCCTGGATGCGGCCCAACGCGGTTTTGCCACTCGCTAGCAGCAGTTTTTCATCAGCGATCTGTGTGGTAAAAATGCGCTCGTCGACACTCCAACCGCCGCGCAAAAACGCCTCTGACTGCGCCGCGGCGTCCCCATCGTTTTCCAGCCAGCTTTGCACCGCAAAACCGTCACCTCGTTCTTTTGTGACCGATCGGCCATCAACTGTCATCACGCCAAAAACCGCGCCACTATCTGCAATCAGAATAGCTGGTCTATCTGTTTGCGACCAAAGATAGAACGCCAGTACCAAAATCGGTGTACCCATAAACCGACCAACGCCGCGCCGCGCTGCCAAAATCAATCCGCCGATGGTAATCAATCCCAAAACGTATGGCTCTGGCGAAACAACATGCCCCACTGCGCCATCCCATGACCCGACCATTTGGGCCACGAACAAAATCCAGCGCAGCCCGATGTCCATGATAAACAGACCAAAACTAGCAAGACCGATGGGCGCGAGGCACGCCGCAATCACAGCCCCCGGCATAACAATCATCCCCATAACTGGGACGGCCAACAGGTTTGCGATCAGGCCATAGTGCGAGATTTGGTTGAAATGTGCGGCACCAAACGGTGCAGTTGCCAGGCCAGCAATTAATGACGAGAAAAACACACCAAATGCGGCGCGCGCCCATTTGGGATACTCCATCCCGATCCCACGAATGGCTGAAAATGCCGCGACCAAAGCAGTCGTCGCCGCAAAAGACATCTGGAACCCTGGGCCAACGACTTCTTCGGGTTCGAAAACCAAAATGCAAGTTGCAGCCAATGCGACTGATCGCAAAGTAACCGCTCGCCGATCCAGGATTACGGCGACGAACATAACCGCGACCATGATAAAAGCGCGTTCTGTCGCCACTGCCGCCCCCGACATAGCAAGGTAAGCAGCCCCAGCGCCAATCGCGCAGACCGCTGCGATTTTTTTGACGGGATACCGCATGGCCATACTGGGGAAAAACGCGGCGCCCACCCGCAGGCAGGTGAATACAAACCCAGTCAACAGCCCCATATGCAGCCCAGAAATCGCCAGAAGATGCGCAAGGTTAGTGGCACGTAATAGCGCCATGACCTCTGCATTGATGACGCTACGGTCACCTGTCAGGATCGTCGCCGCAAATCCCGCGGTTTGAGCGGGCATTATTTCCAAGACGCTGCGCTGAATCGACTGCCGCAATCGGGGCATTATCGGAACATGTGCAGGCGCCCCAGCCTGTAAAACGGGCGTTCTTGTATATCCAACGGCCCCCAGGCCTGCAAACCACGCCGCGCGTTGAAAATCATACCCGCCCGGTTCGACTGGACCAGAGGGCGGGGAGAGGTGTCCAGTCATCATCACTCGCATACCGATTTGCGGCACAGTAGGATAAATGTCGCCATGGGCCGAAACACGCACCAAACGCGGCGTTCGGTCAGGCTCCATCCATTTCAGGCGCACGTCCGACAGCGTCATGCGCGTAGCGCCGGATTGTGATCTGTCTAAATGTAAAATGCTGCCTTCTATCGGGCCGTAGTATCGAAAATTCAACTGCGGCGCGGCGACAGCATTCGCGCGGATTGTGGCCAGTCCAACACCCAACAAAACGAGTGCTATGGCCCAGAACAACGGCCTGATCGTTCGGTACCGCAGCCCGATTACCCCGCAAAAAACGAATACTGCTACCCCGCCCCCCAGCGCTCGAACAGACGGTTCTGCCCCCAGTGCGAAATACCAAACAACGCCTGCGCCAATGCAAACGGGAACCCAAACAGACAAATGGCCGCGCTGCGCCGCCCAATGTTGTGACAACAGCATTGCTAGTCGCACTTGTCCTGTCCTTGTTCCGCCTATATCCCCCTTTCTGAGCCGACCATGGTTAGCGAAAGGTTAAAATACCCATGTCCAATACGCCCGTTGTCACCCGCATTGCTCCGTCTCCGACTGGCTATATGCACATTGGTACCGCCCGCACGGCCCTGTTCAGCTGGCTGTATGCCCGCGCTCGTGGCGGAAGATTCCTGTTGCGCATCGAAGACACCGACCGTGAACGGTCCACGCCAGAGGCAACAGACGCAATCCTGAAAGGTATGGATTGGCTGGGTCTGGACTATGATGGAGAAGCGATCAGCCAATTCGCCCGCGCAGATCGCCACCGCGAAGTCGCCGAAGAAATGCTGGAAAAAGGCGACGCATATAAATGTTTCAGCACCCAAGACGAAATTCAGGCGTTCCGCGACGCGGCCAAGGCTGAAGGCAAATCCACCCTGTTCCGCAGCCCATGGCGCGACGCTGACCCGTCGACTCATCCTGACGCGCCATATGTGATCCGTGTTAAGGCGCCATTGGACGGCGAAACCGTGATCGACGATCAGGTTCAGGGCAAGGTCACCATCAAAAACAACCAACTGGACGATATGATTGTTTTGCGTTCGGACGGCACGCCGACCTATATGCTGGCAGTTGTGGTGGACGACCATGATATGGGCGTGACCCACGTTATCCGCGGCGATGACCACCTGAACAACGCGGCGCGTCAGATGTTGGTTTATAACGCGATGGGCTGGCCCCTGCCCGTATACGCGCATATCCCGCTGATCTTTGGCCCAGATGGCAAAAAACTGTCCAAGCGCCACGGCGCGACTGGCGTCGAAGAATACCAGATGATGGGTTATCCAGCCGCAGGCATGCGCAATTACCTTGCGCGTTTGGGCTGGAGCCACGGCGACGACGAATTTTTCACCGACGCGCAGGCGATGGAATGGTTCGATTTTGATGGCTGTGGCAAATCGCCATCTCGTTTTGATTTCAAAAAGCTCGAAAATTTGTGCGGACAGCACATCGCAGCCATGGACGACGCTGCACTGCTGCAAGAACTAGAGGCATTTTTGGCAGCAACAGACGCAAAACCACTTACGGATGCACAGCGCGACGGAATGGCGCGGGGCATGTATTGCCTAAAGGAACGTGCGAAAACCTTCCCAGAACTCATTGAGAAAGCGCACTTTATCCTAACGGACCGCCCGATTACCCCGGACGAGAAATCGGCAAAAAATTTGGATACTGTATCCCGTGGTATACTGAACGAATTGACGCCGCAGTTGCAAAATGCTAGCTGGGACCGTGACGCGCTAGAGGGGATTGTCGCACAAACCGCAGAAGCCCATGACACCAAGCTGGGCAAGCTCGCAGGGCCGCTTCGTGCGGCGCTGGCAGGTCGGTCGGTAACCCCAAGCGTTTTCGATATGATGCTTGTTTTGGGAAAGGATGAAACCATTTCCCGACTACAAGACGCAGCCGCCTAAACCGACTGTTACAATCGGTCGTTATAGGACGGAATTCAGGACCATCCCGAAGGGGCGTAGCGCGCCCCGCGGGACTCTAACAGGGGATTTTAAATGGCCGATACACAAAAAACCGCTACGCTGACCATCGACGGGCAGTCGTATGAACTTCCGATCCACTCGCCGACTTGTGGCCCGGACGTCATCGACATCCGCAAACTGTATGGTCAGGCTGGCGTCTTCACTTACGACCCTGGCTTCACCTCGACTGCGGCCTGTGATTCCACCATCACCTACATTGATGGCGACAAAGGCGAACTGCTGCACCGCGGCTATCCAATCGACCAGCTGGCTGGCGACTCGCACTATCTAGAAGTCTGCTACCTACTGCTGTACGGCAACCTGCCGTCAAAAGCAGAGCTGGAGAAGTTTGAAAAAACGATCACCATGCACACCATGATCCATGAACAGATGCATGGGTTCTTCCGTGGTTTCCGCCGCGACGCACACCCAATGGCAACCATGGTTGGTGTTGTTGGTGCGATGTCCGCATTCTACCACGACTCGACCGATATCACCGACCCACGTCAGCGCGAAATCGCTTCGCACCGCCTGATCGCGAAAATGCCAACCATCGCTGCGATGGCATATAAATATTCGATCGGCCAGCCGTTCGTGTACCCACGCAACGATCTGGATTACGCTGCAAACTTCTTGCACATGTGCTTTGCTGTTCCTGCAGAGGAATACAATGTCGACCCGATCCTGTCGCGCGCAATGGACCGTATTTTCACCCTGCACGCAGACCACGAACAGAACGCATCGACATCGACCGTGCGTTTGGCATCGTCGTCGGGCGCGAACCCGTTTGCATGTATCGCAGCAGGCATCGCCTGCCTGTGGGGCCCTGCACACGGCGGCGCGAACCAAGCGTGTCTGGAAATGCTGAAAGAAATCGGTTCTGTTGACCGCATTCCAGAATTCATCGCTCGTGCAAAAGACAAGAACGATCCGTTCCGTCTGATGGGCTTTGGACACCGCGTTTACAAAAACTTTGACCCACGCGCGACTGTGATGAAACAATCCGCTGACGAAGTTCTGGATCTGCTGGGCGTCGAAGATAACCCAATCCTGCAAGTTGCGAAGGAACTGGAAAAACAGGCTCTGTCCGATCCATATTTCGCAGAGAAAAAGCTGTTCCCGAACGTCGACTTCTATTCGGGCATCATCCTAGAGGCGATGGGTTTCCCAACCTCGATGTTCACCCCGATCTTTGCGCTGTCGCGTACCGTTGGCTGGGTCAGCCAGTGGAAAGAACAGCTGGGCGACCCGGGCATGAAAATCGGCCGTCCTCGCCAGTTGTACAAAGGCGAAGCAGCCCGCGATTACACGCCTGTAGACGAACGTTAATTCTACGAAAGGCCGCCCCAATCGGGCGGCCTTTTTACTCTGCCGGTGCTGCAATCTGGGCGGTTGATCTGGGCCACCACCGACGCGGCTCTAACCCTAATTCATCGCGCCCTTTCATAAGCCACGCGGCACAAAACGCCCAAATCGCGATCGCCTCTAGCCATAGGACGATGCGTAGGTCCATCACCATCCGCTGCGCCGTACCTGATCCATGAACCTTAACCGTGGACGCCGCGATAATCAGAACTGTCATCGCAACAATCGTCACACCGCACATTCGGTAAATGCGTCCGCGCAATGGATCGCAGAACCGTGGAAATTTGACGATGCACATGTAGGCAAGGCTGACGAAAAAGATGATTGCGGACAGGTAGTGACCTGTCGTTGCCGCATCCTTTCCCAGAATGATTTGCAAAAGCGTCGAAATGCCAGCGGCTTGCGGGCCTTCGTTTGGGAACATCGCGATTCCGATCGCTGCAAACCCCGCGATTCGATAGACGAAATCATCAGGCGATGTTCGCATTGCGCCGCCGCCATGGGTTATCAGAAAAAATGCGACTGCGCACAGAATGCCAACAAACACATCGCGTAGAACCGTATGATAATAATCAGAAATAGACGGTTCGATCTGGCGTAGTGGTAACAGACCGCCGACAATCAAAAACAATGGCAGCAGGATACCCAAATACCCCAGAGACTGCCGGACACGGAAATACGAATGAACCAGCTCTTCGCGGGTTACCTCGGACATAGAACAAACACTCGGAAACAAATACGGCGACAGGATGCCTGCCGCCGTTGTGTCCGTCACTACAGGAAAACCTTACCGGCCTTCGAACTGCGGTTTACGTTTTTCCAGAAATGCCATCACGCCTTCGCGAAAATCGCGGGTTCGACCGCATTTGCCCTGAAGCTTTGCCTCTAGGTCCAGTTGGTCGTTCAAACTGTTGCCTTGCGACGCCCGCAGGGCTTGTTTGATATATAGATAGGTTTCGGTCGGGCCTTGGGCCAGATGCGCAGCACGGGTTCGCCAATAGGCATCAAAACCATCGTCTGGGATTGCCTCGTAGATCATGCCCCAATCAGCCGCTTTGCGTGCAGGAATTTTGTCCGCAAATAGCGCCGCCCCCATGGCTTTGGCCAAACCGATCTGACGTGGCAAAAACCATGTTCCGCCTGCATCGGGGATCAATCCGATATTAGAAAACGCCTGCATGAAATAGCTGCTTTCAGTCGCGATCACGACGTCTGCCCCCAGTGCAAGGTTCGCCCCTGCCCCAACAGCCGGACCATTGACAGCAGAGATCACCGGCACAGGGCAATCATACATCGCATTCAGCATTGGCACGTATTCGTCGCGCAAAACGCGGGCCAGATCCAGATTTGCGGCATTCCCGCCGTCACCCAGATCCTGACCCGAACAAAACGCGGGTCCTGCACCGGTCAACACGATCACCCGCGACCGCGTCTGCGCGTCTTTGATCGCATGAGTGATTTCTGCACGCATCTGCGAATTCAGCGCATTCATCTTGTCCGGACGATTTAGCGTAATCACTGCGACATCGTCCGAGATTTCTAATTTAATGGCGGCGTAATCCATTGGCGCTCCTCTTCGCTTTGCGCAAACGTTACTAAACGCAAACAGTTTAAAAAGCGAAACCCAGCGTCACGATTTCAAAATTTCGTCCAGTCTGGCTTTTTCCGCGTCGGTCAATCCGGTTTGCAGTTCTGGTTTGCGGCGGATCGCCAAGGTGCCAAAGATGATAGCTAGGACCAAAACAACAATCGGCGCGATCCACAGAATAATGTTTGCGCCATTTGTTTGCGGTTTCAGCAATACATATTCGCCGTATTTATCGACAACGTAGTTCGTAACGCTTTGTTTCGGATTGGCGGACACGAAACGATCGTCGGCTCGTTCAACTAGCGCACCGATATCCAGCCCTGCGTTTTCAGCCTCATCAAGAAACCGTTCGATATAAGGCTCATCAATCAAGAAATCATCATTTGCCACATCCAAGGACGCCATAATATCGCGTTGCGCTGCGGCTATCGTCGGGTCCATCGCGGGGGTGTTAATCTCTGCGATCAAAGCATCCAGATAGCCAACCAGCAGCAAATCACGAACCAAAATGCGCAAATCGCGGCTGATGGCGGCGTTTGAATCGTCGATGTTTTCGTTTTGACAGACTGGACACCGCAGACCCTGCGAAATGTCGCGGGCCGTGGTTTCCAACAACGTGTTTTCCAATATTTCATCGGGCTGGACCGCCTGCGCGACACCAGCGACGACCAAGAAGAGGGCGATTAAGATATGTTTCATTCTGCTGGTACCGCCCCTGCCGTTTTTTTCCGTGCGCCAGCAGCGACCCGCATACGACGGTCAGTCAGCGACAACAGGCCACCAATCGCCATTAGGATCGACCCACCCCAAATCCAATTGGCAAAGGGTTTGACATAGCTGCGCACAGCCCAAGCGCCGTTATCTTGGCGGTCACCAAGCACGACATAGATATCGCGCAAGAACCCGTTATCGATGCCAGCTTCGGTCGTTGGCATACCCGCAACGGGGTAATTGCGTTTCTCAGGGTCCAGAGTTGCGATGAATTGCCCATTTTTCGAAACCGCGATCGTGCCGTGCTGGGCGATGTAGTTGCGGCCTTGGGTCGGGTCGAAATCCAATGTCTCAACGTTTTCCAGTGTGAATTCATACGCGCCCAGTTCATAGGTTCCGCCGATTTCGACGGTGCGGATATCTTCGGTCTGCCACGCAAGCATGGCAGCAATTGCGAACATTACGATCCCCAGACCTGTATGGGCCGTGAATTTACCCCAATCAGCACGCGGCAGGCGCCGAATGCGCGACAACCGCTCTGCAAAAGATGCACGGCCTGCGCGCATCCACAGATCAACAACTGCGCCAAAGACAACCCACGCCCCCAACAAAACACCAATCGGTCCCAATGCAGAACGCCCCGTTTGCAGTGCAAACGCCAGCAGCGCCAAAGCGACCGCCAGCAGCCCCGCAGCCCAAAGTGGTTTCAGCACGCGGGTCAAAGTACCCCGTTTCCATGCCAACATGGCTCCGGGCGGTAGGATCAGGGCCAAGCCGACAAAAAACGGCGTGAACGCCTGATTAAAGAACGGCGCACCGACAGACAGGGTGCGACCTACGGTCATTTCCGCGACCAGCGGCCAGATCGTCCCGATGAACACAACGAACGCCGATACTGCCAACAACACGTTGTTGGCGACCAATGCGCTTTCGCGGCTGATGGTGGAAAACACGCCCTTTGCCTCTAGTGCATTTGCGCGCGCCGCGAATAGCGTCAGCGCGCCACCAACAAAGAACACAAGGATCGCAAGGATAAAGACACCGCGTTCTGGATCATTGGCAAAGGCGTGGACGGACGTAATTACGCCCGAACGCACAAGGAACGTCCCCAACAATGAAAAACCAAACGCCAGAATGGCCAGCAAAATCGTCCAGCTTTTCAGGCTTTCGCGTTTTTCCGTGACAACGGCCGAATGCAACAGGGCAGCGGCCAACAGCCAAGGCATCAATGATGCGTTTTCGACAGGATCCCAGAACCAAAAACCGCCCCAGCCCAGCTCGTAATACGCCCACCACGACCCCAGACCGATCCCGACCGTCAGGAACATCCACGCCGCCAATGTCCACGGACGTACCCACCGCGCCCAAGCCGCATCAACGCGGCCTTCGATCAACGCGGCCACGGCAAAGGAAAACGCCATCGATAGCCCCACATAACCCAGATACAGGAACGGCGGGTGAAACGCCAAGCCAGGGTCTTGCAACAATGGGTTCAGGTCATACCCGTCAAACGGCGGGTTTTCGATGCGGATGAACGGATTCGATGTGAACAGAATGAACGCGAAAAACGCGACACAAACCGACGATTGCACCGCGAGCACCCGCGCCTTTAGCGTTTGGGGCAGATACCCGCCAAACCAGCTGGCACACGCGCCGAACAGTGTCAGGATCAATAGCCATAACAGCATCGACCCTTCATGGTTCCCCCATACGCCCGATACTTTGTACAGCATCGGCTTTGCGCTGTTCGAATTTTCCAGCACCAAAAGCACCGAAAAATCTGACGTCACAAACGCATAGGTCAGTGCGGCAAAACTAAAGGCGACCAATATGAACTGTGATGTCGCCGCAGGGTCCGCAACGGCCATCCAGTTTGTCCAACCTTTGTGAGCCCCAATCATAGGGATAATCATCTGGATCAGCGCAATGCCAAACGCCAGAATCAGCGCGAAGTGTCCGAGTTCAGTAATCATGCCCCTGTTCTAACCGATCAGAGCCCGAGGCCAAATCAAAAGCCGGTTAGAACGATAGTCGCATTGCCGCACCTATACGGAAAATCCGCCCGCTATGGCATATCCAGTGATCGCCATTATCAATGCCCCCAAAACCAGACGCACCAACCATTTCAGCATATCCTCGATCGCATGCAGCCGCGTTTCCACCGTGCTGCGAACGACTTGTTCGACCGCATGGCGGGTTTCTAGCTGCGATAGCCGCCGGTCGATTTGCTGCGCCCAATCATCCGTCATGTTCCTGCCTCCATGCGTCTAATGCGGGATTGTCGTTCGCGGCTGGCGCGGTCAGTGCCGCCCCTGCCCCTAATGCCTCAATCGCGCGAACCCGCTGTGTCACCTCGACCGCTTGCGCTGCTGTGTTGGCAACGGATTGTTGGAATTCATACGCTTTGGCCTGATGACGCGCGCCGAAATAGAACGAAACGATCGCCCCCATCAGCCACCACAAAGGTTCAGGCACCAACGCTATGCCCTGCATCCGTGCAGCGAACCAGATGGGATCGACCATCGCCATGACGAATAATCCCAACGTACCAAAGGCCAACAAGGGTCGGGGCAAACGGTTGGCTCCGTCTATCACCCGGTCGAACGTTCCCTTGTTGGTTCCTCCGAATTCTGCCGCATATTGCTGCAACGCACGGCTTTTGCCATCCGCTTCTCGCGTTGCTGCGTTTTCGGCATTTTCAACAAAGGCACCCATGGTTTCTGTGACCACGTTGCGGCCTTCGCCGAATAACAAAACTGCGATTTGATTGATCAGCCCCATGACGCCACCCGCGCCTGATGGGCGTCATCACTTAGGTGATATTTTTCGTCGATGAAACTTTCGGCGCGGGTAATCCATCCGCCTTTGCCACCATCACGGCGGCGGGCAAATTTACGCAGACTGGGGCGTGCATCCCCCAAACCGTAGTAATAATTGCGCCGCGCGATCCCATAAGCATCCACCAAATGGTCAGGAGCCGCATCGAATGCCCGATGGGTCGCGGCAATCGTTTGCGGGCCCAACACGCCGTCAACATCGACAGTAATCCGCATATCGCACAGAAGGCGCTGAAGGATCGAAATCGCATTCGCCCCAGCGTTCACATACATGTCGAATACAGTTGCCCACATCGGTTCAGGCAGGTCGCGGATCATCGGCCTGTCGAAATAATGTTCGATAAATATGTCGATCGCGTCATTGCGGGTCAGCGCCCGAATGTCCCGATCATCAATCCGTCCGTCACCCGTTTTATCGCGGCCCAATCGCCGCAATGTTCCCAGCGTGACACCAAATTTAGTCGGCCCGCCTGGATCGGCGGGATCGTTCACATAACCACCCTCACGGGCGACGATGTCTTGTGCAATGTCTTGGATTGTTTGCATGTCTTGGCCCCGAATTCTGCTCGGGACCAGACTGGCAGTCGTTCGTTAATTCGACGCCTCAGCAGCGTTCGGGTCAACGTAAACGCCTGTTTCTTTCAGACTGTCCATGACCTCTTTTGGCATATACTCTTCGTCATGTTTGGCAAGGATTTCAGAGGCTTCGAACACGCCATTGATGTACTTGCCGGTGCCGATCATCCCCTGATTTTCGCCAAATAGATCAGGCAAGATGCCGGTGTAGGTTACTGGAATGACTTCAGCACCGTCCGATACACTAAAGGTGATTTCTTCGCTTTCGCCGCGCACCAACGTGCCCTCAACCACCAAACCGCCCAAACGGAATGTCTCCGTCGGTTGGGGCGGTTCTGCGATCACATCCGAAGGGTCACGATAGAAATTGATCCCGTCACGGAATCCGAACCCGATCAAACCACCCGCCAGAACCACCGCCACCAAAGTGATGATGATAATCTGTATACGACGTTTCTTTTTCAGGTTCTTCAATCCGCTCATGGGAACACCGGTGATAGCATCAGGCCTTCGGTTTCAGGCAGACCCAACATAAGGTTGGCGTTCTGTACGGCCTGACCCGACGATCCTTTGTTCAAGTTGTCTAGGGTTGATACGACCAAAGCGCGGCCCGTTTTACGGTCGCCCACCACGCCGATGTGGCAGAAATTCGATCCTGCAACATGGCCCATGCCTGGCGCTTTGCCGAA
Organism: Marivivens niveibacter; assembly: GCF_002150005.2. Lineage (GTDB taxonomy): Bacteria > Pseudomonadota > Alphaproteobacteria > Rhodobacterales > Rhodobacteraceae > Marivivens > Marivivens niveibacter. The sequence goes on from NZ_MSPP01000004.1 coordinate 31,187, forward strand.
TGGCAGAACGACAATGAATGGCTCGTCTTTGTATTGTGCCTCTAGCGCGGCGTGGATCGCAGCGGCGTCGCCTTTGACGTAGCACGACGCCAGAATACCGCGGCTTGCAGGCACCAGATGAGGGGTGAACATGATTTCCACCGGACGACCCGCGATCGCGCTGAATTCCTGATCGAATTCACCCAAATGACGGTGTTTACCGCCCTGCGCGTAACCTTCGACGTTGGTGGCGCGTTCGGTGAACAGCATGTTTTCTTTGACACTGCGACCAGCGCCAGACAGGCCGTTTTTCAGATCGCAAATGATATCGTCCAGATCAATCAACCCGCCCGCAATCAACGGACGCAGCGCAAACTGAACGGTGGCCGCATTACAGCCAGTGCCAGCAACCAGACGCGCGTTTTTGATATCGTCCCGATAGAATTCGGTCAGGCCGTAAACAGCCTCTTTCTGCAGTTCTGGCGCGACGTGTTCTGCGCCATACCAGAATTCATATTTCTTTGGATCGCGCAGACGGAAATCAGCGCCCAGATCAACGACTTTGACGGTCTTTGGCAGATCGCGCACCAACGCTTGGCTTAGGCCGTGGGGCAAAGCTGCGAATGCTAGATCAATCTGTTCGAAATCGATTTCTTCGATCGTACACAGTTGCGGCAGATCCAGATGGCGCAGGTGCGGATAGACGTCAGACATTTCCATGCCTGCCTTACGATCGGCCGACAGTGCAGCAACACGCAAAGACGGATGGGTCGCAATGATGCGAACCAGTTCAGCGCCAGTGTATCCCGACGCGCCAAGGATAGCGACGTTATAAGTCATGAAAGGCTCCTACTGAGGAGAAGAGATAGGAAGTCTGGCAAAGCGGCGCAACCGCCGCAATGCCACTTTAGGCTGCGACGAATTCGACAGAACGTCGCAAGAATTGGGTCGCACGATCCGAAACTTTGGCGGGATTGCCCGTGGTCAGATATTTGGTTTCCGTGCCCGCGCCCAACATTTCTGGTCGGCGTTTCAGATAATCCTCTAGGCTGGCAGCAACCAGATTGGCCTGAGAGAACACTTTGACATCGGGGCCAAGCGCGCTTTGGAATTCTTTTTCCATAATCGGATAATGAGTACAGCCCAAAATCGCGGCATCTGGTTCTGGCATCTTGCGCATAAGCGCGTCAACGTGGCTGCGCACCAAAGCTTCGGCAAGGATCATATCGCCGTCTTCGATCGCATCTACAACACCGCCACAGGCCTGCGCCTCCACATCCACGCCGATAGCGCGGAATGCCAATTCACGCTGAAACGCGCGGCTGCGCACAGTCGCAGGGGTCGCGAATAGCGCCACGTGTTTCACCTCGACCTCGCGCGGAGGAGAGTTATCCCCCCATTGGCGTTCGGTCAGCGCCTCGATCAGCGGGACGAACACGCCCAACACGCGTTTGTTTTTAGGGACCCAGCTTTCTTGCATACGGCGAAGCGCGGCTGCAGAGGCGGTGTTACAGGCGATGATCACCAGATCACAACCTTCGGCCCACATACGTTCAACCGCTGCGGTGGTCAGGTTATAAATATCTTCGGCATCGCGCACACCGTACGGCGCATGCGCGTTGTCACCGAAATAAACAAAGGGAACGTCAGGCAGGCGTTTCTGGCACGCGTCCAGAACCGTCAATCCACCCAATCCGCTATCAAAAACCCCGACCGCCATTAGCGTTTCCTGTACTTGGCCTCAAATTCATAGCCTGTCACGTTTGTTGAAACAGGCCTTGGACTTAGGTCATACGTTGCTTTGCGTAGGAAATCCATCATCGCTTTGGGGTCAGAACGGAATTGCGCCAATACGTCCGGCGAAATCGGATCACCGACCGCGATTTTTACCTTGGACCCAACCCGCGCTTTGAATTCGCGGATCAGCATACCCATACGCAGTGTATAATTCATCCGACTGGCCATCTGAAACAATCGGCTGTTATGACCGTCGAAATAAATTGGCACGACAGTCGCACCGGATTTAGCCACCATTTTCGCCGTAAATGTACGCCACATCGGATCCAGCGGGCGCGCAAAAGTACTCACCGCAGTCGAAACGGTGCCACCAGGAAAGATGCCAACGCAACCGCCCGATTTGACGTATTCGACCGCCGCGGCGCGGGTTTCCAAATTTGCGCGCATTGCCTCTTTGGTTTCGTCAAAATAAATTGGCAAAATGACCCGCTCCAAATCGGCAGAGCGTCGAAATACCTGATGCGCCATGACCTTGAAATCACCATTGCGCCTTTCGGACAAAATTCTGCCCATCATCAAACCATCCAAAATACCGAATGGATGATTAGCCACTATGACCAATGGCCCGTCGGCAGGAATGTTTTCAAGGCTGCCGCGAAAGACATCTATATCCAGATGATACCGTTCGGCCATCACCTGCCAAAAATCGCGGCCCTGCGCGACTTCTGCATCGTACCCTTTGGCGCGACGGATCAAACGAATGCGCCCCGTTGCGTTCTCTATAACACGTACAACAGCCCTGCCCCCTTTGGTCGACATTGCAGATGCGTAACTGATATCTTTCGCGACGTGTCGCATTTCAGACCTTTTGGACGATTCTTAATAACTCTAGCCAGAAACGGCAGATTGCATTGTCACTTAATGCAAATTTCGTCACTCCGCTGCATCAATTAAAGGCGATTATCCTCACGAACGTAAAATCAAATGTGGAAAATCCGTATTTTGTGCAACACTGTGGTTGCATAGCTCGTATGCGCGTGAGTAATGAGCCGCAAAAACAAAAACAAAGCAGTGAACGAAAGACTATATAATGGATTGGGACAAGCTCCGCATATTCCACGCAGTTGCCGACGCAGGGTCTTTGACCCATGCTGGCGATACGCTGCACCTGTCCCAATCGGCCGTGAGCCGCCAAATTCGTTCGCTAGAAGATTCGCTGAATACGACGCTGTTTCACCGTCATGCCCGCGGTCTGATCCTGACGGAACAAGGCGAATTGCTGTTCGATGCAACCCGCGCCATGAACAAACGGCTCGAAGCCGCCGCCGCGCGCATTCGTGACAGCGAAGAAGAGGTTTTTGGCGAACTAAAGGTCACGACGACCACTGGCTTTGGCACCATGTGGCTGGCGCCACGCCTGTCGAAACTCTACGAAAAATACCCTGATCTGAAAATCGACCTGATGCTAGAGGAACGCGTACTGGACCTGCCCATGCGCGAAGCCGACGTTGCGATCCGCATGAAGGAACCATCGCAGGCCGATTTGATCCGCAAACGCCTGATGAATATCCGTATGCGCCTTTATGCAACGCAGGACTATATCGACAGCCATTCTCCGATTGAAAAGCTGGATGATGTCGCATCACACCGTCTGATCTGCCAGAACCCAAACGCCGCACAGGTCGCAGCGGGCGCGACACTGGTTTCGCACCTTCTTAGTAACGATGTGCAAAACACTCTGACGGTGAACAACTATTTTGGAGCATTGCAGGCTGTACTTGCCAACCTTGGCGTTGGTGTCCTGCCAGACTATCTGACCGAAGATTTCCCGCAGCTTATTCGCGTGCTACCAGACACTGAATCCGGTGAGGTGCCTGTTTTCTTGGCATACCCAGAAGAGTTGCGCCAATCCAAACGCGTCGCCGCATTCCGCGATTTCGTCCAAGAGGAAATCTTTGCACACCGCCGCAAAATCCGTGATCAATTGATCCCTGAATGAGTTGACATGCACTCAGCGCATATCGGGCATGCAGCAATTTAACTCCGATTTTTCTTGATTGCACAAAATTCAATCTCTATCTGCACCCGTGAAGACGCTGATGCTTACACGCTCGGCACCTTCATACCTCCCTGTTGGACTTCGCCGGGCATCGTCCCGGCGATTTTTTTTGCCCTAACGGCACCGGCAGGCCTTCCCCCCAAGGCGTTCCTGCCCTAATAGGGCGGCATTCTATGCCAGCGGGGAAAGTTTCCATGGAAGATCCGAAAATCACCGAAGACCTGATTGCAGCGCACGGCCTAAAGCCGGACGAGTATCAAAGCATTCTCGAGATTATCGGACGCGAACCGACTTTCACCGAAATGGGCATCTTTTCGGCGATGTGGAACGAACACTGCTCATATAAGTCGTCGAAAAAATGGCTTCGCACCCTGCCAACCGAAGGCCCACAGGTTATCTGCGGCCCGGGTGAGAACGCTGGTGTTGTCGATATCGGCGACGGTCAAGCAATCGTTTTTAAAATGGAGTCGCACAACCACCCATCCTACATCGAACCGTACCAAGGTGCGGCAACTGGTGTTGGCGGCATTTTGCGCGACGTATTCACCATGGGCGCCCGTCCGATTGCAGCGATGAACTCGCTCTCGTTCGGTGAACCAACCCACCCGAAAACCAAACAGTTGGTGAACGGCGTTGTCGAAGGCGTCGGCGGCTACGGTAACTGTTTCGGCGTTCCAACCGTCGGCGGCGAGGTTCGTTTCCACTCAGCCTACAACGGCAACTGTCTCGTAAACGCATTTGCCGCTGGTCTGGCCGATGCTGACAAAATCTTCTACTCGGCTGCATCGGGCGTTGGTATGCCTGTCGTGTACCTTGGCGCGAAAACGGGCCGTGACGGTGTTGGCGGCGCAACCATGTCGTCCGCCGAATTCGATGACACGATCGAAGAAAAACGCCCAACCGTTCAGGTCGGTGACCCGTTCACCGAAAAACGCCTGATGGAAGCTTGTCTAGAGCTGATGAAAACCGGCGCCGTTATTTCGATCCAAGATATGGGCGCTGCTGGTCTGACCTGTTCCGCTGTTGAAATGGGCGACAAAGGCGGTCTGGGCATCAAACTGGAACTGGACCGCGTTCCTCAGCGCGAAGAAAACATGACAGCCTACGAAATGATGCTGTCCGAATCCCAAGAACGCATGCTGATGGTTCTGAACCCAGAGCTAGAAGACGAAGCACGCGCCGTATTCGTAAAATGGGATCTGGATTTCGCAATCGTTGGCGAAACCATCGCCGAAGACCGTTTCCTGATCGTTCACGGCAACGAGGTCAAAGCAGACCTGCCGCTGTCGAAGCTGTCGTCGTCGGCACCTGAATACGATCGTCCTTGGGTCGAAACCCCAGCAGCAGAACCGCTGGCCGACGTTCCCGGCGTTGACCCAATCGATGGCCTACGTGCGCTGATTTCGTCGCCGAACTACGCTGGCAAACAGTGGGTTTATGAACAGTACGACAGCCAAGTTATGGGCGACACCGTTCGCAAACCTGGTCTGGGCGCTGGCATCGTGCGCATCCACGGCACCGACAAAGCGGTCGCTTTCGCTGCGGACGTGACCCCGCGCTACGTCAAAGCAAACCCAATCGAAGGCGGCAAGCAGGCCGTAGCCGAGGTTTACCGCAACCTGACCTCGGTCGGTGCGAAACCACTGGCAACCACCGACAACCTGAACTTTGGCAACCCAGAAAAGCCAGACGTCATGGGCCAATTCGTTGGCGCCCTGAAAGGTATCGGCGAAGCCTGCATCGCGCTGGACACGCCAATCGTGTCGGGCAACGTATCGCTGTACAACGAAACCGACGGCGAAGGCATCCTGCCGACCCCAACCATCTGCGCCGTAGGCCTGATCGAAAACATCAACGATGCGATCACTGGAACGGCCCGCGAAGGTCACGTTGCATTGGTCGTTGGTACCACCGACGGTCACTTGGGCCAATCCGCCCTACTGGCCGAAGTGTTCAACCGCGAAGAAGGCGACGCCCCACACGTTGATCTGGCCGCCGAAGTTGCAAACGGCGATTTCATCCGCGCAAACCGCGAATTGATCGGCGCATGTACCGACCTGTCCGATGGTGGTCTGGCTCTAGCAGCGTTCGAAATGGCGGAAACGGCTGGCGTTGGCGTCACCTTGGACGCAGGCGACACCCCTACCCTGTTCGGCGAAGATCAGGGTCGTTACCTGATCGCGACCAGCTTTGACAAAGCCGAGGCACTAATGACCGCGGCTGGCGCGGCTGGCGTACCAATCGCAATGGTTGGTAAATTCGGCGGCACGGACGTGTCCTTCGGCGGCGCATCGGCTCCGCTGGCGGAACTAGCGGAAACATTCCGCACGTCGTTCTACACCTCGATCCACTAACGAAAACGGCCCGCCTCGCGCGGGCCTTTTTGCCCATGGACCTGCCCGACCTCAAATCCGATTGCATGAACTGCGCGGCGCTATGCTGCGTCAGCCTTGTATTGGACAAAGGCAAAATGTTCGCCATCGACAAAGAGGCAGGGAGACCATGCCCCAATCTGGGCGGTCACCTATGCACAATCCACGACGATCTAAAGGATCGTGGATTTCAGGGCTGTATCAACTATGAATGCGCCGGCGCCGGCCAGCGCGTCACCCAAATGCGTTTCAATGGCGAAAGCTGGCGCGACGCACCCGAATTGCTGCCCGCCATGATGCGCGACTTTGCCAACCTGCGCCCTTTGCACGAACGCATGACCATGTTGGTCGCGGCAGAAAAATATCCGCTGACCGACGAATTGGAACAAATGCGCCAGAAAATGCTGCGCAAACTGGCGCGGTCATGGGCAGATACCCCCCAAATGTCTGCTGATTTCGACGCCTTCTTGGAAAAACTGCGGCCTATTGCCCAAACCTGAGGCCGCATTCAGCTTGCAGCGGAAAACCGCAGAGCCTATCTCTATAGGTAATACAGGAGGCCCGCATGGCGATCACAGCAGAACAGATTGAAACGCTAATTCGCGAAACCTTTCCCAATGCCCAGATTCAAGTTCAGGGCGACGACGGACAGCATTTCGCGGCAATGGTCGTAGACGAAAGCTTTCGCGACATGAACCGCGTGCAACAACAGCGCGCTGTCTATGCTGCTCTCAAAGGTAAAATGGACGGCTCCAACGGCGAACTTCACGCACTGGCGCTGACCACCAAAGCTCCGGAATAAGGAAATACAAATGTCCGCTGCAGACAAAATCACCGAAACCGTCACCAACAACGACGTCGTGCTGTACATGAAAGGCACCAAAACCATGCCTCAGTGCGGTTTTTCGTCCCGCGTTGCTGGCGTTCTAAATTTCATGGACGTCGACTATGCTGACGTTAACGTTTTGGCAGACGAAGAAATCCGCCAAGGCATCAAAGACTATTCGGATTGGCCAACCATCCCTCAGCTATACGTCAAAGGCGAATTCGTCGGTGGCTGCGACATCATCACCGAAATGACCCTGTCGGGCGAATTGGATGAACTGTTCGAAAAATCCGGCGTGACCTTCGACAAAGAGAAAGCCGATCAGATCCGGGCGGCAAATCAACAATAAACGTCAAAGGGCGCCCGATCGGGCGCCCTTTGTCCTTTGAAGAACCGTTGGTTAATCCAAACGCCGCTCGCGGCATTCGCGAAACAAGGTCTCTTCGCTGCCTTTGTCCGCATCAAACCATCCCAGCATTGCGCGGTCCTCTTCGACCCACCAAACATAGTCGGACAGAACAGGCGAGTTTTGATACCGTTTGCCTTGCGCAGACGGCGTAGCTGTCAAAATTGTAAAATGTTCCTCGGCGCGCAACACGACCTGATCCGGCCCGCTCGATTCAACATAGATCACATCGATTGCGACATCCCGCTCACAGCGATACAGGACGTGTTCAATTTCTGCCGCTTGCGCAGCAGTCCCCAACAAAACGGTAAATGCAGCAATCGCTCTGATCATGTGTTTACTTTTTCCTCTACTTCATCGGCCAATGCCTCGGCGCGCGCTGCCAATTCCTTGAGCGAGTCCGTCACGGCTGTCGGCACCACAGGCACCTCAACCTTAACTGGATCGGCGACCTTCGCTTCCAGCTCTGCCACCTTTGCCTCGGCTGCACGCAGGCGGTCTTCGATCGCGACCGTTTTATCGGCCAACAACAGGCCTGCCATCAGCAACATTTGCGGCTCTGGCATACGCTGCGACTGGGCCACGATTGCAGACGCTTCGACATCCAGAATCGACGCCGCCGTTTTCAGAAAGTTTTCTTCGCCAGACTGGCATGCGACCTGAAATTTACGGCCACCAACGGTGATATCTACCTGCGGCATTACTTCGCCCCCTCGATGATCGGTTTCAGCTCGTTCAAAATCGCGCCGACTTCTTCTGCTTCGGCTGCACGTAACGCTTTGATCGCGTCCAGTTCAGCAGCCATAGCGCGGTTGATCAGCTCTGCCTCGGTTGAATTATTAACGGCAGCGATCCGCAATTTTTGAGACGCCTCCGACAGTTCCACCTGACGAATACGCAATTCTTCCAGCTTTTCTTCGAACGCAGCAGCCTGAGTTTTTGCCGTTTCAACCTTGGCTGTCAGATCAGCGACCATCCCATCCTGACGATCCTTCAGCGCTTTGACCCGCTCTTCTAGTTGGGATTTGGCATCCTTTTCAGCCGCCAATTGGCCTTCTAACTCTGCAATTCGGTCCGACTGTTCGGCGCCCGCAACTGGTGCAGCCTCTGGCGCGGGCACCGCAGTGGACATGTCTTTCACGCCTGCCCGGATGCGATCCAGCGCGGCTGTAATCCGGCTCTCTAGTTCGCTGATTTCTGTCATCTGCCTGTCCTTTCCGCAACGGGCGATGCGCCCTGTTACCACTTACTTAAGCATCCCCTGCCAAGGGTACGAATCGAAAGTTATTTTCCTGATCGTAAATTATTGGCTGCAGGCCGCAAAGACCTGCACCAGAACGCGCAAGAACAGAGGCTAACGCAAGAGTCTAACTTGATCTTAGTGCTATGACTGATATGACGCTTTCAAACCTAACGCACAGATGCAAAGGATTGGATCATGGATATTGCTGCACTGCGCGCCGCGCACCCTGAACACTGGATGAAAGCGGCTGCCATTCGCACGCTGACACTGGACGCTGTTGCTGCCGCGAACTCGGGACACTCGGGTATGCCAATTGGCATGGCGGACGTTGCAACCGTTCTGTTCCAGAACCACCTGAATTTCGACCCAAAGGCTCCTCTGTGGCCAAACCGCGACCGTTTCATCCTGTCCGCAGGCCACGGTTCGATGCTGATCTATTCGCTGCTGTACCTCACCGGCTACGAAGAAGTGCCACTAGAGCAGATCAAAAACTTCCGCCAGATGGGCGCGAAAACTGCGGGTCACCCTGAAAACTTCCTGCTGGATGGCGTCGAAGTCACCACCGGCCCACTGGGTCAGGGCATTTCGAATTCGGTCGGTTTCGCTATGGCCGAAGAAATCCAACGCGCACGTTTCGGTAAAAAAGTCGTTGATCACTACACCTATGTGATCGCTGGCGACGGCTGCCTGATGGAAGGCGTATCCCAAGAAGCCATCGGTCTGGCTGGCAAACACGAACTGTCGAAACTGATCGTGTTCTGGGACAACAACAACATCACCATCGACGGCACTGTTGAACTGTCCGACAAAACCGATCAGGTTGCCCGTTTCAAAGCATCGGGCTGGCACGTTCAGGAAATCGACGGTCACAACCCAGAAGAAATCGATGCGGCTATCGTTGCTGCAAAGAAATCGAAACTGCCTTCGATGATCGCATGCAAAACCCACATCGCACTGGGCCACGCAGCGCAAGACACATCGAAAGGCCACGGTGCACTGACCAACGCCGAACAGCTGGCAGAAGCCAAGAAAAACTACGGCGCTGAATGGGCTCCGTTCGAAATCCCTGCGGACATCAAATCGCAGTGGGAATCGATGGGCTCCCGCGGCGCAGAAACACGCGCAGCCTGGGAAGCGACCTTTGCTGGTCTGTCGGCCAACAAGCAGGCAGAATTCAACCGTCAGCTGGCTGGTGAAGCCCCAAAGAAACTGTCGGCCGTTATCCGCGCGCTGAAAAAGCAGATCTCCGAAGAACAGCCCAAAGTCGCGACCCGCAAGGCGTCGGAAATGGTTCTGGAAGTCGTGAACCCGATCATGCCTGAAACCGTTGGTGGTTCGGCTGACTTGACCGGTTCGAACAACACCAAAACCGGTGATCTGGGCATTTTTGATCCTGAAAATCGCGCTGGCCGTTACGTTTACTACGGCATCCGTGAACACGGTATGGCGGCTGCGATGAACGGCATGGCTCTGCACGGCGGCGTTCGTCCGTACGGTGGCACGTTCATGTGCTTTACCGACTACGCTCGAGGCGCGATGCGCCTGTCGGCCCTGATGAAACAGTCGGTTGTCTACGTGATGACCCACGATTCCATCGGTCTGGGCGAAGACGGCCCAACCCACCAGCCTGTCGAACATCTGGCAATGCTGCGCGCGACCCCGAACACGCTGGTATTCCGCCCTGCAGACACCGTTGAAACCGCAGAGGCATGGGAAATCGCACTGACCCAAACCGAAACACCTTCGGTTCTGGCGCTGTCGCGTCAAAACCTGCCAACCGTTCGTACCGACCACAAAACCAAAAACCTGGTCGCGAACGGCGCATATGTCCTGAAAGACGCCGAAGCAGGCAAACGTCAGGCCATCATCATGGCAACCGGTTCCGAGGTAGAGATCGCTCTGGCAGCTCGTGACATCCTAGAGGCCGAAGGTATCGGCACCCGCGTTGTGTCCGTTCCTTGCATGGAACTGTTCGACGCACAGGAAGAAACCTACCGCAAAAAGGTTCTGCCAGCTGGTCCAGTTCGCGTCGCTGTCGAAGCAGCGGTTCGTCAGGGTTGGGATAAATACTTGCTGGGCGAACGTGGCCGCGAACAGAAAGCTGGCTTTGTCGGCATGACTGGCTTCGGCGCGTCGGCCCCTGCGGACGAACTCTACGCCAAATTCGGCATCACTGCTGAAAACGTTGCAGAACAAGTCAAAGCGCTGCTGTAAGGCACGCGCGTGAGTAATCCAGAATTACTCAGTCTTTCAGGCGTTCGGCTCCCTTCGGGGGGCCGAATTGCCAGAGAGATGCCCCTAGCGCCCGAAAAACGATCCGAACGCTATATTCAGTCGTTTGATGCGCACACCCTGATTTATGATTGCTTTGCGGATGGCGACACGCTGACACTGATCTGTCCGCGCTTGCTGAACCTATGGCCGCTGGTCCGCGATGGCCTGCGTGTTGACGGCAAACGCGTTCGCATCCGCCGCAAAAAATATCTGCGCTACGAAGAGTTGCGTATTGCAGGTACGTTAAAATCAGACGTGACCGTCACAATCGACGAAAACGTCCTGCCTGTTCCTGTCAACGCCAATGAAACTCAGCGATTTTCAGGTCGCAATGTTCTAGTCACACAGTGCAAAGATACGCCAATTGACTGGATAACTGACTGGGCCAAATACCATGCGGCAGCGCATTCTGTTGACGCCGTTTTACTATTCGACAATGGGTCGACCACGGTTGCGCCAATCGACATTCAAAATGCGCTGCGGTCCATTTCCGGCATAGACACCGCCTATGTCATTTCCACGCCATTTCCGTACGGGGACAAAGCTGGGGGTCGTTTTGTAACGCCAACAAAGTTCCTGCAAACCGCTGTTTTAAACCTAGGTCGGTTGCGTTTCTTTGGGAATGCAGCGGGTGTATTGTCGTTAGATGTCGACGAAATGCTGCCCCCATTAAATGACGCAACGATCTTTGATCTGGCGGAAAAGTCCCGATTGGGGATGATATCCTTTACCGGCGAATGGCTGTTTACCGACAAAGACGGCCCGCAATTGCAAAAGCACCATAATCTGCGGGTACCCGGAAAAACATGTACAAACCCAAAATGGTGCGCTGTTCCGAATAGAGGCGCGGCAAAACTAAGCTGGGCCGTACACCGCCCAGGGGGTATTTTCTCGCCGTTCACCAAAACGGACGCGCTGACCTACTGGCATTGTTTTTCAACATCAACCAGCTGGAAAAAAGATCGCACAGGCCGCCCATCAGGTGCCGAACCCGCGAAATCCGCGATTTTGGCCTTTGAGACCTACATAAAATAAAAGGGGCATTTCTGCCCCCTTATGTTCTTAGTGGCTTGCCGGTTTACCCGTCATTTTCGCAATCAACGGCCCAACAATGCGCGTTGCGACAGGGATCAGCAAAAGCCCGTAAATCAGCCCAAAGATACCGTCGAACAAGGCCGTTACAAACCATTTGACGAAACCTGCACCAGACGAAACAGCGTAAGCCGCCTGTTCAGCAACATGTTTGATCGGCTCATACGGCCAATGCAGGCCAAAATCGTGCAAGCCGTGGATCACGATATTTCCGCCGACCCAAAGCATCGCCAATGTCCCAACAAAGCTAAGCAGTTTGAGCAGATAAGGCATCCCCTTGACCAGACCTCGACCAAAGGCGCGTGTCAGGCCCAACCGAGCCTTTGATGCCAAATGCAGGCCGACATCGTCCGCTTTGACGATCAGCGCCACAGTGCCGTAAACCGCGACAGTCACGCCAATTGCGACCACTGCCAAGGTTGCGGCTTCCATCCAAACGCTACCCGTTTCAATCGTGGAAAGTGCCAGAGTCATAATCTCTGCCGATAGGATGAAATCGGTTTTAATTGCCCCTGACACCTTTTCTTCCTCTAGGTGGGCGGGGTCTTTGATGTCCATATCCTGCTCCACCGCGTGGTCGCCGTGGGGGAACAATTTGTGAAATACTTTTTCAGCGCCTTCGAAACACAAATACGATCCGCCCAGCATCAACAACGGTGTGATCGCTTGCGGAAGGAAATTAGACAGCAACAACGCGACAGGCAGCAAGATGACCAATTTATTGAAAAATGACCCGCGGGTGATTTTCCAAATCATTGGCAATTCGCGTTCGGGTTTGAAACCTGTCACGTAGCTGGGGGTTACTGCTGCGTCATCGATCAAAACGCCCGCTGTTTTACTACCCGCTTTGGCCGCTGCGGCCGCCACATCATCGACGCTTGCGGCAGCCACTTTGGCAATGCCCGCAACGTCGTCCAAAAGAGCTAAAAGTCCGCTCATAAATACCCCCAAAGATTCGCAGGTCCATTGGACCCTGATTGGCCACTTATGGCAACCTTGACATGTTGGCGCAAACCGTTAGCGCAACCGTTTTCGCTACCACCATATTTATCGCTAACATATTGGTAATTATGTGGTTTTTTCCTTAACCTAACAGCACAATCGGCATAGACCCCAACCACACAACGACAACGCAGAGGATGTTAGAGACATGACTGTCACCGTCGGCATTAACGGGTTCGGCCGCATTGGACGCTGCACCCTCGCCCATATTACCGAAGCCGCGCGCAACGATGTGCAGGTTGTCAAAATCAACGCCACTGGCCCGATTGAAACAAACGCGCACCTGTTGAAATACGACAGTGTCCACGGCCGTTTTTCCAATCCGGTTAATGTATCCGGCAACACAATGGATCTGGGCCGCGGCCCGATTGAGGTCATGTCGACCTACGATCCGCAAGAACTTGATTGGTCGGGCGTTGACGTAGTTCTGGAATGTACTGGCAAATTCAACGACGGTCATAAATCGGCTGTTCACTTGGAACGCGGCGCGAAAAAAGTTCTGATCTCGGCCCCTGCGTCGAACGTTCAGCGCACCGTTGTTTACGGCGTGAACCACCGCGACCTGCTGGTCGAAGACCAAATGGTATCGAACGGATCCTGCACAACCAACTGCCTTGCACCTTTGGCCAAAGTTTTGAACGACGCGATTGGCATTGAATCTGGCATCATGACCACGATCCACAGCTACACAGGCGACCAGCCTACCCTAGATCGCCGCCACAAAGATCTGTACCGCGCCCGCGCCGCTGCGATGGCGATGATCCCAACATCGACCGGCGCCGCCAAAGCATTGGGCGAAGTTCTGCCAGAAATGCGCGGCAAACTGGACGGCTCCGCAATCCGCGTCCCTACGCCAAATGTGTCGGCTGTTGACCTGTCGTTCGTCGCAGAAAAATCGGTGACCGAAGCCGAAGTCAACGAAATCGTCCGCGAAGCCGCCCAAGGATATATGGGCATGGTTCTGGGCTATGACGATGAACCAAAGGTTTCCATCGATTTCAACCATACCACTGAATCGTCGATCTTTGCCCCCGACCAGACCAAGGTCATGGGCAAACTGGTTCGCGTTATGGCGTGGTACGACAATGAATGGGGTTTCTCGGCACGTATGGCCGATGTTGCCGCTGCGATGGGCCGTCTGGTTCACTAAACCATTGCTCTGGTCATGGCAGCGCGGTATCCCGTTGCCATGACCAACACTTTGACCATTTGGCTTGCCGGTATCATCATCGCTTTTTTTGCGATTGATTTGACGCTCGACCTTGGTGCTTCGCTTTTCCTGATCAGAAAATTCACCGATTTGATTGAATATGTTTCAATCTGGCGGTGAAGCTTTTTGACACTTTCCGTAATGAACGGTTGACCTTTTCTGACAAATCGCAATGTTAGCGCCAACTGATACCGCCAACATTTGCAGTCGGAGGACAATAGCATGGCAGTCAAAGTGGCAATCAACGGTTTTGGTCGCATTGGTCGTAACGTATTGCGCGCAATCGTTGAATCGGGTCGCACCGATATCGAAGTCGTCGCAATCAACGACCTAGGCCCTGTTGAAACCAACGCCCATCTGATCCGTTTCGATTCCGTCCATGGCCGTTTTCCAGGTGAAGTAACCACCACCGAAGACACCATTGACGTTGGTCGTGGCCCAATCAAAGTCACCGCAATCCGTGATCCACGTGAATTGCCTTGGGGTGATGTAGACATCGCGCTGGAATGCACCGGCATTTTCACCGACCGTGAAAAAGCAGCGCTGCACCTGGAAAACGGTTCCAAACGCGTTCTGGTGTCTGCACCTTCCAAAGGCGCTGACAACACCATCGTTTACGGCGTGAACCACGAAACCCTTACCGGCGACCAGCTTGTCGTGTCGAACGCATCGTGCACCACCAACTGCCTGTCGCCAGTTGCTAAAGTGCTGAACGACGAAATCGGCATCGTCAAAGGTTTCATGACCACTATCCACAGCTACACCGGCGACCAGCCAACGCTGGATACAATGCACAAAGACCTGTACCGCGCCCGCGCTGCAGCAATGTCCATGATCCCAACCTCGACCGGTGCAGCCAAAGCTGTCGGTCTGGTCCTGCCAGAGCTGAACGGCAAACTGGACGGCGTTGCGATCCGCGTCCCTACCCCGAACGTTTCGGTCGTTGACCTGACATTCGAAGCAGCGCGCGAAACCACCGTTGAAGAAATCAACAACGCAATCGTCGCGGCATCCAACGGCGCACTCAAAGGCGTTCTGGGCTTCACCGACGTACCAAACGTTTCGATCGACTTTAACCACGACCCACATTCGTCGACCTTTGCTTTGGACCAGACCAAAGTGATGGAAGGCACCATGTGCCGTATCCTGACATGGTACGACAACGAATGGGGTTTCTCGAACCGCATGGCAGACACCGCCGTTGCGATGGGTAAACTGATCTAATCGTCCAGATTGCTTTTTCGGCAAACTGATAAAGACTTTGAATGCCTCGAGCGAACGCTCGGGGCATTTTCAATTACACTGACTTATCCTTGAATTACTGGATGTATGACGTAAAACTGACCGCAATCAGAGGGGGAGTTTTATGAAAAATATCATCTCAAAGCTGACGCCTATTGCTGGTATCTTGACACTTTCAGCCTGCATGGTTGGTGAAGGTGTCGAGATCGGCCAATATCAGGGCAGCGCTTTGTATCAATCAAGTTGCCAGGTGGAACAGTCGACCATCGGGACACGCAACGTATTAAACGGCGAATTATTCCATGAATACGGAAATTGCATTGCAGAGGCCGAAAACCGGTGCGGCGCTGAACAGTACGAAATTGTCAGGGTGACGAGTACCGAACCCTACACCGTGCGGCACCAATATCCGGTCGCCGGCATGGTGCAGTCAGTAATGTACACCTACAAAGACCACGAGATGACTTTTATCTGCACGGCCTAAAGACGGATTTTCTATGAAAAAGATTTTAATTGCTTCACTCGCCCTGACCGCTTTGACGGGTTGCCTGCGCCCCGATCCAGCAGAGCCGATTTCAACAATCAGCGGCAAAAACGTTTACAGATCGACATGCGAAGTTAATCAATCCGCACTGGGCGGCAAAGCATTGTTCGGCCCCAACCGCGGTCAGGTCGTAACGGCCGAAAACTATTGCGCACAGCCACGCGTGACCTGCCCGGATGGCTACGAAGTCACTGACCTAATCGAAGGCATTCCCGAACTGCGCACATCGACATACCACAACGGGTATTACCTTGTGACTCAGCGGTACTACGTACGTGAAACAACGGTTGAATATACCTGTAAGGCATAACGAAAAAAGAGCGGTTGCTTTGCAGCCGCTCTTTTCGATTAACGCAGCCGTTCTTCCAAGGCGTCTCTAATCCGAACGGGCACAAATTTCGAAACATCACCGTTTAGGCGGCAGATTTCTTTGACCAGTTTCGACGCAATCGCCTGATTTTTCGCGTCTGCCATCAAAAACACGGTTTCGATGCTATCATCCAACGCGCGGTTCATACCGACCATCTGGAATTCATATTCGAAATCGGCAACAGCGCGCAGGCCGCGCACGATGACGGTTGCGTTCACTTCGGCGGCGCAATCGATCAGCAGGTTTTCGAATGGATGGGCGACGATTTCCGTGCCGGTCGTTTCGGCTATTTCGGCAACTTCGGACCGGATCATCGCGACCCGCTCTTCTAAACTGAACAAGGGGCCTTTGTCGCGATTGATCGCAACACCGATCACCAGACGGTCAACCAACGAACATGCACGGCGGATAATATCGATATGCCCGTTCGTAATCGGGTCAAAAGTTCCTGGATATAGTCCGATACGCATGGTTCACGCCCCTCCTTTTTCATTGCCCGCACGCAACTATATTGCGCGCGGGAATGCAAGGGCTGTTAGCGCCCCATAACCATACCTTCTAGCGCATCTTTTTCCATCGACAGCTGCGACAGACGGGCTTTTACCACGTCACCGATAGAAATCAGCCCCATCAGTTTACCACCTTCCATAACGGGCAAGTGGCGGAACCGACCGTCGGTCATGATTTGCAACGCTTCGTCTGGGGTTTTGTCGCCGGTAATCGTCACGGGGTTAGCTGTCATGATTTTTGAAATCGGACCGTTTACAATGGACAGGCCCTGTTTGCCCATTTCGCGTACAATATCGCGTTCAGATAAAATGCCTGATGGCTCTTCGCCCGTCTCGGAAACGATGATCGTCCCGATACGTTCACGCGCCATGATTTCAACCGCTTTGGATACCGGCTCATCCTCCTTTAGCCAGTAGATGGATGATTTTTCCTTTGTTTTCAGAATGTTCTGCACAAGCATTCAATACCTCCTCTACTTCTCCTGCCCTTAGCGTCCTCCCATTCGCCCTGTTGTGTCAAGTCGCAAGCGATTCAAGCCGTGCAATTTCAGTTTTCATTCCTGATAACAAAGCTTCCACAAAACGGTTCAAACGGTCTGATTTTCGGTCGGCCAAATGGCGCACCAGATAGAAACTGCGGGTAAAACTGACCTCATCAACCATGATGCGCCGCAGTTCTGGGGCAAACGGCAGTGCGAAATCATGAACGATCCCTACCCCGCCGCGCCGTAGCATCTGTAGCTGTACGGCCGCCGAATTGGACGCCAATTGCACGCCGTTCAAATCCAAATCGCCCAGATAATCCAACTCTTTGTCGAAAATCATGTCGGGAATATATCCGACGACTGGCGGCAAATTTTCCCTATCCAATGACGTTACGTTTTCTGCGGTCGCGAGATGTAAATGATAATCGCTGATTTTTTGCACCGTCAGACGACCCGCATCCGGCGCAGATACCGTTACTGCCAAATCGGCCTCTCGTTTAGACAGGTTCACGACCCGCGGCAGTGACAGGATCTGAACCTCGAGCCCCGGATTGTCCCGCTGGATGGCCGCGCAGACCTGTGGCAGCACGAAATTGGCACAGCCGTCAGGCGCTCCAATCCGAATTTGTCCAGACAGGCCTTCGTCAGCGGACTGACCTTCGTCTATCGCCATGTTCAGCGCGGTTTCCGCCTGCGCCGCATGATCGCGCATCCGCAGCCCCTGTTCGGTTAACGCATACCCCTGCGGCGATTTCACGAACAACGGCGTGCCGACCTCCTCTTCCAAACGGGCAACGCGCCGTCCGACTGTAGCCGGATCCATTTTCAAAACCGGAGCCGCCCCCGAAAGGCTTTCTGCACGGGCCACCGCCAGAAATACCCGCATATCATCCCAATTCATGACACCCCTGCATTTTTGCAAAATGATTTTGGCAAACATTCTGTTCTTACCACCAAAATGCAAGACTATTCTCCGGCCAAATTCACATTCCACCTTGGGAGGATTCCATGCAGGAACTGACACATTGGATTAACGGTCAGCACGTCAAAGGCACTTCGGGCCGTTTTCAGGACGTGTTCAACCCAGCGACCGGCGAAGCAATCGCCAAAGTACCGCTGGCAACTCTGGACGAACTGACCGCAGCGATCGACGCTGCCGAAGAAGCACAGGTAAAATGGGGTGCAACCAACCCTCAGCGCCGTGCACGCGTCATGATGAAATTCGGCGCTCTGATCAACGAACACATGGACGAACTGGCAGAACTGGTTTCCAAAGAGCACGGTAAAACCCTGCCAGATGGTCGTGGTGACGTTCAGCGTGGTCTGGAAGTCGTCGAAGTCTGCATGGGCGCGCCGCACATGCTCAAAGGCGAATTCATGGATTCCGCTGGCCCAGGCATCGACCTGTACTCCATGCGCCAGGCTCTGGGCGTTGTTGCAGGCATCACGCCTTTCAACTTCCCTGCGATGATCCCACTGTGGAAAATGGCTCCTGCGATCGTTTCGGGTAACGCAATGATCCTGAAACCATCCGAACGCTGCCCATCGACAGCCCTGCGTCTGGCTGAGCTGCTGAAAGAAGCAGGCCTGCCTGATGGCGTTCTGCAAGTCATCAACGGCGACAAAGAAGTCGTAGACGGCATTCTGGACAACGAAACCATTCAGGCTGTTGGCTTTGTTGGTTCGACCCCAATTGCACAATACATCTACGGCCGCGCTGCAACCAACGGCAAACGCGCACAGTGCTTCGGCGGTGCGAAAAACCACATGATCATCATGCCAGACGCTGATCTGGACAAAGCTGCTGACGCTCTGATCGGCGCAGGCTTTGGCGCAGCTGGCGAACGCTGCATGGCGATTTCGGTTGCTGTTCCAGTTGGTCAGGAAACCGCAGACAAACTGCGCGAAAAACTGATCCCACGTATCGAAGCGCTGAAAGTCGGCCCATACACCGGCGGCGACGACGTAGACTACGGTCCTGTCATCACCGAAGCATCGAAAAACCGCATCGAAGGCCTGATCGCATCGGGCGTTGACCAAGGCGCAGAGCTGGTCATCGACGGCCGCGGTTTCGAACTGCAGGGTTATGAAAACGGCTTCTTCGTTGGCCCATCGTACTTTGACAACGCAACCGAAGACATGGACATCTACCAAGAGGAAATCTTTGGCCCAGTTCTAACAACTGTGCGCAAAGACAACTACGAAGATGCACTGCAACTGATCATGAAAAACCAGTACGGCAACGGTACTGCAATCTACACCGCAGACGGCGACGTTGCGCGTGACTTTGCATCCCGCGTCAACGTTGGCATGGTCGGCGTCAACTTCCCGATCCCTGTTCCTCTGTCCTACTTCACCTTTGGTGGTTGGAAAAAATCCGCATTCGGCGACCTGAACCAATACGGCCCAGACGCTCTGCGTTTCTACACCAAAACCAAAACCGTGACCGCGCGCTGGTTCTCGGGCATCAAAGACGGCGCTGCCCTGAACTTCAAAGCGATGGACTAAGGTCCGGGACCAAAGGGCGCCCTGCGCCCTTTGCCTATCAAAAACAGCAAAACGCCCCCGATTTCGGGGGCGTTTTTCATTTTAATAACAGTCAGATATGCGGCGGACCTATTCCGCTGCGATCTGCATTCCCAACATCGGCGCAAGGTAGCGGCCCGTATGCGATGTTTTGATCGCGGCCACATCTTCAGGCGTGCCGTAGCCAACAACAGTGCCGCCGCCATCGCCGCCTTCTGGGCCAATATCAATCACCCAGTCCGCCGTTTTCACAACGTCCAGATTGTGTTCGATCACCACAACCGTATTGCCCTGCTCGACCAGTTCATGCAGCACTTCCAGCAGCTTGCGCACGTCTTCGAAATGCAGACCCGTGGTCGGTTCGTCCAAAATATACAGCGTCCGCCCCGTCGACCGCTTAGACAGCTCTTTCGACAGCTTCACCCGCTGCGCCTCACCACCGGACAGTGTCGTCGCCTGCTGACCCACTTTGATGTAGCTCAGCCCGACACGCATCAGCGCATCCATCTTTTCGCGGATGCTCGGCACCGCGCGGAAAAACTCTTGGGCTTCTTCAACGGTCATATCCAGCACGTCGGAAATGGATTTGCCTTTGAATTGCACCTCTAGCGTTTCGCGGTTGTACCGTTTGCCTTTACATGTTTCGCATTCGACATAAACGTCCGGCAGGAAATGCATCTCGATCTTGATGACCCCGTCACCCTGACACGCCTCGCAGCGACCACCTTTGACGTTGAACGAAAAACGACCCGGTTTGTAACCGCGCGCTTTCGACTCAGGCAGGCCCGCAAACCATTCGCGGATCGGCGTGAACGCACCCGTGTATGTCGCAGGGTTTGATCGCGGAGTCCGTCCAATCGGGCGTTGGTCAATGTCGATGACCTTATCCAGATGCTCGAACCCTTTTATTGTTTCACACGGCGCAGGGGTTTCCCGCGCACCGTTCAATTTCATCGCGGCGTTTTTATACAGCGTTTCAATCGTCAGCGTAGATTTACCGCCACCAGAAACACCCGTCACACAAACAAATTTGCCCAACGGAAAATCGACCGAGATGTTTTTCAGGTTATTCCCCGTCGCCTTGATCACGCTCAGTGTTTTGCCATTTCCGTCACGACGCACAGCAGGCACCGTGATTTCGCGCTTGCCCGACAAATACTGACCCGTGATCGAATTTTCGTCCGCTTGCAGTTCAGGCGGCGTGCCTTTTGCCACGACCTGACCACCATGCACACCCGCCCCTGGGCCGATGTCGAAAACATAGTCTGCTTGGCGGATCATATCTTCGTCGTGTTCGACAACGATGACAGTATTGCCCTGATCACGCAGGTTTTTCAGCGTCCCGATCAGACGGTCGTTGTCACGCTGGTGCAAACCAATCGACGGTTCATCCAACACATACAAAACGCCCGTCAGGCCCGAACCGATTTGCGACGCCAGCCTGATACGCTGACTTTCACCGCCAGACAGCGTGCCTGCATTACGGCTCAGCGTCAGGTAATCCAGACCGACGTTGTTCAAGAAACCCAACCGTTCACTAATCTCTTTGACAATAGCACGGGCGATTTCTTGTTTCTGCTTCGTCAGGGTCGGCATGACGCCGTTGATCCACTCCAGCGCCTCTTTGATCGATTTTTCAACGACTTGACCGACGTGAACATGGTCGATCTTTACGGCGCGCGCCTCTTCGCGCAGGCGATAACCGCCGCAGGTGCCGCAAGGGCGGTTGTTCTGAT
The DNA here is from genome assembly GCF_002150005.2 of Marivivens niveibacter. Lineage (GTDB taxonomy): Bacteria > Pseudomonadota > Alphaproteobacteria > Rhodobacterales > Rhodobacteraceae > Marivivens > Marivivens niveibacter. The sequence continues at coordinate 52,799 of NZ_MSPP01000004.1, forward strand.
ATTGCTCAAAATCTTCGCGGACCCAATTGCTATCGGTTTCGCGATAGCGGCGTTCCATATTGCGGATGACACCTTCGAAGGCGCGTTCGACTTGGTAAACACGGCCGCCTTCGTCGTAGCGGAATTTGATTTCTTCTTTGCCCGAACCGTACAGGAATACCTTTTGAACTTTCGGGTCCAGATCTTTCCAACGGGCGTTTTTGTCGAAACCGTAATGCTTGGCGATCGCCTCGATCGTCTGCAAGAAATACGGCGATTTGCCTTTGCGCCACGGCGCAATCGCCCCATCCGCGATTTTCAGCGTGACATCAGGCACGACCAAACGTTCGTCAAAGAACAGTTCGACGCCCAAACCATCACAGGACGGGCACGCCCCAAACGGCGCGTTGAACGAAAACAGGCGTGGTTCGATTTCTGGAATGGTAAAACCAGAAACCGGACAGGCAAATTTTTCGCTGAACGTAAATCGTTCAGGATCGCCTTCGCGCGGGGCGGTTTCCAAAATCGCGATGCCGTCGGCCAAATCCAGCGCGGTGCGGAAACTGTCGGCTAGGCGCGTTTCCAGCCCTTCGCGGACGACGATACGGTCAACGACCACATCGATATCGTGACGGAATTTTTTGTCCAGTTCGGGCGGCGAATCCAGTTCGTAAAATTCACCATCCGCTTTGACACGCTGGAAACCCTGCTTGCGCAGCTCCAACATCTCTTTGCGGTATTCGCCTTTGCGGTCGCGCACGATCGGGGCCAATAGATAACCGCGTGTGCCCTCCTCCATCGCCATGACGCGATCGACCATGTCTTGGACCTGCTGCGCTTCGATCGGTTGACCAGTGGCCGGGCTGTATGGGGTGCCGACACGCGCAAACAGCAAACGCATATAGTCGTAGATTTCGGTGACAGTGCCCACAGTCGAACGGGGGTTTTTCGACGTGGTTTTCTGTTCAATCGAAATCGCGGGCGACAAGCCAGATATATGATCGACGTCCGGCTTTTCCATCATATCCAAGAACTGGCGGGCATAAGCGGATAGCGATTCCACATAGCGGCGCTGCCCTTCGGCATAGATGGTATCAAAGGCCAGAGACGACTTACCCGACCCCGACAGCCCCGTAATCACCACCAATTCGTCGCGCGGAATATCAACATCAATGTTCTTCAAATTGTGTTCGCGCGCGCCGCGGACTTCGATGTTCTTTAATTCAGGCATTCTGCCCCCCGATCAATTCCACGCAACAGATAGGTGTTCGTGGCCGAGTCTCAATGGAAATTAACGGAACAATAATAGAACACAGGGCAATACTCTACTAAAGAATTCACTTAGCACTTTATATTACGTTTTCTTAATATATATTAATCACAGAACATCATCTTTGCCCAAGGAGACTGGCAATGATTAACTTTTTCCAACGCCCCGCTGCAGGGCTATCCCCGACCGAAGCCATCGAACAGCATGCGAATGGCGAAATCGTTGTGATTGATGTGCGCGACCCGATGGAGCTGAAGGCCTCGGGCACTGCAGCGGGCGCGATCAATATTCCATTGGCGACGTTCCAAATGCGTGTCGATCCGCGCAGCCCAGAATGCCACGACGCGCTAAAATCGGGCAAACCGATTGCTGTTTTTTGCGCCTCTGGCGGACGATCATCGCAAGCGAAACAATTTCTGGAAAAAATCGGTTACAAAGACGTCCATAACATAGGCGGCTTTGGAAACTGGGTCCAGGCTGGAGGCCCGACCGAATAAAGAAAAAGGCCCGCGACATTCGCGGGCCTTTTCGTATTAGAAATGCAGTGCGCGGCCGTAAGCATCCAGCACGGCTTCGTGCATGGCTTCGGACAGCGTTGGGTGCGGGAATACCGTTTCCATCAGGTCTTCTTCGGTGGTTTCCAGCTGGCGGCCAACAACGTAGCCTTGGATCAATTCGGTCACTTCTGGGCCAACCATATGTGCGCCCAGCAATTCGCCGGTTTTCGCGTCGAAAACGGTTTTGATCATGCCCTCTGGTTCACCCAGGGCGATCGCTTTGCCGTTGCCGATGAATGGGAAACGGCCGACTTTGAGTTCGTAGCCCGCCTCTTTCGCTTTGGCTTCGGTCAGGCCAACCGATGCGACCTGAGGGTGGCAATAGGTGCAGCCCGCGATCGAATTCGGTTTGATCGGATGCGGATGTTTGCCCGCGATCAGTTCAGCAACCATGACACCTTCGTGCGATGCTTTGTGAGCCAGCCATGGCGCACCGGCGATATCGCCAATCGCAAACAGGCCATCCACGCCCGTTCGGCAGTATTCATCTGTCACGACGTGAGTGCGATCGATCTTTACGCCCAGCTCTTCTAGGCCCAGACCTTCGACGTTGCCGACGATGCCGACTGCAGAAATCACGGTGTCGAATTCGTGCTGTTCGACCTTGCCGCCCACTTCGATATGCGCGGTGACTTTGCCTTTGGCGCGGTCCAGCTTTTTGACCATGGCTTTTTCCATGATCTTCAGCCCGTGCTTCACGAACTGCTTTTTCGCAAAGGCGCTGATTTCGGCGTCTTCGACAGGTAGAACGCGGTCCATCACCTCGACCACAGTCGTGTCAGCGCCCAGAGTATTGTAGAAGCTGGCGAATTCGATGCCGATCGCGCCCGAGCCGATGACCAACAATTTCTTTGGCATACGAACAGGTTGCAGCGCGTGTTTATACGTCCACACCAGATCGCCGTCAGCCTCTAGACCTGGCAGTTCACGTGCGCGGGCACCGGTCGCGACGATCACGTTTTTCGCGGTCAGCTCTTCGGTGCCTTTGTCGGTTTTCACCGAAACTTTGCCTTTGGCGACAACTTTGGCTTCGCCCATGATGCTGGTGATTTTGTTCTTTTTAAACAGGTGGCCAATACCGCCCGACAGCTGTTTCGCAACGCCGCGCGACCGCTGAACGACCGCGTCTAGATCATAACCGACGCTGTCAGCCTTTAGGCCGAATTCTTTGGCGCGTTTCATTAGGTTCAGCACTTCGGCGGAACGCAGCAAAGCTTTGGTCGGGATACAGCCCCAGTTCAGGCAAATACCGCCCAGATGTTCACGTTCGACACACGCAACAGACAGACCTAGCTGCGCAGCGCGGATAGCGGCCACATAGCCGCCCGGGCCTGCGCCGATAACGATCAGGTCAAAATTCTTAGCGGCCATGGGATTCTCCTCCGGTCAGAAATTAGTTTGACGTTAAACTATTTTTTCAATCCAATCTACCGTGGTTCTATCATGGCTGCCATGGGTTTATTGCAACTCTTTTTTATTGCTGCAATTTCAATTACCTACGCAGGATTCAACCCGATTTCGGCCTGCATCTTTGGCTCGATACAGCGCATCATCAGCCCGCCGCATAATTTGTTGCGGCTGCGATCCGCAGTCTGGATAGCTGGCGACACCCAATGAAACAGTCACTGGCGGTAAAACCACATCCAAATACCGAACCTGCATTTCCTGAACAGCCTTGCGTAGTTTTTCGGCTGCCGTCACGGCCGCCGTCGTGGTTCGGTCAGGCAAAAGAATGCAAAACTCTTCTCCGCCAAAGCGGGCGCAAATGGCGTCCTCTTCCATCACTTCCATCATGACAGTTCCAAGAGCCCTCAGAACGGCATCCCCCGCATCATGCCCATGATTATCGTTGAACATTTTAAATTTATCCGCGTCAAAAGCGATGACGCTAAATGGTGTCTGCAAACGTTCCGCCACAGCGATTTGTCTGCGGATCGCATCCAGAAAATAGCGCCGATTGTATAGGCCCGTCAGCGGGTCACGAATGGATTGATCATGCAATTCATCGCGCAATTTAACATTGGCGATCGCCATCGAAATATGTTCACCACATCGTTTCGCGAATTGAATGTGGTCGGTTACTTTGGAATTCAATTCGACCGACGGCACAAACCTAATGTGTAACAAACCAACTGTGTCACCATGCGCAACGATTGGGACGCAGATGTATTCATCCACATCGACGCCGTGATTGTGTTCGGTGACGTGGTCGCACATGAAACTGATTTCCTGCACGCCATAGGCATAATAACGCCCCCGGCGCAGCGCCCAGCAACTGTCAGCAGCGATTGCATGGTGCAAGTCGTCGGTATTCCAATTGCAAGTGCCGTCCAATGCATCGCGCGAATTAGAGTAGATGTACAACTCACCTTTCGACCCAGGGAGCAATTTTTCCATAAATCGCGTCACGACCAGATATAATTCATCTAGCGATTTGCACGACTGCAGCCATTCATCCAAACGCGCCAATAAATCTGCTTCGGCTTGCCGCGCGCGTTCGGTTTCCAAAACCTTTCGGGCGCGGGCTTCGGCCTCTTCGGCGGCATGTTTGGCTTCGACAATGTCATGGGCCGCGCGGCGTGCGTTGGTCACATCTGTAAACGTGACAATATAGGCACCGCCCCGCGCGGGTCGGGCGCTGGTCAACACAACGCGACCCGATGGCAGGTGACGATCATAAGAATAGGATTCACGTGACGCGATTTTGCGTTCGGACATCTGATTATCTGCATCAGAGATTTCACCCCGCGCTCGACCGCGTTCGCGAAATTCCAACCACGACATACCAACACGCAAATCACCGGGTTCTAGTTCGAGAACATCAAACATACGTAGATTATGCATCTCGCAGATGCCCCCCTCGGACCAGACCAGAATGCCCTGCTCCATCATGTTCAATACATCCGCCGCCAAATCGTGCCCAGCAGATGTTAAACCACCATCCATCATTCCCGCCTCCTGCAATGTCGCGCAAAAAAACGGTAGGATCGATAGGTTTAAGGGTCTTTAACCGCGTGTCAGATCCAAGGCCAATTTATATCCACCTTTATTCAAAAACTGAATTTCGGCAGACGAGTTTTCGCGATTAAGCGCCTGATTTCTATAGGGAAACCGACCAAACTGACGAATAATCCAACGATGCGCGATGGCGTGGCCCAGATTATCATCGCCTGTTTCAGGCATTGAATGGCGAAAACAATTCACCGATCGATCCTGATCCACGATGTTTTCCGAATGCATCAACGGCAGATAGAAAAATTGCCTATCGGGTTCTTTGGTCTGTTTATCCCAGCCCTGATCGATAGCCAATTTTGCAGTGGCGCGCGCATTTGCATCCATCAAAAACGCATCCGCCTCTCCACGAAACATGTTGCGCGGAAATTGATCGGTCAAAAGGATATAGGCCAACGCGCCACGGGCATCTGTCAACCAATGCCCGAATGCGCCGTCACGCGCCTCCGTCCATGTAGACAGAAACCGATCACGGATCAAAGTATCCAGCGCCTCGCCACCCGAATACCAGTCCTTTGGAGACAATTCGTCAAACCAGAAATCCCAGATACTTTGAATCCGATCTTGGGTCATTCATCACCCTCTTGTGCGTTTTCTTCGGCTTCGATGTAGACCTCTTGGGCGACCTCAAGCGCGACAGGTGTAGCTGATGCCAAAATAGGTGCGTAAGCAACAGTATCTTGGACTGGCGTGTCCGTGCTGCGCTGGGTCATACGATACAAAGCATAAAGCGCCATGCTGATCATCAGAATGGCCATGTACCCCCAATATCCTTGGGGTCCGACGGTATCCATTGAAAAACCAACGATCAATGGGCCCGAAATTGCGCCAACACCGTTAATGAACAAAAAACCACCAGACGCCGCAGCCATATCCTCGCGGTCAAGGTAATCATTGGCATAAGCCAGCAGCAGCGCGTACAGCGGGTTAGACGCCGCGCCGATCAATGCTGCCCCCAAAACAAAAGCGGGGAACGTTGTCACGAACGTTGGGATCAAAGCGCCAATCCCGCCCAAAACAGCCAGCCCGAGGATCAGGCGGCGACGATCCATACGGTCGGACAGCCAGCCGATTGGGAACTGCGCCAACAAAGCCGCTGTATAAATCGCCGATACCATGAATGAAATTTGCGGAACGGTAAGACCTGCACGAATGCCAAATACAGCGGACATGCCGAATTGGGCTGCAAAAATACCGCCCAGCAAAAACATCCCCATACACGCAAGCGGCGATACTTCGATCAAACGTTTGATGGACAAAGGCTTTGTCGTTTCAAAAGCTGGCGTCGGACGGATCGACAGCAAAATCGGTGCGAACGACATCGAAACCAAAACGGACGGGATGATAAACAGAACAAACCCGCTCACATCGCCCAGCACAACGATATATTGCGCCAATACTATGCCGGCCATTTGCGTGATCATATAAAGCGATAGAGCTTTACCGCGGTTCGCGTTGTCCGTGCTATCGTTCAGCCAGCTTTCTGCGGTGACGTAAACACCACAGAAACAAAACCCAATGCACAAACGGCCCAATGTCCACGCCCACGGCTCGGTCAGCGCGGGATACAGGATTAGGATTGCCGAAATCGTCGACCCTAAGGCCGCAAAGACGCGAACATGCCCCACGCGGCGGATCAGTTCAGGAACGGCACGGGACGCAAACAGGAACCCGACGAAATACGCGGACATGACAATGGACATCGATAGGGTGGAAAACCCTTCCAGCTCGCCGCGCAAACCTAACAGCGTGCCCTGCAAACCGTTGCCAATCATCAACATGAACACCCCGATCAAGAGTGCCCAAGAGCTGCCTAGTACCTGTATCAATTTTGGCTCCTTTGCGTTGCGTGCCACTCAACACTAGGTGGAAAAACAACAGCGTCCAATGGTCATGGGAAAAGATAGCGCATACGCTACAATTAGATGGCAGTTGTATGAAACTTATACGACTGCGCGCCCGCGTTTTACGGCATTAAAGCAATCATTTACGCCACAACAGGGATGCGTCACCGTAAGAAAAGAAACGGTAGCCTTGCAAAATTGCATGGGCATAGATGTCTTTGATTTCCTGAACGCCAGCTAGGGCGGACACCAACATCATCAATGTCGATTTGGGCAAATGGAAATTTGTCATCAAACCATCTGCAATCTGGAATTCAAAACCAGGGGTGATGAAAATATCCGTTGGCGCCGACCAAGGCGCGATCGCGCCGTCTTTAGCAGCGCTTTCAATTAGACGCAGCGCCGTTGTGCCAACCGGAACAACGCGTTTGCCAGCCGCCTTGGTTGCATTAATTTCAGCGGCAGCCTTTTCGCTCACATGGCCCCATTCTGAATGCATTTTATGATCGCTAATGTCGTCCACCTTTACTGGTAGAAACGTCCCCGCGCCCACGTGCAGCGTCACATAGGTAAACTCTACACCTTTGTCGCGCAGTGCCGCCAGCAGCGTATCATCGAAATGCAGCGATGCCGTAGGGGCCGCCACAGCGCCAGTGTTGCGGGCCCAAATGGTCTGGTAGTCCTCTTTATCCTGATCATCAGGTGCCCGCAGTGCGGCAATATACGGCGGCAATGGCATCGCACCCGCAGCTGCCAACGCTGCGTCAAAATCATCACCAGTCAGGTTAAATCGGATGTGGGCCTGACCTTCATCACGCCCTTCGACTTTTGCTGACAAATCATCAGAAAATACAATATCTTCGCCGTCTTTGACTTTCTTCAACGGCTTGATCAGCGCAGCCCATGTTCCATCCGCACGCGGCTCTAGCAGTGTCACTTCGATCTTTGCTGATACATCGCCCTGTGCGCTGACCCGATGGCGCAAACCTGTCAGCCGCGCGGGGATCACACGGGTATCGTTCAGAACCAACCGATCCCCCGCGCCTAGCTGGTCGACCAAATCCATGACCGTCAAATCAGAAATCTGTCCGCCCTGAGCCACCAACAAACGGGCAGAAGACCGCGGTTTTGCTGGGCGCGTCGCAATCAGGTTTTCGGGTAGATCAAAATCAAAATCGCTCAGTTTCACGGTCAGTCCTATTCGCTCAAATCAGGCGGTGGTCGGCGGAAAATTTCGCGGAACATGCCCGGTGTCAGCGCCGACAACGGATTCACGCCAACCTGCAATGCGTCTTTGGTCCCACTCAGCGTAAAATTAAACCCGATGAGCCCTTCGCCCTTTCGCGTTAACACCGAACCGATCCCGTTTAGCAAATACAGTGGCGACAGCACGCCTTGAAAATCCATCTCTTTGGTTGCCAGCGTGTAAATGCCGTCCAAAGAAATGCCAAGCCCCGGCCCTGCCGCACTGGACTGCGCCACGATGATTTGATCGGGCGTTAAACGAAATTCGGCCAAGACATCGACAAACATCAGCCCCTGCCCGCTAAGTTGTTGCAGCAATCCAACGACGCTGACGGCGTTTAATAGTTCGGCCAGCGCCGGCGCTTCGCGAACCTGTAGATTCTTAACCGTCAACGTGCCGTCATAGACACCCGCCTCACCCACCGGAGTCAGCGTCAGCTCGAAATCCTCGCCCGATGCGTTCGGCAGCAATCCCGCCGCCATGGCAACCGCGCCGCCATCGGATCCAATCAAACGTAGGCGGCTGCCGCCATTGTGGGGGTCCACGCGCCCGCGCACCGCGGCCTGCCCATTCAGGTAGCCGCTAAAATCGCCTGAAAATCCGCCTCGGCTATCAAATTCACCGTCAAACTGGGTCAGCTCGATACCTTGCGCGATAATGACCCGATCCAATGAAACGGACAAAGGCGCGCCGCCATCATTAGAACCTGACAAATCAATTTGCCGCAAATCAATTGTTCCGCTCGCAACCTCTATCGCGGCGGGCCTTCCTACACCGCGTCCCGTCAATGCAACTGAACCGTCCAGCCAACGGCCTGATTGCAACCGATCGAACGACGCCCGTTCTAACACGCCGCCCTCGCCGAGCGCGATAGACCCCGACAGGTTTAACCCAGGCGCAAGGAGTGAGATACGATCAATTTGCGGGATAGGCCCCAGACTGCCCGAAATTTCGAAATCTCCAGCGGTCTGCGGCGATTTTGACCAATTGAGTGCATCTATACGGATGCCGGCGCCTTGCAAATCAGAGGTCGCAATGAATTCTGGCGCTTCGCCGTTTTCTAAACGCAGCGAAATTTGCGCTTCGGTTTCCCCCGAAATCGAACCTGGCGGCAGGCCTATGTTAAATTCATCCAAAAACAACTCTGACACAACAGCAGTTCCGTTTAGGAAACTAACCGTTGGTGCATCAGGCCCGATAGCGCGCGACCATTGGACCGTCATAGGCACGGCGCCCAATTTGACAGGCCCGCTAATCGCGAGGGTTTCACGATCAAATTCCACGCTCACCTGCGCGGCTGTGATCGTTTTATTGGGTACAATCTGATCTGACCGCAAATCGCGCACAACAGCGCTGCCTTGGTATTCGACCGCTGACGGTTGCATCCCTTTCATAAACGGCATCGCAATCTGAAAATCACCAACAGCGCGACCGTCCGCCAATGTGACAGGCCGCCCCGCTTTGGTCAGGAATTGCCATTGCGGCAAATCTAGATAAGCCAAAGCAGCGGTTAATGTGCTTTGCGTTTTCAAACCGAATTCCGCACGTGGTTCGTGCATGGTGATATCCGGCATCACCATTGTTGACCCCGCTATGTCGATCACACCGCCCTGTGGTGATGCGGATTGCCCTTGATCCAGTTCAATTCCCAAACGGTTATTAAGTAAGCTCACGAAACCAGACACCTTATCGATGTAAGGCATTTGGGGGTTTGGCCGAAACTGAGAGTATTCGACCCAGGTCGATCCGCCAATGCGCATATCCTCGGCCCCACCCATCCGTAGCCCAAGCGTTAGATCCCGCACATCAAGCGCAGTCATATTGTCTGCAAACCAATTGCGTGCGGGCGTTTTCAAGGTTTCCGGCCAGAACGGCATCAGCGTCATCGCGTCAAACGCGTCCGAGGTCACATCCAGCGCAACACCCCAACCGTCTTGGTCAGCGGTAATGGTGCCATCCCCATTCAACACCTGTTCACCAGCCGCGATATTGAATTGGCCAATATCGATCTGGAACGGGGACAGGCGCAGACGCATATCAGCGGCTGCGCTGTCGATCACGCGCGGGGCATCATAAACGTCTTCGATCGCGATACCGATGTCGCGTGCTTCGAATTGCCCTTCAAAACTCTGTGGCCACCCCGCATCATTCCAATCACGCAGATAAGCCCGCCCTGTCGCCGTAAATCCGCCCCACGATGTATCCGCCGTGACGCGATCAAACCGAACTGTGCTGCTTTGTGGATCATATGACAAATAGCTACGGGCATTGCGGATCGGGATCGGACGGCTTTCGGGCGTTGGCTGAATAACACCATCCTGAATTTCAAAAGACGCAAACATCGGCCCTAGCTGCGCATCATCTTGGACGCTTGCACGGATCGACGCGTTGATCGGTGCGTCTACCACCGACATCCAACCCAATACTGGCACTTGCGCCGCCAAATCTGCTGCAATCCCGTTCGCAACGGTTAGACCTAACGTAGCCGCGCGGCGCCCTTTGGGGCTGTCATAGGACATGTCCACGGTCGTTACGAACGGACGACCAGACAATAACGCGAACTCCCCCCGCAGCGACACGACACCGCCACGTAGATCGAGGCTGATTGTTCCACCGTCAACGGTATAGCTGCGGGCCGATCGCAAATCAGAATAATTCACGATGACGCCTTCGGCGCGGACCGTCTCTAACGCTTCTAGTGCGGGTTCTTCTAGCAGCTGATCGACCATATCCAGTAAATCAACCCAGCTATCAGCGGCACCTGCGCGCGGCCCGTTCGACTGGAATGATACCTCGACCGAACCGTCCGCAGACCGCAACAAACCGATTTGAGCGCCGCGCAGCACAACCTCTTGAACCAAAACTTCTTGCTTCAACACCAATCCGCGCGGAGAAATAAGCGTTTCGGCAACGGGCAAAACAGCGATTGTCTGATGATCGCCATCCCTAATCTGGGCATTTTCAACTCGCGCCCGCAGATGCAAATCACGGCCTAACGTTAGCCAGACTTGACCGATTTCCACTGATCCGCCTGACATCATTTGACTGCCGGACTGCTCTAACCGTTGTTCAATCCAATGTGGCGCACTGATTTCACGATCTAAAATGGCAAGGACGGCAACAACAGCAACAATCAGCGGAGCTACGATTAGCGCAATCGACACGCGCAGCAGCCACCCTCTACCGATCCGGCGCCGACCTGATGTTTGGTCGGTATCACCTTGCCCCTGATCCATTTTCGCCCGATGGTCCCTTTATTCTTAGTGTGGCTGCCCTAAAACGGAACTGTGCCGCGTGCCAACCCATTTTTCAATTCGATAGAGGATAGAATGACAACCGCCCTACCCGAAGTTGGACAAACCGCCCCTGCCGTCAGCCTGCCACGCGATGGCGGAGAAATCGTTAACCTTGCTGATTATGCAGGCCAGCCCGTGGTTCTATATTTCTACCCAAAGGACGCAACACCTGGCTGTACCAAACAGGCAATTGGGTTCACCGATCTTGCGCACGAATTCGAAGAAGCAGGTGTTGCAATTCTGGGCGTGTCAAAGGACTCGGTTGCGAAGCATGAAAAGTTCATTGCCAAAAACAACCTGTCTTTCGCGCTGCTATCTGATGAAGACAACGATGTTTGCGAGCGCTATGGCGTTTGGAAAGAAAAATCCATGTACGGCAAAAAATTCATGGGGATCGAACGCACAACGTTCCTAATTGGTGCGGATGGTAAAATCGCGCAGATCTGGCCAAAGGTTAAAGTCCCCGGTCATGTCGAAGCCGTATTGGAAGCAGCAAAAAGCCTGTAGTCGGTTGACCCCTGCCGCATCACGCGGCAGGACACCGCGCAAAGACAGATGGGGATGCGCGATGAAAACGCTGGCAAAAATGGCATGCGAAGTTCTGGAAACGGCGGATGGCCGCGGCAAAGCTGCGCTATCGCGAAAATACGCCGCTGAATGGGTCGCATCGCGTCAGTCGGATACCCCAATTGAAATCGGAACAGCAAATCCGCCGATGCAACCATCGCGCCCCGACAAACCCGAATTGCTAGACCCGCGCGACGTGCCGCACCGCAAACCAGGCACGATCGAAGGCCGCATCGCGATCTTACACGCGGTTGCCCACATCGAATTGAATGCGGTCGATCTGCATTGGGATATTATCGCACGTTTTTCAGATACCCCTATGCCAATCGGTTTCTTTGATGACTGGGTGAAATCCGCAGACGAAGAATCCAAACATTTCAATCTGATATGTGACCGCCTCGAAGCATTGGGCAGCCACTACGGCGCTTTGCCGGCCCATGCGGGCATGTGGCGCGCCGCAGAAGACACCGCCGATGACCTGATGGGCCGTTTGGCAGTGGTGCCCATGGTCCTAGAGGCACGCGGATTGGACGTAACCCCTGGCATGATCAACATCTTTAAACAGGCAAAAGACAAAGAAACCGTCGAAGCGTTAAAGGTCATTTACGCCGAGGAAGTCCACCACGTGTCTTACGGATCGAAATGGTTCCATTTCCTTTGCGGTCGCCACGACATGGACCCAAAGGTCGCATTTCACGATCTGGTCAAACGCTATTTCTTTAGCCAACTGCGTCCGCCCTTTAACGAAGAAAAACGGGCCGAGGCTGGCATCCCGCCAGATTTCTATTGGCCCCTTGCAGAAGAAGCAGGCGCAAAACGCTAAAACTTTGCCTAGATGCCAAGTCGTTAGGCATAAATCCGCGCAGAAACCCGCCTAAATCCAGTGCATTGCAGCAAATTTGCGCAAAACTGTTGCGACCCTTCTATCAGGTAGTTAACACTTCGCGGCAAGAGTGGATGGGAACACTCGCAAGATTGGGACGGGACGAAGGAAAACGCACGTGCGAACACGGGTTATGGCTCGACTGCACGCCGTATTGGAACGATATTTTCCAGAAAAACGGCTGTATCTACGTTCAGACACCGAAACACGCTTTGTGCGACTTCGGTCAGAAACTCAAATGTTTGTTTGGGTCACGGGGTCCATTGTTGTTGCGTGGACCATTATCGCGACCGCTATTGTCCTGATGGATTCCATCGGCGCTGGAAATTTCCGCGCACAAGCGCAGCGCGAACAGATTGAATACGAAAGCCGACTGCAGGCACTGGCGACCGAACGCGATCGCCGCGCGGAAGAAGCCGCAGCAGCATCTGCGCGCTTTGGTTCGGCGTTGGAACAGATTTCTATGATGCAGTCTGAACTGCTGCATTCCGAAGACCGCCGCCGCGAATTAGAAACCGGCATCGAAGTCATCCAATCCACTCTGCGCCGCACCATGCAAGAACGCGAAGCACTGTCCGAACGCATGGACACCCTGCAAGCCGCGATCGCATCGGGCGAAGGCACAGCAGGCGTTGGCGCGGGTAGCTCGGACGAAACGCTGGATCTGTTGGCTGCCGCTTTGGCAGATACCGCCGCAGAACGCGACATTATCGAAGCTAACGCGCAAGACGCGATTGAGCGCGCTGAAGAACTAGAACTTGAACTGCGCCTGATGGAAGACAAGAACGACGAAATCTTTCGCCAGCTAGAAGAGGCGATGATGGTTTCGGTCGAACCACTGGACAATATGTTCCGCGCGGCAGGTCTGGATACTGACCGCCTGCTGGATCAGGTTCGTCAGGGTTATTCTGGCATGGGCGGCCCAATGATGCCGCTCCAAATGTCGACCCGTGGCAGCACCGAAATCGATCCAGACGCCGCCCGTGCGAACGGCATCCTGTCTGAAATGGACCGCATCAACCTGTACCGTATCGCCGCTGAACGCACGCCATTTGCGATGCCTGTGTTCGAAAACTTCCGCTTTACTTCGGGCTATGGAATGCGCTGGGGCCGAATGCACTATGGTACCGACTTTGCCGGCCCTATCGGCACACCTATCCATGCGACCGCAGATGGCGTTGTGACGCATGCAGGATGGTCGACGGGCTATGGTCGATTGATTAAAATCCAACACGAAGCTGGAATCGAAACGCGTTACGCACATTTGAACGCAATTCGCGTCGAAGTCGGCCAAAGAGTCTCGCGCGGGGACCGTATTGGTGATATGGGGAATTCCGGACGTTCCACGGGCCCTCATCTCCATTACGAGGTCCGCGTGGGCGGTGAAGCTGTGAACCCGATGATCTATATAAGAGCTGGACAAGATGTTTTCTAAGAGCAAAATCAACGAGCCGAGCGCAAAGCCAACCGAAGCAAAAGCGCCAGTGCCCGCCCCTGCCCCTGCACCGACCCCTGCTCCGGCAGATTTGAAAGTGTCTGCGCCCAAAGCAAAACCACCGGCGTCGATCCTGTCGTCTGACCTGCATATCAAGGGCAACCTGAAAACCACTGGCGATATCCAGATCGAAGGCGAAGTAGACGGCGACATCCGCGCCCACCTGCTGACCATCGGCGAATCCGCAACCGTACGCGGTGAAGTGGTCGCAGACGACGTTGTCATCAACGGCCGCATCATTGGCCGCGTACGTGGCCTAAAGGTCCGCCTGACATCGACCGCTCGCGTCGAAGGTGACATCATTCACAAAACCATCGCCATCGAATCCGGCGCACATTTCGAAGGTTCGGTTCAGCGTCAGGACGACCCACTGTCCGCCTCGGGTGCTGCGAAACCTAAAATGCCTGCGGCAAAAGAAGAATAATCATTTCAGAATTGGAATGACGAAAGGCGCTGAGTTTTCAGCGCCTTTTTTGTTGCCTAAACGGGATCGTATAAAACTCGCCGATACAAGTGCCAGGTTGCATGGCCCAAGATCGGCAAAACGATAAACAGACCCAGAAAAACAGGCACCAACGCCACGATGGACAAAACCGCAATAATCACGGCCCAGACCAACATTGTCGTCAGGTTTTCAAACACAGCGCGTAGCGACACCAACATCGCAGTCACAAAGTCGATTTCTTTTTCCAAAAGCAGGGGCAAGCTGACAACGGTCAGGCCAAACAGCAAAAACGCCAATATCGCACCAACGACCAATTCCACAGCAACCATCGTCATGCCTTGGGGGGTTAAAAAAATATCGAAACTGGTCGTCACGTTTTTCATGACACTTAGCCCCATAAACAAGGCGAAAATCATATGCGCCAAAAACGTCCAGAACAGCACATAGATAACGATGATCGCACCGATCCACGGCACCTGACGTGTGCGTTCCTTCCACACAACGCCTAATACCTCGGACCATTTCAGCGGCGTTCCATTTTCCAAACGGCGGCTGACTTCGTACAGACCGACCGCTGCAAATGGTGCGGCCAATGGAAAGGCCAATGAAATGGTCAAAACCCAGCTAACATGCCCTGCCCCGACCATGACCAACCCAAACCCAATCACGACGTAAACCGCGGAAAAAAACAGACCGAATTGCGGGGCTTGTCGAAAATCGTACCACCCCGCCGTCAATGAGACGAAAATATCGGCCAGCGTCAATTGGCCAACCAACGGTATTTGTGACGGCTGTGGATCAGTTAATTGTGTCATGCGCGGCCTTCTCCCCTTGACCATGATCAAAGGCTAGGCCGCTGTGTCCAAAACACAAAATAGTATTTTAGATATGGGATTTGCGAATGGCCGCAAAAGCAAAGGCCCCAACTATGGGGCCTTGGATCAGTCTTCGGCGTTCGCGTCTGCGCGAGATTTGCCCGATGCGCCATGCGCCAACGTCGCGGCCATCAGACCATCCAGATCACCGTCCAACACGCCTTGGGTGTCCGATGTTTCAAACCCTGTCCGCAGGTCTTTGACCATCTGATAGGGCTGTAGAACATAAGAACGGATCTGGTTGCCCCAACCTGCGTCGCCTTTCGCTTCGTGCGCGGCGTTGATGTCGGCGTTACGGCGATCCAGCTCCATCTGGTACAGGCGAGATTTCAGGGCCTTCATCGCGATATCGCGGTTCTGGTGCTGCGATTTTTCCGAACTGGTGGTCACGATACCCGTCGGGATGTGCGTAATCCGCACGGCCGAGTCGGTCGTGTTCACGTGCTGACCGCCAGCACCGGACGAACGGAACGTATCAATGCGGATGTCATTTGGTTGAACATCAATTTCGATGTTGTCATCAACCACGGGGTAAACCCAAACCGACGAAAACGACGTGTGACGGCGTGCAGCGGAATCATATGGTGAAATACGCACCAGACGGTGCACGCCCGACTCCGATTTCAGCCAGCCATAGGCGTTTGGACCGCTGATTTTGTAAGACGCGGATTTGATGCCCGCCTCTTCGCCCGCGCTTTCGGACTGAAGTTCGACTTTGTAACCCTTTTTCTCGGCCCAGCGGACGTACATACGCGCAAGGATCGACGCCCAGTCACAGCTTTCGGTGCCGCCCGCGCCAGAGTTAATCTCAAGGAAGGTGTCATTACCGTCCGCTTCGCCATCCAGCAGGGCTTCGATTTCTTTTTTGGCGGCGGTTTCTCTCAACGCTTTCAATGCGGCCTCGGCCTCTTTGATGACGTCGTCGTCGCCTTCCATTTCGCCCAGCTCGATCAACTCAATGTTGTCATCCAGCTCTTGTTT
The DNA here is from genome assembly GCF_002150005.2 of Marivivens niveibacter. Taxonomy (GTDB): domain Bacteria; phylum Pseudomonadota; class Alphaproteobacteria; order Rhodobacterales; family Rhodobacteraceae; genus Marivivens; species Marivivens niveibacter. The sequence continues at coordinate 69,249 of NZ_MSPP01000004.1, forward strand.
CAGCGATTTGTATCCGTCGATCGCATCCACAAGCATCTGGCGTTCGCGCATCAGTTTCTGTGCGCCTTCGGCATCGTTCCACAGATCAGGGTCTTCAACGCGGGCGTTGAATTCCTCTAGACGGTATTCCGCCGTTTCCCAATCCATACGCTGAGCCAGCAGCTCTAGCGATTTTTCGATGGCATTTACAACGTTCTGCGTTTCGGCGCGCATGTGACTACTCGCTTATTTCCTGCGGCAGAGAGCCGCGAATTTCATGGGGTCATACCGCTTGCCCGCCGTGCGAGCAAGCCGAGAGTACGCGCGTTAGTACAGACCGCCCGACGACAGCGTGCCAAAGGACGCATTCGGGCCAACAGTCGCAGTGTTACCATCAGATGTGGTGACGCTGCGGGTTTCTTGTTGAACCTCATCAAACAGCGGCAGGTCAGCCGACATAGCAAAGCCACCGTCGAACATGATGCCAAAAATTGGCTCCTCGCCAACGCGGAAACATTCCGAAATCACGTTCGGACCAGTCGATCCGTCAGGCATACGCGCGCCAGTAAAACGATCGATGTTAATGAACTGACAATCATCAGGCACGTTAAATGGGCCACCACCGTATTCGTTGATCGCTTCGGCCATGAAACGTTGGAACACAGGGCCACAGGTCGTGCCGCCATAAATGCCGCGTCCCAGCGGGTTTGGCGTATCATAACCGATGTAACAACCCGCCGCGATGTTGGACGAAAAACCAACGAACCACACGTCTTTGGCGTCGTTGGTCGTACCGGTTTTGCCTGCGATCGGAACAGGAAGGTTGATGACGCTGCTTGCTGTGCCGCGTTGAACCACACCTTCCATCATCGACGTCAGCTGATAAGCAGTTACCGCATTCATGATACGTTCGCGGTTCGACTGAATTGTCGGTGCGTCGCCCGCTGGTAGTGACGGGATCGAACAGTCTACGCAGGTACGCGTATCGTGTTGATACACAGTTTCGCCAAAGCGGTTCTGAACGCGGTCTACCAATGTTGGCTCTACAACCTCACCGCCGTTTGCGAACATTGAATAAGCCGCGACCAGACGGAACAAAGTGGTTTCTTCGGACCCCAATGAGTTCGACAGGAATTCGCCCATTTCACCGTCGCCGTAGACGCCAAACCGTTCGGCGTAATCCGCGATAACGTCCATACCGACCTCTTGGGCCAGACGGATGGTCATCAAGTTTCGGGACTGTTCGATACCAGTACGCAGAGGTGTCGGGCCGTAGAATTGGTTGGACGAGTTTTGCGGACGCCACAAACCTTGTGGTGTGTTGATTTCAATCGGCGCGTCAACGACGATGGTTGCGGGCGAATACCCACTGTCCAACGCCGCTGCATAAACGAAGGGTTTGAACGACGAGCCCGGTTGGCGGAAAGCCTGCGTCGCACGGTTCAGTTCGGTTGCCTGATAGCTGAAACCGCCCTGCATCGCGATGACGCGGCCGGTGTTCACATCCATCGCCATGAACGCACCCTGCACGGCAGGGACTTGACGCAATGACCAACGCACGAAAGCGTCGCCTTCGGTCAGGCGGCGTACATGCACGACATCGCCGATTTTAAAATTGTCAAAGAAATCGCCAACCAGCCAACGGATATCTTCACGCGGCACGGTTTGCGTGCCATCGACACCCTCAATACCGACGGTAAGTTGTTGATCTTCGACGTTCAGGACAACGGCAGGCAGCCAATCACCGTCAAGCGTAACATCGCGCGGGACCGACGTGGAAGACAACGCAGCCCGCCACAACTCTTCGGTTTCCAGCTGGTCGGTTTCGATCGTTTTGCCCGTTCCGCGCCATTGGCCCAGATTGCGGTCATACTCTTCTAGCGCTTGTTGCAGCGCATGTTCCGCAACAATCTGCATATCCGCGTCAATCGTTGCACGGATCGATAGGCCGCCTGTGAAAAACTCTTCTTCGCCAAAGTTGCGCGATAGCTGACGGCGGATTTCATCGGTGAAATAGTTGCGAGGCGGCAATTGCGAGCGGAAACTGTCATAGTCGCCCGATTGAACGGTTCGCAGTGGCATCGCTTTTTCCGCTTCGGCGACCTCTTCGGTGATGTAACCGTCGTCTGCCAAACGGCCCAACACATAGTTACGGCGCGCTACGGAATCTTCGTACTGGCGAACGGGATGCAGGTTACCGGGACGCTGCGCAAGAGCCGCGAGATATGCAGCCTCGCCCGGGGTTAGGCGTGACAGCGGTTTGTTAAAGTAAGACTGCGCCGCGGCCGTCACACCAGACGAGTTTTGTCCCAGAAAAATTTCGTTCAGATATAGTTCCAAAATCTGGCTTTTATCCATAACGCGTTCGATACGGACCGCCAAAATCAGTTCGCGGATTTTACGTTCAGCCGTACGTTCGGACGACAGAAGGAAATTCTTCATAACCTGCTGAGTAATCGTAGACGCACCGCGCACATCTTCGCCACGGGACATGATGGCCTCTAACGCAGCGGCTGCAATACCGCGGATGTCATAGCCAGGGTGAGTAAAGAAATTCTGATCCTCGGCCGACACAAAGGCGTATTGAACAATCTCGGGGATTTCTTCGATCGGTGTAAACAAACGGCGTTCGCGAGCGAATTCGTCGATAATTGCGCCTTCGCCGGAATACACGCGGCTGATCGTGGCAGGCTGGTAACGGGACAAGGTTTCCGTCGATGGCAAATCCTTTCCGTAGAACGAAAAGATGCCCCCGATGCCCAGCGCCACCATAACAAGACCAAGAGTGACCATCGTAAAGATAGCCCCGAAGAAGGACATGATAAAACGCAGCACTGGCGGATAACCCCTTTGGATAGTTGGGTTGCTTATACGGTTACTATTTGGGCAGGTCAAAACACCAAACAGCGATTTCGGCAAGGAAATGCCGCTTTGACCGCAGTGAACCGCAATCGTGTTGCCCTGCCTTCAAATCCCGATCAAATGCGCGTCATGAGCACGCCAGAAAATATCCTAGCTACCTACGACCGAGTCGGCCCCGCATGGGCCCAACGTCGGGATCGCCGCCTGCAAGAACGCAAATGGCTGGACAAAATGATTTCGGCTGCCCCGCATCATCAGGGCCGCCGTCGAGTGTTGGATTTAGGCTGTGGCGCAGGCCGCCCGATTGCTGAATATCTAGCGGATCGCGGCATCGCAGTGACCGGCGTTGATGGCGCACAAAGCATGATCGCGCTGTTCCGCAGCGTGTTGCCCCAGCAGACCGCCATCCACCGCGACATGCGCGGGTTGTCATTGGGTCAAACCTATGACGCGATTTTAGCGTGGGACAGTTTTTTCCACCTATCGCCAGCCGATCAGCGCGCCATGTTTCCAGTGTTTGCGGCCCACGCTGCCGACAATGCGGCCTTGATGTTCACCTCTGGCCCCTATGAAGGCGTCGAGATAGGTGAAGTCGAAGGCGAAGCCGTCTATCACGCATCCCTTTCGCCGGACGAATACCGCGCGCTTCTGTCTGAAAACGGGTTTACCGAATTGGCATTCGCCCCCGAAGACGCAGACTGTGGCGGACGCACGATCTGGTTAGCCCGCTACAAATCCACAGATCATTGACGCCTTAATTCGTCGCGGGCCGCAGCATCAGCGGCCCACCTTTGCAGGCCCAACACTATCCCCGCAACGACCCGTGCGCGGCGCTCTGGGTCTTGCAATGCTTCGCGATCCGCAGGGTTGGACAAAAAGCCCACCTCAACCAATACCGACGGAAAATCAGCCGCATTCAGCACGGCCAATAATGCCTCGCGTTCCGGAGAGGAATTTACACGCGCTTTGGTATCCATCAGCGCCGTAACCAATTCTTGCGCCAGTTTCTTGCTTTCCGGTGCGGTGTCCAAACGTGCAAGGTCCATCAAAATCGTCGCAACCGTATCGTCCTGCCCTGACAGATCTATACCTGCCAACAGGTCCCCACGTTCATGCCGTTCTGCCATCCGCTGTGATGCTATTTCCTGTGCGCCCTGCGATAGGGTGTAGACCGAAGCGCCTGACGTCACCTCGTCCCCCTCTAACGCATCCGCGTGCAGGGACAAAAACACATCTGCCCCTGCCGCCCGCGCGATGGTCATCCGTTCCTCTAGCGGTACGAAAATATCGCTCGTGCGGGTTAATACAGCGCGCATGCCGCCAATACGGTTGATCGTTTCTGCAACTTCGGACGATAGGCGTAGCATCAGATCAGCTTCTTTCACATCGCCGCGCACTGCACCGGGGTCGATGCCGCCATGGCCAGGGTCCAGAACGACGGTAAACACCCCATCATCATTGGCGGGAATATTCGCCGTCGTGGTTGGGTCAACCGCAGCCATCATATCCCACCCTGGATCAACAGGGGCACCCGATTTTTGCACGTATTCATCCAAACTGGCCCTGCGCAGGCGCACCAATAAATGCGCCGTCCCGTCTGTGGTATTCACCGACATTCCCGCCTCTTCGACGGTCATGGGTTCGGCCAAATCCAACACCATACGTGACCACCCAGGCCGCAAAGCACCGAACCGCAGATCATCCACACGATCCGATTGAAGCAGAACATCGCGCTCGGCGCCGCGCCAGTCAATTTCGCGAAAATCCATGATCAACCGCATCGGATCGGCCAGCGTATACACGCGATACGGCACCGGCTGCGATAAAAACAAATCCACCTCTGCCCCGCGACGAAGATCGCGAATTTCCGAATTCGTCACATCCAGTCGCGCAAGACCTGTGAAATCCTGTGCGGCTGAAAAAGTTGCGCACAAGGCAAAGACAATGGGTAGCAGTAATTTCATGTCGTCCTCTGCGCCATAAATTCGGTCAGCCGACGCAGACCTTCCAAAATGTCTTCGTGGGCCCGAGCATAAGAGAACCGTATCCATTTATGCCCATCCGCCCCATCGAAATCCAATCCAGGGGTTACAGCAACGCCAGCCTGATCCAAAATTTCGGCAGCAAAACTCAGGCTGTCATCAGTGTAGGCAGACACATCAGCATACACATAAAACGCTCCATCAGGCGGCGCAAAAACGGAAAACCCTGCCTTTGGCAACCCCTCGATCATCGCTTTGCGGTTGGCCGCGTAAACATCCACATTGGATTGTAATTCCTCACGACAGTCCATAGAATACAGCGCCAAACGCTGCGCCGCATGGCTGGGGCAGATAAACTGGTTCTGTGCAATCCGTTCAACGACGCGAACGTGATCCTCGGGAACAACCATCCAGCCGACCCGCCATCCCGTCATGCTGAAATATTTAGAAAACGAATTCACCACATAGACGTCGTCCGTCACCGACACCGCTGTCACGGCTGGCGTTCCATAATCCAGCCCGTGGTAAATTTCGTCGGAAATCAATGATGTGTCGTGCGCATTGCAAGCGTCAGACAGCGACTTTAGTTCGGATCTACCCAACATTGTGCCAGTGGGGTTTGCCGGTGACGCGACGATCAAACCCTTTAGATCGTATTGGGCTACATCTGCGGGAACGGGCTGAAACTTTGCATCATAAATCGTTGGAATATCGACCGCGTTTATATCAAACGATCGCAAGATTTGACGATACGATGGATAACAAGGTGCGCCCAAACCAACCCGATCGCCAGTATCAAACAACGCCGTGAATGCCAGCAAAAACGCCCCCGACGCGCCAGCCGTCACAACAACTCGGTCTGGGTTCAGATCCACATCATACCATTCGCCATAGTGTTGCGCGATCCGGCTGCGCAATTCCGGCATGCCCAGCGCCACGGTATACCCCAACGGCCCCTCGGCCATATCCCGTGCCAATCGGTCCAAAGCTGCCTGCGGTGCGCCTGTAGACGGCTGCCCGACCTCCATATGGATGATATGACGCCCCGCCGCTTCGGCCTTGCGAGCGGATTCCATGACATCCATCACGATAAAGGGATCGACCGCACTTCGTCTTGATACCCGCATGGCATGCCTCGTATTGTCTTATTACTGGGTACGTGTTTGCCGCCCCAAACGCCCCGCGTCAATCAGACCCTTGGCAACCGCGCCATGATATGCAGAACTCTGCCGGACGAAAAATCGGAGACCAATATGAAACGCCTCGCCTTCGCCCTCGCTCTTGGCCTCGCCTCGCCCGCGCTTTCAACCGATCTGACGGCTATGTCAGATACCGAACGCGATGCGTTTCGCGCTGAAATCCGCGCCTACCTGCTGGACAATCCCGAAGTCCTAATGGAAGCTATTGGCGTTCTAGAAAATCGCCAAGCTGCAGCCGAAGCCGCAGCAGATCAACAGATGGCGATTAATAATCTGGACCTGATCCAGAATGACCCAGGCTCTTGGGTTGGCGGCAACCCTGACGGCGATATTACTGTCGTTGAATTTCTGGATTATCGCTGCGGCTACTGCAAACGGGCCTTTGACGAGGTTGAACAACTGATCTCAACAGATGGTAACATCCGCCTCGTGATCAAAGAGTTTCCTATCTTGGGCGAACAATCGACATTAGCATCTCAGTTTGCAGTCTCGGTCCTGCAACTCCATGGCGACGATACGTATAAATTTGTGCACGACACGCTCATGACCATGCGCAGCGACATCACCCCCGATGTCTTGTCACAAATCGCTTCTACCGTCGGATTGGACCCCGCCCCGATTTTTGAACATATGTCGTCTGACGAGGTCACAAATGTCCTGCGCACGAATATGGAGCTTGCCCAGCGACTAAATATCTCGGGCACCCCAACCTTTGTTATCGAAGATGAATTGGTACGTGGCTACGTACCGCTAGATACCATGATCGCTATGGTCGACGCCCAACGCGCCGACTAAGCGCCCACCGACCGCGCAGCGGTCATGAAACAACGCGGGGCCCGAAAGGCCCCGCACATTTTAACAACCGTTATTCTGCCGCTTCGGATTGCGCATCAATCTGGGCGGCTTTCTTTTCGACCTCTTCAACGATGTGGTCAATCATCTGGTCGTTGCTCATCTTGTGGCTTTGCTTGCCAGCCAAATAAACCATTCCAGCGCCATTGCCTCCGCCTGTGAAACCGACATCGGTCAACAATGCCTCACCGGGGCCATTCACAACGCACCCAATAATAGACAGGCTCATCGGCGTTTTAATATGCGCCAACCGATCCTCTAATATTTCAACGGTTTTGATTACATCGAACCCTTGGCGGGCACAGCTGGGGCACGAAATGATATTCACACCGCGATGGCGTAATCCCAATGATTTTAGGATTTCATACCCAACCTTTACCTCTTCGACTGGATCAGCGGACAAGCTGACGCGGATCGTGTCGCCGATCCCTGCCCACAAAAGGTTGCCCAGACCAATCGCCGATTTGATCGTGCCCGCCATCAAACCGCCCGCTTCGGTAATGCCCAAATGGATCGGCGCATCCGTGGCATCCGCCAACATTTGATAGGCTGCGGTCGCCATAAACACGTCAGATGCTTTGCAGCTGATTTTGAATTCGTGAAAATCATTATCCTGCAGGATTTTGATGTGCTCTAGCCCCGATTCAACCATCGCATCAGGGGTCGGTTCGCCATATTTTTCCAGCAGGTGTTTTTCCAGCGAACCCGCGTTCACACCAATACGGATCGAACAATTGTTGTCGCGTGCAGCTTTGATGACTTCTTTGACTCGGGACTCATCACCAATATTACCGGGATTGATCCGCAAACAGGCCGCACCCGCCTCAGCCGCTTCGATACCGCGTTTGTAGTGGAAATGAATGTCAGCAACGATCGGCACAGGGCTTTCGCGGCAAATCTCTTTCATCGCGGCGCTGGATTCAACATCAGGAACCGAAACGCGAACGATATCTGCCCCCGCCTCTGCCGCTGCAATAATCTGACCGAGCGTCCCTTTGACGTCATGGGTCAAAGTATTCGTCATCGTCTGAACGGTGATCGGCGCGTCGCCACCAACCGGAACGTTACCCACCATGATCTGGCGGGATTTACGGCGTTCAATGTTTCGCCATGGACGGATCGGATTATGTGACATCAGACACCTATCATTGCAGTCTGCCCCTTACCTAATTCGCTACAGGCAAACAGGCAACGGCTGACAACACAAAGAAAGGTTACTGCTGAACCTCGGCCACGTTTACAACGCGGGCCAAATCTTCGTCATAGGATAGATCGGCAACCGAATAGGCTTCGGACAAGGTATCAGCCGACAGTGCCAGATTCGAGGTCACAACGCCGCGTTCACCAACCGGACCGTATGGTGTGCCGTTGATCTGGAAATACACCGCACCAGATTCGCCAACACGCAAGGTGGGCGGTTCTTCGGTCGATGGCACGGTCCATGTGTCGCCTGCGTTCATGATACCTTCGAACAGAACCGAACCATCAGACGCACGCACCCGCACCCATGCGGGGCGTACAGCCACCATGGCTAGCTCTGGTGCAGGGCCTTCAGTAACCTGAACAGTTCCCTGAAGTGGGGTTTCGATCGCAGCGCCTGCGTCCGCGACCACTGTTTCTTCAACGATTTCAGGTGCCAAAACACCAATCGAGGACGGGTTCAGCGACGAAATCGGGCCATCGCGGGCGATCATCACAGGCACATCCAACGCTTGCGGACGATACAGACGGTCCAACCCGTCAACGGCGGGCGCTTCGAACACGGCGGTCGTTGCACCGGCATCGTCACCAATAACGCCAACACCCGCCAATGGATCCAGATCCGCGGTCACAATTGGTGTGTTTTCAACAGGTGCGAAACGGACCTTTTGAACTTCTTGCAGAACGGTCCAACCGCCAAAACCCAATCCGCAGATCAGCGCAGCCAAAACCATAACCGACCCAACAGCGCCTGGTTCGATATTAGCAAACATGCTTTCGCCAGCCGGCACGAAAGGTGTGCGCGGCGATGCGAAAATGTCTTTGGTTGGCTGTTTATCTTCGAACACTGGTTTCGCTGCTTTGGGCGACGAAGCAGCGGCAGACATGCCATGCGCGGTGGTAAAACCGCTTTCTTTGCAGAACGTTTCATAGGCCCAGTCGCCATCCATATTCAGATAGCGCGCATAGGACCGAACGTAACCTGCGATAAAACCGGGGGTTTCGAATGCCGAAGGGTCAGCATTTTCAATGGCGGCGATATAGGCAGCTTTAATCTTCAGTTCACGCTGAACGTCCAACAGGCTTTTGCCCATTGTCGCCCGTTCGCCGCGCATCAGATCCCCAAGACGAAGATCATAGGCGTCAAAGCCTTTGGCTTCTTCGCCTTCTGGCGCAGATTTGCGTCTGAAGTTCAAACCAATCATGTGGCTGTCCCGCTGCCCTCAATGCCTTGGCGCTTTATACGATTCGTCCCCTCGTCAGCGCCTTGCTAAGCGTTAGCATACACGAAACAACCATGCATGTGCATAAATTAGTTAACCTGCCATTTCGGCGCGATTCAGCGCACAGTGGCTCCATAGGTTATCCATAGCATGGACCAATTTATCGATTTCCTTTGGCCCATGTACAGGCGACGGCGTGAACCGCAGGCGTTCTGTACCACGAGGAACAGTTGGGAAATTGATCGGCTGCACATAGATTCCGAAATCTTCTAACAGGTGATCAGACAGAATTTTGGTGTGTACTGGATTGCCGACGACCACTGGAACAATGTGCGATCCGTGATCGATGATCGGAAGGCCCAGCCCTTTTAGGCGCAATTTCAGCGCAGCCGCGCGTTCCTGATGCAGATCGCGCAGCGCCTGATCCGTTTTCAGATGGGCCACCGATGCAGCCGCACCCGCAGCCACAACAGGCGGCAGCGACGTGGTAAAGATAAAGCCAGGCGCATAAGACCGAACAGCATCACACATTTTCGCGGATGCCGCGATGTAACCGCCGTGAACACCGAATGCTTTACCCAATGTGCCGTTGATGATGTCGATGCGATCCAGCAGACCGTCACGTTCTGCAACGCCGCCACCGCGTGGGCCGTACATGCCAACTGCGTGGACTTCGTCCAGATAGGTCAGCGCACCAAATTCGTCCGCCAGATCACAGATTTCTTTGATCGGACCAAAATCGCCGTCCATCGAATAAACGGATTCGAATGCGATCAGTTTTGGCGCGGCAGGATCGTCAGCGGCCAGTTTCGCGCGCAAATCGTCCAGATCGTTGTGTTTGAACACACGCTTTGCACCACCGTTACGGCGAATACCTTCGATCATCGACGCGTGGTTCAGTTCATCCGAATAAATGATCAGACCAGGGAATAGCTTTGGCAGAGTCGATAGCGTCGCGTCGTTCGCAATATACGCGCTTGTGAACAGCAGCGAAGCCTCTTTCTGGTGCAGGTCTGCCAGTTCCGCCTCTAGGCGTTTGTGGTAAACCGTGGTGCCGGAAATATTTCGCGTACCGCCCGAACCCGCACCAGTTGCATCCAGCGCTTCTTTCATCGCAGCCAAAACAACAGGGTGCTGACCCATACCTAGATAGTCGTTGCCGCACCAGACAGTGATCGATTGTTCCGATCCATCATCTTTGCGCCAAACGGCATGAGGGTAATGGCCTTTGCGGCGTTCGATATCGATAAAGGTCCGATAACGGCCTTCGTCGTGTAGTTTACCGATCGCTGCATCAAGATGGGCGTTATAATCCACGTCGTCTTCCTTATCGTCTGGCAAGCGTAGGTCGCTAACGGCTCGTTCGAACGGTCTTATAGCCTTAGAACGCTTCTAACAATACGCTACCTTTTGACACGGGTCACGTTTGTTCGATCAAACCCGCCTCTGGACACCCAAAACCACAGGCCTAAGGTCATCCGCAATAGCGATAGGATATATAATGACTCTTTCTCAGGTTTTGAACCGTATCGACGGCGATCTGGATGCAGCGACGGACCGTTTGTTCGACCTGCTGCGCATTCCATCGATCAGCACCGATCCTGCATACAATGACGACTGCGTAAAAACCGCCGAATGGATCGCCAAAGACCTCACCGGCATTGGGTTTGACGCCTCTGTCCGCACAACGCCTGGTCACCCCATGGTTGTCGCGCATGGCGGCTCTGACGGCCCGCATGTTCTGTTTTACGGCCATTACGATGTGCAACCAGTCGACCCACTAAACCTTTGGAACCGTGATCCCTTTGATCCAGTGATCGAGGATACCCCAAACGGCAAGGTCATCCGCGCACGAGGATCATCCGATGACAAAGGCCAGTTAATGACCTTCATCGAAGCCTGCCGCGCCATTGTCGCCGAAACCGGCGCCCTACCCTGCAAAATTACGATCTTTTTGGAAGGCGAAGAAGAATCAGGCTCACCATCACTGGTGCCATTCCTGCAAGAAAACGCGAAAGAGTTGTCCGCGGATATCGCCCTGATATGTGACACGGGCCTTTTCGATTACGACACACCTGCGATCACCACCATGCTGCGCGGTATGACCGGGCAAGAGGTTACAATCCACGGACCAGATATGGACCTTCATTCGGGCCGCTATGGTGGCCCCGCAATCAACCCGATCCGTGTCTTGTCTAAAATCTTGGGCAATTTGCACGATGACAATGGCCGCATTACCGTGCCCGACTTTTATGATGGTGTTCCAGAGCTTACCGACGAACTGCGCGCGCAGTGGGACGGCTTGGGTTTTGATGGCGACGCATTCTTAGCCAGCGTTGGCCTGTCCGTGCCCGCAGGTGAACAGGATCGCACGATTCTGGAACAGGCATGGTCCCGCCCCACAGCCGAAGTAAACGGCATTACTGGCGGCTACACAGGCGATGGTTTCAAAACAGTGCTACCCGCCCAAGCTACTGCCAAAGTCAGCTTCCGTTTGGTTGGCGAACAGGACCCTCATAAAATTCAGGAAAATTTCCAAAATTGGGTGCGCGCGCAAATCCCAGCCGATTGCCGCGTCGAATTCCACGATCACGGCGCTGGCCCTGCCAGCGTCATGGCCACCACCAACCCAGCCTTTGAACAGGCGCGACTGGCTCTTTCTGACGAATGGCCCAACCCCGCCGCCTTTATCGGTGCCGGCGGATCGATTCCCGTCGCAGGCTATTTCAAAACGATTCTGGATATGGATTCGATGCTGGTCGGCTTTGCTCTGGACGATGATGCGATCCATTCGCCGAATGAAAAATACGATCTGCGCAGCTTCCACAAAGGGATTCGCAGCTGGGCCCGTATTTTGGACGCCATGACCTGACCTTGGGGTGAATGGCCCGACAGGGCCAGAGGGGCGCATGCCCCCTGCCCGCCGCAGGCGCCACCGAAAGCGCGCCGCGATCTTCGCGGCGCTTTTTGCATCAGCGCTTTAGAACAAATTCCCGCACTAGCTTTGCCGCCAACAGAACCCATGGCGTACCGTGCAGAACCAGATCGAAGATATCGATCGGCTTTACCAACTCCCCAGCCACCAGCATCTTCAGCTTTTCCCAGATATGCGGCTCTGGCGCGAACGGCGCGAGTCCAAGCGTCAGCGATGCGATCACCAAAATCTGCAAAGGAATAGAATCAAGAAAAGCCATCACGCCACCTTAAATATTACAAAAATGAGATATATTAGATAAAAAAGAAAGACGCCAGCGAACTGACGTCTTTTCTTTTTACCCATCGGGTAAAAGTGGCGCGGTTGACGGGGCTCGAACCCGCGACCCCCGGCGTGACAGGCCGGTACTCTAACCAACTGAGCTACAACCGCACTCTGGCATCCTGTGTCGTTCGAAAAGAAGTGGCGCGGTTGACGGGGCTCGAACCCGCGACCCCCGGCGTGACAGGCCGGTACTCTAACCAACTGAGCTACAACCGCACTCTGGCATCCTGTGTCGTTCGAAAAGAAGTGGCGCGGTTGACGGGGCTCGAACCCGCGACCCCCGGCGTGACAGGCCGGTACTCTAACCAACTGAGCTACAACCGCGTATCTTCTTTTCGGCGTTTCACCGAACGTGTTGGGGCTTCTAAGGCCAGTGCCCGACGGCGTCAAGCGCCCTCTGGCAAAAAAATGAAAGACTTTGAAAAAACCTGTGCAAAAAACAAAACGGGGCGGAAAAACCGCCCCGTTTCCAAACACTTATGGGATGAAAAATTACATACCCAATGCGGATTTGATTTGATCGATCACGCTTTGGATCGCTTCTGGATTGTCGCCAGCCATCTCTACGGCTTTGGTCAGCTGTTCTTTGATCGCATCCGATACCGGCGCGTTCTCCAGCATTGCGGTTACTTTCTCTGCGTCAAAGTTTTCAACAGACAATAGCGATGCCGGATCCATATCGCCCAGCATGCCCGATGCTGCGCCAACCAGGCCGGTCATCGCACTGCCAGCAGCGTCAGCAGCGCTATCTGCAGCTTCGGCAGCGTCAGTTGCAGCTGCACCAGCAGCCTCTACTGCGGTGTCTGCCGCGTCCATAGCTGTGTCAGCTACGTCCGTCGCAGCGTCGGTGCCTGCTTCGATTGCAGCTTCGGTTGCGTCGGCGGCGGCTTCACCTGCTTCAATCGCGGCATCGGTTGCTGCGTCTGCGGCTTCGGCTGCGGTGTCTGCGGCTTCAGCGGCAACTTCTGCTGCTGCATCTGCTGCGTCGGTTGCCATATCGGTTGCTGCGTCAGCGGCTTCAGTCGCTGCATCTGCTGCTGCGTCAGCGGCTTCAGCTGCGGTTTCAGCAGCTTCGGCTGCAACGTCTGCCGCTGCTTCTGCTGCGTCGGTTGCAGCTTCGGTTGCTGCGTCAACTGCGTCAGTTGCAGCTTCAGCCGCTGTATCAACCGCGTCAGTAGCGGCGTCAGTTGCCGCATCAACAGCGTCGGTTGCGGCTTCAGTTGCTGCATCAACAGCATCACCAGCTGCATCTGCCGCTGCCTCAACAGCTTCGCCAGCTGCATCAACAGCTTCATCAGCTGCTTCGGTGACTGCGTCCATCGCATCGGTCGATGCTTCAGCAGCAGCATCAACGGCATCGCCAGCCGCAGCAACAGCATCATCAGCAACGGTTGTTGCAGTGTCGGTCGCTTCGCCAATCGCCTCTAGCGGGTTACGGTCTTTGGCAACAAACTGGTAGCCGAAAAAACCCAGAATCGCTGCAATAACTAGAATAATAGTCGCTCTCATAACCTGTCCTTCCACTCATACAGGGGCCCAAAATAGGGCGAATGACCGGTTAATGGCATGACTGCGCACAACTTAAAAGTCACAAGCAACGGGGAATTATGCGTAAAATTGTCCAGTGCTTTTGCCGCTTGCAGAAAGTCGCCTAGATGCTTAGGTTGCACGCGAAATTCTAATAGACAAAGGACCAAGGCCATAGCCCGCAGACCGCATAACGCACCACCCGTGCGTGAAACAGGACCCCGGACAAACGAACGCATCCGGGCACCAGAAATCCGCTTGATCGGCGCCGAAGGTGAAAACATCGGTGTCGTGACCCCTCAACGCGCAATGGCTCTTGCCGACGAAGCCGGGCTCGACCTAGTCGAGATTTCGCCCAACGCGAACCCGCCCGTTTGTAAGATTATGGACTTTGGCAAGTTCAAATACGAACAGCAAAAGAAAGAAGCCGAAGCACGGAAGAAACAAAAGGTCATTGAGATCAAAGAAGTTAAATTCCGTCCCGGCACCGACAAACACGACTATGACGTGAAAATGCGTTCGGTCCTGAAATTCCTGGACAACGGCGACAAGGTCAAAGTGACCCTGCGTTTCCGTGGCCGCGAAATGGCACACCAGGATTTGGGCCGTCAATTGCTGGAACAGATCGCCGAGGACGTGAAAGAACACGGTAAGATCGAGAACATGCCAAAGATGGAAGGCCGCCAAATGATCATGATGATCGGGCCGCAGCCTAAATAATTTCGCCATCAGCGACAAATTCAGGGCCGCCCGTTTGGGTGGCCCTATTCATTTATCGGCTTGCGCATCTATTTTAAAACAATCGCTCCACAAACCTCTACGATTATCGTTGTTCTTCAATAAAATTAGCCCCTTAGGCATTCACGAACAATTAATCATCTGGGCACTAAGCCCCCACATTTCCGCAAAACGGGCCATCGTTGCGCATATTTTTGCCTTAAACCATGGGTATACCACCCCAAAGGTGGGAAGAGGTTCTACACTGCGAAAGGCAGGATATGCAGGATTTACCGAGTGACTTTGAAACCAACCTCGAGGATCTCGAGGGTGATGAATGGTTCGATGCGTTAGACGAGTTTGCCGAAACATACGGAACTTTCGAACCATTGGGGAACGACCATGTGGCTGCATTTTTGGATGCGGGCAAAAAACTCGTTGTCACATTTGAATCGTTTTCAGACATCGAGGCCCATTCCGAACGGAACGAGCCGCGCGGCTTTGACTTTGTTCGCGCCTTTGGCTGGTCGCACCTATCGATCATCTCTCGCAACGATAGCTGGTTCCGCGACAAATCGATCTACGGATATATTGACCGCCTCATCGACGACGGCTTTTTCGAAGATTTTGACGAAGTTCTGTTCTACGGCGTGCATCGTGGCGGCTACGCGGCTGCAGCCTATTCCGTCGCCGCGCCAGGTGCGCGGGTATTGGCCATTCGCCCTGTTGCTACGCTAGACCCGCAAATTGCATCTTGGGATCGTCGGTATCTGACAGATCGTCGCCTAAATTTCACCGACCGGTTTGGGTATGCCCCAGACATGATCGAAGCTGCGGATCACTGCTACGTCCTGTTCGACCCACGTGAAGACGCAGACGCAATGCACACCGCCCTATTTACGCGTCGCAATACAACCAAACTCCGGTTACGCGGCTTTGCTGATCGAATTGATATATCGCTAGACGACATTAAGGTACTAAATCAGATTGTCGGTCACGCTATGGCCGGAACACTGACCCAAGGCATCTTTTCCCAAGTTTATCGTGCCCGCCGACACTATATCCCGTACCTGCGATCTTTGGTCATGCTGTTGGAATCGCGCGGTGAAATCGAACGCGCCTCTCGCGTATGTCGTCATGTGCTGCAGGAACGCCAACGCCCGTTCTTTGTTCGAAAACTGGCAGCATTCGACGAAATGTTGTCAACAGACGAACCTGTCGAATAATCACGCTATGGCGCCCCGTCACACAAATGTGTAAACGGGGCCCATGACAGATACAGCCCCCACCCGCCTGACCATCCGCCGCCCTGATGATTGGCACCTTCACCTGCGTGATGGTGACATGCTGGCTGGCGTTCTGCCCCATACCGCCGCGCATTTCGGCCGTGCGATCATCATGCCGAACCTTGTGCCGCCTGTGACCACGGGCGCGATGGCAGCCGCCTACCGCGAACGCATCATGGCCGCCCTGCCCGAAGGTATGAAATTTGAACCGCTCATGGTTCTGTATCTGACCGAAGACACCGACCCAGAGGACGTCGCAGCCGCACACAAAGCGGGCATTGCGACTTCCGTCAAACTGTACCCTGCGGGCGCGACCACCAATTCGTCGTCCGGCGTGCGTGATTTCGATAAAGTCCGCCCAGTGTTGGAAAAAATGGCTGAAATCGGGATGCCATTGTGCGTTCACGGCGAAGTCACCGACAGCGACATCGACATTTTCGACCGCGAAGCCGTGTTCATCGACCGCGTCCTGCACCCGATCCGCAAAAAGGTGCCAGATCTGCGCGTTGTGATGGAACACGTAACGACCCAAGACGCTGTTGATTACGTCCGCGACAATCACAAAAATCTGGGCGCGACGATCACTACGCACCACCTGATTATCAACCGCAACCACATC
Source organism: Marivivens niveibacter (assembly GCF_002150005.2). Taxonomy (GTDB): domain Bacteria; phylum Pseudomonadota; class Alphaproteobacteria; order Rhodobacterales; family Rhodobacteraceae; genus Marivivens; species Marivivens niveibacter. The sequence goes on from NZ_MSPP01000004.1 coordinate 85,954, forward strand.
CTTGCGGGCGGGATCAAACCGCATTTCTACTGCCTTCCCGTTGCGAAACGCGAAAAACACCGCATCGCATTGGTCGAGGCCGCGACATCGGGCGATCCGCGGTTCTTCCTTGGCACCGACTCGGCCCCGCATTCGGACCCGAACAAACTGCAGGCGTGCGGCTGCGCAGGTATCTTTACCGCGCCAAACACCATGTCCTGTCTAGCCGAAGTGTTCGAAGCCGCAGGCAAACTGAAAAAGCTAGAGGCATTCGCATCGCTGAACGGCCCTGCGTTCTACAAACTGCCGGCATCCGAACAGACCATCACTCTGGTCAAAGGCGATCCGGTCCAGTACCCCGAAAAAATCCACACGGGCGCAGGCGATGTGACCGTCTTTGACCCAGGTTTCCCGCTGCACTGGCGCGTTGAATAAACGAAGGAACAGATAATGATCCCATCCTCTTACCCGACCAAGGCCGAAATGGCCAAACTGACCGCTGGCATGCTGCTGGAAATCGGTGCCATCCATTTTAACGCAGACGAACCGTTTACCCATGCTTCGGGCAAAAAGGCTCCGACCTATATCGATTGCCGCAAACTGATTTCGTTCCCGCGCATCCGTTCGACCCTGATGGATTTCCTAACCGTATCCATCATGCGCGAAGCTGGCTTCGAAGCGTTCGACAACATCGCAGGCGGCGAAACCGCAGGTATCCCATTCGCAGCACTGGTTGCTGAACGTATGGCCCTGCCAATGACCTACGTCCGCAAAAAGCCCAAAGGCTACGGCCGCAACGCCCGCATCGAAGGCGCAATGACCGAAGGCCAACGCGCCCTGCTGGTCGAAGACTTGACCACTGATGGCGGTTCGAAACTGTCGTTCGTTGATGCGATCCGCGAAACTGGCGCAACCTGTTCGGCGACAGCTGTGATTTTCTATTACGGCATTTTCGAAGGCGTCGAAAAAACGCTGGCCGACCACGGCGTGCAGCTGATTCACCTGTGCACATGGTGGGACGTACTAGAGGTCGCCAAAGAACGCGGGACCTTTGACACCAACACATTGAACGAGGTTGAATCCTATCTGCGGGATCCCGCCGGTTGGGCAGAAGCCCGCGCATAAGCGCACCCATATATTTTGAGTTCGATTATTTGCCGTCTACCATCTATGGTGGGCGGCAAATGACTCACAGGTTATCCACAGAGTTATACATTTTGCCCTGACCAATCGGGATCGTTACAACGTCCAAATCGGGGAAAAATCAAAGCAGGCGGAAGTCAGATGAACGAGATCGCAGGGTTCAATCCAAACGGCGTCGAAGAAGCAAACACCGACCCGATCCCCCATTCGATCGAAGCGGAACAGCAGCTGCTGGGCGCGATCCTGACGAACAACGACATCTTTGACAAAGTGGCCGAGGTGATCACCGCCGACCATTTTTATGACCCTGTCCACCAACGCATTTACGACATCGCCCGCGCCCGTATCACCGCGAACGCGCTCGCATCCCCAGTGACGCTAAAGGCGTATATGAAAGACGACGCTGGCCTACAGGAATTGGGCGGCCCGTCGTATCTGGTGAAACTGGCAGGCTCTGCGATTTCGTCCTTTGCGGCCCGCGATTATGCGCAGATCATCTATGATTTCGCCGTCCGCCGCGAATTGATCAAGGTCGGCAAAAACATCACCGACCGCGCGTCCAAGGTAGAGGTCGGCGCCGAAGCTGGCGTTTTGATCACCGAAGCCGAACAAGACCTGTTCAAACTGGCCGAAAAAGGCAAAAGCGAAACAGGGTTTACATCCTTCGTCAAAGCCGTGACCGAAGCGGTGTCGACCGCCAACGCCGCCTATCAACGCGGCGGCGGTTTGTCGGGGATTTCGACTGGCCTGATCGATCTGGATAAAAAACTGGGCGGTTTGCATCCCTCTGACCTTTTGATCCTCGCGGGTCGTCCGTCGATGGGTAAAACATCGCTTGCCACCAACGTGGCGTTCAACATCGCCAAAGCCTACAAAAAAGGCCGCAAACCTGACGGCACCGAAGGCACCGTCGAAGGCGGCATTGTCGGGTTCTTCAGCCTCGAGATGAGCGCCGAACAGCTGGCCGCGCGTATTCTGTCCGAAGCGTCCGAAGTTCCATCCGAACAGATCCGCCGCGGTGACATGACCGAATCCGAATTCCGCCGGTTCGTGGACGCCGCGACACAGCTGGAATCCTGCCCTTTGTTCATTGACGACACGCCTGCCCTGCCGATTTCGCAGGTCGCCGCGCGTTCCCGCCGCCTGAAACGTCAGCACGGTTTGGATGTGTTGATGGTCGACTACCTTCAGCTGCTGCGCGGCACGGGCAAAGGCGACAACCGCGTTCAAGAAATTGCGGAAATTTCGATGGGCCTAAAGGCAATCGCCAAGGAACTGAACATCCCCGTTATCGCCCTGTCCCAGCTATCGCGTACGGTAGAAAGCCGTGACGATAAACGCCCGCAGCTGTCGGACTTGCGTGAATCGGGTTCGATCGAGCAGGACGCCGACGTTGTTATGTTCGTGTTCCGCGAAGAATATTACGTCGAACGTGAAAAACCGTCCGAGGACAGCCCGAACTATGCTGATTGGCAGGAACGTATGTCGCGCCTGCACGGCAAGGCCGAAGTCATCATCGGCAAGCAGCGTCACGGTCCGATTGGTTCCGTAGACCTGTCGTTCGAAGGCAAATTCACCCGTTTCGGCAACCTTGCGAAACAATGGCAACAGGACGCCGCCGAAGAGTACTGATTTTTCCCTTGCTCAGAACGGCTCTGCATATCACAAGACGCCTATGGCTACTGGATTTCTGAATATTGACCTTGGTGCGCTCGTCTCGAATTGGCAGGCGCTGAATGCAAAATGTGATGGCAAGGCAGGCGCCGTTGTCAAAGCAAACGGTTACGGCCTAGGCGCAGGCCGCGTATCGGGTGCATTGGCTGCTGCTGGCGCCACCAAATTTTTTGTCGCTGCCGCCGAAGAAGGCGCAAAGGTCCGTCAGGCCGTTGGGCAAGATGCAGAAATCTACGTGTTTTCAGGCCACGGGCCAACCGACACAGGTATCATCGCTGAACAAAACCTGATCCCGCTGATCAATTCGCTGGACCAGATGACTCGCCACTTTGAAACGCTTGCTGGTCATCCGTTCGGCATTCAGCTGGACACCGGCATGAATCGTCTGGGCATGGAAATGTCAGAATGGCAGGCTGTCGCCCCTATTGCGTTGGAACAGGGCCCAAAATTGGTGATGTCCCACCTTGCCTGTGCCGATGAACCAGATCACCCGATGAACGCCTATCAGCTGGACGTATTCAAAAAAATGACTGACGGCATCACCGTTCCGCGGTCATTGGCGGCGACGGGCGGTATTTTGTTGGGCAAAGAATACCATTTCGACGTAACCCGTCCGGGCATTGGCATTTACGGCGCCGCACCTTTCGGTGACGCTACCCCAGTTGTGAAACTGGACCTGCCCATCATCCAGACGCGCGATTTGGCCGAAGGCGAAGTTGTCGGTTACGGCAATAGCTGGCAAGCATCGCGCCCATCGATCATTGCTACCGTCGCAGGTGGTTATGCCGATGGTATCTTGCGCGCCATTTCAAATCGCGGCGCGTTATGGTCTGGTTCAACCCGCTGCCCAATCGTTGGTCGCGTGTCTATGGACCTGATCACCGTTGACGTGACCGATCTGGAACACGTCCCCGATGCATTGACCCTGATCGGGCCGCATCAAAGCGCCGATGATTTGGCGGATGTCGCTGGCACCATCGGCTATGAAATCCTGACCTCGCTAGCGGCGCGGTACAAACGTAAATACGTGCAACCGTGAATCCAGTCGCGCATCTAGGCCGCGCTGTCATCGCGGCCCTTGCCTTTGTCGGGCGATTGTCAATTTTTGCGGGCACAACGGTTCTAAACCTTGTCCGTCCGCCATTTTATCTGCGCGAATTCTGGATCGCCGTTCTGCACATCGGTTATTTTTCCCTACCTGTTGTCGGCCTGACGGCGATTTTCACGGGCGGTGCGCTGGCATTACAAATTTACGCTGGCGGCGCACGTTTCAGCGCCGAGGCTGTCGTTCCGCAAATCGTGGCCATCGGCATGGTGCGCGAATTGGGCCCTGTTCTGGTGGGCCTCATGATCGCAGCGCGTGTGACGTCTTCGGTCGCGGCAGAAATCGCGACAATGCGGGTGACCGAACAGATCGACGCACTGGTGACATTATCCACTGACCCAATGAAATACCTAACCCTGCCTCGCGTTTTGGCGGCGACGCTGGTCATGCCTATTCTGGTCGGCGTTGGTGATATCGTAGGTATCTTTGGTGGTTTTGTCGTTGGCACCGAAACGTTGGGGTTTAATGCCGCGACCTACGTCAAAAATACGGTCGATTTCCTGGAACCGTTCGACATCATTTCGTCCCTGACCAAAGGCGCGGTGTTTGGCTTTATCGCCGCATTGATGGGCTGTTTTTACGGCATGAATTCGGGCCGCGGCGCCCAAGGCGTGGGCCAAGCGACCAAAACGTCCGTAGTTGCAGCGGCCGTGCTGATCTTAGCGGCGAACTTTATCCTAACTCAGGCGTTCTTTGCGATATGATCGAACTAGCGGACTTATATAAATCCTTTGGTTCCAATGACGTATTGCGCGGCGTTGACCTATTCGTGCCCAAAGGCCAGTCGATGGTTGTCATCGGCGGATCAGGCACGGGTAAATCGGTTTTGCTGAAATCCGTGCTTGGTTTGGTCACGCCAGATGCTGGCACAATCAAGGTTGATGGCACGAATATCCTCGAACAGCCCCGCGATGCGTTCCTTGCCCGTTTCGGAATGCTGTTTCAGGGCGGCGCGCTGTTTGACAGTATGCCCGTCTGGCAAAACGTCGCCTTCCGTCTGATGCGCGGCGAACTAAAACGCCCCAAGGCTGAGGCCCGCGAAATCGCCATCGAAAAACTGCGCCGCGTGGGTTTGGGCCCTGATGTGGCGGACCGCCTGCCCGCCGAATTGTCGGGCGGCATGCAGAAACGCGTGTCGCTGGCCCGTGCGATTGCGGCGAACCCCGAAATCATTTTCTTTGACGAACCGACCACGGGTCTGGACCCGATCATGTCTGGCGTGATCAACGATCTGATCCGCGAAATCGTCACCGAAATGGGCGCGACCGCGATCACCATCACCCACGATATGACCAGCGTTCGCGCCATTGCCGACCGCGTCGCGATGCTCCACCGTGGCAAAGTCCGCTGGGAAGGCGCCATTGGCGAACTGGACGACTGCGGCGACCCGTATGTCGATCAATTCATTCACGGCCGCCCTACTGGCCCGATCGAAACGCTGCGCTAATGACCAATTCAACTGGGCAAACCGTTCTAAAATTCCTGAACCTGTCCCTGTTGGTTTTGTTCCCCATCGGGTGGTTTGCGCCGCTCATGCGGGCCGCATTCCTGCCGCTGTTCGGAATGTCGGAAATTTCGGTCATGACGGGCCTTCAATCCCTATGGGGCGAAGACATCCTGCTGGCCCTATTGGTCACCATTCTAGCGGTTTTTGCGCCCTATTTGAAAACCATCGGACTGGCGCTGTACCAATTCGGACTACTGGATCGCAAAGTAAAACCAGCGCTCCAATTCCTCGCGCGATTGGCGATGGCTGATATTTTCCTGCTGTCGCTATATATCGTCGTGATCAAAGGCATCGGAGTGGGCCGCATTGAAACCGCCTGGGGCCTGTATTTGTTCACGTTTTGCGTTCTGGCATCAATCGGCCTATCCATCGCACCGAAACGGGATGCGCAGTAATCACCGCTTGCCGCACAGGGCCTGATCGGGCAAAACACCGTCATGGCAAAAGATCAGAATTTCGTTTGTTCCGAATGCAATGCGGCCTTTTCTAAATGGTCGGGCAAATGCGACGCCTGCGGCGCGTGGAACAGCATCACAGAACGCAAACCACTGGCGGCAAGCCACGGCAGCAAAAGCCTGTCGGGTCGCCGCGGCCAAACAATCGAACTGACCGATCTGGCCACGCAAGAGGCCGAACCGCCCCGCACCGAAGCAGGCGTTGCCGAACTGGACCGCGTGCTGGGCGGCGGTTTGGTCAAAGCGTCGGCGCTATTGGTCGGCGGCGACCCGGGTATCGGCAAATCAACCCTATTGCTACAGGCCGCCGCGCGTTTTGCCCGCAACGGGCTAAAGGTCATCTATATCTCTGGCGAAGAATCCGCCGCCCAAGTCCAAATGCGCGCCCGCCGTCTGGGTCTGGAACAAAGCCCTGTACAGTTGGCATCAGAATCCAACCTACGCGACATCCTGACAACGCTAGAGGCCGAAAAACCCGATCTGGTCATTATCGATTCCATCCAAACCATGTGGGCAGATACGGTCGATAGCGCACCGGGGTCGGTATCGCAGGTACGTGCATCGGCGCATGAGCTGACCAATTTCGCGAAAAAGAACGGCATCGCCGTGATCATGGTCGGCCACGTCACCAAAGAAGGCGCTTTGGCCGGTCCCCGCGTTGTCGAACACATGGTTGACACCGTTCTGTATTTCGAAGGCGAACGCGGCCACCAATTCCGCCTGCTGCGCGCGGTGAAAAACCGTTTCGGCCCCGCGTCCGAAATCGGCGTTTTCGAAATGACGGGCAAAGGCTTAATCGAGGTAAAAAACCCATCGGCCCTATTCCTGTCCGAACGCGGAAAACCGACCCCCGGGTCGGTCGTATTCGCAGGCATCGAAGGGTCGCGCCCTGTCTTGTGCGAAATTCAGGCCTTGGTCGCGCCATCGCCAACAGCCCAGCCGCGCCGTTCGGTTGTCGGCTGGGACGGCAGCCGTTTAGCAATGATCTTGGCCGTTCTGGAATCGCGCTGCGGTATCGCATTTGCGGGATTGGACGTCTATTTGAACGTCGCTGGCGGCATGCGGATCAACGAACCCGCCGCAGATCTGGCCGTTGCCGCCGCGCTGATTTCCGCCCGCGAAGACGCGGCAATGGGCGCTGACTGTGTCTTCTTTGGCGAAATCAGCCTAAATGGCACCATTCGTCAGGTGGTTCAGGCCGAAAATCGGTTGAAAGAAGCCCAAAAACTTGGTTTCACGACGGCAATCATGCCGGAGTTATCCAAAAGAGCCTCGGCCCCCGCGATGGAGCTGAAGCAAATGCAGGACCTTGCGGGATTTGTGAACGACATTTTCGGGCCGCGCGATCAGGCGGGATAAGGACAGATTGATGGATAGCTTTACCATTATCGACGGCGTCGTTGCCGGTATTATCGTTATTTCGGCGCTGCTGGCCTACAGTCGCGGTATCGTTCGCGAAACACTGGCCATTGTCGGCTGGATCGTTGCGGCAATTTTGTCTTTCATGTTCGCAGCCCCCGCTGGCGAATTGATCAGCACTTTTCCTGTGATTGGCGGCATCATCGACGGAACATGTGAATTGTCGATCATCGTCGGTTTTGCGGCTGTTTTCGCAGTCGCATTGGCCGTTGTGTCGATCTTTACCCCGCTGCTGTCGTCGATGGTGCGCAAAACCGCGCTGGACCCAATTGATCAGGCATTGGGTTTCCTATTCGGCGTTGGTCGCGGCATCCTGTTGGTTGCTGTAGGTTTCTTCTTGTACAACACCATTCTGGCCAGCCAGAATTTCGAAATTGTTGACGATAGCCGTTCGGCGAAGATCTTTAACGGAATGACCACCACGATCGAAGAACAGAACCCAGACGAAGCGCTGGGTTGGCTTACTAACCGTTACAATGATCTTTTGGGTAGCTGCAGCGCGTAACGCGCCCTTCTCAAAAAATTGTATGATAGTTTCGTGACAGTTGGCCCCCGACACAGTATCAGGGGGCCGCATCCTCCCTTTACTGGATTCGGAGCCAGAACGCGTGTCCAAACAGCTGCCCCCTGCACACCCTTTCGATGATGACAAACTGAAAGAGGAGTGCGGCATTTTCGGCGTCGTTGGCGTTGCCGATGCTGCCAATTTCCTGGCCCTAGGCCTTCATGCCCTGCAACACCGTGGCCAAGAGGCTGGTGGGATCGTGGTTCACGACCCAGAGCAAGGCTTTAACTCGGCCCGTCGTATGGGCTATGTCCGTGATAATTTTACCAGTGCAGAGGTTATCAAAACCCTGCCAGGCAACGTCGGTATCGGACACGTCCGTTATTCGACCGCCGGTAACAAAGGTCAAACCGCGATCCGCGACGTTCAGCCGTTCTTTGGCGAATTTTCGATGGGCGGTGCGGCGATTGCCCACAACGGTAACCTGACGAATGCTGCTGCGCTGCGCCGTGATCTGATTGATCGAGGCGCTATTTTTCAATCCAGTTCGGATTCGGAATGCATCATTCACCTGATGGCCCGTTCAATGGGCCGCACCATTCCCGACCGCATGGAAGAAGCGCTACGCAAAGCCGAAGGCGCGTTTTCCGTTGTCGCGATGACTCGCACCAAACTGATCGGTGTGCGTGATCCGCGCGGCGTTCGTCCGCTGGTTCTGGGTAAATTGGGTGACGGTTACGCGCTGGCATCTGAAACCTGTGCGCTGGATATCGTTGGCGCAGATTTCATCCGTGAAATCGAACCCGGTGAAATGGTGGTCATCTCGGCGGAAAAAGGCGTGCAAAGCCATTTCCCATTCCGCCCACAGCCGTCCAGCTTCTGCATCTTTGAACAGGTCTATTTCTCGCGTCCTGATTCCATCTATGGCGGCCGTTCGGTCTACGAAACCCGCCGACAGATCGGTGTTGAGCTGGCCAAAGAAAGCCCTGTTGAGGCTGATCTGGTTTGCCCTGTTCCCGATTCCGGCACCCCAGCTGCGATTGGTTATAGCCACGAAAGCGGCATTCCTTACGGCATGGGCATCATCCGTAACCAATACATGGGCCGTACGTTCATTGAACCGACCGACGCGATCCGCAACATGGGTGTGCGTCTGAAATTGAACGTGAACCGTGCTCTGATCGCGGGCAAACGGATCATTCTGGTTGACGACTCGGTCGTGCGCGGCACTACCACCCGCAAAATCAAAGACATGCTGCTGGACGCAGGCGCAGCCGAGGTGCATTTCCGCATCGCATCTCCGCCTACCGCGTGGCCATGTTTCTACGGTGTGGACACCCCTCAGCGTGAAAAACTGCTGGCCGCCCAAATGAACGAAGAAGAAATGTGCGCCCACCTAGGCGTCGACAGTCTGAAATTCATTTCGCTGGATGGTCTGTACCGCGCGAACGGTATTGAACAGGGTCGCGACAACAGCTGCCCACAATATTGCGATGCGTGTTTCTCGGGTGAATATCCGATCACACCAACCGACATGGTGGCAAAAGGGTTCGAGTTGAAGACCGCTGGCTAACAGCCGCTTTGCACGAAAGAATACAAGGGTCGCCTATCAGGCGGCCCTTATTTTATTGGGATTATTGGCAATTTTCCGCGCAAGCAAATTCCCGCGCAATCACAATATCCTGAAGGTCAGCCCCCGTTACATCCCCCTATTGGTCATGGCATCTACGGCGCACCACTCACGCCCGAAAAGAGGCATCCATGACCCAAGACACGAATACCGTTGTCGCATCCGCGGCAACGCAAAATGACGTTTTGCCCACCGATCAACTGTCGGTTCTGGGCACATTGATGACCCCAACTGGCCCGCGCGCCATCCTGCGCACCAGCAATGGCCATGTACGCACGGTGTCGGTCGGCGACCGCACATTTAACGGTCAGGTCGTCGCCATCGGTGAAACCCGCGTGATCCTGAACGGGTTGGTAGGGCAAACAGTGCTGGATATGCCTAGCTGACGCCGACGCGCCCTTGCGCGGCGGCGCGCAAACTGCCAAAGGGATGGCATGACGACAGACACACGCCCCACCGCCCTGATCACTGGCGCTTCGCGCGGCCTTGGCTCTGCTTTGGCTGAACGACTGGCCGAAACGCATCACATCATCGCCGTAGGCAAAACCACCGGCGCGCTAGAGGAACTGGATGATCGCATTCAGGCCAAAGGTGGACAATCCACGTTGGCCCCGATGGACATCACGGTCGAGGCTGCAATGCAGCAGCTGTGCCGTTCGATTTTCGACCGTTGGGGTAAACTGGACCTGTGGATCCACGCGGCTGTGTTTTCACCGCCCCTGTCGCCCGCGCCCGATATGCCTGAAAAGGATTTCGACAAGGCGTTCAACACAAACGTCAAAGCAACGCAGCGCCTGATCGGCTATATCGCGCCCCTGCTGGGCACCGAAGGCCGCGCCGTATTCTTTGAGGACCCACGTGCTGGCGAGGCGTTCTTTGGCAGCTACGGCGCATCCAAAGCCGCACAAATCGCGATGGCGCGCAGCTGGCAAACCGAAACCGCGAAAATCGGCCCTTTGGTCAAGGTATTGGAACCAAACCCAATGCCGACCGCCGTACGCGCCCGTTTCTTCCCAGGTGAAAGCCGCGAAGGTCTGGCCGACATCCGCGACGAGGCGGATCGCCTGCTGCCCGAAATTTTGGGCTAAGGCGAACAAACAATCCAAAAAATGGGCGGTCCACTGGGCCGCCTTTTTCTTTGCATAGTTTTGACGCCACAGATCGGGAATTACGGCGGGATATGCTTGCCGCGTGTCCGTCGTTTCCGTAGGAAAGATGCGAAAGGACCAAACATGCGCATTCTTATTACGAACGACGATGGCATCAACGCACCGGGCCTAAAGGTGCTAGAGGCGATTGCCGCAGAAATCGCTGGTCCAACGGGCGAAGTTTGGGTTGTTGCGCCCGCCTTTGAACAGTCGGGCGTTGGGCATTGCATCAGCTACACCCACCCCACGATGATCGCGAAATTGGGCGAACGCCGTTTCGCTGCCGAAGGATCGCCCGCCGACTGCGTTCTGGCTGGTCTGTTTGATGTGCTGGCAGACAACCGCCCCGATCTGGTTCTGTCGGGCGTGAACCGCGGCAACAATGCGGGCGAAAACGTCATGTATTCGGGCACTATCGGCGCCACGATCGAGGCATCCCTGCAAGGCGTTCCCGCAATCGCCATGTCGCAGTTTTTCGGGCCTGAAAACAACGCGCTGGATGACCCGTTTGAAACGGCTGTTCAGCATGGCGCGGCCACCGTTCGCAAATTGCTGGACCACGGCATCTGGGACGACGGCGATTTCCGCCTGTTCTATAACGTGAATTTCCCGCCCGTCGCCGCCACCAACGTCAAAGGCCTGCGCGTCGGCCCCCAAGGGTTCCGCCGTGGCACGTCGTTCAGTGTTGAGCCGCACCAGTCGCCTTCGGGCCGTCGGTTCCTGTGGGTTAAGGGCGGCAATCAGCACGTCCCCACCCTGCCCGGCTCGGACGTGGCGCTGAATTTAGACGGCTACATCAGCGTGACCCCCATGCGCGCCGAACTGACCGACCATACCGTTCTGGATAAACTACGGGACGCGCTGGAGTGACATTCGACGCCGAGGCAAAGATGCAATTCCTATACGCCCTAAGATCCAAGGGCGTTACGGATGCACGCGTTCTGACCGCGATGGAACGTATCGACCGCGCGGATTTTCTGCGCGGTATTTTTGCCGAACGCGCCTACGAAGATATGCCCCTGCCGATTTCTTGTGGTCAAACGATCAGCCAGCCGTCTGTGGTTGGCCTGATGACGCAAGCGTTGCAGGTCACCAGCCGTGACAAGGTGTTAGAGGTCGGCACAGGTTCTGGCTATCAGGCCGCGATCCTGAGCCAACTGTCCCGCCGCGTTTACACAATCGACCGTTTCCGCCGACTGGTTTCCGATGCCAAATCTGTCTTTGATCGGCTAGACCTGACCAATGTCATCAGCTTTGCCGGCGACGGCAGCTTTGGCCTGCCGGATCACGCGCCGTTCGATCGCATCCTATGTACTGCCGCCGCCGAAGATCCCCCCGGCCCCCTATTGGCGCAATTGCGTGTTGGCGGTATTATGGTCCTACCTGTTGGCCAATCCGACACCGTTCAAAGCCTGATCCGCGTGACCCGCACCGAAGATGGTTTTGATTATGATGAATTACGTTCAGTCCGCTTTGTTCCCTTGGTCGAGGGAATGGGCGACTGACCCGCTAAAAGCTCTGACAAACAGGGCAGTAAACGAGGTTTGAGTATGATGAACAGTTTCACAGGCCTGCGTGCCGTTTTCTTGGCTGGCACCGCTGCGACTCTGATGTCGGGCTGTATGGAAGGTGGGTTCGATTTTGACCTGCGCGATTTAGGTGGCAGTGCGCTAGATACAACATCTGCTGCGCAAAATCTGCCCTCGCGCCCAACACCCGATGATCGCGGCGTCATTTCATACCCCAATTATCAGGTCGCCATCGCCACGCGCGGCGACACGGTCACCACGATTGCCCAACGCCTGTCGATCAACCCAGGCGAATTGGCGCGTGCGAACGCGCTGTCGGTCAACACCGCACTCAACCAAGGTGCTGTTTTAGTCCTGCCTGGACGGGTCGCTGAACCCACCATAGCGACCGGCGCCACAATCGCGCCTGGCGCATCGTTGGCAACCGGTGAAATTGACGTGACCACTTTGGCCGCGGCTGCCATCGACCGCGCAGGTCCACAATCCGCAAGCACGACAGCCGCCCCAGTCGTCACATCCACCCCTATCGTGCAAGGCGGCGTTGAGCCGCTGCGCCACACCGTACAAAGCGGCGAAACGGCCTACACCATCGCGCGTCTGTACAACCTGCCTGTGCGCACCGTTGCAGAATGGAACGGCCTAGGCGCGGACCTGTCTGTCCGCGAAGGCCAATCGCTGTTGATCCCGCAGTCTGGGGTGGCGACCGCCTCTGACATCGAAACATCCGCACCGGGCCAAGGCACCCAAACCCCGACGCCACCATCGGCAGCAACACCGTTGCCGACAGAAACCCCAGCCGCTGCTGCAACGGTCGCCGTCGCACCGATTGAGGCGCCCGTGTTGGAAACAACCGCCCCAGCTATCGCATCGGATGCCCCCCTGATTTACCCTGTACGGGGTACCATCGTGCGCGCTTATTCGGCGGGTTCTAACGATGGTATTGATATCTCAACGACGGCAGGGTCCGATGTTGTCGCCGCTGCTGCAGGGTCGGTTGCTGCGATTACCAAAGACACCAACAACGTCGCGATCGTCGTTATCCGTCACGCCACAGATCTGCTGACCGTTTACACCAACGTCGACAACGTGACGATCAGCGAAGGCGCGACCGTCAGCCAAGGCCAAAAAATTGGTGTTGTGAAATCCGGTGATCCTGCGGTCGTCCATTTCGAGGTTAGACTATCAGGTATGAAATCGGCGGATCCCGAAGATTACCTCCCCTAATGCAAAAGGCGGGCCGCTGGGCCCGCCTTTTTCAATTCAGGGTGACGCCAACGCGCCCTGCAAGATCCGTAAAATATTGCCATGCCACGCGGCCCGATCGGCTGCCGCGTGTTGCCTGCCATTCGATGGCTTCGGCGCGCATTTGGTCTTCGTCGATCAGAACACCATAGGCCCGACAATATCCGCGGATCATGTCCAGATAATCGTCTTGGCTGCACGGGTGGAATCCCAACCACAATCCAAACCGATCCGACAAAGATACCTTTTCCTCGACCGCCTCGGCTGGATTAATCGCAGAGGCGCGTTCGTTTTCGATCATATCGCGCGGCATCAGATGACGCCGATTGGACGTCGCATAAAGCACAACGTTATCTGGCCGGCCTTCGATCCCGCCGTCCAAAACCGCCTTGAGCGATTTGTAATGCGCGTCATCATGGCTGAACGATAGGTCATCGCAGAACAGAATGAAACGTTCTGGCCGCCCGCGTAGTAGGTTAAGGCAGCGGGTGATGCTGGGCAGATCCTCACGCTGGATTTCGATGATCTTTAACGCTGAAAAATCAGCAGAAACTTTGGCATGTATCGCCTTGACCAAGCTGGATTTTCCCATGCCCCGCGCACCCCAAAGAAGCGCGTTATTCGCTGGCATCCCCCGCGCGAATTGAACCGTATTCGCCATCAGTGTATCGCGGGACCTGTTGACGCCGACCAGCAAATCCACATCCACCTTTGACACGGTTTTTACAGGGGCCAGATGATCGGGGTCGGTTTTCCACACAAACCCCGGCGCAGATGCAAAATCCGGAGCGGCCAAAGGCGCCGGAGCGATCCGCTCCAGCGCCTCTGCAATGCGTTTCAATGTGTCGTCATTCACGACTTTTCTTCCTCGTCTTCGTCCTCTTCAAACCACAGACCTTCGGCCTTTAGTTTGGCGATACGTTTCTTTTCGACGCGGCCAACCAACTGAATGGAAACTTCGTACAGGCCGTACACCACGGTGAACAAAATGACCTGACTGATGACATCAGGCGGCGTTGCCAAGGCTGCAAGCACCAGAATGGCCACCACCGCGTACTTGCGCACAGCCTTTAGGCCTTTGGCCGAAACCAGTCCAGCTTTGCCCATCAGCGTCAACAGCACAGGCAACTGGAAACATAGGCCAAACGCGATGATGAATTTGATGGTAAGCGAAAGGTATTCTTTGGCCGAACCTAAGAAAGCGATACCTGCCGATGCGTCCGTCGTCGTCGTTGCCTCACCCGCTTGTTGGAAGTTCAAGAAAAAGGTGAAAGCCATTGGCGTAATTACATAATACGCAAATGCGGCACCCAGCAGAAACATGATCGGCGACGCCAGAAGGAACGGCAGGAACGCGTTCTTTTCGTTCTTGTACAAACCCGGTGCCACAAACCGCCACAGCTGATAGCTGATCACTGGGAACGACAAAACCAAACCGCCCAGCATCGAAATGGATACTGCAACAAAGAAACCTTCTTGCAGGGCGATCATGACCAATCCGCAATCGGCCTGTCCCTGCTCTGCCAGTGCCGAACACAGCGGTTGGGTCAGGAAATCAAAGATCGGGTTCCATATGGTAAAACATATCACCATGGCCACGATGAACGCCAGCAAAGACCGGATCAGGCGATTGCGCAATTCGGTCAGGTGTTCGATCAACGGGGCCGAGCTGTCCTCTAGTTCGTCAGCGGTGCTCATTTACTGGCCTCCGTTTTTTCTGCTGGGCCGTGACCCATTTCTTTTTCCAGTTCGGCCCATTCCGCGTCTGCCTCGGCTTCGGTCGCGGTTTGCTCTGCGGCGGCTTCGGCCTCTTGGCGTTTGATTGCGGCCTGCGCCATCGCGTCGCTTAGCTTTTCTTTGGTGGCTTGACGTTCAGGCGTCAGGGTTTCGGCATCCCCCATGACCTGTTTCTTCACCGAATCTTTGGCGAATTTGGTCGGATTTGATGCCGCGTTCAGGCCCTGTTTGATTTCCTTTACGCCAGCCTGATCCGCAGCCTGATCCATCGCGCGGCTAAATTCCCGCGCCATGCCTTTGGCCTTGCCGACGTATTGCCCAACAGTGCGAAACAGACCGGGCAATTCCTGCGGCCCGACCACGATCAGCGCGACAATGCCGATCACGACCATTTCGCTCCAGCCCATGCCAAACATAGCTGTTTTCCTTATGTTTGGGGATTAGGCTTTGTCTTTGTCGGTTTCTTCCGACTCGGCTTTGGCGTTTTCGATCTCTTCGTTCATACCTTTTTTGAACGATGTGATGCCTTTGCCGACTTCGCCCATGACCGAGCTGATTTTGCCACGACCGAATAGAACCAGTACGACGACTGCGATCAGGATAAGACCCATAGGACCGATGTTGTTTAGCATTGTGTATCTCCCAACGTTGCGCGAGTGGCGCGTGTAACTGTTAACCCGACGCTATGAATGCTGTTGCCTGCGCGAAAGCCGGAAAAACGCAAAAACATTCAAAATGAGCAATGGATCGACAAAGTTTGTGACAGAAAACTGTCAGGAGGGTATAATCAGCCCATGAAACGCTCTGACCGATTGCTATCTATTATCACTTTGCTACGCCAAACGGGCCCTCATCTGGCCGAAGATATCGCCGCAGAATTGGGGGTGACGGTCCGTACGATTTACCGCGATATGGATACATTGCGGCAATCAGGGGTCCCTGTCGTGGGCGAACGCGGCACGGGGTATTCCATCACCGCCCCTGTTACCCTGCCCCCGATCAACCTCACCATGACAGAGCTGGAAGCCCTGCACATTGGCCTGATGGCGGTCGCACAAAGTGGCGAGGATGATTTGCAAGACGCCGCCCAATCGCTGGCGGATAAGTTGGACGCGATATTGTCCGAAGACGTCCAAACGTCAGTGCAAGGTTTGGCCCTACGGCCATACGCAGAAACAGGCCGCGCGTTGCGTCACCTTCCGGCCTTGCGTCAATCAATTCGCGCCCGCCAAAAGGTGGATATCACGCTAGGCGACAGGCAATTTACCCTGCGCCCACTGTCCGTAGACTATTGGGGCCGCGTTTGGACCTGTGCGGGTTGGAACGAAACCGACCGCGGCTTTGCCGAATTTCGCGTGGATCAGATCGACGCCCTGCGCAAACTGCCGTCCCTATTCGTTCAAGAGGCAGGAAAAACGCTAGACGATTTCAAACGTCAGAGGGAAACACGAAACACCGGTCACGGCGGATCATAAGCCACAGCGCCGTTCCCACCTGCGGCAAGAACACGTTTGGCACCTGCGCTTTTAGGATGGACCCATCGTAATCCATACGGAATTCGACCAGACTTTCTGATCCCATAAAACGCGCACGTGTGACTACGCCGCGCGCGGGAACGCCGTCTTGAGGTGTGGGGTTTGGGCCGCGCCCATCCCGATCAAAATCAATCCGCAGATGCTGAGGACGAATCACAATATCGACCATGCGGCCATTCTGCTGCCCCGGGCACAAGAACCGCCCGAACGGCGTTTCAGCCTGCGCATTATGAACCTGACTGCGGATCACATTCACATCGCTGAAAAACGCTGCCGCAGCACGATCCACGGGGGCGTTGTAGACGTTATAGGGCGCGCCCTGCTGCACGATTTTACCGCGACGCATTAGAGCGATTTCATCGGCCATACGCATTGCTTCGGCAGGTTCATGAGTGACCAATAGAACGGCGGCGCCTTCGTCCTTTAGTACCTCTAGCGTTTGATCGCGGATGCCATCGCGCAGGCGGTTGTCCAACCCCGAAAACGGTTCGTCCATCAGCATAATCCGTGGACGCGGCGCCAAAGCCCGCGCAAGTGCAACGCGCTGCTGTTCACCGCCCGATAATTCATGAGGATAGCTGTCGACGTGGCGCAGCATATCGACCTTGTCTAACAGTTGGTCGACACGCGCTTTGTTCGTGGAATATCCACCTTTTAGGCCAAACGCGACGTTCTGCGCGACTGGCAAATGGGGGAAAAGCGCAAAGTCCTGAAACATCAGACCAATCGAACGCCCCTCTGGCGGAACACGGAATACCGTGTCGCACACCAGATTTCCGTCGACGAAAATCTTGCCGCTATCTTGCATATCAACGCCCGCAATAATGCGCAGCGTCGTGGATTTACCGCAGCCCGACGGCCCCAATAAACAGGTCACCTGACCTGGCTGTACCTGCAGTGATACATCATCAACGACATTCAGCCCGTCAAATTGACGTTTGATGTTCTGGATTTCTAGTCGGGGAGTATTGGGCAACGGTCTACTTCTCTATTCCGACAGGATTGATCGGATTTACAAAGGCATTATCAATCTGACGGCTGTGGGGCAAGGGTGCGCAAAGTCCCACTGCGGGCGTTTACGTTTTCTTTGGTTCGCCGTATACATATGGGAATAGGAATGAGTGATTTTGACGAAATACGAATTCGTTGTGTTTTGTCGTTAGTATAACTGCTGGTTGCTTTCTGACTGGCCGCAAAAAAGAAACCAGAATGCCCCATACCAAACGTCAAAGCTCTGCTCAGGTCCTTAGTGTCTATAGCGCTGATGATGTATTTGTATCGAATGGCGTAGCCGAAGGCGACGGTTTGTCTTTTGCTGATGAGTTGGTTTTTGATGATGTTTATCAGGTCAAACCTTCTGCAACGCGCCACCGTTTGGCTTTGCATATTGACGGATCAATTTCCAAAATGGCCGTGGGCGCAGGCTCTGACATGGGCAAAGCAGGAAACGCTTTGTATCTGGACTGCATCATCACGTTCATGGCGTCCGACGGTTCCACACACGAAGGTATTGTGATTGTCGAAGTCGAAGATGGCGGCGTTGAAGACATCTTTTTTATGCCAATGACGCAAATGTCGACGCATGCAGATTACCGTTTGGTTGGCGTCAACCGCGACGGTGCCCTAACCCGTTTTGCAGAAATGAGCTGTGTATCCTTTGCAAAGGGCACGCATATTACGCTGGGATCAGGTGAACAGCGCAAGATCGAGGATCTGAAGGTCGGGGACAAAGTTTTAACCCGCGACGATGGCCAACAGGAAATCCGCTGGATCGGTCAGAACACATTTCGCGCGACCGGAGAATTTGCGCCAGTCCTGATTAAAGAGGGCACGCTGCATAACACAAACGACCTGATCCTATCCCCTGACCATCGAATTTTCGTTTACCAACGCGAAGACCGGTTAGGTGCAGGTCGTTCGGAATTATTGGTACGGGCACGTCATTTGATTAATGGCGACACAGTGCAACAGGTAGACGGCGGATATATCGACTATTTCCAACTGCTGTTTGATGATCACCAGATTATCTATGCCGAAGGTATCGCAGCAGAATCTTTGCTACTGGATGAACGCACGCGAAATGCGCTGCCTGAAACAGCCGAAGCCTATCGTCACGCGCACCGTCACCACATGGATTACGAAGTGCAGGAAAAACTGCTAAAATCAGGTAACGCAGCTGATCTACTGCGGAGTGCGTCAACTAGGTGACACTAAACGTATAGGGCCTCTAACTTTTCCGTTTCGCGATCCGTCTACGGGATCAAACCGATCAATAGTGCGGAAAACCAATGCTCGATTCAGGCCACATCAACAAAGACCTCATCCAGAAACGTTTGGCTATGCATGGCCTGACAGGACAAGAAGTCGCTTTGCTTCGCCGCAATAGCCATAAATTCATCGCGGCCATCCCCAAAGCGATCGAAGCGTTGCTGACGGTTGTCGGGCAGCATGATAAATATGGCGATTACTTCGCCAAAAATCCTGGGGCGTTGGAAAAAACTGGCCAACGTATGACCGAACATTGGACCTATGTTGCGAACTGCGACTTTAACGATGGCTACGTCGCATCGGTAAAACGCATCGCGTCAATCCATACCCGCATCAATTTGGATCCACACCTACAGCTGGCTGGATACACACACATGCGCGCAGCGTTCATCGAACATGCAGCAGATCGTGGGCTTTTGGGGCAGCGCAATCAAAAATTGGCAAATGCGATCAGCCGTGTCGTCACGCTGGACATGGATTTGTCGTTGTCGCTGTATCTAGAATCCAAAACCAACGAAAACGAAGAACTGCGCAGACAACTGTCGAACGACTTTAGCCAGAAATTGGGCGGGATCGTAGATACCCTTGCAGGGTCGGCACAGCAAACGTCTAGCAGCGTACAAGAAGCATCCGAAGCCGCATCGGAATTGTTCGCGTCGATGAACGAAATCCGCGAAAAAATGGGACATGCCGCATCTGTATCTGAAACAGCTGCATCGCTGGCAGACAGCGCCAATAGTCAAGTCACGAGATTGGCTGAACAGGTCGATACCATTTCCGAAGCTGTTCATATGATCAGTGAGATCGCGAATAAAACCAATCTGCTTGCGCTAAACGCATCGATCGAAGCTGCCCGCGCAGGCACCGTCGGACGTGGATTTAACGTAGTCGCTGGCGAGGTGAAAAATTTGGCCGCGCAAACCACCCAAGTGACCGAAAAAATCAACGGTCAGATCGCCTCCATTCGCAAAGAAACAGATCAGGCCGTTAACAACGTGAACTGCATTCTGAGCCAAGTAAATGAAATGACGCATGCATCGGAAACGGTAAAACATGCGCTGACTGAACAAGGCACACGACTGGGCACAATCATCCGCACCAGCGTAGACCAATCGCGCATCGGTAGCCAGAACGTGGCCGAACAAGCCAATTCGCTACGGCAGACAGCTGAACGGTTCCTAAAAGGCATTGTTTCACTGGGCCGCAGCTGACGGATTACCTTGTCAGCGCAAGCAGGGCGGAATATAGCCAGCGTCATGTTGGATACGAACGAAAATCGCCCCGCCCTGCCCGCTGAAATTGCGCGTCGTCGTACGTTTGCGATCATTTCGCACCCGGACGCTGGTAAGACGACATTGACTGAAAAGTTTCTGCTTTTCGGTGGCGCTATCCAAATGGCTGGTCAGGTCCGCGCCAAAGGCGAAGCCCGCCGTACGCGGTCGGACTTTATGCAGATGGAAAAAGACCGCGGGATTTCGGTTTCCGCGTCGGCGATGTCGTTCGATTTCCGCAACTATCGGTTCAACCTTGTTGATACGCCCGGCCACTCGGACTTTTCCGAAGATACCTACCGCACGCTGACTGCTGTGGACGCCGCAGTGATGGTGATCGACGGTGCAAAGGGTGTGGAAAGCCAGACCCAGAAACTGTTCGAGGTCTGCCGCCTGCGCGACCTACCGATCCTTACGTTCTGTAACAAGATGGACCGCGAAAGCCGCGATACATTCGAGATCATCGACGAAATTCAGGAAAACTTGGCGATCGACGTGACCCCAGCCAGCTGGCCTATCGGTGTCGGCAAAGATTTCGTTGGCTGCTACGATCTTCTAAACGACCGTCTGGAATTGATGGATCGCGCCGACCGTAACGTGGTTGCCGACAGCGTCGAAATTAACGGCCTAGATGATCCAAAACTGAAAGAGCTTGTGCCTGCGCACCTGCTGGACCAGTTCATGGAAGAAATCGAAATGGCGCGCGAATTGCTGCCCGTGCTAGACCCGCAAGCTGTGATGGACGGCACGATGACCCCCATCTGGTTCGGCTCGGCCATCAATTCGTTCGGCGTTAAGGAACTGATGGACGGCATCGGTAAATATGGCCCCGAACCACAGCCACAGAACGCCGACCCGCGCGTTGTGAACCCCGATGAAAAAAAGGTGTCGGGTTTCGTGTTCAAGGTTCAAGCGAATATGGACCCTAAACACCGCGACCGCGTGGCCTTTGTCCGTCTGGCCTCGGGGCACTTTAGCCGCGGCATGAAACTAACGCATGTGCGTACGAAAAAGCCGATGGCAATTTCGAACCCTGTGCTGTTCCTTGCTTCGGACCGCGAATTGGCCGAAGAGGCGTGGGCCGGCGACATCATCGGTATTCCGAACCACGGTCAGCTGCGCATCGGCGACACGCTGACCGAAGGTGAAGCGATCAAAGTCACCGGCATCCCATCGTTCGCACCAGAATTGCTGCAAAACTGCCGCGCGGGCGACCCGATGAAGGCCAAGCACCTCGAAAAAGCGTTGATGCAATTCGCCGAAGAAGGCGCAGCAAAGGTGTTCAAACCTGCCTTTGGTTCCGGTTTCATCGTGGGTGTTGTTGGCGCGCTGCAGTTCGAAGTTTTGGCCAGCCGTATCGAATTGGAATACGGCCTGCCCGTGCGCTTTGAACCATCCCAGTTCACCAGTGCCCGCTGGGTACAGGGTGACAAGACGGCGGTCGACAAATTCATCAATGCAAACAAACAACACATCAGCCACGACAACGACGGCGACGTGGTGTTCCTAACGCGATTGCAATGGGACATTGATAGGGTTGCTCGCGATTACCCAGATGTGACGTTGTCGGCGACGAAAGAAATGATGGTCTAAAAAGCAAGCGCCCTTTCCGGGCGCTTGTTTTTTGAATCGTTAATTATTTTTAGAACGTACAAAACAGCGACGTAAATGATCGCTTCTGGCAACGAAAATAGCAGGCTCTCAGGCAGCGTCAGCGCGCTGTAAATCGCCAATAGCTGTGCGAATAGAACAACCAGGACTAGGCAGACCACAAAACGAAACGCATAAAGTGATAGTTTCTGTGTGCACGCCAAATCAAAGGCAACGGATATCGTCACACAGTGGATCAGAATGATGGCACCAGTAGACAGCAGCGACATCTGCGTTTGTGTTTCGTGATCTAAACCGAACAAAAATTCCAAATCAAATTCAGACCCGATAAGACGTAGATAACCATTCATCAGGCAGAGCGTCAGGCTCCAGACAATGGAAACCGAGAAAATAACCAGTTCGGTGATCGTGGTTATCCAGATTGTCAAAAGGCTTGCCGTTATGAAAATACAGCACACCAATATCGTGCCAGCCATAACCGGCAATTGCGGGTGCACAGATAAAAACAGTGTGCTTCCAGTGGTAACTGAATGACCCACCGCTGCTAAAGTATAAACAATCAAAAATAGTCCACAGGCATTCCCAATACGGTTTGCCCTTTGGTGATATGCGAGATCTGACATAAAATCGTCCAAACTAAATGCGCGGACCTTATCAGAAAATCACGATTGAATCAGCAAAAATTAGGAACTTTCATTCGTTCGCTCTGCGCAAAAGGCAAAAATCGCGCAAGCTGCTAAGAACATTAATACAATCGTTGGATACGACATTTGGCTATATAGCGCTTCAATCGACGGGATGGATTTTCCGCCAATTTTTAGCACACCAATGCCCCCTAACATCGCCCAACTGACAATAGTCAAACCAAAGGCAAAATAACGGACCTTTTGTTTGCCCAATGCCGCGCTTAGCAATGCCAACGACAAGACAATAAAACCCATTGCTGTCATGTATGACATGCCGTCTGTAGGCAGAAGGTTGAAACCAAAAATGTTATCCAACTGCCACATCGGGTTGGATAATTTCAGAGCAAGTTCGAACCCGCACAAAGAGACAAGCCATAACAACGAAACCGAAAATGTTATGATGTCAAAGCTGCTTGTTAAACGCGATGTCATCAATCCGATGCCAAGCAGCATAAAACAAAATGACGTTGAGGCGACCATTGCGGGCATTGATGCACGCCAGCGCACCAAGATCTGAATATCCAGCCCCCAACCTGCACAAAGTCCAATGAAACCGTATAGCGCAATCGCTGCGCCAACATATTCTATCAGTACTTTTTTATGGGCATCTATATTCATTACTATAGCCCTATTCCGACCTCACATACTAAAGAACGGCAGTGCGTATATCCATGTTAGTAAAAACTATTCGAAAGTAGCAACATATTCCGAACTAACTCGTTCATTTTATCCGACCCAAACTGTATTAAAGGTGACCGCCAAACCTGACTAATTTAATCAGGCGAAACAGGTTGGTTCGATGTAGCAAATGAGGCCACGCCGATCACCGCAAGCAACAGTAGCGCCAACGTCGGGATAGACATCTGTTCGTACAACCGGACCACAGCAACTAGGTCAGAATCCCAGAATTTAGCGATCACAAACCCCAGCGCATTCAACCCAATAACTGCCATCAACAATACTGCGACTGATTTCGACGCAATGTCGCCAAAGGCTAAAACAGCTAAAGCGGTGGCTAACAAGCTAATCCCGAGGACTGTGCCCCAAGCCATTCCGTCCACAGGGCGAACTTCGAAATTCAGAACATCGACAAAGTTTTGATCTGGTTGGCTGACGTTGTGACCCAAAACAAATCCGAAAAATACGAACATGCTGATCAATGAAATCGAAAAAACCAATGCCTCGATCGCCGATTGATTGCGCACGGTCATCATACAGCTGCCTAGCATTATGAAACACAGGGCGGTCGAGGGCACCATCCCAACACCATCAGAGGCACCGCGCACGATCGGGTCCACCCCCATGCCCCAACCGACCAAAAGAACTAACATCGCGTATCCCGATATTGCGGCCCCCGTGTAATCAATCATTTTGTGCATAATACCCCCCCCACAACCGATGCGCGAAATATAAGACAGCCGCACAAAATTTATACGATATAATGCAAAACCTATACGAAAGAGCTTACTCTAGTGTTATTAGTCGCCTCTTACGCGTCTCCTGCGCAAAGATTGACCGCCGCGCCTTAACAGGGTAAGTAGCGCTCAATCTCGAGACGGGATTGTGACGGGGACGCGTTGGTAAATTTCTGTGTCCCAGAACCCCCGACCCAAGGGTGGGTCGCGAAAATGGACGCAAATGACGAAATTCACCGATCTAAACCTTGATGCCAAGGTCCTTAAAGCGATTGCCGAAGCCGGCTATGAAAGCCCGACCCCGATCCAAGCTGGGGCAATCCCGCCTGCACTAGAGGGTCGCGACGTGCTAGGCATCGCCCAAACCGGCACCGGCAAAACAGCATCCTTTACGCTGCCGATGATCACGCTTCTGAAACGTGGTCGTGCCCGCGCACGTATGCCGCGTTCGTTGGTGTTGTGCCCGACGCGTGAATTGGCTGCTCAGGTGGCAGAAAACTTTGACGTCTACGCGAAACACACCAAACTGACCAAAGCGCTGCTGATCGGCGGTGTGTCGTTCAAAGAGCAAGATGCTGCGATTGACCGCGGCGTTGACGTTCTGATCGCGACGCCGGGTCGTTTGATCGACCACTTTGAACGCGGCAAACTGTTGCTAACAGGCGTTCAGGTCATGGTCGTAGACGAAGCCGACCGCATGCTGGACATGGGTTTCATCCCTGACATCGAACGCATCTTTAACCTAACGCCCTTCACTCGTCAGACGCTGTTCTTTTCGGCGACCATGGCACCGGAAATTGAACGCATCACCAATACGTTCCTACAAGCCCCGGCAAAGGTTGAAATCGCCCGTCAGGCCACCGCGTCCGAACGCATTGAACAACATGCCGTTATGTTTAAAGCATCGCGCAAAGATCGCGCCTCCAGCGAAAAACGCAAAGTGCTGCGCGCGCTGATCGACGCACAGGGCGATACGCTGCAAAACGCCGTGATTTTCTGTAACCGCAAATCCGACGTGGATATCTGTTTCAAAAGCCTATCGAAATACGGCTACGATGCTGCACCGATCCATGGCGATCTGGACCAGTCGCAGCGTAACGCAACGCTGGATAAATTCCGCGCTGGTGAAATCAAACTGCTGGTCGCATCCGATGTGGCCGCGCGTGGTTTGGACGTACCGTCTGTGACCCACGTCTTTAACTATGACGTGCCGGGCCACCCCGAAGACTACGTACACCGCATTGGCCGTACAGGCCGCGCGGGCCGTGATGGTAAGGCCATCATGATTGTAGAACCGCGTGACGAGAAAAACTTTGATGCGGTTGAAAAACTGATCAACAAAGAAATCCCGCGTCTGGACAACCCTGTCAAAGCCCCTGAGCCAAAGCAGAAGCCAGAAGACGCAGACAACGCAGAAAAGCCAAAGCGCACCCGCACCCGTCGTAAAAAGTCCGGCGAACCGGTCGCAGAGGCAACCCAAGAAGCTGCGCCAAAGGTTGAAAAACAGCCCGAACAGAAACCACGTCAATCGCGTGGCCGTTCGCAGCGCCGTGACCGTGACAACGATGTCATCGGCATGGGTGACGATGCCCCAGCTTTCATCCGCCTATCCTTTGCGGAGCGTCGAGCGGCCAGCTAATGACCCGCCTATTGGCATTACTTTTCCTGCTGCTGCCCTTGTCGGCAGCGGCAGACGTTTGCACTGTACGTGTCCACGGAATGGACATCACCATTGATGCCGAACAATTCACTGACGATGATTTAACGGTTTCAACGGGCGAACAGCTAATGACAGCGCCCAAACAAATGTGGGCGAACCTACGTGGCACCCTGCCCCCCTGTTCCTCCAATACCACGCTGACCTTTATGGGCAGTTTGATGGAAACCTACACCCCCAATGGGTATTGTTTGGAATACGGCGATAACGATGCGGGGTATTTGCTATTACCTGGCAGCCGAAACTTTCGCGGACGCTGCGAAAGAACCACCTGTGAACGCGTGAACGCCGCCGCAGACGAAGTGTCGGCCATCAACACACAAATGCGCAGTATCTTTGGTCGCCCACCCAGTTTCGAAGAAATCGCCCGCACCGAAACGCTGGGAGCTATGGCGATCAAAGGCAGTGATAGGTTGCTGCGCGGACAATTAAACAACATCGCGACCACAGCGATTTTTACGGCACTAGGCGCGCCAGAAATTCTGGCGGCATCAACGGTGACCGTTGTGGCGCTGCAGGGCGCTGCATTCCTCTGCCACGATTGAAAAAGGCGGCCAATTGGCCGCCCGTTTCGTTAGCTTAACCGACTGACGATCAGCGTCACTTCGGGCTTTTTGCCAATTTCATTCTGACACGAATTACGGACAACGCGGCGCAGTTCTTTGTCCAATGCGTCATCATCGAGCAGCGTCTTGTCATCAGCGCGGTTGATGTATTGGCTCAAGTCTTCTTCTAGCACGTCGACCAAAGGCGCGTTGTTGCGGCCCATTTCGGCCAAGCCCGTGGTTTCGCACCAAGGATCGCCCAGTGGTTCATCGTGTTCGTCGATGATCATGGTCACAACCACATGACCGTTCAGAGCCATGCGGATACGGTCACGCACGATGCCGTCGAATTGGCCGATCTGAACGCTGCCATCCAAATAGGTACGGCCCGTTTCGACAAATCCGCAAACCTGCGGTTCGTCCCCCGTGATATCAACCATCGTACCGTTTACGGCCACAACGCCCGTGATCCCGTTTTCCGCAGCCAGTTTCACGTGTTCACGTAGGTGACGGTGTTCACCATGCATCGGAACGATCATCTGAGGTTTAATAATCTCGTGCAGCGTTTTCAGGTCTGGACGGTTCGCGTGGCCCGATACGTGATACAGACCGCCTCGGTCATCAATGACGTCCACGCCCTTTTCAGACAGGTTATTCATGATGCGGATCACGCCGCGTTCGTTGCCTGGGATGACTTTGGACGAAAACAGGAACGTATCGCCCTCTTTCAACGACAAGCCCAGATATTTGCCTTGGGATAGCTGCGCGCTGGCGGCGCGGCGTTCGCCTTGGGAACCGGTTACCAGCAGCATCAGGTTTTCGCGTGGCAAGTGCTGCGCGTCCTCTGGGCTGATCACGGATGGGAAGCTGGACAACACGCCCGTTTCTAAACCGGCCTCGACCATGCGGCGCATCGCGCGACCCAGCAGCACGATCGAACGGCCCGCCTTTTCGCCAGCCATCGCCAACGTTTTTACACGCGCAATGTTCGACGCAAAGGTCGTCGCCACGACCATCGCAGGCTGCGCGGCGATCAGTTCAACCAATGGGTCCGTCAATTCGGCCTCTGACCGACCGGCGACTGGCGAAAATACGTTGGTACTGTCGCACATCAGGGCTTTCACACCTGGTTTCGCGATTTCGGCCCACATGTCATCATCGAATGGTTCGCCCACGACTGGCGTGCGGTCGATTTTGAAATCGCCCGAATGCACAACACGGCCCTGCGGCGTATCGATGACCAAACCGCTGCTTTCTGGGATCGAATGCGAAATCGGGGCGAATGATACTTCGAACGGGCCGACCTGCGTGCGTGCAGGATAGGCGCCAACCGTTTTCACGATGCCATCAGGCAGGTGTTTTTCCTGCAATTTGCGCGACGCGATATTGGCGGTAAAAGTCCGCGCATAGATCGGCGCGCCCAGACGTTCCCACAGCAGGCCCACAGCGCCAACGTGGTCTTCGTGGGCGTGAGTGATAAAGATGCCTTCGATCTGTTCCTTGCGCGCCTCTAGCCACGCAATGTCAGGCATGATCAGATCAACACCCGGCGTGGTATCCATGTCAGGGAACGTCACGCCCAGATCAACGACGATCAGCCGTTCTTTGTCTGGCGCGCCATAGCCGTAGACATAGGCGTTCATGCCGATTTCGCCAGCACCGCCCAAAGGCATATAGATCAATCGTTCTTTGGTCATTTCAGATCCTTATTAAAGTCGTTGATCACGGTTAACCCGTGCATTGTCAGATCATCCTCGATTACGTCGAATAGCTGATCTACCTGTTCAAATAGACGGGCTAGCCCGCCTGTCCCGATGACTTTCATCGGCGCATCATATTCGTCGCGGATGCGCGCGCAGATTTCTTTCACTAGGCCGACATAGCCCCAAAACACGCCCGATTGCATACAGGCCACAGTGTTGGTTCCGATCACCTTTTCTGGGTGGCTGATATCGACATGAGGCAACGCCGCAGCTGCATGGTGTAGCGCCTCTAGGCTAAGGTTCACACCGGGGGCAATAACACCGCCGACATAGGCGCCGTCAGATGCCACCACGTCGAACGTGGTCGCCGTGCCAAAATCGACCACAATCAAATTGCCGCCGTGACGCGCAAATGCACCGGCAGAGTTCACCAAACGGTCTGGGCCAACGGTCGTGCCTGCATCAACGCGCGGAGCGGTGGGCAAAGCGCAGTCAGGTTTACCCACGACCAAGGGGCGGCAATTAAAATAGCGATCGGCCAGAACGCGCAGATTGAACACAACGCGCGGCACTGTGGAACTGATAATCACCTGATTGATGTCCAGTTCCATTTTCTGGTGCGCCATCAGCGTGGACAACCAAACGAAATATTGGTCCGCGGTCCGCTGATGGTCGGTCGCAGTCCGCCACGTGGTGATGAAATCGGACCCATTCCAGATCGAAAACACCGTATTTGTGTTCCCGCAATCAATACAAAGAAGCATCCCCGTCCCCTAAAAATAAACGTCGGCAGCTGGGATCACCTGCGGGCCGCGCCCCGTGATCAAAACCAGATTGCCGTCTAAATCAATGCTGTCAAAGATGCCGGTATACGTTTCGCGCGCCGTTTTGGCCGTGATAACTTCGCCCAAACGTGCCGCGTGCCGCATCCAATCCTCTCTGATCCGTTCAAAACCGAAGTACGTCAGTTTGCTTTCCTGCGTCACGTAGTTTGCGGCCAAAACTGTCAAAAAGTCGCGCCGCCCAATTCGTTTGCCTATTGCGCCAGCAACGCTGACCGGTGGGAACGCCGCGTCAGCCACAGTTTCGGGAACGTTCGCCAGATTGACGCCAATACCGATGGACAGCCAATCGACCTTTTCGCCTTTGGTGCTGCTTTCCAACAGGATGCCCGCTACTTTGCCGCCGTCCAGCAAAACATCGTTCGGCCATTTCAGCGCAAGACGTGACCGATCGATAAACAGGGCGAGGCTTTCGAACAGAGCAACCGCCGCCAAGAACGAACGCAGCGATGCGTCTTGGGGTGTCAGGTCGGGCCGCAAGATCAGCGTCGATGCTAGATTCCCTGTGGGATCCACCCAGGCTTTGCCACGCCTGCCCCGCCCTGCGGTTTGGCGTTTGGCCATGATCCATGTCGGAACACGGATCGAGGCCGCCCGACGGGCAGCCTCGTTCATGGTGCTGTCGACCTCGTCCAAAACAACAAGGTCGACACCTTCGGGCCAGCGTGGCCCGCTGTTTTCGTTAGTTAACAAGCGCCAGCGCCGCGTCAGCCGCTGCAGGCACAATGCCGAACAGGTTGATGATACCAACCAGCATGATCGCTGCCGATGCCATCATAATGCCCCATGCAACTGGCGACATTTTGCTGTCCATTTTGTCGGAGTCTTCGCCAAAGAACATGTAGTAAACGACGCGCAGGTAGTAGAACGCACCGATAACCGACGCGATACCAGCGGCAACCGTCAGCCAGACCAGACCAGCGTCCAGTGCAGCGCGGAACACGCCCAGTTTACCAAAGAAACCAACGAACGGTGGAACACCAGCAAGGCTGAAGAACAGCGCCAGCAGAGCGTAAGCTTTCAGCGGCTCGCGTTTCGACAGCATGCCCATCGAACGGATGTCGGTGACTGGCTTGCCGTCTTTTTCCATCGACAGGATGAACGCAAAGGTACCGATGTTCATGGTGACGTAGATTGCCATGTAGACCAGCATCGCTTCGACACCCAGAGCGGTGCCCGCTGCCAGACCCATCAGAGCAAAGCCCATGTGCGCGATCGACGAATAGGCCATCAGACGTTTGATGTTGGTCTGGCCAATAGCAGCGATTGCACCAACGAACATCGACAGGATCGCCAGCAATGCGATGATCTGTGTCCAGTCCGAGGTGATGCCGCCGAACGCGTCGAATGCAACGCGCGCGAACAAACCCATCGCAGCAACCTTTGGCGCGGTTGCAAACAGCGCGGTCACTGGGGTTGGCGAACCTTCATAAACGTCAGGCGTCCACATGTGGAAAGGCGCGGCCGATACTTTGAATGCGAAACCTGCGAACAGGAACACCAGACCGAACAGCAGACCGATCGAAATGTCGTGGCCAACAGCATCATAGATGCCCGAGAACAGCGTGGTGCCGGTGAAACCGTAGACCAGTGATGCGCCATACAGCATCAGACCAGACGACAGTGCGCCCAGAACGAAATACTTCAGGCCTGCTTCGGTCGATTTCACGCTGTCACGGCGCAGCGATGCCACGACGTATAGCGCCAGCGATTGCAGTTCCAGACCCATGTACAGCGCCATCAGGTCGCCAGCCGAAACCATGACCATCATGCCGACAACGGCCAGCACGACCAGCATTGGATATTCGAAACGCAGCAGATCGCGGCGCGACAGGAACTCTTGGCTTAGAACCAGAACAGCTGCGGTCGACAGCAGGATGGTCACTTTGGCGAAACGGGCGAACCCGTCGTTGGTGAACATGCCGTCAAATGCTGTCGCGTCCGAACCGCTTAGGCCGATCCAAGCAGCCAGTACGACGAACACCGCCGCAGTCACCCACATCAGCATCGGGGCCAGTTTATCTTTGCCGGTGTATACCGCGAACAGCAGGCCACCCATCGCATAGAGTGCGAGGATGATTTCCGGCAAGACGATTTGGATATCGTTCGAGATCATTAATCCGGCTCCTTAGTGTGCGGCAGCAGGTGCTGCGACAGCGACGGTCAGGTCGCTTGCGTCAACAGCGGTGTGGTAGTTTTCGACCAGCGCGGAAACGCTAGGCCCAATGATGTCGGTCACGACCGATGGGTAGATACCCAACAGCAGGGTCATGAATACCAGAGGTGCAAAGATCATCTTTTCGCGGCTGGTCATGTCGGTGATCGACTTCAGGCTTTCCTTGATCAGTTCGCCCATGACAACGCGGCGGTACAGCCACAGCGCATAAGCCGCCGAGAAGATAACGCCCAGAGCCGCAACAGCAGCAACCCAAGTGTTGACTTTGAACACGCCCATCAGGGTCAGGAATTCACCAACAAAGCCCGAGGTGCCAGGCAGACCAACGTTCGCCATCGTGAAGAACATAAAGATCAGCGCGTAACCCGGCATACGGTTCACCAGACCGCCATAAGCGTCGATGTCACGTGTGTGCATACGGTCGTAGATCACGCCAACGCAAAGGAACAATGCGCCAGAGATGAAGCCGTGCGAAATCATCTGGAAGATCGCACCGTCGATACCTTGCTGGTTCGCAGCAAAGATACCCATGGTAACGTAGCCCATGTGAGCAACCGACGAATAAGCGATCAGCTTTTTCATGTCTTCTTGGACCAGCGCGACCAACGATGTGTAGACGATCGCGATTGCGGACATCCACAGAACCAGATCGGTCAGAACCGCGGTGCCAACAGGGAACATCGGCAGCGAGAAACGCAAGAAGCCGTAGCCGCCCATTTTCAGCAGAATTGCAGCCAGAACAACCGAACCAGCGGTCGGCGCCTGAACGTGCGCGTCAGGCAACCAAGTGTGGACAGGCCACATTGGCATTTTCACTGCGAACGACCCAAAGAACGCCAGGAACAGCATGGTCTGCAAACCGCCAACCACTGTGATCCCCAGAACCGAGAACGACGAAGTCGAGAAGGTGTGGGTCATCAGGGTTGGAATATCGGTGGTGCCAGCGTCTGCATACATCAGAACCATGGCGACCAGCATCAGGACCGAACCCAAGAAGGTATAGAGGAAGAATTTGAACGACGCGTAGATGCGGTTCTTACCCCCCCAGATACCAATGATCAGGAACATCGGGATCAGGCCTGCTTCGAAGAAGATGTAGAACAGAACCAGATCCAGTGCCATGAACACGCCCAGCATCAGCGTTTCCAGCATCAGGAACGCGATCATGTATTCTTTGGTGCGGACTTTGACATCCCATGCCGACCAGATCACCAGCGGCATCAGGAATGTGGTCAGCATCACGAATAGGATCGAAATACCGTCGACGCCCATTTTGTAGTGCAGACCAAACAGCCATTCAGCGTCTTCGACGAACTGCATGTCTGTGTTTGATGCATCAAAGCCGAACAGGATGAACAGCGATACAAAGAAGGTTGCGACGGTGGCGATAATTGCCACCCATTTCGCGTTGCGCTGTGCACCTTCGTCATTTCCGCGCAGGAAAACAGCCAGAATGATAGCCGCAAGCGCAGGAATAAAGGTTACGATGGAAAGAAGGTTATCCATTAGTGCGATCCCCCGGTGAGCGTGACCCAGGTTAGGATGCCTACGATGCCCAGAACCATCGCGAAGGCGTAAGTAAAGACGTAGCCGGACTGGGCGCGGCCTGCGAGTTTGGTCAGGAAGGGTACAACACCCAGTGCCAGACCGTTGATCCCGCCATCGATTGTGTTTTCGTCACCGCGTTTCCAAAGGAAACGACCAATGGCCAGCGACGGACGGACGAAAATAGCGTCATAGAGTTCGTCAAAGTACCATTTGTTCAGCAGGAAGTTGTACAGCGGGCGCTGGTTCTCGGCCAGCTTGGCAGGGAACGCAGGGTTGCGGATGTACATGTACCATGCGGTGATGAAACCGATCAGCATTGCGATGAACGGGCTTGCCTTGACCCAAGCAGGGCTGTGGTGCGCGTCGTCCAAGATCTGTTCGGATTCTGCGGACATATAAATGGCACCGATTTCAGCTGCGTGATCGTCTGCCACAATGTGGCCTTCGTCTGCGGCAACAGCGTGGTCATCCATCGCAGCAACGTCGCCATGATCATCAGCCGCGCCGTGACCGTCAGCTTCTGCATGGCCATCAACCGATGCTTCGACGTGATGAGGCATGCCAAAGAAGTCGACCATTTTGTCGTGATCGCCAAAGAATGGTTTGTACCAGATCATACCGGCGAAAATCGCACCCAGAGCCAGGACACCCAAAGGTAGTGTCATGACCAGCGGGCTTTCGTGTGCGTGTTCGTGTGCGTGGTGATCACCGCGTTCCTCACCAAAGAAGGTCAGGAAAATCAGGCGCCACGAATAGAACGACGTGAACAGAGCCGCGATAACCAGCGCCCAGAAGGCAAAGCCATTACCAGATGCGAATGCGGATTCGATGATCGCGTCTTTGGACAAGAAGCCAGCGAAACCAAAGTAGGTCAGCGGAATACCAACGCCTGTGATCGCCAACGTACCGATGATCATCGCCCAGAATGTCAGAGGGATCTTCTTACGCAGACCGCCATAGTTACGCATGTCTTGTTCGTGGTGCATCGCGTGGATTACGGAACCCGCGCCCAAGAACAACATCGCCTTAAAGAAAGCGTGCGTGAACAGGTGGAACATCGCTGCGCCGTAGACGCCTGCACCAGCAGCAACGAACATATAGCCCAGCTGCGAACAGGTCGAATACGCGATCACGCGTTTGATGTCGTTCTGTACCAGACCAACGGTCGCCGCAAAGAATGCAGTCGCTGCGCCCAAGTACATGATGAAGTTTTTGGTTTCTGGCGCGTATTCGAACAGCGGCGACATACGGCAGACCAGGAAAACACCCGCGGTAACCATGGTCGCGGCGTGGATCAGAGCCGACACAGGTGTCGGGCCTTCCATCGCGTCAGGCAGCCATGTGTGCAGGATCAACTGTGCCGATTTACCCATAGCACCGACAAACAACAGGAATGCCAGCAAATTCGCCGCGTTCCATTCCGTCCATAGGAAATGCAGTTGGGTCTCAGCCAGATGCGATGCTTCGCCAAAGATCACGTCGAACTGGATGCTGTCGGTCAGCATGAACAGACCAAAGATACCCAGTGCGAAACCAAAGTCACCAACACGGTTCACAACGAATGCTTTCATCGCAGCCGCGTTCGCCGAAGGTTTTTTGTAGTAGAAACCGATCAGTAGGTAAGATGCGACACCTACGCCTTCCCAGCCAAAGAACATTTGAACCAGGTTGTCCGAGGTCACCAGCATCAACATCGCAAAAGTGAAGAACGACAGGTACGCAAAGAAACGTGCGCGGTAGCTTTCTTTTTCGGTCCAGTTTTCGTCATGTGCCATGTAGCCCATCGAATACAGGTGAACCAAAGCCGAAACCGAGGTCACTACGATCAGCATGATCGCGGTCAGACGGTCCAGACGGATACCCCACTGGGTTTCCAGAACGCCCGATTCAATCCAGTCCAGCAACGGAATGTATTGTGTGTGGCCGTCAAAGCTAAGGAATGTAATCCAGCTGAACAGCGCACAAACGAACAGGATGCCGGTGGTCAACCATTGCGCGGTTTTTTCACCGATCAGGCGCCAGCCAAAGCCGCCAATGATCGCGCCGACAAGCGGCGCAAGGAGGATGAACTTAACCATGTCGGATTAGCCTTTCATCACGTTGACGTCTTCAACGTCGATGGTACCGCGGTTGCGGAAGAAACATACGAGGATCGCCAGACCGATCGCCGCCTCTGCTGCTGCCACCGTCAGGACGAACAGGGTGAACACCTGACCGACCATGTCGTTCAGGAACGACGAGAAAGCGACGAAGTTGATGTTCACCGACAGCAAGATCAGTTCGATCGACATCAGCAGGATGATGATGTTCTTGCGGTTCAGGAACAGCCCGAAGATTCCGATGACGAACAGCGCTGCCGCCACCACGAGATAATGTTCAATTCCGATCATGTGTTCCGTCCCTCGCTATATTCTTTTGCGAATAGTGGCATTACAGACCCTGCCCCGGTTTAACGTCCTTAAGCTCCATTGCTTTGGCCGGATCGCGGTACATCTGTGCCAGAATGTCCTGGCGTTTGATGTTCTGGCGATGGCGAAGGGTCAGAACGATGGCACCAACCATCGCGACCAACAGAACCAGACCAGCCAATTGGAAGAGCATGATATATTTGTCGTAGATCAGATAACCCAGACCTTGTGTGTTGTGGATGCCGCCTTCGACTGGTGCGGCCAGACGGGCATCAACACCGTCCGAGAAGTTCCAAGCGCCATAAGCCATTGCCAATTGCAGCAGCAGAACCACACCGATCAGCAAGGCCAGCGGCATGTAGCGCGACATTTCCGCCTTAAGCTCGGCGAAATCGATGTCCAGCATCATAACAACGAACAGGAACAACACCGCGACCGCGCCGACGTAGACGATGATCAGCAGCATCGCGATGAATTCTGCGCCCAGCAGAACGAACAGGCCAGCCGACGACAGGAACGCCAAGATCAGCCAGAGTACAGAGTGTACCGGGTTGCGCCCGATTACGGTGAATAGACCACCCGCTACGGTCGTCAGTGCAAAGCAATAAAAGGCGATATCTGCTACACTCATACGTCGCTGTCCTTGTTGCTGTCCTCTTCCATAACCTCGTTTGCTAGGGTCATGGCTTTGGTCATTGCTGGGACGCCTCCGAACATTGCCGCTTGGGCGATGGTCTCGGCGACCTCTTGTTTCGTTGCCCCGGCTTCGCGTGCGTGGCGAACCGTTAGGCGGATCTGTGTTTCCGCCTGCGCGCCCATGATAGTCAAACCAGTCAGGGTCAGTAGCAGGCGGGTTTTGGCATCCAGACCTTCAGGATTAAAGGTCTTGCCCATTGTCGCTTCCATCATGTCGGCCGACAGGGTCGGCCACATGCCTTCGAACCCTTTGGGCATGAACGATTCCAGCGCAGGATTCATGGATTTGGCCCATTCCTGTCCGGCACGCATCATAGCGTCAAAAGGGTTCTTCGGATCGGTCATCGGTATGGTGCGTCCAGTTCAAGGTTACGCGCGATTTCAGCTTCCCAACGTTCGCCGTTCGAAAGCAGCTTTTCTTTGTTGTAGAAAAGCTCTTCGCGGGTTTCGGTCGAGAATTCGAAATTCGGCCCCTCGACAATCGCGTCTACTGGGCAGGCTTCTTGGCAGAAACCGCAGTAGATGCATTTGGTCATGTCGATGTCGTAACGCGTGGTGCGGCGCGAACCGTCCTCGCGTGGCTCTGCGTCGATGGTGATCGCCTGTGCAGGGCAGATCGCCTCGCACAGTTTACACGCGATGCAACGCTCTTCGCCGTTTGGATACCTACGCAGGGCGTGTTCACCACGGAAACGTGGGGACAGTGGGCCCTTTTCGTGCGGGTAGTTCAGCGTTGCTTTGGGCGCGAAGAAGTATTTCAGACCCAGCTGGAAACCTTTGATAAAGTCAGCCAGCAGGAAATATTTCGCGGCGCGGCCGTAATCGATCTGCGTCATGATCAGCCTCCAATTACCCAGCGAGCCCAGAAGCCGCCAAGCACTTCGAATTTAGCAAGGAACGATACCAATACGACCCAAGCCAGCGACAGTGGCAGGAAGACTTTCCAACCCAGACGCATCAGTTGGTCATAGCGGTAACGAGGGGTGATTGCTTTGACCATCGCGAAGATGAAGAAGCAGAACACCATTTTGATGAACATCCAGAAGAAACCATCCGGCAGGAATTCAACTGGCGACAGCCAACCGCCTAAGAACAGCAGCGATACCAGCGCGCACATCAGAACGACTGCGGTCAGTTCGCCGATCATAAACAACAGGAACGGTGTGGACGAATATTCAACCTGATAACCAGCAACCAGTTCGGATTCAGCTTCGGGCAAATCGAACGGAGGACGGTTGGTTTCAGCCAAGGCCGAGATGAAGAACAAGAACAACATCGGGAAGTGCGGCAGGAAATACCACGACAGGATGCCGTGACCATTTTGCGCAGCGACAATGTCACCAAAGTTCATCGAACCGGTCGAGATGATCACACCGATGATGATCAGACCGATAGATACTTCATACGAAATCATCTGAGCCGCCGAACGCAACGACCCAAGGAACGGGTATTTGGAGTTGGAAGCCCAACCGCCCATGATCACGCCGTATACTTCAAGCGAGGAGATCGCGAAGACATACAGGATGGCCACGTTGATGTCTGCCAGAACCCAGCCATCGTTGAACGGGATTACCGCCCAAGCGATCACAGCCATGATGAACGAAATCATCGGCGCCAGGAAAAACACGAATTTATCAGCACCGGCAGGTACAACGACCTCTTTTACGATGTATTTGATAAAGTCAGCAAAGGATTGCAGCAGGCCAAAAGCACCAACGATGTTTGGACCTTTGCGCATCTGGACCGCAGCCCAGACTTTGCGGTCAGCGTACATCAGAAATGCCAGTGCGACCAAAAGCGGAACCAGAACCAAAAGGCACTGCCCCAGCGTCAGCAGCAAGATCCCTAGGTTGGTTGTGGTGAAGAATTCAACCATATTCGTTCCCTCAAACCGTCGGTATGCCAGATACGCCGCAATCGGCGACCGTGACTTCGGCGTCTATTGTTCTTAGCCCACGCGGCAGCGCAGGCGAGATTGTGTAAACAGCATCCGCAGTCCAAACACCACCATTCTGGTCGGTCAGTGTGCGAATGTGCCTCGCGAACCCGTATCCACGGATCAGCGCGTATTGTGCTGCGGCGCATCGGGCGTAACGTTCAACGTCCTCTGCACTGCTGGCCCCTGTCATCGCGACCTTGAATCCAACAAGGTCACCATCCAACAGCCGTGTTTCGACCCCTAGGTATTCGGGGTTGCCCCCTGCCCCTGTTGTGGTCGGGGATGCCATGCACCCCGAAAGAGCCACCGCCAAGATAATGACGAAGGCTCTCATGGTTCTTACTCTGCCGCGACCTTGTTCGATTCGGCGCGTGCTTTGGCGTTAGCGGATAGTTCCGCCATCAAAGCCGAAGCGCGAGCGATCGGGTTGGTCAGGTAGAAATCGCGGAACGCAGGACGGAACGTCGCGTTGCCCATTTTTTCTGCCGGCAGCGGGGTCCATTCGTTCGATGGAACCTCGTCGATCTGTGCCAGATGCGGAACAGCTGCAACCAGTGCCTGACGCAGTTGGGCAAGGCTATCCCATGGCAGCGCGTTACCCAGTTCAGCCGACAGTGCACGCTGAACGGCCCAGTTTTCTTTCGCGTCACCTGGTGCGAATGCCGCACGCATCGCCAACTGAGGGCGACCTTCGGTGTTTACGAACAGACCGTTTTCTTCGGTGTAGGCTGCCGATGGCAGGATCACGTCAGCGCGCATTGCACCGCGGTCACCGTGCGAACCTTGGTAGATCACGAATGGGCCTTCGCCGATTTCGACTTCGTCCGCGCCTAGGTTATAGATGACCTCTGCGCCGTTGGTTGCTGCCTCTACCCCGCCTTCGGTGACTGCGTTTACGTCCAATGCGCCAACGCGGCCGGCTGCGGTGTGCAGAACCATGAATTTCGAATTCGAGTTTTCAGCCAATTGCATCGCGTGGCCCAGAACAGCCAGACCGTCAGCTTCGTTCAGCGCGCCCTGACCGATGATCACAACGGTTTTCAGGTCTTTCGCTTCGCCAATGGTTTTCGACGACAGTTCAGCCAGTGCCGCGCGGTCGGTGCCAACGTGTGCATAGTCGTATGTCAGATCAGCAGCTTCGCCGACCAGACCAACAGTCGCGCCGCGCAGCCAAGCTTTGCGGATACGAGCGTTCAGAACTGGCGCTTCGATGCGTGGGTTCGAACCGATGATTTGGATCATGTCCGCATCATCCAGATCTTCGATCGACGCGGTGCCAACATATGCCGAACGGTTGTCAGCTGGCAGACGCGATTTGTCGGTACGGCATTCAACGTTGCCGCCCAGACCTTCGATCAACTGTTTCAGGCTGAATGCCGATTCTACGTTGACCAAATCACCGATCAGACCAGCGACTTTTTTGCCTTTCATCGCTGCGGCAGCCGCGCTTAGCGCCTCGCCCCACGATGCTTTACGCAGTTTACCGTTTTCACGGATGTATGGAGTGTCCAGACGCTGGCGGCTTAGGCCGTCCCAAACGTAACGGGATTTATCGGAAATCCACTCTTCGTTCACGCCGTCGTGGTTGCGCGGCAGGATACGCATAACCTTGCGGCCTTTGGTGTCCACGCGGATGTTCGAACCCAGCGCGTCCATGACGTCGATGGTTTCGGTCTTGGTCAGTTCCCAAGGACGCGCAGTGAACGAGTAAGGTTTCGAAACCAGCGCACCAACTGGGCACAGGTCAACGATGTTACCTTGCAGGTTCGAATCAAGCGTTTCGTTCAGGTAGCTTGTGATCTCTGCATCTTCACCGCGGCCCGTTTGACCCATCTGAGTGATACCGGCGACTTCGGTGGTGAAACGAACACAGCGCGTGCAGCTAATGCAGCGGGTCATGTGGGTTTCAACCAACGGTCCTAGGTCCAGATCGTCTACAGCGCGCTTTGGTTCACGGAAACGGCTGAAGTCGACGCCATAGGCCATCGCTTGGTCTTGCAAGTCACATTCACCGCCCTGGTCGCAAATTGGGCAATCCAGCGGGTGGTTGATCAGCATGAATTCCATCACGCCTTCGCGTGCTTTTTTGACCATAGGCGAAGTGGTCTTTACGACAGGCGCCTGACCTTCTGGGCCAGGGCGAAGGTCTTTGACCTGCATCGCACAGGATGCGGCTGGCTTGGGCGGGCCACCTACGACTTCGACCAGACACATACGGCAGTTGCCTGCGATGGACAGTCGTTCGTGGTAACAGAAGCGAGGCACCTCGATTCCGGCTTCTTCACAAGCCTGAATCAGCGTCATGGCGCCGGGTACTTCCAGTTCAATCCCGTCGATGATGATTTTCTTAAGATCGGACATGGCCAGCCTTTTGGTTCTTGTCGCAACGACGTTTCGTTCCACGCAGATATAGCACGCAGTTACGTATAGTCGCGGGCGTTCTAACGCGGCTTTTCGTTTGATACCAGCGCGAACGACACCAAAAGTCACGGATTTTTCAGGTTTTAAACCTGACAGTTTTTGTCAAAAATATCAAACCCGCAAGATCCAAAAGATGACGGGCACCACAATGACAACCGGCATCAATGCGATGATCAGAACTGACGCAAATGGCGGAAAAGGCGCTATTTGTGCGTTAACAACGCATTTGTCACAGATTTCTTGCCCCTGCGACAACGCTCCACAGTCCGTGCAAATCGACTTTCCACCCGCTGTCATCTGAGTAACCGCCCAATTTCGGTATTCGCGGAAATTTCGGTCTGTCCGACAGCACAATATGAATCAGCATTCCCGACGACCGCACCCATTTGCGCAAGCTGCGCCCGAGCTAAACGCTCCAAGCGCTTCTTTTCATCGGAATCATGGATGTATTCGTCGATCTCAGTTTCCGAATATCCCATGGAAGCGGCTTTTTGTTCTAAGCTACGCAGATACAACGCCCCGCGGATCATACGTACGTCGACTGAATCGCACTGGGTTGCGATTTCAATGGCGATTCCTGCATTGATCAAACCACCCGAAATTTCAGGCTCGGACGCCAAATCACCCGCCGCGCTGGACGCGCCTGCAATCAGGACGGCAAAAGTTGTCATTCCGACAAAAGGATATTTCACGACCTGTTCCTTTGTTCTGCTCTGCCCCGCAGTTATGGCGGCGCGTTGGATCAGATGTGGAAAGTGTGGCGCCGTTATTCAATAACAACTAGGGGGAATTGCGGAAAATACGACGCGCCCAAGGCTATTACGACCTTGAGCGCGCAAAATGTGACCAAGTCGGGTTACAGCTGTTCATAGAGTGACAGCATTCCGTGAGTGGCGACCAAAGTCACATGAGGCGCACCAAACTTGGCAAGCCTATTTCAACTTCTGCCTAACACCGTCCAATGCGCTTTGGATATGGAAAAATGGACCATCAACGACCAATAGCCGCCT
Source organism: Marivivens niveibacter (assembly GCF_002150005.2). Classification (GTDB taxonomy): domain Bacteria; phylum Pseudomonadota; class Alphaproteobacteria; order Rhodobacterales; family Rhodobacteraceae; genus Marivivens; species Marivivens niveibacter. The sequence continues at coordinate 126,818 of NZ_MSPP01000004.1, forward strand.
AATCGCCCAAAGGTTTATACAAAAAGACAGCCCCGAGGGGCTGCCTAATCAAAGTCAATTGTAAGGTAGAAACCTTACTCAGCCGCAATCGAACGCGATTTGATTCGTTCTTCGATTTCTGGGCGGAAGTTGCGGATCAGGCCCTGAATTGGCCATGCTGCCGCATCACCTAGTGCACAGATGGTGTGGCCTTCGACCTGTTTGGTCACATCCCACAGCATATCGATTTCTTCGACCGATGCGTTGCCCTGAACCAAACGATCCATCACGCGCATCATCCAGCCTGTACCTTCGCGGCAGGGCGTACACTGACCACAGGATTCGTGTTTGTAGAACTTCGACAGACGCCAGATCGCTTTGACGATATCGACAGATTTATCCATGACGATGACTGCCGCAGTACCCAGGCCGGAGCCCAGTTCACCGCGCAGGTAATCGAAGTCCATGATCGCGTCTTTCATCAGTTCACCGCGCACACATGGAACGGACGAACCGCCTGGGATAACAGCCAACAGATTGTCCCAACCGCCGCGAATACCGCCGCAATGTTTTTCAATCAGTTCTTCGAAGGAAATCGACATTTCTTCTTCGACGACGCACGGGTTGTTTACGTGACCCGAAATCGCGAACAGCTTGGTGCCCGCGTTGTTCTGGCGGCCGAAACCTGCAAACCACGATGCTCCGCGACGCAAGATGGTTGGAACAACAGCGATCGATTCGACGTTGTTCACGGTGGTCGGGCAGCCATACAAACCCGCGCCAGCAGGGAATGGCGGCTTCATGCGCGGCATACCCTTTTTGCCTTCTAGGCTTTCGATCAGTGCGGTTTCTTCGCCGCAGATATATGCGCCTGCACCGTGGTGCAGATACAGATCAAAATCCCAGCCCGAGCCAGCAGCGTTTTTGCCCAGCAGACCATTGTCATATGCTTCGTCAATTGCGGCCTGCAGCGCTTCGCGTTCGCGGATGTATTCGCCGCGCAGGTAGATATAGCAGGTGTGCGCATTCATAGCGAAAGACGCAATCAACGCACCTTCAATTAGCGTGTGCGGATCGTGGCGCATGATTTCGCGGTCTTTACAGGTACCTGGCTCCGATTCGTCGGCGTTGATAACCAGATAAGCCGGACGACCGTCCGATTCTTTTGGCATGAACGACCATTTCAGACCGGTGGGGAAACCCGCACCACCGCGTCCGCGTAGGCCCGAAGCCTTCATTTCATCAATGATCCAATCACGGCCCTTTTTGATGATATCGCCCGTGCCATCCCAGTGGCCGCGTGCCTTAGCGCCCGCAAGTGTGCGTTCGTGCATACCGTAAAGGTTGGTGAAAATCCGGTCCTGATCCTTGAGCATGGCTCACCTTTCATCATTCTGGCGTGACCGCCAGATGCCATAAGTCATCCATAAAGCCCAGCCAAAACCGGCAAGGGCGATTAGATCAAACAGGGCGCGGGTCCGCATGGACAGGCCCAGTTGACCTCCGATCCATGTCGCAACGACCCAAAACACACCAACACCAGCTAGGAACAGCGCAGGGCGCCGACCATCCGTTTGGCTATTTGGCTTTGGATCGTTGGTCATAGTATCTCTTATTTACCGCTGTTTTTGGCGCGTTCTGCGTAAACGTCAACGCCTACTTCAACGATTTCTTTAGCTTGGGCCACCCAATTATCACGGGTTACGCGGCCTTTAAAGCGTGGCAAATTGCTGTCCATCCACGCTACTTCATTTGCCCCCCAGCCGGCAATCTGATCGAAATGATAGATACCCAGCGAATGGCACAGTTCTTCTAGTTTTGGCCCGATCCCCTGAATGACCTTTAGATCATCAGGCTGTCCGCCACGTGCCGCAGCCATTGCGACGGGTTTTTCACCGCCTTCGACGGATGGCGCAACAGGCGCGGGCGCAGCTTCAACAGGCTTTTCTGGAGCTGGCTCTGCCACGGGTTCGGCTACTGCTGGTTCGGCCTCTTGCGCTACAGGTGTTTCGATCGGCTTTGCCGCAGGCTCCGTCACAATTGGCTCTGGCGCAGTAACTGGCGCAACGGCAGGCGCAGGATCAGTAGCAGGTGCCGCAGTAACGGTTTCGCTAACGTCCGCTTCTTTGCAAAAGAAATTCAGCAGGATTAGCCCCACCAAAACCGCAACGACAACGCCGCCCAAAACGGCCAAGAGCCACGCCCAATCCGCGCTAACGCCCAGAATAATCGCAGCTACTAGGCCAATAATACCAGCGGCCAACCATGATGTTTCGCGGCATCCCCAACCATCGTTTTTATTTGTCATAATCTTAACTCCTTCAATGTCCCGTGAAATTGTCCCTTTTTTACGCCAGAGACTTCACTGCCCTTCTGTGAGTTAGACTACAAAAAATTGTACCGATGGTGCGTTTTTCGTGGGTTCAGGGGCCAAATGCGCAAAAACAACGCAAGTTTTTGGCCCCTGTGGCGATTTGATTACGATTTTTTGGCCAATTCAGCAGCCTGAGCGATCCAACCGTCACGCTCGATACGGCCTTTGAATTTCAAACGCGCATCGACCCAAGCAACCTCTGCATCGGTCCATTTCGCGATTTGATCAAAGTGATAGAAGCCCAATTCGTTCAGAACACCTTCGAGTTTCGGACCGACGCCCGAAATCTGTTTCAGGTCGTCCGCGCCGCCATCACGTGCAGCGGTTAGAACTTCGGGTTGTTTCTCTTCAACAGCTGCTGCTGGTTCTTCCTTCGCAGCAGGTTTCGCGGCTGGCTCAGTCTTTGGCTTCGCCTTGGATACAGCTTTTGCGGCTTTGTCCTGCTGAACAGCAGACTTTGGACGTGCTTTTTCCGCTGGCGGCTTTGGCGCCGATGCGGACGCACCCGATTTCAACCATGGCGTCAGCAATGGCACTTCGGTGCCGTCAATGCGTTTGATGCTGTCGCCGATGTCGGTCGCCAGCTGAGCGCTTGCGTTGTACTGCTGCTTGCCGCTTTCATGATCGGTCAACGATGTCAGACCGGACAGAGGCTCGGCTGCGTAGCGGCCGTTTTGAGGGCCAGGTACAGGCACCTGCCCTGCTGCCATGTCAGCCAGCATTTTGCGCAGACCATCAGCGGTCAGGTCTTCGTAATAGTCTTTGCCGATTTGTGCCATTGGCGCGTTTGTACAAGCGCCCAGACATTCGACTTCTTCCCATGTGAATTTGCCGTCAGCCGACAGTTCAAATGGTTTTTCGTTAATCACGTCTTTGCAGACAGCAACCAGATCTTCGGCGCCGCAGATCATGCACGACAGGGTGCCACAAATCTGGATATGCGCAACAGAACCAGTCGGTTTCAGCTGGAACATGAAATAGAACGATGCAACCTCTAGAGCGCGAATGTAGGCCATGCCCAACATGTCAGCGACGGTTTCGATCGCAGGACGCGACAACCAACCCTCTTGTTCTTGCGCACGCCACAGCAGTGGAATGATCGCCGAAGCCTGACGGCCTTCGGGATATTTGGTGATCTGCGCTTCGGCCCAAGCCTGGTTTGCAGGCGTAAAGGCGAAGGATTCGGGCTGTTCGTGGTGCAAACGGCGCAGCATCGGCGTCAAGCTCCGGTCTTATGCGGCTGGGGTTTCCCTGGCCGAGGTTTCAATTCGTTTCGGCTTGCAAGCAAGCGTCGGTCTGGAGCGTCATGCTCCCGTCTGGTTCAAGAACGGCAAGCCCAGCCTCGTAAAGGGATTGCACTGCGGCAAACACCTCTTCTTCGGACAGACCCGAAGCGGCCAGAACGGCGTCGCCGTTTTCTGTGTCCACCACGCAACCCGCATCTTCGATGGCTTGGATCAGCGCAGCGTTTTGATCATGTGCATCGGCAAAAGCCGATACAGGAGAAAGTAAAAGAGCAACAAAACAACATACTCGAAAACGCATTACTTACTCCGTTACGTGCTTTAGCGGTCTACCTCGCCAAACACGATGTCCATGGTACCGATGATCGCGGCAACGTCAGCCAACTGGTGACCGCCTGCGACGTGATCCATCGCTTGCAAGTGCAGATAGCCAGGTGCGCGCAGTTTTGCACGGTATGGTTTGTTCGAACCGTCCGATTTCAGATACACGCCGAATTCACCTTTTGGTGCCTCAACAGCCGCGTAAACTTCGCCCTCAGGAACGTGGAAACCTTCGGTGTACAGTTTGAAGTGATGGATCAGCGATTCCATCGAGGTTTTCATGTCACCACGTTTCGGAGGCGTCAGTTTACCACGAGCCAGAACATCGCCGCCTTCTACGCGCAGCTTTGCAATCGCTTGTTTGATGATCGAAATCGATTGACGCATTTCTTCCATGCGGACCAGATAACGGTCGTAGCAGTCGCCGTTTTTGCCGACAGGAACTTGGAAATCAAATTCGTCGTAGCATTCGTACGGCTGCGCACGGCGCAGGTCCCATGCCAAACCGGAACCACGGACCATAACGCCCGAGAAACCGTACTTCTGAATGTCGTCTTCGGAAACAACGCCGATATCAACGTTACGCTGTTTAAAGATGCGGTTTTCGGTCAGCAGACCGTCACAGTCCTCTAGGAACTGCGGGAATTCGTTTGCCCACTGTTCGATATCGTCGATCAGCGCATCAGGCAGATCCTGGTGAACACCGCCTGGACGGAAATAGGCCGCGTGCAAACGTGCACCACATGCGCGTTCATAGAACACCATCAGCTTTTCACGCTCTTCAAAGCCCCACAGTGGCGGCGTCAGCGCGCCAACGTCCATCGCCTGAGTGGTAACGTTCAGCAGGTGGTTCAGAACACGGCCAATTTCCGAATACAGAACACGGATCAGCGATGCGCGGCGCGGGACCTCAACACCGGTTAGGCGTTCGATCGCCAGACACCAAGCGTGTTCTTGGTTCATCGGCGCAACGTAGTCCAGACGGTCAAAGTACGGCAGGTTTTGCAGATACGTACGCGATTCCATCAGCTTTTCGGTACCGCGGTGCAGCAGGCCGATGTGCGGGTCGCAGCGTTCCACAATTTCGCCGTCCAGTTCCAGAACCAGACGCAAAACGCCGTGGGCCGCAGGGTGCTGCGGGCCGAAGTTGATGTTAAAGTTGCGGATCTTTTGTTCGCCGGTCAGTGCGTCCTCGAACCCTTTGCCACCATCCATCATGCGTGTGCCCTCAATAGGTTAGCCTGCCATCTATCCGGCAGAGGGCCGACGTTTCCGGCGACCCAGTCGTATTGATCTTTCAAAAACCGAACGGCTTTCGCCGCTAGATCTTCGTCCATTTTGGCTTTGGCGCCTTCGTGGACTTTACGTTCGTCGTTGGCATCCTTGTGTTGGATACCCAGAAAAGCACAGATGCCTTTCCAACCGGCGGATGTCATCATCCGTTCGGTAAATTCGATCAACAGGTTCGCGGGCGCGATCACCTGTTGTAGTTTTTGCACAGCCGCACGGTAATCACCGCGCGGCAGAATGTTGCCACCACCCTGCCCCGACACGATCTGATCCAAACGCGCATTAGCGTTGGCCTCTAGATCGGCTTCGCCGCTTTCGCGGGCGACATCCATGCGGATGTGGCTCCATAGGCGGTCCAGCGGGTCGCGCATCAAATAGACCATTTTGGTCATAGGACGCAGTGCGGCCATGCGTTGCAGCAGATCAACATCCAACAGCGAATACGCCGGTGTCATCTCTGCCACCACTTTGGCGTCTGCGCTACCCTGCGACAGCCAGTTCCAATAGGCAACGTCGCCGGTGCGGTCAGACTTTAGCACATCAATCAGGCCAACCATATCATCAATCTGGCGTGTCAGATTGCCAACGCGGCGCTGATTTCCGTTCTGCAGTGCCTGTGCGCGTTGGCGAACCAGCGCGCTCAAGCGGTTTTCAAATGCGGTGACCTGACGATCACAACGCTTTGGGCCGAAGGTGTCCCAATAATGGGCCTCTTTCACCGCGCGGACGTGGCAGTCGTCATGATCATGCAACATACGATAAAGCCAGGACGTACCCGCCTTTGTCGCACCCACACAATACAAGAGCGTCTGCCCAGTCATCGCTTAGCCTTTGGCCTCTGCCTTGTCGTCACCAGGCAGGATGTATTCAGCACCTTCCCATGGGGACATGAAATCGAACTGACGGTATTCTTGGGTCAGTTTGACAGGCTCGTATACAACGCGCTTTTCGGCTTCGTCATAGCGGACTTCGGTGTAACCGGTGGTCGGGAAATCCTTGCGCAGCGGGTGACCACGGAAACCATAGTCAGTCAAAATGCGGCGCAGGTCTGGGTGACCCGAGAAGATGATGCCGAACATGTCGAACACTTCGCGTTCAAACCAGTTTGCCGATGGGTGAATTTCAATGATCGACGGGACCATTTCGTCTTCGCGTACAGCCACGCGCAGACGAATGCGGTGGTTTTGATACATCGACAGGAAATGGTACACGACGTCGAAACGTTTCGCGCGGCCTGGGTAATCGACGGCGGTCACATCAACCAGCGAAGAAAACTGGCAGGACTGATCGTTTTTCAGGAATTCAACGAACGACGCGATTTGCGGCAGCGCCACATCAACAGTCAGTTCGCCAAAAGCCACTTCGTAGCCCAGAACAGCGTCCGCTTGTTTCAGCTCTAGCAGAGCACCGAGTTCTTTGAGTGCGTCAGACATAAGGCCCCCTTAGCGAACGATTGTGCCGGTGCGGCGGATTTTACGCTGCAACTGTAGCAAACCGTATAGCAGCGCCTCAGCAGTTGGAGGGCAGCCCGGAATGTACACGTCCACAGGAACGATACGGTCACAACCACGCACAACCGAATAGGAATAGTGATAGTAACCACCACCGTTCGCGCAGGATCCCATCGAAATCACGTAACGAGGCTCTGGCATCTGGTCATAAACCTTGCGCAGCGCAGGTGCCATTTTGTTGGTCAGCGTGCCCGCAACGATCATCAGGTCAGACTGGCGCGGGGATGCACGTGGTGCAGTACCAAAACGTTCCACGTCGTAGCGCGGCATCGAGGTGTGCATCATCTCAACCGCGCAGCACGCCAGACCAAAGGTCATCCAGTGCAGCGAACCAGTACGCGCCCAGTTAATGATGTCCGCGGTCGAGGTCACAAGGAAACCCTTGTCCTGCAGTTCCGCGTTGATCGCTTGGGTTACGACTTCTTTATCAACACCAGCGGTGTTGGAACCGGTCATCATTCCCATTCCAGAGCGCCTTTCTTCCATTCGTATGCAAAGCCTGCGGTCAGAACCGCAAGGAACACCATCATCGACCAGAAACCGACCATGCTTAGGTCTTTGAATGCCACGGCCCATGGGAACAGGAACGCGACCTCAAGGTCGAAGATGATGAACAGGATCGACACCAGATAGAAACGCACATCAAATTTCATACGCGCATCGTCAAAGGCGTTAAAACCACATTCATATGCCGACACTTTTTCAGGGTCCGGGTTACGTACAGCGACGATCACCGCAGCCAGAACAAGAATCAGGCCCAGAACAATGGCCAATCCCAGAAAAACAATGATGGGGAGGTATTCGCGAAGCATTTCTTCCACGACAGTTCCTTTCCTACAGGACTCAACCGTCTTTGTGACAGGTCCGTTGGTTTGTCATGGCTTTACCCCTGCCACGTCAAAGGGTCAACCGAACGTAAGGTTTCCAGATGCGGTTTTTACGTTCAAATCAGCCAGACGGATGTGTTTTTTGCCCCAAGACGCTGAATGATGATGTGCACGGCGGCGTTTATCTGTCCAGCATTGGTTGGCAAACATACCCTTTCGGGTCTTAGTTTTCAGTTCTTTTCGCAAAACTACGGTAGCGATGACGATAGATCAGGTTCGGGCGATCCCCTTCGAACAAATAAAACAAAGATAACGCCGAAAAGATCAAGAAACCCAAAGTAAACAGAGAATCGGCAGGGCCGCTCACCGACAATGTTTTCATCGCGCCACCAGTGACCGTGAAAAATAGCGATAGCAGCAACTGACCGCCTGCAAAAAACAACGCAATCGGTGCGCGGATCAGCAAGGTCAAAGCGGTCAACAATTGCAACGCACCGCCGAGCAGCAGGGACAAGTAACCGAATTCCAGATACCCCCACACTTTCCAAATGCCTGTGGCCGCAAAAATCAATCCAATGACGATGATCGGAATGTTCACTTTGCCCTGCGGGTGCGCGCGTGCCATTTCAGGGGTCACATGAACCCATTGCGCGCCCGTCTGGCGATCCATTTTGCCGTATTCAAAACGGCCCTCTTTCGGCATTTGTGACAAAGTAGCCTCCGACGATCAGTGGTTTGGGCGCTAATTGCCTGCAACGCGCCCCTGCATGCAACCCATATAGGTCGGTTAATCGATACCGAATTGCGTCAAATCGACCATGCGAGCGTCTGCCCGTTCATCTTTGGTCAGGGGAAATTTTTTCAGCATCATGTCGTATTTCAAACGAACACGCGTCCCCCACCCTTCGTGGATTGCGGACATCAGACGAACGTGCGCATCCATCCAGGTTTTGCGCGAATAGTTATCCAGTCCAGCGCCATATTCACCTTTGGCGCGCAAACGGGTCAATAGTCCTGCTTTCTTGCGGGTACGGGTCTGTTTTTCCACCTGACGCGCCATCGCCATGGTCAGGTGTTCCATCGTCAAAAACACCAGCTCTGGCCCTTCGACGACCCGTTCATCATTCGTTTTACCGTCTATTCGGCGCAGCCATTTGAAATATGGGCCATCGCCTTCGACGAAGGGTAAGTTGTCGTTCTGAAATTCGATCGGCAAACGGAATTCAGGCTGCGGCACGCGCAACATGTCCAGTTTTTGACGAATCTCCTCCTCGACTTCGCCACGTGTCACGGATTTGCGGCCTCCTGCTGCCAAACGGCGCTAACTTCGGATTTGATGATACGAGCGATCAAATCGCAGTCTTCTAAGGTAAAAGTCAGCGGCAAACGCATATCCATGATTCCCGCCAAGATCCTATCAGTCGCAGGCATAGGGGGATGTTCGGCATACTGCCAACTGTCATATTTGGATGTGAACCCAACTGGTTCATCCGCGCCGAACCATTTCAGCTCGACCCCACGCGCTGCACATCTGGCAACGACGTCTTTGATCTGGCTTGGCGCCCAGTCCAACAACAAAAATTGGAAACTAGAGGCGACAAAGCCCTCTTCTTCGGGGCGATCAATCAGCGTCATGCCGGGCGTGTCGCGCAAACCAGCCTCGACCACGCGGTATCGCGCATTCCATTTTCCGCACTGTTCGGACAAGCGGGATAACTGCGGGCGCAAAATCGCCGCTCGCAGATTATCCATTCGGCCAGAGATATTGGGCGTTTCGTATTTGATACGCTTATACGTCGCCGCTGGTGGACCCGCGCGATGACGTTCGAACATCATATAGCTGCCCGACAACATCACGGAGCGCGCCATGATTTCATCGTCATCGGTGACCAGCAAACCGCCTTCGCCCGAATTCATGTGTTTGTATGTCTGCGTCGAATAACAGCCGACATGACCAAAGCGCCCCGAAGGAATCGTGTGCCACGTTGCACCCATGGTGTGTGCGCAGTCTTCGATCACGATGACACCCGCAGCACCGCAGATCCGCATCAATTCGTCCATGTCACAGATGTGGCCGCGCATGTGGGACAGTAGCAAAACCTTGGCCTGCTTCACCTTTGTGCGCAGATCGTTCAAGTCGATGACCAATCCTTCGGTCACGCCAACATAGATCGGCTTTGCGCCAACAGATGCAATCGCACCGGGCACAGGGGCCAATGTAAACGCGTTGGTCAAAACCGGATCACCGGGCTCGACCCCGACCGCCCGCAATGCCGTCGTAATCGCATATCCGCCGGACGCCACAGCAAGGCAGTATTTCGATCCAACGAATTTAGCGAACTCTTCTTCTAATAATGCCGCTTCGGCGATTTCATCACCGACAGTGTTATAACGGTGCAATCGCCCCGTTTGCATAATGCGCACGGCCGCATCGATCGCCTCTTCGGGGATCGGTTCCTGTTGCGTGAAAGAGCCTGTGAATTTATCGGTCATGGCAGGACGGTGAACGATCGGCGGTTTAACGTCAATGGGTTACCCCAATAACGAATGCGCAACATCGGGCAAGTCGTTGAAATGCTGAATGATTGCATCTGGTTGCAGGTCCGCCACAGCATTTCCAGCAGGTCCGAAACCAACCATCACAGATGGCACCCCCAACGCGCGGGACGTATTCAGGTCAGTGACACTATCCCCGACCAGCAGGCAACGTTCTGGATTTCCGCCCGCACGCAGCGCGGCCTGCACCAATGGCTCTGGATCAGGCTTGCGAACCGGCAGCGTATCCGCACCGATCAAAGACCCGAAAGCATCTAGAACACCCAACTGGCTCAACACCATCCGAGCCAGCTTTTCCGGCTTATTCGTGCAAATACCGACCGCAAACCCGTTGGTTTTCAACGTCTCCACAGCATCCATGGCGCCGTCGTACAAATAGGTATGCGTTGCCACATCCTGCTCGTAGGCAGACAACAGATGGGGATATTGTCGATCAATCTCTGCGGCATCTTCCCACCCGACGCGATCAAAGCCGGTGGTCAGCATCATTCGTCCGCCGCGCACAGCCACGGCCGCATCAGCAACAGGATCCAGCACTTCACCCAACCCCAGCGATCTGAAACAACTGTTGGCGGCGTTGATCAAATCGACGCTTGTATCTGCCAAAGTTCCATCCAGATCGAATATCACGGTGCGCATGGGGCCTCCAACTGCTTTTTTCCCCGTGTAACGAACCGAAAGGTAATGTGAACCCCTAAAACTTGAGTTATGACCCAGCCAACGACATACAGGCGCAAAAGTATTTAAGAGGCGTATATGAGTATTTCCCATATTATTTTGGCAGCCGGCATGGGCACTCGCATGAATTCGGACATGCCAAAAGTTCTGCATAAAATCGCAGGTGCGCCACTGGTTGTTCACGCGATGAAATCGGGCGAAGCTGTGGGCGTGGATAAATCTGTCGTTGTAGTTGGCCATGGCGGCGAAGCTGTTTCCAAAGCCGTGACCGACTGGAACCCTGATGCGACTGTCGTCACCCAAGAAGAACAGCTAGGCACCGGCCACGCCGCATTGCAGGCACGCGCCGCGTTGGCTGATGTCACAGGCGATGTGTTTGTCGCTTTCGGCGACACCCCGTTTATCCGGCCTGAAACGCTGGAAAAGATGCTGGATGCACGCAAAACGCACGACATTGTCGTGCTGGGTTTTGACGTATTTGATCCTACCGTTCGTTATGGTCGCCTGATAATGGAAGGTGACGACTTAACCGGTATCGTTGAATTCAAAGACGCCAGCGATGAACAGCGCGCGATTTCGTTGTGCAATTCTGGTGTGATATGCGCGGACGTTCAGGTTCTGTTTGAGCTACTGGATCAGGTCGGAAACGAAAACGCGTCTGGCGAATATTACCTGCCTGATATCGTCGCGATTGGCCGCGCGGTTGGCAAAACTGCAACCGTAGTGCGCTGCGACGAAGCTGAAACGCTGGGCGTGAATACTCGCGCCGAATTGGCCCGCGCTGAACAAATGTTCCAAAACGCGATGCGTGCTGAGGCACTGGACAACGGCGTCACGCTGTATGCGCCTGATACAGTCATTTTTGCGCATGACACCGTGATTGGCCGCGATGCGGTCATTGAACCAAACGTGGTGTTTGGCCCGAACGTGACCATCGAATCCGGCGTTACCGTCCGTGCCTTTTCGCACCTAGAAGGTTGCCACGTCAGCCGCGGCGCGACCGTTGGCCCATTCGCCCGTTTGCGCCCCGGCGCTGAACTGGCCGAGGATGTGCACATCGGCAACTTTGTCGAAATCAAAAACGCGACCATCGACGAAGGTGCCAAGGTCAACCACCTGTCTTACATCGGTGACGCCTCTGTGGGCAAAGCCACCAACATCGGTGCGGGCACCATCACCTGCAACTATGACGGCGTTTTCAAACATAAAACAACGATTGGCGCGAATGCCTTTATCGGGTCCAACACGATGCTGGTTGCCCCCGTCACTGTGGGCCACCGCGCCATGACAGCAACAGGCACGGTGGTGACAAAAGACATCGAAAACGATGCAATGGCCATTGGACGGACAAAGCAGGAAAACAAACCGGGCTTTGCGACCAAAATGTTCGAAATGTTAAAGGCTAAAAAGGCCAAACAGGCGAAAGGAGCCTGAAAATGTGCGGTATTGTAGGTGTATTGGGCAATCACGAAGCGGCGCCAATTCTGGTCGAAGCGTTAAAACGGCTGGAATATCGCGGATATGACTCTGCCGGTATTGCAACGGTAAACGATGGCGCGCTGGACCGCCGCCGCGCTGTTGGCAAATTGGTCAACCTGTCGGACCGTTTAGTGCATGAACCTTTGGCTGGTAAGGCTGGCATCGGCCATACCCGATGGGCGACCCACGGCGCAGCGACCGAAACGAACGCGCACCCCCACCGCGCGGGCAAAGTCGCAGTCGTTCACAACGGCATAATCGAAAATTTCCGCGAGCTGCGTCAATTCCTATCGGACAACGGAATTGAACATGTGACCGACACCGATACCGAAACCGTCGCGTTGCTGGCTGGTTACTACGTCGATCAAGGCATGGCTCCGCGTGAAGCCGCGCAAAAAACCATCGCGCAACTGCAGGGCGCTTATGCCCTGTGCCTGCTGTTTGAAGGCGAAGAAGACCTACTGATCGCAGCGCGCAAGGGATCGCCCTTGGCAATTGGTCACGGGCAAGGCGAAATGTTCGTGGGATCAGACGCGATCGCATTGGCACCGCTGACCAACACGATCACCTATCTGGACGAAGGCGACTGGGCCATCATCACCCGCAGCAGTCTGGAAATTCGCGATGAGGCTGGCGAACAAGTCAACCGTGACGTCAAAACCGTAAACATCGACGCGGCGCGCGTGGATAAAGGCGGCTATAAACACTTTATGGCTAAAGAAATCGCAGAACAGCCTGTCGTCATGACCGAAGTTCTGGGCCACTACGTCAAATCAGACGGCATTCAGTTCCCAAACCAAGACATTGATTTCAAATCAATCAATCGCTTGACCATGGTTGCCTGCGGCACGGCCTATTACGCGTGTTTCGTCGCGAAATATTGGTTTGAACAATTGGCAGGTCTGCCTGTCGAAATCGACGTGGCATCCGAATTCCGCTACCGTGAACCACCCATCACATCGGGCACTGCGGCTTTGTTTGTCAGCCAATCGGGCGAAACCGCCGATACCTTGGCCGCGCTGCGCTATTGTGCGGGCAAAGCGGACAAAATCATCGCTGTTGTCAACGTTCCAGAAAGTTCGATCGCGCGTGAAAGCGATGTCGTTTTGCCTATCCTTGCAGGCGTCGAGGTTGGCGTTGCATCGACCAAAGCCTTTACAAACCAGCTGATGACCTTGGCCGTCTTGGCGCTGGAAGCCGCCCATCAACGCGGCCGCCTGACCGATGCAGAACTTGGCGATTATCTGGAAAACCTCCGGTCACTGCCTGGTATCTTGAACACCGCCTTGGGCATCGAAACCCGCTGCGAAGAAATCTCGCTCAAACTGGCCGAAGCACGAGACATTCTGTTCTTGGGCCGTGGGCGCATGTACCCTCTCGCGCTCGAGGGGGCATTAAAGCTCAAGGAAATCAGCTATATCCACGCCGAAGCTTATGCCTCGGGCGAACTAAAGCATGGCCCAATCGCCTTGGTCGACCAACACGTACCCGTGATCGTCATCGCCCCGCGTGATGACCTGTTCGATAAAACGGTCAGCAACATGCAAGAGGTCATGGCACGTGGCGGCCGCGTTCTGTTGGTGACCGATCAAAAAGGCGCAGAAGAGGCCGGGGACGGCGTTTGGGAAACCTTGATCATGCCAGAGGTTGACGCATTTTTTGCACCCATCCTTTATGCGGTCCCTGCGCAAATGCTGGCCTATTACACTGCTGTTGCCAAAGGCACTGATGTCGACCAGCCGCGCAACCTCGCGAAATCGGTCACTGTGGAATGATTTGGCCTGCGCCAGTTACATTGTCAGACAGCGCGGTCACTCTGGCGCCGCTGTCTGCTGATTACGCGGGCCCACTGCAAACCGCCGCCGCAGACGGCGATATGTGGAAACTTTGGTATACGTTCATTCCGCATCCCGACGATGTTGAGGCCGAAATCGAACGGCGTCTTTCGCTTCAAAAAACGGGTTCGATGCTGCCGTTCGTCGTGCTGGATGCGTCTGGCCGCGCGGTGGGCATGACGACCTATATGAATATTGATGCGTCCAACAAACGTGTCGAAATCGGATCTACGTGGATTTGCAAATCGGCGCAGCGCGGACCTTTGAACACACAGGCCAAACGTCTACTGCTCGCACATGCTTTTGATGACTTGGGCTGTATCGCAGTCGAACTGCGCACCCATTTCATGAACCATCAAAGCCGTCGCGCGATTGAACGTTTGGGGGCGAAACTGGACGGTGTGCTGCGTAGTCATATGGTGATGAAAGACGGATCGCTACGCGATACATGCGTCTATTCGATTGTCGAGCACGAATGGCCTATGGTACGGGCTCATCTGGATTGGCAACTGACAAAACCGCGGGACTGATGGACTACACCGATATTATTGCATCGCTAGAGGCACAGGCCGATCCCAAGGCTGCTGTGGACATGGCTGCCTATCACAAAACAACGCGGCGCGTTCTGGGGATCAAAGTCCCTGTTCTGACCGACCTAAGCCGCGACATTCGCCCAGCGGTCGATTTGGACGAACGACTGGCCCTGTGCGATGCGCTTTGGAAAGCGGACATTCATGAAACCCGCATTTTGGCGGCAAAATTACTGGAACAAGCCCGCATTCGACCCGATGATCAGGCCGCGTGGGATTTGATCGTATCATGGGCACCCGATTTTGACGGGTGGGCGATTGCAGACCATGTCTGCAAATCAGGCGAAAAACGTCTGGTCGCGGATCCAAGCCGATTAGACACAGTCGAAAGCTGGACAACGTCGGATCACATGTGGACCCGCAGGGCTGCAATGGTCATCACTCTACCCTGGACCAAAATGGCATTCCCCAAAGACGCCGATATTGCCATCCAAGAACGTGTTATGGGGTGGGCCGCAACCTATGTACCGGATCGCGATTGGTTCATCCAAAAATCCATTGGCTGGTGGCTGCGCGACCTGTCCAAACGCAACCCCGAACGCGTCCGTCAGTTTTTGGACGAACACGGCGCACAGATGAAACCCTTTGCCCGCCGCGAAGCTGCTAGATACCTGAAATAATCAGCCGTTGAATACGTCAATGGTAATCAACCCAGCCAGCGGCGCATTGAGCAGCCGCATCGCAGGCAAGCTGATTTGTGATGCACCGTCGGCTGGGCGCAATTCCACATTGATGGTTGTGCCGTTGTAATCCACCTTGCCCACGGTCACTGCATCAACCAATGGCGTTTTGACCCAAATGCCGGGATCGGTCGGTGATCCCAATGTCGCAGTGACGGTTCCCAGTTTCGCACCGCCCGATGCGGCCTGAACCGCTTGGGCGCGGTCTGTCGCCGATGTGGTGTCAAATTGTTCGGCTGTTCGCGCCATTGGGGGCGGGGCTGGCGCAATTGGATTATCTAACGATTCGACATTCGACGTTGGGGCAGGTTCGGCCAATTCTTCTGGCAATTCGGCGCATCCCACTGCAGCCAGAATAGAAAATGACATAAAAACAACGCGTAGGGACATGCTAAATACCTTTTTGGTTTGTTGGCAATGACACTAGGCCACATCGAACCTCAAACAACCCTATGTGATCCACCTTGCGCGAGTCTTTGCTGCCCCTTAGGTTCGATCCATGACTCAACTTATCGACCCTTTCGCGCGCGCTATTAAATATTTGCGAGTATCTGTCACGGACCGCTGCGATTTTCGTTGTGTGTATTGCATGTCTGAAAACATGCAGTTCCTGCCCAAAAAGGATCTACTGACGCTCGAAGAGTTGGATCGCATGTGCAGCGCGTTCATACGGCTTGGTGTCGAAAAGCTGCGCATCACAGGAGGCGAGCCACTGGTACGCCGTGGGATTATGACCTTTTTTGACGCGATGACCCGTCATTTAGACAGCGGAGCGTTAAAGGAACTGACACTTACGACGAACGGCAGTCAGTTAGCCAAATATGCTGATGATTTATACGCTGCAGGCGTGCGCCGTGTGAATGTATCGCTAGATACGCTGGACGATCAGAAATTCGCGGACATTACGCGTTGGGGGCGCCTACCCCAAGTTATTAAAGGTATCGATGCTGCACAGCGCGCTGGTCTGCGGGTCAAGATCAACACAGTCGCCCTGAAAGGCTTTAACGAAAACGAGCTGTTCACATTACAAAGTTGGTGTGCAGATCGCGATATGGACCTGACCTTTATCGAGGTCATGCCCATGGGCGACATCGGCAATGAAGACAGGTTAGGGCAATATTGGTCCCTATCTGATCTACGTGCGCGATTGGCAGAACAATTTAACGTTTCGGATCTAGCCGAACGCAGCGGCGGCCCTGCGCGTTATGTTCAACTGGCTGAAACGGGTCAGAAAATCGGTTTCATCACGCCGATGTCCCATAATTTCTGCGAAAGCTGTAATCGCGTCCGCATCACGTGCACCGGCGAAATTTTCACCTGCCTAGGCCAAGAAGGTCATTCCGATCTGCGCGCGCCGCTACGCGCGTCAGACGACGATGCGGTTTTGGAACAAGCGATCCACAAAGCAATCGGCCTAAAACCCAAAGGCCATGATTTCGATTATTCGCGGCAATCTGTTGATGGCCGCGTTAGTCGCCACATGAGCCATACTGGCGGTTAAAGATACGCTTTTATGGCAGCAATAACCCGTTCGGTTGCGGTGCCGTCTAATCGTGTCGATTCCAATGCGCGTTGCACCATCTGATCCCGTTCATCAGGGTTATTTATCAGCGCCTGAACAGCGTACCCCAATTCGGATGGATCTGCGATCGACACATAACCATGCGCACGATCAAGACGTTCATAAACGGCATCAAAGTTGAAAACTTTGGTTCCCGAAATCACAGCTGATCCCAACGCCACCGGTTCAAACGGGTTGTGCCCCCCCACTGGCGCAAGCGATCCCCCCACAAACGAATATTTCGCAATACGATACCACAGCCCCATTTCGCCGACGGTATCCGCGACATAAACCTGCACATCATCATCGATCGGTTCGGATTTCGACCTTTGCGCCACTGCGAAACCTGCAGCACGGAACATTTCGGTGACTTCATCCCCACGTTCAGGATGACGCGGCGCAACGATCAAAAACGGCGCGCCCTGCCCCAAAAATTGCTGGGCCGATACAACATGTTCTTCTTCGGTTTGATGGGTAGATGCCGCCAGCCAAACATCACGATCACCAATGCTATGTTGGATCGCGTTTAAAACATCAGCATCCACAGGCAACGGCGCAGCGTCTTGTTTGGTCGAACCGATTGCGCGGGCTTTTGTGACGCCAATGGCTCGGATCGTTTCAGCGACCGGTTCTTCTTGGGTCAGCACAATGTCGAATAGATTTAACAACGACGCGATGCTGCGTGGGAATTTCTGCCATTGCCGCGCGGTTTTGTCAGACACCCGCGCGTTGATCAGCGCCATGGGCACTTTCGCACGGTGGGTTTCGACAATCATGCGTGGCCAAATTTCGCTTTCGGTCCAAATCGCCAAATCCGGTTTCCAGTGTTTAAGGAACCGTCGCATAGCGCTAGGCGTATCGATCGGCGCAAACTGATGAAACGCTTTGGCCGGCAACGTCTCGGCCAACACCTTGGCCGAGGTTAATGTACCAGACGTCACCAGAACCGAAACATCATCCCACTCAGCCAAGATTTCTTTGATGACAGGTTCTAGCGATAGGCTTTCACCGACAGACGCAGCATGAAACCAAATCAAACGGCCCTCAGGACGACTGCGACCGGCGTAGCCGAACCTTTCACCCAATCGCTGTTTGTCTTCTTTGCCCTGATCCGCGCGGCGATCCATGACGCGCCCGTAAATCGGGCTTAATACATGCGTTAAGGCCAAATACCCCTGAACAATCGGCGGAAACATAAATGTTGGGCCTCACAATTTGATGCGCTGCCAAAACCCCATTTTATCAAAGGCTTCTTGCGCTGCGTCTTGATCGTATTCTGTAGCGACCCAGTCGCGAAATGAAATATCGCCCTGCTTTAGCCGCTGGGCATAACTATCGATAACGTAATCTAAAATACCCGTTTTGGTGAAGTTAAGATGCACAAACCGAACCGACAACTGTTTTTGCGCCTCTTGTACGGGGCGACCTTCGATTGCCAAAAGATAGATCGCAGCCATAAGGCCCGTCCGATCTGCCCCTGATTTACAGTGCATCAAAAACGGTTTTTGAATCGAGCCCATCACTTCGATAATTTCCAGCAACCGTTCTTTGCGCGGCGCTTTGCGGGCGGTGAAAGGTTGGTCGATCAACGTCAGACCCAACGCATCACAGGCTTCTTTTTCGAATTTATAGGGCGATAGACGATTAGCGCCGCGCAAATTCAGGATCGTTTTGATCCCAATATTTGCGTAATCTTCGAAACGGGCGCGATTAGGGTGGTTCGACCGGTAAACGCCGTCTGCGACTTTGGCAAAGTTATGCCATTTATATCGCAAAATACCGTGGTCGACCCAATCGAAATACCGCTGTGACAGCTTGCGCTGATCGGGGTCTGTCAAATCATGGGTGTATTTTTCACGCTGTTTGCGTTCCCAATCCTTAACCCATTTATGCAGCCTCGACGCCATAGCGGTTCCTTTGAAAATGGCCTTTGGTCGGCCGAAATAGAACGGGGCCAATCAGGCCCCGCGTGTGTTAACCACTATCGACAATATTTCGCAACCTTGGCTCAGGCCGCAGGCATGCGCTGTTCAACGATTTCGGCCCACCAGCTACAGCCAGCCAATATCGCGTCATCATTAAAGTTATATTCGGGATGGTGCACTGGTGCGCTCTCGCCGTTACCCACCAAAATATAAGCACCTGGGCGTTCTTCTAGCATATAGGCGAAATCTTCGCCGCCCATGATCAACGGTGCCTCGTCACACGCGCCAGATACGGATCGCGCGACATCTGCCGCAAATTCCGTCTGAGCGTCATGGTTAATCATCACCGGATACCCATGGTGATATTTCACGTTGGCCGAGGTCCCCATGGCGCGGGCAGTCAGTTCGGTAATTTCCGTCAACCGCTGTTCGGCCAATTTGCGCACGTCTTTGGAAAGCGTCCGCACCGTTCCACGCAGTTCGACCGAAGACGGGATCACGTTATAAGCCTTGGACGATGTTTCCACTGATGTCACGGATACAACAACCTGATCTACGGGATCGACGTTGCGCGATGAAATCGACTGGAGCGCTGCAATAATCTGCGCCGAGGCAACAACGGGATCAGCCGTTTCTTGGGGTTTTGCAGCGTGCCCACCACGTCCATTAATCTGAATGGTGAATTGATCTGTTGCCGCGAAAAATGAACCCGAACGGATGGCAAATCGACCCGTTTCGACACCTGGCCAATTGTGCATGCCATAGACTTCTTGGATGTTCCAACGGTCCATCAAACCATCTTCGCACATTTCGCGTCCACCGCCGCCGCCCTCTTCGGCGGGTTGGAAAATGACCACGACAGTGCCATCGAAATTGCGGGTTTCTGCCAGATAGCGGGCAGCCCCTAGCAACATTGCGGTATGCCCATCGTGACCACAGGCGTGCATAGCGCCTTTGGTTTTGGACGCATATGGTAGGCCGGTTTCTTCAAGGATCGGCAGTGCATCCATGTCAGCACGCAGACCAACGACCATACCTTTGGTATCGGTTTGGCCTTTAATCACGCCAACAACGCCGGTGCGGCCAATACCTGTCACGATTTCATCGCAACCGAATTCGGCCAGTTTTTCAGCCACCACTTTGGCGGTCCGATGCGTTTCAAACAGAATTTCAGGGTGTTCATGCAGATCGCGGCGCCAAGATGTAATATCGCGGTGCATTTCGGAAAATCTGTTTTTTACAGGCATAATCAGGCTCGGGTTATCGCGTCATTTTCCAGCAGGCTGACCGAAAGGCCAGCCAAGGGCAAGCCCAATCAGTGCATCGATTTTTGAATGCGACGCAACATCAGCCAAACGCAGATTACGACCACAGGCGTGACACCCGCAGCCAGCCAATATTTGGCGATACCAAATACCTTTTCCGCTGGCCCAACCACATACAGAACCAACGACACGGCGTAATAGCTGATCGCGACAACGGACAAACCTTCGACGGTGCGCTGTAGGCGCAACTGAACATCAGACCGTTCATCCATGCTTTTTAGCAGCGCTTGGTTCTGTGCGGATCGTTCAACATCAACTCGGGTACGTAGTAGTTCGCCCGCACGAATTGCACGCGCCGACAGACTGTGCAGTCGCGCTTCGGTCGATTTGACGGTGCGCATCGCAGGGTCAAAGCGGCGCATCATGAATTCGCTAAACGTCTGCCGCCCGCCAAAGCGTTCTTCGCGCAGAATACCGATGCGCTGATGAACGATGGTTTCATAGGCCCCCGTCGCCCCAAAACGGAACGATGTTTCAGCGACCATACGTTCCAAACCGGCAGAGACCTCTAACAATTCTTGCAAGGTGTCAGCGGCGTCGATTTCTTCATTTGCCATGCCAGTCACCAGTTCGGACAAACGTACTTCTTGGCGGCCCAGTTCGCCACTGATCTGACGGGCGCGCGCCAGACCCAACATCGACATCGTTTTATAGGTTTCGATTTCGCACAGACGCTGCATCACGCGACCAATGCGGCGTGCCCCGCATTCAGGATCTGCAAAGATCGCAAATCGCATGTGACCCGCAGAATCGATCCTAAAATCGGCCGCGATCACCAATTCGCCGTCCAAAACGCGGCTTAGGGCAAGGCTTTCGGGTACGAACCATTCATCCGTTTTCGCGGCGATTTCATCGTCGGATTTCATCGGTTCAATGCGGATCAATGCCGACGTGATGCGCGACCCCGGTGCCGACTGTAACCAATCTTCGGGAAACATATTGAACGTCGCCGCGTCATAGGGACGATCTGCAACGCCTTGCCCGAAAATCGTGTAGGTCACGAATTCAGTATGGCTTTCCCATTTCAGCCAATGACGTCCGATCTGCCCGAAATAATGAGTGGCGTCAGGCGCAGGGTGCGCAACGCCGTAGCGGTCCAATAATGCCAATAGATGTGCCCGATCCGCTTCGCGATCGCGGCCAGCTGCATTTTGCGCAGGCTTTAGCGCTAGATAAGCTGCCCGACCGGGGGCTTCGACCACGGGAAACGGACGCGCGTGGAGTTCATTGGCCAGCGCATAGCGCAATGGGTGATCTTGAATCGGGGTATTCATGGGCTGCATTACCTATAGATATAGGCACGCACAGTACCCCACAATCAGGGTCAATCAAGTGTAATAAAGTCGCATTTACAATGGTTTATCGGCACACGGTGGTATACCGCGTGCCGATTTTTCACCACAGTGGTTAGATGCAAACCACGTCCAGCGGAGGAAAGCCGTTAAAGCAGACCGAGCTGTAGGTAGAGGTATATGCGCCCGTGTTGCGGATCAGAACGCGGTCACCCGATTTCAGGGTCATCGGCATTGGCATCGGGCGTTTTTCATACAGTACGTCCGCGCTGTCGCACGATGGGCCCGCCATTATGCATGGACCCATTGGGTCGCCATCACGTTCGGTTTCGAAACGATAGCGGATTGCTTCGCCTTCGGTTTCTGCCAGACCCGAAAAACGGCCGATCGACAGGTACACCCAGCGGTGCATGTCACGGTCGGATTTGCGGGACACCAGCATAACTTCGGAAACGATAACACCTGCTTCGGCAACCATACCGCGGCCTGGCTCTGCCATGATGCGATCAACGTGGCCGAACTTTTCGGTCACCATCTGCATAACAGCAGCAGCATAGTCGGTCGGCGCCTGAATTGGTTCGTCATAGAACGCAGGGAAACCACCGCCGATGTTCAGCAGGGACAGGTCATGACCTGCGTCTTTTGCCGCGTGCCAGATTTTCGCCAGCGCATCCAGTGACGGTGCCCACATTGACGCCTGACGGGTTTGCGAGCCCACGTGGAACGAAAAACCAACAGGGTTCAGGCCCAGCGATTTTGCATAATCCAACAGGCGCAGCGCGGTGTCGCCGTCGCAGCCGAATTTACGGGTCAGAGGCCAGTCAGCTTGGGAAACTTCAACAATCAGGCGGATGTATACGTCCGAATTTGGCGCGTGCTCTGCGATTTTTTCCAGCTCTTCTTCGCTGTCAGCTGCGAACAGGGTGATGCCTGCCTCGTACGCCCATGCGATGTCGGACACACGTTTGATGGTGTTGCCGAACGAAATGGTTTCAGGACGTGCGCCTTGGCCCATGCAGATTTCGATCTCTGCACGCGATGCTGCGTCGAAATGCGAACCGATCTGAACCAGACGGTGGATAACGTCGGTCGCTGGGTTTGCTTTGACAGCATAGTGGATGTCGGCGCGGCCTAGGCCTGCCTTCAACGCGTTGTACTGCAGTTCAACACGGTCGACATCGACGACTAGGGTCGGACGGTCGAATTCGCGCGACGCAACATATGCGTCCAGACGAGCAGGATCATAAATACGGGAAGCCGGCAGAACGCCAGCGAACATTGCAGTCATCGGTCATCTCTCCAAAAGACCCGGTCCCATTCATGGTCCCGACCAGTTTTCCAGGAGACGTTACCGTCGCTACGTAAACACATGAGGATTTACTCATGGCCAGAGGCGCGTGCGTTGGCGTCTATGCGGGGGCATTTGGGGCATTTAGTGAATCGTTTCAAGGATTATTTTCATCCAACCCAAAAATAATTTTCCAGAGTCAGGGTTTGATCAAAAACCCTTGTTTTTAAGGGGCTTGCGCCACGTGATTTGATCAAATCGATTTCTCGCCAATCGCATGGGTTTCGGATACAACCCTGCCATGGCCAAATTGATCCTATTTAACAAACCCTTCGACGTTCTGACGCAATTTACAGATGCGAAAAACCCGACGCCGCGGCGAACGCTGTCGGAGTTTGGATTGCCCCCGCGGGTCTATCCCGCTGGCCGTTTGGACCGCGATAGCGAAGGGTTGTTATTGCTCACTGACAACGGCCCCCTACAGGCCGCGATCAGCAATCCCAAATATAAAGAACCGAAAACATATCTGGCCTTGGTCGAAGGTGCGCCCACGGACGCGGACCTACAACCACTGCGTGACGGGATTACTCTAAAAGACGGACCATGCCGCCCCGCCAAAGCACGCGTGATAGATCCCCCTGCTCTTTGGGAGCGCGACCCGCCCGTGCGATACCGAAAATCCGTGCCCGACACATGGATCGAACTGACCATTACCGAAGGCCGCAACCGTCAGGTCCGGCGCATGACCGCAGCCATTGGTTTCCCGACCTTGCGTTTGGTCCGTTGGTCCATCGCCGACTGGACCGTCACGGGCCTTGGCCTTGGTGAATGGCGCGAGATTGAAGTCCCCGCACCAGCGGCCAAAGTCCGTCGCCCGTTTAAACGCAAATACTGACAGCGCACAGGGTCTGTGAATAGGCGCAAGGTGGCAGAGTTGCGGGTTTGGGTTAACCTTACGGTGTAATTTTCATAACCCGGGTCCCCTCCGATGATTAAAAACTCGACCTCTCACTATGGTAGCGTATCGCGGGCGCTGCACTGGACCATTGCTGTGCTGATAATTATCGCGCTGGCGTTGGGCCTGATTGGTGACAATATCGAACGTTCGGCTGACTCCGCCGAATTCCTACAGCGCTTATACTCAGTTCATAAAACGATCGGCGTAACTGTCCTGTTCTTGGCCATTATTCGCGTGGTCTGGGCGATCAGCCAGCCGAAACCCGCGGCCCTGCACCCTGACCGCACATTAGAAACATTAGCCGCCGAAACCGTTCACTGGGCGCTATACGCCGCGATGTTTGTAATGCCGCTGTCGGGCTGGATCATGCACGCTGCGGAAACAGGTTTCGCTCCGATCTTGTGGCCATTTGGACAAAACCTGCCGTTTGTGCCGAAATCAGAAACCGTCGCACACAGTGCTGGGTTCATTCACATGCTTGCGTCCTATGTTCTGTACGCCAGCCTTGCCGCGCACATCATGGGCGCATTGAAACACGCGATCATTGACCGCGACGCGACGCTGGCGCGCATGGCACATGGTAAATCAGCGGAACCAGCGTCTGGCGCGAAACCAGCGGGATGGATCCACACCGTTTCTGCTGCAGCTACCTTGGCTGTGTTCGCTGCAATCATCGCGATACCATTCGTGACAGCCAAAGAAACCAGCGTTGCGCCTGCCCCAGTAGCCTCCGCCGAAACTGCCGGTGAATGGCAAGTGCAATCGGGCGCAATCGAGTTCACCGTGATTCAAATGGGCGCAGAGGTGACGGGCCAATTGCCTGACTGGACCGCCAGCATCGACTATGACCCAACCACTGGCGAGGGCCAGACCGAAGTGATTATTGATACGTCAACGCTGTCTCTGGGATCTGTCACGGATCAAGCAAAAGGCGCGGAATTCTTTGATACGTCAAACTATCAAACTGCCGTCTTTACCGCTGATATTTCGCGCGTGGACGGGACTACGCATGTGGCAAACGGAACGCTAACTTTGGTTGGTGAAACCGTACCGGTTGAATTGGTATTCGATCTGACCGTCGATGGCGACCAAGCGCAAATGACCGGATCGGCATCGCTGGATCGACGCGATTTTGGCATGGGTGCGGGGTACACTGACGAAGGCACCGTTGGCTTTGCCGTAATTGTCGACGTAACCGTTACAGCAACCCGATAATCAAGACTGGGGCAAGGCGCCGCCGCTTTGCCCCGTCGCTTCTGTACAGGGACAGATCAAGCCGCTAAGGTCCGCGCCAAATGACCGTTTTCTTTGGGCAAACCACCCAAAGTCACTCACCCAAACAGGCGCGACAATGGCCAATATCTCTGACGTTTTATCCCGACTTTTAGAAGCTGGACCATCCATCTGGGCGCTTACCGCGCTGTCGGTCGCCATGGTTACCATCATTCTATGGAAAGTGGCCCAACTGGTCTCGCTCGGCGCGTGGTCGGGCAGCCGGATAACCTCTCAATCGCTGGCCGATATGGAGGCCGGTAAGGTGGATCAAGCTTTGGCAACATTGGCAACGCGCAGCACTTTGCGGGCTCGGATCATCCATTACGCGATGCAAACCCGCCTGTCTGCCGAACTGCCCGAAACAGCCGCCCGCGAAGAAACAGAACGATTTGCCGTTTCCTATCTGGAACGCACCCGTTCGGGCCTGCGCCCGTTGGAATTGATCGCAACGATCGCGCCGTTACTGGGTCTACTAGGTACGGTTGTCGGCATGATCGATGCCTTTCAGGCGCTGCAACAGGCAGGATCATCTGCCGACCCATCCGACCTGGCTGGCGGCATCTGGGAGGCCCTATTGACCACCGCATTCGGTATGGGCATCGCAATTCCCGCGTCCATTTTCCTGACGTGGTTCGAAGGCATCTCTGACCGCATTCGTCATGAAATCGAAGACGGCGCAACGCGCGTCTTTGTCTACGCCAGCAAGTCGGGCAACTAATGTTCGATTTCGCCCAACCCAGACCCCGCAGAAAAATCAGCCTGACACCCATGATTGATGTGGTGTTTTTGCTGCTGATTTTTTTCATGCTGGTGTCGCGGTTCGGGCTGGATATGGCAGTGCCTTTAGGGCTGTCGTCAGGCGGGGCATCATCCTATTCTGGGCCGCCGCGTTTGATTTCGGTCACAAGCAACAGCATCAAATTAAATGGTATCGAGACACCCTTATCTTCGCTAAACAACCAAATCACTGACCTTGTTTCAGCACCAGACGATGTGATCGTGCTGCGCCCCGTTGACGGCGCAAATTTAGAACGCATCATCCAGATCATCGACACCTTGGGGACCGCCAATTTTACCAACGTTGTTTTGGTGGAATAGGCCGATGAAATTTTCCGCACCACAAAAACGCAAGACGTTTGAAAGCGTGATCCCCATGATCAACGTGGTGTTTTTGTTGCTAATCTTCTTTCTACTGACAGCCCGCATCGCGCCGCAGCACGTCGTGGACGTGACCCTACCCACTTCGGAAACTGGCGAAAAATCGGCACAAGACCTGACGTTATATATGGATCAAGCCGGCGAAATATATTTTCAAACGTTCATCGGCGCAGAGGCCGAAGCCGCCTATGCAACCTCTTTATGCGCGGGTGACACATGCGGTTCTGGCACACTGCGAGCCGATAAAGATACCGCAGCGGTCAATGTAGCGCGCCTGCTGACACAGCTGGCACAACGCGGCGTACAACAGGTCGAAGTGGTTACGGCACAATGAAAACCGCGGCGCATTTTTTGTTCTGGGGGGCGGCGGCCGTTGGATTGCATCTGGTCGCGGCTACGTGGGTATTTCGTGATAATGTTGGCGGGATGGATGCTGCGGGTGATGGCGGCACGGCGACAATCACGATCGTCTCTGCTGGGCAAAACATTGTTGATTTGGTCGCCGAATGGGAAACCCCGCCTCAGATCGAAATTGCGCCACAATTGCCTGACTTTGCTGCCCCCGTCTTCGAAACGAATACTCCGGTCAATTCGGTCACACCGGCGCCAGTCGCCCCGCCTGCACCAACTGCGCCCGTTAACGCATTGCCGCTTCCGAACACGCCCGACATCGCAACACAGCCCAGCACCCCGCAGCGCCCCTCCGTCAATATGGCAACAGCCGACGATCCACGCCCTGCCGCGCGCCCCACAAATTTAATGGATCGCCCCGATCCCGCGCCCAGTCGGCCAGCGCCTGCCCCGCAGCCACCATCAGCGCCTAATATTTCGCAAACAGCCTCTGGCTCAGGTGGGGGTGCAAATGCGGGGGCAACCGCAAACGATGCACCAGCCGTGTCAAACGCAGAACGGGCAAGCGCAATGGCAAATTGGGGCGCACGTATTCGCAACGCAGTCGAACGCAGAAAACGGGTGCCCAGCAATGCGCGCGGCGTCACTGGTCGCGTTGTGTTGACACTATCGGTGTCTCGAACAGGTACGCTTCAATCGGTTTCGATCAAAGAAAGTTCTGGCAACGCCGCATTGGATCAAGCCGCCGTTTCAGCCGCGCAATCTGCACGCTATCGTGCCGCGCCTGACGCATTGACCGACCCTGTTTATAGTTTCAACCTGCCGATCGCGTTTGAATAAAAAAGGCCGCCCAAAGCGAACGCTTTGAACGGCCTAATGTCAGATGATGGTGGGGTTATTGTGCCGCCATCGCCTCGATCGAAATTGCGACTTCAACTTCGTCGCTGACGTATGGTGCAAAGTTGCCCATGTCGAAATCCGAACGGATCAGGGTGGTGGTTGCATCAAAGCCAACCCATGGAACGTTCTGCATTGGGTGATCAGCCATTTGGGTCATCACGGTGTCCAGAACGACCGATTTGGTGACGCCGTTTACGGTCAGGTCGCCAGTGATCAGGCCAGTGTTTTCACCAGTGACTTCGATGCCAGTCGACACAAAGGTGATCAGTGGGGCAGCTTCGGCACCAAAGAAATCATCGGTCAGGAAATGCGCATCACGTGCGTCCCAACCGGTGATCAGGCTAGCGGCAGGAATTTCAATCGAAACCGACGATGCTGCTGGATCTTCGGCATCAAAATCGATGGTGCCGGTAAAGCCAGAGAACATGCCAGTGGTGGTCGAGAAACCAAGGTGGTTATAGTCGAACACGACCTGCGCGTGGCTGCTGTCGACAGTGTATTCAACGGTTTCAGCGAAGGCTGCAGTGGTCAGGCCAGCAAACACAGCCGAGGTCAGAAGAAGTTTTTTCATTTTACTAATTATCCATTTGGAAGAGGGTATGACCAAAAGATGTATGAAAAGCTTTGTTCACTCAATTGGCTAGAAATAACAAAGTCTGTGGAACAATGCACAACTGCGCGAGCAAAAGTTCATTGCGCAAAAAAAGCCCCGCACTAGGCGGGGCTTTCTAATTTCCGACGATTTACTGAATTTTGGTCAGCAATTCATCCAGCGATTTTTTAGCATCGCCATAGAACATGCGGGTGTTTTCTTTGTAGAACAGCGGGTTTTCGATGCCCGAGTAGCCAGTACCCTGACCACGTTTCGAAACGAACACCTGTTTCGCTTTCCAGCATTCCAGAACCGGCATACCCGCGATTGGGGAGTTCGGATCCTCTTGGGCCGCTGGGTTAACGATGTCGTTCGAACCGATAACGATTGCTACGTCTGTTTCTGGGAAATCTTCGTTGATTTCATCCATTTCCAGCACGATGTCATATGGCACTTTGGCTTCGGCCAGCAGAACGTTCATGTGGCCTGGCAGACGACCCGCAACAGGGTGGATTGCAAAGCGAACGTTTTTGCCTTTGGCGCGCAGACGTTTGGTCAGTTCGGAAACCGACTGCTGAGCCTGAGCAACGGCCATACCATAGCCTGGGATGATGATGATGCTGTCTGCATCGTCCAGAGCCTGCGCTACACCGTCAGAGTCGATTGCAACCTGTTCGCCTTCGACTTCCATTGCTGGGCCAGCGGTACCGCCGAAACCACCAAGGATAACCGAAACGAACGAACGGTTCATCGCCTTACACATGATGTAGGACAGGATCGCACCGGACGAACCAACCAGCGCGCCAACAACGATCAGCAGGTCGTTGCCCAGCGAGAAACCAATCGCAGCCGCAGCCCAACCCGAATACGAGTTCAGCATCGATACAACAACAGGCATGTCAGCGCCGCCGATACCCATGATCAGGTGATAACCGATGAACAGCGCAGCCAAAGTCATGATCGCCAGAGGTAGCATGCCGCCAGTGTTGAAGTACCAAACAAGGCAGACAACCGACAGCGCAGCAGCGCCAGCGTTCAGGATGTGACCACCTGGCAGTTTTTCAGCTTTCGACGTCACTTTGCCAGCCAGTTTGCCATAGGCGATAACCGAACCGGTAAAGGTGACAGCACCGATGAAGATGCCAAGGAACAGTTCAACACGCAGGATGTTGATTTCAACAGCGTCTTTCTTTGCGATCAGCGCTGCGAAACCTTCCAAAGCTTTACGTGCGGTGTCGTCCATCGCCGCAACGCGGCCCAGTTCGATGTGCGCGATAAAGCCAACGAAAACAGCGGCCAGACCAACAAGGCTGTGCATCGCTGCAACCAGTTGCGGCATTTCGGTCATCTGGACCTTTTTCGCAACGTAATAACCGATCACACCACCAGCCGCGATCAGAACGATCGACAGCAGCCACAGGCCGGAACCTGGGCCAACCAGCGTTGCCGCAACGGCCAGCGCCATACCGACGATACCATACCAAACAGCGCGCTTTGCGCTTTCTTGGCCAGACAAACCACCCAAGGAAAGGATGAAAAGAACAGCTGCGACGACGTAGGCCGCAATAGTAAATCCGTAATCCATAGTCCTCTACTCCTTAGGATTTCTGGAACATGGCAAGCATGCGTCGAGTCACAAGGAAGCCGCCAAAGATGTTGATGCCAGCCATAAAGACCGACAGGGCAGCCAAGATAATCACGAGGGCCGAACCCGATCCGATTTGCATCAGGGCGCCCAGAATGATGATCGACGAAATTGCGTTGGTCACAGCCATCAGCGGTGTGTGCAGCGAATGCGCCACGTTCCAAATGACTTGGAAACCGATGAATACCGACAGAACGAACACGATAAAGTGCTGCATGAACGACGCAGGTGCGAACAGACCCGCGATTAGCATCAGCGCGCCGCCAACACCCAGCAGGATCGCCTGCTGTTTGGTCTGCGCTTTGAACGCAGCGGCTTCTTTTGCCTTCAGTTCCTCTGGAGTCAGTTCTTTTGGCTTTTCTTGGGTTTTCGCCGCGATCGCCTGAACTTTCAGAGGAGGCGGTGGGAACGTGATTTCGCCCTGATGGGTCACGGTTGACGAACGGATGACGTCGTCTTCCATGTCGTGGTTCACAACGCCGTCTTTTTCTGGCGTCAGGTCGGACATCATGTGACGAATGTTGGTTGCGTACAGGGTCGATGCCTGTGCAGCCATGCGCGATGGGAAATCGGTGTAGCCAATGATGGTCACGCCATTTTCGGTCACGATCTTTTCGTCTTTGACGGTCAGTTTACAGTTGCCGCCCTTTTCAGCAGCAAGGTCAACAATAACCGAACCAGGTTTCATAGCCTGAACCATGTCTTCGGTCCACAGCTCTGGAGCTTCGCGGTTCGGGATCAGCGCGGTGGTGATCACGATATCGACCTCTGGGGCCAGTTCGCGGAACTTTTTCAGCTGAGCGTTACGGAATTCTTCGGACTGAACCGATGCATAACCGCCAGTCGCTGCGCCGTCCTGCTGTTCTTCTTCGAAGTCCAGATAAACGAATTCAGCGCCCATCGATTCGACTTGTTCGGCCACTTCTGGACGAACGTCAAATGCCAGCGTGATTGCGCCTAGCGATGTCGAGGTACCGATAGCCGCTAGACCAGCAACACCTGCACCAACGATCAGAACCTTGGCTGGTGGAACTTTACCCGCTGCAGTCACCTGACCGGTGAAAAAACGACCAAAGTTGTTACCAGCCTCGATTACAGCGCGATAGCCAGCGATGTTTGCCATGGACGACAGTGCGTCCATTTTCTGCGCACGCGAAATACGTGGAACCATTTCCATCGCGATAACGCTTGCGCCTTTTTCGGCAGCCAGTTTCAGGCCTTCTTCGTTCGCGCCAGGGTTGAAGAACGTGATCAACGTCTGGTCTTTGCGCAGGCGTTTCAGTTCTGCGTCGGTCGGAATACGAACCTTTGCAACAATGTCTGCCGCCTTGAACAAAGCCGCGGCAGTCTTAACGACTTCTACGCCAGCAGCTTCGTACATTGCGTCCGCAAAGCCGGCTTTTGCGCCTGCTCCGGATTCAATAACACATTCATATCCAAGCTTTTGGAGATCTTTGGCCGAGGCTGGTGTCATTGCGACACGGTTTTCGCCTTCGAGTATCTCTTTAGGTGCGCCGATTTTCACGGACAATCCCCCTTAAAATTTCCTCATCCAGAACCGCATACCCAAAGCAATAATATTTCACAAGCACCCTATTTAACGTATGCATTTGTATACAGTGGACATTTAGCGCTCACATAGGATGCGTTACCGCTCACAACCAGCGGCGGACTTTAGTGCAATATGCTGCATATGCAGCACGAAATTTTCTGCGTAGGCGCTCTTCTTCCTTCAAAATAAAACGTTTTTCTATGAACAAAGCGAAAAGCGGAACGATCGGCATCGCCACGACCGCGTCAAAACGTAACGTAATTCCAAGCAAGACCAAAGTATCCCCCAAATAAATGGGGTTTCGGCTACGTCGGAATATTCCATTTTGTACCAAAGCCTCTGGTTGCCCGTGCGGCATAAAGGTTGTTTTGTGTTTCCGCATCTCGATCAGCGCCAAAATGATCAGGATCAGCCCCGCGCCAATGCATAGGCCAGCGATCAGATCAGTTACGGGATGTTTGATCGACAAATCATCAGGATCAAAACGGGCGATGGTTGCTACAATCGCGATCGCGATGGCCAACCAGACGGGCGGAATATCTATCTGTTTAATCATATCCAACGATTGTCCGCAGATGACGCGGGTGTCACGTATTTTCCGATACCTGATGGGTTGTCTTTTTGACGCGGGCGATATTTCCATTCGGTATGACTGATTTCTCACGCACCCGCGACATGTTCGATCTGCCCAAAGGCGTCATCTATCTGGATGGCAATTCATTGGGCCCCCTACCACGCGCCGCGACCGACCGAATGGCCCATCGTTTGCAAAACGAATGGGGGCAGATGTTAATCACAGGCTGGAACAAAGCAGGCTGGTTTATAGAACCGCGCAAGGTAGGCGACCGCGTAGGCAAATTGATCGGTGCGCCAGCGGGTTCGGTTGTTATGGGTGACACCCTATCGATCAAAGTGCATCAGGCGCTGGCATCGGCCCTTGCCCTGCGCCCAGACCGCCGCGTGATCTTATCGGACAGCGGAAATTTCCCGTCCGATCTGTACATGGCTCAAGGGATCATCGACACCCTGAACCAAGACCACCGTTTGGAAACGCCCAACCCGACGGACGTCTTGGACCGTATCGACACCGATGTTGCCGTCGTTATGGTGACCGAGGTGGATTACCGTTCAGGCCGCCGCCACGACATGGCTGCAATTGTAGAGCGCGCCCACCAAAAAGGCGCCTTGGTCATTTGGGATCTGGCTCATTCGGCGGGTGCCGTACCTGTTGATGTCACAGCCATTCCTGCCGATTTCGCGGTGGGCTGCACGTACAAATTTCTGAACGGCGGCCCCGGCGCGCCCGCCTTTATATATGTACGCCCCGATTTAGCCGAAAACTGCCGCCCTGCCCTGTCGGGATGGATGGGCCATGAATCGCCCTTTGCCTTTGACCTTGATTACAGGGCTGGTAGCGGGATTGACCGAATGCGCTGTGGCACGCCGCCCGTGTTGGCGCTGGCGGCATTGGATGCCGCATTAGACGTTTGGGACGACGTCGATATGAACGATCTACGCGCGCGGTCTATTGAATTGTCGCAGCAGTTTATCGACGGCGTTCTGGCCCGTTGCCCCGATCTAACGCTATATAGCCCATCCGACCCGCATCAGCGCGGTAGCCAAGTGTCATTTGCCTTTCAACATGGCTATGCCGCTATTCAGGCTCTGATTGATCGCGGCGTTATCGGTGATTTCCGTGCGCCGAATATCATGCGGTTCGGGATCACTCCGCTGTATATCAACGACACGGATATCGCCGCAGCCATCGATATCATTGCAGATGTCATGAATGCCCACGCTTGGGATGATCCAAAGTATCAAAACAGGGCTGCCGTTACGTGAAACAGGCCGCCAGATTGACGTAACGCGGTCGGCGCACCATCTTTGCCACAGACCTAGGCAACGGAGGCACCGATGGCACGCGCACTGACGATCAATGGCAAAACCCAAACCGTCAACTCACCCGACAACGTTCCACTATTGTGGGTGTTGCGCGATGAACTGAACATGACAGGCACAAAATTTGGCTGCGGCGTCGCATCTTGCGGCGCTTGTACTGTTCACATCGACGGAGAGGCCGTTCGGTCCTGCCAAATCGCTGTTGCCGACGTTTGGGGTGATATCACCACTATCGAAGGCGTCGGAACGCCTGACAACCTTGCGCATATTCAGGCGGCATGGATCGATCATCAGGTCGCGCAGTGCGGATACTGCCAGTCGGGCCAAATCATGCAGGCCGCCAGCCTGTTGGCGCAAATCCCAACCCCAACGGATCAGGATATTGACGATGCCATGCTGGGCAACCTGTGCCGCTGTGGCACCTATCCGCGCATTCGCGCCGCAATCAAAGACGCCGCAGCGCGCATTCAGGAGGCGTAAAATATGGCAAGCATTGGTAAAATCGCCCGCCGCACGTTTCTGTTTGGTGCCGTCGCCGTCGCTGGTGGCGCGGCATTCGGGTTTTATAAACTTACCCAAACGCCGCCAAATCCGCTGAACCCAGATGACGGGGCACTAAACCCGTTTGTGGTCATTAACGCGGATGGCATCACCTTGATCGCGCCGCGTGCCGAAATGGGCCAAGGCGTTCATACGACCTTGCCTGCGCTGGTGGCCGAAGAACTGGACGTCGCCTTGGCTGATATCAAAGTCATCCACGGCCCCGCCGCCAAGGCATATTTCAACCAGGCCCTATTGGGCGCCGCATTCCCGGTGACGGACTACAAACGCAAACCATGGCACGATGATACGGCCCATTTCCTAGGCAATGCCGCGAAATTCCTAGACCTACAGGTCACCGGCGGATCGACCTCTACCCGCGATGGTTTCGTCAAAATGCGCGAAGCAGGCGCAGCCGCCCGCGAGATGCTGAAAGACGCAGCAGCGGAACAGTTGGGCGTTAAATCCGCAGAGCTGGCCACGGAAAACGGCGCGGTCATCGCGCCTGATGGCACGCGCCTACCCTATGCCGACCTTGCGCCAGCGGCGACAAAATTGAAACCGCGCAACGTCACGCTGCGCGATCCGTCGGAATGGAAAACGCTGGGTAAATCACAACCGCGCACCGATATGGTCGGCAAATCCACTGGTACGGCGACCTTTGGAATTGATTTCCGCGCGCCGGGGATGAAATTCGCCACCGTCAAAATGTCCCCGAAACGCAGCAGCATGCGCAGCTTTGATCCCTCGGACGCGATTTTGATGGATGGCGTGGAAAAGATCATTGATCTGGGTGACGGCTTTGCCGTGGTTGCGACGAACACTTGGCTGGCATTTCAGGCCGCTGATGCCGTGCGCGTCGAATGGGACGATGCGCCCTACCCTGCGGACACCGACGCGCAGATGGCCAAAATAGCCGAGGCATTCGATACCTCCCCCAACAGCACGGGCCGTAACGATGGCGATGTAGAAACCGCTTCGGGTGATACGATCAGCGCGGAATATTCAGTCCCGTTTTTGGCCCACGCCACCATGGAGCCGATGACAACCGCCGCTAAATTCACTGGCGACGCGTTAGAGGTTTGGTCCCCAAACCAAGGCCCGATGCTGATCCGCAACTGGTGCGCTGACGCCGTTGGGTTGGACCCCGAACAGGTCACTGTTCACACGATGCTGATGGGCGGCGCGTTTGGCCGCCGCGGCGAAGTTGACTTTGCCGTACTGGCCGCCCGCGTCGCGCGCGAGATGCCCGACACCCCTGTCCTCGTGACATGGAGCCGCGAAGAAGACATGCGCCACGATTTCTATCGCCCTGCCGCGATCGCCCGCATGTCAGGCAAAGTTCAGGACGGTCAGATCACAGCGCTGGATGCACAGGTTGCAGCGCCTTCGCCTTCGCATCAGGCAATGGCGCGTTGGCTGGGCCGCGAAATGGGCGGTCCTGATGCCGAACTGACGGCAGGCGTCGCCGATCAACCCTATGGCATCCCGAACTATCGGACTCGCGGGTATCTGGCCGATCTAGATGTGCCTGTCGGGTTTTGGCGGTCTGTTGGCGCGTCCTATGGCGGATTTTTCTTTGATGGTTTCATTGACGAACTCGCCCACGCGGCAGGTCGTGACCCGCTAGAAGTTAGGTTAGAGCTGGCTCGCCGTGAACATGCGCCCAGCGCATCCGTCATTGAAAAAGTGCGCGACATGTCCGGCTGGACCGGACAAACACCCGCCGGCATCGGTCGCGGCATTGGGTTCACCTACAGCTTTGGCACGCCCGTCGCGCAAGTCATCGAAGTGCGCGATACCGATGCTGGCATCAAAATCGACAAGGCGTGGATCGCTTGCGATCCTGGTACGGCGCTAGATCCCAGTATCATTCACGCACAGATGATGGGCGGCTGCATTTTCGGGCTCTCCGCAGCGACCAATGGCCAGATCACATTCACAGACGGCGAAGTCGATCAGTGGAATTTCCCAGACTACGACGGATTGCGCATGCACAACGCCCCCGAAATTGAAGTCGCGATTCTAGAAAATGCCGACGGCATTAGTGGCGTTGGCGAACCGGGGACGCCTCCTGCCGCGCCAGCATTGGCGAATGCACTGTTTGATTTGACGGGCCAACGCGCCCGCCGATTGCCGCTGGGATTAGATTATTCGCTTTTGATTTAATCCCTGTTTTGGAAACAGTTTATTTACGCCCGCCTGCAATGTTTTAGGATTACCGACTTATTGTCGCCACATTCAGGCGGGCGCTGCCTTAAATTCGCCACTTCAGGCACCAAGTAACGCCCAACCGGATAGGCATACATCACTCTAACGGATAGTAGCGCGAACCGAATCGCGCACAGCTGAAAGAGTGAGAGCGAGATGCCAACAGGTTATTTGGTAAATTTGGGAAACACGTCTCTGGACACAGATGACGGCGTCAATTCCAGTTCTGCTAATTTCACCACAGATCGCACTCTGGGCGCTGGTAGCCTACAGTACACCTACAACACCAGCCGTGGGTCGCGGACGGAAACGGTACAGGGCACCTATCAACTGGGCACTGATGGTCAGGTATATTTCGTACCAGACTCTGGTGTCACGATCCGCAGCGGTGCGTACAACTATAATGTCGCCAATCACCCTGAATTCAGCGTGGTGATGGGCACGACGAACGACGACACGTCGATCAACGGGTCAGACAATGATGACCTGATTTTCGATACCAACACCACGACCGCGACCACGGGCACAGGCAACGATACGATCTATGCCGGCGCAGGCGACGATACCGTTTATGCGCGTGACGGCGATGACGTCATCTATGGCGGTAGCGGCGCTGACTATATCGAAGGCGGCGCAGGCGCAGACAGCATCGATGGTGGCAACGGCAACGACACCATTGATGGCGGTGCTGGCAACGACACGATCCAAGGCGGCGGCGGCAGCGACTCCATCTTAGGCGGCGACGGCGCTGACACCATCGTTGGCGACAACGACAACAGCGGTGTCACCACAACAAACGAAACGTTTAGCTGGACTGGCAACGGATCGATTGCATCCGGCACTGACCTGACCAACGGCCTGACCCAAGACACGGGCACGATGACCGTTTCGTTCACGCAGCAGAACGACGGCGCGTTGTCCCAGACGGTTGCGACCACCACGGAAAACTACAACGGCACATCGCAAACCTATTCGTCGGTTGGCATCGTCGGTAACGGCAACGCCAACGTATCCACGTCGACCATTGAATTTAACGCGAACGAAGGTACCGGCCTGTCCGACACCGTTACCGACGTTTCGTTCCGTATCAACGATATCGACGCTGGTTCGTGGCGCGATAACGTCATTGTTCGTGCATATGATATCAACGGCAACTTGGTCGATGTTGACCTGACTGCCGCAGGTGCCGACAACGTTACCGATGGCACCAATGCAACCATCACCGCAGCTGACGGCAGCAACTCTCAGGTTGATGCCGAAGGTTCGATCCTGGTTCAGATCAGCGGCGAAGTTCACAGCATCGAAATCGAATTCAACCAGACATCGGGTCAGGTTGCGCAAAACGTTATCTACATCACCGACATTTCGTTTACGACTGTTGTTGATACGGGCAGTTCTGACACGATCGACGGCGGTGCGGGCAACGACAACATCGACGGCGCTGGCGGCAACGATTTTCTATACGGCGGCACAGGCGACGACACCATCACGGGTGGCGACGGCAATGATTCCATGTACGGCGGCGAAGGCGCGGACACCATGTATGGTGGCGCTGGCGACGACTACATCGAATATGGTGAAGGCGCAGACGTCGTTTATGGCGGCGATGGTAACGATGTTATCGACGACATTGGCGGCACGGCTTTCCTGACAGGTTCGACCATCTACGCAGGCGACGGCAACGACGTGGCCTATGGTACATCCGGCAACGACCTGATCGAAGGCGGCGCGGGCAACGACAACTTGTTCGGCGAAATCGGCGACGATACCATGTGGGGCGGCAGCGGCACCGATAACCTGTACGGCGGCGAAGGCACCGATTGGTTCAACGTCGATGGTGACGATGACAACACCAACGTTGTTGGTGGCGAAAGTGAAGGCGACTGGGACGCGCTGTACCTAGGCAACGACGCATCTGGCCAAGGTGCGACTGTTACCTTTACCGGCGACGAAACCGGTACCTTTGATTTCGGCACGGGCACATCGACCGGTAATTTCTACGAAATCGAAGCCGTCGGCATGACAAACGCCGACGATGTTGTGGACGCAAGCGCCGCGACGACGACGCAATATATCTATACATTCTCTGGCGACGACAGCGTCATTGGTACCCAAGGCGACGACTATATCTGGCTGTACGACGGCGCGGATACGGTTGAGGGCGGCACAGGCAACGATGCCATCGCTCTGGGCGCGGATACAGACGTTGATACCGTTGTCATGTCGGACGGTGACGGCAACGACGTTGTCTACGAATTCGCCGAACCGACCCTGAACCCAGACGGCAGCTATACCGCGATTGACCAGCTGGACGTTTCGGGTCTGACCGATGCATCCGGCAACCCTGTCAACGTACACGACGTTGTCGTATCCGATGACGGCGCAGGTAATGCTGTTCTGACCTTCCCAGATGGCACATCGGTGACTTTGGACGGTGTTAGCCCAACGGTTATGACCGACCCACTGGCGCTGATCGCTGTTGGTGTTCCGGCATCCGACGGCACGGTTTCTGGTACTGCGGGCAACGATGTCATCGACAGCACCTACACTGGCGATCCTGACGGCGACATGATCGATGACGCCGACAACGTCATCGTCGGCAACCAGGCCAACGACGACATCGTCGAAGCAGGCGCTGGCGACGACACCATCATTTCGGGCGTTGGCAACGACACCATCGACGCGGGCGCTGGCATCGACCAAATCTACGGCGGCACTGGCGACGACGTCATGTACGGCGGCGACGGTTCGGATACGTTCAATCTGGAATCCGGTTTCGGCAATGACACCATTGTTGGCGGCGAAACTGGCGAAACCGGTTATGGCGACGTCCTAAATGCAGCTGGCCTGACCGAAGGCGTTACCGTCACCTACACAGGTGCCGAAGCTGGCACCATTTCCGACGGTACCAGCACTGCAACCTTTAGCGAAATCGAAGCCGTCTCCACCGGTTCGGGCGACGACACCATCATTGGTTCGGACGCGAATGATTTCTTTTCTACGGGCGCTGGCGCAGACACGATCGATGCGGGCGCGGGTGACGACGTTTATGAAATCGGCACCACCGGCACAGGTGCGGCAGATGGCGCCGCAGATACGATCGTATTTGCCGACGGCGACGGCGCCGACACTGTCTATGGCTTTGACGCCCCTACCGCGAACGGCGACGGCACTTACACTGGCATTGATGCTCTGGATGTATCGGGCCTGACCGACGCGCAGGGCAACCCTGTCAACACGCATGACGTCGTAGTCGAAGACACAGGTTCGGGCGCACGACTGGTATTCCCGAACGGCGAATCCATTTTCCTGTCAGGCGTTGATCCTGTTCTACTATCGGATCCACATGCTCTGGCGGCTATCGGCATCCCTCTGCCTGATGGCACTGTTTCGGGCACCGCGGGCAATGACGTTATCGACGGCACCTATATTGGTGATCCTGACGGCGATATAATCGACGGCACCGACAACGTCATCATCGGCAACGCAGACAACGACGATATCGTCGAAGCAGGCGCAGGCGACGACGTTGTTCTGTCCGGCATCGGCAACGACACCGTTTATGGTGGAGACGGCGCGGATCAGCTGAACGGCGGCGCGGGCGACGACACGCTGTACGGCGACGCGGGCAATGACACGTTCAATCTGGACAGCGGCTTTGGCAACGACACAATCGTTGGCGGGGAAACCTCTGAATCGGGCTATGGCGATGTTCTGAACGCATCGACCCTGACCGAAAACCTGACCGTTAACCTGTCGGCACCTGAAACCGGTACGCTGACCGACAGCACCAACACCGCCACATTCAGCGAAATCGAAGCCGTCGTCACAGGCTCTGGCGACGACAGCATCATCGGTTCGTCCGGCAATGACACCTTTGCCACTGGCGCAGGTTCCGACACGATCGACGCGGGCGCTGGCGACGACTTGTACGAACTGGGCACGTTCTACACCGGTACCCCAGACAGCGACGCAGACACGGTTGTGTTCGGCGACGGCGATGGCGCGGATACCGTTTACGGGTTCCAATCGCCTATCGACAACGGCGATGGCACTTGGACTGGCGTTGACGTTCTGGACGTCACCGACCTGCACGACGCCGAAGGCAATTTGGTCAACACCAACGACGTCACCGTTGTTGATACGGGCGACGGCGCACGTCTGGAATTCCCGAACGGCGAATCCATCTTCCTGCATGGCATTAGCGCGTCGACTCTGTCGAACCCTTTGGCGCTGAACGCGATTGGCATCCCGCTGTCGGACGGCACCGTTTCGGGCACCGCTGGCAATGACATCATCGACGGCGCCTACATTGCCGACCCAGATGGCGACATGGTCGACGACAATGACGCACATCTGCCAGGCGACACAGGCAATGACGACCTGATCGAAGCAGGCGCAGGCGACGATTTGATCATCGCTGGCTATGGCGACGACGAAGTATACGGCGGTACTGGTGCAGACCGTATCGACGGCGGCGACGGTAACGACACCATCTACGGCGAAGACGGCGACGACACGATTGCGGTTAGCGCAGGCAATGACACCGTAATCGGTGGCGAAGCTGGCGAAACAAACGGCGATCTGCTGGACGGATCGGCGATGACTGCCGATACCACTGTGACCTTTACCGGCGCAGAGGCTGGCACCCTAACCGACGGCACCAACACCACCACCTTCAGCGAAATCGAACAGGTTCGCACTGGCAGCGGTAACGACACAATCACTGGCGACGCAGGCGATCAATCCATCGACGCAGGCGCAGGTGACGACGTTATTGTTGGCGGCGCGGGTGCAGACACCCTAAACGCTGGCGATGGCAATGACACCGTCACCTTTGCTGAAGGCGACGATGTTTCGGGCGGCGCAGGCGATGATACATTCATCCTAGCTGACTACGCCGAAACCTCGAACGGCACGATCACCATCGATGGCGGCACAGGTTCGGAAACCGGCGGCGACACCCTGCAACTGGGTACGCTGGGCGATTGGTCCACCCTGAACGCGACAGACGACGGCACAGGCAGCTATTCGGGTTCGATCACGCTGGACGACGGCACGATCCTGAACTTTTCGGAAATCGAAAACATCATCTGCTTTACCCCAGGCACGCGTATCGTCACCCCGCAAGGCGCACGTCCAATTGAAACGCTGAAAGTCGGCGATCTGGTCGTCACCCGTGACCACGGCCTTCAACCAATCCGCTGGATCCAACAGCGTACCGTGCCTGCAGTTGACCGCTTTGCACCGATCCGCATCCGTCCGGGTGTGGTAACAGGTCAGGAACGCGATCTGTTGGTATCCCCGCAGCACCGCATGTTGTTCCAAGGGTATCGTTCTGAACTGCTGTTCGGTGATAGCGAAGTTCTGATTTCAGCCAAACACCTGATCGACGACAAACTGGTCACCCGCGAAGAAGGCGGCACGGTCACATACGTGCACATGCTGTTCGACCAGCACGAAATCGTATTTGCCGAAGGTGCTGCATCCGAAAGCTTCCACCCGGGTGATATCGGTCTGTCGGCGATCACGGACGAGGCCCGCGACGAACTGTTCCAGATTTTCCCAGATCTGCGTTCGATGCCAGGCAGCTATGGCGACACCGCGCGCCGCTGTCTGAAAAAACACGAAGCATTGCTGCTGAACGCATAAAAAAGGCGGGGAAATCCCCGCCTTCTTTATTTCAGCCACTTTGCGTAATCGCTGACCAACAAATGGGTTGGGTCGACGTCTTCGTCTATGTCCGCAAATCGGCCGATGGGTTCGCGGAAAATATTGTCTGTTTCATCGTCGTTCACGGTCGACACTTCGCCGATCAGAACATCGCCGCCTTCGCCCCAGAACGCATGCCAATCACCTGGCCGCAGAGTGACGCTTTCGCCCGGGGCCAAAACCAGTTTCTGACCAGGCGCATAATCCACACGGATACCATCGCAGTAGACAGTCCCTCCGCGATCATCGGCAAAATTGCCCTCGTCGTCGGACCCAAACAATTCGATCACCAACATCGCGCCACCGCGGTTAATGATATCTTCGGCCTTAATGACGTGGGTGTGCATTGGCGACAGCTGATCCTGACGGGAAATCAGCAGTTTTTCAGCGTAACACATGCCCCCGCCCCGCTGCAGATCAGACAGCAAACCGTTACGTAGGGTGAACAAGAACAGGCCCATACGGTCGAAATCGCCGTCGCCGTAATCGGTGATATCCCACCCGCAGCGGGCATCGATCACATGCCGCGCGCGGTCAGCGTTTTGCTGAAATTCGCTGGGCGTCCAATAGGCAAAGGGCGGCAACGTGAACCCGAACTTGCGGATCATATCGTCCGCATGCGCCATAATGTC
The DNA here is from genome assembly GCF_002150005.2 of Marivivens niveibacter. Lineage (GTDB taxonomy): Bacteria > Pseudomonadota > Alphaproteobacteria > Rhodobacterales > Rhodobacteraceae > Marivivens > Marivivens niveibacter. Next base: position 168,998 of record NZ_MSPP01000004.1, read on the forward strand.
GTTGATCCGTGACCGTTTCATGCGTGTCTCCTCCCACCTTTTAGGGAATGATTACGCTAACAGACTGATTTTGACCATAGGATCAAGCGACCGAACGGCGGCCTTCTTTGGCATCTTTCCATGCACGTGCCGCATCGCCGAATGCGGTGAACAGCGGACGCGACACAGGATCGTTGTCTGCGTTCCATTCTGGGTGCCATTGGACCGACATGGTGAAACCGGGGGCGTCTTTGACATAGATCGCCTCGGGCGTGCCATCGGGGGCGTAGCCGTCAATCACTATACGCTTGCCCGCATCCTTGATCCCTTGGCCGTGCAGCGTGTTCGTCATGACTTGGGTCGTGCCGAACAGTTTGTGAAACGGGCCGCCATCGGACACGGTCACGATGTGGCGCAGGGCAAATTTTTCCTCGATCGTGCCGTCGGGGGGCATGCGGTGGTTATCGCGGCCGGGCAGATCACGGATTTCAGGATACAAGGTGCCGCCCATTGCGACGTTCACCTCTTGGAACCCGCGGCAAATACCGAAAACGGGCTGACCACGTTCAACACAGGCGCGGATCAGTGGCAAAGTCACAGCATCGCGGCATTGGTCGAATTCGCCGTGGGCTGGGGTTGGCTCTTCGCCGTATTCTGTGGGGTGGACGTTCGGGCGACCGCCCGTCAGCAAAAAGCCATCGCAGACGTCCAGCAGGTCTTGCACACGGACATAGTCGGGGTCGGCTGGAATGATCATGGGGATCCCGCCCGATACATTCGCGACCGCACATGAATTCATCGTTCCGCCCGCGTGGGTCGGATAGTTTTCATTCAATATCGCTGGGTTGCCGATAATACCGATTACGGGTCGCGTCATGGGTCACCTTGCCTTTCGTGTCAACGATATGGCGCAGCCTAGGAATTGAAAAGAGCCCGTGAAAGAACAACCGCCTCTGCGTTTTTGCACTTGAGCGGGCAGTGACGCTGTGACCTTCGCTTTACCGTCCATCTGAAATCATCGCGCGCGCAGCAATTCGAAAAATATGCCCTAACGCTTTGATCGACAGCGGTCAGAGCAATATTTGACCTTGTCCCAGACCTTTGCCCATTTTTTACGCCACGTGAATGGTCGCCCACAGGTTGCGCAGGTCTTTTGCGGCAGGTCGGATTTTTTGACGGCTTTGGGCATTAGAGGTCGAAACTCAGCTGGTTTTTATCGGTGGGTTTGCGGCGCGGGCTGCGCATTTTTCTGCTGGCGTGTTTTCGGATTACAGCGGCAGAGTGGTGGCGCGCGTCAGCGCTGCGCCTGACCGACCAGATGCGATCGCGCGCCTCGCGGGCGGCGAGCACGGGATCAACGATCGCATGAGGATAGGTCCGGCCCAGTATACGGCCTGCGTCCGCCCAAAGCCACGGTTCTTGCAGATAGGCATCAGGCACATCACGCAACTCTGGCACCCAGCGGCGGGTAAAGGCGCCCGTTGGATCCTGATCTTTGCCCTGTTTAATCGGGTTATAGATACGGGGCGTATTGATACCCGTCGTGCCCGACTGCATCTGCACCTGCGACCAATGGATCCCCGGTTCATAATCCGTGAACATACGCGCCAAATGCAACGCTGGCGCGCGCCAGTCCATCCATAGGTGATAGGAAGCGATGCTCATCACCATGGATCGCATACGGAAATTGAGCCACCCCGTGGCGTACAGCGACCGCATACAGGCATCGACAAAGGGCAGCCCCGTTTCGCCTGCGGCCCACGCCTGTAACCGTTCTGGATTGGGGTCGCGCAGGCCTTCGAACGCGGGGTTCATGCAACGGGTTTCGATCTCTGGTTCGTCCTCTAGTTTTTGGACGAAATGGTCGCGCCACGCGAGCCGCGACTGGAATGAACGATAGCTATTCGCCCACCCTGCCCCTGCCCCCGCCTGATGACGGGCCGTAGTTTGCACAACTTCGCCGATCGACAGTGTGCCCAGCGCGATGTGGGGCGATAGCCGCGAACAGGCCCATTCACCGTCCAAAGGGCTGCTCATGGCGCGTTGATAGGTACGACCGCGGCGGGTCAGGAAACTGTCCAGCAGATCCAGCCCCGCCTGACGCCCGCCAGATTGGGGGATGCAGGCATCGAATGGGCCATTTGGGATGGGATCGGAACGCAGATTGACCGCGCTGATGGCAGGTTCAGAAATCAAGGGCTGCGCGACGAACCAATCCCGCTGCGATTGCCAGCGTCCCCGTCCGCCCAGCCGCCGTTTGACGCCGCATTGGGTGTATTCGTCGAACTGCACCCCGTTCGCGCGGGCCCAGTCGATCACGCGAAGATCGCGGGCATAGGTCCACGCGTTTCCGGTTTCTTCATGCGCAACGATCCGCGTTGCGCATGTTTCGCGGACCAGCTGCGCCAGTTGGTCGACCGCATCGCCGACGCGGATCACCAGATCGCCGCCGCGCGCGCGCAGGTCGTCGCGCAATTCAATCACGGACTGGACCAAAAACCGAAATTGCCGCCCTGATGTGTCGGGCTGCGTCCAATATTCGGGTTCGAAAATATACGTACAAACAGCATCGGCGCCAGCAAAAGCCAGCGCCGGATGGTCGTGCAATCGCAAGTCGCGCTTAAACCAAACGATTGCGGTCATTGGGGTTAATACGTCGCTACAGCCGCAGGTTCGGCATCTGGGCCTTCGGCATTCGAAAATGCGCCGCCCAAAATGGCGACCAGCATCAAAATACCGACGGCAGCGGCCAGTTTAATACCCCACAGCGATGGTTTGTGTTGACGTTCCTGTTTTTCAATATTGGTGTCAGGAGCGGACATATGTCTTTCCTTTCTTTTAATTTGATCAAAAGCGTTGAAGCCTATTGCTCTTCGACATACCTAGCTAGAACAGTTGCACTGAAATTCAATTCACGACTTTGGAGACGGCGATGAAAGACGACGCGAAGCAGACGATTTATTTAAAGGATTACAAACCTTTCGCTTACGTCGTTGAGGATGTTCACCTGACCTTTGCGCTGCACCCAACGGCAACGCGCGTCGTGTCACGCATTCAATTTGCGCCGACAGAAACCGCTGACGGCGTGATGTTCCTACATGGCGAAGACCTGACGCTGATCAGTGCCGCGATTGATGGCGAACCAGCAAGCTATCGCAAGGTATCGGGCGGTATCGAAGTTGACGTGCCCGATGGCCCGTTCACTTGGCAGGCCGAGGTTGAAATCAGCCCATCAACCAACACCGCGCTAGAGGGCCTGTATATGTCCAGCGGCATGTACTGCACCCAATGCGAGGCCGAAGGGTTCCGCAAAATCACCTACTACCCTGACCGTCCCGATGTAATGGCCCCTTTCACCGTGCGTATTGAATCGGACATGCCTGTGCTGTTGTCCAACGGCAACCCGCAGGCATCGGGCGACGGCTGGGCCGAATGGCATGACCCATGGCCAAAACCTGCGTATCTGTTTGCGCTAGTCGCGGGCGAATTGGTCAACCACGCGGGTCAGTTCACCACAATGTCGGGCAAGGACGTGGAATTGAACATCTGGGTCCGCCCCGCTGACATCAACAAATGCGAATTCGGCATGGGCGCCCTGATCCGATCCATGAAATGGGACGAAGAGGTCTATGGCCGCGAATACGATCTGGACGTGTTCAACATCGTCGCCGTTGATGATTTCAACATGGGCGCGATGGAAAACAAGGGTCTGAATATTTTCAATTCGTCCTGCGTTTTGGCATCGCCCGAAACATCGACCGACGCGAATTTCGAACGGATCGAGGCGATCATCGCCCACGAATATTTCCACAACTGGACCGGCAACCGCATCACCTGCCGCGATTGGTTCCAGCTGTGCCTCAAAGAAGGGCTGACCGTTTTCCGCGACCAGACGTTCACTGGCGACATGCGATCCCACGCGGTGAAACGCATCGACGACGTGATCACCCTGCGCGCCCGTCAATTCCGCGAAGATCAAGGGCCTTTGGCACACCCGGTCCGTCCAGAAAGCTTTGTCGAGATCAACAATTTCTACACCGTCACCGTCTATGAAAAAGGCGCTGAAGTGATCGGCATGTTGAAACGCCTGGTCGGCGATGCGGCGTATAAAAAGGCGCTGAACCTGTATTTTGACCGCCACGACGGCGATGCGGCCACGATCGAAGACTGGCTAAAAGTGTTTGAGGATGTCACGGGCCGCGATCTGTCGCAGTTCAAACTGTGGTATTCACAAGCGGGCACGCCGCATCTGCATGTGACCGATAGCTATGACAACGGCACCTATTCGCTGACGCTGCGCCAATCGCACAAACCCAGCCCCAACCAGACCGACAAACAGCCCATGGTGATCCCTGTAGCGGTTGGCCTGCTATCGCCCAACGGGGACGAAGTCGTGCCGACCCAAGTGTTGGAACTGACCGAAGTCGAACAAACGTTCACTTTTGACGGGCTGGCATCCAAACCGATCCCGTCGATCCTGCGCGATTTCTCTGCGCCTGTGGTGCTACATCAGGATCAATCGGATGCGGATCGTGAATTCCTGCTGGCGAATGACACCGACCCGTTCAACAAATGGGAATCGGGCCGCATGCTGGCGCGTGACACTCTGCTGGACATGATCGAAAACGATGCCGCGCCAAATGCCAACTATCTGGCGGCATTGGACCGCGCGCTGAACGACGAAACGACCGATCCTGCGTTCCGCGCCCTGCTGCTGGCGTTGCCAACGATCGACGACCTAAGCCAAGAGATCGCATCCAAAGGCGGCACTCCTGACCCGACTGCGATCTACGATGCCCGCCGCGCTCTACGCGGGGCCATTGCGCGCCACTGCGGCGATACGCTGACTTCGCTGTACAAAACGCATCAGGTCACGGGCGCTTATGTGCCAGACGCCGAAACGGGCGGCAAACGGGCGCTGACCAACGCGGCGCTGTCGCTGATCAGCCTGTTGGACAACGGCGATACCGCCCGCACCCAATATGCCGCCGCCGACAACATGACCCAAGAATTGGCTGCCCTGTCCGCCCTGATCCAAATCGGCGCGGCGGAAACCGAACTGGCCGATTTCGCGGACCGTTGGAAAGACGACCGTTTGGTCATGGACAAATGGTTCAGCCTGCAAACCGCGCTTTGCGAACCGCAAGACGCCGCGAAAATTGCGGACACGCTGACCAAACACCCAGATTTCGATTGGAAAAACCCGAACCGGTTCCGGTCGCTGTTCGGCGGGCTGATTTCCAACACCGCGGGTTTCCACGCCGCGGATGGCAGCGCCTATATCCTGTTGACCGACTGGCTGATCAAACTGGATGCGGCTAACCCGCAGACTGCGGCGCGCGTGTCGTCCGCATTTGATACTTGGACCCGCTATGACGAAGGCCGCAAGCTGATCATTAAAACTCAGCTGGACAGAATTTTGGCAACCGAAGGCATCAGCCCCGACATGGCCGAAATGGTCGGTCGCATGGCCAAAGCGTAAAACGAAAGGCGCCCAATCGGGCGCCTTTTTTTCATCCTTGGCAGTAGGGTTGGCTACTGGTCCAATCGACCATGTCCTGCCGTTTTCTATCGCTGACAAATGGGCCCCAATCGGCAGCCAAACCTTTGCGTCCGGTACCGACATATCCATCACGCGGAACGGTCACTGCGGCGATACGAACGGCACAGGACAGGTTGGCTGAACCGTCTTTCAACTCCTCGACCGTTTGCGCGTTGCACCCGTATCCGCGCGCCGTGCGCGGGTCGATCTGGACCAACCCGATCCACGCGCCGCCGCCGCCCGATGCGCGAGGGTTCCAAGTGCTTTCGTGTTTTGCCAGCGACGACAAAAGCCCAGCCCAGAATGCCGCGCGCTCTGGCTCTGTTGCCTCTGGATAATTGGGACACCATTCATCGATGTCTTCGGGCACTAATTCCAACAGCGGGCTGCCCATCGTGGAAATCGCTGTCAGGGTGGTTTCTGTCCATTCTTCGGCTTCGGGACGGTGGTCCCATTGCATCAGCGGCAACGCGGCCGGCTCCGGCTCTATTTCAATCGTGGGGTTTGCGAACCCTGCACACCCCATCAAAGCCAAGACAGGAACCAGACCAAATAACCGCATCTTTCGACACCAAAACTGTTAAATACTGCCATCGCATTGCCCAAAGCCCTCAAACCTGTCGAGTCATTTTGGATTTACCCCCCTCTTTTCGGCTAACTTGCGCCTACCGCCCCTTGCCGCGCCGCGCCAAAAACCATAACACAGGGCCGTTGCCGAAAAGGGATCTGAATATGCTCGACCTCACTTATGACGCCCCAAAACCCAAAACGATTGCTGGCGCGACTGGCGATTGGGAACTGGTGATTGGCCTCGAAGTGCACGCGCAAGTCGCGACCAAAGCAAAACTGTTTTCCGGTGCCTCGACCCAGTTCGGCGCCGAACCGAATTCCAACGTGGCATTCGTGGACGCAGGCATGCCCGGCATGCTGCCCGTCATCAACGAAGGCTGTATTGAACAGGCCGTTCGCACGGGTCTGGGCCTAAAGGCCGAAATCAACCTGTGGTCCGCCTTTGACCGCAAAAACTATTTCTACCCTGACCTTCCGCAGGGCTATCAGATTTCGCAGCTGTACCACCCCATCGTGGGCGAAGGCGAAGTTCTAGTTGAACTGGGCAACGGCACCGCGCGCCGTGTCCGCATCGAACGCATCCACCTAGAACAGGACGCAGGCAAATCGATCCACGACATGGATCCGAACATGTCGTTTGTTGACCTGAACCGCACCGGCGTTGCGCTGATGGAAATCGTGTCGCGCCCAGACATCCGCGGCCCAGAAGAGGCCGCAGCATACGTCGGCAAACTGCGCCAGATCATGCGTTATTTGGGCACCTGTGACGGCAACATGCAGAACGGCAACCTGCGTGCAGACGTTAACGTGTCTGTCTGCCGTCCGGGCGACTATGAAAAATTCATGGAAACCGGCGATTTCGGCGTTCTGGGAACCCGCTGCGAGATCAAGAACATGAACTCCATGCGTTTCATTCAGGCCGCGATCGATTACGAGGCACGCCGCCAGATCGCTCTGATCGAAGACGGCAAAGAGGTTGTTCAGGAAACCCGTCTGTACGACGCGGACAAAAACGAAACTCGCTCGATGCGTTCCAAAGAAGAAGCGCACGACTATCGTTATTTCCCTGATCCCGACCTGCTGCCTTTGGAAATCGAACAGGCTTGGGTCGATGATATCGCCGCATCCCTGCCCGAACTGCCAGACGACAAGAAAGCCCGTTTCATCAACGACATGGGCTTATCAGACTATGACGCTTCGGTTTTGACCGCTGACGTTGCCAACGCAGACTTTTTCGAAAAAGTCGCCGAAGGCCGCGATGGCAAACTGTCGGCAAACTGGGTGATCAACGAACTGTTCGGCCGTCTGAAAAAAGACGACAAAGACATCACCGACAGCCCTGTTTCGCCTGAACAGCTGGGCAAAATCATCGGCCTAATCCAGTCGGATGCCATTTCGGGCAAGATCGCTAAAGATCTGTTCGAAATCGTCTACACCGAAGGCGGCGACCCAGAAGCCATCGTCGAAGAGCGCGGCATGAAGCAGGTCACAGACACTGGCGCGATTGAAGCCGCCGTTGACGAAGTGATCGCCAACAACCCGGATCAGGTTGAAAAAGCCAAGGCCAACCCGAAACTGGCAGGCTGGTTTGTCGGTCAGGTGATGAAAGCCACCGGCGGTAAGGCAAACCCAAAGGCGGTCAACGAACTGGTTATGAAAAAACTGGCCCAGTAAAACGGACCAACCAACGAAAAAGGCGGCCTTAATCGGCCGCCTTTTTTTGCACCCAGACAATACATAAAATTCTTTTCATCTCTTTCGTATAGGGCCTGCGTCCATTTTCATTCGTTGCGCGTATCATGATTCAGGACGGATAGAATTTGGGGAGAAGTTCATGGAACATTCGTTGCGGTCAATGCGCTTGAAGATGATGGGGATCTGCTTTGTAGGCGTCCACATTCCACTGACAGTGCTGTGTTTCTACGCTGTTTTAAACGGCCTAGCTGGGCTGGAAACCGTGTTGGTCACCACGTTAATTTCAACAATTGTTGGAACACTGGGCGCGCTATACGGCGTCAATGCAGTCTTTAACCGATTGTCGGCCGCACTTTAGTCGCCGACCAAAAACAATAGACCTAACTTTAATGCAATCAGTCCAGTGATGATTATTCCGATCCACTGGACTGGTGTCAGTAGTGGCAGTCCAAATTTTCGATACCACGGCTCTGCAAACAACCGTTTTTCTATTTTGTCAAATGCAGCCAAGGGCGGCGGGCATGCCGTGAATTGGGTATCCATGCGCGCCAGTCTGCATTCCCACGACTGTATTTCGACCCTCAGACGATAATCATACAAAGACCGTAAAGCCACGAGCCGCCGTTTCGCAGGCGAATGCATCCGCAATACATGTTCAGCAGCAATTACTGATAGGTCATCGTGCATAATCTAAAGTCCCGCAGTAAAGAAAAGCCGTCCGCGGCAAAAGATGGGTGGGGGCACCGCGGACGGAGTTGGGTGTAAGCGAAGTTACAACCATGGATACGCGGGCTATGTGGATTAGTTGCAGTGACGCGAGGTTTTTTAATTTAGCGTGATAAGCAGTATCGCTTTGACCAATACCAAAGCCAGCACACCAAGCAGCGCCAATTTCCATAGCGCAACACCCGCGAATAGCCGTTCCAGCAGCGGCCTGCGGGTTTGCCCGAACAATTGTTGTTCGATTTGCGGCATAACGTTGGGCGCCTGCACGGTTTCAAATTCGCCATTCAGTTCGGAAAATTGCGCGTCCCAATCATCAACCATTGCGGCTAGGGTCGGGTCACTAGAAATCCGCGCCGCAAATGCATCGCGTGCGTTGCCATCTAACAGGCCCAAAGAATATTCAGCGGCTAGCGCGATATCATCAGTTTGATCTGTCATTCTTTGGTATCCATACAATCCCGCAGCCGCTTTAGCGACCGACGTAGCCAAGACCGTACCGTGTTAAGTGGTGTCCCCAAAGCGTCGGACAGTTCTTGATAACTATAACCATCCAAATACGCTTTGCGCACAGCCCAACTATGTTTGTCATCCAAAAGTGATAAGCAATGGGCCAGATTCCGCCCAAGGTCGGCATTCAGCGCAATATCTTCGGACGATGTGGTCGTACCGCCATTTCGTTCATCGATAAGGTCGGTTTGCGGGCGCCGGCTTTGTTTGCGGATGTTATCAATCGCTGTATTTCGGGCGATCGAAATCAACCACGTTGATGCCTTGGCTTTTGACGCATCGAAAGATGGCGCATACCGCCAAACTTTGACGAACACTTCCTGCAACAAATCTTCGGCTAGGGAACGGTCGCGGGTGATGCGTAACAAAACGCCGAAAACCAATGACGAATGGTGTTCATAGAACAGCTTGAAAGCGGCGCGTGATCCTGCCGCTACGTCTCCCAAAAGCTTGTCGGACTCTTGGTCCTGTCCATTCGGCATCTTTGTCCTCCGAACGTTTCTTTATGCGTTGATTGACCTTAGGTCCAGCGCCTTAAAACAAATCTGTTCGGGTGTTGCGCAGCAGTCAAACAGCGATCAGCCAAAAATAGCGTCCTTATGGTCAGCAAGATAAATGCGCAGCCACGGTGTAAATTTTTCAGGCGCTTCCGTAATCGCGCGGTCCAGCTGTTCAAAGGTCATCCACTGTGTCGCTTCGACCTCGTCTGGATTTAGGGTGACAATCGGATCGCCCTGCCCCACGAATACATCAACGCATTCGTGTTCGGTTAATCCGCCCCCAACATCCGCGCGGTATTCGACGTGCTCTCTTAACTCGAGCGTTACGCCAGTGATGCCCAGTTCCTGTTCCAACCGCCGATATGCGCAGTCCAATGACGGCTCGTTCCAATGCGGATGCGTACAACAGGTGTTCGCCCATAACCCGGGCGTATGGTATTTTGACAGCGCACGCTGTTGCAGCAATATGCCTTTGTCGCTGGTGATGAACACGCTGACAGCCGGATGGCGCAATCCCCGCTGGTGGACTTCTAATTTGTCCACGGGCGTCAACACACCATCAATCCATGCAGGTATTAAATTATCCATGGCGGCCATGTGCCAAATTTCAGCGTAATGATCCATAGGGCATTGGCCCCCGTATACGTTTGACGCGACGGATTGGCGCGGGGGGCTTCTCCCTTTCGCAATATAGGACTAATGTCGCCCTCAGCAGCCAAACCCGCACAAACAGCGGGCACAGCAAAAGGAGCTAACCTTATGAAATTCCTTAAAGTGGCATCGATCCTTGCCCTATCAGGCACTGCCGCAGTGGCAGAAGGCCATGCAGACGCAACCGCAGGCGAAACCGCATTCGGTCGCCAATGTGTGTCGTGCCATGTCATCGCAGACGCAGATGGCAACGTTTTGGCAGGTCGCGCGGCAAGAACCGGCCCGAATCTGTATGGCATGATCGGTCAAACCCCAGGAACCGTTGACGGGTTCCGTTATGGCCCAGATCTGGTCGCCGCAGGCGAAGCATCCGGCCCGTGGACCGAAGAATCGCTGGCGCAATACATCATGGACCCAACCGCATGGGTTCGCGAAGCCTCTGGTGATGGCGGCGCACGGTCGCGCATGTCGTTCAAAGTGCGCAACCCTGAGGACGCCGCAAACATCGCAGCGTTCATTGCAACCTTCACCGAATAATCGGTTCTAAGAAATTTTTTCCAAAAGGCGGCGATCAGCCGCCTTTTTTGTTGCGTATGGTCCGCGGCTTATTGGACTTGCCTGGGTATCGGGCTATAGTGCTTGCCGACAATTTGGGGGGCCCAGATGCCTGTTTATGAATACCGTGTGATCCCTGCACCATCCAAGGGGATCAAAGTTAAAGGCGTGAAAACCGCACACGATCGTTTTGCCCACACTTTGCAAGACATTATGAATGAAATGGGTCTTGAAGGTTGGGAATACCAACGCACCGACACCCTGCCTGCCGAAGAACGGTCTGGCCTTGCCAAAAAAACCATCGTTCAACGGTCTGTTTTGGTGTTTCGCCGCGAAAAAGAAGCGACCGCATCGTCCGGTCAGCCCACAATCACAGCGACACCCCAAACGTCCGCCCCGAACGATCCGGATGTCGCTGCTGAATAGTCAACGAATGTCGATGGCCAAGGCGTGGATTTTACCAATAATATCCGCGCCAATGGCGGAATGGATAGCGCGATGACGGGCAACACGCGTCAAATCATCCAAAGCCGAGGCTTTGATAATTACGCGCCAATGGCTTTCTCCGCCGTCCTGATAACCTGCATGACCGATGTGCTGTTCGCTTTCGTCGATCACTTCGACCGACTCGGGGTTCAGACCGGTTTCAAGACGAGATTTGATTTGCTCTGCAAGCGACATATTTTTTTACGACCCCCTTCAATCTGTCGTTCTACGATTTAAACTGCCACGTCCGAGTCGGAAAGATAAGGCGATACAATGCCCAAACCAGATCCCTTTGGCTTTGACATGTCTGTGTCAGCCGCAAAAAAGAAAAATCCTCGTGGTCGCCGTGGAATGTCCGGCGCTGTGGAATCATCAAACCGTCAGTGTGACCACGAAGGTTGCGAAGAGGCCGGAAAATACCGCGCGCCCAAATCGCCCGATGTTTTGGATGAATTCCTGTGGTTCTGCAAAGAACACATTCGCGAATATAACCTGAAATGGAATTTCTTTGACGGCACAACCGAAGCCGAGCTGAATGCCCAGATGACCAAAGACAAGGTTTGGGAACGTGACACCAAGCCGTTTAAGAAATCGGTCGAAGAAAAAGCATGGGCCCGTCTGGGTATTGATGACGCGCATCAGGTTCTAGGTGGCAACGCGACCCGCAATCCGGCCAAAAACGGTGGTGCGACCCGCCGTCTGCCTGCGACCGAACGTCGTGCGCTAGAGGTTCTGGACGCCAAAGATACCATGACCAAGGCCGAAATTCGCAAGATTTACAAAGCGTTGATCAAAGTTCTACACCCAGACATGAACGGCGGCGACCGTAGCCAAGAAGAACAGCTGGGCGAAGTTGTCTGGGCATGGGACCAGATCAAAGTCAGCCGCAGTTTCAAAGACAAGTAATTATTGCAGGCGGGCGAACAGGCGATCTTGTTCCGTCCGCCAGCACCGCATCATCAGATGCACAGACCATAGGCCCGCGATCCACATCGACGCCGTCCAGGGTGACCCGATAATCAGCATTACAATGGCAAATGGCCCAAACATTGTACCGAATATCGGTAGCATGAATGATCCCGCGATCAGGCCGACCAGTGCGGTAAACCACAGACCGCCTAAAATCGCCTTTCCCGCGCCCCTTACGCCACAATGACCGAACAGGTCGCTGGATATACGCAGCGCCATGTATCCGCCCGACAACGATACAGCGACGATCCAGATGCGATATTGGACCCATGCGTGATCAGCACCAAAGGTATCAATTGCCTGTAGACCCATGATTGCGCTTAGCGCGACGGACGTGACAAAGGCGCCAACAAGGTTGCGGTCACCTGTTGTCAGCGGAACAAACCCCTGAAGGTTTGAGATGGTCGGGGCGACCCTATGGCGCAAATTCCAGTCCATTTCGCTTTTCAGTGACAGATTGGTCGGTCAACTGCGACCAAAATCTTAGAAACGGACTGTTTCACCTTTGCGACCATTCGCGCAGGATACGGAAAACATGACGATGCCCCCTTTTACTTGGCGCACTTACAGCTATGTTGCTGCCAAGGATATTTGAGACGCAAGGAAGGTTGAAATGCTCGACCAAAACGCAAAGCCGACTGAAGAAATCGATGTTCGCGAAGTCTTTGGCATCGACAGCAATATGAAGATCAAAGGCTTTGCCGAACGTACCGACCGCGTTCCTGCCATCGATCCAACCTATAAATTTGACCGCGACACGACTTTGGCCATTTTGGCTGGTTTCGGCTACAACCGACGCGTGATGGTTCAGGGCTACCACGGCACAGGTAAATCGACTCACATCGAACAGGTCGCTGCCCGCCTGAATTGGCCGACCGTGCGCGTCAACCTGGACAGCCACATTTCCCGTATCGACCTGATCGGCAAAGATGCGATCAAACTGAAAGACGGCAAACAGGTCACTGAATTCCACGAAGGCATCCTGCCTTGGGCGCTGCGCAACCCGACCGCGATCGTGTTTGACGAATACGACGCTGGCCGTGCAGACGTTATGTTTGTGATCCAGCGCGTTCTGGAAACCGATGGTAAACTGACCCTGCTGGATCAGAACGAAATCATCACGCCGAACCCATTCTTCCGCCTGTTCGCCACTGCGAACACCGTTGGTCTGGGCGACACCACCGGCCTGTACCACGGCACCCAGCAAATCAACCAAGCCCAGATGGACCGTTGGTCGCTGGTCGCCACGTTGAACTACCTGTCGCATGACGCAGAATCGGCGATCATCCTGTCCAAGGCGCCGCACTACAACAACGAAGAAGGCCGCAAAACCATCAGCCAGATGGTCACCGTTGCCGATCTGACCCGTACCGCATTCATGAACGGCGACCTGTCGACCGTTATGTCGCCGCGTACCGTGATCGCTTGGGCGCAGAACGCTGAAATCTTCCGTGATGTTGGTTATGCGTTCCGACTCACCTTTATGAACAAATGTGATGAACTGGAACGCCAGACCGTCGCAGAGTTTTTCCAGCGCTGCTTCGATCAGGAACTGCCTGAAAGTGCGGCAAGCATCGCGATCTAAAACACTTGATCAGAACAAAATCTCAGAACGGCCTACACTTTCGGGTGTGGGCCGTTTTCCGTTTGGATCGCCCCACGGGTGCAGGCGGATAGCCACAGCACGTTTACGTTGATTGACATAAAAATGTCATGTTTGCTTAAAACATGACCACTTTGAAAACTCTCTTAGTGACCCTTTTGTGGCTAACAATGACGACCCCATCACAAGCCGCAACCGCGATGTCCGAAGACCCTTTGCGTCTGTTCGCGACCTGCTCTGGTCGGCTATCAGCCCATTGGGAACATCAGTGGTTGGCACAGGATTTGGAACCGCAGATCGAACAATCACAGCGCGACCAAATGAATGCGCTCATTTACACTCTGCTTAGCGACGAAACCGCGTCGGACGTTTTGAACTGGCGGATCAATGCGAAACACGCACATGCCCGCCTGCTGTCCCAAGCAAGTTTTTCATTTGATGCCGAAGCAGCGGAATGGGCGTTAAAACGTGCCCAAGAAGAGGTGGAATCCTGCCTTGGTCTGATGCTGAACTGACATCCCCCACTGGTCATTAGATATATCGCGGTCTAGATTACCCCCGACGACAAAGTTGGACCGTGAAGATGAAGCAATCAGACAACCCCGCCGACCCGTTCAAAAAGGCATTGGTCGAAGCGACCAAGGTCATGGCGGATGATGCCGAATTGTCGGTCAACTTTACCGTTGATCCTCCGGGTTTGACCAAAGATTCCATGCGCCTACCGCAGGTCAGCCGCCGCATGACCAAAGCCGAGGTTCTGCTGGCCCGCGGCACCGCCGATGCGCTGGCGCTGCGCCATAAATTCCACGACCCGTCGGTTGCGGCCCGCTATGCGCCGCAAGGCCAATTGGCGCGCGATATTTTCGACGCCATGGAAATCGCCCGCACCGAAGCCGTCGGCGCAAAATACATGCCAGGCACGGCCAGCAACATCGACGCCAAAATCGACGTCGAGGCATCGCGCAAAGGCTATGACCAGATCACCAACATGAGCGAGGCCCCGCTGGCCGTCGCGGCGGGTTACCTGATCCGTCATTTGGCCACAGGTCGTCCGCTGCCCAAAGGCGCGGACAACGTGATGGAGCTATGGCGCGGCTATATCGAAGATCAGGCTGGCGGCACCTTGGAAAATCTGGCTGAAACGCTGGACGACCAAAAGGAGTTCGCAAAATTCGCTCGCCAAATCATCGACGATCTGGGTTATGGCGATCAGCTGGGCGATGATCCCGATCAAGAAGACGATCAAGATGACGGTGCCGAAGAAGACGCCGAAGAAGAAGAAAACCCAGATTCCACCGGCGAGGATGAACAAGAGGATCAAGAATCCGAAGCATCCCCCGAACAACAACAAGAACAGCAACAGGACCAGCAACAGGCCCAAGTCAGCGCCGATGACATGGCCGAAGACGAGCTGAGCGAAGAGACCGAGATGCCAGAGGGCGAAGCCCCGATGGATCCGCCCCCTCCTCCGCCTGTGTCGGATGCGGACCCTGATTATCAGGTGTTCAATACCGAATTCGACGAAGAGGTCGGCGCAGAAGATTTGGCCGAACCCGCCGAATTGGAACGCCTGCGCGCCTATCTGGACCAGCAGCTAGAACCGCTAAAGGGTGCTGTTTCGCGCCTTGCCAACAAACTGCAACGCCGCCTACAGGCGCAGCAAAGCCGCAGTTGGGAATTCGACCGCGAAGAAGGCATTTTGGACGCGGGCCGATTGGCGCGTGTGGTTGCGAACCCGACGACTCCGCTGTCGTTCAAAATCGAAAAAGACACCGAATTCCGCGATACCGTTGTGACGCTTTTGCTGGATAACTCGGGTTCGATGCGAGGTCGCCCGATTTCCATCGCCGCGATCTGTGCCGACGTTCTGGCCCGCACGCTCGAACGCTGCGCGGTCAAGGTCGAGGTGCTGGGTTTCACCACCAAAGCGTGGAAAGGCGGCCAATCGCGTGAACAATGGCTGAATAACGGACGGCCTTTGCAGCCAGGTCGCCTGAACGACCTGCGCCACATCATTTATAAATCTGCAGACGCCCCAATGCGCCGCACCCGCGATAATCTGGGCCTCATGATGAAAGAGGGCCTGCTAAAAGAAAATATCGATGGCGAGGCTTTGGAATGGGCGCACCGCCGCATCATGGCGCGTCCTGAACAGCGCAAAATCCTGATGGTGATTTCCGATGGCGCGCCCGTTGACGATTCCACCCTATCGGTGAACCCAGCCAACTATCTGGAAAAACACCTGCGCGATGTGATCGACATGGTCGAAAAACGCAAAGCGGTCGAACTGATCGCTATCGGCATCGGCCACGACGTGACCCGCTATTACGACCGCGCGGTCACCATCACAGACGCAGACCAATTGGCTGGTGCGATCACCGAACAATTGGCCAGCCTGTTTGACAGCGACCCGCGCGCCCGTGCCCGAGTGATGGGCATGAAACGCGCCGGTTAATCCCTATTCAGAAAGGAACGCGTAACCGTGTTTCAAACATTTGATGTGCCGTTTTCTGGCGACCAAGGTCCATCGCGTTTGGCGGCGCTGCGTGCACAAATCGTAGATCATGACATAGACGGGTTTCTGGTCCCGCGCAGTGATAAATATATGGGCGAATATGTTGCCCCCTGCGATGAACGTTTGGCGTGGCTGACCGGATTTACAGGGTCTGCAGGTTTCGCTGCGATCCTGCCTGATATTGCCGGCGTGTTCGTGGATGGCCGCTATCGTTTGCAGGTCCGCGATCAGGTTGCCGATGTGTTCACGCCCGTCGACTGGCCAGAGATCACACTGGCAGGTTGGCTGAACGAACATGCGCCGTCTGCGGTGATCGGCATAGACCCTTGGCTGCACACCGTTCGTGATGTCGACGCCCTGCGCCAAACCGCAAAGAATGTGACGTTGAAATACGTGCCGAATTTGGTTGATGCCATTTGGACAGATCGCCCAGATGCACCTATTGCGGCGTTTTTTGCCCAACCACTGGAATATGCTGGCGAAGATCACGCATCCAAACGCACGCGCATCGCCGCAGAGTTGCGGGATTCAAATATTCGAGCAGCCGTGCTGACGCAGCCTGATTCAATCGCATGGCTGTTGAACATTCGTGGCGCAGACATTCACCATAATCCCGTCCCACAAAGCTTTGCCCTGCTATTCGCAGACGGTACATGTCACCTATTCTGTGACCCAGCCAAAACAGCGGAAATAGTGGACCATTTGGGGCCAGACATCGCCGTCCTGCCGCAAAACGGATTTATTGCATCGCTCGCTGATCTGGACGGCCCAGTATTGATCGATCCAGCGACTTGCCCCGACATTGTCCGCAGTAGCTTGGGTGATATTGCGCAGTTTGGCAGCGATCCATGCGTTCTGCCAAAGGCCCGTAAAAACGCTGCTGAATTGCAAGGCGCGCGGGACGCACATTTGCGCGATGCTGTTGCGATGTGCCAGTTCCTGCATTGGTTAGACGGTGCCTCGGGCATCACGGAAATCGATGTGGTCAGCAAACTGGAATCATTCCGCCGCGATACCAACGCGCTGCGCGACATTTCCTTTGATACTATCGCCGGATCGGGCCCGAATGGTGCCGTGATCCACTACCGCGTGACCCATGATACAAACCGCCAACTGCAAGACGGAGATCTGATCGTTGTGGACAGCGGCGGTCAGTATATCGATGGAACAACAGATATCACGCGCACGGTCGCCATTGGCACTGTGGGCGATGACGAACGCGATTGTTACACCCGTGTCCTACAGGGCATGATAGCGGTCAGTCGCGCCCGTTTTCCGCACGGCGTTGGCGGCAATCACTTGGATGCACTAGCGCGAGCGCCGCTTTGGATGGCAGGGCTGGATTACGATCACGGAACCGGACACGGCGTAGGATCGTTCCTCTGCGTTCACGAAGGCCCCCAAGGCCTGTCTCGCCGAGCAGAGACCCCGTTGACCGAAGGAATGATCCTTTCTAACGAACCGGGCTATTATCGCGCTGGCGCCTTTGGTATACGCATCGAGAACCTGATCGCCGTGCACCCAGCGTCGCAGCTAGACACGGGCGATGCACACCGCAGTCAGCTGTGTTTTGAAACGCTGACTTGGGTTCCTTTCGATCGGCGGTTGATTAACACCGCCATGTTGTCCCGCGACGAATTGACGTGGATTAACAGTTATCACGCGACGGTACTGGACAAGGTTGGACCAAACCTGTCACCTGCCGTCAAAGTCTGGCTAGAGGCAGCCTGTGAGCCGCTTTGACGCCTGATTGTCATATGTCGCCGCTATTGTGGCGGCAAAAGTTTTTATAGGAGGAGCCGACATGGCCGATCACATCACCATCCGTCCAGCTGGCGGAACCTGGGTCGTGCGCGCCGGTGGCGCAGTGTTGGGGGAAAGCTCGGACGCGCTAGAATTGATCGAAGGCGACATGGCGCCTGTTATCTATTTCCCGCGTAGCGATATTGCTATGGCATTTCTGGACGCATCGGACGCGACCAGCCACTGCCCATACAAAGGCGATGCCAAATATTTCAACATCGTTGCCAAATCTGGGCCGATCAAAGATGCTGCATGGACCTATGAAACGCCGTCTGAAAATGTCGCGCAGATCAAAGACTATCTGGCGTTCTACACCAGCAAAGTTGCTGTCGAACAAGTCTAAGCGTGTTCTTCGGCCGTGACTGCCGACAGGGCACGGTTAAACGCACGCAACGCATCCACATGAAATAAGGCGCCCTGCACATCTGGTTGGGCGTCTTTTTGCATTTTGACAACGGGAACAAAGCTTTGCCCCGCTGTTTCAAAAAGCGGCATGGCCGTATCCAGCGTGGCATCAATGTCAACATAAACGCCCTGTTGCACCAGTTCCTGACAGGCATCGATATTTGCGGCGCGCGGATGATCGTTTGACCGCATCACCGTGGCAATCGCAAAGGTAGACAACAGATAGGCCTGTGGACCCGCTGCAATCGCGACCCCGCGACGGTTGAGCTGCGTCAGGAAAAACGACCGTGACACTAATCGCGATGTCAGCGCAGTCGATGCCGCAACAGCCACCAAAACCGCCAAACCTGTCTGCCAATCACCCGTAAATTCAAACACAATCACCGCAGTGGAAATTGGTGCGCCCAGCACGGCCGCCGCAACAGCGCCCATACCCGCCAACGCATAGAGCGTCGCGCTACCTGACATGTCTGGAAATAATGCGGTCGCCACCAAACCAAAGGCCAATCCAGATAGTGCGCCAACAACCAAAGAGGGCGAAAAGATTCCCCCGCCCATGCGCCCGCCAAAAGTGACAGCCACGGCGATCACCTTGACCACGGTAAAGGTCACAGCTTGCCAGAAAATCAATTGCCCCGCCAACGCATCAGCAGTGATACCGTAGCCGACCCCGATAATATGCGGAAATTTCAGCGCAATAACACCCAGTAGCGCGCCAGCAATCGCAGGGCGCAGATACCGCGGGAAACCAAGTTTCCTTTGCAGTTCAGATCCGACTGCTTCGGCAAAGAAAATGCTGCGAATGAGGGCGAAACCGACAATACCGGACAAAAGGCCCAGCAAAAGAAAAGCAGGCAGTTCGATATAGAATTCCAGCGCCGTCGTGGTTGGCAATGTATATTCGGTCACATCGCCTAGAATTATGCGGCTCACAACCGTACCCGCGACAGACGCCACCACAATCGGTGCAAAGGCCCGAACTGCGAAATGGCGCAGAACGACCTCTAGCGCGAATAACGCACCAGCGATGGGCACGTTAAAGCTCGCCGATACGCCCGCAGCGACAGCACAGCCCAATAAATCGCGGCCCGTAATTCCATCTGCATTGAGCCATTTGGCCGCCGTTGTCGACATAACTGCGGCAAGGTGCACGACCGGACCTTCGCGGCCCGATGATCCGCCCATGGCCAAGGTTACAAAGCTTGCCACTGCCGAGGCGAGCCCCTCTTTGCGTTCAACGCGGCCGTCGTTCAGGGCAGCGCCCTGAATAACGTCCGCAACGGCGCGCACCCGACCGTCAGGCGTAAATCGATCCAGAACCAATCCCACGATCAGTCCGCCTACGATTGGGATTAAAATAACCCAAAACCATGACAAGCTGGCCGCTGACCGATGCAGTGTTTGAATATGGTCGGTTTGGTACAAAAACGATTGCAGAGACTCGATACCAACCCGAAACCCGACGGCAATCAAACCGCCAGCAATCCCGATGCACAGGGCTACAATCCATAATTTGGCCGCTGTTGGACCACCATGGCGCAATCCACTCCACGCACGCCGAGCGTCATTGACGGATACAGACCAAACGTCACCCCAGAATCGATTGCTGTTTTGCGCCATATCCCTGCCCTTTTGCGCGTTAGTTAACCGATTCACATGGCGAAGATCATGACCAAACCGACAAATGCCTCATCTTTAAACGGCAATTCGCACAGAAATTAATCAAATTGATCCGTATATTTCTATTCCACCGCGAAAATAGGCCATAACTTTAACAAACCGTTACATGTGGATGCTATCGTGAGGGGGTATTGAAGAGAACTATTCCTCCTGACCTTCGGGTCCAAAATGAATACTTCGTTCTGACAAGCGTGAGTGGCTGTTGGTTCATTTTTTCAGAAATATCAGGCGGGCCTTGTGCCCGCCTATTTTCTTTGAACCGTTAGGATGCTGCGGAGATGAGCGCATTTGCAGCGGCGCGTGCCTCGGATGTGATCCGATCACCCGAAATCATCCGCGCGATTTCATCCACGCGCGCATCATCACCCAATGGAACAACGGTCGACAAAGTTTGGGTTTCCGTCTGCCGTTTTTCAACGCGCCAATGATGCTGACCCAAGGCTGCAACTTGCGGCGAATGCGTGACGACCAGTACCTGTCCACCTTTGGCAATGCTGGCCAAACGGCGACCAACTGCATCAGCCGTAGATCCGCCAACGCCGCGGTCGATTTCATCGAAGATCATCGTAACGCTGCTGTCTTCGTCGGTTAGGCAAACCTTTAGCGCCAATAGAAAACGGCTTAGTTCGCCGCCAGACGCAATTTTATTCAGCGGTCCTGCTGGCGCGCCCGGGTTTGTTGCAACGGTAAAGGCGACCTCGTCGCGGCCCTCTGGCCCCTCCTCGGTCGCCGTGACAGTCGTCACGAACACAGCCCGTTCCATTTTCAGGGGCGCCAGTTCTGTGGCCATAGCAGCATCCAGACGCGCCGCTGCCGCAGTGCGTGCAGCAGTCAATTCAGTTGCTGCGGCATCATAAGACGCCTGAGCGGCCTCCATCGCGGTTTTCAAATCCGCAAGGTCGCGTTCCCCACCATCAAGCAGATCAAGTTTTGCCCGCAAACCATTTGCATGTTCGGCCAGATCATCCGGCTGAACATTATATTTACGGGCAAGACCACGAATAGCGAAGAGCCGTTCTTCGGTCATTTCCAGATCGGCCGGATTGAATTCCAAAGCATCAAGACAGTCTTCGACACCGCGTTGGGCGTTACCCAATTCATCCATAGCACGGGCCAATGCCGCAAGTGGATTATCAAGACGACCTTCGGCTTTGTCAGCAGCACCATCGAGCCAGCGCATGGCATTGGACATAGCGCCCTCTGCCCCGTCATAACCCAATGCATTCAGAGCCTGCGCAACGTCATTGCGGATCTTTTCGGCGCCTTGCATGAGGCGGCGTTTTGTATCCAACTCGGCCTCTTCACCCGGTAGTGGGTCAAGTTTATCCAACTCGCCCACAGCATGGCGCAAGAATTCTTCTTCGGCGCGGGTTTCAGCGATCTTGGCTTCGGCTGCCTCTAACGCCTTGCGGGCAGCAGCAACGCCCCGCCATGCTGAACGCGTTGCCGACAATAGGGTGTCGACTTTGGCAAAACTATCCAACAACACGCGGTGACCGCGCGGATTTAACAGCCCACGATCATCGTGCTGTCCGTGCAATTCGATCAACACCTCGGACAATTTGCGCAACACTTCGCCCGATACGCGGCGATCATTTACCCAGGCTGTTTTGCGGCCTTCTGCGGTATTCACCCGCCGCAGAATCAATTCATCGTCTGCTTCTATCCCAGCCTCAGCCAAAATCGCGTTTGCGGGGTGATTGGGGCCTATGTCGAATTCTGCGATGACTTCGCCTTGGGCGGCGCCCTGACGCACCAGATCGGCACGGCCGCGCCAGCCCAAAACGAACCCAAGCGAATCCAGCAGGATCGATTTACCCGCACCGGTTTCACCGGTCAGCACATTCAATCCGGGTTGGAACTCGAGCTCCAACCGGTCGATGATCAACATATCACGAATATCTAGTCCGCGCAGCATGGGTCGCCTATCGGATTATAGCCATTCACCACGGATCATCTGACGATACACGGCAGCCAGCCAGCTATCGCCGATGAGGTTCGGTTGCAGTCCATTTTCAGTCAACAAGGCGTAAGTATCTGCGTACCAATCGGTCGATTGATAGTTATGCCCCAAAATCGCGCCTGCGGTTTGCGCTTCGTCGATAAGACCTAGTGACAGATAGCTTTCGACCAAACGGTGCAACGCTTCTGGTGTGTGGCTGGTCGTTTGGAACGCTTCGACCACGACACGGAAACGGTTAATCGCAGCCTGATAGTGACCACGTTTCAGATAATACCGACCGATTTCCATTTCCTTGGCGGCCAAATGGTCAAACGCCAAATCGAATTTCAGGATGGACGACTGTGCGTAGTCACTGTCTGGATAGAGCTCGATTACTGCGCGTAGCGCCTGCAATGCTTGGAACGTCAAACCCTGATCGCGGCCGATTTCATCAATTTGATCGTAGTACGACAACGCCAACAGATATTGGGCATAGGCCGCATCATCGGACGCAGGATAAACATCCAGATACCGTTGTGCAGCCGCACGGCTGTTTTCGTAATCTTTGTCTTTGTGGTATGAATAGGCCTGCATGATCAGCGCACGTTTTGCCCATTCAGAGTAGGGATATAGCCGTTCAATTTCACCGAAATAAAACGCCGCGTCATCCGCCTGATTGCGGTCTAGTTCGAATTCACCGCGCTGAAAGATTTCTTCGGCTGTATAGGTTTCCAGCGCACCTTCGGCGCGCGGATCATAGCCCGAACATCCAGCAATCGCTGTCACTGACAGAACCGCCAATCCAAAAATGGTCCGCTTCAATGGGCCCGTTTTCAGCTGTGCCATGACGATCCTCGACGTTATTGCTCGACATTGGAACGGTGTTGAACCCGTCCTTCGCACATGGTCTAGCATAGAAAAATGCGGTGCAAAATGCCTTTTGGAGGTGACGTGGTCACAGTTCAGGCAACAACCGACAGATCGGCAATATTCACGCCCACGCCTGGCAAACGCGCTGCGATGGATGCATCACAGTTGACCCATCGCCATGCGGTTGGCGTATCAAACAGCGCGCACAGCAATTTGTTGGTCAGCGCATGCCCTGCGCGATGCCCTGTATAGCGCCCTAAAATGGGTGCCCCAGCGGTATACAAATCGCCCAATGCGTCTAGCATTTTATGACGCACGGCTTCGTCGCTGTGGCGCAAACCACCTGGTGATAAAACGCGGTCCCCATCAACGACAACGGCGTTTTCATATGTTCCGCCCAAAGCCAAACCAGCCTTGTGCATCGCATCAACATCCGAATTGCGACAGAACGTACGGCTATCGCACAGTTCGCGAACAAACGCGCCATTCGCCATGTTCAGCGTTTTTTCCTGATGACCAATAGCGGCATCTGGGAAATCAATTTCAAAATCGATCTGCAAAGATGTTGCAGGAGACAACCGCGCAAAGGCGTCGCCGTGCGATACCTCGACCGTTTCGCGAACTTCAATGGCACGCAGTGGTGCGCCTAGGCGGCGCAAACCTGTCGTCACAATCTTGCGTACAAATTCAACCGAACTGCCGTCCAGAATGGGAACCTCTGGGCCGTCGATATCACAAATTACATTGTGAACCCCAGTACCGGCCAATGCCGCCATAACATGTTCGATCGTTGAAACACTAACGCCAGCGCCGTTTTCAAGACGTGTGTTCAGTGGTTCCTGAATGACGTTTGACCAGATCGCAGGGATGGTAGTGTCGCCGGACAGATCAACGCGGCGGAACACAATACCCGTTCCCGCACTCGCAGGACGCAGCACCAAACGGGCGGGTCGGCCAGAATGAAGCCCCACACCATCAAACGCAATTTGAGTGTTCAGAGTTGTCTGCACGTACGTCACCTTTCGTTACAGATTAAGTAAAATCTTGGAACGAAACCCTCAACTCACTCTTTGCAACGGACTGAAACATTCGAAACACATCCTTTAAAACGCTGTATACAAAGCAAAAAGGCCGCCCAAACGGACGGCCTTTTGTTTAATTTATCAGCAAAGTTAGTTCGCTTGACGACGCAGGAACGCGGGAATCTCGATCTTTTCCTGCTCCGGGTCAGTCTGATGCGACTCTTCTTGCGATGGCTGAACCTGTGGCTGCGCTTGGGTGCGCGGCGCTGGCTGTTCGGCCTCTTGTGCGCCACCGGTCATACGACCGATCAGCGAATTCAGGCCGAAACCGCGGCGTTGTTCAGGCTCTGCTGCTGGGCGGGTCGCCGCTGGAGCAGTAGGCTGTGCAGGCGCGGATGGTGTTTTGTTTACAGCCGCTTGCAGACGTGCCAGTGCCTCTTGGCTTGGTGTGCCTGGCGCTGGTGCGCGCGGAGCAACGAACGATTCAGCAGGAGCCATTGTTGGCTCTGGGCGCGGTGTATACGCAGGCGGAGGCAGATCATCCGAAGTTTCTTCGAATGCGTCGAATTCCTCTTCCACAGCTTCTGGCGCTTGGAACTGGTCGTCGAACAATGTGCGTTCTTGCGGAGCTGGAGCAGGCGCAGCGACAGGTGTCGCAGCAACTGCGGCTGGAGCCGGCGCTGGTGCTGGCTCTGCAGCAGGTGCTGGTACTTCTGCAGATACAGTGTTGGTTAATGGTGCAGACATCGAACGGCGTGGCAGCGGGGTATCCGCAACGCCAACGGACGCATCAATACCAGTTGCAACAACCGACACACGCATGTTGCCTTCCATGTTCGGATCCAGCGTGGAACCAACGATGATGTTTGCGTCTGGGTCGACTTTTTCGCGGATTTTGTTCGCTGCTTCGTCCAGTTCGAACAAGGTCAGATCGTAACCACCGGTGATGTTGATCAGAACGCCGCGTGCACCCTCTAGGCTGATTTCGTCCAGCAGTGGGTTAGCGATGGCCTGTTCGGCGGCCTCGACTGCGCGATCTTCGCCAGCTGCTTCGCCTGTACCCATCATCGCTTTGCCCATCTCGTCCATGACGGAACGAACGTCAGCAAAGTCTAGGTTGATCAGACCAGGGCGAACCATCAGGTCGGTCACGCCTTTAACACCTTGGTACAGAACGTCATCCGCCATTGCGAAAGCTTCAGTAAAGGTGGTTTTTTCGGTCGCCAGACGGAACAGGTTCTGGTTTGGAATGATGATCAGCGTATCAACAACCTTTTGCAGGGCTTCGACACCTGCTTCGGCTTGCTTCATGCGCTTGCCGCCTTCAAACTGGAACGGCTTGGTCACAACACCAACGGTCAGAACGCCCAATTCACGCGCTGCCTGCGCGATGATCGGAGCCGCACCGGTACCGGTGCCACCGCCCATACCAGCGGTGATGAAGCACATGTGTGCGCCCGCCAGATGATCGACGATCTGTTCGATGCTTTCTTCAGCTGCCGCCGAACCAACGGATGGACGCGCGCCTGCGCCCAAACCTTCGGTAACTTTGATGCCCATCTGAATTTTCGATGTGGCTTGCGACTGCTGCAGAGCTTGAGCGTCGGTGTTCGCGACAACGAAATCAACGCCTTCTAGCTGCTGTTCAATCATGTTGTTGACGGCATTGCCGCCAGCGCCGCCTACACCGAAAACGGTGATCCGGGGTTTTAACTCTTCATTCCCGGGCATGGAGAGATTCAATGCCATACTCTGTCCGCCTGTATGTTATGGGGCCCGTCCCATCGGGCACTCTTCACTAATTACCCCCCACAGTAACGTGCCATAAAGGCAACGTCATCAGAAAAACGTCAAAAACCCGCAAAATATCGACGATTTGCGGGCCTAGATCGCTGGATGTGGGGTGATCGGCGAAATCTTGCGTATTACCAGTTGTCTTTAAACCACTTGAACGCGCGTCGCAGCGATCTGGACGGGTAGCTGTCCATTGGAACTTCGAAATCCCACCATTCGTCTTGCGGGTTCGCTGCGAACAGCGACAGGCCCACGGCGGCAGCGAAAGCAGCGCCCGTTGCGGCCTGCGGCAGACCCTGAACGCGCATCGGGCGACCCAGACGCACCTGTTGACCCAAAATGCGCGATGCCAGACCGTCTAGCCCTGGGATCAGCGATGCGCCACCCGTCAATACGATTTGTTGGTTCGGTAGGTATTCGAAACCTGCGCCATCCAAACGTTCGCGCACGTCCTCTAGGATCTCTTCGACGCGTGGTCGCATGATGCCGATCAGTTCGGCGCGGGTAACGGTGCGGCGGTCATGTTCCCAATCGCCGGTGTTGCCGCCGATTTCGATCATCTCGCGGTCGTCTTTGCCCGTTGCGACAACGCCGCCATGCACAGTTTTGATCCGTTCGGCCAAGGTCTGCGGAATTTGCAGCCCCATCGAAATGTCTGATGTCACATGCTGCCCGCCCATACGAACGCTATCGGCAAAGATCATGTGCTTTTTCATGAAAATCGACACGCCCGTCGAACCAGCGCCCATATCGATACAGGCCGCGCCCAGCTCCTGTTCATCTTCGACCAGCGACGAAATACCCGACGCATAGGCAGAGGACGCGATACCAGCCAGTTCCAGATCGCAACGGCGGATGCAGTGGAACAGGTTTTGTAGCGCCGATTGTTCGACCGTCAGCAGGTGCAAATCGGTCGATAAACTATTGCCCGCGTGGCCACGCGGATCGGTCATGCCGGTGCGGTGGTCCAGATTGAAATTGATGGGCTGTGCGTGCAGTGCCTCGCGGCCTTCGCCGATGTCAGGTACATCGCAGGCCGCCAGAACGCGGCCGATGTCCGCATCCGTCACGGTATCGCCATTGATCGCAACTTCGCCCGCGACGCCGTAGGACCGTGGGCGCGCGCCAGACAAACAAGCAATCACATGATCCACACGTTCGCCCGCCATTTTCTGTGCCGCCTGAACAGCCGTGCGGACCGAGCGTTCGGTTTCTTGCATTGCATCGACTTCGCCGAAACGCACGCCGCGCGATTGGGTTGTCGCTGCGCCGATGACACGGAAAGACGATTGGCCAGCCAGCGACCCAACACCGTCAGCTCCACGGAACCGTTCGGGGCCATCGAACCGCAACACCAGACACGTCACCTTGTGCGTTCCGATGTCCAAGATCGCGATCAAACCACGCTGAAGCGCTGCTTTGCGCATATTCCGCATGGCGCGTTGAGTTTCGTACAACTGCTTCATTACCTACCTGCCCCTGCTACGACAGCGTTGATCCGGCGCATTTCGGCTGCACCGGTTTCGCCCAGCCGCAATGTCGGCCGGTCGTCATTTCGCATGTCTACAACTGCTACATCACGCTGCAACAAATCCTGCGATTGCTGCATAACGATTACTCTTTCAAATGCCGTGACCGCGTTGTCGGTCGGCAGCAAAATCCGTTGGTCATGATCCATAATCACATCCCAACGGCGTTCCCCCATACGGACAAGCCCTCGCATACGGGTCGTCAGCGGACCAGCCGCCGCGAAAATTTCCATCGCTTCGTCCAGCGCGTCTTTGGCACCATCACCCGCTATCAGCGGTAGATCGGGGCGGTCCGCCCTGCTGGCGACTTCGTCAATGACCATCCCGTCCCCGTCGATCAGGAACAGGTTTTCATTTTGACGCCACACAGCGACGGGATTGCGCGCAACGATTGATACCTCAATCACACCTCCAGGTTTGATCCGCAGCGTGGCATCTTGAACAGCTGGGATCGCTTCGACGCGTGCTCGGCCATCCTCTAGATCGACATCAAAGGATGACAGCGGGAAATCATAGGGCAGAACGGCACGCACTTCGGCCGCGAGTTCCGCCGAAACACCATCAACGGCCATCGCCGATAACATAAATTCAGGGCGCTGTTGGAATTCGCGTTTGGTATTTGCGTAAAGATCAGCAACCGATTGGCGACGCGCATCGTCGGAAAAAACGATTGCGACAGCCGTTGCGCCGATCGCGAGCGGGATACCTTTGCGGATCAGGGTCCGATACAGCGGCGTCAGCATCCAGCGTTCGTAACGGTAGTCCCATTTTTCGATCCAATGATCGCGGCCCATGCCTCGCAGGATAAACCGAATTACCGACCGCATGAGGCATCCTCCACCAACCATGCGCAAAGCGCCGGGAAATCGATGCCCGCAAATGCGGCCTGCTCAGGGGCCAACGACGTTGGCGTCATGCCTGGCTGGGTGTTTGTTTCCAGCAGGATCAAACCATCCAAACCGCGGCTTTCGTCCCAGCGGAAATCGGTGCGCGACATACCGCGGCACCCCAGCGCCTGATGCGCACGCAGGGCATATTCCATGCAGGCATCATAAATGTCTTGGGGCAATTCGGCGGGGATCACATGGCGCGATCCGCCAGTTTTGTACTTGGCGTCGTAGTCGTACCAG
This sequence comes from Marivivens niveibacter, assembly GCF_002150005.2. Lineage (GTDB taxonomy): Bacteria > Pseudomonadota > Alphaproteobacteria > Rhodobacterales > Rhodobacteraceae > Marivivens > Marivivens niveibacter. The sequence continues at coordinate 197,471 of NZ_MSPP01000004.1, forward strand.
CCGTCAGTCAGAATATCCGTCACTGCCAGCGCGCGGTCACCCATCACGGCGCAGGTCAGTTCCCGGCCCGGCACAAAGGTTTCGACCATCACTGTGTCTGGCATATCATCAGACAAATGTGGCGGCGAATTCGCGGACTCGTGCACCAGATAGACGCCAACGGATGACCCTTCGTTGTACGGTTTCACAACGTAGGGCGGGGGTAAAATGTGGCGCTTAGCGACTTCGGATTTTGTTGCTAGAACCGAAGAAGCGACAGGCAGACCAGCGGCGCGATACGCCTCTTTGGTCTTTTCTTTGTCCATAGCCAGCGCCGAAGCTAGGACACCTGAATGAGTATAAGGCAGGCAGTGCCATTCCAGCAGACCCTGAACACAGCCGTCTTCGCCCCAACGGCCATGCAGCGCGTTGAACACGACGTCGGGTCTTGCCTCTGCCAATTTCGCAGCCAGATCCGCACCTGCGTCGATTTCGACAACAGCAAAACCTGCGGTGCGCAGCGCATTCGCGCATTCACGCCCCGAGGATAGCGATACCTCGCGCTCTGCAGATGGACCGCCCATCAATACAGCAACTGTGGGATGTGTCCCGCTCGACATTCCCTAGCCTCAAATTGCGCACCTTATTTAGTAGTGCGTCAGTTTTATTATTATGATCTGCCCCGATTTTATGGGTGCTAGACCGCCTGTTATTTTTATTTGCTCGATGCAGCCAGTTCACCGACCCGCATGATTTCCCATTCTAGCGTGATCCCGCTGGAATCGTAAACCTTTTTCCGCACGTCTTCGCCCAAACCTTCTAAATCTTCGGCAGTTGCCCCGCCTGCATTGGTCAAAAAGTTCGAATGTTTGACGTTCATCACCGCCCCGCCCCGCGTTGCGCCGCGCATCCCTGCGTCATCAATGACCTTCCACGCCTTTAGTTCGTGGGTATCATCGGCCTGCCCTGTGCTGGAAAACCCAGCGGGGTTGCGGAAGGTCGATCCGGCCGTGCGGTCTTTGGTCGGTTGGGTTTCATCGCGTTTTTGCAGCTGCGCGTCCATCTTTGCGACCAGTTCGGCAGGATCGCCTGCCGATGCGGCAAATTCGGCACCAATAATTACAGCGCCATCAGGCAAATCGGATTGACGATAGCGCAGGTTCAGCGACGCCGCAGGCAGCGTTTCGCGGCGGCCATCGCGGTGGATCACGTCAACACTGACCAGCGTATCGGCAACATATTCACCATAGCAGCCCGCGTTCATACGAACCGCCCCGCCGATGGACCCTGGAATGGTACGCAGAAACGTCAGGTTCACGCCCTGATCCGCCGCGCGGCGGGCCACATGCGCATCCAGCGCCGCCGCCCCTGCCCGCACGGTCGTGCCGTCGATTTCAATGCCGTTGAAACCACGCCCCAAACGGATCACCACGCCGCGAATACCGCCATCACGCACGATCAGGTTGGATCCAACGCCCATCGTGAATACAGGCACCGAAGCGTCCAATGCGGCCAAAAAATCGGCCAGATCATCGACGTCAGCCGGTTGGAACAATACATCTGCAGGGCCGCCCACGCGCATCCACGTCAGGTTATCCAGCGGACGATCCATCGTTAGGGTGCCGCGCACTTTGGGTAGGGTAAAATCAACAGTCATAGCGTGCGTTTAATCCGTCTTCGCGTCAGAGCCAACAGCGCGTCCGCGCAACCATCGACCCAGATACACAACAGGCCAGCGCAGGATAGACACAGCCCCAACAAAAAAACCTGCGGCAACCAAATATTGCGCATCCCAAATCAGCCAGATCAGAATTGGAACGCCCGTTGCGATCAGACCATAGGCACGCATCCAGTGGTTATCGCGGCTGGGCAATAGCCCCGCAACATTCGCGACAACCAACCAGATAAGTGCAGCCCAGATCGATCCCGTCATTGATCAGTCTTTGATCCGTTTTGGTAGGTTATTGGCCCAAGCGCTGATCGTACCTGCGCCCAGACAAACGACCATATCACCGGGGCGGGCCTGTTCGCGGACCAGACGTTCCAGATCATCCTCGGAAATAATCGCGCGGGCATGGCGGTGACCGTGGCGGATCAGACCCGCGACCAGATCATCGCGCGTTGCGCCCGGAATAACGTCTTCGCCTGCTGCGAAAACTTCGGCGATGGCAACCACGTCTGCCTCGTTAAAACACGCGCAGAAATCATCGAACAGCGAATGCAGGCGGCTATAGCGGTGCGGTTGATGCACGGCGATCACGCGGCCTTCGGAGGCTTGGCGCGCGGCCTTTAGGACAGCAGCGATTTCGACAGGGTGGTGACCGTAATCGTCGATGATGGTCACGCCGCCCAGAACCTCGCCCACTTTGGTGAAACGACGGTTCACGCCGCCGAATTTTGCCAAAGCTTCGCGGATTTCATCCTTTTTCATGCCCAGATGGCGGGCAACGGCAACAGCCGACAATGCGTTCGATACGTTGTGATCGCCCGGCATCGGCAAGGTGCAGCCTTCGATCACGTCTTCTTCGGCTTGCAGCGCTACATCGAAATGCGCCACGCCTTTTTTGTAGGTCAGGTTCACAGCACGCACATCAGCCTGCGCGTTGAAACCATAGGTGATCACGCGGCGATCGGTGATTTTACCGACAAGCGACTGCACTTCTGGGTGGTCGGTGCAGCAGACCGCGACGCCGTAGAACGGGATGTTCGATACGAAATCATAGAACCCTTGGCGCAGGTTTTCGATGCTGCCCCAGTGTTCCATATGTTCGGGGTCGATGTTGGTGACGATCGCGATGGTCGCAGGCAGACGATTGAACGTGCCGTCGGATTCGTCCGCCTCGACCACCATCCATTCGCCTTCACCAACGCGCGCGTTCGATCCATAGGCGTGAATGATGCCGCCGTTTACAACGGTCGGGTCCAACTGGCCGTGATCCAGCAGCGCCGACACCATCGTTGTGGTTGTCGTTTTACCATGCGTCCCCGCAACAGCCACATTGGATTTCAGGCGCATCAGTTCGGCCAGCATTTCCGCGCGGCGCACAATAGGCAGGCCGCGGCGGCGGGCTTCGTCTAGTTCGGGGTTCCCCGGTTTGATGGCCGACGAAATCACGACAACCTGCGCATCGTTCAGGTTTTGCGACGACTGGCCTTCGAAAATGGTGACGCCCATTGCGGCCAGACGATCGGTGATTTTCGATGTTTTCGCGTCAGATCCCTGAACGGTGTAGCCAAAGTTCACCAGAACCTCGGCAATGCCCGACATACCGATACCGCCAATGCCGACGAAATGGATGGCACCCACATCGGTGGGCAGTTTGGTACGTGCTGCGTTCATGACTGTACTTTCTTTTTATTGGCCAGCTCTTCGACAAGGCTGACAAGTCTTTCTGTGGCGTCGGGCATACCGCATGACAATGCCGCGACGGCCATTTGCGATGCACCTTGCGAGTTCGACAGAACCAACTCGATCTGTTCGCGCAGGCTATCGGTGGTTAGCTGGCTTTCAGGCATCAAAATTGCGCCACCAGATTCGACCAATGCGCGGGCGTTTGCCGTCTGGTGATCAGCTGTCGCAGCGGCATAGGGCACCAAAATCGCGGGGCGACCAATCACGGAAATATCCGCGACCGAAGACGCGCCAGAGCGACTGATAACCAACTGCGCTTCGGCCATTTTTTCTGGAACATCGTGGATAAATGGTTCGACGTCGGCCTGCATGCCTGCCTCTGCATAGGCCGCGGTGACGCGATCCATATCTTCAGGACGGGCCTGTTGGATGACGCGCACGTATTGGCGTAGATTTTCGGGCAGCGAAGTGATCGCCGCAGGAACGTGATCGGACAGAACGCGCGCACCTTGCGATCCGCCCATGATCAGGATCGACATCGGGTATTCACCCGGTTCGATATACCCTGCCCCTGCGCGGTCCAAAACGGCGCTGCGCACTGGGTTACCTGTGTGCTGGCCCTCGACGCCTTCAGGCAGGGTCGTGGGCCATGTACCACACGCAATCGCATCAACGCGTTTGGCAAAAATCTGGTTCACGCGACCCAGAACACCGTTTTGTTCGTGGATCATGCGCGGTTTGCCCAGCAAGGTCGCCGCCGCAATCGCGGGGATCGACGGATACCCGCCAAATCCAACAACGACGGCGGGTTTGCTGCGCATCATGCGGAACGCAGCCGAAATAACCCCGCCCGCAATCTGGAACGGAACCATCAGTTTCGCAGCCGCGCCGCCACGGGCAAAGGTGCCGGATTTGAGTTCGATAATTTCGACCGCATCAGGGAAACCACCCGCATATCGTGCGCCCCGCGCATCGGTGGTCAGCTGTACCCGCCAGCCTTTGGCCAGCATCGCTTCGGCTAGGGCTTGGGCAGGGAACATGTGGCCGCCGGTGCCTCCGGCGGCGATGACCAATAGTGGTGCCATACTTAGCGGCCCCTTCTCATCAGAATATCACCAATCTGTCCTTGCGGACGGCTGCGGGTAAACGCCAAAAGCATGCCGCAGACAATACCCGATGCGATCACGGACGACCCGCCGTAGGACACAAATGGCAAAGTCATGCCTTTCGCGGGCAGCAAACGCACCGCAACGCCCATGTTAATCATCGCCTGAACGGCAAACATGCACGCCAGACCAGTGCCCGCCAGACGGATGAACGGATCGCGTTCTTTGGTCAGGCGATACAGCGAACGGATCACGATCACCGCATACAGCGCGACAATCGCAAGGACGAGGATCATTCCGTACTCTTCGGCTGCAACGGCAATGATGAAATCGGTATGCGCGTCAGGCAGGCTCATCTTCACCTGACCCTCGCCAACGCCAACGCCGAACAATCCGCCTTCGCGGATGGCGTTGGTCGCGTAACCCAGCTGGGTGCGCGGGTCGACTTCGGGGTTCAGGAACCCGTCGATACGGCGCGCAAAGTGTTCGGAATTCATATAGGCAAAGCTGCCCGCAACGACCGTCGCACCAGCCACGCCCACCAGCAATAGCATCGGTGCACCCGCGACAAAGAACATGACGCACCAGCCAAACAAGATCAGGCAGGCCTGACCGAAATCAGGCTGCAGCGCGAGGATCAGACAGATCACCGCCGTCAGAATGAACGAATATTGTTTACCTGGAGGGCCAGCCACCTCGGTCGAGGCAGCCATGAGCCACGCGGCAACGATAATAAACCCTGGCTTCAGGAATTCAGATGGCTGCACCGACATACCGCCCAGCGACAGCCAGCGCGTTGCGCCTTTGCCAAAATCGGTGCCGATAAAGGGCAGCAAAAGGATCGCAATGAACGCCGCGATGAACCCCAATGTCGCCAATCGGCGCACCAATTTGGGCGACATCATCGACGTGATAAACATCACGATCATCGCCAAACCGCCAAATTGGGCCTGTTTCATCACATAATAGAACGGGTCGAGATTGTTGCGTGCGGCCAGTGGTGGCGACGCGGCAAAGCCCAAAAGCAGGCCAACACCAAACAACATCATCACACAGGTCAGCGTCCATTTATCAATGGTACGCCACCAACGAGGAAGGATCGGATCACCAGTTTGCACTGGGATCGACCCATAAACCATCTCTGTCATGGACCTAACTACCGCTAATTGCCTCAAAATCGTCCGTTTGCCGGATCTGGGGGTGATTCTAGCAACGCAGCACTACAAACGCTAGGGAAAATAACGGGGAAATCGGCGCTTGATTTGGCGAGCAATTCGCGCGACTTGACGATCATGAAAGTTAAAACGCTGATATTGGGTGCTGGCGCTGCCGGCATGTTCTGTGCAGCCCACGCGGGCGACGACGTGCTGGTGGTGGATCATTCCAAAACCGCAGGCGACAAAATCCGTATTTCGGGCGGCGGTCGATGCAATTTTACGCATCTGGAAACCACCGCGAAAAACTATCTGTCGCAGAACCCCCATTTCTGCAAATCGGCGCTGGCGCGCTACACGCCATGGGATTTCGTCGGGCTGGTATCGGGCTATGGCATTGCATGGCATGAAAAGACCCAAGGCCAGCTATTCTGTGACAATTCCGCCAAAGAAATCATCGACATGCTGCGGTCGGAAATGGACAAGGCAGGCGCAAAATTGTGGCTAAAAACCGCCGTGATCGACGTTACGTTCGACGGTCAATATCGCACGCGCGTCACTCGCGACGGACAGGACATGGTCATCATGTCCGACAATCTGGTCGTGGCGACGGGCGGAAAATCTATCCCGAAAATGGGCGCGACGGGCATCGGATATAAAATCGCCGAAGATTTTGGAATTCCCGTTACACAAACGCGGCCCGCGCTGGTTCCCTTTACCTTTTCCGATGCGCGGTTTGCGGGCGTTTCGGGTATTTCAGCGCCCGTTCTAGCCCGCGCAAACGATGGGCCGGAATTCGCTGATGCACTGCTATGCACGCACCGCGGGCTGTCCGGCCCTGCTATGTTGCAGGTGTCCAGCTATTGGCACAAAGGCGAAGAGATCACGATCAACCTGATCCCGTCGATCGATATCGTGGCCCATTTGAAAAAGGCCCGCACCGATCACCCGCGCAAGGCCGTCACCACGGTTTTGGGCAGTGTCCTGCCATCCCGCCTGATCAATCATCTGGCCGAGGACTTCGCCCTAACGGACGTTTGCGCGCAGTGGTCCGACAAACGCATCGACGATCTGGCAACCGCCCTGCGCCAATGGCAGGTCAAACCATCCGGCACCGAAGGCTACCGCACCGCCGAGGTTACCTTGGGCGGCGTCGATACCGATTACCTGTCATCGAAAACGATGGAATCCAAAACCCACAAGGGCCTGTATTTCATCGGCGAATGCGTCGATGTAACAGGCTGGCTAGGCGGGTATAATTTCCAATGGGCGTGGGCATCGGCCTATGCGGCAGGAACGGCGATCAGCGGCTAATTTAACCTTTATTCGCCAGCACGTCGTTCACCGCGTCCACAAACGCATCGCCCCGTTTTTCGAAATTGTCGTATTGGTCGAAACTTGCGCAGGCTGGAGCCAATAGGACTGTGTCGCCCTCTTGCGCCTCGGCCAAGGCGATGGCTACGGCGCGGTCCATTGTGGTGCAGATTTCCGCATCTACGCCTGTCAGCTGACGCGCGAAGTCTTCGGCTTCGCGACCAATGACGTAGGCTTTGGCGACGTGGTCCAGATGCGGGATTATCGCATCCAATCCACCCTCTTTCTGCAGACCACCGCAGATCCAGCGGATGTTTCTGAACGCTTGTAGAGCCTTGGCCGCGCTGTCCACATTTGTCGCCTTGGAATCGTTGATTACGCGCACGCCGTTCCGTTCGGCGATTAACTGGCTGCGGTGCGCAAGGCCCGGATAGGACTGCATCGCGTTTTCAATCACGCGCGGCGCAATGCCAAGCGTCCGGCACGCAGCATAAGCCGCGCAAGCATTCTGATGGTTATGCGCACCAGGCAGGCCAGCAATCGGGCGCAGGTCAATGTTCGCGACCTGACGGCCCTTGCGGTATTCGCTTAGGAACCCTTTGCGCGCGAAAACGTTCCAGCCTTCGCCGTCCAGTTTCTGGCCCGAGGAAATGCGGATCACGCGGTCATCCGACATTGCAGTGGACAATTGGTTCGCCAGATATCGGCCTTCGTTTTCGTCAACGCCGACGATGGCGCGGTCTGGGCCGCCTTCGGCGAACAGGCGTCGCTTGGCTGCGAAATAGCCGCCCAAACCGCCGTGACGGTCCAAATGGTCAGGCGATAAATTGGTCAAGATCGCCACGTCAGGAGTCAGCGACCGCGCCAGATCGGTTTGGTAGGAGGATAGTTCCAGCACCACGACTTCGCCGTCAATCGCAGGATCAATATCCAGCACCCCGCGACCAATGTTGCCCGCCAATTGAGTCGGACGACCCACGGTCGTCAGGATGTGATGGATCAGGGCCGAGGTGGTCGATTTCCCGTTCGATCCGGTGACCGCGATGACCTTGGGCGTGATGTCGAACCCGTCCCAATCGTCTGTCGCGTAGGATTGGAAAAACAGGCCGATGTCGTTGTCGACGGGAACGCCTGCATCCCATGCCGCCGCAACCGCAGGGTTCGGCGCTGGGTACAGATGCGGAATACCGGGCGATACAATCAATGCCGACACGCCGTCATAGGCGCCGTTGCGGGTTAGATCGCGGATTTCGATGCCTTCGGCCTCTGCCGCGTCGCGGCCTGTGGCGCTGTCATCCCATGCGATAACCTGCGCGCCGCCTGCGACCAAAGCCTTGGCCGTGGCGCGGCCCGAACGGCCCAGCCCCAGAACTGCAACTGTTTGTCCGCCGTATCCCGAAACTGGTATCATGCCGCATCCCCTGATTAGTTACCGATGCAATTACCGCCCCGCCCCTGCCCACGCAAGGACAACAAAAAGGCGACCCAAAGGCCGCCCAAAAGTTTTAGCGAATTTTCAGTGTCGCAAGGCCGATCATCGCGAGGATCAGCGAGATGATCCAGAACCGGATCACGATCTGCGGCTCGCTCCAGCCTTTCTTTTCGTAGTGGTGGTGGATCGGGGCCATCAGGAACACGCGTTTGCCCGTGCGTTTGAAATACGCCACCTGAATGATCACGGACAAGGTTTCCATCACGAACAGACCGCCAACAATCGCCAGAACGATTTCATGTTTCGTGGCAACGGCAATTGCACCCAACGCGCCGCCCAGCGCCAGCGATCCAGTGTCGCCCATGAACACAGCCGCAGGCGGAGCGTTATACCACAGGAACCCCAAACCGCCGCCGATCAGCGCGGCACAGAAAATCGTAATCTCGCCCGTGCCATCGACGTAGTGCACGTCCAGATATTCGGTAAAGTCAGCGCGGCCAACGAAATACGCGATGATACCAAAGGTCGCCGCAGCGATCATCACAGGCATAACCGCCAGACCATCCAAACCATCGGTAAAGTTCACAGCATTCGCAGCCCCCACGATGACCAACATCGCGAATGGCACGAACAGGAACGATAGGTTCAGCAACATGTCTTTGAAAACTGGGAAGGCCAGCTGATTGGACAGACCTTCGGGGTGGTAGCTAGCCGCCCAGAACCCAGCGATGGCTGCGACCAGAAACCCAGCGGCCAATCGCGCCTTGCCCGACAGGCCATCGGTCGATTGTTTTGTCACCTTGGCATAGTCATCAGTGAACCCGATCGCCGCGTAGCACAGAGTCACAAACAGCACCATCAGGACAAACGGGTTGTCCATGCGGGCCCACAAAACAGTGGAAAACGTCAACGCGCCAACGATCAATAGACCGCCCATGGTTGGCGTGCCTGCCTTGGCAAAGTGGCCTTCGGGGCCGTCTTCGCGGATTGGCTGACCTTTGCCCTGTTTGCGGCGCAATGCGTTGATCAATGGTTTGCCAAAGACAAAACCAAAAATCAGCGCCGTCATAAACGCGCCACCAGCGCGGAACGTGATGTACCGAAACAGGTTAAAAAAATCACCGCCATCAGAAAGCGCCGTTAGCAGGTACAACATATCTCAGCCCTCGTTTTCGTCTTTGGATTTGCGTTGCCCCAAATTGCGCAGCGCGTCAACGAGAGTGCTGACTTTGCTGCCTTTGGACCCTTTGACTAGGACAACATCGCCACTATCGACGATACGGGACAGGTCTTTGACTAATTTTTCGGGCTTTTCGACCCAATGTCCGCGCTGTTCATCGGGCAGCGCATCAAAGAGGCTGCGCATCCGCGGACCGACGCAATGGACAACGTCGATTTCGCTCATCGACGGATCATCAGATAGCGCCGCATGTAATTTCAATTCGTCTGCACCCAATTCCAACATGTCGCCCAGGATGGCAATGCGTCGGCCTTTGGAAATGCGGCCGATACCGTGACGCGGATCGCGAGAGGCCAGAACCTCTAGACTAGCGGTCATGGAAGTTGGGTTTGCATTGAACGCGTCATCTATCAGATCGAAATATTCACCGCTGCGGGCGGTGTCCAAATGGATTTCTTCGGCTGTTCCGCGTCCTTCGGGCGGGGTCCATTGTCCGATATCCAGCATCGCGCGTACGCGATCAGCCCCCAGCGCCCCGACGACAGCGACAACACCCATGGCGTTGGTTGCGAAATGGCGGCCTTCGGTCCCGACTTTTAAAATAATCGGCGTACGCCAAGCGCGGCCCTGCGCAACGGTTGCGCCGCCGCGAATACGCACATCTGTTAAACGGTGGTGGTTTGCGGCCATCTCACCGAACGAGATAATTTTTGCGCCCTGCGCATGTGCAGCCGCACGCAGGATCGGCGTGGTTTCCAGATCGCCGTTGATTACAGCAACACCTTTCCGTTCCAGACCATCGAAAATCGCCGCCTTTTCCCGCGCGATACCGTTGATATCGTCGAACGCCTCTAGATGGGCGGCGGCAACGGTCGTGACCATCGCCACATGCGGACGCGCCATTTTCGCCAAAGGTGAAATTTCACCGGGGTGGTTCATGCCAATTTCGATAACTGCGTATTCGGTATCGGCAGGCATACGCGCCAACGTTAGTGGCACGCCCCAATGGTTGTTATACGACGCCTCTGCTGCGTGGGTTTTGCCCTGCGGAGACAACGCGTCACGCAACATTTCTTTGGTCGAGGTTTTGCCCACTGACCCCGTGATCGCAACGACGCGCGCTTTGGTCCGTGCACGGGCAGCTATGCCCAGCTTTTCCAACGCTGGCAGCACATCATCGACAATCAACAGCGGGGCGTCATCGCCAACATTGTCTGGACGATGCGTGACCATGGCGGCAGCAGCGCCTTTTTCCAGCGCTTGCGCCACAAAATCATGACCATCACGCGCCGCGGCCAGAGCGACAAACAAGTCACCTTTTTTAATCGTACGCGTGTCAATCGACACACCATAGGCCGACCAATCGGTTGTCGCTGTCCCGCCTGTTGCCTGTGCGGCATCGGCTGCTGTCCATAACGGCGTCATTAAATTTTTCCGTCCAAAGCGAGAACGCATTGGGATGCGACCTCGACATCATCAAAATCCAAAATATCGGTGCCGATGATCTGGCCTGTTTCATGCCCTTTGCCGGCAACCAACAAAGCGTCGCCAGGTTCCAACATATCAACGGCGCGCAAAATCGCCTCGGCCCGATCACCAATATTGTGAATGTCGTTGCTGCGCACTGACAAAGCACCCTGCAACACGGCATCACGGATCGTTGCGGGGTCTTCGGAACGGGGATTGTCGTCAGTAATGATTACGACATCAGCGTTTTCTGCTGCAGCCTGCCCCATCAACGGACGTTTGGTTGTATCGCGATCACCGCCCGCGCCCACGATGGCAATAATGCGGCCAATCACATGAGGGCGGATGGCCTGCAACGCCGTTTCAACAGCGTCGGGCGTGTGGGCATAATCCACGTAAACAGCCGCGCCATTGTCGCGCGTCGCCGCCAGCTGCATCCGTCCGCGCACGGTCGTCAGATGCGGCAAAACATCGAACACATCGTCAGGATCCGCGCCAGCGCCAATGACCAAACCTGCCGCAAGCATAACGTTTTCGGCCTGAAAACCACCGATCAAACTCAGACGAGTCAAATGCGTTTTGCCTTGCCACGAAAACCGTAGATCCTGCCCCGTTGCGTCAAATCGTTGCGACAACAGCTGCAATCGCGCCATCGGCCCACGCCCGACGCCCAAAATCTCCAATCCGCGCATTTCGCAGATTTCCATAACATCGACGCCTTTGGGATCATCTAGGTTGATTACCGCCACGGCCTCGGGTGGTAAAACACGTGTAAACAGGCCCATTTTGGCATCGAAATAGGCTTCGAATGTTTTGTGATAATCCAAATGGTCTTGGGTGAAATTGGTGAAACCAGCAGCCGACAACACCACGCCATCCAGACGTTTTTGGTCCAAACCGTGACTGGACGCTTCCATTGCCACATGGGTCACACCGTTTTTCGCCGCCTCGGCCAAAACGCGCTGCAATGTGATTGGATCGGGCGTCGTGTGCCGTAGGGGATGCGACCAGACACCTTCGACACCGGTGGTGCCTAGGTTGACCGCAGCCAAATCCAGTTCACCCCAAATTTGGCGACAGAATGTCGACACGGATGTTTTTCCATTGGTTCCGGTGACTGCAACGGCCGTTTCAGGTTGCGGCCCGAAAAACAACGCGGCGGCGCGCGACAATGCCTGACGAGGGCCTTCGGTCAAAACGACTACGGTGTTTGTACCTTCGGCGGCTTCCCGCGCAAGAGCTTCGCCCGCACGGTCAGTCAGAATCGCGGCGGCTCCATTTTCAACAGCCTTTTGTGCAAATTCGGCCCCGTGGACATTGCTGCCAGGCATCGCACCGAACAAAAATCCGGGCATCACTTCGCGGCTATCTAGCGTAATTCCAGTGATTTCCGTCTGGAATGCTGACTGCCCCGCAAGCCCAAGATCGGCCAAAGTTACCATAGCTATCGCAGCCCCCTATTAGTTGGCTTCTAGCGATACACCAGTAAGCTGAGGAGTTTCAACAATCGGACGCAGCCCCAACAGCGGCGCAACGCGGCGGATCATTTCGGCAGCCACCGGAACGGCGGTCCAACCTGCCGTGCGGCGCGGTTCGCTGCCGGATGTGTCTTCGGGTTCATCCAAGGTGACGATCAGCGCATATTGCGGGTTCGACGCTGGGAACACAGACGCAAAGGTCGCGATCACCTTATCGTCATAATATCCGCCCTGCGGGCGCACCTTATCCGCGGTGCCCGTCTTACCGGCGACCTCGTATCCGGCCACTTCGCCAAAGGACGCGGTGCCGCGCGTCACAACCTGACGCAGCATGTCGATTGATGCTTCTGCTGCGGCTTCGGTCATAACGCGTTCGCCGGGTTGATTGTTCGGGTCATGGATTAATGTCGGCGTCACCAGACGGCCGCCGTTACCAATCGTGGCATAAGCCGCGGCCAAATGCAGCGGAGATGCCGCGATACCATGACCATAGGAAATGGTCATCGTGTTGAGCATCGTCCAGTCGCGCGGGTACTGCGGACGCCCTGCGGATGCTTCGATCAGCTCAACAGGCGACATTTCCAGAAAACCCAGCGATTGCATGTAATCTTGCTGGCGTTCTGGGCCAATCATTTCCGCGATGCGTGCCGTACCAATATTCGACGATTTCACGATCACATCCGTGACTGTATTTTCACGACCATAATGATGGAAATCGTTGATCGTATGGCCACCCGTGCGAATTGCGGGCGCTGTTTCGATCATCGTTTCAGGGTTCACCAGCCCCAAATCCAAAGCCTGCGCAACGGCAAGGATTTTGAACGTCGATCCCAATTCATAAACGCCCTGAACAGCGCGATTGAACAACGGGCTGTCTGATTGGTCCCCTGTCGTCAAAACAGTCGGGCGATCATTGGGATCAAAGTCTGGCAAAGACACCAACGACAGGATTTCACCTGTATGCACGTCCATCAAAATAGCGGCTGCGCCTTTGGCATTCATCAACGTCATGCCACCAGCCAGCACACGTTCCGCGGCGGCCTGAACGGACAGGTCAATTGACAACTGTAGCGGCGCACCTTCGTTTGAAGGGTCACGCAAAAATTCGTCAAAGACGCGCTCGACGCCCGCAACACCGACGATTTCCGCCGATGCCACACCTTCGCGGCCATAGCTTGCGCCGCCCAAAATATGCGATGCGACAGGGCCATTTGGATAAAGACGCATTTCGCGCGGCCCAAACAACAAACCAGGTTCGCCAATATCATGGACCGCTTGCATTTGTTCAGGGCTGATCTGTCGGCGCACCCATACAAACGCACGGTCACCTGTAAAATCTTTGATCAGGCGTTCATGATCCAGCTCTGGAAAAATTTCAGCTAGTCGATCCGCAGCGTTTACAGGGTCGATCATATCGCGCGGATGAGCGTAAACCGAATAGGTGTCAAAATTCGTCGCCAACACGCGGCCCTGACGGTCGGTGATATCAGCACGCATCGACAGGATCGGATCACTGCCTCGCGAAACCTGCGGTTCTTCGGGCGCAGTTGTCGCGATGCCCGCCATTTTGACCAAAATCGCGGCAAAAGCGCATAGGAAAAAGCCGGACAAAACGATCAACCGGCTTTCCGCGCGAATTTTGTCTGTGTCGCGAACGGCTTCGTTACGGATGCGTTTGTTTTCAGCTTCGATCGCGTCAGGGTTTTGCCCTAGCTGACGCGCGTTTAGAATCCGAGCCAAGGGACGCAGCGGCGTGCGGATCATGACTCGCCTCCGTCTGACGACACCTCGATGATGCGGCCAGTCACTGGCAGAATGTCTTCGATCGGGTAAGCGACCTGATCAACGCGCCCAAACCCATCTGGCATCAACGGCAACAAACCCAAACGATCAAAGTTCAGGTTCACAAGATCGCGCAAACGGTCTGGGCGGTTCTGATAGGCCCATTCCGCATTGAGCGTCCGCAAACGCGATGTCGCTGTTGCGATGTCACGGTTCAACTCGCGTACGTGTTTAATGGAATCTTGGGTTCGATAATTTTCCTGATAGGCCCAAAACGCGGACCCAATCACGGCCAAGGCGGCCAATACATATAACAAACTACGCATTAACGTTCCCCTTTGAGCATCGGCATGCCCAATGATTTGCGATCCACGTCACCTGATGGCGCATCCGTGCGGCGAGCAACACGCAACTTAGCCGAACGAGAGCGCGGATTATCCTCTAGCTCTTCTGCATCGGGGCCAATTGCCTTTTTCTCGATCATGTCAAAGGCAGGTTTTTCACGCTGCATTTCAGGGGCATAGCGGTTGGCATTCGCCGTGCGGCCTGACCGTGCCTGAAAGAACCGTTTGGTCATGCGGTCTTCGACGGAATGGAATGTCACTACGGCCAGCAATCCACCCGGACGCAAGGCGCGTTCGGCGGCCATCAAACCTTCGGCCAATTCGCCGTATTCGTCGTTCACGGCAATGCGTAGCGCTTGGAATGTGCGGGTCGCGGGATGGCTCTGCCCCGGTTTTTGTCGTGGCAGACAGGATTCAACAACCTTGGCCAATTCCAGAGTCGTGGTCAGTGGACGCGCCGCAACGATCGCTTTGGCAATACGGCGGGATGCGCGTTCTTCGCCATATAGATAGATGATATTGGCCAGATCGGCTTCGTCCATTTCGTTGCACAGATCCGCGGCCGACGTGCCAGACTGGCTCATCCGCATGTCCAGGGGGCCGTCTTTCATAAACGAAAAGCCGCGCTCGGCCTGATCCAGCTGCATGGACGATACGCCCAGATCCAAAACAATGCCGTCTAGACCCGATGCATATTGGTCCAGTTTCGAAAACGTGCCCTGCACCATTTCAATGCGGTCGCCGTATTCGCCAACCCATGGCGCAGCCATTTCAAAGGCCAGCGGATCGCGATCAACGCCAATCACTTTATCCGCGCCCGCCTTTAGCAATTCGCGCGTGTAGCCCCCTGCCCCGAACGTGCCATCAAGCCAGACACCCGAAACAGGAGAGACCGCCCGAATGAGCGGCCTGATCAAAACTGGAATATGTGGCTTACCCGGCGCAGACATCAGACACCGCCCAACAGCGACAACGGGTCGAAATCATCGCCCATATCGCCCAACCAATCGTCAATGTCCGCATTAACAGTGGATTTAAAGATATCGTCGTTCCACATTTCAAAATTGGAAATAAGGCCACGGAAATACACGTCGCCTTCTTCGATTTCCAATTTTTCGCGGATCGATTTGGGCAGGATCACGCGGCCGTCTTTATCGGCCTCTAGGGTCTGCGACTGGGTCACATATAGATGTGCCATGCGTTTTTGATCCAACGCCTTTTCGCGCGGCATCGCATAGATATCGTCAACAATGCGCTGATGTTCGTCCATGGTATAGACCTGAACGTGTCGCTTTAGATGCTGACCGTAAACGATTTTCATACGTGGGTTTTGACGGGATGCGGATTCTGGATCGCCAGCCAGCAGGATGCGACGGAAATCGGCGGGGATCGACATGCGTCCCTTTTTATCCACCTTCTGGAGGTGTTCGCCTTCAAACGCCTGAACCACTGCCCTGCGGTCCTTTCCCTGCCCCCGTTAAAAACCAAACCCCTGAAAAGGGCACGGCGGATTGAACTGCTGCCACTGTTCAATCCGCCGCCACCGTCCCTTTCGGGAAGTCCAGCAACGCGCGCCACCTGGGGGGATGTCTGCTCGCTCGCGCGCCGGATGTTCTATCGAAAAAGCGTGTGCCTGTATGAAACCTGCAATTTCGCCTCTGGGCTCTTTTCAACTTCGGCCCTTGGTATTTTTTATCATCGCTCTTTCGATGGGATGAATATGCAGGACGTTTTGGGCGCTGGCAACAACTTTTTGGAATCTTATGGAACCACCTGGGGTTTTACTGACACTCACGGTTCCATCACGGCGATTCACAGCGGTTAACCAAACCGAAACCTTGCCTAAGACAGCAAAGACATCACTAGATGTAGTTTATGCACCTTGTTTTGGGCGAGGTTCCACAAGATTCAGTTTTTTTCCCAGAAAACTCCATAACCCCGCCGCCGAACGCAGATGTTCCCAAATTGTTCTGAAAATTCACAGAAACTCACGGCGCAGTGATTCGTAACTAGGTCAAAAATGACCTGCAGATTCCAGAAGGTTCCATGCTACCCGACCTGGCATAGATTCTATTCAAAAGAATAGCGCCGCCCAGTTTTCACTGGACGGCGCTAACCATGGAATGTTCGAAAAGTGAAATTTATACAATTCCACCATCGATAAACCGCTGCGCCAAATTCGCGTAGGACTGCGCCATATCACAGTCACCCGCTGCGATCGGGGTGCCACTATCGCCGGCCAAACGCGTGTCCAAATCAATTGGCAAAGCACCCAAGAAAGGTAGCTCCAGCTCTTTGGCTGCATCAGCGACACCGCCGTGACCAAAGATATGCGCCTCGTGACCACAATTCGGGCAATGGAAGGTAGACATATTCTCTACCAATCCCAAAACGGGCGTCTTTAGCGTCTTGAACATATCCAGCGCTTTGCGCGCATCTAATAGAGCGACGTCCTGCGGCGTGGACACAACCACAGCACCCGACAAATTGGTTTTCTGACACAACGACAACTGAATATCGCCTGTTCCGGGTGGCAGGTCGATCAGCAGGACATCCAATTCCCCCCATGCCACCTGCCCCAACAACTGCTGCAGGGCACCCATCAACATAGGGCCACGCCAGATCACTGCCTTATCAGGGTCAACCATCAGACCCAGGGACATAATCGTGACCCCATGGGCAGAAAGAGGTTCGATCATATCGTTGCCGTTTGATTTCGGCTTACCACTGACACCCATCATTCTGGGCTGCGATGGACCGTATAGGTCTGCATCTAACAGACCGACCTTTTTACCTTTGCGCGCCAACGCGACGGCCAAGTTAGATGACACCGTAGATTTCCCGACGCCGCCTTTGCCTGAACCAATTGCAATTATCCGTTTCACACCTGGAACAGACTGTGGGCCTGCTTGCGGCGTCGGGTGGCGACCCACCTTTAGGCTTGGTACGGGTTTAGACGGGCCATGTGCCGTTAATACAGCCGACACCGGCACCGAGGTCTGCGCCTTGAGCGCCTCAACGGCCGCTTGACGGACTGGCTCTAGCGCCTGAGCCTCTTCGGGCGTTGCGGCTTCGATCACGAAACGGATGGCATCAGAATCGACCGTTAACGCTCGCACCAGATCCGAATCTATCAACCCTTGTCCGCTGGGCGACTTCACCTGATTCAGAATCGCGCGAACATTAGCATTACTTAGGGTCATCTTGGCTCCTATTCTTCAAAACGCCCAAATCATGGGCGAAATCTGGTCCCGACCTAGAAAATCACAAGGTAAAGTTGCTGAACAGCACCCTTTGATACGCTTTTGCGACAATAGGTCAGTCTTTCGTATGCATTTGCTGCATGGCGGCAATGACGAAAACCACAATTGTGCGATTGCAGCAAAAACATCAAATTGAACTCAACGGCAACACAGCCAACCCCGACACGGGGATCACGATTAAGACTGCCACTAGGCAACGATACGAAGAGAGTTATGTAATGGCTTACGCACACGAAGTACGCAACGGTTTCGCAGGCACCGCAAACGCTGGTCTGGTCGCAAAACTGGCAGAACGTTTTGCACAGTACAAAACATACCGCGCAACGATCAATGAACTGTCGGACCTGAACGACCGTGAACTATCTGATCTGGGCATCTCGCGTTCGATGATCAAACGCATCGCAATCGAAACCGCCTACGGCGCATAAGAATAGAAAACGAAGGTTCTTCTCCTCCTCCCTAGAACCTTCGCCCACGGTCCGCTCTCTCCTCCTCCCTGAGCTGGACCGTAACAAAAGCGGCAGCACCTCTCCTCCTCCCTGGTGCTGCCGCATTGACATAACCGGTTTTGAACCTTCTCTCCTCCTCCCTGAAGGTTCAGAAGCTAGCGGCGGGATCTCTCCTCCTCCCTGATCCCGCCGCATACAGAATTACGAGACCCTCTCTCCTCCTCCCTGAGGGTCTTGTGACAGAAACGATCTGGTCTCTCCTCCTCCCTGACCACTTCGTTTCGCACATAGCGAATGCTCTCTCCTCCTCCCTGAGCGTTCGCACAAATAGCACGGCGGCACCCCTCCTCCTCCCTGGGTGCCGCCGTTTGCTTTTTCTGGAATGTGGGAATTTAGGCGCGCAGGTCCTTGGGCGATCCCATCACCATATAACTGGTGATCGACCGCACATGCGGGACGGTGCCCAACGTGTCTGTATGGAAAGCCTTGTAGGCGGCCAAATCCGCGCATTCGACACGCAGCAGATATTCAAACGCACCCGCCACGTTATGGCATTCCGTGACTTCGTCTGCGCGATCCATAGCGCGTTCGAAATTCAGCTGTGCCTCTTTCGTGTGTTCAGACAGACCAACAGTCACATAAACCACGAAACCTCGCCCGATCTGAGCCGGCGCTAGTTGCGCGCGATAACCCGTGATCACCCCGCGGGATTCCAAATCCTGAACGCGGCGCAAACAGGCGGAGGGCGACAGACCAACCTTTTCCGCCAGAGCAAGGTTGCTGATCCGCCCATCACGCGTCAGTTCGCGCAATATCTTTTGGTTTATTTGATCTTCTTTCGCCATTAATTGCAAAAATAGTGCGCATTACCACAACAAAGCAATCACATTGCGCAGGTTTCAGGCGATTAATCGCGTCATGACGATAGAATTGATCCTTGCCCTTGTTGGCTTCGCCTTTGTTAGCTCGATCACTCCGGGCCCGAATAACATGATGCTGATGGCGTCCGGAGCCAACTTTGGCCTGCGCCGATCCCTGCCCCATATGCTGGGCGTTGGGATTGGGCATTCGTTCATGATCCTGATTATCGGCGCGGGGCTGATAACCCTTTTCGAACGGTTCCCTATGACGCTGGTCGCGATGAAATGGGGATCGGTGGCGTATCTGCTATATCTGTCGTGGAAAATCGCAAACGCGGCGCCAAAAACGCCCGACCCTGCGCAGCCAGAATCGAAACCATTCACGTTTTTTCAGGCGGCCGCATTTCAGTGGGTCAATCCAAAGGGTTGGTTCATGGCCCTAACCGCCATCAGCGCTTACACCGTAGATCAGTCACTGACCCAAGTCGCAGTGGTCGCACTGATTTTCATACTGACCAACTTGCCGTCGATTTCAGTCTGGACCGTTCTGGGCCAACAGGCGCGCCGTTTCCTAAACAGCACTGCCCGTTTGCGTGCGTTCAACATCACAATGGCCGTGCTGCTGGTGCTGACCCTAATCCCGATTATCCGCGGGCATTAAAACGGCACATCGTTGGCGTTTTCGGCGGGGACGATGAATTTGGCGACTACCTTTTTCGATCCGGCCTTATCAAATTCGATGGCGAGCTTATCGCCTTCGATCTCCATCACTTCGCCGTAACCGAATTTCTGGTGGAACACGCGGTCGCCAATCGTGAAAGACGACGTTGCCGTCGCATCAATCGTCAGCCCGCGCGATTCATTCGGCTGTGCAAAGCCCCGTTTTTGCGACTGGTTTTGCATCCGCTTCCAGCCGGGAGAGTTGTAAACATCCGCCTTTTGGACGCGCTGTTCGATCGTATTGGCCGATCTCATTGCATAGGCAGGTGACGCCGACGCGGACATACCCGCCGCGCCATATCCGCCGCCGTACAAACCGGGCGGGGTTAGCACATCTACGTTTTCTTCGGGCAGTTCGTCGATGAAACGGCTGGGCAGCTGGCTTTGCCATTGACCATAAACGCGGCGGTTCGCGGCAAAGGAAATCGTGCAGATCTGTTCCGCGCGGGTGATGCCGACATAGGCTAGACGGCGTTCTTCCTCTAACCCTTTGACACCGCTTTCATCCATCGACCGTTGCGATGGGAACAGGCCATCCTCCCACCCGGGCAAGAACACGGCAGGGAATTCCAAACCTTTGGCCGCGTGCAGGGTCATGATGCTGACCTTTTCTTCGGCATCTTCGGAATCGTTGTCCATGATCAGGGCGATGTGTTCTAAAAAACCTTGAAGGTTATCAAAGTTTTCCAGCGCTTTGATCAGTTCCTTAAGGTTTTCCAACCGCCCCGGTGCCTCTGGCGTTTTGTCGTTCTGCCACATGGTCGTGTAGCCGGATTCGTCCAGAATTTGTTCGGCCACTTCGATATGGGTGTCAGATTCGGCCAGCAATTGGGAATGCCAACGGTCCAGCCCCTGAACCAATTCGCCCAGCGCTTTGCCACCTTTGCCTTTGATCAGGCCAGATTCGACGCACAAACGCGCGCCTTCGATCAGGGAAACGCCGTTGCTGCGGGCCATTTTCTGGATCGTTTGCACTGCTTTGTCGCCCAATCCGCGTTTCGGCGTATTTACGATGCGTTCGAACGCCAGATCATCATCCTGCGACACGGCCAAACGGAAATAGGCCATGGCGTCGCGAATCTCCATCCGTTCATAGAAACGCGGGCCGCCGATGACGCGATATGGCAGGCCGATGGTTAGGAAACGATCCTCAAAGCTGCGCATCTGATGGGAGGCACGCACTAGAATTGCCATGCTGTCCAGCGACATGCGGTCGTTGCCACGGGTGCCGCGCTGCATCGCCTCGATCTCTTCGCCGATCCAGCGGGCTTCTTCTTCGCCGTCCCAATGACCGATCAGGCGAACCTTTTCGCCATCTTGGCTTTCGGTCCATAGGGTTTTGCCCAAACGGCCCTTGTTTCCCGCGATCACGCCAGATGCAGCGGCAAGGATGTGATGGGTCGAACGATAGTTCTGCTCCAGCCTGACCACCTTGGCCCCTGGGAAATCCTTTTCGAACCGCAGGATGTTGCCGACCTCTGCCCCGCGCCAACCGTAGATGGATTGGTCATCGTCACCGACGCAGCAAATGTTTTTGTGCCCCGAGGCCAAAAGGCGCAGCCACAGATACTGCGCGACGTTGGTATCTTGATATTCGTCGACCAAAACGTAGCGGAACCAACGCTGATATTGCGCCAGCACATCGGGGTGCTGTTGGAAAATCGTGACCACATGCAGCAGCAGGTCACCGAAATCCACGGCGTTCAGTTCCAGCAATCGGCGCTGATATTGATCGTATAGCTCGACCCCGCGCCCGTCGAATGCCGAGGCTTCGGACGTTGGAACCTGATGAGGGGTCCACGCGCGGTTTTTCCAGTTATCGATTATCCCCGACAACATCCGCGCGGGCCAACGTTTGACGTCCATCCCGTTCGCTTCGATCAGCTGTTTCATCAGGCGGATCTGGTCGTCCGTATCCAGAATCGTGAAATTCGATTTCAGATGTAGCTGAGGGCGGCCTTCGATGACTTCATTCCGATCAGAGGCCCCGATCAACTCCGCATGGCGGCGCAGCAGTTTCACGCAGATCGAATGGAATGTGCCCATCCACGGCATGCCTTCGACGGTTTCGCCCAGCAGCCGACCAACGCGTTCTTTCATTTCGCGGGCCGCTTTGTTGGTGAATGTCACCGATAGAATTTCGTTTGGGCGCGCTTTGCCCATGACCAACAGATGCGCGATACGCGTTGTCAGCGCTTTGGTTTTGCCTGTTCCCGCGCCTGCCAACATTAGGACAGGACCATCCATCGCCTCGACCGCCTCGCGTTGGGCGGGGTTCAGATCATCCAAATAGGGCGTTGGGCGCGACGCCATCATAGCGCGCTGCGACAGGGACATTTCGGCCGCCTCAAAGGCGTCATCATCGGAATAGCTGGTCATAGACGCACAAATAGCGCAAATCAGTTCGCTGGGAAAGCGTCTGTTCGCATTATGTTCTACTATTCTTTTCCGTGCAGCGCCTTACCCACACCATCAACGTATCGCTGCAAAAGCCGTGAAAAGGCGGCGATATCTTCGGCAGGCCAGTCCTTGTAGACCTCGATCGCTTTGGTCCATTTCAGCGCACGATAGGCCGACAGCAGGTCAATCGCTTCTTGAGTGAACTCTAGGATCGATTTGCGCCCGTCCTCTTGGGATGCGCGCCGACGCACCAGCCCGCGTTTGATCAGGTCACTTGCCACGCGGCTGGCGCGTGACGGATCAATGTTCAATTCTTCGGCCAACAGGCCAATTGTGGCCTCTTGAGGTTCATCGCGGCCGATCCCGTAAATGATCCGCGCGACCGCGGTCATTGAATAGAACTGGCCAATATCGACGTCCGATTCCATTTCAGCCAACAGTTTTCGTGGCACCTCGCCTTTGGACGACATGCGATGCCACTGAAAAATAACTGCATCCAGTTCCAAAAGGTGATCGATAGCATCGGATTCAAATCCGGCAGCAGTCAGCGTTTCAGGAACATCGGCGTGAAAATGGGGCGGTAATTTCATCATAAGCCTTCTTTGCCCGTAAATACGCACATGTCAAATATATGCCATGCACATTTATGTGCTATTGACACATATTTAAGACGCGCTTTATGCATAGACAGCAGTTTCCCCAATCGAATTGATCACCATGACCGATATTCCCGCCCCCACGACAACGACCCACGAAGGATCGACACGATTGATCATCGGATCAATCGGCATCCTTTTGTTATTAGCTGCATTAGACCAGACGATCGTTTCCACCGCCCTTCCAACTATCGTTGCGGACCTAGGCGGATTAGAGCATCTAAGCTGGGTCGTGACAGCCTACATGCTTGCGTCCACCATTGTTGCGCCACTCTATGGCAAAATCGGCGATCTTTACGGTCGTCGAAACACCGTATTTGTCTCGGTTGGCCTGTTCTTGTTGGGTTCTGCGCTGTGCGGATTGGCGACCTCTATGACATTCCTGATCCTCGCCCGCGCCCTGCAGGGCTTGGGTGGTGGCGGCCTGTTTGTTCTGGCGCTGTCGGTCATTGGCGATGTTATTCCCCCACGCGAACGCGGCAAAGTGCAGGGCATTTTCGCCGCTGTATTTTCGATGTCATCGGTTATTGGCCCGCTGATCGGCGGCTGGTTCGTCGAAGCATTCAGCTGGCATTGGATTTTCTACATCAACCTGCCTTTCGGCATTTTGGCAGTCATCGGCTTTGCCTCGGCATTCAAACCGACGGGCAAACGCACCAAACACGCGATTGATTGGTGGGGCGCCGCTACGCTGTCAGTCACCTTGGCCACACTGACGCTGGCAACATCGCTGGGCGGCTCGACAATCGCGTGGGATTCGCCCCAATTCTTTGGGCTGATCGCAATCGCTGCAATCGCGCTGATTGCATTCATATTGATCGAACGCCGCGCACAGGAACCAATCATCCCGCTGCACCTGTTCAAAATGAACGTGTTCTGGACGACTTCCGTGATCAGCTTCATCGTCGGTGCTGCGATGTTCGGTTCGGTGACGTTCCTGCCTATCTACCTACAGATCGCACTGGGCGTTACGCCAACCGTATCGGGCCTGATGTTGATCCCTATGACGTTTGGCATTCTGATTGCGTCAACGGCATCGGGACGC
Organism: Marivivens niveibacter; assembly: GCF_002150005.2. Classification (GTDB taxonomy): domain Bacteria; phylum Pseudomonadota; class Alphaproteobacteria; order Rhodobacterales; family Rhodobacteraceae; genus Marivivens; species Marivivens niveibacter. The sequence continues at coordinate 221,452 of NZ_MSPP01000004.1, forward strand.
ATCATGGGCAACACCGGCAAATACCGCATCCTGCCGATCTTTGGCGCCCTGTTTATCGTAGTTGGCATGACGCTTCTGACCACCATCGACCAAACAACGCCAACGCTGACCTTTAGCATCTACCTTGCCATCTTCGGCATGGGCATGGGCACAACGTTCCCTGTTCTAACCACGGCTGTTCAAAACGCAGTTCCACGCGAAACGCTGGGCACTGCCACTGCTGCGGGCCTGATGTTCCGTCAGGTTGGCGGATCGCTTGCAGTTGCGGCATTTGGTGCGCTGTTTGCCGCCCGTCTGGCATCTTCGCTAGGGACCGAAGTCAACATCGGCGGAGAGATCGGACCGCAGATGCTCAAAGGTTTACCAGCCGAAGCCCAAGATATGATCGCAGGCGCTGTGGTGCACGCTATCCACCCTGTTTTCTGGTGCGCCGCGGGTCTGGGCGTCCTTGCACTGCTTATCTCTTTGATTTTGCGCGAGGTTCCTCTGAAAGCCCACAACCATTAAAAACCAGACCAGCGGTAAATAATCGATTATCAATCCAAATATATTTGTTGGCGCTAACATATCGTCAAAAATTGATTTACGCCGCTGGTCAAATCTCCTAGACCGTTTCTGCGACTGCAAAGAGGAGCGGGTTTTTATGGCCGAGTTTAAAAAGATTCTGATCGCCAACCGTGGCGAAATCGCGATCCGCATCATGCGGGCTGCCAACGAAATGGGTAAGAAAACCGTCGCCGTTTTCGCCGAAGAGGACAAACTGGGCCTGCACCGTTTCAAAGCGGACGAAGCCTATCGCATTGGCGAAGGATTGGGACCTGTCGCCGCCTACCTGTCGATCGACGAAATGATCCGGGTTGCGAAAATGTCCGGCGCTGACGCGATCCACCCAGGTTACGGCCTGCTGTCGGAAAACCCTGAATTCGTTGACGCTTGTAAAAAGAACGGCATCACGTTCATCGGCCCCAAAGCGGAAACCATGCGCAAACTGGGCGACAAAGCCAGCGCGCGCCAGGTCGCGATTGAGGCAGGCGTACCCGTAATCCCAGCGACCGAAGTGCTGGGCGAAGATATGGATATCATCCGCGCGCAAGCGTCGGAAGTTGGTTACCCCTTGATGCTCAAGGCCTCTTGGGGCGGTGGCGGGCGCGGCATGCGTCCGATCCTTTCCGAGGAGGAGCTCGAGGAAAAGGTCCGCGAAGGCCGTCGCGAAGCGGAAGCCGCTTTTGGCAACGGCGAAGGTTATCTGGAAAAGATGATCACTCGCGCCCGTCACGTCGAAGTCCAGATTCTGGGCGACAAAAAAGGCAACATCTATCACCTGTGGGAACGCGACTGTTCGGTACAGCGCCGCAACCAAAAGGTCGTAGAACGCGCCCCTGCCCCGTATCTATCCGCCGCGCAGCGTGAAAAACTGTGTAACTTGGGCAAAAAAATCTGTGAACACGTGAATTACGAATGCGCAGGTACGGTCGAATTCCTGATGGATATGGATTCGGGCGAATTCTATTTCATCGAGGTGAACCCACGCGTTCAGGTGGAACACACCGTCACCGAAGAAGTCACCGGCATCGACATCGTCCGTTCGCAAATCTTGATCGCCGAAGGCAAATCCATCGTCGAGGCAACAGGCTGCGCATCGCAATACGACGTTCAACTGGACGGCCACGCACTCCAATGCCGCGTCACGACCGAAGACCCGTCCAACAACTTTATCCCAGACTATGGCCGCATTCAAACATACCGTTCGGCAACGGGTCCGGGCATTCGTCTGGACGGCGGCACCGCCTATTCGGGCGCTGTAATCACCCGCTATTACGATTCCCTGCTGACCAAAATCACCGCGCGCGCCCCTACGCCTGAAATGGCGATTGCGCGTATGGACCGCGCGCTGCGCGAATTCCGTATCCGCGGCGTGTCCACGAACATCGAATTCGTGATCAACTTGCTGAAACACCCGACGTTCTTGAATTACGAATACACAACGAAATTCATCGACACGACGCCGGACCTGTTCCAGTTCCACAAACGCCGCGACCGCGCGACCAAAATTCTGACCTATGTCGCTGACATCACCGTCAACGGCCACCCAGAAACCGCAGGCCGCAACAAGCCGCACGCCGAAGCCAAAGCGCCCAAGCCCCCAGTCCTGCCTGGCAAGGGCGAAGCGCCAAGCGGCACCCGTCAAATTCTGGACCAATTCGGCCCAGAGGCGATTGCCGACTGGATGCACCAGCAAAAACAACTGCTGATCACCGACACCACCATGCGTGACGGTCACCAGTCGCTGCTGGCAACCCGCATGCGTTCGATCGACATGATCAACGCGGCGCCTGCTTATGCGCAAAACATGTCTGGGCTGTTCTCGGTTGAATGCTGGGGCGGCGCGACGTTCGACGTGGCCTATCGTTTCTTGCAGGAATGCCCATGGCAGCGTCTGCGCGACATCCGCGAAAAGATGCCAAACATCATGACGCAAATGTTGCTGCGCGCATCGAACGGCGTTGGCTACACCAACTACCCTGACAACGTCGTGCAAGAATTTGTGCGTCAGGCTGCGGTTTCGGGCGTCGATGTGTTCCGCGTGTTTGATTCCCTGAACTGGGTCGAAAACATGCGCGTCGCCATGGATGCCGTGATCGAAGCAAACAAAGTCTGCGAAGGCACTATTTGTTACACTGGCGACCTGCTGGACCCTGCGCGTTCCAAATACGACCTAAAATACTATGTCGGCATGGCAAAAGAACTAGAGGCCGCTGGCGCCCACGTTCTGGGCCTGAAAGACATGGCAGGTCTGTTGAAACCAGCCGCCGCAACCCAACTGGTCAAAGCGCTGAAAGAAGAGGTCGGCCTGCCCGTCCATTTCCACACGCACGACACATCGGGCGCGTCGATTGCGACCGTTCTGGCGGCATCTGCTGCAGGAGTAGACGTTGTTGATGCTGCAATGGACGCGTTCTCGGGCGGCACTTCGCAGCCGACATTGGGTTCGATCGTCGAAGCCCTGCGCGGTTCGGACCGCGACACCGGTCTGGACATCGCATCGATCCGCGAAATCTCGAACTACTGGGAACAGGTGCGTGGTCAGTACGCGGCATTCGAATCTGGCCTGCAATCGCCAGCATCCGAAGTGTACCTGCACGAAATGCCAGGCGGTCAGTTCACCAACCTCAAGGCACAGGCGCGCAGCCTTGGCCTTGAAGAACGCTGGCACGAGGTCGCACAGGCCTATGCTGACGTGAACATGATGTTCGGTGACATCGTCAAAGTGACCCCATCGTCCAAAGTTGTCGGCGATATGGCCCTGATGATGGTGTCGCAAAACCTGACACCAGATCAGGTCATGGACCCGAAAACCGATGTGGCATTCCCAGATTCGGTCATCGACATGATGAAGGGCAGCCTTGGTCAGCCTCCGGGTGGATGGCCAGCGGATATTCAGGGCAAAGTTCTGAAAGGCGAAAAAGGGTTCACCGATCGCCCAGGCAAACACCTGAAACCTGTCGATCTAGAAGACGTCCGTGCGGACCTGTCCAAACAGCTGGACGGCAAAACCATCGATGACGAGGATCTGAACGGTTACCTTATGTATCCAAAGGTTTTCTTGGATTACATGGGCCGTCACCGCACCTATGGTCCTGTGCGCACTCTGCCGACCAAAACATTCTTCTATGGCATGGAGCCAGGCGAAGAAATCAGCGCAGAAATCGATCCGGGCAAAACGCTCGAGGTTCGTTTGCAGGCTGTGGGCGAGATGGATGAAAACGGCGAAGTCAAAGTGTTCTTTGAACTCAACGGTCAACCACGCACCATCCGCGTTCCAAACCGCGCAGCCACCGCGAACAAAGTCGCCCGACCAAAGGCCGAGGCAGGCAACCCGAACCACATCGGCGCCCCAATGCCGGGCGTTGTGGCCACCGTTGCTGCCGTCGCTGGCAAAGAGGTCAAGGCAGGCGACCTGCTGCTGACCATCGAGGCGATGAAAATGGAAACGGGTATCCATGCAGAACGCGACGCGGTGGTCAAAGCCGTTCACGTCACCGCAGGCGGCCAGATCGACGCCAAAGATCTGATGGTCGAATTCGAATAAACGTTTCAAATTGACGCGATCAAAGGGCGGGACATGTTCCCGCCCTTTCTTTTTGTTGTGCCCCCGTTACGCTGACAAAAACGGAGGAGCCCATGCCACTACACACCACCGCCGCCGAAATGGTGGCCCGCGCCCGCGAACGGATTCGCGAAATCGACACCGCTGATCTAATGAATCGCATGGGCGATTCCGATTTGGTGATCGTCGACATCCGCGATGTGCGCGAAAGACAGCGTTTGGGCTATATTCCGGGGTCATATCACGCCCCGCGCGGCATGATCGAATTCTGGATCGATCCATCAAGCCCCTATCACAAAACAATTTTTGCCGATGAAACGAAAACCTTTGTGTTTCACTGCGCATCGGGCTGGCGGTCGGCGCTGACGGTCGAAACCCTTATGAATATGGGGTTTGACGCGGCACACCTGCGCGATGGTTTCACCGACTGGGTGGCCAAAGGCGGGCCCGTCGAAGGGCTGGAATAAAAAAAACATCACAACCGTGCATTTTCCACTTGCGGCCCCCCGCTACATTTCCTAAATCACGCCCACCGAAACGGAAGCGGGCGTAGCTCAGGGGTAGAGCATAACCTTGCCAAGGTTAGGGTCGGGCGTTCGAATCGCCTCGCCCGCTCCAGT
>NZ_MSPP01000005.1 GCF_002150005.2 Marivivens niveibacter
GCCTGTGATCCTGAACAGCGGATCGATTGGCTGCGCGCGGTGGATGCCTATTGCGCACGCCCTGATGATCAGGACGCCAAACCGACCGACGGTCAGGTGATCGGCGCCGTTCAACGCGCGACCGACGACAGCGCGATTGCCATGTGCGCAGCGGGCACCATGCCAGGCGCATTGAAACTGCTGTGGCAGCCCAGCCAAGGCGGATACCACATGGAATACGGCTATAGCTGCATGGGCTACGAGGTCGCTGGCGCATTGGGCATCAAACTGGCCGCGCCAGAGCGTGACGTGATCTGCTTTGTCGGGGATGGATCGTATATGATGGCGAATGCGGAACTGGCGACGGCCGTCATGCGCCGCATTCCGTTCACCGTCGTTCTGACCGACAACCGCGGTTACGGCTGTATCAACCGCCTGCAAACCATGGGCTGCGGCGGCGAGCCGTTCAACAACATGTACGTTGATTGCAACGTCGAGGTTCAGCCAGAAATCGACTATGTCATGCACGCTGCATCGATGGGCGCGCATGCGGTCAAAGCGGCGAACACCGACCAGCTCGAGGCCGAGATCAAGGCGGCGCGGACCCGCAACATCCCAACCGTGATCGTCATCGACACAATCGCCAAAGACTTCCCCGGCACCGGTATCGAAACCACCGCAGGCGAACACGGATACTTCTGGGACGTCGCCGTACCACAAGTCTCCGAACGTCAAAAACAACGCGACCGCTTCGCCGAATACCTAAACCAAATCTCTAATCAATCGCTGGCTAATTAAGGACAGACCCATGATCCAATTCGGCACAAACCCCATTGCATGGGCCAATGACGACGACCAATCCATCGGCGCGGATATACCGACGTCTCGCATTCTAAAAGAGGCGGGCCACCTGATCGGTTTTGACGGGATCGAGAACGGTCACCGCTGGCCGCAGGACGACCCCGAAGCCCTGCGCAGCCTCCTGGCAGATTATGATCTGAAATTTATCTCGGGGTGGCATTCGTTGAATGTACTGGCCAATTCGATTGACGATGAGAAGGCCGCGATCCAGTCGCATCTGGATAAATTGAAACACAACGGTTGCACCGTTTGCATCGCCTGTGAGACATCCAACACCATTCAGGGCCAGCCAAAACCTCTGTCCGAACGCCCAGTTTTGGACGCGGCGGGGATGACTGATTTTGCGAACCGCGTCGAGGAAATCGCCGCCTATTGCGCCGATCAGGGCATCGATCTGGTCTATCACCATCACATGGGCACGGTCGTGCAAAGCCCCGAAGATATAGACGCCTTTATGGCAGCCACGGCCGTAGCGGGCGGCAAAACCAAACTGCTGTTTGATGCGGGCCATTGTTATTTTGGCGGTGGCGATCCCGAAACCGTGCTGCGCAAACATGTAGACCGCGTGCGCCATTTCCACGCGAAAAATGTGCGCCCTGCCGTTCGCGCCCGCGTTGAGGACGAAGGCTGGTCGTTCATGGACGGCGTTCGTGGGTCGGTGTTCACCGTGCCTGGCGACCAAGAGGGCGGGGTCGAGTTCACGCCGCTTTTGCAGATCCTCAAGGATGCGGGCTATGACGGTTGGATTGTAATCGAGGCCGAACAGGACCCCGACATCCGCAACCCGCTGATGTATCAGACGCTGGGCCTGCACACATTGAAACGGATCGCCCGCGATGTCGGGTTGATCCCTGCTTGATCGGATCAGTTATGGCAGATCTTCTGAAAAACCCGTTCGGTACACATGGCAAAGTCCACGAAATCACCCCGCAGTCTGCGGGGTGGCGCTATGTTGGATTTTCGCTGTACCGTTTGCGCGCAGGTGAAACCATTGCCGAGGCAACTGGTTCGAACGAGGCCATTTTGGTCATGGTCGAAGGCAAAGCCACGATCAACGCAGCTGGTGAAAACTGGGGCGAATTGGGCGAGCGGATGAACGTCTTTGAAAAGACGCCGCCGCACTGCCTATATGTGCCAAATGACGAAAACTGGGATGCGACAGCGACCACGGATTGCACCATCGCGGTCTGTCTGGCCCCTGGGAAATCCGGCCACAAGGCCCGCAAAATCGGACCCGACGGCATCACCCTGACCCAGCGCGGCGAAGGCGTGAACACGCGCTACATCAACAACATTGCGATGGAAAATGAAGATTATTGCGACAGCCTTCTGGTGACCGAAGTCTTCACCCCCGCTGGTCACTGGTCGTCGTTCCCAAGCCACCGCCATGACGAAGATGATTTCCCAAACATCACCTATCTGGAAGAAACCTATTACCATCGGATCAACGCCGAGGGGGGGTGGGGCATTCAGCGCGTCTACACCGACGATCTGACCCTGAACGAAACCATGGCCGTTTATGACGGCGACGTCGTCTGCGTCCCGCGTGGTCACCACCCCTGCGGAGCCCCTCACGGGTTCGAGATGTACTATCTAAACGTCATGGCAGGACCTCTGCGCAAATGGCGTTTCATCGCCGCCCCTGAAGTCGAACATTTGATGTAAACCAAAAGTGGAATACAAATGACTCAATCTTTCCAATTAGCGGCCTGCGCGGAAATGCTGTGGCAGGACAAACCAATTGAATGGCGTGCGGCGCGACTAACCGAACGTGGTTTGGGCGTCGGGCTGTGGAACTACCCTGATCATGATCTATCCTCGCTAGAGGCTGTTGGCGCGAATTATACTATCATGAACGGATATCTGCAGGGCCGTTTAACGGATGCAGAGGGCGCCGAAACATTGATCGCATCTGCACGTGAAACTGCGCAGGTCGGTAAACGATTGGGAGTGGACCGACTGAATCTGCACGGCACGGGTCTGGGTGATGGGGGTATCCCGATCCCTCAGCATGGTGTTTTTGCCCCAGGGATGATGCAACGTGCCCGTGATACGTTGCACCGCATTTGCGATATGGCCGAGGAAGAGGGCGTCGTGTTTACGCTCGAAAACCTGAACCCATGGGATCACCCAGGATGTCCGTTCGGGTCCACTGCTGATGTCTTGGAATTGGTTTCCACCGTGAATCGTCCGCAATTGCGGATTAATCTGGATCTATATCACACGCAAATCGGCGAAGGCGATCTAACTCGCTGGTGCGAAGCCTGTTTGCCTTGGATCGGGGAAATACAGGTTGCCGATAATCCGGGGCGATGCGAGCCGGGCACCGGAGAGATCAATTATGCCGGTGTTGCGCGCGCTTTGCATAAAATGGGTTATACTGGCCCGGTCGCGATGGAGGCCTGGGCCGCAAATGACAGTGATGCCGCCCTGGATGTGTTTGTTGCGGCGTTCACTCTATGATTGGGTCTTGAGCCGACAGGCGGCCCGATGTGAGGGCCGCCAGTAGTACCATGATAGCCGCTGTTGCCATGACCAATGTCAGCCCGCCGATTTGGTAGGTCAAACCAGACAACAGTGTGCCGATAAGGCGCCCACCTGCGTTGGCCATGTAGTAAAAACCGACGTCCATCGTTACACGTTCTGATTTTGAAAATGCGAGAATTAGATAGGAATGAAGCGACGAATTGACGGCGAAAATTGCGCCAAATACCAGCAATCCAAAAACCAATGTCACCGTCAGCCACATTTGTGGGGCAGGGGATAGCGCGAGTGCGATTGTTAGCGCGGCAGGTACGAAAAACAGTGCGAATGCCCACGCTCTTGCGGCACGGATCAATTCGGTTTCAGGCCTTTGGGCTGCGCGTAGGATTTTAGGCGCTGCTGCCTGTACAACTCCATAGAGTATGATCCAAACTGCCATAAATGTGCCGATCATGAAAAAAGCAGTGCGATTGCCTGCCTCGGACCCATTAGACAAAACCGCGTAGAAATAGATCGGGATACCGACGACAAACCAAACGTCTCGTGCGCCGAACAGGAATACGCGGGCTGCGGAAAGCCAGTTTACATTCGCGGACTTCGAAAAAACGTCCGAAAATTTTGTGCCCTTTTTGCCCTTTGGCAGACCGGGTGGCATGAACAGGACGACAGCGATGAGGATTGCCCCTGCCGCGATGGCCATTGTTAAAACGGCCCCGTCAAATCCTGCCACAGCCAACAGTGCGGCCCCGATTAAAAAACCAAACCCTTTGACTGCGTTTTTTGAACCCGTCAGGATAGCGACCCAGCGAAATAGCCCGCCATCGGCTGATGGAGCCAAAAGCTTTACGGCTGATTTCGACGACATCTTTGCTAGATCTTTGGCGACCCCCGATAGACCCTGAACACACATTACGAATGCGACCGATGCGGCAATAGTCCAACTGGGGTCTAATTGGGCCAGCGCGACAAGCGCGATGACTTGTAACCCTAGGCCTGCATAGAGTGTCGACGTCAGGCCAAACCGCTGTGCGATCCAGCCGGCTGTTAGGTTGGTCACCATCCCTGCGATTTCGTATAGGATAAACAGATATGCCAATTGCACCGCGCTGAAACCCAGCGTGTGAAAATGCAGCAAAACCAGCATCCGCAGCGCACCATCAGTCAGCATAAACGCCCAATAGGCGGCAGTGACCGCGATGTAGGCGGACATTCCTTGGGGTTGGGTTGTCACAGCGATGCCCCAACCATGCGTGCCACGTCGATCAAACGATGTGCGTAGCCCCATTCGTTATCGTACCACGCGTAAACCTTTAGCTGGGTGCCATTGATCACCATTGTTGATAGCGCGTCGATAATCGATGATCGTGCATCGTTCGTGTAATCAGTCGACACCAATGGCCGCGTTTCATAGCCCAAGATACCCTTGAGTGTGCCATTGGCGGCAGTTTCGAACGCCGCATTTACGTCTTCGACTGTCACGGGACGATCTAATTCAAAAACGCAGTCTGTCAGCGATGCATTCAGCAACGGCACACGCACAGCGTGACCGTTCAGACGGCCCTTTAGTTCGGGATAGATCAACGTAATCGCTGTTGCGGATCCCGTTGTTGTTGGGATTAGCGAATTGAGGGCAGAGCGGGCGCGGCGCAAATCCTTGGCTGGGCGATCTACGATGGTCTGGGTGTTGGTGACATCATGGATGGTCGTAATCGATCCGTGTTTGATCCCAAAGGTTTCGTGAATAACCTTGACCACAGGAGCAATGCAGTTGGTCGTACACGATGCAGCAGTGACGATGCGATGGGCGGCTGGATCGTAAATGTCATGGTTTACGCCATAAACGATGTTGGCTGCGTTCCCATCTTTGACGGGAGCAGAGACCACAACCTTTTTCACGCCTGCGTCGAAATACGGGGCGATCGCGGCCTCGGTTTTGAAGACACCGGTGCAGTCGATCACAACATCGACACTATCCAGTGGCAGGTCTGAAATGTTTTTCGTGCCCACAAACGGTAGCCGCGTCCCATTGATCGTCACGCTGTCTGCGTCATGTGCAAATTCGGCATCCCAACGGCCATGAACAGTGTCGAATTCCAATAGATGCGCATGTATTTCCGGATCGCCAACGGCATCGTTGATCCATGCGATTTTGGCACCGCTTTCGATAAGGGGTTTTAGGGCGAGTTTGCCAATTCGTCCCAATCCGTTCAATGCGTAGGTAGTCATGTTCGCGCCTCTTGGCTGATGCGGCCAATATCGTCGATTGATCTTTGGATCGCGACACGGCCAAGGTTTTCTAGATCAATAGCTGTGAAATGTTCGATGCGATGCTTGATCGCGTCATAGGTTTGATAGAAGGCGTCGCCTTCGGCGTCTTTTACAGGGTCGGGCAGGCCCCAATGTCCAGTGATTGGATTGCCGTTCCAGGCGCGGCATTCTTCATTTGCGGCGTGATCGCAGACGGTGAAAATAAAATCGAATTTTAACGCCTTATCTTCGGTCAAGTCGCTGATATGATTGGGTTTTAGACTGATAATGTCGTGCCCTTTATCGCGTAGGACTTTCAGTGCAATAGGATTGATCTGCGATTTGGGCTGAGTTCCGGCTGAGTAAACGTTGAACCTATCAGCCTGGGTGTTTCGCAGAATAGATTCCGCAAATATGGAACGCGCTGAATTGCCTGTGCAGACAAATAGCACGTTAAATTTGCGCTGCTTAGGCAGAGCGTTTTCCTCTAAAAACGGGAGGCAGATATCAGCGCGACCACGGCAGCAATCGCTGAAAAGATAATCGAATAGATGTCGCGCTGTTGTCATATCGACCGCGTATAGCAGCGATGTTCCAGCCCGTTGTTGGATCACGAGCCCCGTCCGCATCAAAGCCGAAAGATAGGTAGAGGCGGTACTGGCTTTTATCCCCAAGGCCGATGCGATTTCGCCAGCTGGAACATGGTCAGGATACCTCCGCATCAGCAATCGAAAGATTGCTAATCTTTGAGGATGACCAAGTGTTGTCAGTTGGCTGGGATAATCTTTTTCCATATTTCACGAATTAATGAAATATGATGAAAATGCCAAATGAAAGTTTTATGACAAGTCAGCCGACGGCGCGTCATCTATTACAAACTTCGGTCGCAAAACCAAAAGGCGCACGCACGCTAGATTGCATGCGTGGCTATCGATGGCTGGCGTTCATGCTGTCGTCTGTCATAAGGGTGAATCAGGTTTAAGTGATTGACTTACGTTATACTTTCGATGGCTTCCCCTGCGAAAATATAGCTAAAGCGGTTGGATTCTGACTGTGTCGATTTGTGAATATAGCGACACTTTATTTCCAACTGTTTGCCTTTGAGTTCGCCCTTTGCCACGCAATCGGTTTCAGTAATCCGCGCTTGGTTTGCCAAATCTTCCAACGATACGAAGTCCAATTTTTGACCGACGTTAGCGATTGGGCGATTCACATCCTGTGGTTCGAACCCCATCAGTTGGCCCATGCGTCCACTGAACCGAATGATGTTGTGATCTTCGTCTGTAAACAAACAGGCAGCGCCAATAATTTCTAATAGGATCTCTGTGTCCTGCGCGGCTTCGATGATTAATTCAATCTTACGTTCATGCTCTGCCGAGACAGACAGCAGCTCTTCGTTGACCGCTTGTAGTTCTTCGTTGGACGCTTGCAGCTCTTCGTTCGATGCCTGCAATTCCTCGTTGGATGCTTGCAGTTCTTCATTCGACGCTTGGAGTTCCTCTGCGTTTGTTTCTAGCCTTTCGGTGACGAACTGTAGGCTCTCTTCGGTTAGTCGCAGATCGCGGGTCAATTCGTTGATGCGGGCGTTTAGAATATCACGATCAGCTTCCGCAGAAGAAAGATGTTCAACGTGATGTTTTTGATCATCTGCTTCTTCTGTTTCCGACGTGAGGCTAAACGTCGCTAGAACGGGGCGCGAGGACTGAGTGGTCGTTCCTAAGGCTTCAATTGTTAGGTTAAAATCGCTTGCAACACCTTCTTCATTCGTGAGCTGAATTCTACGGCGGTATGGTTCCAAATCGTGCTTACGAATTCGCTCCAACGCGATGTTGATGAAATACTGCAAATCGGGGTGAACGATTTCAGACACACGCCAATTTGCCAGATTGCTTTTGGTGTCGATATACATGCCTGCCGAACCAAACCACGTCAGCACGTCACCGTCCGTATCGACAAGGATCGACGATGGCGCATAGCGTTTTAAAAGCGCGTCATAGCCGGCGATCAGTTTGTTTCGAGTGTATTCGCGTGATGCGGCGTCAACACGGTATTCATTTTCAACAGGCGCTGGACGTGATGCCAAGGCGCGTTGTTGAATATGCTGGTTCCTACTGCGTTCATTGACTTGCATAGCTTTAAATGCAGGTCCTGAATTGGAAAATAGGGTGCTGCTGCGGCGGCGGTTGTCACTATTTTTTCGGAATATGCGCCATTTGCTACTCAGTTCGTCGAACTCACCAGAATAGGTGCTCAGATTTTCGGACGGTCCTAACAATAGAAAACCGTTCTTTTCCAAACCGAAGGTAAACCTAGACAGCAGTTGCTCTTGAGCGGTTGATCCAAGATAAATCATCATGTTGCGGCATGATATCAAATCTATCCGCATGAAGGGCGCATTACTAATTGCATTGTGTCGTGAAAAAATGATTTTTTGTCTAATCGCGTTTTTGATCGTGAATCCAGAATTCGTTTCGTCGAAATACCGTTGGCGAATTTCTTTGGGTAATTTTTTTAACTGTTTTTTTGAATACGAACCTGCCGATGCAATATCGATCGCAGGCTGGAAAATATCTGTTGCGATTATGCGGAAATTCAAAGGCGCTTTGTTTTCATGAAGCGTTTCGGCAAAATCAATTGCTATAGAGTACGCTTCTTCGCCGGTTGCGCAGGCCGGAACCCAGATCCGGATATCTTCTCCGGACTTAATTTTTTCAACTAAAGATGGGTAAACAATTTCTTTTAGCAGATCGAAACATTCAGGATCGCGGAAGAATTCCGTTACGCCAATTAACAGATCGCTGTATAAATCACGCAGCGCAATGGGATCTTTTTTTAGTTGCAAAAGCAACTCATTATCATCTTTGGCGCCGGTAATTTCACGCCGGCGTTGAATGCGGCGAAGAATTGTACGTTCTTTGTAGTGGGAAAAATCTATCCCGTGCTCAGTTTCGATTAAGTTGAAGATCTCTTTCAGTGGATTGACGTTGGTTGCAGCCAAATCTTGATTTTGAAGTTTTTCGATACCACTGTCGATCAATGCAGGCAATTCGTTTGCAGAACCAGTGATGGCCGTAGGGCATTCTTTCAACGTCGCTTGTGGCATAGCGTCGAATTCGGCTTCTTTAGGAGTTTGCGTGAAAATAATGCCGCCAGATTTTTGCAAAACGGCTGCGCCTTTTGATCCATCTGACCCTGTGCCCGACAATATTACCCCGACCGCAGGTCGATTGCCGCTGTAAGCAAGGGACCGAAAGAAATGATCAATTGGTAACCTGGGGATATCATCGTTTTGCGTGTATGGCACCAATTTGAAGCAATCATCAATCAATTCGATATGGAAGGATGGTGAATTGAGGTAGATCGTGCCGGGCTCTAACCTGTCACCATCTTGGATCTTTTTGATTTTTAGCGCTGATTGACGGCCCAAAAGTTCGTCCATCAGCGAGTTGTAGCCAGGTGACAAGTGTTGGATGATGACATAGCAATTTTTTGTGTCTGGCTCCATGCCATGAAAGAAGTGTTCAAGCGGTTTTAATCCGCCTGCTGACGTACCAATTGCTACAACCGCAACCATGCGTTCCACCCAATGATTATGTTTTGAAGATTATGCCAATTTTAACGGTAATAAGCAATGAAACTGTTGTTCATTATCTAGACCCGTAAGGCGTTTTTCGATAGGTATATGACGGAAAAGGCGGTAGTTTAGAGCTGCGCGATTGCGAACGGTTCAGGGGGACCATCCGGCATGGCAAAAATTTTAGTCTGTGATGATAATCCTTTGTTTTTAAAGGTTATGTCAGGAAGCCTGAAAGACATGGGGTTTGGTGTTCAGTGTTATGAGAAAAGCGATGATTTTATCGCTGAACTCACACAGCAATTTTACGATATCGCAATCATTGATATGATCATGCCACATGGTGGTGGGGTCCAGCTCACACACCGAACCAAAGCGGCATCGCCTGATACAAAGATCGTCGTCTGTACAGGCCAAGCGGAGTTGCTGTCTTCCCCGATTATGGAAGTCGGTATGCGTTCGGCAGATGCCAAGATCAGCAAGGATATAGACCCAGGTGAATTGCAAATCTTGCTAGAAGATTTGATTTCGCCGGCGGCATCAGCCGAAACGTAAGCCTAGCACTTTCTTGGCCTTTGAGGCCGAACAGGCTTCATGCATATGGTTTGGCAGTTTGGGTCGATAAGATCGTTTCAACAACCTTTGCAATCTGACGACGTGGTGTTGTTTTTGGCATAACATGTGATCCTGCCAAATCGTCAGGCAAAGTGGTGGTTTCATATCCAGTGAAAAAGACATACGGAATGTCTAGTTTCCTGATTTCGCGGGCGAAATCATAGGACCGTTCTGTTGCCCCCAGATTGATGTCTAACAGCGCTATTGAGGGTTTGTCCTTGGCCAAAAGCGACCGCGCCTGATCTTGTGTTGCGGCTGTACCAACAACATGAAAACCTGCGCGAACCAAGGTCGCTTCTAATAGGTCTGCGATTAGGGCTTCGTCTTCTAAAATTAGTACACTCTGCATTGATCAACCCCTCCTTGATTGGTGTTCGATGCGATACTTGTTAATCGTCTGATTGCTTCGTTATCTTTATTAGTGGAATGACGAATTGATACGAAATGCCGTCGTCAGTGAAATTCCGTTCTACACGTCCACCAAGTTGTCGTTCGATAGTTGAATGGATCACTTGTGTTCCAGCGCCTTTGTGATCGGAGTCTTTGGTTCCGATGACATTTGATTCAGTCCAGTTAATGATCAGGTCATCGGACGTTTGTGACCAGTTTACATTTAGAATGCCGCTCTGAACACTGAGCGCGCCGTATTTGATCGCGTTGGTGGTTAGTTCGTGGATAACGAGGGCAATCACTTGAACGCCTTTAACGTCCAGATCAAAACGGGTTTGATCAATCCTGATGCGATCGGAATTTACATCCGCAAAAGGCGAAATTTCTGCTGCAACTATATCGTAGACTGTTGCCCCATTCCATTTCGTACCAGCCAGTATCGAATGGGTACGGCCCAACATACTTAACCGGTCTTCAAACGTATCTAAGAAATCATCGATATTGTCGGTATGCTGACTGGTTAGGAATGCAATCGAGTTGATAAGCGCAATGATGTTTTTGACGCGGTGATCTAATTCTTCGGAAATGGTTTTGTTCAACACCTCGGTTTTTTTGCGTTCGTCGATATTTAGGGCGACGATATAAAAACCAGGATGTCCATCTTGGCGACGGTTCGCCTGGAGCAAGTAATAATTGTCCTCGCCTCCGGGAACGGGGATCAACGCTTCGCAAGACGTTGTGGTGTCATCATTATAAAACAGGTTGCGGCGCAAACGGGCAGCCGCTTCATGCCCAAAGATGTCTGAGACACTGGTTTCACCAACATCTAACTGGTTCACCCCGAGTTGTTCAAAAGCTTCGTTCACCTGAAGAAACGTAAAGTTTTCATCGGTAATCCCAACCAATATGGGTAGGCCGCCGACTAGGTCGCGATAATGGCGTTCATTTTCTGCCAACTCTGCCTGAACCATAGCGGTACGTAGAGCGGTGCCCGCGATAGCGGCCATGCCTTCTATTGCGCTGATCTGGGTCGGGAGGACGGTTTTCAAAGTTTTAGAGTACATGACAATAGCGCCACGTACCGCACTTTTGCGTCCTATCCGGCAGACAAAACAGTGTTCTTCTGCTGCCGAAGTCCAGAAATTTGAAGGGCTTTCTATCGTATCGTTGTCAGGGTTTACCTTGACCACTGTATAGGAATGGTTGGCAGCTGTTAGTTCTGTTTGTCCGATACCATAGGCACGGCTTTTACCAATAACCCCTTCTGGCCATTTTGTGCCTGCTGCTAAAATGCCGCGTTTTTGGTCCTGATCGAATAGAACGATACCAACCCGACAATCGGAAAACATTGTTCCCAAATAGTCGCAGATGCTTTGCAGGGCTGCGGTTGGGTTATCGCTTAGGCCGATCATGGCATAACTCTTGGCCAGCTCAGCGTGAGCAGCGAGAAACTGTTGTCGCTCTATTTCGTTCTGCGCGGCTGTAACGTCCATTTTCAAAAAGATGGAAAAGCCGTCATCTTTTTGTTCGATCTGTCGAATAAACTGCGTGCCCTGCATGGGAATGCGGCGTGTTATCGAACGGTTTCCTTTTTGCACACGGTCGAGGTCAGCCAGCAGATCGGGGCCTAGCCGGTCTGAATTATTCTCGGTCAGGCGGCTATTCGTTAATAATTTGGCATAGGTTTTTTCTAGCATTGAAGAGCCAGTGACGGATGTAACCGTGTGATCTTGATCTACGTGTATTACTAGAAAATATAATCGCTCGAGAGTGGGTTGATCATCTTTGCCTGCAGGGATCGTATCCATATGCCACTGGGCGATCTGTCGAAACGTCACCAAAACGCGTTCATCTGGCAACGAGGAGATTTTTCGGGCCTTAAGGAATGTATTAGCGAATTGCTGCGTTGCCGAGTGACCTTTGAAGGCGTTAGTGGCCATTTCTTGAACGAAGGTTGCTGTGCTGCTGTTTAAAAACTGGTCTAGTGGACAAGGGAGCGAGGGGGCGTCATTCCTCCAAAGCTGGATAATTGTTCCATGTGCTTCCAGAACGCGCATACGCCGATCAACAATAATGGCAGCCGGCGATTCATAGCCCAGCAAAATGTTCTCGATGCTCATTTCCGAGCGTCGATTGTTTACGTACATTTTGCTCAATCCAAGATTCATGAGTCTCCTCGATTTGCAATCTTAGCGTTTTTGATTTGCGGCATATGCCACACTAAATTGAAGTCAGTTGACCCCTGCTTGACAGAAAATGCCCAAATGGCAGCATTAGATTACTCTAATGATACTTGAATTGCTGCTGGAAAGTTTCAATGATCGATTGAAGTATCAAGCTGACTCTTTCGGTGATCTATATATACAAAAGTATATTTACTGGCCGTTTTGCTGAAGCCCGGGGTTGTTTGACCCATTTTTGCGACGTTTCTATCATTACAAGGATCGCGTTAAATGTCAGGTATGATGACGCATAAAACCAAAAAGGTCGTTCGCGATTGGTGGCTATATCTATTGGGTATCGGCCTTGCGTCAGCGATTGGTCTAGTTGTGCTTTTTGCAATGCATGAAAATGATAACCAACGCCGTTTATTTTCGACCGAGATTACCCAAATCGATGATGCGGTTATCGATCTGCAAAATCAGCTAGGTTATGGTGGATTCATCCATAATTTTAAAAACGCTGTCCTTAGGCCTTCTGAGAAAGACAGATACTTGGCCGACCTTACGTTTAATGTTGACCAAATTATGCAGGCAATCGCACGTCTAGAGGCGAATTTTCCTGAGTTGGAGCAGCCACTTGTCGATTTGGTCGCCACCCTAAATGAATATGCAGAAAATGCAGAATTGTTGTCGAACTTAGATTATTCAGACCCTCTGGTTGCTGACCGTCTGGTGCGCGTGTCCGATGATGATGCGATTTCATCTTTGCTTGTGCTGTTAGAACAGCGTCGAAAACATACACAGGCTGCTTATGAAGAGTTGGTCTCTAGATCCAACACCTTGTACCTCAGTTTTGTGACGCTGGTCGTTGTGATGATCTTTTTGACTGGCGCGCAGTATTTTCAATTCCGAAATCGGCGAAATTTCTTCCGCTATACGGCGCGGATGAACGCCATTGCGGGCTTGTTGATTGAACGTACAGGTTCTGCAATTTTGCAGTTAGATTCACAGGGGAATGTGATTTTGGCCAACGAAAAAGCCAAAACGGATTTCGGTTTCCTGATTGACGATGACATGACCGCCGAAGAAGCAATTTTGCTAAGTATTCCCGATGTAAAAGTCGGCGATGGCATGTGGACTGCGTTCTCTGGTGGGGCGGTTCATGATCAGGTCGTGTCGTATAACTTTCCTGATGGGAGCTTTCGTCACCTGCGCATATTTTCCGCGCCGATTGCAGGCATGGATGGCGCAGACACAACAATTGTCCAGCTAACGGATATTACATCGATTGTTTCGTCCGAACAGGCCAATCAGCGTACGCGTATGGTATATACGATCGGTCATCTGGCCCGAGGTATCGTGCATGATTTCAGAAACGTAATCGGTATTTTGCGGATTTCTTTGAAATCTATCGAACGTCGAATTGATGATACCGATACTAGGGAAATGATTGAAAATGCGCGCGAAGCGTTGGATGTGGGTTCCGGCTTGGCTGACCGATTGTTGAACTTTTCAAAATCCGGTGGCTACGGCGAAAGAGATACGTTTGGTCTGGCGACGCTACTGAGTGAGCTAGAAAAAATGGGCGCTCAGATTTTGGAAGGGCATGGAGTGATTGTTCTAGACAATCCGTTCCCTGACGCCCGCATCTCGGGCAACTACAACTCTTTGTTGGCTGCTTTGATCAACCTCGTTGTTAATGCGCAGCAAGAGTTTGAACGAACGTCGAAAACCGATGGTTTGGTGCGCATCAGTGTGACGTTGTCGACAACGATTTTTGGTTCGCCGTCTTGGAATATTGTCGTGGCGGATAACGGTGAAGGTTTCCCACCTGAATTACTGTCGTCTAACAGCGTTGGAAAAACCACAAAAACTGGCGGGTTTGGAGTGGGTCTGCAAGTGGTCAAAGCGTTGGCTGCTGAAATGGCTGGGCAATATGAGGTGAAAAATAATGACAGCGGCGGCGCAACGATTTCTTTGAATTTGCCAGCTGCGATCGATCCGTCAGAACAATTAGATCAATACGCTCCTAGTCGCGAGGAGACGTTGGTATTGGTCGAGGATCACGACTACATCGCGGCGCCTTTTAAACGTGGTTGCCAACGGTTGGGTATCAATTTTGTTCACTATACCAAAGCCTCGGACGCTTTGGCGAACCTACCGAATATTCGCGTTGATTTTTTGATTACGGACTTTGATCTGGCCGAAGAAAAATCAGGTTACGATGTTGTCGCATGGGCCAAAGCGAATTTGCCGGATACCCCCATTGTCGTGTTTACCAAAGCGGATCCTCACATGCTGCCGTCAATTCGGGCGCTTGATGTACCGATAATCAACAAGGCAGAGTCCGCATATAAACTGCAGCAAATGATCGAAGAAAAATTTGCGACCGACAGTTTTTAAGGTTTCATAGTTTTAGACTAGCTGTGGTGATTTTGGCAGTGGCTGCAGGATTTTGGGTGAACGTCTGCGATTGTGGTTTCACGCAATCGTTCAACAAGGTTTGTTTCGATATCATCCAAAACTTCGGTAACGCGCGATTGTAGGCCTTCTTCGACATGGCACTGCGCGGTCTGATAACCGTCCGTATTTCCCGCAACGATGCGTTCTTCTAATGCCAAATAAACGTCAGCCAGTGTGATGGATTCAGCAGGCTTGGCCAATCTCCAGCCGCCAGAATGACCCTTTTCAGACGATAGTAGACCTGCTTCGCGCAACTTTCCTAACACCCTGCGCACAACGACAGGGTTCGTTCCTGCGTGATCGGCAATATCGGCAGACGTGCGCATGGAATTGGGGTCGCTGGCCATATGGCCAAGCGTATGAAGGGCAAGTGAAAGGCGGCTGTTTCGCTTCATGTCGGGCTCTATCTATTGTCGAAATAAATGTAACATTGATAGTTGCATTAATCTAGTAACTACGTAAGTTGCGTGAACGTTGCTTTGCCAGTTGGAGATTCTGGATGTCAGATAATCGATTGCCCGTTACCGTCCTGTCCGGCTTTTTAGGTGCCGGAAAGACGACGCTACTGAACCGCGTTCTAAATAACCGTGCGGGGCTGCGTGTTGCGGTCATTGTCAATGACATGTCAGAGGTGAACATTGACGCCGATCTGGTGCGCGCAGATACCGAACTGTCCAGAACGGACGAAACGCTCGTTGAAATGTCGAATGGATGTATCTGCTGCACATTGCGCGATGATTTATTGTCCGAAGTGCGCCGGCTCGCTGCCGAGCGGCGTTTTGATTACCTTTTGATCGAAAGCACTGGCATTTCGGAACCACTGCCCGTCGCGGCGACTTTTGATTTCCGTGATGAATATGGACAAAGCCTGTCTGACGTTGCCCGATTGGATACCATGGTGACTGTGGTTGATGCTGCCAACCTACTGCGCGACTATTCTAGCCACGATTTTCTGCGCGACCGCGGCGAAGTTTTGGGCGAAGAGGATGAACGCACTTTGGTTCATTTGCTAACCGATCAAATTGAATTTGCCGATGTGGTGATCCTGAACAAGGTTGCTAATGCGACAAACGCACAAGTGGATGCGGCCCTAAAAATCATCCGTAGTCTGAATGCCGATGCCAAAATCATCCAGACAAACCATTCCGATGTTGACCCTCAACAGGTTCTGAATACGGGTCTGTTTGATTTTGAAAAGGCGCATGAGCATCCGATGTGGGCAAAGGAACTATATGGATTTGCGGATCATGTTCCTGAAACCGAAGAATATGGTGTGGCGTCCTATGTGTATCGTGGGCGGCAGCCATTTATCCCAGAAAAGATACTGGCGGTTCTGAACGACGACATGCCTGGTGTAATCCGTGCAAAAGGACATTTCTGGATCGCGACGCGACCCGAATGGGTCGCAGAATTTTCACTGGCTGGCGCGTTATCTAGTGTCAAACCCATCGGTACATGGTGGGCTTCTGTCCCCAAAGATCGATGGCCAGACCATGAATCTGCTGGTGATTATCTCAAACAACATTGGGTAGAACCATGGGGCGACCGACGTCAGGAATTGGTGTTTATCGGATCTGGCATTGATTGGCCCGCACTGAAAGCACGGCTAGACGCGTGCCTTGTTCCTTTGGTTGTGGCCGCCGGACCAAAGGCGTTGCCCTTGGACTTGCCTGACCCATTCCCAGGATGGAGGAATGCAGCATGAACCGGAATTTAGGGCAAACCAGCCTGCGCCGCAGACGGCGCAACGGCGACCCCATGAGCAGCTTTGACGCGTTGCCGGCACCGGTGCGCCATTGGGTATCTCAAGCGGCGCTCCCTTGGTCGCCGGCTTCTGTTCGACGTATTTGGTCGAAATCTAGGGCCAAGGGGTTATCGGATGATGATGTGATTGTCGTGCTGGGCGAAGCTGAAGCGCGGACATTGACCAAGGACAAACATTCGACCGCATCATTATTAGCCGCCAAGTCATAATCGGCTTGTGACGAGCCGACGTCATATCGGCGTTAGTTCGCAAAAGGACTAAATGGGGGCTGTGACTGGTCGGGATTTGCTGTAAAAATCGCCATGAAAACATTGGCAAATCTGTTGGGTCAAGAAAGCGAATAACGGCGTATGATACATGGACTCACACACCGTGCCCGCATGGCGATCTATGGACCGTTGATGTGTCTGGTCGCAGCTACGTTTGCTGGTCCTGTGGTTGCGCACCCGCATGTCTTTGTCGATGGCGGCGTCGACTTTGTCGTCGAAAACGATCAACTTGCGGCTTTGCGTGTAACGTGGGTCTACGACGAATTTGAAACGCTATACATTTTGTCATCGCATGATCTATCGCTGAATTTGAACGGCGGTCTAGGCGAAGAAGATCGAGCCGCACTAGAGCAATATCGCAGTGATTGGCCTAGTGATTTTGATGGGTCAGCGCATTTGAAAATCGACAACCAACAGATTGCGTTACAATGGCCGACAGGACTAAAGGCGGATGTATTGGATGGTCGGTTAAAGATTACCTTTACCCGCGAATTGCAACAGACGGTTCCGGCGTCAGACTTGGCGGCCAGCGTTGCATTCTATGAATCCACCTACTTTTTTGCCTTTTCCATCACGCAAACGCCGGAAATTTTTGGTAGTAGCAGCGCGTGTTCCGCCGAGGTTATAAAGCACGATCCTACTGAACAAGATGAACAGGTGCAGGCGGCGCTAGCGAAATTGAGCCGCGAAGAAACATCTTCGATAGCTAACGTCGGCGCGTTATTCGCAGACAGGATCGAATTGAAATGCGATTAGCCCTGTTTCTAATTGCTGTTGTTGTCGTGGCAATCAGTACGATCCATTTTGTTGATCTGGCGCGGTTGTCGTATTGGGCGATTGATGCACAGCGAGCGTTCCAAAACCAAATGGCGGGCGCGATCCGTGCGCTAAAGTCTGGCGAAGTGGGTGCTTATGCTACGCTATGCGGCGCGCCCGCTGCATATGGTTTTGTGCATGCATTGGGTCCCGGTCACGGAAAATATCTAATTGGTGGGGTGGGGCTCGGGTCATCTGTTCCAATGTCAAAATTGATCGGCTTGGCGACGGTCTCCAGCCTGGCGCAGAGCGTTTGGGCTATCGTTCTGGTATTCGGAGGGTTTGCGATTGTCAAAGCCTCTGCGCAGCAATTGACCACAATGGCAGAGGAGTATCTGGCACCTATCAGTTACCTTGCTATTGCGGGTATAGGGGTGGTGTTTATCTGGCGGGGTTTAAAAACAGCTTGGCAGGTGGGTTTGACGCGCCACGATCAACACGAACACGCCTGTGAACAACATTGCAATTGCGCAGCGCATGGCCCGACGCCTGATCAGGTCAACGGCGTTCAATCGATCCGCGAAGCGATAGGGTTGGTAATCAGTATTGCCATTCGGCCCTGTACGGGCGCGATTTTCTTGCTCGTGATTGCATGGCAGATGGAACTTGCCATGGCAGGTGCGGTTGCCGTTATTGCAATGGGTTTGGGTACAGCAACGTTGACATCCATCGTTGCTGTATCCAGCGTCTTCGCCCGAAACCTTGCCGTGCTGTCGATAGGCCATCATCCGCGGTGGGGGTTGATCATGCCTGGTGTCCAAATGTGTTCGGGTATTGTAATCGCCGCCGTCAGTCTTAGCCTTCTGGGCATTAGACTGGGTTAGCGAGTTTTGCTAAGTGATCCACGCTTCGGTCTTGCCACGATTGCCCCAGTTAGAATCAAAGGCACAGCGAACACAAAAGACCATGTCGGGATTTCTGCGAACACAAGGAAACCCAAGATGACTGCCCAAAAAATAGATAGGTATTCGAACGGTGCCAGTGCGGCCGCGTCAGCGTGACCAAAGGACATCGTCATCAAAATCTGAGCAACCCCACCCAATAGTCCCGCGCCAATAAGCAAAACCAGTATGTCGAAGTCCGGCCAAACCCAACCAAATGGCCATGTGATCAGCCCAGCTACTGTGCACGAGACAGCGAACCAGAATGCGACTGTTCCGGCCCTTTCGCCTGCGTTAGTTAGCCTGCGTACAAAGATCAACGCAATCGCCGTTAGGATCGCGCTGGCTATTCCAAATGCGATACCGAAAATCGTCGATGATGGGAAAACGCCGACAAACGCGGGAACGCAGAATACGGCGGCACCAGAAAGGCCGAGTGTAACGGCTGCGATCCGTCGTTGTGTTAGCTTTTCGCCCAGCACCCACCATGCCAATAGCGCAAGGATCACGGGTGCGAGGTACGATAGCATATTCGCCTCTGCCAAGGGCAATATACGGATCGTCGCAAAGGCCGTGAACATAGCGCCCACACCAGCCAAGCAGCGCCAAAAATATCCTAAGGGACGATTGGTATTTAACCCGTCTGGCCATGCGCCTTGCCACCACAAAAAGGCGACCAGCGGGATGAGTGCCACAGCGGATCGAAAAAATACGATTTCACCCAGTGGCACTTTTGTCCCGATGGCTTTGATGCAGACCGCCATCAACGCAAAAGCAAGCGTCGAGGCGATGCGCAAAAGAATTCCAAGCCGTTCGTTTCCCAATGAGGTCGCCTGCCTATTGCGCTGCAAAGCGGATATGCGGCGCCGCGTCCTCTGCGCCCATCGTGATTTCTGCTGATACCCGAAATACGTCCCTTAATAGCGCCGGTGTAAGTACCTCTGCTGGTGTGCCGCAGGCCCGAATTTCACCGCTTTCCAACACCACGATCCGATCGCAAAACATCGCGGCGAGGTTCAGATCATGCAGTGCGATAATCGATGTCAGGTCCAATGCGCGGACCATCCGCAGAATTTCGATTTGATGGTGAATGTCTAGATGATTTGTAGGTTCATCCAGAAACATGACCTGTGGTTCTTGGGCCAGCGCGCGGGCAATATGAACCCGCTGACGTTCGCCGCCCGATAGCGTTTGCCACGGCTGCCTGCGCCGCGTTGCCATATCGACCCTGTCCAGCGCCTGATTAACGGCGTTGTCGTCGGCCTCTGTCCAACCGGCAAGAGCGGAGCGGTGCGGTGTGCGCCCCAGTCTTATCACATCATTCACGGTGACGTTGGTATCGGTTGCCGCGCTTTGCTGTACGAACGCCAATTCACGCGACAACGCCTTGCGTGGAATCTGTGCAATGTTTTTGCCGTTGATTTCGACCGTGCCAGACGCTGGTTTTTTCAAACCCGCCAACAGACGCAGAAGGGATGATTTACCTGATCCATTTGGACCGATCAGTCCAACGGTTTCACCCTTGGCGACATGCAGGGACACATCGCGGACAATGGGTTTGCGCTTTACGCCCCAAATTAGGTTTTGCGCTTTTACCGTCATATCTGCGGCCTCGCGCGGTAGAGGATGATCGCAAAGAAGGGCACGCCGACAAGCGCCGTGACGACCCCGATCGGAACGGTTTGTTGGGTCGCAATCATCCGCGACGCGATGTCAGCGATAACCATAAAAACGGCGCCGATCATGGCGCTGGCGGGCAATAACCGCATATGCATCGGGCCGACGACGTAGCGCGCTGCATGGGGCACAACCAAACCGACAAAGCCGATGGCACCAACCATGCTGACGATCGTGGCGGTCAACAGCGCTGTGACGCCAAATAGAACCAAACGGATACGCGCGACAGGCACGCCCAATGCAGCTGCGTCTTCGTCGCCAAATGTGAAAGCGTCAAGTGATCGCGCCATAAGAATGCAAATGGTCAGGCATACGATAACAACGATGCCCAGTAGGTAAAAATCGGGCCAGCGGACGCCTCCAAAACTGCCCAAAAGCCAGAACATAACGTCGCGCGCCTGTTGGGCGTTTCCCGATGTGGTCACGATGTAAGAGGTCAGCGCATTGAATAATTGCGATGCGGCTACCCCTGCAAGGATCGTATGGTTTGGCCCGCTGGTTGCGCCGTTTGACAACAGCGCAACCAAGGCAAACGCGGCAAAAGCCCCTGCAAATGCGCCTAGCGACAGAGACAGGCTGCCCGCGCCTATACCCAAAACGATCACACAAACAGCGCCCGTTGATGCGCCCGCAGAGACACCCAATACAAACGGTTCAGCCAACGCGTTTCGCAATAGCGCCTGCAAGATAGCACCACACAGCGCAAGGCCAGCGCCCGCAAGCGCAGCGATCAGTGCACGGCTTAGTCGAAGATTCCAAACCACGCTTTGTTCAATTGGGGGGATCTCTGCCTTGGTCAGGCCAAGTTCATTAGTGACTGACAAAAAGACGGTTTTTACGGGAATATTATAATCGCCAATCGCCGCTGCGGCAGCAACGGCGAACATCAGGACGATTACGCTGATAAACAAAAAGAGGGCGAGGCGCGAAGCCCCACCCTCCATCGCATTGGATGACATTATTCCAGGTCCATTGCCTTGATTTGTTCGGCCACTTGTTCAGCGCCGTAGATGGTACGAATGCTTGGGTTCATCGATGCACCCGCCATAACAGCGATGCGGCCGTTTTTGATCGCATCCATTTGGCTGACGGTTTCATCGGATGTTAGGAACTCGATTTTGTTTTCCGCGGTGTCCAGATCCCAGCGGTTACGATCAACTTGCGCGGCAACGAAAATAGTTGGGTTAGTAGCCATGATGCCTTCCCATCCCAGTGCGGGCCAATCTGCATCGGTCTGGATAGCGTTAGAGCCGCCCAGCAGGTCTGCGATGTAACCAGATGGTCCTTTGCCGCCGCCCAGATAGGCGTCATCTTCTGGCGATGGGCTCGAGAACCAGAAAACAAAAGTCAGGTCTTCGTCTTGGCCAAATTCTGCGCGCAGAGCGGCTTCGCGTGCTTTGAAGTCTTCGATTAAGGCTTGTCCACGATCCGCAACGTCGAAAATGCGGGAAAGATCGTCGATCTCTTGATACAGCAGGTCCATGCTCCACAGCTCGTCACGAGACCCATAAGCATCGCCGCCATCTAGAGTGGTCGAACACGCCGAAGGCGACAGGTAGGTGGGAATGCCAAGGTCTTCGAAATCCGAACGCTTCGCCACTTTGCTGTCGGGGCCAAGCAATGTGGTCAGCATTGCTGCAACAAAATCCGGTTGTTTCGAAAGAACGCTTTCTAGCGTTGGGAATTCGACGGTTAGTACCTCAACCTTGTCGTTTGCTTCTTTCAGGTCGTCTAGAACGGCGTTCGGCCAAAATGCACTAGCTGCCATGCGATCTTCTAGACCCAACAGCAGCATGATTTCCGCACTGTTCTGGCCTAGTGCGACTGCGTTTTGTGGCGCCTGTTCAAAGGTTACGATTTGGCCGCAGTTTTCAATGGTCAGCGGGTAATCTGTAGCCAAGGCAGCTGTGACGGATAGCATAACAGCCGTCGTAGCCGCAGCGAAAAGTGATGAGCGAGACATGGGAGGAGTCCATTTCTGATTTATTTAGTCGGGTATGGACTACAGTCGAGCCGGGGAAGATTCAAGAGTATTTTTGTCGGGAATTAGAGGGCGGCTTTTTGCTATCCGCCCCGCTAATTTATTCCCGCGCATATCCAATCGCAGGCATTAGGGTTTTAACCTCGATGCTGGAACTAAAGCGAGGAGCGAACCCCTCAGAAATTTATACGGCTTCCGAAAGGTCGTTGTTCACTGTCGTATGTTCAGCAACGTCCAGCCAAAGCTGATCGATTTGATCTATTACCCTCTGGTCAAATTGGTGCTCAACCTTCCAGTAACGTCCATCTGGAACCATGTAGTTTGCAGATGCTTCAGCATTTAGCGCGCGTTCGATGAGGCTGCTTTGAAATTCCATCGGTCGTACAGAGTTTAGGTTTTTGTAGGTCGCGCGCGGATAGATAAGACGACTGCTAGGCGCATCCGATAGATTCACCATTGCGCAGTTCGACTGAGCAGCGAGTGCCAAAAGTCGCGCCGATTTAGCTTCTAGCGATCGAAGTGTGATGTCTTGGCGCAGTGGGTCAGCCGTACCTTTGCCATAGAAATGTGTAGGTCCCGTGCTGGGATAAATCATATCACATCCGATCATAGCTATGACGCGTGGCTTGAGCGCGGCGAGTGCCCAGTAAGCTGCGGTAAAGGCCATTGTGCCTCCGGCATAAACAAACCCACCGACTTGGTTCTGCAACGGCACATAATCCTTTGCTCCGACAATTTTTTGATCGGTTTTAAACACCCTTGGGCGCCGATCTATGGGGAAATCCTCGGGGTGAATAAGATAGTCCCAATCGGGTCGTACGCGCCATGCATTGTTGATCGCAACGATGTTGTGGGACGGATTGCGGCGCCACTCGATCGACTTGAGCGCTCCGGGTCCGGAACCGAGAATAATAACGACGCACACGGCTTATTCTCCAATTTGACATGACTGTGCTCGGGTGGAGATAGGGCAAACCAAGGGTGTAGCAATTGAAATCTGCCCCCAATCGTTGGTTCTGGTGCGATTAGGTCATTTTGTCACTTTGTCTGAATTCGACGCGCGCTTTGATTTTTATTTTGATGACTAGTCTGAACCGAAACGGAAACTGCGCGTCGTGGCATGCCCTAACGTCCAGACCCGACATTCGATGGAATAAAGGTCTGGTTCGTTTTTCAACAGGGTCAGCAGGTTGCCCGATTTTTCGATGATCGGCAAAATTTGTGGGTGATACAGGTGTTCGTCGCGTTCCAATGTCACTTTGGTGTCGTCGGCTACGGTCACTCGGGTGAAATCGTGCGTTTTGACGTGTGTTCGAATGGATTTGGCCAGCAAAACACCGCTAGAGCCGCTTTCATCAGCCAGTCGATAGCGCAGATAGCGGTTTACCGTGATGTCCAAATCATCGTTAGTCGCGTTCAGAATTGGTAAATACAGGCCGCCATCGTCGCCTATTTCGATTTGCCCGATGCTAGTTTCCCAATTTGTATTTTTCGATTGGGGCGAGGCCTCAGCTCGGTTGCGATTGAACAGGTAAATGCCTGCGCTAAAGGTGATCATGATCAGCACGAAAACCCATGAGGGATTTAGATTTTCAAAAATCAAAAACATGGATGCGAATGTGGCCGATTTTGGACCCGTTGTCTTGGTCTCAGTTCCGTAATCAAATTAGGGGAGATAGGCAAAGCGTCTAATCCTTTTTGCGGCGGCATTTGGGCCTTTTTGCGGATCAATACCTTAGTACACTGCGTGAACAGGGCGTCGCAGAAATGATGGTGTGCGTATATTCTGGGTGCGATTGAGACCTAATCCACGCAGAGCTATTCGGGTGGCAGTCAAGTTATAGGCGAACTTTGGAATTTCCTCGCGTCATTTGGCGGCTGAAGGGTTGTAAGCAATCCCCGTTGTTACTGAAATAGCGGAAAACCACGAAAACTGATTGCTATGCAAAAAACCATGAAAGCTATCGTCACCACAGGAAACGGTGGCTACGACAAACTAGAATGGCGCGAGGTGCCATTACCCGATGTTGGCATCGGCGATGTTCTAATTCGTGTGACTGCTGCTGGCGTGAACAATACCGAAATCAATACGCGTTTAGGCTGGTATTCGTCGTCGGTCAGAGACGCGACAAGCGATACCTCAGATATTCAAACGCGGTCCGATGGCGGCTGGAACGCTGCGACTCCTTTCCCGTTTATTCAAGGCACCGACTGCTGCGGCGAAATCGTAATGGCCGGATCTGCGGTGGATCAGGGACGAATTGGGGAACGGGTCATCGTCCGATCTTGTATGCGTCCAAATGGTTTTGAACAGCCCGACAATATCTGGTTAGGTTCAGATTTCGACGGTGCGTTCGCACAATATGTGGCCGTTCCCGCAACCGAAGCGTTCGCAGTTCAGTGTGACTGGACCGATGCCGAGCTTGCCTCGATTCCATGCGCGTATGGAACAGCGGAAAACATGGTTGAACGCGCAGGCGTTCGGCAGGGCATGACTGTGTTGGTCCCTGGCGCGTCAGGCGGCGTTGGGTCCGCGATCATTCAATTGGTCAAACGGCGCGGGGCGAAGGCTATCGCGATTACGAGCCGTGAAAAAATCACGGATATTCGTAACTTGGGCGCTGATTTGGTGTTAACGCGCGACGATGATCTGTTGGCAACGCTAGGAGAAGGCAAAGCCGATGTTGTCATCGACAATGTCGGCGGCGCGGGCTTTCCAAACATGCTCAAAGTGTTGAAACGCGGCGGACGATACGCGACCTCGGGCGCAATTGCTGGTCCCATCGTAGAGCTAGACATGCGTGATATGTACCTCAAAGATATCACGCTGATCGGGTGCACGGGATGGGATGCCGCGGTTTTTCCCAATCTCATCTCGTATATTGAGGCGGGTGAAATTCGGCCACTGGTTGCGGCCACTTATCCGCTGCAGGATATTGTGCAGGCGCAAAAGGACTTCAGCGCGAAATCCCATGTTGGCAAATTTGTTTTGATACCACCGCAGTGATTAAAGGGCGGCGCAGATGGGCGCCGCCCTGCGTTATTTTACGATTTCAGGAACAAGTCGTAGATTTCTGGAACGTTGCCTTGGCCCATGCCGGCATCAAATGCGTTTTGCAGATTGTTTGACGTGGCTTCGGCGATTGTTGAACGTGTTTCTAGATCTTTGGTCATTTCAACAAAGTAACGCAGATCTTTGTTTGCGTTTGCGATGGAAAAGCCCAAATCACTTACGCCATCGACCGCGTAGTTTTTGCAAAACTGCATGAACGGCGAATTCGATGGACCGGTGGACATAATCTGAAATAGCTGTCTGCGGTCAACGCCTGCTTTCTCGGCCACGGCAAAAGCTTGGGACATGGTGCAGACTGTTGTCATACCCATAAAGTTATTGATCAGCTTGGTTGTGTGACCTGCGCCCAATTCACCAAGGTAGAAAACATTTTCGCCAAGGATATCCAGAACGGGTTTCACTTTGGCAAAATCGGCATCATCACCGGCGGCCATGATGTTCAGCAGACCGTCCTTTGCGTGGGCTGGCGTGCGGCCCAGAGGGGCGTCTACCATGCCTGCACCTTTGGCCGTCAGATCAGCGCCAATTTTGCGCGTGGACGCCGGAATAGAGGTGCCAAAGTCGATCACAACACTGCCCGGTTGAACACCGGCCAAGATGCCATCGTCGGCATACATGATGCTTTCGACTACTTCGGACGTTGTTAGGCACAACATGATGATATTGCACTGTTCTGCCAGATCTTTTGGGGATTTCGCCTCGGTTGCGCCGCGAGCGACCACAGCTGCAACAGCGTCAGCATTCAGATCCATCACTACCGGTTTGAAACCGTTTTTCTGTAGGCATTCGACCATGTTGCTGCCCATTAGGCCAAGGCCGATAAAGCCGATTTTTGTGGGGGCCATTTTGTGTCTCCTCGTAACGATACTTAGGGGTTTTGTGCGGCCCATTCGCGGGCTGCTGTTTGTGCGATTTCGCGATCTTGGTCCGGCGTGCCAGAGCTGACTCCGATTGCGCCGATCACGGTGTCCGCGTGGAAAATAGGAATGCCGCCTGCGATGATCATGAAACGGCCATTCGCAGCCGTCCAAACCCCATAGGCGGGTTGCCCGGGTTGGGCCGCGTTGGCTAATTCATGGGTTCCTTTGCGGGTGCTGGCGGCGGTGAAGGCTTTGTCGATCGCGATTTCGGCGCTGGACGCTTTGGCGCCCTCCATGCGTTCGAATGCGATCAGGTCGCCCGCCTCATCGCAAATCGCAATGCACACAGGCACATTCATTTCGGTTGCTGCCTGACGTGCGGCCGCAAGGATTGTGCGGGCGTCGTCGATATCGGCCCGTTGGATGGTTTTCATGACTACTCCTTTGATGTCAGGCGGCTTAACCGCCCAACAGATTTGGTAGAGTGAGAGAAATTGCAGGTACGAAAGTGATGAGCATCAACGCTGCAAAGATCGCTAGGTAGAATGGCCAGATTGTTCTGACGGCTTTTTCCATCGGCAAATTGCCGACCGCACAGCCAACGAACAGACACGAACCAACTGGCGGCGTGCATAAACCAAGCCCAAGGTTCACCAACAAGATCATACCGAATTGTAGTGGATCGACGCCGATGCCAACGGCTACTGGTAAAAAGATCGGAGTGCAGATCAAGATCAACGCAGCCATATCCATGATCATACCCAGCACCAGTAAGACGATGTTGATCATCAACAGGATCATGATGGGGTTGCTGCTGATGCCCGTCATGGTTTCGATCATTAACGAAGGCACCTGATAGAATGTCAGCATATAGGCAAACGCACCCGCGCAGGCGATCAGAACCATCACCATCGACGTGGTTTTAACCGAAGATTTCACCGCGATTTTGAAACTTTCCCACGTAAGAGCGCGATAAACGACCAAGGTGACGATGAATGCATAGATTGCGCCAAATGCACCGGATTCCGTAACGGTAAAGATGCCGGACAGAACACCGCCCACGATAATCACAGCGGTCAAAAGGCCCGGAATTGCGCCGAAAAACGCTATGGCCAGCGCGGTCCAGCCTGGGAATTGTTCCGCTTGATAACCGCGGCGGACGGCGATGATGTATGACACGATGGCCAAACAGACGCA
Source organism: Marivivens niveibacter (assembly GCF_002150005.2). GTDB lineage: Bacteria > Pseudomonadota > Alphaproteobacteria > Rhodobacterales > Rhodobacteraceae > Marivivens > Marivivens niveibacter. The sequence continues at coordinate 27,295 of NZ_MSPP01000005.1, forward strand.
CATCAAAATGCCTGGCACCACGCCTGCCAAGAACAGTTTGGACACGGAAATGCCACCACCTGCCGCGATTGCGAAAATGATCATGTTGTGGCTGGGCGGAATAATGATGCCCGCAATCGACGATGTGACTGTCACGTTCACCGCATAGTCCGCGTCATACCCTTTGTCCTTCATTACAGGAACAAGGATCGACCCCAACGCAGAGATGTCCGCAATCGCGGAACCGGATATGCCGCCGAACAACATTGATGAAAATACATTCACAATGCCCAATCCACCGCGCACAGCGCCGACTGCAGCCGAAGCAAACCGAACCAACCGCGCGGCGATGCCGCCATGGAACATCAGTTCGCCCGCAAAAATAAAAAACGGAATCGCCATTAGCGAAAACACGTTGATGCCTGAAATGATCCGTTGAACGCCGACCATAAGGGGCAGGCCTTCGAACCAGAACGCCGCAAGAGACGCGATGCCAAGAGCAAAGGCAACTGGCGTGCCTAAGATAACCGCGAATGCGAATATCCCTAACAGAACTGCTAGTCCCATTTTATTCTTCCTTATTCGATGCTGTCTGCACGCTCGTCACGACCGATGAGGACTCGGATTATGTGACCGATAGAAAACAGTAAAATCAGCCCGCCCATGATGGTTAGAGGCAGCGAACGGTAACCTTCGCTAATGCCGATCAAGGGGATCATGGTGTTCCATTTGAACATCGTAAGTTGGGCGCCATAGACCACCAAAACCACGCCAAACACAGCCATCATTGTGTCGGTCAGTAGCACCATAACTGTGCGAACCTGCGTTGGTACGACAAAGCGAAATGCCACCACTGACAGATGCGTATGTTCGCGGACACCAACGGCCGCGCCTAGAAACGCGATCAACATGATGAGTAGTAGCGAATATTGTTCGACCCATGTCGGCGTCGCATTCAATACGTAGCGGCCAAAAACCAGCCACCCGAACATGATTGTCATCAATACTAGGGCGACACCCGTTACGACGCGGCAAATCCACACGATGCCGTCAAATAGTTTGTCCATGGCCGATAGTGCCGCTGGCACGTCTGATTTATCTACCATGATTTATCCTTTCATAATCGGCACTGCCGAGGTTACAGGCAGTGCCGACCGGTCAATGGTTATTCAGTCGCTTGCGCGATTTCGACCAATGTACGCATGTCTGGATTTGCAGCTAGATAGTCATCGTAAACAGACACCATTGCAGCCTGAAACGGGCCTTTGTCTGCGATTTCATTCACCGCAACACCAGCGGCTTCTACCTCTGCGCGGGCCTCTGCGGATTGGACGGCCCACAGTTCGCGCTGGTACATGGCGGCCTCTTCTGCGGCACCGCGGACGGCGTCCTGCATCTCTGGCGATAAGGCGTTGAAGTTCGCGGTGTTAACGCAGATGCATTCAGGAATGATCAGGTGTTCCGACAGCGAATAGTTGGACGTAACTTCGTAGTGGGCGACGTTTTTGAACGAAGGGAAATTGTTTTCCGCACCGTCTACAACGCCGGTTTTCAGGGATTGATACACCTCGCCAAACGCCATCGGAGAAGGGTTGCCGCCCATCGCGGAAATCATTGCTGTGTAAAGATCATTGTTCATCACGCGGATCTTTAGGCCAGCAACGTCTTCGGGCGCGTTAATTTCTTTTTGGGTGTAAAAGGAACGCGCGCCAGCATCGAAATATGCCAGTGGCAAAATACCCGCGTCCGCCATCGCGGCCGAGACGATTTCACCAGCTTCGCCGTCCAAAACGCGGAACATGTGCGGGACGTCTTTAAAGATGAAAGGCAGCGATACCAGGTTTGCTTCTTTCACGATCGGACCAATCGGGCCCAAGTTAAAGTTGCCAACATCGATCGCGCCCAATTGAACCTGTTCCAGTGCGTCAGGCTGGGATCCCAAAACGCCGCCATGATAAACAGAGATTTCCAGCTCGCCGCCAGTCGCCTCGGCGGCGAGTTCGGCAAAACGGTCCATTGCGGCGGTGTTCGGGTGGCCATCGCTATGGATGTTCCATGCGCGCCAAGTTTCAGCGCCAGCAGCTGTACCCATCAGTAGCGCGGCGGTTGCAGATGCCATCACGAATTTCATTTTAATCGACATATCATCCTCCCTATGTGTCGAAATCGGCCAATTGACGAAACGCCATAGCACGCTCAACTTCTCCTTATCGATTGTGCTACATCAGCCGGTCATGGTGGAATTTTCACCAATCTGGGCACATAAGGTTACTAGTATACCAGTTAAGTCAATACCTAAAATTTGCTAACTTTCGTACCTTCAATCTCAGCTTAGCCTCAGCACATATTTGCATCGTTTCTCATTGCAGGTCGGATTTGCGACGGTCGTCCTAACGCAGAAAATTTTGGGACACGTTATGAAGATCGGTTTCGTAGGGCTGGGAAATGTTGGTGGCAAACTGTGTGGCAGTTTGTTGCGCAATGGTAATGATGTCAGTGTGTTAGACCTGAATCCTGCTCTTGTTGCGGAATTCGTGGCCAAAGGTGCAACAGCTGTTTCAACTCCGGCAGAGTTGATGGATCGGTGTGATGTCGTGATCACCTGTCTGCCATCACCGGCGGCGTGCAAGGCTGTTTTGACTGATATGTTGCCGACAGTTACGCCGGGCAAAATCTGGCTGGAAATGTCGACAACCGACCACGCGGCGATGATGGAGCACGCGAAAATGGTCCAAGAACGCGGCGGATTGGCCGTCGATTGTCCCGTTTCTGGCGGCTGTCACCGTGCGGATACCGGCAATATTTCAATTTTTGCCGGATGTGACCGCGGAACATTCGAAACTGTTCTGCCAATTTTGAAAACGTTGGGTCGCCGCGTCTTGCACACAGGTGATGTTGGTACGGCATCGATTTTGAAAGTCGTGACAAACTACCTTGCGACCGCCAATTTGGTGTCCGTCTGCGAAGCCTTGGTCACATCCAAAGCCGCTGGTATGGACATGAACGTCGCCTACGAGGCGATCAAAATTTCATCAGGGACATCCTTTGTCCATGAAACGGAATCGCAGGTAATTTTGAATGGATCGCGCGACATTTCATTCACGATGGATTTGGTCGCAAAAGACATTGGCCTGTTTCAATCCATTGCCGATGCGGCCAACGTGCCGTTGGAAATTTCACCGCTGCTGAACCAAATTTTCAAAGATGGACAGGAACGGTACGGCCCGCGTGAACTATCGCCTAACATCATTCGCAGGCTAGAAGATGCGACTGGATTAGACATTCGAGCCCCAGGCTTCCCGCCCGAAATGATCGATGACGAACCCGAGGAACAAGGCTACGAGGTCGTTCCACAAGGTAAGGCAGCGGTCTTATGAAATTGCCGGCAGCGAATATCGAACACTGGGCCGAACGGGTTGAAATGGCTGCGGCGTTTCAATGGACCGCCCGCCTGAATATGCACGAAGCGGTGGCAAATCATTTCAGTTTGGTAGTCAACGATGATGGGTCCCAATTTCTGATCAACCCTAACCAAAAGCACTTTGCGACGATCAAAGCGTCTGATTTGTTGCTGCTGGACGCGCATGATCCAGATGTTTTGAACCGCCCCGATGCACCTGATTTGACCGCTTGGGGGCTACATGGGGCCATTCATCGACGTTGCCCGCATGCGCGATGCGTTATGCATGTGCATTCCATGTTTTCAACGGTATTGGCCTGTCTTGCGGACAGTCGTTTGCCACCAATCGACCAGAACACGGCTACGTTTTTCAATCGACTGGTTGTCGACGAAAACTTTGGCGGTTTAGCGCTAGAGGACGAAGGCGAACGCTGCGCCGCGCTTTTGACGGATCCGAAAGCCAAAGTCATGGTGATGGGCAATCACGGCGTAATGGTTTTGGGCGATAGCGTGGCCGATGCGTTCAACCGTTTGTATTATTTTGAACGCGCCGCGGAAACCTACATTCGCGCGCTGCAAACAGGGCAACCCCTGCGCATCATACCCGATGACGTTGCCGAAGCGACCGCGCTGGAACTGGAAAATTATCCAGGGCAAGCCGACGCACATTTGGCTGCTATTTGCCAGATCTTGGATTCTGAACACTCGAACTATGCGACTTAGTTTCGTCAAATAGGTGACTAACATGCCTGATATTTCTGTAACTCTTGGACCAAAGGGACTGACATTAACGTCACCCGATGGCGAGTTTTATCTAAACTATTGCTGGCTACGTGATGCCTGTAGCAGCTGCATCGATCCGCAAACGCGCGAACGTATTTTTGACGTCGCTTCGTTAGAACAGCTACCAACCGCAAAAGAGGCTTGGGTCGATGGAAACTTTCTGTATGTCGACTGGGCTGCCGAAGACCTGATTTCTAAAATCTCTTTCAGCCAATTGAACGGAGCCGAGGCGACCGATCCGGCGGCCTTGCCGAAAAACCTGTGGTATGGTGATTTTCTACCGCGTATCAAACAGTTCCGCCAAAGTGATGTGCTATCGGATGATGCCGCGCGGGCCGAATTGTGCCGTGCCCTGATCGAAGATGGCATCTCAATCGTCACCGAAATGGATAACGATGACGACAGTTTGCCCCGGCTGGTGAATGCGATTGGCCCAATCACCCCGTCTGCCGAAGGTCTGTTTTTCGATGTACAGGTCGAGATTGACCCGACAAACCTTGCGTTTACGGCGGGGCCATTGGAAATGCACACCGATTTGCCCGGCGAAGAAACGGCCCCCGGGGTGCAATTTTTGCACTGCATGGCAAATTCCGTCGAAGGCGGATTATCGTTGTTCCTAGACGGCGCCGCTGCTGCCGAAACCTTGCGCGCCGAAGACCCTGACGCGTTTGATATCCTGTCCACCTATGACATCCCGTTTTTTTATCGACATAACAATTGGGACTACCGCGCACATCAGCGCGTGATCGAATTGGATACCGCAGGTCGCGTAACGGGGGTCACGATATCTCAGCACTTGCAGGACAATTTCGATCTGCCCCAGCATGTTCTGGATTATTACTATCCCGCGTTCATTAAGTTTCTAAAGCTGCTGCAAGAGGACCGGTTCCTAATCCGATTTAAATCTCAGGCTGGAAACTGCGTGATTTTTGATAACCACCGAATTGTCCACGGCCGCGAAGGATACGTTGCTGATAGCGGAAAACGGCATATGCGCGGGTGCTATACTGATCGCGGTGCATTGCGCAGTACCTATCGTGTTCTGGCGCGGAAATTGGCCAGTCAAAACCAATCCGTATAACGGCACCCTAATGTGACAGCGTTTCTGCGATATCGCTGACCGCCTGCATAACCTTGGTCATGCGGGCGGAAATGATTTTGTTTTTGCGCGTAATCAGCCGAAGTTCACGGAATATAGGTTTTACTACATTCGCAATCCGAATTCGGTCCAATTGCGCATAGGCCATGACTCCACTGCGCGGAAGAATTGTGTAACCAATACCCGCGGCCACTGGCATGAGGATTTGGCCAATCTGATTTATGTAGCTGCGTTTGTTGAGCCGATCTGCCCCCGCATATTCATCCGCAAAATTCTGCATAAACAGCATGTCCGCGTACCGTTGGGCGTCAGGGTGTTCGATGATGCCGATGCTCTCTAACTCGGCAAAAGTGGGGGTTGGGCTGCAGTCATGTGGGACGATCAGGCACAATTCTTCGGTGCCTATGATTTTGGAATGTAGCCTTGGGTGTTCAATCGGGGATGCGACGATCCCCATGTCAAATGTGTCGTCCAAAACACCTATTAGAATTGCGTTTTCGGGCGCTGCCTCAATTTCGATCGACAATTGGGGCGCCGCCTGCATCAAATGTATCGCGCGTGGATAAGCAAGCATGGCAAAACTGCCCGAGCAGGCCAGCTGTACCCGACCGATATCGGGATCATCCATACCGATCATTTCACGTAGCTGAGTTTCCTGCAGCCGGCGTTTGATGCCCATTTCATGCACCGCAACCCCCGCTGGGGTTAAAATAAACGATTTTCCATCTTGGACGATCAAGCGCTGACCCAGCTGCTGTTCTAATTTGCGCAACTGTTGGGACACACCCGGTTGGGTCATGTTCAGACGCTCTGCGGCGCGAGTAAAATGGCCTTCTTCGGCCAATACAGTAAAGGTTTCGATCCAAGTCGCGTTCAGCACGGTGATAACGTATTGTTATGTAATTCAGTACATATGATAATTTCATATTCTTACAGGTCAGGTCTACACCCAATTCATAAAATGAATGGAGCTAACTATGACCCAATTCCCGCGAACATTTTCGCACATCGGCCTGTCTGTCCCAGATGTAGAGGCCGCCGTTAAATTCTATGCAGACGTTATGGGGTTTTACGTTCTCATGCCCCCCAGCGTCGTGACCGAAGACGATAGCGCGATTGGTCAAATGTGTACGGATGTGTTCGGCCCTAACTGGAAAAAACTGTCGATTGCCCATCTTTCGACAGGTGACGGCATCGGGATCGAATTATTTGAATTTAATGACAATTTTGCGCCCGATGAAAACTTTGCCTTTCGTCGCCACGGCACTTTCCATTTTGCCATTCAGGACCCAAATCCCGAAGCCTTAGTCGAAAAAATTGTCGCCGCAGGTGGCAAACAGCGGATGCCTATTCGTGAATATTTTCCAGGCGAAAAACCATATCGGATGGTCTACGTCGAAGATCCGTTTGGAAATATCTTTGAATTGTATAGCCACAGCTATGAATTGACCTATTCGGCAGGTTCATACGCCTAAATATAAAAACGCCGCCCTGTTTCGGACGGCGTTTTTTGTTTATTTTTGGAACGGAGCGCGGACCTTGAGTTCTTGATAGTCCTCAAGGCCGTAAATGCCGCCTTCGCGTCCGATCCCTGATTTTTTATATCCGCCAAAGGGGGATCCGTAATCGGACCCGCGGCCGTTGATCGCAATGACGCCCGCCCGCAAACGTCGCGCCACGCGTTCGGCACGCTCAGCGTCGCCTGTCTGAATATAAGCGGCCAAACCATATTCTGTGTCGTTCGCGATCTGGATTGCGTCCTCTTCAGTATCAAAAGGAATGATAACCAAAACCGGACCAAAGATTTCTTCGCGCGCGATACGCATGTCGTTTGTCACGTCAGAAAAAATCGTCGGGCGGACATACCATCCGTTTTCTAGCCCTGTTGGTTTTCCCAAACCGCCAGCAAGCAAAGTCGCGCCTTCGTCAATGCCGATCTGAATCATCTTTTGAATGCGGTCATATTGGATTTGATCGAACACGGGGCCAATGTGGTCGCCGGGCAGGGACGGGTCATCCACCTTTTGCGCATCGGCGGCAGCTTTGGCCAAATCCAGAACCTGATCATAGCAGCTGCGTTCGACCAAAAGGCGCGTCGGCGCGTTGCATGACTGCCCCGAATTGTCGAAACAATTAGTGACGCTTTCGGCGATACGTTTTTCCAAATCACAATCCGCAAACACCAGATTAGGTGATTTGCCGCCCAATTCCAAAGTCACCTTTTTGATTGTGTCGGCGGCGTCTTTAGACACTTGAACGCCTGCGCGGGTGGAACCTGTAAAGGACATCATCGCAATATCCGGATGGCGGGACATCGCGGCGCCCACTGTCGGACCATCGCCGTGAACCAAGTTAAAGACGCCAGCAGGATACCCAGCGGCATCCACAATTTCGGCATAGATTTGTGCAGAAAGAGGCGTGTGTTCGGATGGTTTTAGGACGCAGGTCGATCCCGTCGCCAAAGCAGGAACAACCTTAAGCGCGATCTGATTAATCGGCCAATTCCATGGCGTGATCATGCCAATGACACCAATGGGTTCGCGCGACAGGATATCACCATTCGGCAAAGTTTGTTGTTCGGCCTGATCCTTAAGCGCTGCGATGAACGATTGCAGATGTCCGATGCCGCTATCTGCCTGTACATCATACGACATGGTCGTAGGGGCGCCCATTTCTGCGGTGATTGCATCTGCCAAGTCCTGCTGACGCCGTTTTGTTTCGGACAAAAGATTGTCCAATAGGGCCAAACGTTCCTCTTTCGTCGTCATTGAAAATGTTTCAAAGGCTTGCTTTGCCGCTGCAACGGCGCGGTCGACATCCCCGATTTGCCCCATGTACAAAGTGCCGATTTGCGAATTATGCGCAGGGTTCATGATGGGCATTGTGTCATCACCAATCGGTTTGACCCATTCGCCGCCGATGTAAAATTTGTCTATATTCATCTATCTGTTCACTGTGCTTTAGGGGATTACGGGATCAGGGGACATGGTGAGGTGCAGTTCATCCCCTGTGTATGGGTTTGCAGCGATTGCATCGTCGTCCAGTTCAACGCCCAAACCCGGCGCATCGGACGGGATGACATATCCGTTTTCCCATTCAATGCTGGTTTTCAGGCAGGACATATAAGCCCCTGTGAACGTCCCGATGCTTTCCAAAATCAGGAAATTGGGGCTTGCGGTTGCGACGTGAATATTGGCCGCTGCGACTACTGGTCCGCAGTACAAATGGGGTGCTATTTGCGCCTGCCTTGTTTGAGCGATACCGGCGATTTTGCGGGCTTCTAATATGCCGCCCACGCGTCCCAGATTCATCTGGATGATTGACGCGCCACCGGTTTCGATCAAACGCGCAAATTCATGTTTGGTGCACAGCCGTTCGCCAGCCGCAATCGGAACAGATGTAAACCGCGCAATCTCGGCCATGTCCGCTGGGTTTTCGGGTGTTGTCGGTTCTTCGAACCACAGTGGGTCATATGGCTCTAACCGGCGGGCCATACGTTTGGCGCCCGACACTGTGAATTGGCCATGGGTCCCGAATAATAGGTCAGCGCGGTTGCCGACTGCCTCTCGGATACGTTTGCAGAATTGTTCAGAACGATCCAGATCCTCTAAGCGGGGTTGATGACCATCATAAACAGAGTACGGACCAGCAGGGTCGAATTTGACGGCGGTAAAGCCTTGATCAACGGCCAATAGCGCAGCTTCGGCGGCCAGATCAGCATCATTGTAAACATTTGGCGCATCAGGGTCGGGATACACGTCGCCTTGGGCGGGATATAAATACGTGTAGCTGCGCAGACGATCATGCACGCGGCCACCGATCAGCTGATATACGGGTTGATCTGCAGCTTTGCCAATGATGTCCCAACAGGCCATTTCCAACCCGCTAAGAACACCCATGACAGTGACATCGGGCCGCTGTGTAAACCCTGCGCCATAGGCGCGGTGCCACAGCTTTTCGATATGATGTGGGTCCGCATCATGAAAATGGCGGCCAAACATATCTTTGGCCATGGCGCAGACGATATCGGGGCCAAAGGTTGCGTTATATATCTCGCCAACGCCCGTAATTCCGCAGCGGGTCGTGAGGCGCACAAAGATGAAATACCGTCCACCGTGTCGCGGTGGGGGATTTCCGAATACAAAAGTTTCGATCGTCTCTAACTGCATTTGCGATCCTTTTAGATTTGGTCGGCCAACATCATTTCAGTGGCGCGCATCGCAACCATCATCGTCGGGCCATTTGTATTGCCTGAGGTTACAGACGGAAAAACAGATGCATCAATCACGCGCAGACCGCGCACCCCATGAACGCGGCACCGCGGGTCAATGACCGAAGTACGCGGATCCGTTCCCATGCGGCAGGTCGATGTCGGATGAAAAACGGTGGACGCACGGTTTCTGAAATCATCCAGCGCCTCCGCATCAGTTTCGGGCAATCTGTCGATGGGCGCAGTTGTGACATCCAGCAACGGACGCACATCTGCAATTTTTCGTATGATAGACACAGCTTTGACTGCTGCCGTTTGATCCGTATCCGACGACAAAGAATGCGGCAAAATTTTCGGAGCCGTTGCCGGATCAGATGAAACCAACCTGATCTGGCCACGGCTTTGGGGGCGACATTGTTGCGCGCTTATTAAATAGCCCGGCTTTCCGTCGACCTTTAGTTTGCCGTTGGGTCCGATCGAATAGGACATTGGATTACAGTAAATCTGCATATCGGGCCAATCTAGGGACTGATCCGATTTGACGTATCCGCCGACTTGATTGACGGGCACGGACAAGGCGCCGTTGCGTCGAACAACATATTTTGCCGCCTCGAACACCCGTGGAGCGATCTGGCCCAAGATATTGTTGAGCGTCGGTGACTTTGCCCTGAATTGATAATTTATTGCCAAATGGTCCTGTAGATTTTGACCGACATTTGGTTGGTCATGGATCAGTTTGATCCCTTTATCTTTGATTTGATCGGCCGGTCCGACCCCCGACAGCATCAGAAGTTTGGGCGAATTCACGGCCCCAGCGGATAGCACAATTTCCGAATTCGCGCGGGCACGGAATGTTTGCGCCCCGACGCGGTATTCAATCCCTTTTGCCCGCCCGTTTGAAATGACGATCCGCTCAACAATCGCATTAGCGACACAGGTGATATTTGGACGTTTCAACGCCGGACGCAAAAACGCATCAGCGGCGGAAAACCGAAACCCGTTTTTGACGGTCGACTGATAAAAACCAATACCTTCGCTTGTCAGCGTGCTGGGGTCTTCGACGATGGGCCATCCCATGTGGGTCGCTGCCGTCAAAAAGGTTTTGGAAAACGGATTCATCTGATCGCTTAGGTTCGAAACACAGACCGGATTATCTGTATGCTCTGCGATCCGTTTTTCCATCTTGGCAAAGGCAGGTTCGACATCGGACCAGGCCCAACCGGTTGCGCCTGACTGTGCCCAGCCGTCGTAATCAACGGGCAAACCGCGCATATAGGCCATCGCGTTGATGGAACTGGAACCGCCAATGACGCGCCCACGGGGCCAATAGATCGACCGGCCGTGCAGACCGTCGTCAGGTTCGGTGTGATAATTCCAATTCAGCTTTTTGTTCTGAAAATTAACGGCATAGCCTATGGGCACTTTGATCCATAGGTTGCGATCCTGTTTCCCAGCCTCGACCAACAGAACGCTGTATTTGCCGCTGCGGGACAAACCCTCGGCGACGGCACAACCGGCGGAACCAGCGCCGACAACGATAAAATCAAATTGTGCCATGATCGAATTGGGCCCGTATTAGTACGCGGCCATGTCAACAAAGCCGTGGCCGAACCACAATCAATAGGATTTGCACCTAAGGGTCAGATAACTTTGAAACGCTTCAGGCTTGCCCCGATGGGGATCACTGCCCATTGTAACGTGACCGTTGCGCGAAACAGGAGGCCCCCGTGCGTTTGCCACATCTAGCATGGTTGCGCGCATTCGAAGCAGCCGCACGACACAGCAGTTTTTCCGATGCCGCTGGCGAATTGCACCTGACACCTGCGGCTGTCAGTCAACAAATCCGTCTTTTGGAACAGCATCTGGGCGTTCAACTGTTCAAACGTTTGCCGCGAGGTGTTGAATTGACAGACTTGGGGCAGGCCTATGCGTTGCCCATCCGCAGGTCATTTACCGACATGCAAAGCGCAACAGAGTCGTTGTTCACGGTTCGCAGACAACGAAAAATCCGTATCCGCGCCTCTATCAGTTACGCGACCTTGATCCTTGCGCCGAGGCTACATGAATTTCGGGCGATGTATCCCGACATCGAAATCGAACTGACCACCGCCGTTTGGTCCGACCGCATGGATGTTGATGGCATAGATTTCGATGTCAGGTACGGCCGCGGCCAATGGCTCGAGGCTGACATAATTTCACTAGGTCAAGAGAACGCAGTGTTGGTGTGCAGCCCACAGAACAAAATTGATGGACACGACACAGGGGTCGCGTTGGCGGCGCAGCTGGGGGCGGGGGTCGTGCAAATTATTGGCTCCGAAACCGAATGGGGCCGTCTGATCGACCATCATGAAATAGATATGCCTAATCTACCTATTTTGATGAAGGTGGATTCATCGCTGGTTGCGTTGCAATCCGTAGTGTTCGGCCAAGGAACCGCCCTGATTTTCGAAAGCTTGGCACAGCCGTTCATTGATCGCGGCGAATTGGTTGTTGCCGCCGATCTGTCTTTTCCGATCGACGACAATTATTATCTGGTGTCCCGCGATGGCGTTTCCCAAAATCCGGAACTGGCCGCATTTCAGGAATGGATTCAATCCATCTCGGTCGCTTTCGCCACCAATGCGCCGCGCGACTGAACAACCCGCGCAGCCAATTCGGCACCGCCTTTGATTGCCCATTCGATGTCCCCAGATCCAAATCGCGCCAAAAACCCAGCGTTAAAACTGTCGCCTGCGGCGGTGGTATCTGTGACTTCGGTGATCGGTGCGACGGGGTATTCCCCGCTGTGCCCATTGTGTTCAAATAAAACAGGATCAGGTCCATTTTTCACGATGACAGTCGGAATGCCCAGTGCCTTGTAACGGTTCAGCGTAGCCATTGGGTTTTCGTCGTGAAACCATTCGGCCTCGTCTTCGAAAGATGGCAAAACGATCGTGCTAACCGCTGCGCCTTGCATGATAGCCGATGTCATTGCATCAGCCGTTTCCCACAACCGAGGCCGCAAATTCGGGTCAAATACAATTGTTTTGCCTGCCTCTTTGGCCGTTTTCAAAGCCGCCAGAAAACCCTGCCGCGATTTGTCGGGCAAGATCGCTAGCGTAATTCCTGAAAAATAGATGACATCGTTTTCAGAAAATGCCGTCGCCAGTTTTTGTGGATCGTCTGCGAGCTTTTTCGCCGCGGATTGGCCACGCCAGTAATGAAAACTGCGTTCACCGTTTTGCAGCGAAATCATGTACATGCCGATAGTCTGGTTTTCCAAATGCTGCACATAGTTTTCTTTGATGCCGGACTGCGCAAACAGGTCCATCATCTGGCGGCTTAGGCTGTCGTCACCAATCGCCGTCAAAAACGAAACATCCGTATCCGGCGACAAACGCGCCAGATACCAAGATGTGTTAAACGCATCACCCGCAAAGCCTAGACGATATTCACCGTCTTGGGCTGTTGGCGATAATTCAGCCATACATTCGCCGATTGCTAAAAATCGGTTTTGGGGCAGGGGGCTGGTCATAGAAAATCGTCGCGGCGCGGCGTGAATGAATCGATCAGCACACCAGGCTCTAGGCAGATACAACCGTGGGTCATTCCTGACGGAATAACAAAGCTATCTCCAGCCGCGACGATCTTTTCCTCTTTGCCCAAAGTGAAACGGAACTTGCCGCTTTTGACGTAGGTCGATTGGACATGTGGATGGTCGTGCAGCGCGCCCTCTGCGCCGGATTCTTCGAAACGGAATTCAACCACCATCAAATCAGGATGATCCGACAGCACCTGACGGGTCACATCTTGGGACGTTGGAATAATTGGGAATTGAGCCATTCGTTTTCTCTTTGTCTTATGAAAACAGCGTACCGCCGTTTATGTCGATATTTGTACCAGTCATAAAACCGGACTGATCGGTTGCTAAGAACGCAACCAAATTTGCGATATCCTGTGGGACACCTTGGCGTTTCAAAGGCGTTGCTGCTTCGACGTTGCGACGCACTTCGTCTTTTGTGTGTACATTGTGAAAATCGGTATCGATCATGCCGGGGCAAATGCCGTTTACACGAATTTCTGGCCCCAGTTCTTTGGCCAAGCCACGTGTCATCGCCATGACCGCACCTTTGGATGTGGCATAGGGTACAGCACCAGGTCCGCCGCCATCGCGGCCGGCTTGGCTCGCGATATTAACGATGGTGCCGGTTTTCATGTGCGATAGGCAGGCGCGAGTCATCAGGAACATGCTGGTCAAATTCAGATCCATCACCGTGTTCCAATGTTCTAGCGACATTTCAGTGATCTTTTGGCGCGCAACAAGGCCGCCAGTATTGTTCACCAAAACATCGATGGAACCGAATTCTTTGACGGCCAAATTAACAACCTTGTCCACGCCTTCTTGCGTATTCAGGTCAGCTTGAACCGCAATAGCTTGCCCGCCGAATTTGGCGACTTCACCGATGGTATCATGCGCAGATGCGGCGCTGGAAAAATAATTGATGATGACATTGGCACCCAAGCGGGCCAATTCGACTGCACAGGCCCGCCCAATATCGCGGCCGCCACCTGTGACGATTGCAGTTTTACCCTTTAGCATAATCGTTCCTTTTTAACCGTTTTAAGTGTTTGCCAGTTTTTTCATGACCACTTTGAAGGTGTGTTCTTCGGGGTCGGTGAAATACAGGTCGGCGTCATAGCCCTGGTCGTCCATGAAATGGAAAATCCGCTTTGGCGTTTCCAATTTATACGGCACCAGTAATGTCGCGATGCGATGCCGTGTTGATGCAGGGTAGCGGGCCACCATGCATGTACTTTGTGGCAGGTCTTGGATTTCGTCGGGGTTCACATCAGGAAAACCGGTGAATTGCGTGAACTCTGGTTTGCCAGCCTCTGACCAGACGCATTGGCCATAGAAACCCGCCCGTTCGCCCGCGTTTTTGAACGACGTTTTACCCAGCTCGAACCGATTATTTGCGTGCAGCAACCAGTCGATGGTCACCGGAGTTTCGGCGTCGATTTTGTCGACGATGACAAAGTAGCTGTTTCTAACGAAATAGATTTCGCGCTCGGCCAATGTGACTTCGGGGGACAGGCTTTGGTAAGCGGCTGTTGCGTCCCCACGGATATAGCTGTGATCGGCAAATTCTTCGGCGGCCAAAATTTTACCTGTGGCGCGCATAGCCCGAGATTTGTCTTTCTCAGCATATTGGCCTTTGCCATTGATCAAAATGGCGTTTTTGGAACGAGTCTGACGACGCCACTGACGGTGCATGGACGAATTGAACGCAACATAGTGACCAGATTGGATCGCCAGATCTTCGCCGTATGCCGCCAAACAAAACGCGTTTTGGTCGCCGTGACTGTGACTGATCGACCCGTACTGAGATGATTTGAACACAAACTGAATGTGGTTATCAGGGTCTGCCATTGCGTGCTGAATACCGACCCAGCCGATACCGCGGAAATGGCGCAGTCCGCCCGACGGTTGGGTAGCTTCGACGACAGGGAAATCGGTTTGGAATACCATTTCGTCGAAATTCGTGTCCCACCAGCCCCAATTGTAGAAAGCCATTTCAGTGCCCGGATTCAGGCGCAGGTTTTCATCGCAATACCACTGATATTCACCTTTGCCCGTCACACCTGCAAACTGGCGCATGTTGAGACCGGTTTTGATGCACGGCAGATCGCCCTGTGTGCTGTCATCGCCAAATGTCGCGCGGCGTGTGTTTGGCGCCTTGCAGAACAGTGGGAAATCACCCGTATTTTGAAAAAACGGACGATCGTACAGATTGATACCTGTGTAGGATTTCAAACGGTTGGCGGCATCGATCAGATAGGCCATGCCCATCATCCAATAGTTGGTGCCTTCGGCCCAACCACCGTCTGCATCGCCCCAAGGCGAATAGACCGTCGATAGAAACTCGATGCAGTAATTCAGCCAATCGCGAACTTCGTCGTTTTCATCTTCACCCAACAAAGCAATGCACGCAGGCACGATCGTTAAGGATACGGAACGAACAGCATGGCTGTCGTACGGAAAGAGGTGAATTTTCGCATTAACGATGGCGTGCTCTGCGATATCGCGGGTGCGGGTCAGCAGGACGTCGCGAACCTTGGTGCGTTCATCATCCGATAGTTCGTCGTATAGCCAGTCAAATCCCCAGGATAGGGCATTTGTCACGCGATAGGCCCATTCATCGGTATAAGACCGAGAAGTTACGCCCATCGGATCCCATGATGCGATTTCTAACAACCATTCCTTGGCGCGCTGGGTCATGTCCGCATTGCTGGTCACGCGCCCACCAATGGCTAGGTGACGGACGGCGTACCATGCTTCTTGCAGATCGATATAGGTTTGCCGCCAGACTGGCGCGACGCGTTGGTGATTTGGATATCCTGCGGGTTCCCGCATCACATCGCGATCCATCCACGGCAAAACCGATTTTTCGTAGAACGTCGACCAACTATAGGCCTCTGGATCATTGCTAACGGTTTCGGTGAATCCGTCCAATCGGTCAGAGGTCATCCACAAGCGGGGATGCGCCGTCGAAGCGTTTTCAAAACGTTTGTCGCGCCCAACCAGCGGAGTTTGGGGCAAACCTGGCGTGATTTCAAAACTACGTGTCTGGCTCCATTCAGTGGTCGGTTCGCCCGCATCATCACAAACGGCATATGACCAATAATGAACCCCGTCTTTGAAATACTGGTCTGGTGTGAAGAAATTCAAAGGCAGTTTTGAAAATTCCTGCGTCTTTGCAGGCGCAAATTCTGGATCTGACGACACACGTAGGACATACAGCGCGTCGTCATCGATCACCGGCAACCATGTAAACCTAGGTGGGTTTTCTGCGACATCGGTGTCTTTGGTCGGGCTATAATCGATCGTTAGACGACCAGCTTTGGGTTCATCTAGTTTGTACAAAGTATCGGCGAGCATAGGTCGTCCTAATGCAAAAATGTCAGAAAATGCGTGGCCGAGGATGGACTCGGCCACGCACGTGGCTAATCCGTTGATCAGCCGTATTGGCGCGCGTACGCCGAGTTCATGACTTCAAGGACTTTCTGGTAGCCCATGTTGTTCAATGTCTCGATGTAGTCGGACCAATCCTGTTCGATATCACCAGAACCCAAAATCCACGCCTGTTGACGTTCCAGCATGTAGGTCTGGATCGTTGGCCAATAGCGGTCGTAGATTTCTTGTTCGTCTTTGGTAAAGGCGACGCCTAGGAACTGATCCACCAACAAATCTTGGGTGTCATATAGTTCAATGCCGTCACGCGCGGCTTGGGCAGTCCACTGCCATTCGTAACGGTAATCTTGTGGGTAACCACGATAGATTTGTGCGCCTTCCAGATACATTTGGCTGTTCACAGCCGTGTCAGAATTCAGAACCTCGTCCGTAAAGACCGGCTCTCCGTCGACCATGTTCCAGGTTTTGCCTTCGACACCAAAGTTTGCCAGCAGCGCTCCTTCTTCTGAGAAGAAATAGTCGAAGTATTTGATGGTTTCGACAGGGTTTTCATTGGCATAGGTGATCGCCCAGCCATCTGGTTTGATTGGAATGCGGCGATGTTCTTCCATGCGGACGCCACCAGCGGATTCAGGCGGTAGGAACGGAATAAAGTTGAAACCGTCGACCTTGTCCGCAAGCGCCGCGTTATAACCAGATGTCGATGCGAACCAATCGTGGGTCATACCGCCTAGGTTTTCACCCAACAAATAGTCACGCGACGATGATCCACGCGTGAAAATTTCGGCGTCGATCAGGCCTTCGGCATACCATTTCGCCAGATTGGCCATACCGTTACGATAGGCATCTTGGGCATAGGGGTGCGCAATGGTGTTTTCCGCGGTGATAAAGAAATCGTGGTACGTATCCGAACCCGAGGTACGGGCATCCCACAGGGTCATCAGGCGCAGCACTTCTTCCCAATCTCGGGCAAAGTAGGGCACTTCGTCTGCCTGACCGTTGCCGTTCGGATCGTTGTCACGGAAAGCGACTAGAACATTATATAGTTCGTCAACGTTGTTTGGCGTTTCCAGACCCAGCGCATCCAGCCAGTCCTGACGAACGAACCACGCACGGCCATATTTGCCGTCTGGCAGGTACGGGATGTAATAGTAATTGCCGTCATAGGCGGAAATCGCAGCCTGAAGCCCAGGGTGTTCATCCCAGAAACGTTGAATGTTTGGTGCATGTTCAGCAACCAGATCATTCAGCGGCACAAACGCGCCCTCTGGACCGTATTGGTTGACCGGTTGTTTGATACGGTTGCCACCAACGATGTCAGGCAAATCACCACTGGCCAGCAACAGGTTCATGGCTTCGTTGTTGTCTTTGGTGTTGCGACCCGAAGTTTGGTCAATCAGATGAATGTTGGTGCGTTCGCGGGCGAATTCCTCGACCGGGTACAGCACGGATGTGTCACCACCTGGGCCATAGCCTTGCGCGCGCGGCCAGTGCATGTGAACCGTTAGTTCCAGTGGTTCGTCAACGATTGGCAAATCTTGCGCCATGACAGGCGCGGTCATTGCTGTCGTCGCCAGCATGGCCATTGGTAAAGTCAAAATTCGCATAGTTTCCTCCCTGTTGCGAATGTTGAGGTTCATTCCTTCACTCCTCCCAGCAGGATGCCCTTGCTGAAATATTTTTGTAGGAATGGGTAAATCAGGACGATCGGTATGATCGAACAGACGATGATCGACGCGGTGACGGTTTCGACCGAATAGGACGCGTTCAGTAGAGATGTTGCGAATTCTTCGTCATCTGACAGTTCAGCAATCACCTTGCGTAGGTATACCTGCAGCGGAATTTTTTCTTCGTCTTGCAGCAGAACCATGGCCCAAAAGAACCCGTTCCAACGCGATACGATACAGAACAACGCGACAGTTGCGATCGCAGGTTTCGACAGAGGCACATAGACGCGCCACAGAACCTGAAATTCATTTGCGCCATCCATCCGCGCGGCTTCTTCGAAACTTTGCGGAATACCTTCGAAAAAGTTGCGCAACAGGATGATGTTGAAACCACTTACGGCAAAGCCGATGATGATGCCGAAATAGCTGTCCAGCAGACCCAGATCCCGCATGTTCAAAAAGAACGGGATCAAACCTGCGTGGAACCACATCGTAAAAGCGACCATCAGGTTCCAAAACCTGCGACCATACAGTTGCGGACGCGACAACGCATAGGCACCTGGAATGATCAGGATCAGACTCATCAGGGTACCAAAGATGGTATAGATGAACGTGTTTTTGTAGCTGATCCAGAACTGCGGCTCGCTTAGCACTTTGGAATAGGCTTCCAGAGTAAAGCCAACCGGCGTCAAGATGACGTTGCCTGCTCTGGCTTCGAAACCTGCGCTCATCGACAACGAAGTGATGTAGATGAACGGATAGAGCGTCGACAGTGCGAACAATCCGATCAGGACCATGTTGGTGATGACGAATAGTTTGTCACCGCGCGAATACAGATTCATGTTTGCCATGATGTGCCCCCCTTACCAAAGCGACGTACGCGAGAAGCGTTTGGAAATTGCGTTGGCGGTCATAACCAGAATGAAAGCAACGACAGCATTGAATAGACCTGCGGCAGCTGCGAAATCGTATTGGCCACCTTGCAGACCTTGGCGGTAGATAAAGGTGTTCACGACATCTGCGGTCGAATAGGTCGCTGGCTGGTACAGCAGGATGATCATCTCGAACGACACCTCTAGGATGTTACCGATGCGGATGATCAGCATGATGATGATGGTCGGCAGGATCGACGGCAGCGTGATTTTCCACATCATTTGCCAACGAGACGCACCATCGACGACAGCGCTTTCATACAGCGTGGGCGAAACGCCCGCGATCGCGGCCAGATAGACGATTGATTGGAAACCTGCCTCTTGCCAAATGCCTGTTCCGATAAAGATCGGACGGAACCATTCGGGGCGCGTTAGGAAATACACGGAATCCACGCCGAACCATCCAAGGATCGTATTCACGATACCTGCCGACGGCGAAAATGCGGTTATGACGATACCTGCGATAATCACCGAAGAGATGAAATGCGGCAGATACACGATCGTCTGCGTGGTCTTTTTGAACTTTTGGCTCAAGACTTCGTTGAACATTAGCGCCAGCAAAATGGGCACCGGAAATCCAAACAACAGCCCATAGGCACTAATGATCAGCGTGTTTTTCACCGCACGTAGGAATTGATCATTGCTGAAAAGCGTCTGGAAATGTTCAAAGCCGATCCAAGGGCTGTTCGCGACGCCTTTGAAAATCGAATAGTCTTTGAACGCTATCTGCAGGCCGTACATAGGTTTGTACAGAAACACGATCAGCCAAACGACCATTGGCAGCAGCATGATATACAGCTGCCATTCGCGTTTCAGGTGATCACCAACGCGCTGGATTTGTGCGGCGCGACGTTCGCGCACAGACTCTTTCGCGTTTACAACCAGTGTTTCTGTTGCAGGCGATCCGGCGGTGTCGAAATCGCTGCTCATTGGGCTTTGCCCTGGCCTAACAACGCGCGGCCGGATTCTGCGTCGAACACACGGATCATTTCAGGTGGGACCGTAAACGCGCCGACATTTTCCAAACGGTTGGACGACGTCATCGTCTCAGTGCGAATGACAAATGGCTTGTCTTGTAGCGTGGCGTGTAACAACGCCTCCGACCCCAAAGTTTCGATCAAATCAACAGTGATCGGCACTGCGCCTTTGGTGCCTGTTGGCTGTGGAACCGCAAATTCAGGACGGATGCCAATGATAATTTTTTCACCGACACAGTTTTGCAGCTCAGGCAGTCGTCGCAGCGGAACCTGCGCAGACCCAACAATAGCAATCGGACCAGAGTCAGAGGCACCTACTGTCGCCTCGACCATATTCATTGGGGGCGATCCCAAAAATTCGGCCACGAATGTATTTGCAGGATATTGGAACAGCTCCATCGGGGTGCCGACCTGTTCGATACGGCCGTCGTGCATAACAACAATCCGGTCCGCCAGCGTCATCGCCTCGACTTGATCGTGGGTCACGTAGATAGAGGTTACGCCCAAACGTTTGTGCAAACGTTTGATTTCAGCGCGCATTTGCGTGCGCAATTTAGCGTCTAGGTTCGACAACGGTTCGTCGAATAGGAAAACCTTTGGCTGACGCACAATCGCGCGGCCCATTGCGACACGTTGGCGTTGGCCACCCGACAAATCCGCTGGACGGCGCTTTAGATAATCGGTCAGACCCAAGATGCCTGCGACTTCTTCGACCGAAGATGCGATTTTTTCTTTGCTTTCTTTCCGAATGCGCAGACCAAAACCAATGTTATCTTCGACGTTCAAATGCGGATACAGCGCGTAGTTTTGGAAAACCATCGCCACATCGCGGTCTTTTGGCGCAATGCGGTTTACGACGCGGTCGTCGATTTTCAGCGACCCACCAGAGATTTCCTCTAGTCCTGCGATCATCCGCAAGGTTGTCGATTTTCCGCAGCCCGATGGGCCGACTAGAACGACAAATTCTTTTTCTTGAACCTCTAGATCAATGCCGTGGACAACCTGAAAACCACCATAAGCTTTCGTAATGCCCTCGAGATTTACGCCCGACATGGCCCCTCCCCAAATGCGCAGGCGCGATAGCGGCTGCAAAATGTTTGATTGATTCGTTTCTCCCGCAAACTGGTATACTAGTAATATATCTGGTATACCAGTTTAAATTATGCTATTGCATATCCGAGGAGTTCTTGACCCAGGGTCAGATTCAGAAAATAAACCATTGATTGATCCGGAATGGGCCAAGGTTAGCCCTGCACCGGATCAGTTAAAAACATGCCGCGATGCCACTTGCGCGCATGTCGAGGAGGACGACGCAAATGGCCCAGCAACATCAGATGAGTGAACGACGAACCAGCGTTGACGAAATTTTTGATTATCTGAACGACGAAATTCTGTCGCTGCGACTGCTACCAGGGGACAAACTGTCCGAAGCTGAAGTCGCCGCCAGTTTCGGCGTTTCGCGTCAACCTGTGCGCGATGCCTTTAGCCGTTTGGCGATTAAAGATTTGATCGTCGTTCGTCCGCAACGTGCCACTGTGGTCAAACGGTTTTCCGTACGTGAAATTACGAAATCGCGCTTTGTCCGGTCCGCCATTGAAAAAGAGGTGCTTCGCCGTGCGGCCGCTTTGTGCAATGCTACACACGCGGACCAGTTAGATGCTGCAATCGCCGAACAGACACGCTGCATGGATGGCGGTGATTTTGATAAATTTGGCCAGTTGGATTACGATTTCCACAAATTGATCTGCGATATCGCAAACGCTGATTTTGCCTTTGATGTGATCCAAGCGGAAAAATCCAAAGTTGATCGCCTATGCGTTCTAGGTTTGTCGAAAGAAGACAGAATGCCAGAACTGTTGAGCGATCATTCCTCCATAGCCGAGGCCATCAAAGCCAACGATCCTGATCGTGCGGTAGAGTTCGGCATGAAACACCTGTCGCGTTTGGATGAAACCATCGAGGCCATCCAGAAAAAGAACGCAAATTATTTCGAACCTTACGAATAAACGTCAATTTCAGCTTTTTGTATTTCTTAAATTCGCAGTCTCAATGGGCTGCAGGAACGGCTGATTTTGCCGTGATGGTGTCCCTATGGCCGGTCCAAATCAGACCCCGAAAAACAAAGATGTTTTAAACTTGGCATGGCCCATGACGGTCAAAGCCATCATGCTACATGGCACTGTTGTCATTGATACTTTGCTTGTCGCGCCTTTGGGCGAAGCTGCATTGGCCGCGATGGCCCTAGCCACCGCCGTGGCAGGGTTTGTTCTGGGCATCATCCTTGCGATCGCGAATGCACTACAAATTCGCGTTGCGCAGGCGAAAGGAACGGCCGATCAGAATTTCATCAGAAGCACATTCTGGATTGGGATTGGCATCAATATCTGCGTCGGCCTATCCGGCCTCCTCACCATTCTGATATTTGGCGACGACGTTATACATATCATGGCGCAAGTCCCAGATTTGAACGCCATGGCGAACGACTACCTATCGATCTTCGTCATCGTGATCCTAGGCGAAGCATTAGGGCAAGCGCTGTCCAGTTATTTCAACGGGCTGGGCAACACTCGATTGCCAATGTTCAGCTATTTATTGTCTGTGCCCGTGAACATCATCGCAAGCCTGATTTTCATTCACGGGGTCGGGTTTGTACCTGAATTCGGGATCAAGGGCGCGGCAATCGGCAGTGCAATCGCGGTCAGCGCCCAAGCCATATTTTTAGCAATCTGCGCCTATAGATCTCAGACTTCTCTGCCAGATGTTTGGCATCACGGTAGCGTCGCCAACGCATTATCGCGACACATGAAATTTGCTTTGCCGATTGTCGTAACCTTTGTCAGCGCCGCCTTTGCCACTCATATTTGCACGCTGATATATGCAAAAATGGCCCTGAATGATTTCGCCGCTCTTGCCATCATTTCACCTTGGATCATGGTCGCGGGCACCATCGGGATGCAATGGGCCCAAGCTTCTGGCATAATTGTCGCGCATATGTTGGGGCAGGGCGCAGATGCCGATGACCTGAACCGTTTCTTGAAACAGGCATGGTTTGGCGCTGCGGGGTGTGCAATCTTTGTGGCGCTTACGTTTGGGGGTATGTGTCTGTTGGTAGACGTTTTTTACCCCAGTCTGACCGAAGAAACGCTCCGTCTGCTGATCGCCTTTCTACCAATTCTAGTCCTGCTACCGTTTCCCAAAGGTTCAAACGCGATGTGCGGCAACACGCTGCGCGCAGCGGGCGATACGATCGCGGTCATGCACATCTTTGTCTGGTCGCAATGGTTATTTCGCGTGCCCGCGACGGCGCTGTTTATACTAGTTTGGGATTTAAACGCCGTGTGGGTACTGTCGATCCAACTGATCGAAGAGGTGATGAAATTTCCGCTGTTTCACAGACGGTTTCTATATAGTGACTGGCGTTCGGGCCGACTACTTTAGGCCGCTAGCGCCCGAATATCCGCGGCTAGATCACTGCAAAGTTCGCGCATATGATCTGCGTTTGTCATACGCTGAGCCTGAATTTTTAAACCAAAAATATATGTCTGCAAACGGCGGGCGATCCGCGCGGTATCGGTGTTCGCTGGCAGTTCTGATTTTTCGACTGCGCGCCCCAGTGCGTAAACCAGTTGTTGTTCAATTTCGCCCAGATGTGCGACGACCACATTACGGATTTCGGTGTTGGCGGGCAGCTCTAATACCGATTTGACCAGCATGCAGGCCGTCGAAGGCCGATCACAGGGCGCCAAATCGGACAGTTCATTAATATAGTCCGCCAAAGCACCAAGAGGCGATGCCGCAGTATCGATCCGTTTCCGCAAATCTGCAGCCATACGTGTCGCGTATTGATCTAGCGCCTCGTTGAACAACGCCTCTTTGCTGCGAAAGGCCGCATAGATGGAGCCCGGGCGCATCTGCAGCGCGTTCTCTAAATCCTTTAACGATGTCGCGTGATACCCTTTGACCCAAAACAAGGTCATCGCCGCATCCAACGCAGCATCACGATCATATTCTACCGTCCGAGCCATAGGACATATATCGGCATCCTCCACTCTAATGCAAAGCTCAATGCATTTTTGAGCGATCACTTTTTTATTATTTGAGTGATCACTCAATAATTGTCATATGAAGTCCGAACACTGTTTTCAAAGGACCATACAGATGACAAAATTCGAACGCTTTGACGCAACGACCGCACCAGCCGACGCGCTACCTTTGATTGAGAAATCAGAAAAAGCCTTTGGCCGACTACCTGGTCTGCACGCCGTGATGGCCGGATCGCCAGCCCTACTAGAAGGCTATCAAGTGCTGCATGGTCTGTTTGCGGAAAAAACCGCATTCGATGCAGACGAAAAGACCGTCGTTTGGCAGACAATTAACGTTTATCACGAATGCCACTACTGCGTGCCTGCCCATACCGGAATCGCAAAGATGATGGGCGTTAGCGATGAAATTTCCAACGCACTGCGTGATGAAACACCTTTGCCGACTGAAAAACTAGAAGCGCTGCGCACCTTTACGTTGGCAATGCTGGACACCCGCGGAAACCCGACCGAAGCCGCGTTTGATGCGTTTTTTGCTGCGGGTTACGAACAACGCCATGTGTTGGATATTATTCTGGGCCTCGCTCAAAAGGTCATGAGCAACTACACCAATCATGTGGCCCAAACACCCGTCGATGAAGTGATGCAAAAGTTCAATTGGACACCCGTATCCAAACGCTGAATTGTTTCGATGCGAATTGTCTAGCCGCATCGGAACAAGGTGGGGTGATCGAATGATCACCCCATTTTCCCAAATTGCGAATGTGTCAGCGCGGCCTGTATCCCGCGCAACTCTGCCAACCCTTTTAGTCGACCGATTGCGGGATAACCCGGCTGAGTAGGGCGACCATGATCATCCAAAATGTTCTGCCCATGATCAGGCCGATACGGAATTGACCAATCACAACGGCCAGCAGCGATACGTTGACTTTCCTGCCTTGCGACGGCCGCCATTAATCCGACCATATCAGTGCCGCCGGTCAAATGTTCTGCCTCATGAAAACTGCCGACGATGTCCGTCGTTTCCAATTGGACATTTCGCAGATGTAGGAAATGAACCCGATCGCCCCATCGGTCCATCATTCCAATCACATCATTGTCTGAACGCGCGCCCAACGACCCAGAACATAACGTTATTCCATTGGACCGCAGATCAACCGCATTCATAATATGTGCATAGTCTGCCTCGGTCGACATGACACGAGGCAATCCCAGCAGCGGAAACGGTGGATCATCAGGATGACAGCACAAACGCACGCCGACCTTTTTGGCGAATGGCGCGACCTCGGACAGGAAATCGATCAAGTGCGAACGGAGTTTATCCGCAGAAATCCCGTCGTAGGTCGCTAGCCGTTCACGAACATCATCCAACGTCAGGTTTTCTGCCGCCCCAGGCAGGCCAGTCACAATGCTAGAGGAGAGCTGTTTGCGTTGCACGTCGGACATTGATTGAAACCGTTCGCCGGCCTGATGATAGACCGTATCATCGAAATCGTCGGTCGCCGCGTCGCGCTGCAAGATAAACAGATCGAACGCAGCGAAATCGATCAAATCAAACCGCATGCAGGTCGCACCGGTTTTTAGGCGGTAATTCAGATCCGTACGGGTCCAATCCAAAACCGGCATGAAATTATAACAGACCGTTTCGATCCCTGCGGTTTTCAAGTTCTGAAGGCTTTCACAATACGCACGAATATGGGCGCGAAAATTGCCTGACTGTCTTTTGATATCTTCGGATACAGGCAGGCTTTCGACTACATCCCAAGACAATCCAGACGGATCGCCATTTTGCATCACTGCGATCTGCTGTTGTCGTTTGCGAATTTCATCAATCGGCCACGTCGCTCCGGGTGGCAAATGGTGCAGGGCGGTCACAACGCCCTGAACGCCCGCTTGCACCATATCGTCGATCGAAACGGGATCGTTCGGACCGAACCAACGCCACGTTTGTTTCATCTTCAGTTCCTAAATTGAAAAAACCAAAAAACCTGCCCTCACACCAACATGCGCGGGCAGGTTTTGTTAATTTTCGATCACGTCGATGCGGACATTTGTAAAATCAATCCCGTTGTCCGCAGTATTGGGATCCTTGGACGAACCAAAGGTTTTGGAATTCACATGGAACGCCAGCATTCCGATATTTTCCAAACCGGTATCAGGGTCAGCGACCGCAAAGGTCGATACCAAAACGCCATCTTGGTACAGTTCACCAGCGACCGTCAGGCCATCATCATCGCGCGTCACCGAAATGACCCCTGTGTAGGCGGTATTGGGACGGAACTCGTA
Organism: Marivivens niveibacter; assembly: GCF_002150005.2. GTDB lineage: Bacteria > Pseudomonadota > Alphaproteobacteria > Rhodobacterales > Rhodobacteraceae > Marivivens > Marivivens niveibacter. The sequence continues at coordinate 53,620 of NZ_MSPP01000005.1, forward strand.
TGGATCACCACCGCGTCCAATTTTACTATAGCCTTTGGTCGTACCCAAAAGCCGACCTTGGGTATCCACGTTGTGTCGCAGCACAGAAATTGCTGATTGCGTCGCATCGGTCATGCCAACATCGAACGCGATCATGTAGCCAGGCAAACCATCGTATAATGGTTGGGGTCGGCTGGACGACGCCGACAAATCCGCGCGCAGTTGCTCGCGCCCCAAGGTATCAAACAATCCAATACGAAACGCAGAGTCGCGGTCGGTGCCTATTGTTTCTGGTGTCACAAAATCAAAACGGGATTGAAGTGTTTGCCCAACGGCCAGTCTTTGAGGTTCAAACACCGTTCGAATGCCGCGCCCCGACGTACCAGACACCAAACCCAGACTGTCTTGCCCAACTTCGATTGCAGCGCTGGTCGTCGTTGTCCACCAATTCACATCAGTTGCATCGGCACCATCGTCGCGGCCGCCATCCGTAAAGCTATCGTCAAAAATGACCCCAGCCGTCGCCATCGGCACGTCAACTGGTGCGCTATTGATCGGTTCAGCCCCACCTTCATGTGCAGGTGGTTCGTCGTGTTCGTAGTCCAGCGCAAAGAACGTCACCCGATCAAAATCACGTGCCGGATCGGGGCTCGAGTTGTTTTGCGAATAGGCACCGGCCTTAAAGAACATGAACTCATCAGCGACGCTAAACCCACTGTTGCGCATATCGAACGGCTCGGATTCAACAACCGACCCGTCATCGCGGATGATTTTCACGTATAGCATCGGAATAATGGCATCGCCTTCGGCTAAGCCGTCAACTTTGATTTCATAAGAGAACACTTCATCCAGCGCGATTCCGTCATCTGGATTTGGGGCCCAATTTGCACGCGACCCGATGATTTCCACCCACTGTTCTGGCCCAGTTGCAGGTTCATGCGCAAAGTAAATCGAACCAAATTTATTCTGAGGCAGCTTGCGATAGTACAACCGAATGGGTTCATCGTCTTTTGCGTGGATCTGGCCGATAATCACCCGTCCAATTTGGCTATCGATGCCCTGACGGGTAACTTGATTAACGGACAAAGTCGCTCTCATCACGCCATCAACACCGCCCGCTGCAGCCTGCGCTTCGATCGGAGCAGAAGAGAAAACCCAGTTGTTTTGATTTGGATAGCCCCCATCGACACGGGTTGCGATCGTTTCGTCGCCAGCGCGCAGCATACCGCGCAGTTCCGTTCGGGAATAGTTTGTGTTCGCCGATGTTTTCGCGCCGTTTGTCGTTGAAATAAAAACCATTCCGCCCGTCGCAGGGTCCGTAAAGAAATAGCGCGGATCCGTCCAACCAGCGGCCAGTTCGTTTTCATAGACACTGTCCGATTTTCCATCGGCGTTATCATCTGCGGGTGTGGTGACATACCAACCTGTCAGATCAAAATTCATTGCAGGCGCAACAGTAGGGTCTAGGCCGAACATACCGCCTGCACTGCGGCGCGGTGTCAGAACTGGTGTAATGGGTGCTTCAACGGATTCTCCACAGCCAACCACATTGATTTCAACAATCGAATTCCACGCGTTGGATTCATTTCCGTCGCCCAATATGCGCACATATTGCGCGACCATCGGGGACAGATCGTAACGTTCAAATTCCAAGGTCTGACCGCTTGTTTCCCCAAAAGGGCGTACAGCAGTATAGCTTTGTCCATCTTCGGACATTTCGATAGAAAACGTGCTTTTGCGGCTGTCCCCTTTGTACCAAGCCACGTCCAATGCGGATACAGTCTGCTGCGCGCCTAGGTCCAATACGATCGATCTTGGCGCCCCCTGTGATTCACTTGACCAGCGGGAATCCGGATCGAAATCACCATCTATAGTGTTCTCTGGACCATGGGTTTCTTCGTAGAAACCTTCGTCAGTCGCGGACACGATCGTCAGATTTCTAACGTTGTCGCAGCTTTGCGCAAATGACGGGGACGCGATGGTACAACCCAGCACAGCCCCCAAAAGTGGATACAACTTCAACTCAACATCCTCCCTGATGTTCCTCTCCAGAGCTGATAATTGTCGACTAGTATCCCAGTTGGCAAGAAAATAGTGAACACCACACCAAGACGGCGGGTGTTCACGTTCTAAAAGCTCAATGAAATCAGGGTAGGGCGGTTCCCTGAACTATGCTCAATCCCATGGCGTAACGAGGTATTTTTCACCGGTGCGCATGGTTTTGTAATCCATCACCGCATCCTTACTGAGCATTTCCTCAAGGTTAACACGTTCTTTGTAATGGCTCGCAAAAGTGGTTGTTAGGCCATCGCGTACGCGTTGACGCATCCGCATGACCGTTTCCTGACCCACTGACTGAAGGAATGGGAACAACAGCCAGCCGGACAGGGTCCAACCGAACCCATAGCTGGGCGTCAAAATCGTCGCGCCAGTATCAAGTCGTCCATAAATGAACATGCGTTTTTGCTGGTTCGATCCATAGCGCGAAAACTCGGTCATTTGTTCGATTGCGACGCGCTCCATAGCTTTGAAAGCTGTATCAACGGATTGCCCGCCGCCAATGGGATCAAACCCATAAAAGGCGCCAGTTTCGCGGATCGCTTCGGTCAATTGCCCCATGAAATTATCACCAGCAGAGTTGACCACATGTGTCGCGCCCAGCCCCTTGAGCAGATCAACGTGTTCATCATTGCGGACGATATTCACCAGCCCGATATCATCCTCTTTGCAAATGCGGGTCAGCATTTGACCTAGGTTCGAGGCGCCAACCGTATGCAATATCGCGCTTTGACCGTCGGCCTTTGCATTCTCGACAAAGCCTAGGGCCGTCATCGGATTCACAAAGGCGCTGGCACCTTGCTCAGCAGTATAGTCACCCAGCGGCAAACACATCTGTGCATCAACCAGACAGTATTGGCTATACGCATTGCCTGGCACACAAGACACTCGCGTTCCAACTAACGCCTGCGCAGCATCACTTTCACCCGCCGCAATAACAGTGCCCGCACCTTCGTTACCCGCGGGCAATTTTAGACCATGACGCGATTTCATTGCCGCATTCACGGGCGCAGGCATTTGCGCAACGAACTTGCCCGGTGTGTAAACCGCAGATTCCATATCCGCGCCACCAACAAGGATCGCAAGGTCAGACGGATTAATCGGCGCTGCCTCCATCCGAACCAGCACCTGATTACCGACAGGATCCGCAAACTGCACATCCTCCAATTCAACAGTCAAAGTGCCGTTCGCTTCCAAAGTGGTAAAAAGTTGTTTTCCAGTAGTGGCCATTGTTTAGTCCTATGACGAAATTTATTTCGCTGGAAACTAAACCTGTCAGTTTAGAAGTCACGATGTCAAACTGACCAACGACGCTACGGCAACATCACATCTGTGTCACCGCACCCTTAGCCATTCAGATTTATTTTATAATGTAGATTATGTAAAATTTTGGTCAAAATATTGCCGCCACGCTTGATGTAAAATTGGTTTATTTTAGGGGCGTTTATTAACGACACCGCGAAAAGCCTAGTTTAAATATTCAGACCTTCATGGAGCGCGACTATTGCCTGTTCAATAACGTTCTCGCCGACCTTCTCTGGTTGGAGCAAACTGTTTAATTCGAGCATCGTCAAACCATGAATTTGTGCCCAACAAGCTGTGGCTTGACCCTTTAAAGGTCGCTCTCGTACTTGACCCTCTTGTTGGCCCTGTTCGATTAATTTGACTGCAAAGTCGAATGTTTTCAGCGCCCGAGGATCAAGGTGGGCCGAAATTGTGCCGAATTCCCCGCCAAACATGAGACGGTAAAGTGACGGATTTTGCCGCGCAAAGTCGATATAAGCCGCCGCCGCTGCAAAGAACTTTGATCTAAAACCTTCGGGCGCAACTTGCACACTATTGTCGAGCGCCGCCGTCAATTGATCAAACCCAACAAGTGCCATTTCTGTAAGGAGCGCAGCCTTATCCTCAAAATGTTTATAAGGGGCCGAATGGCTCACGCCGGCGCGCCGCGCGACCGCACGGAGGGTAAAATTCACCCCGGCTGGCTCTGCCAACATGGTCATTGCGGTATCCAGGATCACCCGCCGAAGATCACCGTGATGATATCGTTTCTTTTCCTGTGCGGTCATGTCTATCCCAATCGCCATCAGCGTTCATGTTGACATCGTCTACATGAAGCCCTAGCTACGCACAAGTTGACACTGTCTACATGGAGGGAGCGGAAATGAAGGACACATGCGAAGTCGGCAACGACATCAACCCAGAGGCTGATGTTGCCAAAATGCTCGACCTGCAGCGAACGGCGTATTTACGCGATGGTGTGCCAAACTTAGCATCTCGGCGTGCTGACCTTGCACGTCTGCGTGCCCTTCTTGTTGAAAACCGACGTTCAATCGAAAAGGCTGTCGCCGAAGATTTTGGTCACCGTTCGCACCATGAAACCGCGCTCATGGAGCTCGTGCCGACCATCAATGGCATCGATTACCTGTCTAAGAACCTGCACCGATTTATGTCACCGGAACGGCGGCAGGTATCGGCCCTATTGCGAATGGCGCACGCCAACGTCGTTTATCAGCCACTTGGCGTTGTAGGTGTCATCTCGCCATGGAATTATCCGGTTAATCTTGCGTTGATGCCTCTTGCCACCGCATTGGCTGCTGGCAACAGAGTGATGTTGAAACCATCAGAACTCACACCAAAAACAAGTGCATTAATAGAACAGCTCCTTGCTCGCGCATTCGAACCCGAACAGGTCGCCGTCGTGAACGGTGATGCGGAAGTGGCAAAAGCGTTTAGCGCGCTGCCGTTTGATCATCTGATGTTCACCGGCAGCACCAAGGTCGGCCGCACGGTGATGCGTGCCGCGAGTGCCAATCTGACTCCCGTAACGCTCGAGCTTGGGGGCAAATCACCAGCAGTCATCAGCCGCGGTGCAGTCGACGCAATAACCGCGCGGCGCATCGCCTACGGCAAGTTAGCTAATGCAGGCCAAACCTGTGTCGCGCCAGATTATGTGCTGGTTCATCAAGACGATGTTGAGGATTTTGCAACTGCGTTTGAGACCGCCACATCACGGATTTATCCCGCTGGACCAAACAGCGACGACTACAGCACCATCATAAGCGATGCGCACTTCAACCGCCTCAATGGTTTGGTCGAGGATGCAAAGACAAAGGGGGCCCGTGTCGTAACCGTTGGTCATGCCCCCGCAGACGCGGCTCAGCGTAAACGAACCATCGCGCCTACACTGATCTTGAACCCGAGCGTTGATATGGACGTGATGCAAGAGGAAATCTTTGGCCCGATCCTGCCTGTCATAACGTACCAAACTATAGATGAGGCCATTGCCTTCATCAACGCTCGGCCAAGGCCTCTTGCGCTGTATTGGTTTGGCCCTGCAGGCAAGGCCCGAGATCGCGTCCTAGCCGAAACAACATCAGGAAATGTCGGTATAAACAGCACGATCCTCCATGTTGCACAGGATGATTTACCCTTTGGCGGTGTCGGGGAAAGCGGGATCGGCGCATACCACGGAATCGAAGGCTTTCGCAGGTTTAGCCATGCCAAAGGCATATATTCTCAAGGCCGATGGAACCTTGCCGATATGGCCATGGCGCCCTTTGGCAAGATCGCAAACCAGCTACTCAAATTCATGCTTCGATAACGCGACATTCAGGGAGGAGACACCATGACGCAGATTAAAGACTGCACAGCGTTGATTACGGGCGGGGCTTCTGGCATCGGCCTATTGATGGGGCAGATGCTATTGGAACGTGGCGCAAAACGTCTGATCGTTTGGGATGCCAATCCAGAAAATATTGAAACCGCTAGAACATCACTCGCCCCATTTGGGCGAGTCGACTTTGACCGTATCGATGTTGCCGACACAGAGGCTGTCATTTCCGCTCTATCGCGGCTAAAAGCGGACGGGGTCGCGATAGACCTGCTGATCAACAATGCGGGCATCGTGGTTGGCAAACCTTTCCTCGAACACACACACGCTGATATTGACCGAACGCTGACAATCAACACAGGGGCGCTGATGCACCTGACGCGCGCTCTGCTACCTGAAATGACTGCCCGTGGACGTGGGCATGTTGTTAATATCGCTTCAGCGGCGGCGCTGGTGTCAAATCCAAATATGAGTGTCTATGCCGCGAGTAAGTGGGCCGTAACCGGCTGGTCCGATTCCTTGCGCCAAGAATTAGAGCGGACAGAAACGGGCGTACGCGTGACAACGGTTCTGCCCTATTATATCCACACCGGAATGTTCGACGGTGTTCGCTCTCGTATCATCCCAATCCTACAACCAAAGAACGTCGCGAGTCGTATTCTACGCGCAGTGGAAAAGGATGCAGTGTTCCTCCACATGCCCACGATCGTGCGTTTTTTGCCTCTCTTGCGTGGTCTTCTACCCACGCGAGCATTGGACTTTGTCCTAAACCGCATCTTTGGCGTTGCGAGCAGCATGGATAATTTTCAGGGTCGCATACAAACTTCGCAAGACACCAAAGGCAGTCACCGGTGAAGACCCTCAAGTTTCTAGGTTTGGGCGTTGTTTTCCTTTTGATATTAAGCGCCGCAACAACCCAAGCGGCCCGTATCTGGATCGAAGCGCGTGTTCCCCAAGACGGAACGCGCATCGACGTTGGAGGCACCCGCCTGCATGTCCTCGACCGTGGAGAGGGCCCCATTATTGTCCTCATCCACGGATTGATGGGACAAATGCGAAACTTTGCACCCGAACTGATTGATGCGTTGTCGAAGGATCACCGCGTCATACTCGTCGACAGACCAGGTTCGGGCTATTCCGACCCACTGCCCGCAGGCGCAAACGGTATCGCCTCACAAGCCGACTTGATCGCGTCTCTTATCGAACAAATGGAACTCGAAAAACCTACAGTCGTCGGGCATTCCCTCGGGGGTGCGGTGGCAATTTCCCTCGCGCTTGACCACCCGAATTCCGTTGGATCACTCGCGTTGATAGCGCCTGCTACTCGCCCCCGATCCGAGGCGAATTCGACATTCGGCCCGCTTGCAATCGAACCTGCCCCACTTCGGCGCGCGATTTCGCTCACCTTTGGCACGCCTTTCGGGCTAGCGATTTTCGAACGTTCTGCAGCAGCGCTGTTTGCTCCTGAACCATTGCCGGCGGACTTTGCAACGGCCGGAGGCGGCCTCCTCTCGCTCCGCCCTGAAAACTACATCGCGGGGAGCAACGATATAAAAAGCCTTCGCGATGCGCTTGCCGATTTGCCGACACGATATGGGCAGCTTGAGATGCCAGTGGGTGTCTTATTCGGGTCAGATGACCAAGTGGTCGATAAGAACTGGAACGGTATTTGGCTCAAGAGCCAGTTGGCAAATGCGACTTATGCCGAAATCGAAGGCGGTCACATGATCCCCTTCTCTTCGCCGCAACTAGTGGCAGATTGGATCGCAGCCGTTGCCAACCGGGCCCATAGCAAAACAGCGAACTAACCCAGTCCGCTGCTGTCTCCTTTGTCAACTAAACGTCCTCGCAACGCGAGAAAGGGTTATGCCGACCGACCGCCCGGTCGTGCAGGCCGACCAAACGCTTTCCTTGCTGTCACAAGGCGCAAATCTTCTGGGTCCATGCCAATGCTCAGGATCGTTTCGCGGTTGTACCGCGAACGCGCAATTTCGGGGTCGTGCTGGGTGCCCATCAATCGATCAATCCATCCCATGCCAAAGCTCACGTGATAGGTGGCTTCGTGATCTTGATAGTGGTGCATCAAGTGCGTCTGCGTGACACGTCGGCCAAACCAGCCCTTGCCAATCTTTAGATGAGCAAGAGTGTGGCAGTATTCGTAAAAGGTATAAGCCGAAACCGACCCAACGAATAGAGCAACCGTAGACCACGCCGTCGCAGGCAGCAGCCCAACGAACGGCCAAAGCACCAAGGAATGAATGGCGACCGAAGCCAAACCAAAGCGCACGGGATACCAATGGTCATCACCTGTGAAGAACTCGGGGTCCGTCGGAAATTCGTGGTGGCCAATATGTGACCGATACAGCGCGTTGAAAGTCTTCTGATCTTCCGGAGGCTCACGATGCAGCAGGAAACGATGCATCATATATTCGACAAAGAACTGCAAAATTACGCCATAGGCGAGCGCCAAGAGCATCCATGGTGTAAATGCGAACACCAGTACGATCAGGCCAGCTAACCATAGAGGTGCAAGCCTTTGCAGTGTTCCCATCGCAGCAAGTACACGTAGAGTTTCGATCATCACTTATCCTCCCTACCACTACTCAATCCGCCGATGCCCAGTTCGGCAAGCGGAACGCCACGGCAAGGTGTTCGACACATGGCCTGGCACGGCGATTGGCAAATAGTTACCCAGTAGAGGTCAGCCAAGTCAGCGACCTCTTGAGGCGCCGAATCCGAGCGACCTTTTTCATCCGACCAGACTACGCGTTCGCGAACTTTCGTTTCGACGTATCGAAAGACTGTGCGCTTACACAGAACTGTTGCGCAAACAGCCCAACCAAGGCGCCCCGCTAGGTGCTCGGTGCGACCGCGTCATGCGTAACCTCATCGCTGAACACGCCTTTATCAATCTTGACCTTCTATTCTCAAAAATGAGGGTAAAAGGCGCATGCAAACCTCGGGGCTATTTACTTAGCAAATCATTTTGAATGCTCATACCAACATACATGCGCTACTTTTGACGTGTCTCTTCCAGCATGCAGTTTGTTTTTAGTCTGGAACTCCATGTATCGCGTACCTTACTGCTCCTGACTTATTACAAACATCAATCCTTTCGGCACCTAAGCTCTCAGCAAACTCTATGGCATCTGCCCTGTAAGCAAAGCACATAAAATCACTTTCAGCATTCAGATCTACATGGTCTCCGTTCAAGTCACGAGCTTGTATAATCCAGAGAAACCTATCTGGATCATAGCAAATTCTAACTGCATTGGGTTTCGTCATTTTTTCGATGGCACCATGTCTTTGATCTGAGACTGCTCTACAGGTAGCAGTTAGACCGCACCCATTCCAATTTCGTGCCAACATGTATTGGTGAAAACAATTAACTCACTTTAAATAATCCAGCCGAGGGAATTGGTTTTGCGACCGTTACAATCGGATCAACCAAGAGCGCCTGAACCACTAAATCGCGACTCTTTTGCAGAACAGCCTCTGCGGTCATTGAGGTGCTCCTAGATTTGTAGAAGCTTTGCTTGGTAAATTTGGAACCAAGGAGAAGCGTGAATGTCATCGCAAAATAGGTTTACAGACGAGTTCAGAAGGGATGCCGTGGCTCAGGTCGTTGAGCGTGGTTATTCGGTCAGTGAGGTCGCTGAGCGTTTAGGTGTGAGCACCAAGTCTCTCTACACTTGGAAGGCACGGTTTTCTCAGCCGGCTATGGCACGAGAGGCGGAAGCTGATCTGGCTCTGGAACTGCGCCGGATCAAGAAGGAGCTGGCCCGTGTCGCCGAGGAGCGTGATATTCTAAAAAAGGCCGCAGCATACTTCGCGCGAGAGTCCCGGTGAAGTATGGTTCCATTCGGGCTCACCGGTCCGAGTTTTCGGTCCGCTCGATGTGTCGAGTGCTGATGGTCCATGTCAGTGGATTTTATGCCTGGCTCAAAAATCCGCTAAGTAAACGTGCATTGAATGATGCGCGGCAAACAGAACTGTTCCGTCAGGCGTGGACCGACAGCGGCAAGGTTTATGGCTATCGCAAACTGACCGATGATCTGCGAGATCAAGGGGAACAGGTTTCCGAGAACCGGGTCGCCCGGCTGGCCAGTTTGGCTGGCATTTCAGCGCAGATTGGATACCGGCGGCGCCCTGGTCGATACGGAGCCACGCCATCTGTGGTCGCCACAAATGCTTTGGATCGGCAATTCAGTGTCGACATGCCTGACCGAGTCTGGGTCACCGATATCACCTACATCAAGACCCATGAGGGGTGGCTGTATTTATCGGTCGTGATTGATCTGTTTTCGCGGCGCGTGGTTGGATGGTCGGCGCAACCTCGAATGACGTCCGAACTGGCGTTGTAGGCGCTTTTGACGGCCGTTTGGCGTCGAAAGCCCAAGGCCAAGGTAATGATCCATTCTGATCAGGGATCGCAATTTACCAGCCGCGAGTGGCAAGCGTTTCTAAACCAGCACAACCTTGAAGCAAGCATGAGTCGAAGGGGGAACTGTCACGATAATGCCGTAGCAGAGAGTTTCTTTCAGCTCTTGAAGCAGGAGCGGATAAAGCGACGCACCCATCCAACACGCAACGTCGCAAGGTAGGATATCTTCGAATACATCGAGATGTTCTACAACCCGAGCCGCAAACACACGAACAACGGCATGCAGTCGCCCGTTGACTTTGAAAACAGACAGCTCAAACTGAAAAAGGCAGGTGTCTAGGAAATTAGGGGCACCTCAGCAAACTTTCTTGAATGTGCTTCACAAAAGTATCCGCATCAACATCGAGTGCCTTAAGGATCACTAGGGCTTCGACCATTTAGTGCGTTGCGCGCAGGATCAATGAAGCATCCAACCATCTGGTTACGCCATCACGCTAAGGATCGGCTGCGCGGGCCATGAGGAGATCAATTGTCCCTTTGACCAACGCCTCTATCGGATTGCGCAGGGTGGTTAGCTCTACGTTTGGCCACTCAGCCATAGAAATGTCATCGAAGCCTGTCACGGCGATTTCGCCTGGCACTGAAATAGATTTGCTCTTGAGATACATAAGCGCGCCAAGCGCCATCGCATCATTAGCGCACACCAAGGCATCCATGTTGGCTAAATCAGGATGCAACTGAATAGCGTTGAACCTACCCATAACGGAGTAATCTCCATAAAGCTTTGAGCAAGGTTCCAAGCGATGCTCTTTAACTGTCTCTTCAAACCCAAGATAGCGTTCATGCGTAGACCAAAAGGTATCTGGACCCGATAGATAAGCAAATTTTCGACGGCCTTGATTGATCAGATGCTCTGTCATCATCGCCATTGCTTCGCGATTTCTTACACAGATGTTATCTACGGCCGGGCCTTCGACGATGCGACCAGATGAAATGACGGGAATGCCGAGTTTTAAACAGGACGACACGACATCGGCGTCTAAGCTGCCTGATCGTAAAATCATGGCCTCGAGCGGATAGCGCAGAACGTTCTGAATGGCAGATTTTGCCGTGTCCCCTGCCCCGCCGATTACAATGGGCCATTTGCCCGCAGCATTCAGGCCATTAACCAACGCGGCGGCGACCTCTTTGTCGTAATGGTTGGGCATTTCACCGACAAAGATAGCGACAAGGTTGGACCCTGCCCCCTGCAAACTGGCGGCCAGCGCGTTGGGACGATACCCCAACTGATCCGCCGCCGTCAGGATGCGCCTTTTCTTTTCAGCATCCAAATAGGCGCCTTCGGTGAACGCCCGCGACACCGCAGAGACTGGGGCGAATTGGGCGACCGGATGAACGTCTTTGAAAAATCTCCTCCGCATTGTTTATACGTCCCGAACGACAGCGACTGGTCGCTGGAAACCACGACCAATGCGACGATCGCGGTGTGTAAAGCCCCCGGTAAATCCGGACACAAGGCTCGCAAGATCGGCCCCGATGGCATCACCCTGACCCAGCGCGGCGACGGCGTGAACACGCGCTACATCAACAACATCGCGATGGAGAACGAAGACTACTGCGATAGCCTACTCGTGACCGAGGTGTTCACCCCCGCCGGCCACTGGTCCTCCTACCCCAGCCACCGCCACGACGAAGACGATTACCCTAACATCACCTACCTAGAAGAAACCTATTACCACCGTATTAACGCCGCCGGAGGCTGGGGCATCCAACGCGTCTACACCGACGATCTGACCCTGAATGAAACCATGACCGTCCACGACGGAGACGTCGTCTGCGTCCCCCGAGGCCACCACCCCTGCGGCGCCCCCCCCTACGGGTTCGAAATGTACTACCTAAACGTCATGGCAGGACCCCTGCGAAAATGGAGGTTCATCGCCGCGCCAGAGGTCAAACATTTGATGAAATAGGGGCGCAAAGTTTCTGGCGCGACCAATCAGACAGATTGACCTTATTTATCTGATAGGTAAAACAATATCAGAAATAAGGAGAAGCGCCATCACGACCACGGCTCGAAAAACGCTCGTTGCGACATTGCGGGATAACCTTCGCGAACAGATCAAATCTGGGAAATTCGCGATTGGAACGCGGCTGCCTAGCGAGGCGGAATTGACGCGCGAACATCTGGTTAGCCGCACCGTGGTACGCGAAGCCATCGCAGCATTGCGCGCCGACGGGTTGGTCGAACCGCGCCAAGGGTCTGGCGTTTATGTGTTAGAGCCGCAGGCCGAAATCCCCGCGCCATTCACCAACATTGATTCAACGCGACTGTCTTCGGTGATTGAATTGTTGGAGCTGCGCACCGCGGTCGAAGTTGAAGCCGCCGGTTTGGCGTCACAACGTTGCAGCCCGTCCCAAGAGGAAAAAATCATCCTGTGCTTGCGCGCAGTGAACGAAGCAAATTCCGATCGCAGACCATCGACCGAGGCGGACTTTGCCCTGCACCTCGCGATTGCAGAGGCCACCAATAACCCGCGTTTTCCTGAATTTATTCAGATGATTGGCCCGAATTCGATCCCTCGGCGGGCGCTGGATCAGTCCGCCCCCCAAGAGGTGCCGCAATCCTACATCGACCGTATCAATGCCGAACACGATCAGATCGTGAACGCCATTTTGGGCCGCGACGATAACGCCGCCCGCGATGCCATGCGGATGCACCTAAAAGGCAGCCAAGAACGGTATCGGAACCTTTTGCGTAAATAATCAGGCCCAACAGCGCGCATCAAAGCGCTGTTGACATGGCATAATTTATCATACAACTAATTCAAGTTATCTGACATGATCAGTCGGATGACTCGACCTGATCTGTCCTCTTTGTGGAATTTCATACAATTCCGCAGCCACATTAGCGGAGGATCCATGCTACACGTAGAAACCCGACACGCCATCCACCCAGACCACGCCAAAGGCATGGATACCGACGCCCTTCGGTCCAATTTTCTGGCGCAGGACATGTTTCAAGACGGGCAAATTCGCCTGATTTACACCCACTATGACCGCTTTGTCATGGGCGGCGCGGTGCCTGCTGGGGGCGATCTGACGCTGGACGTTGTTGCCGAAACTAAAACCGCGACTTTTCTAGAACGCCGCGAAATGGGCATAGTGAATATCGGCGAAACAGGCACCGTTTCCGCAGATGGCCAGATCTATGAAATTGCCCATGGCGAGGTGCTGTACCTAGGCATGGGAACTGGCGCTGTAACGTTTTCGGGCGCTGGCCGCTATTACATCACGTCCGCGCCTGCCCACCGCAAATGCCCGAACCGCTTAGTGAAATTGGCCGAGTGTAAAGAGGTCGAAATGGGCGCGGCGGAGACATCGAACAAACGCGTCATTCGCCAGTTCATCCACCCCTTGGTCATGGATAGCTGTCAGTTGATCCTAGGGTACACGTCGCTATTGGATGGGTCCGTTTGGAACACAATGCCCGCCCACATCCACGACCGCCGGATGGAGGCATATTTGTATTTCGGCATGGACGCCGAAAGCCGCGTTTTGCACCTGATGGGCGACCCGCAAGAAACCCGCCACCTGTTTATCGGCAACGAACAGGGCGCGATTTCTCCGTCGTGGTCGATCCATTCGGGCGCGGGCATTGGGGCCTATACGTTCATCTGGGCGATGGCGGGCGACAACGTTGATTACACCGACATGGATTTCATCCAACCAAAGGATCTGAAATGACGCCGTTTTCGTTGACTGGAAAAACCGCGCTAGTGACGGGGGCGAATACGGGCATCGGTCAGGCGATTGCGGTGTCTTTGTCCAACGCGGGCGCGCATGTGATTGCGGCGGGGCGCCGTAGTTGCGCCGAAACGGTCGAGGCTATGGGCGCAGCCGAAGAAACGGTTTTGGATTTCGCCGATCCGATGGCCGCCCGCGACGTGTTTGAACGGCCCATCGATATCCTAGTGAACAACGCTGGCATCATTCGCCGCAACGACGCCGTAGATTTCACGGAATCCGATTGGGACGACGTGATGGATGTGAACCTAAAGGCGCTGTTTTTCACGTGTCAGGCCTTTGGCCGCGCGGCGATTGGACGGGGCGCAACGGGCAAAATCGTTAATATTGCTTCGCTTTTGTCGTTTCAGGGCGGCATTCGGGTGCCATCCTATACCGCGTCGAAACATGGCGTTGCGGGGCTGACCAAACTGCTGGCCAATGAATGGGCGGGCAAGGGTATCAACGTAAACGCCATCGCCCCAGGGTACATTGAAACCAACAATACCGAGGCATTGCGAAACGATCCCGATCGCAACTCTGCCATTTTGGAACGCATCCCCGCAGGCCGCTGGGGACAGCCGTCAGACATTGGCGAAACGGCTGTTTTCCTGTCGTCGCAGGCCGCGAATTACATTCACGGCGCGGTGCTGAACGTCGATGGCGGGTGGCTGGCACGCTAAGTCGATTGGGCGAGCCGCTCTGCCTGCTCGCCCTCATCATATTGGAACAACTGGCCCGAACGGCTGAGCCTGATTTTTTCGATATGCGCACGCGGGCTAAGGCCCATGGTTTTTTTGAACATCCGCGAAAAATAATAGGGGTCGCTATACCCGACCCGCGCCGCCGTTTCGCCGACAGAATGGCCGCTTTCCAGAAAATGCATCGCGCGTTCCATCCTACAGAACTCTTGATATTTTCGCGGAGTGCGACCCGTGCGTTTTTGAAACTCACGCTGGAAATAATCGCGGTTATAGGGCGCGCGATCCAACGTTTGTTCCACGACATTTTCGGCCAGCGGATGCGCCGCGATGTCCGACGCTGCCTGCATCACCGCCAGATCAATAGCCGCCGTTCCGCCAATGCGCTGCGCCGCGTCTGGTTTCCACCGAATGAACGCGTCATTGATCCACGCGTTTAGCAGAACCAAAAACTGATGATGCTGCGGCAAAGTCACCGATCCCGCAGGCGCAGTTTGCCGAAAATGATGGACCAACGGTTCGTACACGGGCCAAGGCGAAATTTCCGCAATCGGGCGCAGCTCCATCAGCTCTAGCAGGTTATGTTCACCAAAAACGGTCAGGTCGAAATGTTGGGCAAGGCCGGTGTAGCGGTCGCAATGTTCCATCCAACCCACAAAACGCGTGTGCGGCGGGATCAGCATGGCGTGACCGGGTTTCAACCGTAGCCGTTCGCCGTCCAGCAGATATTCCCCCTGCCCCGACAGGCAGACAATCAGATCGTAAACTGGGTTCGATTTATCGACGCGCCACGTGGGTTCATGATCCATGCGGATGGTCGAACGCGTCAACGTTAGGGCCAACGCGCCGACCGGAACACGGTCCAGAACGCCACCTTCGATTTCGTCCATCTTTTTCGCCCCCTTTGTGTATCCAATTCAACACATCACTTCGGATAAATTGTCATACAACATTGGGAATCGCAACGTCAGCGTGCTTTGACCGACTGCCATGGGGATAAGGTGTAGGCGTTATTTACACCTTGGGCAGAGTAAGAGGAGGAAAGACATGGATATAATCTTAGCCAACGGAATGGGTGGTCGCAGATGACCAGCCGCCGTTTTTTAGGGCTCGGGTATCTGGCACCCTATATCATCGGGTTGCTGGTATTCACCTTGGTGCCGTTTTTGGCGTCGCTGTACCTTAGCTTTACCGATTATAACCTGATGTCCGCGCCGACGTGGACGGGTTTGGAAAACTACATCGACCTGTTCACCAACGACCGCACGTTCCGCCGTTCGCTGACTGTGACGCTGATCTATGTGTTCACGACCGTGCCGCTGAAATTGGCCTTTGCGTTGTTCATCGCATACATCCTGAACTATCGCCTGCGGGGCATCAATTTCTTTAGAACGGCGTTTTATGTGCCGTCTATTTTGGGCGGTTCCATCGCGATCGCGGTGCTGTGGCGCTATATCTTTGCGACCAATGGTCTGGTGAATATGGGGCTGGTCGGACTGGGGTTTGAACCCGTCAACTGGTTCGGCGATCCCACCAACGCGCTGTTTACGATCACTTTGCTACGTTGCTGGCAATTCGGATCGGCGATGGTGATTTTTCTGGCCGCGCTACAGTCCATCGACAAATCCCTGTACGAGGCCGCATCCATCGACGGCGCGACGAAATTCACCAGCTTTGTGTTCATCACGATCCCGCTGCTGACGCCTGTGATTTTCTTTAACCTTATCATGCAGATGGTTCAGGCATTTCAGGAATTTAACGGCCCCTACATCATCACGCAGGGTGGCCCACTGAAATCCACCTATTTGCTGCCCCTTTATATCTACGACGAAGCCTTCAAACGGTTCGACATGGGTTACGCATCGGCCATCGCTTGGGTGCTGTTCGTGATCATCATGGTGCTGACCCTGATCGCATTCTGGTCGTCGAAAAAGTGGGTGTTCTACGCTGGCGACAAGCGGAGCTAACAAATGACTGACACAACAATCGACACCGCCCGTCTTCAGGCCCGAAAACGCATCCGCAACGCCCGCATCAGCGCCTTTGTCCGCTATGTCGTGCTGCTGGCCGTGGGTTTGGTGATGCTGTACCCGCTGATCTGGCTGGTCGGGGCATCGTTCAAAACCAACAATGAAATCTTTGCCAACCCCGGCTTTATGCCGCAAAACCCAACGCTGGACGGCTATATCGAAGGCTGGAAAACATCGACGCCGTATACGTTTGGCACGTTTTTCCTGAACAGTTTCAAAATCATCCTGCCAAAGGTGATCGGAACCGTCATTAGCTGCACGTTCGTGGCCTACGGCTTTGCCCGCTTTGATTTTCCGTTCAAAAAGATCCTGTTCGGTTCGGTCATCGCGATCTTGCTGCTGCCCAATGTTGTCACGCGCATCCCGCAGTACATCCTGTTCCGTGATCTGGGATGGCTGGACAGTTTTCTGCCGCTATGGGTGCCATCGGCACTGGCTGGGGACGCGTTCTTTGTCTTTATGCTGGTTCAATTCCTGCGCGCCATTCCCGGAGATATGGAGGAAGCCGCCCGCGTCGACGGCGCAAACAGCTGGCAGACCCTATTGTTCATCGTAGTCCCGATGCTGGCCCCCGCCCTGATTTCGGTCGCGCTGTTCCAATTCATGTGGACGATGAACGATTTCCTTGGGCCTCTGATCTACATCAGTTCGGTTGATAAATATCCCGTCAGCCTCGCCCTGAAACTGTCCATCGACACGACCGAAGCATTCGCATGGAACCGCATTCTAGCAATGTCGGTCCTGACCATCACACCTGCGCTGGCCGTTTTCTTTGCCGCTCAGAAATACTTCATCGAAGGGATCTCCGCCGGGGGGATCAAAGGATAAAATGGCACGTCTACAACTGCACAACCTTGAAAAAACCTACGGCAACGGGTTCCGCGCCGTTCACGGAATTAACCTAGACATCCAAGAAGGCGAATTCATGGTCTTCGTCGGCCCGTCGGGCTGCGCGAAATCCACAACGCTGCGCATGATTGCGGGGCTAGAGGATATCACAGGCGGCGAGGTTCGCATCGGCGACCGCATCGTCAACGACCTGCAACCGGGCAAACGCCACATCGCGATGGTGTTCCAAAACTACGCCTTGTACCCGCATATGAAGGTCCGTTCGAACCTATCGTTCGGCCTGCGTCTGGCGGGCGTGCCCAAGGCAGAACGCGAAAAAGCGGTCGAGGAAGTCGCCCGCATTCTGGAAATCGAACCGCTGCTGGATCGTCTACCAAAACAGCTATCGGGCGGTCAGGCACAGCGCGTCGCATTGGGCCGTGCCCTGATCAAAAAGCCAGAGGTGTTCCTGTTCGACGAACCTTTGTCGAATTTGGACGCGAAATTGCGTGCATCGATGAGGGTGCGGATCACCGACCTGCACCGCAGGCTAAAGGCCGAAGGCAAATCATCGACCGTCGTCTACGTCACCCACGACCAGACCGAAGCGATGACAATGGGCGACCGGATTTGCGTCATGCAGTCGGGCAACATCATGCAGGTCGCAACGCCCAAAGAACTGTACGATGCGCCCGCGAATTTGTTCGTGGCGGGGTTCATCGGGATGCCCGAAATGAATCTGGTCAACGGCCGCATCGAAGGCACGTCGTTCCACACCGCAGGACAGGCCATCACCCTACCCGACCACGTGCTGGCGCGCCTATCTGCAAAACCTGAAAACGCCGTTCTAGGCATTCGCCCGCAGCACCTGAAACTATCCCAAACGGGCCTGTCAGCGCGGCTAAAGAACGTCGAATTTATGGGCCACGAGGTATACCTGTATGCCGATCTGGATGGCGCCGAAATCGTCTGCGTTGTGACCACCGCCGAATATGACGCGATGGACGCAAACGCCGATACGATACGCGTCCTGCCTGACCCAACCCGCATTCATATCTTTGATCAAGACAGCGGCACGAACGTGTCCCTGCCCGATCAGTCCTGAATTTTCGGAAAATAGAGGAGGAGTTCCGAGATGAAGACCCTAATGACCACAGCCGCATTGGCCCTATGCGCGTCTGGCGCAATGGCCGAAGACCTGCGTATGTCCTGGTGGGGCGGCGACAGCCGTCACGCCGCAACCCAAGCCGCTCTGGAAATCTGCAGCGAAAAACACGGCCACACCGTATCGCCCGAATTCACAGGCTTTGACGGGTATCTGGAAAAACTGACCACCCAAATGGCTGGCGGAACCGAAGCTGATCTGGTTCAGGTCAACTGGCCGTGGCTGCCGCTATTTTCGCGTAACGGTGACGGTTTTCTGGACCTAAACACTGTTGCAGACACCGTTGACCTGTCGCAGTGGACGCCTGAACAACTGGCCGCAGTGACCTTAAACGGACAGCTGAACGGCCTGCCCCTATCGACCTCGGGCCGCGTGTTTTTCTTTAACATGACCACATTGGCCGAGGCTGGCATCGACGTTCCAACAACTTGGGACGAATTCTATGCCGCCGCCGAAACCCTGCGCAGCGTAAATGGCGATGACTATACACTGTTTAACGCTGTGAAAGAAACGGCTCAGCTATTGGTGACCCTATCGGTCGTGCAGAAAACCGGCAAAGATCTGGTTGATCCAGAAACCAACCGCGTTGCATGGACCGTCGAAGAATTGGCCGAAGGCATCGAATTCTACGGTCATCTGGTCGAAATCAAAGCGATCCGCTCCATGCAAGAGGACGCAGCGGCCGGCAACGTGAACCTGTTCGAAAAACCCGAATGGGCCCAAGGCATGATCGCAGGGTCCTACGAATGGGATTCCACCTACAACAAATACGCGGGCCCGTTGAACGAAGGTCAGGTATTGCAGGCGGTGAACCCAGTTCGTTTTGATGATGCTGTGGTTGACGGCATCTATGCAAAACCATCGATGTTCTTTGCCATCTCGGCCAATTCGGAACACCCGCAGGCAGCGGCGGAAATCCTGAACTGTCTACTGACCGAAGCCGAAGGCATCGACGCATTGGGTGACACACGCGGCCTGCCTGCCTCTGCAGTGGCAGCGGCGCGCCTGACCGAAAGCGGCGCGATTGACCCGAACGTGGTTGCGGCGAACGCAATCGTTATGTCCGCCACCGGCCCAACGATTTCGCCATTCAACGAACACCCAGAGGTGCGCGGCACATTCATCGATACCCTAGAAGAATATGCCTACGGCCTGATTTCGGCAGAAGATGCCGCCGAGATTATCATCGAAGGCGCGAATGACGTTCTAGGCGCATTCGACAGCTAAAACCACTCGGCCTGCGGCGCCCCGCGCCGTGGGCCATTTATGACGACACAGGTTCAAAATGACCCAGCTTCGCCTTACCGCGCTATCCGCGCGAACGCTTGCGTTTTGTTTGCCGCTGAAAGGCGCGAAATACCACCTGCCCGCACCTATGGCGTGGCAGCTGAATGATTTGCACGGGCAAACAGACACGGTCGTCACCACGGTCGACGGGCTGGAACCTGACACCGAATACCAGCTGTCCATTGGCGGTGACGTATTAGAATTCAAAACGCCCGCCTGTTCTGGACTGGTGCGTATAGACGACCACGGTGCAAGCGCGGGCGGACACGACACTGCAGACCGCGCCGCCGCGAACGCCCGCGCCTTTACCCGCGCGATTGCCGCAACGCCGCCCGGTGGAACTGTTGAGATCCCGATTGGCGACTGGATATGCGGACCCGTTGCATTGCGGTCTGACCTGACGGTGCTGATACGCGGTAATCTAATCGCGCCTTCGGACCGCGCGGGTTGGCCGAAACTACCCGCGCGTAGCCACACAGGCCGCATGTTGGGTAGTTGGGAAGGCCTCCCCGAAACATGTTTTGCCGCGCCCATTCACGCCGTGGGGCAACGCAACATTACAATCGCGGGCCCAGGCCAAATTGACGGAGGTGGCAGCCGCGGCGATTGGTGGACATGGCCCAAAGAGACACGCGAAGACGCCCGCAGGCCGCGCGGCATTCATCTGATCGATTGCTCCGACGTCCAGCTGATCGGATTTGCTATAGACAACGCCCCCAGTTGGACCATCCACCCCCAAGGCTGCCGCAATCTAACCATTGCCGGCCTGCACATCAGCGCACCACACGACAGCCCCAATACTGACGGCTGCAACCCCGAAATGTGCGAAAACGTCACCTTCCAAGGCGTTCGATTTTCCGTCGGCGACGATTGCATCGCCATCAAATCGGGCAAGCGCGGACCTTTGGGTGAATCCGATCATTTAGCGCCTACCAAAAACGTCAGCATCACCCACTGCCTGATGGAGCGCGGCCACGGCGGCGTCGTTCTGGGATCGGAAATGAGCGGCGACATCACCGACGTTACCGTGTCCCACTGCGAAATGAAGGGCACGGATCGCGGCCTGCGCCTAAAAACGCGCCGAGGGCGCGGTGGGCGCATTGATAGAATAACGTTCCAAGATGTCATTTTGGACAGCGTCGAAACCGCATTCAGCGCCAATGCGTTCTACCACTGCGACGCAGATGGCCATGATGATTGGGTTCAATCGCGGGACTTTGCGCCGATTTCGGACCGCACGCCAAAAATATGCACAATCACGATCCAAGACGTCGAAATCCGCCAGCTATCCCATGCTGTCGGCGCGTTCATCGGCCTGCCAGAATCCCCGATAGGCCCCATCTCCGTTCAGCGCGTCACAATTGACAGCTATGCCCCCGACGCTGTGCCAACGCCGCCGATCATGGCCGATCACATCCGCCCGATGCGCCACGCGGGCATTGCGTATGAATTTGCCAACATCTCTGCCGCGCAGGAAATCAAGATTGAAGATCACGGGCTATCCATGACGCCCGAAAGGACAACACAATGAATTTGCAGGACTATTTTGACGCCTACGCCGCTGACTATGCACCGTACAAGGGTGGCCGCTGGTGTTACGAAGACGGGCTTTTGTATCTTTCGCTCGCGCGGCTGCATTCCAAAACCGGCAATCAAAAATGGCTGGATCACCTGAACCGTTTGATTTACAAACAAATCACGGAAACGGGCACAATTCAGGGCTATTCGATCGATGAATTCAACATCGACAACATCCTGTCTGGCCGCTGTCTGTTTCATCTGGATGATCATGCGGACTCGGGCCGTTTCAAAACCGCAGTCGATCAGTTGATCCAACAATTGCAATCCCATCCGCGCATTTCCACCGGAAACTACTGGCACAAACAACGTTACCCACACCAAGTCTGGCTGGACGGCTTGTTTATGGCCCTACCGTTTCAGGTCGAATACGGCCAGCGCACGAATGACCAAGGCCTGATTGACGACGCCATTGACCAGCTACACACCGCATTGGCGCTGACCAAAACCACAGGCGGTTTGTTTATTCATGGCTACGACCACAGCCACAACCAATCATGGGCGAGCGCTGAAAACGGCCAATCCCCCGCCGTCTGGGCTCGCGCGGTGGGCTGGCTGGCGATGGCATTGGTCGATCTGGTGGAACTGATGGGCGACGATCCCCGCGCGCCCAAACGGCAAACAATCGCGCTGATGAACGCCGTGCTATCCAACCAGCGCGAAAGCGGCCTGTGGCAACAGGTCATGCAAATGCCCGATCTGGCTGGCAACTACGATGAATCGTCGGCCTCTGCCATGTTTGCCTATGCTTTGATGAAATCCGACCGGCTGGGCCTGACAATCACGCGCGAGGCAGGCCTACGCGCATTCGGCGCATTAACCGAAACCAAATTGCAGCCCGTTGAAGGGCGCACTCAGTTCATCGATATCTGCTGCGTCGCAGGCTTGGGCGGATTTGATGGCGTCTATCGCGATGGCACGCCCGAATACTACATCAGCGAAACGATCACGCCCGACGATATCAAAGGCGTTGCGCCCCTGGCCTATGCCTTTTGCGAAGTGTGAATAAACTCGGCCAACGCGGCACCAATCGCAGCCGTGTTGGCCCCGTCCAGATGAACCCCATCGATGCTAGACGCGACACTAACAGTCCCCGCATCGAAAAACGAAAGGCCCAGTTCGTCACATAAGGCAGAATACAGCGGGGCCAAACGCCGCGTTTCCCCAATATCGCGCCCGCCGCCAGTGACGCCATCAGGCCCAATAACACAGGGCGGAGGCGACACGATCAACACCTGCGGCACCAGCCCCACAACGCCATAATCATGACGCCGAATGATTTCGACAATCCGCCGAATACCGTCCCGCGCGCCCTCGGCCGTGCCGCAGATATCAGGCTTTAGATCATTTGTGCCCAACATCACGATGACCAGATCCAGCGGGCTATGAGACTGCAACAAAACGGGCAGAACCCGCGCACCATTACGGTCACACGGCCCGTTTTCATCGTCATAGATCGTGGTGCGGCCACCTAATCCTTCGCTGATCACCTCAGCGCGCAGAGCCTTTGCCAAAACGTTCGGCCACAAAAAACGGGCGTCCAACCGCGTGCCGTCAACCGGATCATGGCCCCACGTCAAACTATCGCCAAAGGCCAAAATCCGTTTCAATTCAAATTACCCATGTCCATCAAAGCGCCGCGATGTTGGATAACCCGCGCTGCAGTTTCATGCGCGGCGCGGGCGGCAGAGTGCGGCTCTTGTCCGGCCAGACGCGCCGCCAAGTAGGCACCGTTAAAACTGTCCCCCGCGCCGGTTGTGTCGACAGGCTCTATCGGCGCCCCGACCGCAATCGTCTCACAGGCCCCATTCACACAAACAACCATATCACCGCCGCCGTTTTTCACCATGATCTCTGTTGCGCCAGCATCAGCATAGCGCTGCGCGGTGTCAAAAGGAGTCTGATCATTGAAATGGGTCTGCTCATCCTCAAAGCTTGGCAAAACGACCGTAGCTTGGGCCGCGGCCCGCATGACATCCGCCCGCATGACATCGCCGTTTTCCCACAGCCGAGGCCGCAGGTTGGGATCGAACACCATGTTCGACCCACTCAACACCGATAGCAAATCACCTAGTTTTTCACGCGGCAAAATTGCCAGAGTAATACCCGAGAGATACACATAATCAGCGCCCTGAATGGCCCGCTCAATCGCGTCAAGATCATCCGCCAAACAACGCGCGGCGGACTGATCGCGCCAATAGGAAAAACTGCGCTCTCCGTTTTGCAGCTCGATCATATACAGGCCAACGCTGCGGGTCGGGTGGCGATTGATATGCTCTGTTCCGATGCCTGCGCTCGACATGAACTGGACCATGCGATCCGATATCGGATCCGACCCCACGCAGGTCACATAATCGACCATAGCCGACGGCAATTTCGCCCGCGCGTACCACGCGGTGTTGAACGTATCCCCCGCGAATGAACTGCGCCACAAATCGGCGCCCGCGCCGGACAATTCCACCATACATTCGCCGATGGATACGATCCGCATCAGGCCCACCGATCAAAGCCAAAAAAATCTTGGGGATTAGACACCAAAACCTGTTCCAAAGAGTCCGTAGGAACCCAGCCCAAAACAGTGTCTAACAACGCCCCATCGTCTGGATATTCGGCCGTCGTTTTTGCCAGATTATGCGGCCAATTCGTGCCCCATAGCACCCGTTCAGACGCATGGCTAACGATCTGCCGCGCCACGTCCCCAACGTCCACAAATTCAGGCCCCCCAGAGTTCGAACTTTCATAACAACCCGCGAACTTGAACCACACGTTTCCTGTGTCGATCAGCCGTTTGATCACGTCGATATGTTGCTGCGTTGCGCCGCCGAAAATTTTGGCGTGGTGGTCCAGCACCCAACGGGATTTGATGCCCATCAATTGCGGCTCTAATTCAGGCAAATGCGTGCCATCGAACTGCACGGCCATGGCCCAGCCTGCCGCATTCGCGCGATCATCGACGCGGGCCAATGATTCCAGCCCGACAGCGCCGCCCGGCAAATCCATGATCCGCGCGCCGACAATTCCGCCGTCGGCTAGGCGCTGCATTTCAGCGTCCGTTTCATCACCACGAATAACGGCCACACCGCGCGCGATATCGCCCAGCTCGGCCAAGGCCGCCAATAAGCACGCGTTATCCGCCTGATGCGCGTTGCCCTGGGTCACGACGACGCGATCAATGCCCAGCCACTCCATCACCTGACGATACATATCTGCCGTTGGCAAAGGCGCGGGGGGCAATCCAGGTCCGCCATCAACGGCAGGGAACCCATCGACGTAAACATGGGTTTGGGTATCAATCGCGCCCGCTGGCAAAACGATGCGCGGCGTTTCGCCCGATAGTTTTCTGTCGATCATCAGTCGTCCCCCATCGCGAATTCGCGCAGCGCGTCGCGGTTAATTTCGATCCCCAGCCCCGCGCCCGTTGGTACGGCCACCACACCGTTTTCATGTTCAATTGGCGTTTCCAAAACGGCCTGACGGAACGGGTTATGCGTGCGGTCGAATTCCATGATCGGATCAACCGGATTGGGCCGTACGGGCGAAGGCACCATCGCCGACATAAACTGCAACGCAGCCGCGATCTGCACGCCCGTTCCCCAAACATGCGGCACAACGCGCACCCCGTGGACCGAAGCCAGATCGGCCACCCTTTTGCCTTCGGTGAAACCGCCCACGCCGCAGATATCAGGCTGCGCAATGTCGATCACGCGCCGCGCCAATGGCTCGGCAAAGCCCCAGCGGGTGTGCCACGTTTCGCCGCCCGCAACGGGGATCGGCTGTCGCGCGCGCACATCGGCATAGGCCGACAGTTGTTCGGGCACGACGGGCTCTTCGAACCAATCGATATCGTAGTCGGCGGCTTTGTTTCCCAGACGCACGGCATCGACCACATCGTAACCGTGGTTTGCATCAATCATCAGGCGCATATCATCGCCCATCACGTCACGAACAGCGCGGATGACGCGCAAATCTTCGTCTACGTCGAAACCGATTTTGATCTTGGCAGCGTGGAAACCTGCGGCCTTGTGGCCCTCCATTTCGGTGGCATTATCGGCCACGCGGTCAACACCGTCGTGTTTGAAACTGCCCGTCGCATAGGCGCGCACCGTTTCGCGGAACCGCCCGCCCAACAGCGTCGCAACCGATTGGCCCAGCACTTTGCCTTTGATATCCCACAGCGCGATATCGATACCCGACAGCGCCGTGACCGTTAGCCCGCGCTGCCCCTGATCGCGCAGCGCGTTATAACATGTCGCCCATATCTTTTCGGTCTCTAGCGGGTTTTGCCCGATCAACCAATTTCGATACGTCGCCACCACCGAGGCATTCGCCCGCGCAGGCCCTAGGCATTCGCCCCAGCCGATCGTGCCATCATCGCAGATCACCTCGACCAGAACATGCTGGCGACGGTCGAACCGCATTGACGCGCTTTCAAACGGGACTTTTAGCCTGTGCTCTAAAAGGTGGGTTTTTACCTCGGTGATTTTCATTGGCGGCCTCAGGCGGGGTTTGCGTCGATGATTTGTTGCAAGATAGCCTCTTCTTCTTTGGTCAAATCGTCCAGAGGCGCACGCACGGCACCCGCATCAAATCCGGCCAAACGAACGCCCGCTTTGATCGCGGACACGGCGTACCCTTTGCGGCGGGACCGTAGATCCATGAAGGGATAAAAGAAACCTTTCAAGATGTCTTCGCAAGTGGTGCGGTCGCCGGCCCGCAGCGCGTTGTAGAATTTGTTCGCCAGCGCAGGCACAAAGTTGAAAACGGCCGACGAATAGGTGGTGAAACCAGCGCCCAAATACGCCTCGGCGAAAAGTTCGGCGGTTGGCATGCCGCCCAGATACGTCAGGCGGTCGCCCATTTTCGCGGTGATCTGACGGACCAGTCCGATGTCGCCGGTGCCGTCTTTGAAACCGACCAGGTTCGGGCATTCGTCACACAGGCGGGCCAGCGTATCAGCCTGCAACACGGCGTTGTCGCGGTTATAAACCATCACGCCGAAATCGACCGATTGGCAGACGGTTTTGACGTGGTTGTACAGGCCCTCTTGCGGCGCATCGATCAGGTAATGGGGCAGCAACAAAATACCGTCCGCGCCGACCTTTTGAACCGATTGCGCGATTTCCACGGCCATGTCGGTGCCGTAACCACAGCCCGAAACGATGGCGGTTTTACCAGCGGATTCTTTGGCCGATTGCACGATCGCGGGAATTTCCGATGGCGTCAGAGAGAAAAACTCCCCCGTCCCGCCTGCCGCGAACAACACGGGCGCATCATAGCCCGCCAGCCAATCGATGTGCTTTTGATAGCTGCCAGACTGAAATTTCCCGTCCGCATCGAAATGGGTCACAGGGAAAGACAACAGGCCGGAACCCAGCGCGGTTTTCATCTCTAATGGGGTCATCATCGTGGGTACTCCTATTAATCAGACCAGATCATCCGGCAGGACGTCTGCTGGGATGTTTTGATAGCAAACGGGGCGCAGGAACCGGCGGATGGATAGGGTTCCGACGGATGTTGCGCCAAAGTTGGTGGATGCGGGGTATGGGCCGCCGTGGACCATGGTGTCGGACACTTCGACACCGGTTGGGAACCCGTTGGCCAGCACGCGGCCGGCTTTGCGTTCCAGCACGGGCAGCAGGCGGCGTGCATCAGTTGCGTCGGCGTCGTCCATGTGGATCGTGCAGGTCAGCTGACCCACCAAACTGCGGGCGATGGCGTCCATTTCGTCGACGCTGTCCACGGTCACGATCAGGCCCAACGGGCCAAAGACTTCCTCGGCCAGAACGTGGTTATCGATCCAGTCGGCACCCGACACGCGGAACAGATACGGGGTCGCGTTGCGCAGATCGCAGGTGGTCGTCAGCACATCGCGCACGCCAGCGCCAGCCGCCACGCGGTCGCGGCCATCGCGGTAGGCGGCGGCGATGCCGTCGGTCAGCATGGTCTGCGCGCCAGTTGGCTCCAACGCCTGCGCTGCGGCGGCAGCAAATTCATCGGCCTGATCGGCCAGAACCACGGCGATACCAGGGTTCGTGCAGAATTGCCCCGCGCCCATCGTCAGCGATGCGGCCCAGCCAGCGGCGATATCGGTGCCGCGATTGGATCCTGCGTTTGGCAGGATGAACATGGGGTTAACGCTGCCCAATTCGCCAAAGAACGGGATCGGCTCGGGGCGCTGTGCGCATAGATCAAACAGCGCACGACCGCCCGCCAGCGATCCGGTAAAGCCGACGGCCTTGATCAACGGATGCTGGACCAAGGCGGTGCCGACATCGCGTTTGCCCCCCTGAATCAGGCTAAAGACGCCCCCGTGCAGGCCGCATTTCTGGATCGCTGCGTGGATCGCCTCGGCCACGATTTCGCCGGTGCCGGGGTGGGCGCTGTGGCCTTTGACGACGACAGGGCAACCCGCCGCCAGCGCCGCAGCCGTGTCGCCGCCCGCCGTCGAAAACGCCAAAGGGAAATTCGACGCGCCAAAGACAGCCACAGGGCCAATTGGGCGCTGTATCATCCGCAGATCTGGGCGCGGCAAAGGCGCACGATCTGGTAGGGCCGCATCAAAGCGGCGGTCCAGATAATCACCCGCCGAGATGTGCGACGCGAACAGGCGCAGCTGGCCCGTGGTGCGGCCACGTTCGCCGATCAGGCGTGCCTCTGGCAGGCCGGTTTCTTGGCTTCCGATCTGAGTGATCGCATCGCCGCGCGCATCGATTTCGTCCGCAATCGCATTCAAAAACGCGGAGCGGTCGGCGCGGATGGAATAGCCGAACGACCAAAAGGCATCCTCGGCCGCTGTGCAGGCGCGTTCCACCAGATCAACATTGCCCACGCTAAAATCATGCGCAGGGCCGTGCGCCGGTTCGGACGCAAACACCGCGTCCGTCGATACCCATTCCCCAGCAATCAGGTGTTTTCCATGTGGTGTGAAGGTCATTATATGTCCTTTCAGGCAAGACGCCTTGGTTCGGTGCCGAAGGCCCCGTTGTGTGGGTTCAAATTGTGTGGACCTATCAGTCCTTGAAAATCGGATCGGCGGTGAACATGCCGCCCTGCCACAGAACGTCGGGCGCATCAGCCGGACGGGGTGGCAGTTTTTCAACCTCTTCTCTGTAGGTTTCGCTGTTGTCTTTGGGCGACCATCCCAGCCAATTGACGTGGGAATTATCCCACCAACCGCAGGTATTGGCAGACACGCCCCAAATCACAGGGCACCCCAATTTCGGCACAGCAAAGATGCGTTCCATAAGCGAACAGAAATCATCATAGCTGAACCAAGTCGCCATCATCCGCCGATCAACGGGACGTTCGAAACAGGACCCGATACGCACCAGAGCCGTTTCTTGGCCGAATTTGGCGTGGTACATTTGGGCGACGGCTTCGCCAAATACCTTAGAAATACCATACCAGCCGTCGGGGCGCGTGGGCATATCGGTGGTCAGGCGTTGGTCTTGGGGGTAGTATCCAATCGTGTGGTTTGAACTGGCGAAAACGATGCGCGGCATTCCGTTCGCGCGGGCGGCCTCGTACAGGTTATGAACGCCGCGCAGGTTGCCGGATTCGATCAGGTCATAAGTCCGTTCGACCGAAACTCCGCCCAGATGCAGAATACCGTCGCAGCCCTGCACCAACTGATTAACCGCATCATAATCGGCCAGATCGCATTGAATGACCTCTTCGTTGGGGCCAGCGGGATCCATTGGCGCGATATCGCTAAGGCGGATCGTGTCGGCCAAATGGGCCAGACGTTCGCGCGCCATTTTCCCCACATTGCCCGCAGCACCTGTGATCAATAGTCGTTTCATCGGTTACTCCATCAGGCTAGGCAGGAACATGGAAAACGCGGGCACATAGGTCACCAGCATCAGCGCTGCCAAAATTGCGATATAGAATGGCCAGATCGTTTTGACGGCCTGTTCGATCCGAACTTTGCCCACAACGCAGCCCACAAACAAGCAGGCTCCGACGGGTGGGGTGCATAGGCCCAGACCAAGGTTCATCATCAAGATCACGCCAAACTGGATCGGGTCCATGCCCAAACCGATCACGATCGGCAGGAAAATCGGGGTGCAGATCAGGATCAGCGCAGCCATATCCATGATCATGCCCAAAACCAGAAGGATCACGTTGATCATCAGCAGGATGATGATCGGGTTGTCGCTGATGCTGGTCACGGTTTCGGCCAGCAATTCGGGCACGCGGTACAGCGCCAACAGATAGCTGAACGCAGAGGCCGTCGCGACCAATAGCATCACCAACGCCGTCGTCCGAACCGAGGTCAAAACCGCACGTTTGAACGCAGGCCACGTCAGTTCGCGATAGACAAATAGCGTGACAAGGAACGCCCAGATTGCACCAAAAGCACCCGATTCAGTGACAGTCATGACGCCCGACAACACGCCTCCTACGATGATGATGGCGGTCATCAAACCAGGCAGAGCCGCAACGGTCGCAATCAACAGCGCCTTGAAACCAGGGTATTGTTCGGCGGGGTATCCACGGCGCACGGCAACCCAATAGGCTACGATTGCCAGACAAACACACATCAACATCCCCGGTACGATGCCCGCGATGAACAACTGCGATACAGACAATCCACCAGCCGCGACCGCGAACAAGATCATGTTGTGGCTGGGCGGGATCACGACGCCCGCAACGGCCGAGGTGACGGTGACGTTCACGGCGTAGTCGGGGTCATAGCCTTTGTCTTTCATCACGGGGATCAGGATCGACCCCAGCGCAGATGTATCCGCCACGGCAGAGCCTGAGATACCGCCAAACAGCATGGACGACAGAACGTTCACCACGCCCAAACCGCCGCGGATCGATCCCACCGCAGATGCAGCCAGCCGCACCAGACGGTTCGCGATGCCGCCTTGCATCATCAATTCGCCCGCGAAAATAAAGAACGGGATCGCCAGCAGCGAAAACACCGACACGCCCGACAGAACGCGCTGGAACCCAATGAACAGCGGTAGGCCTTCGTAGATGAACCCGCAGACAGCGGCCAAACCTAGCGCAAAGGCCACGGGCATGCCGACCAGCAGGCCCAGAAAAAAGATACCGAATAGAATGGACAGGCCCACTTAGACTTCTCCTGCCAGTTTGAATTCACCGCGGGCCAGTTCGCCCAGATGGTAGATAGAAAAGATCACAGTCTGAACGCCGCAGATCGCCATTGGGACCGCGCGCCAGCCTTCGTTTACGCCCAGCATCGGCACGATACGGGGCCAAGTTTTTAGGGCCAACGTATACCCCTGCCACGCCAGAAATCCGCCGAACACCAAAACGCCAATGACCGCCAGCCAACGCATTGGAATACGCAGGACATCAGGGAACATTTCGCGGATGAAATCGATGGACAGGTGGCTTTTGTACCAAACGCCAGCGCCCGCACCCAAAAAGGTGATCCAGACGACCAGCAATAGCGCCAATTGTTCAACCCAAGTCGGCGTATCGTTCAGAACGTACCGACCATAAACCAACCAGCCAAAGATCACGATCAGCGTCACCAGCTGGACGCCAGCGATGACCAAACTGCCGTAGGCAATGGCGTTTAGGGCGCGATAGATTGGCCCTTTTGTTTCGGTATCAGCGGTCAAGCCTGTGTCTCCTTTTGGATGGCGGGCCGATGGTACGGCCCGCCGGATCGCATTATTCAGTTGCCTGAATGTCTTTGATCAGCTGTTCCAGTTCAGGATGCGCCGCGATGAAATCCGCATAGATCGGCTCCATCGCGGATTGGAAAGCGGCAGGATCAGCAACATCGTTGATTTGAACGCCCGCTTCTTCAACCTTCATGCGGCTGGCCTCTTCGCGTTCGGCCCACAGGTCACGCTGGATTTCTGCGGCTTCTTGGGCTGCGATTTGGATCGCTGCTTTGTCTTCATCGCTGACGCCTTCCCATACGGATGCGGCGACGCACAGGCATTCAGGGATGATCAGGTGGTTCGATTTCGAATAGTAGCCTGCAACCTCGTAGTGGCCCGAGCTTTCGAAGGATGGATAGTTGTTTTCAGCACCATCGATTACGCCGGTCTGCAGCGATTGATACACCTCGCTGTATGCCATCGGGGTCGCGTTGCCGCCCAGCTGTTCAACCATCTGAACGTACAGATCGTTGTTCATCACGCGGAATTTCAGGCCGTCCATGTCGGCTGGCGTCACGATTGGGCGCGACGTGTTGTAAAAGCTACGCGAGCCGCTGTCGAACCACGACAGAGCAACAATGCCTGCTTCGCTTAGCGCGTCCGAAAACTGCTGACCTACGTCGCCGTCCATTGCGGCGTGCATCTGGTCAATGTCGCGAAAGATGAAAGGCAGCGACAGAACGTTGGTCGCAGGAACGATTTCGCCCATTGGGCCCATGTTAAAGTTCGCCCACTCCAACGCGCCGGCGCGCACCTGTTCAATCGCGTCAGGCTGCGAACCCAAGATGCCGTTTGCATAGACAGTTGGGGTGATGCGGCCTTCGGTGACTTCGGCAACTTTGTCGGCGAATGCCTGCATCGCGACGGTGTTCGGGTAATCGTCTGGGTGGATTGCCCAACCGCGCCAATCATCAGCCTGTGCAACAGTCGCGCAAGCCATCGCAATTGCCGATAGAGCGCTAAGTTTAAAAATCTGTGTCATATCATGTCCTCCCTCGGCGTTTTGTCCGCCAGTGGGGATTTGTATGACAAATTAACACACAGATCGTCAAGTGATAATACGAAACCCCGTGAATTCAGATTAACCCGCTGTAAAAAGGGGGATTTTTACGGTTGCCGGATTTAGGCGGAAAAAAAATTCCGTTCATGCTGCGCTGCAAAAACGCCGATTTCAGACTGCTTGTATGATGAATTTCGGAACGCTTTAGGCCGAAAACAGGAATATGCCTGCCGCGACCAAAGCCGCCAGAAACACGGTCAGCGCGCCGATCATCGCGACCGACGTCCCGCCGACCTTCCGCAGTTCCTGAACCGAGGTTTTCATACCTACCGCCGCAACCGCCGTTAACAGGCAAGCGCGCGAAATCTGGCCCAGACCATCGCCCACAATCGGCGGGATGTCGTGCAGCGAATTCAGCAGGACGAGGGCGAAAAATCCCAGAACGAAACCAGGCAACAACGGCGGGCGCACACCGTGTTGGGCCGAACTGCGAAAGAACAAAGCGCCGATGAAAACGACAGGGGCCAGCATCGTGACCCGAAACAATTTGACCAAGGTCGCCACATCGCCCGTTTCATCGGACATGGAAAACCCCGCGCCCACAACCTGGGCCACGTCGTGGATCGTTCCGCCCAAAAAGATGCCCGCCTGATTGACGTCCATCCCCATTGCCGTCGCCAAAATCGGGTACAGGATCATGGCGATCGTCGATGCAACGGTCACGGTCACAACGACAAAGGTCAGGTCGGTTTCGCTTTTGTCATGTTTGGGCAGGAAAGCGGCGATGGCTAACGCGGCAGAGGCTCCGCAGATCGCGACCGCGCCGCCAGCCAAAAAACCGAACGCGCGGTCCCGCCCAAAAACCGAGGCTGAGAATATCCCCGCAAATATCGTGGCAACCACCGACACGGCGATGACGGCGGCAAACGCGGGGCCGATATTGGCAAACAGGTCGATGCTGACCCGCACGCCTAATAAAGCGACCCCGATCCGCAACACCATGCGCGATGCGAACTGGATCCCTGCCGAAGTGCGCGGTTCGGTCGATAGGAACTGAAACGGGATGCCCAGCAAAATCGCCATCAGCATCGCAGGCGCGCCGTAGTGGTCTGACAAAAACTGCGCCGCCATCGCAACCAGCCCCGCCATCAACAAACCAGGCCCGATTGCGCGCAATTTGTCTGTCATTCGTAACATGCCAATCCGTTGTCTTTGCGGAACAAATACATGGCTCTGGGGTCGGCAGACAATCGAATTGGCTGGCCTATTTTCACGTTAGTTTGCCCCGACTGATGGACGGTCACGACACTGCCGTCCTGCAATTCGCCAAACAAGTAACTTTCTGATCCCAGCTGTTCGACCTCGGTCACTGTGGCGGACATGGGGCCAGTGTCATCAATCACCAAATCACTGGGGCGGACGCCCAATTCGACCTGATCGCTATTTTGAATACCCTGCCGCGCGGGCCCTATATTCAACGCCGATCCGTCGTTCAAAACCGCACGGCCATCAGCGATCTGCGCATCGACAAAATTCATCGCGGGCGATCCGATGAACCCTGCGACGAACCTGTTAACGGGACGGTTAAACAGATCCAAAGGCGTTCCGAATTGTTCCACCCGCCCTGCCCGTAGGACCGCGATTTTGTCGGCCATTGTCATCGCCTCGACCTGATCATGGGTGACGTAAATCATCGTATTGCCCAAACGGCGGTGCAGATTGGCGATTTCGCGGCGCATGTTCACGCGCAGCTCTGCATCCAGATTAGAAAGCGGTTCATCGAACAAAAACACCTTTGGTTCGCGCACAACAGCGCGGCCAATCGCAACGCGCTGACGTTGCCCGCCCGACAATTGCCCCGGACGGCGATCCAGATAATCGTCGATTTGCAGCATGCGGGCAGCCTCGGCTACGCGGGCGGCGATTTCAGCCTTGGGCGTGTTCAGATTTTCCAAACCAAAGCTTAGGTTTTTGCGGACCGACATATGCGGGTACAAGGCGTAGGATTGAAACACCATGGCCAGCCCGCGCTGCGCGGCGGGGACGTGATTGACGACGTCGCCATCGATGCGGACTTCGCCGTCGGTGATGGATTCCAGACCCGAAATCATCCGCAGTAGGGTCGATTTTCCGCAGCCAGATGGGCCGACGAATACGCAGAATTCACCCGATGCGATTTCCATGTCGACGCCGTGGATCACCTCGACCGAGCCATAGTGTTTGACAACATTCGATAGGACAAGATTGGTCATTATTTCAGCCCCGTATTGGCAATGCCGGTGGTGATATATTTCTGTAAGAACACAAAAACCAAAGTGGACGGCACAAGGCTGACCATGGTCATGGCTAGGCGATAGTGTTCTTGGCTTAGGTGTTCGCCGCGGAATTCCAACAGGCACAATTGGATCGTATAGGCCTCTTTCGTGGTGGCAATAGCGACCAGAGGCAGGATCAAATCGTTCCAGCGCCAGATCACCGACAGGATCGCCAAGGCCGCAATCGCAGGCAGGGCAAGCGGCAGCACAATTCGCCAGTACACTTTCCATTCGCTGGCGGCGTCCATGCGGGCGGCTTCGATCAATTCATCAGGGATCGACAGCATGTATTGGCGCAGCAAAAACACGCCCGTTGGCGTTGCGGCCCCCGGAATGATCACGCCCCAGATCGACCCCGATAGGCCCGTTGCATAGACCGCTTTAAACACGCCGACCAAAGTGATCGTGGGCGGCACCATTAGGGTCGCCAGAATGACCACGAAGAACGTCACCTGCCCGCGGAATTTGTATTTCGCCAACGCAAAAGCCGCCATCGAATTCACCAGCAGCGTCAGCACCGTCGCGATCACTGTCACCAGAACCGAGTTGGTGAAACAGGTCGCGAAATTCACATTCACGCCAAAGGCTTGGCCCGTGATCGGGTCGGTGAAATTTTCCCAGCTAGGATCGAAAATCCGCCGCATTGTGACGGATGCCGTGTCCAAACGGACGACTTCGTCGGTGCGGTTATCGACATATCGGGCGGGGGTGAAATCGCGGGTTGCTTTGAAATTCGAAATGCCGAATTCGGTTTCTACCCCCGTCACAGGATCGGGCGCCGTGACCAAAATTTGCAGTGACACGCGCGCTGGTTCATAGGGCGCAAGGTTCAGATACTCAGACAGCAATCGGACGTTTTCAGTATCTAAGCCAGCCAAAACAGCGTCTAAATCCACTTCGGATTTGGCCGACGCAGACATCGATGGATAGCGCAGCAGCCAGTCGGGCAGACCCTTTTCAGAGATCAAATCGCGCACCATTTGCGGCACCTGATTTAGGTGCGACCGCAGCGCATACAGGTCACGCCCCGAATAGCCGTTTAGAAACGCGCCCACATCACGATCCGCCTTTTCATCATCGGTCAGGTCGTTCCAATGCAGCACCCATTGCGGCAGATCGGGGATAAAGAAAATCTGGTTCCCATCAGGAAACGCCACAGTCGCCCGCGCCACGTTTTCAAATGACGACGGCAGCAGCGACAGGTCCTGTTTTTCCAACTGCGACGACGATTTCAGCGAATTCAACGCCAGCCACGCCACAGGCAAAAGGATCAGCAAAACGCCAGACAGCAGATAGGCATAAGTCAGATAATCCAGCCAATTGGCCCGCTGACCGCCCGCTTTGCGCGTTAGAAAAGTGGTGACTGCGTTCATTGTTTGCTCGATCTTGAAGATAGGTAAACCTGCATCAGCGACAGGAAAATCAGCACGATCGCGACCAACAAAGACGCCATCGCCGCGATGCCCAAACCGTTTGCCGTTGGCTGTCCGCGCAGGCCCGAGGTTTCGAAAATATAGGCAACTAGCGATGTCCAACGGACCGACATCGCGTATAGTTCCTCAAAGGCTTGGAACGCTTTGATCAGCGAAAGCACCGTGACGACCAGCAATGTGGGGGCCAGCAGCGGGATGGTGATCCGCGTTAGCTGCCGCCATGCGGGCGTGCCGTCCATTTCGGCGGCCTCGTACACGTCGCGGGGAATGGCCTGTAGGCCCGCCAACAGGATCAACATGTAAAACCCCAGATGCGCCCAAGTGTAGACAAACACAGACCAGAACATCGTCCAGCTGGGGTCGGTCAGCCATTGAATGGGTTCGTCAATCCAGCCCCACCCGATCAGCGTTTGCGACAAAACCCCCTGACGTTTCAGGATCAGCGACCACAAAAATCCGACGACCACGGGCGACAGCATCACGGGATAGAAAAACACCGCGCGCCAAAACCCGCGCGCAACGATTTTGCGGTTTAGCGCCAGCGCAGACACCAACGCGATCACGATCATGATCGGCACCTGAAACACGACAAAGGTCGCCGTGCTGTAGACAGCGGACAAG
Source organism: Marivivens niveibacter (assembly GCF_002150005.2). Taxonomy (GTDB): domain Bacteria; phylum Pseudomonadota; class Alphaproteobacteria; order Rhodobacterales; family Rhodobacteraceae; genus Marivivens; species Marivivens niveibacter. The sequence continues at coordinate 90,045 of NZ_MSPP01000005.1, forward strand.
AATTTGTCGTCCTCTAGGTTGGGTGCGCCAGTATCGATCTGTGTTTCGGCCAGCAGACGCCGCAAATTATCCAGCCCCGCCCAATCGCGATCGGAAAACAGGATAGATTGGCCTTCGGTCACCGAAAACCCAAGGTTGATGAACATCGGCGCAAAGGTAAAAGCACCGAAAATCAACATGTTAGGCAGCAAAAACAGATACGGCAGGCCAGTCGCGCCAGCCAAACGTTGAGTCAGTTCGATCGGCCAGCCAACAACGCTGACGAACCGATCCCAGATGGGGCCAGTCGGGCGCAAAAACGCCCAACCGGTTATCAAATAGACCAGCAGATATAGCGGCCAAGGGGCACCCGCAAATGCGGCGTGGAGCGCCTCAGTCATACGAATGCCTCCTGACGCTTATTCTGCGATTTTTGCCGCGACGTCTGCGTCGATGGCGGCCAATGCGTCGTCCAGCGACATCTCACCTGTGATCGCTTTGGTGATGTAATCGGGGATCACACCATAGATCACAAAGTTTTTCGAATAGCCTTGGAACGTGTAGGCCTGCGGCGTGGTTTTCGCCGCGACGCCAGCATTCGCCGCAAAGACCGACAGCGCAGCCGCAACCGCAGGGGACGCATCGGCGTAATCAATGCCAGATTCTTGCAGGCCCTGATGCGCGGTGATGTTTTTGGTCTGCGCGGCAAAGGACGCTGCGTTTTCTTGGCGGGCTAGGAAATCGATGAACATGGCCGAGGCCTCAGGGGCGTCGGTGGATTCAAACGCGACCACAGCCGCGCCGCCTGGCATTGCGCCGCAACCGCCGTCGCCGCAGGGGGCTGGAACGGCTTTCCAATCGAAATCGGTGATGTTGTCAGCATAGCTGTTGATCATCCACGACCCCGACATGTGCATCGCCACATCGCCCGACTGGAACAATGGGGCTGCGTTGCGATATTGCGTGCCTTCGCCTGCGGGCCAACCTTCGGCGGGCATTAGGCCGCTTTCGTGCCAACCAACGAATACCTTGGCGTATTCACGGAAACCGTCATCAACCAAGATCGGGTTGCCAGCATCGTCAAAGAATTTCGCGCCATAGGAAAACGCAGGTCCCGCCCAACGGTGCGCGGTTCGGTCCATCGCCAGACCTGCGGTGATGCCTGTGTTTTCTTTGACCTCCATCAGGGCAGCGGCCCAATCATCCCACGTCGCGCCTTCGCCCGGCATGTCAACGCCCGCATCATCAAACAGCGACACGTTCACGAATGGACCAGTGACGGTCAACTGCGTCATCCAGCCGTAAATGCCCTGATCATCGCCGCCCGGGGCACGGAACCACGGCAGGGTCGCGCCATATGCCGTTTCCCACGCAGCCACGTCCACATAAGGCGTCAGATCCAGATAATATTGGTTCAAACCGCCAAGGTTCGTCACACGCGCCACATCAGGCGCCGCATCCGTTTGCAGTTGGTTTTCCAGCTGGTCGCGGATCACGTCGTAGCCCACGGTCTCTAGATTAACGGTGTGGCCCGTTTCCGCGGTAAAGGCAGGCAGCAAACCCGCGAGCACATCGCATTCGGTCGCATCCTGATAGCAAAGAAAGTCGATTTCATCCGCATTGGCCGCACCAGCCACCAACGTCAACGAAACGGCGGTCGTCATCGTAAATTTGTTCATTGTTTCCTCCCGTTTTTTGGTGGTTCGGGCCATCGCCAGCCCGCCCCGATTTTTGATTGGATACGCGTCCCCCCCTCCTCTGGGGTTTTAGTGCGATATCCTTGTCATCTTGCCTTGGTAGAACGCCAAAGGATCGCCGTCGTCGCGCACGGACGCACGCAAAACGTGGCCAATGATGATGTCGTGATCGCCCCCATCGTGGACCGCGTGGCGCGCACATTCAAACCGCGCAAGGCACCCATCGAGCAGCGGCACACCGTGTTCGTTCTCGGTGAAATCGACCCGATTTAGCGCGTCCATTTCTTTGGCCACGGACCAGCATAGATCCTTTTGATCGGACGACAGGACGTGAATGGCGAAATGGTCTGCGCCCACGAAATAGGGAAACCTGCGCGATGTTTTTTGCGGCGACCACAATACCAGCGGCGGGTCCAATGACACCGAACTGAAACTATTCGCCGTGATCGCAACCGGCCCCGCGTCCGACCCAGCCGTGACAATGGTGACGCCAGTTGCGAATTGCCCAAACGCGTCGCGCAGGCTGCGGTGGTTGGTCGTATCAGGCACAAAGCTGTGCATGGGTTCGGCTAACCGCAACATCCTATGGCACCTCTTGGCCTAGGGCGGATTCATACAAGGCGAACCACGTTGGCCGATCCAATTCGACCTTGAGCGCATCCGAAATCGTCGCGATCCGCGACAAAGTATTCGTGCCCAGCACAGGCAGGATATTCGCAGGGTGGCGCAGCAAAAACGCAACCGCAACGGCAGCGCGGTCTACGCCGAACTCTGCGGCGATATCGTCCAGCCGTTCGGCCAACTGCCCTTGCCCCGTCATCAACGCGCCACCACCAAGCGGCGACCACGCCATGATCGGCTGTCCGTGCTGCTGATGGAACGCGATATCGCCATTAGTGAACGGCGCGATCGCGGACAATGAAACCTCGATCTGGTTTGTGACCAATGGCGTTTTCATAGCCGATTGCAGCAGGTTCCAATCCCAAGGGCGGAAATTGGACACGCCGACCGCGCGGACCTTGCCGCTGGCGACGATGTCGTCCAACGCTTGGCCCGTTTCATTGTGATCCATCAACGGATCAGGGCGGTGGATCAGCAGCAGGTCGATATGATCGATATTCATCGCCTGTAGCGACAGATCGACGGATTTCAGGATGTGGTCGCGCGATGTGTCGTAATATTTGACGGGCGCATCGGCGTACCGCCCAACGGGCGCGACGATGTCGCATTTGGTCACGATTTCGATCTTATCCCGCAGCGACGGGTTCGCGGATAGGGCGGCCCCCAGCACATCCTCGGCGGTGTAGCCGCCATAAATGTCGGCTTGGTCAAAGGTTGTGATGCCTTGATCCAAACAGGCGTTAATCTTTGCCTCGACATGGGCGGGGCTGGTATTTTGGTCGTCGGCCAGCCGCCACATCCCGTAAATCAGGCGGCTAAAGGTCAGATCGGGGGCGATAGATACGCGCGGCATCATTAGCGGCGTTCTCCAATTCCTAGTGGTGTTTGCGGTGTCGAAGGTGGCACGCGGCCATAGGCATGCGGCAAAGAACAGGTTTTCATTTGCGGCAATACGCGGCTGCCAAAGTGTTCGGCCTCGTCCAGATGTGGATACCCAGACAGGATAAAGGCCCGTATCCCCATTTTTTTGTATTCTTCCAGCTTTGACAACACCTGATCCGTCGAACCGACAATCGCCGCGCCGCAACCCGAACGCGCGCGGCCAACGCCCGTCCATAGGTTCGGTTCAATATACCCATGATCATCGGCAATTTCGCGGTTTTTGGCCTGATGGCTAACGCCCAGCGATTTGGCGTCTTGGGCGCGATTGCGGATCGCGTCGCCCTGCCCGTCATCCAGTTTAGACACGATATATTCGGCGTATTCTTTGGCCTCGGCTTCGGTATCGCGGACGATGACATGCACGCGCAGGCCGTAATCCAACGTGCGGCCATATCGTTCGGCCACTGCGTTGACGGCCTTCATACGGCCAGCCAGTTCATCGATCTTTTCGGGCCACATCAGATAGACGTCGCAATGTTGGCCGCACAGTTCCAGCGCATCAGGCGAATAGCCGCCAAAATACAGCAGCGGACCACCCGTTTGATACGGGCGCACGGGGTCCGTCGTTAGGCCGCTGAAATTATAGACCGACCCCGCGTGATTGATTTCATCGCTGGTCCAGGCCTGTTTCAGGATCTCCACGACTTCGCGCGACCGTTGGTAACGATAGCTGCTATCGGCGACTTCGCCCGGAAAATCGGAAGAGATGATGTTAACCGTCAGCCGTCCTTGCAGCATGTGATCCAGCGTCGCGATGGTGCGGGCCAGCATGATGGGCTGCATTTCACCGCAGCGCACCGCGGCCAGCATATTGATCCGATCCGTGATCGGCGCACAGCCCGCAACAAAGCTAAGCGTATCCTGCCCTACCTGATAGGACGACGGACACAAAATGTTGCGAAACCCCTGCGCCTCGGCGGTTTTGACGATCTGGGAACAGTGATCCCACGATGACCGCAGCGACCCGTCAGGCACGCCCAGAAATTGGTAGTCGTCTGAACACAACGCGGCGAACCACGATACTTCGACTGCGTCCAGATCGTGGGATGTGACGGGAACGACACCCATGACCAACTCCTCCTACTTTGGCGTTTGTGCGTCGCGGCTGCTCCTCAGAAACCGCTTGACTTTCGACAGCGTAACCCGTGTCTTTGATCTGGATCAATAGTGTATCAATTTTTTCTGGACCCGCATGACACAGCCCATTTATGAAAAAAGCGCGGCGACCACAGCGCTACCGATTTATGTCCAAATCAGCGAAGTCCTGATCCGCGAAATCGCGTCTGGCCAGCTGATCGACGGCACGCGCCTGCCTCCAGAAAGAGAGCTGGCAAAACAGCATTTCACCACCGTTCGAACTTTGCGCAAGGCATTGGATATATTAGAAGAAAAAGGCCTGATCGAACGCATCCACGGGTCTGGAAACTATGTGCGGTCAGGCGCGGCCGTTGACAGTATTTATTCGATGTTCCGTCTAGAACTGCGTTCTGGTGGCGGGCTGCCCACAGCGAAAATCATCAGCGTCGATGACATGACCAAAACCGCCGACCTGCCCCCCTTTGGCACATCAGACACGGCGACCCGCGTGCGGCGTATAAGGTATCTCAATCGTGTTCCCATCGCGCTAGAGGAAATCTGGCTAGACGGTTCCGCCGGCAAAATTGACCCTGCAAAGCTGTCCGATTCGCTGTACCGCTATTACAAAATGCAGCTGGGTTTCTGGATTTCCCGCGCCGAAGATTACGTAGGCGTCGGCACCGTTCCCGACTGGGCGCCGCTGGACTTCCCCCTGCCCGCCGAAACCCACACAGGATTTATCGAAAGGTTCAGCCATTCCGACCAGATCGGAACGGTCGAATTTTCCCGCACTTGGTTTGACCACACAACGGCGCGCTACGTGCAGCGCCTAAAATAGGGAGGCAACATGTCAAACATCACCCACTACGGCATCATCGGCTGCGGCATGATGGGGCAGGAACACCTGCGTAACATCGCGTTGTTGCCCGACACGCAAGTATCAGTCATTTTCGAACCCGACGCCGATATGCAGGCAACGGCCGCGAACTTCGCCCCCGATGCGACGTTCGTGGACAGCATCAGCGCGCTACTGGATCATCCCGAATTAGACTGCATCCTAATCGCCAGCCCCAATTTTCGACACGTCGAACAACTGCAAGAAATCGCCGCCAAACGGCCCGTGCCGATATTGGTGGAAAAGCCGCTGTTCACCGATCCCGCGCAGCTGCCCGCGCTGAATACGTTCATCGAAACCTACCCCGCGCCTGTTTGGGTCGCGATGGAGTACCGATACATGCCCCCCGTCGCCGCGATGGTGGATTGCGCGCAGGACTCCACGGGCGGGATTAAAATGCTAACCATCCGCGAACACCGTTTTCCGTTTTTGAAAAAGGTTGGTGATTGGAACAGATTCAACCGCTACACGGGCGGCACATTTGTCGAAAAATGCTGCCATTTCTTTGACCTCATGCGCCTCACATTGGGGGCAGAGCCACTGCGCGTAATGGCATCAGGCGGTCAGGACGCCAACCATTTGGATGAAACCTATGACGGCGAAACGCCCGATATTTTGGACAACGGCTATGTCATCGTGGATTTCGACAACGGCACCCGCGCTATGCTGGAGCTATGCATGTTCGCCGAAGGCGCGCGGTACCAAGAGGAAATCTCGGCCGTCGGCCCAAAAGGCAAAGTCGAAGCGTTAGTGCCAGGCCCCGGCCGTTTCTGGCCCGACCATCTGGGCGACGCCCCGATCCCGCAGCTAATCGTCAGCCCGCGCGCGCCCAAAGGCCCCGAGCTACGCGAAATCCCTGTGGACCCGACCCTGTTAGAGGCAGGCGATCACAACGGATCGACATTCTATCAACATCAAAAGTTTCTGGAATTAGTACGCGGACAACGATCCGCACCCGAGGTGTCGATCCACGACGGTATAATGGCCGTCCTAATGGGGATGGCAGCGCAGCGTTCGATTGCCGAAAACCGCGCCGTCGCTATGTCGGAACTGATGTGAATTTGGGTGGTGGCCGTCACAATCGCGGCCACCTATCACTATTCTTCGACCGCCAATTCAGGGGTGGTGTAGCCGCCGTTGTATTCTTCGCTTTTGCGGCGAACGGCGGATTGTTCGACCACGCGCGAACTGGCAATTCCGCGGAACTCTTCGATCGAATTGAACCCTTTGCGTTCCAGAAAATCCAGCAAATCTTGGGTTAGTTCCTGAATTAGTTTCACGCCTACGCCGCCGCTGCCTTTTTCCTCCATCGCGGCGGTGCAGACCTGCAAATTGCCCGCCCCATGCGCGATAAAGTTGAACGCCCCGTGGAACCCTTTTATCCCGCCGATGCCGGAAATCGCGCGGTCAGGAAACGCCCGAGGAAACCAGCCCGTCTACCTCGACCTCGAATTTCAGGGTTTCGGGGTCCATCAGCGGCATGGACGGGAACGAATTACACAGCGACAACGCCGATGCGCCCGCGTCATAGGCCGCCCACGCCGCATCAACCAGCGACGACGTATTCGGCGTTAGTTTGACCCAGATCGGCACATCAACAACGCTGGTAACTGCCTGTAAAATCGACCGAATAATGGTTTCGTCGTTCGCGATATGCGCGCCCATATCTTTGCGATCCATGTGCGGGCACGACAAATTCAGTTCAATCGCATCACAGCCCACATCGACCGTCGCGGTTGCCAGTTTTTGCCAGTTTTTCATCTCTTGTTCGCTGCCCGCGCCCGCCATGATAGACGCGATCAACATACGGTCTGGATAGGCCTTTTTGATGTCGATTAGGTCTGGGATCCACAGATCCAGCGGCTGATCTGAAATCAGTTCCCAGTTCCACGACGAATGCGACACCGAATTGGGCCGTTTGGAGCGCGACACATATGGTTTTTCTTCGTTCGCACGTTGGAAAATGGTGCGCGGCCCCGCGACGTTTTCAACCGGATGCAGACCAATCGTTTTGGTGACGACCCTGCCCCATCCCGATTCAAATGCCTTTAGGATCTTTCGTTTGCTTTCCGTCGGCGGCGCCGATGCCGGCACAAATGGATTAACGAATTTCAGGCCCGTGAAAGTTGTCGCAAGAGATGTCACCGCTGCACTCCTTTATTTTACCGTATGGTAAAATCTTTCAATCAGAGCAGACAAAGTCAAATGATATCGCGTCAACGGCCCCGCAACATCGTATAAATAGGCTTAAATGTATGCAAACGCCCAAAAAAACAGGACAATCCTGCCTGTCATTCAGCTAAATGACAGGCAACACGCGCCCCTGATATGTCGCGCAGCGCTGGAATTTCGCGCCGACAGACTTCGGTCGCCATCGGGCAACGCGGGTGGAATGCACAGCCAGACGGCGGGTTGATCGCATCCGGAATTTCGCCCTGAGGCGGCGGAATTTCCCGACCAAAGCTGTCCATCCGTGGCGCCGCATCGAACAACATTTGCGTGTAGGGGTGTTTGGGATTGGCGAACAGGGTTTCGCGCGGCGCTTCTTCGACCAGACGGCCCAAATACAGCACGCCGATTTTGTCGGCCATGTGTTGAACGACAGTCAAATCGTGGCTGATGAATAAATACGTCAGCCCCAGTTCATCGCGCAAATCTGACATCAGGTTCAAAACCTGCGCCTGAACAGACACGTCCAAGGCCGAGGTTGGTTCATCACACACAATGATTTTCGGACCCGAGGCCAAAGCTCGCGCGATACAAATCCGCTGCCTTTGCCCGCCCGAAAACTCATGTGGAAATCTGTCCGCGTCCCCTGCCGACAGACCGACCTGTTCCAGCAGCTTTTCGGCCAGCCCTTTGGTATCGCCACCGCGAGCCGCAACGGGTTCAGCAATGATATTGCGCACCTTCCATCGCGGGTTCAGCGACGCGTAAGGATCCTGAAAAATCATCTGAATGTCGGAACGGACGGTGTCGACCTTGACCTTGTCCATTTCGCGCATCAGATCGACGCCGTTGATTTCCACGCTACCGCTGCTGGGCGACAGCAAACCAACGATCATCTTGCCGATGGTCGATTTGCCCGATCCGCTTTCGCCGACTAGAGCATAGACGCTGTTTTCTTCGATCCCGAAACTGACGTCGCTAACTGCGGCCAGATATGCCTTTTCTTTGCGTTCAATCACGCGGTTCAGCCACGGTTTGGACACGTCAAAGATACGGTTCAGGTTTGATACATCGATGATTTTGTTCATTGGGTGACCTCACTCTTTGCGGCGGGCAAAGGATGGATACACGCGGCGCGCCCGCCGCCAGAGGCTATGGTCGGGCTACCCCCCGTTTTGCATTGATCGGTGGCCCGTTCGCAGCGCGGATGAAACGCGCACCCGTCGGGCAACGCCCCCAATCGCGGCATTGATCCCGGGATTTGGCGCAGCCGTTTCTGCCCGATACTGGCCAGCGGGGTCGAGGCCATCAATCCAGCCGTATACGGGTGGCTGGGCGACATCACGACATCGCGCACTGCGCCCAATTCGGCCAATCGTCCTGCGTACATGACGGCAACGCGGTCGGCGGCTTCGGCGATGACGCCCATATCGTGGGTCACCAGCATGACCGCGACGCCCCTTTCGCGGCACAGTCGTTTCAGCAGCGCGATAATCTGTGCCTGAACCGACACGTCCAACGCGGTCGTGGGTTCATCGGCGATGATCAATTCAGGTTCGGCGCATAGGGCCAGCGCAATCACGACCCGCTGGCGCATTCCGCCCGAAAATTCATGAGGATAGCTGTCGATGCGTTGACGCGCGGCGGGAATGCCGACCTCCTCTAGCGCGGCAATCGCGCGGTTTCGGGCGTCGGCATTGGATAGGCCCAGATGCTCTTGGATCGTTTCGGTCAACTGTTCGCCGACGGTCAGCAACGGGTTCAACGACGTCAACGGGTCCTGAAAAATCATGCCCATGCGTTTACCGCGCAGCCGCCGCAGGGGTTCGCCCTGCAGCTGGTGGATCGGTTCGCCCGACAACAAAATTTCGCCCGAGGTGATCCGCGCAGGCCGGTCTAGCAGACCGATAACAGCATTGCCCGTCATCGACTTACCCGCGCCGGATTCACCCACGACGCCCAAAATTTGGCCCGAATGGATGTCATAGCTTACGCGGTCCACGGGCCGCAAAACACCGCGCCGCGTTGGGATTTCAACGATCAGATCGCGGACAGATAAAACAGGAGTCTTTGTCATCGCAGCCTCGGGTTCAATGCATCACGCAGCCAGTCGCCCAGCAGGTTGATCGACAGTGCCAATGCCAGCAGCGTCGCGGCAGGGAAAAACAAAATCCACCATTCGCCCGAGAACATGAACTCTTGGCCGATGCGGATCAGCGTGCCCAATGACGGTTTGGTCGGGGGCGCGCCGACGCCTAGGAACGACAGCGTGGCTTCGGCGATGATGGCTAGCGCCAGCGATATGGTCGCGATGACCAACACAGGGTTCAGGACGTTCGGCAGGATGTGTTTGATCATGATCGCCAGCGGCGAACGTCCGATCAGTTTGGCGGCTTGAACGTATTCTTTGTTCTTTTCGACCAGCGTCGCCCCGCGCACAACGCGCGCGAATTGCACCCAATCGGACAGGCCAATAGCAAGGACGAGAACCCAAATCGCCATCTGATCGCGGTATTCGGGCGGGGTGATGCCCTTGGCGATCCCGAAAATCAGCATGGCGACTAGGATCGCGGGAAACGTCAGCTGAACGTCGGCCACGCGCATGATCACCGTGTCCGTCCAGCCGCCTGCATAACCCGCCAAAAGGCCCAGAAACACGCCCAAAATCATCGCCAGCAGGACTGCGGCAAAGCCCACGAACAGCGAAATGCGCATGCCGTACAGAATAGTCGACAGAACATCGCGGCCCTGATCGTCGGTGCCTAAGACAAAGTAATCGCCCGTGAACGCGTTGTTCGTATTGGGCGGCGTGAACCCATTCATCAGGTTCAAGGTCGCGGGATTGAATGGGTCATGCGGCGCAAGGAACGCCGCGAAAACCGCGCATAGCACCAGCACCAAAACAACCAGAGCCGAGACCAGCGCCACAGGCGACCTGCGGAACGAATACGCTAGATCGCTGTCCCAGATGGACCGCATTCGCGATGGCGGTTTTGTGGAAATATCGGACATCTTAATGCCCTCCTTTTCGATCGACGCGCAGACGCGGATCGATGGCAAAGTACAGCATATCAACGATCAAATTGATCCCGACGAACATCACCGAAATCATCATCAGATATGCGGCCATGACGGGAATATCGACGAATTGCACCGCGTTGATGAACAACAGCCCGACGCCTGGCCACTGGAAAACCGTTTCCGTGATGATGGCAAAGGCGATGATCGAACCCAGCTGCAAACCTGTGATCGTGATCACGGGCACCAGAGTATTTTTCAGCGCGTGCCGAAAATGGATCGACCGCTGACGGATGCCGCGGGCGCGGGCGAAACGGATGTAGTCCATGCGCAGGACCTCTAACATTTCAGTTCGGACAAGGCGCATAATCAACGTCATTTGGTACAAACCCAGCGTGATCGCGGGCAGGATCAGCGCCTTTAGGCCGCTGACCGTTAGAAACCCAGTCGTCCACCAGCCCAGATCGGTGACTTCGCCGCGGCCAAAGCTGGGCAACCAGCCCAATTCGACAGAAAACACGTAGATCAGCACGATCCCGATCAAAAACGTGGGCAATGACACACCGATCAAAGACCCCGTCATGATCAGGTTCGCCGCGATGCCGCGTTTGCGAATGGCTGTAAAAATGCCCAAAGCGATGCCGCCAATCAACGCGATCAGGCCTGATACCAGCGCCAGCTCTAGCGTTGCGGGCAGACGTTCGACCAGAATGTCGGCCACTGGGCGGCCTTGGCGATAGCTAAGCCCGAAATTACCCTGAACGGCCTGTTCCAGAAACCGCCAATACTGCACGACAAAGTTTTCGTCCAAACCCAGTTGTTCGCGCAGTCGTTCGATGTCCGCCTGCGTGCGTTCCTGCCCCAACATGTTATCGACCGGATCGCCGACAAATCGGAACATGGAAAACGCAACCAGACCAACAACCAATAAAACGATAACCGACTGAAAAACCCGTCGGATCATATAAGCCAGCATTTTTGGCCCCGTTATTTGTAGCGAACGCCGCGCAAGTCAGGCCCGCGCGGCGCAATAGCTGGGGCAGAGTCCTGCCCGTGTGATTAGTTCATGCTAAAGAATTTGAACTTTGGATCGTCCTCTGGGCTGACGTCGATACCAACGGCGTCGGTCATACCCCAGTTCAGCACTTGGTGGTGGATCGGAATGTACATGGTTTCGGCCTGCACTTCGTCCCAAATGGATTGAATGGTGGCGTTACGCACGTCCAGATCCGTTTCCGACGCCAGCGATTGAATCATCGCGTCTACGTCAGCGTTCGAATACCCAGTTCCGTTCCACGAACCGCGCTCTTCGCCGCGGGTGTGAACAAGGAAATTAAAGATGTATTCAGAATCGTAAGTCGGAACGCCCCAGCCCAGCATGTAGAAATCGGTCTGATCGTTGGTGATCAGCGGGAAATGCTGCGCTTTGGGTTTGGCATCCAGATTAACAGTGATGCCAATCTGCGCCAGCATACCTACGGTCGCCTGACAGATAGCTTCGTCGTTGATGTAACGGTCGTTCGGGCAATCCAGCTGGATCGAGAAACCGTCTGCATAACCGGCATCGGCCATCAGCGCCTTTGCCGCATCGATATCGGTTTGGGTCGAACCGTCCATTTCGGCGGTCCAGCCGTTCACGAAAGGCGGAGCAATCATGCCCGCAGGCTGGCTCTGACCGCGCATAACAACCTGTTTGATTGCATCGCGGTTGATCGCCATCGACATCGCCTGACGCACGCGAACATCAGCCAGCGGGTTCGCGCCTTCGACGTCGTCATTCACGATATCAGCCGAACCCATGTTCAGACCAAAGAAAATCACACGGTTTTGCGGGGCGGTTTTGACAACCAGACCATCGGTATTGGCAACGCGGCCAAGATCCTGAACGGGAACGTCCTGAATGAAATCAACCTCGCCCGACAGCAATGCCGCTACGCGGGTCGCAGCGTTTTGGATCGGGGTATAGATGATTTCGGACACTTCTAGCGGGAACTCTCCGACGCCCCAATAGGCATCATTTGCCGCCAGAACGGTGCGCACATCAGGTTCGCGGCTGACCAATTTATACGGGCCAGTGCCGTTTGTGTTGGTGGTGGCAAAGGTCATTTCGCCACCTTCGACGTCCTGCACCTCGACCGTGTTGTTCGCCTCGGCCCAGGTTTTGTCCATCATGAACAGGTTGGTCAGGTTCGACGGCAGAATTGGGTTCGGGCCGTCCGTGACGATTTCGACAGTGTAATCATCCACGGCTACAACATCGACGATCGATGTCAGCAGTTCCTTCATGTCGGAATCTTCGGTTTTTGCGCGGTTGATCGAAAACACCACATCCTCGGCGGTGAAATCGGCGCCGTCGTGGTAGGTCACGCCCTGACGCAGGTTAAACACCCACACATTCGGATCGCCCTCTTTCGGGGCCCAATCGGTCGCTAGCGCGGCCTGAAACGCGCCCGTCATGTCGCGGATGATCAAAGGTTCGTAAATCTGATGCGCCAAAGTGTGCGTCGGACCTTCGTTTTGGGCATGAGGGTCCAAGGTCAGACTGTCACCTGCCCGCGCCCAACGCAAAGTTTCGGCCGATGCCGATAGCGCTGTAGACGCCAACAGCGCGGCTGTTAGCAAAATCGTCTTTTTCATAAATTTCTCCCGGTTGTCGGCGGGTCTATCGCCCGCATCGATACAATAACCCTAAAAAAAGTGACCAATCGGTCAAGACTTCAGTTGGGAAAAATCTACCATCTGGATAAATGACGAATGTTTTCTGGCGGATAACGTGGCGGAAACGGGCGCTGAATTTTGGGCCGCACCCCAAATGCACGGAATCAGAACGTGATCTTAGCGCGCTTTGCCCCCGAACGTTCCCATTCGCGCCGCAGTTCATCGCGCAGCCATCTGTGCGCCGGATCGTTGGAATACCGTCGATGCCAGATCAGATGGTTGGCGTTTGGAGCAACCTCGATCGGGACGGGCGCGATCGACAGCGTATAGCGTTCCGTCAAATAGGTGGACGTTCTGTGTGTGAAAACGCCAATCAAATCAGACCGCAACAGCAGCTCTGGCACCATGGTGAAATTCATGATTGTTGCGGCGATGTTGCGCGATCTGCCCTGCCGTTCCAAAACCGCGTCAAAGGCCGCGCGGGGATCACCGGTCGAGCTGACGACGACGTGGGAAAAATCCAGCAGGTCGTCCAACGACAACGATTGCCCGCGCCGCAGCAACGGGTGATCAGACCGGCACAGGCAGACGAAATAATCCTCGAACGCGAAAAGCCGTTCGATGTGCGGCGGCGTTTGAAATAGGACATGCTGCGGTCATCGGCAAAGTCATAGTTCGCCAGCAGCCCCTTGATCCGGTCCGCGTGGATTTTCGGCGCGAATAGTTCCGTTAGCGATGCTGCAACAGCCTCTAACAACGGTTTTTCCCGAACGAACCGCACATAGGCGTCCACCGCGAATTTCGTGGCTGGCAGAACGCCCGCCTTGCTGGCGACATAGTCGCGGTCCAGACCCACGGCATCGGCCAGACGCAGCCAGCGTTCAATGCCGCCTTCGTTTTCGCCGTGACCGTCGTGATCCTCGATCCGGCTGCGCCACGCGCGGCGAAGGGCGGGATCATCAACGCGCGACATAAACGCCGCGTCCTTCATCGGGATGCTGGCCTGATAATAAAATCGGTTAATCACCCACGCCCGCACCTGAGCAGGCGAACATTCGCCCCCGTGCAGCATGTGATGAAACGGATGTTTGTCGTGGTAGCGATCCGCCCCAATCTGGCGAAGGCGGGCTTCGAATTCTTCGCGGCTGGCTGTCATAGGGTGATCTCCATTCCGTCTTGGCCGATGGACCAACCGTTCGCCTCGGCCTTGGCGCGTTCGGCGCTGTCGGGGCGCAGAACGGGATTGCTGTTGTTCATATGGACATAGATTTTGCGCGCGATGCCCAGATCCGCGAACGCAGCCATCGACCCCTCGGGCCCAGCGATGGACATATGCCCCATGCGCTGTCCCGTTTTTTGCGACAGGCCCATGTCGATCATTTCGTTATCGTGCCACAGCGTGCCGTCAAACATCACCATCTCCGCGCCGCGTAGCCGATCCGCCAAATCAGGTTTCACCAGCGCGCAGCCAGGGATGTAGTAGGCATCTTTGCCGCCCGCCTGCAGGTGAACGCCAACGGTTTGTTCGCCCTCTCGGTCGGTCTGGATCACCTCGCCTTCCATATACAATGGCACCTTGCCTGGCACGGCAAACAGGGTCGCGGTTAGGTCAGGGGCCAGCTCAAACGGTTCGTTCAGGGCGATCTCCTTGCGGATCACGATGTTCGCGCGCAGGGCGTCAAAAATCGGGTTCTGTGCCAGAACACTGTGGATTTCGGCGGTGGCAAATAGCTGAAACGGTTGCTGTTCCCGCAGGATCAACAGGCCCGCCACATGGTCGATATCGCCGTTCGTCACCAACACCGAACGCAGCGGCAATTCACGCAGCGCCGTGGGGTGCAGTTCGGGCGAGTTCGCCATCTGATCGCGAATGTCAGGCGACGCGTTCAGGATCGCCCAATCCGATCCATTTCCGCTGAACGCGACAGAGCTTTGCATTTGGGACGGTATCTGCCCAGCCCGCGCAAGGTTGCAATTTTCGCAACCGCAATTCCATTGAGGGAGGCCACCACCGGCAGCCGCCCCCAGTATCCGCGCGCGAAGTGTCATAGTATTCCCTCGCGCTTTGCGTTCTTAGAACAGTGGAAAATCGTCTTCGCCCGCGTCAGGGCCGTACATGTTGATTTCCATACCGCATTCGATTTCTTTCAGAACGGGTTTTGCCCAAGCCATGATATTCTACTCCCAAAGCTTTGATCACTTGCGCCACCTTTATCAGCGATGGGGTTTGGCCGTGTCACTAAGACAATGGTCGGTGGAGGGGGCGCGCTAACGGACGACCCGCCCTAATGCGTGGATCGAAAAACCATTTCAGCATCCAGCCAAATGGTTTCGCTGGGGCGGTCTGGATTGGCCTGCCGCGCCAATAGCAGGCCGATCGTCCCCGCGACCAAAGGTTCGATCGGATTGCGCATCGTCGTCAGGTCAAGGTTGGGCCAAGAGGCCATCGAAATATCGTCAAATCCAGTCACGGCGATATCGTCAGGCACCGCAACGCCGATTTCCTGTAGGTACATCAGCGCCCCAATCGCCATGGCATCATTCGCGCAGATCAGCGCATCGACGTCCGCGAAATTCGGGACCGCCTGCATCGCATCATACCCGCCCATAACCGAATAATCCCCGTATAGCCGCTGGGCAGGGTCGATCCCTTGCGCCGAAAGCGCGGATTGAAACCCGCCGTACCGTTGGCCTGTTGACCAAAACGCGTCTGGGCCAGACAGATAGGCGAATTTCCTGCGCCCCTGATCGATCAGGTGCTGCGTCATCTGCTCCATCGCATCATGATTGCGGACGCAAATGTTATCGACGTTCGGGCCTTCGACGATGCGCCCCGATGAAATGACGGGAATGCCGAGTTTTAAACAGGACGACACGACATCGGCGTCTAAGCTGCCTGATCGTAAAATCATGGCCTCGAGCGGATAGCGCAGAACGTTCTGAATGGCAAATTTTGCCGTGTCCCCTGCCCCGCCGATTACAATTGGCCATTTGCCCGCAGCGTTCAGGCCATTGACCAGCGCGGCGGCGACCTCTTTGTCGTAATGGTTGGGCATTTCACCGACAAAGATAGCGACAAGGTTGGACCCTGCCCCCTGCAAACTGGCGGCCAGCGCGTTGGGACGATACCCTAGTTGGTCTGCCGCCGACAGGATGCGCCGTTTCTTTTCCGCATCCAAATATGCGCCTTCGGTGAACGCCCGCGACACTGCTGATCGGGACACATTTGCCAGTTTTGCAACATCGGCGGCGGTGACCCTCCGTTTTTGACCAGTCATAAAAAAATGCGCCCCATGTCATTTTGACGTTACACAACGTCGCTATGTGAACACGTGTGCAGATGGTGTGCAAGTGGAATCAAAAGCGCCGCAGCCATCTGGCGAAACGCTGGCCGAACATCGGTCAGATCATGCCACCGCGTCCAATTTAGGGGCGTTGTCTAACCCAAGGCCAAACGGCTTTGATTGGAGAATGAGAATGAAACATTTGTCTTTTGTTTCGGCTGCCGCCCTTGCGCTGGTTGCCAACACTGCTTTCGCTGAAACTGAAATTACTTGGTGGCACGCGATGGGCGGTAAACTGGGTGACACGGTCAACCAGATCGCTGCTGATTTCAACGCAAGCCAAGAAGATTACACCATCACCCCAGTATTCAAAGGTTCTTACGAAGAGACCCTGACCGCTGGTATCGCTGCGTTTCGTGCGGACGAACAGCCGAACATTATGCAAGTGTTTGACGCAGGCGCTGCGACCGTGATCGGCGCAAAAGGCGCAACTGTTCCGGTTCAGGACCTGCTAGAAGCAAACGGTGTTGATTTCGATATTAACGACTACATCTCGGGCGTGCGTTATTTCTATGCAGACGCAGACGGCAAGATGATCGGTATGCCGTTCAACTCGTCCTCGCCTATCATGTATTTCAACGTTGATGCGCTGGCCGCTGCTGGTGTTGAAGCCCCGAAAACATGGGAAGAGTTCGAAACCGTAACCGCGCCTGCACTGGTTGCGGCTGGCTACATCCCGCTGGCAGAATCTCATTCGCCTTGGATCTTCGTCGAAAACTTTATGTCGCGTCACAACCTGCCGTTTGCAACGAACGACAATGGTTACACGAGCGCTGAAACGCAGATCCTTGTCAATTCGGACGAGCTGAAAATGCACTGGACCAACGTCAAAGAGTGGCTGGATGAAGGTTACTTTGGTTGGTACGGCGCGTCGTGGGACGATAATCAGACTCCGTTCGAAGAAGGCAATGTTGCTATCTGGCTTGGATCATCGGGATCGTTCGGCGGCCTAATGCAAAAAGACCTGCCATTCGAATTTTCGGCGACGTATCTGCCGTATTGGGAATCCATCACCACCGAACCAACCCAAACCTTTATCGGTGGCGCATCGCTGTTTGCGATGGCTGGTCAGTCGGATGAGGAAAACGCAGCAACCGCGGCATTCTTTGAATACCTCACCTCGCCCGAGGTGCAGTACATGTGGCACAGCGAAACCGGCTATGTGCCGATCACCACTGCCGCGTATGAACTGGCCAAAGAAGACGGTCACTATGATCGCTTCCCAGCAGCAGAGGTTGGCATCCAACAGCTGTCACTGGCATCGGGCGAAAACACCAAAGGCTACCGCATGGGTTTCTACGTCCAAATCCGTGACGTGATGAACCGCGAATTCGGCCGCATCCTGACCGGCGAAACATCCGTAGACGACGCATTCGCCACCATCGAAACCGAAGCGAACGAACTCCTGTCCCGCTTTGCGATGACCCAAGGCTAATCAATTAGCGCAGACAATTCTGGCGGCTGCAGATTTGCGGCCGCCAGTCCATATTTCAGGGGGTTTCATGAAACGCGCAGGATTTTCGATACGGTGGCTGCCGATCCTTTTACTGCTACCGCAGCTGTCCATCATTCTTATCTTTTTCTACTGGCCAGCCGCCCATGCGGTGCGATCGTCCTTTTTCCTTCAGGACCCATTCGGATTTGGCGAAACATTCGTCGGGCTAAAGAATTACACATCGCTGTTGAAATCATCTGCCTATCTGCGATCTGCGCAATTCACTGTCATCTTTACCCTGATGGTCACGGCCCTTTCGCTGTCGCTTGCCCTGCTATTGGCGGTCAAAGCGGACAAAGTGATCAAGGGCGCAAAAACCTACCGCACATTTTTGATGTGGGTCTATGCCGTGGCGCCGCCTGTTGCGGGTGTCATCGGGCTTGTCCTGTTTGACCAATCTTGGGGCCCGCTCAAAGAATTCTTTGGCCTGTTCGGATGGGATTTCCGACTGGGAGTGGACTATTTCGATACCGCCTTTGCGATGGTTGTGATTTCGGTCTGGAAACAGTTGCCCGTGAATTTCATTTTCTTTCTGTCAGGCCTGCAATCCATCCCCAAATCGGTGCGAGAGGCCGCGTTGATCGACAACCGCTCTGCCTCAGGTCGGTTTTGGGACGTGACCTTTCCCCTGCTCGCTCCGACCGCGTTTTTCCTGCTGATCATCAACATCACCTACGCGCTGTTCGATACCTTTGGCATCATCGACACAGTGGTCAAAGGCGAACCCAGCAATAACCCCATGACGCTGGTGTACCGCGTCTACGTAGACGGTTTTCGCGGCAATGATCTGGGCGGGTCGTCGGCGCAGTCTGTTGTGCTGATGGTGCTGGTCCTTGCACTGACCGTTTTCCAGTTCCGCATGGTGGAACGCCGCATCCATTACACCTGAGGACCACGATGAAACGTATCAAACTAGAAACCATTGTGGACCATTCGGTCCTGATTATCGGATCATTGATTATGATCCTTCCAGTGGCGATGCTGCTGCAAATGGCGTCGACGCCTGACATCGAAACCATGCGCAACGGCCCCGGTCTGGTGTTCGGCGATCAGATCCCCGCAAACTTTGAAAAAGCGATGTTCGAAGCGTCGGGCTTTAGCGGCGAAAACACGGGCCTGCGGATGCTGTATAATTCGTTGATCCTTGGGCTGGGGTTCGCGATTGGCAAAATAGTCATCGGGATGATGGCCGCCTATGCGATCGTTTATTTCCGCCTGAAATTCGCGACATTGGCGTTCTGGATCATCTTTACGACGCTGTTATTGCCGCTAGAGGTGCGCATTTTGCCATCCTATGAAATCGTCCAGAAACTGGGGATGCTGAACACGTACCAGGGGCTGATAATTCCGCTGATCGCGTCGGCCACCGCCACGTTCTTTTTCCGCCAATTTTTCCGTTCTGTTCCAGAAGAGTTGATCGAAGCCGCCCGCATCGATGGCGCTGGCCCGATCAAATTCTTTGTCGACATTTTGGTGCCCCTATCGCGCACCATGATCGCCGCGATGTTCATCATCATGTTCGTCTATGGGTGGAACCAATACCTATGGCCGACCATGATCACCACGGACGAAGGCATGTTCACCCTCGTGCGCGGGATCAAACAGATCACGCAAACACTCGAAGGTACAAACCTGCCCGAATACGGCAAGTCTAACATCCTTCAGATCATCGCGATCCTTCCGCCCGTCCTCATCGTCATTTTTTTCCAGAGCTGGTTCGTAAAGGGCCTGACGGAATCCGATAAGTAAGGAAATCACCATGGCTCAGGTTACTCTGAACACTCTTCGCAAGGTTTACCCAAACGGGTTCGAAGCCGTAAAACCCGCCAGTTTTACCATTGAAAAGGGCGAATTTGTCGTGCTGGTCGGCCCGTCTGGCTGCGGCAAATCCACCATGCTGCGCATGATTGCCGGGCTAGAGGACATAACCCAAGGCGACCTGCAAATCGGCGACCGCATCGTCAATGACGTCGACCCCGCCGACCGCGATATCGCGATGGTTTTCCAGAACTACGCGCTGTATCCGCATATGACCGTGCGCAAAAACATCGGCTACGGATTGAAAAACCGAAAGATCGCAAAAGACGTGATCGATCAAAAAGTCACCGATGCGGCCAACCTGCTGAACTTGAACGATTATCTGGATCGCAAACCGTCACAATTATCTGGCGGCCAACGTCAACGCGTCGCAATGGGCCGTGCGATCGTCCGTGACCCATCGCTGTTTTTATTCGACGAACCGCTATCGAACCTAGATGCAAAACTGCGCAATCAAATGCGGATCGAAATCAAGGCTTTGCAACGTCGGCTGGGCGTGACATCCGTTTATGTGACCCACGATCAGGTTGAAGCCATGACAATGGCCGACCGTATTATTGTCATGAACGGCGGCGAAATCGAACAGATCGGTACCCCAGCGCAGGTGTATCATTCCCCCGCCTCTACCTTTGTTGCGTCGTTTATGGGCGCGCCGCCAATGAATTTGCTAGATGCGTTGGTGGCGGAAAACGCGGCTATGATCGGCGGTCAAACAATTGCGCAATTCGCAGGTCACGGCCCCGTGACATTAGGCATCCGCCCCGAAGACATCCTGCCCGACCCAAACGGTGATTTTGAAATCAACGTCACCTTGATCGAAGAACTGGGCGCGCATCGCATCCTGCACGCAACATGGGCAGGCCAAACGATCATGGTCAGCGTCGCCAAAGACGTCACCGCAGAAACAGGAACCATGCACGTGGCAATAAAATCTGATGCTTTGTCATTTTTTGACGCGCAAACGGGCCGACGCCTATGATCACCGAAACTGTCACTGACCTGCCCCTTGTGTCGGCGGACCTACGGGCGCAAATCCTGTCGGCGCCGCGCACATCGGATGCCCACCGCGAGCTGTTTGAAAAAACTGACGCGATGCATTTTGTGCAAACTGGCGGCTCGGCGAATTCTGCGGTGCTGTCAAGCCCCGTGACGATCTCGGCGTGGAACGTCGAACGGTGTTTGTTCCCCACGGAAACAGCCGACAAACTGCGCAGCCAAGGAGCCGACATTGTCCTACTGTCAGAAGTCGACCACGGCATGGCCCGCACCGGTCAAAGCCACACCACAGCCGAGGTCGCCGCGCAGTTGGGCATGGCCTATATTTATGGTGTAGAGTTCTTTGAACTTGGCCTAGGTAGCCCCACAGAACGCGAATTCTGCAAAGATACGGAAAACGCGCGAGGCTGGCACGGTAACGCAATCCTTTCGTCCGTTCCGTTTAACCGTGTCGCTATGATCCGTCTGTGCGATCATGGCCATTGGTTTTCAACTGAATTTGGCGCTGATTTAGAACAACCGCGCATAGGCGGGCGAATGGCTCTGCTGGCCGAGGTGGATACAGAACAGGGGCCCATTTGCGTTGTCTCCACCCATCTAGAAAGCAATTCTAACGAAACGCACCGCGCCGCACAGTTTGACATTCTGATGGACGCGGTCGACGACTTTGCCCCCGATCTGCCTGTCGTAATTGGTGGAGACCTAAACACAGGTAACCACATGCCACCTGATTTCGACTGGAAAACCGAGACGCTTTTTCAGAACGCGCAAACCAATGGCTATCACTGGGATGGCACCGCCGACGGCATGACCACCCGCCCCAGTCTTATCACCCGCCACCCAGACCGCACGATGAAACTCGATTGGTTTGCATGCCGTGGCCTAAGCATTGCATCGCCACGCATCATACCTTCTGTAAACCAAGGCGTTCCTCTGTCAGATCACGACTTAATCGTGATGGAGTGTGCCCGACAATGAAATCGGCCCAGAGTCGACATTCGGGAGGGTCTGGGCAACTGGAACTGCAGTATTTTATCGCTAACGATCGGATGATGCGGCGAGGATCAGGCATCCCCCCGCTATCGCCCAGTTCTTGATCATGATCGACATTTGCCATGGGTCGGACGGCACGAAATGAAAAACGCTGGTTGCGACACAATACAATGCAAGCGCCCGACCGATTGGTTTGAGGAACTTACCTGCAATCAAAAGAACAGCGGCCAGAGCGTTAAATATTAGGGCGGGCCAGATCAACCATTCGGGCAGCCCTGCCCCTGCCAACAACGATTGTGCAGGCAGAGGATCCAGCGCCTTTTGTACAGCGCCTGCGACGAACAAAAGCGAGAGTAAGACCCGCCCAACGACAAATTCATACGACCGCGTCATGCGGCGGGTACGAAAATCAAGCTGAGTCCGTTCAGGCAATGCCGTTCTCCGGTTGGTTGCGGCCCGTCATCGAAAATATGGCCAAAGTGACCACCGCAACGACGGCAGTGCACTTCTGTCCGGACTTGAAAAACGAATTTTCGATCCTCTTTGGTGCCAATCGCGCTGGGCAAGCTTTCGTAGAAACTCGGCCATCCTGTACCGCTGTCGTATTTCGCATCAGCGCTATAAACGGGCAGTTCACAGCCGCGACAGTGATAGGTCCCCATCCGCTTCTCTTCATTCAACGGACTGGTATTCGGGCGCTCGGTTTCTTCTTCGCGAAGAACCATATATTCATTCTCACTCAATAGCTCACGCCATTCAGCCTCGGTTCGACAGATTTCAAAACCGCACTCTTCTGCATACGATGGGCGGGCCACCAAAGCGGCACCTGTGGCCAAAAGAAAGGCTCTGCGTTGCATGTTTCACCTCCTTGATTTCATGCTTCCTCCGCGCAAATCGCGGGATTTAAAGGAGCCACGGAACAGACATTGGGAAAGTTTCAGGCCATCAAGATTATTTTTTGATCAAATACCTAGATCGTGACCACTAAGTGCGCCGAGCTTCGCAAGAAAGATGGATAGTCTCCTAAAGACACAAAATACGCCCCGACCATTGGATCGGGGCGCATTCATATGTTTATAACTCACAGTGTGGACTGCCAGATTTTACATGCCTTTCGACGCTGCAAACCCTGTGAAACCGCCCATACCAAGATCGCTAAGCATCATGAGTTCACCTGTCGAAAGATCGACAGAGTACAGACCTGCAGTGCTATCGCCGTCCATCTGAAGGATGGCAAATGCGTGGTCCATGCCCTCTTCTGGGGAAACAATGTCAAACCCACCCCAGTCAACCACATCCACCGCTTCGCCATCGATGGTCAGATAACCAACCGAGGCCAGCTCACCCGCGTTGTTGGCCAGCGTGACCAGCGCATTTGCACGCGCATCAATCGCATATTGTGCGGTCGAAGACGCCGTCATGCCGTCGATTGCATTGGTGTAGGCGTTTGCAAAGATCAGCGGATCGGCGCCTTCGCTCATGTCACCTTCGGCATAGAAGGTATCAGTGAAACGGCGTACAGAGTTTGCCCGCTCATCACCATCACCAAAGCCATCTGGGAAATAGACAAGGTTCGCACCATCCGCACCCACGGCCCGCACGGCGTCGATCTGGTTGTTAAAGTCGAAAGCGACTGCACCTTCGCCAATCATCGCGTCATCCATGAACATCGCGCCTAGATCGGTCAGATCGCCCGTCAACGGGTTTACTTCGTAGATCATGCCATCCGCATAACCCAGCAGCTGACCTGTCACCGGACGATAGGCGATAGCGCGCAAAGGCATGTCCAGATCATAGGTCATTACTTCGCCTGGGTTGGCGATATCGGCCATGGTCACCAGCGTCTTGCCGTCTTCGGCAAGCGCATAGCCCGAGGTGCCTGCGTGCTGCATAGCAAGGGCTGGCATGGCGGCGGTTAGGGCGACAGATGTTGTCAGGGCAAGTTTAAAGGTTTTCATTATACGTTCTTTCCTATCTATTAGCTCGCGTTGAGCCGTCTTTTGCGGATCAATCGTCCCTAACCACGGGACCATCGCGTCAAAAGTTTCAGCGCTGCAAAAATTTTTTGAGGACATATGGCCGAAGACCCCACAAAATCGCAGACCAAGGAGCCCTTGGAACGGATCGAGGCTCTGATTGCGCGGGTCACATTGGATGATCGGTCGGCGCTGTCTGAACTATATGATCTCACTCAAGCGAAACTTTTCGCTGTCTCGCTGCGTGTCTTGGGCGAACGCCAAGCGGCAGAGGACGCCATGCACGACACATATGTCAAAATCTGGAAGAACGCGGACCGTTACCAAGTGACGGGCCATTCGCCGATGACGTGGCTCATTACCATCGCGCGCAATACAGCGATTGACCGCCTTAGGGCGCGGCGCAGCCATGCGGATGTCGGGGCCTACTCGGAAACATTGGGGTCTTCTGCCCCAACGCCGGAACAGTCCACGCTCGTCGCATCAGATGCAAAGCGCATTGTGCAATGCCTCGACACGCTACCGAGCAATCGCCGTGCGGCGATCACCGGTGCCTATCTTGACGGGCGCAGCTATGCCGAACTGGCCGACGCCGCGAAAGTACCGCTGAACACCATGCGCACGTGGCTACGGCGCGGATTAAGCGCACTCAGGGAGTGTATGGAACAATGAGCAAGGTACATGAAGACGATATGCTGGCAGCTGAACTGGCCCTCGGATTGCTCGAAGGTGACGCCCTGACAGAGGCGCAGAGGCGTACAGTAACCGACCCAGAATTTACTAAACGTATGCATGGGTGGGAGGCACACCTAGCGAACATGGCGGATTTACCGCCCGTGAATGCCCCCGCTTCGGTCAAACGCGCACTGATGACCGACTTGTTCCCGGACGCCGTGAAACCGCCGCTTTGGCAACGCATCGGGATTTGGCAGGCCCTAACAGGCGGGGCCTTAGCTGCCGCGCTACTGTTTGCGCTTATGGTGTTCCCGATGCAGCAACCGCAAAGCACAGGCCCACTCTATACCGCTGAAATTGCCTCTGAGATCGGCGATTTCCGTGTGGTGGCCGTTGTCGATAAAACCCGAGAAGAGGTCATCCTGACCCGCACCATCGGCGCCGCGCCTGAAGGACGGATCCTGCAAGTCTGGGCGCATGGACCAAATGAACCTGCACAGTCGGTCGGACTATGGCCCGAAGGCGAAACGGTCCGTCTTGCTCTGCCGGCAGAAATTGCCGCCGTGCGCGGCACGCTGACCTTGGGCGTGTCCGAAGAACCTATTGGCGGCTCGCCCACAGGATCACCGACGGGGCGTGTTTTCGGCACTGTCGATATCCCGAATGTGCAAAATGCGATTTGATTGAGCATGTAACCCGCGGTTCGTGGGGCGCGACCCTTCGGAACGTATCGGTTAATTTCAATCGACAGTGACGGCGCAAACCTGCCATCTTGGCCTTTTCCTGTCTGGTACGCTGGCCAATAAAAGTGTCGGACATGGCCTCAGCTGAAACATTTCCCCGAGTGAGCACTATTGAGGTAAAATCCAATCCGTCATTTCATGACCTGACCGACGGCTCCAGTTCTGTGTCAAAATTCCAAAAGCTTCGGCAAATGACAGCACGTCTCGCTGTTTAAAGCCGCCCGAAGTGTTTTAATCACGAACGGCGGATCGTAGCGGTTGCGACCCCCATTAACATCAGCGCGCCGCCTCCTATCCTAGACAAAAAGGGCAGCACGGATGGATGAACGATTTTCTGGCGCAACTTGTCTGCAAGCAGCGCATAGACCAAAGCATTGATCGCTGCGAAGCCAACAAAGGTCACAACTAGCAACCCGAACTGAGGTGCCAAAGCTGTGTTCGGATTGATGAACTGCGGGACGAAAGCAATGAAGAATAAAATGGACTTTGGATTAAGAGCTGTGACCGCTGCAGAATGAACAAAGACCTTGCGGGGGGATGTCACGGGCGCATCGTCCAGCATTCCTAAAGAAGCACTCGGCGCGCTTCGAAACAGCTTGAACCCGAGGTAAACAAGATAGATCGCCCCTACCCATTTCAAAAGAATGAACAGCTTTGACGACGCGAGAACCAATGCGCCTAGTCCTGCCAAAGATGCGGACATGGCAAGCAGATCTCCTACCGCGACCCCTGCAACGGTCGCCAGTGCAACCCGGCGGCCTTGACTAATGGCATAACTTAAAATCAAAAGTACGGTCGGCCCGGGTATCAACAGCAAAGCGATTGAAGAGGACGCGAACGCGAGCCAGACGTGAAGTTCCATAATCTCACCTCCCAACATATTGGTGTCTGTTGAGACAGCTATAGATATCAGATCAAGTAAAGCACTTTTATCGAAGAGCGGGCATTAAGCTTCACAGCAGCCATCTATGATCAACGCGGCCCATTGCTGCTCGTTTTAGCGTTGGCCAACGCTGCGGTGCAGCTTTCCCACCGCAGACATTAAAATTTTGTGCGGCACGGTCTATTACGTGAGTTTCTGCAACGCGGAGGCAGATGTTCTCGTCCTAAGAAAACCCGCGTCCGCTGTCGGCGCTGCGAGCAC
The DNA here is from genome assembly GCF_002150005.2 of Marivivens niveibacter. Lineage (GTDB taxonomy): Bacteria > Pseudomonadota > Alphaproteobacteria > Rhodobacterales > Rhodobacteraceae > Marivivens > Marivivens niveibacter. The sequence continues at coordinate 116,285 of NZ_MSPP01000005.1, forward strand.
ATGTTTGGTTCTACTCAAATTTACAGAACGAACGATCATGTGCCTCGCCTAGCTGATGAACTGGCGCCTATTCTTCAAATCCAATATGGGCCCCACCGTAGTGTTCCTGATAACAAATTGGCGGACTCGGAACACCGCCACGGACTGTTTAAATTGGCAGCAAGTGACACAGGTCCTCCAACCGCTTTGCGACCGCCTCATGGCGGCCTGCGTTCAGGTGATCGGATGTCCAAAACAGGCTCTGGTGTGTGAACTCTAGCAATGGTTCGATCCCACCAAACTCATTCTTTCCCACTAACCACCGCAAGAGCCCAGTTTTCGGCGCGAGGTCGCCGTTCGCCTCACGGGCGGTGAACTCAGCCAACATATGCGGCACCAGCTTTTCGAGGCGCTTGGTAATGCCGGGCGCACCGCCAAGACGCTTGGCCCTCTGCAAGGATTGAGGGTAGCGAAACGCGTGAACGAGTTCCGGTTCCAACTGCCGCTGCACAGCTTCAAACACCAACTGTTCGGCATCTGCTAGCGTGTATTTGTGCTTACGTGATGCGCCAAAGATCGCGCCATGGGATGACATACCCAAACCGGAGATCCCGAGATCGCGGACTGCCAATGCGTTCAGCGCCAGCAGCGTGTCGAAAAGCCTTCCTCGCCGCGCCTCGAAACTCCGGATCAATGCTTGCTCCAATAGATGTAGGGAATAGTCGGCTATCACCAGTCGTCCAAGTTTCTTTGTCATAGCGTCACCATCCAATTTGGGCCCTGACCCTGTCGAACCGGCACCCCGCAAGGTCCTCAGGCGAAATCCATATCTGCAACGCGCTGCCTTGGCCCCAAAGCGTCGTTAGCCCATAGTCGGTGGCGATGCTCAATAGCAGGATATCTTCGGACTCAACGTCCCCGGGGTCTTTTGGCCCGAACAGGACGTGCGGGGTCGGTTTGCGCCGTTCAGACCGGAACTCGGTGCTGCTGCGGTCATACCGCAACTGGTTTGCCGCGAGCGACCGGATGTCGGCAGGGATGTCGTCTGCGTTATCGTCATGCAGCGTGAAATGGCGCGTGGCACGCAGCGGGGGCGTGGCAAGCGGTTCAAGCGTTGTGAAAAACGCATCATGCAGAACGAAACGCCAGTCTCTCTCTGCGCGCGTTTCTTGGTCTGTTTCAATCGGCAATGTGGCACCTGCTGCATCTAGCCTAACCAGCCAAGCGCGGTATTCTTCGGCGACGTCTTGGGGGATACGGCCCAACGGGTTTTCCTGCATGACCCGCGCTGCCCAAGCGCGCACATCGCTGTCTAGTTCACTGCCCCACAACGCCTCGCGGGCCCGAGCTGCCTGTTCATCTCTTTCGTCGATGTCCTCGGGGCATATCAAAAAGCGATATTGCTCAAAGTAGCTTACCATGCATTCTTGAATGTCGCTCCATCTCCACGGAAAGCTTGGTGGCACCAATTGCACGCCGTTTTCCAATTTATACCTGTGGTCGGAAATTGTCTTGCTAAGTGCCGCGGTCCAGTTAGGCAGGAAGTCAATGATCGCGCTGACCATGTTTTCGGCCAAAGGATCCTCTGGTAAAGCCCGCTCTAGGGCCGCTCTTTCCAACTCCTCCAATTCTTTACTGTATTCAGCGCTTTCGACGCCGACATATTGAACCATTTCAAAAGGCAAGCGCGGTTCCCAGTTGGGGGCTTGAATCGGTACATCCGTTTCGGGTGGTTTACGGCCATAGTCCCGACGGAAAATGCCCAGCGAAGTACGGTGAAATCCCTCGTCGCGCAATGGCGCAAGTGTTGCTGGCGGCTCGACGAAAGGAAGATGCGATACGGTGTCGGGCGTGTAGATCAAGCGCACGGCCCCTTCGTAGAGGCCATCGGTAAGAGCATCTACGAACAGGAAAAACGTGCCTTCTTTGGGAAGTTCGGGAAGGGCCAGACCATCGACCAAAGCGGGCAGAGTGGCACAGTCCAACTGCATCAGGAAATGCAAAGGCTGCCCTTCGCTGTTGCAAGGCCATTCCAGCGATGTCGGCAGCTGTGGCCAACCGCAGAATTGATTTGCCGTCGTTGGCTCACCCGGCACAAGAGGTTTCAGGATCAGTCCGGCGCGTTGCGTCACGTTCGCCATAAGATCGGCCAGCTCAGGCTTAGGCGGTTTGGCAAACCAGCGTCCGGCGTGGTTCACCTTGTCAAAGCGCGCTTGGTGTTTGTCAAAGTCGCGGGCGCGTAAATCCTGGCGCGACACGACGAATTGCGTCACGTGGCTGTCCGAAATCAAATCAAGGTTGCATCCTGCCCCATGCGCCAGTTGAAACAGCAACACGTCGTTTTCCCCGCCGCGCGCCTGTGCAAAATCATAGGCCTTTCGGGCAAGTGCAGGCGAATTTTTGCGAAAACGGTGAAGTTTCAGCCGTTCTAGGTCTCGCTTGCTGGGCGCATAACCAAGCATTTGCAGCGGACGGATACCATCCTCTGCAGTGGTTTCAGATGGCACAACATTCAAGGCGTCATACAACGGCTTTGGGTCGGCATCCGGGTGCGAGTCAATACAGGTAAATGTCAATCGAACCGGCGCGAAATACCCTGCTTGCGCCGTAGCTGAGTAAGCTTTGGGTTGTTTGCTCAGCAAGCGGGCCAAAATGCCCTTCGGTTCCGGTTTGGGTTTGATCTTTAGTTTGACTGATTGCTGGGCATAGGAATATTCGCCCAAGGGCGGCGTTTCTGCTGGGTGCTCAACCGGTTTCGACCCAGGCTTTCGCGCGTAGATGATCTTGGACGCGCCGTCGTCCTCGCCAAGCGAGGGCGCGCCGCGCTGGTCATAGTTTCCGGTGATGAACAACCAGAGCATCCCTTCCGCCGGAAAATCAGGATCGATCTGCGGGACCTCGGCGCAATCGATTTGCAGCACGTGATGCATCGGACGCCCAGCAGCATCCATTGGCCAGGGTATATTAGAAGGAAGATCGGGATGACCGCCAAAGCGAGACATGTGCTTGGTGCAGGTCTCCGATGGGGTCGGCACCAAAACAACAGCTGGGTGGATCAAATGAATTCTCCATGAACAAACTTGTACTTTAATATCGCAGGATCAATGGCTTGGGATTTTGTTGAATTTGCGAAACAATTGAGGCCTCAATCAGGAGTTGCACCACCATAGGTATGTTCATGAGGTGGGTTTGACCGCGCTTTCAGCGTGATCGGAGAATATATTGAACCGGTCGACTTTGCCCAAACAAAAGCAAATACCTACCTCGTGACCGTCGATACTTCATATCTGTTTTTCCGAGACACCGCCCCCCGTTGTTGCCAGGACCGGACGTTAATCCCAGCTGTAGCGGAAGTTGGCACTGACGGCCCATTCCCGACCTTCAAACACAGTTCAGCTGTCGCATCGCAGCCCCTGAAAGCAGGCATAGCCCCGAGCCTAAAGTTTCCCGGAAAAGTGACGCGCTGTCCGGACCACCCCCAGTAACAGCGCGTCAGGTGTTTAGCGGAACCTGGCTGCGTTCTCTGCAGCCGCGGCATCCGTGTCGCCCTGACCGAAAGCAGACGGTCGCGGCTCCGGCAGTTGCAGCGCCTCTTGGACCCGTGGCATGGCGTCAATGCGGTCGAACCATGCTTGCAGGTTCGGCAATCCGTCGACGCTTACCGTGGCCCAGAAGTAGCTGCGCGCCCAGGGATAGGTCGCGATATCCGCGATGGACATTGCATCACCCACCAGCCAGTCGCGCCCGGCAAGCCGCGTATCCAGCACTTCCAGCAGGCGGCGGCTCTCGGTCACGTAGCGGTCGATGGCATAGGGCACCTCGTCGCCATTCGGCTTGGCGATCCGTTGGAAAAACATCGCCTGGCCCATCATCGGGCCGATGCCACCCATCTGGAACATCAGCCATTGCAGCGTCTCCGATCGCTCTTTGGGGTCGTGACTGAGAAACCGATCGTATTTCTCGGCGAGATACCACAGGATCGCGCCGCTCTCGAATACTGCGAAGTCATCAGCTCCGCGATCCACGATGGTTGGGATGCGCCCGTTCGGGTTCAGGCGCATGTAATCGGGCGCTTTCTGCTCCTTCTTGCCGAAGTCGATCGGCACCAGTTCGTAGTCGATCTGCGCTTCGTGCAGGAAGATCAGAGGCTTCCAGCCGTTCATGGTGTTGGCGGTATAGAGAACGATATCAGGCCGCGTCATTGGCGAGCACCCCCAAAGGTCGTGGCAAGATGGGCGTCGAACCGGGCGAGGTCGGAGGCCACGTAGGGGTTTTTCATCACGTCGAAGGCCCCAAAGGTCGGCAGCGGCGTCATGCCAAAGAACCTGGCGTTCAGATGGACCGGCCGCAGGAGGTCATCCAGAGACATGCCCCCGAAGAACGGCTCTGCCGGGTCGTCGAAAGCCTCAGACGGGGCGTTCAACGTGGCTGAGATCATGTAACGCGTGCCGGCCAGCTTGCCGCCCATGCCGTAATTCGCTTTCGGTGCGGCGGCGCTGCGTCCGTCGCCATTGCTGAGCTGACCGCCCATACCGACCGTATAGACCTCATCCATGTATTTCTTGAAGGACCACGGCACGCCCATCCAGTTCACCGGGAACTGTAAGACGACCACGTCCGCCCACAGGTGGCTGTCCACCTCGGCCTGCACATCATAACCGGCTGCGACAGTGGTCAGGCGGACCTCGTGCCCCTGGGTTTCGAGTGTAGCTTTGGCGCGCTCCGCGAGCGTTTTGTTGAGTTTACCGGGGGCAAATTCATAAGGCTGCGCGCCGTTTAGTATGTGGATCTTGCTCATGTCGTCTCTTTCATCGTTGCTGCGCCCGCTTGACTTCGGCGGGGTCTGGGATGAAATGACCATGGTGGGAAGTAAAAACAACCAGTATACTTTTTGTAACCTAATACGGCGCGGATCAGCGGAGCGTAAAACGATGGATGCAAAGATCGAAATAGACGGTGCTGGCCGACGGAGCGCGGCCAATGCTTGCACCGAACCCTGCGCAATCGAGCGCGGGATGCGGATCGTCGGAGGCAAATGGACCGGCTCCATCCTCTGGCACGTCAAGGATGGGCCGGTGCGCTTCAACGACCTCGCCCGAATGATCGGCGGCGCATCGAAGAAGATGATCACGGAACGCTTGCGGCAACTCGAAGACCAAGGGTTGGTCAGGCGTGAGGTGTGTGACACCGCCCCGATCACCATCGTCTACGAAATCACTGATTTCGGGCGAACAGCCTTGGGTTTCTTGGATGAGCTGCGGAAGTGGAGTGAGGGGCTTCCGAAGAGTTTGACCGCTGAAAAACGATAACCTGTCGAGAGCGCGACCGGCCCCTACCTGACATTCGCCAAGCTCGCTCCGCTACAGCGCGGCTTCTCCAAAGCGGCCATTAGTGGCATCGTTCAGCAAGGTGTGGTACGCCAAGGTCAGCAGTGCGGGACTTTCCTGCCGTTCGTTCTCGACAGTCCAATGTCCGCATTCACGGTTGCTAATGTTCGCGGTCGCACAAATTGTGGTCAGCTAGCGACGCTAACACGTAGCAGTCCCCGGAAACGCCCTCACCGTTGCAGCCCTTCGATATCCGGCTGAGTTCTTTTTCAAGCGCTCGGAGGCGTTTGATCTTCGCGCGAACCTCTTCAAGTTGAGAGGTTGCGATGTCCGTCGCAGCCTCGCACGACCGGTCTGGATGATCCTGCAAGTCGATGAGCGAAGAAATGGCTTCAATTGAAAACCCAAGATCACGCGCATGGCGAATAAAGCTAAGTCGCTCTAACCCGGCCTTGTCGTATCGCCTTTGATTGCCGGACGTGCGCTCTGCTTCGGGCAATAACCCCATTTCCTCGTAATACCGGATAGTCGGAACCTTGACCTTTGTGCGCTTTGAAAGCTCGCCGATAGAATACATGAAGAACCCCCTTGAATCTCTAGTCACTAGAGACATTACAGTATGAGTAACCAAAAATGAAAGAGGATTCCCATGGCTGGTTGCTGCGGACATGACGCCAAGTTTGACGGCGTTTCAGACGATTATAAAAGACGGCTTTGGATCGTTATAGCGCTCAATGCGACGATGTTTTTTGTCGAGATGACAGCAGGTCATCTTGCCAAGTCTCAAGCGCTGCAAGCTGACGCTCTCGACTTTGCAGGCGATGCGCTGACCTATGGTATTTCGCTTGCGGTCATCGGGGCCTCGCTTCGCGCACGGACGAATGCGGCATTGTTCAAAGGCGTCAGCCTTCTCATGATGGGTCTTTGGGTGTTCGGATCAACGGCCTATCGGGTCTTCTATGTTGGCGTCCCAACCGCAGAGATCATGGGTATCGTCGGTTTTCTTGCACTGCTCACCAATCTGGCAAGCGTATTGCTGCTGGTCCGTTACAAGGACGGTGATTCCAATGTCCGATCGGTCTGGTTGTGTTCGCGCAATGACGCGATTGGGAACTTGGCCGTGATGTTTGCGGCCCTTGGTGTGTGGGGCACGTCAACAGGTTGGCCTGACCTGATCGTGGCAACCATCATGGCTGTATTGTTTCTGTCATCGGCCTTTCAAATTGTGCGCCAAGCTTTGGAAGAGCGACGGGGCATCACCGACCATGAGCATGTGGAAGTTTGATGCAAGCAGTCTTGATCGTCGTCGGCCTCGTGATGGCGGCAGGAACCCTAGCCGCGATACTTTGGTCCATTGCTTACCCTGAGCGCCGTCTTTGGCCGCAGCAGCGCTATACCAAGGCGACCCCCGTTCTCGTCTGGATGCCGACGTTAACGCTGTTCGGTATTCTGATCGTCCTTGGGATCATGAATTGGGGGAGCCTGCCAATCCCGACTTGGTTACGGTTCGGTGCTGGCATTCCTCTGATTCTGGTTGGCAACGTCATCGTGTGGTCAGAGGTTGCGCAGTTCGGGATTGCCCAGACAGGCGGCACGAAAGGGTCGCTTCGAACGGGCGGCATGTATCGCTTCTCCCGCAATCCACAATATGTCGCCGATATTGCCTTGATTGCCGGCTGGATCGTGCTTTGTGCGTCGACTGGAGCAGCGCTTATTGGTTTTGCCGGAATAGCCGTTCTAATCGCTGCGCCGTTCGCGGAAGAACCATGGCTCCAAGCGCAATATGGGTCCGTGTTTGAAGACTACAGGGCAACGGTCAGGCGGTTCTTTTAGACAAATGGCCAATCAATAAAGCAGACCTTCGCCATGGTGCGGCATCTTGGTAGGTCTGGGCTCAACCCAGACCTTCGCTGCGTCACCACAATCCTGCCCAACGGCCTCAATCCGACCGACACGAACGGCCCAAAGCCGCCGTTGGCCAGATGTCCAAGCGCTGCGATGCGGCTTCCCCGAAGCAGACCTTCGACACATTCTACAGCATTTTTGCTTGCTAAAGGTCAGCTGTGCGGACGAAGCGGACTCTCAAAATGAGAATTCTAGTGGCCGCATCCAACCCGCTTTGTTCTGCCTTTTTGGGGGGCGATGTCAGCAACGCCGAATGTGCAACCCGAGCTAGAAAATCCACAAAAGCGAGACGTCAAGTATCTAGCGATTGTGGGGTTTCTCGCGTATTTTAGCGCTTTTCGTCAAACTCTGCCGAAATCTGTTCGTATATTTTTGCTAATTCGGGGTCGGCATCCAATTCTTCTTGAAGGCGATTCATTCTTTCGTCAGCTTCCTGAGCGACGCGCTTGCGATCTTCTTCAATCCATTTTTCCGCGCGCTCATTGAACTGCCTTAGCTCCGCATTGATGTTGTCCATGCCAGCGGTGAAGCTGTTGAGACCATTTTCCACGGAGGCCGCGAGTCCGGACATGCTGAATTTTGACCTATTCGTTTGTGCCTTATGTTTTGCAATCATTCCATCCGCCCTTTGCGCGCGGATGACGCGCGTCTTCGCCTTGCGGGCCAGCCAGCCTGAGCGCGTTTGGCGAACCAACTTAATGGCATCATCGGGCTTGTAGAGTGTTACTTTTGCAGGAATGCGCAGGATTTCATATCCTTTCGCCGCAAGCGCTTTGTCTCGTTCGGCATCGCGCTCGATGGCTTCGGGCGAGGAGTGCCATTGTGCGCCATCAACCTCGACAATCAGGCCATCGTCGATCAGGAAGTCGGGGCGGTAATTCATGGCCGGTACCTGCATCTGCAAGGTCAGCCCGCCGCCGCGCAAGAGGCCCTTTTCAGGCGTGAGATTGAAGGCTTCGACCATAGCGTCGAGAAAGGCGACTTCCGCAGGAGATTCGCAATGGTGCCGGAAATATCGGTGCCAGTTCTCGTCGTTTGCGGTCAGCGTTTCCAGCTTGCTGGGGGGACCGGGTTCATCTTCGTCTTGCGGCCTGATCCATGCGGTGACGCCCCAAATCACCACGAGTTGCAAGAGGATGAGTGGGGACGCGAACACGTAGGCAAAGGTGAAGGCGGTCCAGCCGAATGCGGCCCAGAAAAGCCAATCGGGCTTGTTGTACGCGGCCCCAAAAATCCGTGCCACGACCAGAGATGCGGCGATCATTGCCTGAAATCCAATTACTGCCAGTGAAAGCACAAAAGTCCCCAATGCTATCGGCTGCATATTTGGTTCAGCTTCAATGGCTTTGTGTCATTTTTAAGAAGAACAGCGGGTTATGTTCGGTCACAGCCCAATAACGCGAGAGCACTATCGCCCAATCAAGTCGCGCTGATGCCTCGATTGCAAAGGCCATACTGAAATAGGTCCACTCTATCGAGTATTTCTGTTGGTTGACGGGGAGCGGATCGGGCCGTTGTCGCTCACGATTTCCAAGCCCTGACCCGAAAAGGCAAGCGACAGACGCTTTTCTCAATGGCAAGGTCCGCTTTACTGCGCATCGACGACATTAAAACACAGCGCAGTATTCGCGACTTTGGGCTCAAACCCACCATCAGCTGCCGCGCGGCATTTTATGGTATGATGCGATGTCAGCATCGTGTTGTCGATGGGGAGGGCGTGGCGGATCGGAGGATCCGTCATGGAAATACCAAACTTACCCGCCATTCGCGCACGTCGTCCCGCTTGGAATAAGGGCCGCATCGTCGGCCAGAAGAGACCGCTTAAGCCGAAACACGTTTGGGCGATCCGGGTCAGGCTTGAACTAGCGGAAAACCATCGGGATCTGGCGCTGTTCAATCTAGCGATAGATAGTAAGTTGCGCGGCTGCGACCTGGTCAAGATGAAGGTCATCGACATCATGACAGCGGGCCAGATCAAGGAACGGGCTTCCGTGCTTCAAAGCAAGACGAAGAAGCCGGTGCGGTTCGAGATGTCGGAGGGCACGCGTAGCTCTCTCGAACGATGGATGCGAGAGCCTCTGATGATTGGCTCCGAGCACCTGTGGCCTGGCCGCTTTCACGAACGGCTACATATCTCGACCCGCCAATACGCGCGGATCGTCCGCAACTGGGTGACGTCGATTGGACTGGAAGCTAGCGCTTATGGCACACACTCAATGCGGCGCACAAAAGTGACGCAGATCTACAAGAAGACCGGCAACCTGCGTGCAGTCCAGCTCCTGCTCGGCCACACCAAGATGGATAGCACCGTGAGATATCTTGGAGTCGAGCTCGAAGATGCGTTGACACTCGCCGAGACCATAGAAATCTGACCCGTTGGGCCGTCGTGACTGACGGCCCTAAGCAGCCTGTCAATGATAGGAATCGAGCTCCGGCACCGCATCAAAAACCTGACGTTCAGCCGCTCGCACATCGACTTCGCTCAAGGGAAGGTAGAAGATTATGCAAACGATCAAATTGCTTCAATTATAAGGCTTTGTTATGACGTTGTTTCTTGGTTACGATCCGGGCGGAAAAGGCAAAAACGGTGTAGCAGCCATTCAGGTAATCTCTGGCGAACCTGAGGTGGTAGCCAAAGATACCGTTCGCGATGCTGCCGAGGCACTGTCTTGGTTTGAGGACCATGCAAGAACAGCAGTTGCACTCGGCATTGATACCCTATTGGCCTGGTCACCAAAGGGAGGGCGGGCCTGCGATGATGCACTACGACGGAAATATGGCGGCAATTCGGTTGTTGCTCAGAACTCCTTATACAGCTCTATGACCCCAAATGGTGCGATTGTGGCAAAGCGGCTCGGATTGCCCGTCTACGAAAGCCACCCCAAGCTGTTGCTCCGCGTGTCCGGCGAGCATGCGATCTACGAGATCTATAAAAACGCAGTGTCCGCCACGGGAGCCGACCATGAGGGGGATGCTATCGTGGCGGCGTGGTGTGCGGCTATGGGGCATAATCGCATATGGGCAGTCGATCTCTATGTGGACGTTGAGGACGACATAGAACTTGTGGTGCCGGAAGCTCGCTACCCTTGGTTTGAGGCGGTCTGATGCAAGTCATCCAACAGGATCAGTAGGCAAGCACGCGAGATGTATCCTTCCGGACCGATGATGCCTTTTCTGCTTTTCACAACAAAAGACCTCTACCCGTACTTTTCAGCGGCAGGTCATTGATTACCTTCTAACTTTTCATCACATGCTCTCAACAATAGCCCGCTTGAGATAGCCGTGTCCGAGCCCCAGCAGGTTCGAAAGATCTATACCGGCCACCGGAATAACGCCTACAATCTAGCGCATAGCCATTTGAAATGACGACAGCACCTATGTCAGTCCATTGCCCGTCGAGATCGATAAAACATGTACCAACCCAACGGTCGTACGTTCGCTCACCGTTGAGTTCGCAAGTAACATTGCGACCTCTTAATAGACGCTCCATGAAGTACTTTCCATCTCGACCATATCGCGTACCCAATTCCGGAGCATCAATGCCATTTAGCCTAACAGGTACGCCAGCGACGACGATCGTATCAGCGTCACGTACTCTTGCAGTTCCAGTGACATCCCGGGCAATGACTTGAGTGGATGCGAGTAGAAAGATGGTAAGAAAGATTTTGAACATGAAGGCCGACCTTCGGAAAAATGAGTTAAAGTAAGTATCTGGTAGGGTGCGGAGCACGATCAACGGAACGTTTTTGTTTGGTTGTCACATAATCTGGTCGGCATTCAGGTATTGGCAGGGTTGGCCAGATACATCGAAAAGCCTTGCGAAATTAAAAGAGTGGCTCTTTTTTTCGACGCTGCTCTAGAACTTTCTGCCCGAGCAGCAGTCGACGCGCCCGCTGCAACTTGATCAAAGTCGATTGGGCCGAAAATGAGATTGCAGCTATAGCAATTTGACTGTCGACAATGCTCAAAGCGATAGCGAAGCGCGCTTCTGACAGCGGGAGTTAGTCCTTCATCAGCGGCAACTAGAAGGAGTGCGTTTTCCAACTCACGTACGCGTTTAGAACAGTCGGAATTGAAGAGAGGTCGGTTCTTATCGTTCATGTAGTTTATGATTTCCCAAAGCCGTTAATTTATTCTTAACGAGCATACTTCAGTATCACTTACTAGTAGTCAGCTCTAACGACGTCCTTCAAGCTCTGGACCACCCCACATGAACATTGACACATCGCAGCCCCAAGCGGGTTCATCAACTAATCAAGCGCGCGTGAAACGACGGGGGCCGAAGCTTGGCGTTCGATTGCGAGATCCCAATTGCGACGATACTGTGCTTCATTCTCTTATGCTCGCGTTAAAGTCTCGACTGGCTGAATGCCCGTTCGCCACGCCTAATGACATCCGCAGTCTAAAATATAGAGAAAATCCATATTTTTTCGGGATTATGCAGGGGTTTCATATAGGCATCTATCGGCCGGACGCAGTCACCTGCACGTGGATCGCTCGGTATTTGAATCCTGAGAAGAAGTATCGACAGCATGCATTGGGCCCCGCTCTGTCTTTCAACGCACCAGCGTTGTCTCTGGATGAAGCCGTGAGGCGGGCGCTGAAATGGTTCTCTGATCCACAAGTGAATATTCAAGCTTCAAAAGCGCGCGTCCGTGGCAAGACCACTGAGGTCGCATATTGTCCAATCGATCATTCAGAACCGACCATAGGATCAATCCTCAGGACTTACATGGAATGGCGAAAGATATCTGCGACCCCAAAAGGTTTTTATAACGCGCTGGTTAGCATCAACTACTTCATCATCCCAGTAATGGGGAATGTAACAGTTTCAGAGTTTTCGAATGAAAACATGAGAACGCTGGCCAATTTGGTATTGTCTACAAAGCCACGTTCAGGCTTCGAAGCACACAAAGCGCCTCAAGACATGTCCGATCTCACCCCCGATGATCTGCGAAAGCGGAAGCGTACCTATAACGTCCTCGTTGGTTACATTAAGCAAGCGCTGCAATATGCATACGACGATGGAGTTCTAGAGAACGATCGTAAGGTGCGACTTGCACGCCGTTTGAGCTTAAGTCAGCCCAAGATACCTAAATTTATTAGCGTCGATCAATGCGCCGCTTTGATTTCCCAATGCGAAGGCTGCCTACGGAATCTTGTTAAAGCGGCACTTTACACAGGCTGCCGAGTCGGGGAGCTGGCGAAGATTACAGCTGCTGACGTTGGTGCCGGTGGACATGGCGTTCAGATCGGTCCTTTCAAATATGGCAAAGGCCGCTTTGTTTTCCTTTCCGATGAGGGCATGCGGTTCTTCGAGACCCTTTCGGAAAATCGAAATTCAGATGACCTGTTATTCATGTCGCCATTGGGAAAGCCGTGGCGAAGGCAGCACAACCGGCCCTTTAACATCGCCTGCGCGAACGTGGGAATCCCACCTGAATTTACATTTCATGGTCTCAGGCACACCTATGCCAGTCACATGATTATGCAGCGGGTGCCATTGGAGGTCATCTCCCAGCAGCTCGGACATCGCAGCATCCTCACAACGTTCCAATACTATGGGCATCTTGCTGATAAATTCCGCGAGGATGAGATCCGATCAAAATCGATCAATTTTGGACTTTGTCGAGAGCATTGATATGTCTCTCGGAACTTTCCCATCGCTTGAAGTGTATTTTGTCTTGGGATGTGGTTGGTCGCGGCCCTGAGCCGGCATTGGGTACAGGCCAGCACGCCGCAGCGCAGCCTCTCCAGATCGGCCATTCGCTGCGGTTGCTCTATTTCAGCCGTGTCCAAGGTTCGCTGCGCGGGACGGAGCTGCCTTTGGCGAAACAACTTCGAATGTCCGCATTCACTCTGTTTCCACTTGATTCAGAGGGCTTTCAACCGGGGGCGGAGCAACATCTAAGACACCTAGTGCATCCAAGCCACCCAGAATCGAATCCACAGCGATTGTCGCTAGAACGATCCCCATGACCCGACTGATAACGCTCGCACCGGTGTTACCAATAACCTTGTGGACGACGCTAGCCACAAGCAGGAGGACCAAAGTCAGAAGCAGAACGATCAACAGAAGGCCCGCTGTGATGGCCTGTTCTGCAATCGACTCTGTGTGATTGTCCGTCAGGATCACGATGGCCAACATTGCACCGGGTGAGGCAATGGATGGCATCGCGAGCGGGAACACCGCCCCGGCGAGGTGATCGCGCTCGGCCTCTTCGATCTCGCGCGCGGGTTTGGATTCGCCGAAAACCATGGTCATTGCAAACAGAAACAGAATAACACCGCCAGCGATCTGAAATGAGCCGAAGCGAAGGCCAAGCGATTCAAGAAGCAACTGCCCTCCAACAAGGAACGCCAACAAAACGAGCGCTGCGATGACAACCGCGCGAAGTGCGAAGCGTCGGTGCAGCGTTCGCGGCACCCCTTGAACGGCAAACAGAAATACAGGAATGGACCCGACCGGGTCGATGACGACGATCAGCGTGATCAATTCCTTGGCTAGCGCGGCCCAATCCATGGTCGGTCAGCATTCTTCCTGATAGGTTGCATCCTCCTGCGTCGGCAAGTTGCGCAAGAGGGACAAATGTCATGTTGAGAGCACTGATACTGAAAACGATCCTGATTCTGAAGCTCGCAGTTACCTCCGCTCTGGCGCAGCAGAGCGCCAGAGACATCCGGCTTCCGATTGGACTGACGCTCTTAGATCCGGGAAGCGCGCCTATTTCCTTCAACATTGTGAGTGAAGCTGCCAAGAGCGCGTTCGCGTCGATGGACGCAGACGCCGACAAAAGGATCAACATCGACGAATTGAGAAACTGGCGAAACACGGTTGAAGTCCGTAGCGGCGAAGACCAGTTGGGCACGCTCCTGAAGTTAGGCTCGGAGCGCTTGATGCAGAGCGCAGACCACGACAACGACAAAGCCATTTCGCTCCCTGAGTTTCGGGCGCTTTCCCTTTATGACTTCAACGTCCACGACAAGGACGGAAACAGCACGTTGTCTTCGGACGAAACCGCAACTTGGCAACCGACGCTCGTTATTTGGGCGGCCCGCCCTTGCCTGAAATTTGGCGTTGGGGAAGGCATGCTTCTCGGAGCCTTTTGCGGCAAGTAGGGGTTTGGTGGTTGTAGTCGCTGGTGGGTCGCTGGTATCCGACATTCGCGGCACCACGGCAAGTTGGACGACATGGGCTCAAATCGGTCATGCGGCGGTGCGGCAGCCCGATACGAAGGCGCGATACGCTGTCGGCGAGAACGGCCCCTACCTGACATTCGCCCAGTTCAGCTCCGCGGACAAACCATCCTTTCGCTACGCGTGCTCCAACGTCCGCTCAAGCTACAGCATTGCAATTCCCTCCGTCGCATACTACGCTGAAGTGACAAGAATGGAGATGACAAACATGGATCACGCACTCGCAAGCTGAACACCAACCTGGTTTCTCTTTCCGCAAGCGCTCCCATGACGTCTGTTTCTATCGCCAACCTGACTTGGCAGACCCCTTCAAACAATACTTTTTTTGATGATCTTACCCTGACATTTGGCCCGGGTCGCACTGGGCTTGTCGGGCGCAATGGGACCGGCAAATCTACGCTGTTGCGCCTCATCGCAGGTGAGCTTGCGCCCGTTGGCGGGTCTATAACCGGCTCAAGCTCAATCGGTCATTTAAGACAAAGCGCGGATGAAGCGTCTGCAACAAGCGTTGCCGACCTATTTGGCGTGACGGATCAACTTCGCATACTCAGCCGTGCTGAACACGGAGAGGCAACTGCCGACGACCTGGCTGTGGCGGACTGGACGCTGGAAGCGCGTCTTGAGGCGGCTTTGACCAGCCTTGGCCTGGACTTATCGCCAAACACGAAGATGTCCTCTCTGTCATGTGGCCAAAGAACCCGCGCCGCCCTTGCGGCCCTTTTGTTTGCAGACCCGGACGTGCTGCTTTTGGATGAGCCAACGAACCATCTTGATCGTGCGGGTCGTGAGTATATGATGAACGTGTTGCGCGGCTGGACTGGCTGCGTCATCGTTGCGAGTCACGACCGTACCCTGCTCGAATGCATGGATGCGATTGTTGAACTAACCAGCCTCGGTGCGAAGACTTATGGGGGGCCATACAGCGCCTACCGCGCGGCGAAACAAGCAGAACTAAGAAAAGCCAAGGACAACCTGGCACTAGCGCAGCGCAACAAGGCTGCAACTGTGGCCCGCGCACAGCGGGCAGCTGAGCGAAAGGCCCGAACTGATCGTCAGGGCAAACAGCTTCGAGCATCAGGCAGCCAATCCAAGCTGCTTCTTGATGTAGCAAAGGAACGCAGCGAAGTGTCAGGCGGGTCTGCCGCGCGTTTGCGGGACCGGCGGGCAAAAGAAGCCGCGGCAGATTTGAACGCGGCGGAGGAGGCGATTGAGGTGCTGGAGCCGCTCAATATAGAAATTCCACCTTCCGGCCTAGCGAGCACCCGACAAGTTTTGGACGTAGATCGCATTACGTTCGGACACGATGCAAGCGTACCGATCTTCACCAATGTGTCCTTTGCGATACAAGGCCCGGAGCGTCTGGCAATCGGAGGTGCAAACGGCACGGGTAAATCAACATTACTGTCCTGCATAGAAGGCAAATTGCAGCCCCAGTTCGGGAAAATCGCGGTCCACGTTCCAATCACCCTTATCGACCAAGAGATGAGTTTTCTTGATCCCGAGGAAACCGTCCGTGAGGCTTTCGCGCGGCTTGACCCAACGGCGACAGAAAATGAACGCCGCGCCACTCTCGCGCGTTTCCTTTTTCGTGGCAATGATGCGGACCAACAGGTCGCTTCGCTCAGCGGCGGACAAAAAATGCGGGCCGGATTGGCCTGTAGTCTGGGACACAGCGAACCGCGCCAGCTGCTCTTGTTAGATGAGCCGAGCAACCACCTCGATATTGCAGCCGTCGAAACACTTGAAACGGCGCTAAGAGCGTATGACGGTGCAATTGTCGTTGTCAGCCACGATCAGGCTTTTCTGAACCGTATTGGGGTCCACCGGTGCGTGGCACTGTGATCCAGAGCAGACGTTCGCACAGAGCGCAGCATCACGCAAAATGGGCTCGGAGCGGACATGCGGCGGCCCTATCACGAGGGCCGCGCCACCCTATTGATGCGATCGGCCCAAACCTGCCGTTCAGTCCTTGGCCGATCGCTGCGGTGCAGCTTCACCAGACCAGTCATTCGTCCATCGCACACCATTTTCGGAGGATGAAGGTCGGCAGTGCGGGACAAAGCTGCCGTTTACTCCCACTCGAATTTGACGTTCATAACATCTGTGATCCAAACGCGCCCATCTGTTGCTAGTTTTGGTTCTTTGTCGTTCATGATGAAGAAGACAGTTTTTGTTTTACTCCAATTGATGGTGCGCAAGCCAAGGGGCACTTCTTCAAATGGGAACCAATCCAGAACGTGGTCAAAACAAAACTGGTTTTCATTTTCTGGCGTCTTTTCATAGACTTCAAAAGAACCTGGACCATTTCGTGAGGCCCCAAACTCAAGCTCCAACAGACCGACGGGTTCGTCATCATCCCCTTCAACTGGTGCAAAATACGGATCGATGTACGTAATGATCAAATCTCGGAAGCCCAGGCTTTCAGAATAGCCCACCCAAATTTTGGACATAATGCATCAGCTCCAATCAGTATCTAAATCGTCAATAGGGCAGGGATTTTGAATGAGCAAGTTGGGCTCGAAGCAGACTTGGGGAGCTGCGGCAGGCCCTCGGTCGCCATAATGGCGGCAGTGCGGGACGAGGCTGCTGTTCGCTGCGACTAGGCAGACCGGCTTGGAGGGGGAAATGTCGAGCAATCAGCGGCTACCATGCGAACATCAAAAGTACCATCAGCGCTGAAAATCCGATTGTCCAAACATCAAAAAGAAGCATTGGCCAACGGTTGAATGAGCCAATAGTTAGTGGAGAAAGAAGCCATGGAAGCGGCCCATTTGTCCGCTCCAGAACTCTTCTCCGCACTCGAATGCCAGTGAATGCCGACAAGAGTCCAAAGAGAATAAATAGATTATGAAAAATTACGGATGTGGCTAAGAGCGCTAGGACTCCAAACATGAGAGGTAAAACAAGCTTCATGTCTTCCTCGATGTTACCCTTCTTATAGAAGGGCGGAAAACTGCTACTGACTTGCCATGCTAAGATCAGGTAGCTGAAACCGAAGACGCCGACTAATAACGGAATGGTGGAAAAAATCATTGGTCAACCACTCTACTTGATCTGGAAAATTCTGTGAGCGGACACTCGCCGTGTGCGCTGGATCTGTCAAGTTGGGCTCTGAGCGACCATGTGGCAACGCGGCAGGCGCCTCGCACAAGTAAGCCGGGTCCGCGGGGCATGGACGGCCCTGACCTGGTATTTTCCAATTGACTAAACGCTGCAGCACAGTAGCCCCGAACCAGACATCTGCGTACCCTGTATCAGGGTGTGTCGAGCCACAAACTCTGATCTCACACGATGCTGACATTCGGTTCTTAAACTGAAAGACTGCATTGAACCCTCCACGAGAGCGTTTTCACGATCACCGCGTCTATTCGGGTCTACACGGATGGACTGTCTGCTCGCCGGTTGTCGCGCCGAAATAGGTCCCATCAGGATTGAAGGTGATAACGTTGGTCACCCGACAACCATTCGGGTTCTTGGCTGAAAGAAGGAAGGCGGCATTCACCGTAGGCGGAGTCGGAGACAGCTTTCCGTCAAGCTCATGAGTGCCCTGTCCGATAAACTTAGTCTGTATGATAAAAAAGTGGCGCAGCAGAAGTGCCTGCTCTACTTCATCTAGGACACGGCTTGCATCCGTAAATTTAACACGACACACATGCCGTGTGGTGCCGTTGGCAGTTGTCCACGCCGTTAGCACAGCATACAGTTCAGATCCCGCGGGGACCCAAGCCCGCTGTTTGTAAGATCGGCCCCACTCCTCATCGCGCGCCGCGACTTCCGTTTCTTCCAGACCTTCGTGATCAAACTCCGCATTCGTTTCGATCGACAACCGGCAGCGCTCAAAAAGGTTGTCAAAGTCACGCAGAAGGCCTTGTGAACTGTCTGCGCTGAAGAAAGTCACGGACACAGCCAAGGCTGCAGTGACCCAAGATAATATCGCCACCAAAAATGCAATATGGCGCTTTGGGGGAACAAAAAATTTCATCATATTTACACTTACAACTCTGGCGAACGGACCCTAACGACAAATCTGCACTGGTCAAGTTGGGCCCCGCCTCAGCGCAGCTTCCCCGAACCGACCATTCGAGCCTAGGCGCAGCACTTCCAACGAGCCGTAGTCGGCAATGCGGACAAAGCTGCCGTGTCGTCCCATTCCGTGATAACGTTGTCAGATTTAGACAAAGCCATAAGAAGCAGAATGTCAGCATCACTCGGCCGACTGGTCATTTACACAAGCAAGATCGATCAAATGGCAGACTTTTACGCCAAGTTTTTTGGCTTCTCGGTAGTGCGTGCTGAGGGTGACCGCATCATTGAGCTTCATCCGCAAACGTCCGGCATGTCGCTGCTTTTGCATCCGGCAGCGGCAAAGCAGAAGGAAGGGCAAGTCTTGGTGAAACTTGTGTTCGACGTTGAGGACGTGTCAGCCTTTTGCGAAGCAACAAGGGCTGACGGGCTTGATTTCGGCAAGATCCACAAGGCTGACGGGTATGAGTTTGCCAATGCAAAAGACCCATCCAAGAACTCAATCCAGGTGTCGAGCCGCGCGTTCCGAAAGTGACGGTTCGGGCTCGAAGCGGTCCTGCGGCGGCGCGGTGGGATCCGCGCTCTGACGCAATAGGAAGGCGGACGCTGGCGGCCCAGCCCTGCCGTTCATTAGGTCACGCGATGACGCCTTGCAGCTTCCCACAAACCGGCCCTTGGCGGCTTTGCGTCGGACAGCCAATTAGACCAAAGCCAACAGTGCGGTATAAGCGAACCTTGGACATTATCCCCATTTGAGCTAGCAAGTCGGGAACACCCAAGTAGTGACCAGGTCAAGCAAGGGAGCAACGCCAAGTGAGGGCGGTATTTTCTTTTTTCGCACTAGCCTTATGGATAACCAGTTGGTTTCCAACTTTCTCTATGAAATGGGCCATTCTAATCGCGACCGGCTGCGTCATAGGGTTGGGTTTGGCGATTTTGGTTCGCGAAAAAACAAAATGGCGACGTTGGCCTGCAAAGCTGTTTAGAGTTTTGGCAATCGCCTTCCTCATTCTTGGGTTGGTCACAGTTCTTGTGGCCGGGATCTTTGGGACCGCAGCAGAAGCCGCCATTGTACTCTTTTTCGTCTTGGGTTTCGCAGGTTATCTGTCGATGCTTTCCGAGATTTTGATGGAAAACACGAACGCCAAATTTTTCGCTGGTAAAGGTCTCTTGCTGGTCTTTGTTCTTGGAAGCTGGTCGTGGGCATCGGCACTCGCGATGCGCGCTCATCTTGGAATGTCCGAAGAAGCCACATCACCTTGTATTCTTGTGCCAACTTCTAAAGGTTATGACACTGAACTGGATTCAGTTTGGCAAATGCGGTTGCCACAAATTGTAGCTTCCAGAACTGGCCCGACTGGGACAGTTTTATTGGATTATCACGCCATTCTCGTGGCGCAAACCGCTGAAACTTCCGAGATCTACAACTGGTCGAAGACGCGATTGCGGTTCGACATTTTGGACCAAAAACGCAATCCGTCTCTTCCGAAAGTCTGCCCGTAGTTCTGGACTCTAAGCAGCCCGGTCGCATTTCTTGGGCCGAGCCAAGAGTGTAAACGCGGCACGAACGGCCCATAGCTGCCATTCATTGGGATAGTCATCGCCGCAGTGCAGCTTCCCCAGAGCAGTAATTCAAGGCATCCGTCAGCATGGCCTCGCAGATAGAGGATAGCCCTGCGACCTATTGTCGACAACCATGCGCCTCACGTACGTGCTATGACGCGGCACGTCGAAACGGCTATCCGCAGGGGTTGCGAATAGTCAATTGCGGCAACTGGTAGCAGGCCGAATTCGTTGGCTTCACGCCTACAGTCAGTCTTCTTTATTGCAGTAAATGCCATCAAATTGGCGGCTTCAAACCACAACACGTCCACTCCACCGATCAGAGGAATTTTGACGAGTAAATAAGTCCAGCCGGAATCGGGCGGTCGCCAAATGACAACCGGTATATTGCCGTCGGATGCACTCCAACTCCAGATCAAGGCGCAGTCCTTAGATCACGTACTGACGACGGGTTGTTTGTTACAACCTATTTATACAGGACCTGCCTGAGTGTTTTCCCAGTATCCCCCCATTGCGACGATACACGACGTGCCGTTCGCGTAATTTTGGACGATGAGCCATTCGCCGTTTCTTTCGGTCACCCAGATTTCAAGGATTGTTTCAGGGTCCCGTAGGCCCACGCCCTGCCGTTCTGCGCCAATTGTTTCGGAAAGCATGGAGCGCAACCGTGCGCTGTCGTCGCAACTGACATCCTTCATATTCGCGAATGCAAGCGATGGCAGAGTCAAAAGAGTAGCGAGTGTTACCAGCGATAGCTTTGACATGTCACGAGCCTAAACAAAACCTAACGGCTTTGTAACACATTTATGACGGCCTGTGGATATATCCTCTTGGGGCGGTCGCAAAACAGCAGAAAACCCAAAAATTCTTGAGATCTGTGTCACAGAAACTTTGCGAAAATGAAAATAAGCTGAATCAAAACTGTCGCGGAATTGTCGTCCGAGCAACCTAGAAGCCCCTCGGGAAACAATGGGGACGACATGCTAAAGATTGACGCGCTGACCAAACGGTTCGGAGATAAAACGGCTGTCGATGCGGCCAACATTACTGTCGACCAGCCCACGATGATCGGCATTATCGGGCGGTCCGGCGCTGGCAAGTCTACTCTGCTGCGCATGGTAAACCGGCTAAGTGATGCGACCGAAGGGTCGATCACCTTTGAAGGTGAAGAGATTACCAGCCTGCGCGGTGCTGCGCGTCGCGATTGGCAATCTCGCTGCGCGATGATCTTTCAGCAGTTTAACCTTGTGCCGCGTATGGACGTTGTGTCGAACGTACTACACGGCACCTTGAACAAACGCTCGACGCTGGCAACATTGTTCAACCTGTACCCGCAGGCCGACATCCACAAAGCTATCGAAATCCTTGATCGGTTGGGTATTGCGGAGCAGGCGCCAAAGCGCGCCGAGGCCTTGTCAGGCGGGCAGCAACAACGGGTCGCAATCGCCCGTGCTTTGATGCAGGACCCAAAAATTATTCTGGCGGATGAACCCATCGCATCGCTTGATCCGATGAACGCACAAGTCGTGATGCAGTCCCTGCGCGACATCCACGAACAAGACGGCCGCATGGTCATTGCCAACCTGCACACGCTGGACACAGCGCGCCGCTATTGTGACCGTGTGATCGGGATGCGTGACGGACGGATCGTCTTTGATGGGACGCCAGAGCAGCTAACCACTGGCGTTGCTCGCGACATTTATGGTGCAGGCTCGGATTTCTCCGAAGCCGCCACATCCACCGAAATCGAAACACTGGACAGATCCGCGGCCGAGAAAGCCTACGCCTGAGCCAGTTTCCACCCGCGCCAGACGCGGGCCACCTTCATCAAACCTAACGGAGAGACCGATGAAAAAGACCCTCGCACTGGCGCTAGCCGCCACAACTGCACTGACCACTGGCGCTTTCGCCCAAGAAATCACTGAATTCCGCATCGGCATTCTGGGTGGTGAAAACGCGCAAGACCGCATGAACAACTACGAATGCATGGTCAAATACACAACCGAAGCTTTGGGTGTTGAAACCAAGCTATTCGCTCCTGCCGACTACAACGGCGTGATCCAAGGTCTGCTGGGCGGCACTATCGACATGGCATGGCTGGGTGCATCTTCCTACGCAGCCACCTACCTTCAGGACCCTGAGGCCGTTGAGCCTGTGTTGGTCAAGGTAAACCTAGATGGTTCCATCGGCTACCACTCGATCGGCTTTGCCCGCGTCGACAGCGGCATCCAAAGCCTAGACGACATGGAAGGCAAGGTCTTTGGCTTTGGCGATCCAAACTCCACCTCGGGCTATCTGATCCCATCCATTGAGATTCCTCAGTACAAAGATGGCATCACCATGGACAGCGGCGACTACTTTGGCGAAGTCAAATTCACCGGCGGTCACGAGCAGACCATCGTAGCTGTGTACAATGGCGACATCGACGGCGGCGTAACCTGGGCCGACGGTCAGGGCAACTGGGAAGACGGCTACAACTCCGGCGCGCTGCGTCGTGCGGTTGATGCGGGCCTAGTTGATATGAACGAACTGCAGCAGATCTGGATCTCAAACGTGATCCCAGAAGGCCCTGTTGTTCTGCGTTCCGCTCTGCCTGCAGACGTAAAGGCAACCATGACCCAGCTGGTTGACGAGCTGTACGAAAACGACCCCGAGTGCGCCTATGGCGTTGCTGCTGGCGATACACTGGGTTTCCAGCCCGTAACGCACGCAACTTACGAAAGCATCGTAGCGGCACGTCAGTCCGTGATCGGCAACTAATCGTCTTTGATAACATGTCCGGTAGGCCTTTTGGGGCCTGCCGGCATTTAATTTTTCTGGGGGCAGCATGTCAGACGCGACGATGACCGGACCTGCACAGTCGGTTGAAACCATTCAGTCCAGCTATTTGGCGCAGGTTCAGCGCCGCAGGCTATATAGCGGGCTTGCCCTGCTGGTTTTCGTGGTTCTGATGGCGTCGGGCTTTCACATCGCCGATGATCGCAACGCTGGCGGATTTTGGGACGGTCTGCACCAGATCGGTGATTATCCTGCGGATGTCCTGTCGGAGGCGTGGGAAAAACGCACCGAGCTGCCCGGATTGATCGGCAAATATTACCCCGCCTTGATCGAAACCATCAATATCGCAGCCGTAGCCACGCTGATCGGTGCGGTCGGCGGCCTGTTCTTATCCCTATTGGGCACCCGTGGTCTGGCAAAATGGCCACGCCTGATCCCTTTGTTTCGCCGTATCTCTGATGTGATGCGCGCCGTCCCTGAAATCGTGATCGCTTTGGTGCTGATCTTTGTATTGGGAGGCGGACCCGTGCCCGCGATGATCGCGATTGCCATCCATACCGCCGGCGCTTTGGCCAAAATGTTCTCTGAAGTCGCAGAAAACGCTGATTTGAAATCAGTCGAGGGGCTTGCCTCAACCGGCGCAACTTGGTCGCAACGGATGTTGCTCGGCGTGCTCCCGCAGGTTGCCCCCAACTACCTCAGCTACACACTGCTCCGTTTCGAAATCAATATTCGAGCTTCAGCTATCCTTGGTTTTGTGGGCGCAGGTGGTCTGGGTTACGAACTGCGCAATGCCATGGCTTGGGGCCCTGGTCGTTTCGACGAAGCCGCTGCGATTTTCATCCTGCTTTTCGGCACCATCGTCTTCTTTGACCAAGTGTCTAGTCGCTACCGTAACCGTCTGACTGAAGGACAAGGCCAATGAGCGCTGTCGATATCAACATGACCAAACAGTACGCGGACGATCTGTTCAAGCGCAAGCGACTGATTGCGTTCGCAATTCCGACCGTTATCCTTGTCTATCTGACTTACATTTTCTTTGCTTTCGATGTTTCGGGCCTTGCAGCTCGCGCTAATTGGCAAAATGCGGTGACGCTGGCTTCTGACAGCTGGTCCCATAAAATTCACGTGACCCGCGACAATCGTTCGGGCGAAATAAGCTACGCCGTCGAAGGGGAACGCAAAGGCGAATACCCGCAAGGAGAGCGCCCTGATTGGGTAAGCGGCGAAGAGATTATCACCATTGATCTGGGCGCGGGCCACATCGTCCGCTACCTACCCGAGAACCGTACCGAAGTCGAAATTCCTGGCTATCCGCTGATCGAAGTGCAGGCCGAGGGCCGCACTGTAACAAGTAACCTGCCCGCGGATTTGCCGGACTGGATCTCCGCTTCCAGCCGCCGCATTGGTATCACTACGCCAGAGGGTCGCATCACCCTGACCGGTGCGCGCACCGAAGTGTTCAACTACTTCCCTGGGTGGGAACTGTTTTGGTTTACCCTTGATAGTCCGTATCATGGGGTCGGCCTTGGCCAGATCCTGTTTGGCGAACAGATTGACCCAACGCGTTCTAATATCGCGGGTGCCGTATTTGATTGGTGGAACAATAAAATGTGGCGCCACAAGGATGTCGCTTGGGCCATTTGCGAGACCATCTTGATGGCCTTCTTGGGCACCATGGGAGCCGCAATGATTGCGCTGCCTTTAGCGTTCCTTGCGGCGAAACGGTTTTCACCGATCATGCTTTTGCGCGGAGCCACGCGGCGGTTGTTCGATTTTGTGCGCGGGGTCGATGCGCTCATCTGGACGGTCGTTCTTGCCCGTGCTTTTGGTCCGGGCCCGCTCACTGGGGCGCTTGCAATCCTGATCACGGACACCGGCACGTTTGGCAAAACCTTCTCAGAGGCGTTGGAAAATGTTGACCAAAAGCAGATCGAAGGCGTGTCTTCGACCGGCGCAAAGCCGCTTCAGCGCTACCGCTTTGGTGTGATCCCGCAAGTTGTTCCGGTCTTGCTTTCGCAGGTCCTGTATTTCCTTGAATCCAACACGCGTTCCGCCACCATCATCGGTGCGATCACCGGCGGCGGTATCGGCCTGATGCTGACACAAGCGATCCAGACCCAACAGAACTGGGAAGAGGTGGCCTATTACATCGTTCTGATTATCCTGATGGTGATGTTTATGGACTGGCTGTCTGGCTGGCTGCGAGCAAAGCTGATCGGAACCAAAGACTAATGGCGACAACCCTGATCACGGGTATCGTAAGGATTAGAGCCGAACAAAACCCAAGCGTTGTGGCCTGCGGTATCCTTGCGATTATGTCGCCGCAAACAATTGCAAGCATCTCAATGTTCTTTCGCTTCACCGACAAGGAATTTGCATTTTTATGGCACGACTGACAGCGAAATCGCCCTTTTTCCATCCTGATTGCGAAATTACCGACAGCACGTTCGGAACCTTTGTTGAGATCGGCAAGGGCAGCCGCGTGAACAATTCGCATTTCGGTGACTATAGCTATTGTGACCGCTATGCCGACATTGCCAACGCACAGATCGGCAAATTCGCCAATATCGCGGCCTTTAGCCGGATCGGGGCAACAGACCACCCGCTTCATACAGCTGCATGCCACCACTTCCTGTATCGATCAGGCGATTACTGGGACGATGCCGGATCTGATAAGGCATTTTTCGAACACCGCCGATCCCGCACCGCCTACATCGGGCATGACACTTGGATCGGGGCTGGTGCGATGATCAAGCCAGAAGTGACTTTGGGCCACGGCGCTGTCGTTGCCTCTGGTGCCGTGGTCACAAAAGACGTCGAACCTTATACAATTGTCGCGGGCACTCCAGCAAAGGTTCTGCGACTGCGCCAGCCTCGTGACATAGCCGATCGCCTGATCGCATTGGCTTGGTGGGATTGGCCGCATGACGCGTTGCGTTCGGCATTGCAAGATTTTCGGTCGCTTAAGGCTGAGGCGTTCTTGGAGAAGTATGAAGGCTGACCTGCTCTAGACCCCACTGCTAAACGACAAAATTTTGTTAAAAAGTAAGAGTAACCCTGTCACCCGCAAACCATGTTCGCCCGTATTCAATGGGCGTGCCGTTCAGATCCACGTTAACGCTCGTTGACCGCAGAACCGGATCACCCTCGGAGATTTGCAAATGCAAGGCTTGCGTTGCGGTGGCTCGAACGGCGGTCAGCCGCGTAGATGCGCGGGTGTAGTCAACGACCCCCTGAGCTTTCAGGGCCTCTGTCACACTGCTTTTGTCTACGACCACCGTGGCCATGTTTGGAAAGCGTTTCAAAGGGAACAAACTTTCGAAAAGAGCGATGGGCTGTCCGTCTGCGAGCGATAGGCCGTGATAGGCGCAAATTCCGTCTCCTTCAAAAAGAGCAAGAGCTTCAGCCTCGCCTGCGGTTGCAGGACGTTCGGTTACATGGAGGACTCGTTTTTCCGGCCTGCGTCCCGCAGCGGCCAGATTTTCATGGAACCTGACCCGCTTACCAATTGGATAATCGGCCGGGGTTGCCGCAACAAATGCCCCCGCGCCGCGCCGAGTCCGCACAAGGCCTTCCTCGACCAAACTCGACAGCCCATGGCGCACCGTGTGCCGATTGACACCAAACCGTTCCGCAAGTGCGGCTTCGGTCGGCAGCTTATCTCCGGGGCGATATCGCCCATCGGCGATGTCCGCTCTTAGAGCATTAGAGATGTCTTTCCAAATGGGCGTTTTCATCAGGGACCTGTCATCGAAAATTCACAAAACTTTTCTGTCTTCAGAGTACGAATCCGATATTATTTGTATAGTTGTATAGCAAATGGAAAAGTTGTCGAGATGAAAGACTTTTTCGATGAACACGCCGATCGCAAAGCGTGGATGAGTCTATTGGCCAAAGCTCCCAATGGCCGCGTTAGCGCGCTTTTGGACGGGGCGATCGAACGTCCGGCGTTTACATGGCTCAGAGCGCCAGAGATTGGCAGTGCGATGGTTCGGGGACGTGCAGGTGCAACGGGTGCGCCGTTTAACCTTGGCGAAATCACTGTCACACGTTGCGCGTTGACCATTGAAAGCGGCGCCGTCGGTCATGCCTACATTCAAGGCCGCAGCAAAGCGGATGCAGAGGCCGCAGCTTTGGTCGATGCCTTGATGCAGACGGATGCGGCAGAGATGCTCCGTACCAACGTTCTGGAGCCGCTGCGCAAAGAGTTAGAGCAAGCCAAGGCCACCCGCGCGGCGAAAGCCGCGGCGACCAAGGTTGAATTCTTTACGATGGCGCGAGGGGAAGATTAATGCAGTCCGAAACGCTTTCTGGCGGCTTTACCGAGCCTGCGATCCAATCCGCACATGCCTTTCGCAGCATCATGAACGCTATGGCGCGCCCGGGCACAATCGAACAACTCGACAGCGCAGAGCCGCCAGCGCCTTTGTCCAAGGCCGCGGGCACTTTGCTGCTGACGCTATGCGATACGGATACGCCACTGTACCTTGCGGGCGATGTGGATTGCGACGCGGTGCGCGCTTGGCTAGCCTTTCATACCGGCGCGCCACTTGTTGGCCCAGGCCATTGCATGTTTGCGGTTGGCAGCTGGGACGCTTTGATGCCCCTCAACGCTTATCCAGTAGGCTCCTCTGAATATCCTGATCGCTCCGCGACACTGATTGTCGAGAGCAGCGAACTAGGCGACGGCATGACGCTTCGCGGTCCGGGCATTCAGGACACACATAGCCTGAGCCTCCCCGAGACCGCAGCATTTCAGGTCAATCGGGCCATGTTCCCACTGGGACTTGATTTCATTTTCACCTGCGGCGATCGGCTGGCGGCCTTGCCACGTAGCACGGAGGTCGTCTGATGTACGTTGCAGTCAAAGGCGGAGAGCGCGCCATTGAAAACGCCCACGCGTGGCTGGCCGAAGAACGGCGGGGGGATACTGCTGTCGCAGAACTTGGCCTTGCGCAAATCAAAGAACAACTGAAGCTGTCGGTTGATCGCGTCATGGCGGAAGGTTCGCTCTATGACCCCGATCTTGCAGCGCTTGCGATAAAGCAGTCTCGAGGGGACTTGATTGAGGCGATTTTCCTCATTCGCGCCTACCGCACGACAATGCCTCGGTTTGGTAGTTCGAAACCAGTGGACACGGGCGCTATGGCATGCGACCGACGCATCTCGGCCACGTTCAAGGACCTGCCAGGTGGGCAAGTTTTGGGGCCGACTTTTGACTACACGCACCGTTTGCTGGATTTTAAACTGGCCGCCGATGGCGAAGTTCCAGAAACCGCGATGCGCAAAGCGGACGCGGGCCACGTGCCCCATGTGACCAAATTCCTTAATCAAGAAGGACTGATAGAAGAGTCACCGCAGGACGACACAGCCCCTCCGGACCTGACACGCGAGCCATTGGAAATGCCCGCAAACCGCGCGTCGCGCCTGCAAGCGCTGGCCCGTGCGGACGAGGGGTTCACACTTGGCCTCGCCTATTCCACACAGCGCGGCTATGGCCGCAACCACGCCTTTGTGGGCGAGCTTCGCATCGGCGCGGTCCCTGTCGAAATGGACATTCCCGAATTAGGTTTCGCTGTCGAGATCGGCGAGGTCACACTGACGGAATGCGAGACGGTCAACCAATTCAAAGGCTCCAAAACCGAGCCACCGCAATTCACGCGCGGCTATGGGCTGGTTTTTGGCCAGTCAGAGCGCAAAGCGATTTCTATGGCTCTGGTCGACCGTGCCCTGCGTTGGAAAGAGCTGGGCGAAGATTTTGAAAACGCACCTGCGCAGGACGCGGAATTCGTGCTGTACCACGCGGACAATATCCAGGCGACAGGCTTTTTGGAGCATATAAAACTGCCCCATTACGTTGATTTCCAATCCGAACTGGAACTGGTTCGCAAGCTACGCCGAGAGGCAGTTTCTGCCCAAGTTCAAGAGGCTGCGGAATGACACCTGATACGGTTGTTTTTGATATCGGCGCCGTTCTGGTGGATTGGCGTCCCGAGCTGGCTTGGGCCGATGATTTGGGGCTAGAAGGTGCACGCGCCTTTCTGGATCGCATCGGATTTGAGAAACTTAATTTTGCTTGCGATGCAGGAGCCAGTTTTGCCGATGCAAGCCGACAGATCGCCGATCCCGAAGATGCGGCACGACTAGCGCAATACGTGGATCGGTATCCCCTCACCGTTGCGAACAAAATCACAGGGACATGGGATATTTTGTTCGACCTCAAGGCGCGCGGATATGCAGTGCATGCCATCACCAACTGGTCGGCCGAGACGTGGCCGCGGGGGCTCTCGGTGCATCCCGAATTGGCCGAAGTCTTTGGCACCACTGTTGTGTCGGGTCAGGTCGGCGTCGTCAAACCCAGCGTCGAAATCTATCGACTTCTGTGTGACCTGGCCGAAGTCATGCCCGAGCACTGTGTCTTCATCGACGATGGTCTACACAATTGCCTGGGCGCAAAGGCGGCGGGTATGGATGCAATCCACTTTACCGGCTCGGACGCTCTAAGCGGCGCATTGAAAGAGCGAGGTCTATTATGAGCCTCGCTTTTGATTGGCCTCCGCTTATGCGGCTCAACGACTATCGTCGATCCATACCTGCGCTTTTGTCCGCGAACCATCCTCATCAAGAAAGAGCGTCAGTGTCATGACTCACGATACAGAATACAACTTTGCTTATCTTGATGAGCAAACCAAGCGGATGATCCGCCGAGCCATTCTCAAAGGACTTGCTGTTCCGGGATATCAAGTGCCTTTTGCCAGCCGCGAAATGCCGATGCCCTATGGATGGGGGACAGGCGGCGTGCAGGTCTCGGCCGCTGTGCTTATGCCTCAGGATACCTTTAAGGTGATCGACCAAGGCGCCGATGACACGACAAATGCAGTGTCCATCCGGTCGTTTTTTCAGCGTACAGCTGGGGTCAGGACCACTACGGCCACGTCTGATGCAAGTGTCATTCAAACCCGCCACCGGATTCCCGAGGAACGTCTGACCGAGGATCAGATCCTAGTATATCAGGTTCCCATCCCAGAACCTTTGCGATTTTTGGAGCCGCGCGAGAGCGAGACCCGCAAAATGCACAGCCTCGAAGAATACGGGCTCATGCATGTGAAACTCTATGAAGACATCAGCCGCCACGGCCATATCGCCACCTCCTATGCCTATCCGGTGAAGGTGGAAGAGCGTTATGTGATGGACCCATCGCCCATCCCGAAATTCGACAATCCCAAACTGGGCAACATGCCCGCAATTCAGCTTTTTGGTGCAGGCCGCGAACAGCGCATTTATGCGCTGCCACCCTATACATCTGTCATCAGCCTCGATTTTGAGGACCACCCGTTTGAGGCCAGCAAGGCAGATCACCCTTGCGGATTGTGTGGCGCGATCGACAGCTATCTGGATGAGGTCATCACCGACGATCAAGGCGGGCGGCTGTTCGTCTGCTCCGACACAGACTATTGCGAAAACCGCCGCAACGCTGGCCACAAAGGAAAGGACGCGGCATGATCCCGTTGCTCTCTGTTCAGGGTATTTCCAAATATTACGGCGCCCATATCGGCTGCAAAGATGTGTCTTTCGACCTCTACCCTGGTGAGGTGATGGGGATTGTCGGGGAATCCGGTTCGGGCAAATCGACGCTGCTGAATTGTTTGGCCGGACATCTGCCCCCTGACGAAGGACAGGTTGTATTTGACACCCGCACCGATGGGCCGCGTGACACAGTCACCATGTCAGAACCCGAACGCCGGATGCTGGGCCGCACGGATTGGGCTTTTGTCCACCAGCACGCCCGCGACGGACTGCGTATGGGCGTAAGCGCGGGCGGCAATGTCGGAGAGCGACTTATGGCGGTAGGCGAACGCAACTATGGCGATATTCGTGGTAAGGCCACAGATTGGCTGGAGCGTGTCGAGATTGATGCCTCGCGGGTCGATGACCGTCCCATTACCTTTTCCGGCGGCATGCAGCAACGCCTGCAAATTGCCCGTAATTTGGTGACCGGACCGCGTCTGGTCTTTATGGACGAACCAACTGGCGGGCTTGATGTGTCGGTGCAGGCACGGCTACTGGACCTGATACGCGGGCTGGTGCGCGACATGGGGCTGTCGGCGATCATGGTCACGCATGACCTTGCCGTGGTGCGTTTGCTTGCTGACCGCCTGATGGTGATGAAATCCGGCCGTGTGGTCGAGGCAGGCCTGACAGATCAAGTACTGGACGACCCGCAGCACGCCTATTCCCAGCTACTTGTCTCTTCCGTTTTGCAGGTATGAGCGATGATTGAACTCAAAAACGTCTCAAAAACTTTCACGCTGCACAATCAATCCAGCGCTGTGATCGAAGTCATCAACGATGTCTCTTTCAGCGTAGCAGCCGGCGAATGTGTTGCTCTTACTGGCGCGTCCGGTGCGGGGAAATCCACGTTGATGCGTATGATTTATGGCAACTACCTAACGCAAGCGGGTTCGATCTGCATTGGCGATGTAAACGTTGTCCAAGCTGAACCGCGCGAGGTAATCGCGCTGCGCCGAGAGGTGCTGGGCTATGTCAGCCAGTTCCTCCGGGTCGTACCCCGTGTGCCAACGCTGGACGTTGTGGCGGACCCGTTACGCGCGTTGGGCGTTCCTTCCGACGACGCCCAAGCAAGGGCGCAGGACCTGCTGACGCAGCTTAACATCCCACAGCGGCTTTGGTCTTTGTCACCGACAACCTTTTCTGGGGGCGAACAGCAACGGGTCAACATCGCACGCGGGTTCGCCCATGCCTATCCCGCGATGCTTTTGGACGAACCCACAGCGAGCCTTGATGCGACCAATCGCGAGGTTGTGTTATCCCTGATCGAAGAGGCCAAAGCGCGCGGTTGTGCGATCATAGGCATATTCCATGACGAATCTGCTCGCGACCGTGTCTGCAACCGCGAAATTGACGTGAGTGCGTTCACACCCGGAGCCGCCGCATGATCAAGGGGCGCCTTATTGCTGTTGTTGGTCCATCTGGTGTGGGCAAAGACAGTGTCATGCAAGGCGTGGCGCAAGTGTTGCCAGAAGTCCTACTGGTGCGTCGCGTGATCACACGCGCGCCCGATCTGGGCGGCGAAGACTATGACGCCGTAACAGAAACCCAGTTTCAAAAGATGGCAAAAAACGGGGAATTTGCCGTCCATTGGGGCGCGCATGGATTGTATTACGGCATTCCGCAAACCGTTCGGCATCAAATCGGTAAGGGTGGGCTTTGTCTTGCAAATTTCTCTCGCAAGGCGCTGAGGGCTGGGGCTGATACCTTCCCGAATTTCATGGTTCTGAACTTGACCGCTCAGCCCGAAACGCTGGCTGCGCGTTTGGGTGCGCGAGGCCGCGAAACGGCATCCGACATTGCACGACGTTTGGCCGAGGCCGAGAAATCACTACCGATTGGCCTAAATATCCAAACGGTTTCAAATGACGGCCCGCTAGACCAAACAATCGCGCGCGTGGCAAAGCTGATTCAGCCAGTGAGCATATAGCGATGAATCAGTTCGAACCGGCCATCTTCGCGTTCGCCGCACAGGGCGATTTGATCGACAACAAAAGGGGTAGGCAGATCAGGAAGATGCGCTTGGACGCGGTCCGCCCAACCTGCCACGTCTTCTGTGGGCAGCTGTCCCGACAGGGTCAGGTGAAACCTGAACTCTTCCAAGACATATGGGTAGCCCCAAGCCGTCAACAGCGCGTCTTGCCGATCGCTCAAACCGGCCTTACGACGGCGCGCCAGCTCCGCCTCGCTCGCAGGGGCGCGAAACGCGTCGAGGTCTTGCACGCAAGCTGCCGCAACCCGCTGCAGGCCGCCCACACCACCGCGCGGGGTCAGCGCAAGAAATCGGCCCAATTTCGAAAGTTCCAAACCATCGCAAACGGCAGGTTTTTGACCAGCAGCCAGCGCGGCTACAGCGTCTTTCAGCGCAGCAACCGTCTGCCCCTCAGCCAGCCGGAAGGGCGGTTTGAGCGTACCGTGAAAACCATACTTGCGGGGTGTCATGGTAATGTCATGCAAACCCGTAAGATCAAATTGCGGCACTTTTGTGCCACTGACAACGTCCCAACCGAGCCAGGCCGCGCCAAACGCCGCGAGCGGGCCGTCGGGCGGAACGTAATAAATTGCAAAGCGAGCGTATGACATGAATTCCCCTTTTTCGGCATCATCCCTAACACCATGTCATGACAATAAAATGTCAGGCGATTTGATCCTTGCCAATGCTCAGCTTGTTTTGCCGGACCGGGTGCTGTCTGGCTCAATCACGGTAGAACAAGGGATGATCACCGAAATCACCGAAGGTGACTTTGTGCCGAATGATGCGATCGACTGTGGCGGCGACTTGGTCATTCCGGGACTTGTGGAATTACATACTGATAATGTCGAACGACACATCGAGCCGCGCCCAGAAGTAGATTGGCCCCATCTGCCAGCCTTGCTGGCCCATGATGCAGAACTTGCATCAACCGGCATTACCACGGTGTTTGACGCGATGCGCGTGGGGTCTATCCATTCCGGCAAAAAAGGCAACTACGCAGATTATGCCCGCAATCTGGCAAACGAACTGTTGGCGGCACGCGCTGAAGGGTTGTTCAAGATCAGCCATTTCCTACACCTGCGTGCTGAAATTTGTTCGGAAACCTTGCTCCAAGAACTCGCTGTTTTTGTTCCAGATGACCGCGTTGGTATCGTCAGCCTTATGGATCACACCCCCGGACAGCGACAATTCCGCGACCTGACGGCGCTCAAGACGTATGTTTCCAAAAAACGCGGCATGACCGATGCAGATTTCGAAGAGCATGTGAAGCACCTGTTGGATCTGCAAAAACGCTTTGGAGAAGCGCATGAAACCGGTGCCGTCCAAGAAGCCAAAAGACTGGGTGCGGTACTTGCCAGTCATGATGATACCACGGCTGATCATGTCGCGACATCTGCCGCCAATGGGGTTGGATTTGCAGAGTTCCCGACGACCGTCGAGGCAGCGGAAGCCTGCCGCGCGCACGGGATCGCTGTCATGATGGGCGCCCCCAACCTTGTGCGCGGAGGATCACACTCAGGTAATGTTGCCGCAGAAGAGCTCGCAAAGGCAAACCTCTTGGATATCGTCTCATCGGACTATGTTCCTGCTGGGCTGCTTTTGTCCGCATTTCATCTGGCAAAGCTATGGGGCGACACCCCGCGCGCCATCGCAACGGTCACCAAAAACCCTGCAAAAGCGGCTGGACTGACAGACCGCGGAAGTTTGGAGGTCGGCTTGCGCGGAGACTTGTTGCGCGTGCGAAGCACAACCAAAGGTCCGGTTGCGCGCAGCGTGTGGAGCCAAGGGATTCAGGTCGGCTGACAATAGATCATCGTTATTGGTGGTTAGGCCGAGGCGACGAAAAAGTATAAATTCCTTCGGCGTCATTTTCACATCGGGTGTGATCTGGCGTGAACGGGTAGACTGGGCTGAGATTTACGCCAGACCCATGTCTGTTTTAATTGCAAATTGAAACTGGCTGCGCAACTGCAGCGAATGTCCGCATTCCGCCCAAAGCTAAAGATTTTCTGCAATGCAAAAGCGAAGGCCGCGTGTATTCTGAATGCAAAGGTTTTGACTTTTGCTAGGTTGGAGTTGCCATGAAACGTATGCCAGTGCTATCCGCGGCACCCCCGCAGAAACATCATGAAGCGCTGGCCAAATACTGCGCCACAATGTGTGAGATAGAATGTTGTGGACTGGATGCGTGCGACTTTTCTCAGGTCCACATCGCCTCATATTGAATGAGTAGAAATGTTCGTTCCCCATTGAGTGTTGCGCAGGAAATCATTGAACAAGCCATAACACTGAAATCAAATTATGGATCAAATGGCGCGAGTACTCGCGGTGTTGCAATCCATGAAATAAACGAGCGTATGACAGCTCCGAGAGTCGATATTTTGGCTGAAATGCTCGAGCGACAAGCGGCTATAGCGAAAGCTATTCTCGAGACCCAGCGAACGGATGAGCGCGATCCTGTTTTCGTTTGCGAAGATGGCCGAGGTTCTGACGTCCTGAACGAAGATTGATTAGACCCGTGACCTGGACGGCAGCCTCGTCCGCACTTAGGATATTTACCCCAAGATTTCGCTGCAGCACGCCATAAGCGGCCGCTTCGGGGAAGCCGTACCACGGCGAGGATGCACGCCCGACCGTCAGCTTTGGCCCGCCAGCGTCCGCCTTTCTGTTGCGTCAGAGCGCGGGTCCCGCCGCGCCGCCGCAGGACCGCTTCGAGCCCATTTTACTCGATGCTGCAAACTGCGCGACCGCATCGCGCTTGAAATCGTATGTGAAATTCCCTGTGTCCAGCATGGCCTCCTTGACTTAAAGTTAGCGAAGAATGCGTCCACAATACGCGGGGCTATTCAGTCGGACTGAGGTTGAGAGAGGCCCAAAGCCGACATTGCTGATGCCGCCATGCGCCGCATTATAGCTTATTCAAACCAGACCTTCGCGGCGACGTGATTTATACGAATACGAAGTCGTCTACAGCAACCTGACCCATACTCAGAGCAAACCCAGTGTAGATTGAGTGCGCAAGCCATTCGTCCAAGACCGTACCTGAAAGCTCAACCGCTGGCCCCGCCTCTATATTGATGTTCTCATTGATCGGCCCCGCATTAATACCGCCATAGACGTTGGCATAGACCGCCGTCAGAAAATCATAAAGGTGCACGCCAAGTGTCCCTTGGGTATAAAGTGCAGCGTTGTTGTTCAAGCTAAGGTCGTAGCTGATCTCGCCGTCTCCATTGGCGTCATATTGCGATGCGTCAAAGACGAAGAAATCCTCACCGAATACAAAATCAAATTCTGTGCCGTCTTCCATCGTAACAGTGCCAAGAAGATCGCCCATATCCAGCTGCAAGGACTGACTGTATGACAAGTTATTCACGAGAGAATAGTCGATTGCAGTCGCTTCCGCGCCAATCGAAACGCCCGCCACGCCAATAGAAAAGTCTTGCGTCAAAGGATCGTTTGGATAGCCGGCAATCAACGCACCAATTGCGTCTAGATCAAAGGTGATCCCAGCAAAGGTCTGCCAGTTGGATCCGGTGAGTGTATCTCCGAAAAAGTTCGAACTTCTCACTTCAAAATTGGGAGCCGTTCCCCATGCGGATAGATAATCGTTCGCATAAGACAAGAAGTTCGTGGAATAGAGCCCTTCAAGCAACGAGAACGTCGTTCCGTCAAAATTTACCAGCGAAAATGGGTCCGCTCCCAAAATACTATCCAGGTTGAAATCCAGATCAACACCCGCACCGACATTGCCGTAGTCGATGGTCAAGCCCGGGGAGGCGAACCCTGTATGGAAATGGATATAGCCCCAGAAGACGAACCGCATTACGGCGTCCAATTCAAATCCCGTCAGCGACTGATCAAACCCCAAAGATGGGATTGATGCATTGAAATAGCTGGCGGCTGGGTCTGCTACGCCAGACGTTTGAATGCTCAAAACGTCGTTGGTCGCATTGTACCAGCTTTCGATATTTCCGTGGTACTGAAGGCCTGCGTCCACAGCCCCACCAGAGATCGAAAAAGAGTTGCTCAGATCAACGTCGATTTCAGTGATGGCGGAAATGTCAGCCGAGAAATGCGACGTCAGGCCAACCCCAGCCACCGTCCAGTTCAGAGGTCCCAATACTGGGACGACGACCTGCCCGTGCTCATCCAGGGATGCGGATAAATCATAGGTTCCCGACGCGCTAAAGGCGTTACCTGTTGACCAGATCGACCCATTGGTCAAATTGAAATAAGGGTTAACGCTGACCGAAGAATAAACCGTTTCAAATTCGAGCGTTTCACTTGCTGTGGCTTCATCCCCGTTCGAGGTTTCTCGGGCGACTGCAGTAACCTGCAAATCGAAATTATGGGATTCCGTAGGGGACAGACTCAGCACGAATTCCTGCGTGATGGTGTCGCCGTCCATGACAGGATCAAACATCGGCTCGATGCCATATGCGGACAAATCCACCAGCTGCCCATTTTCATCAGTCGCCGAGAATTCGATACGATCAAGGATCTCTGAACCGTCTAAATCACCGACCGTTGCGCTCACTTGTATGATGGTTTGCGCGGGCGAAGTGCCAGACCGCGTTGTGACCGTGAGCTCAGGCGTATCCGCGACTGCCTCTACGTTAACTGTCGCAATTGCTGTGGATTGGGCAAGGCCATCACTGATTGTATAGGTGATAACGTCAGTCCCGCTAAAATTCGCGTTTCCTTGATAAACAAGCTGCCCATTGGAAATGGTAACCTGTGCCCCAGAAGCAGCGGTCGCTGACACGATTTGCAAATTATCCAGAGTGTCAGGATCCGTATCATTCGCTAAGACGTCGATGGTGACGGCCTGATCTTCGAGCGTCGTCGCTGTGTCTGAATTCGCCGTTGGGCCATCATTCTCACCAACCAGCGTCACTGTGACACTCTGGGTCGTGGCTCCGCCGTTTCCATCATCAATTGTAACGGAGTATTCCTGAGTCAGAATCTGATCTTGTGCAAGATCCTCGAGGGCGCTGTCGTCAATCGCAAAAGCCCAATCAACAGTCCCCAAACCGCCACCATTTGTGTCGTCGACAAGCGTAACGCTGAAATCTCCGCGATAGTCTCCTTGGTCGTCAACGGGGGCAAATGACACCGTATGTGTGTCCGACAAATCCAGGTCCGCGAAAACGATCGTGTCCCCTGCTAAATGTACCAAGTTATTTTCATCTTGGCCGTTATCAAACACCTCTGTGATCACGCCGGCCTGGGCCGCCGATGTGACAACAACAGCGTCATTCACACCCTCAATATTGAAACTGTGGGATACGGTTTCTTGGGCACCATTGCTGTCCGAATACGTCAGTGTGATGGTTTCGGTCGTGCTTTCGCCGACCGCGAGATAGTCATAAAGATCACCGGGCGCGAACGTGAATGACACCCCTGTGCTGGTGCCCATCAGCGCATCTTGCACCGGCGCGCCTACAGCAGCGGTAACCAAACCATCGCCTGTGACATCGAAACTGTCGAGCATGATAACGTCCCCGTCAAAATCGTACAGATCAACGTCGACAACCAGATCGTCATTTTCGAGAGTGGACATGGTCTGCGTCCGCAACACAGAAACTGGCCCATTGTTACCGTTTGTCAGGTAAGTGAAATCACCAAATTGTAGAACTTCGATATGCTTGAGCTCGTCGTTCCCATCTTCGCCTGACACGAATAGCCGGTTACCCTTGCCGTCCGCCCAAGTGTAATCGAGTATCGACCCCGCAAAAATTACAGTGTCCCAGCCGTCATTTCCAAAAATAATATCATCGCCAGATCCCGCGTCGATCGTATCATCGCCGTCGCCGCCATTGATGCGATCATCCCCAAGGCCGGACCAGATAAAATCATTGCCGTCGCCACCGTTAATTTTGACGCTATTTATTGGATCGCGTTGATCCAGCATGTCATTTGCAGAACCACCGGGTAAGACTTTGTCGAATTTTGCTTTTCGTGCCACGTGGAATTCCTTTTAAAAATGAATTCAAAAAAATAGCGAAAAAGATTTACTGATCATAAAAGGAACACGAAAGAGTTTAAAAGACTGCTTCGCACCATAACTTGGTAGTTGCCGGACACGATACGCATGGCAGCACGAACGAGTCAATCTTTTCGGATACTAGCCAACTTGCTTACATTGGGCCTCGAGCCCCTAGGGACTGCTACTTGCGTAAACCAAATTCATTATTACGCCCGCAGCAAATGGCAGCCACACGCCCTTTAATGCAGACTAGGTTTTTAGCTCCCAAGACTAACGTTTTTTGAATAACTAACGATGGTGCTGCTACCTAGGAGCGGTGGTTCATTCCATGATCATGATACTCACGTGGGCGCGTTTGCGCCCGCTCGCTACGGGAGACAAATTGAACAAAACAAATTGCGATGTATTAAAAACGCAGACCCAAAATTAATAGCGTGCCCAAAAAATTACTCAATTTGATGGGGCATTAATCGGTGCTTTTTGTAGGCCCATTGAAGATACACGTCTTCCCGATTTGTCTGTAATTCTGGCTTAGATCAACTCCCTGCAACCAATGTTTTTGTTCAACAAAAACAGGTTGATAAGTTTTTGGGCTTTAAGTTTTCTTAAATTCAGCAACCAATTTGGTCTCCAATGGAACTAAGAAAAAATGTGAACCGATCAAAACGCGGCAGGCCAGTTTCGACGACGTTGAGGACGCTCGCCTTAACTGTTCAAGAACATCGTCAACGCCCGACCGACTGGTAACCCTCGCCCAAGAGCTAATCTCGTTATTTGCTAGTCATGAATTTTGATCTGAAAAGCACCTGTTGGACGAGAGTTAGATATCAATGGCTGCACTTTGTTTCGCCGCATCTCGGTGCGTAGACCAAAGCCAGTAAGGTGGGTAGCCAGGTTGGGCTACCCACTCGTTTTGGCAAGGTTCACTGCGCGTCGCCATCCGGTCCGTCAGTTGCGCTCATTGCTGCCATTGCCAAAAGAAAGTAAATTGCAGTCAATGCCGCGGCGATCAGAAAGAAGTCCTCGAGCATTGTGCCCAAGACCATTGGATCTGGTGCGGTGAACGCGATGCGCAGGGCAAACGCGATCATGAAAATTAGAACCGCGCCTGCTCCGGCTAGCAACCATTTTGCCAGACGCGCAGTGTGCTCATTCGATGGATCTTCTTCCAAATCCTCTGAATGCTCGGCCAAACGCTTTTCTTCGAAGCGGGTCAAGATGGCCTCTCGCTCTGCCTGATGTGCCTCGTCCGACGGCCACGTGTCACGCGCGCCCATCAGGCTTGCGGCGAAGGGGTAAAGGATCAGGGCGATGACATATTCAGGAAGGAAGATGAAGTAGAAGCTCATGGCGCCAGTCGTTATCATCAAAACAGCAAAAGCCAGCGCGACACCCCACGTCAGCAGCGCCGCTGGGTTCAAAGGTTGACCCAGATAGCGGGACCAATAGCGTGTCATGCCGAGCTTCGGCAGCAGGTAATGTTCGGCAATAACGATTG
The DNA here is from genome assembly GCF_002150005.2 of Marivivens niveibacter. Classification (GTDB taxonomy): domain Bacteria; phylum Pseudomonadota; class Alphaproteobacteria; order Rhodobacterales; family Rhodobacteraceae; genus Marivivens; species Marivivens niveibacter. The sequence continues at coordinate 156,091 of NZ_MSPP01000005.1, forward strand.
CTCCGACAGGCGACAGCAGAATTGCACCGTAGACTGTCAACGGCATCACCGACTGCGCAACAAAGGGGAAACACGCTGCAATGACGATGAACACGCCCACGATCGCAGTGACTTTACCACGCGAATAGGATGGCATTAGGGTCGCAGCAGCCAAACCCGCGCGGTATAGACAGGCATTTGCCGTGGTCCAACCGGCACAAATCACAGCAAGTATGCCAACTAAACCGAGTACCGAATAGGCAACATCAGCCGAATCCAGCGCCATCAGCGGGGTCGCCAGCGCAACGGCCGCACCGGCACCCATCAGTCCAGCTGCGATCCAACCGATGTAGTGGCCCAGAAACATGCCGACGCCAGAGAAAACGCCATACCATTTGCGGTGGGCAAAGCGGAAGGTTGCCATATCGATCAGGCCTAGGTGCACCATCGCTCCATTCGCCCACGCAAATGCGGCGACTTCCCAAACTGTAATACCTGGTTCGCCTTCGGGTGTTGTGCCCTGCCAGATCGACGTATCAGCGATATTAAGAAAACCGGACAAACCGTCAAAACCAGTGTCACCCGTCACATGCAACGCCAGCATCGGCAGCGCAATCGCACCGCCGCATATGAAACAGGCCAGCATCCATGGCGCACAGATCGTTGCAAAGTTCGCCATCGCTTCAAACCCACGAGCCGCGACCACAATCACCACAGCTCCTAACGCAAGCGTCACCAGAATGAACGCGAATGATGTCGGATAAGGAGCTAATTGCACGGGCAATCCAAGTGCAAAACGAACAGCATAGGCCGATACAGTGATCATTGCTGCCGCCAAGGCGCCGTAGAACAGAAGGATGGCAGTGTTATAGATTTTACTGAAATACGAACCCGTTATCTGTTCGAGGTAGGCAAACAATGACCGGCGCGTTTCAACTGCAATCGGCGTTGTTACCAATGTCCAACTGATCACGGCCATTAGGTTACCCAACAGCAGACCCAGTAATAGTTCGCGCGCGCCAACACCCATCGTGACGAACGTAATCCCGATCACAAATTCGGTCGCGGCAATGTGTTCACCGCCGAATAGCCCCGCAAAATACCGCCAACCTCGGACGTGCCGCGCAGCTGGCGGTATCGCGTTTTTTAAATGACGTGTTGTCCCTTTTGCATGGGCCGAAATCGGGGTCGCCTGCGGCGCGTTTGTAAAACTCATAAGGTCTCGGTTGGTTATAAAAATCAGCCCGTAAAGTGATGCGGACAGTTAACCAACCGCCATCCGCCACCTCAGTTCCCTAAAATTTGATCGTTTTGGAACTTTAATTCATTTTGTCTCAAAAAATAGAAATGACCCCTTAACTATTGCCCCATAAGGGAAAAACTAAAACGAGGTCACAAAGTGCCGTTAGGTTAACCATACTAAAAACGATTGGCCAAACGATGAACGATCTTTCCCCCATTCACTCCACCAAACGCTTCGAAGATCTTGATCGTTTAGGAAATCCGATAATGGTCGCTGATGCGAACCTGATTATTGTTTTCGCCAACAAATCCGCGATTGAAATGTTTCGTCGGATCGAAGAACCAATTTCGCAGTACATCAAAGGGTTCAGCGCAGACTCTGTTGTTGGTAAAAACATAGACAGTTTCCACCAGCACCCGGGCATTCAGCGACGCCTAATTGCAAAAATGGTAGAACCGCACACAGCAGCGTTAACGATTGGTGACTGCCACCTGCGGTTCAGAGCCACCCCCGAATTCACCGCTGATGGCGCTCTGGCTCATGTTTTTGTCGAATGGCAGGATGAGACAGAACTGTACGAAGCGCGCGCGCAATCAAGCGAGCTGTTTAACCGCGTTGATGGCGTCATCAAAGTGATGGACGACATTTCGATGCAAACCGATATGCTTGCAATTAACGCTGCGATCGAAGCGGCCCATGCTGGTCAAGCAGGCAAAGGTTTTGCCGTTGTTGCAACCGCTGTGCAGAACCTAGCAGCCCGATCTGCAAAGGCCGTACGCGAAACAGAAGAGCTGATCCTAGAAGCCCGAGCATTAACGGACGGCGGGTCCGATCAATCGTGACGGATCAAATTCGCTGCAGCAACGCGAATTGTGCAATAGACAAAGTCAGAGGACAGACAAAGTAATCGCGTAGGGTCGTGCTGAACATGCAGGCCTTGAAAATGGTGGAATTATTCCGTTGGCCTATTCATTAGCGTCTCCGCTTCGTGACGAAGAATGTCGGCTAAGACTTCGCTACCGGGCCGTGGTTCGGGCAACTGGGGTTGTATCAGCGCGAGGTCTCGGTTTGCGGCTGTGTCGCTGATAGCTAAAAGGCTGACATCGGTGCCCCGCCGTGCCTCCGTCGCGGCATAGATACTGGGCAGTATGGCAATGCCCGCGCCGGTAGCAGCCATTAGGCGGATCGCATCGAGGCTGGTGCCTTCATATTCATCAGAGACCCGGCCGCCAGCACGCGCAGCCAGACCCGCAACGATATGAGAGAGTCTGTGCATTGAACCCAACGTAAGAAGTGTCTGCCCTCGCAAGTCACCAATTCTTAAAGCCGAATTGCTTTGCGCCAAAGGGTGGTCGAGTGCCATTGCAGCCCAGAGGTGTTCTTTGAATAGATGTGCTTTGCGCGCGCCCGGGTGGTCTTCGGGCGTCGAGATGATCATGTCTAATCGACCGCTGCGTAGCCCTTCGCTTAGGTCTCGGGTGCTTTCTTCCCGCACGATCAGGCGAAAACTTGGGTGCTCTGCATGCAGGCGGCGGACGACCTCGGGTAGCAGGTAGGGGCCAATTGAGGGCAGAACCCCAAGGCGCAGGCGTCCTTGGAAGATACCGCCCCCCTGCGCCGCTGCGCGTAGATCCTCGAGCTCGTGCAAAATCTGGCGCGCACGCCGGACGATCTCTTTTCCGACTGGGGTGATTTTGGCGCCTGCACGGCCGCGTTGAAACAAGGTGATGCCAAGGTCGGCTTCGACATCGGCCAACTGAGCAGACAGACTGGGCTGACTGACGTTCAATTGTGCAGCGGCCAGCCCCACTTGGCCCGTGTCGGCCACGGCAACGATATATTCGAGTTGGCGGAGGGTAGGTCTCATATAGCTTTTACCTATTTAAAAGATAGTTAGCATATATTTTACTTAATATTAAATTCAAACGATAACATGGCGGACCCTGCTCAAACCCGGAGACCACAATGAAAAAAACCCTCAACCATGTTCAAGCATTCATGAAGATGGAGGCCAGCGCAGGCCTTGTGCTGATGGGGGTTGCCGTTTTCGCCGTAATCGCCGCCAATACGGCGCTTTCTCCCATCTACGAAGGTTTCCTAAGCACTTACATCACGGTGGGTGTCGGGAGTTTTGAAATCGCAAAACCGGCACTGCTGTGGATCAATGACGGGTTGATGGCTATCTTCTTCTTCCTCGTCGGCCTTGAGATCAAACGAGAGGTGCTTGCCGGTGAATTATCCAGCTTTGACAAGGCACTGCTGCCGGTTCTGGCTGCAATCGGCGGTATGCTGGTGCCGGGATTGGTGTTTTTCGCGATCAACGCGGGCACACCAGAGAACCTGAACGGCTGGGCTATTCCCACGGCAACTGACATTGCTTTTGCTCTGGGTATCCTTGCGCTATTGGGTAGTAGGGTTCCCGTGACGCTGAAAATCTTCCTGCTGGCCATTGCGATCATTGATGACCTTGGTGCAATTATCATCATTGCTGTTTTCTACACGTCAGAGCTATCTACCAACGCTCTTACATTGTCGATGCTGGGATTTGCGCTGGCAGCCGCGCTGAACCGTATGGGCGTCAGAAAGGCAGCACCCTATGTGCTGATCGGCATCTTTATGTGGGTCTGTGTGTTGAAATCTGGTGTTCATGCAACGCTGGCCGGTGTGCTGATTGCACTGACCATCCCGATGAAGGCGCCCGATCACGAAAAGACCCTGCTGCATCGCATGGAAAAAGGTCTTCACTACTGGGTCGCATTTCTGATTTTGCCAATATTCGCCTTCGCCAATGCTGGCGTAAGCCTGCAAAACGTCGCCCTCGCGGACCTTCTGCAACCGCTGCCTTTGGGAATTGCCGCAGGCCTTTTCATTGGTAAACAATTGGGTGTTCTGGGCTTTACTTGGATCGGCGTGAAAAGCGGCTTGGCCAAACTGCCCATGGGGGTCGAATGGCGCCATGTTTACGGCGTGGCCTGTCTGACCGGTGTTGGTTTCACCATGAGCCTATTTATCGGGTCACTGGCCTTTGGTGCGGATGAAACGATGAACGCTGTTCGCCTTGGTGTGATCTCTGGATCTATCCTGTCGGGTACCTTGGGTTTTGCGGTGCTACGTACCGCGAGTCCAAGATCGGCATCCGTTTCCACCGCTGCTGAATAAACAAAAAACAAAGGGACAGTCATGGAACTTTCAATCGCGGCTCTCGCGAGCAATCTGCTCGCGCCAACGATCCTCTTTTTTGTCCTCGGCCTCATCGCTGCGTTGGCTCGCAGCGATCTGTCCATCCCCGAAGGCGCAGCCAAGGTTATGTCGATCTATCTACTGCTCGCCATCGGGTTCAAAGGTGGCGCGGCCGTCGCCAAAAGCGGGGTTGATGCCCAGCTTGTCGCATCGTTGGGGGCCGGGATTGTTCTGTCCTTTGTCCTGCCCTTCGCGGCCTATGGGCTTTTGCGCCTAATGACACGGCTGGATGGGTTGAACGCCGCCGCAGTTGCTGGACATTACGGTTCGATTTCTATCGTTACCTTCGTCACAGCGGTCAGCCTGCTAGACGCACGTGGCATTCAGTCCGAAGGCTACCTCGTGGCTGTAGCGGCTGTTATGGAAGTGCCCGCCATCATGTCCGCCCTGTGGATTGCGGCGCGCAAAGGCGGGGTGGCGACGGTTGATTCCACGCTTTATCGGCACATCCTTGGCAACGGCTCGATTGTGCTGTTGGTTGGATCCTTTGCAATCGGTGCAATCACAGGCGAATCCGGCCTCAACGATTTACACCCCTTTATCGTCGTGCCTTTCACCGGCGTGTTGGCCGTTTTCCTTTTGGACATGGGATTGTCGGCCGGACGTAGTCTGATGAAAAACCGCAAGGATATCTCTGGAGGGCTGCTCGCCTTCGGATGCGTGATGCCAATTGTAGGGAGCCTTTTCGGACTGATCTGTGCGGAATTGGTTGGCCTATCGACCGGCGGAACGTTCCTATTGATGGTTCTAAGTGCATCGGCATCCTACATTGCGGTACCTGCTGCCATGCGTTTGGCGCTGCCCGATGCGAAATCAGGTATCTATCTGACCCTAGCGCTTGGCGTGACCTTCCCGTTCAACCTCACCCTTGGAATGCCACTCTATTACATGTTGGCTAGCTGGTTTTAGGGGCGCAATGATATCAGCCTTTGAAACTTGGCCTCCTCTTTCGCAACTGATTATCCCTTCAGGAAACCGGTAATTGTCTAAGGTCAGCAGTGCGGACTAAGTGCTAATTCCAACGTCTGCTTATTGTGGGAATTCGTACGCAGCGATCTCAATTTGCGAGCCTTTCGCGGGCTGCGAAAATTGCGGTCAGCCATGCTGTCGATAGGGCGCGATTACCGGAATGATCTCCGTCTGGCACAATTATCAGTTTGTTGGATATACCCAAACTGTCCAGATGCTTGGCATAGTTTTGACTAAGTGCAGATGGCGTGGTCGAATCTTGGCTGCCAGAAATTATAGTGACATGAGTTGCATTAGATGGGTTGAAATCCATCGGTGAAACAGAGCGAACAATCGTATCCTCTGGCCACTGAGGGTTCAGTTCTCGCCACATGGCAAGGTCACAAGGGCAAGCCACCAAAATTACTTCGTCAACAACGGCGTTTCCGAAAGAAAGCGCGAGCGCTAGCTGCGCCGCGCCTCCCGAATGTCCGACAGCCACGATAGGCGCATCTTGGCCAATACGGTCGAGATTTTCTGCAATAATTTTCGCGTTCTCAATAGTGTACTGGTCTCTGCGTCCGAAATTTTCGCCGGGACTTTGCCGTCCCCACGGATCTTGGTATCCAGGACGAAGTAACATATGGACAGTTGCTTCAGGAATGCGGCGCGCGATATCGGCACCAAAAGCGAAATAGCTCAATGGATCACCGCCATTGCCTTCGTCGCCATGCAACAGAACAATCGACAATTCGGAGCCAGTACCAATCTGCAGCCCATCTAAAGTGGTTTGGGATTTTGCAGGCGTGCTGAAAGCCAACAAGAACGCGAGCATCAGATACTTCATAGCGAGTACTGGTTTTACGTTTCCAACCGCGGTGCATTTCATCAGCGACAGGCTTTCCAATTTTTATAACAACAGATATTCGCAGCAGTGCAGAACTTCTGCAAGATGGGCTCGACGCGGTCCTGTGGCAGCGCGGCGGAACCTTGGGCTCATAAAGCTCTGACTTTAGTGCCTCAGTTAATCGCAATTATTCGGAATGGCGTTCGGCCCATCAACAAATTCCGTTTGCATCGTGAAGGCAACAATTTCTGACAAACACTGAACAGTAGGGATCGGTGCCCCTTGCAGAATAAAGAAATACAGACGCAACGATTGTCCGTTTTCACGCTCGCTATAAAAATACCTTAGTTTATCTGCATTTAGATCCAGATTATAACCCGGATGATCTGTGACCTGAGGAACAAGATTTATTTCTGACCAATTATTCAAAAGATAGATTGCAACGTTGGTTTGATCCAAAGTGAAACCTTCAAGAACAAAGCGATAGTCCGTTGTTTTTGAAAGTTCGTGGGCAATCGACTTGGAGATCATCAAAGATGCCTCCCTCTCTCTAAATGGAGAAATGACCACCAAATTTTGGGAGACTACCCCCGTCTGCGTCGTTTCTTTCGCCAAAAGCACGTTAGTAGACAAAAGTGAAAAAACGAGAAAAGTGTATAATCTGAAACGCATATGCCTATTAATTTTTATTCAAATCTCAGTGGATCCCGTTGAGGGCCATTAACTCTTGGTGGGCGCCTTGCTCCACCATTTAGCTACCATCTATTATAACAATTCTATCACAGGTAGTGGATTACTTTCATGATGCTACTTCATTTGTTGCGTCATAAAGCAATGCATTTCCAGGAATAGAATTAGAAGCTGCTTACTGCGCTTTACCTCTGCTCGTTACTTGCGCAGCGAAAGATTTCTTTCCGCCCTAATCTTAGGGCACTCACTATCGACCCAGAGCCGCCTTTGATCGCGCCAATTAGTTGCTGCGCTCACAGCGCGCATAGCGGGCCTTTGCCGAAGGAAGAGTTCAAGCACCAAGGCTTTGTTCGTCGGGCAGGTTTGACTGTCGATAAGCCACATCTACCTTCAGGAACATGAAGGACCTAGAAGTTACATCAACTGACCAGCTTTGGGGGTGGCTCGCCGAAAACCACGCACTCGAAGACAGCATTCAGCTGATCACGTGGAAGGCAGCACATCCCGATAAATACGTTAGTCGCGAAGATGTGCTAGATGCACTCATTGCCCATGGTTGGATTGATGGGCGGCGGTTTGTCGTGGATGATGACCGAACAGCTCAACTAATCACCGTTCGCAAGCAACAAGCTTGGTCAAAGTCATATAAGGACAGAGTAGAGCGCTTACGTAGCGACAACCTTATGCATCCAGCTGGCGAGGCAATGGTTGCAAAAGGCAAGGAGTCTGGACTTTGGTCTTTCTTTGACGATGTTGACGCGCTCATAGTTCCAAAAGATCTTGCAGAGACGTTGGATCAAGAGCTTTGGGAGGCTTTCGCTCCCTCTTATAAACGTAATGTGCTACGCTGGATCAAGATCGCGAAAACGCCCCAGACAAGGGCCACGCGCATCGCGAAAGTGGTCGAGGCAACGCGAGACAATCGCAAACTACCTCAGATGTAGATTATGCGTTCGCGCAAGACCCCTAGTTGCCGTTCAAACCGGAATTGGTCACTGCGCTGTGGCTTTGCCGAAGCGGTATTTCATCAAATGAAGTACGCACTCGTGAAGGCGTACCGACGCCCGTTGATTTCGAAAACAGGCTGATCAACTGAACAAGGCAGGTGTCCACAAATCTCAAAGCCCAATAGCGCGATAATAGCCTGCAATGCGTTCGATCGTCACCGCGTAAGCTATTGTGCGCAGAGACACCTGTTTGCCTTGCACCTAATACCCAATGATATCCGCGAAAGCGCGGGTCATGATCTCTTCCAGCCCTGAGCGTACCAAGTCGATCTCGCCTGCTTCTTGCGCAATGGCGAATACTATTTCGCAGTGACGCTCGAGTCAGAGCAAAACTATTTCGACGCGGGAAATGGCCGTCAGCTCCCCATCATTCTCGGTATGGTCGCAACGACCGAAATCCTGACCGGCGAAAGAACGGTTCTGCAATATTTGCTGAAACCGCTGAACCGCGCCTCGGACGCATTTCGCGAAAGATGACCGAGCCCCCCGCAGCGGCGACATATGAATCATTCGCGCGCACTGCGTGGGTACAGGTGCCATTCATCCACCCAGCAGCGGAAGTCCGAAAACCGCCTTTACTACACAGTGCTATCGACCTCCATAGCTGCTATTAGATTTGAATTCATAGCTACGTTGCTGCTGTAGCGAAGCGAATTATACTTTCCACGGTCTGCTGGAGCGCACTTATCACCGCAGGCACATCAAACTAAGTAAATTTGGATATCTCAAAACATCCTGGCCCACAGTTAATGCCGTCTGTGAAAGATTGCTCGAGTTCAAGTTGGCGGGTCCCTGATCGGCGCTTTTATGGTGGCCTGTTGAAGATACATGCCTTCGCGCTGCCTCTGAAATCTTAGTTTAGATTAGCTCCCCGCAAGCAATGTTTTTGTTCAACAAAAACAGGACGATAATTTTTTGTTTAGGCTTAACACTTCCTTAACTTCTGCAACCAACTTGCCCCCTAACGGAGCAATGAAAGGTATGAGAAAATCAAAAGGCGGCAGGCCAAGACAGTTACACAACAAAACCCGCACGGTTGCAGTTCGGCTTACTGAACGTGAATACGAGGCGCTTGCGCAAAGCGCTGCTGGCAGGCCCGTTTCGACGACATTGAGGACGCTCGCTTTTGCAGCACAGAAGCATCAACGCCCGAATAATAACGTGGCCAATCAGGAGCGCTGGCAGGAATTGGGGAGCTTGAGCGAAAGCCTCTCGGTACTCATTCGTACGATCACAAAACACAATGACCCGCGTTGGGCCCTTACCCTAGCAATTTTAAATCGCGTTTTGACAGCGCTTGAAGAGACTCGGATAGACCTCATCAAACAGGCGGCGCCATGATCGGCACGCTTCACAAAACAACCTCGCCTGAAAGGCTGGTAAGCTATCTCAGTGCGGACTCCGACAAGGCTGGCAGCCCTCGTCCACGAGCTGATCTCGTCATGAGCAACGTTGGAACAGACCCCCGACAGATTGCCCGACACCTGCGCGCCCTCACCCAATTGCGGCCTGACATTCGAAAGCCGCTATCACATATCGTTTTAGCCGCAGCACCTAATGATCGCGCGATCCCCGATCCGATCTGGAGAAAGATCGTTCGCACGTGGTGCAAAAAGATGGGCTACGAAAGCTTTGCTGCTTTCTGCCATGGGACCCATGTCCATATTGTTGCCAGCCGTGTTTTAGTCACGCGCCGCTTAGTGTCTGATCGATTTGATTATCGCCGCAGCGAGGCCGTTATTAGAGCTCTCGAAAAGCGGTTCGGCCTCAAACGAACCGCGTCCTCGCACCTCTTGGATTCGAGTGCAAAAGCGTCGCATGTCACAGCGCCCTGTCACGCCGAACTCGCGCTGGCCGAGGACGGGCAGTTGTCCGCAAAGCGCTACATCCAAACCGCACTGACTGAACTGACCTCGCTCCCGATGGCAATTTCAGATGTTGTCGAAGCTTTGGCTGAACTGGGGGTCAAAACTCGGACCCGATTTGGGAAAGCCGGCAAGATCCTCGGTTTTTCGTTCAGGTATGCGGGGTACGTCTTTCGCGGATCCTCCCTCGGTCACGCATTTACTCAGCAATCTTTCATTCAAAAAGGAATTACATATGACAAAGATAAAGAACTTGAAAAACTTAAGCAGGCAAACGCTCTCAGCCAAGAAAAGGCCGTTGTCTCAGCAAATTGCGAGGCTCAGCAAGTTGATCCAGCAGGACATTCAGCTTCGGCAGTCGATGTTAAAGCAAGCCGAAAATCAGCGGGCGGCAATAGTCCAGCAAAACAAAATCATCAGGGCCGCAAAGGAGAAAATCCAGACAAACAAAGACGAAATCGGCGAGTTGAAACACGAAGCGGAAAAACTGAAACGCGACCGAAAGCACCTCCTGACAGTATGCGGAGTCCTAGCCCTGATGACGATCTTCACTCTTTTCTTCATCTCCATCGCGCCAAACAGGGTCTTATAATCGACAGCATCAATTGGACCGGGTTCAGCCAACCAGAGCCACCAGGTGATACCAATGATAATTCATAGATGAGCTTGCGACGCTCCTTGGCGGCCGCCTTCATGGCAATACGAAGTTCCCTTTCATCTTCGCGGTACAACTCACACCGAACCGTTTATCAATCCACGTCCGGAGCAAGGCAAAACCAAAGCGGCGCTTACGTTAAGCCAGCCGCGCTCAAAATTTCTGGCATTTGTTTCTTTACTTTGAAGAAACCAGCGGTGGCATGAGGCCATATAAGCGCGTCCCAGTCGCGGCGCCATTCAGTGACGGTGATCCCGCGTTCCTCTAAAATTGGCTGGGCTTGCGCCATCCAATCGGCCAGCGGACCAACTGGCACATAAGGCATGGCAATCTGGCGCGCACCGGCAGCTTCGGCCCAGTTTGCGAGGTTTATAGGTTCTATGGCGGTTAGCGTTTCTGTCTCTAAACCCGCGCGGGCAGCAGTGTCGGCAAGGGCTTCGGTTTCAAAATCAATAACGCCCGCATAAACTGCGCGAGGCGAACGAAGATGGCTTGCGTGCAATCGCGCAACTGCACGGGTATCCAGTAACGCAAGGTCGCTTGTCGTAATAGAACAGTCCTCTTCGGTCAGGATCACGGCCGTCGGGACATTAGGCTGAGGCGCGATAACTGAGCGTAGCGGTTGCACTTCTGGCAACCCTTCAGGCTCTTCGTCCATCAATCCGATGATATCAGAGGCAAACTCCTCTTCGCGCGGCGAAAAACGACCGCCCGTAAAGCGCGATATATTCCAAGCGCGTGCCTCATACGGTTTCCCGCGGGTGTGCAACCCTGCCACCCAACGCCACGAGCACGTGTTCGATGCAGGATCACCATCTAGCAGATGTCGAAAGAAAAAGTCGCTGCCTAGTCGCCACGGAAGTCCTAGCGTGAATATCCAGATCGAGGCAAACCACATCCGCGCGTGATTGTGCAAATATCCAGTGCTGGTCAGTTCCTTTGCCCAAGCGTCGAAACAATCGATACCGGTTTCACCCGCTTCTGCGGCAATGATTTTGGATTGAAGGGCGGCATCAGACTTCAAGGTATCCAAGTCCCTGTTAAGCCCTGTCACATAGTTTGCCCAAACTTGTGGTCGCCTTTCAAGCCAGCCCTTAAAATAGCCTCGCCACAACACTTCTTGGACAAATTTTTCCGCATTTTCAGGGCCGTGCGCAGCCAGTGCCGCGGCAATCACCTCGGTTTCTGTTACTAGCCGGCGGCGGATATAGGGTGACAGCTGAGATACAGCGCTATGATTCCCCGGTCCGCGATCTTGGTTGCGCCTTTTGGCATAGGCCAAGCCCATATTTGACTGGAAATTCCTAAGCCGCTGCAATCCTGCGGTGCGGGTGGCTGGCATAAATACTGAATTGTCCTGCATCATACAGCGTAGATGATTTGCAAGCAGGTTTAGTCAATACTGTAGACCGCTGGATGCAGAAGCTGACTATTCATTCATGTTGCGTGCAGGGCGGCTTTTGTAGACAGGCAACGTCCACCCAAACGCGATTGCTGCGCCTCTTAAACCTAATGCGGTACAAAAACCGCAAACAGATGCGATTTCAATCGACACACCTGCCGCATTCAACAAAACGAGCGTTGTTGCACCCGCTGCAGCGGCTGATACGTAGATGTCTTTGCGCAAAACGATACTGGGTTCTTGGCCCAATAGGTCGCGGATTATACCGCCAGCGGATGCAGAAAATACACCTAAAACCACAGCAACAATTCCCGTAGTTTCAAGCCCGATGCATTTGATCGTCCCTGCTGTCGCAGCAAAAGCCATTCCGAATGCATCTAGCCATGTGATCGCTGTGAGACGTGATTGAAAAATTGGCGCAATAAAATGCATCGCAGCAGCGGCGCACAGGCTCACGATCAAGGGTGTGGGGGACACGGTCCAAAATACGGGCTGATCTAAAATAAGGTCACGAATAGTGCCGCCGCCCACGCCAGCGGCTGCCCCCAACCATAGGAACCCGAGGATATCCATTTCCTTGCGCGATGCGGTTAAGGCGCCAGTGATCGCAAAAACGACCGTCGCAAACATGTCCAGCGTGTACAGCATTATTCGCTCTGTTAATCAGTCAGTGCTGGCTAGCTTAAACGCAAAAGGTGCGTTTTAGAATGCGTTGGATCCTTATCCGCTAATCATTTTGATCGAGCTTTTCCAACGCAGCCTGCAAACTGCTGTCGGAAATTGGTTTTTGGATGATCTCACAGGGTGGATAGGCTTTTATAAGATCGCCAGAAGCACCGTAGCCAGTCGCCAAAATGAATGGCACATCGCGTTTTGCCAGTTCGACTGCGATAGGTAAGGACTGTTCTGACCCTAAATTGACGTCAAGCAATGCAAAATCAACATGGTTTTCCGACAACCATTCCATTGCCGCCGATACGGTTGCTGCGACTTCGACTTTGGACGCGCCAAAATCCTTGAGCATTTCGGCAAGATCCATTGCGATAATCAATGTATCTTCGACGACTAAGGCAGTGCCAGAAATGCCAAAGTTCGTCGATGTGCTGACATCCGTGGTTGGCGCTTCAGTTTGCTCGGACTGCACAATCTGCGAAATCGCCGTTGACGGCAGACGAAAGCGCGCTTCAACGCCCATCATTTTATAGTCGATATCGGCATCCCCACCTAATTCGTGGGGGACCGAATTTTCGATGATCATCGTGCCAAAACCTCGACGTTTTGGGGGCGTAACTGCGGGACCACCGCGTTCAACCCAATTCAAAACGATCCCGCCGTTCGCATCGGCAGACAGATCGATTTGAACTTGGCCACGGTTTTCAAACAATGCACCGTATTTTACCGAATTGGTTGCCATTTCATGCAGGACCAATGCCATGGTCGTAAACGCATTCGGCGTTATCATCGCATCTGGGCCAGTGACCTCGACGCGATCCGTTTGCTGCAATGAATAGGCGTCAAATTCGCATTTGATCAGTTGTTTAAGAGACGTTGGTTCCCATTGTTTTTCGGTCAATTGATCGTGGGCGCGCGCAAGCGATTGAATGCGGCCGTCAAGGTTCTGAGTAAATTCTTCGAGCGTACGTGCGGAGCTGCGGGACTGCGCGACCAGACCACCCATGAGGTTCAAGATATTTCGGACGCGGTGGTTCAGCTCGGAAATCAAGAGTTGCTGGTTTTCCTGAGCGCGCTTGCGTTCAAGGTTCGCGGCATCAGTGATTTTTAAATATACTTCTAACAACGTTACACGCAGCAGTTCTGCCGCGTGTAATTGGGCATCCGTCCAAGGCGCAGATTGTCCTTCAACGGTTTGCTGCCAGACATCAAAGCTTTGCCTTGGTGTCAAACGCACTCCATTTGGCCCAACTGTCACAGGTTTATTGGGGTCACCAGCCCAATTGACATGCGCGGTCACTGGTTTACGGAATAACAGCATGTAGTCGCGTGGACGCTTTGAAATCGGGATTGCCAACATCCCCACACTGACTTTTTCATATTCGTGGCCGAATTCATCGAACTTAAGCAGTTTGTCGGTATGGAAAACCCGCGAATTGATTGTGCGGTTCAGATGACGGGCGATGCGCGACAATTGTTCTTTGCTGGGTGTCGCACCCGCAGTGTAGATTTCTTCGTCCTCGATCAGAACAAGCCCATCATGATCTATCACACTTTTGATATCTTCGTGGATAGACCGCAGCGCATTCGCCAAAGGCTCGCCTGCTGCCATGTGGGACATCAACAGGTTTTGGACCTTGCTGCTTTCAACTTCGACGGATTTTCTAGCGGCATCTTCAAAGTTGCTGATTTCGTACGAAAACAAATGGGCAAATAATTCAATGGCTGTACGACGTTCATAGTCAATGTAGCGGGGACTATCGTGATGACAGGCAAACAAGCCCCACAGTTCGCCATCTTTCATGATAGATACTGACATCGACGCCTGCACGCCCATGTTTTTCAGGTATTCAATATGGATAGGCGATACTGACCGCGTGACAGAAAGTGAAAGGTCGATGGGCACGCCGGACATAGTTGTTTGGGGTATGATGGGACTGCCTTCGTCTTTTACGTCGGCAATCAACCGCAGCAACGACCGTTTATACAAGGCACGCGCCTGCACCGGAATGTCAGAGGCTGGAAAGCGCATTCCGTTGTAACGCTGAGCCTTATCGGATCGAACCTCAGCTAACACTTCGCCCGAATGGTCAGGCTGGAACTGATAAACCATAACGCTATCAAACCCGCACAGTTCGGCCATCGCAGTGGCCGCCCTTTGGGTTAGATCATTCAGATTTTTGGGGTGACGTAGCTTTGCAATTTGGGCAAAAACTTCGGCTGAAACGTCCCGACCAGCCTGCTCTGTTTTGGGTTCAAATTCGATGATCAGGTGCATGCCCGATTGGTGGAACGACACATCAAACTTTTGGTTATTGGTGCGCAGCGGGACATCGAACAAACGCACCACACTATCCGGCGATTGAACATGGCGCATGTTTTCACGGATGCGTTCAAACCCGTTTGTATCCAGCACTCGATTTAACGGCTGGCCCGAAACGTCATCAACGGATACGCCCAGAATAGATGTCAGGTTTTCAGAAGCGTGCTGAATAATCCAATCGGACGAAACCGCGATCATCGCTCCGTATGATTGGACCCGGCCCAATTGGTGGATCGGTTCGCGGTCGCAGTTGGTTAGATCGACATTCTGCATCGAATTGGAAAGGTCGGTCATTTCAGTCCTGTTGGGATTGTGCGGCGGTTTCAAATATTCGGAAACCACGTCTTACATCTTTTATTATAGTTCGAGCGCGCGCTGTGGTGGGATCAATCTGGTCCAAGATCGCACAATGTTCACGCCATAGATTGGTATCGGAGACCGTCTGGAAATATGACGGGACGGTTTTCCGTTCTGCCGATGCAAATAGCTTACGGCGGATGACTTCGGTGCCTAACCGTGACCCCAATACCAAATAATCACAGGCTACTGGATCAATGGGGCCTGGTGTTACGACAGCATAGGATCGGCGGCCCATCTGCTGTAAATCATGGTCAAGTCGGTCGATCAAATCGGGAACCAACTCTGCACACAATGCTTGTTCGGGTTTCTGATCGCGAAACAGCGCAGACAACCCCGCACGCTGAGCCGCCAAATACCAGCCAAGGTTTGAATCAGGGTCGTTTAGGAACGGATCAAACAGTGCTTCGGTCGCATCGTGTTCCGGCCTTGTAAGCGCACGTAATTGATGCCTGAAATCCAAAACAGGCATCGCCTTTCCTGCGCGGCCGTCAAAATGCATTAGATCGTTCACAATCGTTCCCCACGCAACATTGCGCCGGTCAAGATACACCATCGCTAAATGCTACAATGCTTATGATTGTAAATTGTTCGCCAAATATTCAAGAAAAATCCTGACCTATTTGCTAAATCACACCTTTGCACAATTTCTGATGGTGTTTGTGGGCGGGCATTTTTTCGGAACGGTCTAGTTTCGCGATCTTTTAACGAAATCCGCTGCACCGATAGTCCCCACGGGTGTTTCGGACGCGTGGCTATTATGATTGAACCAAAATGTCTCTGTCGCGGTTTCCCGGCGTCTGACACCTATGGGCAATTCAACGGTTGTGATGCCCGAAATTTCACAGACCTGTTCAACCATCGCCATCATACCGTCGTCGTCTAACCACGCCGCGCAATACAGTTGTCCGTTCTGACCGACCAGTACCGGCTGATTGGCTGACGTCTCCATCATAATTGGCTCAGAGGTATTCAACTCCTCGAAATAACGAATGACGTGACCTTTGCCATTCAACGCGATTGGCATATCAGGGCGGAGCGTTTCCAGACGTGACACAACGATATCCAGACCATCAATTGCCGGTGGCAAAGGGTTCGGAATGTTGAAATGCGCGTCACGTGCCGCTGTGCGGGGACCGTAAACAGCCGTACCGTCGGCGGCCGACAGCGCCTGTTTCAGGTCATCATTCAGGTGCATGATACCAGGTGCAAAAATTGCCGAATACCCCGTAAGATCCGTGCAGCTCGGCGGAACAATATCGACGCTTTGGCCCAGTTTGCGCAGCGCGCGGTAGGTGTCAAAAACCAGTTGGAAATAGCTAAGCCCCTGCCCCTGCGGCTGAACGGCCCACGACCATTCAGCCTCGTAATCGAACACCAGCGCGATGGGTGCCTGTGCAGGGGCGACATCGGGCGCGGATTGCAGTTCGTCGCGGACTTGGCGCGCTTCAACAATTGCTTCGGCGTCCTGGCTATCGGGGCGCAGCATGCCAGCGTGCAGCTGTTCTTGGGCAAATGGGGCCTGACGCCAACGGAAATAACAGACCGCTTCGGCGCCGTGGGCGAATGCCTCCCACGTCCAAAAACGCACCATGCCGGGTAACGGCGACGGGTTATAGGGGGCCCAATTCACGGGGCCGGGTTGTTGTTCCATGATCCACCAGCGGCCTTTGCCGACGGCGCGGTAAATGTCGTGGTGAAACGCCTGAAAATCAGGGTCGCCCTGATGTGCAAAGGCGCGTTTGTGTTCGTCGGACGCCTCAACACGGTCTTCAAGAAAGCCCAGCGGATAGCTGTCCCAACTTGCAATTTCTAGATCATCACCGACTTTATAATGGTCGAAATCCGTAACCCGGCCCATGTAGTTATGTGCGATCGGTCGGTCGCTTTGCGCACGGATCGTGTCGACCTGCATTTTGTTGTAGGCCACAACCTGATCGGACGAAAACCGTTTGAACGCATGTACATGCGCGGGGTTGGGTTCGGTCACGGTCAGGTTTGGCAGTTCGATCTGGGAAAAATTATTATATTCCATCGACCAAAACACGTTGCCCCACGCACGGTTCAGCGCGTCAATGTCCCCGCCAAATTCCGCAGACAGCCACGCCTGAAACGCCGTTTTAGCGGACGCTGAATAACTATAGATCGTATCATGACAGCCGTATTCATTGTCTGTCTGCCACGCCGCGACATGCGGGTTTTGACCGTAACGTTCCGCAAAGGCGCGCACGATCCGTTCGCTTTCTGCGAAATAGCCTGCATGGCTGAAACAATAATGACGACGCGATCCGAAACCGCGCGGTTTGCCATCAATGTCCACCGCGAACATGTCGGGGTGTTTGTCAGCAACCCATTTCGGCGGAGTCGCGGTGGGTGTCCCCAAAACGACCTTTAGCCCAGCATTTCCCAGAACCTCGATCGACCGATCCAACCAATCCCAGTTGAATTCGCCCTCTTTCGGTTCGATCCGAGACCAGCAGAATTCGCCGATGCGGACCCACGTCAGGCCAGCTTCGACCATGCGTTCGGCGTCTTGGGGCCATAGGGCTTCGGGCCAGTGTTCGGGATAGTAACAAGTGCCAAGAGTGCGTTTCATACCAGCCTCAAAGAATGATTTGATGTTCGGTCTGGCCTTTGCCGACCGACGAAATGACATAGGTTTTGCCCGCGTTCGGATCATCGATCCCTTCGGCGGCGGTCGTGACGTATAGGTCGGTCAAATCCGCGCCGCCAAAAGCAGGACAGGACGTTTGCGGCGTGGGTACATCAACCGTTTTGATCAACGCGCCGTCCGCGCCATAGCAGGCAACGCGGCCCGCGCCCCATTGGGCGTTCCAAAGTTTGCCATCGGCATCCACAACGGAACCATCCGCGCCGAAATCCGCGCCCGACACGTCCACAAATGGGACCGCATCGCCGACTGGCCAGCCGTCCGCGTCCAGCGGCTGCGCCATGATCACGCCGACGACCGTGTCAGTGAAATAGGCGGTTTTGCCATCAGGCGCGAAACAGATCGAGTTCGTGATCGTGATGTCCGAAAACAGTATGCGCAGTTCGCCGCGATAAAACCGATAGATCGATCCAGCGCCTTTTTCCGCGTTGAAACCCATGGTACCGATCCAAAACCCGCCTTGGGGATCCGCGCGGCCGTCGTTGGAACGAGTGACGGGGTTGTCCGCCTCTAACGGGGTGATCAATTTGCGCGCGGCAGTTTCCAGATTGAACCGCCATAGGCCCGTCTGGCTGGCCATCAAAATGGTGTCGTGATCGATCCAGCCCGCCGCCGACACGCATTCATCGAACTGCCAATGCTGTTCGTCGCCCTCAACCACGGTGCGCAGTGATTTGCCCAAAATGTCGAACCAGAAAAACTGGTTTCGTTTCGGGTGCCAAAACGCGCCTTCGCCCAAAGTGCATTTGGTTTCGCTATGAACCCGTATCATCCGAATACCCGATCAAAAGCTGTCACGGCGGATTGCGCGGCGGTTTCAATCTGATCAATCGACCAATCAGGTTTGAACAAGTTCGACCCAAGGCCAAAGCCTGTAACCCCTGCCTTGTACCAATTCGCGAAATCATCAGGCCCGACCCCGCCCACGGCATAGGTGGCGACGTCCGCTGGCAACACCGCCTTTAGCGCCGATAATCCGTCAGGGCCCAATTTGAACGCAGGGAAAAATTTCAGGCCTGTTGCGCCCAATTGGATCGCGGCAAAACACTCTGTCGCCGTGAACACGCCTGGATAGGACGCCATGCCTTTGGCCGCTGTATGCGCGATGACGTCTTGGTCGCAATTCGGGGATACAACCATTGCCGCGCCAATGTCTGACAAGCGGTCCACCTCCGCGATGGTTAGAACGGTCCCTGCCCCAATTTGTGCTGCGTCGCCCGCGTGGTTCACCATTTTTTCAATGGTCACAAACGGATCGGGGGAGTTCAACGGCACCTCGATTTTCGTGATGCCTGCGTTAATTAAAACATCGGTAACGGCGATCGCGTTCTCCGAACGCAAACCGCGTAGGATCGCGATGATTTCGCGTTGGTTCATATCGTGTCCTTTAGCAATTCATAACCAGCGATCAGACCATCCAAGGTGCATGCTTCCCCGTCGTGAATGTCCGCCGAAATATCGATTGTAGCCAATGCCTGCGCGTATAGAGCGGACAGTTTCGACGCGCCCGCAATGACCACGGGCGACGAGTTTAAATCATTGCGCATCGCGGCGATCTCTGCGCCGATCAAATAACCAGACAGCAGGCCGTTAGAAACGTCGCCCATGCGGTCCAGCACCAGATCTCCAGCCCGAATGCCGAACAGAGAGGCGGCGACCATTTCTGGAGCCGCGACCGACGTTCTGACGCCTTGAACAAAACCCGCTTCATCACAGGCTGCCCCATCAACGGAATGGCGCAACACCGACTGTTTGCTAAGCAGCGCATAGATTTCGCCGGTCATGAACGTATTGAATTTAGTCAGTTTCCCGTCTGAAACCATCGCCCATTTGGTGTGCGTACCAGGCAGACAAATACAGCCCGAAAAATCGGGGTACGCCCGTAGAACGCCCGCGATCTGCGTTTCTTCACCGCGCATCACATCTGGGGGCGTCACTTGTTTGATCCCCGACAAAATGAAGGCGCAAATGCGCGGGTCGGTGGTTGGAACGGTGACAACGTTTTGCGTGTTCAGCGGCGATACGGGAACGGCAGCGTATGGTGCCTCCACCCAGCCCTGACGTGATCCGACCATACCGCAACACACGACTGGCAAAACGCGGGTGTCGGATAGTACAGGGGCCAATGCGGCAATCAAGGCTGGCTCAAACGCGTCACGCGACAAGGTACCCATGCCTTGTTCGGTTGAAACCTGATCCAGAACAGCATTGGTTTCATCCATGAACCAAACGCGCAGATTGGTGGTGCCCCAATCCACAGCGACCCAAGAGGTATGTTCGCGTAGATCCGTCATCCCGTCACCACTACACCGCCATCCACAACCAGCGACTGGCCCGTGATCATACGGCTGGCGCTAGATGCCAAAAACAGCGTTGCTGCGACGATGTCTTCGGGTTTGAGGTGCTCCTTAAGGCACTGGCGTTCCAGATGATCTGCCAAAGCTTCGGGTGTGGCCCACATTTCCAATTGTTTGTCCGTCAGAACCCACCCAGGGGCGAGCGCGTTCACACGGATCGCATCAGGGCCAAATTCGCGGGCCAAGCTGCGGGTCATGCCGTTGATCCCCGAATTGGCCGAGGTATACGCAGGATAGCCCGTGTTTCCCATCATATAGCTGATCGACGTGAAGTTGATGATCGACCCGCCGCCGCGCGATTGCATCATCGGAACGACCGACTGACAGGCAAAGAAATAGGCCTTTAGGTTGATCGATTGCGACCAATCCCAGAATTCTTCGGTAACCTCTAAAGTGGAATGACGCTGATCATTGGCTGCGTTGTTTACTAGCACATCAATCGGACCCAACTGGTCCTGCACATCCTGCATCGATTGTTTCAACGCGGGAATGTCGGTGATGTCGCATTGGATAAACAGGGGGCGGTTGCCCGTTTCCTGTTCCATCTGGTCAACAAATTCATCCGCTGGCGAACGGCCAACGCAGCCGACTTTGGCACCCTGCTCCAAAAACCCTTTGGTCAGCGCCGCCCCGATGCCTGATGCACCGCCTGTGATGTATACGGTTTTGCCCTGTAGGTCGTGGAAATTTGCGTCGATCATCAGTGGCTTTCCCTTGTAACTGGGCGCGTATCTTTGCCGACCAGGAAATCCAGATCGGCGCCTTTGTCGGCCTGCAGAACATGGTCGATATACAGTTTTGCATAGCCGCGGGTGTAATGCGGATCATCCGGATGCCATGCGTCGCGGCGTGCCTGTAGTTCGGCGTCATCCACCAGCAACTCCAGAATGCCCTGCGATCCGCTGACTTTGATCCGGTCGCCCGTTTTGACCAAAGCCAACGTGCCGCCTGCCTGCGCTTCGGGTGATACGTGCAGTACCACCGTGCCAAAGGCCGTGCCAGACATCCGCGCGTCTGACACACGGATCATGTCGCGCACGCCTTGAGTGACCAATTTGCGAGGGATTGGCATATTGCCGACTTCAGGCATGCCGGGGTACCCTTTGGGGCCGCAACCTTTGAGCACCAGAATGGTGTCAGGCGTGACGGGCAAATCTTCGCGATCGATGTTGGCTTTTAAATCTTCGATGCTTTCGAACACATAGGCTTCGCCTTCGTGCTCTAGCAGACGTTCGGTCGCAGCCGAAGGTTTCACGATCGCGCCGTTCGGTGCCAAATTGCCCCGCAAAACCATCAGGCCAGCGGCAGGTTTGACGGGATCATCATAGGATTTGATGACATCGCTGTTATAGCATTCGGCACCTTCAGCATAGGCCGCGATATCGCCGCCCAGAACGGATTTCGCGCTGCGCAAATGACCTTTGTCCGCCAGTTCCTTTAGCACGACAGGCATGCCGCCCGCGTAACAGAAATCCTCCATCAAGTATTTGCCCGATGGCATGCAGTTGACCAGCAACGGGATTTCGCGGCCGATTTCGAAATCATCCAGCGATAGGTCAACGCCCACGCGCCCTGCCAGCGCCAATAGGTGAACCACCGCGTTGGTCGAACCGCCGACGGCGGCGTTCGCTAGAATAGCGTTCTCGAATGCCTCTTTGGTTAGAATGTCGGATGGTTTCAGGTCTTCCTCGACCATTTCGACGATGCGTTTGCCGGTTAGATGGGCCAGTGCCATGCGGCGGGCATCCACCGCGGGCAGCGCAGCGTTGGTTGGTAGTGACATGCCCATCGCTTCGACCAGCGACGCCATGGTGGATGCGGTGCCCATCGTCATACAGACGCCTTTGGAACGGCTCATCCCGCTTTCGGCGTTCATGAAATCCTGCAGCGTCATATCGCCTGCGCGCACTGCTTCGGAAAATTTCCAAACGTCGGTGCCAGAACCGATATCTTTGCCCTGCCATTTACCGTTCAGCATCGGGCCAGAGCTGACTACGATCGACGGCAGATCAACCGATGCCGCGCCCATCAGCTGCCCCGGAGTCGTCTTGTCACAACCGCCCAGCAATACAACACCGTCGATCCCATAGGCACGAATGGATTCTTCGACGTCCATCGCCAGCAGGTTGCGAAACAGCATGGCCGTCGGTTTCATTTGGGTTTCGCCCAGCGACATTACGGGGAATTCCACGGGGAAACCGCCTGCCTCCCAAACGCCGCGTTTGACGCCTTCGGCTAGATCGCGCAGACCACTGTTACAGGGCGTCAGTTCAGACCATGTGTTACAAATCCCGATGATCGGACGGCCATCGAACACGTCATCGGGAAATCCCTGATTTTTCATCCAGCTACGATGGATAAATCCGTCTTTATCCAGCTTTCCGTACCATGCGCGGCTGCGCCGATCCTTCGTCATAGTCTTTGTCCTTTGATCACCCACATATGCAGTGGGAAAGACCAAGGCAGCGTGATGCCTCGGGCCATCAATGCCTGCCCACTCAGGGTCAGGTCACGTGTTTTCAATGCAGGGTTGCCGCGCGACAGCCCGACGGTATCGTCGCGGTTCACCAGTGTGATGCGGTACGTTGCGCTGGGGTCCAAACGCGTCAAACGAATGGGGCGCGGCAGAATTTGACGGCTGGTGTCAGCCAGTCCCGCAAAGACAACGAACTGATCACCATCCGCCGACAATTGCTGTTCCGCGATGACCGATGGGTCCGCACTATCCAGCCGCAGGATGTCAGCGGTCTTCATCCAATCGCGGTTTGATTTCCACCACGCGGTAACATCGCGCAAGACCGCCGTTTCATCGTCCGTTAATTCGCGGGGGTCCATTTCGAAACCCATGTGCCGCTGCGCGGCGACCCACGCCCGCATACGAATATCAATCACGCGGCCCGACGTGTGGCAGTGACGCGGCCCAACGTGGCTGCCGGTTACGGCCATCGGTAAAAATAGCGCCGCATTGTGCTGGATCCGCAGCCGTTCCAATGCGTCGTTACTATCCGATAGCCAAACCCGCTGGGTCAGCGACAAAGCCCCGAAATCAATTCGGCCCCCGCCCGAAGAACAGGATTCTATTTCCGTGTTCGGAAAATCTGTACGCAAGCGGCTTAGCAGGTCATAGTACCCCAATGCTTGCGCAGCATCAGGCATCGGTAGAACGCGGTTATGATCCCATTTGATATAGTCGATATCGTATGCCGACAGGACAGCGGAAATGCGTTCATACAGGTAATCGCGGACCTGCAGGTTTGCCATGTCCAGCACCATTTGCTGACGGCCTAGAACTTGATCCGCCGCACCCAAGGCCCATTCAGGATGCGCGCGATACAGATCGCTATCTGGATTCACCATTTCAGGTTCGAACCAGATTCCAAACGTCATGCCCAGCCCGTGAACATAGTCGATCAGCGGGCCCAGCCCATCGGGGTATTTACGTTCGTCGATCTCCCAATCTCCCAATGACGACGTATCGTCATCGCGGCGCCCAAACCATCCGTCATCCAGAACAAACCGTTCCGCCCCCAGCGCTGCCGCGCGGTCTGCAATCGCTGTAAGGTCGTTCAGTTTGTGATCGAAATAAATCGCTTCCCAACAGTTGTAGTGTACTGGGCGCGGCCGATCGGGGTGGGGCCAAACAACGATGCGGTCACGCAAATGGTGTTGATATGCAACGGCGCAACCGTTCAGACCCTGGTCCGAATGCACGGCGTATAGCGGCGCGGTTTCAAAATGCGTGCCCGCAGTTAGCTGCGTTCCAGCGGCACGACCAAATTGGATCTGACGGCGTCCATCGGGCAATTCTTCGGCGATCATACGATGCCCGCCCGACCATCCGTAATGAAATGCCTGTACTGAACCAGCGGTGTTTGTCGCGCCGCGTTCGGGCACGATCAGTGCAGGGAAATGTTCGTGCCCTGTGCGGCCCGTCAGGTTTTCGCGCATGTGAATACCCGCGGCCCAAGGCGTACGAACCTGTTGGAATTCGCCAATCCAGCGCCCCGCGAAATCGATCATGTCATCGGCGAAATGCGATGCGGGGAAAACGGGCGCCGATAGGTAATGCACCCGAATTGGCGTGTTGGAATCCAAACGTGCCTTTGCCGTCAGTACCGATGTTTCTGCATCAATGCAGAAATCAGCCACATAGGTCAGGTCGTTCGCTTCGTCCACTGCTGTCACGGACAAACCGTTGCCCTGCGCGACCTCGGTCAATGTAAATCGCGGACGGATTGGAGTGCCGTCGTGCGCCGCAATGGACATTCCGGGCTGACCAGGGAAGGTGCGCGAAGCCTCGGGGCAGATCGAAAGATCGGCGTTTTCATCGATCATGCCGCCTGTGACATCCGCAATGCCAGCTTCGATCAGGTTGTCGCCATCCGCGATTGCTGCGCCCCAGTAGGCTACAAACGGCAGACGGTCATTGATCGACGCAAGGATCAGCGACCGCCCGCCAGCGGATAAAATCCAGTGGCGGATCATTTCACCGCCCCTAAGGTCAGACCTGCGATGAAATGGCGCTGCATCAGGAAAAACACCGCTACAGGTGGCAACGCGGCGACGATGCTGCCCGCGCTCATCAGGTGATAGGCCGCGCGGTATTGCGCGTTGAAACTGGTGATGCCTGCTGTCACGGGTTGGCTTTCCGCACCTTGGGTCAAAACCACAGCCCAGAAGTAGTCGTTCCAGATAAAGGTAAAGATCAACACAGACAGCGCAGCAATCGCGGGTTTCATCAGCGGCAGAACGATGAACCAGAATATGCGCCATTCTGCGATGCCTTCGACGCGGGCGGCTTCGATCAGTTCATAGGGCAGCGCGCGGATAAAGTTGCGCATGAACAGCGTACAGAACCCCGTTTGGAATGCCACATGGAACAGGACCAGACCAAGTTTTGTGTTGTATAGCCCCATGTCGATCGTCAGGTCGCGTACCGGCACCATCAGAATTTGGAACGGTACGAAATTGCCCGCGATGAACATGAAAAAGATAAACAGGTTGCCGCGGAATTTATAAATCCCCAGCGCGAAACCAGACATACAGGACAAGGCCACCGCCCCGATCACCGTTGGGATCGTGATGAACACAGAATTCAACAAATAGCGTGGCATGTCCGATTCAAAAAATACGCGGCTATAGTTGGTTACGCCTTCGAACGATGATGGCATGCCCCAGTAATTGCCGCTGGTGAAATCGACATCCGGTTTGATTGAAAACACAGCAACAGCGATCAACGGCAGCAGCCACATGATCAGCACCAAAGGCACCAATCCCTGATACGTCACCTGCCAAGCACGAGAGGATTTTTCGATAGGACGCGGGAACATTAGCGCGCTCCTTTTTCGTCTTGGTACATCGACCATAGGAAGTAGGCGATGAAACACAGCATAATCAGGAACAGGACAACGGCGATTGCAGCGCCATATCCCATGCGGAACCCGTATTCAGACAACGCTTTTTCGAACATGTAGAACGATAGGACGCGGCTGGTGCCGAACGGGCCGCCATTGGTCATGATCGAGATCAAATCGAACGACCGCAGCGCGCCGATGATCGTCACAACAAACGCGATAAATGTCGCTGGCCGTAGCTGAGGCAAGATCACATACCACAGCATTTTGGGGCCTTTTGCGCCGTCCAAACGGGCGGCTTCGACCTGTTCGGGATCTACAGCGTTCAGGCCGGTTAAATACAGGATCATGCAATATGCGGTCTGCGGCCATAGGCCCGCCGCGATAATGCCATAGGTCACCAGTTTCGGGTCGCCCAACACGTTGACCGCATCAAATCCGAACCCCGTCAGGATTTTGTTCAACAGACCGAATGACGGATCATAAAACCAAGTGAACACCAGACCCACAACGACCTGAGAAATCACGAAAGGAAAGAAAAACAAAGATTTATACAGGCGAATGCCTACAACATTCTGGTTCAGGAACAGCGCGATCATCAGGCCCGCAGGGATCGCGAGCAGATATAGCGCCAGCCATTTCATGTTGTTCCACAACGACACTTCGAACGCGCGGTCGGTCCATAGCTCTTCGTAGTTGGCCATACCGATATAGCGCGGTTCGCCCAGACCGTCCCAACGATAGAACGAAATTTGGAAACTCTCGGCGATCGGGAAAATGACGTAGACTAGGAAAAACAAAACCGCAGGCAGCAGGAACAACAGCGGGGTCACCGTCAAACGGTTCCGCCGGAGCCAGCTGGTCTGGTCGTTGATGGCTTGGGACATGATTTGGCCTCTTGTAGGTGGCACCCGAAATCGGGCGCGAAAGCCAGGCAAGGATCCCCCCGCCTGGCCAGCGTTTCAAAAACAGTTGATGGGTTACTGTTCGTTGATACGCTTGCGCGTGGATTCCATGCGGTTCAGGATGTCATCCAGATTGTCTGGGAACACCATGAACTCCTGGAAACCTTCCATAGCGACGGATGCCATTTCCGCAGGTGCATCACGGTCAAAGAACTGCGCGATACCGCCCGGCGCGTTCGACGACAGCATTGCGAAACCTTGGTTCAGCATTTCGTCATCATCCACTGACGAATTCGAGTTTACAGGCAACTGACCCAGCGCATCACCTGCGTTGATTTTGGTCTGGTTGTCTGCCGACACAACAAAGCGCAGGAATTCACGTGCGGCTTCTTTGTTTTGTGCGCCCGAAGGGATGTGGAAGGTATCGGTTGGGGCATCTTCAGCCAGCGCGATACCATCGGTGATGGTTGGGAACTGGTAGAAATCCAACTGATCGGTGTTTAGACCTGCTTCGCGTAGTGGTGCGACAGCAAAGTTGCCCATCAGGTATGCGGCTGCTTCGCCGTTGACCATGAATGGCAGGGCTTCTTGCCAGCTGTAGGACTGGTGGTTGTCCACAAACGCGCCCATGTCGATCAGCTCGCGCCAGTTTGCGAATGTTTGACGCACGCGTTCGTCGGTCCATTCGATTTCGCCCGAAGTCAGCTGCATGTGGAAATCATAGCCGTTGGTGCGCATGTTCAGGTAGTCAAACCAGCCGCCAGCGGTCCACAGGTATTTGGTGCCGATGGTGAAACATTTCACGCCGTTGTCCAGCAGGGTCTGGCAGTTCGATTTGAATGTTTCCCAATCGGTTGGCTCTTCCAAACCATACTGGTTGTAGATGTCTTCGCGGTAGTAAACGCCCCACTGGTAGTAGGTGTAAGGCACGCCCCACTGCGCACCGTCCAGCGTCATCGCGCCTTTGGTCGATGCCAGCGCGTCCGCGATTTCAGGTTCGGCCCACAGATCGCTGATGTCTTCGAACAGACCTGCGTCCACATAGGGGCGCATACGGTTCGCTGCGTACCAGTTCGCAACGTCTGGCGCGTCTGCCGTCAGGAAATTGCGGATCTGCGTTTTATAGGCTTCGCGGTCGATGATGGTCAGTTCGATGTCCAGATCAGGGTGCATCGCGCCGAAATCAGCAACCATGCCCTCCATCACTGCGCGCGGAGCAGGGTTCGACATGTCCGAAAAAATACGCAGTTCGCCAGACAGCTCTGCCTGAGCCGCCGACGCACCAAGTGTCAGCGCAAGCACCGCTGCGGTGCTTTTCCATAGTTTCATTTTTTTCCTCCCATTGACGGTCCCGTTTAAGTTTCACATAGTGGAACCGTTTTCCAACTATTGAAATCATGAACGATTCGCGCTAACCCTGTCAACATCTTCGTGACGGCAAGGAGGACGCCGATACGAAAGATCAGGAGGAGCAGATGGCGACATCACCAAACAAAAACAGCGATGGAACTGTGGGTAAGGCATTGGAAGTGCTGGACCAAATCGCCAATTTTGGGCGGCCTGTTCGTTTCACTGAAATTCTGGAACAGTCCGACCATCCAAAGGCAACTTTGTATCGATTGATCCAAACGCTGACGAATTTAGGGATGCTTTCCTATGACCAAGCAGCTCAGACTTATTCGTTGGGCCTTCGACTGGTGCGCCTTGCTCATTCCGCATGGAGACAAAGTTCAATCGCCCCCATCGCCCGCCCCTATCTAGATGCACTGTCGGAAAAGGTAGGCGAAACCATCCACCTTGCACAGCTTGATCGCGGTCAGGTTCTATATGTCGACAAACGCAATGCGGCGCGTCCGATTGAAATGTTTTCGCAGGCAGGCAAAATCGGCCCCGGCTATTGCACAGGCGTGGGCAAGGCGATCATGGCCTACCTGCCGCCAATAGAACAGGACGACGCCCTACAGCGTCAGGCCTATTTCAAACATACCGAACATACGCTGATCACGCCGGACGCGCTGCGCGCAGATTTCGATACGATCCGCGCCCAAGGCGTCGCCTTTGACCGCGAAGAACACGAAGAAGGCATCGTTTGCATCGCCGCTCCGATCATCCTGTCTACGGGCAAAGTGATCGGTGCCATTTCGATCACGACGTCGACCCAACGTAACACTTTAGACGGATTGGGGGCGTTTCAGAACGACCTCATCCACACAGCAACCCAAATCGCATCTGCCGCTGAATCGTGGCAGTTCCCCAGCTAAAAGGAGCGCACCCATGTCAGGGGTCACTCTAACCAAAGCCGTTAAAAAATACGGTGATGTACAGGTCATCCACGATATCGATCTACAGATCGATGATGGCGAATTTTGCGTATTCGTTGGCCCATCGGGCTGCGGAAAATCGACCCTGTTGCGCATGATCGCAGGGCTAGAGGACACAACGGACGGCCAAATCAACATCGGTGCGCGCAATGTCACCAAACTGGATGCCGCCGAACGCGGCGTTGCAATGGTGTTTCAGACCTATGCGCTGTACCCGCATATGACGGTCGCGGAAAACATGGGGTTCGGCCTGAAAATGACTGGCCACCCAAAGGCCGAGATCAAAGAAAAAGTCGCCGAAGCCAGCCGTATCCTAAAGCTGGATCAATACCTGTCGCGCAAACCCAAGGCGCTATCGGGGGGCCAACGCCAGCGTGTCGCCATCGGCCGCGCCATCGTTCGCGGACCCGAAGTGTTTCTATTCGACGAACCGCTGTCGAATCTAGACGCAGAACTGCGTGTGGATATGCGCGTTGAAATCGCCCGCCTGCACAAAGAAATCGGCGCTACCATGATCTATGTGACCCACGATCAGGTCGAAGCGATGACCTTGGCCGACAAAATCGTCGTCTTACGTGCGGGCCGCGTTGAACAGGTTGGCAGCCCGATGGAGCTTTACAAAGACCCCGACAACAAATTTGTAGCGGGCTTTATCGGATCTCCGTCTATGAATTTCTTGGACGGCGTCGTGCAGAATGGTCAGATTGTCCTGCCCGCGCTGAATAACCGCGCGGTCACCCCTAATGTGTCCAATTTGATTGATGGCGCAAAAGTAATCGTTGGCATTCGTCCGCAAAACATCACAGTGACGTCAGGTGGCAACGACGCAAAACTGGACCTGCGCGAACGTCTGGGCGGCGTGTCCTATGATTACCTGATCGCCGCAGACGGATCCAAGATCGTGGTAGAAAGCCGCGATGATAACGAAATCAAATCTGACAGTACCGTGGGTGTTACATTTGACGACAGCACGCTGTTTTATTTTGATGCCAAAACGGAAATGCGGCTTCGTTGAGCAGAAATTGAACCAAACGCCGAACCTGTACGTACATCAATGGCAATCACAAACCAAAGGTGTAACATGTTCAAAGGACTAGGTATTTCAATCGCAATCGTCACGTTCCTAATGGTCGGCGTGCCCGCGATCTTGATGCAGTTGGTTTGACCCAATTAAAAACCCCGCGGTTCGAAAACCGCGGGGTTTGTTTTTAGATACCGCCGTCAAATGGACGGAAACTAGCTGCCGATGCGCGGCGCCATCGTTCCAGATACCCGTATCTATCGTCATC
Source organism: Marivivens niveibacter (assembly GCF_002150005.2). Taxonomy (GTDB): domain Bacteria; phylum Pseudomonadota; class Alphaproteobacteria; order Rhodobacterales; family Rhodobacteraceae; genus Marivivens; species Marivivens niveibacter. The sequence continues at coordinate 186,216 of NZ_MSPP01000005.1, forward strand.
TTCGCGCAACAGAAATCCTTCGGGCATGTATGGATAGACGTCATCGCCTGTCATCATGTCACGGTCGCTTTCGCGTAGCATCAAGTGGCGTGGCAGAAACTCACCCGGATGGTTTAGCCCCGCAGCGCCCGTGATATCCGCCAACGCCTTGAGCGTGTTTTTGTGAAAATTGGCGACCCGTTGGGATTTATCGGTAACGTTTAGCGCGCGTTGCCGTGCCGGATCTTGGGTCGCAACGCCCGTGGGGCAGTGGTTTGTGTGGCAGGCTTGCGCCTGAATGCAGCCGACCGCAAACATAAATCCGCGCGCCGAATTGACCCAATCCGCGCCCAAGGCAAGCGTCCGCGCGATGTCAAACGACTGCACCAATTTACCGCTGGCGCCCAACCTGATGCGATCGCGCAGCCCAACGCCGCGCAGGGTGTTGTGGGCAAAGGTCAGACCTTCGACCAGTGGCATCCCCATGTGGTTCGCGAATTCCAACGGGGCTGCGCCCGTACCGCCCTCTTTCCCGTCGATGACGATGAAATCAGGCGTAATGTCCGTTTCCAGCATGGCCCGCACGATGCACATGAATTCGCGCCGGTGACCAATGCACAGTTTGAACCCAACAGGTTTGCCGCCCGACAGATCGCGTAGCTTTTGAATAAACTGCATCATTTCAATCGGCGTGGAAAAGGCCGAATGGCTGGCCGGCGATACGCAATCTTTGTCCATCGGAACGTCTCGCGCCGCTGCGATTTCAGGCGTGATTTTTGCCGCTGGCAAAACGCCGCCCTGCCCTGGTTTTGCGCCTTGGCTCAGCTTTATTTCGATCATCTTAACTTGATCAGACGATACGGTTTTCGCGAATTTGTCAGGGTCGAATTGCCCACCATGGGTGCGGCATCCGAAATAGCCTGTGCCGACTTCAAAAATCAGGTCTCCGCCGCCTTGGATATGGTATTTGGAAATCCCGCCTTCGCCCGTATCATGGGCAAATCCACCCATCCTTGCGCCGTTGTTCAACGCAGAAATAGCATTCGCGGACAACGCGCCAAAGCTCATCGCGGAAATATTATAAATCGAGGCGTTATAGGGTTTGGCACAATCAGGGCCACCGATCAAGACGCGAAAATCGGGGTTTTCAATTTTCTTTGGCTGGATCGAATGGGTCATCCATTGATAGCCACTGTCGTAGACACGCATTTTTGTGCCAAACGGGCGCTTGTCTTCGACGTTTTTGGCGCGTTGATAAACTATGGCGCGGGTGTCGCGGGAAAACGGCACCTCTTCGTCGTCTCCCTCTATCAAATATTGCCGAATTTCGGGGCGGATCAATTCAAAGAAATACCGCAGATGCCCGATGACCGGATAGTTGCGCAGAACAGCATGGCGGGTTTGGACCATGTCGTAAATGCCCAGCCCGAACAGACCGACACAAACCAGTGAAACAAAAGCAGAGGCCGCGCCGAATATCGGCCAAATGGTGCAGATAACAGCGATCAATCCGATTGCGGCGATTGGTATAAATCTCATGTCTACTAGGCCTTAAGTTTGCCGACCAATTCGGCCACACGTTCCGCATTGTCAGCAGCGCAGGTTAAATCGGAATTGATGCGGTTGTTTTCGAACCCAATCCTCATTTTACCGCCCATCTTTTGCGCCGCGATCAAGCATTCGGTTTCTTTGGGACCAAACGCACAGACGGCCCAATCGACGCCCGGCAACAAAGACAATAGCTGCTGCGCCGGTTTACCCAATTCATCGGGCGACGATTTTTGCCCCGCGTTATAGCGACCCAAGACAATCAACGCCTGTAGATCTGTCACGGGGATCACTCCGCGCTCTACCGCCAGCGCCAGATTTTGCACATCTGGTTCGTCGTATAAAATGTGTTGCACGGCAATATTTGCCGATGCGCAGTCGTGGTAGAACGTGCGCAAATCTGCATCCATTTCGCCCGCAAACATTTCACGAGGCGCGATCGACACAGCAGCGGGCCGCACGTCATAAACCAATTTGCGCTGTTCAGCGGGGGAGTATCTGCCGACGGCTTCGGTCGTGATTTGCACGTAGAAATCGGGCAAAACGCGCGAAATTTCGGAAAGCAATTCGCGATACAGCCCTGCGTCCAGAACGTGCTGCTGGCCTTCGTCGCGGACGTGGGCGTGAATACCATCCGCGCCAGCCGCCGCGCATTTCACCGCGCAATCTACGATCTGAGGGATCGTGACAGGCACCGCTGCGTGATCTTTGGTCGTCAGGCGCGCGCCGTTGGGCGCAACCATAATTTTAGGTAGTTTGGTCATTGTTTCAGTGCAGTTTTCACAGCCAAAGATAGTTTCGAAACCAGTTCATCAATTTGTTCGTCCGTGATGATGAACGGCGGCGCCAGCAGCACATGATCGCCCCGCTGCCCGTTGATCGTGCCGCCCATCGGATAGCAAATCAGCCCAGCATCAAAGGCCGCTGATTTGATTTTTGCGTGGATTTTGGTACCTGTTTCAAATGGCGTTTTGCTATCGCGATCAGCGACCAGTTCGACACCGCGGAACAAACCGCGCCCGCGAATGTCGCCTACATTCGGGTGCTGACCGAATTCGGAAACCAATGCCGATTGCAGCTTTTCGCCCTGAGCGCGAACGCGCGTCAGTAGGTCATTTTCTTCGATCTCGGACAAAACGGCATTTGCTGCGGTCGCGGCCATAGCGTGGCCCAGATAAGTGTGACCGTGCTGGAAAAATCCCGTACCTGCGGCGATGGCGTCGTATATTTTTCCCTGCACCATCAACGCGCCAATCGGCTGATAACCTGCGCCTAAACCTTTGGCGATTGTGACCATATCGGGGGAAATTCCGTCCTCTTCGCAGGCGAACAGATAACCGGTGCGCCCCATGCCGCACATGACTTCGTCCAGGATTAATAGGATCCCATATTGATCGCAGATTTCGCGGATGCGTTTTAGGTAACCGGTCACTGCAGGCACTGCGCCTGCGGTCGCGCCCACAACGGGTTCAGCGATGAACGCCATCACGCTGTCAGGGCCCAGTCTTTCGATTTCAGCCTGCAATTCATTGGCCGCGCGTAGGCCGTATTGTTCGGCCGTTTCGTCATCGCGGCGATCACGATATTCATAGCATGGCGCGATGTGGGACGTTTCAACCAACATCGGTGCAAACTGCGCACGCCGCCATTCGTTACCACCCGCTGCCAGTGCGCCCAGAGTATTCCCGTGATAGCTCTGCCGGCGGGCAATCACGCGGTGCCGCTGAGGCTGGCCGACTTCCATGAAATACTGACGGGCGAGTTTGAGCGCGGATTCAACGGCCTCTGACCCGCCAGAAACCAGATAGACGCGATCGATACCTTCGGGCGCATAGTACACCAGCCGATCTGCCAGTTGTTCCGCAGGATCAGAGGTAAAGAACCCCGTATGCGCAAAGGCCAGTTTGTCCATTTGTTCATGCAGCGCCGCCCGCACCCGCGCGTTCGAATGCCCAAGACAGGACACCGCCGCGCCGCCAGATCCATCCAGATACCGTTTGCCATTGGCATCAATTAGATAACAGCCATCTCCCGCGACCGCTGTAGGCAGCTGGCCGCGTGTGGAGCGCCCGAAAATGTGGCTCATGTGTTAGTTCCTTACGACATAGACCGATTGTTTGGCATGACGAACGACCCGCGCGGCATTCGGGCCCAGCAGGTAGTCGGATAAATCAGGGCGGTGGGCCGACATGACGATTAGATCAACGTTCAGTTTCTCGGCGGCCCGCAGGATTTCATCGTAAACGGTGCCGTGAACAACATGCGGGCGGACCTCGACGTTATCAGGGACGTGGGTGTTGACCCATTCGGTCAGTTTGTCACCGAACGCCTTTAGCATGTCCTTTTCATAGCCCGCGCGGAAAAAGCCCGACACCTGCGCCATCCCGAATTCGGGAATGACGGTGATCATGTGCAATACGCCTCCGTCCAGCATGTTGATAGCTTCGCCCAGCGGTTTGATCGCCGTGGTGTCAGCGGTGTTCAGATCAATGGGGATCAGAATATTCTTTGACATTTGCGGCTCCTTAGAACGCGGGTTTGGTTTGACGGCGACGTTGCAGCACGATGACCAGAACCAGCAGCAACAGGGCAGGGATCCAGAACACCTGTTTTGGCATACGGTCGGCGGGGTGCAGCAGGCTGATCACTTCGACCCGAGGATCGGTGTAAAAATCGAAATCTTGCAATTTCTGCTGATAGTCGGTGCCGAACATGGGTTCGTCCATGAACAGGCGGTCGTCTTCGGGCAGTAGGAACAGCCCCGCAGCATCGGCGCGGCCCGTTTCGGGATCGCCGTCCTGAACCGTGTGAACGATGGTTAGCTGTGATGGGCTACCGTCGATAAACGCGGGGCCAGCCACGACGAACCGAATGTTGTCGCCCACTGCCGCATCATCAAAGGCCTGCGCCAATTGGGTTGGGGGCAGCTCTTCGAAACGGGGTTGGATGCGGTCCAGCCAGAAACCTGGCACAAACAGGGTAAAGGCCACCAGCAACAACGCTGCGCTTTCCCATTTTTGGGAGGGAGCCAGGAAATACCCCTGCGTTGCCGCCGCGAACAACAGCATCGCGATGGTCGCAATGACAAAGATCATCAGCGCCTGCAGGATGCCCGCCGTCGTTCCCAAATCCACGCCATATAGGATCAGCGCGGGGTTATAGATGAACAGGAACGGCAGTGCGACGGTCCGCATCGAATAGAAAAACGCGGTAAAGCCCGATTTGATCGGATCGCCGCCCGACACCGCCGCCGCGGCAAAACTGGCAAGCCCAACAGGCGGCGTTACGTCTGCCATGATCCCGAAATAGAACACGAACAGGTGCGCCGCGATCAGAGGAACGATCAATCCTTCTTGGGCGCCCAGTTGAACTACAACGCCAGCCATCAGCGACGACACAACGATATAGTTCGCTGTGGTCGGCAGGCCCATGCCCAAGATCAGCGAAAACAGACCAACCAGCAGCAGCATGATCATCAGGTGACCGCCCGATAGCAGTTCAACCAATCCGGCCAATTCAGTGCCGATAGGTGTTTTGGTCACGGTCGCCACAATGATACCCGCCGCTGCAGTTGCAACGCCGATACCGATCATGTTGCGCGCGCCTGTGATCATGCCTTCGACCATGTCGTTCAGGCCTTCGCGCGATGCGGCGGCGATGCTTTCGCCGCGGAACATTGCCTTTAGCGGGCGCTGAGTCAGGATGATGCCCAACATGACCGCCACAGCCCAGAACGCCGATTTGGCAGGCGACTGCATTTCGACCATCAGGAACCAGATCAGCACCAAAATTGGCAGCAGGTAATGCAAGCCTGTCGGGAACACCTCTTTGACGGTTGGCAGGCTGAATTTGCCAGAGTTTGGATCATCCAGCGTCAGGTCAGGATTGTTCGCCGCCGTGCGGACCATCAGGACATAGGCCGCGATGATACCCGCCATAATGACCCAGCCCGACAGCGAAGGCGCAACAGCGCGCAGACCGTTGATGCCATAGACCAAAGCGGTAAATCCGATGCCCGTGACAACAAACCCAACCGCGATTTTCAGGAACATTTTGCCCAAATTCGCCGCTGGACCCAGCGCTGGCATGTCTTTCTTTAGTGCCTCTAGGTGCACGATGTAAACCAGCGCGATGTAGGAAATCACGGCTGGGATAAAGGCGTGTTTGATCACCTCGACATAGGAAATGCCGACAAATTCAACCATCAGGAACGCGGCCGCGCCCATAACGGGTGGCATGATCTGACCGTTGACCGAAGACGCAACCTCGACCGCGCCCGATTTTTCGGAACTAAAGCCGACCTTTTTCATCAGCGGAATGGTGAACGTGCCCGTCGTCACAACGTTTGCAATGGACGAACCCGAGATCAGACCAGTCATCGCCGATCCAACGACAGCGGCCTTTGCCGGACCGCCTCGTAGCGCGCCGAGACCCGCAAAAGCAAGCTGGATGAAATAGTTGCCCGCGCCGGCCTTGTCCAACATCGCGCCGAACAGAACGAACAGGAAAACAAAGGCAGTCGAAACGCCCAGCGGAATGCCGAACACGCCCGTCGTGTCCAACCATTGCGCGTTTACAATCGCGCGGAAACTCAGGCCGGAATGTTCAATAATATCAGGGATCAACCAGCCCTGCCCCATATAGGCGTACAGCAGGAAAATCGACCCGACGATCGTCAGCGCAGGCCCCAATGCGCGGCGCGATGCCTCTAGCAACAACAGGATGCCGACCGAACCGACGATGATCTGCGTATCTGTTGGCAGCCCCGAACGGGCCGTCATCGACAGGTCACGCGAAAACAGGAAAACGTAAAACGCACAGCCCGCCCCGACGATGGCCAAAATCCAGTCGGTTATCGGAATGCGGTTACGCGGCGACGATTTCAGCGCAGGATAAGCCAAAAATGCCAGCAAAATAGCAAAGCCCAAATGAACGGGGCGCGTTTGCGATGAATTTAAAACAGGAACCCACGCGCCGAACCACAATTGCGGCTGCGCGATCCACAACTGAAACAGCGACCACGCGAATGCAGCGCCAGAGATGAAAAACGCGACCGCCCGATTGGTTGGATTACGTCCGCCCGTATCCGTGCTGGCCACCAGATCCTGAAGCTCGTCTTCGGTGAAACTTCGGTCTGTTTTCTGTGTCGTTTCGGTCATGGTGCCCCCGTTTGGCAAATAAAATGGGCCGCCGCGGAAACGGCGGCCCGTGTTTCAGGCGATCAGCGTGATCTTATTCGATCAGGCCTGCTTCGCGGTAGTAACGCTCTGCGCCTGGGTGCAGCGGAGCGGACAGACCGTCGTTTGCCATTTCAGCTGGGTCCAGATTTGCGAACGCTGGGTGCAGCGAACGGAAACCGTCGATGTCTTCGAACACAGCTTTGACCAGTTGATACACGGTTTCGTCCGATACCGAAGCCGAGGTGACCAGCGTTGCGCCAACACCGAAAGTTGCGGTGTCTGCGTCGTTGCCGCGGTACATGCCGCCCGGAATGGTCGCGGTGCGGTAGTATGGGTTTGCTTCGACCAGAGCGTCGATCGCGTCGCCCGATACGTTCACCAGAACGGCGTCACATGCGGTGGTTGCTTCTTGGATCGAACCCGATGGGTGGCCAACAGTGTAAACCATTGCATCGATGTTGTTGTCACACAGCGCCTGCGACTGTTCTGCCGCTTGCAATTCGGACGCTAGCGCAAAGGTGCTCATGTCCCAACCCAGTTCTGCCATCACGACTTCCATCGTGTCGCGTTGACCAGAGCCAGGGTTGCCGACGTTTACGCGTTTTCCTGCCAGATCTTCAAAGTTGACGATGCCCGCATCAGCTCGTGCAACAACGGTGAATGGCTCTGGGTGGATCGAAAATACCGAACGCAGATCAGGGTTTGGACCCGCATCTGCCAACGAACCTTCGCCGTGAACAGCTTTGTACTGAACGTCGGACTGTGCAACGCCAAATTCCAGTTCGCCCGAACGCACTGCGTTTACGTTGTAAACCGAACCACCAGTGGATTCGACTGCGCAGCGGATGCCGTGTTCCGAACGGGTTTTCGCCATCATACGGCAGATTGCGCCGCCAGTTGGGTAATACACGCCGGTCACGCCGCCGGTACCGATCGAAATGAATTCTTGCGCCATTGCCGGAGCGCCTGCGACAGCCAAAGCGGCCGCTGCTGCAAAGTTAGCGAATTTCATGGATTTTCCTCTCTGTTTCACCCAATGGGCGATAATGCGATTGTGATATTCCTATTCCAAAAATAATGCAAATGTATTATTTGAATTTTTGGTAAAGCTCACTTAGACCCCAATAACACGCTGTCAATCGAGGTAAAGGATGGAAAATTCAAAACTAATTCGGTCCGCCTTGATCCGTGTTGTACAAACGGGAACGCCTGCTTTGTCCAACTTTGCGGCGTGGATGCTGGATCACCTACCCGAGGTCGCGTTTTCGTCGATTCGTGGGTTGGCAACCTCTGCGGGTGTAAATGCGAACACCGTCACACGACTGGCGTCTGAGCTGGGCTATGACGGCTATGACGCGTTTCGGCAGGACGTGCAGGCCCTGATGAAATCGCCCCAAAACTATGGCGACCGCGCCCGCGCCCTGCACAACAAATCTGGCGACGATATCTGGAGCGAAACCCTGCAAGCGAACTGGATGAACATGCAAACGCTGTTCAGCCCAGAGGCGCAGGCGACGCTGGAATCTTGCATCGATCCGCTGCTGTCCGCGCGTCGCGTATATACTCTGGGCGTGCGCAGTTGTTTCAGTGTCGCGCATTATTTCAGTTATGCGGGGTCTATGGCGTTCGATAATTTCGAACAGGTCCCCAGCATGCCGGGGGCAATTCTGGACCAGATGGCGACTTGTAATGCCAACGATATTGTCGTCGCCGTGTCCTATGAACATTATTCATCCGAGGTCGTCCGCGCCGTCCAAATCGCCCGCGAAAACGGCGCGCGCATTTTGGCGCTGACTGACAGCTATCAGTCGCCCATTTCCAAAGACGCGTGGAAAACCATTCGGTTGCCGATGATCGGGCCGCAGTTGATGCCGTCACTCACCACCGCCTTTATCACGGCTGAACTGTTGTTGACCGTCATGATCGCGCGTTCGCCTGAGTCGTCGGCCAAGGTCGAAAATTTCGAAAACATGATCACCAGCCACGGCGGCTACGTTCAAATATAACGGCTTGCGCCTGCGCTGCGGCTTTGGCCATATTTGCCTATGCGCGCCATTTATATCCTGATCATCGTTCTGACGGCCCCCTTAGCGGGTTGGGCCGTGAACCATTTTTCCTATCGGTATTTCGTCACCGACGAAGTGGCCAAGGCCGACGGCACGCTATCCCTGTACCGCAGCTCGATCACCGCCGAATTGGAACAATACGCCCCGCTGATCTATGTTTTGGCCCGTGATCCTGTGCTGATCGACGGGGCCGCGACGGGTGACATGACCTATGTAAACCCAAGGCTGCGCGATTTTTCGGATCAAGCGGAGCTGGACGCGATCTATTTCATCCGCCCTGACGGCATCACCACCGCCGCGTCAAATTTCGAAAATGACCTAAGCTTTATCGGGCAAGACTATTCGTTCCGCCCCTATTTCCAAATCGCCGCAAACGGCCAGCGCGGTCAGTTCTACGCCATCGGCGCGACCACTGGTTTGCCGGGGTTTTTCCTGTCCGAACCTGTGGTGTCAGACGCGGGTGAAACACTGGGCGTGATCGTTTTGAAAATCAGCTTTGCCACCTTGAAACAAACATGGGTGTCCGCGGGCGAACAGGTATTTTTGGCGAACGAAGACGGCGTGATCATCCTAACATCCACCGCGGAGTGGGCCTATCGTACGCTGGCCCCGTTGTCGGATGAACAACGCAGCAAAATCGCAACCACGCGGCAATTTGCGGATATCGAACTGGCTTCGCTGGATTGGCGCCGCACGGGCCCGCAAACCGCCGAAGTTAACAGCGATCCGCGATTGTACCTGATGTCCAACGCCCTGCCCTATGGCTGGTCGCTGCATTATTTCGTGTCCGACGACCGCGCCGTTGCTCGCAGTTGGCTGGTGACCGCAGGGATCGCGATTTTGGCGGGTTTGGCCGTTTTGGCGGTGCAAATCCAACACGCCCGTCAGGTCGGTCAGGCGCTGAAACGTTCCGAAAAAGAAGAGGCGATTTTGCGCACCGCCAACGACAAACTCGCGCTGGAAATTGCCGAACGCCGTCAGGCGGAATCTGAACTGCGCCGCACTCAGCGCGAATTGCAAAAGGCCAGCCGGCTGGCCGCTTTGGGCGAATTGTCGGCGTCCGTTACGCATGAATTGGGCCAACCCATTTCCGCCATGCGAAACCATCTGGCCGCTGCCGAATACCGCGCCCCCGATGGCAAAGTGCTAGGCAAACTGGGCGGCTTGGTTGACCGGATGGAGGGGATAACTAAGCAACTGAAATTCTTTGCCACGCCCGACCCCGAACCGTTCGAGGTGGTTGATCTGCGCACCTCAATGGCTGCATCGATCGCGCTGCTGCAACATCGGATTGACGCGGCGAAGGTCACCGTTGATCAACGCATCCCCGATGACCCGATGCAAGTCTGGGGCAGCCGATTGCGGATCGAACAGGTGATGACCAACCTGATCCGCAACGCGCTGGACGCGGTCGATGACACCGATGCACCGCAGGTGGAAATCGCAATGGGCCAAGACGATCAGATCGTTTGGTTTTCCGTCGGCGATAACGGTCACGGGCTGGGTCAATCGACGCTAAATGATCTGGCCGAACCATTCGTTACAACGCGGGCCAGCGGCGCGGGGATGGGGCTGGGCCTTGCGATTTCGGCCAATATTATCAAAGATCACGACGGCGAAATGACCGCCCAAAACCGCGAAACCGGTGGCGCGGTGTTTCGGGTGACCTTTCCCGCCGCGCATTTGCCGACCTAAAGGAACCCCATGCGATATTCGATTTTGGTCGTGGATGACGACAAAGAAATGCGTCATTCCCTTACCGATTTACTAGAGGCCGTGGGTTGGCAGGTCGACACCGTTTCCCGCGCCGAAAAGGCTTTGGATCACCTGAAAAGCGCCACGCCTGACGTCATTTTATCCGACGTACGTATGCCTGGCATGTCGGGGCTGGATTTACTGACGAAACTGGATCCTAACTTTGCCCCGCCGTTGATTCTGATCTCAGCGCACGGCGATATTCCCATGGCCGTTCAGGCGATACAGGACGGCGCATATGGGTTTTTGGAAAAACCCTATCACCCCAAACGCCTGTTGACCGTGCTACAACACGCCGCTGAACAAAGCTCGATGAGGTCGCAAAACGCGCGGCTCAAGGCACGGCTGCTGGAATTGTCGGGGCTGGATCGGCTGCTGGTCGGCGGATCGCCAGCAGTGCAGGAACTGCGCGCTGCCATTCTGGACTATGCGGCGGCCGATGCCCCTGTTTTGATCCAAGGCGAAACAGGCACAGGCAAAGATCTGGTTGCCCGCGCGCTACATGATTTGGGGCCAATGGGCGAACGTCCGTTTTTGGCGATAAACTGCGCCACCCTAAACGCAGACACGTTCGAGGCCGACATGTTCGGCACCTTTGGCGCGCAAAAGGGTCGTTTGCAGGCGGCTGATGGCGGAACCTTGTTTCTGGACGAAATTTGCGCCTGTCCAATGGATGTTCAGGCCAAATTGCTGCGCGTGATCGAAGATAAACAGATACTGCCCATCGGGTCCCCTGCCCCCGTCGCAATTAATTTGCGCATCATTTCCGCAACCAATGAAAACATTGAAAACGCGGTGTCTGCGGGCCATTTCCGCCGTGACCTGATGTTCCGCCTGAATACATTCGTGGTGGACCTGCCAAACCTTCGACAACGCCGAGATGACATCACGCTACTGACCGCGCATTTTTTGAACGATTTCGCCCGCATCTACGAATGCGAACCGCCAGAACTCACGCCAGACGATTTTGCCGCGCTATTGGCCCACGATTGGCCCGGCAACATTCGTGAATTGCGCAGCGTCTGCGAAAGGCGTGTTCTATCCGCCCGCCGCGGTGGCGGCACGATGATCAGCGCCTTGCGGTCCGACACACTGATCGAAGACGTCCCCCATACCCTGCGCGCCGCCGTGGCCGCATTTGAACGCGAACTGATTGCCAAAGCGATCAAAGCACATCAAGGCCGCATGGACGCCGCCGCCGAGGCATTGGGCATTGGCCGCCGCACGTTGAACGAAAAGATCGTGAAATTGGGGCTGGATAAGGACGCTTTGCTGTAGCGCAGCATGCCCCTGCGGAAATCCGCAGGGGCATGCGTAATCGCCGCGCGTTTTCCTTCATAGGCGTTTCGCGATGATATGTGCATGATTGGCCCAGAAAATTTGTTTTCTGGGAGGAAATCATGAAAACTCTATGGACAGGCGCAGCCGCCGCTGCGCTGACAATGGCATTTGCAACCGAAACTTTGGCGACCGAATGGAATGTATCGCTGTGGGGCAAACGCCGCGCATTCACCGAACACGTCGAAAAACTGGCCGAGCTGCTGAACGAAAAAACCGGAGGTGAATTCACGCTGAACATTTCCTACGGCGGTCTGTCGAACAACCGCGAAAATCTGGATGGCATTTCCATCGGCGCGTTTGAAATGGCTCAATTCTGCGCTGGCTATCACCCAGACAAAAACCCATCGATCACTGTTTTGGAACTGCCGTTCCTCGGCGTTGATAGCCTAGAGCTAGAGCGCGAAATTTCAATGGCCGTCTACAATCACCCAGCAACACAGGCTGATCTGGAACGTTGGAACGCGCGCCTTTTGATGCCGTCGCCGCTGCCTCAGTATAACGTGGCTGGCGTGGGCGATGCGCCCCGCACGATCGAAGATTTCGCAGGCCTGACCGTTCGCGCAACCGGCGGCATCGGTGCCGCACTAGAGGCTGCAGGCGCAGTGCCAACATCCATGTCCGCGACCGAAGTACGTCAAGCCATGGACAGCGGCGTTATCCGTGCGGCATCGTTCGCACCGCACGCGCACATGTCGTTTGGTACAATCGAAAATGCTGACTGGTGGACAACCAACCTGAACCCAGGCGCGGTAAACTGCCCTGTTGTCGTGAACATCGACGCCTACGATTCCCTGTCAGATGCAGAACGCGAAGCGCTGGATAGTTCCATCGACGAAGCGCTGGATTACTACATCGAATACTACAACGAACAGACCATGGCCGCATGGGGCCCTGCGCTCGACGAACGTGGCATCGAACGTGTTGAACTGGCCGAAGAAGAGCTGACCGCGCTACGCGAATTGGCTGCTGCCCCAGCGGCCCAAGCGTGGATCGAAGAAAACAATGCGCGAGGTTTGCCTGCGCAGGAACTGTACGATCTGGTGATTGATACCGTCGCCGCGTCGAAACAGTAATTCACGAAACGCCCCGCCCAGCATCCGTTGGGCGGGGTTTGATATAGGGGACTGCGATGGCTGGTACCGCGCAAATTCTGACCGACGACAGCACGCTTAGTCGGATTGACCAAAATTTTGTAAAAATTGAACGTGTATTGGCCCTGTTGTCGGGCCTTGCTGTGTTTGGGCTGATGCTTTTGGCCGTGTTTTCGGTTGCTGGCCGTAACTTTTTCGACCGCCCCGTGCCGGGATATGTGGATTGGATCGAACAATTCATGCCCCTGATCGCGTTTATGGGTATTTCCTTCACCCAACGCGAAGGCGGCCATATCCGCATGGACATGCTGGTTGGTCGGCTCAAGGGGCGGGCGCTGTTCACCTTTGAATTCATTACAACATTCGCGATGCTGATCCTGATGGCGCTGCTAATGTGGGGATCGTGGGCGCATTTCCAACGTAGCTTCGATTTCGCCGCCCCCATGTGGAGCCGCGACAGCACGATGGACATCGGCCTGCCGATCTGGCCCGCGAAATTGCTGGCGCCCGTGGCGTTCTCCGTTCTGTGCGCGCGTCTGGTGCTGCAACTGTACGGCTATGCCCGCGCGATTGTTCTGGGCCTTGAAAACCCTGTGGCCGTCCCCCTGCCCATCGATGTCGCAACCCAAGCCGCGCTAGAGGCCAAAACGGTCTCGGGCCACGACGACTAAGGAGAGCGTCATGGAACCTATTGAAATCGGTATTATCGTATCGCTCGGCCTGTTGTTCATGGTCGTTATCGGCATGCGCGTGGCCTTTGCTGCTGGTTTGGCGGGCCTGATTGGCCTGATTGCGATTTTCTGGGCGAAAAAGGATTTCGCAGGCGATCAGTTCATCTGGGCGCTGACCGTTTCGGTCAAAACCGCAGGCCAAGTCCCCCATTCCAAGGTCGCGTCCCAAGCGCTATCGCTGATCCCCACCTTTATCCTGATTGGCTATCTTGCCTACTACGCGGGCCTAACCAAAGCTCTGTTTACCGCCGCCAAACGCTGGATCGCGTGGGTGCCGGGCGGTATGGCCGTGGCGACCGTATTTGCGACCGCTGGCTTTGCGGCCGTATCGGGCGCATCTATCGCGACCTCTGCGGTTTTTGCACGGATTGCGATCCCTGAAATGCTGGCCGTTGGATACGACAAAAAATTCGCGGCTGGCGTTGTGGCTGCGGGTGGTACGCTGGCGTCTTTGATCCCACCATCGGCCATTTTGGTGATCTATGCGATCATCGTGGAACAAGACGTGGGTAAACTGCTGCTGGCGGGTTTCCTGCCCGGTATCTTTTCGGCCATCGTCTATGCCGCGCTGATCATCGGCATGGCGATGACGATCAAAGGGTTCGGCCCAGCCGTTGGTGGGTTTACGTGGAAAGAACGATTTGCGTCGCTGCCCCCTGCTGCGCCCATCCTGATCGTTGTGCTGACCATCGTTTTGTTCGTCTATAATCCGTTTGGTGGCGAAGCATGGGGCACTCCAACCGAAGGCGGCGCAATCGGGGCCTTTGTCGTTTTCCTGATGGCCGCCTATAACGGCATGCGCTGGAAAGAACTGCGTGGTGCATTGCTGGAAACGGCAAAATTGTCCGTAATGATCTTTACGATCATTTGGGGCGTTCTGATTTACGTGCGTTTTCTGGGCTTTGCCGACCTGCCGGGTGCGTTTTCCGATTGGCTGACATCGCTTTCCATGCCTCCCCTGTTGATCTTGGTCTGTATTCTGCTGGCCTATGCAGTGCTGGGTATGTTCATGGATGCCATTGGAATGATGCTGCTAACTTTGCCCGTGGTCTACCCTGCGGTCATGGCGCTGAACGGCGGTGAAATGGTGTCCGCGGCAGACAGCACGTTTGGAATGTCAGGCCCAATGTGTGCGATCTGGTTCGGTATTCTGGTGGTAAAAATGGCCGAATTCTGCCTGATCACACCGCCAATCGGTCTGAACTGTTTTGTCGTCGCCGGCGTCCGCGAAGACCTAAGCGTCCAAGACGTGTTCAAAGGCGTAACGCCGTTCTTTATCGCTGATGCGGTGACAATCGCGCTGCTCGTGGCGTTCCCATCCATCGTGCTCTGGCTGCCCAGCTTGGCCTAACATAGAAACGGTCACGGAAAATCCCGTGACCGTTTTTAAACAATTCGCCGTTTAACGTATCTGAATGGCCAATACGGTGTTTTGGTCGATCACATCAAACAAACGGTCGATATTAGGATGCGCACCGGGGCGGTTTTTTGCGTCTTCGGTGTGCTCTGCGAAAATAGCCAGCCCATGTTCGGCTGCCTTTGCATTCAGCTCACCAAATTCTTTTCTCAGATAATGGTAAACAGCAAGCGACCCCTGTTTGCCAGGTTGGTTTTCAATAGAGGACACAGTCACCTCATCAACGTCCACAAGATCAATTCCCTGAATGCCGTCGATTGAAGGCATCAGTTGAAGGTTTTCTTTGAAAGACGCGGTTGGCTGGATCATTGATTTATCCTCTGAATTGATTTGGCGGCCGTATATCAGGAATGCATACGGACGTTCAAATTACCCGTTGTAGCTGGACCAATGGCGTTTTGCAGCGGTCCGCCATCATGGTCATATATTCCATAACTGGCTGGGGAAATGTCAGGTCGGGCACAATTGTCAGGCCACGTAAGACCGGGAACAGATAAATATCGTCAATGCTGGGCCGTTCTGCGTTTGGCAGCAGGGCAATCAATTCATCTAGCGCAGCTTCCATTTTCGCTCTGGCCACGTCGGTCTGAGCAATCAATTCCGCAAACGGACCAAAGGTCGCTTCTTTTTTCGCAGTAAAATAGGCGATCGCTTCAGGGTCGACAAATTCTGGATAGATTGCATTTGGCGCACGTGGGATCACCAATGTGTTCACTGTTGCATCGTGCGTTTTAAGCCAAGTTAACAAGGCCTCTGTTGGCGAACCATCGAATATCGGTTGGCCGTCGATGACGTCCAATTTATGAACGATATCAAGGCTCTCCCCCATGTGGCCATCGCGATCATTTAGGATCGGCAACATCTTTGCGCCAATCATACCAATAGGCGTTTCTTCGTCATGATTATCTAAATAGACGACTTCAGCATCGATATTTTTCAGTCCCAGAGGCATGCGGGCTCGCACACAAAAGGGGCAATGATCGTAGACGTATAGCTTCATAAAATATCCTTGTTGGTTTGCGATATGTGCGGAAAAAAAGCGGCCATAGGTTAAACCTAGGCCGCCTATCAGGAAATAAACCCCGCCCGCGTGAGGCAGAGTTTGGGAGAGTTACTCTGCTGCGGAAACTTTCGGCGGGTGACCGTCGTGGGTTTCCATGTAGCCTTCGATGCTGGCTTCTAGGTCTGCCATGTTCTGGCCGCCTGCCATCAGGTCGGTGATTTCTTCGCGGGACTTTTCGCCCTTGCGGAAATCAGCTGCGATAGCGCCGCGGATCAGAACCGCAAAGTGGTCACCAACGGTCATCGCGTGCATCACTTGGTGGGTGATGAAGATAACAGCCAGACCGCGTTTCTTCGCTTCGTTCACGATGCGCAGAACGTGCGCCGCCTGTTTCACACCCAGTGCCGCAGTCGGTTCGTCCAAGATCAGAACGCGTGCACCGAAATACACAGCGCGCGCAATCGCCAGCGACTGACGCTCACCGCCCGACAGACCGCCAACCAGACGGTCGCCGTCGGTGATGCGGGTGATGCCCATTTTCTGGACTTCTTCCACAGCGATTTTGTTCGCGGTTTTGCGGTCAAAGACTTTGAACGGACCAAAGCCTTTGGTCGGCTCTTCGCCCATGAAGAAGTTACGACCAACCGACATCAGCGGATAAGTGCCGCCGAACTGGTGCACGGTTGCGATACCGCGGTTCTGCGCATCCTTCGGACCCGAGAATTTGACCGGCTGACCATCGACCAGAACTTCGCCGCGGGTCGGTGCATGCACACCTGCCAGCGTTTTAATCAGGGTCGATTTACCGGCGCCGTTATCGCCCAGCAGACACAGAACTTCGCCAGCTTTCACCTTCAGCGAGATTTCGTGCAAAACGTCAATCGGGCCAAAGCTTTTGTCGACGTTACGTAGTTCAATTACAGGAGTGTCAGACATAACTTATCCCTTTTTCTTGGTCGACGCATTGGTCGCCAGTTTGCGGAATGTGTCGTTCATCAGAACAGCGATCAGCAGTAGAACACCGATGAACAGCATGTTCAGGTCTTTATCAAAGCTGGTAAAGTTGATGCCTTGGAACACGATACCAAAGGTTAGCGTGCCAAAGAATGTGCCGGTCACAGTACCGAAACCACCCGTCAACAACACGCCACCGACAACCACACAGATGATGCTGTTAAAGATCATACCAAACTGCGTCGTGGTCGAAGCAGAGTTTGCAAGCACGCCTTCGGTGACGCCCACCAATGCAGCAGCCATAGCAGACAGCATGAACAGCGCGATTTTCAAACCGTTGGTCGGGATACCTGCGTTGCGTGCGGATTCTTGATCGCCACCCATCGCAAAGATCCAGTTACCCCACGGGGAAACGTGCAGGATGTAAAAGCAGACGATGCTGAAAACGATCCAGATAAAGAAAGAGCTTTGAAGGCTGCGGAAGATAGTGAAGCTGTTTTCGCCTTCGCCGATGATCCACGAATGGTAGTCGCCAAGGATGAATTCGGAAACGATACCCGCGTCAGGAACCGAGTGCTGGGTCGTGCCTGCGATCTGTTTCGAAAGATAAGCATTCAAACCCGCAATAACGAACAAGGTCGCCAACGTCACAATCAGTGACGGCACCTGTGTTCGTGTCACAAGCATCCCGTTAACCCAGCCGATCATACCAGCAACAACCATAGTGAACCCGACTGCGAACCAAATGTTCATGCCAAATTGGTTCGTCGCCATGGCCATGACGATACCACCCGCAGGGATCATCGCACCGACAGAAATATCCAATTCACCCGCGATCATCAGGAACCCAACAGGGATCGCGATGATGCCGACTTTGGAAGCAAAGTTAAGCCAAGTGGACGATCCAAGTGGCGTCAGAAAGTTTTTATCCCAGCCAAAGTAGCTGAAGAAAATGAATACCAGAATGAAACCGGCTGCAGCACCGGCCTCTGGACGTCGTAACAGGCCCAATAGCGAAAAGCCGCTGCCCCCTGTGGATTTTTCGTTATTCGATGTGTCGGCCATTTGGCTTGTCTCCAAGTGTCGAATGTTCTGCCCGTTGTCCCAGTACGCGGGCAAATTAAATGCGCGGCCACTGTTGAAACGGTGGCCGCGCGGTTTGGTTCAGCTAATGATTAGCGTGCGCCCAGTGCTGCGCCTGCTTCAACGACGGAAACGTTGCTTGCGTCGATGATAGCTGGGCCAGTCAGAACTGGATCGGTTGCGATTTCGGTGCCGAATTTCAGGTTAGCGAACAGCATCGAAGTCGCCAGGAAGCCCTGCAGGTATGGCTGTTGGTCGATTGCCATGGTCTGCTGACCTGCTGCGATACGCTCTAGCGTCGCGGTCGAGAAGTCGAATGCACCGATTTTCAGGTCCAGACCGGTCTGTTCAACAGCGTTTGCTGCTGC
Source organism: Marivivens niveibacter (assembly GCF_002150005.2). Classification (GTDB taxonomy): domain Bacteria; phylum Pseudomonadota; class Alphaproteobacteria; order Rhodobacterales; family Rhodobacteraceae; genus Marivivens; species Marivivens niveibacter. Next base: position 204,732 of record NZ_MSPP01000005.1, read on the forward strand.
AGCTGCACCAAAGTCTGCGCAAGAGATCAGAGCGTCGATCGAGCTGTCGCCGATCAGTTCTGCTTTGAATGCCTCTGCGGTACCGGTTACGTCACCGTCCAGGTTTGGCGGGGTCGAGATGGTGGTTACTTTAACGCCGTGCTCTGCTGCGCCGTCGGTTACACCTTGGCAACGCTGTTCTAGGTTGATCGCACCAGGCATCTGGATGTGGCACAGAATGTGGGTCGCGCCCTGCTCTGCCATGTATGCGCCGCCGCCGAAGCCTGCTGCGTATTCATCCGAACCAAAGTAGTTCACTGCGTTGATTTCGTCTTTGACTGGCAGACCCGAGTTGTACTGCATGATGGTGATGCCTTCAGCGGCAGCAGCTTGCAGAGCTGGGATCTGTGCATCTGGAACCCAAACTGGGATCGCGATACCGTCAACGCCCTGTGCAACAGCTTGGTTGATCAGGGTTACCAGATCTGGACCAAAGTTTTCGTAGTTCTGGGTGCGCAGATACTGAACGGTACCACCGTTTGCTTCGACCATGTGGGTCGCGTCATCAACGCCTTTTTTGATTTTGTCCATGAACGCGTCTTCGATCGAACCCGCGATCACGGCGATGTCCTGCGCCATTGCGCCGGATGCCAGAACCATTGCAGTCGATGCTGCTGCGACCAGTTTGGTGAATTTCATGTTCGTTTCCTCCCTATTGAAGCTGCATTTCGTGCAGCCCGAACATTTCGATGCTGTCTTGGCCACTGGCCAATTCAGTTAATTCATTTACCTAAGGGAAATGAACAACTCATAGTTGTGTCATTCGTATAGGCCCAAGGAGTATTTGGTCGAAAAAGGTGACGTTCGCGCAAATCCTGCTTACGCAAGATATTCTGTCTACGTCCAAACCGCAGAGCGATCAGACTGATCGAAATGCGTTCGGCGCAACGGATACGAAATTGTTTGTCTCCTCCTGTCGGTTGCGGCATTTCGCCCTCCTCAAGGCACCGCTGTTGACGAAAGAAAATTGACAGATTGACGTGGAACGGATCAAGACTGTTCAAATCTGTTTCAAAAAATGACCTCAAAAAGTTTCATTTGAAGTTGATATTGAGACAAATTGAAGGAGGAGGAGACATGGGAACGCGACCAACTATCCGCGATTTGGCCAATGCCGCAGGTGTATCTGTTTCAACCGTGAACAGAGTCATCAACCAACCTGAATCAGTGAGAAAACCGACTCGGGATCGGGTCCTGCACGCAGCCGAGACAATCGGCTTTTACGGGCTGGGATCCATTGAAAACGCTATAAAAAAATCGCGTGAAACACATCGCTTGGGTGTTCTTTTGCAACAGGCAGACCGCGTTTTTTATTCCAACTTGGGCAAAGCGTTGGAAGAGGCCGCCAGGGTTTATCACGACGCTGGAATCGACCTACAGTTGGAATATCTCAGCGACCTTAGCCCCGAAACCGTCGCGGCGCGTATCAGGTCGCTTGGCACACAATGCGATTCGATGGCAGTTGTTGCTGCAGAACATCCCAGAGTGTCCGAAGCGATTGATTTCGTCCAAGATCGCGGAACACCCGTTACCGCAATGATCGCACCATTGTCTGCAAAATCCGATGTCGGTTTTGTTGGTTGGAACAATTGGAAAGTCGGTCGAACAGCCGCGTGGGGTTTTCACAAAATGTGCAAAGGCCCTAGCGAAATTGGCATTCTCGTAGGTAACCCCCGCTATAGGAACCAGGAACTAAACGAAATCGGATTCCGGTCCTATTTCCGCGAATATGGCAGCGGCTTCAAATTGCTGGAACCACGTTTGACGTTAGAAAGCCTGGCCATCGCGAAAGAAATCACGCTGGAGTTGCTGCATGAAAATCCGAACCTAGGCGGATTATTTGTGTCTGGCGGCGGCATAACTGGCGCGATCGAAGCGATCCGTGAATTCAATCCGGGTCCAGATTTCGTAACAATCGGCTATGAATTATTCGCTGCGACCCGCGAAGGTCTGATTGACGGCGCGCTGACAATGGCCATTTGTCACCCGATTGATGCATTTGCCCGTCAAACGATCAGCAACCTTGTGGCAGCTAAAAAACAGCATTCGGATGCTGGGGCAATCACGACCTATCTGAACTTTGAAATCTACACGTCACAGAACGTTTAACGGAGGAAACGATGGCCAATCGTCCAACCACCAAAGACGTTGCCGCCGCCGCAGGCGTGAGTGTCACAACCGTTGATCGCGCAATCAATGGCCGTAGCAAAGTGTCCGAGGATACCTTGCAACGCATTGCGGATGCCGCGCATAAAGTCGGCTATCACGGACACGGTAGCCTATTGAGCCGATTGACAAAATCAGTCCCGTGTCGACGTTTGGGCGTTGTTTTGGTCAAAGGAAAGCAAGAGTTTTATCAAAACTTTGCGCACGAATTGGCAACCGCGATGCGGCTGCAACCCAACGTCCGAGGCGAGACGGTCGTTAGATTTGTGTCATCGCAATCGCCCGATGATTTCACAGCCGCGATCGAGGACCTAACCGACAAAGTTGACATGATTGCCTGTGTTGCAATCAACCACCCCAAACTAGATCAAGTCATTCAAAATGCTGCCGACCAAGGCGTGCCAGTCGTCACATTATTGAACGATACCGCTCAGAATATCCGCAAATATTATCTAGGCCTCAACAACATGCGTGCAGGTAGAACCGCGGCGTGGATGTTGACACAGACCATTCACACACCCGGAAAGCTCGCTGTATTTGTAGGTGGGAATCGATGGCACGGGCATGACCTGCGCGAGGCAGGATTTCGGTCCTTTATCCGCGCCGAAGCCCCCGAATTTACCGTGCTGGATACATTGGTTAATCTAGAAACGCGGCAAATTACATATGAAGCCACGTTGGATCTACTGCATCGCCACCCTGATCTGGCTGGAATTTGCGTTGCTGGCGGCGGAATGGAAGGCGCAATCGCGGCGCTAAGGGAAACGCGCAATGCAGGCGAGGTGCGTCTGGTCGTGAACGAACTGACTGATACAACGCGCCGCGCGTTGGCCGATGGGTACGTTCAAATGATTATTGCTACGCCGCTCCGTGAACTATGCGCGGAGCTGGCGTCTATCGTTGCTGGCACATATGATGGCGGCACAGGTCAGCACTTTCTGGAACCAAGGGTTTACCTGCCTGAAATGCTGTAATTACGTCATTCCCAATGACCGCATTGCGTCATGTATGACGTTAAATGCGAGCGCTCAAATTGACCTGCGCATCTAGTTTCAGACAGCCTACCAAACATGGTTCACAACCGAACCAAAGGAGGAGGATAGATGAAAAGAGCTCTGAATCAGATGACTGCGCCTCATCTGAGCTTTACTGAGTTTGTAGAATTGGCTGCAAACTTGGGTTGCGTCGGGATCGAAGCCCGCAATGACATGGACAGCTTGGGGCGTCCCTTATTCGACGGTATAGACGCAGCCGACGCCGGCGAATTGGTCCGCGCAAAGGGGCTCCGATTATTGGGGCTGAGCCAAGTCTACCCTTTTAACTCTTGGGATGACCAACGACGCAGCGAAGTCGAAAATCTGATTTCGATTGCTCAAAAAGCTGGCGCTGAAACCATCAGCCTCATTCCCCGTAACGATGGCGCGGGCTGTGCGAATGGTGAACGCCAGGCCAATCTGCGCATCGCGCTAAAGGAAATTTATCCGATGCTCAAAGACGCCAATATGGTGGCTTTGGTCGAACCTTTGGGTTTCACTCAATCGTCGCTTCGTAAAAAGTCCGAACTGGTCGATACGATCGACACGCTGCACCTTGGCGACCGGTTCAAAATTGTCCACGACACTTTCCATCACACGCTGGCGCATGAAACGGAATATTTCCCTAGTGCGACGGGTATCGTGCATATTTCAGGTGTGTCAGACCCCGCACCAACAACAGTGCAGATGACCGATGCACATCGCATATTAGTCGATCGCAACGATCGATTGTCAAACATTGCCCAGATCAAAGACTTGATCGCATCTGGTTACGATGGGGCATTTTCGTACGAATGTTTTTCGCCAGAAACACAGAACATGGCCAACCTGGAAACGGCGTTGGCTGAAAGTTTCGATCACATCGAAGCTGAATTAAATCGCTAAAGAGGGAATAGTTATGAAATTAGGTCTAGTTGGTTATGGCTTTGGCGGCCGCGTTTTCCATGAACCTTTCATTGATGCCGCCGACGGGGTCGAAGTTGCTGCCGTTGTTGCCCGTTCTCCTGACAAAATCGCACAAATCAATGAACGCCTGCCAGATGTACCCGTATTTGCATCACTGACCGAACTCATTGATGCGAAAATCGTCGACATGGTGACAATCACAACTCCGCCTGAAACCCATAAACCCCTTGCCCTAGAGGCGATCAACGCAGGCCTGCACGTTATTTGCGACAAACCATTTGCGCCAACTTTGGACGATGCGCGCGAAATGGCGCAAGCTGCCAAAGATAATGGGGTGTTGCTAAACGTCTTTCATAACCGCCGCTGGGATACTGATTTCAGAACCGCGAAGCATCTGATCGATACAGGGCAGCTGGGTGATATTTGGCGCGTTCACAATCGGATGGATTTCGATGACTGGGTTACACTCGAGGTCGGTCCGGGTGGTGGTTTGCTGCGGGATTTGGGTAGCCATGTGATCGACCAAATGTTGTTCCAATTTGGCCCAGCCGCTGCGGTTGATGCACAAGTTGAATATGTTGACCTGCCCGGTGGAACTACGGACGCTAGTTTTGTCGTTCATGTGCGGCACAAAAGCGGCGTTCATTCCTACATCAGCGCGTCTAAAATCAATTACTTTACCGAACGCGAGATCCGCGTTTACGGATCCAAAGGATGCTTTGTGGTAAATGGCACCGACGTTCAGGCCGGCGCTGCAATCAACGGAAAACGCCCTGCGGATGACCCAGAAAACTGGGGCATAGAACCCAAAGAGGCATGGGGCACACTGTACACCGAAGGAAAGGCCGAAACAGTTCCTTCTGTGCAATCACGTATCTATGATTTGTATACGCAATTCGCGCATGACGCCCAAACCGGTGGCAAAGGGCCTGTCCCAATTGAAACGGCGATCCACACCGTCGCCGTTCTGGATGCCGCCAGAGCGGCCGCACGCACAGGCAAAACCGTTATCCTAGAATAACGTTCCTTTATCTGTTCAGCGCGACCAATAAAGCGTTTAAATTAAGTGCGGGCAGCCATCGACTTTGCCCGCACTTCTGATCCCTGCACTCTCAGATTATGGGGCAATGCAGCCGTCAGAACCGTATCCACATCTGTCGGTTTAAAATCAGGCAGAATCCGACCAAATTTTTCGCCGCATAAGGTGTGGTTTGTGGTCCATAAATAACGCATTTCGCTCAATTCGCGTGCCATTTCCCAGACCGGCGATAACAAGGTAAATAGAGGCCAAGGGAACCGCGTATATTTTAACGGGCGACCTAAAATCCGCTCCAATCCCTGTTTGATGTCTTCAGCGGAAAAATCGTTTCCCGGAAATGGAATATCTTCAAATGCTGCCAGCTCTGCCCGTTTTTCGGCAAGATCAACAGCGGCGCGGGCCCAATCAGGTAAATAACACATCGCTTGTCGCGTTTGAGTTGGGCCTGGCAAAGTGACTTTGCCCTTTTGAATCGAACGCAGATAAATCATCGACATGACGCAACCATCGCGGTTGGGGTCGATGAAATTGCCCGCTCGCAAAACAATCGTACGAACTCCGCTGGCCTTATAGGCTTTCTCCATTTCTAACCGAATGCGGCCTTTGCGGCTGACTGGGTTCGGCGCGGTCTGTTCCGACCAAACGCCCGGCGTGTCACCGAAATGATAAACGTTACCAGGAATTATAACCGTGGATCCGCTGTGTTTCGCAGCGCGTATGACATCGGCGGTGAACTTTGGAACGATGTTTTCCCAGTCATGATAATTTGGGGGATTAAACCCATTTACAATCACATCGGCGCCTCGCGCCGCAGTCATCAAATCGTCGGTCGAACGGTTAAATTTACGGACGTTCCAACCTGCATCTTTAAACGCTTTGGCGCTGTGAACCCCGATTTTTCCAGAGCTCCCTAGGATCAAAACTGTCTTGCTCATGACACCCTCTATTGCTGTGTGAGCAAAAGATGGTACGTTCACATATGCATTGAAATTTCCCAAATCTGTTTAAAAGGTATGCATTATTGAATGGATAATCCGATAGATCAGTTAGATTGGAGCTATCTAAAGTCCTTTGTCGCGGTGGCTGAAACCGGATCACTCACAGCCGCAGCACAGCGATTGGGTCAAAGCCAGCCGACAATTGGGCGTCATATCAAAGCCGCCGAAGACATGTTTGGCGCAGCGCTATTCAAACGGGAACTACGCGGCCTATCGCTAACTGAATTTGGTTTATCCGTGCTTGAACCAGCCAAACAAATGGCGGAACAGGCCGCACGACTACAGAACATCGCGACTGGCCTCGACCAAGGCATTTCGGGAACGGTTCGCATTACCGCAAGCATGGTTATGTCGCACTATGTTCTGCCAGAAATTATCGCAAATATACGCAGATCAGAGCCACACATCGAAATCGAATTGGTCCCTTCTGATGCCACCGAAAATCTCTTATTCCGCGAAGCCGACATCGCCATCCGCATGTACCGGCCAAAGCAGCTAGACATCGTTGCCCAACACATCGCCGATCAGGAAATGGCATTATATGCCTCAAACGAATTGATTAATCGGTACGGCCAACCGTCAACAATGGACGAGCTAAGCAAGCTACCTTTCGTCGGCTTCGACAAATCCGACACGTTGATCAAACTGATGCGCGATTTGGGCTGGCCAATTGATCGACATTTTTTTGGTGTGCGATGCGATGATCAAGCAGCACATTGGAATCTGGTTCGGTCGGGCTGCGGGGTTGGCGGCATGCAAACATCTGTCGGAGATCACGATGACCGCGTTTGCCGAATAACATACCAACCGCCCCTGCCAAAATTGCCCATATGGATTGCAGCAACTGACGCCCTGCGCAGAAATTTACGGATTAGGCGGGTCTGGGATATGTTGGTAGATGGGTTGCAGGCCGCAGCGCGATCATAAAACAGGCGACACGAGGCGAAAAATTCCCTCGACCAATTTCGCAAACTTACCAGCCTTAGGCATCCCAACTTTTGAAGATTCCCGCTGTTGCGCAAACCAGTGTTTCAGTGATTGCACGGATGTATCATCATAACAAAACAAGATGTTTTCGAAATTCAACAACAACGATCGTACATCAAAATTGGCCGACCCGACCCAGCCCGAGTGATCCACCAGACCCGCCTTGGCGTGCTGCATTCCGTTTTGAAACAGGTATACTTTGGCTCCAGCCTCTTGCAGATCGCGCAGGTACAATCCCCGCGCAAAATCCGTCATGCGATGGTTGGATTTTTCTGGTACGAAAATACGAACATCAACGCCTCTTTTCGCGGCGCTTAACAAACCATGCTGCATCGCACTGGTCGGGATGAAATAGGGCGTCGCAATCCAAACACGTTGATTGGCGCGATAGATCGCAGTCAATAACCCGTCATGAAACGGATCCTCATCCACGTCAGGTCCAGAAGGAACCAACTGCAATTGGGCTGTACCCGTATTTCCAATATGTCGCGGCTGTGGCGTTTGGGGCTGTTCGGGATCCCAATCCGCATCGAACAGATCAACATAGGATTGGACCACAGGCCCTGATGCGCAGAAACTAAGATCATGCCACCGATCCATTTGTGCGGTTAGATATTCAGCCCCAATATTACGTCCGCCTGACCACAGATATTTGCCGTCCGCGATAACCATTTTCCTGTGATTTCGCAGATTGATGTTCCCTGTAGCAGGATGATGAAAGAACGGTAGGAAATACCGGACCTCACCACCCGCGCGGGTCAATTGCGCAATTTGCTTGGACGGCCGCCTCATCGATCCCAGCCAATCCAGGTTCAACCTAACAGCAACACCCTGTTCGGCTTTTTCGGTCAAGCGGTCCACAAATTCACGGCCCAAGGCATCATTTTGCAAAATGTAAAATAGCGCATCAATTCGAGTCTCTGCACCATCCAACATATCGAACAAAGACGTCCGAGCCGTGTCGGCATCGCTATGCAGGTCTAAGGAATTCGCACCTGTCGCAATCGATGCGCCCAGCTGTCGCAAATTATCTGAAAGCGGCGTGCTAATTCGATCCTGCGGTTCAGGCTCTGCGAATTTAACTTTCGAAAATTTCGACCCTTTTTTGCGAAACCCGAGCACCATGAAAACCGGCAAGGTCACGTAAGGCACTAATACGATCGCCAAAATCCAAGCAATTGCGGACTGCGGCGTCCGACGTTGCTGCAAAACCGTCACGACCGCCGCGACCGCAACGACAATGCCGAAAACGATCAAAAAATGGGAAAAAGTCAAAGACATTGGGGCGCCGATCAAAATATCCATCTAGTGGAAACGTAGTGCTTTTATGACCGAAATGAACATAAACAGCCAAGAAAGAGGCACTCCTTCACTCTTGATCGCCACGCAAATCGATATCAGCGCGTAAAATGAAATATTTTACATCATTTATTGCATGACGTTTCATCCACTGCGCAGCTTCGACTGATTGAATTGAAACAAAAACGGGTGCGAAGGACGCTTAGATATTTGCAGGTGTGATAATTTCGAATGGAACAGTGCACTGAATGGTCGATTGCGGTGTCTGAGAATTTACTGAATCGATCATCGTTTGCACTAAGGCTTCGGTTGTTTGGCGCATAGGATGACACAGAGCTGCGGTGATCAAACCTTCTGATAGGCCTTTACGTGTCTCTGGACCGATATCACGGCAAATTAGTTTGATGTTTTTACGTCTTTCAACTGGTGCCTGACGAAGCGCGCGCAGCACGCCAGAGATGCCACCACCAACGATAAAGATCCCAACCACATCGTCTGTCGTGTCCAACAATTCCCGCACCATCTGATACGCGTTGTCCGAAATTTCATGGGTCGGACGACTGTTTTCAACCGTCAAATTCGGAGCATTTTCGCGGACAAATGACCTAAAGCTCGCATCAGCGGTATCCTGACATTGATACCGGTGATTGCCCTGAAAAATAGCTATGCGGCCTTCAGGCGGGACCATGTTGGTGATCAGCCATGCAGCAGTTCGGCCCAACTTCCAATTGTCGGTTCCAACAAAGGCGGCCCGCTCTGGCGCGGACTGATCAGTGATATAAGTGACAACAGGTTTTCCGGCCTCTTTTAGATCGCGAATGGTTTGCCCGATTAACGGGTGATCTGCGGCAATAATGGCCACTGCATCACAGTGCTCACCTAATACTTTCAACCGTTGCGCAATATTTTCAGGCGTCAAAAGGTCAACAAAGTCAACGACAGGTTCAACCACATCAAGGGGTCGTTCGTGGCACACAGTCCGGATCATTTGGGCGAACAACTGATACAACTCTCGCGTCGATTGTTGCATCAAGAACCCCAAACGATAAGTCGGCGCATTCTTTTTGATCTGCGTCTCGATCGTGCCCAACCCATAAAAACCGATTCTCTCGGCGGCGGCTTGCACCTGCTGCGCGGTCGTAGCTTTGACCTGCGTGGACCCTGCAAGGATGCGGTTGACGGTGGACACCGAAACTCCGGATTCCTTTGCCAAGTCTGTAATCGTTGGCCTTTTCATATTTCCTCCCATTTGTCTCTCAAATTGAATGACATAAAATGAGATGAAATCAACACAAAAATGATATTCTTATTTTCAAAACTTCGCGCAAAAATTAACACTACCCTCACTTAACACGCCCTCGGAGGAGTCGAGGGCAAGGGAGGATTACAAATGAAATTGACCAATCGTTTCGTTGCTTCTGCAACGGCTACTATCGTTGCTGCTTGCGTCGCAGGTTCCGCTATGGCTGCAGACATCTATGTCATCGGCGGCAAGCCAGACGATCCATTCTGGTCGCGCGTCAAAAAAGGCGCAGAGGACGCAGGCGTTGTTGCTGAATCCCAAGGCGGTTCGGTTACTTGGCTTGGCCCACAGAACTACGACAACCTAGGCCCAGACGCAGCAGAGCTGATCCGTCAGGCAATCGACCAAGGCGCAGACGCAATCGTTGGCCCTGATTGGGTTCCAGAAGCAATGGACCCAGCATTCGAAGCCGTTGTCGAAGCAGGCATCCCACTGGTTATCTACAACGCTGGTGGTCTGGAAGCTGCAGACAAACTGGGCGCTCTGAACTACGTCGGTGCAGTTGACTACAAATCCGGTTACGCTGCTGGCGAATACCAGGGCAACGCAGGCAACCTGAACGGCGCATGTGTAAACACACTGCCAGGTGCTGCAAACATCGAAGCATTCTGTGACGGCTTCAACGCTGGTATCGAATCTGTCGGTGGCACCGGTTCCGTTCTTCAGCTGCCAGCAACCTCGTTCGGCGACGCAACCGCAGTTGCTCAGGCTGTTCGCGCTCACCTGCTGCAGAACCCAGAAATCAACGCTCTGTTCGCAATCGGCGACGCTGACACCAACGCAGCAGTTTCCGGCATCCAGCAAGCAGGCAAATCTGGCGAAGTCAGCATCTGCGGCATGAACTTCAACGAGTCGATCCTGGCAAACATCCAGGCTGGCACTCAAGCGTGCGCAATCGATCAGCAAGGTTACCAGCAAGGTTTCTTTGCAGTGTCGATCCTGAACAACTACGTCAACTACGGCGTAACCATTCCAACCCGCGAAATCCTGACCGGCCCAGGCATCATCGATGCTTCGAACGTCGAACTGGTAATCGAGGGTGTTAAAGCGGGCGCTCGCTAATCCCAACTCCTCCTACCGAGCAGGCTTCGGCTTGCTCGGTTCCTAAAGCAGGACACGGGCAAATGCCCGTGTGCCGTCTTTAGTCGATCCGCCACGAAATAATGCAACGGCGGCTAATCCCCATCAAACAGGAAGTGTTTCGATGACAACTCAAAGCAGCGAACAAGCGAGTGGATTTTCGCTTGGGTCACTTATACGCAGACCCGAAACTGGGTCATTAATCGGTTTTATCGTAGTTTATGTTTTCTTTGCCATCTTGGGCGGTGCGGTTTTCCTTGGCGCGCCTGGTTGGTCAAGCTGGCTGAACATCGCAGCCGAAGTCGGCATCATCGCATTGCCCGTCGGTCTTCTGATGATTTCGGGTGAATTCGACATGTCCGTCGGTTCAGTCGTACCTGCCTCATCCATGATGGCAGCTGTCCTAAGCGGTCACTACGAACTACCTGCTTTGGTTGGTATTCTGGGCGGTCTGGGCGTTGGTCTGCTGGTCGGTTTTGTAAACGGCCTGATTGTGACCCGCACAACGATCCCTTCGCTGATTGCGACCATCGGTATGATGTTCGCCGTTATGGGACTGACTTTGGGCCTTGCTGTTTTGGTCAAAGGTTCGACCAGCGTTTCATACGTTCCTGACGCAACATCGAAACAGCTGTTGGGCACATTCATCGGCGGAATGTTCAACGTATCTATTTTCTGGTGGGTTGGCTTTGTCGCGATTTATTTCTTTGTCCTGCACCTTTCCCCATTGGGAAGCTGGATTTTCGCCATCGGCGGCGATCGCGAAAGTGCGCGTAACGCGGGCATTCCGACGAACAAACTTACCATCACTTTGTTTATGGCCTCTGGCTTTGGCGCGGCATTTGTCGGCATTGCACAGGTCATGACCTATCAAGCTGCACAGGTTGCTGGTGGTCAGTCGTTCATCTTCAACTCGATCATGTGCGTTGTCATCGGCGGCGTCCTGCTGACCGGGGGTGCAGGTTCTGTGATCGGCATTTTGCTGGGTACCATGACATTTGCTGTCGTGAACCAAGGTATCTTCTTTGCTTCGCTGGATCCGAACGTTGGTTCGATCATCATCGGTGCGCTGTTGCTGGCGGCTGTTCTTTCGAACGACACCTTCCGCGCGCTGGCCATGAACTACGCAACTAAGAAAAAGTAGGACGCGACAATGGATATCATGACTATTCTTCGCCGCCCTGCTGCGGCATCCGTGATCAGCCTGATAGGCGTTCTGTTGTTCTACATCGTTTTTGGTGGTGTTGATCTGGGTAAACTTAGCGGCGCAGCCAGCTGGGTTAACTACGCAGCGCGTATCGGCATCGTAGCTTTGCCAGTGGCATTACTGATGATTTCGGGCGAAATCGACATTTCGATTGGCGCGATGATCCCTGCAGGCGCTATGACCACTGCAATCATTGCAGGTCACTACGAACTACCAATGATTTTTGCCATCCTTGGCGCATTGACCATCGGTGTAGTTGTTGGACTGTTTAACGGCATACTTGCGGTACGCACCAGCGTTCCGACCCTGATCATCACCTTGGGCACTCTGGTTGCAATGCAAGGTATTGTATTGGCAGGATCCAAGTTGCTGACAGGTGGCGCTTCGGTTCCTTTGACCGCGCCTGGCTGGGCGAAAACCATCTTTGGTGATTTCATCTGGGGCGGCAGCCACCAAGTCGTCATCATCTGGTGGCTGATCCTAGCGGTCGTATTCTGGTTCATCATGCACCAAAGCAAATACGGCAACTGGATTTTCGCTATGGGCGGCGACAAAGTATCGGCCCGTAACGCAGGTATCCCCGTCGACCGTATTACGATCCTGTTGTTTGTAGGCACAGCCACTGCGGCATCCTTTGTCGGCATGTGCCACGCGATCCTGTTCAACTCTGCTCAGGTATCGGGTGGCATGAACGACATCTTCAACATCATCGTTAGCGTGGTTGTAGGCGGCGTCCTGCTCACCGGCGGCTTTGGATCCATCGTGGGCGTTTTCATCGGCACCCTAACCTTTGCCATCGTGATCAAAGGCATCGATTTCACATCGATCGACCGAAACTGGGCCAACCTGATCATCGGCGTCATGCTTCTTTTGGCTGTGGGTATGAATGAAACCTTCCGCAAAAAAGCAATGACCGCTGCCACCAAGAAAAAGAAAGGCTGAAACAATGTCTGACACTCCTGTAATTGAACTACGTAACGTCGACAAAAGCTTTGGCCCGATTGACGTTTTGCACGAAATCTCGCTGAAGGTAAAAGCTGGCGAAGTTCTGTGTCTGCTGGGCGATAACGGCGCTGGTAAATCGACCCTGATTAAAACGCTGGCAGGTGTACACGCACCGACCCGCGGCGAAGTTCTGGTCGACGGTGAGCCGGTCAAATTTTCGGGTCCGAAAGACGCACAGAACCGCGGTATCGCAACCGTGCACCAGTTTGGCGGCACCTATCCGCTGATGTCGGTTGGCCGTAACTTTTTCATGGGCGAAGAGCCGACCAAAGGCTTTGGTCCGTTCAAAGTATTCGACCGCAAAACCGCGAACAAAATCGCTGTGGAAGAAGTCCAGAAAATGGGCATCACCCGCATCACCGATGGCGACCGTCTGGTTGGCGGCCTGTCGGGCGGTGAACGTCAGTCGCTGGCAATTGCCCGCGCGGTGTATTTCGGCGCGCGCGTACTGATCCTGGACGAGCCGACTGCGGCACTGGGCGTGAAACAGGCAGCACACGTTCTGCGCATCGTGAACGAGGCGAAAAAGCGCGGTCTGGCTGTGATCTTTATCACTCACCAAGTGATGCACGCGATGACCGTTGGCGACCACTTTGCGGTTCTGATCCGCGGCGCCATCGCAGCTGATTTCCGTAAAGGCGAAAAGTCCCGCGAAGAAATCACCGACCTGATGGCAGGCGGCCAGAACATGGCAGACCTAGAAGCCAGCATCGAAGGCTACATGGAAACCCACGACGGCCATCCGCCAAAAGTTTCCGCTGACTAAGACAATTCTGCGCCGCTTAGGAGGTAAGCGGCGCACCCCGAACACCCCTTGGAGGATTTAGGTATGAAAATCGCCCTCGACCCGTTTATGCACCGCCATCTAAGCCTAGAAGAGCTGCCATCGAAGGTAGCAGAGCTGGGCTATGAATGGATCGAACTTTCGCCACGCGCGGATTTTCTTGAGTGGTTCAAAGCCCCTCGCGTCTATCCTGACCGCCTGAAGTCGTTCAAAAAGTCGCTGAAAGACAGCGGCGTGGGCATTTCGTCCCTGCTGCCGATGTACCGCTGGGCTTCGAACGATGAAAACGAACGTCAGGCTGCTGTGCGTCACTGGAAGCGCGCTATCGAAATCGCTGTCGAACTAGAAGTCGACGTGATGAATTCTGAATTCGGTCGCGGCCCACACCCAGACAAAGGCGGCTGCTATTGCTGCCACACCGGCGCGATGATCGAAACCTGCGAAGACGCATGGTGGCGTTCGATGGAAGAGCTGGTTCCTGTCTTTGAACGCGAAGGCATCAACCTGCACATCGAACCACACCCCGAAGACTGGGTCGAAGAGCTGAAACCAGCTGCTGACCTGATCCGTACCGTGAATTCGAAAAACGTCAAATTCCTATACTGCGCGCCGCACACTTTCTACTTTGGTGATGACACCAAAGAAATGCTGCGTGAATGCGCGGACGTTCTGGCGCACGTACACGTGGCTGACACCTTTAACCACAAGGCGTCTTCGGGTCTGCGCTACATCTTGAACCCTCCGGGCACCAACGCACGTATCCACCAGCACTTGGACATCGGTCAGGGCGAAGTGCCTTGGGACGATTTCTTCTCGACCCTGGCTGAAATCGGCTTTGACGGCATCATGACCGCCTGCGTTTTCGCATGGGAAGACCGCATGGATGAATCCGGCACCTTTATGCGCTCTGAAATGCAGCGCTACGTCGATAAATATTTCAAGAAGTGAGCGCAGCAATGTCCCTTAAAGTAGGTGTAATCGGCACTGGTATGATCGGGCAGGATCACATCCGCCGCCTAACCCAAGTGCTGTCTGGTGTCGAAGTCGTTGCGGTGAATGACATCGCAATGGACCGCGCCGAATCCGCTGCGCCAGCAGGCGCAAAAGTGTTCGAAACCCCGCAGGAATTGATCAACGACGAAAACGTAGATGCGATCGTTATTTGTTCTTGGGGTCCGGCACACGAAGAGCAGCTGCTGGCCTGTATCGCTGCGGGCAAACCAGTGTTCTGTGAAAAGCCATTGGTGACCAGTGCCGAGTCCGCAATCCGCGTGATGGAGGCAGAGGTCGCTTATGGCAAACGTCTGGTTCAGGTTGGGTTCATGCGCCGTTTCGACGCTGACTATCGCCGCCTAAAGACGGTTCTGGATAGTGGCGCATTGGGCGCTCCGCTGATGTACAAATCCGTTCACCGCAATGCGTCGGTGCCTGAGGGGCTGTATACTTCGGACATGCCGTTGAATGACACGCTAGTGCACGATGCGGATATTTCGCGTTGGTTGCTGGACGACGAAATCACGGGCGTTGAAGTCCGCGTTCCACGTCGTTCGACACGTGGCAATGATCTGCGCGACCCCGTGATGGTCATGCTGCACATGTCATCTGGCGTAATAGTGGACGTCGAGATTTCGGTAAACGTGGCTTATGGCTATGACATCCGCGGCGAACTGTCCTGTGAAACAGGCATCGCAGCGCTGCCAAACCGCCCAGCAACTGTCATCACCGATCAGTTTGGCATCCGTCAGGCAATTCCAGAGGATTGGCGCGAACGCTTTATCGAAGCATATGACCAGGAATTCCGTGAATGGATCGCTGCGGCGTCGGCTGGCACAGCGACAGGCCCGACAACTTGGGACGGTTACACATCGACCTTGGTTGCGGACGCAGCTTTGCGCGCAGTGGACAGCGGCAAGCTAGAAAAAATCGAAATGATTGAAAAACCTGCGTTGTACTCCGCGGTAGAAAAAATCGCGGCTGAATAAGCGCTCATTGTTAGGGAAGAGACAATGATCAACGGTGAACGTACAATCCAGCGCCCAATGCGCTGGGGTATGGTGGGGGGAGGCCGCACCGGTCAGGTGGGGTATAAACACCGTACGGGCGCACTGCGTGATGGAACGTACCAGCTGGTTGCTGGTGCGTTCGACCTAGACGCAGAGCGTGGTCGCGATTTTGGCACGAACCTCGGCGTTGCCGAGGATCGCTGCTATGCGACGTATCAAGATCTGATCGCGGGCGAAAAAGACCGTGAAGACGGTGTTGATGTTGTTTCGGTGGCGACACCGAACTTCACCCACTTTGAAATCACTAAGGCTCTACTAGAGGCCGGCATTCATGTTATCTGTGAAAAACCGTTGTTTTTCACGGTCGAGGAATGCGAAGTCGTTGCCAAATTGGCGGCGGAGAAGAACCTGATCGTCGGTGTAACCTATGGTTTTACGGGTCACCCGTTGGTTCATCAAATGGCTGCAATGGTCGCCAAGGGCATGTTGGGCGATATCCGCATCGTGGACATGCAATACACACACGGTTTCAACGCAGGTGATGACACCGATGCGGGCGAAGCTGTCAAATGGCGCACAAACCCAGCAACTGCTGGCAACACCTTTGTTCTAGGCGATATTGGTACCCACCTATACTATCTGTCCGAAGTTGTTCTGCCACATTTGAAGGTGGAAAAACTGCTGTGTGACCGCACAGCGTTCATTCCATCGCGTGCCCCGCTAGAGGATCACGCGACAGTCCTGATGCACTACGACAATGGTGCACGCGGACGTTTGTGGGTCAGCTCGGTTGATGCTGGCAACATGGGATCGCAAAAGTATCGCTTTGTCGGCTCCAAAGCGTCGGTCACATGGTCGGACAGCCGCCCTGATCAGTTAATCTATCAGGTTCAGGGCGAACCCGAGCAGATTATGCATCACGGCATGCCGTATCTAGAAGACGAAAGCCTAGCCGCTGACCGTATGGGTGCATTGCACACCGAAGGTTTGGGCGACAGCTGGTCAAACATCTATCTTTGGATCGCTCAGGCCATCGACGCGAAAATGCGCGGCGACGAAGAGTTCCTAAAGACACACCACTATCCAGGCATCGAAGCAGGCACCGAAGGTGTTCGTTGGCTGGAAAACTGTGTGCGTTCGGCTGATGCCGGCGCTGCATGGATCGATTTTGAATAACGTTTCGTAGGAATAGCGACATGAAACTATCAATCTGCACTGACGTCATGGGCGATCTGTCGTTCACTGACATGCTGGACAAATGCGTCGAACTGGGCGTTGAAGGCATCGAAATGACCGGCGGTGGCTGGTCCAAGGGCCCTCACTTCCGCGCTGACGAGCTGCTGGCGGACAAAGGCCTGCTGAAACAAAAGTTGGCCGAAATCGAAGCTCGCGGTCTGCAAATCGCAGCACTGAACTGTTCGGCGAACCCGCTGGACCCAGGTGCAATGGGCGAACGCCACCTGAAAGAGATGAAAGAAACCATCACTCTGGCTGGCGAAATCGGCGTTGAAACCATCGTCACCATGTCCGGTCTGCCAGAGGCAGCACCCGGCGACACCGTTCCAAACTGGCTGGTTTACACCAAATCCTGGCCTGACGAGATGCCAGAGCGCGACCGTTACCAGTGGGAAGACCGCGCTTTCCCTCTATGGCACGATCTGGTCGATTTCGGCAAAAAAGCAGGCATCAAACGCTACGCTCTGGAAAACTTCTCGGCCATGCTGGTCTGGAACCCAGAGACCCTGTTCCGCCTGCGCAACGAAGTCGGCGAAATGGTTGGTATGAACCTAGACCCATCGCACTTGATGTGGATGGGCGCAGAGCCAATCGCATCCGCACGCGCATTGGGTTCGGCTATTCACCACTGCCACGGCAAAGACACCCGCATCGAACGCGGCCTGTGTGATGTCAACGGCCTGCTGGAACTGAAAGAAGTTACCGACGTCGCAAACCGTTCGTGGAACTATGTCGCTGTTGGCGCTGGCCGCGATCTGCAGTGGTGGAAAGAGTTCTTCTCGGTTGTTGGCATGTGTGGCTACAACGGTTGGGTTTCGCTGGAAATGGAAGATTTCACCATGTCCACCGAAGCAGGCATTCAGTCGTCCATCGACGCACTAAAAGCGACAATCATTCGCTAACGTCAGGGGGTGGGGCAAGTGTATAAATTCATCATTACGATCGATCTAAAGCCGGGCACGCGTGACAAAATTCTTGCGCAAGCTCCCATAGCGCAAGCCGCTACGCGCGCCGAAGAAGGCTGCATCGCGTATGACTTTTACACCTGCACTGACAACCCTGATCGACTTGTCTTTGTTGAATTGTGGGCGGATCAAGCCGCCCACGATTTTCACATGGAACAAGACCACACCAAAACGTTCATCGCGTTTCATGAACAGTTTCATGAACGCTTGACGTTCGAAACGATCAACGTCGCCTCTCAGTCGGAGTGACCAGTGACACCCTCCTCCTCCCTCACTGTCACTTGTGCTCCGTGCTGTTGGGGCGTCGATGACGTTACCAATCCACACCTGCCCCCTTGGGAAAAGGTGTTGGACGAAGCTGCGGCCGCCGGTTTCGGCGGTTTAGAGTTGGGCCCCTATGGCTACATGCCGTTGGATGACAAACGCGTTTCGGCTGCACTGGAAAAACGACGCTTGTCGATCGTAGCTGGTACAATTTTTGATGATTTGGTCTCTGCTGACAATCATTACAATTTGATTAGGCAGACCCGTGAAATTTGCGGGCTAATCACAAAACTGAACAAACCGCGGCGCCACAAAGGCCAACGCTATAATGCCCCCTATCTGACCGTGATGGATTGGGGTCACGACGAAAGAGATTTTGCAGCGGGTCACTCCGACCGCGCACCTCGCTTGTCTGACGCTAATTGGGCGCAAATGATGACCAATATTCGTGCCATTGCGACCATCGCAAAAGACGAATTTGGCGTTCGCGCGACGATCCATCCACACGCTGGCGGCTACATTGAATTCGCGGATGAACTGGCACGGCTGGTTGCCGAAATCGACGCTGAAACCGCTGGTCTTTGCCTTGATACCGGCCACATGGCGTATTCAGGAATGGATCCCGTAACGACGCTAGATCAGTATTGGGACCGCGTTGATTATATCCACTTCAAAGACATAGACCCCGTTATTTATGACCAAGTCATGTCGCAACACATCCGTTTTTTCGATGCCTGTGCTGCAGGCGTCATGTGCCCTATCGGCAAGGGCAATATCGACTACCCCGCCATCCGTTCGTTCCTGACGAAAAAGGGATACGGGGGATACATCACCATCGAACAGGAACGCGATCCGCGCAATACGGGCTCTATTTTAGATGACCTGAGCACCTCGCGGGCCTTTCTCAAGAACACAGGTTTTTAGAACATGACCAAAGACATTGACGTAATTACGATCGGTCGAGCTGGGGTTGATTTGTATGGCTCCCAGATTGGTGGGCGTTTGGAGGACATGGGGTCCTTTGAGAAGTATATTGGCGGCTCGCCGACGAATATCGCGTGCGGTACGTCCCGTTTGGGTCTGCAGACTGCGCTGATCACCCGTGTTGGCGACGAACACATGGGCCGTTTCATCCGCGAACAGCTGGTCCGCGAAGGCGTGAACGTCGAAGGCGTTGTCACCGATCCAGAGCGTCTGACTGCGCTGGTGATTTTGGGCATCCGCGATGAAGAACAGTTCCCGCTGATTTTCTACCGCGAGAATTGCGCTGACATGGCGCTGTGCGAAGACGACATTGACCCTGCGTTCATCAAACGCGCGCGGTCGGTTGTTGCGACGGGCACCCACCTGTCGAACCCACAGACCGAAGCGGCGACGATCAAGGCGCTGAAACTGGCGCGTGAATTCGGTGCGCGCACTGCGCTGGACATCGATTACCGTCCGAACCTGTGGGGCGTTGCGGGCCACGGCGACGGCGAAAGCCGCTTTGTCGAAAG
>NZ_MSPP01000006.1 GCF_002150005.2 Marivivens niveibacter
TCATTCGGAACCGTCAGCGTTTTGCCGTCACCCGCAAGCGTCGCACCCGCTGGCGCATTCGTCAGAACAACCGAAGTCGCATCCAGCGTGCCATCCGCATCCGTGTCATTGCCCAAAGGCGCGATCGTCGCGGCGCCATAGACCGCGCTTGTCAGCGTATCCGGGTTCGCAACGGGCGGGGGAGCGTCTTGGATGGTGAAGGTCGCTGCGTTAGTGGCCGGCGAACATGTTGTAGCATCGGCAATTTCACCAGATGTACCCAAATCACCGATCTCGAACACAATGGTTTCATCGCCTTCAGCAAGGTCATCACGAAGTACTGTGAACGAAATTGGGTATGCAGTGTTGGAGTACGCACCTTCCGGAATAAAGATGGTATTTGTGTAGGTGAAGTCCACGCCCTCAGTCGCGGTGCTTGCTGCGTTAATATCAATTGGAACAGATATACCACCAGATGGCACCGTGCCATCGACAATGATCGATGGACCCGAAGGATTGCCGACAGTTTCGCTATCTGCCCAATTGTCCGCTCCAAACTTGAAATAGGGCACCAGCGTCAACGAAATGTTGTCTAACAGGTTACCTTCGGCGCCAACAGCCGGAGAAACAGCACTAAACTGGAAAGTAGTCAAACCAGTTGATCCTGTGTAAGTGGTCGTACCGGCTATATTTTGCCAAGAACCTTCTGGTGCATCGCCGCTCGTTGCAATGACTTGGCCGCCGACGATCATTTCTACGATTTCAGGATCGCCGGTCGACTGTGTTGAGCGGTGCCAGAACGAATAGCCGATCGTTTCACCCTGCTGAACACAGATCGACTGCGTCACGCCAGACCGATCTGAGGAGTTCAATTCAATATAGTGCGAACCATCTTGCGGCGAAGAGGGCGCAAACTCGGGTTTTTTCGAAAACTCGATGACCGGATAAGTGACGTTGGTGCCGGGTGAACAAATGTCAGTCGTAAATGTCGCACCGGTTTCCCAACCCAAAATATCATCAGCTACGACATACGCACCCCATGGCCCGGACAGCACAACACGAGGCGAAGTACAGGAGTTCGCATAGTTACCCGAACCATCCAAGGGTGGCGCGCCTTCTTCGAAACTGCCGTTTAGCAAAACACGCTGCGCATACACAACTGAAGGCATTGCGAGGATAGCTATCAGTGAGAGAAGAAGCACCAAATATTGGATAAAGTTAAATTTAGCGCCCGCCAGTCCAACTAACTGGTTAAACTTTCTGTCCATCACTTTTGGTCCCCTTAATGCCGCACGTAGCCGGCTGCCGTCCTTGGTTAGCGATCTGCTACAATTCGAAATCCAAAGCGAAAACATCGTCGATCATGGGCGAACGTATTCCACGCATCATCGCGTCCCACGATGAGCTGGATCTACTACGTACAAGAATGAAGTATGGTTGCCTGTTGTTCTGGATTTTTCCGTATTACTCAGATTTTTTTTTGTAGATTCGCTCTGCTCTTTTTTCTGCTCATAACACCGTCTGAAAAAAGGTGTAAACCAAAGTGATATTCCCCCCTACACTTTGGTCTAATTGTTTCAAAAAGTGTCAAAACTCAGTACCTTACCAATTGGTCCAATTTGTTTTGCCATCTAAACTTGCGAACTATCAAACACACCAATTGGGCGGTTTTCGCTTGCGGCCAAAGACCGGTCAGATGACGCCTATTTTTGCCGAAAAATACGTAGTGTTCTTAAGGTACAGAATTGTCGAAAAGTTCTGTTGGAGAATCGTGCAGATACGGTGCTTGAAGCTACGGCCGGACTACTCGGGAACAGCTGCTGCAACCAAACCGTAAATCAAAAAACGAAGCCCCAACTGGCATAGGACAGGCAGTCGTCGTCTACAAATTACCGCCATTCGATTTACGCCACGCAGACGGGGTTTGTCCCATCACTCGCTGAAATTCGCGATTGAAATTCGATTTTGACGCAAAGCCGGCCGCCAATGAGACCTCTAAAATATTGGCATCGGTTTGACGCAACATTTCACAGGCCCCTTTGATCCTAAAATCATTCACGAATTGAGATACATTTAGGCCGCAGACGCGATTGATTGCATTAGATACCTGACGGTCTGGGATACCAAGGCGACGCGCCAATTTACGCAAGCTTAAATCCTCGGATTTATGCAAACCTTCGGTTGTGAAAATCGTTTCAATCCGATTGACGATCGCTTGATCCGCGTCGGTGCTGTCGATCAACGTAGGGGACGGGTCATCATCAATTGGGGCGGATTTGGCAACGCTAGACGCGGTGCCAATCAGCAAGATGAATCCCGTTTGGACAAAGGTGATGACCAATCCAACATGATCCCCGCCGTTTCGAATAAAGTCGGCAATGATAAAAACATCGGTCAATGCAGAGGCAATCAGCCCCGCACCAATCAGTCGCATTGCAAACAAAATACCCTGCGTTTTCACAATCGGGGAAAACGACAACACATCAGCTCCGCGCGCCGCGCGGGACAGCAATAGACCACCATACCCCAAGTACGTCGCTATGATGATTAGATCGTAAATCTCGGGAACGACCACAAATGACGTCCATGTCAGAGCAAGGACTACAATCGACAAAGTAATCGACCGTTTGGTTCCGTTCATAAGCGTGGCAAATGCCAAATAGGCCAACATCGGCAAAACAGGCGCGATTATAGCAATCGGTAAAGCAACCGCCGACTGTTCATACCCCCAACGCAAAACCAACAAAAATGATTGCAAACAGTACGACGCTATCAGCAAAGCAAACAATCGGTGGGCCAACATTGCCATGTCTCGCGCGGTCACAAAGCGCACGAAAACAAATACCAAAACAAAGGTTGCAAACAGCGGCAAGGGAACGGAAATCATCGTAAAGGCCTAAACAAATACGCCGCTAGCATGAACCAGAACACGTTCTAGGACGACCTAAATCGCGTTTTAGGACGAACACCGCGCCGTCCGCAGGCATCAAAATGGCATGCCATGATCAAGAAAGGATCGGACGAATGCCAAAATTCATCACTCTGATAAAAATCGCAGCGGCGACTACAGTTTTCGGCTCTATCAGCTGGGCGGGTTATGAACTGACGCGTCCAGGATATGACGGCAATATCGGTATAGACTTTGGTTCGGCCTATGCGCCTGCCCGCGGCGAAGATGTAAAATTCGCGATTTGGTATCCTGCTCAATCGGGCGGTCGCGCCGTTACTGTTGGCGGAAACGGTGTATTCTACGGAACGCCTGCGGGTAGCAAAGCGCCCCGACAAGCCGGTCAATTTCCGCTGGTTATCCTGTCGCACGGCGCAGGCGGTAACGCAGGACAGTTTGGCTGGATCGCATCCGAATTAGCCAGCGCAGGCTACGTTGTTGTCATCCCGAACCACCCCGGCACAACATCCGGTAACGCTTCTGCCGAAGCTGCGGTTCGTGTTTGGGAAAGACCCGCTGACATCACCGCAGTTATCGATGAAATCACCGCAAACCCAGAGGTTTATGGGTATATGGATACATCTGACATTTCCATGATCGGTTTTTCGGCGGGCGGGTATACAGCATTGGCATTATCTGGTGCCCAAGTTGATCCTGACAAACTCCAAAGCTACTGCGATGAAAGTGATCACGGCATGTCAGATTGTGCGTTTCTCGCACGGTACGGAGTTGATTTGCATGCCTATGATTTGTCGCCAGCCGCGCAATCATTGAAAGATCCACGCATAAAGAGCACCATCGCGATTGATCCAGGTATTATCGAAACGATCACACCTGAAAGTTTGGAAAACATCGACATTTCCATGATGGTTCTAAATTTGGGCGAAAAAGACACCGTTCCAATCGGCGTTTACGCTTTGCCCGCAGCAGAGTTGATCCCCAATGCCGAACACAGCTTTGTTCCGGATGCGACGCATTTTAGTTTTCTGGCTGAGTGCACAGATCGGGGCGCCGATATTTTGGCAAAAGAAGGCGAACCGGACCCGCTCTGCGATGACGCAGGCAGCCGGTCACGCGCGGAAATTCACGCCGATATCGCGCAACGGATAAAAGATTTTTTGACCCAAAGCTAAGTCGTTGGCCCCTAGGGGCCGCGACATTTATATCCAAAAACATATAGTTAAGTGATTAATCAGCCCAAAGTGGAAAAAACAAAATATCTATTTACAAATACGCGAACCCATTGCTAACAAATACCCACGCAGGGGAGTCCCGCCTAGGGGACTGAGAGGCTGAGTGGGCATTTGCCCGGTGACGCGACCCTTTGAACCTGACCCAGTTGACACTGGCGTAGGAAGCTAAGGGTGGCATATCGCCATTGGTATTTTCACCCGAAACAGAGGGCGTTTTGCGCCTTCGCCTCCTCTCCTTTTGCATCTGGTGTCTTTTTAAGACTCGAGCTTGAGGAGCGCCAAAATGAATGTACCCAATCCCAAAATCACCACGGGCGCATTGCCCGGATCGCGCAAAATCTATGTCAAAGGTGACATCTTTAGCGATCTGAACGTACCGATGCGGGAAATTTCCATGCACCCCACCGCAGGTGAACCGCCCCTACCCGTTTATGACAGTTCAGGCCCTTATACAGACCCTAACATCCTGACAGACATCACTCAGGGTCTGAAAAAATTGCGCACTGATTGGATAATGGCCCGCGGCGACGTCGAAGAATACGAAGGGCGCATTGTTACCGCCGCCGATAATGGGTTTGTCGATGGCGATCGGCTAACACCTGAATTTCCAATCAAGACGCGTCCCTTGCGGGCAAAACCGGGACAATCGCCAACACAACTCGCCTATGCGCGTGCAGGCATCATCACGCCCGAAATGGAGTTCGTCGCAATTCGCGAAAATCAATTACGTGAAAAAGCGCCCTGCCATCGCGACGGCAATGATTTTGGCGCGAATATTCCCGACTACGTCACCGCCGAATTTGTCCGGTCGGAAATCGCTGCTGGTCGCGCGATTATTCCCAACAATATTAATCACCCCGAGTCCGAACCAATGATCATCGGGCGTAATTTCCTTGTAAAAATCAATGCCAATATGGGCACTTCTGCGGTGACCTCTTCGATGGCCGAAGAAGTCGACAAGCTGGTTTGGGCGATCCGTTGGGGCGCAGATACCGTGATGGACCTGTCCACCGGCCGCAACATCCACAACACACGCGAATGGATCATCCGCAATAGCCCCGTTCCGATTGGAACCGTGCCGATTTATCAAGCGCTGGAAAAGGTGAATGGCATTGCCGAAGATCTGACTTGGGACATTTTCCGCGACACATTGATTGAACAAGCCGAACAGGGCGTCGATTATTTCACGATCCATGCAGGTGTCCGTTTGCACATGGTGCCTATGACGGCAGAACGCGTAACAGGCATCGTATCTCGCGGCGGGTCGATCATGGCCAAATGGTGTTTGCACCACCACCGCGAAAGCTTTCTGTACGAACATTTCGAAGAAATCTGTGACATCTGCCGACAATATGACGTGGCTTTCAGCCTAGGGGATGGATTGCGTCCTGGATCGATCGCCGATGCGAACGATCAGGCCCAATTTGCGGAATTGGAAACTTTGGGCGAACTGACCAAAATCGCATGGGCCAAAGATTGCCAAGTCATGATCGAAGGCCCCGGCCATGTCGCCATGCACAAGATTAAAGAAAACATGGATAAACAGCTGGAATGCTGTCACGAGGCGCCATTCTACACATTGGGGCCACTCACCACTGATATCGCGCCTGGTTACGATCACATCACCAGCGGTATTGGCGCCGCGATGATTGGTTGGTTTGGCTGCGCCATGTTGTGCTACGTCACACCAAAGGAACATTTGGGCCTGCCGGATCGGGACGACGTAAAAACGGGCGTAATTACTTATAAAATTGCAGCTCATGCGGCGGATCTGGCCAAAGGTTTGCCGGGGGCACAGCGCCGCGACGACGCATTATCACGTGCTCGATTTGAATTCCGCTGGGAAGATCAGTTCAACCTATCGCTCGACCCCGATACCGCCCGCGATTTCCACGATCAAACCCTACCGAAAGAAGCACATAAGGTCGCGCATTTCTGTTCAATGTGCGGACCCAAATTCTGTTCGATGCGCATTTCACATGATATCCGCGCCGAGGCCCAAAAAGAGGGCATGGAAGCGATGGCGGCCAAATTCCGCAACGGCGGTGATTTGTACATGCCAGTGACCGAGGACGCAGAATGATCACCATTGCAGGTGCAGGTTTGGCCGGACTTTCGTCTGCGCTGGAACTAGCGCGCGCAGGCCACATCGTTCGGGTTTACGAGGCCAGTGAAAACATCGGATCAGACAGCGTTTCGCGCTATGCAGGCGGAATGCTTGCCCCATGGTGCGAACGCGAAAGCGCCGATCAAACCGTTGTAGAACTAGCGAATGGTGCTGCGGATTGGTGGGAACAGATAACGCCCGTAACGCGGATGGGCACCTTGGTGGTCGCCCCGCCCCGCGATCAATCCGAATTGGTCCGATTTTCCAAACGCACGAGAAACTATGAATGGGTACACGCAGACGAAATTGCAGCGTTAGAGCCCGCACTGGGCAATCGGTTTGCCAATGGTCTGTTTTTCGAAACAGAGGCACATCTAAATCCGCGAACAGCATTGCGTGATCTGGCAACCGAAGCAACCAAAGCAGGCGTTGAAATCCTATGCGGGACCCCAGCACCGAAACGGGTCGATCTAGATTGTACTGGGCCCGCATCGGACCTGCCAGATTTGCGAATGGTGCGCGGGGAAATGGCCATTTTGCATTGCCCAGATTTGAATCTTACCCGGACTATTCGACTATTGCATCCGCGTATCCCACTGTACCTCGTGCCACGGGGTGATGGTGTCTATATGATCGGCGCGACAATGATCGAAAACTCTTCGGCCCGCCCTATTTCGGTGCGGTCGTTGTCGGAAGTCCTTAGCGCAGCCTTCGCCATTCATCCCAGCTTTGCCGAAGCAACCGTGATCGAAACGGGTAGCGGCCTGCGGCCAGCATTTCCTGATAATCTTCCACGGCTCGTCCAGTCGAATGGCGTGGCCCATCTAAACGGATTTTATCGACATGGCTTTTTACTTGCGCCAGCAATGGCGGCGCAGGTCGTTCATCATTTTTCGAAGCAGGGTAGTCATGAAAATCATCGTCAATTCCAAACCGTTTGACGTCAGATCGCACACATTGTCCGACATCTTAACGGAAGTTGGCTTTGACAGTCCGGCAATCGCAACCGCTGTAAACGGTCAATTTGTGCCCAAAAAATCGCGCGCAGAGACGCCTATCAATTCTGGCGATCAAATCGAAATCGTTGCCCCAATGCAGGGTGGATAAAATGCGTATATATGAAACAGACATAGCCACCCCATTGCTATTAGGTACAGCGCAATATCCTTCGCCCAAAGTGCTGCAAAACGCGATCAAGGCCGCAGGTTGTGAAATTGTGACTGTCAGTTTACGCCGTGAAACAGCCCAAGGTACGGGCGCGGGATTTTGGGACGTCATCCGTCAAACGGGGGCAAAAATTCTACCCAACACAGCTGGGTGTCACACCGCCAGAGAGGCGATCACAACTGCCCAAATGGCCCGCGATATTTTTGAAACCGATTGGATTAAATTAGAAGTCATCGGCCACGCAGACAATTTGCAGCCGGATGTATTTGAGCTGGTCCATGCAGCGCGCGTTTTATCCGCAGACGGGTTCAAGGTTTTTCCCTACATGACCGACGATCTGGTAGTTGGCGAAAAACTGATCGAAGCAGGCTGCAAGGTATTGATGCCTTGGGGCGCGCCAATTGGATCGGGTCAAGGTCTACGCAACCCCGATGCGTTGCGGGCCATGCGTGCGCATTTCCCTGATATTCCGCTGATCGTTGATGCAGGGATCGGTCGTCCGTCAGATGCCGCTGCCGCGATGGAAATTGGCATGGACGCCGTTTTGTTAAACACCGCCGTCGCCAAGGCAGGTGACCCAGTTCAAATGGCCCGAGCAATGGCGATGGCAGTGCGCGCTGGTCGGACGGGATATCAAGCAGGACCGATGGAACGACGCGATGTTGCCGTGCCATCCACCCCCGTCCTAGGATTGGCAGAGCTGGTTTAATGCAACGTTTTTACCTCATAACCAGTAGCGTCGAGCCATTGGTTCAGCTGGTCCCATTGGGCGTGAAATTGGTCCAACTACGGATCAAAAACGCATCCGAGTCCGACATCCGTCGTCAGATCACAGTCGCCAAAGCGATATGTGAAAAACATACGGCTCAATTGGTCGTGAATGACCATTGGGGATTGGCAATCGAATTGGGCTGCGATTTTGTCCATTTAGGCCAAGAGGACATGGAAACTGCGGATTTCAACGCCTTGCGGGCGGCTGGCATCCAGTTTGGCTTGTCCACTCATGACCAAACTGAATTGGATCGCGCGATGTCGTTCGATCCTGCCTATATCGCGCTGGGGCCAATCTATGAAACATCCCTGAAAAAGATGAAATGGGCTCCTCAAGGCCTGAACCGCGTCGCAGAATGGAAAACCCAAATCGGACAAACACCACTAGTCGCGATAGGTGGTCTA
Organism: Marivivens niveibacter; assembly: GCF_002150005.2. GTDB lineage: Bacteria > Pseudomonadota > Alphaproteobacteria > Rhodobacterales > Rhodobacteraceae > Marivivens > Marivivens niveibacter. The sequence goes on from NZ_MSPP01000006.1 coordinate 8,570, forward strand.
ACCCCCGAACGAGGTGCCAAAGTCCTGCAGGCAGGCGCTGATAGCGTCGCTGTCGTCACAGATATTCAAACCGCCAAAAACCCCGCGGAACGGACACGCGAATGGCTGAAGGTGTGTGGCTGATGAACCGTTATAACCGCCAAATGATCCTACCTGACTTTGGGGCGAATGGTCAGCAAAAATTGCAGTCATCCCGCGCTTTGATAATTGGCGCAGGCGGATTGGGATGCCCCGTCATACAATATCTGGCCGGCGCGGGGGTCGGGCATATTCTCATCGCAGACCCAGACCGCATCGAAGAAACCAACCTGCATCGCCAGCCAATCTACAAAACAGACGACGTTGGCAAATTCAAAGCGGTCGTCGCTTGCGAACTGGCGACGGCGCTAAATCCCGATGTCACTGCCGAACCAGTCACCCAACAAATCGGTGCCGGTAATGCCTCAGAGTTCATGATCGGTGCTGATATCGTGGTTGATTGCGCAGATAACTTTGCCGTGTCCTACATACTGTCGGAGGAATGCTTTCGGCAGAAAATCCCGCTTATTAGCGCAAGCGCCTTGGACCAAAACGGATACGTTGGCGGATTTTGTGGCGCTGCCCCTTCTCTGCGGGCTGTTTTTCCTGACTTGCCGCAGTCTAGCGCGACTTGTGCAACGGCAGGTGTAATGGGCCCCGCCGTAGGCACAATTGGTGCGCTGCAAGCGCAGTTTGCCTTGCGCGTTTTGTTGGGGGCCGATCCATCGCCTTTAGGCAAAATGGTTACTGCGAACCTTGCTGATATGACTTTTGGATCGTTTGATTTCATTACAAGCGAAGAGCCAGAAACGGCTCTGCCATTCCTGTCATTAGGTATGGTGACACCTGACGATCATGTCATCGAATTACGCGCTGATGCTGACCTGCTCCATCCGAATGCGCAGCGGTGCGCCATAGATGACCTATTATCTACGCCGCTACCCACAGATAAACGCATCATATTATGCTGCCGAACAGGACTAAGGTCATGGCGTGCGGCTGAAAAATTGGCCGAAAATGGCTATGACAACTTGGCCCTAATGGCGGCAACGGCCTGCCAATGAATATGATAATGACCATCGGCGGAACCGACAGCAGCGGTGGCGCTGGGTTGACCCGCGACGCGTTTATAGCCCAGCATTTTGGCCTTGGCACTATGCCGATTGTGACTGCCGTGACAGCGCAATCACATCAGCTGGTGAAATCCGTACAAATGATGACGGCAAATTTCATCGTGGATCAAATCACTGCTGCTTTAGCCAGCGAAACGCCCGCTGCCATAAAAATAGGAATGCTAGGCACCCCAGAAATCGCTGAAACAGTTGCGGATGCTATTGGCGCCGCTAGTTGCCCCATCGTGATTGACCCAGTCCTAAAATCCACCTCGGGACGTGACCTCATGTCGGGACCATTTCCCCCGTCTCTGTTATCAAAGGCAGATATCATCACGCCCAACCTGTTCGAAGCGGCAGCGATGACACATCTACCCGTTGCAATGAGCCCACCCAACATCCGTAAGCAGGCGGAAATTTTGCAGGCCAATGGCGCAAAGGCCGTGTTGATCAAAGGCGGTCACGCAACAGGCGTTGCTTCAACCGACTATCTGTTTCAGGGAACAACGATACAGGCCTTTTCGTCCCAACGTTTGAACAAAGACATGCGCGGTACGGGCTGCGCTCTTGCCACTGCGATTGCATGTGGTTTGGCCCAAGGCAATGCGCTAAGCCACGCCTGCGATCGGGCCAAATCATTGATCTTTGATTGGATATCAGAGGACGAAACCAATGCGCGCACCGAACTGGCTGATTAGCACAACGTCGCTATTGGCGTAGTTTAGATTTTAACCTATTCCCCACTATCTGATAGCTATACCACCAGACCAAGCCACAGGGGATCCGTTTTGACGGAGGGGAATTTGAGCGCCAACGCCAATAAAGCGGCCAGCATATGGCGGCGGGTCAAACCGCTGATGCCATGGATCGTGACGGCGGCCCTGTTCTCTATTGGTGCGTGGGTTTTGTATCATCAGTTAGCAACGGTGGACCTACGTCACGTCCTGACCGAAGCGCGGCAAACACCTTGGTACATCCTTACTTTGGCCATTTTGGCGACCGGCGGCAGTTACGCCGCCTTGATCGGATATGACTGGTCGGCGCTACGTTATATCGACAAACCACTGCCCATGCCTGTCATCTCGCTAGGCAGCTTTCTGGGCTATGCGATGAGCAACACAATCGGTGCCGGACCGATCACAGGTGGCGCAGTTCGCTATCGCATTTACTCCGCACTTGGGCTTTCCGCTCAGGATATTGCCGGTGTTGCTGCGTTTGCATCAATTGCCTTTGGGTTTGGGACGACAATCATTGGTTTTGCGGCGCTGATTTATAATCCCTATGCACTAAACCATATGGTTGACCTTTCGCCCGAAATCATTCGCTGGAGCTCGGTCGTTATTGTGATTATTTCGAGCGGAGTTCTGTTCTGGCTTAGCGCGACAGGTGCGTCGGTGTCGTTGCGCGGGGTACGGCTTCAGGCGCCATCACCTAAACTGCTTTTGGCGCAATTTGGCTTTACCTTTGTCGATGTGCTGCTCGCAGCGGTTACGCTCTATTTATTGCTGCCGCCTAATGACCTTAGCTTTGCTACATTTTTAGCGGTCTTTGCGGCGGCACTTATGGCTGGGGTGATCAGTCATGTTCCGGGCGGTGTCGGCGTGTTGGAAACCGTTATTATAGCGGCTTTGCCATCGTCAGTTTCAGTGCAACAGGCCGCGACAGGTTTATTGCTGTTTCGCGCCATTTATTTCCTTCTGCCGTTCGGAATAGCGTTGATTTTGATCGCTCTGACAGAGGCGCGCGCTGCATCTGGGCGGGTCCTAACCCCGATGATGACTGTCTTGTCACCGTTAACGCGATCCGTTAGCGCGTTGATCCCGCTGGCGATGGCCGTGATGATGTTAGTGTCGGGCCTGTTTTTGATGATGTCCAGTTTGATCCCGCCGACATCAGAAATCACAGAACATTTGAACATGCTCACACCACTCGCCGTGATCGAAGGCGGCGCGCTTATGGCCAGCATATTGGGCGCGATGATGTTGGTCATTGCCCATGGTTTGCTACGCCGCGTTCAAGGGGCATGGTGGCTTGCGATTATTACATTAGCCGCGGGCATCGTCGCATCATTGGCGAACGGATTGGATGCACCGCGCGCGCTGTTTTTGGGCATCGCGCTTGCTATCCTATGGCCGACAAAACGCGAATTTTTCCGGACAACACGACTGACACGGAACGCATTTAGCCTGCGTTGGACACTGTTGATCGGCGGCATTGCCATTACTGCCGTATCAGTTCTGTTTTTCGCGCACAAAGCCGTCCCTTATGACCATGAACTATGGTGGAAATTCGCTACGGACCAAACTGCACCACGGTCACTACGCGCCGGATTAGTGGGAATGGTTGTTCTGATCCTGTCACTATTGGTATTTGCCTTGCGACCAGGCAAAATGACCCACGCGTTGCCAACCTGCGCTGAATTGGAAAAAGCGCGTTCCATCGCAATGGCTCAGCCGGATGCAAAGGCCAATATCGCACTAACAGGCGATAAATGCCTGATGTTTTCAGAAAGCGGCGACAGTTTTCTGATGTACCGGATCAAAGGCCGAAGCTGGATCGCCTTGCACGAACCCTTTGGCAAAAAATCTGAATTGGCCGAGCTTGCGTGGGCTTTTCATGATGCCGCTTACGCCGCAAACGCCCGACCCGTTTTTTATTCTATTGGGACATCCATGATCCCATTGTGGTTGGAAATGGGATTGGCTTTGGTCAAAATGGGCGAAGAAGCGGTCGTTCCTTTGCCCCAATTCTCTCTTAATGGGCCATCACGTAAACGACTGCGCACAACGTACAATCGTGCCCTGCGCGACGGTCTATCGTTTGAAGTAATTTCCCCACCTTACGCTGATGATTTACTGCCACATCTGCGCGAAATTTCTAACGCGTGGCTGAAAACGAAATCTGGCGGCGAAAAAGGATTTTCTGTCGGCGCGTTTGATACTGATGTCATCTCTCGCGCACCCATTGCGTTGATCCGCCATGATGACCGCATCGTTGCCTTTGCAACACTGTGGGTCACCGATCAAAACCAAAGCGTGAATGTCGACCTAATGCGCCATGTCGATGATGCGCCAAGCGGGATGATGGAGTTCCTGTTTACATCACTGCTGTTACATTTTTCTGAGCAAGGCTACGCAGAATTCTCGCTTGGGAATGCCCCGTTATCGGGACTCGAGGCGCGGCGCGGTTCCAGTTTGTCGACCCGATTGGGCGCATTGGTCTATCAACACGGGCGTCAGTTTTATAACTTTGCTGGCTTGCGTACGTTCAAGGACAAATTCGACCCAGAATGGGAACCCGTCTATGTCGCCGTTCCTCCGCGGGCTAACATTCTATCAGTAGCTGCGGATGTGGTGAGCCTGATTAACAACGCTCCGACCAAACCCGAAACGGATCCGTCGCCTGCCTAGAAAACCAGCGCATTCTTGAAAAATCAGGTCAATCCAAAGCCTATGCGAAATTGCAATTGATCGAACGCGGTCGATTGTGATTACGATTGGGTATCTTGGCAATAAAGGCATTGCGCGCTGCGGCCGAGCGAAACGTGGCATGCAAAGCGCGCCATTTTTTCCCGCAATGCGCGGGATCTGCCAAAATCGGAATACCTGAATGATCCAATCCAACACCCCCTTTAGCACAGCAGAATACAATCGCCGTTTGGCCCTGACTCGCAAGGCAATCAGTGATGCAGGATTGGACGCAATATTTGTCACCGACCCCTCTAACCAAGCATGGCTCACGGGCTATGACGGGTGGTCTTTTTACGTTCATCAGGGCGTATTGGTGACTTTGGACGCCGATCCGATCTGGTGGGGCCGATATATGGACATGATGGGCGGTCGGCGAACGTGCTGGATGTCCCATGATCACATTGTTAGTTATGGCGATCATTTCGTCCAATCGACCGAATTCCACCCGATGCAGGACTTAGCGCAGTTGTTCAAATCTCGCGGATTGGAAACAGCCAAAATCGGCGTCGAAATGGAGAACTATTACTACTCCGCCAAAGCGCACGCCGTTTTGACTGCGGAACTGCCAAACGCACGATTTTTCGATGCAACAGCGATTGTGAACTGGCAACGATTGGTAAAATCAAACGAAGAAATTGGTTTCATTCGCAAAGCCGCGCGGATTACGGACAAAGTCGTCAAGACAGCAATAGAACGCGCCGAACCGGGCGTTCGCAAAAATGATTTGGTCGCCGATCTATTCCACGCGGGCATTACTGGCGTCGATGACGATTGGGGCGACTACCCCGCAATCGTGCCACTGACCCCATCGGGGTTAGACGCCACTGCCGCTCATCTAACGTGGAATGGCGCGCCGATGAACACGGGCGAAGCGACATTTTTTGAATTGTCGGGCTGCTATCGCCGCTACCACGCACCGCTATCGCGCACCGTATTTTTGGGAACGCCAACCGATGACATGCGCCGTGCCGAAGAGGCTCAATTAGAAGGTATCGAAGCAGGATTAAACGCCGCGCGTGCTGGAAATTTGACCGCTGACATCGCCAATGCCTTTATGGGCGTTTTGAAACGCTATGGGATCGAACGATCCGGCCGCATGGGTTATCCCATCGGGCTAAGCTATCCGCCCGATTGGGGCGAACGTACTGCATCAATCCGCAGCGAAGACACGACCGTATTGCAAGCTGGAATGACGTTCCATTTTATGCCTGCTCTTTGGATGGACAGCTGGGGTTTGGAAACGACGGAAACAATTTTGATCCGTGAAAACGGTGCAGCAGAACCGTTGTGCAACGTTGAACGCCAACTTTTCGTGAAACCATAGGCTATGCTGACCGAAACCAAACGCATTCTGGCCGACCTAATTGCATTTCCAACGATTTCGGCGGACAGCAATTTGGACATGATCACCTATATGGCTGATCACCTGAAATCCTGCGGGGCGATGGTTGACATTTATCGCGACGACAGCGGGCAAAAGGCGAACTTGTTTGCCACTTTGGGCCCCGAAACCGACGGCGGCATGGTGTTGTCCGGTCATAGTGATGTTGTTCCCGTAACCGACCAAAAATGGGCGACCGATCCGTTTCAAATGACCGAAATGGACGGTCGCCTATACGGTCGCGGCACCTGCGATATGAAAGGTTTCATTGCCGCGACTTTGGCAATAGCCCCTAAATATGCACAAATGGCGCGACCAAAGCCTATTCATTTTGCCTATACCTACGATGAAGAAACCGGTTGCGTGGGTGCAGGGCATTTGGCCGAAACCTTGCGCCAACGCGGTATTCGGCCCGCGATGGCGTTGATCGGTGAACCGACGATGATGCAGGTCGTCGAAGGTCACAAAGGTTGTTACGAATATACCGCCCATTTCAGCGGGCTAGAGGGGCACGGTTCGTCGCCCGATTTAGGCGTAAATGCCGTCGAATACGCGGTCCGCTATGTGTCGCGGTTATTGGAGTTACGCGAAAACCTAAAACACATGGCCCCAGTTGGCAGCCCGTTTGATCCACCGTGGACAACGATCAACGTGGGTGCCGTCAACGGCGGCAGCGTTCACAACGTCATACCACCCCGCGCCAAGGTAGATTGGGAAATGCGCCCTGTTCAGAATACGGATGCCAAATTTGTAAAACAGGCCATCGACCAATATTGCCGTGATACACTATTGCCAGACATGCAGCGCGTGTACCCCTACGCCGCGATCACCACTGAAATTATAGGCGAAGTCGCCGGCCTAATACCGGTCGACGAAAATGCAGCCAAACGTATCCTGTTTGAACTTACAGGCGCGAATACTGCCCACCTTGTTCCTTTTGGAACAGAGGCTGGAATCTTTCAGGAATTAGGAATGGATGTGGTTGTCTGCGGCCCGGGTAGTATCGCTCAAGCTCACAAAGCAAATGAATTTCTGGCAATCGATCAACTACAAAGCTGCCTGAACCTTTTACAAAAATTAGGGGACCGTATTTAACGCATAAGATGCGGCCTGACTTATCAATGCGCCCTCATTAATGGCGTGGTAAATAGGTTTCGGAGGGCGCGCCGCTACATCAACATCCCTGACGACCCAGTCATGCGTTTCCAACAATTTTAGTGACTGAGACAACGCACGATCAGTGATCATTGGCAACTGCCGTTTAAACGCACCAAAGCTATTCGGCTCCGCCAACTGGGATAAAATCGGAACCGTCCACGCGCGGCGCAATAATCGGTTTTCCTCGTCACCAGTGGCCGCGCGAATGCGACTAGCCAAACTTGCCGCGGTTTCGCCCAGCTTTGTCAGACGGAATTCTGGCCGTAGCGGGTGACCGTAGCCGGGATTTCGTTCGATAATTTCTAACTGGATCAGATGGTTCAAACTATGACCAAAGGCAGTACGGCTAGCGCCCGTTGCAGCCAACAGGGGTGCCTGCCGCCCTGGCACCCCGGCATCAAGGTTCCATAGGATCGGCAAGGCCCACGCTTTGGCAGTGATATTGACAACAAGGCTTATGTCCATAAAGTATAGTTAGTATATTTTGTTATCTCAGGTAAACCCATGTCTCTTGTTTCTGTAAACGACACTATCACCATCGCCCTTTCCGTCACAGATCGACACGCCAGCGCCAGTTGGTATGAACAGATGTTTGGCTTTGAAACGCTTTTTCACGCTGACGAAGCCGGTTGGTCAGAAATCCAAACAAACACCAAAGGGGTGACTTTAGGACTAGGCGAACACACCGAACCCGCGCCGGGAAATTGCGTTCCCGTTTTCGGCGTCTCTGATTTAGATTCATCGCGCGCCGTCCTTGAGTCCGCTGGGGTACAGTTTGATGGCCCAACCGATGTGGTCGAAGGAATGGTGAAAACAGCAACGCTATATGATCTAGATAAAAACGCGTTGATGATCGCGCAGGATTTGACTGGCGGTTAAACCTTAAATATCGCAGCGATCCTATTTAATCGTGACGTTTCCGCTGATGAATTCCTGAATCTCATCTAACTGCGATTTCAGAGCATCCGTATCGGTTGCCAAATGTTCACAAAGGGTTTTGATCCGCCAGCGCCAATCCAAACGTTCGAGCGACCGTAGATAATTACGGCGCGGCTGATCTTTGCTCCAATTCGCGACAGCCCTGCGCAATTCCGATTGGAATTTGCCACGTTCTGGCGACCCGACATCGATCAACGCGCCATCCCATAGCATATCGGAAAACGAACGATCACTGTGTGGGGCAATACCTATAACGGAGGCACCTGACGCAAGCGCATTTGCCCACAGGCCCGTGAAATATTCCTTCGTCGGGTGCCCGCCGCCCCGTTGCGACACAAGGTTTGAAAATAGCGTTACATATTTCGCGCCTGACAAAGCCCCAAAATACTGTGGAACCGTTAGATCAGCAGCGGGCGCATTGGAATAACGAACACCCAGCTCCTCCGCCTCTTTTTTGAACTCTTCTTCTGGCAATAAATTCTTGGGCTGATCTCCCAGACAGATAGCATCAACCGGCCTATGACTACTGCCTGCACCCAGCCGCAATACATCTGACCCCCATGGTAACACCAGAATATCGCGCGCGCCGGCTTCGCGATATAACGGGACATCGCAGGACTGCGTAAGAATGATCAGATCAAAAGCTGACAGACTTATTTTTGGTATTTCATCCGACCAAAAGCTTTCGAAAATCCACGCGATCCGATATTTGGCTGGTTTGTCGAAATCGGGATCCGCAATCGCAGCTGATAATTCGGATGGTCGATTAGCCATATAGAGCCGCACCAATTTACCAGCAGGCCGCGGCGGCAAAGCGGAATGTTTCAGCCTTGTGAACGCCGACGGAGCTGCATTCGCTATACCGATCCGTGTCGCACCCAATGTGTCTTTCATCAGATCTAACAGTCGATTTATATCAGCCGACGCGTCTACGCCGCCCTGCACGTATCGCAGTTCCCAATCCAACATCACGCTAAAAATTACCTATGATAAATAAATTAGTTTTGGGCCTTAAGTCTGGATGCACTGACGTCCAAAACGTGCACAACCCTGTGTAGCATGTGGTCGGACAGACAAAAGCATAACGTTTCGTAAATAAAAGATGACGCATTTAGGAGTTTAGGAAAAGGTAACGGAACCCCTACTTTTCAGGATAAAATGAGCCCATCACGTTTGGTTTGGACTGAGCAAAACAAACTGGTACGGTGGGCCATGGCCATCGTTTATCCGCACACCGACGCTGTGACCGTTCGGTCAGCCCGCTCTATCGGCGCAATAATTTTGCACGAAATGTCAGCAATTTACGGGCGCACACCCGGTGGATACCTTTGGGCAATACTAGAACCACTGGGTTTTATCGTAGTCATGGCAGTGGGTTTTGGGCTGGTATTTCACGCACCGCCGTTGGGTACGAATTTCATGCTTTTTTATGCAACGGGATTCTTGCCGCTGCATATTTACAGCGAACTTTCCGGCAAACTAATGAACGCTCTGCGCTATTTTCGGCCACTAATCGCTTATCCAGCGGTATTGTGGATCGATACAATGATCGCACGCACCATCCTGCATTGGGGAACGGGCATTGTAGTATCTACAATCGTGCTGTGCGCCATCCTGCTATTTGATCCGCTGCCAATCTGGATCGACCCTGCGTCGATTTTCATTGGCACAACGATGGTTGCTTTGATCGGAATCGGTGTAGGCACTATCAACTGTTACCTGACGGGCCGTTTTGCATTCTGGTCCCGCATCTGGGCCATTGCGGCGCGTCCCATATTTTTCGGATCGGGTGTATTTTACACGTTTGAAAATTTGGCCGAACCGCTGCAATTCTGGCTGTGGTGGAACCCAATTATACACGCCGTTTCCATTTTCCGCCGCGGATTTTACCAAAGCTATCACCCTGATTTCGTGTCGTATTTTTACGGATTTGGCACAGGTTTAGTCATGTTGGTCATTGGCCTGATGTTACTGCGAAAATCGCACGACCGGATCAATTGAAACAACATTGAACCAAAACAAATCCAATAGACGCTTTCGCGCCTTTTTTTAGCCCCGCTATCCCAACAGCCTCGCACCAACCTGCCCTTATTCGACTGCCGAAGGGGGCACAAAATGGACCTTGTTTTTGCAGGGCAAATTGCATCGACAGCCTATACTGATTTAATTTTGGTTGATGGATACCTGGTCGCAACAACCCGCTATGGCGGGCAAATCGACAGCTACGACGAAACGCTCACGATTATCGACACTTACGCGCTCACCCATGTTGATTTGGCAGGGATTGATCCCAATTTGGTGTATCTCCAATTGTCCACTGGCCCCGCAATCTTAACAGGCGGCGGCGTCAGTGGGGATATCCAGGTCATATCCGTGACCGATGGCTATTTCGGGCAGATCGTGAACCTTGGTCAATTCGATTGGTCTGATGACATATCTGTGGCAACGGCAACTGTTTTACCCAACGGGCAAATTGGTGTCTATAGCGGGTTCTATACAGGCGAAGGCCTAGGACGATTGCGTTTAACCACAGACGCAGAACTGACCCTTAGCCGCACATATGCAGACCAAACCCGCACCTTTACCCAGAACATCACAGCCGTGACGACGGCCACCTACGATGGCGCGGACTATTTGTTGACGACCGCGCTAGAAGGCAACGGTTTGTCAGTCTGGTATATCGGATGGAACGGTTTCTTAAACGAAGTCGGATCATATAACGCTGATAATGGTTTGTGGACCAGTGCCCCGACGGACGTTGAAACGATCAGCACCGCCACAGATACTTTTGTTTTGGTCGCTGGTGCGCAAAGCAATTCCATCACGGTATTGCAAATGCAAACCGGCGGAACGCTGCAATCCGTCGACCATGTTATCGATGGATTAGGCACCCGGTTTGCCGGCATCACGGCGCTGGCCGTAGTCCAATCCGACGGACGGATATGGGTGGCCGCTGGTGGTGCGGATGACGGGATCACTTTGTTTACGTTACTACCCAATGGACAGTTAGAACCAGTCGCGCAGATCGTTGATACCGTCGAACTGTCTATTGCTGATGTCGCTGATTTAGAAATTCAGGCGACTGACGACACGGTCACGATTTACGCCGCCTCTGCGACCGAAGGGGGAATTGCCAAATTCACCTATACAATCAATGGAGATCAAGTTGCCGGAACGAAGGCGGATGATGACCTTACCGGATCTATTGGCGACGACATTCTTTTTGATGATGCTGGTGTTGATAACCTAACGGGTGGATTAGGCGCGGATGTTTTTGTGTTTGCCGCAGATGGTAAGGCCGACTCTATTACGGTCTATGAACACGGAGTAGACAGGATCGACATCAGCGGCTGGGGTATCATTCGGAATATTGATCAACTGACATTCGACATCACGGATCACGGCCTATCCATCAGCTATGGTGATGAGGTTTTGTACATACAATCCGACGCCGAATTGACTCCTGACCTATTCACAATCGAAGAGTTGGTTCCGATTTCACGGTACTCAAACATGACGCTAATTGATACGAACACTGCAGAGCCAGAAACGGCCCCGCAATGCGGGACCATTTTAATTTCAGACACTCAGGTCAAAGACGATGATTGGACGTTATAGGCTGTTCGATACGCCCAATGCCGTGCCGATCAGACCCAAAATGCTTCGGGCCGCATTAACAGGGCTTTCGGTTGCGTAGACCAAATCGCCGTCCATTAGATCGAAGTTACGCGCAGCAAACAAACCGTCTGCCGTTGTCAGATCAATCGTGAACACAACGCGTTCCTTATTCGGGCCGCCTGCATCTGAACGTACCGCCGTTAATGGATATTCACGCAGAACCAAAATACCTTTGGGGTTCGCGCGGGCCGCATCGACACCGCCGATAATCGACAACGCTTGCGCAGCGGTCACAACGTCGGAAGGAAAGACATGTTCGGCTTGCGATCCCGCAGCACCCAGCGACAGGAATTTGCGTTCATCTTCGGTCACGATAATGCGATCGCCGCCTCGCACCTCTGCATCCAATTCAGGGTGATCAAACAGTCGTTCTAGAGAAATGCCATAAATATGCTGACCACGGATCAACGTCATTTGCGGGTTTTCTAATGTTGCCGCTGCACCGCCTGCTTGGGCCAGCACGGACATCACGGTGACATCGCGACCCTCTAACGGATACACTCCAGGGGAAGATACGCCCGAAACCAAATTAACGTGGTTCGCACGGCCCGGTTTGACTTGTACCTGAACCTGCGCCGATGGAATGGTTTCGGCATAGCGTTCTTCGATACGGTCGCGCAGAGTATCAATCGACATACCAGCAACGCGCAAATCACCAATATACGGTAAATTGATTTCACCGTTCGACGACACAATCACGTCCTGCAACTGGGCCATGCGACCACCCATGCCCGCCAGCAGCGAATTTTCTTCGGTGTCCCAAACGGTCACAGAAATTGCATCGCCCGATGCGACGATCAACGATGACGGTTGACCTGCGTTGCGGATCCAGCTGCGGGCCTCTTCTCCGACGGCTGGCCAATACGACAACGCAGCGCGGGTTTCTTCTGTGACGGGAACGACTTGAAAATTCAATGCCTCTTGATTTTCAGGTCGAGAGGCCGAAATTACTTCGGATTGGAAGCCTGCCCCACGCGGCGTCACGCACGCCGTCAGCCCCAAGCAAAGGCCAGCGGCCACGATCATGCGAAGTGGAAACCCCATAAATACCCCGACGTCCATTATTAGAAATTTATCGTACCTTACTATGACCACCCCTAAGGTCAATAATTTCTAGGGGCGCAATCGCAGGGAAATACAAGATTTAGTAGCATCCCACCAATAAACACGATACCCGTCAAAGTGTACCCAAAGGCCAGATAATTCGCAAAATGAACCAAAGTATTCTTGTCGTAGGCGCCGGTTTTTCAGGCGCGGTCATTGCCCGCGAATTGGCAAATAACGGCCATCAGGTCACAATTTGCGATGCCCGTAGCAACGTCGGCGGCAATTGTCACACAGAGCGTGATAAACAATCGGGCGTTATGGTTCACAGGTATGGCCCTCATATTTTCCACACCACAGACACCGAAATTTGGGAATACGTCAGCCAATTCACAACGATGAAACCTTATCGCCACAGTGTACGCACAACGGTGCAGTCTTCGGTCTATTCGCTACCGATCAATTTGCAGACGATCAATCAATTCTTTGGCAAAACATTTAACAGCGACGAAGCACGCGCATTTCTAGCCGATCAATGCGAAGATTTTCAGGCGCCACAAAACTTTGAACAGGCGGCGTTGGCATCTATTGGCCGTCCCCTATACGAGGCGTTTTTTCGTGGATACACGATCAAACAATGGGGCTGCGATCCTACCGAAATTCCTGCACAGGTTTTCGCGCGGCTTCCGGTCCGATTTAACTATGACGACAGGTATTTTGACCATCGACTGGTAGGCATACCAGCAGATGGATACACCGCGCTGATCCAAAATATTCTGGACCACCCCCAGATTGATTTACAGCTAAACACGACCTGCACGGCCCAAGACATATCAGATTACGACCATTGTTTTTGGACGGGTACAATTGATAGCTATTTCAATTTTATACACGGGCGATTGGGGTATCGGACCTTGAGTTTTGAAATGGCGCGGAAAGCGGGCGATTGGCAGGGCTGCGCGGTGATGAATTATGGCGATATCTCCGCCCCTTATACGCGGGTCACAGAACACAAACACCTGGCCCCTTGGGAAGACCACAACGAAACAGTTATTTCGATTGAAACATCCAAAGCCTGCGGCCCGACCGACACCCCCTATTACCCGACGCGCAAACTGTCAGAACGGGATCAATTAAAATCGTATGTCGACATGGCCAAAGCTGCACCCAATGTCACCTTTGCGGGCCGATTAGGAACCTATCGATATCTAAACATGGATACCTGTATCCGTGCCGCGATCGACATCGTCGCTGCCTATTGTAGCGCGGTAACATCGGGCAGCCCGTCCCCCAACTTTGCAACTGACCCGTTATGACAACGATAACAGCTGTTATTGTCACGCATAACCGTGTGGACAAACTGCGCCACGCGGTCAATGCGGCCATGCACGAAAGTTTCGATAAGATCATTGTCGTCGATAACGCCTCAAACGACGGCACTGCAAACTATCTGGCGCAAATTTCGGATGACCGATTACAGGTAATCACCCTCCCCACCAACACTGGCGGAGCAGGCGGTTTTCATCACGGCGTGACCGCTACGGCGAATGCAGATTGGTTGGTATTATTCGATGATGATGCCCATCCCACCCCGGGTTCAATTGATCTGTTCCGCGCATTGACAGAAAACCTTGAAACGAACATCGGCGCGATTGCCGCGCGTGTCGATTTGCCGGACGGAACACCGTGCGAGATGAATAAACCCCTAATCAATCCGTTTTGGGGGATGTCTAAACGGGCTTGGGCCGCTTTACGGCATGGGCGTAAAGGGTTCACAGTAGACAATGCCCAAGAGATTGATGCAGCGACGTTCGTTGGTTTCTTTCTAAACGGGCAGGTTGCGCGTTCCATGGGTCCACCTGAAGCGGATCTGTTTTTGTACTCGGACGATATTCTGTACAGCCTATCTATGCGCCGTGCTGGGTGGCATATCAGGTACGAACCAGACATCAGATTTTACCACGACTGTGAAACCTTACGTTCTGGCGGTGCCTATCGCCCGCTTTGGAAAAACTATTACACCATCCGAAATGGGACGTTTGTCGCAAAAATGGCGGCGGGATATCTGGCGCCCGTCGCAATGATATATTTGCTTATGATCTGGACCCGGCGTGGTATGTCATTGAACGGCGTCGAAAGACGCCAGTATTTTCAGATTTTCCGCAAAGCGATCATTGATGGCATTCGCGGGAAACGCGGCCCAATCAGTTCGGGTTGCCGTAATTCAGCAAACCAGTAAGGTGAAACCCAATCTTCATGAATTGGGCTAACGATCGAAAAATGACGGACAGCCAGAGAATCGCATCGCCCGCTTACATTCGCCCGCGCCATCGCGGTCTAGCGCTGCTATTTGTTCTGATGGTCGCGCTGCCCGTACTGGCAACAGCAGGCTACATGTTCGCGGTTGCCAAAGATCAGTATGCCTCGACTTTGGGCTTTACTGTTCGGGTCGAAGACCAATCCGTTACAACCGATTTGCTGGGTGGTCTTGGACGCAGTTTGGGTGCAAGCACATCAACAGAAAGCGATGTTCTGGACGCATTTATTCGTAGCCAGGATATCGTGTCCCGCATTGATGCCTATCTCGACCTCGCAGCGATGTATTCCCGCTATCGTTCGAATGATCCTTTGTTGGCTTACGATCCCGACGGCACAATCGAAGATTTGACTCGTTATTGGCAGCGCATGTCGATGGTCGGTTACGATACAAATTCCGGGCTGATCGAAATCACTGCACGCGCCTTTGATCGACATGACGCGCAATCTATCGCCCAAGCGATTTATGACCATTCAACACAAATGGTAAACGCACTGTCTGAACAGGCCCGCGCCGACGCAACACGCTATGCGCTCGCCGATTTGGAACGCGCCGAAGATCGGCTACGCGACATCCGCGAAGACATGACCGAATTTCGCATCCGCAACCAAATTGTTGATCCAGAAGCCGACGTTCAGGGCCAAATGGGGCTGCTGACAACATTGCAGGCGCAATTGGCCGAAACATTGATCGAGTATGATTTGCTGTTGGGCAATGTTACCTCAACCGATCCACGGCTAGATCAACTGAACCGACGGATTGACGTTATTGGCAAACGCATTGACGAGGAACGGGCGAAATTCGGGATCGGCGACAGCAGCGACGCGGCCTATGTCGCAACAATTGCTGAATATGAACGGCTTGCCGCTGATCGTGAATTTGCCGAATTGGCCTATACTGCAGCGCGTCAAGCCTATGATATTGCCGTCGCCGAAGCGCAGCGACAATCTCTGTATTTAGCCGCGTATATCCAGCCAACTTTAGCTGAAAAATCGACCTACCCTAAAAAATGGACAACGGTCGGGGGCGTTCTGTTTTTCTGCCTAATGGGCTGGGCCGTATTCACCTTGGTCTATTATTCTTTGCGCGACCGGCCATGACCTACGCGGTGCGCCTATCCGACATTAGCCATGGGTTTCGTCGCCAAAACGGCGTCACCCAAGTCGCGCGGCAGATCAGTTATGATTTTGAAAAAGGCAAATCAACCGCGCTTATTGGGCGTAATGGCGCGGGCAAAACGACGTTGTTACGGATCATATCGGGGGCGCTGCGGCCAAATGCCGGTGCCGTTTTACGAAACGGGCGCGTCAGTTGGCCCGTTGGATTTGCAGGATCATTCCACGGCGATTTGACCGCCGCCCAGAATTGTAGGTTCAGCGCAAGAGTTCATGGCGCAGATAGCGAAACGCTGATCGAAAACGTTCGAACCATGGCGGGCTTGGGCAGACATTTTCACGAACCCGTCCGCGATTATTCATCTGGAATGCGATCAAGATTGGCATTCGCGCTATCGATGGCGCTGCCATTTGATACGTATCTTGTGGACGAAGTAACATCCGTCGGCGATGCAAACTTTCGCAAAACCAGCCAACAGATATTTAAAGATCGCATCAAATCGGCCAGCGCCATTGTCGTTAGCCACAACCTCGATCAATTACGCCAGCTATGTGACCGGGCCGTCATTTTGGAAGAAGGAACGTTATTTCACTTTGACAACGTAAATGATGCATTTACCTACTATCGTGATAAGCTATTTGCATAAGGGCATGTTCTTACACTCCTACTAGGTGGACACGCAAAACTATAGGTTGTACGTGGTTGGGCATAGGACGTAGATTAAGGTTTAAAATGTTATTTGGTATTCTTGCGCCTATCGCCGGTCTTAGCCGCACTGCAAAACGCTCTATCCAGGTATTGTTCGATACGATCTTGATAGCGGCCTGTTTTGGCGCGGCTATGGTATTACGCCATGAACATTTTGCCTTTGATCCAAGAGCGTGGATTGTTTTGGCGACTGTCTTGCCAGCGACACTTTATGTCTTTGCCCGCAAAGGACTATATCGCGCTGTCGTTCGGTTCTTTTCCCACCAAGCCTTAATAGCGGTAGGCGTTGGCGTCGCGTTCTCTGCAGCGGTCATGTTGACAACTACTTTAACATTGGGCCTTCCGATTCCGATTTCGGTGCCCGTCATTTATTTTGCGCTGCTGTTTCTGGCCGTCGGCGGAACGCGTTTTGCGTTTCGTCAGGCGTATGGTCGAACCGCAAAAGACGATCGCGATCCCGTCGCCATTTATGGTGCCGGAGAATCTGGACGACAATTGCTGCACGCACTGAATCATTCGCCTGAGTACCGTCCGCTCATGTTTATCGACGATGATCGGTCGCTACAGGGTCGAACAATTTTTGGCCTGCCTGTGATGGCTTACGAGGAAGCAGCTGAACAATTCGATAAATGCGGTATCGAAGCGGTCTTGCTTGCAATGCCTAGCTCGACCCGAAAAGAACGCCGCGTGATCATCGATAAGTTGGCCAGCAAAGCAGTAGAAGTGAAAACGTTGCCAGGCATGGCCGATCTGATTAACGGCAAAGCGCAGATTTCCGAACTTCGGAACATTTCTATCGAAGAGCTTTTAGGTCGCGATCCTGTTCCGCCGGTCCCACACTTGATGCAAAGCAACATTCGTGGGAAATCTGTATTGGTAACCGGTGCGGGTGGGTCGATCGGTAGTGAACTATGCCGTCAAATCATCGATCAGCAGCCCAAACAACTGGTTCTTTTGGACGTGTCGGAATTCGCGCTGTATTCAATCCATGATGAGCTGAGCCAGCTTATCACTGATCGTAATTTAGACATAGCGCTCGTTCCTGTTATCAGTTCTGTCCAAAACGAAGGACGCATTGCGGCGACTCTAAACACATTTAGTATTCAAACCATTTACCACGCGGCAGCGTACAAACACGTGCCATTGGTTGAAATGAACGTCGTCGAAGGCATCCGCAACAATGTCTTTGGAACAAAAATTCTGGCGGATGCCGCGGTGACTGCCAAAGTCGAAAATTTCATTTTGATTTCCACTGACAAAGCTGTTCGACCAACAAACTTTATGGGTGCATCGAAACGCTTGGCCGAACTAGTTTGTCAGGCAATGGCGGCAGCGCAATCCACCACCCGTTTTTCGATGGTACGATTTGGCAATGTTTTGGGATCTTCGGGATCGGTCATACCTCGATTTACCAAACAAATCGAAGCAGGCGGGCCAATCACGGTCACGCACCGCGATATTAACCGTTTCTTTATGACAATCCCCGAAGCTGCGGCGCTGGTTATCCAAGCTGGATCGATGGCGAAAGGCGGCGATGTGTTCGTTTTGGACATGGGACAACCTGTCAAGATCGTCGATATGGCGGTGCAGATGGCGCGATTGCACGGGCTGGTTCCATATTTCGAAGACGATGACACGTCCGGAACAGGTGACATTGCCATCCGCATCACGGGACTGCGTCCAGGTGAAAAACTCTACGAAGAGCTGTTGATCGGGGATAACCCGTCGGGCACCGCGCACCCGCGCATCATGACAGCGCATGAGAAACAGCTGTCAAAATCTGAACTAGAGCTGCTACTGGATCAGTTGATGCTGGCCTGCAAAACGTTTGACGTTGAACGCCTTCGCGACCTTATCCAGTCCGCTCCAACAGGGTTCAATCCGTCCGGCGACATTACCGACCTGATTTGGTCGCCCGCCAAACCGGATAAATCTACCCCTAGCCATCTAAAGGTGATCAGCGTTTAGATCTGCGATGAGCCTGCGGTGTTTGCGGGTCTGTTCGATCAGTTGACCAAAGGTCACGATCCCCTTGCTGCGTGCCATTGCCAGCATTTTTAAAAACGCCTCGGCAGTTGCAATGGTATCGCCCATCGCCGTGTGACGCACATTTTCGGGAATAAAGATACCCAACCGATCACAAACCGCATCCAACGTATGTTCAGCATCTTGACCAAAAACAACGGCAGACAATAGCACCGTATCGATCACAGGATTTGAGAACTCTTTCCCGATAATCGTTTGCTTGCGGCGTAGGAATTCCAGATCAAATGGTGCGTTATGGGCAACCAGAATAGACCCGCGGGCAAACGAATGAAACTGCGCACCAACAATTTTGATGCTTGGCGCCATTTCGACCATGTCATTGGTAATATGATGGATCGCGGTCGATGCCGCCGGAATAACGCGCCCGGGATTGACCAGCGTATCGAACTCTTCCGTGGGTATGACCCGGCTATTTACAACACGCAAAGCAGCAATTTGGCAAATTTCATCGCCACGTTCAGGGTGCAGGCCAGTTGTTTCAGTATCGAACACAACATAGGTCAAATCAGCTAAATCAGTATCGGCCAAAATATCTGGTACTGATTTTTCAATTAGGCCGAAATCATACGCCCCTTTACGTTGAATTGACAAAAACTCGGATGGTTTCGCGACAGGTAATGGCAATTTAATTACCGCGCGACCGACCCGTCCCGCTTCGGGCCAAATTTCTAGGTTTTGATCGTGCAGAATTTGATGCCCCGTCACATTATGCGCAACGGGTTGGCTCAACCACCGAGCTAGATCATCATAATGAACAGCATCGCCCATCCAGCCAATTACGGCCATTGCACCAGTTTGATCTGGCACGATGATAAAGCTGACAGCGCGGGCCTTTACCTCTGACTGCAAGGCGCGAATGACATGACCGATCAGGGCAATGATATCGTTTGCAGCCACCCGCAGGGTTAATTCAGCACCATCCACCACTAAGTCTGGGAACTGATCTTTGACCGCATTCACGACATAAGTTGCTGACACAGGTTCGACTTTAGCGCCCATGTCTGACCTTAGCTGATCATAGTCATCGGTCATTTCAGACAGACGATCCAACAATTCACCAAGGTCGGTCGCCATTGCCTGATCCATCTCAGGGTCATTCATCAATTCAGGCAGTTCCGCACGCAAAGATAGCGCAGTCCGTAAAGACATGATGCGGGGCCCCAAATCCGTGAAAATCGAGGCAAGTAGCGCGCTACTTTGACTTATTTGCGCAGTTTCAGGGTCTAAAGATAGAACGTAACCGCCCCCGTGTATCAAACGCATCCGTACAGATATGAACCCAGTACTATCCGCTGTCGAAACGTTGAACCGCATACCAGAATTGTTGCTATCAGACCTAAGGCGATCGTAGGCGTTGCTGATACTGTCACGTGCCAAAAAATCAAAAATGCTGTGGCCCAGACCGGGCTGACATTCAGCGCCATTCAGCATTGACGCGGCAACAGCGTTATAAAAAACAATTCTGTGCTGCGCACTGCACATGATCACACCATAGGCCACATCATCGGCAAGTGCTGCTAATCTTTCTTTCTCTTGAATGACCGCTTTGGTTTCTTTGGCTATATTATCGCTAAAGCTGCCTTGATATTCGGTCATCTGGCGGGCCGCTTGCATGGCGGCTGGCCCTAAATCACCCAAGTATTTGATCCCATCCCGATCAATCGCAGCACCGACGCCATGTGTCCGCGCAGACAGGGCACCCGCCAATTCCTGCATCGGCTGGGCTAGGTTTTTATCAAACAACCACCAAACCCATGTGACCAAAGCTGTCAGGCCAAATCCCCCGATAATGCCAGCAAGGACCAACCCGTCCGCACGATCAGAGCCGAGCCAGAGGCCAAGAACAAAAACAGAAAATCCAGCAACAGCAATCAACGCAAAAAACAAAAAGACACGTAGCCTAAGATGCATGGAACTAAGCTTCATCCGCTTCCTCCAACAATTTCGTTAGGCTTACCCGCAATGTTTTGGCATCAAAGGGTTTGACCAATAGGCCCGTCGCACCCAATGCGGTTGCCTTTCGATTTTCGAACTCACCTCGTCGGGACGTCATCAAAAGGATCGGCATGTCATTACGGCTCGCAATGGACTGACACAGGGCATAGCCCGACATTCCAGGCAAATTAGCATCGATAACCAAAGCATCGGGTCTGTTACGCGTCATCAACGTAAATGCATCTTCGGCGGTACGTGTGTGTACAACGTCACCGCCCAATTGCCGGATCAAAACACAGACCGCATGGGCGACGGTTTGTTCGTCCTCGACCAATAGGATCTGTTTGCCCTTCATCACGAACTACACACTTTAGCCAGAATAGGGTCTGTTTCAGCTAGTTCGACAGGGTCTTCATACCCGCCGTTGACTAACGCCCGCGCGATCGAATTGTTCGCGCAATCTAACTGAATGGCGACCTCTTCGGGTGTTTGCCAACGCATGCGGCGGTGAATTGTGGTTTCGCGCAAATCACCGTTAATCTGGATCGGCCCGACTGCTAGAAGGCCCTCGGTAAAGGGCCAAATATAAGTCCACGGTTTATAAAATGCCTGAACTTCGACTGTATCGATCACGGTACTGCCCGCCGGCAATTTTGCGCGGGACGTGTCATACCAGCTGTATTCGATAGCTATGCTGGTCAGTAACATCCCCACCCCCGCAGCAGCGGGTATTGTCCATTTTGGCAACCGCCCCTTCAGTATTTTTTGCAGGCCAATAAAAATACCGGCCATCGCACCGCCCGCAACAATTACGGCCATAAATTCCATTAACATCCCAATATCCCCCCTATCGCGCAGCCGATGATGACGACAGCGCGCTTTGCATTGTGCGCACGATGACAAAAGCATCGCGCAAGTGTGACCGTTCAAACGCAGGCAGGCTAGACGGAACCAAATAGTTATCAGGTTTCGACCCCGATCTGACCTGTGCTGCCTGATGTTCCAATCGAACAGTCGCGATCGTGTCATACGCCGCCAGCAGATCCGCGCCGCCAGTGTCGGATATCGTGCCAGCCTCTATCGCGGCATCGATCCGTGCGCGCGTGTTCACCGCATCGATTTGCCCGCGCAACGCATAGACGCGACCCAGATCGACGATTGGCACGACGCCATTATGTTTCATATCCAAACTGTTGCGATGTTCGCCCGATTTGATCGTGGCAAATCCGCGAAACAACGATAGTGGCGGCGTGTGTTTCAACGCATTCCCGATCATGTGCGCAACAAAGATCGAATTTTTCGCCGCCATCTCGGCAACGCCATCGCGCATCGATGTGAACAGGCGTTCGTCACCCGCAATGGGCCGTAGATCAAACATGACTGACGCTAGCATCTGCGCTGTATCGTCTGGCGTATTGATCCATTTTGCAAAATATCCTTGCCAGACAGACACGCGTTGCCGCCACCGATCTGCCGTAGCCATCATATCACCTGGGCAATACACATAGCCGCAGTGGTTCAACCCGTCGCAGACAAAATGCGCAAGCTGTTCAAAATACCGCATGTCATCGTCGGTCGCGCTGTCGTGGATAATCAAACAATTGTCCTGATCCGACACGCCTGTTTGTTCGCCTCGCCCTTGGCTACCGCACGCAGCCCAACAAAAGGCAACCGGCGCGGACCCCAATTTATGTTCAGCCATTTTAATCAGGCGCTGGGTCACGATATCGGCGACATCGGTGACTTTGCGCGTAACAACATCATGAGCCAAATGGTTGCCCACCAATTGCATCAAAAATTCCGGCAACCGTGCTGTCACCGCTGACATTTCCTGAACCGACGTGGCACGCCCCAAATCAGCAATCATTTGCGCCTGCGATGTTGCCATAAACCGCGTCAGATCGGTTTGTGTAATCATCCCTTTGAAATGGCCATTTTCGACCACCGGCAAGTGTCCGATTTTATGATCGATCATTTTGTGCATCACGTCGGACCCCAACGCAGATGGCGCCAGAGAAATGGGATTTTTCGTCATAACTTCGGAAATCGGTTTGTTAGGGTCCAATCCGTCAGCGACGACTTTGCCGTTCATGTCTCGGACGGTTACCAACCCGACCAGCAAACCCCGATCGACAATGCCCAAAGAAGAAATACGTTCGTCACGCATGATGCGCGCAGCTTCACGGATAGAGGTGTCGGGGCTACAAGTCACCGGTTCGTGCCCCAGCATTTCTGACACTTGCAGCGTCATTAACCCGTCTTGGCTTAACCCTCGGGTACCGCCACGGGAAAAATAGCGGTTAAAGGTAGGGAAATCCTGGACCGCTTTTAAGAAAGGCTCTGCTGGGAACAGATACAAAACAACATCTGTGGCCGCTTTTGCGGTCGTCGCGGCATTCCCATCGCGTAACAAGCCACGTTCGCCGAAATGGTTACGTGATCCCAAAATCGAAACCAAAGCGCCTGATCTATCGGTCACTTCGACTGTACCGCTTTGGATCAGCCAAACACCGTCCAATTTTTGGCCAAACTGATAGACTTCGATGCCTGCCGGAACATCGCACCGAACCAAAGTCTGCATTACCGCATTCCGCGCGTCGGAATCCAATCCGTCATAGGGGTGCGTTGTGGCCAGAAATTTTTGAATGTCACTGCTATCCAATGGTCGATCCCCGATGTGAAAAGGGCGCGAGCCAAAAACCCGCGCCCTTTAATTACATCTCACATTGGCGGTGAGATATGACCGAGGTCAAGATCAGTGATCAACCGCAGCGCCTGCACCACGTGGGATGCGGATGCTTTCGACCAGATCTTGGATCTCTGCTGGTGGCTCGTCAGTCGCGTTCGATACAACAAATGCTACGATGAAGTTGATCAGAGCACCAACTGCGCCGAACGAAGTCGATTTGATCGACAGCAGCAGTGGGTCAGCATCGGTGAACGAGTTGGTACCAGCGATGAAGAACCAGCCTTTGTGCAAGAAGATGTAAAGCAAAGTCACACCCAGACCTGCCAGCATACCAGCCACAGCGCCCTTGTTGTTGATACGCTTCGAGAAGATGCCCATCATTAGTGCAGGGAAGATCGACGAAGCTGCCAGACCGAATGCCAAAGCAACGGTTTGCGCTGCGAAACCTGGAGGGTTCGCACCCAGATAGGTTGCGACAACGATTGCAACAGCCATCGCGATACGAGCAGCCAGAAGTTCGCCTTTTTCGCTGATCGACGGATTGATCTGCGATTTGATCAAGTCGTGCGAAACAGCCGAAGCGATTGCCATCAGTAGACCCGCAGCTGTCGAAAGCGCAGCAGCCAGACCACCTGCAGCGACCAGAGCGATAACCCAACCAGGCAGGTTCGCAATTTCTGGGTTGGCCAGAACCATGATGTCGCGGTTCACGGTCAGCTCGTTCGAGTCACCAGCGCGATATTCGATGGTGCCGTCGCCGTTTTTATCTTCGAAACCCAGCAGACCAGTTTGTTCCCAGTTACGGACCCAAGCCAGATCTTCGTTGGTTTCGATTTCTTCAACGGAAACTGCTGCTTCGTTGATGCCGTTTGGCCAGAAGGTATCGATCAGGTTCAGACGCGCCATTGCACCAACAGCCGGAGCCGTCAGATACAGCAGAGCGATGAACACCAGTGCCCAACCTGCCGACGAACGTGCGTCTTTAACGGTAGGAACCGTAAAGAAACGTACAATGACGTGTGGCAGACCTGCGGTACCGATCATTAGCGATACGGTGAACAGGAACATGTTCAGCGTGGTGTCAGATTGTTCCAGATAGGACGCAAAGCCCAGATCGGTCACCAAACCTTCCAAGGTTTGCAGCAAAGGTGCACCAGCAGGAACACCAGCGATGTCCGTTGCGGTCGACGAGAACAGACCGATCGCTGGGATTGGGTTACCAGTCAGCTGCAACGCAATAAAGATCGCTGGGATAGTGTATGCGATAATCAGCACAACGTACTGGGCAACCTGCGTGTAGGTGATGCCCTTCATGCCGCCGATAACAGCGTAGAAGAAAACAATCGCAGCACCGATCAACAGACCAGTCAGGTTATCAACTTCCAAGAAACGCGAGAACGCAACGCCAACGCCGGTCATCTGACCGATAACGTAGGTGATCGACGCAACGATCAGACAGATAACTGCCACGGTACGTGCGGTTTGGCTGTAGAAACGGTCGCCAACGAATTCAGGTACAGTGAATTTGCCGAATTTGCGCAGATACGGTGCCAACAGCATTGCCAGCAGAACGTAACCACCGGTCCAGCCCATCAGGTAAGCCGAAGTGTTGTAGCCACCAAATGCGATGATACCAGCCATCGAAATGAACGATGCCGCCGACATCCAGTCAGCGCCAGTTGCCATGCCGTTGACGACAGGGTGAACGCCGCGACCCGCAGCGTAGAATTCAGATGTGGAACCCGCGCGGGCCCAGATCGCGATGCCGATGTAGAGCGCAAAGGTAGCACCCACAACCAGCAGGTTGAGCGTAAATTGATCCATTGTTGGTCCCCTTATTCGTCTACGCCATGCTCTTTATCGAGCTTGTTCATTTTTGCCGCGTAGGCAAAAATCAGAACCAAGAAGACAAGGATCGAACCTTGCTGTGCGAACCAGAAACCTAGGTCCGTACCACCAACATTAATGCTCGCCAGCAATGGGCGTAGCAGAATGCCAAAGCCAAACGAACAAATAAACCAAATCACAAGGCTGATGCCGATGATCCGTTTGTTCGCGGCCCAGTAAGCGTTGTTATCGCTTTGATTAGCCATGAGACTTCCTCCATTTTACCCCTCCTACGGCTCCTCAACCGAAGGAAATGATAGACAGCCCAAAACAACGGCCTGTCCCCCTTCCCCAGTTTGGGGACTGGCCGCGTTGTCCGCGACCAGCAATTTTTTATGACCCCAGGCGACTTATGCCTGGTTATGTGCCGAGTTCTTGATCAGGTCATCGACCACGGAAGGATCAGCCAAGGTCGAAGTGTCACCCAAGCTGCCGGTGTCGTTTTCTGCAATCTTGCGCAGAATACGGCGCATAATCTTGCCCGAACGTGTTTTCGGCAGGCCAGGTGCCCACTGGATCACGTCTGGTTTGGCGATCGGACCGATTTCGGTGCGAACCCATTTTTCCAGTTCTTTCTTCAGCTCATCCGACGGCTCTTGGCCATTCATCAAAGTCACGTAGCAGTAGATGCCCTGACCTTTGATGTCGTGCGGATAACCAACAACTGCGGCTTCGGCGACGGTTGCGTGCGCGACCAATGCGCTTTCTACCTCTGCCGTGCCCATGCGGTGACCCGATACGTTGATCACGTCATCAACGCGGCCAGTGATCCAGTAGTACCCATCGGCATCGCGGCGGCAGCCGTCACCGGTGAAATAGTACCCTTTAAAGTCGCTGAAGTAGGTCTGCATGAAACGTTCATGGTCGCCATAAACGGTACGCATCTGACCCGGCCAGCTGTCTTTGATACACAGGACGCCTTCGGCTGCGGTTTCGTCGATTTCTTTGCCGGTGACGCTGTCCAGCAGAACAGGCTGCACGCCAAAGAACGGTTTTGTTGCCGAACCCGGTTTGGTTGCCGTTGCACCCGGCAGCGGTGTCAGCATGTGACCACCGGTTTCAGTCTGCCACCAAGTGTCAACGATCGGGCATTTACCTTTGCCGACTACGTCGTTGTACCAGTTCCAAGCCTCTGGGTTGATAGGTTCCCCCACGGTGCCCAAAATGCGGACCGACGACAGGTCGTATTTTTCAACGAATTCGTTGCCCTGCCCCATCAGCGAACGGATCGCGGTTGGTGCAGTGTAGAATTGGTTCACTTTGTGTTTTTCACAAACAGCCCAGAAACGGCCTGCGTCTGGGTAAGTTGGAACGCCTTCGAACATCAGGGTCGTGCCGCCGTTCGCCAGCGGGCCGTAAACGATGTACGAATGGCCAGTGACCCAACCCACGTCAGCGGTACACCAGTAAACGTCACCTTCGTGATAATCGAATGTGTACTGATGAGTCATCGCCGCATACAGCAGATAGCCGCCGGTCGAATGCACAACGCCCTTTGGTTTACCGGTCGAACCCGAGGTGTACAGGATGAACAGCGGATCTTCGGCGTTCATTGGACGTGGAGGGCACTCTGGCGACGCGTGCTCCATCAGGTATTTCACGTCAACGTCACGGCCATCGATCCAAGTGGTCTGATCGCCGGTGTGTTTTACGACCAGACAGCGCACTTTGTCCGAACAATGCAGCAGCGCTGCGTCACAGTTCGATTTCAACGCTGTGCGACGGCCGCCACGTGGCGCGGTATCAGCGGTGATAACAACCTTAGCACCCGAGTCATTGATGCGGTTTGCCAGCGCGTCAGGCGAAAAGCCTGCGAAGACAATCGAATGGATCGCGCCGATACGCGCACAAGCCAGCATCGCATAGGCGGCTTCTGGGATCATCGGCAGATAAATAACGACGCGGTCACCGCGCATCACGCCCTGGCTCAGCAGAACGTTCGCCATGCGGTTCACTTTTTCGGACAGCTGATTGTACGTGATGTACTGGGCTTCGTCCTCTGGGCTATCTGGTTCGAAAATGATCGCGGTCTGTTCGCCGCGGGTCGCCAGATGGCGGTCGATGCAGTTTTCAGCAACGTTGATTACGCCGTCTTCGAACCATTTGATGTCTACAGCACCATGTTCAAAGCTGGTGTTCTTAACTTTGGTGTATGGCTTGATCCAATCCAGGCGTTTACCTGCGTCACCCCAAAACGATTCAGGGTCGTTTACCGATGCGGCATACATTTCTTCGTACTTCGCGGCATCGATATGAGCGCGGTCAACAATCTCTTGTGACGGCGGGTACAGCTTATCAGTCATGACGTCCTCCCAAACTCTATTTTCTGCACAAGGCCGACTCCCATTAGCCCTGATCGTTACCAAACGATATACAACAAAGGTCTGTCAAAGGTCGCCTAACTGACGGCGCTAACAACGTTTTTTTGTAAAATCCTTTACTTTTTGAATTGAAAATCTGTAAACGGCTTTTCAATTTGAAAAAATTTCCGTGGTTTTTCTGATACTTGGCAAATTCGATCCGAACCCTTTGACTTAACCGCACGGTCAGTCGATATACTGCGGTGCAACGAACGAACGGGACAAAATCCACCGTGGCATATGAACGCAACCTAGACGGGTACAAAACGGCCATCGAAGGCGTCTATGCCGATTTGCGCGACTCATTGCTACGCGGTGAGATCGCACCAGCGTCCCGTTTGCGGGTCGAAGAGTTGCGCACACGATATGATGTAGGCGCTTCAACCGTCCGCGAAGCGCTATCCCGCCTTATGGCTGAAAACCTTGTAACCTCCGAAGGACAACGCGGATTTCGGGCGGCTCATGTTTCGCTGACCGATTTCCGGGAATTGGTCGACACCCGTTGTATGATCGAAGAACAAGCTCTGCGTCAGTCGATCATCAAAGGCGACGATCAATGGGAGGCCGATCTTGTTGCAGCCCATCACCGTCTAGCACGTATTGAAGCGGCTGTTCCCGCTGAACGCGCGCTCCATTGGGAACAAGCGAACCGCGATTTTCACGACGCGACCGTTTCGGCCCACGGAAACCGCTGGCTGGGCGCGATGCGCGATCTGCACCAGACCCATTGGGTTCGGTATATGACGATCGCAGCACCTTGGCGCCGAATGCCGATAGATAGCCGCGCCGATCATCAGGCTATTTTTGACGCATTGATGGATCGAAACAGCGAATTGGTTGCTGCGTTGATTAATCGCCATTTCCGCAAACACGCGAGCGCGGTCGAAGCTGGCCTGACCCGCAAATAACTGTCCGACAGGATAGAACCTACAGTCTTCTGCACAGCTAGTAACAACTACGGCCATTGGTCATCTTAAAGCTGTGGGTAGATTCTGCAGAGGTCCAAACACGTTTCGGAAACCTTTTCGAAATTTCTGCGTAATACCTTTTAGTAGCGCGGTCCTAGGCCGCAAAGAACGCAAGGTAAGCTGAAGCACGTAGGAAAGCCATGACGCTCGGTAAATACTCTTTCGAAATCGATCCGGCGACCGAGGACGAAGTCTGTCTGAAAATCATTTCTGCTTGTGGCGGCACCACTACTGCCGAAGAACTAGCCCGTATGCTCAGCAACTCTGGTTGGACACGTGATCGCGCCCACAGAAAATTAAAAGTACTGGCTATGCGCGGCAAGCTTGCCCGTGTCGAAGACGTAGACGGCGGCAAAATCAGCTACGAAATCGCCCATTAAAGGATAAACGGGCCACGAAAAACCGTGACCCGTTTGAGGGGGATGCTACGGACCAAAACACGGCCCGTAGCTGGAGGATACAGTCCTAGAAGAAACCCAGTTTGTTCGGGTTGTACGACATCAGAATGTTTTTGGTCTGCTGGTAGTGATCCAGCATCATTTTGTGGGTTTCGCGGCCGATACCGGACTGCTTGTAACCACCAAATGCAGCGTGTGCTGGGTATGCGTGATAGTTGTTCACCCACACACGGCCAGCTTCGATTGCGCGGCCAAAGCGATAGCAGGTGTTCGCATCACGGCTCCAGACGCCAGCGCCCAGACCATACATGGTGTCGTTTGCGATCTGCAGGGCTTCTTCTTCGTCCTTAAAGGTCGTTACCGACACAACTGGGCCAAAGATTTCTTCCTGGAAGACGCGCATTTTGTTGTGGCCTTTCAGGATGGTCGGCTGGATGTAGAAACCATCTGCCAGATCACCGTTGAAACGTGCGGCGTCGCCGCCAACCAGAACTTCTGCGCCTTCTTCGCGACCGATGGTCAGGTACGACAGGATCTTGTCTTTTTGTTCCTGCGACGCCTGAGCACCAACCATGGTGTTCATGTCACGTGGATCGCCTTGTTTGATCGCTTTTACGCGTTCGATACAACGTGCGATGAATTCATCGTAGATGTCTTCTTGGATCAGGGCGCGCGATGGGCAGGTGCAAACTTCGCCTTGGTTGAACGCGAACAGAACAAAACCTTCGACTGCTTTGTCCAAGAATGCATCGTCTTCGGCCATCACGTCTTTAAAGAAGATGTTTGGCGATTTGCCACCCAGTTCCAGCGTAACAGGGATCAGGTTTTCGGTCGCAGCTTTCATGATGATGCGGCCAGTTTCGGTCGAACCGGTGAACGCGATTTTCGCGATGCGCGACGATGTTGCCAGCGGGCCGCCAACCTCTGGGCCCATGCCGTTAACGATGTTCAGAACACCAGCAGGCAGCAGGTCAGAGATGATGTCAGCCAGAACCATGATCGCAGCAGGGGTCTGTTCGGCTGGTTTCAGCACGATACAGTTACCAGCAGCCAGCGCAGGTGCCAGTTTCCATGCAGCCATCAAGATCGAGAAGTTCCAAGGAATGATCTGGCCAACAACGCCCAGAGGCTCGTGGAAGTGGTACGCAACGGTGTCGTGATCGATTTCCGACATGTTGCCTTCTTGCGAACGCAGAACGCCAGCAAAGTAACGGAAGTGGTCAACCGACAGCGGGATGTCTGCGTTTACAGTTTCACGGATTGGTTTGCCGTTGTCCCAGGTTTCAGCGGACGCCAGGATGTGCAGGTTTTCTTCCAGACGATCTGCGATTTTCAGCAGGATGTTCGAACGTTCCGCAGCCGAGGTTTTACCCCAAGCGTCTTTTGCTGCGTGCGCTGCGTCCAATGCTGCTTCGACGTCTGCTGCGTCGGAACGTGCGATCTGGCAAACAACTTCGCCAGTGATCGGGGTGATGTTATCGAAATATTTGCCGTTTTTCGGCGCAACAAATTTGCCACCGATAAAGTTGTCATAGCGGTCTTTGAATGGGTTGACGAAATAGTCAACGACCTGAGTCATCTCGTTCATGATATTTCCTCCTCTGATCCCACGTCCTCTCGTGGGGATGAGGTCACCATGACGAACACAAACGTGCCTGTGGAGTCGGACCAAAGTCGGAGTTTTTGGATTTGTCTCAGATCTGAGACAGTTCTAGACGCCGTTATTCACCACGATAGGCAGACGGTTCGATCCCATGAATCAGCCACGCCTTCGCAACGTCTTCCCAATTCGGGGTGCGATCACTCGAAATATATCGCTCCACGTTATATATGGCGGAACTGCGCGCTAGACGTTCCGTCTGAAGCTGCAACATGCCAGAGTTCACAACCACGGCGACCCTGACCAGACCAGCGTCTCTAGCGTCCCTTTGAACATCAACGATCAGATCCATTGCTTTTTTGGTAATGGATTTTAGCTGCGAATAATCGATAAACGCATAGATCCCACCGGATGTCGCTTCGTTAGTTAAATCCAACGTGGCGTACCAATCGCGCACTTGGTCTGCATCGACGACACCGGTAAAACGGTGACGGATGTATCCATTTTCTGCGACAGAGGTGATCACGGAACTGACCTGTAACGACTCGGCTTTAGATTGATTTATGGTAACTCATTCGTCTCACGCTTCTAGTCTAGATTAAACGTGGGTGCACAAATCAGCGGCCTAACTTAAACCGTGCCGTTTCATTAATCGATAAATCGTGGCGCGCCCGATCCCTAACGCGCGGGCTGCCGCAGTCACGTTCCCATCAGCCCGAGCCAACGCCCGTGCCAAAGCGGCTTTCTCGGCGCGGTCTAAACCTGCCCCATCGCCATCGCGTCCAATCAGGTCGACGGCAGGACGCGGCGCGAGCGCTCCACTAGATGCTAGCCCCAACGCCCGACGCGCCGCCTTTGTTGCGCCGATAACGATGTCATCGCCATCCACTGCCAACAATGCGGCCCCATCACCTTCGGTTACAATGATCCGCTTACCCGAATATGTCTGGCGAAAAACTTCAGTTTCGATTGTTTGCGCGGTTTGCAACACCATTGCACCCATCAACCGATTATAAGCCTCTGTTTGATCCGCTCGGGCTGATGAAACGTCTAACGCGCCAATCAATTCCCCCTCTGGCCCGAAAATCGGTGCATCGATGCAGCTCATCCCGATGTTTCGCGCCATAAAATGATCGCCACGATGAATGGTAACGGCCCGCTGTTCGGCTAGGCAGGTTCCAATACCGTTTGTTCCCTCTGCGGCTTCACTCCAATCGCGCCCTGCTGATAGGCCCCAATCATCAAATGCATCATTGTCTGCCGTCGCACAGCGCTGTTCCAAAATAATCCCATCTGCATCCGTCAACAAAACGCCACAGCCTGAATGCGAAATCATACGGAACAGATTATCCATCTGCGGATTTGCGACCTTTAGAAAGGCCCCTGCCCTTTCCTTGCGTTCAGCGAGGTCTTTGTGAATCAGACCATCACGGCCATGCACATTAGACGGATCCAGCCCGTGGTTTCGCGCTGACCGTTGCCAGCTGGCCGCCAGCCGTGACCGCGCAGCCGCCGACCCCGACGATAACGTTTCCATCACGCGATCTACATGCTCTTGATGCGTCATATCCGTAACAATTAGGGCTGATTTCTCCTCGGCCTTAGAGTGGAACAACCTTCGGGAAAAAGGCAACTCTTTTTCCGAAACAGCCAATTTCACCCAAACCTGTGGAAAACTCTTGCCAGAATCTAAATCCTGTCGCATGTATATACGAAAAAAACGGAAATAACGGCAAAAACCGTAACAAACGGTTAGACGGCCGAGGCGAGAAAGAGAGACAGATGGGCCAACACCCAAAGGCGAATTTGCGCATTGATACCATCGTAGGCCAGCATGCCGCAATGCTGTCCGAACGACTACAAGCGCATCGCGCACAGCTATTCCCACCACATGCGCGAAAAGAATTGCGCAAGTTTACCAGTGGCGAAGTGGCAGACCTGTTGGGTGTGAAAGATGCCTATTTGCGCAAGCTTAGTCTCGAATCCAAAGGGCCAGACCCTGAAATTCGCGGCAATGGTCGCCGTTTTTATTCGCCCGACGATATCGTTGCTTTGCGCGAGTACCTGGAAAAGGGCGCCAAGGTGCCCGGCACCTATATGCCAGGACGCCGCCCGGGCGACCATTTGCAGGTTATTTCGGTCATCAACTTCAAAGGTGGCTCTGGTAAAACGACCACATCCGCACATTTGGCGCAAAAACTGGCGCTAGATGGCTATCGCGTTTTGGCAGTAGATGTTGACCCGCAGGCGTCTTTTTCCGCATTGCACGGTTTCCAACCAGAGTTTGACCTTCTGGACGGCGGCACCCTGTACGATGCGATCCGATATGATGATCCTGTATCGATCCGTGATGTGATTCAAAAAACATATTTCCGCAATCTGGACATCATTCCAGGCAATCTGGACCTTATGGAATTTGAACACGACACGCCGCGTGCATTGGCTCAACGGGACGGGAGTCTGTTCTTTACTCGCGTCGGCGATGCGCTGGCCGAAGTCGAAGATGATTACGACGTTGTCATCGTCGACTGTCCGCCACAGTTGGGCTTTTTGACGATGTCCGCTCTGTCTGCTGCAACGGCTGTGCTTGTCACCGTTCATCCGCAAATGTTGGACGTTATGTCGATGTGCCAATTCCTGTTGATGACATCGAACCTTTTGGGCGTCGTGGCAGAAGCCGGCGGCGACATGTCCTACGATTGGCTGCGTTATGTCGTGACACGCTATGAACCAGGTGACGGTCCGCAAAACCAAATGGTGTCGTTTATGCGATCGATGTTTGGCGAACACGTTCTGAATCACACGATGCTGAAATCCACAGCGATTTCTGACGCTGGCCTGACAAAGCAAACTCTGTGGGAAATCGAAAAATCACAGTTCACGCGTTCGACCTATGATCGTGCGATCGAAAGTATCACCAACGTTTGCAGTGAAATCGAAACACTGATTCAAGACGCATGGGGACGTAACAATGGCGCGTAAGGGCATTTTGAACGGCCTGATGGATCAGGCTGCGGCACCACAAACCGAAACACGGGTGGATCCAGCAAAACCACGCTACGCCAAAGGTGCAATCGGCGCAGTTAGCCAATCAATCGCTGAACTGAAATCTCGTTCGATCGTTCAGGTCGATCCGCGGATGATTGATGACGCCGGAATGAAGGATCGTCTGGAAAAAGACGATATCGACGCGCTGTGCGATAGTATCAAAGCGTATGGCCAGCAGGTTCCTGTTTTGCTGCGCCCAAATCCGAACGATCCTGAACGTTATCAGATTGTTTACGGTCGTCGCCGTGTCGCTGC
Source organism: Marivivens niveibacter (assembly GCF_002150005.2). Lineage (GTDB taxonomy): Bacteria > Pseudomonadota > Alphaproteobacteria > Rhodobacterales > Rhodobacteraceae > Marivivens > Marivivens niveibacter. The sequence goes on from NZ_MSPP01000006.1 coordinate 42,697, forward strand.
GTTGAAAAAGCTCAACATCCCAGTCAACGCGATGGTCCGCGTTCTAAATGACCGCGAACTAGTCATTGCGCAGGGTCAGGAAAACTCTGCCCGTAAAGACCTGTCATTCATCGAACGCGCAAACTTTGCACGTCAGATGCGTGACGGAGGATATGAACGCAAGGTCATTTGTGATGCCCTCAATGTCGATAAGACATTGATTTCACGTATGCTTTCCGTGGCAGACAGCGTTCCATTGGACCTAATCGAAGCGATCGGAGCCGCGCCATCTATCGGTCGTGATCGTTGGATGAAATTGTCGGACAAATTAGACGGCCGCGACATGGTTTCAGCTGCAAAAGGCGATACATCCGACGCCCGGTTCGAAGCTGTCTTTAGCGCCCTTACCCCGCCAAAGGCCCCAGCGCCAATGCCCGACATCATTCGGGTCGAAGGCGAAGAAATCGCGCGTGTCGCCCGTAAACCATCGAAAACGGTTCTGACGATGCCGCGCAATGGATTTGACGAATGGCTACTGGCCAATCTCGACCAGATTCACCGTAGCTGGAAACAGTCTACGGAAGAATAAGAGCAGTAAACACAAACTAAGGAGGCACAACCGAGCAAAACAAAAGAAAAAGGCCCCCCGAGGCAAACACCCCAGAAGGCCCGTTTCGGTTCTAGCACCTCCGAAAATGAGCTATTTGTTGACAGCTGTCAACGGGCGTCGTGTGCGGCGGGCAAAAAAGTTTTGCCATGTGAAAAATCATGCACGTTATTTCAACGACGCCTTTTGGGCAGCGGCCGGTAACGGCTGGCCTAATCAAACGAGCCGCAATTCGGCAACAGGCCCCTACCCTTCCACGCGTTCGCAAATGGGATCTTTTACGCGAACTATGCGCAGCGAAAAAAACGTTTGGACTAAACGACCGCGACATCGCCGTATTGAACGCATTAGTCAGTTTTCACAAATCCGAAGAACTTGACCAAGAAGATCAGCTGATTGTGTTTCCGTCCAACGCCACACTGTCAAACCGTGCCCATGGTATGCCCGAAAGCACACTGCGCCGCCACATCAGCAAGCTTGTTAAATCGGGTCTCATCTTGCGCAACGACAGCCCGAATGGAAAACGTTACGCGATGACGTCGCGCTCTGGAGACATCGTACAAGCCTATGGCTTTGACCTGCGCCCCCTGCTTGTTCGCGCATCAGAAATCATCGAAGCCGCAGAAACGCAGCGCCAGAAAGAAGCCGAGCGTAAAGAGCTACGAAATGAGATTATCATCCTCAAACGCGACGCTGACAAACTCATCGAATACAGTCACGAAATCGGCCTGAAATACGATTTAGACGAACCAAAATCACGTCTAGCTGAGCTAGCAAAGTTTCTACGTCGGAAATTGGATGTATCGGCTCTATCCCAGCTGAAACAGACACTGATTGTCCTTGTAGACAACATCAAGGAGTGGCTGGGGATAAACCCCAATCAAACACCAAAAATGAGCGGCAATGACATCCAAAATGAGCGGCACTATTCTAATTCAAATAAAAATACTGCTGACTCTGAACAGACCACCGTTCCATTGCCAATGGTCCTACAGGCATGCCCAGATATTCAAGATTTTGCCGATCGACCTTTGCGAAACTGGCATGATTTCATTTCATCCATGTCCATCATCAAATCCATGATGGGTATCACAGCAGAGACATGGGAACATGCGATGAAAATCATGGGCCCACAAACCACAGCTGTTGTGACCGCAGGAATTTTGCAAAGAATGGGTGAAATTAAATCACCAGGCGGCTACCTACGACGCCTCACGCAAAAAGCTGAGAAAAAATCATTCTCTCCTATGCCCATGATCATTGCGCTGTTACGCCAAACAAGTTGACAACCGGACAGGGTTAAGACCCTTTGCACGCTATGACCACAATCAACATTCAATCAATTACGTACAAATACGGCGATCGAACCGCCCTATCTAACGTCAGTTTGAAACTGACGGAACGCCGCATCGCGATTGTAGGACGCAATGGGTCAGGGAAATCAACGCTTGCACAAGCGATTTGTGGTCTAATCAAACCAGATAGCGGCAAAGTTCTGGTCAACGATGTTGATGTTTTGAATGATCGACCTGCAGCCTTGAACACCGTTGGAATCATTTTTCAAAACCCTGATCATCAGATCATTTTCCCCACAGTGGCCGAGGAAATTGGGTTTGGGATCCGTCAATTAGGTGCTTCAAAACACGACGCGAAAACTCGTACTGTTGAGGTTTTGAAACGGTTCAATCGAATGGACTGGGCGGATCGTCCTGTTTCCAATTTTTCACAAGGCCAAAGACAGTTGGTCTGCTTGATGTCGGTGCTGGCAATGGCTCCAAAAGTGATTGTTCTTGATGAACCATTTAGTGGGCTGGATATTCCAACAAAGCGGGCACTGCAAAAACGCTTTGTTGGGCTGGAACAGAGCCTAATTCACATCACGCACGACCCTGAATTAGTTCGCGACTATGACAGATTGATTTGGATCGAAAACGGCGAAATCGCTGCTGATGGTACGCCCGATGCTGTGTTGCCAGATTTTCTAGCTGCGATGGAGGCCGCCGATGCTGGCTTTGACCTCTGACATCCCTACCCCGCTGCATAAATGGTCGGCTGGGTTAAAGCTTGCGCTGATGTCAGGGGCCATTGTGACCCTATTCTGGCTTAAGTCGCCAATTTATTTAGCCTTAGCTGCGGTTTTGACCTCCGGGCTTTATTTGTCGTTCAGTGTCTATTTCGCCCGAATTGGCCTGAGCATGATGCGGCCCCTACGGTTTCTGTTAGCCTTTATTTTGATATGGCACGTTGTGACCGGAGATGCGCAAACTGGGATCGCGATTGTGTTGCGGCTGTCAACTGCGGTGGCTTTGGCTAATCTTGTAACGCTGACGACGCGATTGGATGACTTGATTGATGTGACTTATCGCATGATGTCGCCGCTCAGTTTTTTGGGTGTGTCACCTAAACCACTTGCTTTAGCGATTGCATTGGTTGTGCGTTTCGTCCCGGTCCTGCTCACGCGCGCAAATCAGATGCAGCTGGCGTTCAAAGCAAGATCCACGAAATTCCCGACCTTTTATATTATCCTGCCTTTAATCATGTCCGTACTAGATGACGCCGATCATGTTGCCACTGCCCTTCGTGCCAAAGGTGGGCTAGATGGCGCGTACAAACCCTGATATGCACGCGCAGCATTTAGTGGGAGAGAGCACATGCAATCGAAAGAAAATGATCTGGTTCTGATCGCCCTATTCGCCGCATTGGTTGCGGTTTTGGGTTTGATCCCTTCGATCCAGATGCCTTGGGGTATTCCAGTCACAGCGCAAAGCCTGGGCGTGATGCTTGCTGGCGCAGTATTGGGCGCTAAACGTGGTGGTCTTTCGATCCTGCTGTTTATTGGCCTTGTCGCGCTAGGTTTACCATTGTTAGCTGGTGGCCGTGGTGGTCTGGGCGTTTTTGCGTCCCCTACTGCAGGCTTTATTTTTGGTTTCCCTGTCGCCGCGTTTGTGACGGGTCTTATCATGGAAAAACTGCGGTTTGATCCAACCGTAGCATCAGGCATCGCGTCGTTCATCGGCGGTATCATTGTTTTGTACGTGATGGGCATCTTTGGTTTCTACATGCTGACCGACAAATCGCTGGGCACGTCGATTTCGATCATGGTTACCTATATCCCAGGTGACTTGGTCAAAGTTGTGCTCACGGCAATCATTGTTGGTGCATTGGCCAAAGCGCGTCCACAAAGCCTGTTGTCGCGTCACTAATGGAAACATCGCGCACCATACGTGAACGGCGTTCGGTGCGCGAATTTACAGATCGTGCAGTCGACAAACAGACGATTGCAAATCTTTTGGAACTGGCCCGCTGTGCGCCCTCTGGCGCGAATTTACAGCCGGGCCAGTTTCACGTTTTAACGGGCAAACCGTTGGCGGACCTGAACGCACAGTTGACAGCCGGCATTGCAGCGGATCGGCCTCAGGTTTCTGAATATTCGTATTTTCCAAACCCGCTGTCGAAACAGCTAAAGGCGCGTCAACGCACGGCTGGGTATGCGCTGTACCAAGCGTTGGGAATCGAGAAGCGGGATTTGGATGGTCGGCGTGCGCAGTTTGAACGGAACTACCGTTTCTTTGACGCACCCGTTGGGATCATCATTTCGATTGATCGCGATATGGGCAAAGGCTGTTGGATGGACATGGGGATGGCGATCCAAACGTTTTTGCTTGCAGTTCATGATGCTGGCTTAGCTGCTTGTGGTATTGGCGCTATCGCGAATTACGGTGACTTGGTGCATGAGGTGTTAGAGCTGCCTAACGATCAGGTCGTGGTCGCAGGTATTGCACTGGGATATGCGGCGGATGCTGCGGTGAATGATTTTCGTACGGAACGCGCTGCGTTGGCAGAGTTCACTACGTTCCGAGGTTTCGACGGTTGACAGCTGTCAACCGGTCACTCGCAGGGCGGACCCAATACCTCCAGCGGCTGCTATCGCCGCGATGCCTGACTTTCCGGTGCCTGCCAAATCATGAAACAGACGCACGGCCAGAATAGCCCCAGACGCCCCAATCGGATGACCACGTGCCAGCGCGCCGCCTTTTGGGTTTACGATTTTCGGATCAATGCCGGTCGCATCAACTGTCGCAATGCATTGGGCTGCGTAAGCCTCCATTATTTCAGCTTGAGCGATGTCGTGGGTTCCAAGGCGATTGATTGCTTCGATCGGGGCTAATGCTGGCTGTGCTGGGTCTCCACCGATGCTGACGTATTTATCAATTCGTACTGATGCACGAGTAATCAAATCTGCCGCTACGATCACAATTACCGCAGCCGCGTCAGCAGCGACCGCCGTGTTGACAGCTGTCAACTGCCCCGTGACAACAGGTGCGCGGGCAACCAATCGTGGCGACAGGTCGCGTGTAAATGGATCGTCCAATTCGGCGCCGAGCGGGACAATTTCAAACCGTAGCGCGGTCCTCGAGTTCATGGCTTTGTCGTGGCTGTCCATAGCCCAGACGTCTTGTCGTTCGCGTGGAATGTTCAGCGCGTCAGCCGCAACAGGAAGGTCAGGATCGCGGTCAGGCCAAGGCGAAAAGGGCGGTCTGTCATAGGCAACAGGTGGGCCGTCAATGGGAACGGCCATTCTGATAGGGCGACGAGAATGAGATTCCAATCCGCCAGCGACAACCACCTTTGCAAGGCCCGACCGGACCATTGCGAGGCCCATACCGATCGCATCTAATCCGCCGGCACACTGGCGGTCGATTGTCAGGCCGGCAACGTGTTCGGGCAACCCTGCGGCTAATGCGGCAAGTCGGGCAGGGTTGCCGCCGCCGCCAATCGCATTCGATAGGATGACTTCATCGACTTGGTGTGGGCCGATCATCGCGTCGTCTAATGCTGCGCGTATCACTGGTGCCGCCATGTCGTGTAATGACAGGGTGGATAGCGCGCCGCCCTTGGGGGCCACGATTGTGCGCCGTGCTGCGATGATATGGGCGTCGATCATAAACGGTCCACCATTCCGCGAAGAGCTGCAATATCAGGTTTGCCCGAAAGGGTCAGAGGAAATGTTGACAGCCGGAACGCCTTTTTCGGGGCGTCAGCGTTTAACAATTGCCGTGCCGCATCCTGCATCTGATCTGGAGCAATATCGCCCTGATATAGAATGATTGGCACTGCGCCGCGTATGTCATTCGAGCGTGGCAGAATGGCGATATGATCTACGCCAAGGATCGTGGCCAGCTTTGCCTCGCTCGGTTCGGGGAAATAGTTGCGGTCAGCAACGGTGAACATGCGGTCGCTACGTCCCATAAGGTACAGGTAACCGTCACGCAGCGCGCCAATTTCGCCAACCGTCACCCATGATCCGTCCGTCCGCGTTTGGCCCAATTCGGGCGATGCATAGCCATCGAATAGATAGGGCGATTTCACCCAGACCTCACCAATTCCGTTTTTGTCCGCGTTACGGATTTCAATTTGAACAAACGGGTAGGGCGATCCAACGGATCCAGCTGGCGTGTTGTCATCGGACATAGTGACAAAGCTGGTTTCAGCTGCACCATAAAATTCTACGACCCGTGCATTTGGGGCGTTCTGTTTGATTGCCGCGCGGGTTTTGTCATCCAAATGTCCGCCACCGATTGCGATGACCCTAAGGTTCTGGAAAGGTTGGTTTAGCGCCACGCGAGCTTGGGTCGGTGTGGCGTATAGGATAGTAGCATCCTGCAGGGCGGTTTTTTGAACGGCTGGTTTTTCGCCTGAAACCACGTCAACGGTGATACCTTGGTGCAGTCCTTCGCACAAAGCATAGAGTGATAAAGAACTGTCCAGGCTTCCTAGGATCACAGACCTGTCTGATGACGTAATTCCGAACAGGTCTTTGTTCTGCTCGAAACTGGCTGTCCAGCTAGAGGCATGGCGCCTGATGCGTTTCGGCGCGCCAGTTGAACCAGAGCTTTGGCTATGGATGACATCGGGGTCGTCATCGTAATCAACATCGGCACCGTTGGTGACGCAAAATGGTGCACCCGACCACAGGCATTCCAGAATCCGCAACAGGGAGGGGCGGACTGGGGTAGGGCGGATCGTTGTGACGCGCCCACCGGTCGATCGTTCGACATAAGGATGATCAATAGCCGACCCACAATGCAGCAACCGAGAGGTGCGCGAAGGACGCAAACAAGGCAAGGAGGTCATCTGTTCCATGAAGCCTCCTTAGCTTAGGTCATGACTTGGGGCCAGCTTTGCTATTGACCTTAGGGCGAACAGGTTCATTTGTTAAAGTCAGTTTTTTGTTAACGGTGTCCGATCCTATGACCTTCTGGCGTAAACTTGGTATGACGGCTGTTCTGGCGATTGCAGCAACGCAAGTTGTTGCGGCGACGACCACTGTTCCGTCAGTGGAATTCGTTTCGGCGGACGGTGGTTTCATTCGAACAGATGATTGGGCAGGAAAACCTGTTCTGGTCGTCAACACAGCAAGCCGCTGCGCTTTTGCGCCTCAGTACGATGGTTTGCAGGATCTGTACGATGAATACGCAGATGATGGGTTGATCGTCCTGACCGTGCCGTCGGACGATTTCAATCAAGAACTGGACTCGATCGACGAGGTCAAATCCTACTGTGAATTGAATTTTGGCCTGACCATGCCGATGACAGACATCACTCAGGTGGTAGGGCAGGGCGCGCACCCTTTGTTTGTTTGGTTCAAGGAAAGCCACGGTTTCGAACCGACATGGAACTTTAACAAGGTTCTGATCCTGCGCGATGGCACCATTGGCGGGACATGGGGTAGCGTTGTCACCCCCGATAGCCCCCAATTTGCCGATGCAATTGAGGCAGCTGTATCGCGCTAATTGCGCCTAATGAAAAACGAAACTGAACTATTGCCCAGCCTGTAAGGGGTTGATCCCGCTTGTGATCCTGCGCATCGTGTAATTCAGGATATTCCGGCGCTTAGGTGCGTTCGCTTGAGGCAAAAGAAACGTGGTAACAGGTGCAATTGGAGATACAGGGCTACGGCGATCCGAGGATCGTACCGAACCGCTGCGTGATGGGTTTGCGGTATCTCGTCTGTTTCGATTACGCAGAATAGTCAGGCGTCGTCCTTTTGGCTTTTTGCTGTTCTTTTTGCCGATCGTTTTGGGTTGGACGATTTTGTTGTCATACGGCTCTGCGGTTTACGGGTCGAATGCCTTTATCATTCAATATTCGCCTTCCATCGGTTTCTATTCGTTGATCATCGGGTTGGCGATTTACCCACCGCATCGATTTTGGATACCGGCCTTAACCTTTGTTGCCGTTTTATTTGTGCCGTTCTGTTTGCCTTTCGTGGAATTGCAGAACTGGTACGATTTATTGCAAACAGCGCCAAATGTCGTCGCCATAATTTTTGCTGTGAACGTCGGCGCGGCCATTTTGAATGGCGCGATCGCGATGTGGGTCTTTGGCCAATTTCGCGCAAAAATGTCCCCTTATTCGGCTGACATGGTTTTAGCGTTTGCGGGGCAAGTCGCGTTCCTTGTTTTAAACCTGTGCATGGTCTTTGGCTTTGATCGGTTTATGTCCGCGCAATCTGATGTCGCGCAGGCTTTGGCCGGTTACGACGGCCATTACATTGATTTGGCGATCCGCCGCGTTTTGCGTGGCTGCGCCGTTTTTCTGGTATTCATCCTGCTGTTTTTCAATCGCCCACGTTGGAAAGACGCCTATTATGTCGCGCTGCCCGTGGCGGTATATGTGGGGCTGGCTGCCCTGCATTCGATGGGCTACGGCAGTCCCAGCGGGATCGAGGCGGCCATCGCTGGCTGTACGTTTGCTTTGTTACTGCCTAGCAGTGCTGCGACCTTGGCGCTGGTCGTATCGGTGGGTCTGTATGCTAGTTTGACCGGCGTTTATTTGTCTGATGTGGTCTATGCATCGCCGCAAGAGGGGGTGCTTGAATACTACTCTATTGCTCTGTTGAATTTGGCTGCAATCATCCTTGCCAAAAGCGGTGCGCAGCATGAAAGGGAAACGTCGGCTGTCGATAGTATTACGCGTTTGGACGTGGCGCGTGACTTTGCCGGCGTTGGAATTTTCATGGTGAACCAATCAACGGGTGTGATCCAATTAGACCACACCGGTATGCGCGTCACAGGTATTCCGCGGGTGTTTTCAAACGTGGCCGATGTATACAGCCGGTTTGCGCCAGAATCGCAAAAGGAACTGATCGCCGTTGGGGTTGTCGAACCGGGTACGTCGTTTAACCGTATTTTGCGTGTCCCGCGTGATGACGGCGACGACGTGATAATCCGCATCTTTGTGTGGGCGCAGCGCAGCGAAAGCGGCGCGAACCTTGCCTATGGTTTGGTCGTCGATATCACCGAAGCCTACAAGCAAGAATCTGCCCTGCGTCATGCATTGACCGATCTAGAGGCAAAAGACGAAAAACAGCGTCGCATGTTTTCGATCATCAGCCATGAAATCAGAACCCCCGCCTCTGTATTGTCGATGCTGATCGAGGATTTGGATCACACGAATTTGGAAGAAACCCGCAGCCGGATGGAGGAAGCATCCGACCAACTGTTAGGCGTTCTGACGGACATGCGTCAGGCCGTGAATCCGGCGCAAAATATGGCGATTGTGAAAACCAGTTACCTGCCGGCGCAATTGGCTGAAACCGTGCGCAACACCTATCAGGATCTGGCCCATAAATCGTCGATGCGGATCGAGTTGAATCTGGGTGCTGGGGCGAACGTGCGCCGTGTCGGTGACCAGACCCGTGCCAAACAACTGATCGGCAATTTGGTGCGCAACGCGTTGATCCATTCGAAAGGCACAAAGGTCGAAATCTATTTCGAAGAACGAAAAGAAGCGACTGGCGAAACTTGGACCCAGTGGACCATTCGCGATGATGGTGTTGGCGTTCCCAAAGACGAAGTGCCGCGCCTGTTTGAACCATTTGAACGCGGTGGGGCGGACCCGCGAAACCAGGCTGATGGTAGCGGTCTGGGTCTATATATCGCCAAAACTACGGTCGAGTTATTGGGCGGCGCGATCGTTTATGTGCCGATCCCGAAAGGGGCCTGTTACGCAATTTCGTTGCCTGAACCGATTGCCGCCGATCAGTCTGCGCCTCAGCCGGCTAAGAAATCCTTGCCCATGGCACATACGTCGAAAATGGATGTACTATTGGCCGAAGACAATGCTTTGGTTGCAGAGGTCACCAAATCGCGTCTGTCAAAACTGTTCAAGTCTGTGACTGTTGCGTCGGATGGGCAGATGGCATTGGAGTATCTGGAAAACCATTCGCCTGATTTGGTGATTACCGATCTGTTCATGCCAAAGTTAGAAGGCGACGAATTAATCAAACGGCTGCGCGAGAAGGGACATGAATTCCCGATTATCGGTTTGACGGCCGCAGCTGTCGGTAATGACATCGACAGGTTTCAGGCTGCAGGCGCAGATTTGGTCATGGCCAAACCATTGGACATGGAGCGTTTGATGGCGTTTCTGGCGCGTTTGGCGGAATAAAGCCTTTGTAAACGGTGCCGTTGAAATCCGACTTTCCGTTTCGGGGTTCAGGGTCTAAACAGTTCCTCCAATTCCCATGAGGAGGCCTGAGTGGACACCGTTACCCGTATCGCAAACACGATTGCGAAAGATACCAATGCAACCCCAAAACAGGTCGGCGCGGCCGTTGCTCTGTTGGACGAAGGCGCGACTGTTCCGTTCATTGCGCGTTACCGCAAAGAGGTAACAGGGGGATTGGATGATACGCAGTTGCGGGTTCTGTCCGAACGTTTGGTGTATTTGCGCGAATTGGAAACGCGCCGCGCGGCCATTGCCAAAGAAATCACATCGCAGGGCAAAATGACCGATGAGTTGGCGCTGTCCATCCATCAGGCCGAAACCAAAGCGGTGCTGGAAGACATCTATCTTCCTTACAAACCCAAACGCCGGACAAAGGCGATGATAGCACGCGAAAACGGGTTGGAACCCTTGGTCGAATTGATCCTGTCGGATCGTACGACGGACCCTGACGTGCACGCGGCTGGGTTCATCACCGAAAACGTGGCGACGACGCGTGATGCGCTGAATGGTGCGCGTGATATTTTGGTCGAAGGTCTGGCTGAAAACGCGGCGCTATTGGGTGAACTGCGCGAATTCCTGAAACGTGACGCCTTGATCACGGCCAAGGTTATCGAAGGCAAAGAAACCGAAGGCGCCAAATTCGCCGACTATTTCGATCACAGCGAAAAATGGGCGGACGCGCCATCGCACCGTGCGCTGGCGATGCTGCGCGGCGCGAACGAAGGTTTCCTGACCATCGATATCGTTCCGGACGAGGCGGGCGTTGAACGCGCGGTGTCGATGATTTCGCACCATCTGGATGTGCGTCACGGAACGGCGGGCGATAAATGGTTGGCCACTGTTGCGGGTTGGACGTGGCGGGTGAAACTGTCCATGTCGATGATGCTGGACCTGCTGGGCGATCTGCGTAGCCGCGCCCATGACGAAGCGATCAATGTGTTCGCTCGCAACCTCAAAGACCTACTGTTGGCCGCGCCCGCGGGGGCCAAGGCGACGTTGGGTTTGGACCCTGGCATTCGCACGGGCGTTAAGGTCGCGGTTGTTGATCCAACGGGCAAGGTGCTGGACACCACGACCATCTATCCGTTCCAGCCCAAAATGGACGTCCAAGGATCGCAGGCCGCATTGATGGCGCTGATCGCGAAACACGGCGTGAACCTGATCGCGATTGGCAACGGCACGGGCAGCCGCGAAACCGAACGTTTGGTCGCGGACACCATCAAAATGCTGCCGAAATCCGTGACGCCGCCGACCAAAGTTGTGGTGAGCGAAGCAGGCGCTTCGGTCTATTCCGCGTCCGAATTGGCGGCCCGTGAATTCCCTGATCTAGATGTCTCCTTGCGCGGTGCCGTATCGATCGCGCGACGTTTGCAGGACCCATTGGCCGAATTGGTAAAGATCGAACCAAAGGCGATTGGCGTTGGCCAATATCAGCACGACGTGGACCAGCACAAACTGGCGAAATCGCTAGAGGCCGTGGTCGAGGACGCCGTGAATGCAGTGGGCGTGGACCTGAACACTGCATCGGCCGCACTGTTGTCGCATGTGTCTGGTTTAGGCCCTGTTTTGGCTGAATCCATCGTTTCGCACCGCGATATCAACGGTGCCTTTCAGTCGCGCAAAGACCTGCTAAAGGTCGCGCGTTTGGGTCCCAAGGCCTTTGAACAATGCGCGGGTTTCTTGCGTATTCGCGACGGGTCGGAACCGTTAGACGCGTCATCGGTCCACCCCGAAGCGTATGGCGTTGCCCGTAAAATCGTGGCGGCCTGTGGGCGTGATGTGCGCAGCCTGATGGGCGATGAAAAGGCATTGCGCGGTCTGCGCGCCGAACAGTTTGTCGACGATACCTTTGGCCTGCCGACAGTGCGCGATATTCTGACCGAACTGGAAAAACCTGGACGCGACCCGCGCCCGACGTTCAAAACGGCGACATTCACCGACGGGGTCGAAGATATCAAAGATCTGAAACCCGGCATGGCGTTGGAAGGCACCGTGACCAACGTCGCCGCCTTTGGCGCGTTTGTGGACATCGGGGTCCATCAGGACGGTCTGGTGCACGTCAGCCAGCTGGCCGACCGTTTCGTTAAAGACCCGCATGAGGTCGTCAAAACGGGCGATGTTGTGCGCGTGACCGTGACCGAAGTCGACGTTCCGCGCAAACGGATCGGCCTGACCATGCGCAAAGACGGCGGAGCGTCAGCGAAAGAAGCGCGGGCAGAGCGTGGCCCGTCGCGCCCCAAACCCAAAGGCCCAAAGGGCGGAAATTACAGTTCCAAACCACAATCTAGTGGAACTGGTGCCTTAGGTGATGCGCTATTGTCCGCGATGCGCAAACGCTGAGTCATTGCGCCGCACCGTAGTGAGTGCGGCGCATTTTTAGGGTGTCTGAGCCGTAATGCTAATCGCGCTGGTATCGTTTTGTCGCATCAATTCGGGCGTTCCAGTCAGATCAATTAGGTCGGACCGATAAAAAGGCTGAATAAACCAGTCGTGGGACATTGCATCGAATGCGATGTCCACGCCAACGCTGTGTATCCCGGACGTGGCGAAAGGCATTTCAACTGTCGCTTTGACCGTGATTGGCGCGGTCGCTGACATGATGTTCTCAACGGGTGGCATGATTGCGAATACATCGTACAATTCCACGGTTTGATCATCCGCCAGAATTGTCGTCGCCGCCGCTATGGCGTTCGCAAATTGATCGGCTTCGGCTGGGGAAATTGTGCCATCGGTATCTGTATCGATCATGGACACAAAATCAGGGCCGGACCCAATCGACGGAACAATGACGTAGGTCAGCGCAGCGTCATCAACGCCTAAGGTGATCAACAGCTGTTGATCAATGTCGGAATGCGGGTGCGCAGACGCGGTCGTCCCAATTAGGAAAACCGCACCTGTAAGTGAACGTAACATTAGTTTGCTGCGATCCATGCTGCCCCGTAATCGTTGCCAGTTTCACGCATGATGTTATGCGCGTGATCTGTTGGTGTGCCGTCGCCGCCCTGAGGCGAATATTCAATTGCGATTGATGGGCCGACAATTCGGAAATAAGCGCCACCCAAAGTGCCAGTTGGTCCCCACCAGCCGAAATAGGTCTCATCGATTTCGGCCAAAACAGTCTCGAATTTAGCTGCGTAATCATCGGCGTTCAGCATCATCAATCGGGCCGCGATCACGTCCAGCAACAACGCTTTTTGTTCGATGTTCAGGGCGCTGCCTTTGATGCCTTCGGGTGCGATGATGGCGTCATCTTCGCCTGGACCTGCGACCAGATTGATATAGCGAGAGCTGACAATAGCCACGTCTTGCTGCGCTTCATCCAGCGCATCCATAAAGGTCTGTGCGGCACGTGTTTCGGTTTCGGTGATGTAAACCTCTTCGCCATTATGCGTGATGTTCAAAGGTTCGCCGCCCGACAGCAATGGGCCGAACGAAATATCTGGGCCGACGACAGTTGCGTTAATTGCCAGATGATGGCCGCCGAATTGGAACATCCACGGTGTGTCAGCGGCTGGAGTGCCTAGAAACGAGGTGTAGTAGTAGTCGTGCCCGAAACGTACGCCGCCATTCCCGCCTTCGTTCAGGGTTTCTTCAGCAGCGAGCTGCAGGTCAACGTTGCGAACGCCTTCGTCGCTTAGCACGGTGTTCAGCAGCGCCCAAAGCGCGTCGCGCTGTTCGTCGTTCAGGTCACCGATCATGACCCCGCCGCGATTTACTGCGCCGTCTGGAAAATTCGACCAGTTTGCACGCTGTAGGTTGTCATCAAAGGAATAGATAGACGCTGCGACTTGTTCGTCTGACAGCGTTTCCAGATATGCATTCGCGGCAGCGACGATCGCGTTTGTTTGTTCGTCAGCTGCGGGAACCGTGATGTTGTCAGAAATTGTCAGATCTACCGCCGGGTTTTGTAGGCTCCGTCCTTGGGCATCTGAAATTTCGGGCAATGCAACAACCAACCCCAAGCCAATCGCAATTGCAGCAGCGGATGTAGCCAGCGTAATTCGTTTCATGTCCTGTCCTTTTGTCATTTTACCTGACTAACGCAGAACGTAGACCTTTCCGTCGCGCAAAAGTGAAAAGGGCCCGAATTGGGCCCTGTCATTAATATAAATCGTTCCAAATGCTGCCATCATAACATCGCAGTTTCGCGGTCGCGCTATCGAAATAAACTGTACCTGCCAGAGGTGTCGTTGGTTCGTCAGAGGGGGTGAGCGTCATCATTGATGCCATCGTAACAGTCCCATCATCAGGTGCGATTGAAATCGCATTGATCCAGTTTCCGCTATCGGCGCTGACCTTGATATTGAAATTGTTGGACCCGCTTAGGCCCATTTCTGCATGGCCGGTCCAGTTTGATTGGAACAGAACGCTCGCCGTGTTTGCTTCGCCTGATTTGTTGATCTTGACCTGATGGCCTGCACCCGCGTGGGTGAGTAGTGTGGCATCTGACGACACAACCAATTTGTTTGAATCGTCTGCAGTCGCGCCGACACCAAGCGCGGGCAGATTGTGCAAACCTGTGAAACAGCGCGCATCTTTCCACGCGGCGCCGTCAAAGATACGAAAATCACCCGCGGGTGTTGATGCCCGCCAACCTGATTTTGGCGCAGTAAAAACCCAACCACCATTCTGCCAACTGGCGATTTTGCCTTCCAACCCTGCCCATTCATTGGTCGCGTTGCTGCCGATTGTGTATGCGGTGCCCTCTTGAGGTTCTGCAGGCGGAGTCGTTGCATCATACGCGGTGACGACGAGTTGGACCAATTGATCTAGCTGATCTAGCGCTTCGTTGTGGGTGACATGTTTTTGCGCTTGGGCTGGCAAAATATAAGGGAGCTGCAGGGAAGGGGTGTTATCGGACATGGGCGCCTCTGACATGGAATTTGTCCGTAACCTAGGCGTTCATGTTTCAATGTTTTCTTAGTCCGCCGCGCAAAGAAAAAATATTCTGTTAACTCCTTTTGCTTTTGTTGGATTGGACGCCACGCTATGGTCAGATCACTAAAAGGGCCGTTTTGATAGATGTCTTTACCGTACCGTTCCGCGTTGACCTGTGGGTATAAAATTGCGCCGGTTGCGCTGGAACAGGCACTGTTTTGGCGCGAAAGGTTCCTTGCACGCGGTATCACGCGACACCAGTGGCAACCTATCGCGGCCCCCGACCGCGGGGATGCGAAATGCCCCGCAATCGCGGACAGAAAAACCATAATAATCGCAATGCACTGGACCAATGTTGGTGGCGCGGAAACATTGGCCATTCAGTCTATAGGATGGGCGTTGGTGTTGGGGTTTCGGGTCATCGTCGTGACGGAACATGCATCGAATGGTGCTGTATTGCCGGAGGGCGCTGAGTTTATCGATTTATCTGGCCAGTCGCGGGCCGAATGGCCAAAAACGATCGTCGATATCATCACGCGGGAACAGGTGGTCGGTGTCCATATTCACCACTGTGTTCCGATGTATGCGTCGCTGGGTGCTATTCGGCGTCAAACGCCGTGGGTGAGGGTCGTCGATAGCCTACATATTCCCGAATATTTTGATGGCGGATTTGTCCGTATTTCGGGCGTTTGGTCCAATCATATTGATCGAACGCATGTCATTAGTCAGTCGCTGGCAAATTTCTACAACGATAAATTTGGTCGAGCTGCCGACCTAGGACGCATGGTGAAGCAGGTTCAGCTGCCTGAAGCCAGAAATCTGGCACAGCGCGGTGTGTTATGCATCGCATTTGTCGGGCGGGCTGTTTATCAAAAACGTCCTATGACGGTCATCTGGGCTATGAAACGTTTATTGCGTTGGTCGAAAAAGGTGGGCGTGAATATCCAGTTTAGTTGGGTGGGGCAGGGGCCATTTATGCGCTTTGTCCAAGATTATGCAGAAAAGTCGGGGTTGGTTGATCATTTGCAGTTCCATGATGAAACTGCGGATGTGCGCGAGGTCTTGCGCAATAGCGATGTTCTGATTTTGCCGTCCGCGAACGAAGGCCTTGCTTTGGTCGCGATCGAGGCAATTGAGTGTGGAGCGATTCCCATCTGTACTGACGTTGGCGCGATGTCTGAATTACTGCCGCCAGAATTGTTGGTTCACGCGTCCCCCGTAAGGGCCGTCCGTGAGATTGAACAAATCGTACGGCGGCTTTGGCGCGACAGAGAATTTGCAGCAGACACATATGCGCGCCTAATTGCGTCGTTACAGGGATTTTATTCTGGCCCAACAGCGCATAGCGTTATCAGCGAATATTATCGCGAATTCGGGACAAAACCGTGACGAAACTGGCCGCCGTCATCGTAACGTATAACCGTTCTGAAAAATTGGGCCGGGTACTGCGTGCGCTGAACGATCAAACGCGCAAACCAGACGTTGTCTATGTCATTGATAATGCGTCAACAGATGCAACGGCTGACGTCGTCCGCGAAAATTATTCTGATGCCACCTATGTTCGACTAAATGAAAATATTGGCGGAGCGGGCGGTTTTTCGTTGGGAATCGAACGGGCCTATAACGACGGCGCGGATCTGGTGTGGGTCAGTGACGATGATGCTTATCCGCAAACAGATGCTGTGCAGAACCTGTTGTCAGGTCTGGCCCGATTTAAACAGGATACGGGCCGTGCGGCGCCCTTTGCCTGTAGCCATGTGAAATGGACGGATGGAACGCACTGCGAAATGAATACGCCCGATACCGTTTGGGACTGGCCGCGCCATTATAGTGCCGAAAACCCCGTGTTTTTGGTCCAGTCGTGTTCTTTTGTGTCCTGCCTGATTCCTCGATGGGCAATCAAAGCGCATGGTCTGCCGATCGCGGAGTATTTCATTTGGTTTGATGATGCGGAATACACATTGCGTCTGTCGCAGACGCATCCTGGGCTATTCGTCCCAAACAGCATCGTTGTGCATGATCTACCCGAAAACAAAGGTGTTAATTACGGACTTGTTCGGCCCGATACGATTTGGAAATTCAAATTCGGCGCGCGTAATGAAACGTCGGCACGTTTGCGGATGTTTGGATACGCGGGTGTTGCAGAGTTTTGGCTACGGGTACACCGGCAGATGAAGGGACGCCCGATTAAACTGCGTTTGTCGATCTATCGCGCTTTGGTATCTGGGTTGTTCTTTCGGCCAAAGATCAGGCAGGTCAAATGACGCATCGGTTTGATAAAAAATACCCGAACCTAAAGGGCACGGTATTTATTGTGACATATGGGCGATCAGGATCGACCCTGTTGCAAAATTTGCTGATGACAATGCCCGATACAGTCATTCGGGGTGAAAACCACAACGTGATGGAATGCATTTGGGGCGCTGCGCGGCGTATCCGGCAAACTCGGTTCAGTTGGGGTGCCGAGCCTAAAGGCCCCGAACACCCTTGGCACGGTGCACATGAAATGCGCCCTGTCCGGTTCGGCGCGGCGATGGTGGATGCATTCGTTGACAACGTCATCGTGCCGCCACCCAGCGTGCGATGGATGGGGTTCAAAGAAATACGCTATAACGCTCTGGGTGATGATTTTCCGATGATGCTGGATTTTATGCACCATCATTTCAAAAACGCCCGGTTCATCTTTAACAGTCGGGACCGCCATGATGTGGTTAAATCGGCGTGGTGGCGTGATTGGGATCAGGCGAAAGTCTTTGATTTGGTCAATCAAATGGACGCCCGTTTTGCGGACTACGCACAACGGTATCCAGAGCGGGCAATTCAAACCAATTATGCGGATTTTTGCGACGACCCGCGCGGGTTAGAGCCTGTTTTTGAATGGCTAGGTGAACCTTTAGAAGTCGACAAAACACATAAGGTTTTGGCGCAAAGGCTGCACCATTAAATAAACGCCAGATCGTCTGACAGGATCGACGCATCCGTAACGCCCCGCAGCGTCAATGTGTTGCCATTCCCGAAATCAACGACCAAATCAGACCCTGATACGGTTGCAAGGTCGATCACATCTTGAACGGAATACCCGTTTAGGCTCAGTTCAGAGCGGTTCAATTGGATCGTGTCCACGTTGTCCGTAAAATCGCCGATCACGTCATTGCCATCATCAAAGATAAAGACGTCAACGCCGCCCCCGCCTCGCATCAGGTCATCGCCCGTGCCGCCCGACAGCGTATCTGTTCCGACATCGCCAAATAGTTGGTCGTTACCGTCCATCCCGTACAGTTTATCGTTGCCTGCGTTGCCAGCTAGGAAATCGTTGCCATCGCCACCGCGTAGAGTGTCATTACCTGCCCAACCGCTAAGTGTGTCATTTCCGATGTAACCAAATAGCTGATCATTGCCGTCGCCGCCGATGATTGTGTCGTTGCCTTCTTCGCCAGCTAAGAAATCGTTATCCGCGCCGCCATGCAGGTAATCATCGCCCGTACCGCCGTTTAAAACGTCGCGTCCGCGGTCGCCATAAATCGTGTCGTTTCCTGCTTCGCCATAAACCCAGTCGTGGCCAAGATAAGCGTAGATTTCATCGTTACCAGCACCGCCCATGACCGAGTCATTGCCCCATCCAGCGCGAATGGTGTCAGCGCCCGCGCCGCCTTCGATCGTGTCGTGGTTCAGATTGCCATAGATAACATCGTTACCATCGCCACCATAGATTAAGTCATCGCCCGTGTTGCCAATCAATTCGTTGGCTAAAGCGTTACCAGTGATCGTATCGTCGCCGCCGCCGCCGATGCCATTTTCAATTTCAGCGCCATAAGCCACTGAAATATTGCCATCATACCCCAGAACGCTGGAAAATGTGCCTTCGACTAGCGATAGGATTTGATCGTTGTTATATCCAGACAGGTCGATGGTATCTGTCCCTGCGCCGTCCCATATTGATAGCAGCGGCGTGCTGTTTTCATCGAAATCAAATGCGCCAGTCACGGTTGCATTGTACCCATAAACAGTGTTTCCACTGTTATAGGTATAATCCGCACCATAAAGCGCGTGCAGCGCGGCGATGTCGTACAGTAAGAATGATTGTGGATAGACGGGCATATTCGACGTTGTTTGGCTTTCGTCAAAATAACTCATCACTGAATATTGGCGGCTGTCAGCGGTGAATTGGGCATTGTTTGCATAAGTAATTGGGCCGGTGCCCGCGTTGTAGTCGCCCGGGTGCGACATGCCTAATGCGTGTCCAATTTCGTGCAACAATACAAAGTCGGAATAGGTCCCGTATGATATTGTTCCAGTGTCAACGTAGTAGTTATTCAGCCAAACATCACCAGAATTGTTTGTGCTTGCGGTAGAGCCGGGGAAATAGGCGTATGCGCCCGTGTAGTCATTGCTTGATTGGTACGCACCAAACAGGATTGTCGCGTCGTTAGAGGTGCCGCCCACGCCTTGTTGGGTCAGGGTTAGGCCGGAAATACCTTCTAAATAGGCCATTGCGGCAGTTACTGCCGTCTGTTGACCGTTGGTCAATTGATAGAAGGTTGTAGACGATCCATTTCCGTCTTCTGCGTTCCCGCTTGACCGAAATGCCCAAGTGACTTCGACTGGGGTTTGTGCGCTAGACGCCCACGTTGTTTCAGACCGCAGAAGGGCCGCGACGATCATATCGGCAGAATAAACTGGGATATTTCCGGTGCTAAAGCTGAGCCCATAGGTGCCCGTGTCTGTCCCCGAAAAGGCAGAGGCCGAAATGAAATATGTGCCCGTCGTTGTTGGCGTGTAAGTCATTTCGCTGAAAAGCCCGGGACCGCTATCATCATCGGATGTGACCGAAACACCAGATGCATTATAGAGGCGAAGGTAGGTATCTCCGACGCCACCTTCGGCTACGCCCAAACCAGTTAGGCCGAATACGTAGGTTTCGCCGGCCGAAAGCGTTACTTCGATCCAGTCGGTATCGTTGTTTGTCAAAGTCCCGTAGAAAAATTCGCCTTCGTCGATTGAAAACGATGTTTGGGTTGAGGCTGCCGCATCGCTGGTTTCATCGACATAACTGCCGACAGTGCCATAGATCGCGTTTTGGTCCGCCGAAATTTCGGTGGTCGATTGTTGCAACGCAAACAAACATAAATGGCACATGACGGGCGAACTCTCTTACAAACAGTGGCGTCGTACGTAATACGTCAGGTTGTATGCAAAATGATAACCAAATCTGTCATTTTGATGAAAACGCATCATCAAATTTTCTTTATTGAGTATATTTTGTTGATAGTCATTCCCTTTATTCGCCATTATCGGGCGTAATTTCTCGCACTAAATTCCTTCTCAACCGGGCCAACCAATTTGGCCAGATGAAAGGAATGTCATCATGACAACTATTCAATCACTTCAGTCTTTGCGCGACCGGTTTGAAAAAACCGACAAGATGCCTTTGGTGTTTTTGGGTCACGGCAGCCCGATGAACGCGATCGAAGACAGCAGCTACAGCCGTGCTTGGACCGAGTTGGGTGCGCAGTTGCCGCGCCCCAAAGCAATCTTGGTCGTGTCCGCCCATTGGATGACGCGTGGGACGACACTGGTTGATGTGTCTGCCTTGCCGCGAACCATTCATGATTTCTATGGTTTTCCCGATGAACTGTTTGCACAACAGTATCCTGCCAAAGGTGCGCCTGAGTTGGCGAAAGAGGTGACAACCCTATTGGCAAGCCACCATGCAGAAGAGGATGATACGTGGGGATTGGACCATGGCGCATGGACGGTCCTGAAATATTTGTATCCGAACGCGGATGTTCCGGTGTTTCAGGTGTCTATCGATATGTCCAAAGATCTGTCTTATCAGTTAGAGATTGGTCAACTGTTGTCTGAACTGCGTGATCGTGGCGTGCTGATTTTGGGATCGGGCAACGTGGTTCACAACCTTCGTGCTCTGCGGTTCAACGGTCGTCCCCAAGATTTCGCAATCGAATTCGATCAAATCTTTGCGGATCGATTGGTCTATCGTGATTTCGCGACTTTGGCTGATCGGCAAAAGCTTGGGTCGCTTTTGACTATGGCGCATCCGTCGGTCGATCACTATCTGCCAGCGCTGACCATCGCGGGCGCCGCAAACGACGGTGACGATTTGACGTTCATGACAGATTCAATCGATCTGGGGTCCGTGTCGATGCGGTCGTTTGTTTTTCACGCACGGTGATGGGAGTTTGACATGTTGGTAGATGGGAAATGGACAGACAATTGGCAGCCCGTTCAGAAATCAGACGAAAAAGGCCGGTTTGTCCGTCAGGTGTCCAGTTTCCGTAACTGGATCACCCCTGATGGGGCCGCCGGCCCAACCGGCGAAGGTGGTTTTAAGGCAGAGCCAAACCGCTATCGTTTGTACGTCGCGTATATATGTCCGTGGGCCTCGCGCACCTTAATCGCGCGCGCCGTCAAAGGATTAGAGGACATTATTCCCGTCACGGTCGTGAACCCTGCTTTGTCGGATCAAGGCTGGCAATTCGGTGGCTATGACCAGGCGGACGATGACCCGCTGTTCGGTGCCAAATATATGCACGAAATCTATACCCGCGCTGATCCGCAATTTACGGGGCGCGCAACTGTTCCAGTGCTGTGGGACATGAAGCAAAATGTCATGGTCAATAACGAAAGTGCCGACATTCTGCGCATGTTAGACACTGCTTTTGAACATATCGTGCCTTCGGATGTGCGTCTTTACCCAACTGAATTCGGCGATGATATCGACGTGTTGAACGCACGTATCTATGACCAATTGAACAATGGTGTGTACAAAGCAGGTTTTGCCACCAGCCAAGAGGCTTATGACGAAGCGGTCGATGGCGTATTTGCCATGCTGGACGAATTGGAACAGCGGTTGGACGGCGATTTTCTGTTTGGTTCCGAAATGACCGAAGCGGACATCCGTTTGTTCGTCACGCTTATTCGGTTTGATGCGGCTTATCACGGGTTGTTCAAAACCAACCTGCGCCAAATTGCGGATTACCCAAAGCTATCGAATTTGATGAAACGCATGTACCTAACGCCTGGTGTGTCGAAAACTGTAAACATGGATCACATCACCCGCGGATATTATTCGATCAAAGCGTTAAACCCAAACGGCATCCGCCCCAAAGGCCCGGCGCATATCGAACAGCTGCTGGCCAAAGGTTAGTTCGTTTCTTCGATATAAGCGCGTGCGCCACCCAAATCCGAAAACGCACGTGTTCGGCAGCTAAGTACGATGACCTGTTGGTCCGATGCGATCTGGGCCAGCAGGTTAAACATGGTCGAAATTCGTTCGTCATCGGTATGGATCAGCGCATCATCCAAAATGATCGGGACATGGTAGCCCTGTTTTGAAAACAGTTTGGCGAATGCTAGACGGGTCAGAATTGCGATCTGTTCAAATGCGCCGCCCGATAGCCGATCCACGTGATCTACCACGCCGTTTCTTGTGATCGTATCGACTAGCAGATTGTCGGGATTGATCTGAAAATCTGAATTACCATGCAACTGGCGTAGCAGCGGTAACAATTCGGCGCGGATTGGTTCAAAATAGGCGTCCTGTGCTTGGGCTCGGGCAGCCTCTAGGTGCTGGATCAGCAATGACAGCGACTTTGCGTGTTGTTCAAATTGCAGGGCGCGTTGTTTTGCGCGTTCTAATCGGCCAGCCGTTTCCTGTAATTTTTCTTCAATCGCACTTTCCGCATAGGTTTCGATGACCGTGTTCAGGCGGATCAGGTCGTGTTCAAGTTTCTGGATTTCTTGAACCTCATTGGCGTCAGCCGATTTGGCCCGTTCATATTCCGTTTGTAGCGCGGGTAAATTTGGGGCTTCGCGTTTTAGGTTTGCGTGCTGATCTTCGGCTGATTTTAGATTGGCGGATTGCACTGTTAGCTGTTCGTTCAGTCGATCAAAGACGGCGGTTTCATCTGGCGCGGCCGTGATTGCATCAAGGTCGGACCGAAGTAGTTTGAGAATTACACGATGCTCTGCCACCTTGTTGGATACTTCACTGTGTTCGTCTGTCGCCGCTTTCAACAACTCTCGTTGTACGTCAATTTGCCGTTCGAAGTTTGTGATTGCTGCCTCAATCGTGTCGGAATTGGCGTCAGTTGCCTCAGGCAATGTTGGTTTTTCAGAAACTGGATGGTCCAACTGTTCGGCAAGTTGGCGGTATTCTTCGCGCAACGCGGAAGCCCCATCAGGGGCGATTACACGCAGTTCAGAAGTTGCTGCTGCCAGAAGGTTTTCGGCAGATGTTTGGGCGGACAACGCGCGGTCAAGGTCGTTGATCGACGGTTGATCCCATTCGGTTAATCGCGTTTGCAGCTCTGCCGCTAGCTGTGCTGGATCGTCGATATCATTGGATTGATCCGTTGCTGGTTCTAACGTGATCTGACCAAAGCCGGGTAGTGTGATTTCCAATTTTCGGTCGATAGTCTGCGCCATCCCATTCGGAATGTCGGTCCCATCAACAGACGCCAGCGCATTGTCGCCGTGCGGTGTAAAACTACCAAAACGCGCCTTTCTTAGTTCGACAGCAATTTCGTGGCGACGTTCTAAGTCACGCAGCCGATTAATATCTGCTGTAGTGATTTTAGGCCTATTTAGAGCCTGTTTTGCGTCCCGTATTCGATTTTCAATTGGATCAATCTGATTGATGAGGTCGAACAATTGGCACAGCCGTTTATGAGATTGAAACAGCCTTTCCTGTTGTCGGGTTTTCTGAAACTCGGCCTGCTGGGCTTTGCGATCTTGGTCCAGTCGTTGAATGCGCGACTGGATGCTTTCAATTTCATTAGCCTTGTCAGACATCATTTTTTCAGCGGCTTTGGATACCGACAAGGTGTTTGAAATCTCGGTTTCTAACGAGGTACGTTTTGCGCGGGCTGTTTCGATGTCTGAAATGCCGCGCTGAATTTCGCGTAGCTGGTTTTGATTGATTGTGACGTCTTTGGCAGCGTCTTGAAGCCTGCGGTCATGTTCCTGTGCCGCGTTCAACTGCGCAAGGCTTGCTGTGATTTTATCTTTGCGCTCTTGGCGCAGCTGTGGATCGTTCAGATCCTTGAGCCGTTTTTTGGTGCGTTTTTTCAGGTCAAGGTCGCGGCTTAAATGCTGTACCTTTTCTGACAATTCAGTGTGAAGCTGGCTCAAGTCCTGAACGCGATCTTCGGCATCTTTCCATTTGCTGCCTGCTTTGGGTTTGCCTTGTTTGGTGCTGATCTCGTCCAGTTCCGCCTGGCATTTCTGTAAAATGGCGTCCATACGGCGCCCGCCAGTGACAGCATCAATCTGGCCTCTGACGCTGGACATCAGATCACGGCGGGTATCAATTCCGGCAGCTTCGGATTTTTCTGGATCAACGGTCACAGTACCTTGTCGAACCCATAGCAACCCTGCTGGTCCCTGATGGGTCGAAATGATCTGGTCATGGATCCACTTTTCCGCATCATCCGATTGTTTGATGATCGTACCCGTGGACAGGTCCGTTACCATTGCGGATGAACCTGCCTTTTTCAAAGCAAAGGTTTTTTCGATGCGATACGGCGCGTCGTCGATTTCAACGTCTGCTGCGATCTGAATAGCCCCGCCAGAGTAAGGCTGCATATCGCGGATATCTTTGCGCGATGATCCATGGTCAGTGAAAATCAGGTGATGGAGCGCGTCGAAAAACGTGCTTTTGCCGCTTTCGTTTTCAGCGGTGATGGTCGTTAATCCATCGCCGAAAGGCCCGATCGCCGCCGTTCGCCCAGCAAAACGGCGGACGTTCGTCAACGTGAGGTGCCTCAACTTCATGACGTTACCTCTTGGGCCAAATGAAACAGGTGGGACAATGCCAATTTCGCGATTTGCGCGTCCTCTTCAGTGCGCCCGTCAGTCGATGTCTGAGCAGCGAGCGTTTCTGCAGCGACCCGTAGTGCACCAGTTTCTGCGATCAGGTTCAGATCATTGATGTTCTGTTCGACATCAATGCGCGACAGGTCAAATTCCATATGGTGAAATTCATCAACCATAGCAGACAGCGCATTACGTAAGGTTGCCAGTTCCAATAGGCGCAATCGCCCAGTGCCTGAAAATCGCACGATATGTTTTGAACGGTCAGTTCCGGGAAAAGCGTTCGATAGAACCTCGATCGGGTCATTGCCCGCGAAAAAATCAACTTCGATCCGTTTCCACGCATATTGGCCGGTCGGTAACGGGGTCACGATGGCTGGTTCGTGGCGGTGGTCAATTTCGACTAGCAATACGCCTGAAGCATGCGTGTGTTTGTAACCATCAGATTCCGGCGTTCCAGAATACCAGCAGCGATCTGAAATTTGCATCTGACCATGCCAGTCACCCAAAGCAAGGTAATCAAGATCAGCCGTTTTAGCCCGATCAGGCGGAATAGTGTCTAAACCGCCGTCTTCGGACCCGAAATTTGTGACGCCGCCATGTGCCAGACCGATGCGGATTTTTACACCCGTTTCTGCGGCGACCATCCAGTCTGTCAGGTCAAAACCTGCGCTGCGGTTTGTCGGCGGGGCGGGTAAAATAACCGCGTCATGTAAGTCAATTGGTTTAGGGTCTAATGCGAGGACGACATTGGGCGGACAATCCCGCGCAATACGGTCCCATAGATCGCTTGCCGCCAATGAATCGTGGTTTCCAGGCATAAGTACCCACGTCACACCGTCGTATTTTGCCATTGCGTCCAGCGCACGGCGCACCAGCTTTGACGGAGGCGTTTCGGCGTCGAATGTGTCGCCTGCAATCAGGACATAGGGCGCATCATGGGTCAGTGCGATTTGTCCGATGGTGTCCAATGTTTGCAAACGTGCGCTGCGCAGTTCGACACGGGTATCTTCGTCGAACCGACCAAAAGGTTTGCCCAGATGAAGGTCAGCGCAATGAATAAATCGCATGGTAAGGCCCTGAAATAACTCGGGCCTAACCTGACAATCGCATCCAGCCATGTAAATAGGGGGTCTACAGTTATCCGTAATTACGGCGCTTGGACATTTTACCTATGCCCGGATTCAAACTGTTGGTCGGGTCGATAGATTTGTAAAAATTCGCCAGATCAGGTTTTGCAGCATATAGATGCCCGACATTGTGTTCTGCGGGATATTCCGCGCCGCGTGCGTCCAATAGTTCTAACATTTTTGCTTTGATGGCTTTGGGATCCGCACCTTTTTTGACGATGTAATCCTGATGCATGACGTGACACATAAAATGCCCGTAATACAGCGCGTGCGATAGATGCTGGGAAATCTCATCGGGCAACGTTTCCAGAAAATCGGTGTCATTGCGGCGCAGCGCGATATCCAGGGCGATGATATCCTGACAGGTATCCGAATGAACTGCGGCGTAGCGAATAGCGGCACCCGCGGCGGCAAAACGCAATAGCCCTGCCATTTTGGCCTCTCTGGCTGAGCATTCGAAATAGGACAGCGCGTTATCTTGGGCCATTTCTGCCAATAGATTGCGGGCTTCGGCAATTCCTGCGCCGTGCATCTTTAGGATCAGGTGATGAGGGTGCTTTTCACGATACTCTCGCAAACGTCGTGGTAGAACGTCGGGCCATAGCCGCGAAAGTACCTGCATGAAACGATCGGTGAAATTAGTTAGGAGCGGGATGTTTTCCAACCGTGCGTCGACCCACCCTTTGATCGCAAAAAACGTTGGCAAACGGTCAGTGCCCAGTTTGTCGATCATCACCATCGTGTCTTTGCCGTATCGGTCTGAGATATCGAACACGTCCTCGTGCATGTATTCGGCGCTGACAGGAAGGTTTTTGAAATCGCGCAAAATGCGCCGTCGCAATTCGGTAAGCGGCGCAATGGTATTCGCACCAATATAGAACGTCGTTTCAGTATCGTTCTTTTCGAACGTATCCAGCCGTACCGCAAAAACGGCCAATTTCCCTGCGCAGCCTGATGCTTCGTACAAGCGACGTTTATCGGCGTTAAATCGGGCAGGGGTGGGCGCATCGACATCCCGGACGCGCGCGCGGTATTCGTTGTCTGATCCCTTTCGATTGGAATCCCCAGCGGTACTGTATGTTCCGTTTTCCAGATTGGTGAGTATCTCGATTGGATCGTGACCCAGGTCGATGCCTAAATGATTGACGAGCGATAGGTGGCCCTGTTCATCAATTTGGGCAAAAAGCGCCATTTCAGTATAGGCAGGTCCACGTTCAACCAGCGACCCGCCCGAATTGTTGCAGACCCCACCGACGACGGATGCGCCGATACAGGAAGACCCAATCACCGAATGCGGCTGCCGCCCCAATGGGGCTAGCATCTTTTCCAACTTGAACAATGTGGCTCCAGGAAAACTGATAACCTGTTTGCCGTCCTTGATCAGGCGCAATTGGTCCATACGGCACGTATTGATCAGCACGACATCACGGTCGTAATGGCCGTTCGGGGTGGACCCTTCGGTTAGGCCAGTGTTGGCCGCCTGCATGATTACGATTTTGTTGGCCGCGACACAGGTTTCTAACACCTCCCAGTATTCGATTAACGTGGCAGGTTGGACAACGGCCAACACGTCGCCTTCGCCCGACCGGAACCCTTTGCGGAACCTTTTCGTCGATCGATCCGAGGTAAATATGTGGCGCCGCCCGACGATGGATTTCAGGCGATTAATGCAGGTTGCGTCGTCCATTTTGTTTCCTATCACCGAAACCGTAGATTTTCTGGGCTAAGTTGGTCAACGGATGTGACACCCATCAATTTCATCCCGCGTTCGATTTCAGCACGCATCAGTCCTAGTGCGCGTTCCACGCCAGCCTGACCCGCTGCCGCAAGTGGATATAAATAGAACCGTCCGCCGCCAACGGCTTTGGCCCCTAATGACAGCGCTTTGATCACATGGGTGCCGCGTTGGACGCCGCTGTCCATGATCACATCAATTTCGTCGCCCACTGCGTCAACTATTTCTTTGAGTTGATCAAACGGCGCACGCGATCCGTCCAATTGTCGGCCGCCATGGTTCGATAGAATTATTCCGGTACAGCCTATATCAACCGCGTGCCGTGCGTCAGCCGCTGTCATGATACCTTTTAGGCAGAACTGGCCGTCCCACTCAGCCACCATTTCGGCGACATCGTCCCAATTCATGGCAGGATCCAGCATATTCGTGAAATAGTTTCCGATCGACGATGCTCCGCCGCCCATGTTCACGAACTCATCCAATTGCGGCAGACTAAATTTTTCATGGGTGACATAGTTGATCCCCCACATCGGTTTTCGCGCAAATTCATACATTCCGCCTAAAGTCAGGCGAAACGGGATCGAAAATCCGGTGCGCAAATCGCGTTCACGGTTGCCGCCTGTGATGCTGTCGACGGTCAACATCATCACTTCGACGCCGGCTTCTTTGGCGCGTTGCATCATTGCGCGGTTTAACCCGCGATCCTTGTGGAAATAAAACTGATAGACCTGTGGGTTTTTGTGTTTCAGGCGCAGCTCTTCTAGGCTGACCGTTCCTAAAGATGACACGCCAAACATCGTTCCGTATTTTTCCGCCGCCGCCGCAACGGCACGTTCTCCGCGGTGGTGAAATAACCGTTGTAGTGCTGTGGGCGAACAATAGATTGGCATATCCAATTTTTGGCCCATCACGGTTACCGACATGTCCACATCGGATACGCCAGATAGAACGGATGGCAAAAGATCGCACCGATCAAATGACGCTGTGTTTTCGCGATAGGTGACTTCGTCATCTGCTGCGCCGTCGATATAGTTGAATATCGGGCTCGGCAGGCGACGACGGGCGAGTTCGCGAAAATCGTGAAAGTTATGGCAGTGTTTCAGTTTCATGGCATGCCTCGATCAATAAGCGACCGATGGCAGCCACGTGGCAAGCGCAGGCCATGAATAAACCAAAGCCAGACCGGTCAACTGCAACAACACGAACGGAATAATGCCTTTGTAGATGTCGGTCAGTTTTATCTGCGGTGGACAGACACCTTTGAGGTAGAACAGCGCAAATCCGACAGGTGGCGTAAGGAAACTGGTTTGCAGTGTCACAGCGACCATGATTACAAACCACAGCAGGGCGGGTTCATCGATTTCGCCAAATCCAGGAATATCCAGTCCCAGCGAATTAATGATCGGGCGCATCAGTGGCAGGACGATCAATGTGATCTCGATCCAGTCCAACACAAACCCCAATAGGAACACGAGGAATAAGATCAGCATGATCGTTCCTTGCGGACCTAGGCCTGCGCCTTTGATCATGTCTTCGATCAGCTCGTCGCCGCCAAGTTCTCGTAGGACGTAGGAAAATACGGTCGCACCCAGAAAAATGGCAAAGATATAGGCGGTGGTGTTGAAGGTCGATTTCAGAACATTGACCAATTTGCGCAAGCTGAGTTTTCGATAGAGGAGCGCCAACAAAGTTGCACCCAACGCGCCGACGCCAGATGCTTCGGTCGGGGTGGTTAGACCCGCGAAAATCGAACCCAAGACCGACAAGATCAGCGCAAGCGTT
This sequence comes from Marivivens niveibacter, assembly GCF_002150005.2. Taxonomy (GTDB): domain Bacteria; phylum Pseudomonadota; class Alphaproteobacteria; order Rhodobacterales; family Rhodobacteraceae; genus Marivivens; species Marivivens niveibacter. The sequence goes on from NZ_MSPP01000006.1 coordinate 72,152, forward strand.
GGTATGACGGCAATCAACACGTCTTTGACAGCGGCCCAATCAGGGGCTTTTGCGCCTTGGGGAACGGGGGCCACGTCTTTTTTAATCAAAGCGATGATAAAGATGTAGGTTAGGTACAAGCATCCGATAATGACTCCCGGAAATACCGCTGCCATGAATAGGTCGCCCACAGAAAGGGCCATTTGGTCAGCCATAATAACAAGCATAATCGACGGTGGGATCAGAATGCCCAATGTGCCGGATGCACTAACCACGCCTGCGGCCAATCGCGGGCTATAGTTTTGCTGCATCATCGTCGGCATCGACAGAACACCCAGCAGAACAACAGATGCGCCGATGATGCCCGTTGATGCAGCAAGGATGATCCCGATCAGGGTGACCGTGATGGCCAGTCCGCCGCGCACGGTTCCGAACAGGCGCTGCATTGATGTCATCAATCGTTCTGCGACACCGCTTTCGTCCAACATTAGACCCATAAAAATGAACATGGGCAAAGCAACTAGAACAGGGTTCGACATGGTGGCGTAGACACGATTCACAGTCGCGCCCAACGTTAGATAATCCAGGCCTGTGAAGGTAGACTCCCACCCCGTCCAATCCATCGCGCCCGTGTCAAACACATAGGCAACCCCGCAAAACAGAACACCAACGCCAGCAAGCGTCCATGCAACGGGAAAGCCGGTGAACAGCAGCATGATGAACGTCAGGAACATCACGATGACCAGTTTTTCTTCGGTATAGTGAACGGCAAAGGTCAGAGCGTAAGCAACGCAAACGAAGACCGCCATCGTGATAAATATCGTGCGTAATCCCCCACCCGTACGTTCAGTGTCTGGGCCAGTGAACAGTGCATGCATGTCGTGTATCAGTCGGGCGATAGCAGCCAGACCTAGTAGGACAAAACTGATAGGTATGATCGCTTTGAATGCCCAGCGATAAGGCAGACCCAACGGGCTAGAGGATCGTTCATCGACACGGAAACTTTGGTAAAAATAGTCATAGCCCTGATCAATCATCAGGTAAATGAATGGGCAAACTAGGGTCAAAATCCCTAGCACTTCGATGATGCGTTTGTTCCTTTGGCTTAGGTTCATGTGCAAAACATCAACCCGCACATGGCTGTCAGTGACCATGGCATAGGAAATGCCGATCATCGTGACCAATCCGTAGAAATGCCACTGGATTTCGTCCAGTTGCGGAAAGTTTTTGTTCAGCAAATAGCGGAAAGAAACCTGCGAAACGATGGCGAGAACGAGGGCAATATTGGCCCACATCACAACAGATCCGATAGATTTTACAACGCGGTCCAACGTGACGGCGACAGGCTGTTGGTCGTGTTCCGGATGCTCCGAAATGGATTCATAGGTTTCAACCACATCGTCATGGATGTTGGACATGGGACTACTCTTTTGTGCGGATCATGAATGGAAACGGGCGCGCAATATGGGCGCGCCCGTCGGGACATCAGGGCTTAACGCGGCAGGAACGCGTTTTCTTTCCAGACTTGATAGCCGTCGCGGAATTCATCCATGTCTTCCAAAACAGCCGCAAAGAATGGATCGGCAGCGGCTTGTTCCTCTGCGACCTGTTCCCAACCAGCGCGGAAGGTATCCAGCATAACATCGTTCCATTGACGGATTTCGACGCCATTGTTTTCCACGTTGTCCAGCATCACGCTGTACTGCATGTATTCACCTTCGGCGAAACTGTCTGCCATCGACGCCTTGCACGCGTTTTCGATGATTGCACGCTGTGCGTCAGATGCATCGTTCCATGTGTCGCCGTTGATCAACAATTCGAAAACAGTGGCTTGTTGGTGCCAACCAGGGAAGTAGTTGTACTGAACCAGTTTGTGGAAGCCCAGTCGGGTATCAACGGCAGGCAGCGAAAATTCGGTTGCGTCGATGGCTCCGTTTTCCAGCGCCGAGAAGATCTCTCCGCCTGGCAATAGGGATGTTGCGACACCCAGTTTTTGCATAACTTCGCCGCCAAGGCCGAAGAAACGCATTTTCAAACCTTGTAGGTCTTCTGGTGTGTTGATTTCTTCGGCGAACCAGCCCGATGTTTCGGGCGCGATCACAGCACATGGCAGGACGTGGACGTTGTAACCCGCATCGTCGTACATCTGCTGATACAGGTCCATGCCGTTGCCGTAATAGAGCCACGCCATGTATTCGCCGGCTTCTGGACCGAAAGGCACAGCCGAAAACAGCGGTGCGGCTGGAATTTGACCTGCCCAATATCCTGCTGTGGTGTAGCCAGAGTTGATTTTACCGGTCGACACTGCCTCTAGGATTTCGAACGGCGGAACCAATTCGTTTGGTTCGTAGACGCGCATGCGGATCGACCCCGAAGACATCAGTTCAATCTGTTCTGCAACGCGTGGAATTGGGGTGCCTAGACCCGGCAATTCGGTCGAAAACGCAACGGGTGTTTTCAACAAGATGCGGTCGTCTTGGGCATGGGCGGTGGTCGCAGTGGCAGCGATGGCCGCGACTGCTAGGGCCGTGAATTTCGACATGGGTATTTCCTCCAAGCTATCGGCCCGATCTCCCAATAGCGGGCCGTGATAGAGTGGTAAAAAGAATGAACCACTGATTGGAGTCAACAATAAAATTTACCACTGACGCATTGCGCGGTCACCTCTGCTAGGCCTTGCGACAGGATAAAATGTTGAAATTCAGCGTGATCGGCGGCATAAAGTTAGAAACAATTGGGAAATAAAAATTACCAATTTTTGGGTTCGTGGAGGAAGTCATGGAGACGGCTAAGGCGATTTTTGATCCGATCGATCACGACTCGGTCGCAGATGCGGTGGTGCATCAAATCGAAGCGATGATCGTGAACGGCATCCTAAAAGAAGAGATGCGCCTGCCATCCGAACGCGAAATGGCTGAATTGTTAGAAGTGTCGCGTCCAAAGCTGCGCGAGGCACTGAAAAAACTAGAAGAGCATGGTTTGCTGATCGTGCGTCACGGCGAAGGATCGTTCGTCGCAAAGTTAACCGGCACCGCGATGACACCCGCATTTCTGGATTTGTATTCGCGCCATCCAGAAGCGTTTTATGATTATCTGGAATACCGTCGCGAACAAGAAAGCTTCGCCGCGCGGTTGGCAGCAACCCGCGCCACTGAAACAGATAAGGAAATCATTCGCAAAATCCTGGCACGTATGGACGCCGCCCACGAAGCGGGTGATCAACAGGCATCCAAAGAGGCCGATATGCGTCTACATACGGCCATTGTGGACGCGAGCCACAATTCGACGCTTATTCACATGATGGGATCCGTATACGAACTCACGCGGCGCGGTATTTTCTATAACCGCAACTTTTTGCGATCTATCGACACGGCTGGTGATGAATTGCTGAAACAGCACCATGATCTGGTTGACGCTGTCTGTGCGGGTGACCCAGCGGCGGCTGAAACAGCGGCCAAAGCTCATTTGGATTTCGTTGAACGGGCATTCCGGCAAGGCAGTGAAAATGAACGTCGGATGCGGATGTCCGAAAAACGTCGGATTTTGTGGGATCGCGATTAAAGTCAGCGCAGCCCTAGGTTAAGCGGAGTTCCCAATCCAAGTTATTAAAAATGGTAACGTTACACTGCACGTTCAACAGGATGGACCTCGGGACGGGCGGGTGGTGATGTTTGGCAATTCATTGGGCAGCGATCTGCGCGTTTGGGATGCATTGGTGCCTTTGCTGCCCAATTTGCATTTGGTCAGGTTTGATAAACGTGGTCATGGTTTGTCCGATTGCCCAACTGGCCCTTACACGATTGAAATGCTGGCTGATGATGCGGCTGCTGTCGCAGACGCACTAGGCCTGCAGGATATAACTTTTGTCGGCTTGTCGATCGGTGGGTTGATTGGTCAGGAATTGGCGACGTCTCGTCCCGATTTGATCAAGGCGCTGGTTTTGATGGATACTGCATCCAAGATTGGAAATGACGAGATGTGGCAGACACGGATTAATGCCATCCGTGATGGGGGACTGCTGCCGTTAGCGGATGCGATATTGCCTCGCTGGTTCGCAAAATCATATATCGCCAATAATCCTGAACTGGCATTGTGGCGCAATATGCTGACCCGCACCCCCGCAGAAGGTTACATCGCGTGCTGTCAGGCGATCAATGCGGCTGACCTGACTGATAAAACGCGGGCTCTGACGATTCCTGTCACGACAATGGCAGGCGTAGAAGATGGATCAACCCCGCCTGACATCGTTCGCGCAACGTCGGATTTATGCGGTGCGCCGTTTCATTTAATCGACGATGCATCGCATTTGCCTTGTGTGGAAAAGCCAGAGGTCGTTGCAAAAATTATCTATGAATTTTTAGCAAAGACAGCATAGGTCTGGGTTCGGCCGTGACTTTGTATAAGTTTTGATTAATTTCCATAGATCTTGGCTATGGGTGCGACTGAAGTGCGCGGTGTGTCCGTTTGAGCGTCATAAGTATTGAACGCTAAAGGACTATCCAATGAAAGTTATTCCAACCGCTTGTACGGCTGCATTGCTTGCGGGCACTGCAATGTCTTCGGTGGCGCAAGGTGTGTATGATGATGCGCTGCGCCTTGATCCAAATTCTTATGAAACACTTACAGTGACCGTTGATGGGGAACCGATGGCTGTTCGGCGGTATGAGGCGGTTTATGTAGGAAACCCTGTGGCAATGTCCGCCACACAGCCCGCGCGCAGCATGGGCCCAGGTGGTAGCCCTGCCTCTGCCGATGGGCAGGAATTGGCTGATCTTTTGACCTATCAAAAAATGGCGATCTACGTTCCAGAAGCGTCGATTGAAGATCAATCTACTGCGATGATTTTTGCTGTGAATAACGCTGGCTGGTTTGCCAGTGAATTGCGCACCAGTGTCGAAACCGGTGGCGAATACGTCTCTACCTCTGACACTGACAAAGTCGGTGCAGCGTTGGGCGCAGGTTATGTATTTGTCGATGTCGGCACCCGTGGTCGTGGCATAGTCGCCGCTGACGGCACCGCCGCAGGCAAAGCGCCTGCCGCAATCGTAGATGCCAAAGCGGCTATTCGTTTTCTGCGTTTGAATGATGATGTTTTGCCCGGATCGGCGGAACGTATCGTGATCACTGGCACTTCGGGCGGTGGTGGCTTGTCCACCGCAGTTGCTGCCAGCGGAAACGCCTCGGATTATTTCCCTTATTTGGCAGAGATTGGCGCTGCAGGAATTGATGCTGATGGCGCTAGTAGCCTGAACGACGATGTGTTCGCGACGATTGCATATTGCCCAATTACATCGTTGGGGTATGCCGATATGGCGTATGAATGGCTGTATCAGGCGCAACGTGATGAGCAGTTGACAGGTGTGTCGCTGGAGGCATCGCAAACCTTGCGGTCGCAATATCCGTCATATTTGGAATCCTTGGGCCTTGTGCTGGACGACGGAACGCCGCTGACGGCTGATAATATGACTGATCTGCTAATGCAGATTGTGACCCAAGAAATTCAGGATCACATCGACGAGGGCGGCAGCGTTCCCGCGCTTGGCGAGATGTTTGAATTCACCAGCCGTGGCCAAACGGTCGAGGTTGAAAACACTTGGCTGTCGGTTGTCGACGGGCAGATCGTTCCATTTGAAATCCAAGACTTCCTGACATTTGTCACACAAACTAGCGCGTTGAAATCTGTTCCGGCTTTCGATCGCACTGCGAATTCGGGCAACGAAGGTGTGGATGGCGAAAATACACTGTTTGGTCCTGCCGCGCAGGAATACAGCAATTTTACACCATTTGGCTGGAACATGAACGAAGTTGCTGGTGACGGCAGCGGCGCTGACGACACAGGTTTGAAATGGAACGAATTCGTGGAAACCAAAGAGGGTCAGGCGATCGCCGCGCAAGTCAAATTGACCGATCCACAGGCTTTCCTGCAAGGTAACGCAGATAGCGCACCGTATTGGTACATTCGTCATGGCATGATCGACCGCGATACATCCTTTGCGGTTGAATTGGCGTTGTATCGGGCGGTTGCAGGAACCGATGGCGTGAAGGACGTGAACTTTACGTTGCCTTGGATGACCCCACATTCTGGCAACTATGATGTTCAAGAGGCCTATGGCTGGCTGGCATCTGTTTTGTCGGACGCTGAATAAGTAACCGATTGGCCGTCTAGTTGCGGCCAATTGGGAACCTAGATGCAAATTTACCTTAGGTGTTGGTGAAATTCGCGATCCTGTGATCGCTGAAATATTGCAGTTTGCTGATTGCTTGGTTAATGACCGAAAAGTCATTAACCAAGCTTTTGGCTGAATCGTGTTTGAATGTTCCCGAAAACCCAGACAGCGCCGCAAAGAGGCGCGACCGTCCGAAATCATCGCGGCGGCGGTCGAGCTGTGGAAAGAACGTGGATTTGCCGCAACCCGATTAGAAGACATCGCAAAGGGTGCAGGCATCGCCAAAGGTACTGTCTATCGCTATTTCCCGTCTAAAGAGGCGGTGTTTGAAGCGGCCGTAGAAGAGCAAATTGCCTCCACCACCATGGGCCGCGCTGACGATTTGCGCACGGCGAATGCCAACTCTGAAGAAATGCTGCTGCGGTATTTTGAAAACGTGCGCGCAGAGCTGGTGGACAGCGGATCGTTTATTTTCCTCAAGGTGCTGCTGGCCGAAGGGCACCGTTTCCCCGACCTTGTAAGAAAATACGAGGATTTGGTGATTAAGAACGGTGCTGATGTCGTGCGCGGCATTTTACGTCGTGGCGTCGACCGCGGAGAGTTGAAACCCCAAGCAATGAACCTAGACCCAACGTTGGTGATGGCGCCGGCGATGATGTTGTCACTTTGGGGTACAGTTTTTGACGGCATCCAAGTGCCGGACGTGCAGCACATGCACCACCAGCATGTCGCGCTCTTATTATCCAGTCTGCAGAGCGAAGCGATATGATAACTTGCCTGTTGACCAAACCGAATTTGCTATTGCTTAGACCAGAGAGTTTCACATGACAGAAACCACGACCCCTCAAACGCTAAAGTTCAAAGACGAACACGGATCGTCCCGTTCCAAATGGGTCGCTGGCTTGTTGGCTTTGGGTTTGGTCGGCTGGATGGGCAGCGGCATGATCGCACCAGATACCCAGTCCACCGATCCAGAAACCGCAGCCGATATTCCATTGGTCGCTGTGCAGGTGATCGATAGTACCGCTGGCGTGGTTGAAAAAACATTCACCGCCGAAGGGCAGACCGAACCTGATCGTCGTGCGACATTGCGGGCGCGCACCTCGGGCGAAGTAATTGAGTTGGCGGTGTCAAAAGGCGCAACGGTTCAGGCAGGTGATGTGATCGCCAAATTTGAATCCCGCGACCTAGAGGCAACATTGCAGTCGGCCCAAGAAACCTTGGCCCGCGTTCAAGAGGATTTTAATAGCACCCAGTCATTAGCGGATCGCGGTATCGCGTCGGCAAGCGCACTACGTCAGGCGCGTGCTGAATTGGCATCCGCTCAGGCGAGTGTTGCGCAAGCCGAAGAGGCATTGAGCAACGCTATTGTCAGTGCGCCGTTCGATGGACGATTGGATAGTCTGGATTTGGAGCTGGGTGGCTACGTTTCCGCAGGCACCGAACTTGGCTATGTTTTGGATACCGATCCCCTGCGTGTCGTGGTGCAAATTCCACAGCAGTCTTTGGCCCAAATCCGCGAAGGTGCTGACGCCGAAGTCAGCTTTATCACGGGCGAAACCCGTTCTGGCACAATTGATTACATCAGCCGCGACGCTGAATCCGATACTCGTACGTTCCGTGCGGAAATCACCGTACCAAACGCGAACGCGCAAATCGCTTCGGGTCTTTCGGCCCAAGTGATCGTACCAACAGGCGATGTGACCGCACATTTCCTGTCGCCCGCGATTTTGTCGCTAAGCGAAGAGGGCGTTTTGGGGATCAAAACTGTGACGGAAGATAACGTCGTCGAATTCCACGAAGTCGTTATCGAATTGGCTGAGCAAGACGGCATCTGGGTCAGTGGTTTGCCAGAAACCGCACGGATCATCACGATCGGTCAGGGGTTTGTATCGGCTGGTGAAACAGTTGCGCCTGTGACTGGCGACATGGCGGAGGCGCAATAATGAATGCGTTGATCGAAGCGGCCTTTAGCCGAACGCGGGTCGTCATTTTATTCCTGCTGTGCACACTTTTGATCGGTTTTCTAAGCTATCGGTCGATCCCGAAGGAGAGCTTTCCCGAGGTTCAAATTCCTGTCGTCTATGTGTCGACATCGTTGGATGGTATTTCCCCCGAGGATGCCGAACGATTGTTGGTCAAACCACTAGAAACGGAACTGTCGGCTCTGACGGGGCTGAACAGCATGACTGGTACAGGGTCCGAAGGCCACGCAAGTGTACAGTTGGAATTCGACCCAGGTTTTGACCCTGACACCGCACTGGACAAAGTCCGCGAGGCGGTGGACCGCGCGAAAAACAATCTGCCGTCAGATGCCAGCGATCCCACAGTTACCGAAGTGAACACAGCGCTATTCCCTGTGTTGACGGGTATTCTGTCGGGGGCCGTTCCCGAACGCACTCTGAACGCATTGGCCAATGACCTAAAGGACCGCATCGAAGCGGTTCCAGGCGTTCTAGAAGTCGACGTCGCAGGTGAACGCGTTGAAATGTTAGAGGTCTTGATCGACCCCACTGTGTTTGAAACCTACAATCTGTCGTTCAGTGAACTGACCAACCAGATTAGCCGAAATAACCTGTTGATTGCGGCGGGCGCAATTGAAAACGGCGCGGGCCGCATGGTTCTAAAGGTGCCGGGTTTGATCGAAGATCTATCCGACGTGATGGAAATGCCGATCAAAGTTTCGGGTGATACCGTTGTGACCTTTGCCGATGTGGCATCTGTTCGTAATACGTTCGAAGACCCCAGCAGTTTTGCGCGGATCAATGGACAGCCTGCGCTTGCTTTGGAAATCACCAAACGCAGCGGTGCAAACATCATCGAAACGGTCGATCTGGTCAAAGAGGCAATTGCCGCCGCACAGAACGAATGGCCCGAAAGTGTGCGTATCAATTATCTGCAAGACGAAAGTAAGCAGGTTAAAACCATGTTGGCTGATTTGGAATCCAACGTGATTGCCGCCGTGTTGTTGGTCATGATCGTGATTGTTTGGTCCTTGGGCCTGCGGTCATCTATTCTGGTTGGCTTGTCCATTCCTGGTGCATTTCTGGCAGGTGTGTCTGTCCTGTTTTTCATGGGTTACACCATGAATATAGTTGTTCTTTTCAGCCTCATTTTGGTTGTTGGGATGTTGGTTGACGGCGCGATTGTAACGGTTGAATTGGCTGACCGATTGCTTAGCGACGGCAAATCCCCGAAAGAAGCTTATGCAATTGCGTCAAAACGTATGGCTTGGCCAATCATCGCATCAACAGCAACCACACTTAGCGTGTTTTTCCCGCTGCTGTTCTGGTCATCGACTGTCGGTCAATTCATGAAATTCTTGCCGATCACAGTTATCTTTACGCTGACGGCATCGTTATTCATGGCCTTGGTTTTCATACCGGTTTTGGGCGGTATCATCGGTAAACGACAGCCACAAACGGCCAAAGCGCAGATTCAGATTTATTCGGCTGAATATGGTGATCCGCGCAAGATGACAGGGGCGGGCGGTCTGTATGTTCGCGCGCTGGAGTGGGCAATCTTGCGGCCGCGCCGTACGGTCATTTTTGCGGTCTTGGCGTTGGTGTCGTCCTTTGTGGCGTACGGTCAATTTGGTACGGGCATCACGTTTTTCCCAGAATCCGAACCTGATTTTGTTCAGGTCGAAGTCCGCGCGCGCGACAATTTTTCGATCTATGAAAAAGATGCATTGGTACGTCAGGTGGAAAATCGTCTGATCGGTATGCCCGAATTGGCCAGCGTTTATGCGCGTACAGGTTCCAGCAACATGACAGGCGAAGAAGTGATTGGATCGGTTCAGCTAGAGTTGACCGAATGGGACACGCGCCGCCCTGCCGCTGAAATTATCGAAGATATCCGCGCCGAAATGCGGACTATTCCGGGTATCAACGTACAGGTTCAGGTACAGGATGGCGGTCCCTCCGCAGGGAAGCCTGTTAACCTAGAACTGATTTCTAATGACCAAAATGCCCGACTAGAGGCAATCGCCAAAGTTCGGACCGCGATGGATAATATCGGCGGGTTTACAGATGTCACTGATACGACCCCGTTGCCGGGTGTCGAATGGGAATTGCGCCTAAACCGATCCGAAGCCGCACGTTACGGCGCAGATGTCGCGTTGTTGGGGCAGGCGGTTCAGTTGCTGACGCAAGGCATCACGATTGCGGACTATCGCCCCGACAGTGCCGAAGACGCGGTTGATATTCGTATCCGTTTCCCTGCCAACGAACGGTCACTGGCTGAATTGGAAAATCTGCGTGTACCTACAACATCGGGTTTGGTTCCGATCACTAACTTTGTGACTTTTGAGCCTGCACCGCGTAGCGGAACGATTACACGTATCGATCAGGAACGCGTGACAACGCTGTCTGCCGATGTGTCACCAGGGGTGTTGGTAAACGATCAAATCGTCGCTTTGCGCGCTGCGATCAATGAAATGGACATTCCGGACAGTGTCGCGTGGTCGTTCGCAGGTGAAGCCGAAGATCAGGCCGATGCGATGATTTTCCTTGTCGGTGCTTTCGGCGCTGCGATCGGTTTGATGTTGGTGGTTCTATTGATCCAGTTTAACAGCTTCTATCAAGCCTTTGTCATCATGGTTGCCATCGTGTTTTCGATTGCAGGTGTGCTGCTTGGCCTGACGTTGGCGGGCCGTACATTTGGTATCGTTATGGGCGGTATTGGCGTGATTGCGCTTGCGGGGATTGTTGTGAACAACAACATCGTTTTGATCGACACCTTCAACGATCTGCGCCGTGCAGGCATGTCACCGTTAGAGGCAGCGCTGCGAACTGGTGCGCAACGTTTACGTCCAGTCATATTGACATCCGGAACGACGGCGCTGGGTCTGGCGCCTATGGTCATTGGCGTCAGCGTTGATTTCTTTAACCGAGAAATTGTTTATGGCGCACCATCAACGCAAATGTGGCTGGAACTCAGTTCTACGATTGCGGGCGGTCTGATGTTTGCCACGATCTTAACATTGATCGTTACGCCCGCAATGTTGATGCTGTCGTTCAAAAAATCAGAACGAAACAAACCGACGCCTGTTCGTTGATAGTAAAATGGGGCCCGTGTTGGGCCCCATTCTTATTCGTTTGCACGCAGTAGCCTTGCAGGTTTTACTGATAGCGGACGCGCCGCAAAAATCAGACCTGCAACTAGATTCACGACGGTGCCTGCCAATACAATTAGGGCAGCGTTTGACCAAATCGGGGTGAATGACGCGTCCATGACAAAATGAGTCACGGCCCATCCGCCTGCGATCCCCGCGCAGAGCGCGACAACGCCCGCCGCCAGCCCCATCAACGCGGAGCGTAGTGCAAAACTAGACAAGATCATGGATCGCTCTGCGCCCGCGGTTTTAAGAATTGCCGCTTCATAGGCTCGGCTACGTTCACCCGATGCTGCGGCGCCGATCAGCACCAAAAATCCGGTAACCAATGTCGCCAAGGCGCCGTAACGCGTGGCGGATGCGATCCCCGCGACCACGGTCATAACCTGATCAATGGCATCGCGCACGCGGATGGCGGTGATGTTCGGATAGGTGCCGGCCAAATCGCGCAGCAATTGGGCCTCCGCGTCTTGGTTGGCATAAACTGTGCTGATCCAACTATGCGGTGCCCCCGCTAAGGCCGCAGGGTTCATAGTCATAACAAATCCCATGCCTGCATTGCTGAAATCAACTTCGCGGAAACTGGTGATCGTGGCGGTGATGTCTCGGCCCAGAATATTCACGGTCAGCTCATCGCCCAGGACCAACCCCATTTCGGTGGCCTCTTCTGCGGCGAAACTGATTTGGGGTGGTCCGTTATATCCGGTTGGCCACCATTCACCTTGGGTCACCGTTGTACCATCAGGGGACTGGTCGCCATAGGTGATGCCGCGATCCCCCCTGACGACCCAGTGATCCGAAACCTCGGACGCGGGTTGGCCGTTGATCCGTGTAATAATGCCGCGCAACATCGGTGCTGACTCATAGTCTGTCACGCTCGTGTCAGTTTCTAATCTGGCACGAAACCCGTCTATTTGATCGGGTTGGATGTCTACAAAGAAATAGGACGGCGCGACTGAGGGCAGTTCATCTGAAATTGCATTGCGAAGGTTCCCGTCGATTTGTCCGACCCCCGCCAATACGGCCAGCCCCAGCCCGAGAGACAGAACCACAGATGTGGTTTCGCCGCCCTGTGCGCTGATTGATGCCAAGGCGAGGCGAAATGCAGGGCGATTGCGTACTGTTTTGCGTAGTCGGCCTGCGGTTTTTCGGATGAGCCATGCAGATATGACCAGTAGCGACAAGGCAAAACAAATGCCGCCTGCTGTCCAAATGGTTAATAGGAAAGCGTCTGTAAACCATGCCGATAGACCGACCAGTAAAACAACCAAACCGAAAATGACGATCAGATAGCCCCTCGATGGTTGGCTATCGATGTCGTCGAATGACCCACGAAATAGCGCCGCAGCACGGACCTGTTCGGATTTCGCAAGCGGCCAAAGCGTAAAGATAGCTGCGGTCAGGGCACCATAAATTGCCGCCTCGACCAGTGGAGCGGGATAGATTGCGAACTCTGCTGGAATTGGCAAATTGGCGGCAATGATCGGCGCGAATAACACGGGGATTGTTGCGCCGGCTATGACGCCAATCGTAATTCCGATAATCGACAAAATCCCGATCTGTATAAAGTAGGTTTGAAAGATCGTTCGTTGCGTAGCGCCCAATGATTTGAACGTCGCGATCGTTGCAGTTTTGCGAGACAGATAGCTACGCACCGCTGCGGACACGCCTACACCGCCAACGGCCAATCCTGAAAGGCCAATCAACACCAAAAACGACCCAAGACGGTCCACAAACCGTTCGACACCACGTGCGCCGTTGCGGCTGTCGGTCCATCGCATTCCAGTATCGCGGAATTTTTCGTCGGCTTCGGCCTCCAACGCGTCCAGATCTGTCCCGTCGTGCAATAGCAGACGATACTGCGTTTCCATCAGCGTCCCGTCGGCCAACAGTCCAGAATTGGCCAAACTATCGGTCAGGACGATTGTCCGTGGTCCCAACCCGAAACCACCGCCTGCATTATCAGGGTATTTTGCCAAAATAGCCGACAGGTAAAATTCCTGCGTGCCGAGTTTGACGATATCTCCAACGCCAATAGCCAACCGATCCGCCAGTATTTGTTCTACGATCAACCCTGGGCGTCCGTTCGATCCGGCCAGTGCCTGATCCAGCGGAATTTCGGGTTCTAGTTGAACAGATCCGATCAATGGATAGGCATCATCGACGGCCAAAACCTGCGTTAAACCGCGTTCAGGTGTTTCGCGATCAACGACCAGCATGGACCGAAAATCAACCGTCTCTGAAACAGTTGTCGCGATGTTGTCCATCCACGCAATTTCGGTGTCATTGGCAAACCGATAGGTCAGTTCAACCTCGGCGTCGCCGCCCAAAAGCGCGGCGCTTTCTCGCTCTAACCCCGCATTGATCGCTGATCGCACTGATCCAACAGCAGCAATCGCCATCACGCCCAAGGCAAGGCAGGCGATAAAAATTCGAAAGCCTCGTACGCCGCCGCGTAACTCACGGCGCGCAAATTGATAGGACTGACGCAGGCTCATTCGGTTGCCTCGATCCGACCATCGCGTAGGCGAATGGTGCGGTCACAACGCTGCGCCAATTCGGGCGAATGGGTGACCATAATCAACGTTGCGCCGTGGCGATCGCGCAGGCTGAATAGCAGATCCATGATCGCAGCGCCCGTTGTTTCGTCCAGATTACCGGTCGGTTCATCGGCCAACAGCAATTTCGGACGTGGGGCAGAGGCCCGCGCGAGTGCAACGCGTTGTTGTTCTCCGCCAGATAGTTGCGATGGATAATGACCGGCTCGTGTGCCCAGACCCACAGCGTCCAGTTCTGCCTGTGCGCGTTCAAAAGCGTCGGGGATATTCGCTAATTCCAACGGCGTTGCCACGTTTTCCAAAGCGGTCATCGTGGGGATCAGGTGAAAGGATTGGAACACGATCCCCATATTGTCACGGCGAAACCGCGCGAGCGCGTCTTCGTTTAGGTGCGTGATATCTGTGCCAAGCGCTGTTATTTTGCCAGCGGTCGCAGTCTCTAACCCGCCCATGAGCATGAGTAAGGATGATTTGCCCGACCCACTTGGTCCGATTAGGCCAAGCGTTTCACCTTGCGTGACGTCCAATGTGATCCCATGTAAAATATCAACAGGTCCGGCGTTGCCGCGCAGGCGCAATGAAACATTATCCAACGAAATGGCTGTGTCGGTCATAAAGAGGGCTTTCGGTTCAATGGTTATAAACAGATATGGGGCATATCGTTTGGTTCGCAATGCTATTGCGGCAGTCGTTTTGCTGGCAGGTGCGGCGCAGGCTCAAACCGTTACGATCGCAGCGTTGGGTGACAGCCTGACCCAAGGCTATGGTTTGCCCGTTGATGATGGTTTCGTTCCGCAGTTAGAACAATGGTTGTCGGATCAAGGTGCCGATGTCGCGGTGCTGAACGCGGGTGTGTCGGGTGATACGACAGCGGGCGGGTTGTCGAGGGTCGGTTGGACATTATCGCCAGATGTTGATGCAATGATTGTGACCTTGGGTGGCAATGACTTGCTGCGCGGTATCGACCCCGCCGTTAGCCGCGCAAATCTGGATGGCATCATGCAAGCGGCGCAAGATGCACAAATTCCGGTTCTGCTGGTTGGTATGCAGGCATCGAACAACTACGGTCCCGATTATAAGGCAGCGTTCGACAGCATGTATCCCGAATTGGCGTCTGAATATGATGCGCTGTATTATCCGAGTTTCTTGGGGCCATTGGTCGAAGAGGGGGATGTCGCTGCGGCCCGCGCATTTTTCCAGCCGGATGGCATTCATCCAAACTCTGAAGGTGTCGCTGTGATCGTTGATGCGATGGGGCCTACCGTTCTGGATTTGATCGACAAGGTGGACGAATGACCAAAGCTTATTGGGTTGCGCATGTCACGGTGACCGATTCAGAGACCTATCAGTCCTATCGCGCAGCGGCGGCACCTGTGTTGGAAAACGCTGGGGCGCGCATTTTGGCACTCGGCGGCAAACAGGAAACGGTTTCGGGCAAGATGCGTCCCCATACGGTGATTGTCGAATTCCCTTCAATCGAAGCCGCGCGCGATTGTTATTTTGGGGCCGCGTATCAAGCGACCATACCAGAACGGGATAAGGGCGCGGATGTCGATTTATCAATCGTCGAAGGGCTATAGCATACCCTTGCGACCACCGTGCCAGTAGTCGTCCGTTTCATTTTTGACAATTTATTAGGATCCTAACCCTGTTGGGCTAGGCGATCACGAGGCACGGTCACTGTGCATTTCAAACCGTCGGCATCCCACAGTTTATCGCACGTTCCACCCAAATCCTGATGGATGGTGGACGTGATTAATGTAGACCCAAACCCACTGCTCGTTGGCGCTTGGGCAATCGTGGGTCCGTTTTGTTCATGCCAGATCAACATTAGCTCATCGTCTGTCAGGGACCATTCGATATTCAATGATCCCGCGTCCACCGACAGCGCCCCGTATTTTGCGGCGTTTGTGGCCAATTCATGAATGACCAATGCCATCGCGGTCGTTGCCGTCCCGGTCAAACCAAAACTAGGCCCCTGAATGCGAATGTTCAGGCCGTCATTTAAGTAAGGTTTGATGATGTTCGTCACAAGAACATCCAGGGTTGCCCCTTTGTCTTGCGACGGGTTTCCAGACAACGCGGGTTGTATCAATGCATGCGCGTTCGCGAGCGCCTGAATGCGCTCAACGAGCGTTTTGCGCGCGTCTTTGACGGTTTCGGCTGTGCGTAGGGTCATGCTAGCGATGCCAGACACGACAGTGAACAGGTTTTTGACTCGGTGATTAAGCTCTTGCGTTAATAGCTTGGTTTGCGCTTCTGCGGCTGCGGCGCGCTGCAATTGTGCACGCAATTCCAGTTCCGTCTCGATGCCTTTTGCCAAATCTTCTAGGATTTCTAATTCAGCATCAGTCCATTTGCGCGGCTGGTTTTCAATAACGCAAAATGATCCCAGAATTTCACCGCCCGGCTCTTTGACAGGAACACCTAGATAAGAAATGACATCCAAATCTGAGATGGCTTTATTGTCGCGCAGCTCATCCACTTCGCGCGCATCTGTGACGACCAGCGGTTCTTTGTTTTCCACGACGTGTTGGCAAAACGAATGAGATAGCGGCGTTTCCCGAGCTTGCGCTACATCAGCAGGTAGGCCCAGCTGAGATTTGAAAAACTGGCGACGTTCATCAACAAACGACAACAATGCGATCGGCGTGCCAAAGATATGTGACGCAATCCTGACGGGGCGGTCAAACACCTCTTCGGATGGGCTGTCCAACAGGCCGGTACCATGAAGGGCGGCCAAACGGTCCGCGTCAGAAACATTCACATTGTTTATTGTCATATCGCGTCCTATCGGCTCTTGATTATCGAGCGATGTCCATCAGCAGATTATTTTTCGTTATTTGGCAGAGTGATAACGAATTCCGACATCTATGACTAATGATTTTTGGTCGTGGCCTACATCTCCAGTCGGACGCGTGTAATCATGATGCAAAAATTGGCACGAAAGGCCCCGCAAAATGCAGGGCCATACCATCAACGCAAAGAGTTGCCGTTGTCCAAGCTAATCGTGACTCGCCGCCAATTTGGATCCGACCGGCCAGAAGGCACCCCTGCGCGGCGGGCCTCGGACGATCCAAGGCCTGCGATATGAACTCGCGCATTGTTGCCTGTCTGGGCCTGCACAAGACCGCCCACCAACGAGGCGCGTCGATGGGATAGCGCGCGGTTCCCACTTTCGCTGCCTGTGGGGTCGGCGTGGCCTGTGACACGGACAGTGATTTGTCCTTTCGCGATCATGGATTGTAAATTCGGGCGTAAATTTCCCCACCATTGTTGAACAAGAGCGCGGATTTCGCCTGTGCTGTTTGATCGGCCCGACCCGAAAAAGATGTGTTTGCCGTTCATTGGGTCACGGATTGACGCCGCGGTTGGCCGGTAGGTGCCCGTTGGACGCTGAGGAGCGGGGCGCGTTGTTGGGTTGCGGAACCGATCATAGGCCGATGCACACCGATTGCGCCAAGGGCCGCCCAGACGGCGGAGACCATAGGGTCGAACCAAATCTGACCGCAAGTTATGCAAATCGACTTTGCCGTTTGCGTGGACGGTTATAGCGCCAGAAAATCCTTCTTGAATGCGGCCTAACATGTCCGCAGGGTCCCATTGGCCCATCACACTGATCTGTCCGGATAACGGGATCGAATTGTTCCTAGGCGATCGCGCTGGAGAAAAATCGATGGTCAATTCGTGGCTTAGAAACCCGACGGTTGGGGTTAAAGCTGTTACCACCGCTTTGCGAATGGAATAGCAATCGTGTTCGACCTGAATTTGAAACGGATAGGTCGCGTAGTCCCGTCCGCCACGTTCATACTGGCAACGCAGTTCGAACCGCCAGACATCGGTGTGGTAGCCACTGTTTGGGGCTTCGTAATCAGAACGCAATTCCATTGATTTCGCGGTGAATTTCAAACCATTAAGCGATCTGCGTACAGCGCTGCCAATGTTGTAGACTTTGACGCCCAAATCAATGCCCTGACTAGCCGTTTGGATCGCCGTTTGCGCGGTGTTCAATGTGTTCCGCACGGGCAGCGTGGGATCGGTGATCAATGAAGAGACAGATCCAGCTGCGCCGTTTAATAAACTGCCAACCGCCCCCGGAATAGCAGCTTTGGCAGCTTGGGTTAGCAAAGGTGCCAGCCATTCGGGGTCCATGCGATAGGCGTCAAATTCCATTGGGCCGTTATAGGTTTCGGCGGCTTCGGCGCTGACACTTAGTCCGATAATTTCCATGTAGGGGTCATTTTCATCAAACGGATTCCGAGCGATCAAGATATCGCCATCGGTCAGGTTTTCGTCGATTGTCGATATTTTGCCCGCCAATGGCCCAGTGCCGATGGATGCGGCTGCAATCAACTGAGTAGGTGGTAAACCTGTGGTTTCGCTGGCCGATATTAATGAATCCAAGATTTGCTGCGGGTCAGTTTTGCAGCCACATTCATGCGTTCGATGAAACGTCATAAGTTATCCTTTCTTGAAAAAATGGTGGGGAAATGAAACCGGCACCCATACGTTGTTTAGAATGGGGTGCCAAAGACGCTGCAGGCGTGACCATGGACATTATCCCTGCGCGAATGGCGTGGATCGACTGTGGCAGTTGGCTGTTTGATAGGTAGCAGGCCGCGATGCCGCAGACGTAAGGGCACGCTTGTGATGCGCCTGACATTGTTGTGATGCCGGGGCGGGGCCGATGGCTCCAGCGGGGGGTCGAGCGCGCGGCGCGTATCCGGTAGCCGGGGGCGCATAAGTCGGGTTTTTGCCGTCCATCTCGTGTCGGACCTGCCGAAGCAAAGGCAGCAGGCCGCGGACCCGCTGCAGTCTGTTGCATAGCGCCAACTGCGATCGGTAGAAATCCGTTGCAGATCGACCCAATCGTCCCCGAAGGATCAATTTGGTCGGTTTTGAATGTTGTCCTAAATTTTGGATTGCCGCTGTCGCGTTCGATCCACGCGTGCCATCGCCCGTCCTCGACTGTATCGCCAACAAATGACAACTTCCATTCACCTGCGGGTGCATCGGGTTTCAGAAATACTTCGATGTGGTGGTCTGGTGTGTTTGGGTCGTAAGCGCGGTGGTAAATGCGGGCGACTTCGCGACCATCCGGTTGAAATATGCCGCGTGCACCACCCAGTTCAACGGTGATAGGAATGTTGGCGTTCGGCGGTGTTAATTCCAACCGGAACACGTCGCGGTTTGAATACCAGATCTCTAGTTCATTGGGGGTTTTGTCCGTTGCCCGTGTTATCCACGTCAGGTCATCGCGACCCCCCGGTAAAATGCGGCCAGAGGCATGGGATTTCGCCGAATAGTAATTTCCGGCCGACTGAACGACGAGCCGATTGGGACCCGTTTCCAAAAAACGATCAATCGCCTGTTCGACGAGCGTTAGGCCTGTGTGAGGCCCACCGTGCCGACCGATAGACATGTTCACTACAAAAGGCCGCCCGTCAGCGGTTTCTTCGATAAATTTTAGCGCTTCGAGTAAACGAACGCTGTCGCCCAAACTGGCAAGCCCTGTAAGCGGCGCAGAGGCCAGATGTACAAAAACGAGTTCAGCCAAAGGCGCCATGCCGCCGCCGTTTGGACGAATTGATCCGGCTGCAACGTCCGCGACATGCGTTCCATGCGCGCCCATCCCGCGATCTGAATCACCTGGGTGATAACCCAAAGCTTGATAGGGTCGTTCGTGGCCAAGCGCGGTGTTGATCGCGTCCTGCGTCTGGACCGTACCATACCCAAAACGCGGTGGATTAGGTCCATGGCCCCTTTGGTCCCACAAGGCCAGAATACGGGATTTCCCAGAGCTGTCTAAAAACGCGGGGTGGGCAAAATCGAAACCCCAGTCGATGACGCCAACGACAACACCTTTGCCTTGATTGCCAAAGCTACGGCGGGCCGATGTGCCTGCAAACCATTCGCCCAGACCATCATCCGACGGTTCATCAAACTGCAATGCGCGCGGCGCTTTGAGCGATTGTACGGACGGATGGGTCCAAACAGTTTCAATGGCTTGCCGTTGGATACGCACGGTTACAATCTCCGCGAAACGGGCGATTTCAGTTGCTTCGACGGGTAATTCCGTCGCCCCTGGGGTGAGGCGCAAGATCGCTTCGATTTCTTCGGTGGGATCGCCTTCGGCCAAAAGTTCACGCAATGCAGGGTCCATTAGTCCCCCGATCGGGCAGATTTTTTGCCCATGTATTTTTCGATGATTTTTTCGACCTTGGAGCGAGATGACGCGACAAAAGCGTCCATATCTGCACGCGCGTTTGCAGCTGTTTCGGTATCGGCGTCCACTAATTTCATGAATTCCGCCAAACCTTCGGTTTCCGGGTCAGTCGCCAATGCCGCCTGCAAGAAAAATTCGGAACCGCCACCCATTTCTTGCAATTTGGCTTCGATCTCAGCGATGCGCTCAGTCAGTTCGGCGCGCGTTGAATCCTCTGATTTCAGATACTTGGAAAACGCTTTCTCAATTACGATCAGGTTGTCGATTTCTGTGCGTATCTGTTTTGCAGTGAGGTCGTCGCGGTCCCCTAATTTTTGCGAAATTTCTTTGATCGTTTTTTCGGGCGATTTCCGGGGCGCAATGACACTTTTGAAATATGGCAGATTTAATAGTTGGTTACGTGCAGCTGCTGGGGGCTCGCGGGAAATGTTTTCCAAAAATCCAGCCAGATCAGCCCGAGACATGTCGCTATTTTCAGCGAACATGGTGCGTAGTGGGGCTTCAAAACGTTCCAGCAGTTTTGTTTCATTTGCCGCTATGGTTTCGTATTGCGCAGCCAAAGTTTCTGACTGCTTCAACTGGGTTTCCAGTTCAGTAATGCGGTTGGTGACCGTATCTGACGTTTGAACGGCGATATCTTTGGTTTCAAGATCATCGACCAAACGCTGGGCCAGCAGAATCTTTGCCGCTGCGGGCATGTCGGGATCAAGTGCGAGGAATGGCACAGCTTTCTCAGCGCCTAGCCGTTGTGCAGCATAGGCAAAGCCTAGTTTTTCGGGTTTCATGGGAATGCTCCGCTGATTGGTGCAAGGCCAGGATTGGCCCTGCACACGGTTAGGTCATTCTGATGCGAGTTGTTTTAGCGCGGCGTCGATTGTCATATTGTTCGCCGCGTTTTTGATCGCCAAATCCAACGCTTTCACCAACGTTTCTTTTGCCAGTTCTGATTTGGCTTTGTTGGCTACATGGCTCAGCAACAGCTCTTCACGCTTTTTCATGACAGTGATTTCGGATGACAGAGTGGTTTTCTCTGCATTCAAATCAGATGCTGTTTCGACCACTTGGGCGTTGGCAATGGCGGCAACTGTTGGGTTGTTCCGCGCCATAATGTTCAACATGGCCGAAGTCCGAACCGCATCGGGTGTGTCGCTGGTCAGTTTCATCAGCGGCAATATGGTTGCAATATCAATAGGCATGTCTGGCTCCTTAGTTGTTCTGGCTTAGCGCCATGAGAAGAAGCGCAGAATTGTCACCGCCCGTGTCGCCCAATGCGCCACTTAGGATCAGTGGTAGCATCATGTCCTGTTTGGCGTAGTTTACGCTTTTGACTTTGACCTGATTGTCAGCGCCTGGAACGTCTTCGAAAGTCATGCTTTCTATCTTGGGCGGCGATGACAGCAGTGACATCAATTGCGATGTTTGGGCGTTACCTTCCAGTTTTTTGACGCGCCCCGAAACTTTGCCGACGTTGCCATCGACATCCGCGATTTTTTTCGACAAAGCGGTATGGTTTTCGCGGCGTTCTTTTAACGCGGCTTTGAATTTGGCTTCGGTATCGGCGATCAGTTTGTTTACGTCTTTTGCCTTGGCAAAGCTTTCGCCGAATTTGACGCGCATTTGTTGACCGTTCGGGGCCTTTAGGGTTGTGCCTTTGGCGCCTTTCATCTTGCGTAAATTGCGGCTGCGGACCTTGCGGTAGCTGGTTTTGCGGCCGCGGCGGCGGCGACGGGCTTCGCCATCCCAGGTTTCATCGTCGTCATCATAGTCGTCGTCAGACTCGAACATGAAACCTTCTTCGGCATCGTCTTCGTAATCGGCGAATTCAAAGTCATCATCGTCGTCGTAATAATCGTCTTCATCGTCCCAATCGTCGCTTTCTTGGATGGCACCTTGCATAGCCATCAGTCGTAGCAGTTGGTTCTGATCAATTGCGCTAGTCATTCTAAATCTCCTTTGAATTTGAACGCATTCGGGATGTCCTGCCGAAATGGGCTGGCAGGTCGATTTTGGGAGAACCGAGAGGCTGGACGCCTTTCGGTCTGGGTCAGTTTTCGGATCACCGGCAGAACGAAACGGTCGAAGCAGGCCTCGTCTGGTAAAAAGAAACCCGGTGACCCTTCGCCTGCGCATTGTCGGCAGTCGGGATCGCTGCCCCAACACGCAGGACACGCCCCCAGCGCACAGGCCAACATTTCGCTGTGTTCTTCCATTCTGCGAATTTGGCGCTGCATGGACCGAACTACATTTGCCGAGGTGCGTGATGGTTTGCGAGGCGCGGTTGCTGCTTCGCGCAGATCGCGCACCTGACGTAGCAGCGCGAGCGTCTGCTCTAACTGGCTGTCGCCTTGGCCGTTTGTCATTGCGTTAATGATAGCGGCTGTTCGGTCGTGATTGGGGGTGTCTGGCATGGTGATTTAGTCCGAGGCGAGGAACTCTTCAGCTTCAGTCGTGTCATAGGCCACGCCTTCGACATCCAGCGCCTGTTCGTATTCCGCGGCGATGTCGGCGATAGCTTCCATGATCGCGATATTTGCTTCTTCGCGGGAAAGAGCCTGACCAGCGGCATTGGTAATTTGGCCCGCCAGATTGGTCGTCGCGGATCCGATTGCTTGTTGAACGTTTGGATTTTGCAATAGTGTATTCAACTGCGAAACGCCGCGAGTGGCCTGTTGGGATACAACTTGGCCAACGGCGCGGCCCACACGGTTAGCACGGCGACCGATGTTGCGCATGACGCGGCGGCGTGGACGGATACGAATGCGTTTTGGGCGAGGTCGCCGTTGGCGTGGTTGTTGCGTGGCCAGCTGATTCAGGCCTGCGCCAGCCAGATTGCCAACAGCCCCGCCAACATGGCCGCCAATTGTGGTGCCGATTGGTCCGCCAATAATACCGCCCAGAACCGTTCCGGCTGCCTGACCCACGACAGGCATGGCTTTGGACGCGATCCCCGCAGCAGTACGGCCCAACTGGCCCAAAGTTCGCATAAAGTTTTCGACATCTTCGGGCGACATCGTCTCAAACATATCGGCTAGCGCCTGATCGACTTGCTCGTCATCCAGCGCTTCGAAACCTGTCAGAGCCAGACGCGCAGCGCCGCGGTAATCGATGCCATTTGCATACAGTGCTTCCCAGTCTGCGTTGTCAGCGCACATTTCAGGGATTTCATTGTAGTCATCTGCGTAGGACTGGTCGAAAAATTCGCCAAAACCTTCGGCCTGATCGTCATTGGTAATTTTGAACACCTTAATACCTCCTAAAACAAGAACAGGTTCAAGGTGTCACAGGGCGGATACAGGTCGATCACATAGGATCACAAATCGGACACAATCCAATAAAATCAGAGGTTTGACAAAGAATCGCATACGGCCCGTAGATCGGATAGCGCTGCCCGCAAAGCGACTCGTAGGTCTTTGACCTCATTGCTTAGGTCTTGCATTTTGCGGGCGACATTTGTGGTTTCTAGACCTTCATCGCAGCAAAAATGATACAGAGCGCGCGTCTCAACCGAAGGCGAAACGCCCAATTCGTCCAGCAACCTTTTCTCAAGGTCTTGATATAGGCGCAGCGCTTGCCCCCGATTTCCGCGTTCCAGATGAACGTGGATCAGGGCGCGCCAGCCTTGCTCCTCGAATGGGTCATGGCTGATCAGGCGGCTGGCATAATCCTGAAGCGTTTTCAGGTCATCGGTGTCGTGCAGCATCTCAACCGACAAAGACAACAGTTGAGTATATGCGTCACAAAGGGTTCGCCGTTCGTCTTCGACCCAGTCAGAGGACAAATCATTGGCAAAATCCCCTCGGTATAGATTTACGCTTTCTAATACGCCGGTTAGGCAATCAGGAGTTTTGCAACGCCTAAGGAACGTTTCTACGTCGACCCACGGTCCGTTGTCATACAGCAAGCACAATGCATCGCTATCGGATGCGATCCAATTGTCGGGCGCGCAACCTGTGTCTTTGATGGCCGACCTTAGTCGCCACAGCGATGTATTCAGCGCCTTTTTAGCGGTCAGGTCATCGCGGCCCCATATACGATCCAAAATGAAATCTCGGCTAACGGGTCTGCCTTGTTTTATAGCCAAAGTAGCAAGCAGTTCCTTTTCACGTTTGCTGGCAAACGCGATGGGGCTTCCGTTTTGGGACTTGGCTGTAATCGGGCCTAATAAACGTACTTCGCCAGTCACTGCCTTTTCCTCCTTTGGCAATGGGTTGGCCGAAATCGGCAAATGAAAACGTGTGGTCATGAATTGCGCAGAACGGTGGATGTGGTGCGGATTCTGCTCAAGTAAGGGTTTTCTGACTGACGCACCTATCGGGGTTGTATAATTGGTCAAAAATTCTCAATTTTGTTGAAATGGCGTGTGGCCTAGTCCCCCATATGGGGGATAACCCTTATTTTCCGGCAGACTGCGTGATCCGCCGAATAGCGCATAACCGGCCAAATCTACGCTGATATTCATGGGTTTCGTGTATCGGGAGGTGATGTCAGATTCGGTCAAAATCCCGAAAATGCGACCATCGTATAATTGCCCGCGGGCCCCGTTATTTGCACCAATCGACCAATCATGACAGCCAAGAGGGAGGAAACATCATGGCTTGGGCAAAACCTGTACTGCGTGAAATCGACTGCGGCATGGAAATCAACATGTACGGCCCAGATTCGGGTGATGAGGGCGGCGTTCTGTTCTAAGAACCCACCCCGCGCAGAGATAAACACATGACAATCAACGCGCGCATATTGGGGGCGGCTGCCGGTGGCGGTCTCCCTCAGTGGAATTGCGGATGCGCCAATTGCAACGCTGCCCGTGCGGGGGAAATTCCGCCGCAATCCCAAAGTTCGGTCGCAGTAAGCGGCAATGGGCGCGATTGGGCAATTTTGAACGCATCTCCAGATATTCGCGATCAAATGGCGAAATGTACGGCGGTGCACCCAACTGGATTGCGCCAGCTGCCGTTGAAATCAGTTCTGGTGACAAACGGCGATATTGATCACGTTGCGGGATTGTTGGTCCTGCGCGAAAGCCAGCCGTTTACATTGTTCGCGACAGCGGAAATTCACGACGTTTTGGCAGCGAACCCGATCTTTGACGCATTGCGCGACGATTGCGTGTCGCGGTCGCGGATTGCACTGGATCAGCCGTTTGAATTGGTGCCCGATCTGACTGCCACGCTATTTGCCGTCCCTGGCAAAGTGCCGCTGTACCTCGAAGGCGACGTCGTCAAAACTGATCTTGTTGGCGAACAGACCGTGGGCGTCGAATTAATCGCTGGCAACAAGCGGGCGTATTACATCCCAGGCTGTGCCCACGTGCCCGCCGATCTTGCAGACCGTTTGCGCGGTGCCGATCTGGTTATGTTTGATGGCACGCTATGGTCAGACAATGAAATGATACGCGCAGGGCTAAGTCAAAAGACAGGCCAGCGTATGGGACATATTTCGATTTCGGGTCCTGATGGCAGCATGACTGCGATGCAGGACCTGAACATCAAACAAAAGGTCTATGTTCACATGAACAATAGTAACCCTGTCATCGACCCGCGCTCAGATCAGACGCGGCAGGCAGAGCAGGGTGGCTGGACGATTGGCCGCGACGGTATGGAGATAGAGATATGACGCAATCTCGTGCAGAGTTCGAAGCCCGATTGCGCCAAATCGGGGCTGACCGATACCATGATAAACACCCGTTTCACGACCTGCTGCATTCGGGAGGCTGCACCCCCGATCAAGTACGGGCTTGGGTCATTAACCGATATTATTATCAACATGCGATCCCGATGAAAGATGCGGCGTTTATGTCCCGCGTCGAAGATCCAGCCTTGCGCCGCGCATGGCGTTCGCGGATCGAAGACCACGATGGTCATGGCGAAAATGAAGGTGGGATTGAACGTTGGCTGCGTTTGGCCGATGCGGTGGGGTTGGACAGGCACTATGTCGCGTCGCGCCAAGGTGTTTTACCAGCAACGAAATTTGCCTGTGACGCTTATGTTCGGTTCGTGCGCGATAAAACATTGCTAGAGGCTGTAGCCTCTTCCCTGACAGAATTGTTCGCACCAAAAATTCATGCCAATCGGATCGAGGGATTGTTGGCAAATTATGATTTCGCAGATGATCGTTCGCTCTCCTATTTTAAACGGCGGCTAAGCGAAGCACCCAAAGATGTGGCCTTTGGTTTGGGATGGGTATTGGATCATGCCGATACCCAAGAAAAACAGGACGCCGCTGCAGCAGCATTAGAGTTTAAAACCGATGTTCTGTGGGCCCAGTTGGATGCATTGCATTCGGCCTATATTGCGCCCGCGCGTATCCCGCCGGGAGGCTGGCAGCCGGGCACGCATATGATCGCGGTGGCGGCATGATCGCCGATGGCGCGATCCCAATCGTTCCGCGTGGTGTACGGTTGCACCAAGATCGCGCGCGGAACCGTTGGGTCCTCTTGGCCCCTGAAAAAACCATTGCGCTTGATCAGATCGGTTACGCCATTCTGTCCGAGGTCGATAATCGGTCTGAATTTGGGGAAATCGTTTCGCGCTTGGCGTCGAAATATGAAGCGCCTGTTGAACAAATCCGTCCCGATGTCGCAGGGTTCATCAACACTTTGGCGGCTCGCCGCATTTTGGAGGTGATATGACCCAAGTTCCGCCCCCTATGGCGATGTTGGCAGAATTGACACATCGGTGTCCGTTGTCCTGCCCGTACTGTTCAAACCCTTTGGAATTGGAGGCGCGATCACGCGAGCTGACAACCGAGCAGTGGTTGCGCGTATTTCGCGAGGCAGCAGATTTAGGCGTTTTGCAGCTGCATCTGTCTGGGGGCGAACCAGCGACGCGTCGGGATTTGGTCGATTTGGTTAAAGGCGCACGTGAGGCGGGGTTATATACCAATCTAATCACATCCGGGATTGGGCTAACTCGTGCGCGTTTAGATGAATTGGACGCGGCTGGTCTGGATCATATTCAGTTATCGCTGCAGGGGATGGATGCGGAAACTGCGGATCGCATCGGCGGTTATCGTGGCGGGTTCGAGCGTAAGATGCAGGTTGCCGGATGGATCAAGGACATCGGGTTTCCGCTGACGCTGAATTGCGTGTTGCATCGGCAAAACCTGCACCAATTGCCGCGCGCTATCGAAATGGCGGTCGAAATGGGCGCCCGCCGCATCGAGGTTGCGATCGTGCAATTTTACGGCTGGGCAATGTTGAACCGAAATGCATTAATGCCGACCCGTGAACAAGCGCGCGAAGCCGAGATGATCGTTGCAGAGGCGCGCGAGCGTCTTAAAGGTACGTTGGTCATCGATTTCGTACCTGCTGATTATCACGGTGATTATCCAAAACGTTGTATGAACGGCTGGGGATCTGTTGGGTTGAATATTACACCCGAGGGTACGGTGCTGCCCTGTCATGCAGCCCAAACGATCAAACATTTGGAATTCTGGTCAGTGGCAGATCGTTCGCTATCTGAGGTATGGTATGACAGCCCAGCGTTTAATGCCTATCGCGGAACCGACTGGATGAAGGAACCGTGCAGGTCGTGTGAACATAAGCTCAAGGATTTGGGCGGCTGCCGTTGTCAGGCGTTGGCAATTTCGGGCGATCCGGCTGCTGCTGATCCAGTCTGTGTTAAATCGCCAGACCATGGAAAATTGCAGGAAATGGCGATGCAGTTTTCTGATGGTGAGTCGGATGAACTCACGTATCGGACGCCTGCATGAAAATGGTATTTCTACGCGATAATTGCTAAGTACCTGCCCGGCCATCGTAATTTCCGTACACAGCTATTCAGCAAATTTCTTGCGTCGATTTTCGTGTGAAACAGCAACAAAGGGCCAGTGTTTCGGTATTGGTGTTGCTGGTTAGACCTTGTAGCGTTTTTGTGCTAATGTTGGGAAAATTTCCCTGTTTTACGTTTTTGAATAAGCATCCGTTCCAACCGCACCCTTTGACTCTGTTCGTTTTGGAACGCACATCTCGCTGCAGACTAAAAAAGGTGCGATGATGTTGCTGGAATATATCAACTCTGATGTGAACGTGCAGGTTCTGTTTGGACTGTTGGTGGGACTGCTGTTTGGCGCGGCAGCGCAGGTATCGCGGTTTTGTCTGCGTCGCGCTGTTGCAGGAGAGGACGGCGCAGATCGATCAGCATTGGCTGTTTGGATTTTGGCCTTGGCCGTCGCGATGGGTGGTAGCCAGATCGGTATCGCCACTGGTTGGATCGAATTGGGCGATCATCGGTTCCTAGCATCCGACGTCGCGGTGTCTGCAATTATCTTTGGTGGTTTGATTTTCGGCGCTGGTATGGTTTTGACCCGTGGCTGCATCACGCGTTTGACAGTTTTGTCAGCGACCGGAAATTTGCGCGCTGCAACGGTGCTAGTCGTTGTTGCGATCGTCGCCCACGCTATGATGAAAGGTGTTCTGGCACCTGTTCGTGTGGGTTTGTCCACGGTCACCACATCGCTGCCCAATGGTAGCTTTGCCGAGCTGCCGTTCCTGTCCATCATCATCCCAGCAATTTTGATCGCGACAGCATTGATGATTGCAAAGAAATCCAAGGCATCAATTGTGCACCTGTCCTTGGGCGCTGTAATTGGTTTGGTCGTCGTTGCTGCGTGGGTTGGTACGTCGACACTGTTGATGGATGAATTTGACCCTACGCCCGTGCAATCCGTTTCGTTTACTCAGCCGTGGGCTGATAGCCTGTTTTGGGTCATCGCATCCTCGGCCATTCCGGCAGGGTTTGGTGTTGGTCTGATCGGTGGCGTCTTGGTTGGCGCGTTTGTTAGCGCAGCGATCCGTTCTGAATTAAGCGTGGTCGGTTTTTCGGATGGCGCGGAAACGCTGCGGTATTTGGCTGGCGGCGCGTTGATGGGTGCCGGTGGCGTTTTGGCAGGCGGCTGCACCATTGGGGCGGGCCTGACCGGTGGTTCAACGCTCAGCCTATCAGCGTTGCTTGCTTTGGGATCGATTGTATCGGGCGCTATGATGACACGCCGTTTGATGCAAATTCGGGGCGCATCTGCCGTCGCCTAAATCCACATCATATTGGGTGCATCACGTGACTTGGCCGTTGGTTTTTAAACGTCCGGCCATTTTGCTCAGCTTCGCGTATAGATCGGCGATATCACTGTTCCATTCGGTCAAAGCGGCCTGTTGTTGCTGTAGCACGTTCATGTCGCCGCGGGCGGCCGGACCGGTTAACGCCTGACGTGGATCAGTTTGCGCGATGTTTACAGCGGCGTTGTTTAGCAGGTCATCACCCAGTGCTTTTGCAATCTCTGCCGGTACCCCAGCCTCTGCCCATGCCTCTTGCGCTATGGCTTGTAGAACGACCGCGAAGTTATTCGAAAATACGGCAGCTGCGTGATAGATTGCTTTGCTGTCAGTGGTGACAGGAAAGGGGTGACCGCCCAATGCATCTATAAATGCATTTGCTAAATGAGTGGCTGCATCATCGCCTTCGATGCCGCAATATGTGCCTGCAAAATCTGCGGCGGCGGTACTTGGATCTGCAAAGCTGCGTACCGGATGGCAGCTACCAACGTGCCAGCCTTTTGAGGCCAGTGACCCCAAAGCCTGAGATGATAAAAAACCACTACAATGCAGCGCGACCGAAGCTGGCACATCTGCATACGATAGCGCATCAGCAACCAAACTTATCTGGTCGTCCGGCACCGTGATCAGCCATAAATCCGCAGGTCGCATGTCGGTGATTGCTGCGGCAACGTGGGCGCTAGAATAACCTTCTAAGAGGTTTGCTACTGCGTCCGATCGGCGGCTGTGAACATCACCCAGTTGAAGTGCCGAATGAGCGCCGATCAATTGGATGAACGTTGCGCCTACCTTGCCAGCACCAATGATATTGACTGTGGTCATGATGAATTATCCGCGCAGTTGATGTGCCAACAGTAATAGGATGCGGGCACATCAACAATCGGACAATTAGCCGTAGTAGCAGGCCGACAAGTGATCTGAACCAGTCAGTTCCGGCCTTTCAGCACGACATTTATCCGTCGCTTTCCAACAACGCGGGGCAAAGGCGCATCCAACGGGAACGTTTAGCGGCGACGGTAATTCGCCTGTCAGTTTGATGCGATGTTTTTCCGCTTCTGGGTCCGCGATGGGCGTCGCCGATAACAATGCCTGTGTATAGGGGTGTTTGGGCGCGTCAAAAACGGCGTCTTTCGTGCCTTTTTCCACCGCCCGTCCCAGATACATCACGATCACATCATCGGCCACGTGCCGCACAACGCTCAGGTCGTGAGAAATGAACAGATAGGCAAGGCCTAGTCGCTCTTGTAGGTCGATCAGCAAATTCAGGATCGATGACTGGATCGACAAATCTAGCGCCGAAACAGGTTCGTCCAGCACCAGCACTTTGGGGTCCAGCATCAGCGCACGAGCAACTGCGATCCGTTGGCGTTGGCCGCCTGAAAACATATGGGGATAGCGGTCGAAATGTTCGGGCCGCAAGCCGACCATTTCTAACATTTGCCGCGCCTTTGCCTCTTTGTCCTGTTTGGACATTTTAGGGCAGTTGATCACCAAAGGTTCCATTAGAATTTGACCGATCCGTTGGCGTGGATTCAGCGATCCGTAGGGGTCTTGGAACACGATCTGAACGGCTTGACGAAAGGCGCCCCACTCCGCGGGGGTGATCGGTTTGCCGTCCAGCGTCAGCGTGCCTTTAGTCGGTTCTTCGATCATGGTGACAACGCGGGCGAGCGTCGATTTCCCGCAACCGGATTCCCCAACAACCGCCAGCGTTTTACCGGCGTATAGTTCGAAATCCATATCTTGCAGCGCGCGTAGAGTCTGGGGTTTGGAAAATAGGCCGCCGCCGACGGAATAGTGACGGGCCAGATGGCTGGCGGACATGACGGGTGTTTGGGTCATGACGCGATCCTTTGGTCGGTGTTTAACGGATAATGACAACGCGCATCGCCCAAATCGCTTCCTTGGGGCGCCGGCGGAACGGTACGGCAATGTTCGTTTGCGAATTGGCAGCGCGGGCTGAACAGGCATCCAGCAGGGCGATCGAATTGGCCCGGCACAACGCCTGGAATGGTCGGAAGCCGTTTTTGCGTTGCCCGTTCAGGCAGTGCATTTAGCAGAGCATCGGCATAAGGGTGATGCGGGGCGCGGAACAGATCGCGGACTGGGCGCTCTTCGATTTTTTGACCAGCATATTGAACACTGACCCGCTGCGCAGTTTCGGCAACGACGCCCATATCGTGAGTAATCAGAACCAGACCCATCCCGCTATCTTCGCGCAGCGATGTCAAAAGGTCCAAAATTTGCGCCTGAATAGTGACGTCCAGGGCCGTTGTGGGTTCGTCAGCGATCAACAATTTGGGACGGCACGCAATTGCCATTGCGATCATAACGCGCTGGTTCATGCCGCCGGATAATTGATGCGGAAATGCGGATAACCGTTTTTCGGGGGCGGGGATGCCGACCTGTTCAAACAGTTCGATTGCGCGTTTGTGCCGCGCGGGGCGGTCTAACCCCAGGTGTTTGCGCAGCGCCTCTTTGATCTGCCAACCGACGGTAAAGCAGGGGTTCAGGGACGACATGGGTTCCTGAAAAATCATGGCTAAGTCTTTGCCAATGATTTTGCGCCGATCCTTGGCTGACATGGTCAGTAGGTTGTGACCGTCGAATGATAATTCATCCGCTGTAACTTTGGCCGTCCAGGGTAAAAGGCCCATCAACGCCAGCATGGAAACGGATTTTCCCGATCCAGATTCCCCCACGATGGCAAGGATTTCACCGTTGTTCACGTCCTGATCCACACCATCAACGGCGCGGAACAGTCCGGTGGATGTGCTGAAATCAACGCTAAGGTTTCGAATACGAAGGAGGCTCATGATCAGCTCCTTTTCAGTTTTGGATCTAGGGCATCGCGTAAACCGTCGCCCATAAGGTTGATCGCCAGAACGGTGATCAAGATTGCAATGCCGGGGAACGTAACGACCCACCATGCGCGCAAGATAAACTCGCGGGCTTCGGCCAGCATCGTGCCCCATTCAGGCGTTGGTGGCTGTGCGCCCATGCCCAAAAATCCCAACGCTGCGGCGTCTAGAATAGCAGTCGAAAACGATAGAGCCGCCTGAACAATAATGGGCGCTAGACAGTTAGGCAGCACGGTCACGAACATCAGTCGGAACAAGCCAGCGCCAGCGACGCGGGCCGATGTAACGTAGTCTTTTTGGCGCTCGGCCATGACCGATGCGCGGGTCAGGCGCACATAATGTGGCTGTAGAACAATCGCGATGGCGATCATCGCATTGGTCAGCGAAGGGCCCAAAACAGCCACCAGAACCAGCGCCAACAACAGCGAAGGAAACGCCAGAACGATATCCATCAGGCGCATGATCAGTGTATCGACCCATCGCGGCGCGAAACCCGCGATCAGTCCAATGATGATCCCACCTGCGGATGCGATGGTGACAACCACAATCCCGACAAAGAATGAAAACCGAGCGCCGACAATCAGTCTAGATAGCATATCGCGACCCAATGGATCGGTTCCCAATGGGAACGTCCAGCTCCCGCCTTCCTGCCAGACGGGGGGAACCAATGTATATTCGCGATATTGCATGGTTGGATCATGAGGCGCGATCCATGGAGCCAGTGCCGCGATGACCAAAAACGCACCGAATACGATTAGGCCGAAAACAGCACCGCGATTTTCGCGGAAATAATACCAGAATTCACGCAATGCGCTGGGGCGGGCGGGGGTGTTTGTCGCAAGGCTCATCAGCGTTTCCGAATTTTAGGGTTGATGATGCCGTACAGGACATCGACGGTCAGGTTCACGATCATGACCATGACAGCGATCAACAACAGGCCACCCTGAACAACGGGATAATCACGGCGGAAAATGCTATCGACCATCCATTTGCCAATGCCTGGCCAACTGAAAATGGTTTCGGTCAAGATCGCACCCGCTAGCAATGTGCCAACTGACAGGCCAATCACGGTCACAACTGGGATAAGTGCATTGCGCAACGCGTGGATGGCGTTGACCCTGTTTGGTGACATGCCTTTAGCACGGGCCGTACGAATGTAATCTTCGCCCAAGACCTCTAGCATTGCGGAACGGGTTTGACGGGCGATAACGGCTAGCGGAATGGTGCCCAACACGATGGTTGGCAGAATGAGGTGACGAATAGCGGACCACAGCGCACCCGATTGTCCCGACATCAGCGCGTCATACAACATGAAACCTGTCGCATTCGGGAAATAGTAAATCAGGTCGATGCGGCCCGATACAGGGGTCCATTGCAGCGTGCCTGAGAAGATGATGATCAACAGCAGAGCCCACCAGAAAATCGGCATCGAATACCCGATGAGTGCAGTAGACATCAGCGTTCGATCAAAAAATTTTCCGCGGTTTACGGCCGCGATTACACCCGCAGGCAGCCCCAGCATAATAGCAAAGACCATTGCGCAGATGGACAATTCTAGGGTCGCGGGGAACAGGGCGAAAAATTCATCCCAAACCGGTTTTTTTGTAACGAAAGAGGTGCCTAAATCGCCCTGTAACACGCCGGTCAGATAGTCCCAAAACTGGGTTAAAATTGGGCGATCATACCCGTATTGAGTCACAAGTTCTGCATAGCGTTCTTCGGTCATACCGCGTTCGCCCGCCATCACGATGATCGGATCACCGGGCAACATGCGAATAAAGGCAAAAGATATCAGCGTGACGCCGATAAATGTTGGAACGAAGGTCAGCAGACGAGAGGCGATGTATTTTAGCACGATAGCACCCTTAGGTCTGTTGGATAGTTTGTCAGGGAAACGCAGCCGTCATTGGTGATTAGAACGTCATCTTCGATGCGAACACCCAGACGGCCCGGCACATAAAGACCGGGTTCGTTGGTGAAGACGGTGCCTGCGGGTAAAACCATCTGGTTTCCGCGCATGATGTATGGGGCCTCGTGAACCTCTCGGCCCAAACCGTGGCCTGTTTTGGTGCGGATAAATTCGGCATGGGGCGATGTCTCTAACACACCCGTCACGGCATCGTCGATTTCATGGGCGGTAATGCCTGCGCGGGCTATTTCGTGGCCTTTGCGGTTCGCGGCTAGAACGGTGTTATAGATGTCGGCGTCATCGTCTGTGACGTGATCGACAAAAACCGTGCGCGTGATATCGGCGCAGAAACCGCCCCAGCGTGCGCCAAAATCAAATAATAGCGCATCACCTGATTTGATAGCTACATCTCTGGCTTCGGCGTGGGGGCGGGCTGCGTTTTCGCCAGCGGCAACAATGGGGCGAAACGCATGATCCTGCGCGCCTTGGGCGAATAAGTTCAGGATCAAGCGTTGTTCGATATCTTTTTCGGTATCGCCCAGTCGAATTGAGTCCAATGTGAGGTCCAAGGCGCGTTCTGAAATGTCGATGGCCGTTCGCATGGCTGCGATTTCATCATCGGTTTTGATCATCCGCAGAGCGGAAATTTCGGTTTCAGCGTCGATGATCTGCACATCGGGTTGGGCTGTTTTTAATGCGTGATGAACGAAAACCCGCATGACTTGGCCTTCGACCGCGATTTTATTGACGGCTAAATAAGCCATAAAGTCGTGAAAAGCGGTGGAATAACCCGTTTGATCGCGCCAGTCGAATACTGGCCCGTCAAAACCCACCAAACCCCAGCTTTGTAGTTCAAGGTTTGGCACGATCGCAGCGGTACGTCCGTCAGCGCAGATCGCGATCACATGCGGGCGTTCGTGGCTCATAAACGGATGACGCACGACGCGGGTGAAATTCGGTCCGGGGACAAGCACAATCGCATCCACGCCCATGCGTTTCGCAACGGCGCCATATTCGGCAAATCTGTGGGAAAGGGGATCGGTCATTTGGCCCTCGGGTTTGAGAAGGACCGGCGCGAACGCCGGCCCCAATGTCGGATAGATTAGTTCAAACCAACTTGGTTAAAGATGTGGCCGCCCAGTGGGTGCACAACATAGCCTTCAACCTCTGGGCGGGTGACCATGAACACGACCGAATGCGCGATGGTTGCCCAAGGAGCTTGCTCTTTGAAAATGGTCTGCGCTTCTTCGTACAAAGCCGCGCGCGCCGCTTGATCGCTTTCGGTTTTTGCCGCTTGGATCACGTCTTCGAACGGTTCATAGCACCACTGCGCACGGTTCGAACCGCCAACGCCGTCACAGCCCAGCAGAACGGCCAAGAAGTTGTCGGGATCGCCATTGTCACCAGTCCAACCCAGCAGGACAGCGCCGTCGCGATCTACATCTTTGGAACGGTCTAGGTATTCGCCCCATTCGTAGGATACGATTTCAACGTCCACACCAATTTCAGCAAAATCGGCCTGCATCAGTTCAGCCATACGGCGTGCGTTCGGGTTGTATGGACGCTGAACAGGCATTGCCCAGATTTTCATGGACAGATCTTCGACGCCTGCTTCGGCCAGCATGGCTGCTGCGGCTTCTGGATCATAGGCGTCGTCAACTGTGGCTTCGTTATAGGACCACATGGTTGGCGGGATCGGGTTTTTCGCAATTTGGCCCGAACCTTGGAATACAACATCAATGATGGCTTGTTTGTCGATTGCCATGTTCAACGCACGGCGAACATCAGGGTTATCGTACGGCGCGACTTGGGTGTTGTAGGCCAGGTAGCCGACGTTCAGACCTTCTTGCTCCAGCACGACCGCGTCTTCGTCCGCTTGCATCGCTTCGATATCAGCAGGGTTCGGATAGGCCATGACGTGGCATTCGCCCGCCTGAATTTTCTGGTAACGTACCGATGCATCCGGTGTGATCGCAAAGATCAGCGCTTCGACCAGCGCGGGATCGCCCCAGTAGCTGTCGTTCCGCAGATAACGGATGACCGCATCTTTTTGGTAGGCTTGGAATGTGAACGGGCCAGTGCCGATTGGATCTTGGTTCAGCATTTCTGGTGTGCCAGCTTCTAGCATCGCATCGGCGTATTCTTTGGACACGATCGATGCGAAATCCATTGCCATGTTGGCAATGAACGGTGCCTCTGGGCGGGTTAGATGGAACGCTACGGTGTAATCATCAACCTTTTCGATGCTTTCAATCAGGTCAGGCATAGACATGCCGCCGAAATATTCCCAAGTGCCGCCCGAAACCTGATTGTATGGGTTGTCTGGGTTGCCCTGACGATCAAACGAGAAAATGACGTCGTCTGCGTTGAAATCACGGGTTGGGGTAAAGTTTGCGTTCGAATGGAACGAAACGCCCTGACGCAGTGTGAAGGTGACGGTCATGCCGTCCTCGGACACCTCATAGGATTCTGCTAGGGCAGGGATCACTTCGGTGGTGCCGACTTTGAATTCGACCAAGCGGTTATAGATCGGGTGGCTGGACGCATCAAATGTGGTGCCCGAAGTGTACAGCGCAGGGTCGAAACCTTCGGGTGACCCTTCGGAACAATAAACCAGCGCTTGGGCATTAACTGCGCCCGCTGTCACGACACAGGCCGCAGCCATGCCGAGTAGTTTGGTCTTGAATGACATTTTACTCTCCAATGTTGGGTTTAGGTAATGTCCGGCATCTGACGTGCCGTTTTTCCGCAGACGCGGTTTTGCCTGACCGAAATGGGGTCAGGACAATTCTTTTGCCTCTCGTTTGGTGGTGGGGCGGCGATTTTGGTTTTTAGCAAAAACGCTGAGCGTCCCAGTCCAATGGATACGAGCGGATTTATCTGTGTGATTGGCCCAACTGTGGGGTAGGGCGCCGCTGTAATGTAGGCTGTCGCCAGCCGTCATAGTGAATTGTTGGCCATCCAATGTTTGTTCAATTTGGCCATCAAGGATGAAAATGATTTCTTCGCCTTCGTGCGAGACTATTTCGGATTGATATCCCGCAGGGACATGCATGATGTACGAAGACATCTCGGACCCGGGATAATCGCTGCCTAGTGTTTCGTATGTGATTGATGATCCTGCGACAGAAAATCGTTCGCGTGTTTCTGCGCGGCTAATAGCGTCCGTTGGTTTTGGGGTTTTGATGAAATATTCGATCGTGACGTCTAGCCCATCGGCGATTTGCGCCAAAGTGCCCAACGTCGGCACCGCTAGTCCACGCTCAATCTGGCTTACATACCCAACCGACACACCTGCCGCATCGCCCAATTTTTGAAGCGTCAGACCCATTTGTTTGCGCCGCTTATGAACCAGCGAGCCCAGTTGCAGGCAAACAGTTTTGTCGTGTGTAGATTGTGTCATAGGCCAGATTTTTTGAACGGCCGGTAAAATTAATCAATAAAAAATTTTTACTGTTGGTAAAAATATTTACCAAGCCGAGCAATGTTTAGGTTGTAACACTCATGCGTCGGGGAAAAATTATTTGTTATTTAACAGTATATTAGATGTATTTTTTAGACTTTTCATTTTGCTAAAATGTAAATGCACCTTTGCGAAATTCACGTGGCGTAAACCAGCGGCTTTCACAGAAACTGACACAGGTTGTACAATGCAAGCCGGTGGTCCAACATGCGCTGGAACGGGATCGCTGTGATTTTTTGCCAGATGATCCACAAAGAAACTTGATCGTGATGGAGACTCAAAATGGCAAAAGTGGCGTTTATTGGCCTAGGGGTGATGGGGTATCCAATGGCTGGGCATTTGCAGTCCAAAGGCCATGACGTGACCGTATATAATCGCACTACTGCCAAGGCTGAAAAATGGGTTGCCGAACATGGGGGCACTCTTGCGCTTACCCCGCGCGAGGCTGCGTCGGGTGCAGAGTTCGTCATGGCCTGTGTCGGTAATGACGATGATTTGCGCGGTGTTTGTCTGGGTGATGATGGTGCTTTTTCTGGCATGGATGCGGGTTCTGTTTTCGTCGATCACACAACAGTATCCGCTGCGGTTACGCGGGAATTATTTGCTGTTGCCGAACAAAATGACATTGGGTTTGTCGATGCGCCTGTTTCGGGCGGTCAGGCGGGTGCCGAGAATGGCGTTTTATCCGTGATGTGCGGTGGATCGCAGGCGCATTTTGATGCGGCGGAACCGATTATTGCGGCCTATGCCAGAATTTGTCGTCGCATCGGTGACAGCGGATCAGGCCAATTAACCAAGATGTGCAATCAAATCGCGATAGCAGGTTTGGTCCAAGGGCTGTCCGAAGCGCTGCATTTTGCCGAAAAATCGGGATTGGATGGAGAGGCGGTTGTCGAAGTCATCAGCCAAGGCGCGGCAGGCAGTTGGCAAATGTCGAACCGCTATAAAACCATGTTAGAGGATCATTTTGAACACGGTTTCGCAGTGGATTGGATGCGCAAAGATCTAGGGATTTGTCTGTCGACTGCGGATGAAAATGGCGCGAGCTTGCCGGTTACAGCGTTGGTCGATCAGTTTTACAAAGACGTTCAAAAAATGGGTGGCGGTCGCTGGGATACCTCGGCCCTTTTCAAACGAATGCGCAATCTGGGGTGATATGAAAAACGGCAGGTAATTCCCTGCCGTTTTTGATTTACGATTGGGCAGCTTTCACACGCAATCGCGCGGCATAAAGCAACGGTTCGGTATAGCCAGATGGTTGCCCGATGCCTTCGAATACAAGCGCCCGCGCTGCATTAAATGCTTCGCCTGTGAATGCCGGTGCCATGGCGCGATAGTTCGGATCGTTTGCGTTTTGGGCATCGACCTTGGGAGCCATTCGTTTGAACGCCTGTTCGACATCGTTTTGGGTACAGATGCCGTGTTCGATCCAATTCGCAAGATACTGCGACGAAATCCGCAATGTTGCGCGGTCTTCCATAAGGGGCACATCGTCGATGTCGGGTACTTTCGAACAACCCACGCCTTGATCGACCCAACGGACCACGTAGCCCAAGATTGATTGGCACGCGTTGTCCAATTCGCGGGTAATCTGTTCAGGTGACAGATCGTGCGACATCATAATTGGCGGGGTCAATAACGCGTCTTTGGATGCTTTTTCGCGGTCCATAAGGGTCTTTTGAACATCAGCGACATTTACGTGATGGTAATGCGTCGCGTGTAGTGTTGCAGCGGTTGGTGATGGTACCCACGCCGTGGTCGCGCCGGATTTGGGGTGTCCGATTTTTACCTTTAGCATTTCGGCCATATCATCTGGCTTGGCCCACATGCCTTTGCCGATTTGGGCTTGTCCGATCAGTCCAGCCGCCAAACCAGTATCCACATTCCCGTTTTCATAAGCACCAAGCCAGCCGCTGCTGGCCATTTGCCCGCGCGGAATGACAGGGCCAGCGTACATCATGGTATGGATTTCATCGCCTGTACGATCAAGAAAACCAGTGTTGATGAAAACGCAGCGTGATTTCACCTCAGCAATACAGGCAGCTAGGTTCACTGACGTGCGCCTTTCTTCGTCCATGATGCCCAGTTTTACCGTGTTGCGCGGTAGGCCCAACATATCTTCGACACGGGCATATAGGGTATTGGAAAAGGCGACTTCTTCGGGGCCGTGCATTTTCGGTTTGACCACATAAACCGAGCCTGACCGCGAGTTGCGAATGCCATCGGTTTTTTGTAGGTCATGCATCGCCGCAGCAACCGTGATAACGGCGTCCATGATGCCTTCTGGGGTTTCTTCACCGTCCATTAGAACGGCACTATTTGTCATCAGGTGTCCGACGTTGCGCACCAACATCAGTGCACGACCTGGATGCGTCACCTGTTCCCCGTCGCGCCCGACATAAGTCACATCGTCATTCAATTGGCGCGTAATTGTTTTGCCGCCTTTTTCAAATGATTCAGACAGGTCGGCCCGCATCAGGCCTAGCCAGTTTGCGTAGACGACACATTTGTCTTCGGCATCAACTGCTGCAACGGAATCTTCACAATCTTGGATCGCGGTTAGGGCGCTTTCCAAACGGATGTCTGCGATGCTTGCGGCATCGGTTGCACCGATTGGGCTGTTTGGGTCGATGCAGATGTGAATGAGCAAGCCATTCACCCGTAACATCACATCGCCATTATCGCGGTAACCTACATAGTGGTTGTCGTCAGCCAGCGAAGTAGGCGTGTCGCCAACCAAAACGGCAAGCGTTTCGCCAGCATCCAATTTTGTCACATCAGCCCAAGATCCCTGCGCCAATGGTGCGACTGCATCCAAATGTGCACGTGCCCAACTGACAACTTGTGCCCCCCGTTCAGCGTCATAGCCAGAGCCATTTGGCGCGCCGGAAATTGCATCGGTGCCATACAGCGCATCATATAGCGAACCCCATCGCGCATTTGCCGCATTCAACGCGAACCGCGCGTTCATGACAGGCACGACCAGTTGCGGCCCTGCGATGGTTGCTATTTCAGGGTCAACGTTTTTGACATGAATTTCAAAAGGTGCAGGCTCCGCCTGTAAATAACCAATATCAGTCAGAAACTTTTTCGATGCGGCGACATCGAAATCGCGTCCATTTTGACCTCGAAACCAATCGTCGATTTGCCGCTGCAGTTCATCGCGTTTTTCAATCAACGCTTTGTTCAGGGGGACCAGATCGCGCAAAATTGCGGCGTATCCCGCCCAAAAATCGTCTGGGGACACGCCTAATAGAATTTCGTTTTCAACTAGCGCAGCCAAATCTGCTGATACGTCCAGTCCTGCTCGTTTTACATAATTCGCCATTTTGACACCCCTTTTCGGGCACTGTGGCCTATCGCAGAAAAAACGAAAAGAGGTCTTTGCCGAAAATCATCACGACGTGGGCTGCTGTGACCACGTGTTGATAAGGTCATGAAATAAAGGGCTGGCGTTTCTAATGGTTTTCTAGAAACGCCAAGTTTTTAAGCGCTTTCAGGTCAACCAAACATTGAGTTTGGAATGAATAGCGCGATCTGCGGGAACGCGATGATCAAAAGCAATGCGACCAACATGGCACCCAAGAAGGGCAAAACGCCTTTGAACACCGTTGTCAGCGGCACGCCATCCGCAACGCCGCGCACAACAAATACGTTCAATCCAACAGGGGGCGTGATCATCCCCATTTCGATAACGATCACAGCGACAACGCCAAACCAGATCGGATCAAAACCCATGCCTGTAATCACAGGAAATACGATTGGGATGGTGATGACCAGCATCGAAAGGCCGTCCATGAACATACCCAGCGCGACATAAGCCAACA
Organism: Marivivens niveibacter; assembly: GCF_002150005.2. Classification (GTDB taxonomy): domain Bacteria; phylum Pseudomonadota; class Alphaproteobacteria; order Rhodobacterales; family Rhodobacteraceae; genus Marivivens; species Marivivens niveibacter. The sequence goes on from NZ_MSPP01000006.1 coordinate 113,307, forward strand.
AAATTACCGCAAGCGTTCCATAAGGGCCAACATTCAAATTGCCCAAGCCATCGCCTAGTGTTTGCGGAATATGCGTTACCGAAAAGAACGGGTTTAGGATGTTCGCGCCAATCACGATCATATACAGCATGGATGATGTTTGCAGAGTGCCCATCACTGCCTCTTTAAAGCTTGCCCATGTCAATTTGCGTTGCAAAACGGCCAGCACCAGTACCAGTCCAGCGCCGATCCCTGATGCTTCGACAGGTGAAAAGACACCCAAATAAATCCCGCCGATCGAGGCAACGATGACGAACAGCAATGGCGCTGCGGCGATCAATAGTTTGAACCTTTCGCCAAACGGGACTTTTTCGCCACAAGGGCCGGCGGTCTCATCCAGTGTTGCTATAATCCAAACCACGGCCATAAACAGTACCATTAGCAGTAGGCCCGGTAGGATGCCGGCCATAAACAGGCGGCCAATGCTTTCTTCAGTCAGGATGGCATATAGAACGAAGCCCGTGGAAGGCGGGATTAGGAAACCCAAGGTGCCGCCCGCAGCGATCGACCCCGTTGCAAGGCTATCAGCATAACCAACCCGCTTCATTTCAGGTAAGGCGACTTTGCCCAGGGTGACGGCGGTCGCGACAGACGACCCAGATACGGCCGAAAACGCGGCGCAACCAATAACGGAGGCAGAGGCCAATCCGCCTTTGAACCGACCGACCCAAGCAAACGCTGCATCATAAAGGCCGCGCGAATATCCCGCGACAGATGAAATGTTGCCCAGCAGGATGAACATGGGAACAACGATCAGCGAATAATTCGACACTGCCGAATAACTTTCGGTTAGCAACAGTGCCGTGGCAGATCGCATGCCCTCCAAAATGCCATAGCCGAAAAAACCGACGATTAGCATGGCAAAGGCCACGGGCGTGCGCAAAATCATTAGGGCAAACAGGGCGGCAATGCCCAACAGCCCAACAGTCGTATCGGTCATATTATTCGGAGTCCTTGTTCGTCAGGATCAAAACGATGTCGGCGGCGAAAACTGCGACACACAATGCAGAGCCGACAGACAAAATTGCATAGAGTGGCCAGATCGGCAGGTTCAGCATATTTGTCGCGTCGCCCCATTCCAGCGCATCTAGGCATTTCAACCACGCGCGGCGGGCCAATAGAAAAAGTACGTAGCCAGAGATCAGGCGTGAAAAGATATCACCAATCTTTCTGCCCAATCTGCCCAAAAACGTGTCAAACACATCGACAGACACATGCACGCGATGCTGCGTTGCGTAGGGCAGTGACGTCATGACAACGGCCAGCGCGGTTAGCTGTACGATTTCATTGATGCCCAAGATAGGCGTGCCAAGCGCGTATCGCATGATCACACCGACTGCGATGATGACAACAAGCCCGATCAGGCATACGCCGCCAATAACCGCGAGGAGAAAGTTGGTACGGGCGAATAGTTTCGCCCATGCCGTGGTTTGATATCCGAACATCGTTCTTTACTTCGCCAGCGCGTCGACGATCGCTTGCGCGTTGCCGCCTGTTTCGGCGATGACTGCGGCGGTAACCTCAGCCGAAAGAACGTTGAATGCTTCGGCTTGCTCTTCGGTCAGCTCAATCACTTGTTTGCCTTCGGTCGCTGCAAAAGATTCAATGCCGCCAGCTGCAACTGCCAACTGTGTTTGGTTCGCAAGGATTGATGCCGCTTTGCCAGCTGCGTCGATTGCAGCTTGTTCTTCGCTGCTTAGGTTTGCGTATGCATCGCGGTTCATCAGAATGAAGAATGGCGAATGTGTCGTGTCCATGCCAGTGGTCAGGTAATTGGCAACTTCGCCCAGACGGAAAGCGCGGGTTGCTGTGGTGTCGATATAGGCACCATCAATAACGCCTGTTTGCATTGCGTTATAAATTTCGGTGACAGGCATAGATACTGGTGTGGCGCCCCATGCTTCGATTACTAGGCCGGCGTTGCGCGATGGAACGCGAATTTTCAAACCAGCTAGGTCGTCTGGGGAATCCACGGCAACATCACGCATGTACAATGCATTGCCTGCGTTCGACCACAGCGACACCAATTTGACGCGGCGATATTCATCTGCCAGCAGATCGATGTTTTCCCACAGATCAACTGTGCCCGTTGCTTCGTTCGTAACGCCAGGTAGTTCTGCAACTAGGGTCATCGGGAATTGCGATGCCGTGTAACCCGCCAGCGAAATGGCCAATTCTGCAACGCCATCAACAACGCGGCTATATTGTTCTACAGGGCCTGGTCCCAATTCACCGCCAGAGTAGATTGTCACCGTGACGTCGCCGCCAGTGGCTTCGCTTACCATGTCGGCGAATGGCTGGAACGCGCCTTCGACGTAGGGGTGCATTGGCGGCATATAGTTCGCGAATTTCAGGTCTTCGGCCATTGCAGAGCAGCCCCAAACGGTGGCGGCGGTTGCAGCGATAGCAGTAAATTTACGCATGTCTTTCCTCCCAATCAGACGATGAGGGCAAATGCCCTTTCGCCACCAGTTTGTGAGAGAGGGCAGTCAATAAAACCAATTCAATTGGTGGTTTTCGGTATAACTTTTGGCTATAGTTTGTTTTCGATAGGGGTCGCTGAGCGTAGTAAATCAAGCAAAATAGACTGAGATTTCGTAGGTTCCCATTCATTACGCGTGGTTAACCCAATTGCGCGTCCGGGCCAATTTCCCGCGACATGTATCCGTGCCAATAACCCTTTTTCGATCTCAGCTTGTGCTTGGGCACCGGAAACGCAGGCAATAAAATCAGCGGTTAACAACATTTCCCGCATAAACAGGACCGAACCGCTTTCTATAATTGACGAAGGGCGTGGGGTGTCGCTGCGTTTGAAATAGGCATCAAATTGATCCCGTGATGGTGATCCCAGCCGCGGCACGACCCAAGAGCGGTCAGTCAATTCGGACAATTCCACGCTTTGGCCCGCCAATGGATGGTCGGGTGCGCATACAAAGGCGAGATAATCCCGAAATAGTTCCTGCTGTTTTACGTCGCCGATTGGCGCAGGTGTCCGCAAGGCACCAACGATCACGTCAACCGCGCCGCGTCGTAGGCCGGTTAGCAGGTCCTCATAGGGGCCATCGTTTATCTCAATTGCCATGCGAGGCCGAATTTCGCGAAATTTGGCCAATACTTTGGGTAGTATTGCAGAACGTGACAACGGCAGGGCGCCGATAACGATTTTGCCCGCGTCGCGTCCATCAAATTCGGCAAGATCAGCGTCTGCTTGATCGAATTCAGCAAAAGCAAGTCGCGTGGCCTGAACTAAGGCAAGGGCCGATTTGGTGGGTAACATACCCTGCTGTGCACGCTCAAATAGCGTGGAATTGCATTCTGATTCCAGCTGGCTCACGGCACGATGAATGGAAGGCTGCGATAGGCCCAACCGTTTGGCTGCAAGCGTAAAATTTTCAGCGTCCGCAACAGCGACCAACGCCTGAAGCTGCGTGTGCGTTGCTGTCACGGGCAGGCGCGGGGACAACGTTTTCAAAACAGGATCTAACAATGCAAAAGCACGTCTGACGCGTTTTGCTAATGCTTCTCCGCGTTCCGTGGGGAATGCACCTTGTCGCGTGCGTTTGAACAGCTGTCCGCCTATTTCGGTTTCCAGCTTATGTAATGTTTGGCTGACGGCGGGTTGGGATACGGAACAGATATCAGACGCTAGGGTCAACGATTTTACGTCAGAAACCGTCAGAAATACTCTTAAATGTCTCAGGTTTCGTGAAATCGGCATATCTACATGTGATCCGTTAAAGCATGTCATCAGGCGGTAGTGTAAAGCTGTCTATAACCAAAAATTATCCTAACTGGCAATAAACCAAATTGTCTGTGTCGTACCGGCATGGGACAGACTTGCGAAGCTTAGGGAGTTCGCAATGACCACAAAAAAGACCGCACTTGTTATTTCTGCACATGCCGCTGATTTCGTTTGGCGCTGTGGTGGGGCCATCGCGCTGCACGCTGAAAAAGGGTACGATGTGACGGTTGCGTGCCTGTCTTTTGGCGAACGTGGCGAAAGCGCACGCCTATGGAAAGAAGGCAAGTCGCTGGACGAAGTCAAAGCGATCCGCCGCGGCGAAGCAGAGGCCGCTGCCGATGCTTTGGGCGTAGCGCGTTTGGAATGTTTTGATCTGGGTGATTATCCCCTGCATATGGAAAAAGAGGATAAGTTTAAGCTGGTTGACCTTATCCGCGACGTTCAACCGTCCTTCATGCTAAGCCACAGCCAGTATGACCCCTACAATACCGACCACATGTATATGACGCAGATCGCGTTAGAGGCGCGGATGATTGCCCAGGCGTGGGGCCATAACCCAGGTCAAAAAGTGCTAGGTGCGCCGCAGCTGTATCTGTTTGAACCACATCAGACCGAACAGATGGGGTGGAAGCCAGACCATTTCCTGGACATCACATCTGTGTGGGACAAAAAACGCAAAGCGATGGAATGCAACCAAGGTCAGGTTCATCTTTGGGATTACTACACCCGTGTCGCGCAGCAACGGGCGAACCATTTCAAACGTAATTCGGGTGGCCAATCGGGTGGGCGTGATTGCCAATATGCTGAAGGTTTCCAAAGCATTTTCCCGCGCACTGTTGACGAACTATAATCGCCCTGTCGTCTGAAATCATAGGAAACGAAATGTCTGATCCAACCAATCTGTCCTTTGATCTGGCGCACCTTAGCCACGTCGAAATGCTCACGAATAAATTCGAAGAAAGCCTTGCGTTTTTTACCGAAGTTTATGGGCTTGTCCTATCTGGTCAGGATGACACGTCGGCCTATTTGCGGGCATGGGACGATTACGAATACTGCACGCTGAAACTGACCAAATCTGATACGACTGGTGTTGCGCATATCGGGTATCGCGCCGCATCGCCCGAGGCGTTAGAGCGCCGCGTTCAGATAATTCAGGACAGTGATTACAAAGTACACGGCTGGGTTGACGGGGATCTGTCCCACGGTCGTGCCTTTCGGTTCGAAGACCCGTTTGGACATGTCTTTGAAATTTTTTATGAAACCAACTGGTACGAGCCCCAAATCGAAGCCGAGCGCGCAGCTTTGAAAAATACTGCATCGGCGTTCAAAGGCGCCGCACCACGTCGTATTGACCACCTCAATCTTTTGTCGACCGATGTACGTGAATTCAAACGGTTCATGGAAACATGTTTGGGCAGCCGCGTGACCGAATACATCGAACTGGACAATGGCCGTTTGGGCGGCTGTTGGTTTACCGTGAACAACAAAACATATGATCTAGCCTGTACCGAAGATCATACTGATGCGACGGGGCGTTTGCACCACGTGACCTACGCAACAGACCAGCGCGAAGATATCCTGCGCGCTGCGGATATTTTCCTGCAAAACAATGTCCATATTGAAACGGGCCCACACAAACATGCAGTTCAGGGCACATTCTTCCTGTATGTTTGGGAACCTGCGGGCAACCGCGTCGAACTGGCAAATGCAGGTGCGCGGCTGATCATGGCACCCGATTGGAAACCGATCAAATGGACGCAGGCCGACCGGATGAAGGGGCAAGCTTGGGGTCTGAAAACGATTGAATCCTTTCATACCCACGGCACCCCGCCAGTAGAAAAGGATCATTGATATGGGCGTTGTTGTTCAAAATATCGAACGGGCTGATCAAGCCGTCATCGACGCACTAGGCGCGGCGGGCGTTGCAACAGTACACGAAGCGCAAGGCCGAATTGGCTGCCTGCATTCCTACATGCGTCCGATCTATAAAGGTGCGAAAATTGCGGGTTCCGCTGTCACGATTTCGGCAGCGCCAGGCGATAACTGGATGGTTCATGTTGCGATCGAACAATTGCAGCCCGGTGATGTTCTGGTGCTTGCGCCAACCTCGCCTTGCGATAACGGGTATTTTGGCGATCTGCTTGCAACCTCGGCGCAGGCACGTGGGTGCCGTGGTTTAATCATTGATGCAGGTGTTCGTGACACTGTTGATCTGGAACAAATGGGTTTTCCTGTCTGGTCCAAAGCGGTGTCCTGCCAGGGCACGGTCAAAGCTACTTTGGGCGATGTGAACGTTCCAATCGTTTGCGCAGGTCAAACAATCAACGCGGGCGATATCATTTGTGCAGACGATGACGGTGTTTGTGTTGTTCGTCGTCAGGATGCGAATGCCGTTCTAGAGGCGACGCAGAAACGTTTGGACGCCGAAGAGGCAAAGCGCGTGCGGCTGGCCGCAGGTGAATTGGGGCTTGATATTTACGACATGCGCCCGCGTTTAGAGGCGATGGGCCTGAAATATGTCTGATGGCACCCCTTGCATATGGATGCGCGGGGGCACGTCCAAAGGGGCCTATTTCAACGCGGCAGACCTCCCATCTCGCGAAGCAGAACGCGATGTGCTGTTGTTACGGATCATGGGGAGCCCTGACCCCCTCCAAATTGATGGTATTGGTGGGGCCGATCCGCTGTGTTCCAAGGTGGCGATACTGTCACCATCCGTGCGCGAAGATGCCGACGTCGATTACTTGTTTCTACAGGTGTTTGTGGATCAACCGATTGTGTCGGATGCGCAGGCTTGTGGGAATATTTTGGCTGGTGTTGGCCCCGCAGCGATAGAAATGGGCATTGTGAAGCCCCGTGGCAATGAAACTCGGGTGCGGATTTTCATGCAAAACACAAAAGAATTATCCGAGGCGATCATCCAAACCCCTAACGGCGTTCTAACGTATGACGGTACAGCGCGCATTGATGGAGTGCCGGGTACCCATGCACCCGTTACTTTGATGTTTTCCAATTTGGCAGGATCTATGTGCTCGGCGCTGTTGCCGACTGGGAATAGCGTTGATGTAATTGATGGCGTGCAATGCACGTTGATCGATAATGGCATGCCAGTTGTCGTCATGCGCGCCGATGCATTCGGTCTGACGGGTTTTGAAACTCGCGAAGAACTGGATTCCAATAGCGATCTGAAATCACGGATTGAGGCGATCCGTTTGAAGGCTGGCGATATGATGGGCTTGGGCGACGTGGCCGAAAAATCGGTCCCAAAAATGACTCTGGTTAGTCCCGCAGAGCATGGTGGTGTGATTAACACGCGCAGCTTTATACCCCATCGTTGTCATGCATCGATTGGTGTCTTTGCGGCCGTTTCGGTAGCAACGGCTTGCACGCTGCCGAATGCTCCCGCTGCAGATTTGGCGAATTTGCCGACAGGTGATGTATTTTCGATCGAACACCCGACTGGTGCTGCTGATGTTGTGATCACTCGGGATGAAAAAGGCGCTGTGATCGGTGCGGGAACATTGCGCACCGCGCGAAAGTTATTTCAGGGATTTGTTTTCGGCTAAAGCGCTGCGTGTGAATTGGAGCGTAGCCGGACAGAGGCAAATTCAATAAAAGCAGTAACGCGTCGCGGAGCTGTTCGGTTGGGCCAACGCAAAATGTTTACCGGTATTCCGGTGTTATCAGCTTTGGGAATAACAGGTACTAATTGGCCTTTTGCGATGGCTTCTGCGGCCTGATACCCGATGACACGCGTTATGCCCAAACCATTCACAGCCGCACTGACTGCGGCCTCGGCTGAGTTGACTGTAAGGCGTGGCCGAACTCGTATCGTTTTGCGGCCGTGTTCAGAATGGTCATAGGTCCAGCGCAGACCACTTGGCGGTGCGGCAAAGCAAATACAAACGTGGCTGTTTAGGTCGGATGGCTTTTGGGGCGTGGGATATTTGGCAAGGTACGAAGGCGCAGCACAGGTCACCATTCGCTGCGATCCGATAAATGTCGCCAAATGGCCTGAATCCCGTAAGGCGCCGATCCTGACGGCCAAATCTACGCCTTCTTCAATCATATCAACCCGTCGATCCTGCAAAAGCAGACGTATATCGATATTGGAATGTTGTTCCAGAAAATCTGTCACGATAGGCAGGACATGAATTTTTCCAAAGGTTTCGGGCGCTGTGATCGTGATTGTGCCGTTCAAATCGCTGATTTGTCCTGAAATCCGTGCCTCGGCCTGATCAATGTCGTCAATGATCAACCGACAGGCCGTTAGATATTCGCGACCTTCCGGCGTTAATTCCATGCGACGGGCAGAACGCGTTATCAAGGCAAGGCCCAGGTGTTGTTCCAACTGGCTCAGCTGGCGGCTGATGTTGGTCAGCGGAGTGTCCATTTCGCGGGCGGCAGCGGACAAACTGCCCGCCCGTGCAACGGTGCTGAAAACCTGCATGGCGCGTAATTTGTCCATCTACGACCTTTCCAAAAAATGGAAACATATAATCCGTAACAACCGACTATCGGAATGCAGGCAAAGGCGAAACACTACCTTAGTCCTGTCGCTATAACGCTTTGATGCGACAACACTTGCACCGATTGGGAGGAAAACGATGCAACTATACGACCTAGAGCTATCGGGTAACTGCTACAAAGTACGCCTGTTTCTGTCGCTGATTGGTCAGCCCTATGAACTGATTCCTGTTGATTTTTTAGGGGGCGCTCACAAAAAGCCGCCGTTGTCGGATATGAACCCATTTTGTGAAATTCCAATTTTGACGGACGGAGCTCTGACTCTGCGCGATAGTCAGGCCATTCTGATTTACCTAGCGCGCCAATACGGCGGAGAAGCGTGGCTGCCGACCGAAGCTGCATCCATGGCTCAGGTCATGGAGTGGGTGATGATGGCCGAAAACGAAATTGCACGCGGCCCGAATGATGCGCGGTTGCACGACAAATTTGGATATGAATTAGACCACGGGCTCGCCGTAGACAAAGCAAAGCGAGTCCTATCATTGCTAGAGGCCCAGCTGGAAGGGAAAGAATGGCTCGCGCTAGATCGGCCAACAATCGCGGATATTGCCTGTTTCCCTTATGTTGCATTGGGACATGAAGGCCGTATTCCAGTGGGCGATCATCCAAATGTCGCTGCATGGATCAATCGGATCAAATCATTGCCGCGGTTCGTGACTATGCCAGAGCTATAATTCATGGGGTTTTCTATCACGCAATATGAACACGTCGGGATACGCGTCACAGATCGCGATCGCGCGATTGCTTTCTACCAGTCTCTTGGTTGGCGCGAAGAAGTGAACCTACCTCAGTACCATGCAAATGAAATGGTCAATGACGCGGGCGTTTATATCAACCTGATTTTCAATGGTGCAAAACAGCCTGACAATCGTAACGTGCTACAGGATGAGCCAGTGAAACTGGCGGGGTTCACCCATGCTGCATTTGTCGTGACTGACATGGATGATTTGATCGCGATGTTTGAAAAGAATGCGATCAACATCACTGGAGGGCCTTTGATTTATAGCGACCGCAGGCGAGTCATTTTCATCCGCGACCCTGATGGTAACGTACTAGAGTTTAATGAATTATTATGATCAAAGGCCCGATTGGATGATCAATCGGGCCTTTAATTTGTTATACAATACCGCCGCCAGCGCCGGATACTTTGGGGCGGATGCTGGCGACCTGCGCACGGTATCCCGATTGGCGATAGGTCATGATCGGATCAATCGCGCCGCCCGTTTCCAGACGCGCCATTTGCAAGATCGGTTCGACGTCCGTACGGAATGCTTGGCGCAAAGTCGCAGATGCCATCAGCGCATCATTGTCGTTCTGATATCCCGTTAGCACGTCGCGATCGACCAGTGATGCCTGAACAAAGGCCCGCTGAATTTCCATTGCGGAAATCATCAGGCTTTCGATCGGGTCGGTCACATTGTGCGACTGATCGATCATATGCGATAGGTTTAAATCGGGGCTTTCGGCGTCGACCAGTTCATTCCACACTAGGAACATGCGGTACGGGTCGATGGTGCCGCTATCCAGATCGTCGTCGCCGTATTTGGAGTCGTTGAAATGGAAGCCGCCCAGTTTGCCCGCGCGGATCAGGCGCGACACGATCATTTCGATATTCACGTTCGGCGCGTGGTGACCCAGATCGACCAGACATTTGGCTTTGTCACCCAATTCCTGCGCGATCATCAGGGACGTGCCCCAATCCTGCACAACGGTGGAATAGAACGCGGGTTCGTACATTTTATGTTCGCTGAATAGCTGCCAATCGTCGGGCAGCGCGCCATAAATGTCCTGCATCGACGCCATGTAGCGATCAAACTGGCGGCCCATGTGGGTTTGACCGGGAAAGTTCGACCCGTCCCCGATCCACACGGTCAGAGCGTTCGATCCAATGGCTTGGCCGATTTCGATGCATTCGATGTTGTGATCAACGGCCTGCTGACGTGTCGCGGCATCATTGTGGGATAGCGACCCGAATTTATACGAATGTTCCTGATCGGGCTGATCCTGAAACGTGTTCGAATTCATCGCGTCAAAGCCCAGACCGTATTCGCCTGCCTTTTCCAGCATGGCCTTTGGGTCGGCTTTGTCCCACGGGATGTGCAGCGACACCTTTGGCGTGGCTTGGGTCAGGGTGTGGATCACACCGCAGTCGTCCAGTTTGTCGAAAATATCGCGCGGTTCGCCTTTGCCTGGGAAACGGGCAAAACGGGTGCCGCCGGTACCGGTGCCCCATGATGGGACAGCGACACCAAAGGTTTTTGCACGTTCTTTGATTGCAGCGGCATCAATACCGCGGCGGTCCAGCTGTTCGCAAACGGCATCGTAATCTGCATTCAAATCGTCGATGCGTTTTGCGTTTTCGGATTCGATTATCGTCTTCATGGCCGCACCCTAGCGAGTGAACGCTTGGACATTGCCAGCGTCAACGTTGATGATGTTGCCAGTGGACTTTGCCGATGCTTCGGATGCAAGGAAATAGGCCGCTTCGGCGATGTCTTCGGGCAGGACCGACCGTTTCAGCATGGACCGATTGCGGTACATTTCCTCTAGCCCTTCTTTATCCGTGCCATAGGTGCCTGCGCGCTGTTCCAGCCATTCGCCTTCCCAGATTTTCGACCCCTTTAGAACGGCGTCTGGGTTCACGACGTTCACTCGGATGCCAGCCTCTGCGCCTTCTAGAGCCAAACAACGGGCCAGATGGATTTCAGATGCTTTGGCCGTGCAATAGGCCGACGCGTTGGGCGATGCGGCCAGACCGTTTTTCGATGCGACGAACACGATCGACCCGCCGATGTTCTGCTGGCGCATAACCTTGAACGCTTCGCGGCTGACGAGGAAGTAGCCCGTGGACAGGATGTCCATGTTCTTGTTCCACAGATCCAGCGACGTTTTTTCGACAGGCGCCGACGACGCGATACCTGCGTTCGACACAAGGATATCCACGCCGCCAAATTCGACCGAAGTATAGGCGTAGGCATCAATGATCGCTTGTTCGTCCGTGACGTTCATCTGCACGGTGCGCACGACATCCGCGCCGAATGTTTTGGCGAAACCTGCGCGGACTTCCTCCAATGCGTCTGCGTTGATGTCGGCCAGCATGACGCATGCGCCTTCGGTTAGGTAACGGTGGGCGGTTGCCGCGCCGATGCCGCCCGCGCCGCCGGTGATCAATGCCACACGGCCCGCCATCGATTTCGGCTTTGGCATACGCTGTAACTTTGCCTCTTCTAGCAGCCAGTATTCGATATCGAATGCCTCTTGTTCGGGTAGGCCGCAGTATTCGGACACAGCCGACGATCCGCGCATTACATTGATCGCGTTGACATAGAATTCGCCCGAAATGCGCGCGGTGGCTTTGTCTTTGGCAAAGGTGATCATGCCGACGCCAGGCACCAGATAGACCACAGCGTTCGGGTCACGCAGGGCAGGGGAATCGTCATGTTTGCAGCGGTCGTAATAGGCCGCATAATCCGCGCGGTAATCGGCAACCTGATCGGGCAGACCCGTTAGGACCTCTTCAATGTTGTTCTGTGCAGGGTCAAAATTTACGACCAGAGGGCGGATTTTGGTGCGCAAAAAATGGTCTGGGCAGGATGTGCCTAGCGCGGCCAACGGCTCCATATTTTTGGAGTTCACGAATTCCAGCACAGCATCCTGATCGTCGAAATGACCGACCATGTGCTGTTGGCCCGACACCATGCCGCGGATCGCAGGCATCAGTTTCGCGGCGACCGCTCGGCGGGCATCAGCGTCCAATGATGTGTGTACCGCACCGCCAAATGCGGCCTGACCTGCCGTTTTGTCGGCGAACCAATCCATCGCCTTTTGGATGATTTCCAGCGTCAGTTCATAACACGCCTTTGCGTCGTCATCCCAAGTGAACAACCCGTGCGATTCTAGCACGACGCCTTTGGCGTCGGGGTTTTCAACGCAGAATTTTTCCAGCCACAGACCCAATTCATAGCCCGGTTTTTTCCAAGGCAGCCAACCGATGTCATCGCCAAAAATCTCGGCCGTGAGTTCGCGCGAATTTTTCGATGCTGCGATGGCGATGATCGCGTCAGGGTGCATGTGGTCCACGTGTTTGCGCGGGACATAAGCGTGCAGGGGGGTATCAATGGATGCTGCGCGCGGGTTCAGGTTCCACGTACAATGGGGCAGGTAGCCCACCATTTCGTCTTCGAATTCGACGCCGCGATAGACGCCTTTTAGGGCGCGCAGTTTGTCCATGTATAGGGTGGAAAATCCGTCCATTTTGATCGACCCGACGTCGCCGCCCGATCCTTTGACCCACAGGACCTCTACCTCTTCCCCAGTCAGAGGGTCCTTTTCCGTGACTTTTGCAGATGTGTTGCCGCCGCCGTAGTTGGTGATCCGTTTATCAGACCCCAATAGGTTCGAGCGGTACAAAAGTTTCTCCGACTCGGACATGGATGCAGCTTTGGCGTCATCCCAACCGTTAATAAGGCGCTGATTTGCACCGGAATTCGACATGATATCCTCCCTTCGCGTAAAAAAACGCGGTAATAACTTTCCAATCAAAACTGACGGGACTGCGACGGAATGTCAATCATAAACAATCATAAATGATCGTTTGCAGCTGCAGAATGATTGGAAATGATTTTTAATGATTGACAATGCGCGTCAAAATCCCGCAACATCCAAACCCGAGGGAGGACTCAATGCACGAAACAGAACGCCATAGGGTTATTTTATCTGCTGTTCAGGACCGTCCGGTCGTGACGGTGGTTGACCTGTGTGGCCTGACTGGTGCGTCCGAAGCCACCATTCGTCGCGACATTGCGACGTTACATGAAACGAAAAAACTGCGCCGCGTGCGTGGTGGAGCCGAAGCGCTGACCCCGCCACAAGTGGTTGGGCTGGCAGGTCGGCCGTTTTCGATCAACGAAACGATCAATATCAAGCAGAAACAAGCAATCGCGCGCGCAGCTGTTGAATTGTGTGATGACGGCGATCCGATCATCATCAACGGCGGCACGACGACGTTCCAGATGGTGCATCCGTTGGCCACGCGCCGTGTTCAGGTTTTCACCAACTCGTTCCCGATTGCCGAACATTTGCTGAAAAACACCAAAAACACGATCATGCTGTCGGGCGGGGTTATTTACCGCGAACAGAATATTGTGCTGTCACCGTTTGAAAACGACGTGACCCGCAATTTCTATGCCCGCCGCATGTTCATGGGTGCCCAAGGCATCGGGCCACTAGGCCTGATGGAAGCGGACCCGTTGCTGATCCAAGCAGAACAAAAATTGATCGGCCAAGCCGATGAATTGGTTGTTTTGGTGGACAGTTCGAAATTCGACCAGCGCAGCAGCCTAGTACTGTGTGGGCTGGACCGGATCGACACCGTGATCACGGACGAGGGGATCACTGATAAAGCGGCTGCCATGTTGGATGCCGCAGAGGTTAAGCTGATCGTAGCCCCTGTCGAGGCTGCGGCAGCAGAGGAGGCGGCCTCTTAGACCCGTCAGTTACACTTTAGGGAGGATACAATGAGTGTAATGAAGAAAATTCTGTCGACCGTGGCTGTTGCAGCTGCGTTTACAGGTACAGCTGCGCAAGCAGAAGACATGCGCATCGCGCTGGTCGTCAAAGCGTTGGGTATCGGTTTCTTTGAAGCCGCAGCACAAGGCGCCGAAGAGGCCGCAGCCGAACTGGGCGATGTCGAAGTCATTTACACCGGTCCGACCGACACCACAGCCGAAGGCCAGATCGAAGTGATCAACAGCCTGATCGCTCAGGGCGTTGACGCGATTGCGATTTCTGCAAACGACCCTGACGCTGTTGCACCTGCGCTGGCACGTGCGATGCAGCGCGGCATCACCGTTATTTCGTGGGATTCCGGCGTCGCCCCCGAAGGCCGCCAAATGCACCTGAACCCATCGTCGAACCCGCTGATCGGCAACATGATCATCAAACTGGCTGCTGACCACCTGCCAGACGGCGGCGAAGTCGCGGTTCTGTCCGCATCGGCGACCGCAACGAACCAGAACATCTGGATCGACGAAATGAACAAGGTGATGGGCAACTATCCCGGCATCGAAGTCGTCGCGACCGTTTACGGCGATGACCTTGCAGATAAATCCTATCGCGAAGCCCAAGGCCTGATGCAGTCCTACCCTGATCTGGACGCGATCATCGCGCCTACCTCGGTTGGTATTGTGGCTGCGGCGCAGGCTGTTGCGGATGCGGGCAAAGCGGGTGAAATCAACGTCACCGGTTTGGGTCTGCCATCGGAAATGGCTGGCGCGATTGAATCGGGCGCGTCGAAATCCTTTGCGATCTGGAACCCGATCGATCTGGGCTATTCGGCAACCATGATTGCCCACGCATTGGCAACCGGCGAAGCGACCGCAGAACCAGGCGCATCCATCCCAATGGGCCGCATGGGCGAAGTGACGCTGGATGACACAAACTCGGGCGCAATGGCCGATCCGTTTGTCTACGACGCATCGAACATCGCTGACTTCGTCGACATTTTCTAATCTCCCAAGGGTCGGCATCATGGGTGCCGGCCCACCTATTGGACGATCTATGCAACAGACCACTTCAACGGACGCGCCTGTTCTACGGCTCGACCGAATAACCAAAACATTTCCGGGCGTTAAGGCGCTGGATCAGGTGCAATTGGGCCTGTATCCGGGGCAAGTCACTGCGCTGATCGGGGAAAACGGCGCGGGTAAATCCACGCTGGTTAAGATTTTGACGGGCATCTATCAGCCCGATGGCGGCGCGATTTATGTTGGCGACGAACAGGTGTCGTTCCCTACCGCCCAAGACGCAGCCGCACACGGCATCACCGCGATCCATCAGGAAACCGTCCTGTTTGATGATCTGACGGTGGCCGAAAACATATTTTTGGGGCACGCGCCCAAAACAAAATGGGGTCTGATCGACACAAAAACCCAAACCCGCCGCGCGACCGAAATTCTGCGCAGCATTGGCGCAGACATCGATCCGCAAACGCGTCTGCGTGATCTGGGCATCGCGTCGAAACATTTGGTCGCGATTTCGCGGGCTTTGTCGATCGACGCTCGGGTTGTCATCATGGACGAACCCACCGCTGCGCTGTCGCACAAAGAAATTCACGAACTCTATGATCTGGTCGATCAGCTAAAAGCGCAGGGCAAGGCGATCCTGTTTATCAGCCACAAATTCGACGAGATTTTCAAAATCGCCGACCGTTATACCGTGTTCCGTGACGGCCAATTCGTGGCCGACGGCAAAATCGCCGACATTAACGAAGGCGAATTGGTTCAGATGATGGTGGGCCGGTCCGTCGATCAGGTGTTCCCTAAACGCGAAAGTCTGCTGGGCACCGAAGTGTTGCAGGTCGTCGGCTATGACCATCCGACCGAATTCGAAGGCATCAATTTCAAACTGCACCGCGGTGAGATTTTGGGTTTCTACGGTCTGGTCGGGGCAGGGCGGTCTGAATTTATGCAGTCCCTTTTCGGGATCACCAAACCGTCCAAAGGCGTGACCAAAGTCGACGGCAAAATCACCGTCATCCGGTCCCCCGCTGCGGCGGTCGAGGCTGGCATCGTTTACGTCCCCGAAGATCGCGGTCTGCAGGGCGCCATTCGCCCCATGCCGATTTTTCAAAACGTATCGCTGGCGTCATTGAAAAAAACGTCGAAAAACGGGTTCATCCGTTTGGCCGAAGAATTCGCAATGGCGCGCGAATATACCCAGCGTTTGGATCTACGGGCGGCGTCCTTGGATACGCCCGTGGGCAACCTGTCTGGCGGTAACCAGCAAAAAGTCGTCATCGCTAAATGGTTGGCAACAAAGCCAAAAGTCATCATTCTGGACGAACCGACCAAAGGCATCGATATCGGATCCAAAGCCGCCGTTCATGATTTCATGGCTGAACTGGCGTCCCAAGGGCTCGCTGTCATCATGGTCAGTTCCGAAATTCCCGAAGTCCTAGGCATGTCCGACCGCGTGATCGTCATGCGCGAAGGCCGCATCGCCGCCGAAGTGTCCGGCGATGACATGACCCCCGAAACTCTGGTCCGCCACGCAGCGGGCATCGCGGAGGCGTAGATGAATATTTTGAAATCTCGCGAAATGATCCTGACAGCCGCGATTGTCGTGCTGCTGGGTCTGGTCGCGACCCGTTTTCCGGCGTTTATCGCGCCATCAAATCTGGTTGCGGTGTTCAATGACACATCGCCGCTGATCCTATTGGCGATTGGGCAGATGATCGTCATTTTGACCAAATGTATCGACCTGTCGGTTGCGGCCAATCTGGCGCTAACGGGTATGGTTTGCGCGATGATCAACGTCGCCGCGCCAGGCGTCCCCGTTGTTGTGATTATCGCCGTGGCGATCGGATTGGGCGCGGTTTTGGGCGCGTTCAACGGCGTGCTTGTGTGGAAATTGGATATCCCGCCAATCGTTGTGACACTGGGCACGATGACCATTTATCGCGGCATTATTTTCCTGATTTCGGACGGAAAATGGGTCAATTCCCACGAAATGTCCCCCGCGTTCAAGGCGTTCCCGCGCGCCGAATTTCTGGGCCTGCCGATGCTAAGTTGGATTGCTATTTTGATGACCGTAATTTTCTTTACGATCATTACGCGCACCACGCTGGGCCGGTCCTTCTATGCTGTGGGCGGGAACCCGCATGCGGCGGTTTATACTGGGATCAACGTTGGTAAATCACAGTTTTGGGCGTTCACCTTTTCCGGCGCTTTGGCGGGATTGGTCGGCTATCTTTGGGTGTCGCGCTATGCGGTGGCCTATGTCGATATCGCGCTGGGGTTCGAATTGGACGTGGTCGCCGCCTGCGTTATCGGCGGGATCGCGATATCGGGCGGGATCGGGTCCATTGGCGGGGCCGTATTGGGCGCTTTGTTCTTGGGCGTGATAAAAAATGCGCTGCCCGTCGTGAATATCAGTCCGTTTTGGCAAATGGCGATCTCTGGTTCTGCGATCATCATCGCCATCGCTGTGAACACCCGTGCCGGTCGCACCAAAGGCCGCATCATCCTGAAAAAAGCAGAGGCCACCCAATGAGCCACGTCGAACGTATCATTCCCGACCGTCTGCAATCGCCGTTTCAAAAACGGATCAAAAGCTGGGAAAGCCTGCTGCTGGCGGTCGCCATCGGGATTTTCATCGCGAATAGTTTCGCGTCCCCCTATTTCCTGAACGCGTGGAACCTGTCTGACGCGACATTCAATTTCACGGAAAAGGCGATGATAGCCTTTGCCATGGCGTTGTTGATCGTGGCGGGTGAAATCGATTTGTCGGTCGCGTCGATCATCGCGCTGTCATCAACCGCGATGGGCGCAGTGGCGCAGTTTGATGTGTCCACGCTGACTATCGTTTTGACGGGCCTGTCCGTCGGTGTGATCTGCGGCGCGTTCAACGCGATTTTGGTCACCGTCATGGGCTTGCCGTCCATCGTTGTGACAATCGGCACAATGAGCCTGTTCCGCGGCATCAGCTATATCGTTTTGGGCGATCAAGCGTTCCGCGGCTATCCCCGCGACTTTGCCTTTTTCGGGCAAGGATACGTGTTTTGGGTGATCAGCTTTGAATTTGTGCTTTTCGTAGTTTTGGCCGTTATCTATGGCGTCTTGCTGCACAAAACCAACTTTGGCCGCGCTGTGTATGCCATTGGCAATAACGCGACCGGCGCGTTATTTTCAGGCATCCGCGTCAACCGCGTCAAATTCATCCTGTTCGTCCTAACGGGCCTGATGTCGGGCGTTGCGGCGGTGTGTTTGACTTCGCGTCTGGGGTCAACTCGTCCGTCCATCGGACTGGGGATGGAGCTAGAGGTCGTCACAATGGTCGTTTTGGGCGGCGTGAATATCTTGGGCGGATCGGGGTCTATTCCGGGCGTCGTGATCGCGGCTTTTGTCATGGGCATGGTGACTTTTGGTTTGGGTTTGCTGAACGTCCCTGGCATCGTCATGTCGATCTTTATTGGCGCGCTGTTGATTGGCGTCATCGCCTTGCCGCGCCTATGGGCGATGTGGAGGAAGTAATGCAGAAATTTGCGTTCAAAATGCAGCTGCATGACGGTCAGTTGGACGAGTATAAACGTCGCCATGATGAAATCTGGCCCGAATTGGTGGACCTTCTGAAACAGGCGGGTGTGTCGGATTATTCGATCCATTTGGATGCGGACACGAATGTCTTGTTTGGTGTTCTATGGCGCACGGATGATCACGGGATGGATGACCTGCCAAACCACCCTGTTATGCAAAAATGGTGGGCGCATATGGCAGACATCATGGTAATCCATGATAATAACGAACCGGTCGCGACGTCGCTGATCAACGTCTTTCACATGCCATGACCCATATCGCTGTCATTGATGTCGGCAAAACCAACGCAAAACTGGCGTTGGTTGACAGTACGACCTTGGAAGAAATCGCAGTTGTCACTCGTCCAAACCGTGTTTTGACAGATGGACCATATCCTCATTTTGATCTGGAAGGGCATTGGGCCTTTTTCGTTGACGCTTTGGGAAAATTCCAATCGCAGCATGGTGTCGATGCAATCAGCGTTACCACGCACGGCGCGGCGGTCACGTTGATTGATCACGATGGACAGGCCATCCCGATGCTGGATTACGAATTCGGCGGCTTGGACCCCACGGGTTATGATGTCCTGCGTCCTGAATTTTCTGAAACTGGATCACCGCGATTATCAATGGGGTTAAACGCTGGGGCGCAGTTGCATTGGTTGTTCACAAGCGATCCAACCTTGCGTGATCGCGTTGCGTCTATAGTAACCTACCCGCAGTATTGGGGTTTTCGTTTGACGGGTCAGGTCGCGACTGATGTGACAAGTCTGGGCTGTCATACTGATTTATGGAATCCGCATAGCGGCCAATATTCACAGTTGGTAAACGATTTGGGGATCGCTGATCTGATTGCACCAGCACGAAAATCTACTGACATATTGGGCACCATTTTGCCAGCGATTGCTGAACAAACGGGCATTTCAGCCTCAACACCCGTCGTCTGCGGCATTCACGATTCAAACGCGTCTTTGTATCCGTATCTGTTAGGCGCGAAGGGGCCATTTAGTGTCGTGTCGACAGGCACTTGGGTGGTTTGTATGTCGATGGGCGATACTGTTCCCGAGCTGGACCCGACCCGTGATACGTTGATCAATGTGAACGCGTTGGGAAACGCTGTTCCAACGGCCCGTTTTATGGGCGGGCGCGAATTTGAACTGATCAGCGCGGGCCGCGACATTACCACTTCGGATGCTGATCGAGAGGCTGTTTTAAACGGTATCCATCTGTTGCCAGCCGTTGAACCAACCTCAGGGCCATTCATGGGCCGAAAAATGAAGTGGTCCGTGAAACCCGCGACTGCCGGTCAGGAAATGATCGCGCTGTCTTATTACCTTGCCCTGATGACGGACACCTGTTTGTCGCTGATCAATGCGACCGGAGATGTGATCGTTGAAGGTCCGTTTGGTCGCAACGATGATTATCTACAAATGCTTGCGGCGCTGCGCTCAAATGTTCGCATTGCCGCCTCGGCAACGGGGACTAGTGTAGGCGCTGCGTTATTGGCTATGGATAGTCCGAAAAGCCCAGAAACCAGTCCAATCACCAGCCCAGTTGATGATAGATTTACGCGATACGCCCTAGAATGGGCTCGACTGCTAAAGGAAAGCTGATGCGTCTTTCAAGTTGCCATAACTTTCACGATTTCCAAAAACTGGCAAAGCGCCGTTTGCCGTCGCCTTTGTACAACTACATTGCGGGCGGTGCGGATGATGAACTGACACTTCGGGAAAACACCGCCAGCTTTGATCGCGTCGATTTGGTTCCGAATGTTTTGCGCGGTGTCGAAAACGTGGATTTGTCTACCACCGTGATGGGGCAGAAAATCGATCTACCTGTGTATCTGTCGCCAACTGCTTTGCAGCGTCTTTTCCATCATCAGGGTGAACGGGCAACAGCAGCGGCAGCGGAAAAATTCGGAACGATGTTTGGGGTTTCCACCATCGGCACCGTCGCGATGGAAGAATTGGCTGCCAAACATTCAAACCCGCAGTGCTATCAGTTCTATTTCCACAAAGATCGAGGACTGAATTCTGCGATGATGCAGGCTGCGAAAAATAATGGCATCAAGGTGATGATGCTGACCGTAGATACGATCACTGGCGGCAATCGCGAACGTGATCTACGGACAGGATTTTCTATCCCGCTGCGCCTGAACATGCGCGGAATGTTGGATTTTGTTCTGAAACCGCAGTGGGGGATCAACTATGTCACCCATGAAAAATTCAGTCTTCCCCAGTTGGAAAAGCATATCGACATCAAAGGTGATCCCGTTAGCATCGGCAAATATCTGAATGATATGCTGGACGCGTCTATGAATTGGGATGACGTCGAAAAAATGGTGCGCGAATGGGACGGTCAGTTCTGTCTGAAAGGCGTGATGAGCGTCGATGATGCGACCCGTGCTGCAGACATTGGCTGTACTGGTATTGTTTTGTCTAACCATGGTGGGCGCCAGTTGGATGGATCGCGGACGGCCTTTGATCAATTAGATGAAATCGTACAGGCGGTTGGTGACCGCATGGACGTGATGATTGATGGCGGTATTCAGCGTGGCACACATGTGCTCAAGGCGTTGGCGTTGGGCGCAAAGGCAGTTGGGCTTGGGCGGTTCTATCTGTTCCCACTTGCCGCAGCAGGGCAGGCCGGAATCGAACGCGCGGTCGGAAAACTGCGCGATGAACTGGTGCGGGATATGCAGTTGATGGGCTGTACGTCAATTGACCAGCTAAACCGCGATATGCTGCGGTTCCGCTGATCGATATGTTTGTGAAAGTCCGCCCCAAATGGGGCGGGCTATCAAATCTGGCTTTCGATCCATTCGAACGATCCACGAATTAGATCGCCATTATCGATATCAATCACTGCAGGTTCCGTGCATTCGAACGAAAACGCGCCTTTGTAACCGCGTTCGATAAACGACCGTATTTGCGGGATCGCAGCGGAACGGTCATCAGGGTTTACAAACACGCGGTGGGCATCTGCAGCTGAATCCAGTGCCAACTGTGGATCTGAAATCCCTGAAATATGAACCATAGCAGTATGGTCTGGGTATATTTCATCCTCGTTCGCAATTGTGTGTTGAAAGGTATCATGTACGATCGCGAACATCTCTGGGGCGACTTCATCAATCGCTGCGACCAAATCCGCTTTGCCTTTGATTGATGACGTTTCAAACCCGATCGGTTCGATCAAAGGTTTCACAGATAGCCCGCGGAAAATGGGCATCAGTTCCCGCAGTGTTTCGCGTATGGTCAATGTGGGTCGGTCATCGACGGTTGGAATCAACGAAACGGTTTCTGCGCCTGCTGCTTCTGCAAGCTGCGCCAAATCGGTGATCTGTTGAGCGATTTCTTCAGACCAAACGTTGAAACCGTAAACCTCGGACACACCGAATAGGCGCAGACCTTTTTCAGCGATCAGCGCCTTTGCGTTTGCAGGGTCCATCCCATCGAAAGTCGGGCGACCGAGGTCATTCCGAACCTCGATACCGCCGCAACCGGTCGCAACTGCTATGTCCAGATAGTCTGGAAACGACAGTGTACGACAGGTTTTCTGGTTTAGCGCGCGTATCATCACATCAAATGTTCGACTTCAGGGGCGGCGATGAAACGCCATTTGCGCAGTGGTCCGGCCATGACGTTTAGATAGTACATCTCGAACCCGTGCGGCGCACCGCAGGGGTGGTGGCCGCGCGGCACGCAGACCACATCACCGTCATAGACAGCCATGGTTTCATTCAGGGTCAGATCGTCCGTGTAGACGCGCTGAATGCCCCAACCACCCTCGGCGTTGATCCGGTGGTAATAGGTTTCTTCTAGATAGGTGATGTTCGGGAAATCATCCTCATCATGGCGGTGGCTTGGGAACGACGACCAGTGACCAGCCGGTGTGAATACTTCGGTCACCAGCAGGCTGTCGCAATAGTCTTCGTTTTCCATCGCAATGTTGTTGATGTAGCGCGTGTTCACACCTTCGCCGCGCTGGGTCAGGGTGATGCCGTCAGGTCCGATTTTGCGGGCCTTGTGGCCGGATTTACCAGGGGCCAGACAGACCGCAATGGTGCAATCCGTGGTCGCTGTCGCATCCCAGTTTTCGTCATTTGGCACGTACAGACAGTGCGGCGGCGTCTTTTCAAAGACGTTCATCCGCTCGCCCAATTCGCCCCAGTTTTCACCGGCTGCGTTGATCGTGGCTTTGCCTTCGACCATGACCAAAATGGCCTCGTTCGACCCCGTTGCCTCGGCAATGGTTTCACCTGCGCGCAAACGGTACAGCGAAAATCCAACATAGCGCCACCCCACGGACTGCGGGGTGATTTCGTGGACTTTACCATGTGTACCGAACGGTTTTTTCAGAAGATCTGCCATATCAGTTCACCAGCGATTGATTAGAGATTTGGTTTAGGTATTCGGCGAAGCGGTCGCGTTGTTTTTGACGTTCGGAGACTTGGGGTACGGCGACGTCCCAGAAGTATCCGTGTTCGCCGGCGGTGGTTTCGATACCGGTGCCGGGGAAGTCTTTGGCGATTGTGTCGATGACGATCACGGTTGGGATGTTGCGGGTCCGCGCCGCTTTGATCTCGGCCTCGAGCTGGTCGGTGTTCGCCGCTTTGACCGCATGCGCGCCCATCGATGCTGCGTGCATGACATAGTCGATTTCTGGCTGAACTTCGACGTTGCAATCAACGTACATGTTGTTGAACGGCTCGCCGCCGCAGCCCATGGTTTGCAGACGGTTGATACAGCCGTAGCCGCGGTTGTCGGTCAGAACGACGGTGAACGGAATGCGGCGCATGACGGCCGTCGCCAGTTCCGCGTTCGCCATCATGTACGATCCATCCCCGACAAAGCAGATCACGTCACGTTCTGGCGCAGCCAGTTTGATGCCCAATGCGCCAGCAACTTCGTAGCCCATGCAGCTATAGCCGTATTCCATGTGGTATCCGCCTTGGCTGGGCTGCCAGAGCAGTTTCAATGCGCCTGGCATGGTGCCTGCTGCGCACATCGCAATCGCGCTGTCGTCGGTCGCGCGTTGAACGGCGCCGATCACCTGACCGTCGGTTGGTTTCGCGTCCTGATCATCAGGGCGTGCGCAATAGGCATCCACCGCGCGCAGCCAATCGATCCGCTGTTCAGGATCACAAGC
>NZ_MSPP01000007.1 GCF_002150005.2 Marivivens niveibacter
GTGGGAGAGTAAGTCACCGCCAGACCTAGTAAAAACCAATAAATCTCTCTAAAACGATGAAAAATACCCCAGCCAGTGATAATGCAACTCTCGTTCACGCTTGTAGTGTTAATTTGCTGTCGCGGTTTTTCATGACACGGCCCTTCTGCTAGCGTGCGCCCGGTATGCGTGAGCCGGGTACTACCGTTCCTAACAACTGACTTAGTCACAACTATAACTTTGTGCCGCTGTGGTGATAAAAGCACCGCTACGGAAATCGAAGCGGTGCCTTTTTGGGGTGTGTTTATTAAGTCATACGATCCAGGTTTGCGCAGCTTGACGCCTGATACTGCCTATCAATCATCGTCATCGTCATCGTC
Organism: Marivivens niveibacter; assembly: GCF_002150005.2. Lineage (GTDB taxonomy): Bacteria > Pseudomonadota > Alphaproteobacteria > Rhodobacterales > Rhodobacteraceae > Marivivens > Marivivens niveibacter. The sequence goes on from NZ_MSPP01000007.1 coordinate 360, forward strand.
ATCGTCATCGTCATCGTCATCGTCATCGTCATCGTCATCGTCATCGTCATCGTCGTGGTCAGATGAGCCGTCATGATCATCTTCAATGGCGCTATCGTCGTCCTCTTCGCTATGAGACGTCTCATACAGATCATCATCTAGATCATCTTCATCGTAATCCTCTGAGTGTTCAGTTTCATACAGATCGTCGTCGTCATCATCGTCGGAATCTAGGTAGCCGGTCGCGGTGCTTGTCTGGCTCATCTCTTCGATTTCGTTGATACGGTCGAACGACGATCCATCGTCATCCTGTTCGACACGGGATGATATAACGTTGCCAGCGCTGTCTAAATACAGAGTGATTTCGCTGCCAGTTGGGCTATAGCCCTCGATTTCGGTACGGCCATTAGAGGTGCTGACACTGAAATGTGTATACCCTTGTGCGAAGAGAGTATCGATTTGGCTTTGTACATAGTCCTGCGCATGGGCAAGGCTGGTCGTCATCGACAAAAACAGGGCGGTCGTGGCTATCTTTTTCAACTTACTGGTCCTTTACGCTTTGTGCCGTGTTTTGCGGCATTCTGGTGCGAATGTGCATATTTGGTGCCATTGTTGAAATATGAAAAGGGTATAGGCTGCGGACTGCGAGCCATCTTAACTATGGTTTAGGGGCAATTGGCAGCCATTACGGGGAGCGATGTTCATCGTTAAGGGAGAAGTTATGGGCCGATCTTTGTTTGAAAATGCGCGCTTTGCACGACTTATTTTCTGGGGAATGGTGGTGTCTGCCTTGTTTTTCAGCTGGGACGTGATCGTAGATTTTCGCGCACATTTGGTCGAGCAACGTGCCTACAGTGGTTCGGATTTGGGTCATTTGATCTTTGAATTGGTTGCCGTGATAGTTCTTGTGTTTGGGATGGTTTTACTATCGTTCTATATTAGCGATTTACGTGGACGGAACGCTCAACAGGCCGAAGTCCTGCATAGTTTGCGCCATGACTTCGACAAACATGTGCAGTTGCAGTTCCGAAACTGGGCTTTAACGCCATCAGAATTGGATATTGCGCTACTCTTGATGCGCGGCGTGGCGACCAAAGATATCGCAGAATTGCGAAACAGCAGTGTTGGTACCGTGAAGGTGCATTCCCACAACGTTTTTCGTAAGGCTGGAGTGTCATCGCGTGTTGAACTTATGGCGTATTTTCTAGATGAATTCATGGATGTCGGCATGCAACGCGGTAGCGAAGACGATAACGCGCGCGATGCGGCCAGGGGTTAAATACGGAATAAACCAATGAAATCTCTTGTCCTCGAACGCAAAGGCGAATTGTCTTTGCGGGATTTCCCAGCCATTTCCAAAGCCGAAGAAACACTGGGACCGCGTGATGTGCGGATCAAGCTGCACACGGTCGGGATTTGCGGGTCAGACGTGCATTATTATACTCATGGGCGCATTGGACCCTTTGTTGTCAACGAACCGATGGTTCTAGGGCACGAAGCCGCCGGGACAGTGATCGAAGTTGGGCAAGAGGTAACCCATCTGTCAGTTGGTGATCGTGTTTGTATGGAACCAGGCATTCCTGACCCAAATTCTAAAGCAGCGCGTTTGGGAATGTATAACATTGATCCAGCTGTACGTTTCTGGGCGACGCCGCCCATTCACGGCATTTTGCGCCCTACCTGTGTGCATCCAGCTGATTTCACGTTCAAATTGCCGGACAATGTATCCTTTGCCGAAGGGGCGATGATCGAGCCTTTGGCGGTTGGTGTACATGCGGCGACCAAAGCGCGGGTAAAACCAGGTGATGTTGCTGTTGTTATGGGGGCAGGGCCGATCGGTTTGGTCACGGCTTTGGCTGCGATCGCGGCGGGCTGTGCGCGTGTCTTTGTATCCGACATCGCACAAACGAAATTGGATATTGCAGCGTCGTTGTCGCCTGCAATCGTTCCGGTCAACGTGATGAATGACAATTTGGTCGACACGGTTCACCAGCACACGGAAGGTTGGGGTGCGGATATCGTATTCGAGGCAACAGGTTCCCCCAAAGCCGCCGCGCAGGTTTTTGAACCTTTAGCGCCCGGCGGGTGTGTTGTGATGATTGGCGGTCAGCCTGATCCCATTTCATACGATGCCGGGGCGGCTATGATCCGCGAGGCACGTGTGGAAAATATCTTCCGTTATGCGCATGTGTTCCCACGCTGTGTCGGGATGATCAGCTCTGGTGCAATTGATGTTAAGCCGTTGATCACACGGACCTTTGGGTTCGATGAAAGTATCGCGGCCTTTGATTTGGCGGCTTCTGCGCCGCCGTCTGACGTCAAAATGCAGATCGTGATTGATGAATAAAAAAAGAGCGCTTTGATCGAAATAATCAAAGCGCTCTTGTCTTTTTTGAAAATTACTTGCGATGGCGGACGGTAGACCCAGCCGCAAATCCATTTATGAAACTTTCCACCACGGCGCCGTAATTGGCGGTTTGAGGCGGTGTCGATGGGCGTGCGTGCGGCTTTTTATGAAAGGCAAAAGCTAGAACAATTAGCCCGATGCCTGTGTACACGCTGCCGATGATCAGCGCTGCGGTGAATGGATCAGCCGAGATCGAAATCGCGATCCAAGCGGCTACGGTCAGGAATGCAACGCCGAAAGCCATGATTAATCCACCCAGCAGACCAAGCGCTGAACGCTTGGCTGTTTGGGCCGCCGAATGTTTAAGTGCGCTGATCATAACCGTTACCGGCGGCCTGCGAACATGCCAACCAAGAAGCCAACGCCAGCTGCGATGCCAACGGCTGCTGCCGGGTTTTCACGCACGGTTGTTTCTGCCTGTTCCGCTGCCTTTTTTGCGGTGACTTGGGCATCGTGCATAGCTGCTTGGCCTTTCATTTTTAGGATTTCGGCGCCTGCGGATGCTGCGGCGGACAGGTTGTCCTTTTTCTCAATGCCTAGGTCTTTCACCGTGCTGGTTAGGATAGCGATGTCCGATTTAAGCGTCGCGATTTGTGCATGTAGATCGTCAATGGTTTCGTCTTTGGTTGATGCAGCTGTACGTGCCATTTCAAACTCCAATAATTTGATCACTTGTTGCAGACACAACGTACGACTGTGATTTTGGTTCCAAAGTTTTTGCAATTTTTTCCTGGAACATTTTTTACGCCTATCGCGTTTTAACTCATGAAAGCGCCAGCGCGGCGCATGGTAAAAATTATATAGGAGGCTCATATGTTAGGTTGGGCATTAACATTTCTAGTTGTAGCGTTGATCGCTGCGGTCTTTGGATTCAGTGGTCTGGCTTCGGCATCTGCTGGTATCGCACAAATCCTGTTCGTGATTTTCTTGATCCTGTTTGTTGTGGCAATGATTGCACGTGCCGTACGTGGAAACCCGCCCGTCTAAAACTGGCCTTTCCACAAACAGAAGATCAATAAAGAGGCGTAATCATGAATATTCAAACGAAAAAATCCGATTTACACACAGGCATTAAGGACGAAGAGTCCGTCGCTGGCGCGCTTGCCAGTGTGCTGTCTGATACGTACCGATTGCTTATTAAAACGCATGTGTATCACTGGAACGTCGAAGGTCCGACATTCTATTCAATCCACCAATTGACCGAAGATCAGTACCAAGATCTGTTCGAGGCAACCGACGAAATTGCGGAACGCATTCGCGCTTTGGGCGAAAAAACGCCATCCAAAATTTCTGGCATTACAGATGGTTCTGTGATTGGCGAAACCGTTGATCCAACCGATGCCGAGGCGTTGGTGAGTGACCTTGCGAAAGATCACGAACGTATCGCGCACCGGTTCCACGCTTTGATCAAATTGTCAGGGCATCAGGGCGATCCTGTCACCGAAGATATGGCAACCGCGCGGTCTGCTTTCCACGAAAAGGCCGCTTGGATGTTGCGGGCGATCGTTTCGTAAACGGTCAGTCCCTAGAAATAGCCCCGCCGCATAATCTGCGGCGGGGCTATTATTTTATGCATGCAAAGTTTCAGTGCTGGAGAAGAACATCGCTTGGCTGACTGCCGATCGAACTTGTTCTTCAGAATAGGGTTTGGTGATGACGAACGCGGGTTCGGGACGTTCTCCTGTCAACAGACGCTCTGGGAAGGCGGTGATAAAGATAACTGGAATATCACCTGCCGCTTTCAAGATGTCGTTAACAGCATCGATGCCGGACGACCCATCCGCCAACTGAATATCAGACAAAATCAGATCAGGGCGTTCTGCTCCAGCCAATGCCGTCGCTTCGGAATGGGTACGCGCAACGCCCGTAACGGCGTGGCCCATGTCTGCGATGATATCCTGGATATCCATTGCGATGATCGCTTCGTCTTCGATCACCATGATGCGGCCAGTGATGCTGTCTTCCATTTCGCGGTGGGCGATATCGATCAGGCTGTTGGCCTCTTCGGTGCTGATTTCCATGATTAGCGCGATATCGTCTGCGGAAAAATCTTCTACAGTGTTTAGCAGCAACGCCTCACGTGTGTTCGTTGTCAGTTTTGCCATGTGAGACTGTGCGCGTTTCGCGATGCCTTCTTCGGTATCATCAATTGGCGCGCCAGAGCTGTTCCAAATGGTGTGGAAGGTGCGGAACAAAGCCACTTTGTGATCCAGACCCATTTCGAACACCGAACGATCTGTTAGCAAAGCTTCTAGGGTTGCGGCTGCGTATGCGTCACCGGATTTCTGGCTGCCCGTCAATGCACGAGCGTAGCGGCGTAGATAAGGCAGTAGATTTGCAACAGTAACGGACAGGGAATTTGCGTCAGATGCGATCGTCATTAAATGTGACCCTTTTCATTTTTCTATGGAACAAACGCAGATGTTGCGAGTTGGTTCCATGAGAAGTGTAATTTTTTGGTCCCGATAATAAATAGGAAACAGGATGGATTCCAAAAAGCCAAAGTCCAACCTTGAGCAGCAGATCGACGAAAACCTCAAGAAAGTCTATCGCAAGACAGTCGAGGAAGACGTGCCGGATCGTTTCATGGACTTATTAGCGCAGCTAAAGCAGCAGGAAACGCAAGATGGCAAATGATATGTCGACTGCAGATCCTCGGGACGCGGTGATCGAACATTTGCCCGCAATGCGCGCCTTTGCCATGAGTCTTACCCGCAATTCGGCTCAGGCCGATGATCTGGTTCAAGACTCGATTGTTAAGGCATGGAAGAATTTCGACAAATTCCAAGAGGGCACCAACCTGCGGGCTTGGTTGTTTACCATTCTGCGCAACACATTTTATTCGGGTCGCCGGAAATCCAAACGCGAAGTTGCTGACGTCGATGGCGTCATGGCTGCGACTTTGTCGGAAAAACCTAGCCACGATGGTCGTTTGGCGATGGCGGATTTCGAAAAATGTTTCGCTCAGTTGCCTGACGAACAGCGCGAGGCGTTGATGTTGGTGGGGGCTTCGGGCTTTTCTTATGAGGAAGCCGCAGAGACCTGTAAGGTCGCCGTCGGCACAATCAAAAGCCGTGTTAACCGTGGCCGCGCGCGTTTGGCTGAATTGATGGATATTGGTGAAAACGACAGCTTGGATATGACAGATGCTGCAACGTCAGCAGTCGTATCTTCTAGCCAGATGCCTAGAAAGTCTATTGCTTGATTACCAAACTAAAGACGACCAGTCAGTCGTTGACGTTTCGTATTGCCATTTTGCTGGCGATTACGTTGCTACCGATTGGATTGATTTCCTTAATCCAGACGCACCAATTGTTGGATGCGGCAGATCGGCGTGCGGAAAGTAGCCTTGTCGCGCTGACAGCGGATGCCGCTGCGGGCGAAGAGGCTTATATCAGAACAGCGTTCGGTGCCGCGCAGGCCATTGCGGGTAGCATCCCAACCTATCGCGAAAGCGGTTGGGACTGCCAAGAACCGCTATCTAATTTCTTGCGTCTTTCGAACGCCTTTTCTTTTGCTGGATACATCAGCGCCGAGGGCGTGGTAACTTGCGCATCTGGCGGGCAGGGGATGGATGTATCGACCCTGAAACTGGTCGGCGAAATGCGTGACGATCCCCAAGAGCGCGTGGCGATCGTTATGGAAGCGCCGATCAGCATGACATCGGTGATTGTGGTCGCTGTACCTGTTTTTGTGAACGGCATTTATGACGGCTACGTTGGGGTATCTTTGCCGCACCGGTCCATGTTCAACGCACTACAAGAAGAAGACCCCGAACGCCCAGTCGAGTTGCTGACGTTCAACGCCGCTGGCGAGGTTTTAACCTCTGACGCTGGTTGGGATAACGTCGAAGGTTTTTTGCCCGCTGGTCGTGATCTGGTAGATTTGATTAATCAGGGTGAACAGTCATTTATCGGCTCTAACCAAAACGGTGACTCACGCGTTTTTGCGGTGGTTCCGATTGTGGATGGTACAGTTTACGCATTAGGCAGCTGGGGCCACGCGCGCCGCGCCGCCATTGTCGAAGGTTTGAATGTTACTGGGTCGATCCTGTTTCCGATCGCAATGTGGCTGGCCAGTGTGGGCGTCGCTTTCTTTGCTGTTCAACGAATGGTCATCCGTCCAACCCGTAATTTGCGGGCCCGTATGCTGTATTTCATGCGGTCGCGGAAAATTTCGCCGCCAAGGTACGAAAGCGCGACACCGTTGGAATTGCGCGAAATGGAAGACACTTGGGCGCGGCTTGCCGAAAATGTTCTGCATGACGAAGCCGAATTGCATAACATGATCCATGAAAAAACGGTTCTGCTGCGCGAGGTCCATCACCGCGTTAAAAATAACCTTCAGTTGATCGCGTCGATCCTGAATATGAAGATGCGGAAAACGAAATCGACCGAAGTCCGTAAGGCGCTAAGCAATGTGCAACTACGGGTGATGAATATCGCGCGTGTGCATCAGAAACTGTATGAAACGTCGACCGAAGAACGTGTTCGTGCGGACGAACTACTAAAGACGATTGTTAGTCAAACCATCGGGTCATTCGAACAAGACGTCGAAGGCGTGTCCGTTGAGCAAAGCTATGATCCTATCGTGGTGTACCCCGATCAGGCTGTACCGCTAACTTTGGCCACGTCAGAGTTGGTGACCAATGCCATGAAATATGTGGGTCGTCCTGAGGGCCAGGGTCCATGGCTCGTTGTGAAACTTGAAAAAATTGATGATTCAAACGGATGTATTACGATTTCGAACTCAACAGGTGAAATTGTTTCACCCGATGCTGGGTTGGCGACAACCAATTTGGGCCATCAATTGATCAATGCGTTTGTTATGCAGATGAACGGCAAGATCGAAGAAAATAAAAGTGATGACGAATTTTCTGTGACAATCAGGTTCCCGATTGCGGAATTTGACGATGCAGATCCAATCACTAATTGGGATGCCTGATGTGGTTGCCGAAGTCGAGGTCCTGATCAGCGCCGAAGATGCCTATCCTGCCTTAGAACGGAAATTTCTGCAGGCGCAGTCCGATATCGTGATGGGGTTTCGTGTATTTGATCCCCGCACCAAACTGCGCTCTGCCGAAGCGAGGGCGATTGGTGAAACTTGGGTGGATTTGCTGGTTCATGTTCTGCAGCGCGGTGTGAAAATTACGCTGTACCTGTCAGATTTTGATCCTGTTGCAGCAACTGAACTGCATGGTGCCACGTGGCGATCTGTACGGATTTTATGCGGTGTGCGCGAAATAGCCGGTGATGAGGCTGCCGAACTGATTGTATATCCAGTCATACACCCTGCACGGCTGGGGTGGGTTCCGCGCCTTTTGCTGCGTCCGTTCGTGTCGGCCAAAATTCGCAAACTTCAGCAAAAATTTGCATCAGGCACGGGGCGTAAAAGACGCGCTTTGGCCCGTATTCCAGGGGTGCGAACCGTTGTGAATACTGCCAGCATCGCCCAAGTTCCGAACTATCCCGCGACACATCACCAGAAAACCGCGGTGATTGACGGCCGTTGGGTTTATATCGGTGGGCTGGATTTGGATGAACGGCGGTTCGATAGCTGGTCCCATGATCGTCCATCTCAGCAGACGTGGCATGATGTGCAGGTGATGATCGATGATCCTGCTATTGCTGCGCAGGCAGCCGATCACCTGTCTAGTTTCGTATCTGTCGTCTGCGGGCAATCGGATCCAGTGCAGACACCTGATATTTTGCGCACGCTATCGCGGCGGCGCAGTCGACGGCAATTGTTCGCGATTGGCCCAGAAACTGTTTTGTCGGATATCGCAGATCGTCATATTGCTGAAATCAGCGTCGCAAGTGGTCTGATTTATCTGGAAACTCAGTTTTTTCGGGACAAACGCATCGCGCAGGCTTTGGCCAATCGTGCCGTGGAACAGCCAGATCTAAACCTTGTTCTTGTGTTACCCGCAGCGCCCGAAACCGTAGCTTTCGAAGATGATCCGAAACTGGATGGGCGGTACGGCGATTATTTGCAAATTCAGTGTCTTAGAAAAATACGAAAGGCATTTGGCGAACGGTTACTTGTTGTTTCACCCGTTCAACGCCGGCTGCCTGCGCAATCGGATCATGGCGCGCAGCGTGCGACACTACATGAGGCGCCCGTGATCTATGTGCATTCAAAAGTGTCCGTTTTTGGCGATCGCGCTGCGATTGTGTCGTCGGCCAATTTAAACGGCCGGTCGATGCGGTGGGATACTGAAACAGGTGTGGTTCTGAATGAATCTGCACATCTTAAAACGCTGAAAAATGCGCTGTGGTCGCATTGGTGGCCCAACGATCCGGCATTTGAAAATGGCGATGCGGGGTTTGATGAATGGTGTCGCGCGGTCGAGGAAAACGTGAAAACCCCGCCGAATAAACGACAGGGTTTTCTGGTTCCGTATGATCAGGGCGCCGCGCAAGCGATGGCGATACCGATGCCGGGCATGCCCGAAGAAATGGTTTAACGATTAGGCAAACCGATATTGGCCTAGGCGTTCCAATAGGGCGTCGCTGAACTTTTGCATGTTTGTTGTTGTTTCGGTCAGCTCTTCGGATTGATTGCGATTGTCGCGCATCAATTTTTCGATCGATCCCATCGCATGATTAATCTGGTCAACCGCACGGGTCTGTTCGGTGCTGGCCACGGTGATTTCGTTGATTTTTAGCGCAACTTCACCGATGCCAGTGCTGATCTGTTCAAAGGTTTCTTGGGTCTGTGCGGCTGTGCCCACACCGGTTTCAACCTGCTGACGCGCGGTTTCGATCAGACGCGACGTTTCGCCAGCTGCTTTGGATGAACGGGCGGCTAGGTTGCGAACCTCCTGGGCGACGACGGCGAAGCCGCGACCATGTTGACCTGCGCGGGCAGCCTCTACTGCGGCGTTCAGCGCAAGCAGGTTGGTTTGGAACGCAATTTCGTCAATCACTTTGATGATCTGAATGATTTCGCGGGACGAGCTGTCGATTTCATCCATTGCAGACACCATGTTGGCGACCTGGGCATGGCCGTCGCGCGAAATGTCCGCGGTTTTGCGGGCCATGTCATTTGCAATGCTGGCCGACTGCGCATTGGCGCGAACCATAGTTGCGGTTTCTTCGACGGATGCGGACAGCTCCTCAACTGTCGAAGATTGCATTTCGGTGTTTTCGGATACCTTTTTCACGCCGTAGGATACGGTCGAGGTCGCGCTTTCCACGCATTCAGCATCGTTGCGAATAGCTGCCAGTGTGCGGCCCAGTTCGGACAGGAAAGAACCGGCTGATTGCGATGCCTTGTCTTGCCCTTTGGGGCGCAGCGTCAGGTTTTTAGAATTCGCGACGTCGTTCAGCAGGTTGGATAGCTGCTGTAGTGGGGCCGTTTGATTGCGGTAATAGAACAGCGGGATACCCATTGAAATAATACCCGCAGCCAACAGCGCCAGAAACACTGACACGGTTGATGGGTTTTCAGGGCTAATGCCGGAGATCGTCATTTGGTAGATCGCCGTCAGTGCAACAACCAATACTGCGTTTACGGCTGCGATCACGGCAACGCATTGACGCGCCAAAGTTTGCGAGAGTTTGGTTGGTTTCATAAAATCGCCTTTGCGTTTCCAACGTTTCACCTGAATGTAGAAACGGCAGGGCGAAATTAAATTTAGAGACTGAAAGGATAGCCCGCGAGGTTTTTATTCGCTGTGGTCCGCATGTGACACCGCATCGTCCGATGTTTGCGCGATTGACTGCGCCAAACGGCACAGAGTTTCCTTTACCGTAGGGTCTTCGATTTTCGCCAAAGCGAATAGAATACGCGACGCGGTGGTATCGATTTCTTTGGTTTCGTCATCGTTTTCGATGCCATCAAAGAAGTATCCGGGCGCAACATCCAGTGCCTGAGAGATTTCGTACAGGCGCGAAGCAGACACGCGGTTTTGGCCCGCTTCGTATTTCTGAAGCTGTTGAAAGGAACAGCCAATGTGATCCGCCAATGCCGATTGGGTCAGGCCACGCATCAGGCGCGCGGTACGGATTTTTTGAGCGACAAAATTGTCGATTGGGTGTGCCATTCGGATACCTACCTATCTTATGGGGTAGGTTTCTCTTGGGCGTGACTAATTTTCAATGCTGGAAATGGGATTTTTTTCACAAAATGGTCGTATAGACACGAAAAACACCGCCAATTTTAGCGTGATGTTTTGGGGCGTATAGCACCATAGTTGCGGCGCTAACATAGCTGCAATTTTAAGGAAAGTGGTAACTGACCATACAGAATCAGTTGGTGCCGCGGCGCAGGGACAGATGCACCGCGGCTGTATTAGTTAGCCATTCCAGGTCCGAACAGCGCCACAGTCCATGTGGACAAAGTTGGAACCTGGATAGCGACCGACGCCGCCGGCGCTGCACGATTGTGCCGCGCGCGAGATTTGGTTGACCGAACGGTTGGATAGACGCAGGTCAGCAGCCTGACCGCGCATGTGCAACGAATTGCGTGCAACACCCGATGACCGCGAACGCAGCATGTTGTTGGTTGCAGGCGAACGATAGCCCGACAGCAGCATGTATGGTTCGTTTACATCCAGCAGATTGTGGGTCGCAGCAATGATGTCGATCGTGCGGGTATCAATGTCCACCGTCTGGCCGTTACGCCAGTCACGCATGAAATGATTTACCTGCTGAAGGGATTCACCGATGTATTCGCCTTCGATCCAATAGATCATGTCCAGCTTTTCACCAGTACGACCAGAATACATTTGAATGCGGCGAATGTCGCCTGCACCACGTAGAAAACCTGTCGCGTTCGAAAATGTCGGCGCGGCTGTGACTGCTGTAGCTGCAAAAGCCTTAAGCAATCCGCGGCGCGAAAAAGCGTTGGTCTTGTTCGTCATTTATGCGTCTGTCCCGTCGCATCGTCAGCTTGGCAGTGCCGACTGTGTTGTCATCTCATCCCCAGATGCACGGGTTTTAAAGCACAAACTTTTTTGTGAACCAACCTAAGATTACTGCATTTTTGTTAGACTAGGGGGAAATCGGCGGGATTTTGCGCAAATTTGAACCATCAGGTGACCTAGGGGCATGAAAAAAGGGATGCGGGCAGGCAACAAAGTGGGTGTTAACCGCGTTATACTTCAATATGGCAGTGGAAATCGTGCTGGCAGGCGCGGTAATTTAGCCGAAAAATATGTGTATGATTTATCAAAGGTGACGATTGTGATTCATCGTTCGATTTTCAGGTTGGCTGCGGTATCGTCGATTTGTGTGGCTGGTATGATAGCTACGCCAACCGTTGCCGAAGTGACGGCATTTAAACAGGCGGTCGCTGAAACAGCAGCCTTGGACGATGATCTGGCGGCCTTCTATCGCGCCAATGAATTCCAAAGCATTTGGACGGGGTCGGATGAACTGGCCCAATCGCGCCGCAACGCACTGCTGTCGGCGCTGTCGACGGTCGAAATGCATGGATTGCCAGCGGACCGTTACGATGTCTCGGGCATGATGGCCCGTTTGCAGGCCGCGCAGACAGCATACGATCAAGGCGCGATGGAGGTCGAACTAAGTCGTGCATTGATCAGCTACGCGTCAGATGTTGGGCGGGGCTTGTTAAACCCATCCGCTGTGATTGACGAAATCAAACGCGGCCGCCCTGAATTTGATGGTGCCGCTGTTCTGGCAGAGTTTTCGCAGTCAAACCCAGTTGAATTCTTGCGCGGCCTTGCCCCGCAATCCGCCGAATACGCGCGTCTGATGCGCGCAAAACTGCAGCTAGAGGCGCAAATCGCCGCTGGCGGGTGGGGCGATGTGGTTGCATCGTCGAATACGCTGCGCCCGGGTGATACGGGGAATGCGATTGTTCAACTGCGTAATCGTCTGATCCGCATGGGATATTTGCCGCGCACGATGACGGCTGAATATGACGGTGCGATGCAGGCGGCGGTTCTGCAATTCCAACAAAAGCACGGGCTGAACGCAGATGGCGTTGCTGGGCCCAGTACAATTGAACAGGTCAATGTATCCGCCCGTGATCGTTTGGAATCCGTGATTGTTGCGATGGAACGCGAACGTTGGCTGGGCGTTGATCGTGGGGAACGCCACGTTTGGGTCAATCAGGCGGATTTCACTGCTCAGATCATTGATAATGACATCGTTACTTTTGAAACGCGGTCTGTGATTGGTGCGTTGTCCAGTGATCGGCAATCGCCAGAATTCTCTGACGTCATGGAATTTATGGTGATCAATCCCAGCTGGTACGTCCCGCGTTCGATCATTGTGAACGAATATTTGCCTCAGTTGCAGGCAAACGCGGGGGCTGTAGGGCATTTGCAAGTGATTGCGTCCAACGGTCAAGTTGTGTCGCGCAATCAGGACTTTAGTCAGTACACGTCAAGCAGCTTTCCATATTCGATGAAACAGCCTCCTGGTCCGCGAAACGCGCTGGGATCGGTTAAGTTCATGTTCCCAAATCGCTACAACATCTACCTGCATGACACACCAGCGCAGAACCTGTTCAGCCGCGAAGTTCGTGCATTCAGCCATGGCTGCATCCGTTTGGATGATCCCCATGATTTTGCATATGCGCTGTTGGCGGTTCAGACAGACGATCCCGTAGGGTATTTCCAATCGCGTCTGCGTTCGGGCCAAGAGACCCGCGTTGACCTGCAAACGCCAGTTCCTGTGCATTTGGATTATCGGACCGCGTACAGCAATGCGGATGGCTCAATGGAATACCGACGTGACGTTTACGGGCGTGACGCACGGATTTGGTCCGCTTTGCAACGCGAAGGGGTGGAGATTGCCAGCGTGAGCGGTTAAATCCTTTGGAAACAAAAAGGATTACCCTCATGGGATATTCGGTACGGCAAATTGCCGAGGCTTTGGATGCAGAAGCGTTTGGTGATCTTTCCCTGACAATTACGTCGGCTGCGGAACCTGCAACCGCCAAGGCAACAGATTTAGCTTTGGCGCTGGGCCCAAGCTATGCCGCTGCAATTCCACAAGGCGACGCAAAAGTTGCGGTTGTTTGGCCTGGCTGCGATTGGCAGAGCTATGGTCTAGAGGCCGCAATCGTTGCGCCGCGTGGGCGGCTCGCTATGGCGCATTTGACCCAACTGCTGGATACCGATTTCGACATCTCTAATGGTGTGCATCCGTCTGCTGTGATCGAACCTGGGGCGTCGATCGGTGAAAACGTATCAGTCGGTCCGTTTTCATTTATTGCTGCTGGCGCTGTGATTGGTGACGGGACCCGGATCGCTTCGCATGTCTCTGTCGGTCCTGACACGAAAATTGGCGATGGCTGTGTGTTGTTAGATGGTGTCCGCATTATGCGTCGGTCGCGTTTGGGTGACCGCGTGGTAATCCACCCCAATTCGGTTATCGGCGCAGATGGGTTTAGCTGGGTAACGCGCACGCCGTCGAATTTCGAACGCATGGGCAAAGGCGTCAAAGAAATGCGCCTTGATGCGCCAGAGGACGCAAAACAGCACCGCATTCATTCGCTGGGTGGTGTCGTAATTGGCAATGATGTTGAAATCGGGGCTTTGACGGCTGTTGATGCAGGCACCATCCGCGCCACGCAGGTGGGCGATGGCTGCAAAATGGATAATCTGGTTCAGGTTGGTCATAACGTCATTCTGGGGCGTGACTGCGTTCTGGCGGCAAAGGTCGCAATTGCGGGATCAACCGTTGTTGGGGATCGGGTCATGCTGGGTGGCCGTTCGGCTGTGCGTGACAATCTGACGATCGGTCAAGACGCGGTCATTACGGGCGCATCGGTCGTGCTATCGGACGTTCCAAAAGGCGCCATTATGATGGGTCATCCAGCGCGTGAACGTCACGAAGAGTTCCAGACAATGAAGGAACTACGCCGTTTGCCGCGTTTGCGCCAAATGATTTCAGACCTTCAAAAATCGGTTTCAAAAACCAGTCATAATGACTAAATCTTTGGCACAGTCGTTTGGGGTTGGGCCGATCGGAATAGGCGGGACGCAGTATGGATATCAAAGAAAAAGTCATTGAAATCATTGCAGAGCAGGCGGTTCTGGAACCGTCCGATGTGTCGATGGACAACACGCTAGAGGATTTGGGCATTGATAGCATGGCATTGGTCGAAAGCATTTTCGCAATTGAAGAAGCCTTTGATATTTCTGTACCGTTCAATGCCAATGACCCGACTGAAAGTGATTTTGATATTTCATCAGTGGCGTCGATTGTGGATGCGGTCGAAAACTTGGTTAAGGCCAAGGTATAATTTCAGATGTATCGCGTCGTAATCACAGGTGCCGGCACGATTAACGCGCTGGGCCATGACGTCCCGCAAACCTTTGAAGCGTTCCGCGAAGGTCGCTGCGGGATTGGACCGCTGGATATTCGCGATGTTGATCGTCTGGCCGTAAAAATCGGCGGGCAGGTCCGCGGATATGACGAAGCTGATCATTTCAATCGCCAGCAGATTTCGCTCTACGACCGCTTTACCCAATTTACGCTATTGGCGGCTCGTCAGGCGATGGCACAATCGGGCATCGAATTTAGCGGCGAGCTTGCCGATCGGTCTGGCGTTGTTCTGGGAACATCTGGCGGTGGTCTGACGACGCAGGATGAAAATTACCGCGCCGTCTATGAAGAAGGTAAAAACCGTGTTCACCCGTTTATCGTACCCAAACTGATGAACAACGCGGCAACCAGCCATGTGTCGATGGAATTTAACCTACGTGGCCCATCATTCACTGTGGCGACGGCCTGTGCATCATCGAACCACGCGATGGGCATGGCTTTCCAGATGATCCGGTCGGGCATGGCGCGGGCCATGTTAACGGGCGGGTCGGAATCCATGCTGGTTTTCGGGGGCGTCAAAGCATGGGAAGGACTGCGCGTCATGTCCAAAGACGCCTGCCGCCCATTCAGTGCCACACGTAACGGTATGGTGCAGGGCGAAGGTGCAGGTGTATTCGTGTTCGAAGAATACGAACACGCCAAAGCGCGCGGCGCGAATATTCTGGCCGAAGTTATCGGGTTTTCGATGTCCTCTGACGCGTCAGATATCGTCATGCCGTCGAAACAGGGGGCAAATCGGGCCATCGTCGGTGCAATGCGCGATGCGCAGATCAATCCATCCGAGGTTGGTTATATCAACGCTCATGGCACAGGTACGGCTGCAAATGACAAAACGGAATCGGCGGCGGTTGCTGATGCCTTTGGCAGTCACGCCGACAAACTGATGATGTCGTCGACGAAATCCATGCACGGGCATTTGATTGGTGGTACGGGTGCTGTCGAATTGTTGGCCTGTATCATGGCGCTAAAGGATGGGGTGATTGCCCCGACAATCGGATACGAAGAACCCGATCCTGAATGTGCGCTGGATGTCGTGCCGAACGAAGCGCGAGAGGCGGATGTCGATGTCGTGCTTTCTAACGCCTTTGCGTTTGGTGGGTTAAACGCGGTTTTGGCCCTACGCAAAGTCCCATAAAAAAGCCGCCCAATGGGCGGCTTTCTTTTTTGATCATTCGGTGGGCGGGTCAGCTTGTTCAAAGCTGCGGGTAAAACCGCTTAGTGACATATCCAGCATGACTTCGGCGCCTTCGGACACTTCGGCCTGAACAATGCGCACTTTGGCAACAGAACCAGCCTTGAATGCGGCCAGATCTTCGTCGGTGAAACCCATGCGGCTGATACAGCCCTCGGGGCCGCAGAATTCAATTGGGTAACGGCGGGTTTGACCATCATCGACGGTGATGCTGATGCCTTCGGCCAATAGGGTCATCAATGGCACCATGACAGTCGCCGCTGCGGCCGCTGGATGCTCTTCTGGCATTGGGAATAGGTTGACCTCTGCCACCGCTTGACCTGTTTCATCGGTCAGCAGTTGGTACATCTGGCACGGGTCGTCGCCGCCTTCGGTTTTCAGGCACCGTAGGTCCCAATCGCCGATGGTTTCAGCCTGATAGACCTGACCAACGGCTGGGCCTTCGGTGCTGCCCATGTTGACCTCGGGCGCAGAGGTATCTTGTGCGTAGCTGGCACCAGCGGATAGGACCAGCGCGGCTACCGCGTAGGGTTTCAAAGTCTGGAACATTAGGTTTCCTGTCTTCATTTCTTTGGCAATCGGCCTATCACAATTCGCATGGGACTGTCAGGTCGCATTTATGTGACTGTCGGCGGGATTGTGCCCATATCCGTTACATTAACAATGCTGCCTAAAAGTATACGTTGAAAGAGAAAAGGGACCGCAAAGCGATCCCTTTTCCCATCTCTCCCTGTCGGACTTGGCCGACTATTTGGCCAGACGCTACGAAATGGTTCGGGGGTCGTCAACAGGGAAAATACATCTTTTGTGAGACAGGCAAAAAAAACCGCACCCGAAGGCGCGGCAAGTCAAACAGGGAGGAAAAAATATCAAGCATTCAGCACTTTACGCCCGACAAATTCACACTAGCGGGAAACGGTTAAGAATGTATTTTAGCGGCGTGACTAGTCAGGGGGCCTCTATGTCGGACGGAATTTTTATCGGTGGTGGTGGGACTGGGTATGCAGAGCCGCAGACCCTATTATTTGAATACGCAAACCGCCACGGATTGATCGCAGGTGCGACGGGCACTGGTAAAACTGTGACCTTGCAAATCCTGGCCGAAGGGTTCGCCGCAGCGGGCGTTCCTGTGTTTTTGTCTGACGTCAAAGGCGACCTGTCTGGCCTTGCCGCCAGCGGATCGGTCGATTTCAAATTGCATGACGCGTTTATGAAACGCGCTGAAACCATCGGGCTGGATCTGCAGTACGACAAATTCCCTGTGACGTTCTGGGACCTGTACGGCGAACAGGGCCACCCTGTGCGCACCACGGTCGCGGAAATGGGGCCGCTGCTGTTGGCCCGCATGTTGGAATTGACCGACGTTCAAGAGGGCGTTTTGAACATCGCGTTTCGCGTCGCAGACGAAGACGGGCTGCCGCTGCTGGATCTAAAAGACCTGCAAGCGTTGTTGGTCTGGGTTGGTAAAAACGCGGGCGATCTGTCGCTGCGCTATGGCAACATCGCGTCGTCGTCTATTGGTGCGATCCAGCGTCAGTTGCTGGTGCTGGAAAATCAGGGCGCGGCGCAGTTCTTTGGCGAACCAGCGCTGGCCTTGTCTGATATGATGGCGGTTGATGCGGACGGGCGCGGACAGATCAACATTCTGGCGGCTGACAAACTGATGCATTCGCCGCGCCTGTATGCGGTTTTTCTGCTCTGGCTGCTGTCTGAATTGTTCGAAGAACTGTCCGAAGTCGGCAACCCCGATAAACCGAAATTCGTATTCTTCTTTGACGAAGCGCACCTGCTATTCGACGATGCGCCAAAGGCGTTGGTGGACAAGGTAGAACAGGTTGCCCGTTTGATCCGTTCCAAGGGCGTGGGCGTCTATTTCATCACCCAAAACCCCGCCGACGTCCCGGAGGATGTTCTGGGCCAATTAGGTAACCGTGTGCAACATGCGCTACGTGCCTTTACCGCCAAAGATCAAAAGGCATTGCGCCAAGCCGCGGAAAACTATCGCCTGAACCCCGATTTTGATATCGCTGATGCCATTACCGAGGTTGGCACAGGCGAAGCGGTCACATCCATGCTGGAACGCAAGGGTATCCCAGGGATCGCGCAGCGCACGTTAATCCGTCCGCCTGCGTCGCAGCTGGGCCCGATCACGGTGGCCGAACGTCAGGCGCTAATGGATGCGTCGCCGCTGGGGGCGAAATACGACACGACCGTAGATCGTGAATCTGCCTTTGAAATGCTGCGCGCGCGCGCCGATAAGGCCGCGAAAGAAGCTGAAGAAGCCGAAGCCAAAGCAGAAGCCGCAGAAGAAGAAGCACCACGCGAATTCCAGAATGCGCGCCGTTGGGATGGTGGCTCTACCAAACGTAGGACATCCAAGCGCGTAACCTCCAGCCGTCAAAAGACAGTGGGGCAAGCAATGACCCAAGCGCTGGTCAAAGAATTAGGCGGCACCACAGGGCGCCGCATCGTGCGCGGCATCTTGGGCGGTTTGTTCAAATCCCGCTGATTAGGCCAGCGGGCGCACCTTGATCTTGGTCAGGCGGTTTTGTTCCTTGCCGGTCACTTCGAACCGGAACCCATGGAAACTGAACACCTGACCTTCGACCGGGATCATCTGCGCTTCGTGAATGACAAGGCCGGCTAACGTGTTGGCCTCGTCATCGGGCATTTGCCAATCGCGCGCGCGGTTCAGGTCGCGGATCGTCATGGCGCCGTCTACGATATAAGCTCCATCGCCGGTCGGCTGGATCATATCGTCTTCGGGTTCATCGAATTCGTCGGAGATTTCGCCGACGATTTCTTCAAGAATGTCCTCTAGGGTAATCAGACCTTGCAGCCCGCCATATTCATCGACCACCAGTGCGAAATGCGTTTTGCGATGCAAGAATTTGCGCATCTGATCGTCCAGAGTGGTAGTTTCTGGGATGAAATACGGCTCCATCGCGACGGACAGAATATCAAACCGCGCCATTTCGGCGGTATCCATCTGGCCGTCTTCTAGCATTTTGTGCATGGCACGCAGCAGATCTTTGGAATGCAGGACGCCGACGATGTTTTCCTGATCGTCTTTGTATAGGGGTAGGCGGGTATGTGCGCTGTCCAGAACACGAGTCAGCAGTTCGCCAACGGGCAATGACGCATCCAGCATTTCAATACCGGAGCGGTGGGTCATGACTTCTTCTACAAAACGGTCAGATAGGTCCAGTGCCCCCAAAATACGGTCGCGGTCTTCTTTTTCGACAACACCTTCGGAATGGCCTAGTTGTAGCGCGCCTGCGATTTCTTCGCGGACGGCCAAAACGTTGCTGTCTGGATCGATCGGTACGCCACAGATGCGCAACACCAATCGTACCAATACCTGCACGGCAGCAACGACAGGCGAAAAGATTAGAATGACCACCTTAATCGGGGCGGCTACGCGGGCTGCGACCGTTTCCGAATTGGTGATGGCATAGGTTTTCGGCAGAACCTCTGCAAAGATCAAAACCAACAGCGTCATTGCCAAGGTCGCGAGAGCAACACCGTTTTGTCCGAAAACTTTGGTCAGCAGCGCTGTGGCCAGCGATGTCGCGAGAATGTTGACAACGTTATTGCCCAGTAGGATCGACCCGATCAGGCGTTCGTTGTCTTCGGTCACGTCCAGCGCGGTTTCAGCGCCTTTCGATCCTTTGTCAGCGGCAGAACGCAATTTGCCGCGGCTGGCAGCCGTCAAAGCCGTTTCAGACCCTGAAAAGAAAGCAGAAAAAACCAGCAAAAATGCAATCGCAGCAGCGGTCATCCAAAAGGCGGCGTCAATCATCAGTGTCGTCCAAAGGGTCGTTATTATTCGTTTTCGGCCAACGGGTGGTGGGTTAGCACCAGCTCTTTTAGCCGTTCATCAAGGATATGGGTATAAATTTCGGTCGTTGCCAGATCAGCGTGGCCCAACATCGTCTGAATGGCACGTAAATCGGCCCCGCCAGCCAATAGGTGCGTTGCAAAGGCGTGGCGCATCGTGTGCGGGGTAACAGCATCAGGCGATACGCCAGCCGCCACAGCGATTTCTTTGATCAGGCCGAAAAAACGGTGACGGGTGAGGTGGCCCAGTTTTCCCCGCGATGGAAACAGGAATTTCGATGGCGGTATGCCTTTGCGTTTGGCTAACTCTTCGGCGCTGTCGCGTTCTGCCAGCCAATCGATCAGCGCGATACGCGCAGCATCAGATAGGGGCACCATGCGTTCTTTACCGCCCTTGCCGCGTACCAAAATCATCTGGGGGTTTCCACGCGCGGCAGCCACGGGCAAGCTGACCAATTCGGTCACGCGCATGCCTGTCGCGTATAAGATTTCCATCAGGCAGGTGTTGCGCGTTGTATCCCGCCCCGTGGTGCGTGCCGCAGAGAGCAGCCTGTCCACATCATCAACATGCAGTGATTTCGGCAATTTTTTCGCTTTGCCGGGGCCTTTGATCTGAACAGCGGGATTGTCGGTGCGCCAGCCTTCTTCGAATGCGAAACGATACAATTGTTTGATGGCCGAAAGGCGACGTGCGCGGGTCGAAATGGCCAGACCTTCGGCTTCGCAATCGATCAAATAGCCTTCGATTTGATCGCGCTGGGCTGTTGCAAAATGAAGGTCGCGATAGGCGAGCCATCCAATGAAATCGTTCAGATCGCGGGCATAAGCCAATTGCGTATTGGTCGCGGCATCCAATTCGGCGGCCTGAGCTTCCAGAAAACTTTGAACCCAATAGGTCATTGGACGGTCTGCGGTCACAGCGCTCTCTCTAACAGAATATACTGGATCGCGGCACGTCTGGCTGTGTCTTCTAATCCAACGGCGCGCAGAGTGATCAGTGCATCGGTTATCTGGCTGCTGTCGCCATCAATGCCGCGATCGATCAACTGGATTGCGTTTAGCAAGGCTTCGCCCAGTTTCTGATCCGACAGAAGGTTTGTGATTTTATCGGGGATCGCCGCGTTGCCAGCGAAGGCATTATAAACAACCGTTTCGCGTACCGTTTCTGCCAAAACATCCGACACATCACCGCGCGCAACGGCGATCAGGAACGCATCGTTGGTCGTGGTGGGGATGTAGTCAATCGCGGCTTGTTCATATTGGGATGATAGCAGCGCGATGTGAAATGCCGTTTGTCCTATTTCACCAGTTAATGGCAGCGCCATGAGGTCATCTGCAAAGAGCCGCGCGAATGGCACTTCGATCCGTGCAAATTGCGCAGCGGCCCACGCGGCGGGCAGTGTGGCAGCAACCGATGTCGGGTCTTTGGCGCGTATCGCCGTGTCGAACCGCTGGAATGCCTCGGCACGGTCCCAGATCCCGCCGGATGCAGCAGGGCGACGTGCGTTATATTGGGACCGCAGAACGTTATCATCCACGGCTCCATATCGCGCCAACCGTTCGGCGGCTTCTAATTGGCTGCGCCAGCTTGCAACATCACGCAAATCGGCATGGGCAAAGGCTCGGGGCAATTGAGCAGTTGTTAATGGTTCACCGATGGCTTCGAACAGGCGGAATTTCAGCGGGGTGACAGGATCAGGGATCGGCAATGCCGTGGCGCTATCGTCCATGTCGACATCAAGGAACCGCAAAAGCAGGTTCACCTCGTCTGCATCCAGATCGCCCAAAGCCATACCGGTATTCAGGATCAAAGCCGCTGTGTCCCAATCTCTGCCACGTGCGATGCAGAATACACGGACGGCATAGGTGGCCGATAGATCGGGCGCCTCTTGCAGCATTTTACATGCTGGGGCTTCGGTGCCTGTCAGTAGGGAAATGTCGAACCAACGGCGAAACAGCGCAGGCTCTACAGGGTCGGCAGCCTCTAACAGCGCTTGGGCCTGCTCCAACGCACCGATGTCCAACAGTTTGTCGACGCGCGCCATAAACAGCGCGCCATCATTGCCGGCGTCCAGCGGTGGTTTGGCTTCGGCTAGGGCCAGCATGATCAAAAGTTCCTGCACCGCAGGGAGCGATTCCGTCGGCGCACCCGCCATCAGCGTCGTGAGATCCGATTCGTGGCTGTAAGACCAAAGCGTCTGCGGCAACCCAGTGACCGAAGAGGGCAATAAACCGACCACGTCAGGGGATGCGCTATCTAATGGACTAACGGTCACTTCGGCAGCGGCCGCGCCGTTGGGTTGGTTCGGGTCAGTGACGCCGTTATCCAGTGGAATACCAACCTGAATTGGGTTCACAGATTGCGACAGCCAATCAATGGCTGAAAGTGGCGCATTCGTTTGCGCAGCGGCCTGACCAGCCAATAAAACAAAGGAAATCGCGTACCTAACAGGCGTCATGGATCACTCGATACTAAAGGTCACTGGCGCTGTTACAGTTTCGGAAGGCGCTGCAAAATCGGCAGGGAAAATAATGGGGCCGACATAGGCGTAAACAACCAATGCAATGGCTGCCAAGACCGCAAGGACGATTAGGATTTTTAGAATTCGCCACAACATTATTTTGCCTTTCTTGCCTCAGACGCCTCATGGGCTTTGCACCCTTGGCTGTCTTTATATATGCCCTTGCTGGCAATATCACGCCATTCGGGACGAAAAATGACAACTCGGCAACCGACAGCCGATTTCGAGGCAAGTTCAGAGAGCCTACCGAAATTCCAACTAAAGCGCACGGTTGTGTTGGTTGGAATGATGGGGTCGGGCAAAAGCGCCATCGGCAAAGCCTTGGCCGAACGTCTGGACGTGCCGTTTCTGGATTCGGATGCCGAAATCGAACGGGCCGCCAACACAACCATTCCAGAAATCTTTGCCCGTGACGGCGAGGATTTTTTCCGCCGTCGTGAAAGTGAAGTGATCAAACGTCTATTGTCTGGTCCAGCATGTATTTTGTCGACCGGCGGCGGGGCATTTATGGCTGAACGGAACCGTTCCGCAATCACCAACCAAGGCGTGTCTGTTTGGTTAAAGGCGTCGTTGGATACGCTGTGGGAGCGTGTGCGTCATAAAAATTCGCGTCCGTTGCTACGGACCGCTAATCCCAAACAAACTTTGTCCGATTTGCTGGACCAACGGACGCCTGTGTATTCGTTGGCAAACCTGACGGTCGAAACGCAGTTGAAAAACAGCATCGACAAAACGACAGACGGCGTGATCGAGGCACTGCTAACGCGTCCCGACGTGCTAGAGGAAATTACAGAATGAATACCGTCCATGTAGGCCTAGAAGGCCGCGAATACGATGTCGTTATTGGCCCCGATCTGTTGCAGTCGGCTGGGGCGCGTATCGCGCCAATGCTGCGCGTGCCGCGCGTGGCGATCGTTACCGATGACAACGTATCTGGCATTCATCTGGCAACATTACAGGCGTCACTGGATGCTGCTGGCATCGCGCATGATGCGCTGGTGCTACCTGCGGGTGAGTCCACCAAACGTTGGCCCGAATTGATCCGCACGGTTGAATGGTTGCTGGAACAAAAGGTTGAACGCACGGGGCTGGTTATTGCGCTGGGCGGCGGCGTTATCGGTGATTTGGTCGGCTTTGCCGCAGCCATTTTGCGCCGCGGCGTTCGGTTTGTGCAAATTCCGACCTCTTTGCTGGCTCAGGTAGACAGCTCTGTCGGCGGGAAGACCGGAATTAACACGGACCACGGCAAAAATTTGGTGGGATCGTTCCATCAGCCGTCGCTGGTTTTGGCCGATACGTCTGTATTATCCACGCTGACCAAACGCGATTTTCTGGCAGGTTACGGCGAGGTCGTGAAATATGGCCTGCTGGGTGATGCAGAATTTTTCGACTGGTTGGAAACCAACGCGCCGCGCATGGCTGCAGGGGATATGGACGCCCGCGTGCACGCCGTGACCCGTTCGGTTCAGATGAAGGCCGAAATCGTGCTGCGCGATGAAACCGAACAGGGGGATCGCGCGCTGCTCAACCTAGGCCACACGTTCTGTCACGCGCTGGAAAAGGCGACGGGCTATTCCGACCGTTTGCTCCACGGCGAAGGCGTTGCGATCGGCTGCGCGCTGGCGTTCGAAACTTCGGCCCGTTTGGGGCTATGTTCGCAAGAGGACCCAAGCCGCGTTCGCGCCCACCTGCGCGATATTGGCATGAAAACGGATGTGACCGATATTCCGGGGGATCTGCCTGACGCCGATGCACTGCTGGACCTTATGGGGCAAGATAAAAAGGTGATTGACGGTAAACTGCGGTTCATTCTGGCCCGCGGGATTGGTCAGTCCTTTGTCACCTCTGATGTGCCGCGCGATGTCGTGCATGGCGTATTGGTCGACGCGCTGCGCGGCTAAGCCGATCAGATAGGCAAAAAGAAAGGGCAGCGTTTGCTGCCCTTATTTGTTTTAGAACGGGATTTCGTCGTCCATGTTCGAACCGCCGCCCGATGGCGCGCCGCCACCCGATGGGCCGTTGTCATAGCCGCCGCCATAACCGCCGCCCGATGGACCGTTGTCGTAACCACCACCGTAGTTACCGCCGCCGCCACCTTGGCCGCCGCCGTCACCACGACCGCCCAGCAGGGTCAGGTTGCCTGTGTATGGGCGTAGAACGACTTCGGTGCTGTAACGATCTTGGCCGTTCTGGTCCTGCCATTTGCGGGTTTCCAGCTGGCCTTCGATGTACACGGTCGAACCTTTGCGCAGGTATTGTTCTGCGATGCGGCCGACGGCTTCGTTAAAGATGGCGACCGAATGCCATTCGGTACGTTCACGGCGTTCGCCTGTGTTGCGGTCTTTCCATGTTTCGGATGTCGCAATGCGCAGGTTTACAACCTTGCCGCCGTTGCTAAAGCTGCGGACCTCTGGATCGCGGCCCAAATTGCCGATCAGAATGACTTTGTTCACGGATCCGGCCATGCGGCATCTCCCTCGAATCTGAATGTTATTTGCAGGAGGTTACATCACCCTGCGTTTCGTATTGAAACCCAAATATCGGCTTTCGGATAGGAATCCAATGCATAGGGGCGGCAAACCTTTGCCTATCCACAGGTATTGTTTGGTGATTTGGTAAAGTCGGTTGTAGATTCCGCCCGTTATAACAAATCGCGGTATATTGGATGCTGAACCCACGAATTTGGATCATCGCATTGGCAGGGATGACTGTCGGCGCATTGCCAGTTGCAGCGGATACCGTTTCAACGTCGTCTCGCATGGCGTTGTTCCAAAGTCAGCTAAACGTTCTAGATGGCCGTGCGTCCGAACAGTATTCAAGCTCCACGCGGTTAAATCCGGAACGCGATACTGCAAGCGGAGCCTCTGCGCCGCAATACATCGGCAATTATAACGGACCCTATCTAGCGACGGCCAAGCAAATGGCGCGTAGATACGCAATTCCCGAAGGTTTGTTTTTGCGTCTAGTTCAGCAAGAAAGCGGTTGGAACCCATCGGCCCGTAGCCATAAAGGCGCGATTGGTTTGGCCCAGTTGATGCCAGGAACTGCTGCTTTGTTGGGGGTGAACCCCAATAATCCGACCGAAAACCTAGAAGGCGGGGCGCGATATTTGCGCCAGCAGTTCGACCGATTTGGGCGTTGGGATTTGGCGCTGGCGGCCTATAACGCAGGACCAGAGGCTGTAAGCCGCTACAACGGTATCCCGCCGTATCGCGAAACCCAGAACTATGTACGGGTGATCTGGGGTAGTTAAACGGCGTACATCTTGCGGAATGCAGATGGGGTTTGCCCCGTTTCCGATTGAAAGCTACGCGTAAAATAAGCCGCCGAAGAAAACCCTAAATCCTGAGCGATTGTTTTCACAGGCGTTTTGGTGCTGCGCAGGCGTTCACGGGCATCAAATAGGATGCGGTCATGTAAAATGGCTAATGCAGAACGTCCGCAGGTTTGATTGCAGCAGCGGGTTAGGTGTGTTGGTGTGACACCCAATTCCGCTGCAAATTCTGCAACGCCTTTGCCCGATGCGAAATCACGTTCCACTAAATCGGTATAAGCGGCGACCAACCGCGCTTGTGATGTACGCGCACGGGCGTGCGTTTCGACGGGGGGGTGTTCTTCGATCTGGCGTTCAAAAAAGACAGACAGAATACCCAGCATATATAGCGCAGCACGATTGTGCCCGCCGCGAGTAGAGTTCAATTCGCGTTCCAGCGCATCAAATTGGCCAGCAATTTCATTTTGCGCATGAACGTCCCGTAGGCGCAGGTGAACGGGCATATCAGGCCAATCCGACTGAACAGCGCTGGGGATCGATAGCATGTGACCGAACACCATGGGGCCGACTTCATATCCGTACATCGTGTTCGGCGGAATATAGACCAAATTGTTTGGGCCATAGCCGCTGGTTAACCCAGCCACTGTGATCCGTCCCTGACCTTTGGTGAAATAGATCAAGCGAGCAGTCGAATGGCTCCGCATGGCTTCGGTCTGCCAACGGTTCTGTGCGTTCTTTGCCTGTATAGAGGACAGGGCCAAACGGTTTTGATCTGATGGTACGTCCATAATATGCCTATCGATGTTCGATAAGTGAAAGACGTTAGCCTATTTGCGATTCGAATCAAGTCTCAGGACTTAGGGGCGGTGAACTGGCGTCCAGTCGCGCATGCTTTTGCGGAACCAAGTGCGCTGCCGTTTGGCATACTGACGGCTTGCAATCACGGCGGCCTCGATCGCGTCTGGTAGTTCCATGCGGCCCTGAAGATAAGCGATCATTTCAGGTGCGCCGATCGCTTTGGATGACAGGCGGGCAGGGTCCCAATCATCTAACATGCTGCGCGCCTCATCCAGCGCACCCGCATCGATCATCAGGTCAAAGCGCTGGGCGATCCGGCTATTCAGCCAATCCACATCTGTATGCATCACCAATGGCACAGCGTCAGCAATTGGCAACAATGGGGGCGGGGTGTCGTCTTGCCAATCGGCAATGGATCGGCCCGTGGCGCGTAAAACCTCCCATGCGCGTTGAACGCGGGCGCGGTTTTGCACATCAATGCGGGCGCGGGTTTTGTCGTCTAGATCCTCTAACAGATGGTCCAGCTCTATCTGATCGGCTTCTTCGCGGATTTCTGGCGGGGTCAAAGGAATGTCAGCCAACCCTTCGGTCAACGCTTTGAAATACAATCCCGTGCCGCCAACAATGATCGGGCGCTGGGCACCCGTGAGGTAGGGCGCAACATCGCGCAGCCAGTTCCCAGTGGAATAATATGCATCATATGGCACATGTCCGTATAACGCATGATCTGCGCGTCCTAGGTCATGATCATCGGGGCGGGCGGTTAAGATTCGCCATCCGTCAAACACCTGTAGCGCGTCCGCATTGACGATTATGCCGCCCCGCGCCTCGGCGATTTGCAAAGCCAATTCCGATTTGCCGGACGCTGTGGGGCCAGCGATCAATACAGGGCGGTCATCAGGGATAGCGCTAAAATCGATCACAGTTGCTTTCTTTCTTTTTGCGTCTTGGGGCAAAAATTCCGGTTTCCCACCATTGCACATTTGCCCCTTTTGGCGCATTTTCTCGGAAATTTACAGACCAATGCGAGGACGCCCCCATGAGCGAGACCAAAGACGTAAAGTTTAACCGGGTCATGCTCAAGATATCAGGCGAGGCGCTGATGGGTGACACCCAATTCGGTCTGCATCCGCCCACCGTTGAACGTATCGCCAAAGAGGTGAAAGCTGTTCACGACATGGGCGTTGAAATCTGTCTGGTGATCGGTGGCGGCAACATTTTCCGCGGTCTGTCCGGATCGGCGCAGGGTATGGAACGTACCACTGCCGACTACATGGGTATGTTGGCGACAGTGATGAATGCGCTGGCTATGCAGGGCGCGTTGGAATCGCTGGGCGTTTACACCCGCGTTATTTCGGCGATCCCAATGGATCAGGTTTGTGAACCATACATCCGCCGCCGCGCTGTACGCCATTTGGAAAAGAAACGCGTTTGTATCTTTGCGGCGGGTACGGGTAACCCGTATTTCACTACCGACACCGCTGCTGCGCTGCGTGCGACCGAAATGCAATGCGAAGCGATCTTTATGGGCAAACAAGTTGATGGCATCTACGACAGCGATCCGAAAACCAACCCAGACGCAAAACGCTATGAAGACATTTCCTATGACGAAGTGCTGCGCGCGAACCTCAAAGTCGCCGATGCATCCGCGATTGCATTGTGCCGTGATAACAAAATGCCGCTGATTGTGTTCAACCTGAATGATCCCGGCGGTTTCAAGGGCGTCATGGCCGGTCAAGGCACCTACACCACCGTTCACACCTAACGTATGGGCTGGGCCTGAAAAGGCACAGCTTTGCGCATTCGACCAAACATGAGTTGTGGCGCTGGGCGCCATGGCTTAAGTAGTCATCCAAACTTGCAAGCGACGAGACTGACACATGTCCGATGAATTCGAACTGGATACCGACGACCTGACACGCCGTATGGAAGGCGCAATTGCCGCACTACGCTCTGAATTCGCATCTTTGCGGACCGGCCGTGGCTCTGCCTCTATGCTGGATCCGATCATGGTTGATGCATATGGCCAACCAACCCCACTGAACCAAGTCGGCACTGTTAACGTGCCTGAGCCGCGCATGGT
The DNA here is from genome assembly GCF_002150005.2 of Marivivens niveibacter. Taxonomy (GTDB): domain Bacteria; phylum Pseudomonadota; class Alphaproteobacteria; order Rhodobacterales; family Rhodobacteraceae; genus Marivivens; species Marivivens niveibacter. The sequence goes on from NZ_MSPP01000007.1 coordinate 28,763, forward strand.
TACCGTAAACGTGTGGGACAAAAGCATGGTCGGCAAAGTGGAAAAAGCGATCCGCGAATCCGGTCTGGGTATTAACCCACAGCTGAACGGCACAATTATCATGCTGCCGATCCCGGAGCTGAACGAAGAGCGCCGCCGCGAACTGGGCAAAGTAGCTGGCCAATACGCGGAACACGCCCGCGTTGCGATCCGCAACTTGCGCCGCGACGGCATGGATCAGGTGAAAAAAGCCAAAGGTGACGGCCTGTCCGAAGACGATCAAAAATTCTGGGAAGGCGAAGTTCAATTGCTGACCGACCAATTTATTAAAAAGATCGATGATCAGCTTGAGACAAAACAAGCTGAAATCATGCAGGTCTAAGTACCGAGTATTGCCATTGGGGGCGTGTATGACTGACAAAAAATCTGAAGACGCGCCCTCTGGCCCCAGACATGTGGCCATCATCATGGATGGGAATGGCCGCTGGGCCCAGAAACGCGGTCGCCCGCGTTTGTTCGGCCATCAGGCGGGTGCCCGCCGTGTCCGCGAAATCGTTGAGGCTTGCCCCGAAAACGGGGTGAAATATCTGACGATTTTTGCCTTTTCCACGGAAAACTGGAAACGGACCCAGACCGAAGTTGCTGGTCTGATGACGTTGTTCCGTCGTTACATCCAGAAAGAGGCGCACGACCTGCACAAAGCAGGCGTTCGCGTGCGTTTCATTGGTGACCGGATCAAATTAGACGACAAACTGGTGTGTCTGATGGATGATCTGGAACTGCTGACGTCGGGCAATGACAAATGTCACCTGACCATCGCGATCAACTATGGTGGTCGTGATGAGGTCACCCGCGCGGCAAAACGTATGGCCTATGAGGTTGAGCAGGGCCGTCTGCGTCACGAAGATGTGGATGCGGAAACCCTGTCCAAATTCTTAGACACCCATGTGTTGCCTGACCCCGATCTAGTGATCCGCACCAGCGGCGAGGCCCGCATTTCTAATTTCCTGCTGTGGCAGTCGGCTTATTCCGAATACGAATTTGTAGATACGCTATGGCCTGATTTCACCGCCGAAGAATTCGGCAAGGTGGTCGGAAAATACGGAACACGTGACCGCCGCTTTGGCGGAGTGAAAGCATAACGTGCGCGAAAAGATTAAAGACAAATGGCGTGACCTTGGGCCGCGCGTGGTATCGGGTTTGGCGCTTGCGGCGATTGGCGGCACAGCGTTCGTGCTGGGCGGCTTGGTCTTTTTGCTGTTCATTGCCATCTGTGCAGGTCTGATGGTGTGGGAAACGTCCCGCATGGCAGCGCCAGAAAAAACAAACCAAAACAAAATCTTGGGCGTCATAGCTGGCGTTGCTGTTTTCGCGGCAATCGTGCTGCCGATGTCCGCCGAAGGTCTGGTTTTTATCGCGGTTGCTGCCGCGGTTTACCTTAACGCAACGCGCGATCGTGTTTGGCTGTCGCTATATGCTTTGCTGGTGATGGTCGCTTGGGGCACCATGTGGTTCCTTCGCGAAGTGTCATTCGCCTATTCGGTTTGGCTGATTTGTGTTGTCGTCGCATCGGACGTTTTGGGCTATTTTGCGGGTCGCACGCTGGGCGGGCCGAAATTTTGGCCAGCGATCAGCCCCAAAAAGACATGGAGCGGCACAGTCGCAGGTTGGATCGGTGCAGCCCTTATCGGGTTTTGGTTTGCCAAAGGCGGCGTAGATAACGCATTGGCGCTAGCGATCACGTCGGTCTTTATGGCCTTTGCCGGCCAGATGGGTGACATCGTGGAAAGTGCGCTAAAGCGTCGGGCAGGGGTCAAAGACAGCTCTAACCTAATCCCTGGTCATGGTGGGCTTTTGGACCGCTTTGACGCGTTGATGTTTGCAGCTATCATCATGGGCGGATTTTTGGCGGCCGTTGCGCCGTTCGTATCGGCCAAAGGGCACTGATGAAACGGATTTCGATTTTCGGCGCGACTGGCAGCATTGGCCAAAGCACGATTGACCTGATTAAACGCGATCAGGCGAATTACGACGTTGTGGCGTTGACCGGTGGTCGCAATATCGCGCAGCTGGCCGATGATGCGAAATGTCTAAATGCGCAGATCGCCGTTACTTGTTACGATGATGAACTGCCCGCATTGCGCGATGCATTAGCGGGCACTGGCATTGAATGTGCCGCAGGTACGCAGGCTGTCATTGATGCCGCAGATCGTCCTGTTGATTGGGTGATGTCATCGATTGTTGGTGCGGCAGGTCTGACCCCTGGTTTGAACGCGCTGAAACAGGGTGCGACCTTGGCGCTGGCAAACAAAGAATCTTTGGTCACCGCTGGTCCGCTGCTGATGCAAACAGCGCGCGATCATAACGCTACAATCCTACCCGTCGACAGTGAACACTCTGCCGTTTTTCAGGGCCTTGTAGGCGAAGATCAAGCTGCCGTTGAACGCGTGATTATCACAGCATCAGGCGGGGCGTTCCGTGATTGGCCGTTGGCCGATCTGGCAGGGGCAACGGTTGAACAAGCTAGTGCGCACCCCAATTGGGACATGGGCCAACGGATTACCATTGATAGTGCGTCGATGTTTAATAAAGCGTTGGAAGTTATTGAGGCAAAAGAATTCTTTGGCTTCATCCCTTCGCAGATCGAAGTTGTCATTCACCCCGAAAGCCTGATCCACGCGATGGTTGGTTTTCACGACGGCGCGCTGATGGCTCATGTTGGTGCGCCTGACATGCGGCACGCGATTGGCTATGCGCTGCATTGGCCCGATCGCAAACACCTGCCTGTCGACCGTTTGGATTTCAGCAAAATCAGTCAGATGACGTTCCGTGCGCCGGACGCAGACCGTTACCCTGCGCTGCCGTTAGCGTGGCGCGTGATGGAAACAGGTGGTTTGTCTGGTGCGGTATTCAACGCCGCCAAAGAACGCGCGCTTGACGGGTTTATTGATAGCCAGATCGGTTTTTTGGATATGGCGCGGGTTGTTGAAAAAACGCTGGACCGTGTCGATATCGGAACAGACGGGCGTAATGCGCCTGCGGATTTGGATACCATCATGGCAGCGGACGCAGAAGCGCGCGCCAAAGCGACAGAAATAATGAAGGCAGTGGTCTAAGATGTCAGAATTTTTGCCCTTTTTCGGCAGCGCAGGTTTCACCATTCTGGCATTCGTGATCGCCCTGTCGATCATCGTCGCGATCCATGAATACGGGCATTACATCGTCGGGCGTTGGTGCGGAATCGGCGCCGAGGTGTTTTCGCTGGGCTTTGGTCCTGTACTGATTTCGCGAACCGATAAACGCGGCACCCGTTGGCAGATCGCTGCGATCCCGTTGGGCGGCTACGTCAAATTTCTGGGCGATGCCAATGCTGCATCGGTGGGCGGCACCGCTGGTGGGCGCAACACGATGCTGGGCGCACCCGTTTGGGCACGCGCGGCAACTGTGGCCGCTGGACCATTTTTCAATTTCATCCTGACTTTGGTGATTTTCACCGGCCTTGGTCTATGGGCGGGTAAAGCGACCGACCCTTTGACATTGCGCAGCGTTCCTGACCTGCCGCCATCTTATGTGCAGGAATTGGAAGTCGGCGATCAGATCATCGCGGTAGAAGATATCGACGCACGCTCTGTGGCGCAATTTGCGGCGGCATTGGATCAACTGCCCATCCAGCAATCGCTGACCTACACGGTTGTGCGCGCTGACGTTCAAATGCAGGTGCAGGGGCCTTATCCGAACACGACCGCCGTTCTGTCCGTCACTCATGATAGCGCCGCCGATAAAGCGGGCGTGCAAGAAGGAGACGTGATCACCGCGATCAATGGTCAGAATGTGTATGCATTTCCGCAAATGGTGGACATCGTAAGCGCATCAAACGGTGATACGCTGGCGTTGGATATCTGGCGGAACGGCGAAATCGTTCAGTTGGAAGTCACCCCCCGCCGTACAGATTTGCCAACTGCCGATGGTGGATTTGAAACCCGCTGGTTGATTGGCGTATCGGGCGGCATTTTCTTTGATCCCGAAACCGTGACCCCATCGATTTTCGAAGCGATCAGCGACGCATTTGCGCAGCTGTGGTACGTTTTGGAAACATCCGTATCTGCGATCTACCACATGATCGCGGGCCAGATTTCCACCTGTAACCTGTCCAGCCCTGTGGGCATCGCGCAGGCGTCGGGTGCGATGGCTGCGGCGGGGCTAACTGATTTCATCAGCTTTATCGGGTTCTTGTCCGCGGCCGTTGGATTGCTGAACCTATTCCCGATCCCTGTTTTGGATGGCGGCCATTTGGTGTTCCACGCCTACGAGGCGATCACAGGTCGCAAACCCAGCGATGGCGCGATGCGTATTTTGATCGCGATTGGTTTGTCGTTGATCCTGACCATGACGCTGTTCGGGCTGATGAACGATCTGTTCCTTTGCCCCTGACATTCCCTGATGCTGCCCAGATGTTGCCACAATTGCGCGGCACATTTGGACCCAGATTAGGGAGTGCATCATGCAAACGATTTCTGCTGGATATCAAAGTCTGTCTTTGCTGATCAATTTGAACTGGGACCGCATCATGTATGTCGCTGCGATTGGCGGGGCACTATGGCTTGGGTCTGTGGTCACTCAGATCGTCCTGTAACGGGTTTTTCGCCACATCTATCGGCAAACCGACGCACGCACCCTAAATGGGTGCGTTCTTGTTTTTGACAACGCGCATTATTGTGTTTAGGCAAGTTCCCAATGGGGACGTCTGAATTGGTTGGATTAATGCGCCTGAATACTTTGTTTGACAAAATGCCTTCGGGCAAAGCGATTTTGAAAATGACCGCGGTTGCGGGGATCGCCGCACTGACGGTTCAGCCGCTACCGTCGCTGGCGCAAAACTTTGCCTTCAATTCCGTTTCGATCGAAGGGAATGCCCGTATCGAAGACGAAACGATCCTAAGCTATTTGGGCGTGGCCCAAGGCGAAGCTGTCACCGCCGCCCAATTGAACGACGCAGGGCAGCGTATTCGCGCAACGGGCCTGTTTGAAAACGTAGAGATCATTCCGCAAGGTAGCCAATTGGTGATCCGCGTTACGGAATTTCCAACCGTTTTTCGCATCAATTTCGAAGGTAACTCGCGTCTAAAAGATGATGATTTGTTTGCGACCATCCGATCGACCGAGCGCCGTATTTATAGCCCGACCGACGTAGAACAAGACGTTGCCGATATCACCGCTGCCTATGCCGCGTCTGGCCGTATCAACGCAGTTGTCACCCCGCGTATCATTCGTCTGCCCGATAACCGCGTTAACCTTGTATTTGAAATTTCGGAAAACGGCGTCACCGAAATCGAACGCATCGGTTTTGCTGGCAACCGTACCTTTTCGGATCGTCGTTTGCGGAACGTTTTGACCACCAAACAGGCGGGTGCGCTGCGTACCTTTATCGGTCGTGACACCTATTCGCCCGAACGTTTGGAATTCGACAAACAGGTTCTGACGGATTTTTATCAATCCCGCGGTTTCCCTGATTTTATCGTACAAGACGTAGCGGTTCAGCTGACAAGTGAACGTGACGCATTCGTTGTCACCTATAACGTCGAAGAAGGTCAGCGCTATTCCATTGGTGGTGTTTCGGTCACATCTGAATTGAACGATGTGGTTGATCTGGCAGCGTTCAACGATGTTATCCGTACCCGCAATGGTGATACCTATTCGCCTGTCAGCATCGAAAACGACATTTCCCGACTAGAGGATTTGGCAACCCGTCTGGGGATGCAGTTTGTTCAGGTTGAACCACGCATCGTCCGCAACGAGGCGAACCAAACGCTCGATCTGACCTTTGCGCTGGTACGTGGCGAACGCATTTTTGTGGAACGCATCGATATCGAAGGTAACAACACCACATTAGACCGCGTTGTGCGTCAACAGTTCCGCGTTGTCGAAGGTGACCCATTCAACCCGCGCGCCATCCGTCAGGCGGCCGAACGTATCCGTTCGCTGGGCTTCTTTGCTAATGCGGCTGTGAATACCCGCCAAGGTTCAGCACCTGATCAGGTGGTTGTGGATGTTGACGTTGTCGAAGCGCCCACCGGATCGCTGTCGTTCGGTGCAAACTACAACACTGATGATGGTTTTGGTTTGCTTGCCTCTTTCCGCCAGTCCAATTTCTTGGGCCGTGGCCAGTCGCTGAACCTGTCTTTCTCGACCGCGGAAAGCAATAAATATTTCCAGCTTAGCTTTGCTGAACCTTACCTGTTGGGCCGTAACCTGCGCTTTGGTTTGGATACCAACTATGTGATTACCAACAACGAAGGTGCGGATTACGATACCGAAACCTTTACGTTCAAACCGTCACTGGGCTTTGCTGTTAGCGAACGCGGCAATTTGCAGACCTATGTGCAAACGCGTTACAGCGACATTACCAATGCTGTGAATGGCGAAGTCGCTCCTGAAACCTTTGCCGATAGCGAAGAAGACGGACGTTGGACGCAATCCGTAGGCTACACCTATTCCTTCGACAGCCGCCGTGACGGTCTAGACGAAGAAACAGGGTATAAACTACGGTTTGGTCAAGAGTTTGGTTTTGGCGATACTCAGTTCGTTAAAACAACTGCCAGCGCGGGTGCAACGACATCGGTCCTGAACGACGCACTGACGCTGACGGCGACGGTCGAAGGTGGTTATCTACACTACAACAAAGGCGACAGTTCCATTGTCGACCGGTTCTTCTTGCGTGGCAGCCAGATGCGCGGCTTTAGCCTGTATGGTATGGGCCCCCGTTATTACGACGATAGCGGTGCGACGACGGTAAACGATAGCTTGGGTGGCAACGCATACGCCGTTGCCCGTCTAGAGGCTGAATTCCCACTTGGCTTGCCAGAAGAATACGGCATTTCGGGTGGTGCGTTTGTCGATTACGGATCGCTGTGGGATCCAGGCTTTGATTGTTCGGGTGCGAATTATTACTATTGTGATTTCACACCGCGTACGATTGCGGGTGTATCGATCTTTTGGGATACGCCAATCGGGCCGCTGCGTTTCAACTTTACCGAAGCTTTGGACGTTCAGGAATTTGACGAAACCAAAGGCTTTGATGTGACGATCTCGACCAGCTTCTGATGCGGGGCTTTCGTGCATTGATTTTGGGTGCATGCCTTGCCATTGGGGCAGGGCATGTATCTGCGCAAACCCAACCCGTACAGTTGCCGTCTTCGGTGTTGATCATCGACACAGAGCAGGTGTTTTCGGGCACAGCATATGGGCAGCGCATCATCGCCGAAGTACAGGTCAAAACCGAAGCCCAAAATGAAGAAAACCGCCAGATTGCTGACGCTCTGATTGAAGAAGAGCAAAGCATCGCAGCGCGGCGCGCCACCATGACCCCCGAAGCCTTTCGTGCAGAGGCAGATGCCTTTGACGAAAAGGTGGTCGCAATCCGTCAGGCGCAAGATGCGAAAGAGGCTGACATTCAGGCCGAGCTAGACGCCCTGCGCCGTGCCTTTGACGATGATGTGCGCCCCATTTTGGGACAGATCATGCGTGAACGTGGTGCGACGGTCTTGATGGGGCGGCGCGATGTGATCCTGTATTTCGGGGCAATTGATATTACCGATATCGCCATTGCGACAGTAGACGCGCAATTAGGTGACGGAACTGAAACGTCTGGTGAATGACCCTATCTTGCCCACTGGGCATTGAATTGTTAGTCACCACCAAAGGCCGCATTAAAGGACTATAGAATGACCGAAGCTGTAACCATCGCCGACATTGATCTGATCCAGCGTATTATCCCCCACCGCTATCCGTTCTTGTTGGTGGACAAAGTCGTCGACATCAACGGCACACAGTCCGGCAAAGGCATCAAAAACGTCACGATGAATGAACCGCATTTCACAGGCCATTTCCCTGGCAACCCTGTGATGCCTGGCGTTCTGATCATCGAAGCGATGGCACAAACTGCAGGTGTTATGGTTGGCGCAGGCATGGGCATGGAAGACAAGAACCTTCAGGTCTATTTCATGGCGATCGACGGCGTGAAATTCCGCCGTATGGTCAAACCGGGCGACGTTCTGGAAATGCAGGTTGAAACGACCCGCGGTAAACCAGGTGCCAAGGTTTGGAAATTCAAAGGCGTTGCAACCGTTGATGGCGAAATGGCTGCCGAAGCTGAATTCACAGCAATGATGGACATGAGCAAATCCGAATGACCGCAAACATTCACCCCAGTGCCATCATCGAAGACGGCGCAGTCATCGGACCCGACTGCGTCATTGGGCCTTTTTGTATTGTAGGCCCAGAGGTGAAACTAGGCCGTGGGGTTGTGTTGAAATCCCACGTGGTCGTTAATGGCGATACGACTATTGACGATGAAACGACCGTCTTTTCTTTTGCTGTAATCGGTGAAATCCCGCAGGATTTGAAATTCGGCGGTGAAAAGACGTCTTTGGTCATCGGCAAACGCAACCGGATCCGCGAACATGTGACGGTGAATACCGGCACAGCAGGCGGCGGTAGCGTGACCAAGATTGGCGATGATTGTCTGCTGATGGCAGGGTGCCACGTGGCCCATGACGCCCATCTGGGCGATCGCGTGATTATCGTGAACAGCACTGCCGTCGCGGGGCACGTCATTATCGAAGACGACGTTATCGTGGGCGGTCTGTGTGGTATTCACCAATTCGTTCGCATCGGTCGCGGTGCGATCATTGGTGCGCTGACGATGGTGACGAATGACGTGATCCCTTATGCCTTGGTGCAGGGCGCGCGCGGCAAATTGGACGGTCTGAACTTGGTCGGTCTAAAACGCCGCGGCGTGGACCGTGCGGACATCACCGCCATGCGGGCTGCGTTTCAAACGCTCAAGGATGGTGAAGGCGCGTTTCTGGATCGCGCCCGCCGTCTGAACGAAGAAACTGACAGCGACTATGTGCGCGAAATGGTCGATTTTATCCTAGGCGATAGCGACCGTAGTTTTCTGACGCCGTCCTGATGATTGCTCTGATCGCAGGCACGGGTGACTTGCCCAAAGCATTGGTCGCGGAGCTGCCCGCCCGCGACCTAATTGTCTGCGAATTATTAGGGTTTACGCCTGATCTGCCAGACGACTTTCCACGTTTGCAGTTTCGGTTGGAAACCTTGGGCACTTTGATCCAGACTCTACGTGATAAGGGCGTGGAACAGGTCTGTATGGCGGGCACTATCCGCCGTCCTGGCGTAGATCCGACATTGATCGATGACCTGACGAAACCTTTGGTGCCTGCAATTATGGCAGCCCTATCAAAGGGCGATGATGGTGCGTTGCGGATCGTTTTTGAACTGTTTGAAAACGCAGGGATTTCGGTGGTTGCTGCCCACGACATCGCACCTAGCCTGATCCCGCCTCATGGCGTGTTAACGCGCCATGGACCAACAGATCAGCATATCGCTGACGCTGAAGTCGGTGACCAGATCATCGTTGAAATGGGCCGCAAAGACAGCGGTCAGGCCTGTATCATTCAGGGCCGTAAGTTGATCGTCGAAGAAGGTGTCGACGGCACCGACGCGATGATCGCTTCTGTATGTGCGGACCCGTCTGACACGCCCGAAAGCGCATTTGAATGGTTTGTCGGCGGTGTTTTGGATTACATCAAAGGCAAAGGTGACGCCCATCTGCCTGCCGAAAACGGTATCCTATTCAAAGCGCCAAAACCTAATCAGGATCGCCGCGCAGATTTGCCCGTCATTGGCCCTAAAACAGCCATGCGCGCGGCCGAAGCGGGACTGGCCGGCATTGTGATCGAAGCGGATGGCGTGATGGTATTAGACCTGCCACCCGTACGCGGCATTCTGGATGCTCAGGGCATGTTTTTATGGGTAAGGCCCCGCACATGAAAATCTTTGTTCTAGCTGGCGAACCTTCGGGCGATCGTTTGGGCGGCGCGTTGATGGCGGGGCTGCGTGAATTGCGGCCTGACGTCGAATTCATCGGGGTGGGCGGCCCGATTATGCAATCGCATGGGTTGGACAGCCTATTCCCGATGGAGGAACTGTCGATCATGGGGCTGGCCGAAATCCTACCGAAGTATTTTCACTTGAAACGTCGAATTGGGCAGACAGCTGGATTCATCGCCGCGGAAAAACCTGATGTTGTTATCACGATTGATGCCCCCGATTTTTCGCTGCGCGTTGCAAAATTGGTCAAGGATCTGACCAATATTCGCACTATTCACTATGTGGCGCCATCGGTTTGGGCTTGGCGCCCAAAGCGCGCGGAACGCATGGCGCATATGATTGACCACGTGCTGGCGCTGCTGCCGTTTGAGCCGCCATTGATGACGGCACATGGAATGGACTGTGATTTTGTCGGACATCCCGTTGTCGGCGAACGTCAGGCGACCGCAGAGGAAGCAGCAGCCTTTCGCGCGGCCTATGGCATTGATGATGCGCCGTTGATCCTCGCTTTGCCTGGATCGCGCAAAGGCGAGGTAAATCGACTGTCTGATCGGTTTGGTGCAGCGCTGGCTGGCGTTCTGCAGGCGCGACCTGACGCACGGGTAGTTTTGCCCTGCGCGGCGTCTGTGGTGGACCTGGTCAAAGAAAAAACAGCCCAGTGGTCGTTTGACCCGATCCTGATAGATCCTGCGACTGCAGGACCCATGGATAAACTCGCTGCGTTTCGTGCGGCTGATGTGGCCTTGGCCGCGTCTGGGACTGTGTCATTAGAATTGGCCGCAGCGCAGACACCGATGGTGATTGCCTATGATTTCACATGGATCACATGGCAGATCATGAAACGGATGGCGCTGATCGACACAGTGACTTTGGTCAATCTGGTGTCTGACACGCGCGTTGTGCCCGAATTTTTGGGCCCCGATTGCCTGCCCGACAAAATGACGCCCGCGATTTTAGACGTGCTGGATCATCCTGAACGCCAGCTAGAGGCGTTGAACCTGACAATGGAACGCCTGGGCAAGGGCGGCGAGGCACCAGGCCTGCGGGCCGCCCGTGCGGTGTTGGATCGTCTTTAGACCATCGGTTTCGACAGTTCGACCAATTCGCCATCCCGAACTGCGGTGTAAAAACACGATCGGCGGTTGGTGTGGCACGCGGGGCCGACCTGACGAACCTTGACCAGAATGCAGTCGGAATCGCAGTCGAATGTGAAATCCACCAATTCCTGCGTGTGGCCCGATGTTTCGCCTTTGACCCAGAACGATTGGCGCGAACGCGACCAATAGGTGACCTTGCCGCTGTCCAATGTGCGCTGAACCGCATCTGCGTTCATCCAAGCCATCATCAGAACTTCGCCCGTGTCGGCGTCTTGGGCAATGGCGGGGATCAAACCACGGTCGTCGTATTTTAATTGGGCGGGATCAAATTTCATTGTTTTGGCCTGTTGTCATAAACGCTCGCGGCCTATGTATGACAGAACGCCGCCGAAAGGAACGCCAAGTGTCTGACACCGCTGATCTGGTAAAACTGTATTCAAACCGCATTTTGGCGCTGACTGCCGATATGCCGCTGACGGACCGTTTGGAAAACCCTGATGCGACCGTAAAAAAACGTGCGCCTTTGTGCGGGTCTACGGTGACAGTGGACATAAAAATGCGTGATGGCGTTATAACAAACTACGGACAGGACGTTAAAGCATGTGCATTGGGTCAAGCATCCGCTGCAATCATGGGTGGGACCGTGATTGGACGCAATGCAGAGGAGATCGCAAAAGCGCGGGATGAGCTCCGCGCAATGCTAAAGGACGAAGGGCCGGCGCCAGCGCCACCCTTTGACGGGTTAGAGGTATTGATCCCCGCCCGTGAATATAAAAACCGCCATGCGTCGATCATGTTAGTGTTCGATGCCTTGGCAGAGGCAATGGCCGAGGCTAGCGCCTAGAGGAACGGTTGGTCGTCTGTGGTTATCACCCCTGCGTTTCGCAGGCGAGGAGGACGTATGACGATCGTAACCAAAACCCCTTGGGAAAATGGGGAACCTGCTGCGGGCGCTGTAAATGCACCGTCTGTACTGAACGACATTACGACGATCAGCACAAAAATGGCGTCGGATATCGTCGATGTCGCTGGTTTTTTGGATGTTGTCGGGGAACAGGCCGATAAACAGACCTCTGAAATGTCGGGCCTTCGCCAGCGCGTTGATGACATCGTTGATGCAAATCGCGCAGTACAGGATTCGATTGCGATCGTGACGGACGCATCTGAAAACAATCTAACGGCGCTGAATGAAAGCATCGAAGTTTTCCATTCTAGCAGCGAATCCAGCAAACAAATGGCGAATTGGGTGCAATCGGTCGAAAACCGGATCGGTGCGGTTGTTGAAACCCTAAAAAATGTCGAACGCCTTAACGAAGAGATTTCGTCGATCGCGCGTCAGGTCAATATTCTGGCCATCAACGCGAAAATCGAAGCCGTCCGCGCGGGCACACACGGGCGCGGGTTCGCTGTGGTGGCCGAGGCGATCAATGATTTGTCGCGCAACACAGGCGAGGCAGCAGAGGCCGTCAGTGAAGGCGTCGAAAGCCTCGCGAAAAACTTTTCTGAACTGCGCGAAGAGGCGTCAGGTATTCAGGGTGTCGCTGCAAAGGTCATCAGTGAGGTCAGCCAAACGAACGATAAAATGGCAGACATGGAAAACCAGTTGCAATCGACCGTCTCCACGACCGTTTCAATGCGTCAGCATGCAGATCGTATATCGACCGCCGTCGAAAGCTTTGGTCCAGTTTTTGATACAATCGCGGGCTATGCCGACGAAACCGGCAAAGGTGTTCTGAAATCGCGCGACCGTATTCATGCGTTGGTTGATGATAGTGAAACAGTCGTTCGGCAAAGCATTCTAGGGGGCGGTGCGTCCGAAGATAAACGGTTCATCGACTATGTGACCGAAACGGCCGCTGCGATTGGTCGCGAATTTGAACAGGCCGTGAGCCACGGGCAAATTTCCGAGGTGGAACTGTTTGACTACACCTACACGCCCATTCCAAACACTGACCCGCAGCAAGTTTTGGCGCGCTTTACCCGATTTACCGATGGTGTCTTGCCGCGGCTTCAGGAACCAGCGCTGCAGCTAGATCCGCGCGTTGTGTTCTGTGCCGCAGTAGACGTGAACGGGTATCTGCCGACTCACAACATGAAATTTTCGCATCCTCAGGGCGCAGACCCAGTGTGGAACATGGCCAACAGCCGCAACAGGCGCGTATTTGATGACCGCGTTGGTTTAAAAGCAGGCCAAAGCACCGAGTCGTTCCTGATGCAGGTCTATCGCCGCGATATGGGCGGCGGCAATTTCGTGATGATGAAAGATTTGTCCGCGCCAATCCACGTTAATGGCCGCCATTGGGGCGGTCTGCGGTTGGCCTATAAAATCTAAAAGAAACCGCCGCGCATCCGGGACAGGATGGCGGCGGGAAAAACGCGATTTATGTGGGACCCACTGGAAAAACGGGGATAGGCAGGGATCCGTTTTCTGTCAGGCAGTAACAGGGGCGGCGTCATAGTTGGGACAGGTGACGCTGCTAAATCCCAGTGGCACAAATCACGAGGGCAAGGGTTACAGGATCGCGGGCAGGGATAAGCTCACGTAGAAAATCACAACGATCGACGCTGCGCCAACTAGGTCCGACAGGACAGAGGCAGGGGATCGTGTCAGCACTGCTTTGATGTCTTTCGCCATAATGTGTTCCAGCTCTTGTTAACCTTCGTTGCTAATTTGTTCTCATACGTTAATGAGTCGTTCAAGAACTTTTTGAGAACATTTGTGAACATTTTAGAACGTTTTGGGTTAACCCACTGAAATTAAACGAATAGCTTTGTCCTGTTCCATTAACCAAAGCAGATGCCGCGCGGCTTTTCCGCGGGCAGAGGTCAGGGTCGGATCGTCATTCAATAGCTTTCTGGCGTCGGATTGCGCCGTTTGCATCAGCCCTGTCTGCCGTTCCAAATCAGCGATTCTGAAACGGGGTAGGCCGGACTGTGCGGTGCCGATCATGTCGCCCGCGCCGCGCATAGCTAGATCTTCTTCGGAAATGCGGAACCCGTCTTCGGTTTCGCGCAGGATTTCCAATCTGCGCTTGCCGCCTTCGGTTAGGGGCGGTTGATACATCAGCAAACAGGTGGATGCGGCAGAACCACGTCCGACCCGTCCACGGAGCTGGTGTAATTGTGCCAGACCGAAATTTTCGGCCCTTTCGATGACCATGATTGATGCGTTAGGGACGTTGACACCCACCTCGATCACAGTTGTTGCGACGAGTACAGCCGTTTCGCCTGCTACGAACTTGGCCATGGCGGCGTCTTTGTCCGCTGGCGGCATCTGTCCATGGACCAACCCGACTTTATCATCGCCCAAGGCTGCGCGTAGACGCTTGAAACGTTCCTCGGCGGCGGTCATGTCGCTGACTTCGCTTTCTTCCACCAAAGGGCAGACCCAATAGGCCTGACGGCCTTCTGCCACGGCTGCGTGCAGCCGCGCCACGACATCGTCCATGCGTTCGGTGCTGATCAATGCGGTTTTGACCGGGGTCCGACCGGGTGGTTTTTCGTCCAGAATGGAAACGTCCATATCGCCATATTGCGCCAAAGCCAGGCTGCGTGGGATGGGCGTTGCTGTCATGACCAAAACATCAACGGCGCGGCCTTTGGCGCCCAGCTCCATCCTTTGAGCAACACCAAAACGGTGCTGTTCGTCGATAATCGCCAATCGCAGATCGTGAAATTCCACATCCTTTTGGAACACGGCATGCGTTCCGACCAAGATCTGAATTTCGCCCGATGCCAACGCGGCTAATTTTTCGCGGCGAGCGGCTGATTTATCGCGGCCTGTCAGCAACTCTAACCGGACGCCCGCCGCTGCGACCAACGGTTGCAAACCTTCTAAATGCTGGCGCGCAAGGATTTCGGTCGGGGCCATCATAACGCCTTGGCCGCCTGCTTCTACCGCGTTTAGCAACGCCATTAACGCGACCAGAGTTTTCCCCGCACCAACGTCCCCCTGCAACAGACGGTTCATACGGTGATCACCAGCCATGTCTGCCGTGATTTCCGCGATTGCACGGCTTTGCGCATTCGTAGGTGAATAAGGAAGCGATTTCAGGACCTTGCCCTGTAACGCACCTGTGCCTTTGTTTGCTAACCCTTTGGATTTACGAACCTGCGCTCGCGCCAAAGCCAATGTAATCTGGTGCGCTAAAAATTCATCATAGGCCAGCCGCTGGCGGGCCGTGTCAAACGGCGACAAATCGGTTGTCGACTGTGGGTTATGTGCGATTGTAACGGCGTCTTTCCAACTGGGCCATTCCTCTTTCGCGATCTGGCTGGGATCAATCCATTCGTCCAAATCAGGTCCAAGCCCCATGGCCGAGCGCGTCGCGCGCCACATCACTTTTTGGGTGACGCCCGATGTCAGGGGGTAAACGGGTTCAAAGGCGGGGATATCTTCGCCGTCTTCAATCGGTAGAATGTGATCAGGATGAACCATTTGCCCGACCCCGTCGAACAATTCGATTTTCCCCGAAACGACGCGCCGTGCACCAATCGGCAGAACCTTGTTTAGATAATCACCGCGCGCGTGGAAAAAGACGATCTGGAACGTTGTTTGATTATCTTGAACCGTAACGCGATAGGGGCGTCCGCGCTGGCGGTTGGGCGTGTGTCCGATGACCTCAACCTCGACCGTGACGACAGCGGGCGCGACAACATCCAATATGGAGCCGCGACGACGGCGATCTACACCCGAATGCGGCAGCGTAAACAGCACATCACGTGGTTTTTCGATACCGATATGTTCCAGATTGGCAGCCGTTTTCGGCCCGACGCCATCTAGGCTGGTCAGGTCGCCGAATAAGGGCCACAGAACCTCCGGCCGGCCGCTCATGCGTCCCCAATCAGCGCGATCCAGCCATCTTCGTCGATGGTTTCAATGCCCAAATCTGCGGCCTTTTTCGCTTTGGACCCTGCGCCTGGTCCTGCAACCAGTAGGTCGGTTTTGGCGCTGACCGAACCGGCTACTTTCGCCCCCAGTGCTTCGGCACGGGCTTTCGCCTCGGCGCGGGTCATTTTTTCTAATGTGCCGGTAAAGACGACGGTTTTGCCGGCTACAGGGCTGTCGTTGGTTTGTGTTTTCGGCGATTGGATGTCCAGCTCAGCCACCAGTCGATCGATGGCTGCACGTTCTTCGGTTTGGGTCAGCGCTGTTATCAGCGATGCCGCCAAAACGGCCCCAATGCCATCAATTGCGATAAATTCATTCCATGCTGCCAGCGCGCTAGGGTCCACTTCGGCCCACGCGCTGTCGCGTGTTTTCTTGATCTCTGCGCGGCGTCCTTCGGCCATAGCTTTGGCGCGTTCGGTGGCTTCGGCTGCGTCTGCGGCAACATGTGCTTCTGCGGCAATCGTGGCTTTATCTGCAGTTTCCGCAAGCGCGGGCCAAGTGATAAAGTGACGAGCTAAATCTTTGCCAGCAACTTCGCCCAAGTGGCGAATGCCCAAAGCAAACAGAAAACGGCCAAAGTCTATTTTCCGTTTTTCGTCAATGGCATCAAATAGCTTGTTCGCGCTTTTTTCGCCAAAACCGTCACGATTTTTTAGCCGTGCCAGATTTTGAGCATCACGCGAACGTAGCGTGAAAATATCTGCGGGTTCACGAATGGGCAGCGTGGGGTCATCGTAAAACATTTCAATCTGTTTGGTCCCCAGACCTTCGATATCAAACGCCCCGCGAGAGACAAAATGTTTGAGTTTCTCGACGGCCTGCGCGGGGCATGCGAGCCCGCCTGTGCAGCGCCGCACGCTGTCGCCTTCTTCGCGGATCGCTTCTGATCCGCATTCGGGGCAGACATGCGGAAATTCATAAGGTTCTGCAGTGTCGTTCCGTTTGGTCAAATCCACATCGGCGACCTTTGGAATGACGTCGCCAGCGCGATAAACTTGGACCCAGTCGCCAACACGGATGTCTTTGCCATCGCGGATCGGGCTACCTTTGCTATCGCGTCCGGCGATGTAATCTTCGTTGTGCAGAGTCGCGTTGGAGACGACAACGCCGCCCACAGTCACAGGGGTTAGTCGCGCAACAGGCGACAACGCGCCCGTCCGGCCGACTTGAATTTCAATCGCCTCTAGTCGGGTCCACGCCAATTCGGCAGGGAATTTATGCGCAATCGCCCAACGGGGTGTCGTTGACCGGAAACCCAATCTGCGCTGCAGTCCCAGATCGTTCACTTTGTAAACGACGCCGTCGATATCATATCCCAAATCGGCGCGTTGGTTTTCGATCATGTGGTAATGATCAATCAGATCATTGGTTGTTTCGCACAATTTGGTCAGAGGGTTGATTTGAAACCCTAGGTCTTTGAACCGTTGGATCGCGTTCCATTGGGTGTCCGCGATATCGCCCGATACCTCGCCCCAAGCGTAAGCGAAAAATTTTAGCGGGCGTGAACGTGTAATTTCGGCGTCCAACTGGCGCAGACTGCCCGCGGCTGCGTTACGTGGGTTGGCAAATGTCTTTCCGCCGCGTTCAGCTTGCCGTTCATTCAGCGCGGCAAAATCAGCGTGGCTCATATACACTTCGCCGCGGATTTCGATCACGTCAGGTGCTCCCGTGATCTTGTGCGGGATGTCTGCAATGGTTTTGGCGTTTTCGGTGACGTTTTCGCCAACCTCGCCGTCACCGCGTGTCGCGGCCTGAACCAAGATCCCGTTTTCGTATCGCAACGATAGGGACAGGCCGTCAATTTTCGGTTCTGCGGTGAATGAAATCGGTTCGTTGGTGCCCAGATATTTACGAACCTGATCCGCAAAGTCGGTCACGTCGCTATCTTCGAACGCATTCGATAGCGACAACATGCGCACAGCGTGAGTGATTTTACCAAACCCGTCCGCAACGGCACCGCCCACTTGTTCGCTGGGGCTATCTGCGCGTTTAAGATCAGGAAAGCGAGTTTCGATTTCTTGGTTGCGGCGTTTTAAGCCATCATAGGCGCCGTCAGAAATTTCTGGGGCATCGTTGGTATGGTATGCCGTGTTCGCCCTAGAAATGGCTAGGGCAAGCCGTTCTAACTCGGCCTTTGCCTGTTCGATTGTTAGATCATTAACCGATACATCTGCAAAATTGGCGTTCGTCACAGCGTCCCCCATGGTCGTCATGGCCCACTTTGGGCCTGCCCTTGTTCTAGGGGGGCATAGGGCGATCGTCCATAGTGATCCGGACGATCGCGTGGTCAATCATGCACCAATGGCCAAATCGTTATGGACCTCTGCCGGATCTGGGTCGCGCAAGACATAGCCGCGGCCCCAAACGGTTTCGATATAATTTTCGCCGCCCGTCGCCTTTTGCAGTTTCTTGCGCAGTTTGCAGATGAATACGTCGATGATCTTTAGTTCGGGTTCATCCATGCCGCCATACAAATGGTTCAGGAACATTTCCTTGGTCAGGGTTGTGCCTTTGCGAAGGGACAGCAATTCCAGCATTTGGTATTCTTTGCCCGTCAAATGCACGGTTACACCGCCGACATCGACAGTTTTGGCATCCAGATTGACGCAAATCGCACCTGTGCGGATCACCGATTGAGCGTGGCCTTTGGACCGGCGAATGATCGCATGGATTCGTGCAACCAGTTCTTCGCGGTGGAAGGGTTTGGTTAAATAATCATCGGCGCCAAAACCAAAGCCTTTGATTTTGCTTTCTGTGCCATCATCGCCCGACAAAATAAGAATCGGTGTTTCGATCCGGGCAAGGCGCAATTGGCGCAGAACTTCGTGCCCGTTCATATCGGGTAAGTTCAAATCCAGTAGGATGAGATCGTAATCATATAGTTTCGCAAGGTCGACGCCTTCTTCGCCCAGATCTGTCGCGTACACGTTCAGATTGGCGTGGGTCAGCATCATTTCGATGCTCTTCGAAGTTGTGGGGTCATCCTCCACCAATAGCACACGCATATCAGGTCTCCGCTTAGGTTATCTGGCGTTAACTCTGAAACCGAATGGTTAATTACATATTACCAGCGTTGTAATAACTGCATATTCCCCTCAGGGTTGTCTATATTTTTGGATTGCAGTCGTGCGCAGCGCGGTTTCACCATGATTTGCAACGGCGCTGACCCATGCGTCGAATTCTTCTTGGGAAATGTCATAGATACGCAGCGCCGTTTCGCGGGTGATCAGGCCTGCAGCGACAGCGCGAACAACTGCAGCCTTGCGTGACGCGACCCAACGGCGCGTCGTGGCAGGGGGCAGATCGGCTCGCGTCATGAATGAACCATCTGGCAATTGAACCGCGCGCGGTCCATCAATTTTCTTGAGAAACATCACTTCACCTATTTGTGTCGTCCTTTGGGGGCATTAGTGAGGGCGCAACTTAACGACAGGTGAAACCAGCACTTGAGAGTAGTTAGCATTTTCATATATTCCCACTGACTTCACCGAGTATTCGCCGGAGGCTGTCATGCCACTCGAACATCCGCTCAATTCTTTGGGCTTTGCCAAACCGCCATCAGAAACCCGCGTGGTCGTCGCCATGTCGGGCGGTGTGGATTCATCCGTTGTGGCAGCACAATTGGCCGAAGAGGGGTACGACGTCGTCGGCGTGACGCTGCAGCTGTATGACCACGGCGCGGCGCTGGCGAAAAAAGGTGCGTGTTGCGCAGGTCGTGACATCCACGATGCCCGCCGTGTCGCCGAAGAAATGGGGTTCCCGCATTACGTTTTGGATTATGAAAACA
This sequence comes from Marivivens niveibacter, assembly GCF_002150005.2. Classification (GTDB taxonomy): domain Bacteria; phylum Pseudomonadota; class Alphaproteobacteria; order Rhodobacterales; family Rhodobacteraceae; genus Marivivens; species Marivivens niveibacter. The sequence continues at coordinate 48,429 of NZ_MSPP01000007.1, forward strand.
TTTTCCAAGAGGCCGTGATCGACGAATTCGCCGATAGCTATCTGGCGGGCGCAACCCCTGTGCCGTGCATCCGTTGCAACGAACGCGTTAAATTCAAGGATTTGCTTGCCACTGCCAAAGATCTGGACGCCGATTGCATGGCCACAGGGCATTACATTCAGCGCAAGATGGGTGACAACGGTGCCGAACTGCATTGCGCCGCTGATGCGAACCGCGACCAAAGCTATTTCCTGTTTTCGACCACGCCCGAACAGTTGGATTACCTACGTTTCCCGCTGGGCCATTTGCCGTCCAAGGATGAAACCCGCAAACTGGCGCAGAAATACGGCCTGATCGTTGCGGATAAACCCGATAGCCAAGACATCTGTTTCGTGCCAAACGGCAACTACGCCCAAGTCATCGAAAAACTTCGCCCAGGCGCGGCTGAACCTGGTGATATCGTTGATACCGAAGGCAATGTTCTGGGCACCCACCGCGGCGTGATCCACTACACCATCGGTCAGCGCCGTGGTTTGGGGATCGGCGGTCTAGCTGACCCGCTATATGTCGTAAAACTGGACGTGGATAACCGTCAGGTCGTCGTCGGACCCAAGGAATTGCTTGCAACCCGCAAGGTGCCTGTACGCGAAATCAACTGGCTGGGCGATGATAATTTCATGGACGTGCCTGAACGCGAAATTGCTGTCAAAGTCCGTTCAACCCGTCCACCAGCCCCCGCGATCCTGCGCGCGATTTCCGAAACAGAAGCTGAGGTCGAATTGCTAACCGCAGAAGAGGGCGTGAGCCCCGGTCAGGCGTGTGTGTTCTATGATCCTGACAGCAGCCGCATCTTTGGCGGTGGATGGATCTGGCGCGGCTACTAAAGACCGACCATCGCCCGTATATCGGCGGGCGATGCGCCTTCTTCGCGGAATTTACGGATCGCTTTGGCGTCATCACGTTTGGCTAACCGTTTGCCGTTTTCATCGCGGATCAGGCGGTGATGATGGTATTCAGGCGTCGGTAGGCCCAGCAAATTTTGTAGCAGAACGTGGATTTGCGTGGCGTCAAATAGGTCCAGGCCTCGCACAACATGGGTGACGCCTTGGGCCGCATCGTCCAGCATAACAGATAAGTGATACGATCCCAGAAAATCTTTTCTAGACAGTACTATATCGCCAACTTCTAATGCGATTTGATCGGTCGATTTTTCGATCAAACCTGTTTCGCCATCACCGGTTTCCGTGAACGATAGAACCCGGCCCATGCCAACGCGTGGGGTGCCCGCGATGCCTGCCGCCATCGCCATGCGCAGTCGTAGCGCGACGCCTTCGGGAAGGTCTGTCATAGACCCGGGCATCATAGTCTTAACGCTGCAAGTGCCGGGGTAAATGATGCCGTCAGGCCCGTATTGCACGCCTTCTTGGGGGGCGGATGCAGCGTCTATGATATCGCGGCGTGTACACGTGCAAGGGTATAGTAAATCGCGTTCCCATAGGGATTTCAGCGCGTTACGGTACTCAGGTAAACGATCCGATTGGCGCATCACCGGCGTTTCCCACGACAGGCCTAACCATTCTAGGTCGTCATATATTTGCTGTTCCCATTCGGGTTTGGATCGGTCGCGATCAATGTCTTCGATCCGCAGCAAAAACCGGCCGCCGTTTTCCAGCGCCCGGTCATGGGCTAATATGGCCGAATAGGCGTGACCCAAATGCAGCGGCCCTGTCGGGCTGGGTGCAAATCGGGTCACGTATGACATTAGGATTGACCGTCAAGCCATTGTTGAAAATCAATTTTAGCGCGGTCGGTGTAACCTTTGTAACGCTCTTTGCGGCCCTTGCGACCACCGCGCATACCGTCCAGCGGCGGGAACAAACCAAAGTTCACATTCATCGGCTGGAACGTTTTAGCGTCCGCGCCGCCCGTGATATGCGTGATCAGCGCCCCCATAGCGGTGGTGTTCGGGATGCCGTCAATTGTGCGTCCTTGCATTTCGGCGGCGGCCAAGCGACCCGCCAGCAGGCCCATCGCCGCGCTTTCGACATAGCCTTCGACGCCTGTAATCTGACCGGCAAAGCGGACATTCGGGCGCGATTTCAGGCGCATTTCTGCATCCAACAGGGTCGGCGAATTGATGAATGTGTTGCGGTGAATGCCGCCTAGACGCGCGAATTCTGCGTCCTCTAGACCAGGGATCATGCGGAACACTTCTTTTTGTGCGCCGTATTTCATCTTGGTCTGGAAACCCACGATGTTGAACAATGTCCCCAGCGCGTTATCGCGGCGCAGCTGCACCACGGCGTAGGGTTTGTTGTCGGGGTCATTCGCATTTGTCAGGCCAATGGGTTTCATCGGACCAAAGCGCAGCGTCTCACGCCCGCGTTCCGCCATGACTTCGATCGGTAGGCAGCCGTCGAAATAGCCCGCGGTTTCGCCTTCGTGGAATTCGGTTTTGTCAGCGGCCAGCAGAGCGTCGATGAACGCTTCATACTGGTCCTTGGTCATTGGACAGTTCAGATAGGCGGTGCGTTCTTCTTCGGTTTCGCCTTTGTCATAGCGCGACTGCATCCACGCTTTGTCCATGTTGACGCTGTCGAAATAGACGATGGGCGCGATGGCGTCGAAAAATGCCAATGCCTCTGCACCTGTTTCGGCCTGAATGGCGCGGCCCAATCCTTCGGAGGTTAGGGGGCCCGTCGCGATGATCCAGTGACCTTCGGTCGGCAGTTCGGTGATTTCTTCGTAGGACACGGACACATTTTCATGTGCCATTAGCGCGGCTGTGACGCTTTCGGAAAATGGATCACGGTCAACGGCCAGCGCGCCGCCAGCGGGCAGGCGGTGTTTTTGGGCCATCTGCATGATCAGGCCGTTTGCCTGACGCATTTCCCAATGCAGCAATCCCACGGCGTTCTGTTCGTGATCGTCCGAACGGAACGAATTCGAACACACCATTTCGCCCAAGTTCCCCGTACGGTGAGCAAAGGTTTCGACCTTTGGGCGCATTTCGTGGATGACCACTTTGACGCCTGCGTTCGCAGCTTGCCAAGCAGCCTCTGATCCGGCCATTCCGCCGCCGATGATATGGAGTTCCTGTGTCATAGCGCGGAAATAGCCCTGAGCCGCACAAAAGAAAAGAGGGACCGCGTAAAGTGGATCGCGATTATCGGGTACAAGAATAAAAAATTGGCCGCGCAATGGCGGCCAGTCAGGGACATGATTTTAGGGACTTGATTATGCGCTCATTGCACCGCGTTTGGTCAGGCAATGTGCACCGCCACCGAACATCATCAGCGGAGTAGCTAGGAATAGGGCCAAGCCAGGTGCGTAAACGATTGTTGGGTCTACGATGTTTTGTGACATCACCAGCACGACGTAGACGCCCAAATAGGCAACCGAAAATGCGGCCATGATGCGGGTATGAAGGCCAAAGACCAGCCAGATTGCCGAAATTGACAATAGGGCATCGAAAATTGCGTGGGAAATATCGAACGGAAAAAAGAGTAGGGAAAGTCTGGTACCAAACCCGTTCACGATCGAACAGGTAACAACATAAAATAGCAATAAAGCGATTAGCGCTCTGCAAGCTAATAGGACATTTGACATGAAGGTCTGCCTCGGACGTTTTGTTTTTATACGTCCAGTGGGCCATGCAAAACCGTACAGCGCAATTCGCTAAAACTGCAAAGGAGCCTTTGCATTGCCTGATGCAGATACAAAACTAGGGCAGGGCTTTGGCCTTTTGAAAGGCGTAATTGATCCATTCAAGAGTTGCATCAATGACCGGGTCGCCTTTGCGCGTTTCATGATAAAGCACGTATAAATCATAGGATAAAACGTCGTCTTCGGTCCCGACCGGATCCCAGTTTTCGTGTTTTTGCGCAAGCGTTTCGGGCAAAACAGCCGCGAGTCCACTTTGCTGTGCAAGTTCGAAAATTTGCATAAAGGTTGACGCGCGGGCCACTGGTTCGGTGTTGAACACCTTGCGGCCCAATTCGGTTGGGCCTGTGTAACCCGACGCTTCGGGCAGGGATATCCATTCGTCGCCATTGTACCCTTTGGGGGCAAAAACACGGAAATTCATTTTGCCCGCTTTGCGCGATAGCAGACGGCCGGTGTCTGGCAACCTGTCTTGAATAACGATGTCATGGTCGCCCAATCCACCAGGTACCAAACGATCGCTGAACTCTGGCGCAATCGTTTTCATTTTGCCTTCGGTGCCGATCAGGGCGGGAAACAGGATTTGACTATTTACGATGGGCGGGGCGCCGATGCGCACAGGGCTACGTCCTGTCGGCGATGACACCTGATGGATTTCTTTATCCAAATTGCCTTCGAACGTTTGGGCCGCCTCGATCAAACCTTGGACCATTGGGTTGGTTTCCCAACCTTTTCGGGTCTTTTGAAAAGGATTCGTTCCCAACTGTTCGCTTAACCGTTCAATACGGCGCGATACAGTTGCCACATTGGTGTTCAGCATACGTGCAGCACCCGACATGGTGCCAGATTTGCTGACTGCCAACAAAAATCGTAGATCGTCCCAGTTTTCCATGCGGGGGCCTTTGCCAACTGTTAATGGTCTTGTCAAACAATCGACACGTACAACTTAATAGTATCCCTAAAATGCAAGATTTATAAGCCGCATTCAAGCAGAAGTGGTTCCTACTTTGATACCATCCAAGAGTGACCTGTTTTTTATCTATAACATCAAAAAACGCGCCCGAAATCGGACGCGTTTTTCGTTATTTTGGGATCGAACGAATGATTATTCGTCAGATTGTTCGGTTGCGTCGTCTTCGCTAGCTTCTTCGATACGTGCCACCGAAACGACGATTTCATCGGTCGCGGTGTTGAACACCTTCACACCACCAGCGCTACGCGAACGGAAGCTGATGCCGTCGACAGGCACGCGGATCGACTGACCCTTGGAGGTGACAAGCATGATCTGGTTGTCGAGGTCGATCGGGAAACAGGACACGATATCACCACCGCGCATTTGTTTTTCAAACGCAGTCACGCCCATGCCGCCACGACCACGCACAGGGTAATCGTGCGAAGAGGTGACTTTACCGATGCCTTTGGCGGTGATCGTCAGGATCAGGTTTTCCGCCGCAGACATTTCCGCATAGCGTTCTGGCGACAGTTCGCCTGCTGGTGCGTCGTCTTCGTCTGTTGCGTCGTCTTCGGTCACGCCCGCCATTGCGCGGCGCATTTTCAGATATGCAGCGCGTTCTTGTGGATCAGCCTCAAAGTGGCGGATTACGGACATGGATACGACCGTATCGTCACCGTTCAGTTTGATACCACGCACACCGGTCGAATTGCGGCTGTTGAATACGCGCACGTCAGTCGATGGGAAACGGATCGCACGCCCCGAATTGGTGACCAGCATAACGTCGTCGTCTTCGGAACAGATGCGGGCGTTCACAAGGCTGACCGACCCATCGTCTGGCAGCTTCATCGCGATTTTACCGTTGCGCATGACGTTGGTGAAATCCGACAGACGGTTGCGGCGTACATCACCGGCAGAGGTCGCAAAGACGATCTGCAAGTTGTCCCATTCGTCCTCATCTCTGTCCACTGGCATGATCGCAGCGATGGAGACGCCCTGCGGGATAGGCAGGATGTTGATGATCGCTTTGCCTTTGGCGGTGCGGCCACCTGAAGGCAGGCGCCAGGTTTTCAGTTTGTACACCATGCCGTCCGTGGTGAAGAACAGCAGCTGGGTATGCGTGTTGGCCACAAAGAGGGTGGTGATCACGTCCTCTTCTTTGGTTTGCATACCAGACAGACCTTTGCCACCACGACGCTGCGCGCGGTAATCGGCCAGCGGAGTGCGTTTGATGTAACCGCCCGAGGTCACGGTCACGACCATGTCTTCGCGTTCGATCAGATCTTCGTCGTCCATATCGGCGGCCCATTCGACGATCTCTGTGCGGCGAGGCACTGCGAACAGTTCCTTCACTTCGCGCAGTTCGTCGGAAATGATGCCCATTATACGTTCACGGGATGCCAGAATTTCCAGATACTCTTTGATCTTCTTGGCCAGCTCTTGCAGTTCGTCTGTGACCTCTTGAACACCGATCTGGGTCAGACGCTGAAGGCGCAGTTCTAGAATGGCGCGCGCCTGCGTTTCCGACAGGTTATAGGTGCCATCGTCGTTCACTGGGTGCAGCGGATCGTCGATCAATTTCAGGTATTCAATGATCGAAGCGGCTGGCCAACGGCGGGTCATCAGTTTTTCGCGGGCATCTGCGGCGTCGCGCGATGCACGGATCGTGGCAACGACTTCGTCCACATTGGTGACGGCCACGGCCAGACCACACAAAATGTGCGAACGGTCACGTGCCTTGCGCAGTTCAAACGCGGTACGGCGTGCAACGACCTCTTCGCGGAAAGTGATAAAGTTCGACAGGAACCCGTATAGCGTCAGGGTTTCAGGGCGGCCGCCGTTCAGTGCCAGCATGTTACAGCCAAAGCTGACCTGCATCGGTGTAAAGCGGAACAGCTGGTTCAGAACAACCTCGGCCGTGGCGTCGCGTTTCAGTTCGACGACAACGCGCACGCCGCTACGGTCGGATTCGTCCTGAACGTGGGCGATGCCTTCGATCTTTTTGTCGCGAGCGCATTCGGCGATTTTTTCGATCATCACCGATTTGTTTACCTGATACGGGATTTCGTCGACGACGATAGCCCAACGGTCTTTGCGGATTTCCTCGGTATGCGTTTTTGCGCGCAGAACGACCGAACCGCGGCCCTCTAGGTAAGCTTTGCGCGCGCCAGAACGGCCCATCATCACGCCGCCCGTCGGGAAATCGGGGCCAGGGATGTACTGGATCAGTTCGGACGAATCCAGATCAGGATTGTCGATCAACGCGAGCGTTGCATCGATCACTTCGCCCAAGTTATGTGGCGGAATGTTCGTCGCCATACCAACCGCGATACCACCCGCGCCGTTGACCAGCATATTCGGGAAACGCGCGGGCAGAACTGTGGGTTCTTTGTCTTTGCCGTCGTAGTTATCAACGAAATCAACGGTATCTTTGTCGATATCAGCCAGCATGTAGGCCGCTGGTTTGTCCATGCGTACCTCGGTGTAACGCATAGCTGCGGCGCGGTCGCCGTCCATCGAACCAAAGTTACCCTGACCATCCAGCAACGGCAGCGACATCGAAAAATCTTGCGCCATACGGACCAAAGCGTCGTAAATCGCGCTGTCGCCGTGAGGGTGGTATTTACCCATCACATCGCCAACAGGACGCGCCGATTTACGGTAGGGTTTGTCATGGCCGTTGCCGGTTTCGTTCATCGCGAACAAAATGCGGCGGTGCACAGGTTTCAAACCATCACGCAGGTCAGGAATCGCACGCGAAACGATCACGCTCATTGCGTAATCGAGATACGAATTCTTCATCTCGTCGACGATCGACACCTGTGGGCCATCGTGATGCATCCGCACGATCGGCTGTTCGTCTTCGTTTTCAGGGGTTTCCGGAGTATCGGTCACGTTGTCCGCCTGTCTGCCTGTGGCTGCTATATTTTGGTTGTGAACTTATACCGCAGGCAGGATGTGGGGTGCAATGGTTAGGTCAGAAAAAGACGATTTCCGAACATAGGTCTGGTTTTCCGTACTCTAAACGTGTGGGCGATTGTATCGACACAACCGTTCCATATGCTAAGCCGGGAAAAAAAAAGGGGATAGACGAATGACCGATGGATCGGTGATCAAACCGTACTCGGTTTCGGATTTCGCAATGGACGTATCTGATGGTGCCGATCCATTTGAAACGTTTCAGACGTTTATCGAATGCCTTGGTGCGCGTGGGTATTTCTACGGCTTTGTCGGCATGAAATCTGATTTGGATGAATTCGATTATTCTCAGGTTTTGTTTTCGCACCATACCTATGGCGCCAAATGGAACGCGATCTGTTCAGGCCAGCCGATTGATCAAGATATCACTATCCAATTGCTACTGGGTGGCAGGTCCGTAGTTTTCTGGGAATCCGATGAAGTCCGCGATGCAATTCATACCGAAGAGCAGAAACGTATTTATGACGCAGAAATCGAATTGGGTATGCTTCACGGCTGTTCGGTCATGATCGAGAAAAGCGATTTTGGCGCTTCTGGGCTTGGGCTTTGGGTTGATACCGTATCGACCGAGGCTGAAATGGTTCAATATTGGAACAGGCACGGCGATCAAATTCGACAGGCCGCGCAAATTCTGGATGCAAGGGCCAGACGTGACCGCGCAAACTCGCTCATCTGTCTAACACCGAGAGAGTTGGAAAGCATCACTTGGCTCGTAAAAGGCTTGCGCCCGCAAGAAGCTTGTTTCCGCATGTCGATTTCAGAAAAGACGTTCGAAAAACATATCGCCAGCGTCAAACGCAAGCTAAAGGCGCGCACCCGCGACAGTGCGATTGCAAAGGCGGTCATGTTGCGGCTGGTTTAAACGGCGTGATGCTTTGACCACATGGGGGATTTTCCCCACTTTATGCGATCAGGTCGTGTGTTTAGAAAACCCCTGCATGATGCGTTTGCATCAGGTTTTCGGGGGCTTTTTTAGTACGTAATTTTAGTTCTCCCTGCTGATCTGCTTGTTTTGAGTGAGTGGTCAAAGGTAAAGGCAGAGCAATGAACCTCGCATTGTTTTCAGCAGGGAATTTACGTCTTCTTCCAAATTCGTAACGCATAGGCTTTGATTGCTTTGTCATAGACCCGACACTGCTGCCGCGATATACGCACCCTCGTATTACCTAAAGGAGCTATCATGACCCGCGTCACTGTTGGAAACGTCGATATCGCAAATGATCTACCTTTTGCGCTGATCGCAGGTCCGTGCCAGTTAGAAAGCCTAGATCACGCACGTATGCTGGCAGAAAAAATTGCCGAAGCTTGCGCTGCGACAGGAACAGGGTTCATTTTCAAAGGCTCCTACGACAAAGCCAACCGTTCGTCGTTGGGCGGTAAACGTGGGCTGGGCGCTGAAAAAGGTCTGGAAATTCTTGGCGCGATCAAATCCGAATTCGGCTGCCCAGTGATCACAGACGTCCATGAAACCCACCATTGCGCCATGGCGGCAGAGGTTGTGGACATTCTGCAAATCCCTGCATTCCTGTGCCGTCAGACTGACCTTTTGTTAGCCGCTGGTGAAACGGGCAAAGCGATCAACGTGAAAAAGGGTCAGTTCCTAGCGCCGTGGGATATGGCGAACGTAGCCGCTAAAATCGAAAGCACCGGCAACACCAACATTATGCTGTGCGAACGTGGCACATCGTTTGGCTACAACACTCTGGTCAGCGATTTCCGCGGCCTGCCAACAATGGCCGAAACGGGCTATCCGGTGGTGTTTGACGCGACGCACTCGGTCCAACAACCGGGCGGAAACGGCAATTCGTCGGGCGGGGATCGCCGCATGGTACCGCCGCTGGCCCGCGCTGCGGTGGCTGTAGGCTGTGCCGCACTGTTCATCGAAACGCACGAAGACCCTGACAATGCTCCATCGGATGGTCCAAACATGGTGCCAATCGAACAGCTGCAACCGCTGCTGGCTAAACTGCGGGCACTGGATAACGTGATGAAATCCTAATCTGCGCCCACCGCCGCAGGCATAAAACGAATAAAGCCCGCCAATTTGGCGGGCTTTGCATTTGAATAACTGGGCCTGATTAGTCCAGAAACGCTTTTTCTACGACGTAATGCGCAGGTTTCGAATTCGCGCCTTCTTCTAGGCCATAGTTTTCGAACATCTCTTTCAGTTCCAGATTGAACGCCAGATTGCCGCAGATCATCGCGCGGTCGGTTTCTGGGTTCAAAGGCTCTACGCCCAGATCAGCAAAAGCTTCGCCCGATTTCATCAGATCCGTGATGCGGCCCATCTTTGGGCTCTCTTCGCGGGTGGTGGTCGGGTAGTATTTGATCTTTTTCCAGAACCCTTCGCCCATCAGCTCGTTCAGCAGCTCATCGGTTTTCAGGCTTTCGATCAGATCACGGCCATAGGTCAGTTCGCCCACTTCGCGGCAGGTGTGGGTGATGATGATCTCGTCGTAGTCTTCGTATGTTTGTGGTTCGCGCAGCAGCGATGCGAACGGCGCAAAACCGGTGCCGGTGGCAAAGAACCAGATGCGTTTGCCTGGGATTAGCGCGTCGTGTACCAGCGTACCCACTGGTTTCGGACGCAGGATGATTTCATCGCCTTCTTTGATGTGCTGCAATTTCGATGTCAGAGGGCCGTCTTGTACCTTGATCGAATAGAACTCCAGCTCTTCGTCCCACGATGGGGACGCGATGGAATAGGCGCGCAGCAGTGGTTTTACCTTGCCGGTTTTTTCATCTGGATCGCCCATCAGGCCGATCATGACGAATTCGCCGGAACGGAAACGCATGGACGCAGGGCGCGTGCAGCGGAACGAAAACAGGCGGTCGGTGTAATGTTTAACTTCGGTTACGGTCTGCGCGTCGGGCAGGTGCGGCTTTGCGGGGGCGTCTTTTACGGTTGCTTCGGTCATCGTATCCTCGGGCGGCAGGGAGGGCTGCCTAGTTTAAATCGTCTTTTGGTTCGGATCAGCCGCGTACGCGCGCCTGATAATCGTTGGCTTTCCAATCCGACCGTGTCTGCCAGAGGTTCTCTGGCTGGCGAGCAGCGAGGTCATCGCTGATGGCTACTTCGTCAAAGCCCGAACGTCGGGCCATTGTGTATTGTTCGCAAATCACATGGCCCTGCGCGCGCAGGCGTCCCTGATACCCTAACTTGCGCAGCTGGGATGCCAATGTAAATCCGCGTCCATCGGCAAAAGATGGGAAATCAATCGCAACAATGCTCGCTTTTAAGGCTGCCGTAAGGTCAGCAGGATTGGTGTCCGATGGGATAAACACCGCATCTTGGCCGTCTAGGTCGGGCAGGGCGGTGAATTCCACGTTCAGATCATCAGCGGCAAAGCCGGTATCGGTGACAATTACAGTCATTTCTTTCTCTCCTTACGCGGCGCCTGCACGGACAATTTTGCCGTCGACAATGTGAATGCCACATTCGGTTTTATTGGAATTGCGCCAGCGGCCGGCGCGTGGATCTTCGCCCTCTTTCACGGGGCTGGTGCATGGCGCACAGCCGATCGAAGGGTACCCTTGGGCCACCAATGGGTGACGCGGCAGGCGGTTTTCGTTCATGTAATCCTGAACGTCCTGCACGTCCCAATGGGCCAGCGGGTTGATTTTGATCCGCTTGTCATCTTCGTTTTCAAAAAACTCTAGCGCAGCGCGGGTCGAGCTTTGGAAACGTTTACGGCCTGTGATCCATGCGTCGAACCCTTCTAGCGCGTTTTGCAGCGGAATGGTTTTACGCAAGGCGCAGCACGCATCGGTGTTGAACTGATGCAAGGTGCCATCGGGGTCTTCGATCCGTTTGGCGCTGTCTGCGGCGCGGATGATGCGCAGGTTTTTCAGATGCAGGCGCTCGGTCAGCTCTTGCTGGTAGGCAATCGTTTCTGGAAACAGCATTTCAGTATCGATGAACAACACAGGCGTTGTGTTGTCGATCACCGAAACCAAATGCAGAAGCGCCACGGATTCTGCCCCGAAAGACGACACCATGGCGATTTCGCCAACTTGATCGTCTTTCAATGCACCTTCTAGCACCGCAGTCGCACTGTGGTGTTTATAGCGTGCATTCAGGGCTTCGACCCGTTGTTGTACGGGTTCACTCAGCGGCATGTGCCTTTGCCTCCGTTTCGTATAGCGCGGCTTTGAACGGGTCCATGCCCAGACGGCGGTAGGCCTGTAGGAATGTTTCCTCGGCGTTTAGGCGCAGGTCCAGATAGGCGCGGACGATGCGTTCGATTGCGTCTGTGATGTCCTCGGCTGCAAAGCCAGGGCCGGTGCGGTCGCCAACTACAGCATCTTCGGTACCATCACCACCCAAAGTGATCTGGTAATTTTCAACGCCAGCGCGATCCAGACCCAGAATGCCGATGTGACCCACGTGGTGGTGACCACAGGCGTTGATGCAGCCAGAGATTTTGATCTTTAGCGGGCCGACTTCGTGTTCCAGTTTCAGTTCGTCGAAACGGACAGCGATTTCCTGTGCGATCGGGATCGAACGGGCGGTTGCCAGTGCGCAGTAATCCATACCAGGGCAAGCGATGATATCGGAAATCAGGCCGATGTTCGCCGTTGCCAGACCTGCAGGTTTCAGCGCGTCATAGATCGCTGGCAGGTCCGATTTGTGGACGTGCGGGATGATGACGTTCTGTTCGTGGCTGATGCGCAGTTCGTCGTGGCCGTATTGTTCAGCCAGATCTGCCATCAGGCGCATTTGATCTGCGGTCGCATCACCAGGTGTTTCGCCGTGCTTTTTGATCGAGATCGTCAAAATGCCATAGCTGTCGACCTTGTGCGCGGCGACGTTGGTATCCACCCAGCTGCGGAAAACTGGATCGCTGTTCAGGCGGTCGTCAAACGCATCCAAAGGCGCGTTTTTATATGCAGGCGCTGCGAAATGCGTTTCGATGTCGCGCAGCATAGCCTGATCGACACCGCTGAATGTCGGGCGGATCAGGGCAAAGCGTTCGTCGACAAGACGTTTGATTTCGTCCAGACCGTTTTCATGCACGGTGATTTTGATACGCGCCTTGTATTTGTTGTCGCGGCGGCCCAGCAGGTTCCACACCGAAACGACAGCTTCGACGTAAGGCAGCAGGTCAGCCTTTGGCAGGAATTCAACGATGGTTTTGCCGATCATCGGCGTACGGCCCAAACCGCCACCCACGATGACGCGGTAACCTGTTTCGCCTGCATCGTTGCGAACAACCTGAATGCCTATATCGTGCGCTTTGACCACTGCGCGGTCCGCAGCGCCTGCCGACACAGCAATTTTGAATTTGCGCGGCAGGAACTGGAATTCAGGGTGATCGGTCGACCACTGACGCAGCAATTCTGCGGTTGGACGTGGGTCCTCAACCTCGTCCGCGGCGGCGCCTGCGAAATGGTCGGCGGTCACGTTACGGATGGTGTTACCCGAGGTTTGCAGCGCGTGCATTTCCACATCTGCCAGAGCAGACAGGATTTCAGGCACGTCCTGCAGTTTCGGCCAGTTGTACTGGATGTTCTGACGAGTGGTAAAGTGACCATACCCTTTGTCGAACTTTTCAGCGATGATCGCCAATTGGTTCATCTGGCGGCTGTTCAGCGTGCCATAAGGGATCGCCACACGCAGCATATAGGCGTGCAGCTGCAGGTACAGACCGTTCATCAGACGCAGAGGGCGGAATTCTTCCTCGGTCAGTTCGCCTGCGATACGGCGGTTTACCTGATTGCGGAACTGTTCAACGCGGCTGCGAACAAAGGCTTCGTCAAAGTCGTTGTACTTATACATGGCTTATAGCTCCACCTGTTTGCCGTGGGCATAGTTCGACGGGCCACGGGTGCGGAAAGTTTCGCGGAAATGGGTTGGCTCTGGACCGTTTTCGCCCAGTTTTGCGTCGGCCAGATAGGCGCCGACAGTGATGTCAGCCTGCGACGCGGCAAAGGCCAGACGTTCGTTGGCGCGGTCTGCGTCGTCGATGTATTCGGCCTCGGACATGGTGCGGGTCCACTGGTTGTCAGCGGTCAGCCAGATGGCATCGCCGTCCAGTAGGTGATTTGCGGTAACGACTTTGGGTGTGAACCGGCGGCTCATTGTGCGGCCTCCTTCGCGGGCAATGTGCTGGCAGCCTGAACCGCATCGCGCGGGGACAGGCCATATAGGGTAAGGGCAGGGCCGTTCAGGCCTGCGTCGGTCATGGTGGGTTCCAGATCTTGCAGAGTGGTCGCGATCACGCGGGTATCTGCACGGCTGGCGTTTTCAATAATGGTGACGGCCGTTAGCGGGTCAGCGCCATGCATCAGCAAACGGCCCTGAACGAAACGGGCGGCTTTTTTGCCCATATAGATTGCGGCGACTTCACCAGTCTGGGCCAAAGCCCGCCAATCATGATCGGCAAAGCCTTTCATGTCGTGGCCCGTGACCAGACGCACCGACGAATTGCGGTCGCGTTTGGTCAGGCTCTGGCCGATTTGTGCAACAGCGGCGGATGCGGCGGTGATGCCGGGCACGATACGGTATTCAATGCCTGCGGCGGTGATCGCGTCAATCTCTTCGTCCAGACGGCCGAACACGGTTGGGTCGCCCGATTTCAGGCGCACAACATGGTGGCCGTCTTTGGCGTGCTGAACGATCAGGTCGTTGATGCGGTCCTGCGACATGGATTTGCCGAAACCCTCTTTGCCTGCGTTGACCATGATGGCTTCGCGGCGGGCAAGTTCCAGAATTTCAGGCGATACCAGACGGTCATAGATTACGACGTCAGCGGCATCCAACGCCTTGCGTGCCTTAAGCGTCAGCAGTTCAGGATCACCGGGGCCTGCGCCGACCAGATCAACGTGACCTTTGCGGCCATCGGTGAATAGGTGACGGTCCAGCGTGGTTTCCAGCGCGTTCTGAACGCCCTGTTTGCCAGCGGTTTCAAATGCGCGTGGGCCAGATTTGAAATAGTAATCCGCCCAGAATTCACGGCGTTTGCGGCCCATCGGCAGGATGTCGGCGGCGGCGCGGAACGCTTTGCCCATGCGGGCCAGAAGGCCCAGATTGGAAGGTAGGCGCTGTTCCAGATCGGCTTTGATCGCGCGGGCCAGTACGGGCGCTGCGCCTTCGGTGCCGATGGCAACGGTCACAGGATCACGGTCCACGATTGCTGGCGTGATAAAGTCAGAGTTGTGCAGGTCATCAACCACATTGACCAACGCGCCTTCGTCATGGGCGATGGCGATTACGCGCGCATCCTCTAACGCGTCTTCGTTTGCGGCATAAACCAAACGGGCACACATCGCATCACCGTAGTCAAAATGACGCTGAACAAGACGTAGGCGTTTCTGCGCGGCCAATTCCAACAGGTCTGCATGTGGATCAGCTGCGAATACGGTGATGTTCGCCTCGGTCTTGAGCAGCAGACGCAATTTCGCAAGCGCAGCTTCGCCGCCGCCCGAAAGGACGATCCGGCGGCCTGCGACCGAAAGAAAGACTGGAAAGTGCTGCATGTGTAAGCTCCGATTTCTGCACTTTATATAGGATAAAATTCCCCATTCTGCCTATTGCGTCGGGCAAATAAGGACGTATGTTTCAGCTGCGTTGCCATCGGTAACGGGTGTTCCAAATGAACGGAGAAATCGGGATGGCGTTTCGAATTGACGATATGGATCGGAAAATTCTCAAACAATTGCAGGCCGACGCGGCACAGTCGTTGGACGATATCGCCCGTGAAGTAGGCTCTTCCAAGACGCCAGTTTGGAATCGCATCCGTAAAATGAAAGAGGCAGGCATCATCGGTCGGCAGACCGTTTTTCTGGATGCCGAAGCGTTAGGGTTCGAGGCTTGTTTCTTTGTCTTGATCCGCACCAGCGCCCATGAAAAAGACTGGCAAGACCGGTTTCTTGCGGCGCTAAAGGCACGTCCTGAGGTGCAAGAGGCGCACCGACTGGCAGGGGACATTGATTACATCCTCAAGGTGCGTGTGAAAAACGCGCGGGCCTATGACGAATTTTACCAAGCCCTGATTTCTGAGGTGCGGATTCACAACGTGACAGCACTGCTATCGATGGAAGAAATCAAATCGACCTTAGATTTGCCGCTGTAGAACTAGGCCTTCTTGACGGTCAGCTGTTCCAATCCGTGGAAATGAAAAACATCAGCATATTGGGGTTGCCCATCTAAACGCAGATTGGGGAACCGTTGTTGCAACGTGCGTAAGGCAATCAACAGTTCTAATCTTGCAAGGGGCGCACCAACGCAGAAATGGATGCCTCCGCCAAAACTGGTGTTCTTTGGACCAGAGCGATCGGGTTTAAACTGATCAGGGTCCTCATAGGCCAGTGGGTCACGGTTCGCGGCTGCCAATAGGCACCCGATCTGATCGCCCCGTTTGAATGGATGACCAAAGAGTTCGACGTCTTCGTATACCCAGCGTGTGAACATATGCAGCGGCGGATCAAAGCGAATGACTTCTTCGACTGTGGCGGGGGTAATTGGTGGGTAACCGTTTTGTAGAAGGGTATAAACCCCGTTGCCCAGCGTATGAACCGTCGCTTCGTGGCCAGCGTTCAATAGTAAGATAACCGTTGTGATCAGTTCATCGGTAGAAAGCTTTTCGCCTTCCTCTTCTGCGCGGATCAGTTCGGAAATAAGATCGTCTGCTGGGGCAAGTCGCTTTTCATCGATAAAGCTGCGAATGAAATCAGCAAACTCTTGTGCGGCTTTTGCGGCAGCCAATTCGATGTCTTTAGTGCGGCGGGCCTGATAAATCGCGACCATATCGTTTGACCACGCCAGTAATTGGTCTGCATAGGACGCAGGAACGCCCAGTAGGTGACAGATCACTATAACTGGCAAAGGGCGGGCATAGAGATCCAATAGATCAAACGGTCCGTCAGGGAATTGATCCATCAAATCATGGCACAGCGTTTCGATCATCGGTTCTAACGCTGCGATGCGCCGAGATGTAAATGCGCGCATGACCAATGACCGAAGGCGTGTATGACGGGGCGGTTCCAGTTCCAACATCGAATGGTTTTCGATCGCATAAAACGGACGCAGATGTTCGGGGATATTAGGTGCTTTTTCTGGCGGCGCTTCGCGTCCTAGCCGTCGATCTTTTAGCAATGCAGATACAGCGCGGTGCGATACGGCACAGGGTAGGTCATAATCATCCCAATAGAAAATATCACCAGCCGCACGGGCGCGGTCGTAAAACGCATAAGGGGATTGAACAAAGTCGGTATCAGTCGGCGACTGCTGAAATTTTTTCATATGGTCAAAATGCCGATCCCACTGGTCAAGGCAAGTGCGGTTTTCTATCTTACGGCCATGAAGTCATTATTTCCCAACAGATTGATTGCGCCTTTGGCATTCAGCACCTTTGTTGCGCTGTTGTCATGGGGCGTTTGGGAATTGGGCTATCGGTCCTCTTTGGAACAACTGGCGCGCCGCGGCGAATCTGATCTGGCATTGGCAGCCGACCGCCTGACAGGGGAATTGCAGGGATTTCGCGAACTTGCTGCATTGATGTCCGATCATCCGGTTGTCGCCAGCGCATTGGGCGGTGCCTATGTCCAAGATACTTTGGCTGAAATCGCTGATAAAACGGGCGCGCTGAACCTGTCGGTTATCGATACCTCGGGTCTAGAGATCGCAAGCGCGCGCGGCGATTATCATTTCGTCGGTGATCGCACGGGGTTTGAACGTGCGATGGACGGTGCGCTGGGCGTCGAACATATGCGCAGTGATCGGTTTAATCGACGGGTGTTTGTCTTTTACGCGCCGATTTTCGGTGTGCGAGGGCCAGTTACGGGCGTGGTGTCGGTCACGGTTGATGTCGAAGCAATTGAATCGTCATGGCGTGGTGATCAGCAGGCGATTTATTTCACAGACAGTGACAGGTTGATCTTTATATCTAACCGCTCTGAACTGGTGCTGTTGTCAAAGTCGGAAAATCTGACCTCGCAGGATCAAGTCGAGCCGTTTTTTGAATACCAAACTCAGTCGCGCTATGGGCACGAAGTTTGGTTGATTGACGGTGGTCGATATTTGCCCACCACGGCACTGCACCTTCAGTTAGAGATGCCGACCGTTGATTTGCTGGGCGAGGCATTACTGGACGTGGCTCCGGCGCGCCAACTTGCTGGATTGCAGGTGGCGGTTGCGGCGGCGTTGTGCCTTGCATTCGGTGCGATGCTGTTTTGGGCGACAGAACGTAGGCGAACATTGGCGATCGCCAATCGCCAGCTAGAAGCCCGCGTTCAAAAACGCACTGCGGAGCTGGAGGAAACAGCGGTTGAACTGCGCCGCGAGGTCGTTGAACGTGCCGCAGCCGAGGCGCGATTGAAGAAGGCGCAGGATGATTTGGTGCAGGCTGGTAAACTGTCTGCATTGGGGCAAATGTCAGCGGGCATTAGCCACGAGCTGAACCAGCCATTGATGGCCATTCGTTCCTTTGCCGAAAATGCCGAAGCGTTTTTGGAACGTGGAAAACCCGAACGCACCGCGGAAAACCTTAGTCGAATTTCGGAACTTGTTCGTAGAATGGGACGCATTATCAAAAACTTGCGTGCCTTTTCTAAACAAGAAAGCGAACCGCTGACAGATGTAGAATTGGGCGCCGCCATCGATGCAACATTAGAAATGGCTGCCGCTAAAGCACGCCAAGAAAATGCTGTGATAAGATGGGACGGTATGTCTGCGCCGCTGTGGGTTCGCGCGGGCGAAGTCCGGCTACAGCAGGTGCTGTTGAACCTGATCTCCAACGCGATTGATGCAATGGAAGGCCAAGATGAAAAAACGGTGCGCGTCGCAGTGGCCTCTGGTGACCGCGTCACGGTCGCTGTGCGCGACCACGGACCAGGTATTGCCGAACCAGAGAAAATATTCGATCCGTTTTATTCGACAAAACAGGTTGGCGCAGCCGAAGGTATGGGGCTGGGGTTGTCGATTTCCTATGGTTTGGTCCAAAGCTTTGGCGGGGCGATCCGCGGGCGTAACCATCCCGATGGCGGCGCAATTTTCACCATTGAATTAGATGCCGCAAAACGGCGCGAGGACGCATGACAAAACACGTTCTATTGGTCGACGACGACCGCGAAGTCCGCGAAGCATTGGGTCAAACTCTAGAATTGGCGGATTTAGAGCCCATTTTGGCGGGGTCATTCGTTGAGGCGAAGGATCATATCCTAAAATCCTTTGATGGGGTCATCGTCTCGGATGTTCGTATGCCAGGCAAAGATGGTTTTGAGCTGTTGGAATTTGCCCAAGCGCAAGACAAAGAACTGCCGGTAATTCTGCTGACTGG
Organism: Marivivens niveibacter; assembly: GCF_002150005.2. Taxonomy (GTDB): domain Bacteria; phylum Pseudomonadota; class Alphaproteobacteria; order Rhodobacterales; family Rhodobacteraceae; genus Marivivens; species Marivivens niveibacter. The sequence continues at coordinate 67,281 of NZ_MSPP01000007.1, forward strand.
CGAAGGTGATGTGCCAATGGCGGTTCGGGGCATTAGCGGCGGGGCGTTTAGTTTTCTGGAAAAGCCCTGTTCGCCCAAAGACCTGATTGCCACTGTTGAACGCGCGTTGAAAACCCGCACGTTGGTTATGGAAAACAGACGGCTACGACGCGAAGTGGAAACGGGCGATGCGGCTGCGCGATTACTGCGCGGTACGTCCCAGCAAGCCGCCCGCCAGCGTGATCAGGCACGTGCCGTTGCCCGAACATCTGCAGATGTGTTGATAACGGGCGAACCGGGGGTGCTGACACCCAAAATGGCCGAGGTTGTTCACATGCTGTCGGCGCGGGCAAACGCGCCTTTCCTGAAATTTCCGGCGGCCTCTATGACGCCAGAAAACCTAGCTGCGGCGCTACGCGATGCCGTGGATGGGTCGATATTCTTGGACGAAATTGCGAATCTTTCGGCGTCGGCTCAGTTCGCGCTGCTTGACGCGATGGAGGATCATGACCGTGCGCGGATTATGGCGGGGACATATGCCGACCTAAGCAAAGCAGCGGAGGAAGGTCGGTTTTCACCTGACCTGTATTACCGGCTACAGGCAGCGACGATACGGATTGCGCCTTTGCGTGAGCGCCCCGAAGATATTCCTGTATTGTTTCGCCATTACGTAGATATCGCCTGTGAACAGTCTGGTCTGCCCATTCCAGTCATTACGCCAGAAATCGTGGCAAGGCTTATGGCGCAAGATTGGCCGGGAAATGCACGGTCGCTGATGACGGCGGCGATGCGGTTTGCCATGGGGCTTTCTGATGGCGAAGATTCTCGGGTTGCTGATTTAGGGCTGAACGAACAATTGGCCCAAGTTGAAAGGTCGTTGTTGATAGCCGCGCTGACGCGCCATCAGGGAAACGCAACCGAAGCAGCAAAGAGCCTGAAGCTACCGCGCAAGACCTTTTATGACAAATTGACCAAGCACGAGATTCGAGCAGACGATTATCGAGTATGAGCGTGTGCGGTTTTCCACACACCCCGCCGCAAATGAGTGTGTGGAAATCCGCCACAGTGCATATGCAGCATTTGATTTGATGTTCAATTTATCAATTAAATAATTGTTTTTAATAAATAAAAAGTAACCGTTGTTGTTTTTGCAATATGGGCTTGCGCCAGTTGCATGTGTGCCGTTTTTTTACGCCATCGTCGTAAACGGACGACAAACCCTTTGGGAGGACAACAAATGAAATTCATGAAATTCGCGGTATCGGCCGCTGCTCTGTCTGTCGCTGCAAACGCTGCTTACGCTGACACCATGGGCTGTGACGACGGTGAGATGGTCGTTAAATTCGCGCACGTGACCAACACCGACCGCCACCCTAAAGGCTTGGCTGCGAGCCTGCTGCAGGAACGCGTCAACGCTGAGATGGACGGCGTTATGTGCATGGAAGTTTACCCGAACTCCACCCTGTACAACGATGACCAAGTTCTAGAAGCAATGCTGCAGGGCGACGTTCAGCTGGCTGCGCCTTCGCTGTCGAAGTTCGAAACCTTCACCAAGCAATTCCGCATTTTCGACCTGCCATTCATGTTCGTAAACATGGACGCTGTTGATGCATTCCAAGCATCCGAAACCGGTCAGGCAATGCTGGATTCGATGCAGCGCCGCGGCCTGCAAGGTCTGGGTTTCTGGCACAACGGCATGAAGCAGTTCTCGGCTAACGTTCCTCTGGAATCGCCATCGGACGCTGAAGGCCTGAAATTCCGTGTTCAGACTTCGGACGTTCTGGTTGCACAGATGGAAGCACTGGGCGCATCGCCACAGCCAATGGCATTCTCGGAAGTTTACGGCGCGCTGCAAACCGGCGTTGTTGACGGTCAGGAAAACACCTGGTCGAACATCTACGGCCAGAAATTCTTTGAGGTACAGGACGGTACCACCGAAACCAACCACGGTGTTCTGGACTACCTGGTTGTGACCTCGGTTGACTGGCTGGACAGCCTGGACGCAGACGTTCGTGACCAGTTCCTGACCATCTTCGGCGAAGTTTCGGCAGAGCGTAACGCAGCTGTTGGCGAAGTTGACGCAGACAACCGTCAGGCTGTTCTGGATGCAGGCGGCGTGATCCGCGAACTGACCGCTGAACAGCGTGCAGAGTGGGTCGAAACCATGCAGCCAGTATGGGCTCAATTCCTAGAAGATGTTGGTCAAGAGAACATCGACGCAGCCCAAGCAATCAACGCTTCGGTCGCAAACTAAGACAAACAAGGCCGGATCCGGCTGGCCTTGTTGATTTTTCGGCGGGCGCCATATGTGCCCGCCGATTTTACATCCGGGGATGTAGGGGACAAACATGGCGTACAAATATCAGCCCACTGGGCCCGTTTCACGCATGATCCACGAAGTCGAAGAAACAGTTATTGCTGTACTTCTGGGGCTCATGACACTGGTTACGTTTACCAATGTTATCTTACGCTACGCATTTAATTCACAGTTGATCTGGGGTTTGGAACTGACCCTGATCCTGTTTGCGTGGTTGGTGCTATTTGGCATCTCATACGGTTTCAAAGTCACCATGCACTTGGGCGTAGACGCCGTCGTAGCATTGGTGAGCAAACCGATCAAATTCACAATGGTTTTGATCGCGGCTGCTGTAACGCTGGCCTATGTGCTGCTCCTCCTCAAAGGCGCATGGGATTACTGGGCACCATTCGCGGGATTTGACGCGACAACGGGACGTTGGTTCCCTACCGGTTTTGCAAACAGCCGCGATCAGGGGTGGTATGAAACCGAACAAATTCCAATCCCGTTCCTGCAAGGCTGGTTGGAAGCCACGTTCAACATGGGCGAAGCCTATGAAAAAATGCCGCGCCTTGTTCCGTATTTCATCCTGCCTTTTGGTGTTTTGCTGATGGTGATCCGCGTTGTTGAAACAACCGCTCGTATCGTCAAAGCCCGTGAAGGTTCGTTGATTGTCAGCCACGAAGCTGAAGATGCCGTCGAAGAAGCGGCAGCCCTAAACAAGGAAGACTAAGATAATGGACGTCGTACTTCTCTTTGTTATGATCGTTGGCCTGCTGCTGGTGGGCGTTCCGATCGCAGTGAGCTTGGGCTTTTCGTCCATTCTGTTCCTGCTGTTGTTCTCGGAGACCTCTTTGGCTTCGGTGGCGCAGTCGCTCTATCAGGCGATGGCTGGTCACTACACGCTGCTGGCTATTCCGTTCTTCATCCTTGCGTCGTCGTTCATGTCGACGGGCGGTGTTGCGAAACGCATCATTCGTTTCTCGATCGCATGTGTGGGGCACCTTCAGGGTGGTCTGGCAATTGCGGGCGTGTTCGCATGTATGATGTTCGCGGCGTTGTCGGGTTCGTCGCCTGCAACCGTGGTTGCAATCGGTACGATCGTGATCGCAGCGATGCGCCAGGTTGGCTACACCAAAGAATTCGCAGCGGGCGTTATCTGTAACGCTGGTACGCTGGGTATTCTGATCCCGCCGTCGATCGTGATGGTTGTGTACGCATCCGCAACTGACGTATCCGTTGGTCGTATGTTCCTAGCCGGTGTTATCCCGGGTCTGTTGGCTGGTCTGTTCCTGATGGTCACCATCTATGTGATGGCGCGCATCAAAAACATGCCCAAAGGCGAATGGGCTGGTTGGGCTGAAATCGGACGCGCATTCAAAGATGCGGTTTGGGGCCTGCTGCTGATCGTCATCATCATGGGCGGCATCTATGGTCACCCTTGGATCCGTTTTGAAACCGGCGAAAGCCTGTTCTACTGGAAAGGTGGCGCGTTCACACCGACCGAAGCTGCTGCTGTGGCTGCTGTCTATGCGTTCATCGTTGCGTCGTTCATCTATCGTGACATGGGCCCACTGGCTGCGAAAGAAGAAGGCCAAGCGCCAACGCCGCTGTGGAAAAAACCGCAGGCATTGGTTACCGCTTTTGTTCACAAAGATACACGCAACACATTGCTGGACGCTGGTAAACTGACCGTCACCCTGATGTTCATCATTGCCAACGCTTTGATCCTGAAACACGTTCTGACCGACGAACAAATCCCGCAGCACATCGCTGGTGCTATGCTGGATGCAGGTTTCGGCCCGATCATGTTCCTGATCATGGTTAACGTGATCCTGCTGATCGGTGGCCAGTTCATGGAACCATCGGGTCTGTTGGTGATCGTTGCACCGCTGGTGTTCCCAATCGCAATGGAGCTGGGCATTGACCCGATCCATCTGGGTATCATCATGGTTGTGAACATGGAAATCGGTATGATCACCCCGCCAGTAGGTCTGAACTTGTTCGTGACCTCGGGCGTGGCAGGGATGCCAATGATGAAAGTGGTGAAAGCCGCGCTTCCATTCCTGGCTGTTCTGTTCGTGTTCCTGATCTTGGTTACCTACGTGCCGTTCATCTCGACATGGCTACCAACCACGCTGATGGGGCCAGAGATTGTAACTAGATAAGTTGGCCACTCACCAACAAAAAACGGCGCCCTGCGGGGCGCCGTTTTCGTTTTTAGGGTAGGGGATAAAGTTAAGCGTTTTCTAGCGCAGTGATAATCCCGCTGAAATCATCAGCCTTTAGGGATGCGCCGCCGACCAACGCGCCATCGACGTTATCAATCGCGAAAATTTCTGCGGCATTCGATGGTTTGACTGACCCGCCGTACAGTACGCGGAACGCTTTGCCGTCTTCGCCGAACCGTTTTTCCAGCTCTGCGCGGATGAAATTGTGCACTTCTGCAATTTGTTCCAGCGTTGGGATTTTGCCGGTGCCGATCGCCCAAACAGGTTCGTAAGCGATCACGGTGTTGCCGCCATTTGCGATGTCAGGGGTCGAACCAGCCAGTTGTTCGCCGACCACGTCCAGCGTTTTACCGCTTTCCCGTTCTTCCAGCGTTTCGCCAATGCAGATCACCGCCGTTAAACCGATTTCCAACGCAGCAACCGATTTCGACGCGACCACTGCATCGGTTTCCCCGTGGTCCGCACGGCGTTCCGAATGGCCCAAAATGACAGCGCGCGCGCCAGCATCATCCAGCATCACGGCAGAAATATCGCCGGTATGTGCACCTTTTTCGTTGGTGTGGCAGTCTTGGCCGCCGATATGGATCGGGTGTTCCGATGTTTTCGCTGCCATTGGGTGGATTAACGTTGCCGGAGGGCATATCATCAAATCTACGGTTGGGTTTGGATGTAGTTCCATCAGGCGATCGAGCTGTTCCAGATCAATCCCGATGCCGTTCATTTTCCAGTTACCTGCGGCTAGCTTGCGGCGCATTGGGGCCCCCTCATGTCAAATTTGGCATATGGGTATCAACGGACCTGTATTTGTAAAAGAGGCTTTGACGCGAAAGTTTCAATCTACATCATTTGCCAAGCGCCAAAATGGCGTCGCGACCCCACCCACTGGCCGTTTCTGGGTCATCCAATGCGTCATCGGGTAACGTCCAGTAATTCATACTGCGTCCATCGCCCGTTTCGAATTTGGTACTGCCAACTTGTTCTAACCGCTTGGCAAAATCGCCCGAGGCTTTGATGTAGTAAACGCCGTCTGCCGATAAGATCGCGAAAATCTGGCCGTCGGCATAAATCGACAGGCCGCCCATCATTTTGCGATGTGAAATTGTCCCGACGCCAGAAAAAAGTTCGTAGGCGAACTCTAGATCTTCGTCGGTGATGGTCATTTCGTGGCGGAAATGTTTTCGTCAAATTTGATCGACTCACCACAGCCGCAGGCGTCGACCACGTTGGGGTTTTTGAATTTAAACCCCGACTCCAGCAGCGATGTTTCATAGTCGATTTCGGTGCCGAACAAGAACATTTGCGCCATTGGGGCGATCATGATCCGTGCGCCTGCTTGTTCAACGACTTCGTCCATCGGATCCACGGTATCGACATATTCCATGGTGTATTCCATGCCTGCGCAGCCGCCTTTTTTGACGCCAATGCGCAGTCCCTGATGCCCATCTTTCGCCATCAGTTTTGCAATTTGCGCTGCAGCTCGATCAGTCATGCTGACCGCCTGTTTTCCTGGAATGCCGAACATTGTGGTCTCCTTTGTCTATGAATATGGGCAACGTTGCCCCGTCAGACAAGGCCGATTACATAAAGCCGAGTTCGAGCCGCGCTTCGTCGCTCATCATGTCCATGCCCCATTGGGGTTCCCATGTCAGTTCGACATCAACGGATTTTACGCCAGCAACCGGACCAACAGCATCTGCAACCCAGCCAGGCATTTCGCCCGCCACAGGGCAGCCAGGGGCGGTCAGGGTCATGATCACGTTAACGTCGTTTTCGTCATTGATTTTGATCGTGTAAACCAGACCCAAATCATAAATGTTTACCGGAATTTCAGGGTCGAAAACGGTGCGGATCGCATCGACAATCGTCTCGTGCAAAGGGTGATCCGTCGACGAAGGTTCGATCAGTGGCGTACCTTCGATTTTATCCTGCGTGTCGGTCATAGGTTTTTCCTGTCAATTCCTGAGTGTTCATATAGGATTTGAGAGCGCGATGGTAAAGATGTCAGTTGAAATCAGATTTTCGTGAACATTAGAAAAATTCTAACTTACTGTCGCAAGGGCGCAGATTTTCCGATTTATTGCCGTTAGGGTTGTATTGGCAACGAAAGGCTCCCTCCATTGCACGTACCAACATTCACACAGTTTCTAGAGCGCCACGGCGTAACAGCAGCGCTGCGCGAACTACAGCTTGACGAATTTTTTGAATTTGATGATCTGCTGCGCGTTTTGTGCGATGCCACAGGTCGTGAAATCGGGTCTGTGTCCCTGATTTCAGGTAACGAAGTACATTTGATCGGCACCTACCGATTGCAGAAACAGGTCGCCGTTCGTAGTTTTCCGCTGCCCAAAGAAAATGAAAATTACTTGCATTTCAAAGATGCTGGAAAAACCTTTCCGAACAGCCCCTTGTTGAATGGTGTTGATGCCCGAATTCGGTCGGTTTCAGCACAATGGATGCGTATAAATGGTGTTCCAATTGGTGCGGTTTCGATCATGTCCACGCTCAACCTTGAACCATTGGACGCGGTTCATCGTGTGTTGCTAGCTGAATTTGCCTCCTTATGTACTGATTTGATCGAAAGACGGGCCAGGCTAAAGCTAATGACCTATCAAATTGACCTTACTGAACAGGGGCTGACGCAATGACTATTGTTATGACATCAGAACAGCCTCATGCGGATGAATTCTGGTCAGGTCAGACTGAATTGGGTGATCGTTTGGCAAAAATTTCGGCCTTGATGTTTCGGGCGCAGTACGCGGGCATCTGGGTGCAGGATCGAGAAGCCAAAAGTGATGTTTTGATTGGAAGTTTTAATATTCCGGCTAATTCCGACATGGGCGGATTCCAGGCACCTAAGAAATTCGACGATTTTTTTCTGTTCAACGTCACACCTCAAATCTTGCCTGATCACCCGTTGGTGAATGGTAAAATCGGGGACGTCCGCACTGTTATTTTTGTGCCAATCAATTTGGGACACGGACACGTGGCAACTATGTCGATCGGCTGCGAAGACGAATTTTCATCTTTGACGACCACACAGACTGCGCAGCTACGTCGCTGGATCAATTGTGTCGAAGGATTGTACGCTAAACAAATATCGATCGTTGATATGTTACGACGCACGATTGAACTGTTAACGCGGTAAACGGGGTTTTCTAAATCCAAAGATTTGCGTATCAGCGAGCGATCTGATTAGAGGCCGCTATGACACGTTTTTCGTTTGATCTGCACAACACCGATGGCAAAGCACGTACAGGCGTGATCCATACGCCGCGCGGTGACATCCGCACGCCTGCGTTTATGCCCGTGGGCACAGCGGCAACGGTCAAGGCTATGATGCCAGAAAGCGTCGCGGCCACGGGCGCAGATATTCTGCTGGGCAACACGTATCACCTGATGCTGCGGCCAACGGCGGAACGAGTGGACCGTATGGGCGGCCTGCACAAATTCATGAACTGGGACAAACCGATCCTGACGGATTCGGGGGGATTTCAGGTGATGTCTTTGGCGGACCTGCGCAAACTGACCGAAGATGGCGTAACGTTTAAATCCCACGTGGACGGGTCGAAACATTTCCTGTCGCCAGAACGGTCGATGGAAATCCAGAAACTTCTGGGGTCGGACATCGTCATGTGTTTCGACGAATGCCCTGCGCTGCCCGCAGATGAACAAACGGTCGCTGAATCGATGCGTTTGTCGATGCGGTGGGCTCAGCGTAGCCGCGATGCATTTGGTGATCGTCCGGGGCACGCGCTGTTCGGCATTATGCAAGGCGGCGTGACCCCACACCTGCGCGAAGAATCTGCCAAAGCGTTGGTCGATATCGGCTTCGAAGGGTACGCGATTGGCGGTTTGGCCGTTGGCGAAGGCCAAGAGGCGATGTTCGGCGTTCTGGAATACGCGCCTGATTTTCTACCGACGGACAAACCGCGTTACCTGATGGGCGTTGGTAAACCTGACGATATCGTCGGCGCGGTCAAACGCGGGGTGGACATGATGGACTGCGTTTTGCCGTCGCGGTCGGGCCGCACGGGGCAGGCGTGGACGCATCGCGGACAAGTGAACATCAAAAACGCACGCCACCAGGACGATCCGCGGCCTCTGGACGAAAATTGCACATGCCCGTGCTGCCGTAACTACAGCCGCGCGTATTTGCATCATGTGTTCCGCGCCAAAGAGATGATCTCGGGCATGCTGCTGACGTGGCACAACCTGCATTACTATCAGGAGATCATGGCAGGCATGCGCGGCGCTATCGCAAAAGGCGAATTTGCTGCATGGGAAGCCGATTTTCACGCGAAACGGGCCATGGGTGATATCGAACCCGTCTGAGTTTCGACACGTTCGAACTCGTCATATTTTAGTGACAATCGACTTGCCCCCGTCTGCGGGCGCGGGCACAGTGTTCGTAACGAACATGGTTGAAATGGGCGGGGTACGGCCCCATCTGTTTATTCCAAGTGGGAATGTGAATGGCTGCCGCTACGGGGCCTTTGCGTTCTGCCAATAAAAGGACAAGAGCATGGAAGATACCAATAGCACCACTTTTCCGGTCCTGCCGCTGCGCGATATCGTGGTTTTCCCACATATGATCGTGCCGCTGTTCGTAGGCCGCGAAAAATCGGTTCGCGCATTGGAAGAGGTGATGCAGGACGACAAACAAATCCTGCTATCCAGCCAAATCGACCCGAGTCAGGACGACCCGACCACCGACGACATCTATAAAACTGGTGTGTTGGCCAATGTGCTTCAGCTGCTGAAACTGCCTGATGGGACTGTCAAAGTCTTGGTCGAAGGCAAAAGCCGTGTAACGATTTCTGAATTCGTCGAAAACGATAGCTTCTTTGAGGCGCGCGCCGAAGACCTGCCTGAGGTCGACGGTAACGTCGACGAACAGGCCGCATTGGTCCGTTCGGTTGGCGAAGAGTTTGAACGTTACACCAAGGTCAAAAAGAACATTCCAGAAGAGGCTGTTGCCGCCGTCAGTGAAACCACTGATGCTGCGAAGCTGGCTGATCTGGTTGCTGGTCACCTGGGCATCGATGTTGCTCAGAAACAGGAACTGCTGGAAACCGTTTCGATTTCTGAACGTCTGGAGAAGGTCTATGGCCTGATGCAGGGCGAAATGTCTGTTCTGCAGGTTGAGAAAAAGATCAAAACTCGCGTCAAAACCCAGATGGAGCGCACTCAGCGCGAATATTATTTGAATGAGCAAATGAAGGCCATTCAGAAGGAACTGGGCGACGGCGAAGACGGTGCAAACGAAATCGCCGAACTAGAAGAGCGTATTTCGAAAACCAAACTGTCGAAAGAGGCCAAAGAAAAGGTCGATGCCGAGGTTAAAAAGCTAAAGTCGATGTCCCCGATGTCGGCCGAGGCGACGGTCGTGCGCAATTATCTGGATTGGATCCTGTCGATCCCGTGGGGCGTCAAATCCCGCGTGAAAAAGGATTTGGGCCGCGCCGAGACTATTCTGGATGACGAACACTATGGTCTGGAAAAGGTCAAAGAACGCATTGTGGAATATCTGGCCGTTCAGTCGCGTAGCGCGAAACTGAAGGGTCCGATCATGTGCCTTGTTGGCCCTCCAGGTGTTGGTAAAACATCGCTAGGCAAATCGATTGCCAAGGCAACAGGCCGCGAATTTATCCGTATTTCGCTAGGCGGCGTGCGTGACGAATCCGAAATCCGAGGCCACCGCCGGACGTACATCGGTTCGATGCCGGGTAAGATCATTCAGGCGCTGAAAAAGGCGAAAACCACGAACCCTCTGATCCTTTTGGATGAGATCGATAAGATGGGTCAGGATTTCCGCGGTGACCCTGCTTCGGCCATGCTAGAGGTGTTGGACCCAGAACAGAACGGCACATTCGTCGATCACTACCTAGAGGTAGAATATGATCTGTCGAACGTCATGTTCCTGACCACATCGAACAGCTACAACATGCCTGGCCCGTTGCTGGACCGTATGGAAATTATTCCGCTGTCTGGCTACACCGAGGACGAAAAACGCGAAATCGCGCGTCAGCATTTGCTGCCTAAGCAATTGAAAAACCACGGCCTAAAAGCCAAAGAGTTTGAAATTGACGACGCAGGCCTGACCACGATCATCCAGACCTACACCCGCGAAGCGGGCGTTCGTAATCTGGAACGCGAAATCGCCAAAGTCTGCCGCAAGGCCGTGACCAAGATCGTCAAGAAAGAAGTGACTACCGTTTCGGTAACCGCTGATAATATGGACGATTTCTTGGGCGTTCCGCGCTACCGTCACGGACTGGCCGAAAAAGAGGATCAGGTCGGTGTCGTCACCGGTCTCGCCTATACCTCGGTCGGTGGTGAGCTGTTGTCGATCGAAGCCTTGCGCCTACCAGGTAAGGGCCGGATGAAAACGACCGGTAAACTGGGCGACGTGATGAAGGAGTCGATCGAGGCGGCATCGTCCTATGTTCGTTCGATTTCGCCAGAGCTGGGCGTGAAGCCTCCTCAGTTCGACCGCATGGACATCCACGTGCACGTGCCTGATGGCGCAACGCCCAAAGATGGCCCATCGGCTGGTTTGGCAATGGTCACGGCGATCGTGTCGGTTCTGACGCAAATCCCAGTGCGCAAAGACATCGCCATGACAGGCGAGGTAACCTTGCGCGGTAACGCGTCTGCCATTGGCGGTCTGAAGGAAAAACTGTTGGCGGCCCTGCGCGGCGGGATCAAAACCGTTCTTATCCCAGAAGAGAACGTAAAAGATCTGCCCGATATTCCGGACAACGTGAAAGAGGGGCTGGAAATTATCCCCGTCACCCACGTGTCCGAGGTGTTGAAGCACGCTCTTATTTCGCAGCCAGAACCGGTTGAATGGGACCAAGAGGCCGAAGACGAGGCCGCAGCCGCCCGTGCGCTTTCCTCAAATGACGGGGCAGGGGCTTTGGCTCATTAATTAAACAAAAGGCGCCTTCGGGCGCCTTTTTCTATTAAAATCGGCGGAAAATCCCCTGAAAACCTGATGTTGCGTGTTTCGTACTTGCAACCAATGCGGGGTTCCTGTGATGCTGGAATCGTAAATTCATACAAACCCATTGAGGCTATTTATGGCTACTCGCACCACGAAAACGACGACCCGCAAAAAAACCGCTACGGCAAGCGCGGTCACCAAACCCGTGACGGTCGAGCCTGTGGTTGCTGCGCCTGAAACCCCAGACGAAGTAACCCGCAAGAAAGATTTTATTGATAGTGTTGTTGAACGTTCCGGCCTGAAAAAGAAAGATGTCAAACCCGCTGTCGAAGCGGCGCTGGCGCAATTGGCCGAAGAACTGACCGAAGGTCACGAATTGGTTGTTCCGCCGCTTGGCAAAATCAAAATTAACCGTGTCAAAGATACTCCGAACGGTAAGGTTGTGATTACCCGCATTCGTTTGACTACGCCGACGATCACGATTGATGAAAATTCTGTCGATTCCCCTCTTGCGGAACCGGCAGAGTAAGGATAGATCACGCGGACCGGGTCGTTAGCTCAGTTGGTAGAGCGCTTCGTTTACACCGAAGATGTCGGGAGTTCGAGCCTCTCACGACCCACCAGAATTTCAGGCGCATCCCTTACCGGATGCGCCTTTTTCGTTATAAGGCCGATATGATGTTGCCCGACCTATATGTCATTCGCCACGGTGAAACCGAATTCAACGCAATCGGCCGTATGCAAGGCGGGTTGGATTCGCGGCTGACGAACAAAGGCCGCGAACAGGCTGATGTGATGGCGGACAAATTGCGCGGCATCGTCGGCCCCAATACGCATGACCTGATCTGCAGCCCCCAAGGTCGTGCTTTGGCAACGGCCGATCCGATCAGCGTCGCCACAGGGTGCCCAATTGCGCCTGTCGCCGATCTACGGGAAATCAGTATGGGCGATTGGACGGGATTACCGCGTTCGGAAATTGATCGCCGCTGGCCAGCGCCCAACCCGAATGAACATTTTATTGAATTCTATGCCCGTGCCCCAAAGGGTGAATCCTTTGAAAATCTGTGGGATCGCGTGGGCCGCGTGTTGGATGGTTTGACGCGCCCGACTGTGATTGTGACGCATGGGTTTACCTCGCGGTTTCTGCGGACGCGTGCGATGGGTTGGGGAATGGATCGCATTGCGGACCTACCAGGCAAACAGGGCGCGATTTTTCAGATAAGCAACGGGCAACACAAAGAATTTTAAAAAAATGCAAAAGGGGCCTTGCGCCCGCCGTGCGCTTTGTCTAAATCCCGCGCCAACGGGTCGTTAGCTCAGTTGGTAGAGCGCTTCGTTTACACCGAAGATGTCGGGAGTTCGAGCCTCTCACGACCCACCATTTCCCCTACAATCGAACAAATGTTCTGCCAGAATCGTCGGCGGTGTTATTCAAAATTCACATGATCGTGACTACATATTGGTTATGTGAGTGAGGGAAGGTTTATGAATCAACAAGCGATTTTAAGTAGCGGCGATGGTAGCAGCATTTTCTTGCTGGCTCTCGCTGCGTTTATTTTTGTCTGCATCATCAAATCGGTGCGTATCGTGCCGCAGTCAGAAAAATACGTTGTTGAACGGTTGGGACGTTTGCGTTCTGTTTTAGGGCCGGGGATCAATTTAATTGTCCCGTTTCTGGACCGCGTAAAACACAAAGTATCGGTTCTGGAACGCCAGTTGCCCACCATGACCCAAGATGCGATCACCAGCGACAACGTGTTGGTGCAGGTGGATACCAGCGTGTTTTACCGCATCACAGAACCGGAAAAGACGGTGTACCGTATCCGCGACGTGGATGGCGCCATTCAGACGACCGTCGCGGGTATTATCCGTTCAGAAATTGGCCGCATGGAGCTGGATCAGGTACAGTCCAACCGCGCGCAGTTGATCGAAGCGACCCGAAGCCAATTGGCAAGTCAAGTGGACGATTGGGGCATAGATGTGACCCGCGCCGAGGTGTTGGACGTCAATCTGGATGAAGCAACGCGCGCCGCGATGCTGCAGCAGCTGAATGCCGAACGTGCCCGCCGCGCACAAGTGACAGAGGCCGAAGGTAAAAAGCGTGCTGTCGAGCTACAGGCCGAAGCCGAACTCTATGCCGCACAACAAGAAGCGCAGGCCCGCCGCGTTGAAGCCGAAGCCGAAGCCTATGCGACCGAAGTTGTCGCCGCTGCCATCGCGAAAAACGGGATTGAAGCAGCGCAGTATCAGGTCGCGCTGAAACAGGTCGAAGCATTGACTGCGTTGGGGCAGGGCGAAGGAAAACAAACCATCGTTGTGCCATCGCAGGCGCTAGAGGCCTTTGGCGATGCGTTCAAAATGTTGAAAGGATCGAAATGACGGACTGGTGGACACTTTGGTGGATCTGGGGCGCTGCGTCGCTGACCTTGGGCGTGGCAGAGGTGATCGTGCCCGGATACATCTTTCTGGGCTTTGCGATCGGGGCGATGGTTATGGCATTGGTTGTCTTTGTCGCCGCGCTATCGCTGCCTGCCGCATTGGTCGCTTTTGCGATCCTATCGCTGATCAGTTTTCTGGTTTTACGCAAGTATTTTAGCCTGCCCAAAAGTCAGATAACGATTTGGGATCGCGATATTAATGATTAACTTGGACGGGGCGGATTGACGCCCCGTTCTACCTTTTGTAGCTAGTTGCGCGGGGGCCTGTAGCTCAACGGTTAGAGCAGAGCGCTCATAACGCTTTGGTTGCGGGTTCAAATCCTGCCGGGCCTACCAATTCCCCTGACATCACCGTGCAATAACGATATCTGCCTTTAGGCCGCCCAGGCGTTCACTGTCTTGCAGTCGCAAGGTGCCGCCATGCAATCGCGCGATATCAGCAACGATCGCAAGTCCAAGGCCAACTCCCGTACCGGTGTTCTGGTTTCGCGCTGGATCTAGGCGGGTAAAGGGGCGAATGGCCTCTTCGCGCAGATCGGCGGGGATGCCAGGGCCGTTATCTTCGGCTGTGATGCGCAATGTGCGGTCGGTCAGGATGATAGAAACGTCCACCTGCGTTCCGCCATAGCGCAGCGAATTGCCGATTAGGTTTTCCAACGCGCGGCGGATCGCCATGGGGCGTAGGGGGACCAACACCGTGCCATCCAGCGCAGGGTCAATATCGTATAGGACGACGTTCTGCCCGCTGCGGTTTGCGTCATCCACGACTCGTTCGACCAAATCGACGGGATCTTCTGGGGTAGGAGAGTCGCCAGCCTCGGCACGGCCATATTCCAAAAACGCCGCAATCAGTCGTTCCATATCTTCGACGTCTTTGATCATGGGGGCGGCTTCGTCTTCGTTCATCAACGACAAGCCCAGTCGTAGACGGGTCAGCGGCGTGCGGAGGTCGTGACTAATCCCCGACAACATCATTGTTCGGCTTTGTGTTTGGCGTTCGATCCGTGATCGCATCGACAAAAATGCAGCGCCTGCTGCGCGCACTTCGGTTGCGCCGCCGGGGGTATAAGGGACGATACGCCCTTTGCCATATTCCGCAGATGCACGTGCCAGACGCAAGATTGGGCGCAATTGATTACGCAAAAAGAAATAGGCGATCAGGGTCATGAAACTACCCAAAACCACCATGATCACAATCAACTGGTGAGGGTTGGATGCAGTGACGCGCCATCTGGGGAACGAAAGGCCGTTTATGCCGTCGCGGTCAAACCAGATTGTGACCGTGCGCCGATCCGACAAATCGACAGCGAGAATGTTGTCATATCGTCGGGACAAGGTTTCGATCATCGCACGTCCGGAAAAATCGAAAATGCTGCGTTCGGTCGCGGTTGGCGGGGTGTCGGACGTTAGCAACTGAAATTCCAACGCCTCGGCCAGTTCAGATTGCACGGTCGGTTCACTGTCTAGGATCAACGCTATCTCAGACATGACCGACGTCGTCATGCGGCGTGTCACACCATCGTAATGACGTTGGATGAAAACGACAGAAACCAACAGCTGTAGAAAAATCACCGGCAGCAGCAGGATCATCGCGGCGCGACCGTATAGGCTGCGTGGTAGATAGGATTTGATTGGCTTGTCAGTCATGGAGAAAACCCTATCGTGAGGGCATAGAATAGGAAAGCGCCCGATGCATCGTTTTGAAACCGGTATTTGTTGTGTAACCGCGCCAAATCCTTCGCCGCTGACCTATCGCGGGACCAACACCTTTATCATTGGCACATCTCATGTTGCGATTGTCGATCCTGGGCCAATTATAGACAGTCATTTCAGTGCGTTGCTGGCTGCGATTGATGGACGCCCTGTTGACGCGGTGATCGTCACGCATAGCCATTTGGATCATTCGCCTATGGCGCGGCCCTTGGCCGATCGGGTTGGGGCGCCTGTGATTGCTTTTGGCCCGTCAGATGCAGGGCGCAGCGCAGTTATGCGGTCGATCGTTGATGACATTGGCGGCGGAGAGGGCGTTGATGCCGATTTTGAACCTGATCAGACCGTCGGTCATCTGGACGTGGTCTGCGGCATGACGGTTCTGCATACGCCCGGGCATATGGGGAATCATATCTGTCTGGAAAAGGGCGACATTTTATTGTGCGGCGATCACATCATGGGGTGGTCGACGTCACTTGTTTCGCCACCAGACGGTGACCTGACAGATTTTATGGCGTCCTGTGCGATGTTGCTGGACAGGCCGTCGCGCCGATATTTTCCTGCCCATGGTGACCCGATAGATCGCCCACATGATCGGGTACGTGAAATCATGGCACACCGCAAATCGCGCGAGGCACAGATACTGGACGCGTTGAAAAACGGTACAAATACTGCTGCTGCTTTGGTTCAGGCGATATATCATGATATCGATCCAAAACTATGGCCCGCCGCCGAACGAAATATTATCGCGCATCTTATTGATCTTGTGGGGCAAAACAGAGTTCGGCCCGTTTCGGATATGTCTGTTTCGGGCTTGTTTGAACTCTGTTAAAAAATCTTCCGAATTCCTCTTGCGCCCCCGAAATACCATGGCTATACACCGCCGCATGTTCCGGCGTAGCTCAGCGGTAGAGCAGTTGACTGTTAATCAATTGGTCGTAGGTTCGATCCCTACCGCCGGAGCCAA
>NZ_MSPP01000008.1 GCF_002150005.2 Marivivens niveibacter
GGTGGAGCAGCCCGGTAGCTCGTCAGGCTCATAACCTGAAGGTCGTAGGTTCAAATCCTACCCCCGCAACCAAAATCTACAAAGACAAGTGAATATTGGTAACTCGCATTGACCAGGCATTGCTCTAGTCCAACAGGACGCGTGACTCTGCTTGTCCTGCGACGTCAGTTTTGGCGCAGTAGACAACGACTTGGCACGTGTCTGGGGTGTCGATGCCTTCTTGAGCGGTGGTTATGAACAATTCTGTGAAATCAGCGCCGCCAAACGCCGGACAGCTAGAGTGTATGCCGCCTACTGATACAGCCATGTCAAATGTGCCATCGGGCCGATATCGCGCGACGCGACCAAGGCCCCATTGCGCGTTCCATAAATAGCCCATGCTATCCGTGACCGCGCCATCAGGGTTAATACCCTCTGCAGATAGATCGACAAAAATAGAAGGCTCGCCGACAGGCCAGCCGTCGGAATCAAGCGCTGTTTTCATTATTTTTTGGGTGGTCGTGCAGCAGTAATAGGCAGCTGCCCCGTCGGGGGCAAAGCAGATCGCGTTGGAAATGGTGATGCCTGTGAACAGGGTTCGCAGCTCGCCTTTGTAAAAACGATAGATCGCGCCGGCTGCTAGTTCGGCCGATTTGCCCATGGTGCCAATCCAGAACCCGCCCAAGGGATCGGCGCGGCCATCGTTTGATCGTGTGATCGGGTTGTCTGCCTCTAACGAGGCAACCAGATCCCGTTGACCGCTGTTGATGTTGAATGTCCACAGCCCCGTTTCCGAGGCCATGAACAACCTGTCATAATCGATCCAACCCGCCGCCGAGACATATTCGTCAAAAGCCCACTCAAAGGTTTCGTCCCCAACGCGGCTAAGCAGTTTGTGTTCGACGATGTCGAACCAGAATAATTGTTGGCGTTCGGGATGCCACAATGGGCCTTCGCCCAAGAAACAAGGGCGCGGATCATAGATGGTTGCGGGCGGGATCGATCGGTTTGCCATCCGGGTAGTTTAGCCAAGATCGAGCGGTAAGATAGCGTCTGGAATGTTTTGATAGCTAACGGGACGCAGAAACCGACGGATCGCCATTGTGCCAACCGACGTCGCGCCGAAATTGGTCGACGCGGGGTAGGGCCCGCCGTGTACCATCGTGTCACAGACTTCGACCCCCGTTGGGAACCCGTTTGCCAGAACGCGACCTGCCTTACGTTCCAGAATGGGCAGCAGCGATGCGGCATCATCCAAGTCGCTGTCTTCCATATGCAAAGTGCAGGTCAGTTGGCCCTCTAGCCGTTTGGCGATGGTGCGCATTTCGTCCATATCGGCAACTTTGACCACCATACCCAAGGGACCAAAGACCTCTTCGCCCAAGGCATGGTTGTTCAGCCACTCTTGACCCGTTGTTGCGAACAGATACGGCGTTGCATTGCGGCTGTCACACATCGAGGTCAGCACCTCTTGGACGCCTTTCGCGCCTGCGATTTTGTCACGCCCCGCGCGATAGGCATCTGCAATTCCATCGGTCAGCATGGTTTGTGCGCCGATTGGTTCTAGTGCGTCAGAGGCGGCAGACACAAAGGCATCTGCCTGCGGTCCATCGATGACAACGGCGATACCGGGGTTCGTACAAAACTGTCCGGCGCCCATGGTCAGGGACGCGGCCCATCCAGCGGCGATGTCCGCCCCGCGGTTTTCCAACGCGTTCGGCATAAAGAACATGGGGTTCACGCTGCCCAGTTCCCCAAAGAAAGGAATAGGTTCAGGGCGCTGTGCGCATAGATCAAACAGCGCACGACCGCCGCGCAGTGACCCCGTGAAACCGACCGCATTGATCAGTGGGTGTTGAACCAATGCCTGCGCAAAATCATGCCCGTCTCCTTGGATCAGGCTAAAGACACCAGCGTGCAGACCACATTTTTGGATCGCCGCGTGAATAGCCTCGGCCATGATTTCTCCTGTGCCTGGGTGGGCTGCGTGGCCTTTGACGACAACAGGGCACCCAGCGGCCAGTGCAGATGCGGTGTCACCGCCCAACGTCGAAAATGCCAGCGGGAAATTTGACGCCCCGAACACAGCAACTGGCCCAATTGGACGCTGTACCATTTTGATGTCTGGGCGTGGCAGGGGCTGACGGTCGGGCAGGGCGGCATCGTGGCGGCGGTCCAGATAAGCGCCATCCAAGATATGTTGCGCGAACAGACGCAACTGGCCAACGGTACGGCCTCTTTCGCCCTGCAAACGCCCCTCTGGCAAACCTGTTTCAGATGTTCCGATCGCAGTGATCGCGTCGGCGCGGGCTTCGATTTCATCGGCAATGGTGTTCAGGAATGCGGCGCGGTCGGCGCGGGCAGAATACCCAAACGACCAAAAGGCTTCTTCGGCGGCCTGAACCGCATGATCGACCAATTCGGTGGTGCCAACGCTGAAATCATGCGCATCGCCATGTGCGGGGCTGCTGGTGAAAGTGCGTTCCGTGCCAACCCATTCGCCAGCGATCAGATGCTTTCCGTGCGGAGTAAATGTCATATCGTCGTCCTAAATTATTTGCCCCAGCGCAGAACCAGCGGGTCCAATGGAGTGAGTAGCGAAATCAAACGTTCGCGGATTTTGGGATGTAGCGGTGCAACTGGGTGGCGGCACATGTCGGATTTGATCACGCCGCCTTCGACCATCGCTGCCTTGCAGGATTGCCAACCGCATTGGCGGTTTTCATGGTTGATCGCCATTGCAACGCGGCCATAGGCAGCCGTCGCTGCATCAAATTCGCCGGCGTGGAAATGGGTTAGAACAGGTTTGATCTGATCCACGATCATGCCAGAGGTCATTGATCCGGTCGCGCCTGCATCCAGATCGGCCAACAGCGTGATGGCCTCTTCGCCGTCAAAGGGGGCTTCGATCGCGTCACCGCCCTGTTCGATCAACGCGCGGATTTTATTGGCTGCGCGGGGGCATTCGATTTTGAACAGTTTGACCATTTCCAATTCTTTGGCCATGCGCACCAACAGGGGCACGGATAGATCTACGCCTGACATTGGCGCATCTTGGACCATGATCGGGATGCCGACCTCTGACACAGCAGCGAATTGTTCAAAGGTCTGTTCGGGCGTACCCTTGAGCGTTGCACCGTGGTAGGGCGGCATCATCATCACGATGTCCGCACCCAATGATTTGGCTAATGCTGCGCGTTCAACTGCGATCTGGGTCGCATAGTGGCTGATAGTCACGATCACAGGCACGCGGCCCGCGACATGTTCCAGCGACAGTCGGGTCAGGGTTTCCCGTTCCGCATCGGATAGCAGAAACTGTTCCGAGAAATTGGCAAGGATACAGATACCGTCCGCGCCCTGATCAATGAGGCAGTCTAGGACGCGTTTCATACCATCCAGATCCAACGTCCCATCAGCATTGAAAGGGGTCGGGGCGACAGGCCAAATGCCGGTGTATTGTGTCATGTGGGCCTCTTATTCGTAGAAAGGTTCAACAGCCGTGCGACGACCCAGCGCCAGCGCATCAGACACATGCACCATCGGGCGCAGGTCCATATCAACGCCGCCATTGGTCACCAGACGAGCCATTTTTGCGTAAAGGTTAGGGTATTCGCCATGCAGCGGATTTTCGGATTGAACGGCGTCTTCGATGCCGTCGATCAGGATGCGCGCACCGCCGTCTGTCAGCGTCAGGGTGCCCTGTTCGGTGACGGCTTCGATCATCCAGATCTGGTCGCCGGTCTGCCGCCAGTCGAAATCGGCGGTCACGGCCGCGCCAGTCGGGTGCACAAATTCCAGCGCCGCCCCAATGGGCGTTTGTTTGTTAGACGGAATGTCCAGATACGCGGATTTCAGATGGACGTCATCGGGCAAAATCTCGGTCACGATAGACAGCGCATTGATGCCCGGATCAAACACACCCATTCCGCCCGGTTCCCAAACCCATTCTTGGCCGGGGTGCCAACGGCGCACGTCCTCTTTCCATGTCACATGCAGGCTGTTCAGAGTCTTGTCCGATAGCCATTTTTTGGCTGCTGACACTTTGTCCGCTTCGCGGCTGTGCCATGTGGCGTAAATCGACACGCCGTGCGCGTGCGCCATGCGTTCCAACATGTGGCATTCCGCGAGCGTTGCACCAGGTGGTTTTTCTAGCATCACATGACGGCCCGCGCGGATCGCCTTTGCCGCGTATTCGAACCTAGGCACGGGCGGCAGGCACAGCGATACAACGCGGATATCGGAACGCGCGGCCAGCATTGCGTCGAAATCATCAAAGGCTTCTACGCCTTCAACCGATCCGTGACGCGATACGGTCGCGGCCAATTCCCAATCATCTGATGCTGCGATGGCCGGCACGTGCTGATCCACCGCGATCTTTCCGATCCCGACTAAAGCGATTTTCATCAATGGGCGTCCTTTCCAACGGGATTGCCGCGGCATCCCTTTAGGAAATCCAGATCAGCACCCGTGTCTGCACCTTCGACGTGTTGTTGGTGTAACCACGCATATCCCGATGCGGGCTGTTCATGCATTGGTTTCCAGTTGGATAGACGTTCGGCCAGTTCTGCGTCTGAAATATCCAGATGCAGGCGGCGGTTTTCGACATCCACTTCGATCATGTCACCGTTTTGAACCACAGCCAGCGGTCCACCCGCTGCGGCCTCGGGCGAGGTGTGTAGCAGAACGGTGCCATAGGCGGTGCCTGACATGCGCGCATCGGAAATGCGCACCATATCCGTGATGCCTTTTTTCAGAACCTTTGGCGGCAGGCCCATGTTGCCGACCTCGGCCATGCCTGGGTATCCTTTGGGGCCACAATTTTTCAGAACCATGACGCAGGTTTCATCGATATCCAGATCGGGGTCTTCGATCTTGGCTTTGTAGTCATCGATGTCTTCGAACACGACCGCGCGGCCACGGTGTTGCATCAGATCTGGGCTGGCGGCCGAAGGTTTCAGAACCGCGCCGTTCGGGGCCAAGTTGCCTTTGACCACGACAATGCCGCCCGATTGGGTCAGCGCCTTATCGATTGGCAGAATGACGTCCTCGTTGTGGTTCATCACGTCGCGCACTTCGTCCCAGATGGTTTCGCCCGACACGGTCAGCGCGTCTTTGTGCAACATCCCGCCTTCGGCCAGACGTTTTAGGACGACAGGCAGGCCGCCGGCGTAGAAAAACTCTTCCATCAGGTATTTGCCCGAAGGCATCAGGTTGACGATCGTCGGCACGTCGCGACCGCAGCGATCCCAGTCGTCCAGCGTCAGATCAATGCCAACACGGCCCGCGATGGCCAGCATGTGGATGACGGCATTGGTCGATCCGCCGATGGCGGCATTGGTGCGAATGGCGTTTTCAAACGCGTCTTTTGTCATCACGTCCGATGGTTTCAAATCGTCTTTGACCATCTGCACGATGCGGCGGCCCGACAATTGCGCCATAACGCGGCGACGGCTGTCGACCGCAGGGATCGCCGCGTTGCCAGACAGCGCCATCCCCAAGGCTTCGGCCATTGATGCCATGGTCGACGCAGTGCCCATCGTGTTGCAGGTGCCCGACGACCGCGACATGGATGCCTCGGCTTCTAGGAACTCTTCTTGGGTCATTTCACCTGCTTTGACGGCTTCGGAAAATTTCCAAAGATGCGTTCCGGATCCGACCCGTTCCCCGCGGAAATAGCCGTTCAGCATCGGACCGCCAGTGACAACAATCGACGGAATGTCGGTCGATGCAGCGGCCATCAGCAGGGACGGGGTGGTTTTATCGCAGCCGACCAGCAGAACCGCGCCGTCAATCGGCTGTCCACGCATCTGCTCTTCGATTGAAAGGGCGGCAAGGTTACGGAACATCATAGCCGTTGGTCGGAATGTGTTTTCAGAGGCCGAAAATACCGGAACCTCTACCGGGAAACCGCCGGCCTCCCAGATGCCCGCTTTGACCTTTTCCGCTAGTTCGCGCAGGTGGCCGTTGCAGGGGGTCAGATCCGACCATGTGTTCAGGATGCCGATGATGGGGCGTCCGTCGAACAGGTCATGCGGATAGCCCTGATTTTTCATCCATCCACGGTGATAAATGGTGTCGCGTGAATTGCCGCTGTACCAATGGGTCGACCTTAGTTTTCGTGGCCATGGGGCTGGTTTAAAGGTCATTGGATCACCCCTGTTTGTTTTTGTTGTAAACATCAAAGAACACAGCCGCGAGCAGCACGAGGCCTTTGATCACTTGTTGATAGTCGATGCCGATACCCAGGATCGACATGCCGTTGTTCATCACACCCATGATGAACGCACCGACGACAGCGCCGATGATTTTGCCGGATCCGCCCGACATGGAGGCGCCACCGATAAATACCGCTGCGATCACATCCAGTTCGACGGCAAAGCCTGCCTTGGGTGTTGCGGTGTTCAGGCGTGCGGCGAAAATCAGGCCCGCCAGCGCTGCCAGAATGCCCATGTTCACAAAAGCAAGGAACGTCAGGCGTTCTGTTTTGATGCCCGATAGCTTTGCCGCCTTTTCGTTTCCGCCCAATGCATAGATGCGGCGTCCGATCGTCGTGTTCGCGGTCAAAAAGGCATAAACGACCGTCAGAACAACCATGGAAACCAGAACGTTCGGCAAACCACGGAACGTTGATAGTTTGAACATTACGAACAGCAGCGCAAAGGATACGATCGCCGTACGCACCACAAAGAACGCCTGTGGTTCGCCCTGAATGCCATAGCGGGCATTACGTGCGCGGTCGCGCATCCCCATCCAGATGATCAGTGCTACCGCAATCACACCCAGCGCCATGGAAAGAACGTTGAAATTTCGGCTTCCTGCAATGTCGGCTAATGTTTGCGACAGCGACGCAGGAAAGATGTCACCGACAAAGCCGGTTGAAATCAGCTGGAATTCACGTGGGAACGGACCAACCGATTGGCCCTCTAGCAGCCACAGGGACAGACCGCGGAACACCAGCATCGCCGCCAGCGTCACAATGAATGACGGGATTTTCCAGTACGCGACAAAGTATCCTTGGGCCGCGCCGATAAAGCCTCCGACGACAAGCGCCGCAATCATGGTCACGCCCACGGGCATGTTCCATTCCACGATCATCACAGCGGCAAAAGCGCCGACAAATCCCATTACGGACCCAACGGACAGGTCGATATGGCCTGCCACAATGACCACCAACATGCCCAAGGCCATGATGATGATATAGCTATTTTGCAGGAACAGGTTGGTGATGTTGACCGGTTTCAGCAAAGTGCCATTGGTCATGATTTGAAAGAACACCATGATGGCGATCAATGCGATCAGCAGGCCGTATTCACGCAAATGGTGTTTGAAATATGCGCCTAGGCTTGTGTTAGTTTGTTCCATCCCCATGGTCCCTTATTCCGTAACGATGAGCGACATGATGCGCTCTTGGCTGGCTTCTTCGGCGGTTAGTTCGCCGACCAATTCGCCTTCGTTCATGACGTAGATGCGGTCGCACATGCCCAACAGTTCGGGCATTTCGGACGAGATCATCACGACCCCTTTTCCTTGCGCGGCCAGTTCATTGATGATGCCGTAAATTTCGAATTTCGCGCCCACATCGATACCGCGAGTGGGCTCGTCCAGGATCAAAACCTCGGGCTGTGCGAACAGCCATTTGGACAACACAACCTTTTGTTGGTTGCCGCCCGACAGGTTCACGACCTTTTGGAAAACCGATGGCGTGCGGATGTTCATCGCGCCGCGATATTTTTCCGACACCTGAGTTTCTTCGTGTTCGTTGATCACGCCCGCGTTCGATACATCCCCCAGATTGGCCAAGGTGATATTGGTGCGGATTGTTTCGTCCAGAACCAGCCCGAGCGATTTACGGTCTTCGGTCACATAGGCCAGACCCGCATCAATCGCGCGGTCGATTTGCGATACATCGGCGGATTTTCCGTGCAGTTGCACCTCTCCGCCGATGTTGCGTCCATATGACCGCCCAAAGATCGACATGGCCAATTCTGTACGGCCTGATCCCATCAGGCCAGCGATGCCCACGACTTCGCCTTTGCGAACGTGGAAATTCACGTCTTTGATCATCTGGCGATCTGCGTGTTCAGGGTGCCAGACGTTCCAATTGTTCACTTCCATCAGAATGTCTGACGGATTTCGCGGACGTGCGGGATAGCGATCCGACATATCGCGGCCAACCATGTCGTGGACGATGCGGTCTTCGGTAATGTCGCCGCTGGCGGCGGACATTGTCGAAACTGAGGTGCCATCGCGGATCACGGTGACGGTGTCTGCAACGCGGCGAACTTCGTTCAGTTTGTGACTGATGATGATCTGTGTGACGCCTTGCGCCTTTAGCTCTAGCATCAGATCAAGCAGCGCCTGACTATCGGATTCCGACAGCGCGGCGGTGGGTTCATCCAAGATCAACAGCCGCACTTCTTTCGATAGCGCTTTGGCGATTTCGACAAGCTGCTGTTTGCCCACACCCAAGGTTTCGATCAGCGTGCTGGGGGCCTCTTTCAGGCCGACCTTTTGCAGCAACTGTTCGGTGCGTTGGAACGTGTCGCGCCAGTTGATGACGCCATTCGCGGCGCGTTCGTTGCCCAAAAACAGGTTTTCGGCGATCGACAATAGCGGGACCAGTGCCAGTTCCTGATGGATGATGATGATCCCTTTGTTTTCGGAATCGGAAATATTGCGGAATTCGGCGACCTGCCCATCGTAGTGGATTTCGCCGTCATAGCTGCCTGCGGGATACACGCCGGACAGGACCTTCATCAGGGTCGATTTTCCAGCGCCGTTTTCACCACAAATCGCGTGGATTTCGCCTTCTTTCACATCAAGGTTCACCTGATCCAGCGCTTTCACGCCCGGGAACGTCTTGGTGATAGAACGCATTTCTAAAAGAGAGGTCATGGGTGGCCCAAACCTTTATTATTACATCTGCCTCCGGGCCGTCAGGACCGAAGGCAGACAGGGAGAAGGGTGTGTTACTGAACTTGATCAGCGGTGTAGTAGCCGCTGCCGATCAGCACTTCTTCCCAGTTGGAAACGTCAACCGAAACAGGCTCTAGCAGGTAGGAGGGAACGACTTTGACGCCGTTGTCATAGGTAGAGGTGTCGTTGATCTCTGGCTCGCCGCCGTCTAGCAGCGCCTCGACCATGCCTACGGTCACGCGGGCCAGTTCGCGGGTGTCTTTGAACACGGTCGAGTATTGTTCGCCGGCTAGGATCGATTTAACGGATGGAATTTCCGCGTCCTGACCCGAAACGATTGGCATCGGCATATCGCCCGATCCATAACCAACGCCTTTTAGCGACGACAGGATACCGATCGACAGACCGTCGTAGGGCGACAGAACACCGTGGATCATTTCGTCGGTATAATGAGCCGACAACAGGTTATCCATGCGCGACTGCGCAACCGCGCCGTCCCAGCGTAGGGTGCCAACGGTATCCATGCCCATTTGACCCGATACGATGTTCACGGTGCCTGCTTCGATCAGTGGATCCAGAACCGACATCGCGCCGTTGTAGAAGAAGTATGCGTTGTTATCGTCTGGCGAACCGCCGAACAGTTCAACGTTGTATGGGCCATCGCCAAAACGTTCTTCGAGGCCCGCAACCAGGCTGGATGCCTGTTGAACGCCGACTTTGAAGTTGTCAAAGGTCGCATAGTAATCGACGTTGCCGCTGTCACGGATCAGGCGGTCATAGGCGATCACAGGAATGCCTGCCGCTGCTGCGTTTTCCAGCGCGTTCGACAAAGTCGTGCCGTCGATTGCCGCGATAACCAGTGCGTCGACACCTTTGGTGATCATGTTTTCGATCTGTGCCAGCTGGTTTGGAATGTCGTCTTCGGCGTATTGCAGATCAGTTTCATAGCCCGCTGCAGCAAACTGATCGACCATCGAATTGCCGTCCGAAATCCAGCGCGACGACGATTTGGTTGGCATGGCGATACCAACGGTGTCCGCATAGGATGCCGACGCGAAAACCATAGCTGCGGTCGCTGCCGTAGCAAGTAAAGTAGTGAGTTTCATTTTTTCCTCCCAGTGGACCGCAGGTTTTTCTCCCGAAAACGCGACGATCCATCAAATCGAGCCCAAATGCCCTGCGATATGATTAGCTGCAGTTCACATACCTGTAAAATTCTATTATAAGGCTTTGATATATCAAAAGTGGTATAGGTATGGATTTCATCAAACGTCTGAAACCAACGCATTTGCGGCTGTTGTTGAAAATCGCCGAAACTGGCCAATTACAGATTGCCGCCAGTGCGATGGCAATGTCACAACCTGCGGCCTCGCGGATCATTGGCGATATCGAAAAGCAAGCCAACACAGCCCTATTTCACCGGTCACCCAAAGGCATGGAACCGACCCCCGTGGGCACTGCATTCATTCGCCACGCGCGGGGTGTTGTTGCCGAATTGGACAGTCTGGAAAAAGAGGTGCGCGATCTGACAACGGGTGCCGCGGGTGAAATTCGTATTGGAACGGTAACAGGCCCCGCTGTGGGTATCGTGTTGCCTGTATTGCAAGAATTCCGCGAATCGTTTCCCGATACATCGGTCACGATCGAGGTTGGCCCATCCACAGAATTGGTGCGCGGGTTAGACGAGGGACGATTTGATTTCATTGTGGCTCGTATCCCAGCGGAACAGGACAGCCGCGATTTTATGGTGCATCCAGGGCGGTCAGAGGATGTACAATTGGTGGTGCGGGCATCGCATCCGCTGGTCGGACGACAGGGCGTGACGCTGGATGAATTGCGCGCCTATGACTGGGTCATTCAGGAACGAGGATCGCCTATTCGGTTAGCCGTGGAATCCGCGTTTCATTTGGCTGGGGTTCCTGTGCCACATCGCATTGTGAATACGTCATCTTTGCTAGTGGTGGAATCGTTGCTAGCCACATCGGACGTGATTGCACCGCAATCCAAAGAGGTTTGCGAATTATTGAGCCGTCAAGATTTTGGAGCAAAGCTACGTATTCTGGACATTAACGCGTCCATGCTGGTGTCGCCCTATTTTGTGGTCCGCAATCGGGGCCGTCACCTACCGCGCGCAGCCACAATGTTTTTCGAGCAGGTCTTAAAAAGACTATAGGCCGCCCGTTTCAAAGGCGGCCTATGCCAGATTAGAACAGTTTCGATGGCAACCAGGTGACCAGTTCTGGGAATATGAACAGCAGAACGATCGCCACGATTTGCAGCAGAACAAAAGGAATAACGCCTTTGTATATCTGCATAGTAGAGATCGTCGCCGGAGCCACACCGCGCAGATAAAACAGCGCAAACCCAAATGGTGGGGTCAAGAAACTGGTTTGCAGGTTCACACCGATCATCACGCCCAGCCAAATCGGATCAACTCCCAGCAACAGTAGGGTCGGTGCGGTGATCGGCAGTACGATAAAGATGATTTCGAACGTATCTAGAATGAACCCCAGAACGAACATTGTCAGCATCACGGCGATCATCGCGCCTGTTGCGCCGCCAGGAATGTTCGTCAGGAACTCATGAACCAGATCGTCACCGCCCATTTGACGGAACACGACCGAAAAGACAGATGCGCCAAACAGGATGATAAAGATCATCGATGTGATTTTCGCGGTGCTTAGCGCCGTGTGACGGATGATTTCGAAATTCAGGCGTCCGCGGATCAACGCAAGAACAGTTGCGCCAACAGCGCCGACAGAGGACGCTTCGGTTGGGGTCGCGACGCCGCCCAGAATGGAACCCAATACTGCGAGGATAAGAAGCAGCGGAGGGATCAAAGCAACGAAAACTTCGCGCAGCAGGTTCTTACGGTCTTCTTCGGATACGGGCGTTGCCGGGCAGCTGTCAGGGTCGGTGACAGCTTTGAACACGACGTAACCGATATAGATGCAGACCAGTAATAGACCCGGAATAAAGGCGCCTGCGAAAAGGTCGCCAACAGAAACGGCGCTGGGGGCAAAGTTTCCAAGGCTCATTTGTGCTTGTGAATGCATCCCTGCGATCATGTCGCCCATGAAAATAAGGACGGTAGATGGCGGAATGATCTGCCCCAATGTACCGGATGCGCAAATCGTACCGCAGGCGAGTTTTGGATCATATCCGGCCCGCATCATTGCAGGCAACGAAATCAGCCCCATGGTGACAACGGTTGCGCCCACAACACCCGTCGAGGCCGCCAGCAATGCACCAACGACGATCACGGAAATGCCCAGACCGCCGCGCATATTGCCGAACAGTTTGCCCATCGTGGACAAAAGTTGTTCGGCAATGTTGGACCGTTCCAGCATCACACCCATAAAGATGAACAGCGGAACAGCGACCAACACTTCGTTCGTCATATAGCCGGTGAATTTACCAGCCAGTGCGGCCATGTTCGAAAAATCGAAAACGCTGATCCAATACCCGATAAGGCCAAAAATTATTGAGGTGCCAGCCAAGGTGAAAGCGACAGGAAAGCCCAGCATTAACATGCCGATAACGCCAAGGAACATAAGGCCTGACAGCAGTTCTCCGATCAATGTCAGGTCCATTAGACGGGCTCCTTATAACGGTAGTCTTCGGGGATTAGGTCGGTTTTTCCGCTGATGGTTAGGATCGAACGGATCAGCATGGATAGACCCTGAAGCGCGACGGTGATCGCGAAAAAGATGATAAAGGCTTTGACCAGAAACAGGCCAGGCGCACCGCCTGGATTGGCAGAGGCTTCTTTCAGGCCCCAGCTACGCATCACAAAGGTTAGGCAATAGGTATAGACGATATAGGTAAACGGCAGCAGGAATACCGCGACGCCAACCAAATCCATCCATGCCTTTTTCACGGGCGACGCAGGACGATAGAAAATATCGACGCGCACGTGGTCGTCATGAAATAGCGCAAACGCAGCGACCGCGGTGAACATCACGCCGTTCAGCCATGGATACAGATCCTGCATCCATAGGCGGGTATTGGAAAACAGGTATCGTTCGACGACAACCCAGAAACAAATCAAAACGATGGCGATGGATAGCCATGAAAAAACGTTACCTATCAAACGGTTCATGCCATTTATGAAACGCATGATATGGGACAATAAAGCCATGATTTGCCCTTTCTGCCTTGAACGTTGTTGTGCCAAAGGCCCCGCACGACGGCAGGGCCTTTGACCGACTTACACAGTCGATTACAGGTCGGAATAGTCCATGAATTTCTGACGTACTGCGTTGAACGTCTGGTCGGTGTTTTCCGTACGGGTGCGCAGCAACTGCAAAGAGTCGATAAAGCTGCGGCCGGTGCGGCGAACCAGTTCGTCGTCGGAATTCAGAACGTTGCCCAGAACTTCTTTAGCGGAGGTTGCGGCAGCTTCCATGATGTCGTCTGGGAACTGGCTGTGAATGGTCACGCCGTGTTCTTCGACCAGCGTTTTCAGCGCGCGCGGATCGTTTGCATAGAAATCCGATGCAACCTGATCGTATTCGGCCTGTGCCACATCGCGAACGATCGCCTGCAGGTTTGCTGGCAGGGCCTGATATTTCGCTTTGTCGACAACGACTTCGGTCGCTAGACCCGGTTCGTTGAACGACGAGGTATAGTAGTGTTTGCACACCTGATAGAAACCCAGCGCCAGATCGTTGTATGGGCCAACGAATTCAGCTGCGTCCAACGCGCCGGACTGTAGCGCTTGGAAAATTTCGCCGCCGGCCATGTTGGTCACGGATGCGCCCATGCCCTGCCATACCTGACCGCCCAGACCTGGCGTGCGGAAGCGCAGGCCCTGAATGTCGTCGATCGAGGTCAGTTCGTTACGGAACCAACCGCCAGCTTGGGTGCCGGTGTCGCCCGATAGGAAACCTTGAACGCCGAATTGGTCATAGATTTCATCCCACAGTTCCTGACCGCCCATGTAACGGACCCAAGCCGCCATTTCGCGGCTGGTCATGCCGAATGGCACACCGGTAAAGAACGACAGAGCGGTGGATTTGTTCTGCCAATAGTAGGCTGCGCCGTGGCTCATTTCGGCAGTGCCGTCGATGACCGCGTCCAGCGACTGTAGTGGTGGAACCAATTCACCGGCCGAATAGACTTCGACGGTTAGGGCGCCGTCGGATGCGGCGGTGATGCGGTCAGCCAGACGCTGTGCGCCTACGCCCAGACCTGGGAAATTCTTTGGCCATGTGGTGACCATGCGCCACGTGATGCGGCCCTGTGCAACAGCTGGTGCAGCGAGCGATGATGCCGCAGCAGCGGTACCGCCCAATGCAGACGTGCGTAGAAATGAACGACGATCCATTTGTATTCCTCCCAAAATGTCTCAACCTTCCCTCAAAGGTTGACGCGTGCATACTTGCATTACAATTACGAAAGGCAAGAGATTTTAGACCAATTGATGAAATTTTGTTTGCAATTCCAATTGGTTTGATATCGGTATGCAGGGATGGAGGAGTTCGTCCTAATAATCGCAGGATTTATAGCTGGTGTGATGAATGCAATCGCGGGCGGGGGTACCTTTGTATCCTTTCCGGCGCTGGTTTGGGCGGGTGTGCCGCCATTGTCAGCGAATGCGACAGCGACCTTTGCTGCTTTACCTGGCTACATCAGCAGCGCGTGGGCCTATCGCGGCGAATTTCGTCAGGCGCGACAACGGATTTTTGCGCTGATAGCCGCTGCGGCTATTGGCGGACTATGTGGTGCGGGCCTGTTGCTGATAACGCCTGCAGAACTTTTTGATGGCTTGGTGCCGTGGCTGCTGATTGTCGCGACAATCGTTTTTGTTTGGGGGCCAGCGATTTTGCGGCGCACGGGGCCGCTGCCATCGGTTTTGGCAGCTAGCTGTGTGTTCACGATCTGTGTCTATGGCGGTTATTTCAACGGCGGATTGGGGATTATGTTGCTGGCAGGGCTGTCGCTGGCGGGAATGCAGAACATCCATGAAATGAACGGTTTAAAAAACCTCATGTCTGCCGTCATTTCGGTGACTTCTGTGTCGGCTTATTTTGCGGCTGGACTAATCGACATTTCATCAGCGCTGATCGTGGGCGTTGCAGGATTTATTGGTGGAATTGCTGGGGCTACGTTCGCGCGGCAAATCAAACGTGCCGACATCCTGCGTTGGGTGATTGGTGCGATAGGTGCAGGTATGGCGATCCTGTTCTTCCTGAAATAAAACGGCGACCCTATGGCCGCCGTTTCATCGTTTATCGATCAATCCACACCGAATTTTGCTGGGCGCTTTGTTGGCAGGCGCGGATGAACCACATGCCATCAAGGCCCGCATTAATATCGGGTAGCAATTCGCCCCCAGTGCCCAAAATACGATCGGCCGCATCCGAATAGATGGTGGCGAAAGCTTCGAGGTAGCCTTCGGGATGACCGCCAGGGATGCGGGTCCATGCGGCGTTACCATCGTGGCCACGGGTGATGATCTGTTTGGGCTGACCAAAGCGGGTAAAGGTCATCCGGTTGGGATTTTCCTGTTCCCATTCGATCCCGCCTCTGTCGCCGTAAATGCGCAGTTTTAGGCTGTTTTCATTGCCCACGGCGACTTGACTGGCCCAAAGCATTGCACGGGCGCCGCCCTCCATCCGCAGCATGATATGTGCGTTGTCGTCGACTTGGCGCCCATCCACAAACGCGTGCAGATCCGCCATGAGCGATTGCGTGCCGAGCCCCGTGACAAAGGACAACAGGTTGAACGCATGTGTGCCGATATCGCCAATAGCGCCTGCGCCAGACAATTTGGGATCGGTCCGCCAAGCGGCTTGTTTGTTGTCCGCGTCCGAGGCTTCGGTCAGCCAATCTTGTGCATATTCGGCCTGAATGACTCGCAATTGGCCCAGTTCGCCATCAGCAATCATCTGGCGTGCCTGACGCATTAGGGGATAGCCCGTGTAATTATGCGTCAGGATGAAATGCGCATCCGATGCCTGTGCTGCCTGCGCCAATTCTTCGGCCTGTTCGGCTGTGGCGGTCAGGGGTTTGTCGCAGATGACGTGGATGCCCGCCTGTAGAAACGCAATCGCGGGGGCAGCGTGCATGTGGTTGGGCGTCACGATCGCAACTGCATCAATGCCATCGTCGCGAGCGGATTCCGCTGCTGCCATTTCGTTGAAATCCGAATAGCTGCGTTCAATGCCCAGTTCCGCCGCAGACGTAGCGGCCCGTTCAGGGTCGGATGACAAAGCACCCGCAACCAGATCAAACCGCCCGTCCAGACGCGCCGCATAGCGGTGGACGCCGCCGATAAACGCGCCTTGGCCGCCACCGACCATGCCCAATTTCAGTTTCTTCATAGGCCCAACATCCGTTTGATTTGCGCATCGTCCTTTTCAGCGCCCGCAAAATCGTCGAAGGCTTTTTCGGTGACTTCAATCAGGTGTTTCGCGATGAACGGCGCGCCTTCGGCTGCGCCCTGTTCTGGGGATTTGATGCAGCATTCCCATTCAAGAACGGCCCATGAATCATAGCCGTATTGAGTGAGCTTGCTAAAAATGCTTCCAAAATCGACCTGACCATCGCCCAGACTGCGGAAACGGCCAGCGCGGTTGGTCCACCCCTGATAGCCCGAGTAAACGCCCTGACGGCCTGTCGGGTTGAACTCGGCGTCTTTGACGTGGAACGCGTTTATGCGGTCGTGGTAAATATCGATGAACGCCAGGTAATCCAGTTGTTGCAGCAGGAAATGCGATGGATCGTAATTGATCATCGCCGCCTCGTGCCCGCCGCAAGCATCAACGAACATTTCAAAGGTGGCGCCGTCGAAAACGTCCTCGCCTGGGTGGATTTCAAACCCGATGTCCTGACCGTTGTCGCGGTAGTGATCCAAAATCGGGGTCCAGCGGCGGCCAAGTTCGGCAAAGGCTTCCTCGATCAAACCTGCTGGGCGCTGAGGCCATGGGTAAAGATAAGGAAACGCCAGCGATCCAGTAAAGGATACCGTGTGTTTCAGGCCCAATTTGCGGGACGCAATGGCGGCCTTTTTCATCTGGTCGACGGCCCATTCTTGGCGGCCCTTGGGGTTTCCGTGCAGATGCGCGGGGGCGAATGCGTCAAATGCTTCGTCGTAGGCGGGGTTCACGGCAACCAACTGGCCCTGAAGGTGGGTTGATAGTTCGGTGATTTCAACGCCGGCATCTGCGCAAATGCCTTTGACCTCGTCACAGTAGGTGTCAGAGGTTACAGCCTTTTCCAAATCAAACAGACGGGCGTCAAAGGTGGGGATCTGTACGCCCTTGTACCCCAACCCTGCGGCCCATTTTGTGATGCCTTCCAACGAATTGAAAGGTCCGTCGTCCCCTGCAAACTGCGCCAAAAATAGCGCGGGGCCTTTGATCTGAGATGGCATGTTATCCTCCGTAAGTAATGCCTAGGGTGCCAGATCGTCCTCGGTTGGCACCTGTAATCCTTGCATCGGCGGCGCGAGTGGATCGCGGATCGCCTCAATCGCGGCGCGGGCTAAAAATGACCCTGCGCGTGCAACGTCTTCTTTCATCACGATGATATCGCGGCGGAAAATCCGCAGGAAATTGATCGCTTCTTTGCCGAACACATCAATGTCACCGCCCAGCACGCGGCGTTTTTTCTCGATGGCGACGGCCGCACCCATTGCGGCCAGTGGGGACGAACAAATGATCCCATCGATTGTCGGGTCTTCGGTCAGAATGTCCTTTAGGGCCGCGCAGGCCACTTCGGCGCTGTTGTCACTGTTAATTCGGCGGATGATGCGCAGCGACGCGCCCAGTTTTTCGGCAGCTTCGGTCGCGCCACTAATCGTGTCTTCGGCGTAAAACTGGCCGCGGGGGGGCGCGACGACTACCAAATGTTTGCGCCCGCGTTTCACCAGATATTCCACACCAAAGGCTGCGTAGGCGTGGTTGTCAAAATCAAAATATGGATGAGTTTTCAGACTCGTTTGGCCGTGGGTCGCAAAAGGAAAGTTATGGTCAATCAAATAACGGACGCGCGGATCATCCGGCGTTGTTTGGTTCATGATGATGGCATCGGCCGAATGGTTTTCGACAACATAGCGGATCGGCTTTAACGGGTCGTCGTCGTAGAAATATGGCGTGATATTCAGATGATAATTCGTGCCACGTAATTCGCGCGTGATCGAGTTAATCAGCTGCGCAGTGTGGTTCATCATGTCGTTTTCAGGGGCAAGAATCAGACTGATTACATTCGTGCGCCCTGTGCGTAGTCGGACACCCGCGCGGTTCGGTACATAACCAATTGCGTCCGCGATTTCGCGAATCGTTTTCTTGGTTTCGACGTTGATATCAGGGGCATCATTCAGCGCACGCGAAACGGTAGGGACAGCCATCCCGCTCAATCTAGAGATTGTTTTTAGTGTTGGTTTTTCACCAGGCAGTAGTTCGTACTGCGTGGCGGTTTGATCCTGATCCATCCGTTTGTCCCTTATT
Organism: Marivivens niveibacter; assembly: GCF_002150005.2. GTDB lineage: Bacteria > Pseudomonadota > Alphaproteobacteria > Rhodobacterales > Rhodobacteraceae > Marivivens > Marivivens niveibacter. The sequence goes on from NZ_MSPP01000008.1 coordinate 18,351, forward strand.
TATATGCCGTTTTCTTTTGTGCTGTTTTGGTGGGCTCCCGTCCAGTCTGTGGTGTTATGTTTTAACGCCGCAATGCGGCAATGGTGGTTTGCGTGTGCAGCGAAAAAAACCTTTGAAAATTTCTTGTCAGGGCAATCTAAAACGTTATAGAAATTTCTACAACGATTTAGATTCAGGGAGGAGCAAATCGTGAAACTGACATCAAAACTGCTTGCCGCAACGGCACTTTGCGCTGCTACATCCGCTGGTGCGACCGAATTGGAAGTCACTCACTGGTGGACTTCGGGTGGTGAGGCAGCAGCTGTGGCAGAGCTGGCGAATGCCTTTAACGCAAATACGGATCATGAATGGGTTGATGGCGCGATTGCCGGATCGTCGGGCGTTGCGCGCCCCATCATCATCAGCCGTATCATCGGCGGCGAACCAATGGGTGCGACCCAGCTGAACCACGGTCGCCAAGCCGAAGAACTGATCGAAGCAGGTCTGTTGTTGGACATCACTGACGTCGCCGAGGCGAACGGTTGGATGGACGTTGTGAACCCGTCGAACCTGCTGTCTGCCTGTACGGTTGATGGCCGCGTTTACTGCGCCCCTGTAAACATCCACTCCACGCAGTGGATCTGGCTAAGCCACGATGCATTTGAAAAAGCAGGCACCGCTGTTCCAGCCAACTGGGATGAATTCGTAGCAGCTGGCCCAGCCCTGCGCGAAGCGGGCGTTGTGCCGCTGGCGATGGGTCAGCAGCAGTGGCAGACCAACCTAGCGTTCGGTGCGCTGGCTGTGGCGCTGCTGCCAGAAGCATCGTGGCGTGCAGTTAACGTCGACAAAGACGCATCGGTTGCCGCAGGTCCAGATTACACCCGCGTTTTCGAGGCATTCGATGACGCACGCAAGCTGGCAGTTGGGTCCAACGTGAACGACTGGAACATGGCGACCAACATGGTCATCACTGGTGAAGCTGGCGCGCAGATCCACGGTGACTGGGCGCAGGGTGAATTCGCGGTTGCAGGTCAGGTTGCAGGCGAAGACTACAGCTGTTTGCCAGGTCTGGGTTTCCGCGAAGTTCTGGATACTGGCGGTGACGCATTCTATTTCCCTGTGACTGATGACGAAGACATCGAAGCCGCACAAAAAGAGCTGGCAGCCCTGCTGCTCAGCCCAGAAGTACAAGTTGCGTTCAACCTGAAAAAAGGTTCGCTGCCTGTGCGCGGTGACATCGATATGTCCGCTGCAAACGACTGTATGCAAAAAGGCATCGAGATCCTGAATTCGGGCGGCGTTCTGCCATCGGCAGATATGGCGTTCACGCAGGACACGATCACACAGATCGACGAACTGATGACCACTTTCTGGAACACCCCAGACATGACCGTGGCAGAGGTACAGGAATCCTACGCGAAAATCATCGCGTCGGCTGACTAATCGCTGCATCTATTGGGGCCAGTCTAACGGCTGGCCCCTTTTTTTGACCCGTTACGGTCGAATTTACGAAAAAAGGGGAGCCGTCATGCCGCAAACGCGGATTGAACGGGCATTTTTGTGGTCGATCACGTTGGCCAGCCTGTTTTTTATTCTTAGACAAGTTGGTGTCGAAGGGGCGATTTTTGAATACGCACCCGAAGCCATTCTATTCATTGGCGCCGGAATTCTGGCTGTTATATTCGCCCAGACGCGCCGTTTGGACCTGTTCAAAAACCGTCTGCGTGGCCCTATTTTGGGCTGGTTGGTCGGCATTGCAGTATGCGTGATGGTGTTGGTTCTGGCGCAAAAAGGCGTTCAGGACAGTTGGGAATTCGCCAAAGATTATAAAAAAGCGTGGAAGGCCCTGACGCCCTTTGCCTCTTTTGCGATCAAACTTTTTGCTTTGTTTGCTGTCGCGCTGTTAATCGTTGGCACACGTGATGATGCAACCACCCCACGCGGAGCTATCGAACGCGCATTTGGGTCGAATATGTCGTCCAAGGTCGCTGCAATGCCAATGGCATTTACCGCAGTCGGTATCTTTGTGATCGCGACATTGTGGACCGTCTATCACTCGTTCACGAACTCGAAATTGCTACCCAAAAGCGAACTGATCGGTTTCGATCAATACCAACGCCTGTGGGATTCAGATCGCTGGATTTTGTCGATTAAAAACCTTGCCATCTACGGCGCCTGTTCGATGGTATTTTCGCTGGTCATCGGTTTTGTTTTGGCGGCCCTTTTGGATCAGAAAATTCGTCTAGAAAGCCTGTTCCGTACCATTTTTCTATACCCATTTGCGTTGTCGTTCATTGTGACCGGTCTGGTCTGGCAGTGGATTTTGACGCCCGAATTCGGCGTGCAGCACATCGTGCGCAGCCTAGGTTGGGAAAGCTTTACCTTTGACCCGCTGTTCAACCCTGACATCGTGATTTACGGCATCCTGATCGCAGGTCTATGGCAGGGCACTGGACTGGTTATGTGCCTGATGTTGGCAGGCCTGCGCGGCATCGACCAAGAGGTTTGGAAAGCTGCCCGCGTTGACGGCATCCCTGCATGGAAAACCTACATTTTCGTTGTCATTCCAATGATGAAGCCTGTTTTCGTCACCACTCTGGTGTTGATCGCATCGGGTATTATCAAGCTGTACGATCTTGTCGTCGCTCAAACCTCTGGTGGTCCAGGCCTCGCGTCCGAAGTGCCCGCAAAATACGTCTACGACTACATGTTTGGTGGCCAGAATTTGGGGCAGGGCTTTGCCGCCTCGACCATGATGCTTGTTGGCGTGCTGATCGCGCTAATCCCATTCGCTTATTTAGAATTCGGAGGCCGTAAGAAACATGGCTGATCCAGTACAATTCACGGGTCCACACGGCCCGAAACCGAAAACGCCATTCTCGCGCCGTAACATCATGCTGTATGGCACGCTGATCGTGGTATCGCTGTACTACCTTGTGCCCCTGTATGTGATGATCGTTACATCGCTAAAAGGTATGCCAGAAATCCGCATGGGCAATATTTTTGCGCCACCAATGGAAATCACGTTCGAACCGTGGGTCAAAGCGTGGTCGCAAGCCTGTACTGGCCTGAATTGTGACGGCCTGTCTCGCGGGTTCTGGAATTCGGTTCAAATCACGATCCCATCGGTTCTGGCGTCGATCATCATCGCGTCCGTTAACGGCTACGCATTGGCCAACTGGCGGTTCAAAGGCGCGAATGTGTTCTTTGGCATCCTGATCTTTGGTGCGTTCATTCCGTATCAGGTGATGATCTACCCAATCGTGATCATGCTGCGCGAAATGGGCCTTTATACCAAGCTAGGTGGCCTTGTGATCGTGCATTCGATCTTTGGTATGCCAATCCTAACGCTGCTGTTCCGCAATTACTTTGCCTCTCTTCCAGAAGAGTTGTTCAAGGCAGCGCGCGTAGATGGCGCACGGTTCTGGGGCATCTATTTCCGGATCATGTTGCCGATGTCGATGCCGATCTTTGTGGTTGCGGTCATCCTGCAGGTCACAGGCATTTGGAACGATTTCCTATTCGGTGTGATCTACGCCAAACCTGACTCATACCCGATGACGGTTCAGCTCAATAACATCGTGAATTCGGTCCAAGGGGTCAAAGAATACAACGTCAATATGGCGGCAACCCTTCTGACCGGTGCGGTTCCTCTCTTTATCTACTTTGTCTCTGGCAAACTTTTCGTGCGCGGCGTCGCGGCGGGCGCTGTGAAAGGCTAAGAATATGAATTCTGTTGAAATCAAAAACCTCGATCTGAACTTTGGCGCGGTCAAAGTCTTGCAAAACCTGAATCTGGACATCAAACAGGGCGAATTTGTCGTGCTGTTGGGGTCATCGGGTTGCGGTAAATCCACGCTGCTGAACTGTATCGCTGGCCTGTTAGAAGTCTCTGGCGGTCAGTTGTTCATCAACGGCAAAAACGTCACCTGGTCGGAACCGAACGAACGCGGCATTGGAATGGTGTTCCAGTCCTACGCGCTGTACCCGCAGATGACGGTTAAGGGGAACCTGACCTTTGGCCTGAAAAACGCGAAAATGCCAAAAGACGAGATTGAAAAACGTGTCGCCCGCGCGGCCGAGATCCTGCAGATCGAACCCTTGTTGGATCGCAAACCTGCGGCCTTGTCGGGTGGTCAACGTCAGCGCGTTGCGATTGGCCGTGCATTGGTGCGTGATGTGGACGTGTTCCTGTTTGACGAACCTTTGTCGAACCTAGACGCGAAACTGCGCGCCGATCTGCGGGTCGAGATCAAAAAACTGCACCAACAGCTGCAGAACACCATGATTTACGTGACCCATGACCAGATCGAAGCCATGACTCTGGCCGACCGCATCGCGATCATGAAGGGTGGCAAAATCATGCAGCTGGGGTCGCCTGACGAAATTTATAACCGTCCTCAGAACTTGTATGTTGCTGATTTTATTGGGTCGCCTTCGATGGATTTCTTCGAAGGTCATCTGGAAAACGGCGTCTTTACGATGGGCGATATCGCGTTGCCGATGGCGGATTACGAATATGCAAACGGTCCCGTAAGTGGCCCCGCAATCGTCGGTATCCGGCCAGAGCATATTCTGACCGGCGACCAAACGGCGGGTGCTGTGACGACCCAAGTGACCATCGACATTGTCGAACCGATGGGGTCGGACACGTTGGTGTATTCGTCCTTGAACTGCAAACCGCTGCATATTCGCATGGATGGCAAGGCCAAGGTCGCCGCCGGTGAAACCATCACCATCGGTTTCGACCCGGTATCGGCCTCACTGTTTGATCCAACAACAGAAGAGCGGATCTGATAATGACGCCGAACCCCATTTCACTGACCCAAGAATGGCAGCTATCGGATGATAGCGGCAGCTATTCCTGTGCCTTTTCTGTGCCAGGGGATGGGGTTTCGGCGTTGTTCAACGCGGGTTTGATCAGCGATCCCTATTGGGGCCGCAACGAATACGACCTGCGTTGGATTTGCGAACGCGACTGGACAATCCGTCGTTCGTTCGTGGCGGACGGGGCGTTTGATCTGGTGCTGGACGGTGTTGATACTGTTGCGACCGTCACCCTGAATGGCGAGGTCGTAGCGGAATGCGACAACGCGTTTCGCCAGTATCGGTTGCCTGTGAATTGTGCGGGTGAAAACCAGATTGAAATTCGATTCCAATCGCCTGTCACCGCTGCTGCTGAACGTCAGTCAGAACAGCCATTTTATATCCCATATCACGAACCCAACTGCCCGATCCCGAATGGGAATATGCTGCGCAAGGTGCAATGTGATTTCGGTTGGGATTGGAACATAGCATTGGCGCCTGTCGGGATCACGGGCGATATTCGGTTAGAGACTGCGCAGGCACCTCGGATCGACAATGTCATGGTCTGGCAGGATCATTCCGCCGATCGGGTAGGCGTCACCATTCAGGCAAACGGATGGAATTTAACGGATAAAGTTACGGTTTCCCTGTGTGGGCAGACCGTTACGTGCGACTGTGTCGACGGTAGCATTCGGGTGAAATTCGATATTCAGAACCCCGTTCTATGGTGGCCCAACGGGCATGGCGATCAGGCACTGCACGATCTGACCCTGACCAGCGGCGATGCGCGCGTGACCCGCCGCATTGGCCTGCGCCAGATCGAATTTGTGACCGACCCTGACGCGGATGGCGCTACCTTTAAATTTCGCGTCAATGGTCGCGATATTTTTGCCAAAGGCGCGAATTGGATTCCAGCGGACGCTTTGGCGGGGCGCATTACAGATAGCGCGACCCACAACCTGCTGAAATCAGCAAAAGACGCTCATATGAACATGATCCGCGTCTGGGGTGGCGGCAGGTATGAGGCTGACAGCTTCTATGATTCCTGTGACGCGCTGGGCCTGTTGGTCTGGCAGGATTTCATGTTCGCCTGCCATCTGTACCCATCAACCGACACGTTCTTAGACAATATCACGCATGAGGTACGCGAAAACGTAAATCGCCTACAGCATCACGCATGTCTGGCGCTGTGGTGCGGCGATAATGAACTGGTCGGGGCGCTCGAATGGTTCGAAGAAAGCCGTTCTAACCGCGATCGTTACCTTGTGAATTACGACCGCATGAACCGCGCGATCGAAGTTGCGTTGAAAGTCACCGACCCAGCGGCCAATTGGTGGCCATCATCGCCTTCGCTGGGGCAATTGGATTTTGGGGACGCATGGCATCGGTCGGGGTCTGGCGATATGCATTTCTGGTCGGTCTGGCACGAAGGCCGCGATTTCAACCATTACCGCGATGTACGCCCGCGGTTTTGTTCGGAATTCGGGTTCCAAAGCTATCCGTCGATGGACGTGATCGAAACATTCACCGCGCCGCAGGATCGAAACATCGCCTCCCCTGTGTTTGAAAGCCACCAGAAAAATGCAGGCGGGAATGCGCGGATCGCCGAAACGATGTTCCGCTATTTCCGCTGGCCTGAACGATTCGAAGATTTCGTATGGCTTAGCCAAATTCAACAAGGACTGGCGATCAAAACAGCTGTGACCCAGTGGCGCGGCCTGTCGCCCTATTGCATGGGTACGTTGATCTGGCAGCTGAATGATACGTGGCCCGTGTGTTCGTGGTCGTCGCTGGATTATGGCGGCGGGTGGAAAATGCTGCACTACATGGCGCAGGAATTTTATGCGCCGATCACCGTGGTGACCGAACCGGTTGGAGACGAATTGGTGTTTCGTGCGGTTAATGATACCGGCGCAGCGCGTGTGATTTCGGTCAGTATAATGTCTTGTACGCTGAGCGGTCAGCGCCGCCCCATTGCCGATGCGCAGGTCACCGCAACCAATGGCGCAGTTGAGGCGATCCGCGTCGCGCGCGCGGCCATCGCTGACGACGAAATCCTATACATCGAATGGGCCGACGACACCGGTGCGTCTGGCACCGATCATTTCGCGCCGAACCCGTATAAAACCTATGACCTGCCCAATCCCGAACTAACCATGACGCAGGATGGGCATTCGGTCACAGTGTCCTCTGCGGCGCTTGCTCTTTTCGTGACGGTTCAGGCTGACGTGCCGGGCCGTTTTATCCGAAATGCCGTCACGGTGCTGCCAGATGCGCCCGTGCGGTTCGACTTTATCCCAAACGATCCGGCGGCAACGCCCACGTTCCGCGTCCGCGATCTGTACAGCGCAACTATGGCACCCCGCCAATAAGGAAAATGTAATGACCCAATTGTCTTATCAGCTGTTTTCATCTCGTAACTATGACTTTGCCGACACGATTGCGATGCTGGCCGGTGTTGGTTTCAAAAACGTCGAAGGTTTCGGTGCGCAATACGAAGATACCGCAGCGACCAAAGCGCTGTTGGATCAGCATGGCATGTCGATGCCGTCGGGCCATTTCGCAATCGAGTTGGTTGAACAAACCCCTGAAAAAGCGATCGAAATCGCCAAGGCGCTGGGCATTCAGAACGTCATCGTGCCGTGGATCGCGCCCGAGGATCGCCCAACGGACACCGCAGGCTGGACCGCATTTGCGGATCGCCTAGCTGCAGCTGCGAAACCGATTGTCGCAGCGGGGCTGACCTTTGGTTACCACAACCACGATTTCGAATTTGTCCGCACGCCCGAAGGCGACATTCCGATGGACCTGATCTATGCGGCCTCCAGCGATATTCACATTGAACTGGATCTGGCGTGGGTGCATGTCGCGGGGCTGAACCCTGTTGATTACATCAATGCCTATGGCGACCGCATGATCGCCGCCCACATCAAAGACCGCGCACCAGCAGGCGAATGCGCAGACGAAGACGGTTGGGCCGACCTAGGCCACGGCGAAATCGACTATGGCCCGATCGTCGATGCCCTACGCGCCAACAACGTCGGCATCTGGGTCTGCGAACACGATAACCCAAACGATCACTCACGCTTTGCGACCCGTTCGCATGCGACTGCTATCTCTTTCTAAGGACAACACCATGACTAAAATGGGCGTAGGTATCATTGGCTGCGGTAACATCTCGACCGCGTATCTAGAGCTGGCCCCTCTGTTCAAATCGTTAGAAGTCCGCGCCGTCGCCGACATTAACGAGGCAGCCGCACAGGCGCAGGCCGATAAATTCGGCGTCCGCGCACACACGGTCGAAGGTCTGTTGGCATCGGACGACATCGACATGGTCGTGAACCTGACCATTCCCGCCGCGCATTACGACATTACCCGTCAAATCCTAGAGGCTGGCAAACACGCCTATTCGGAAAAACCATTGGTCCTAACGCTAGAGGAAGGCACCGCTCTGCGCGATCTGGCAGCGGAAAAGGGTCTGCGAATTGGATCCGCGCCCGACACGTTCTTTGGCGGGGCGCATCAGCAGGCGCGCGCGGCCATCGACGAAGGCAAAATTGGCCGTGTCATTGGCGGCACTTGTCACGTCATGTCCCATGGGATGGAAGACTGGCACCCGAACCCCGATTTCTTTTTCCAGCCGGGCGCGGGGCCTGTTCTGGATCTGGGGCCGTATTACATCACCAACCTTGTTCAACTGCTGGGACCAGTCAAAGCCGTAACCGCAATGACCGCTGCCAGTTTCCCGACCCGCACAATTGGAAATGGCCCACGTAACGGGGAAACGGTCCCGGTGGATACGCCCACAAATATCCACGCCGTGATGGAATTTGCGAACGGCGCGTTGGTGACGCTGGGCGCCAGCTGGGATGTCTGGGCGCACCGCCACAAAGAGATGGAGCTATATGGCGAAGACGGATCGCTATACCTGCCTGATCCGAATTTCTTTGGCGGCGATGTAGAATTGGCGACCAAAGACGGCGCAAACGCGCTGGGCGATTGGGGCCATCCGTTCGGCAAAAATAATATTGAGGACGGTCAGGGCACCCCTCGCGCCAATTACCGTTGCGCAGGTCTGGCCGATATGGCCGATGCCATCGCAACTGGTCGTGAACACCGTTGCAATATCGACCTTGCGGTCCATGTCATCGATGTAATGACAGCGATTTTGGCTTCGGGCGAAAAACGCGAATGGATCGAAATGACAACGACTTGTGACCGGCCCGAGGCGCTATCGCCCGCACAAGCCGCTGAACTGCTGGCCTAAGGAAAGACGACTATGACCAAACCTACAATCGACGAACTTGTGGACCTGATGACGCTAGAGGAACAGGTGTCTATCCTGGCTGGCGAAGATTTCTGGTCGACCCCTGCGGTCCCGCGTCTGGGCATCCAGAAAATGTATGTGACGGATGGCCCGAATGGCGCGCGTGGGGGTGGTTCGTTGATTGGCGGGGTCTCGGCTGCGGCGTTCCCCGTGGGGATCGCGCTGGGCGCAACATGGGATGTCGAACTGGCCCAAGACATCGGTCACGCAATCGCGGACGAGGTGAAATCCAAATCCGCCCATGTGTCGCTGGCTCCAACCGTGAACATTCACCGCAGCGTCACCAACGGCCGTAATTTCGAATGCTATTCCGAAGACCCCGAATTGGCCGCAGGTATTGCCGTCGGTTACATCAAAGGCCTGCAAGGTAACGGCGTGTCGGCCACGATCAAACACTACGCGGGCAACGAATCCGAAATTGAACGCACCACGATTAATTCGGAAATCAGCGAACGCGCCCTGCGCGAAGTGTATCTACGCCCGTTCGAGGATGCGGTGAAAAAGGCTGGTACTTGGGGCATCATGTCGTCCTATAACAAGGTGAATGGGACCTATGCCGCTGAAAATACGTTCCTTTTGACCAAGGTTCTACGCGAAGATTGGAAATACGACGGCATCGTTATGTCCGATTGGTTCGGGTCGCGGTCGACTGAACCGACCGTGAATGCAGGTCTAGATCTGGAAATGCCTGGCCCAACCCGCGATCGCGGCGAAAAGCTGGTCAAAGCGGTCGAAGAAGGCCGCGTGAGCCGCGACACAATCCGCACCCGCGCCTTGAACATGCTACGTCTGATGGAACGCTGCGGTTCGCTGTGGGACGACAAAGAATTTAACGAAATCGCCGACAACCGCCCCGAACACCGTGCCCTGATCCGCAAGGCGGGCGCGGCTGGCACCGTTATGTTGAAAAACGAAGGCACGCTGCCTTTGTCGAAATCGGCGAAGGTCGCCTTGATCGGCCCGAATGCTAAAGACGCCAAAATCATGGGCGGCGGATCGGCGCAGTTGAACCCGCACTACGTCGTGTCGCCGTTTGATGCGTTTGCGGATGTACTAGGCGCGGACAATGTCACCTTTGCCCAAGGCTGCACAAACCACCGTTGGGAACCTGTGCTAAACGGTGATTTCACAGTCGAATTCTATGACAACGTCACGCTGGACGGATCGCCCGTTCACACAGACAAAATGGACGCCATCAACGCATTTTGGATCCCACCATTGGGCGGCGGTAAAGTCGATCCAGCGGCGTTTTCCGCCCGGATCAGCGGCACCTACACCCCGTCTGAAACCGCAGCATTCAACATTGGTGCACATGCGGCGGGCTATTTCCGCATCTGGGTCGACGGCGAATTGGTGATCGACGCGTGGGGTGATAAATGGATCAAAGGGCGCACTTTCTTTGAAGAAGGCAACGACGAGGTCGTCGCATCGGTCGATCTGACCGAAGGGAAAGCCCATGATATCGTTGTCGAATTCGGGTCGAAAAAGGCGGACAACCTGAACTTTGGCGCGCTGCGCGTCGGTATTTCGCGCCCATTGGGGGATGCGGAAATCGCGCAGGCCGCAGAAACCGCAGCGGCGGCAGACGTGGCTGTGGTGTTCGTGGGCCGGTCTGGCGAATGGGATACCGAAGGGTCCGATCTGGAAAACATCGCGCTGCCGGGCCGTCAGGACGAACTTGTTGCCGCCGTGCTACAGGCGAACCCAAACACGGTCGTGGTTCTGCAAACGGGTGGTCCGATTGAACTGCCGTGGATGAACGACGCGCCCGCGATCCTGCAATCGTGGTACCCGGGTCAGGAATGCGGCAATGCGATTGCGGACGTTGTGTTCGGCGATGTCGACCCATCGGGCCGTTTGCCGCAAACGTTCCCGCAACACTGGAATGACAACCCGACATGGAGCCAAGACCCTGAAATCTACCCCGGTCTAGACGGTAAAGTTCGCTACGAAGAAGGCGTGATGATCGGATATCGTCACTACATCAAAACGGGCATTAAACCGATGTTCCCGTTCGGATTTGGCCTGTCTTACACAATGTTTGATCTATCGGATTTGTCCGCAGAGCCGACCGAGTTGGGGGCGACGGCCAAAGTCACCGTAACAAACACAGGTGACCGTCCTGGAACAACGGTTGTTCAGCTCTATGTTGGCGACATCGAGGCATCAGTCGAACGTCCTGAGCGCGAGTTGAAAGCCTATAAAAAGGTCACGCTAGCCGCAGGCGAAAGTCAAGAGGTTATGTTCGATCTTGATCAGCGTTCGTTTGCTTATTTTGATGAAAGCGTCAAAAAATGGCGAATTGAGAGTGGTAAATTTGCGATATGCGCAGGTTTTAATGCCGAAGAAATCGATCACACTGTTGAAATCGAAAAACAGGATGACCTGCTGGACCTGTGATCTTTTGAAACGCAAACCATTGCGGACGGCTTTGCGTCGTCCGCAATTTCATTGGGCCAAAGATGACTATCGCGGCTGATGGATTTGTGCGGCTTGTGGCAGAATATAGGGGATATTCCCGTCTGCTGGCGGTGTGCTGATCTGCAAAGGACAGCCGTAGGCCTCTGACAGATAAGCGTTTGTTAGAACCTTTTGCGGTGTGTCCTGTCGCAAAATTTCACCACCCCGCATGAGAGCGACGCTGTCGGCAAACATCGCAGTCAGATTTAGATCGTGCATGACTGCAATCACGCCGCCTCCATTATCGGCATAGTCACGGGCGATGCGCATCACCTCTAACTGATGACCGATATCCAGCGCTGAAACCGGTTCGTCTAATAACAACCAGTTGGGGTGGTCATCCCTTGTCGGTTCCCAGACCTGACATAACACGCGGGCCAATTGGCACCGTTGCTGCTCGCCCCCCGACAGTTCGTTATAGGTACGTCCTTCGTATCCAGCTAGACCGACCCGAGACAGCGCACGAAGAGCAAGAGATGGACTTGCGCTGCCGCCTGCTTCGACGCCGATGCGGACGATTTCCATCACAGTAAAGGGAAATGCGATCGTGGTTGATTGGGGCAGAACTGCGCGTCGTGTGGCCAACTCTGATGGCGATGCGCTGCGAATATTCGCACCATCTAGCGAAATATCGCCTGAACTGGCAATCTCGCCCGTGATGGCCTTTAACAGCGTGCTTTTGCCGGAACCGTTTGGGCCGACGATGGCGGTCAATTCACCAGCCTTTGCCGAAAAGGATAAATCGTGAATGATCGCTCGTTGCCCGTAACGGACGTTCAGGTGTGATGCGTTGAACATTTATGCCTCCAGCATGCCGCGGTTGCGCAACAGGATGTATAGGAAAAACGGACCGCCCAAGATTGCAGTGATAATGCCGATCGGCAGGTCAGAAGGCGCGACCGCAACCCGCGCAACCATATCTGCGATTAGCAAAATAATAGCGCCGAGCAAGGCCGATGCAGGCAAAAGGTAACGATGGTCTGGCCCAATACTAATCCGCAAAAGATGCGGCACCACGATGCCGACAAAGCCGATGCCGCCCGAAATGGCGACTGCTGCGCCGGTTGCGCCAGCCACTGCCAAAATGGCGAAACGTTTCATCCTTTGCACATTGATCCCCATATGCATCGCGCTGGTTTCGCCCAAAGCCATGGCGTTCAATGCTCGTGCCAAGGCAGGAGCGCTGAGTAGCGCAATGAGGATCATCGGGGCGGCGACCCAAACTTTGGTCCATGTCGCCCCAGCCAATGACCCCATGCCCCAAAATGTCAGGTCGCGCAGTTCTGAATCGTCCGCGATGTAGATTAATATGCCCGATACAGCGCCGCTAAGCGCACCAACGGCAATACCAGCCAATAGCATTACCGCCACCGACGTCCTGCCGCCCCGTGTGGATACGCGGTACAACAATAGCGTCGTCGCCCACGCGCCAACAAAGGCAGCAAAGGGCACTAGCGATGGCCCGAAGGTGGCGGCGAGCTGCGCCGGCAAATAAGACCCCAGTACAATCGCAATGATTGCCCCCAACGCAGCGCCAGAGCCGACCCCAATTAGGCCAGGGTCAGCCAATGGGTTGCGAAACAACCCTTGCATGATTGTACCTGATACCGACAGCGCTGACCCTACCAGCACTCCCATCACCATACGGGGCATGCGTATGTCGAATAAAACAATGCTTTCGGTATGTGTCAGGCCGATACCGTTAAGAAACCGCGCCAGAATTTCCCAAATCGGTAACCCTGTTGCGCCGACGCCCAGACTGTTGATCGCTGTAAATACCAGCGCGATCGACAACGCGATTGTGACATACCGCCCGCGCTGTTGCCGATCACCTGCAAAATGCGCCTTTGGGATGTTTTGGGAAATTTCGGCCATGATTACTCTGCGTATAGTGCGGTATTTACGGATTGGATGGCGTCACCGGTGCGCGGGCCAAAGCCCAGAAGCAAAAGGCCATCAATGCGTGCGATATTTCCATCGCGTGCAGCAGGCGTTGTGCCCAGTCCGGGATGAGCAATGATTTGTTCATCGGTGATGGGGTGGCCGCCGCCCGATTGCATCATCAGGATCAGGTCGGGGGCAGCTTCGATGATGGCTTCGTTCGAAACGGGTTTGTATCCATAAAAGGCACCCATCGCATTCTGGCCACCAGCCAGCGAAATAATCGCGTCAGCGGACGTCTGTTGCCCTGCTGCCATGACGCGGTCACCTTGGACTGACAGTACGAACAGGACCGATTTGGGGTCCGCATGCGCTGCGGTTTGTGCCGCCGCTTGCATATCATCTGTAACTTGCGCTGCCAGTGTTGCGGCGGCCTCGCTTTCGTCCAGTGCCTCGCCGATGATCATGATTTTTTCGGCGACCGCGTCTGCGGTGTAGCCAGTTGGCACTGTAACGTATTCAATAGACGCCTCTTTTAGGACGTCTATTGTTTCAATCGGGCCGCTACCCTCCTCGGCAATGATTAGCGTTGGATCGACCGACAGGACGCCTTCGGGGGAAAGAGCGCGCATATAGCCGACATCAGGCAATTGGCTTGCTTCAGCTGGGTAGGTCGATGTGGTGTCGCGCGCAACGATCAGGTCAGATTTGCCCAACGCGTAAATAATTTCCGTCACGGTTCCGCCAATGGACACGATCCGCTGCTCTGCCTCTTGGGCGATCGCTGTCGATCCGATGGCTGCCGCTGCGACAATGCTGAAAATTCGGGTAAACATTTATACGGCCTCTTTTTCTAAGGTCGGAAGGGCAGCGCAAAGAGCTGCGAATTTTTCTGTGAAATCACCGGCATCGCTGCGCATTCCGAAAATTTGCAGAATGATCGCACCGTCTTTGTCGAACGCTTCGATAGAGTGCGCCATGCCGCGCCGAGTGGGTTTGTGAACGGCGTAAACTTCGGCAATGTGATCTAGCCGCAGGTGCAAGTTGAATTCTGGATCCATCACATTCTGCCAAGGTCCCATTTTGCGCAGATTGTGGATCGGACCGCTGTGGATTTGGATGCAACCGCGGTTTCCAACGAAAATCATGCTGGGCAATTCGGTCGCGACTAGCTGTTCCAGCGCCGTGTTTACAGCGTCAGGGTGCAATCGTTGCACGTAGGGATCGCCCACAATGCGATAAGCCCCCAGCCGGTTCATGCCCAGTTTCGAAGTTAGACGCAGGAACTGATGCGTATCGGTCATTCGGTCCCATTCGCTGCGCAGGATATCCAGTTTCGCAGTGTTGGATTTGGGCGCCTCTGCCGGTTGCCGCGTGGCCAGCGTTAGAGTGTCCGGCTGATCGTCGGTTGCAAGGTCTACAGTCAGTTTTTCGAGCGCTGCAATGTCGGTGCCTTGACGCGCATGGATTTTGTGAACGGCATCGCCTGCGGCGTCAAAGATTTGGATCGAATGGCGCACGGATTCGTCACCTTCTACCCGAACGGCAAACGCGTGGACCCAGTGGGACGGGAACATGCGCAAATCAATTGCGCCATTCAGAACCATCGATGCGTGATCGCCCGCATGATAATTGTCGTAAATCCCGTCCTTTTCATGAACAACCGATGCAGTGCGCGTTAGGGCCATCACTGGCCCCAGTTCTTTCAGGCGCGGAATCAGAGCATTTGGGTCCGCCGTAATCTTTGTCGCCCCACCAACGGTGACTTGCGCAGCAACCAGCGCCGCCTCGCCGATGTTCAAAGAATCGGCCAAATCGCGTGCGCGTTTTTTGGGGTTGTCCAGAATGGCCTGCCGAATTTGCGCGGCGGTCAATGTATTTGAATTGCCCATAGCGGCTCCTTTGGGATCGAGACCTCGCTATGCGGAAATTGCAGTTGCTGGGGGTTGTTGAATTTTCTTGACTAAAATAATCGGAATTAGTAGGAGCGCAAGAATATTGTTGCACGACGTGCAATATTTGCCAGCGACCCGCGAGCTACAGTTCGAAAACACTCTAGACGCGGGGCGTGTATCCAATGGAAAACAAAATATTTTTTCAATGCGGTTGGGTGGGCGCGCAGCCAAATTTCATGACCAAATCATTTCGCGCTTTTGTAAAGGCCGCAGTGGTCGCGTTCGCTGCGAGTTCTGCAAATGCGCAAAATGTCCCGGCAGGTTCGTCAGAATCTGCCGGGGTTTTAATCGAATTAAATGGCGCGGCAGAGGTCGAAGGTGCCTGCCGTATCTCATTGATGGCAACCAACAACAGCACAGCCGATATCAACGCTCTTACGTTGGAAACCGTGTTGTTTCGCCAATCCGGAGAGGTCGATCGCCTGACGTTGTTCAATCTGGAAACGCTGCCTATGGGACGTCCGCGGGTCCGGCAGTTTGATATCGCTGGCGTCGCCTGCACCGATCTGTCGCAAATCTTGATCAATGGGGTGGCCACTTGCGAAGGCGACGGTCTGTCGCCTGCCATTTGTGGGGATTCACTTTCCTTAACTTCGCGTATTGATCTGGGGTTGATCGGATGATTCAGGCGGTTTGGGCAGGCGTCGTCGCAGTCTATGAATTGGGCGGTCCCGTTATTGCGATATTGCTGGGCCTGTCGGTGGTGTCGACTGCAACAATCCTATGGAAGCTGTGGCAGTTTTTGTATTTGGGCGTAGGGCGACATAGCGCCATTCGCGCAGGATTGCGGATGTGTGACGCAGGCGACTTTCACAATGCTGCGTCAGATTTTGATAAATGCACCAATCGGTTGGGGCGTGTTTTCGCAAACAGTGTGGGTCAGTCTCAATCCCGAACCGAAGCAGAAGCTGACGTTGTCATCACGCGTTTGGAAACGGGTTTCAAATTGATGGACAGTATTGCGCAAGTGTCACCTTTGTTGGGTTTGTTTGGCACGGTTTTGGGCATGATTGATGCCTTTCAAGCGATGCAACAAGCAGGCGCAAACGTCGATCCTTCGCTGTTGGCTGGCGGCATTTGGGTCGCGCTGATGACGACGGCGGCGGGCCTTGCTGTGGCAATTCCAACAACGCTAGTTCTGACCTTTTTCGAAACACGCGTCGCCAAAGAACGCGCCATCGCAATATTGGGGATCGAAACGATATATTCGCCAAAGGGTGAACGGGATGCCGCTTAGGTCAGCTGCGGTTGGGCGTCGGCGCGCGCTGTCTATGACATCGCTGATTGATGTCATTTTCCTGCTACTGTTGTTTTTTATGCTGAGTTCGACCTTTACCCGATTTTCCGAAATTCCGCTGACAGCGGCGTCAGCTGGCACAGGTGCGGCAACGGCGCCGCCCCTTTTTTTGCAATTGGGGTCTGATGATCTACGCCTGAATGGCGCGCGGATCGAATTGTCGAATTTAATTCAACAGGCCGATCAGTTTTTGAAACAAGGCGACCGTCAGGTGCTGGTCGCGCTGGGCAATAATGTATCATCCCAACGGTTGGTTGATCTGATGGTGCAGCTGGCATCGCGCCCAGAATTATCGGTTACGGTGCTTCAATAATGGCATTGCGTCAGCCCATATCGCGTCAAAGGCAAGAGCCGACCATCGCCCTGATCAACATCGTGTTTTTGATGCTTGTCTTCTTTTTGGTTGCGGGGACGATAACGGCCAATCAGGCGGGTGATGTGAATTTAGTGACGGTTGCGGATTTGGCAGGTCAACAACCCGCCGACGCAGTGGTGATTTATGCCGATGGTTCGATTTACCTACGCGGTGAGCCCGTCGATGTGCAGTCTGCGGTTTTGGCAATGTCATCTGACACAAGCGATGTCGTGCGGTTGATGCCGGACCGAGATCTGCCAGCGCAGGAGTTGGTGCGCATTGCCGGTGAATTCGCGAATTCGGGCGCAAAGAACATTGTGGTCGTGACAGAGCGAGGGACGTCGCAATGAAAAATGTCATAGCCGCAGTTTGCGCTGCAACAATTTCTGTTGTGGCGCATGGCGTCGGCCTGATGCGGGATCAGGTCGACGCCGTTGATATACCAGCGGCTGCGCCGCCTCGGCAGGTGCAATTGGGCAACCATTTTGAAAGTCATACGATGGGGGCTATTTCATCGGTTGAACCGGTTGCTGCGGCACCTGCGCCAGCCAGCAGCCTTGCCGCGACTTCGGCCCCCACGATAACGCCCACATATGCCGCCCAAATGGCGGCACCACCTACGACGCCAGAGCCGATTGAGCCCGTTCGTGAGCAGACCGCCTTAACAGCGGTCGAAACGGGCCCACGTCCAATTGTGCGGCCAGAAAATTTGCGTCCACCGCAGCAACGCGCGTCCCAAGGGGCTGCGCAACAAAACACAGTTGCAGGTGCACAAAGGGCGACGGCACCCGTTCAAACCCCTGCGGCCGCACCGTCGGGCCAAGGGGTGGAAGAAACAGCAGTTGTTACGACCAACAGTCGCGCGGCCAGGAACTATGGCAACGTTGTAATGCGCAAAATCAGTCGCACGCGGCGCGTTTCAACAGGCATCCGCGGGCGGACGTTGGTGGCGTTTGCAATTGGAGGAACGGGCGCTTTGGATAGTGTTTCCGTGGCCAATTCGTCTGGAAATGCCGAACTGGACACTCTGGCCGTTGATCATATTCGGCGCGCCGCGCCTTTCGATCCGCCACCCGAAGGTGCGCAACGGCGGTTTTCTGTTGTGATCGAAGGCAGATAATCGGCCTCACGTACCACTCTGGATATAAAGTAAACAAAATTCTAATTTGTTGCTACGTCAATAGTTGACTCTTTTAGTCAATTAGTCCAATTCGCCCGTATCCGCCAGCCACAGGCCGCGCCAACGCATTCCCGAGCGCGCCGTGCAAGCAATCTTGGAATTCACAGCTGTTATCAGGCCGCCCCTTTCGGGATCGGTCGGAGTTTTGCAGCACTTCTAATCCGGTGATGGGGCCGGAGGGTTGGGATATACAATGCACATTCGCAATAAACTGGTCAGCACGACCGCTATGGGACTGGGGCTGGCGTTGATGGCGATGCCGATGAACGCGCAGACCGTCGAAGACACAACGCTGCTGGGCCGCGTTATTCTGGGCTACGCTGATGATGGCACGCCAATTACCGCCGGTGAAAATTCGACCGGTCTAGATTCCGAAGATCTGGCAGCACAAGGCGGCGGCTCTTCAGTTGATACGATTTTGCGTCAGCAAACATCGGTCTACACGCAACTTGATCCGTCGAACCCAGGTGTCGCCGTCAACATCCGCGGTTTCGAAGGTTCTGGCCGTGTCGCAATGTCGGTCGATGGTGTGCCTCAGAACTACCGTTTCACGGGTCACGCTGGCATGGGCTTTTCCTATTTCGATGAAAACCTGTTAGCGGGTGTCGAAATCAGCCGTGGCGCACAAACGACGGCAGGCGGCACAGGCATCGCGGGTTCTGTAGATTTCCGCACCTTGTCCGCGACTGATGTGGTCGACGGTACGGGATTTGGTGGCGTCAGTCGTTTTAGTTATGGTGAAAACGGTGAAAACTTTAGCCGCATGGTCGGTGTTGGTTATGTCGACGACACATTCGAAGCCTTGGCCGCTTTTAGTTTGAACAACGAAGAAAACTACACCGACGGTTCGGGCGAAGAGGTCGCAAACACGTGGGAAGATACTGAATCCGGCCTGTTAAAATTCGCCTATCATCTGGATGGTGCGCAATCGCTGTCTTTCTCGGCAATGCGCTATCAATCGACGTTCGCCGCAAACAGCTATGAACAAGATCTGACCAACGATATTTATACATTGGGCTACGATCTGGATACGGCTGACGGGATTTGGGATCTGGACGTCAACGCCTATGTCGGCACCACAGCGACTGAATACACATCCTACGCAGGAACATCCGCATGGGGCGGGTCGTATGTGGGTCGCCAAATGGAAACCAACACGGTCGGTTTCGATGTAACCAACATCAACGAAGCGACCTTGGGCAACTGGGATCTGGTTTCGATCAACGGACTAGAATTTTCGCGCGATGAACTGAACGGTGCTTCCTCTGGTGTGAACCCGAACCAAGGTACGGCAACGCGCGCCGCAATCTTTAGCGAAAATATCCTGACCCAAGGCGATTGGGAGGTCACCGCAGGTCTGCGTGCGCTGCAATACGGCCAAGAGGGGACCACCGACAGCGGCGACATCGATATTGATTTCAGCGGTGTCGATCCAAAACTGACCATCGCCTATCAAGTCAACGATTGGTTCCAACCTTACGCGACCGCGTCGCGGGCAACACGTATGCCGACGGCACAAGAAACCATGCTGGGCGGCAATGCGCATGGTAGCATGGCCTTTATCGGCAACCCTGAATTGGAACCCGAGGTATCGACCGGTTACGAGATTGGTTTCAATGTCGAACGTTTTGGTCTGTTCACGGACGAGGATCAGCTGTCTGGCCGCGTGAATTACTACAACATGGATGTCGAAAACTACATTCTGGCCAGCTATCCGTCCACATTCACCAACAGCTTTGGTGAAACGGGTTATGCATTCGTCAACGTCGACGGTACTTCGCAAACCAGCGGTCTAGAGGTCGAGCTTAACTACATGGTCGGTGCGTTCGATTTTGGTCTGTCCTACACCAAAAATGATTCCGATATGCCGACACAGGTTTCAGGTTTGGGATCGGTACAGTTCCTGCCTGAACAAACCGCTAGCCTACGTGTGGCAGCGCATTTGATGGACGACGCCCTGACCGTTGGGGGGCAGTACCACTATGTGTCAGGCGGCAAATATGCGTCGACCTATTCGACCACAGTTTCAGAAACGAACGAAGGCTATGAATTGGTCGATCTGTTCGCTGAATATCAGGTCAGCGATGCGTTTTCGGTCAACACCAAAGTGACGAATGTTTTCGACACGACCTATGTGCCTTGGCTGTCCAGCGGCGCGTCTGGCGAAGGTCGCAACGTCTATCTGGGCGGTGAAATCAAATTCTAACTTTCAGGGCGCGGCCATTTTGGTCGCGCCTTTTAGCAACGTGAACGAAGGAGCAAACATTATGTATCTCGCTATGAATCGGTTCCAGGTCCCCGTCGAAAATGCCGATGATTTTGAACAGGTTTGGCTAAACCGCGACAGCCAACTAAAAGAGCTAGACGGCTTTGTTGAATTCCACATGCTCAAAGGTGCCGAGGTGGATGGTACGCGCCTGTACGCGTCGCACACCGTTTGGGAAACCGAAGAACATTTCATTGCATGGACCCGTAGCGAACAGTTCCGAGAGGCTCACAGACGTGCGCCGGATGCCAAAAAGCTGCACAGCGGTCATCCGAAATTCGAAGGTTTCGCCGCGATCCAACATATCGCGTGACGTAAAACGGTTCTGCTGTTGACAGATGTGGTCTGTTTGCACAATTGTGTCGGATGTTCACAATTGTGATTGGATCAAACGATGGCAGAGCCGGATCGTGCCGGCAGCAGGCTCCCGATTGAGGATGCTGCCCGCGAACAATTGATGGTGCGTATCGCGCGGATGGCGTTTCTAGAGGATGCCACTCAAACCGAAATTGCGCGTGCCACGGGCCTGAATCGATGGCAGGTCAGCCGCCTTTTGGCCGAGGCGCGTGAAACAGGGATCGTGCAAATCCGCATCGTTCCGAAAAGCGGTCGACATCCCGATCTAGAATATCAGCTAAAGCAAGCATTTGGTCTGACCGATGTTGTGATCGTCTCCGAAGGTGTCCCAGATGCGGCGGGGCGATACTTGGCAACGCTCAATCCCAAAACTCTTGGCGTGTCTTGGGGGCGCACAATGTCGGCGGTTGCTGATGCCCTGCCAAATGATTGGGCTGACGGTGTTGAGGTGGTCCAGATTAACGGGACCGTTCCACCAATTCCGCAAGAAAAACATCACAACGACGTAGCGGCCAGTTTCGCGGTCAAAGGCGCTGGGCATTTTGTGCCTTTGCCTGTTCCGGCCATAGTTGGCGCCTCCGAAACCCGACGTGTCTTGGAATCGGACCGTATCGTCAGCCGCGTTATCGATCAGGCGCGACAGGCACAATATTTGGTGTTTTCCTTGGGCGCGGCCGTTGGGTCGGCCCTTCTCAAATCGGGCAATATTGAAACGACTGAATATGACGCGTTGATCGCGTCTGGTGCGGTAGGCGACGTTTTGGGTCGGTTTGTTGATCGCGATGGCGCGATTGTGGACCCCGAATTGGATTTGCGCACCATTGGATTAGAATTCGACGATTTGCGCCAGTCGCAGACCGTCGCCATTGCCCATGGTGAGGGCAAGAAAAACATCGTTTTAGCGGCGTTACGTGCAGGCGTGATCAAAACTTTGATCACGGATGCGGATACCGCGGCTTTTGTGTTGGAGCATAAAGATGACAACTAATGGATTTCCCCGAAACGCAGGGTGCCCACTGGACCCAAGCATGTTCGAAGGTCACGCGGTCAATCTGTCCGCCGCCGAACGTCGCGCGGCGACCATGGGCACGCGCCGTTCGGTGAAAAAGGCGCATCAGGCGGCGTGGCTGGTTAACGCGATCAAAATGATCGACCTGACGACGCTGGCGGGCGACGATACCAAAGAACGGGTGCAGCGTTTGTGCGCCAAAGCGGCCCAGCCTCTGGCACCCCATTTGAAATCCGCGCTGGGGTTGGACGACGTGCGCCTGACCACAGGCGCGGTCTGCGTTTATCCCACGATGGTCGGCCACGCCGTACAGGCGTTGGAAGGCACCGATATCCCCGTTGCATCGGTTGCGACGGGTTTTCCTGCGGGCCTAACCCCGCTGCCCTTGCGGATCGAGGAGATCAAATACGCCGTCGCCGAAGGCGCCCATGAAATCGACATCGTCATCACCCGCGAACACGTTCTGAAAGAAAACTGGTCGGCCCTATACGATGAAATCGCGATGATGCGCGAAGCCTGCGGTGGCGCGCACCTAAAGGCGATCCTTGCCACGGGCGAACTACGCACGCTGCGCAATGTCTATGCCGCATCGATGGTCGCTATGCAGGCGGGCGCGGATTTCATCAAAACCTCAACGGGCAAAGAGGGCGTGAACGCGACCCTGCCTGTGTCGCTGACAATGGTGCGCGCGCTGCGCGATTACGGCGCGGAGACGGGTTTCAAGATCGGTTTCAAACCCGCTGGCGGCATCAAATCCGCGAAAGAGGCGATCGCCTGGCAAATCCTGATGAAAGAGGAAATGGGCCGCGATTGGCTGAACCCTGATCTGTTCCGTTTCGGAGCCTCGTCCATGCTGGGCGATATCGAACGCCAGATCGAACACTATGTAACGGGCCGCTATTCGGCCGCCAACCGCCACGCAATCGCGTAAGGGGCAGGGCTATGACGGATATTATTTCACTAATGGATGCAATGGATTACGGCGTGGCA
This sequence comes from Marivivens niveibacter, assembly GCF_002150005.2. GTDB lineage: Bacteria > Pseudomonadota > Alphaproteobacteria > Rhodobacterales > Rhodobacteraceae > Marivivens > Marivivens niveibacter. The sequence continues at coordinate 41,213 of NZ_MSPP01000008.1, forward strand.
CCAGAGGATACAAAGATCGTTGATCAATGGCTGGCGGATCATCAGGACGGTTTCGGCCATTTCATCGACGGTGCGTTTACTGCGGTGGGCCAAACGTTCGACGTGTCGAACCCAGCAACAGGCGCGAAAATCGCGCGCGTGACCCAAGGGACGGATGCGGACGTTGATGCCGCCGTTGCAGCCGCCCGCAAGGCACAGCCGAAATGGGCGAAACTGTCGGGGCATGAGCGGGCGAAATACCTATACGCGATGGCCCGCCATGTGCAGCAACACGCGCGGTTCTTGGCCGTGCTGGAAACCATCGACAACGGCAAACCGATCCGCGAAACCCGTGACATTGATATCCCTCTGGTCGCGCGGCATTTCTATCACCACGCGGGATGGGCAGAAATTCTGGCCGATGAATTTCCGAATGCAGAACCCGTGGGCGTGTGCGGTCAGGTCATCCCATGGAATTTCCCGCTGCTGATGCTGGCTTGGAAAATCGCGCCTGCATTGGCAGCGGGCAACACTGTCGTTCTGAAACCTGCGGAATATACGCCGCTGACCGCGCTGGCATTCGCGCAAATCGCGGCAGAGTGCGGTTTGCCCAAGGGCGTGTTGAACATCGTTACGGGCGACGGCGCAACGGGCGCGGCGATTGCGGGGCATGATGGCGTTGACAAGGTCGCCTTTACCGGATCGACCGAGGTGGGCCGCATCATCCGTGAACAAACAGCAGGATCGGGCAAAGGCCTGACGCTGGAATTGGGCGGGAAATCCCCGTTCATTGTATTCGCTGATGCCGATCTGGATGCCGCCGTCGAAGGCGTGGTTGATGCGATCTGGTTCAATCAGGGCCAAGTTTGCTGCGCGGGTTCGCGGATTTTGGTCGCGGAATCCGTAGCGCCTAAATTTGAATCCCTTTTGAAAACGCGCATGGCGAAACTGCGGGTCGGTGATCCGTTGGATAAAAACACAGACATGGGTGCCATCGTGGACCCTGTTCAGCGTGCCCGGATTGCGGAGTTGGTCGAACAGGGCCGCGCGACAGGCGTCGACGTGCATCAGGCGACCGCGCCAGACGGGTGTTTCTACGCCCCAACCCTGATCACGGGCGTCGATCCCGCCTCCCCATTGTGGAGCGAGGAAATCTTTGGTCCCGTTGTGACCATGACCACATTCCGTACGGTCGATGACGCTTTGGCGCTGGCGAATAACTCACGCTACGGGCTTGCGGCCTCGGTCTGGTCGGAAAACATCAACCTGTGTCTGGACACAGCGGCCAAGGTCAAAGCGGGCGTTGTTTGGATCAATGCGACGAACCTGTTTGATGCCGCCGCAGGCTTTGGCGGATATCGCGAAAGCGGTTATGGCCGCGAAGGTGGCCGCGAAGGCATGTTGGCTTACCTGAAAACGCCATTGGCAAAACAGGGTAAGGCAGAGCCGACCCCCGCCGCGCCTCACGCCGCTGTCGGGCTGGGTGTCAGCGATGACATCGACCGAACAGCGAAACTGTATGTCGGCGGCAAACAGGCGCGCCCTGACAGCGGGTATTCCTATGCGGTGAACGGGCCGAAAGGGCCCGTTGGTCTGGCGCCATTGGGCAGCCGCAAGGATATCCGCAACGCCGTTGAGGCCGCGACCAAAGCCAGCGGTTGGGGCAAAGCCACAGGCCATAACCGTGCGCAGGTTCTGTATTACATCGGTGAAAACCTATCCGCCCGCGCGGCCGAATTCGAAGCTCGCCTGATCGTCCTAGGCCAATCCAAAACCGCTGCAAAGGCAGAGGTGGAAACCACCATCCGCCGGTGTTTCTGGTACGCAGCACAGGCCGACAAATTCGACGGTCAGGTACATTCGACCACGGGCCGCATGGTGACGATCGCGATGAACGAACCCTTGGGCGTTGTTGGGGCGGTTGCGCCTGATGCTGCGCCGCTGCTGGGGCTGATGTCGTTGATTTTGCCTGCGATTGCACTGGGCAACGCTGTGGTTGCTGTGGCGTCGCAATCGCATCCTTTGGCCGCGACGGATTTGTATCAGGTGCTGGAAACATCGGACGTGCCAGCGGGTGTCGTAAACATTATTACGGGGCCGCGCGACGATCTGGCGAAAACGCTGGCGCAGCACGATAACGTCGATGCCATCTGGTATTTCGGCAGCACCGAAGGCTGCGCAATGGTCGAGGCCGCAAGCACCGGAAACCTGAAACAAACCTGGACCGAAATTGCGGGGCTGCGCGATTTCACAGGGCAAGACGGGCAGGGGAAACAGTTCCTGTCGCGGGCATCTCAGGTCAAAAATATCTGGGTGCCCTACGGCGAATAAACGATCAGGGGCCAGCTGTCGCAGCTGGCCCTTTTCTCTCGCAATCTGGGGGACATGGGCGTAAGGCACGAGCAATCAATTGATAGGAATGTGCCTTATGACTTGCGCTTTGTGCTCTGCCGATGCCCCCCTGAACGAATTTCCTGTATCGGGCGGCCCGTCGGGCGCTGCGATCCAGATTTGCGATACCTGTGCGGATCAAATCAACGGAACGCCGGATGCAAACCATTGGCGCTGCCTTGCGTCAGCTATGTGGAGCGAAGAACCCGCCGTTCAGGTGGTTGCCGCACGCATGTTGGACAAACTGGGTGACGAGCCGTGGGCGCGTGATCTGACCGATCAATTGTATCTAGATGACGAAACCCGCGCGTGGGCAGACAACGTCGAAAAACAGATCCATTTCGATTCCAACGGTGCGCCACTATCGTCGGGGGATACCGTCGTTCTGATCAAAGACCTGCCCGTCAAAGGTGGCGGCTTCACTGCAAAGCGCGGCACGGCTGTGCACCGCATCAGCGTTGTGCCTGATGTTCCTACCCAGATCGAAGGCCGCGTCGAAGGCCAGCGTATCGTGATTCTGACCGAGTTCGTCAAAAAACGATAAACGATTGTTTAATATCCCGATAAAAACGATCAACAACCCGTTGAAATCTTTGATTTCAGCGGGTTGTGCCGTTTTGGGGTGATCAATTTGGCTTGTAGCAGCTACGAAAAAGTGTATCCTACAAAAATAGTCAACAATTGGCGGGCTGCAATTCCGCCTCAACCTGAAAAGCCGCGAACATGGACATGTCCAACCACGATCAATTGACCGTACAAATCCCGTGTCACGACGCCCAGACCCTGACAAAGGGTGGGCAGACAGCAAATATTGTTCTGAATGGGCAGGTTTATACGCTGCGCATCACGCGCGCGGGAAAGCTGATCCTGACCAAATAATCAGGATCAGCGCGGGGATTTTTAGAAATCCCAATCTTCGTCTTCGGTCGCAACCGCTTTGCCGATGACATAGGACGAACCCGACCCCGAAAAGAAGTCATGGTTTTCGCTGTCGGTCGACAATGCCGCCAGAATTGCGGGGTTTACCTCGCAGGCGGCGGGTGGGAACAGCGCTTCGAACCCTAGGTTTTGCAGGGCTTTGTTCGCGTTATAATGCAGGAACGCTTTGACGTCCTCGGTCAGGCCGATATCGTCATAGAGTTCCTCTGCATATTTCGATTCAATCTCATACAGATCAAACATCAGCGCAAAGGCGAAGTCTTTTAGCTCTTGGCGGCGTTCTTCGGTCGCGGTTTCCAGCGCGCGCTGGAATTTGTAACCGATGTAATAGCCGTGCACGGCTTCGTCGCGGATGATCAGACGGATCAGGTCTGCGGTGTTGGTCAGCTTTGCGCGGCTGGACCAGTACATTGGCAGATAGAACCCAGAATAGAACAGGAAACTTTCCAGAAAAACGCTGGCGATCTTGCGTTTCAGCGGGTCGGCGTCCGTGTTGTATTCCTGCAGAATCAAACGCGCCTTGGCCTGAAGGTGCGGGTTTTCTTCGGACCAGCGGAATGCCTCGTCGACCTCCTTGGTGGAACAAAGAGTCGAAAAGATCGACGAATAGGACCGCGCGTGGACGGCCTCCATGAAGGCGATGTTGGTCAGAACCGCCTCTTCGTGCGGGGTCTGGGCATCGGGCAACATGGCAGGCGCGCCAACGGCGTTCTGGATGGTGTCCAGCAGCGTCAGACCAGTGAACACGCGGATCGTCAGTTCTCGTTCCTCCGGGCGTAATGTGCCCCAGCTGGGAATGTCGTTCGACAGAGGCACCTTTTCAGGCAGCCAGAAATTGACGGTCAGGCGGTTCCATACCTCTAGGTCTTTTTCGTCCTGTAGGCGGTTCCAGTTGATGGCGCGGGGGATGGATGTGGTCAGGTCTTTCATGTCATCCTCACAAAGTACAAGAAACGCAGCCTTGAACCTCGGTCCCTTCTAGGGACGACTGGCGCAGGCGCACGTAGTAGATGGTTTTGATGCCTTTTTTCCACGCGTAGATTTGCGCGCGGTTGATGTCGCGGGTCGTTGCCTCGGCCGGGAAAAACAGCGTCAGCGACAGGCCCTGATCCACGTGTTCGGTGGCGGCGGCATAGGTGTCGATCAACGCCTCTGGGCCGATTTCATAGGCATCGCGATAGTATTCCAGATTGTCGTTCGACATGAACGCGGCTGGATAATAAACGCGGCCGATTTTGCCCTCTTTGCGGATTTCGACCTTGGACACGATCGGGTGGATCGAAGAGGTCGAGTTGTTGATGTAGCTGATCGAACCCGTTGGCGGAACGGCCTGAAGGTTACGGTTATACAGCCCGTGTTCCATCACCGATTTTTTCAGCGCAGCCCAATCATCGCGGGTCGGCAGAGTGACGTTCATACGGTCGAACAGCGCCTGAATTTCTTCGGTTTCTGGTAGCCAATCGCGGTCGGTGTATTTGTCGAAAAATTCACCGGTTGCGTATGTTGATTTGTCAAAGCCGACGAATGTTTCGCCTTTTTCGATGGATATTTGATTGGATGCGCGGATCGCATGATAGGTGATCGCTGCAAAATAGACGCTGGTGAAATCCACACCTTCGGCGCTGCCGTAATGAACGCGTTCGCGGGCAAGGAAGCCGTGCAGGTTCATCTGGCCTAGGCCGATTGCGTGGGCTTCGTCATTGCCGCGGCGGATGGATGGCACGCTGTCGATCGCGGACATTTCCGATACGGCGGTCAGCGCACGTACGGCGGTTTCGACGGTCGCGCCGAAATCTGGGCTGTCCATGGTTTTCGCGATGTTCAGCGACCCAAGGTTACAGGAAATGTCGGTGCCTAGGTGATCATAGGACAGGTCGTCGTTGAATTTCGACGCCTCGTTCACTTGCAGGATTTCCGAACACAGGTTGGACATGGTGATGCGACCGTCGATCGGGTTCGCTTTGTTCACCGTGTCTTCGAACATGATGTAGGGGTAGCCGGACTCGAACTGAATTTCCGCCAGCGTCTGGAAGAATTCGCGCGCGTTGATCTTTTTCTTGCGGATGCGTTTGTCGTCGACCATCTCGTCGTATTTTTCAGTGACCGAGATTTCCGAGAATGGAACGCCGTAGACCTTTTCGATGTCATGCGGCGAAAACAGGTACATGTCTTCGTTCTTTTTCGCCAATTCGAACGTGATGTCAGGGATCACAACGCCCAGCGACAAGGTTTTGATGCGGATTTTTTCATCCGCGTTTTCGCGTTTGGTATCCAGGAACCGCAGGATATCAGGGTGGTGCGCGTTCAGGTATACAGCTCCCGCGCCCTGACGTGCGCCCAGCTGGTTCGCATAAGAGAATGAATCCTCTAGCAATTTCATCACAGGGATCACGCCAGAGGATTGGTTTTCGATGCCTTTGATCGGCGCGCCGTGTTCACGGATGTTGGTCAGCATCAAAGCCACGCCGCCGCCGCGTTTGGACAGCTGCAGGGCCGAATTGATACCGCGACCGATGGATTCCATGTTGTCTTCTAGACGTAGCAGGAAACAGGAAATCAGCTCGCCGCGGCTTTTCTTGCCTGCGTTCAGGAATGTTGGCGTCGCAGGCTGGAAACGACCGGCGATGATTTCGCGCATGAATGCCATCGCGTGTTCCTGATTGCCGCGCGCCAGAGCCAGCGAAACCATGACAACGCGGTCTTCGAACCGTTCCAGATACCGCTGACCGTCACGGGTTTTCAGCGTGTAGGACGTGTAATATTTGAATGCGCCTAAAAAGGTTGGGAAACGGAATTTCGCGGCATAGGCGGCATCCCAGATCTGGGTCAGGAATTCGCGGGGGTACTGGGACAGAACTTCGGCCTCATAGTAGCCTTCTTCGACCAGATAACGCAGTTTTTCGTCCAGCGAATGAAAGAACACGGTGTTCTGGTTCACGTGCTGCAGGAAATACTGACGGGCGGCCATGCGGTCTGCTTCGAAACGGATGTGGCCGTTTTCGTCGTACAGGTTCAGCATCGCATTCAGCGCGTGGTAGTCCAGTGTTTCGCCGTCTTTCATGCCGTGATCGAGCATGTCATCCCCTCAAACTTTTCCAGTCCCGCGCGGACGCGGTTGATGTCTGTTTCGGTGCCCGCCAGTTCGAATTTGTACAGCAGCGGCACGTTGCATTTTTTCGCGATAACATCGCTGGCCATCCCATAGGTCGGGCCGAAATTCCGGTTTCCTGTGCCGATCACACCGCGAATAAAACTGCGGCGGGCAGGATCGTTCAGGAAATGGATAACTTGTTTGGGAACCGCGCCGTTGCCGTTTCCGTCCGCATATGTGGGACAAATCAGAACATAGGGCGCGGCAATCTTTGGTTGATCCGCATTCGCAACAATTGGAATACGCTGGGCTGGCAGACCCAAGGCATCGATAAACCTTTGTGTGTTCCCAGAACGGGATGAAAAGTAGACGATGCCGATCATGGTGTGATTAGGCCAGACGGCCAATCAGGTCTGGGCGGAAACCGGACCAGTGATCTTCGCCGGCGACAACAACAGGCACCTGACGGTAGCCCATTTCGGTCACGCGCGAATGCGCAGCGTCGTCTTCGGTCAGGTCGATGACTTGGTAATCCAGGCCTTTGGCTGCCAAAGCACGAGTCGTCGCAGTGCACTGAACGCAGGCTGGTTTGGAATATACGGTAATGGTCATTGCTCGGTTCCCCAGTTGGTTTTTTAAAGCGGCACAAGGGACGTGGAGCAGGCGGGAATATTCCACCTAAATGCGCTCCCAGACCCTCCGCCTGTGGTCGTACTATGGTGCCTCGGCAGGTCTCCTGACTTGCGGCTTTGACGCTTGGCTGGCCTTCCCGGGGTGACCCAGTGGCGATTCAGCTATGCTTGCCGCTAACAGTTGCGGGGGCAGTGCCAGATTTACACTGGCTTCCCTCTTAGCCCGTGTGAATCACGGGAACCTTAGCAACATCATCTAGATATTTTTGTTCACACTTCGTCAATATTTAGTTTTCCACAATCGCCTGTGGGTAAAATTTTTCCGTGCCGATTTTGCACCGTTCAGGTCGTTTTCGGGCCAATCGCATAATCATTAGGCTGCTATCGTATAGGCGTAAGGTGCGGGCCCACGGGTCCGAGAATTGGGAAGCCGGTTCAAGTCCGGCACTGCCCCCGCAACGGTAACTAGATTTAGGCGCGGCGACATACCACTGGGGAGGAGCCGGGAAGGTGTCGCGCTAGGGTTCGCCCCAACTAGAAGTCCGGAAACCAGCCTTGCTGAAACGTCAACCGCGGGCGGCGGTGCAGACGCGGATCAGGTGTGCATATTTCGCGCGCCCCGTGGCCTGTTTGTCGTCCCACCCATTTTTATCGCCGTGATTTGCGGCAGGAGAACGACAATGACGCTGCAAGTGTCCCAGATGTTGGCCGAACGGGTTCCAGGGCATGCACTTCCACGTGCGGCATATACGGACGCATCAATTTTTCAGGCTGATCTACAGACGATTTTTTATCGTCAGTGGCTGTTTGTCGCGCCTGCATGTGAATTGCCGAAACCGGGGAATTACATTACCCATCAGGTTGGTGAATATCGCGTCATAGTTGTGCGTGGGGCCGATGGCGAAATTCGGGCGTTCCACAATTCGTGCCGCCATCGTGGGTCCGTTTTGTGCACCAAGGCCAAAGGATCGTCTCCGAAACTGGTCTGCCCGTACCACCAATGGACCTATGAATTGGACGGTCGCCTGCTGTGGGCCAAAGATATGGGTGCTGATTTCGACGCGTCGAAACACGGGCTGAAAACGGTTCACTGCCGCAATCTGGCTGGCATGATCTATATCTGCCTTGCAGACGAGGCGCCCGATTTCGATACCTTTGCCGATCAGGCGCGCCCCTATCTGGAACACCACGATCTGGAAAACGCCAAGGTCGCGTTTGAATCGTCGATCGTGGAAAACGGCAACTGGAAACTGGTCTGGGAAAATAACCGCGAATGTTACCACTGCGCGGGCAACCACCCTTCGCTGTGCCGCACTTATCCCGAAGACCCGTCGATCACTGGCGTCGAAGAAGACGGATCGGTCCCAGAACGCCTGCAAAACCATTTCGACCGACTGGAAAGCGCTGGCATCACGTCGCAGTTCCATATCGCGCAGGGCGGTCAGTATCGTTTGGCGCGCGTTCCGCTGAATATGGGCACAAAAAGCTATACTATGGACGGTGAATTTGCGGTGAAACGTAAATTGGGCAATGTGGGCGTGGATGATGCCGGCCCGCTGCTCAAATTCCACTATCCGACCACTTGGAACCATTTCCTGCCCGACCATTCCATCGTGTTCCGCGTGACCCCGATCAGCCCGACGGAAACGCAAGTTACGACCAAATGGCTCGTGCACAAAGACGCGGTCGAAGGTGTGGATTATGACCTGAACCGCCTGACCGAGGTGTGGATGCACACCAACGACGAAGACCGCGAAGTGGTTGAGAATAACCAAGCAGGCATCAATTCGCCCGCCTTCGTGCCTGGCCCATATTCCGCCATTCAGGAATCTGGTGTCATTCAATTTGTCGATTGGTACTGCGGCCAGATGTCTGGCGATACCGAAATGAAGATCGCGGCGGAGTAAGCGATGAAAGACCTACCAATTCCCCCGCGTGCGATTTGGACAGATGCAGAGCCTTTGGAATGCGTTTCCGTCATTCCAGAGGTGCCAAATACCGCGACCTTTACCTTTCGGTCGCCGACTGGCGCGATGTTTGATTTCCTGCCGGGGCAATTCCTGACGCTGGAAATTCCTGCGCCATCGGGCACGGTGCACCGGACCTATACGATTTCGTCGTCGCCTTCGCGTCCGCGGTCGATTTCGATCACGGCTAAGGCGCAGGAAGACAGCATCGGCACCCGCTGGATGATCGATCACCTGAAGCCGGGCATGCAGCTAAAGGCATTCGGCCCCGCAGGTGTGTTCACGCATATGAACAAACCTGCTGAAAAATACCTGTTTATCACCGCAGGCAGCGGCATCACGCCCGCCATGTCGATGACCACCTATATGTGGGATCTGGGCCAAGAACCTGACATCGTTTTCGTGAACTGCGCCAAACGCCCGTCCGAGATTATTTTCCGCGAACGTCTGGAACACATGGCCAGCCGCGTTCCGGGCATCAAACTGAAATGGATCGTGAGCGAAGCGGACCGCTATAAACCTTGGACAGGGTTCGAAGGGCAGTTCAATCAGCTGATGCTGGGCCTGCTTGCGCCCGATTATTTGGAGCGCGATGTTTATTGCTGCGGACCAGAGCCGTTCATGCTGGCCGTGCGCGAAGCGCTGGCAGGTCTGGGCTATGACATGGACCGCTACAATCAGGAAAGTTTCCAAGCGCCAGCCGAAACCGCGTCTGACGTGCCTGACCTAGACGATCTGGTGCCAGATGAAGATACCAGCGCCGAAGTTACCTTTGCCCTGTCTGGCGTGACGGCCAAGGTTGCGCAGACGGACACCATTTTGGCGGCAGCGAAATCGAACGGCCTGAACATTCCGTCGGGCTGCACATTCGGCGTTTGCGGCACCTGCAAGGTCAAGAAAACGTCGGGCGATGTGCATATGGTCCACAACGGCGGCATTTCTGACGATGACATTGCGGACGGCTACATTTTGGCCTGTTGTTCCAACCCGATCGGCAAGGTCGAGGTCGAGGTCTAACGCCAGTATTTCAGCAGATAGTAGGGGATTGCGATAGCCTCTCTTACTGCGGCGCGGACTTGCGTCCCCGGGTTCGCGCCGCGCCCTGATGGGCAGGCAAAATCGGGGCGAAACCCGTGATGACGTGCAACCAGCCACGACCGCGGGATGTGATACCAATCAGTCACGATGGTAATTTCTTTCGCATTGGTTAGTAATTTGGACAGCGCGAAGTTTTCGTAGGTAGAGGTCGCTTTATCCTCGATCGTGATTGCGTCATCGGGCACGCCATTCGCTATCAAAACACGGTGCATTATCGATGCTTCGGTTGGGGGGTATTTACCTAATCCGCCCGTGACAATGATGCGCGAAATGCGCCCCACACGGTATAATTCAGCGCCTTTCAGAACGCGCCGCATCAGTGCGGGCGATGCGCCGTTTTTCCATACGGCGGCGCCCAGGATGATCGCTGTTTTTGCCATGCGCGACGGAAACTCCTACTTGCTTCGTAGAATTACGAACCCATCTAGGATGTAGACGAACAGACAGAGGATCAACCGAATGAAGTGTCCAATCGACGGCGAACTATTGGTTATGGCCACCCGCGAAGGTGTGGAAATCGACTACTGTCCAAAATGTCGGGGTGTTTGGCTGGATCGCGGCGAATTGGATAAAATTATCGAACGATCCAATGCGTCCCCAGAACCCGCCCCTGCGCCGCGTTATGAAGACCGCGACTATCGCCGTGATGACGACGATTACAAATATCGCAAATCGTATAAGAAAAAGCGCAAAGAAAGCTTCCTGTCCGAGCTTTTCGATTTCTAGGTGATCTAAATCAAGGCAGCTGAGATGGGTTTGGGTGATGATCCCTGCAAGTTTGCAGGAGATTGCCATGTACAAACACGTCCTCGTCCCCGTTGCCTTTGATGCTGGGTTCGAACACCTGGATCCGCTGCCGATTGCGAAAACGCTGGTCGCGGGTGGCGGTAAGATTAGCTTGCTTCACGTGATGGAAGAAGTGCCCAGCTACGCTGTGTCTTTCATGCCTGATGATTTCAGAAACGAAAGCCGCGACGCGATCCGTGCCGAACTACAAGGCATGGCCGCGCGATTGCCCAATGCGAATGTCTGGGTGGTTGATGGTCATGCGGGTCGCACTGTTCTGGATTGGGCCGAAGAACACGCCGTTGATCTGATTGTCATGGCGTCTCATCATCCGGGGTTGGGTGATTATCTTTTGGGGTCAACGGCTGCGCGCGTTGTGCGGCATGCAAATTGTTCGGTGCATGTCATCCGATGAAAAAGGGCGGGGAAATCCCCGCCCGATTTTGTTTATACGGTTGCTGCCGACGAACGCGGACCTGCGACCAGCCACGCGATAAAGCCCAGTACAGGCAGGAAGAAAACAACCAGCGCCCAGATCAGTTTCGACACGCCGCTTGCGCGCGAACCAACGATTTGAATGATTGCGTAGATGTCAGCGATCAGAACGATCAGACCAAAAATACCATATTCCATAATACACACTCCAATTGAACATTTGCCTATACAACGCGTGGTCCGCGGAATGGTTCCGTTGTGTTTTCTGCGCCAGTCTAAGGAATTGGTGGAATTTTTGGGGTTTTCTGGACAGGCCTGATCATAGACAACCGTCCTGCAAAGGAGTGAACGATGCGTGTTGTGTTAATTATTGCTGTTTTATCTACGTTGACTGCTTGCGGCCCGCGCAAAATGGTTGGCGCGGTTGTCAAAACGGGTGTGGCCGCGACCTATGTCGCGACCGATATTGTGTTTTAACGCGATTTGCGGCTGCGTTTGTTTCCGCCGCGTTGCCCTGCACGGCCGGCAGATGACCGGCCTGATGCTTTGCGGCTCTCCTCGACGGCGGAATCCACGGCAGATTGACGGGCCAATGGATCGTCCGACACCACCAAATCCACGGTTTCCAGACGTTTGATTTCGTCGCGTAGGCGGGCTGCCTCTTCGAACTCTAGGTTTTCGGCGGCTTTGCGCATGTCGGTGCGCAGGCCGTCCAGAACGGATTCCAGATTGCCGCCATGCAGCGGTTTGTCGACAGTTGCCGTGACGCGGGATTGGTCGGTGTCGCCGTTGTATAGGCCGGCCAGAATATCTTCGACGTTCTTTTTGACAGTCTGCGGGGTGATCCCATGTTCGTCGTTATAGGCCATCTGACGGGCGCGGCGGCGTTCGGTTTCTTTGATCGCGCGGTCCATCGATCCTGTGATTTTATCCGCGTACATGATCACGCGGCCTTCGGCGTTACGCGCTGCGCGGCCGATGGTCTGAACCAAAGACGTTTCGGACCGTAAGAAACCTTCTTTGTCTGCGTCCAGAATGGCGACCAATCCGCATTCGGGGATATCCAACCCCTCGCGCAGTAGGTTGATCCCGATCAGAACGTCAAAAGCCCCCAAACGCAGATCGCGCAGGATTTCGATCCGTTCAATCGTGTCGATGTCCGAATGCATGTAACGGACCTTGATCCCCTGTTCGTGCAAGTATTCGGTCAAATCTTCGGCCATGCGTTTGGTCAGGGTGGTGCACAAAACGCGGTAGCCGTCGGCGGTGACGCGGCGGATTTCGTCCAACAGATCGTCGACTTGGGTTTCGACGGGGCGAATTTCAATCTCGGGGTCCAACAGGCCCGTGGGGCGAATGATCTGTTCGGTGAACACGCCGCCCGTTTGTTCCAGTTCCCACGCGGCGGGCGTGGCCGACACATAGATCGACTGAGGGCGCATGGCGTCCCATTCTTCGAATTTTAGCGGGCGGTTATCCATGCACGACGGCAGGCGGAACCCGTGTTCAGCCAGCGTGAATTTGCGGCGATAGTCGCCTTTGTACATCGCGCCGATTTGCGGAACCGAAACGTGGCTTTCATCCGCGAAAACAATCGCGTTGTCGGGGATGAATTCGAACAGGGTGGGCGGCGGTTCACCCGGAGCGCGACCCGTCAGATAGCGCGAATAGTTTTCGATGCCGTTGCAAACGCCTGTTGCCTCTAGCATTTCCAGATCGAAATTCGTGCGCTGTTCTAGGCGCTGGGCCTCTAGCAATTTGCCTTCGTCCTGCATTTGTTTCAGACGAATGGCCAATTCTTCTTTGATGCCTTTGATCGCCTGATTCATGGTCGGGCGCGGCGTCACATAGTGACTATTCGCGTAGATGCGGACCTTTTCAAAGGTGTCTGTTTTTTCGCCCGTCAGCGGGTCAAATTCGTGAATCGCCTCTAATTCTTCGCCAAAGAACGACAGACGCCACGCGCGATCGTCCAAGTGAGCGGGCCAGATTTCCAAACTATCGCCGCGCACACGGAAACAGCCGCGTTGGAACGCAGCATCATTGCGGCGGTATTGCTGAGCGACCAAATCGGCCATGACTTGGCGTTGGTCATACATTTTGCCTGCAAACAGGTCTTGGGTCATGGCCGAATAGGTTTCGACCGAACCGATACCGTAGATACAGGACACCGACGCTACGATGATAACGTCATCGCGTTCCAACAACGCCCGCGTGGCCGAGTGGCGCATTCGGTCGATCTGTTCGTTAATCTGGCTTTCTTTTTCGATATAGGTGTCCGACCGCGGCACGTAGGCCTCGGGCTGGTAGTAGTCGTAGTAGGACACGAAATATTCTACGGCGTTGTCGGGAAAGAACCCTTTGAATTCGCCGTATAATTGGGCTGCTAGCGTTTTGTTCGGGGCAAGGATGATGGCGGGGCGCTGGGTTTCTTCGATCACCTTGGCCATGGTGAATGTTTTACCGGTGCCGGTCGCGCCCAACAGAACCTGATCGTGATCGCCGTCCAAAATGCCCGCTGCCAATTCTTTGATCGCCGTGGGTTGGTCGCCCGCAGGTTCAAAGGAGGTGTTCATGACAAACCGTTTGCCGCCTTCCAGCTTTTCGCGTTGCTGGGGCGCGCGGTTTTGCATGACGGGCATGTGTTCGGGCGAATTGTTGTGCATATCGGCTCCTGATGTCGGGTCTATAATGTGCTCTTTTTGTTCACCTTCAAGGGCCAAAGGCGCATTGGTCTATCGCGTCTTGAACTGTGCCGCGTTTTTCGGGATAAGAGGCCAACAAATACGGAGCCATCCAATGCGTGCACGAATCTACCGTCCAGCTAAGACCGCCATGCAATCCGGCGTTGCCAAGACCAAACAGTGGGTTTTGGAGTACGCTCAATCGTCCGCACGTGACATTGACCCACTGATGGGTTGGACATCGTCGTCCGATACCCAAGCGCAGGTCAAACTGCGTTTCGACAGCAAAGAAGCCGCGCTGGAATATGCTGAAGCGCACGGTATCGAGGCTGTTGTGCAAGAACCAAAGACACGTTCTGCGAACATTCGCGCTGGTGGCTACGGCGAAAATTTCGCAACCAACCGTCGCGGTGTTTGGACTCACTAATAGGCTGCGGACAGCGTCTGTTCTTTTTGATGACCAATCCAAGGGCGCCCAATGGGCGCCTTTCGTATGTCTGGGCTTTGTGTTTGAAAATGCTTAGACAGTGGGCGAAGTGCTAAAAAATGTGCGTTTTTTGGGTTGTGCCCGCCAAGTTTCGTCTGATCGGCCGTCTGATCGCTGTAATAGTTGACATATTTCATGATCGGCCTGAGGATTTTTACCAGACGGTAAAATAAGGAATGCTGCAATGCCCACTCTTGCTACAAAGTTCACCGGCCTAGATTTCGTAAACCCTTTCGTTCTGGCCTCGGCGCCTCCGACTGAAAGCAAACGAAAGATTATGAAGGCGTTTGAATCTGGTTGGGGTGGCGTTGTGACCAAAACCATTGGGTTGCATCCTGTTGAAAACGTTGCGGGGCCGCGCACTATTTTTCAGCGGGCAAGTGAAACAAAACCCTATGTATCGCGGACCAAACGCCCTGATACGGTGTCGCATTCGTCGTGGAATTGGGAATTGATTTCTGATCAGCCGCTGGATTTGTGGTTGCCCGATTTAGAAGAGATCAAGTCGACCTATCCTGATCGAATGCTGATTGGGTCGATCATGGCCGGAACTGGGACCGAAGAGGAAATGGACAATTGGCGCAAACTGGCGACCGCTTGTGTGGGGGCTGGATGCGATGCGCTGGAGTTGAATTTGTCTTGCCCGCACATGGATCGCAAAGATATGGGCGCGCATATCGCAAATGATGAAGACATCATTCGGTCCATCATGGCGGCCGTCACTTCTGTGGTCAGTGTCCCAATCTGGGTTAAACTGACCCCCGCAACATCCACGGTCGTTGATGGTGCGCAGGCTGCCTATGACGCGGGTGCTTCTGCGATTTCGCTGTGTAATACATTTCCGTCGATGCCATTGATGGATCCTGAAACCATGAAATTCGAGGTAGAAGTAGACGGGTACGTATCGTCTGGTGGTATGGGTGGCCTTGCGATCTTAAACCAAGCCCTACAACGGGTGTCCGATATTTCGCGTGCCTTGCCCGGCAAATCGATTTCCGGCATCGGCGGGATCAAAGGTTTCAACGAAGCGTTCAATTTCATCGCCCATGGGGCAGGCAACCTACAGGTTTGCACCGCCGCGATGGAAGAAAAAGGCAGTGGCGGCGTTGGCGTGAAATTGATCCAAGATCTAAAAGACGATCTGTTGGATTATCTGACACGCAAAGGGTTCGACAGTATCGACGACTTCAAAGGGATCGCTTGCGATCGTGTGGTGGAACAGTCGCAAATTCGACGCAAAAGCGAAGATTACAATGGGGGTTTCGTCGCTGAAGTGGAAGAGGTCGACTAGACCATTGCCAACACTGGCTTGTCTCGGCCCCGTTATTTGCGTTAGGCAATGCGTGATCTGCAGGATAGGGGCCTGTGATTGAATTGGCGGCGATCCAAACGGTCGCCGTTTTCATTTGAGCCATAGGTGATTTCATGACCATTACGCATCTTGTGACCCATTCGGGTGGATTTCATGCCGATGAGTTGCTGTCGTCCGTCATTCTGACACGACTATTCCCAGATGCGGCGATCGTGCGGACGCGCGACGATGAATGGATCACACCCGGTGCTGGCAAGATCATTTACGATGTCGGTCGTGATTACGATGCGGACCAGTTCATTTTCGATCACCACCAGCGCCCAACGCCTTTGCGTGATGATGAAAACCCCTACAGTTCATTCGGGTTGGTGTGGAAACACTTTGGCCGCGATTATTTGGCGGCGTTAGATATTCCAGAGGCGCACCTTGAAGAAATTTGGGCCAGTTTCGATCAGGGGTTTGTTTTGCCGATCGATCAAATGGACAATGGAGCGATGAACCCATCGGTTGCGGGGCCGTTGGTCGCGATGACTTTGCCTGTCTTGTTAGAAAGCCTGAAACCTGAATTCGATAACCGTGCAGATGGTGTTGATGATGAGGCCTTTGCGCGCGCTTTACCGATCGCACGCGCGTTCGTTGAAGCCGCGATTGGTAAAAAGGCGGCGAAAAGACGTGCTGAAGCGATGGTTATGGATGCGATCGCAGCGGCAGGCGATTCCGCCATCCTAGAATTGCCAATGGGAATGCCGTTCCGATCGGCCATTGAAAAGGCGGAAGCGGATCATTTGCTGTTCGTCGTGAACCCGCGGGGCACCGACTGGGCGATTGGCGGCATTCGGATCAGTGGCGATAGTTTTGAACAACGTGCTGATCTACCAGCAGCCTGGGCTGGTTTAACAGACGAAGATCTAGAAAAAGCCAGCGGTGTGAAGGGCGCAAAGTTCTGTCACAACGGCCTATTTATCGCTGTAGCTGCAAATCGCGACGCGGCGATAAAAATGGCTGAAATCGCTGTTGAACAGGCGCAATCGCATCAAGATTAAACCCTAGCGCAAGTGATCTGAAAAAGAATCGCCTAGCGCGGCGCAGTCGGTATGCAATTTGCAAGCGACTGCGCTGGCAAATTTCGCGTGAGTGGTATCGTTTTGAAAATGTTATACTTCCGACGAGATTTTAGTAGCATATAGATGACCACCTTGTCGGCATCATTCATTACCTGAACGTGTAGTTGGGTACGCGGGCGTTATACTCCTCTATGCCGACGACTTGAGGTAAATCCTCAATATTTTCCGCAATATAGGGGCGAACTCGAAAGCAGTCGTAAACCAGAGATGGTGTTTGCTGAAAACGCAAGTCGCCAGATCCATTCGTGCTGCCGCCGAAATTGTTTGCGTTAGGAAAAGGTAATTCAGTGATGTCCCGTGTTGCGTTTTTTGGAAAGATCGCTGTTGTGCTGCTAATGTTCATTGGTGGTTTGGCTCAGGCTGCACCGAATGTGCGTGTGATCAGGAATGATCCAGGTGGAAATGTGAATGAATACCTGATGAACGTAAGTATGGCGGTGCTGACGGGGGAAACCATTCGCATTGATGGCTGGTGCGCATCAGCTTGTACGTTGTATCTGGGATCGACAAACACTTGCGTGACGCGCAGCGCAAATTTTGGCTTCCACGCGCCGCGCGGCGGGTCAGCTGCGGATAATCGACACGCAGCGCAAGTGATCAGCACACGCCTGCCAGCCCCGTTGGGGCAGTGGTATTTACAGAACGCCGCCTTTTTGCCTGCGGACCAGCATGTCACTCTGTCGGGGCGTCAGTTGGTGCAAATGGGAGCCGCGCGTTATTGTCGCTAATCGGGGCAGTTTCGACCCATTTTGTTTGAAATCTGCAACGCAAAGGAAGGATTGTCTTACCTTGCGTTGCTATAAGTCATTTGCAAAGGTAAACTACACTTACATTTTTTAAAGGCCGGACCGTCGGGGCATTTTGTCGGTTCAGGAGTTTGACGTTGAATATTTTTCGTAACGCAATGGTGTTGACCGGTTTGGCGTCAGTAGCCTTTGCGTGTTTCGCTGTAAGATCCGAGTTTAATTCGGTCATGGCAGCACCTGATGAGACGCAAATGTATCTGTCTGCGCTGCAAGAGCAGCCAGTCTTTGCATCCTCTTTGTCGAACAGCAGCCACACATTTCAAATGCGTAACTGCGATGACTATCTGGCATCCGTTGTCGGGCCACTGTTTGGGCGGACTGCATTAGAAAACGTGGCGACGTCATGCGAACAGCGAGCATCCGAAATCTTAGCCGTATCGCCGAACGCTGCTGTGGCGCATCTAGTTCGCGCTGATGCGCTGGCCATCATTGGGCAACCAGATGAGGCCTTTGCGGCTTATGAACGATCCTACCAATTGGCGCCGTCCGAAGGGTGGCTCGCCACACGGCGACTGCGGCTTGCTTTTCGTTTGGGCGCAGCGGCATTGGGCGATGCGGCCGCGAATGATGCCAAGCTGATGGTCGAAAGTCATATTTATCGCCCTTATCTGGTCGATCTATATCAATCCAATCCTGCACATCGCGAATGGTTGGCGTCTGCGTTAGAGGGGGCTGATCCTGGCGCGTTGCGTACGTTCCTAAGGTTGGTTCGCCAAGCGGCTCAGCGGGGGACTGGCTTGTGATCGATTTTTCCCATGTAAAGCCAGCGGCCGTTGACCCTTCGCGGACGCAAAAGCCCCAGCAGCGTCAGTCGTTGTTCGAATTTGAAGTTATCGAAATTTACGAACGCAAGCTTCGGGAATCGCCTAAAGCAGCGTCGCGCTTGAACGACGTCATGGCAAAGGTCATTGCGGTTTTGCTGTTTTTGATGCCGATCCCATTTGGTGCAAATAGGCCATTGGCGTGGTTGGCGGCGATCTTTTTGATTGGTGCGTTGACCGCAATTTATTTCGCTATGGTCGCACGTTTGGATCCCAATCGCCCGACGCAATTCAGAAATTATCGCTGGGTCGTGTTGCCGGGGCTGGCTGCGATCATTTGGTCTGTCATTCAAATCATTCCCATAGGCGGCGCAACGCTGTCTGAAACTGCATCTGCAACGGCGCTGGCGATACCGCGCATGGTGTCCTATGGGATATTATTTGTCCTGATTTCAGAGGTTTGTACAAACCGCGTTCGCACGGAAAAGCTCGTGACTTGGGTGTTCTACGGCATCGTCGCCCATGCCGTCTGGGCGCTGCTATCGCTCAGCGTTTTCGGCGATACCCTGCTATTTCAGGCCAAAACAACCTACGAAGGGTTCGCAACGGGTACATTCATCAACCGCAACTCGTTTGCCACCTATATGGGGATGGGCGTGGTCATTGGTGCTGCGATGGTTTTGTTTGAGATGCGGTCGCCAGCGCGTCGTTCCCCGAACCGCAAATCGCGAGTCAAAGGTTTCACAACAGATGCGGCCTATATGACCATTTTGGTTTTTGTCGTATTTGCCGCGCTGCTAGCATCTGGGTCTAGATTGGGCCTGGCATCTACGATCGCAGGCGCCTGGACCACTATTGTGGTGATTTTGCTAAAAACGGGGATATCTCGTATCCGAGTGATCGTGGGATCGGCTGCTGCCGCTGTTGCTGGGGGGGCTGTTCTGGCTGTCATGTTCGGGCAATCTTTGTTGCAGCGATTGGTGTTTCTGTTCGTCGATTCCGAAACGCGGATTGAATTGTATAGACAGTCGTTAGCTATGATTGCTGATCGTTGGGCAACGGGCTTTGGTTTGGATAGCTATGAAATAGCGTTTCATGGGTTTCACTTACCCACGCTATCCACGTCACTCATTTGGGATAAGCCTCACAATACCTACCTGACACTGTGGTCTGAACTCGGTGTGATTGCTGGTTCGCTGCCCATGCTGGCCGTGCTGATTGCATTCGTAATGGTCGCACGATCGGTTTTCATTCGCGAACGCAGCTATTTTCCTGCAGCGGCCGCGACAGGTGTGATTGTCTTGGGCGCGATGCATTCGCTGGGTGATTTCAGCCTAGAGATTGCTGCCAACACATACGTATTCGTGGCAATTGTTGCGTTGGGGCTGGCCCGTCGCAGCCGTGCGAGGGAGTACTAAGATGCTTTTTGGCCGTCCCCAAATGCAAAGCACAGTCGCGCATCGCATTCTGCGTTTGAAACAACAGCCCGCCGCGATTTACGCGATTGGTGATATCCACGGGTGCTTGGATCTATACAACGAACTGGAACAACAGATCGTCGCGGATGGCGCGTCGATCAATGGTCCAAAGCTGATCGTCTGCTTAGGCGATGCTGTGGACCGTGGGCCGAATACCGCCGGAATGCTCGATCGTTTGATCGGCCCACCGCCTGAAAACTTTGATCGGGTTGTGCTGCGCGGCAACCACGAAGACATGATGGTCAAATTCATCGAAACGCCAGAGCGTCACCTGAATTGGATCGATTTTGGCGGTGAAGAAACACTTGCCTCTTACGGCGTGCGACCGACCACAGAAAAAGGGTTTCGCGCAGAAACCCGGATTCTCAAACGGAAACTGGATGTTGGCATTCCAGATGCCCACCGCGTGTTTTTGAATGGTTTGCCGATTGCACTGGAAATAGGCAACCTGCGCTTTGCGCACGCAGGCTATGGTTTGGGTGCGGACGCGGCACAGCAATCCCCTGAATTATTGCTGTGGGGCCCGCCCGAGCAATGCGATGGCTATTCAGGCGACGAAGTGTTGGTTCATGGCCACGTGATAGTTGATGATGTTTTGATGACCGATAATCGTGTAAACGTTGATATCGGGGCCTATCAGTCGGGGCGATTAGCGGCTGTGCGTTTTATTCCGGGGTCGAACGACCGAAAGTTATTAGTATCGACAAAACCAGGTGTGAAAACACCTGTGGTGAATTTGAAGGACGATTAATTAATGCAAGAAAATCAGGATTTCATTGACCTGAGAGACGTTGTAGCGGTGCTGCGTCGACAAGCCCGTTTGATTGGCATCACTGTTTTGATCGTTTTGGCTGTTGCGTTTGTTTATCTGACGCAAGCGACGCCTTTGTATACGGCAACGGCGCTGGTGAAAATCGACCCTCAGGAAACCAACCTGTTGGATCCGACGCAGGTTGGAAATAGCAATTCGTCCATCGAAAGCACCCGCCTCGAAACCGAGGTCGAAATCCTGAAATCGTCGAATTTGGCCATTCAGACGATTACAGCGCTGGACCTGCAAAGCACCCAAGAGTTTGGACCTTCGGTATCGCTGCTGGATCAGTTCAAGGTCGCATTAGGTTTTGAACTCCCTGCTGCGCCGAGTGGCACCCAACTTCTTAGCTCGAGCCTTAAACGTTTTGGCGATGCATTGACGGTGCGCCGCCGCGGATTGACGTATATCGTTGCGGTTCAGGCCACCACAGCCGATCCGGATTTGTCTGCGCAGATCGCAAATACCCATGCGGCGACCTATATTCAGGATCAAATCGCCAGTCGTTCCAGCACGTCGATTGCATCGCGCGACGTCTTGCAAGGACAGCTACAATCTGCGCGTTCGCGTTTGGAGCAAAGCAATTCGGCCCTGAGCGATTATATTGAAACCAACGTCATTCGACTGGCCGAAGAAACCGGTAACCCCGAATTGGCGGCGATTGGTCGCCAGTTGCAAAATACAAACGAACAGATTGCCGATTTTGAACAAACCATCGCCTTGGCTCAAAATGCGTTTGATGCGGGCGATTGGGAAACACTGGCGTCACAGGTTGGCGACTCTGCGCTAACCGCGTTGGAACGTCAGCGTCAACAATTGCAAAACCGCCTACAATCCGCCGAAGCGGGAACATCAGAAGCTTTTGATCTGGCTGCGGGACTGGCTGAACTGGAAACCCAAATTGCCGCTCGGGGTGAGGCTGCGTTTGCAAGCCTAGAGACGCAGATGTTGGAGTTCCAAGACAGCCGCATCGCGTTACAGGACGAAGCGCAGCGCGCCGCGCTGGAAAGCGAGTTGTCGCCTGCAACGTTGGCCGACATCTATAGCTTGCAACAAGAAGCAGGCATCGCACAGCGCCAGTACGACCAGTTGTTGGGCCGTATTCGTGATCTGGAAACTCAGGCCGTTTTGCAGGTTGCAAACAGCCGTGTCGTATCCGACGCGCTTGTACCTACCGCCCCATCTTATCCGAACAAGAAACTCGTCATGGCATTGGCGCTGGTTCTAGGCGCGGGTCTGGGTGTTGGTTTGGCGTTCCTAAAAGAATTCTATTTTGGCGGCATCACTTCGGCGAGCCAGCTAAAGAACATCGTTCCTGTTCCGATGGGTGGTATCATTCCAAAGGTGAACACCACTGATGTGACCGAAGTGCTATCGGATCGCGTAGTCTCTGACCCAATGTCACCCTTTGCAGAATCGTTCCGCAAATTAAGAGCGAGCATTGACGAAGAGATTGGTCAGACAGAGAGCGGCCGCGTCATCATGGTGACCTCTGCAATCCCAGCAGAAGGTAAATCAACAACCGCGCTTGCCCTGGCGCGTACCTATGCATCGGCTGGCAAACTCACATTGCTTATCGACGCAGACCTGCGCAACCCAAGCATTCACGGATATCTGGGCGCCGAGCCTGAAACTGGTCTGCTAGAATATCTGATGGATCGGACATCGCACCCACGCAAGGATGCGAAATCCAACGATTTGCTGGATGGTGAAAAAGAGGTCGAACAATTCTATGTGGTCGATCCTTTGACGAATGCTGGCGTGATCTTGGGGCGGAAAAAGTCCAATGTACCGACAGATGCACCGCTACAGTCTGATGTGTTCTCTGGGCTTTTGAACGGTGCACGTCAAAGCTTTGACGTGATTATCGTAGATACAGCACCATTGGTTCCGGTTGTGGATACGCGATATGTGACACCCCACGTTGATGCGGCCGTAATGTGCGTGCGATTCGGCGAAGCGACTCAATCCGAGGTGCGCAGCGCCTATGAACAACTGGCCAATGCATCGCGTGGTAATGTGAAAATTGTCACGGCTCTCAGCTGTTTCGAGGGATCGAGCCGTAGTTATCGCTATGATGGCTACTATGGTGCTTAATTTTTGAACTGGTCCGTTGTGATTTTGTCAATAAAGCGCTTTAAACTCAGGATTAACCTATCGGATATTCAAAATGTATCCGATAGGTGTTATTGTGAAACTCAGTATTTATGCTTTTAGCGGTGTTATCGGTTAACGAGCGTCGCACATTGATAGAGGTAAAACCAATGAAGAAATTTCTTGCCGTAGCAGCCGTTTCGCTGTCGACAATGTTCGGTGCAGCTGCAAACGCACAAGTTGACCTGTCTGCCGAACTGGCCGCTTTGAACCTAACATGTTCGACCGATCCTGCGAGCTGTCAGTTGGCGACCGAAGCTCTAATGCAGACTCTACGTAACTCTGGCCTGCCCGCATCGGAAATCAACGCTGGTATCGGTGCCGTTGTTGCGACCGTTGTTAATGTTGCAAACAGCCTGCCACCTGCACAGAAACAGCAATTGGCTGGTGCCGTCGCATTGGCATCCGATCCTAACGTTGGTTTTGTTGGCAGCAGCCCAGAAGTTCTGGAGCAGATCGCTGCAGCAAACAACATCACTGACGCGCTGGAAACCGGCGGTGACGTTGACTCCAACGTTATCTCGCAGTTGGGCAGCGGCAACTAAGCCGTTCCTAACAAACAAAAGAATTCGAAGCCCGGTCTTTTGATCGGGCTTTTTCTTTGCGCGATTTATGGCAAAGAAAATATGACCCTAACGGGTGTAATAAAATTATCAATGTCAGGAAATACTGGCTGGGGTGGTAGGATTCGAACCTACGGTGCGCGGTACCAAAAACCGGTGCCTTACCACTTGGCTACACCCCAGCAGTGGTGCGCTAATTAACGTCTGCTTCGGGGGGGATCAAGAGTGTTTCGACAAAAACTTCACTCTTTTTTCGCGCTGCCGTCCAAAAGGTCTTCGGTATCTTTATTATCGCGTTCTTCGTTGATTAAGCGGTCCAAATCGGCATCGGTTTGGGCGGAAACTGGTGATATTTCGGCATTGTTTACCGGCGCGGACGCAGCTTTGGCGGGTGCGGGTTGATCTAAGGAGCCTTCAACGCGAATCCTGTATGTGGTGTCGGGCATTTCGATGCCCTGAGATTCGAAAGCACCTTTGACTTGGCGTATGGCTTCGCCCCGCGCGAGGTTAATGGACGTCTGATTCTGATCAATCCAACCCGCAACGGTAATGCCGACGCCAGATTCGGTGATCGTATCGATCCAGCTTTCTGTGGCGGGTGTGTCGATCACGAACGGCAGGGCCTGAACTGTTTTCGCGGCGAGTAGTCGCGCGCCGCCAATATCGGACGTGGTCGCCACATAGAGCGTGAATAGAAAGCGCCGTTCTTCGTTCTGACTAAAATTCACGATACGGCTTTTGAATACGGTCGCATTTGGGATGCGAATATGATTGCCATCGAACGACAACAAAATCGTCGCGCGGCTGGTCAATCGAATGACTTTGCCCTGATCTCCATTGATCTCGACCACGTCATTGGGCCGGAACGGTTGGCGTAACGATAGCATCACAGAGGCGATGTAGTTTTCGACAGTGTCTTTTACGGCAAAGCCTAGGGCTAGACCGATAATCCCCGCAGCACCCAGAATGGTCGATAGCAAAGCGGTCGCATTGAGGATATCCAAGGCGATGACCAGACCTGCCAAACCAAACAGCAAAACCACAATTTGGCGGTACAGATCAGCGACAAAGCTGTTTGGGGCAAGCCGTGACCAAAAACGGCGCATAGCCGCGATGCGGGTGCCGATCCAAAGGATCACAGCAAAGACAGCAATCGCGACCAGAACAACAGGCAGGTTGGCCAGAAACTGTTCCCAGCGCGCTTGAAACCGATCCAGTGCAGGGTCCAGACGCCGACCCAGATCAGCTGTTTCAACGACATCGTTCTTGATCGCAACCACGCCCTCAACACGGTTAACCAGCGCATTCAGCGCGCTGATCTCTGTTGCCGATGTCGCAGTGCCATCCAAGGTGACAATGCCGTCGTTCACACTGACGGACACGTCTTCGTATCCGCCCAGTTCCTGAATGATATCGCTGATACGGTCGCCAATTGCGCTGTCGCTCGCGACCGTGCTGCCTGTCGTGATCGTGCCTGTGGGGGCATCTTGAGCGATGGCCGAAAATGCAAAAATACACGCGGCTAGAACGGCGAAAAATCGAAACATGAAAAAACCTGCCCTTAAATCTAAGGGCAGGTTAGCACGGTTATCGGATGGGGAAAGAGGTTAGGATGAAACCTGCTCTCTCAGGACCGATGCGGTCAGCGAAATCATCAGATAAATGCCCGCAAAGATCAGCAATGCGACCAATGTGTTTTCAAACGCTTTTGGATAGGTCGGATCATCTGGTGCAATAGGTTCGACGCTGGTGGACAGATAACGGACCTGACGGTTCGCTTCGTTGCGGGCAGCGTCCATTGATGCCAGCGCTTGTTCAACCAGAACAATTTGGAATTGATAGTTTTCTTCTGCAGCACGCAGTTCGGTCGTTTTGGTGGCTAGTGAACTACCGTCGCCAGTGGCTTCGGTCAGTTGCTGCCTTAGTTCACCAATGGACCCTTCAAGGCTAGAAATTTCGCCTTCGACCGCGTTGACGCGTGCTTCGCTCGGGCGCGTGACCGACTGCAAAGAGGCCAGTTCCAGAATTTTATCCTGACGGCGGGTTTCCAGATTGTTGATCTGCCCCATGATCAGCTGGATTTCACTGTCCGGACTGATGGTCTCTAGCTCGGTTTGGATGCGCAGCAGTTCCTGAAGCGCAGCATCGCGCCGCTGTTCGGCCTCTTGATAATAGGCCAATGCGCCTGACATTTGGTCCTCGCGCATGCGTTGGGTCAGCTGGTCGACGCGCTGTTCGGCATAAGAAATCAAAGCTTCGGAAAAGCGTTGGCTGGTTTCGGGATCTGCCGCCACAATTTCCATCTTGAGCGTGCCTTCGGTTGGGTCATAGCCGATGGTAACATGGCGCTGATACACCTTATACGCATCAGCATCGCTTGCGTCCGAGGCCAGTCGTTGGATTGGGTCAATCCATTCTTGGCTATAGTGTTCTTTGAACCCTTCGTTTTCGTCCAATCGCGTCATTGCGCCCAAGGACAGCAGGTATTCTTGAACGGCGATCGCGTCCGCTTGGGTCGCCATTGATGTACCCTGCAGCAAACTGCCAAAGCCGCTAGAGCCGCTAGACGGCTGCGCCTGTTGAATGACAAAGGCGGATTTGGTCGCGTACATCGGTGTCGCGATCATGAAATAGTAATAGCCCGTCAAAATTGTCGGCAGCAGCACAAAAACAGCAAGCCGCGAGAATAGTGCAATCAGTTTGCGGCGGCGACGGCGTGCGATGTCTTGCTGGATGCGCAGTATTTCACTGGCGCGGCGTTCGGCAGGATCTTCGCCCGCGGGTTCGGTGAGTGCGCGGCTTTTCTGTGGAACGGTCTGGGGCAATTGTGCGCGGCGAGGCGCACCGGTCATTGCGGGACCTGCTGAAGGTAACTGACCGCCACCATTTCCGCCCTCTTGCGTGACGATTTCTAGGATAGACGACCGTTCGAACGGATCAATGCCCCGTGCGCGCAGCTGCCTGACGGCATCAAAATCCGAAACCGCGGTGATGTTATGCTTTTGCGCCATGCGCCGTGCCATGCGCAGTTGGCGCCCTGTCAGGCCCTCTTTGCGGATGGCATCGATATCGGTTTCGGCGGCAACTTGGTTCGGGGTGTCGATGTTGCCATCAACGGGCGGCTTTGGTTCAGCAGGGGGCTGCTGTTTGGGCCGCGGTTGTTCGGCTGGCTGCGCGGTTTCAGCGGGCTGCTCAGCGGTTGGTTTTTGATCCGGTGTGCGTAACCGGAATTTTCTAGCCTTGGGTTTCATAGTCATACAGCTGCTTTGCCTCTTCCAAGGTGTCGAACATATGCAATTGGCCATTCATCAGAACGGCGGCCGATTTTGCGAACTTCTGCAAAGTTTCAGCCTGGTGCGATACAATAATAACGGTTGTCGATTCCAGCCTGCTGCGCAACAGGTCGCCCGCCTTGCGGTTAAAGATGGGATCGGTTGTTTGCGGCATGCCTTCGTCGATGAGATACATATCGAATTCAAGCGACAGCAGCAAAGAAAACGCAAGCCGCGCGCGCATTCCTGCACTGTAGGTTCCGACAGGCATGTCGAAATATTCGTCGATATCACACAGCCAGCGACAGAACGCTTCGATGTAATCGGGGTCTAGGCTGTAAAGGCGTGCGATATAGCGGACGTTTTCACGGCCCGTGTGTCTGTTCACCAGACCGCCCATAAACCCCAACGGGAATGAAATGCGGCACATGCGGTGAATTTCGCCTTCGTCTGGTTTTTCCAGACCCGCCATCATGTTGATCAGCGTCGTTTTGCCGGTGCCGTTCGGGGCCAAGATACCCAGACTATTGCCGATATCCACGCGGAATGATGCGCGATCAAGGATCACCTTGCGCTGTTTTCCGGTCCAAAATGATTTACTGACGTTGACGAACTCTAACATCCTGATCCGCTCTGCCCTGCCAAAGGCCTGCCTGTTATCGGGCAATTATGTTTACCGAATGTTATCGGCGATTTTTCCCGATTATGACGGATCAAGCGGGAAAAGAACATGAATAATTACGCCCGCCGAGTTCACAAAACCGGGCGGGCGTAAAAGCGTTTAGTTTTCGATCTTTTGGACTTTGGTCAATTTGCCCGCGACAATCGATATGCCAGCCGCGGCGAAACTGAATAGTGCGCCCATTTTCGCAGCGTCCTGTACAGGGCCCGGATCGAAGGCAACCGAAGCCACAAACAGCGCCACGGTAAATCCGATCGCGGCTACACAGCCGATCACGAACAGGTCGATGATGCGCATACCCGCAGGCAATCCAAGGCCAAGCGGTTTCGCCGCGATCCAGCCCATCAGCAATACGCCCAGCGGTTTACCGATGATCAGGCCCGCAAGAACCAACCATGTTGGTTCCGAGATGGAGCTGAACGTCACGCCCGCATTACACAGACCAAAGAAGAACAGGATGATTTCCACAGGGTACTTCAACGCGTGTTCGATGTCGTTCAGCAGGTCGTGCAGATGTGTTTCCGCTTCGGAGAAGATACCGAATGCGCGGTCTGCGTGCGGGATGGTTGGAACGATTGGCAACAGGCCCAATGCAGGGTGAATGCCAGACTGTTGGAAACCGTACCAGCTAAAGCATGCTGCAATAGCGTATGGCCAGAACGACAGTTTCTTGCGCACCCAAGTCGATGTTGGACGCGCTTGATTGCCGCGGTCCATACGACGGGGCAGCCAGTTTGCCAGCACGAAAACCACAATCGCCGCACCAAAGGACAGTAGCAGCCATTCCGGTGCCAATGCGCCCGATGGATAGAAGATCGCAAGGATAAGCAGGCCAACGGCGTCGTCGGCAATTGCCAGCAGTAGTAGGAAACGGACAGCAGGGTGACCTGCGCCGAATACCAGACGGCCGACTAGATAGGAAAACGCGATGTCTGTCGCGGTTGGGATCGCCCAGCCGTTTGCCACAGCACTATAGGTTTCCGAACCCAGCATCATTGCCAAGATCAGGTAAACAGCCACTGGGCCCAGAATACCGCCCGACGTTGCGATCAGCGGGGTGGCCGCTTTTTTACCGCGAAGGGATCCGTTTTCCAGAATGATGGCTTCCCACACCTCTTTTGCCGCGATGGCAAAGAACAGCGCCATCAAGACGTCGTTAACCAGATAGTGCAGGGTTAGTGTACGGTGACCATCATGCAGGTGACCGATAAAGAAATGATCGACGATCACGAAATCTACGAAATGGTGATAGCTGTCAGGATTGATGTTTGCCCAAACAAGGGCAATGACCGCCCCCATGATCAGCAATAGTGAATATTGCGTTAGAAAGTTCCAGACGCGGTACATTTTTATTCCCTCGTTCGTTGGTCGCTGCGCGCATAACTTAATCTAACGTCAATCACAACGTGCGGTGTAGTTTTATAACTCCTTTGGATCGTAAGTTGTCCATTTGCGCCACGTCTTTGGCTGCGGTAGGCATTGGCATGGATAACCTGATGCATGAAATCGCAAATTGTCGATTGTGCGCGGATCGTTTTGCGCAAACGCAGACGCAACATTCGCCGCGGCCGGTTGCGTGGTTTTCGCCCAAGGCGCGTATTTTGATCGCTGGCCAAGCCCCGGGAATGCGGGTGCATCAGTCTGGGCGTCCTTTTACAGACCCATCTGGCGACAGGCTGCGGGATTGGATGGGTATTGGCTCTGACATATTTTACGACACTTCGCGTATCGCGATTGTCCCAATGGCGTTTTGTTTTCCCGGTTATGATGCCAAAGGTGCTGACCTGCCGCCGCCCGCAATTTGTGCAAAAACGTGGCGTGATCGTGTGTTGAACACCTTGCCGAACATCCGGCTCACGCTTTTGGTCGGGGGACACGCGATGAAATGGCATCTAGGCAAAACGGGCGTCACAGACATTGTTTCCAATTGGAATGACCATTTGCCCCATGTCATCCCCTTGCCTCATCCGTCGTGGCGCAATACGGCATGGATCAAGAAACACCCGTGGTTCGAGGCAGATCTGCTGCCCGCTCTGCGATCCCGCGTTCAAGAGGTTCTAGATGACAACTGAAATCGATACCGCCCACGCCGCGATGGAAGCCGCCCCCGAAGACGACGCAGTACGTTTGCGGTTTTACGAACGTCTGGCCGACAGCGAATTGTTTTTGCTGCTCGCATCAGAACCAGAGGCGGATGATGACATTACACCCGAAGTGATCGAGGCAGATGGCATCCAATATGTGTTGGTTTTCGACCGCGAAGAAAGGTTGGCCGATTTTGCGGAACGTGCCGCGTCATATGCGGCTGTATCGGGCCGCGGATTGGCGCAAATGCTGATGGGGCAAAATATCGGTATGGGTGTGAATCTTGGACAGGCATCGTCGATCCTGATCCCGCCTGCTGCGATTGATTGGCTAATGGAAACCTTGGGCAACGCACCAGAAGAACAAATGGCCCGCCCTGTCGAAATCACCGCGCCCAAAGGGTTGCCAGAAACCCTGCTGACGGGATTGGATCGCAAATTGGCCAGTGCTGCGGGATTGGCAAAATCGGCGTATCTGGCAGGCGTGACCTATGATAACGGGAACAAAAGCCACATCCTGACCTTTATCGGCGCGACTGATGGCGCCGAACATGCGCTGGCAAATGCGGTTGCCGAAGCGTTGACCTTTTCGGGTATTGACGCGGGTATGCTGGACGTGACCTTTGTGCCGGAAAACAGCCAGTTCGCAGAGCGTTTGAAGCGGGTAGGTATCGGGTTCGACTTGCCAGAGCCTGAAATGCAGGATGACCATGTCCCGGGATCAAACCCAGGTATGGATCCGAACAGCCCACCGAAACTGCGTTAATAACCGCGGGTTCGATCAACCAAATTCATCAAAGGCGAGCCGGTTTCGGCGCGTTTTATATTTTCAGCGATTTGTTTAGCGGCTGTCGCGGGGCGTGTTTCGCTGGCAATATGGGGTGTGACCGTGACCTTTGGATGGGACCAATAGGGATCATCAGCAGGCAAAGGTTCGATACGAAATGCATCCAGTGTCGCGTGACCAATCTGTCCGCTGTCCAGCGCGCTGATTAGCGCCGCATCGTCAATCAGCGCACCGCGTCCAGGATTGATCACAAACGCGCCCCGCGCCATCACGTTCAGCGCATCCGCGTCCAAAATCCCTTTTGTCTGAGGCGTTGCAGGTAGTAACAAAACAACGCCTTGGGCATCGTGCAGCGCATCGCGTGGGTCGTCTGAATGGATGCATGTGACACCATCGACATTTTTAGGTGTACGAGACCAGCCAGTCACTGGAAACCCAATGGACGCTAATGTCTGCGCACATGCCGCACCTAATACGCCCATCCCCAGAACCGTTATCGGGCGATCCGCGGCCAGAGGTGGTGCAATAGGGTCCCACACGCCGTTCTGGTTCAAGATCTGGCGATCCATACCCAAATGGTGCCGAAGGACATGACCCGTAACCCATTCAACCATGCCCTGGGTTAGGCCGGGATCCTCTAATCTGCACAGCGGCATTGTTAGGGTTTCGTTTTGCACGATTGTATCGACACCTGCCCACAGGCTGAACACAGCTCGACACCGCGAATAGGGGGTGAAATCTGTCAGTCGCGGGTTTGGTGCAAAGATGATGTAATCTACATCCGCCGCAGGTAGGTCATCAGATAAATGTACATCTAGGCCCTGATCGGCCAGCGCGCCCGACAATAAATCTCGGTAGACGGGCCATAATTCGGTGCGGGCAGAAAACAGGATGTTGATCATTATCGTGGCCTATGAACGTGGGCGCTTTGGACTAATCCGAAACCAACCATCAGCACCAGCATGGCTGATCCGCCGTAGCTGACCATTGGTAAGGGAACGCCGACGACGGGCGCCATGCCCATCACCATCGACATATTCACAGCGAAATACAAAAAGAATGTCATCGCAATCCCCAGCGTCACCAGCGATCCAAATCGATCTTTGTTCTGAAGCGCGGAAATGAAACAGAACGCCAGCAGTACGATATACAGTGCCAACAACCCTGCCGCGCCGATAAATCCGAACTCTTCGGCCAATGTGGTGAAAATGAAATCGGTATGCTTTTCAGGCAGGAAATTCAGCCGTGACTGCGTGCCTTGCATAAATCCACGCCCAGTCATGCCGCCCGAACCCAGCGCGATTTTGGCCTGTGTTATGTGGTATCCCGCACCTAGCGGGTCTTGGGACGGGTCCAGAAATGTCTCGATCCGCCGATATTGGTAATCTTTTAAAATCTGCCACGCTTGGCCGCGCGATTCCATAACAGCCCAGATCATCGCAACGCCGCTGCCGATGACGAAAGCAAAGTATCCCCAATGCACGCCAGCCAAAAACATGATCGTTCCGCCACCTATCATCATCAAAAGGGCTGTCCCCAAATCAGGTTGGTTAATCACCAACGCCGATGGCACCATGATGATCAAAACGGGGATAATGACCCAGATGATGTGGGATCGTTTGTTTAGCGGGAGCCAGTCATAATAGGCCGCCAAAAACATGACCAATGTGATCTTGGCCAATTCGGACGGCTGCAAAACCATAAACCCCAAATCGATCCACCGCTGTGCCCCCATACGGGTTTCACCGAATAATTCAACGGCAACCAGCAACAGCAACGACACGATATAGCCAAACGCGGATACATTGCGCCAAAACCAGATCGGCACCATTGCGATGATCAGCATCACCGCCAATCCCAAGGCAAAGCGCACCATTTGCGGCTGAAGCCACGGCGTCATTGACCCGCCTGCGACGGAATAAAGCATGACAAAGCCGGACCCCGCGATCGCCGTCAGAAGCAACACGATTGACCAATTTAGGTACAACAATTTGCGCAGGCCCGTTGGTACGGATTTAACGTTATGTTCTAAATAACTCATGTCAGGCGCGATCATTCATTGCGACAGAACCGGCTGGCATGTGTTCTTCGATTTTACGTTGCTGTTCTGAAATGCGGCCGCGCATCGCCGATGGATACGCGGATAGCGGCGGCGGACCTTCATACAGGGCCTGAAGAACGATGTCGCGCGCAATAGGTGCGGCCACGGCTGAACCACCGCCGCCATGTTCGACCACCACCGCGACTGCGTATTTTGGATTATCTGCTGGCGCAAAACTGACGAACAACGCGTGGTCGCGGCGTTCCCATGGCAAATCAGCGTTTCTTGTCACGCCGCGTGCGCGTTCTTCGGCTGTGATGCGTCGCACCTGCGATGTACCGGTTTTACCCGCCATGCGCATTTCAACTTCGGTGATGCGGGCGCCATAGGCTGTGCCGCGGTTGCTGTTGACCACTGCATCCATCGCGGCGCGAATACGGCGCAAGGTATTTTCATTCACGCCAATGGGTTCGGCTTCGGGGATGGGGACGCGCACGCCGTCGATGGCGTTGATCAGGCGCGGGGTGATGGTACGCCCCGTTGCCAGACGCGCAGCCATAACGGCCAACTGAAGCGGGGATGCCAGCACATAACCTTGGCCGATTGATGCGTTGACCGTATCGCCAATCCGCCAATCTTCGCCGTGGGTCTTTGTTTTCCATTCTTTGTCAGGGGCAAGTCCAGAAGCCACCGCAGACAACGGCAGGTCGTGGCGAATGCCCAGACCGAAGCGGCGCGCCATTGCCGCTATTTTATCAATGCCAACCCGTTGGCAAATTTCGTAGTAATAGCAGTCGCACGAATGTTTTAGGCTATCATGAAGGTTCATGTTCCCATGACCGCCCGATTTCCAACAGTGGAAACGGGTGCCTGCGACTTCGGTAAAGCCGCGACACAGAACTGTTTCTTCGGGGTCAACGACCCCGTCTTCGACGGCTGCCAATGCGGTAATCATTTTGAATGTCGATCCAGGTGGGTAGATACCTTGGACCGCTTTGGCGGCTAATGGGCGATAGGGGTTTTCATTCAGCCCTTGCCAATCCGCAACGGATATACCGCGCACAAAAAGGTTCGGGTCAAACGAAGGCGATGAAACGATCGAACGCAGATCGCCGTTTTCCAAATCAATCACCACGGCCCCAGCGGATTCTCCGTCCAGTCGTGCCTCAACATAGCGCTGAAGATCTGCGTCGATCGTCAGTTGCAGGTCAGAACCGGGAATGCCTTCTTCGCGGGATAGTTCGCGCATCACGCGGCCAATTGCGTTCACCTCGATCTGGCGGGTGCCAGCGGAACCGCGCAGTTCGGTTTCCATTTTGTTTTCGATGCCCGTTTTCCCGATTTGGAATTTGGGGATCTGCAACAAGGGGTCGGGGGATTCGATACGGCTTAGGTCATAGTCTGATACAGGGCCGACGTATCCGACAACATGTGCCATATCAGAGCCCCGTGGGTAAAACCGGCTTAGGCCTACATCAGCGGTTACACCCGGTAAGGCAGGGGCGTTGACCGTCACCTTCGCAATGTCGTCCCAGCTCAGCCGGTCGGCGATTGTCACGGGCACAAATGCCGAACGGTTGTTCATTTCTCGTACGGCTTCGGCGATTTGTGTTTCTGTTAGCGGGATAAGTTGCGCAAGGTTGGCCAAAACTTCTTCGATGTCGCCGGCTTCTTCGCGAGTCATCGTGATGCGATAGTTTTGTTCATTGCCCGCCAATAATGTACCATTCCGGTCATGAATTAGCCCGCGAGCTGGCGCCAAAAGCTTGATATTAATACGGTTCTCATCTGCCAGCAGGCGGAATGTATCGGCCTGTTCTAATTGCAGGTTCCGCATGCGCATGGTCAGCACGCCCGCAATAGCCAATTGGCTCGCGCCCACGATCAACGCGCGCCGCGAAATGACGCGATTTGAGGCCAAATTATCTTTCGGCGGGCGTTTCATAGGCGTCTCCCTCTGTCGTCAACTTCGCCCAAGGCGGGGCGGCTGACGCCGAATGCGACATAGGACAAAAACGTGACCAATGGATAAGCCAAAATGGTCATTAGCAGTTGCGACAACGTCAACATAATCGGTGCCTGAGGCAAGAACATGATCATCAAAACTATGCGATGAGCAAAAAACAGCGCGATCAAAGTCCCGGCGACAGAAATCCATTCGAACGGAAAGGCCAGAGATCGGAATTCGGACGATTTCGCCCGCAGTATTTCTGTGCTGATGATCACCAATACAGTCCATAACCCCGGTGGGCGAAGCAACAGTAGGTCCGCGGAAAAGTGGATCAAAGCAATTAGTCCGATAGGGGCCAAATCAGGACGGCGCACGACCCAAGCCATTGTAATCAGCATTAAGATATCAGGTGGCGCCCATTGCGACGGTTCGGTCGACAATGGCATGAGCTGCGCGAAAAGAATGATGTAGCTGATAACGACAAACATCACCCGACCGAGCCAGCGGCGTGTTGTTTGGATCTCGTTCATCCGTCTGTGCTCAGCTGTGGGGTGATGGTAAAGCTTGGGCCACCGTCTGTGTCCGGCGACAAAAGTTCGCCTGTGTTTTCAATGGATTCACGTGGCTGACTGCGCAAGACGCGCAGAAACTCTAAACGTTCGTAGTCGGCGGACATACGTACGCGAAGGCGGCGATCATTGCCCAAAACAACCTGTCCAACCAGCAAATCAGCAGGAAAGACGCCACCATCACCAGACGAAATCACGCGATCCCCTGGGCGGACAGAATCTGGGCTTTCCAAAAATTCGATGAGCGGGTTTTTAGAGTTGTCACCAATCAATAATGCGCGCTGACCTGAGCCTTGAATGATGATCGGTATGCGGCTGGATGTATCGGTCAGCAGTAGAACGCGGGATGTCTCTTGGCCGACGCCGGCAATGCGGCCAACCAGACCAATGCCATCCATAACAGCCCAGCCATCCCTAATCCCGTCACGTTCGCCAACGTTTAGCAAAACTGATTGCCGATAGGGCGATCCGCTGTCTGCCAGCACGATTCCCGTTACGTAGGTTAAGGATGGGTCCAGCTGAACATTGTTCAGATCCAACAGTTTAGCGTTTTCCTGCTCTAGCTGCAGGGCGGCCTCTCGCCATGCTTTCATTTGCTGCAGTTCGCGCCGTAAATCCGCATTTTGTTCGAGCAGCCGTTGATAGGATTGGAAATCAGAGGCAATGCGGGTCAGGCCCGAAACGGGGGCCATAACCCATTCCATTGATGGAACAACGCGGTCCAAAACAGCAGACCGAAACCGTTCAACCCGTGGGCTGTCGATCCGCCAAACCAGAAAAATGGCCAGCAAAAGAAACAGCAGCACCCCGATCAGCAAACGCCGCAAGGGGGCAAAATAGGCATCTTCGCGTTGGTTTTCGCGTGCCACGGGGCCCCCTTGGGATTAGCTGTCGTAGTCGATGACGTGACGCAGTTGTTTTTCGTATTCCAGCGCCTTGCCTGTGCCCAATGCAACGCAGTTCAGCGATTCATCAGCTACGGAAATGGCCAGACCGGTTTGTTCGCGCAGCGCCAGATCCAATTGACCGAGCAACGCACCGCCGCCCGTCAGC
The DNA here is from genome assembly GCF_002150005.2 of Marivivens niveibacter. GTDB lineage: Bacteria > Pseudomonadota > Alphaproteobacteria > Rhodobacterales > Rhodobacteraceae > Marivivens > Marivivens niveibacter. The sequence continues at coordinate 77,150 of NZ_MSPP01000008.1, forward strand.
ATAACGCCGCGATCAACGATATCCGCCGCCAGATCCGGAGGCGTTGCCTCTAGTGCGGTCATAACGGCTTCGCAGATTTGTTGGACTGGTTCTGCCAAAGCTTCGGCAACTTGTGCTTGGCTGATTTCGGTTTCTTTCGGAACACCGTTCAGCAGGTCGCGACCACGAATTTGCATGGATGCGCCGCGGCCATCGTCAGGCATACGGGCGGTGCCGATCGACGTTTTGATACGTTCTGCAGTTGCCTCACCGATCAGCAGGTTATGCTGGCGGCGCAGGTAGTTAATGATCGCCTCATCCATGCGGTCACCGCCAACACGAACGGAACGTGCATAAACGATGTCGCCTAGGGACAGAACGGCAACTTCAGTCGTACCGCCGCCGATATCGACAACCATCGAACCGGTTGGGTCAGTGATCGGCATGCCCGCACCAATCGCCGCTGCAATTGGTTCTGCAATGAGGCCCGCGCGGCGTGCGCCAGCAGACAGAACCGATTGACGGATCGCCCGTTTTTCAACAGGTGTCGCACCGTGCGGTACGCAAACGATGATCTTTGGTTTCGAAAAGGTTGTGCGCTTGTGAACCTTGCGGATGAAATGTTTGATCATTTCCTCTGCAGTATCAAAGTCAGCGATAACGCCGTCACGCATCGGGCGGATCGCTTCGATCGAACCAGGCGTGCGGCCCAGCATCAATTTCGCGTCTTCGCCAACAGCAAGGACTTTCTTAACGCCGTCTTTGACGTGATAGGCGACCACCGAAGGTTCAGACAGGATGATACCTTTGCCTTTGACATAAACCAGCGTGTTCGCGGTCCCTAAATCGATCGCCATATCTGACGAAAACAATCCCCCGAAACCAGCCATCTGTCGCCTTCCTGTACTTTTGTAACGCATTTTTCGCGACTCTTGCGCGAACCCGTTGCCTTATACGGGGGAAGTTACATCGAAGAAAGGGTTCATAACGCGGCTGTGGGCGCGATTCTGCCTGTTGAATCAGTGACTCGGAGCGTGCGAGTCGGTTGCGTCCAAAATATACGTTTCTGAGGGTGTATATATATAATGTATATATGGGGCTAAGGTGGCGCGCGTTAATCGGCGCGTTTGGTAAATAATTCGCGCCTAATGCTCAATAAAATAAGGGCCCTGCGATTATTGTTGAAGAAAATTCAAAAAACCTCACCGAATCCGCTTGCGCCCATGCATCACTCCCCTTAGAACCCCCTTCACCGGCGGCGCTGAGGCGCGGTTGGGACTTCTGAAG
>NZ_MSPP01000009.1 GCF_002150005.2 Marivivens niveibacter
GAGGCTGGGTTCACCGGAGATCCGACGGCGATCGGCTATACGGTTGACGACAATGACGGCAACACATCGAATGTGGCGGCGCTGTCGATTGACTACGGCGATGTGCCCGTTGCGGGTGACGATACTGTTAACAGTGATACATTGGTGCCTTTGACGGTTGAGCCGCTGGCAAACGACATTGACGCAGATGGCACATTGGACCCTGCCTCGGTTGTGTTGACTGGAGTGGGTGCACCATCTGGGTCGATTTTGTCCGCTGACGGTAAGACCTTGACCGTGCCGGGTGAAGGTGTGTGGACCGTGAATGCGACAACGGGCGCAATCACCTTTACGCCGGAGTCGGGGATGGTTGGTGATGCGACACCGGCGCCTTACACAGTAGCGGATAATGACGGGAACGTTTCAAACCCTGCTACTGTAAGCGTGACTTATGGAAGTACACCAGAAGCCACGGACGATACTGCGGCACCAACCGATCCCGGTCCGGTGATGATTAATCCTATGGTGAATGACGAAGGTGATTTCCCATTGGATCCGACTTCGGTGATATTGACCGGATCGAATGCGCCTGCGGGTGCGACGCTTGCGAGCGATGGTAAAACGCTAACTGTTCCAGGCGAAGGTGAATGGTCCGTGAACCCAAACTCTGGCATGGTTATGTTCACACCTGCTGCTGGTTTTTCCGGGACGCCCACACCTGCTGCCTATGTCATTTCTGACGTCGCAGGCCGGACCTCGAATGAAGCGACGCTGTCTGTTTCTGTGTTGCCAGCGGTGGGTATCACGGCAAATGACGATGATGGCATCGTACTGGATGGTTTGACTGGTGCGACTTCGGCAGCTTCGGTCTTGGACAACGATACTTTGGATGGTGAGGTGATTTCCGATCCTGCTTTGGTTGATGTTACGACAATCACAGCGCCGGCTCCTGCTGCGGGATCGATTACTTTGAACGCGGATGGCACCATTACGGTCGCTGCTGGGACAACACCCGGCACCTACACGTTGGTCTATGAAATTTGCGAAGTTGCGAACCCGACCAATTGTTCGACTGCTGAGGTCGAGATGGTTGTCGTAGATGGCCCAACGGCGTTGATCGATAATATCGAAGAGGACCTTAAGACTATTCTGCAAGAGGATTTGGCCAACACGCTAACAATGCAAAGCCGTCAGATCAGTGGCTATTCTGCTGATGCGGCGAACCAGTTGCGTCGCCGGTCGAACAACACCTGTACTGCGGACGTTAACGCCCTGTTGATTGCGGAAAATATCCTGTTCGATACGGACAAAGCGATTATCAAACCCGAAAGTGATCCTGTTTTAGATGCTTTGGCGCTGATACTATCGACTTGCCCAGATGGCGCGTTTGAAATCGCGGGTCACACCGACAGCGATGCATCGGATGCCTATAACATCGACCTTAGCCAACGCCGTGTCGTTGCAGTTTTGGCTGCGCTGACGGCGCGCGGTGTCGATACATCTGGCTATGTTGCGCGCGGTTACGGTGAACGTGAACCGATCGCTTCGAATGACACGGAAGAAGGCAAAGCACGTAACCGCCGCGTCGAATTCCGTCCGATCGAAGGTGCGGATGAAACCTATGCCGGTACATGTGAAAACCGCTTTAATCTGTCCCGTGCGTTCAGCGCGAATGCAGACGAAAACGGTATGAATGCGAACGGAAGCTTTGTCAGCGATGCGCATGATTGCATCACCGATCGCCGCGAAGTTTACGAAGGATCGCTATCCTACATCGACACAGAACAAGGCCAGACGCAAAGCATGATCAACCTGTCGTACCGCCGTGAGCAGTACAAAGGAGATGAAAGTGTCTTTGGCTATTTTGTGGGCATGTACAGTTCCCAGTCGGATGTGACGCGTCTGGCTACTGGTGAAATCAGTGGTTTGGGTTTGAACGCGGGCATCTATGGTGCGAACCGTTTGGATCGTAATCTGTTCTTGGATTACTATCTGGGTGCAGCGGTAGGTCGCCATGAATTCGATCTGAACTTTGATCGTGCCGACGGAACAATCGCGGCAACTGGCGAATACCAATATATCGCAGGCTTTGCCGGTGCGGCGTTGTCGGGCGAAGTTGAGATTGGCACCACCACTTTAGCTCCGCGTATCGGTTTCGATGCGGTCTACACACCAGGTGCTGATGTCGATGTTGTTGCCGAACTGGGCGGTCTATCACAAGCGGGGGGGCTGGAATTGGATGCCATCACAGGCGGACGTGCTTTCGCAGAATTGCGAGCAGATCAGCTGATCAACGACGGCCGTGCGAACCTGTGGATCAATCCTCGCGTTGCTTGTTATCAATCGATGGGATCGATGTCTGGTGTTTGTGGATACGGCGCGTCGATTGGCATCGAAACGGCTGGCGATGACAACGAACTGTCCTATGCGCTAGAGCTGGATAGTGAATGGGGCGATGGATATTCCTTTGGATCCATGACCGTTAGCATCGAACGAGATCTGGGCTTTGGCACCATTAGCGGTGACGCTGGGCTAACATCGCGAGGCAAAGCGAACGTGGGTGGCGCGTTGGAGATTGATTTCTAAACGCGACCCAAACGGAAAATACAAAAGGCGCCCCAGACTGGGCGCCTTTTTTACTGGCGATTGTTTGAGTGGCGATTATGCGCTTTCGCGGATGATTAGGGTGCCGATGAATTGACGGTCCATATTCGTCGTATCATTGCTTTCTAAAACGTCGACCAGATAATTGGCCATGTCGGTCATCGGCTGGCGATAGGTGCTAAGCCGATAGTTTGGACTTGCGCCTTGGGGTACATCGTCAAAGCCGAAAACGGCGATATCTTCGGGAACGCGCAGACCTAGGTGATGGCGGACAGCATCGATCGCACCCATGGCAATCGCGTCGTTTTCACAGACTAAAATGTCAGGCAATCCGTCGCTTGGTACATTTGCAAATCGAGTCTGCACCGCATTTGTGGCGAGGATCGAGTCATACGCACCAACGGCCAAGCTTTGGACATCGGTGCCAAATGTATTGGACCAATATTCCGCAAAGGTTTCTTTGCGTGATAGATGTGCGGATGTTGTGCGCGGGCCTGCTACGTAGAATGGTTTTTTGTATCCTTTGTCCGCAACATAGTTTGCGATTTCCAAAGTCGCCTGGCGATCATCTACGCAGATCGAAATTGTATTTTCTTGTTCGGATCGGCGCGCAAAAATAATCAGTTTCTTGATGTTGTGTGCTTTTTGAACGGTTTCCAATACGTCGTCATCAAATTGAAGGCCGATAAGGATCGACGCATCGACTCGCCGCCGACTAGCATGCATCAGGGCAGGGGCGGTGTCATTTGCATCTAATGTGTTGACGAGCAACGTGTCCCAACCACGGCTTCGCATGGCAGTTGTCAGGCGCTCCAACATGACAAGTTTATGTGGGTTCGAAAAATCATCGACTAATAAGGCGACAAGATTTGATCGATCCGATGCCAAAGATGCCGCGCGCAAATCTGGAATGTACCCCATTTCTTCGGCAATTTTCATCACCTTGTCGCGCGTTTTCGGTGAAATTGACGCGTCTTTTTTAAACGCCCGGTTCACGGTCCAACGTGACACACCCGCCGCAATCGCCACATCATCGGCTGTAATATTTGCGGTTTTAGGTTGGGTGGTCACGTGACGGCTCCTATTCGTTGGCGTTCGGTTTTACCGTGATCTTACCGTAATTCAAAGGAAAATAGGCGTTCGGTAATATTGTGTCGTGGTGTTTCATATTTGACTAATAGATCAAAAATGCACCCGTGAGCAAAAATATGTTGCACGCGTGTGCAAAAGTCGTATGAATCATCTCAACGAAGCGCAAAGTCGAGTCGCTTCACTGGGAGGAAGACATGCTTAAAGTTGGGTTGCTGGGCGCTGGCCGGATTGGACAAGTGCACGCTGTGAACATCGCGGGTAACCCGCGTTCGACGCTGGTTGCCGTCGCAGACGTCTATGCGCAGGCCGCAGAAAAATTGGCCGCTGAACACGGGGCAGATGCTCGTTCCGTCGAAGATATCTTGAACGATGACGACATTGATGCGGTGCTGGTTGCGTCTTCCACTGACACGCATTCCGACTTGATCGAGGCAGCAACCGCGGCAGGCAAAGCCGTGTTGTGCGAAAAGCCTGTTGATCTGTCGCTAGATCGTGCCAAGAAGTGTCTGGCCGCTGCGTCGACGACCGGCAAACCTGTGATGATCGGTTTCAATCGCCGTTTCGATCCGAACTTTGCCGCGGTGCGCGGTGCGTTGGTATCAGGCGAAGTCGGTAAGGCAGAGTTGCTGTCGGTCACATCGTTTGACCCTGCGCCGCCCCCTGTTTCGTATATCAAAGTGTCGGGCGGATTGTTCCGGGACATGATGATCCACGATTTTGATATGTCTAATTTCCTGATGGGCGATCGCCCCGTTTCGGTACGTGCGGTCGGATCCTCGATCGTGGATCCTGAAATCGGCGAAGCTGGTGACGTAGACACCGCCGTTGTTACCATGACCTACGCTGATGGCCGTATCGCAGTCATTAAAAACAGCCGACGCGCTGTGTACGGATATGATCAGCGGGTTGAACTGCTGGGCTCCGAAGGTCTGCTTCAAGCGCAGAACATGCTGGAAAATACAGTTGTGAAATCGACGACGGCCGGCGTTGTATCCGCAAAACCAACCTATTTCTTCCTTGAACGTTACATGCCTGCCTATGCGGCAGAGTGGGAAGCATTCGTTTCGGCCGTGTTGGACGGCACCGATATGCCAGTAACACTCGAGGACGGTATCGCTGTACTGGCGATGGCCGAGGCTGCGACCGAAAGTTTTGAATCAGGTCAAGCCGTCGACGTCAGCTACTGACGACTGATTTGTGCGCCGCAGAATGCGGCGTGCATCCGAAATCGTGCGCAATCGCGCGCGATCCAAGTGGCATGTCCGCATGTCATTCAAACCTAGGGAGGAGAGAACCTAATGAATAAATTTCTAGCTACTGTTGCGACCGCTGCGGCTGTTGCTGTCGCAGCGCCAGCCATGGCCGCCGACATCATCGTTGTGGCTCATGGTCAGGCAAACGACCCATTCTGGTCGGTTGTGAAAAACGGTGTTCAAAAAGCAGGCGAAGATACCGGCGCAAACGTCGAATTCCGCTCGCCAGAAACTTTTGACATGGTCGCAATGAGCCAGCTGATCGACGCTGCCGTAAACCAAGAACCTGATGGTCTGGTTGTATCGATCCCTGACGCAGATGCGCTGGGGCCATCGATCGAACGTGCGGTTGCTGCTGGCATTCCTGTGATCTCGATGAACTCGGGTTCGGACGTTGCGAAAGAACTGGGTGCGCTGCTGCACGTTGGTCAGTCCGAATATGACGCTGGTCTGGCTGCGGGTGAACGTCTGGCGCAAATGGGCGGCACCAAAGGCATCTGTGTGAACCAAGAAGTCGGTAACGTATCGCTAGACCTGCGTTGCGAAGGTTTTGCAGCTGGTTTCGGCCAAGAGGTCACCGTGATCCCAACCCAAAACGACCCCGCAGAGGTTGAATCCAAAGTGCGCGCAGCGCTGGATTCCGACCCTGATGTAGACACCGTTCTGGGTCTGGGCGCATCGCTGGTTGGTGAACCTGCAGTTGCAGCGGTCAAAGCACTGGGCCGCGATGACGTTCTGGTTGCATCCTTCGACCTGTCGGCTGGTTTCCTACAGGCAGTCGCTGACGGTGACGCAGCATTCGCAATCGACCAGCAGCAGTTCCTGCAAGGCTATCTGCCAGTCGCTTTCCTAGCGCTGAACGCAGAATTCGGCCTGATGCCAGGTGGCAACGTGCCATCGGGTCCAAATCTGGTGACCCAAGATAGCGCAGCCCAAGTGATCGAACTGTCGGCACAAGGCATCCGCTAATTCAACATCGTCGGGCCGCGCATCAGGTGCGGCCCGACACCATAAACTGGGAGGAAACTTACATGGCAACAGACGCCCCCGCGGGAAATGACGAACGGATAAAGGCCGAGTCATTCGCAACAAAACTGATGAAACGCCCCGAACTTGGCGCGATTGGCGGCGTCATCCTTGTGACGGTTTTCTTTGTGATTACAGCCGATAGCGCGATGTTCACGCTGTCTGGCATTATGAACTTTATGACACCTGCGGCGCAGTTGGGTATTCTGGGCATCGCGGCTGCGATGTTGATGATCGGCGGCGAATTTGACCTGTCGATCGGTTCGATGGTGGCCTTTGCGGGTATGATCTTTGGCGTGTTGGTGGTGAACATGGGTCTGCCGCTGGTTTTTGCGATCCCGCTGACCATGGCTGCAGCGGCGGCAATCGGCGGCGTGAACGGGTCGATCGTGATCCGCACGGGTTTGCCATCTTTCATCGTGACCTTGGCGGGTCTGTTTATCTTGCGCGGTATGTCGCTTGTCGGGCTAAAGATTTTCTCGGGCGGGTCCACACAGCTGCGCGGTGTTCGTGACGCGGTCGAAGGCGACCCACTGCTGACCCTGTTTTCGGGCGATGCATTATCAGGCCTGTTTACGTGGATGGCGTCTGTTGGTCTCGTCGAAACCTTCCGCAATGGCGCACCAAAGGTTCCAGGTATTCCTGTTGAGATCCTGTGGTTTATCGCGCTGGCGCTGATCGCGACCTATGTCCTGCTGCGCACGCCAGTTGGTAACTGGGTCTTCGCTACGGGCGGCGATTCAAACGCGGCATCGAATTCCGGTGTTCCTGTGAAAAAGGTCAAAATCTCTTTGTTTATGGTGACGGCAATGGCTGCTGCGCTGGTCGCGATCATCACTGTGATCGATGCAGGTTCTACCGATGCCCGCCGTGGTTTCATGAAAGAATTCGAAGCCATCATCACCGCAGTTATTGGCGGCTGTCTGTTGACGGGTGGCTATGGTTCGGCAATCGGCGCATTCTTTGGCGCGATCATCTTTGGCATGGTGACCATCGGCCTGACCTATACCAACTTTGACCAAGACTGGTTCCAAGTGTTCTTGGGCGGCATGCTATTGCTGGCTGTGGTGTTCAACAACGTGATCCGCAAACGCGTAACCGGGGAGCGCTGATATGACCAAACCTATTATCCATATGGAAGGCATCAAAAAACACTTTGGCAACGTGATCGCGTTGAACGGTGTGACCTTTGATGTGACCCCTGGTGAATGTCACTGCCTATTGGGCGACAACGGCGCAGGTAAATCGACCTTTATCAAAACGATGTCGGGCGTGCATAAACCAACCGCTGGTTCGATCACGTTCGAAGGTAAACCTCTGGAATTCGGATCCCCTCGCGACGCGATGGAGGCAGGCATTGCCACCGTGTTTCAGGACCTTGCGATGATCCCATTGATGAGCGTCACCCGCAATTTTTTCATGGGCCGCGAACCGACCAAAGGTCGCGGTATCATGAAACGGTTCGACATCGACGCCGCCAACGAAATCTGCATGGAAGAGATGCGCAAAATGGGCATCAATCTGCGTGCACCGGATCAGGCCGTTGGCACATTGTCCGGCGGTGAACGCCAAACAGTTGCGATTGCGCGTGCGGTATATTTCGGGGCCAAGGTTCTGATTTTGGACGAACCAACATCAGCTTTGGGCGTGCGTCAAACATCGAACGTTTTGTCCACCATTGACCGTGTGCGCGCCCAAGGCGTAGGCGTCGTGTTCATTTCCCACAACGTGCGTCACGCGCTGGCCGTGGGGGATCGTTTCACTGTGCTGAACCGTGGTCAGACCTTGGGCACTGCCGTCAAAGGTGAAATCACAGCGCCTGAGCTGCAGGACCTAATGGCAGGCGGCCAAGAGCTTGCTCAACTCGAAGGATCGTTGGGCGGTACCATCTAATCCTCCCTCGCGGGCGACATGCCGCTACGGCGTCGCCCGCGCTTGATTTTATGAACGGAGCGAATGATGGATCATATGCCAAATGTTTCGTTAGGTGTTGCCGTTATCGGCACGGGTTTCATGGGTAAATGCCACGCGATGGCGTGGAACAATGTCTCTACGGTTTTCGGCGGCGCGCGTCCGCGTTTGGCAACGCTGTGTGACGCGAACGCAGAGGCCGCAACCGCGCTAGCGGGATCGTGGGGGTTTGAACAAGGCACCGACGATTGGGAAGCCGCTATCGCCGATCCCGCCGTCGATGTTGTGTCGATCACTTCGCCTAACGGCCTGCACCGTCCAATGGCAGAGGCCGCACTGCGTGCAGGTAAACACGTATGGCTGGAAAAACCGATGGCGCTGACCTTGTCCGATGCCGAAGCGATGACTGGTCTAGCCGCCAGTCTACCAAACCAGCAGACTATGCTTGGGTACAACTATTTACGCAGTCCCGCTTTTCAGGCTGCCCGCGCAATGATCGCTAATGGCGATTTGGGCGAAGTCCACAGTTTCCGCGGTGTCTATGACGAAGATTACAGCGCCGACCCAACGATCCCGTGGAATTGGCGCAACACCAAAGAACACGGCGGTTTGGGCGTCTTGGGCGATTTGAGCTGCCATATGGTGGCGCAGATGACCGAACTGATGGGCGATGTGTCTTCGGTGACGGCCCTAACCCAAACAGTGGTTGCGCAGCGCCCGTCGCCAGACGGTATGAAACCGGTTGAAAACGAAGATAGTGTTGTTGCGATGGTCGAATTTGCGTCCGGCGCACAAGGATCATTCTGTAGTTCGCGCGTGGCGCGGGGCCGCAAATGCCGTTTGCAGTGGGAAATTCACGGCACGCTAGGATCGATTGTATTCGATCAGGAAAACATGAACGAACTGTGGGTCCACACCGCCGGAACCGATGGGTTTATGCGGCACCTAACGGGCCCTGACCAGCCAGATTTCACCGCATTCTGCCCTGCACCGGGGCATAATTTTGGCTTTAACGAACAAAAAACGATCGAGGCCCGCGATCTGCTGCGCGCGATCGCTGGTGGCCCGAACCGTGGCCCCGATTTTGTTCAAGGCCTTCAAATTGAACACATTATTCACGCGATGGCGGCCTCGAACGGGCGCCGAGTGACGATTGGATAAACCATGAAAGATATTGACGTAATTACGATCGGTCGAGCTGGGGTTGATTTGTATGGATCTCAGATTGGTGGGCGTTTGGAGGACATGGGGTCCTTTGAGAAATATATTGGCGGCTCGCCGACGAATATCGCGTGCGGCACGTCCCGTTTGGGTCTGCAGACGGCGCTGATCACCCGTGTTGGCGACGAACACATGGGCCGTTTCATCCGCGAACAGTTGGTCCGCGAAGGCGTGAATGTTGATGGTGTTGTCACCGATCCAGAGCGTCTGACGGCGCTGGTGATTTTGGGCATCCGCGACGAAGACCAGTTCCCGCTGATTTTCTATCGCGAAAACTGCGCTGACATGGCGCTGTGCGAAGACGACATTGATCCTGCGTTTATCGAACGCGCGCGGTCGGTCGTTGCGACGGGTACCCACCTGTCGAACCCGCAGACCGAGGCAGCGACGATCAAGGCGCTGAAACTGGCGCGTGAATTCGGTGCGCGCACGGCGCTGGACATCGATTACCGTCCGAACCTGTGGGGCGTTGCGGGCCACGGCGACGGCGAAAGCCGCTTTGTCGAAAG